>OZ246969.1:0-1445000 GCA_965232345.1 Arenicellales bacterium
GACAACTACGGGGTTCAAGTTGACATGGTGCCTGGCAATCATGCCGTATTCTTCAAGGCGATGGACCAGGGCAAGGGCGAGGTGGACGTTCACCCCGAAGTCTGGCTTCCGAATAACCAGGGATTGGTTGATCAAGTATGTGAACGAGAATCAAACCGTCGTACTGACGAACGTGAAGTTTCCCGCGTTTGACGGATTCTGCACCACCCAGGACGCAGTCGATACATACGGCCTGAAGTCGGTCTACGATCTCACTCGGCCTGAAATTGTCCAGCTCACGGACCGCAACGGTGACGGCAAGGGCGAGATCTGGATGGGCGCGCCCGGCTGGAGCTCAACAAAGATTCATCAGATCAGGGCAAGAGACTATGGGTTTGCCGATCTGTATGAGCTGACTGTCAGTGAGGAGAATGTAATTCTGGCGCAGATCGATGCCGATGCGAAAGCCGGCCGCGTCATTGTCTGGGCCTGTTATCTGCCGCATCATGTATTCGGAATGCACAAGCTCGCCATTCTGGAAGAGCCAGCTCATGATCCTGAAAAGTGGCAGGTGGCGAATTTGAACGATGACCCCAACTGGCTGGAAAACTCACATGTCTCAACGTCGTTCCCTCCGATCAGTTCGCATATGGCGTACTCCAAGCGGCTGCTGACTGATGCGCCTGAAATGGCTAAATTGCTGGATGGCATCCAGTTCAGCCAGCAGCTGATCAATGACTGGTCATTCGCGGTGAGCGTTGAAGAGCGCGATCCGGCCGTCTACGCCCGAGAATGGGTTGATGCCAACAAAGATCTGGTGCTCTCCTGGCTGGGCAACTGATTGTTCAGATCAACACCTATTGTTTCGCCTGAAGCGCGGCGATGGTGCCGCGCTTCAGGCTTTTTGTGCTTCTGAGCCTTCAGCGAGTTAACGCAGACAGTCAGTGTCTCAATATTGGTCGATCACTTTCGCATTGGATTTGAGCGAAAGTTTTTCTTCCGATGCAGAGCGGAGATCAACCTACGCAATCAGCGCAATTCCGAATCCCTTAAACCCAAAACTAAACCAACGAAATGACCAGCATCGACCCTCGAGATCGCGACGCTCTGAACAAGCTGCTGCAAGCTCGGCCTATGTGGCGCGGCAACGAATTGGCTGCGAGCGCGATCAATTTGGACTCTTCAGTCATTCTCCATGCAGGTCCGCCGTTCGAATCTACAGAGGAAATTCCCGAGCCAGTGCTCAATTCAGCAGCGGTGGCCCTCGTTTTCGAAAATCTGGCGGATGACTTCGAAGCGGCTCGGTCAATGATTCGAGCTGGCGAAGTCTCTCTGCAGCCAGCCCAAGACCATGCGACAGTCGTTCCTCTCGCAGGAGTAGTTTCCTCTTCCATGTGGCTTCATCAGATCATCGACTCCAACAATCCGGACAACATCACCTATTCGCCGCTCAACGGCGGCAATGGACCGGCTATGCGATTGGGATTGTGCAGTGAGTCAGCGCTGAATCATCTTCGGTGGATCAATCAGGAGCTGATTGACGCAGTCGAAAATTGTCTTGAAGGAGAGATCGATCTGCTTCGGGTTGCGAGAGAGGCGCTGTCCTACGGAGATGACTGCCATGGTCGAACCATTGCAGCAACCCGCGCAGTGTTGAATCATTTCCAACCCGCACTGAACGACTTTCCTGCACAAAAAAGGTTTTTGGAAGACAGTCCGAGTTTCGCGCTGAATCTCCTGATGGCGTCTGCCAAATGCATGATGCTGGCCGCTGATCACAACCCGCATAGCGGTGTCGTGACTGCAGCCGCTGGAAATGGCGTCAGAGTCGGAATCAAGGTTGCCGGCAGTCCTGATCATTGGATTGCTACCGAAGCGGATTCCCCAGCGGGTGATCTGGGTGACTATCCCGCATCAAGAGCGCTGGGCGCGATCGGTGACAGCGCAGTCGTCGATATGGTTGGCTTCGGGGCGATGGCGATTGCCTATGCGGAAGCGCAGCGCGAGATGTTTGGAAACTTTCTGCCAGCAGACGCGGGTCAGCTGCCGGGCGCCTTGCTGGCATCCGTTCACGACGCATTCGGATCACTGCAATTCAGAACCGGACTCAGTGCGCGGACGGTCGTCGCTGAACACACCACACCGATCGTCAGCTTGGGCGTCATCGATCGGGAAGGCGCCGCTGGAAGACTGGGCGGCGGCATCTACCGTTATCCTGAGTCGCTGTTTCAGCAAGCTCTCGATTTGATTGAGGAATGATCAGAATGCGAGGCTCCAATCTCAACGAACTGCCACTTCACGAAGCATCCCGACTGATCCAGTCAAAATCAGTTCATCCTTTCGAGCTGGTTTCGGACTGCATGATAAGAATCGAAGAAATTGAGGATGAGCTGGGCGCCTTCACCACCTTTGAGCGAAAACTGCTTTTCAACGGGCTGGCGGCGATCGAGCATATGCAGATGAACTCTCCATTGTTCGGCGTTCCTGTCGGTGTCAAAGACATCATGGAGACTGCTGGGATTCGAACCACAATGGGCAGCGAGATTTATCGGGACTATGTTCCTGAGCGCGATGCCGTCTGTGTCGCCATGCTGAGGGCTGCGGGCGCCATCATCGCCGGAAAGACTGAATCGACTGAGTTCGCCTTTTTCTTTCCGGGCAAGACACGCAATCCCCATAACGCAGACCACACGCCGGGCGGCTCTTCCATGGGCTCCGCGGCCGCGGTGTCCAAAATGATGCTGCCGCTTGCGCTGGGCACGCAGACCGCCGGTTCCGTCATACGTCCGGCCGCGTATTGCGGAGTGACCGGATACAAGGCCAGTCACGGCGCGATCAGCCTTGCAGGCGTTTGCGGTTTCGCGCAAAGTCTCGATTCAATCGGGTTTTTCGTTCGCGAAGTGCGGGATTTGACAATTGTCAGAAACGCTCTGTTCGGCGCGCCGCTCGAATTCGCACCTGTGCCTGAATCAATTCGGGTCGGATTTGTCAGGACTCCGCATTGGAGTCTGACTGAAACCGATCAGCGGCAACTGCTTGAAGATGTCTGTCAGCATCTGGATGGACGCGGGTTCAAGGTCTCGGAAATGGAAGTGGGGCCGTCTGACGGCGCGTTGACTGAGGCGCAGATCACTGTCATGGCTTACGAAGGATGCCGGTCCCTGAGTGCAGAATATCGAAAGTTTCCGCAACTGCTGAGTGATCAGCTCAACGCTCTGATTGAGCTTGGACAGAATACCACGTTCGAAAGCTACCGGAAGGCTCTCTCATTGTCTGAATTATGGCAAAGAAAGCTGCGGAAACTGTTCCGCGATTATGATGTGCTCATCACGCCAAGCGCCCCGGGTGAGGCGCCGAAAGGATTGAACGCCACTGGCGATCCGATTTTCAATCGAATGTGGACGCTGCTGAAAGTTCCGTGCATCCATCTTCCCGTGTCATTCGGCGCCAGCGGACTGCCGCTGGGAATTCAACTTGTCGGCGCGTTCAATCAAGACGACAGATTGATCAGCATAGCCCGTCAAATTGAAAGTCGCCTGGCTGATTTCCAATTCGAACCAGAAACATCTGAAAACGCAGACTGAATCACCGACAGCTTCGTCGTCAGACCAGAAGCCCGGCCAGCAAGGTCGCGATACCCAAGAAAGAGAAAAATCCGGCAATGTCAGTGATCGTAGTCAATACGATCGATGAGGCAACCGCCGGATCCTGACCTATTTTTTTCAGTCCCACCGGCACCACAACTCCTGCGATTCCAGCGATCATCATGGCCAGAATCATCGATGAGCTGATGACCAGAACCAATCCGGCCTGCCCGCTCCAGATATAGACAGCGATTCCACAGACAATGGCAATGGCGATGCCATTCCAGAGTCCGACGAAGGTCTCCTTCCGGATCATCTTCGGCCAGTCGCGTACGTGAACCTCCCTCAGGGCCAAGCCCCGCATGGTTACCGCCAACGCCTGCGCGCCGGCATTTCCGGACTGCCCTGCCACCACCGGCAGCAGCACAGCAAGCGCAGTGAACTTTGCGATGGTGCCTTCGAAAATCCCAACGACAGCCGCCGCCGCGAATGCCGTCAGCAGATTCACCTGCATCCAGGGCAGCCGCTTGCGAATCGCCAGCCCGGGTCCGGATGACGCGCGCTCGTCTTTGCTCACCCCCACCATGGTTTGAATGTCGATTGACACATCGTCTTTCAGAACATCGATCAGCGTCGCATGTCGAATCACCCCCAGCACCCGACGCGCATGATCGACCACAGCCAGCTCTTCCAAGCCGTAGTCTTCCATTTTCTGGCTGATCTCCTCGCGTGTCGCAGTTGGCTCGACAACCACCAATACCCGTTCGGAAAGAGACTCAAGCGTGTCTTCCGGGTTGGCAAGCGCAAGCGTGTTGAGCTGCACGACCGAGCGAAGGCACTGGTTTTCATCGACAAGCCGGAGCTCATAAACAGTCTGGCTGATCTTTCGGGCTCGCAGCATCTGCTGAGCTTCAGCGACGGTCATGTCTCCTTGGAACAGCAAGACCCGCGAATCCATCAGCCCGCCGGCTGTATCAATCGGATAGGCCATCAATTCCCTGATTTCATTGGCCAACGACTTGTTCAGGCTGTTCAGCAAGGCGGTCCTTTTATCAGCATTCATTATGGTGAGAATCGATGCCGCTCGGCCGGGGTCGATTGCATCCAGCACAGCCAGCGCACTTGACTCCTGCGCCAATTCCAGCATTTCCGATGCCGTCGATGGAGACAGCGCCGACCAGACGGGCGCCGCAATGTCCTCAGGCACCTGACCCAGAATTTCAAAGGCATCTTCGACAGACAGTGTCTCCAGACGGTTCGCGGCGCTCTGCGGCGCCTCTTGGCAGAATCGGGAAATTAGGATCGATTCTGCGTTCTGTTGTTCTACGTGCTCGGCCATCGCTGAATCTCCCGATTCATTGTGGTTGTGATTAGTTGAATGTGCGTTTTGCGGATAAAGCCGCAACCATCATGTCCGCCAGTCTAAGACAGTAAATTTCCGCGAATCCCAAGACATCGGCATTCGGTTTGCTCACCGGATCAGCCGGCGATGATTCTGCCATCGCGCCCCATAAGTCGACAAAGCGAACGATTCCGACGAACTTCTGGTCGCGATCAATGACCGGCAGGATATCCGCATCAGCCCATTCATCCCACTCAACAGCCTGCTCAAGCGTCAGTGAAGCATAGATGGGCTTGATAGATGAATTCATGATTCTGGACACCGACTGACGCTCATCGACATGCTGCAGCAGTTCAATCAGTGAAACTGATCCAAGCGCCTCGTTCTGTTCATTGATGACGTATACACGACTGTAGATGTAGCCCTCATCAATCACCAGTTTCTTTGCTTCTGCGATCAGCATGTCGGCGCGGCAGCAAATGGCCGCCGTGTCCATCCAGGCGCCTACCAAGGAGTTCTGGTACCGCAGTGTGATTGAAATTCGAAGCGCCTGACGGCGCGAGAGCATTCCCAGCAAAGCGGTACGCGCCTCTTCACCTGTGTTTCGAAGAATCGCCGCCGCATCTTTTGGGCTGAGTCGGTTAAGGTACTTGGTGGCTGAGGCTCTCGGCATCGCTTCCACACACCTGGCGGCTGCTGTCGGCAGCATAGAGCGAAGCGCCAGAACACTCAACGAATCTTCAATCGCCTCAATGAACTCTCCGGCTTCCTCCGCCTGCAGCTGCTGAATGGCGCTGACTGCGGCCGCACTGTAGCGACTGACGAAGTACTCTGCAATTTTCAAACGCTCAGACATTCTTCGACTCCCGGGCCACCAGAACACTGGGCCGCTCCGAAAACATCTGCGCGGGTATTGTCACCCGTCCTTCCTCTGTATCGAGTATCACCGATACTGACGTTACCTCAAGCACCGTGCCTTCGTGCTCACCGATGCGAATTCGCTGCCCCAGGCGGTAATCAGGATTCAGATACCGCACACCGATCAGGTTGCTGACCAGCTGTCGGGCGCCCAGGCTGAAAGCGATTGCCAGACCGCCCAGCGCGGCACCGATGGTAACCGACAGAATCGTTACTACAATGGTGATATCCACTCCAATCTGATCGACACCGATCAGGATGAGAACGATGAGAACGAAAAACTGAGCGACCCGAGAGAGCGCCAGGCGCTGCGATTCTGCAAGATTCACCGCTGCGGTCCCTATAGCCTGTCCGACGAGACCGCTGAACACGACACCGGCCCAGATAATCAGCGCTCCAGAAAGAATGTTTGGCAAGTGGTTGACAAGCCGGTTCAGCCAGTCGGCGAACAAGCCAAGACCGAGCAGATCCGTCGACAGTGCGACAAAAACCAGAATGACAAGCCAGAAAACAATCCTTCCGATGACAAGAGCGAAGGGTTCATCAACCTTCGGCAGGACCGGTGTGCCGGCAATCTGAATGCGCGGACGGATTCGGTTGAGTCCTCCGATTAGTCGAACGACTATGATTTTGCTGATTCGGGCGACAATCCAACCTACCAGCAGAATTCCCAATACAATCAGAAGCTGCGGTAGAAAATTGATGAAGCTCGTCAGCGCATCAAGCGCAAGAAATGCAAGGTAGGTACCCCAGTTCAGTATCGTTTCCATATTTTCTGCTCAGTGGCCGGCACCCATACGCGAGTGATCCGACATCTGCGCGAATTTTCTCGAATCACCGCGCTTTGAGGCAAAAATAATTTGCCAGATATTATAATCGGATAATGTGTTGTTTTTATTGGCGATTGAATAACGCTTGATTCGCTTCGGCATCAAATTTGCAAGTCAGTGTTCACTGCAGGTGTGATTGCAGTGGATTGTGTCGGGAATCCATCTCCGATGACAGGGATGTGCTGACGGTAACTGATGCGCGTCGGGTGTTGAGATGGCAATGCTTGAGCAGGCCACGGTTGCGCTCCTCACACTTGGGCATCAGCCGTTCGACCCATTCGCTCAGCTGCAGCTGCCTGACAGTCTGGCCGAGCGGCATCAAACTTCCAGACAATGTGAGAGTGAGTTTGGTGCCGGCGGTCTCGTAAAGCAGAATGTTGATGGCCTTGTATAATTTCTTTTTGAGGGCTATCAGGAGAATCGCTAAATTCGCAGGCACTCCAATATTTAGGTTAGTGATAATATTTAGGTTAGTGATCGCTGCGAAGCAGTATCACTAACCTAAATACTGGCTTACCTTTTCTTCGTTCTTTGTTCATTATTGGTAGTCATTGGTCAAACTTCATCGGATTCTACTGGTTGGTCTAACAATGATTCAAGTCAACCATTGCTGAACCTGTGGGTAGTTGCGGACCAAGTTGCGCCTGTTCGTGAAGCACTGCCAAGTGGTTTTTTTCGGTGGCCGGGCAAAATCATCTCAGAAACAGTTCTTGACAAGCAATATTTGGTTACGAATGCGAAGACTCTGCCATATGTATTCTCGACTTAAACTTGGGTCGAGCTAAAGAAAGATGATGGCAGCAGTGAGTCTATCGGTTGGGTTTATTGGGGAGAGGAGAAAGTTCCAGAGAAAAGTGCAAATTTCACTGCGGTAGCTAAAAACCGATCTCAACTAAATCAATGAACAATGTGCGCACTGTTGCGGCGAATGGAACAGCGCGCACCTGCAAAATTTTTCCTGCGGAGCAAAAAATCACAAATTCGATCAGTCAGTTGGGGTGAGCCAGGTTTCAGATATTGCCAGGAACGCAGTGCTCATCTCGCGTCCAAGAAAGTTTCTGGTTGTGATCTGCCCCGAGAATTTCTGTCCATTGACGGAAATTTCCGCCGATTTCGCTTCCAGGAACACGCTGTACATCTCGTGCTCGCCAGTGGCTGAAATCTCAACTGCCACCTCCGCAGCGAACGGTTCCTGCAAATCCCGCCAGGTCATCACAACTTCCAGATCTTTTGAGATCACCGACTCGCTGCGATAGTCCCTGAGGTCTCCTTTTGTGGTCACCTCATCGATTGGCAGATAAGTCATGGAGCCCAGTCCCTCGCGTCCGCGAAATGACGGAAATTTGGACATGAAATCGCGAATCAGATACTCGGTAAGCGGCTCATTGTCAGTCAGGCAGATATTGTTCGCGTCAGGATAGCCCGTCGCTTCATTCGGCTTTTCCAGCACAATCATGGTCGTTCCTGCGCCATGCGGAGACAACGCGACGCGGAAGAAAATTCCAAGCGCGGTCCAGTCACCGTCCGGGTCTTCTTTCAGATAGATGCCAGGATTGTCGCCTGACCATTCAACCTTGCTGGGATTTCGAGGTTTGTTGGGGTCCATAGCAGTCTCCAGTTGAGCGTTTCAAAGTGGTCGAAATTATACTCATCGGACGCGTCTGAATAATCTGACGCCTCCGGCCGTCCGCGCGCAATCATCGAATCGGCGGTTCATCATGCTGACAGTAAAATACCCGGCAAATTCACGAGTGTTCTCGAATCTTGATCGCTGGCATTCATCGCACAGGTGAAGCGTCAGTGATTGTTTTCCAACCAGCAGTTTCAATCTGCACATAAACCATGGAACTCACGACTGACCGGTTTTTTTCACCGGAGCATCAGCAGCCTGAAGACTGGCTGAGCCTGCAGCGGTATCTTGGAAGTCTCGGCCATGAATTCAATGCTGAGCCGGTGCCGAGACAGTTTGTGGGCGGTTTTGGAAATCTCAATTTTCTGATCCGGATGGATGGAGAATCCTGTGTGCTCCGCCGTCCCCCGCACGGGCCGCTGCCGCCGGGTGCCAATGACATGGTGCGCGAGTTCAAAGTGACTTCCAGACTCTGGAGAAAGTTTCCTCTGGCACCTAGAGGAATCCTGCTGTGTGAAGATTCGGCGGTGCTGGGAGCGCCTTTTCTGATCATGCAGTACCGGCCGGGCGCAATCATTCAGATGGAAGTGCCGGAATTTCTGCACAGCAAGACCTGGCGGCTTTCGGAAATGGTGGTCGAGGTGCTGGTCGAGTTTCAGTCCGTCGACCCGAGCAGTGTTGAATTGGAAAATCTCGGGCGACCCGAAGGCTTTCTTGAACGCGCGGTGCGCGGCTGGGTGAAGCGGTTTCATGTTGCGGCGGAGGATGTCTATCGAGACCGCGCCAGTCCTGCCTCAGCTTCAGAAATCATTCGCTGGCTGGAGCGGCAGCCTGTACCCAGCGCGGGGCACACCCTGCTTCACAATGATTTCAAGCTCAACAACATTGTTCTTGATCGCGAAGATCTGACCCGCCCAATCGCGCTTCTCGACTGGGACATGTGCACATTGGGAGACCCCCTGTTTGATTTTGCCACACTCCTGAGTTACTGGGTCGAGCCGACTGATCCGCCGGCACTCAACAAAGTCGGACAGATGCCGACTTCGACCAGCCCCGGCTGGATGAGCCGCGAGGACGTTGCAGATTGCTATGCGAAGATCAGCGGACGCGATCTTTCAGACATTCACTACTATCGGGTGCTGACAGCCTTCAAGCACTGCATCATCTTCATGCAGATCTATGCGCGGTTCTGCCGCGGCACCACGACCGATCCCCGTATAGCTGAGCTGGGACCGGCACTTGACTCCCTTTTTGAGTTCACGCACGATATCGTCAAGAAGCGCTTCTTCTAGCGCAGCCAGCAAAAGCCTTCTGCTGATTGCGCGCTACCAGTCTTCGAGCGGATAGCTGGTGAGCATTTCGTAACCGGTCTCGGTAATCAGCACCTGCTCTTCGATCTTCACTCCTTCACCGCCGTGAATCGAGCCCATGTAGGATTCCACACACAAGGTCATGCCGGGTTCCAATACACCGTCATAGCCCTTCTTCTCATAATCCATGTAGTGCTTGATGCTGGGATACTCATCAGCCAGCCCCACGCCGTGAAAGATGACTCCGTATCGGTTGGGTGCGAACTCATCGGGCAGCGGCCACGCCATGGCAGACAGTTCTTTATACGTCAGGCCCGGTCTCAGCAATTCCGTGTTGAAGCGAATCTGCTCGGCAGCCAGCTGATAGAGCCGCGCCTGCTCCGGGGTTGGCTTGACCTCGCCGCATATCCAGGAGCGGGACATGTCACAGCAGTAACCATAGGGACCGATCAAGTCCGTGTCAAAGCTCATCATGTCACCCTTCTCGATAACCCGCATGGACGACTCGCGCATCCACGGATTGGTTCTCGGCCCGGATGAAAGAAGCCGCGTCTCAATCCACTCACCGCCCAACGCGATATTGGTTTCATGGAGTTTCGCCCACAGCGCATTTTCAGTGATTCCCGGCTCCATCGCATCGCGCATGTTCGACACTGCGGCCTCACACACGCGCACCGCGTGCTTCATCAGCTCCAACTCTTCCGCAGACTTGATGACTCTTGCAACTTCCATGACATCCTGCCCCTCGACCAGTTCGAGGCCGCGCTTCTCCAGCGCATGAATTCCCAAAAGGCTGCAGCGGTCAACTGCGATTCTGCGATTTCCGCCGCCGTGAGCTGTCACAACATCATTGAGCTCCCGAGCAAACTTGTGAGCATTCTCTTCACAGCGGGACCCGGCGCCGAAAAAGAAAAACGGGGTCATGACCCGATATTCGTCAATAGTGGGAAGGTCCTCGGCAAGATGTGGCATGTTGCCAAAATCCCATAGTATGACGGGTCCTTCAGTCGCAACAAACGCACAGCGGGCTTCATAGTGCGAGCACCAGATCTGCATGTTGGTCGCGTCGGTCACATAACGGGTATTCAATTGATCGAACAGCAGCGCCCCGGCCAAATCCCGCGCCCGAAGCTGCTGTCTGACGCGTTCGAGTCGATATCTGCGTACAGTGTCCAGGTCGACGGGCGGCTCTGAAAATTCCATGGCGCCGTGCTGGCGGTTTCGCGTTTCGGCCATGTCCTATAGATTCCTCTGATTCAGTTGGAGTGGAAATTCAGTCTTGAAAACCGATTGATTTTAATTTTTTTGGGAGTTGGCGACTCAATTGATTTCAGTTTGTCGCACGAAAAAATCGCAAATTTTCCAAAGATGTCAATTTCCTGCATTGCACATGAATTCAGAAAGATGAAGAATTGAATCGGCAATAACAACAGCCATCAGAACCAGAATCTGTTCAACACCGAAATATTCCGGTCATTTCGGCTGCTCAATCCATTTCCCCGCGCCATTGAGTCTGATTCTTGCTGCCCATGCAAAAAATTCGGTGTCAGCAATTTCAATGAATGCACTCACAATTTCTTAAAACAAATTCAATATTCGCTCTTGAAATTGCCTATACTCAATGAATCGAAATTTGAAATTGAATTTCATTTTGTTGTATTCTTGCGTAACTAACGCGATTAATGTGCAAACCAAGCCAGAAATGGCTTTAAACAATTGGAGTAAAGCGAATGAAAAAATCAATCGTTAAACAAACAGTGTTGGCAGCATCAGCTGTATTTCTGCTTGCTGGAGGCGTGGTAACCGCCCAGGCTCAGGAATTGGTTGTGGTTTCGTGGGGCGGGGCTTACTCGAAGAGTCAGCAGCTCGCGTATCACGACCCGTTCATGGCTGAGAATCCCGGCATTACCATCATCAATGACGATTCCGCATCTGAAGGCGTCGCCAAGCTGAGAGCGCAGGCTGAGGTCGGAAACGTCACCTGGTCCTTGCTGGATACCATTGCCTCTTATGCGATCACGCTGTGCGATGAAGGATTGGTCGAGGAATTTGATCCCGATGAAATTCTGAGCCCGGCGCCGGACGGAACGCCTGCGAGCGAAGATTTTGGTGACCTGATTGTCTCGCCATGTTTTATTCCGAATATCGTCTATTCGACCACATGGGGCTATCGAACCGACATGGTTCCAGAAGCGCCAACGATGATCGCTGACGCGTTCGATATGGAGAAGATTCCAGGCAGACGAGGTTTGGAGCAAAAGCCAATTAACAATCTTGAATGGGCTCTGCTTGCAGATGGTGTAGATCCGGATGCGATTTATGATACGTTGGACACGCCGGAAGGTGTGGCGCAGGCTTTTGCGAAACTGGACACCATCAAGGCAGACACAGTCTGGTGGACGCGCGGCGCTCAACCGCCACAGATGCTGGCAGATGGTGAAGTGGTCATGGCTTCTGCCTACAATGGACGGCTGTTTTCAGCAATTGAAGAAGAAGGTCAGCCAATCGGCATGATGTGGGACTGGCAGGTGTTTGATCTTGATGGTTGGGTCGTGCCTGTCGGCGCTCCTCACCGAGACGCGACTCTGAAGCTGTTGCGATACGCCACAGATACCCAGAGACTGGCAGATCAGGCCAAATACATCTCCTACGGTCCGGCACGCATGTCATCTGCGGGAATGGTTGGTCAACATGCAGTTTTGGGCATCGAGATGGGACCGCATATGCCAACTCATCCAGATAACGCGAAAACCACTCTGCTGTACAACTATGAGTGGTGGGCGGACAACGAAGATGATCTGACAGAACAGTTCACCTCTTGGCTTGCTCAATAAATTCACTGGAGAGTTTGAGAGGTTAAGAAGATTTCAGTGTGGGATGCGAAAAAAGTTCGCATCCCACATTGGATATGTCATAATCTGAAATGACGATCAATAAACTTTGAACCAGATTCGGTCATGGCGGACACGGCAATCACTCCAGATCAACCCCTGACGACAGCGGACGGCACGCCACTTAAGACGGCATTGGCTCGGGCTCTTCGCCGAGACAAGCTCAAGTCGCTTGCATTGGTTGCACCGCTGTTCTTTTTTCTCGGAATTACTTTCCTGATTCCAATCGCCGACATGCTTTGGCGCGGCGTCGACAATCCTATTGTCTCCACTTATCTGCCTCGAACGACTGAAGCGATTGAACGTTGGGACGCGCTCTCCGGTGAACTACCCGATGAAAGCGTGTTTGAGGCGATGTTCCTGGACATTCAGGAAGGAGCGAAGGATAAGCTGATCACGCGGGTCGGCAAGCGTCTCAATTACGAATTGCCGGGGATGAACAGTCTGTTCAGAAAGTCTCAGAGACGGGTCCCCAGAATTGAGGAAGGACCCTATCAGGAAGCTCTGATCAAGGTTGACAAGAAGTGGGGGAATATTGAGACCTGGCAGGTGATCAAAACCTTTTCGCCCACTCTGACATCAGGCTATTTCCTTGCGGCGCTTGATTTGCAGCTCACGCCAGCCGGCGACATTGAAATTCTCGAGGAAAAGAACCGGATTTACATCAAGCTGTTCTGGCGAACACTTCTTCTAAGCGGATTCATCACGCTGATGACATTGATACTAGGGTATCCGGTCGCTTATCTTCTGGCAACGCTGCCCCTTAAATCCAGCAATATCCTGCTGATGCTTGTACTGCTGCCGTTCTGGACCTCACTGCTCGTTCGAACGACATCATGGATCGCACTGCTGCAGAGAGAGGGGGTGTTGAACGACATAATGGTTGCGTTGAATCTGATCGACGAAGACAGTCGCCTGACAATGATTCACAACGCAACCGGAACCGTTGTCGCGATGACACACATTCTGCTACCATTCATGATATTGCCGCTTTACAGCGTTATGAAAACAATTCCTCCCAGCTATATGCGAGCGGCAGTCTCGCTTGGCGCTCATCCCTTCAGCGCATTTTTCAAGGTTTACGCACCAAACACAATTCCGGGAATCGGCGCAGGAGGCATTCTTGTCTTCATCCTGGCCATCGGCTACTATATCACCCCCGCTCTGGTTGGCGGCACTTCCGGTACATTCATCAGCAACTTCATCGCCTACCATGTGTCGATATCCCTGAACTGGGGGCTGGCCGCGGCGCTTGGCATCATTCTGCTGGGCTTGGTGCTGGTGCTTTACATCCTGTATGATCGAATTGTCGGCGTTGACAACATGAAGCTCGGATAAATGGCAAGCAAGCTACCATCTTACTACACCCCGATTGAACGGATCTGGCACTATCTTTTCCGCATCATTTGCGGACTGATTTTCCTGTTCCTGATTTTTCCGATTCTGGTGATCGTGCCGCTGTCGTTCAATGCGGTGCCGTTTTTCACGTTCACAGCGGAAATGCTGTCTTTTGACCCGGCGGGCTATTCGCTCAAATGGTATGAGGACTTTTTCACCAATGTGAACTGGCAGGGGGCGGTGAACAACAGCATCATCATCGCTATCTTCTCAACTTTGATCGCCACCGGTCTCGGCACTGTGGCGGCGCTGGGGTTGAGCCGGCGCGAAGTGCCCTACCGCACGACATTGATGGCGATTCTGATCTCACCCATGATCGTGCCGCTGATCATCTCCGCCTGCGGCATGTTCTTCTTCTACTCCAGAGTGAATCTGCAAGGCACGCACATCGGTGTGATCCTGGCGCATGCTGCGCTCGGCACACCTTTTGTCGTGATCACTGTAACCGCGACTTTGGTTGGATTTGACCGCAGCCTGATTCGCGCCGCGAACAGCCTGGGCGCGGACGGGGTAACCACCTTTTTCAAAATTATTGTGCCGCTGATCCTGCCCGGTGTAATCTCCGGCGCTCTGTTCGCCTTCATCACATCCTTTGATGAAGTCGTCGTGATTCTGTTTGTCGGCAGTTTCGAGCAGCGAACAATTCCGTGGCAGATGTTCTCAGGCATCCGCGAGCACATCAGCCCGACAATTCTTGCGGTCGCGACTCTGCTGGTTCTGGTTTCGATTCTGCTGCTCACCGCAATTGAGATGCTGCGGCGACGCACGGAGAGGCTGCGCGGCGTCAGAACCTGATCGGCGCCTAGAAGGGCCGGTCTCCGTTGATTGTGAGCCGCCACATCACGCGGCGTTCTCCCGGATAGTCGTTCAGCGCGTAATGCTGCAGGCAGCGATTGTCCCAGAACGCAATTGACCCTGGTTCCCACCGGAAATTGCAGCAGATGTCCGGCTGGACTGCGTGCTTGACGAGATAGCGCAAGATCGGTTCAGACTCCTCTTCGCTCAAGCCTTCGATTCCGACTGTAAACGGTTCGTTCACGTAGAGCGCCTTGCGCCCGGTTTCAGGATGTGTGCGGATGATCGGATGGGATACACGTGCCTGTGCGGTTTCATCACCCCGAATCGGTGTCCCCGCGTGCTTGCTTCGGTAGTCCTCGCTTGAGTACTCACCCGCCCGGCCATAGACATTTTCCGCGCTGTGAACGCCTTTCAGATTTTTCAGCAATTCTTTGTAGGTCTCAGACAGCATGTCATAAGCCAGATATTGATTGGCGAACAGCGTGTTGCCACCGAATTTCGGCACTTCCATGCCACACAGGATTGAGCCGAGCGGTGGCTTCTCATCAAACGTTACATCGCTGTGCCAGGTGCCTGAAAAGTTGTATTTGTCTTCAGGGTTCTTGACAACCATCATGATTTCTGGATGCCCTTCCAAGGACCCGACATAGGGGTGAATGTGAAACGATCCAAAGTGCTTGCCGAAATTCTTGAGCGATTCAGGTTCGACTGTCTGATCCCGAAAAAAGATGACCAGGTGATCGAGGAAAGCGCACTTGATCTCGTCGATCGCTTCAGTCGAAACGGGGCGGGAGATGTCGACACCGAAAATTTCCGCCCCGCAAGCGCCGGCATACGGCTTGACTTCAATGTGTTGATAGTTTCGCTGAACTGAGTTCAGACCGACACCTGGAATCACTTTAGGCCGCTGCCATTTCATTTCGTTTCCACTCATGTAATGTGCTTGTTTAAAACACCCTGTACAAAGGTCACAATTACCTTTCACTCAAGTAAATGTTGAGAATCGCCGAAAAGACACTCACTCTTGATTTTAGCTTTATCCTCTGGGTTAGCACTTCTGGTTCTGATAGAACTTTTTTCAAATGCTTCTTGTCTGGTTCGCAGACTCTGTGCCTCACCTCGAAAACGAACCTACCTGAAGATTTCGATATTTATTCGCTAAGATTTTTCCTTATACATGGACAAATGATGTCTGGGGTTTTGAATTAGAATAGTAGAATTCCACCACGAACAAATGAAAAGAGGAGACGACGATTTACGTCATCCCCCCTTTTCATAAAGCTGTCATGTGGCTGTGGCGGAACTGGTATACGCAGGAGACTCGCATTCTCCCGCTCAGTTGTCAACCCAACTGGGCTGTGGGTTCGAATCCCACCAGCCACACCATATACCATTCATCCAATGAGTGACACAGACGGCATGTTGACTATATAGCATTCATTGGGGAAAAGTCAATACATTTTTTCATTTTGTCAAATAAAAATCTTGCATTTTCCCTCGTATCGTTCATCATACGCTAATGATTCAATACAACAAAAGTAGAATTTCAGATCCGAATTTGCAATCCCGGCACATTCCTTCCCTACTTTCAAACCAACTTTTAGTTGGTAAGGGACTAAGCGTTACTTTAGAACTTATCTGAATTGGCATTGGATTACTTTCGTGGACTGTGTGCAGAAATCCAGGTGGATTTTTGGTGCTGCCATGTCCAAATTCAGTTAAAAATTAAATCGTCATCAAGGCTGATGCTGAACAAACAGATAGTTGCACCCATAGCTGAAATTCCGCGACCCGCCATGACTGTACCGATCTCCTCGGAAAATATCGATTCGTCGGGACCCTGCCAGTAACGAGATGCAATATGTCATCTATGTCTGATTATTGAATGGACACTCTTTGTATCGCAATGAAGACAGTGCGCTTCGTCTCACCATCGAATATTCTCAAGCCGCTTCCGTATGCTCCCATAGTGTGAAATTCTATTGACCAGATCAATGAGCGACATTCCGATTTGATCATGATTGCCAGACCACATTCCTGAATTCTCATTCTGCAAATTTGCACTTAGTCGTGGAGATGATGACTGTTTCGTATCACGTATTTCGCAAAATCACAGAGCAAATGTGACTTCCAACTACAATTCCCATTCGTCAAATTTTTTACCAGAATGGTAACGAAAGAATATGGTTTGATGAATTGCGACTTCCACAGCTGAGGAGCATGTCATTGACGATTCCAAATTGATTCATTCGCCTCTCAATCGCTTGAAAAGCCAATAAAATACTGCGCGGTCTGACTAACTTCGCTGAGAATGGGCTTCTGCCGGTGCAACTGACATTCACCATAGTCAGATGGCTGGAACTATCAATTCAGGCAGTGAAGAACCGCACACGCTTCAGCAGTCATTATTTCGGATCGAGATAAGAAACTCATGAATTCAGAGTCATTTGACTTCATTATCGTCGGTGGCGGTACGGCCGGATGCGTGCTCGCGAATCGCCTGTCAGCAAACCCTGCAAATTCGGTTCTGGTGCTTGAGGCTGGCAAGCGGGACACAAATCCGTGGATTCACATCCCAGTGGGTTATTTCAAGACAATGCACAATCCAGCGACGGATTGGTGCTACAAGACAGAGTCCGATCCGGGATTGAATCATCGCTCCATCAAGTGGCCGCGCGGCAAAGTACTTGGCGGATCAAGTTCAATCAACGGTCTGCTGTATGTTCGAGGTCAGCGAGAGGATTACGATGACTGGGAGAGCGCTGGAAACCCCGGCTGGTCGTTTGACAGCATGCTGCCCTACTTCATCAAGTGCGAGCATCAGGAGCGCGGCGCCGATGATTTCCACGGCCAAGGTGGCATGCTTAAAGTCTCAGACATGCGGATTCGCCGCCAGATTGGTGACGCATTCATTCAAGGCGCACTGGAAATCGGCATACCCTCAAACGACGACTTCAATGGCGCTGTTCAGTCAGGAGTCGGCTATTTTCAACTGACCGCCTGGAAAGGGCGGCGTTGCAGTTCAGCGGTTGGCTATCTGAGACCCGCGTTATCGCGATCCAACTTGAAAGTGGTTACCGATGCGCTCACCACTCGTATCGCATTTGATGGAGATCGCGCATCTGCCGTTGAATATCAGCATGGCGGCAAGCAAATCACTGTGCGCGCCAATCGAGAGATTATTGTTTGTGCCGGGGCCATCAATTCACCGCAGCTGCTGATGCTCTCGGGCGTGGGCCGCGCTGAACACCTGCAGGAGCTTCAGATTCCTGTCAAGCGAAACCTGCCCGGTGTCGGCGAAAATCTGCATGATCACCTGCAGATAAGATCGGTCTACCGCTGTTCAGTGAAAACTCTGAATGATGAGATTCGAAATCCAATTCATAAAATGCTGATCGGCCTCAGGTACTTTGCCTTTCGCACAGGACCGATGAGCATGGCCGCAAGTCAGATAGGAATATTCACCGGATCGCAGCCGCACATCGAACGTCCCGACATCCAGTTTCATTTTCAGCCGCTGAGTTCCGACAGCCCCGGACAGGGGGTTCATGATTTTTCAGGCATCACCTCTTCGGTCACGCAGCTTCGACCGACGAGCCGCGGAAATCTGCGGCTTCAATCAGTTGATCCCAACGACTACGTCGCCATACATCCGAATTACCTGAGCACCGAGGAAGATCAGGTAACCACGGTCAATGCCATGAAGGTGTCCCGACGCATTGTGAACAGCAAGGCAATGTCAGGATACATCGAGAAGGAGGTTCTGCCGGGGGTTCAGGTTCGAACTGATGACGAACTGCTAGACTGTGCCAGAGCCATCGGCGAGACCATCTACCATCCCGTCGGCACCTGCAAGATGGGGCCTGAGTCAGATCCAATGGCGGTCGTTGATCCGCAGCTTCGAGTTCACAGTCTCGACAATTTGCGTGTCGTCGATGCGTCGATCATGCCTGTTATCACTTCCGGCAATACCAACGCACCCACATTCGCAATTGCAGAAAAAGCCGCTGATATGATTCTCGGCCATTAGCGGCGCGCCCCGCCACTCAGACCGCTAATCGCTGTCGTCGACTTCGGCACCGGCGCCGCTGCGCCGCGAAAGCTCGCTGTTGGGCACGAACGATTCCGCTGCCTTCTGTTTCAGAATCCGAAAGCTCTGCTCGTCAATTTCGACTCTCCGCGAACTCAAGGCTTCGAGCTTCGATCGGGTGAGGTGCTGTCCGCGCCTCTTCCTGGCAAATGAATGCTGAACTGACGATGAACTGTGCGGTGCGCATGAAACCTTGACATTTTTTGACTCCTGCCAACGCTTCGTACTTTCCATATCAGAACTGATCCAGATTTCCCCGTCTTGAACTGCGAATTTAAGTTTAGTCAGACTTATCTCGAATCGCACAGGCAAGTGAGTCCGAGCCAGCGCCAGCGGGACAAGCAATTCTGTATAACGCGAATTCAGCATCGTCGCAGTGTCTGAGCACTGGTGCTTGACGGTATAGGCGGTCAGCCGATCAAATCCTTCCATCAATGTCAATGGGTTGACATACTCCAAATTCGGAGCTCTGACTCGAGTCGGACCCATCATCCGATCTTCATTGGCAATTTCCATGAATTCTTGCAGGGGTGGCATTGATTCTGCCAGTTCACTCAGAGGGACTATGCGTATTGCCGCAAGCCAAGCAACCGCATTCGCCAGTTCAACATCTGAACCAGCCGGAAATCCCATAGCTGAGAAGACACGCTTGCACAGTGTGCAGGTTTCGCTGTTGGACAGGTGAATCATGGAGATGGATACTGTTACTGCTCCAAGCCCACCCTGCCACTCACTATATTCCTCACACTTCCTGCATGAGCATAAGCGAAACTGCACAGCATTGCTGACTTAAGTTCAAGAAGAAGTTTCTGGTGGAAATCGAAAGGATGGTTTCAAATTTACCGCAGAAAACGCTGACCGACATGCAAGTGTTCTTGTGAACAGATTGAATTGACGTTTGCCGAATTCAAAATATATTTCTGGTGAGAAACTCATCAACATATTTCCTGGGAGAGACCGTCGGGTGTGCCGACGACGGATTGTTCAGCAACAACTTGTCTCCAGTTACAAGAATGCTTTCAGATTGGGATGCCAGCAATCGCCAAAGATGATTGTCGCCTGAATCAGGCGCTTGGTGTGCTGATGCAGGCTCACGCCAGATCGAATTGGCGACAATTTCGGTTAACAGGATATCGATGTCCAAATCCGTTAACCGGTGCAGGTGAACAAGTGATGGACGACGAATCACCTCGGCATACTCAGCTAGCAAATCTGCAGACATCAGATAAAAGATCTCTCCTTTCAGCATGGCATTGAGTAATTTTGCGGTGAGGCTGTTCTCATCAGCCGTAATCAATCCAGCGACAACGACATTGGTATCAATGACTGTGAATCTGGGCACTTTATGGCTGCGAAATTCTCAATTGCACTTTTCTCGGCGCTGTTGCCTGGTTTCCTGAACTGCTAGTTGAAGTGCTTTATCTGAATCCAATTCAGACGTTGCCCGCGCTCGACTTACTATTTCCCGAGCGCTTTCGTAGGTGCGAATTCCACGAAGTCGCAGGGATTCTTCGATGATTGAGCCAATCGAACGCCGCTGGCGCGCTGCGGTTTCCTTTAAAGCCTGATGCAATTGATCGTCTATGGTAATTGTAAGTCGAGACAATTTTTCACTCCAGTGTGGTGTGTTTGTGATTTTGCATTTATCACCAATATGTAGTGGCAAAGCATGCCGTACTTTTTTTGTGAATAATATAAATGCTACACCACAGCCACCAACAATAAATCAAATTTCTTGCGACTGTACTCCTAAAACATTTTCCAGCTCATAAGGGGTAATTTCATTTCTGTTTGAAAGATGTCGTTTCAACGCAACTAGACCGACGCGCAAACGTTTCGCCATCGACTCAATGCTGCGTTTCAAGTCTTCGTCATCATCAACTGCTGGCCTCCGTGCGCGATGCGGTGGCATCAATAACATTGCTGCGAATGCGTTTGCTCTCTGTTCAACCGAGGGTGAAGCCCACGGTGTACTGCTATGCGCCAATCGTCGTGCTCTACTCTGATCAAACAAGATGTGGCAAAACTCGTGGGCTAAGGTGAATCGCCGTCCTCCCGTGAATTTGTTTTTAATGTTTTGGGTGTTTACGAGAATTGTAGGTCTGAGATCACTTCCGGCAAACGCCACCCCTCGCGGACCCTCTGACCCAAGTTCCAAACTCCTCACAAGAATACCCAAATTTTCCAATAGAACTTCAAGCTGGGTACTCGCTGAACTAGTGTCCGGGTCTGCTTCATCCAAGATTGTCAACGCAAGGGAATACCCATTAGCCCACGGGGACGACGCGGACCATGCAGGCTCATCTGATACAAGCTCAGACAATTTATCGGAAACACCCGGGTTCGCTTGCGCGTCGAAGCACTCTGCCAACAACCTGGCTGCCGCGCTGTCCGAAATGTTGGGCGCAAGATCACCAAACATAGCGACTTCCGGTGAAAGTGTTCCCAACCAGCATTTATGTTGATGATTTAAAGGGCGGTCCAACTTTTGTAACGCACTCAAAAATGTATTCGTCAAGGTTTGTGGCTCAGGGCTACGATCAAGATACCACGAAATCGCAGACAATCCCACTGGCTGAGACTTGATCTTGCTCCACTCCATCGATATCGCTTCGTACCATGATAATTCCTGAAAACCAGATTGTTCTAGAAACCATTCTATGGCTCTTTGAAATACATCAGCTACCGAGTCAACAGAAGCTCTGGCGATACCATCTTCTACTATAAACTTGGCAGCATCCGCACCGGGTTGTACTCGGTCACCCCATGAAATTTCTATTTCATCTTCCATGCGTTGGAAAAATACATCTGGCAGAATACCGCCTTCGGCAGCAGAACGAAGTGCATGTCTTTCTCCCCAGACTTGCCAGGCGAGGAATTGGTCAATATCATCGCCGGTAGATTCAAGTTTACTCAAGTAGGCGGCTCTCGCTGACGGCGGTTGGCTTTCTGCAAAACGCCCTTCATCAGGGAGACGCTTTTCATGAAGGAGCGGCATCCAATTTTGAACCAACCATTTGAACAATGGTGCAAGGAACCATCGAACTTCCTGAATTTCATTGCTATCTGATTCAATGCGAAAGGCACACAGATTGATATCAGCCACCCAGAGACGCCACTCTCCCCAAGATCCTTCGCTCGTTTCGGGTTCAACGTCCGTCAACTCATCAGGTATATGCCGCACCTGAATAGCAAATTGCGTTTTTTCGCCAAATATCTCGAAATGTTTGGCTGTGTCCAACGACCCGTCCTCCAAATGTGTCATGAACCTGAATATTGAACTCGCTGACCTTCTTCAAATCGCATCAAGAATCCGATCATGATTTGCGCATCGGGTTGAACTTCCTCTATTCAACTTTGGAAGAGCAAGTCAACACTAGCCGATTATGCAACGCAGACCTTCGTGCCGGGCACAACGGGAAACGCCCAGTCATCAAAAGATTTGCTCTGAATCTCATCATAAAGCGGCGCACCCTGAAAAAGTGTGATCCGCGTCCAAAGATTGGACTTCGGATCAAATCTCGTTGCTCCGAATATGGCGAGCTTGCAGCGCAGGATATCAATTGGCAGGCAGTCCTTGTCCAACAGATTTTCCTGAATCTCAGCATATTCAAAATCCTCAAGTGACTGAATGCGCAGCACAATTGATCGATACTGAGGATAGTACTGCAGCAGATCCGTAACCGTCAGACAGCATTGAAACCGCTCCAAACTGCACACTGCCTGATACAGCGCATTGGCATCCCGCGCGATTCCAACGCCCATTTCCAGCTCGCTGCCCGGCTCCTGATAGCGCCTGCCCAGCCTCGGCTCCTCCTTTTCCTGTGAAACATACCAGAAATAGTGCTGCGAATCCGGGTCCTGAAAATCCGCATCAAGCGCCCACTGATAGTTTTTCTCGATAAGGCTTTTCATTTCACCCAGCTCCATGGCCGGATCGAGCTGCACAAACTCATCCACACTCATGAATCGCTCGAAACTGTTGACATCGCCGGGATATAGTTCCAGAAGCAGGCTGTTCAGGATTTCCTGGCATTCAAAACTGGTATGATCTGCGGCATAGTCGGTGAGAAAATGCCATGCATTTGAGATGTCGCGCGACTCGTGCGCCATCTTTTTGAGCTCAGGCAATTCCTCGCTCAGGACTCGGAGGCGTTCGGAAATTCTCGGGTCATCGGTCCGCCATTGTTTCAGGTGATTTTCGAAACGCTCAACCAAATTTATGAATTTGGAAATTTCCGGACCGCTCACGTAGCTTTTCATTCTTACGGATTCGATTGCCGCTTCCCTGACTTTCATCCATTGGCTGATCAGCTGCGGATGCCCCACCAGAAACGGCGCCATGCCAAGCCCGGTTGCATTGCCAACCCCGATTGACCGCCTGAGTTCTCTGGAAAGTCCAACCGCCCTGTTCCTGCCGCGCTGTCGGGCGATATGCTCAACCAGATCAATGCTGAACTGTCTGGCCATGTAGACAGTCAGCATCTCGGCCTGAAACGGCATTCCGAACGGTGTGGACCGTTTGACTTCCTTGAAATCCATCAATCCGAATTTGCCATTGCCGTAAACGGCAGTGGTGCGGACAAGATAGCCGATTCTCATAATGTCATCGGCCTGCGGCTGCTGTCCGGAAGCAAGGCAGTCAATAACAGCATTGAACAGTCGAACGCTCTTATTCGCCCGGCTCATGACGATTTCAGACTCGCTCAGACGGCCGGCCTCCTGACGCGGAAGCTCCTCGCTCAGCCGCTCGATTTCCGCATCACTCGGGATGCCGTTGAACAGTGTGAAGCACATGTCCCACTTTTCTGCAATCACGCGATCAGTGCGGTCGACATCGTCGATCTCAACCGCGAATGCAATGAAACTGACTGGGCCTGCGGGAGTTCGGATCACATAAGTCAGGCATCCGTATCCCGACTCATCAAGCGTGTTGAGAAGAACCTCAAAGCCCCACCTCTCCCGATGCATGCGCCGCACCAGCGAACGGGTGAAACTGAGTCGGGTTGGATGAAACGAGCCCAGCCGCTCAAGTTTCATCACCACTTCCGGCGGCCGTCCACGCGACTGTTCTAGCAGATCCTCAAAGTGTTTGAAGGGCAATCTAGTCAATCTTCCAGCCCTTATTCCTGACGTGACAGTCCTTGGTGGAAAAAACGATGCCAGTTCCCGCCCATGATCGCTCTGACTTCGGCATCGCTGAATCCTGCCGACTCCAATCCATCAGCCACATTCTGCAGGTCTTCAGCTTTTCTGAACCATGCCGGATAATCCGGCCATTTCAATTCTGAATGTCGATCCTTCCGATCATCCCAGGTGCCGCTTCTCATATAGGCAAGATAGCCGCTGTCCCAGCCAAGGCACAAGTCTGTGCCAAGCCCAAGATGCTCAACACCGATCAGGTCAGCCGTTCTGCAGACCATTTCACAGAACTCCTTCAAGCTGCAGTCTGAACCATTCGACAGATGCAGCGGATAGAGGCTGAACCCCAGCATGCCGCCGCTCCTCGCCAGTTCCAAAAGCAAATCGTCAGATTTGTTTCGGACAACATCTCGAAAAGACAGCGGGTTGGCATGCGTGATGGCGATCGGACGCTCGGACACCTGAATCGCATCGAAACAGGTCTTCTCGGCCGTGTGCGAGACATCGACGATCATACCCAATCTGTTCATTTCGCGAACAACCATCCGGCCGAATTTTGTCAACCCCGCATCTTTCTCCTCATAGCAGCCGGTCCCAACCAAGTTCTGATTGTTATAGGTCAGCTGCATGACGCGGACGCCCAGCTGGTGGAATATCTCAATCAGGGAGAAGTCATCCTCTATCGGTGAGGAATTCTGGAATCCGAGAATGATGCCAGTGCGGCCGCTTTTGTGCGCTCTTTCAATATCGCCCGCCTCGCGGACTGGCAGAATCAGATTCTCGTGCTCCTTAAACCAGCGGTTCCATTTGCCGATATGCGCTAAAGTTTCCTTGCAATCATGCCAGAATGCAACCGTAACATGAATCGCGTCCGCTCCCGCGTCGGCCAGCGAGCGGAAATGCTCTTCAGACCAGTTCGAAGCCTGAAGCGCATCGATGACCGGAAACGAATCTTTGATCTGCATAAGGTTCAGCTTCTTTCCGTGAATGAATTCGTTGCGCTGTGATCGCCGGTGACTTTCTTTCGATGCATGAGTTGTGACAATTGTACTCACTATCGGCGCTTCCAGTTTCATCGGGTCATTGCGCGGGACCGAGTGAAACGCGATCACATTTGCAGTTGCCCGCTCAGAAGAAATCACATAATAGGAGCAGTCAGCAATATGCCTCACCGAAAATCAATTGGAACAGGCTTGAAATGAAACTCTTGCGCAGACACACCACCGGAAAAATGTTTTGACCATGAATGAATTGATCTCGAAATCCGCATACGAAGTCGTCCAGCTGCTGAAAGACCGGAAAATCTCACCAGTCGATGCTGTCAGCGCTTCCGCGGAAAGAATCGCGCAGGTTGACGGAAGCATCAATGCGCTGCCAACGCTCTGCATCGAACAGGCGCTGGACAAGGCGAAAGCGCTGGAGCGGCAGAATCCATCAGGTCAGTCAGAGAGCCGCGGATGGCTGGGTGGATTGCCGATCTCGGTCAAGGATCTGACTGAGACAGCCGGGGTGCGGACGACTTTCGGCTCACCGATCTACAAGGACTACGTGCCAGCCAAATCCGACATTCTGGTTCAGCAGATGGAATACCGCGGCGCGATCATGATGGGCAAATCGAATACACCGGAATTCGGCGCCGGCGCCAGCACATTCAACGAGGTCTTTGGAATCACGCGGAATCCGTGGAATACAAGCAAGTCGGTGGCTGGATCATCAGGCGGAGCGTGCGCATCGGTGGCGGCAGGCGAAGTCTGGCTCGCGACCGGCTCTGATCTGGGCGGAAGCTTGAGAACGCCGGCCAGCTTCAATTCAGTGGTTGGCTTGAGGCCCGGTCCGGGCAGAATTCCGCGCAGCCGCACACATGAGCCTTTCAGCTGCATGCATGTGCAGGGACCCGTTGCTCGAAACTGCAAAGATGCAGCGCTTTTCCTGGATACGATGGCGGGATATCACCCATCCGATCCACTCAGCTATCCAGCTCCCGAGAAGCCCTATATGGACTTCATCGACAAGCCGATCAAACCCAGGCGAGTTGGCTACACTTCAGATCTCGGAATCACACCCATTGACTCAGAAGTTGACCAGATATGCCGGGACGCGGTTCAGCGATTTGCAGAGCTGGGCGTTCAGGTTGATCAGGCGTGCCCGAATTTCAAAGGCGCAATCGAAAGCTTCGATGTCTTGCGCGGCGCTTCTTTTGTCGCGAATTTCTACGGTGAGTACGAAAAGCATGAGCGCCTGCTCAAACCCGAAGTTGTCTGGAATATCGAGAAGGGAAGCCAGCTGACCGCTGAAGAGATCGGGCGGGCTCAGCGAACACAGGCCCGAATATTCAAATCGATGATTCGGTTTTTCGACAGCTTCGATCTTCTGATCTGTCCCTGCGCGATCGTGCCACCATTTGATTCTGAAATGCGGTTTGTGGAGTCTCTCGGAGAGCACACCTTCGACACTTACTACGAATGGATTGCAATCACCTTTGTGCTTACGTTGACCAGCTGTCCGATTCTGGCTGTGCCTGCGGGATTTACCCGCGAAGGTCTGCCTGTCGGACTGCAGATCATCGGACCGCCCAGAGATGAAGGCGGTGTGCTGTCCGCTGGGCATCTGCTCGAACAGTTGACTGGCATTCCTGAGCGACTGCCGATTGACCCGAACATCACTCATCTCGAATGATCTCATTCAGGCAAAGTGACGGATTCACTATTGATAAAATCAATACATGGATCGATTTGGTTCGATTCGCTTTCGTGCTGAACTTTCGATTCAAACCTGCACAGACCCTGTTAGAAGCGAACTGGATCTTGCCAGAAGATAACCAATGAAATTCCTCATTCTGCCAGTCACCTTTCTTGTCCTGTTCTGGCTGGCGCTTTCCGGTCACTACACAGGTCTGCTGCTGACGCTTGGCGCAGTTTCCTGCATCTGGGCCGCCTTGATCACCAGGCGGATGGAGATCGTCGATCACGAAGGCTACCCTATTCATCTGGTGCCTTGGCGAATCATCACCTATTGGTTCTGGTTGAGCAAGGAAATTCTGGTCTCGACATGGGCGGTCAGCAAGATGATCCTGGCGCCTGAACCCAAGCTTCATCCCAAAGTGGCGCTGCTGCCCGCTGACGAGATGAGCGAAATGCAGCAGGTCATCTATGCGAATTCGATCACTCTCACACCGGGCACTCTGACGCTTGAAGTGGATGACTCAGGACTGGAAATCCATGCACTGCGAAGTGAGATGCTTGAAATGCTGGAGCGCGGTGACATGGCGAACCGCGTTCGTCCGCTCGAATCCCAAAAAGGTTCCAAGTCCACATGATCGCCGCCGCACTGATCGCTGTTCTGATTGGCATGGCTCTGCTGCTGATCAGGGCGTTCGCCGGTCCCACCGTCTATGATCGAATTCTTGCGGTGAACAATTTCGGCACCAAGACAGTGCTCGTCATCGCACTGTATGGATTTGTAACGGATCGTCCGGACTTTCTGGACATCGCCATTGTTTACGCACTTTGCAATTTCATTGCGACAATTGCGATTCTGAAATACTTCGAGTACGGCGACCTCGGTCATGTCGGCGAGCAGCCAGAGGATGAGAAGCCGTGATTGACACGATCCTCACCGTCATCAGAGACATTTTTCTAATCGCCGGCTCGCTGGCAATTCTCATCGGCACATTCGGCATTCTTCGATTTCCGGAGCTGTTCTCTCGAATTCATGCGGCCGGTATCGCCGAGATTGCTGGAGCGAGTCTGATCATCGCCGGTCTTCTGATTGAGTCAGGCGTCAGTCTGGTCTCTCTCAAACTGCTGATCATTCTGATATTTCTTTTCTTCACCAGTCCGACATCCTCGCACGCGCTCGCCAAAGCGGCCATTCATGGCAATGTGCTGCCCGTCGTTGGCAGAATCAAGCGGTGATCGCCATCGAATTTCTGGTCAATTTCACGCTGCTTGGATTCCTGCTCGCGACAGCGCTCATCATCGCGCGCACTGATCGGCTGTTTCGGGCAGTGATGCTGTTCGGCATCTACAGCCTGCTGACTGCCAGTCTCTTTGTCGCTTTGGATGCAGTCGATGTCGCCTTTACGGAAGCGGCTGTAGGCACCGGAATCTCAACCGTGCTGATGCTGAGCGCCCTGTCGCTGACCGGCTCCCGAACTGAAGTGCAGTTCAGACGCCGGAATGCCGCGCTTGCCGCCGCGGTCTCGGTGTCGCTTGGCGTGGCGCTCGCGATCGGTATCATGGACATGCCGGAGTTCGCCAGTCCGAATGCACCCGCCAATCTGCACGTCGCACCCTACTATCTCCAGGACTCGTATGCGGAGATCGGCATACCCAATGTTGTCACGTCTGTCCTCGCCAGTTATCGGGGCTACGACACGCTTGGTGAGGTGGTTGTCATCTTCACTGCCGGAATCGGTGTGATCGCGCTGCTCGCCGGAAGACGCAGAGGCTGATGCCATGAAGCAGCACCTGATTCTGCATGTCATTGCCAAGGTGCTGATACCGTTCATCATGGTGTTTGCGCTGTATGTCCAGTTTCACGGCGACTACGGACCGGGCGGCGGGTTTCAGGCCGGTGTCATTTTCGGCTCGGCATTTGTTCTTTACGCCATCGTTCTGGGCAAGGAGGCCGCGATGAAGGTCGTTCCGCTTCCGCTTGTCTATGCGACTGCCGCCTTCGGCGTGCTGCTCTATACCGGTGTCGGTGTTGCCGGCATGCTTCTCGGCGGAGAGTTCCTGAACTACAGCATCCTTCTGAGCAATCCGGTGGCAGGCCAGCATCTCGGCATCGTGCTGATTGAGCTGGGGGTTGGCATCACCGTGGCCTCGGTGATGATCGTCGTGTTCCTGAGCTTCGCCGACTATCGGAAACCTGACTCCAGATTCGACGACTGATTTCAGATGGAAGGCTTGGGCATACTCAACTACTGGATCGTCATCGCGCTGATGATGATCGGTTTGTACATCGTGATTTCAGCCAACAATCTGATCAAGAAAGTCATTGGGCTCAACATATTTCAAAGCTCAGTTTTCATTCTATATATCAGCATCGGAAAAGTCAGCGGAGGAACCGCGCCGATACTGCTTGAAGGAGCGACAGCCTATTCCAATCCCCTGCCTCACGTGCTGATTCTCACTGCGATTGTGGTGGGTGTCGCGACGACAGCTCTGGGGCTCGCACTGATCGTCAGAATACGTTCCGCTTTCGGAACGATCGATGATCATGATGTGCAGCAGGAATTAGAACGGAGCTAAGGTGCTGAGCTCTCAGCTAAGCGCTCTGCATGTCGTCATTCCGCTTCTGGCGGCGCCGCTTTGCGCGATTTTCAGAAAACCCGCCATCGCGTGGCTGATTGCGCTGGCAGTCGGCATTGCCTGCAGTATCACATCAGTGGCCATTCTGCATCAGGTCCAGAATTCCGGTGTCATTGTCTATTCACTGGGCGGCTGGGCCGCGCCGTGGGGCATCGAGTATCGAATTGACACTGCGAACGCTCTGATTCTGCTGATCATCAGTTTCATCTACCTCATCACCATCATCTATGCTCGAACCAGCATCAGATCCGAAGTCCCCGACAATGGCCAGGGCTGGCTGTACACTGCGTGGATTCTGTGCTTTACCGGCCTTTCCGGGATAACCGTTTCGGGAGATGTGTTCAATGTCTTTGTCTTTCTGGAAATCTCATCTTTATCCACATACATTCTGATCAGCTTCGGCAAAGACCGGCGCTGCCTGACGGCGGCGTTTCGATATCTAGTCATGGGAACGATTGCCGCATCATTCTATCTGATTGGCATTGGCTTCCTCTATTCCCTGACTGGCACACTGAACATGGCCGATCTGTCGATGCGTCTGCCGGAGCTCGCCAGTCAGAACACCGTCGCGGTCGCATTCGGCTTCATCATCATCGGACTGGCCATCAAGATGGCGCTGTTTCCGCTGCATGCCTGGTTGCCGAATGCCTATGCTTATGCACCGGATGCCATAACTGCGTTTCTCGCCGGAACTGCAACCAAGGCGGCGGTGTATGTGTTCATGCGACTTGCATTCGCGATTTTCCCCGATCAGTACTTCAGCGACTTCACCTCCACACATGAGATCGTCTTGGCTGTCGGCATCATCAGCGCGGTGGCGACATCGGCCGTGGCGATTTTTCAAGACGATCTGAAGCGGCTGTTTGCGTGGTCCAGTATCGGCCAGATCGGATACATCGCCGTGGGAGTCGGATTGGCATCGGTGGCAGGTGTTGCCGCATCGTTTCTGCACCTTTTCAATCATGCGATCATGAAGACCGCGATCTTCATGGCGATCGGCGGTCTGGTTGTAGTGACCGGTTCAACCACCACAGCGGCCCTTAAGAACGCCGGCCGTCGCATGCCATGGACGATGGCGGCGATTCTGATCGGCGGGCTGAGCCTGATCGGCGTTCCGCTCACCACCGGCTTTATCAGCAAATGGTATCTGGTGTCCGCGTCGCTTGAGCAGAACTACTGGTGGCTGGCCGGATTGATTCTTCTCGGCTCATTGGTTACCGCCGCCTATGTCTGGAAAGTCGTTGAGCTTGCCTACTTCCGTAAAGAGCCAGAGACGGAGGTCATACGACAGGAAGCGCCCTTGCCGCTGCTGATTCCAACCTGGATTCTGATCGTCGGCAACATTTATTTCGGAATTGACGCCCGATTCACTGGATCAACCGCCACTCAGGCGGCCTCTGCGATACTTGGAGTTTCACCGTGAGCGGCGTCTCCAGTCTCCAGTTCTACTGCCTGATCACCCCGTTCCTTGCGGTGGCGCTGATCGCGACAGTCGGACGCGCATATCCGATGCTGTATGAGGCAATCAACGCGACAATTGCCGCTCTGACTTTTGTGCTGGCGCTGCTTCTCTACAGCGCGATTGACGAAGGGCCGATAGAGCCCCTGGTTCTGTTTGAACCTTTTGCTGGTGTTTCCATTTCGCTTCAGGCTGAACCGCTCGGCATGCTTTTCGCCCTGATGGCCAGTTTTCTCTGGATTGTGACATCCATCTATTCTTTCGGATACATGCGAGGCCATGGTGAGAAAAACCTCGCACGCTTCAATCTGTTTTTCGCAATCGCAATCTCCAGCGCGATCGGAATCGCTCTGGCAGCCAACGGATTCACCCTGTTTCTGTTCTATGAAGCGCTGACTCTGTCAACTTTCCCACTGGTCACCCATGCCGGTACAGACAAGGCCAGGCGGGCCGGTCGAATTTACCTGTTCCTGCTGCTGGGCACTTCAGTCGGCATGCTGCTGCTGGCTTTGATCTGGACCTGGATACTCACCGGTACGCTCGACTTTCAGGCTGGCGGTGTCTTTGAGAGCGATGTCAGCAAGACAACGCTCAATATCCTGCTGGTGCTCTACGTATTCGGAATCGGCAAAGCAGCGCTGATGCCGTTTCACCGCTGGCTGCCCGCTGCAATGGTCGCACCAACACCCGTCAGCGCCCTGCTGCACGCAGTCGCGGTGGTTAAGGCAGGAGTTTTTGCGGTCTTGAAAATTTCAATCTACATTTTCGGCATCGAACTTCTCCAGCAGCTGCAGGTGCATCGCTATCTGGCTTATGTCGCTGCATTCACCATTATTGCGACTGCGATCATCGCGCTCAGAAAAGACAACCTCAAAGCGCGGCTGGCATATTCCACAGTTGGTCAGCTGTCCTACATCGTTCTCGGCGCCTTGGTTGCGAATGCCGCCGGCATCGTCGGCGGAGGATTGCACATGCTGATGCATGGATTCGGCAAGATCACGCTGTTTTTCGGCGCCGGTGCAATTCTGGTGGCAACTCACAAGACGGAAATCAGTCAGATGCGCGGCATCGGCCGCCGCATGCCAGTGACAATGACTGCATTCTTCATCGGCTGCATCGCGATCATCGGCGCGCCGCCCACCGGCGGCATGTGGAGCAAATGGAATCTGCTCGTCGGGGCGGCAGGCACTTCAGACTGGGTGCTGCTGGCCGCCCTGATTGTCGGATCACTGCTCAGCGCCGCGTATCTGCTGCCCATCGTTGTGCGCGCCTTCTACCACGCCCCCGACAATGATCATGGCGCCATCAAGGAAGCGCCCGTCACGATTCTGATTGCGATGATCATCAGCGCGGCGGGCTGCATTGCATTGTTCATTGCGCCCGATTTCGCGTTTGACCTGATGCAGATGATCGCTTTATCCAGGTGAACTCAATGAAGAAGAGCCAAGAAGCAAGTTCGAATCTTCCCAGAGCCACAGGGCTCAGGCGAATTCTCACATGGTTTTACGCCGCGTGTGCAATCGTCGTCGTTCTTGACCTGATCATTCATCGGCACATCTACCATCCCTGGGAATCACTGCTGTTCTTCTACTGCGTGTTCGGATTCGTGGCCTGCGTCCTGCTGGTGGTCATTTCGAAATGGATGCGAAGATTGCTGATGCGAAGCGAGGACTATTACGATGGGCATTGAGATTCCGCCTTTCGCCGTATTCTTCGCAGGCGCCCTGCTGGCGCTGTTCGCGCGCCGGGCACTCCTGTCCATCATCTGTGTCGCGGTGCCGCTGGTCAGCGCTTTCTTTCTGATTGTTTCAAATCCACCGGATGCATACGTAGAGACTTCAATCGTTGGCCTGCAGCTGATTCTTTTCAGCCCGGACAAGCTGAGTCTGCTGTTCGGGTATGTGTTTCATATCGCGGCGCTGCTCGGCGGCATATTCGCCTGGCGGGTCAGGAATCCGATTCATCAGGCCGCGGCGCTCGCTTATGCCGGCAGCGCATTGGGCGCGGTATTCTGCGGGGATCTGGTCACCCTGTTCCTGTTCTGGGAGCTGATGGCCTTCAGCTCCGCATTTCTGGTTTGGTTTGGCGGCACCCGGAACTCCGTGCAAGCCGGCACTCGCTACCTGATCATCCAGCTCATCTCCGGATTCCTGCTGCTGGCAGGAACGGTGCTTCACTACCACGAAACGGGCTCGCTGGAGTTCACACACATAGGACTGACCGGCACAGCTTCCACCCTGATATTCATCGCCTTTGGAATCAAGTGCGCCTTTCCGCTCCTGCACAACTGGCTGACTGACGCCTATCCGGAATCGACACCCGCCGGAACGGTCTTTCTGAGCGCATTCACCACCAAAGTGGCTGTCTACGCTCTGGCGCGCGGTTTTGCCGGAACAGAATTCCTGGTTTACATCGGCATGATCATGGCCTGTTTTCCGATTTTCTACGCAGTCATCGAAAATGACCTCCGAAGAGTTCTGGCATACAGCATCATCAATCAGATCGGATTCATGGTCTGCGGCATCGGCATCGGCACTGAGCTGGCTATCAACGGCACAGCCGCGCACGCCTTCTCACATATCATCTACAAGGCTTTGCTGCTGATGTCAATGGGTGCCGTTCTCTATCGAACGGGCAAGATGAACGGGTCGGACCTGGGAGGGCTCTATAAGTCGATGCCCAAAACCGCGGTGTTCTGCATGGTCGGCGCCGCCTCGATTTCAGCATTTCCGCTGTTCAGCGGTTTTGTCAGCAAAACCATGGTGATGACCGCCGCATTGAACGAAGGCTATCACATGGTGTGGCTTGCCCTGCTCTTTGCATCAGCCGGCGTGTTTCACCATGCCGGAATCAAGGTTCCCTTCTTTGCTTTCTTTGCGCATGACTCCGGCATCCGCGTCAAGGAAGCGCCCACCAGCATGCTGATCGCAATGGGAATCGCCGCGTTTCTCTGCATCGGCATCGGCGTTTTTCCGCAGTACCTGTACAGCCTGCTTCCATACGAAACCGATTACTCGGCTTACGATGCAACCCATGTCCTCGCCCAGACTCAGCTGCTGCTGTTTTCTGCGCTGGCGTTTGTGTGGCTCAAGCTGTCGGGCATCTATCCGCCCGAGCTGAGAAGTGTCAACATTGATGTCGAGTGGCTGTACAGGAAAGCATTCGTCGTGCTGGGGCGATATGGAACTTATGCGACCCAAGCTTTCGTGGCCCGAACCTATTCAATTCTGATCGCGCTGGTCCGTCGAATTTACCGCGGAGTTGTTCGTACAGCAGGCCGGGATTCCAAGGTCGCGAGAGAGTGGACAGTTGATCTTGCTGCGGCAGTCGTCGTTCTGCTATTCTCGGTATTCGTTATTTTTCTTGTTGCCGCTTAGGCTTCAGCTTTCACCCGGCATTTACCGTCATCCCTGAATTGCGCGGGCAGCCGCGATGCCAATGACACAGGCTGCGATCGACAGTCCGGCAGAGCCGAATGCGTAAATCAGCGCTTCTGCGATTCGGCCTTGATTCAGCAGCAGCCAGCAATCCAATGAATAGGCGGAGAATGTAGTGTAGCCGCCCAGAAACCCAGTCATCACCAACGCGGTATAGCGGCCTGTCTCCCCGCTCAGTCCACCGAATGTCACAAACAGCATGCCGATCACAAATGAGCCGCTTACGTTGACCAGCAGGGTGGAATACGGAAAACCGCCTCCAAGCATTCGGGTTTCGGCCAGTCCTGTCAGATAGCGTCCAACAGCACCGAGTGCTCCGCCAGCCGCCACCTGCAGAATAGTCCAGCTCATGTCCCGACTTGAGAGCTGTGATGATTTTTCAATTCATATATCACTGCTAACATTTTGTTATAGTTTTAGAAAAGCACTTATGTTGTTTCTTCAAGCTTTCGCCATATACTGCCATCTTTGCTGACCTGATCGATATCATCCAGAATCTTCTCGTGCAATGCCAGTTCGGATTCATCAGCCCGAATGACAACTATATTGACCGGTTCAGTGCGCTCTTTTCGCTTCTGCACCTTTTTCCCAGTCGCATCATATTCGACTGAGAAATCAAGATCGAGCGTCGTCTGTCCACTCGTCAGCGCAAGGTAGACATTGACCAGAATCTCAGCATCCTGCAGAGCGCCGTGCAGCTCCCGTCCAGACAGGTCGATGCCATACTCATTCGCCAGGGCATCCAAGCTGTTGCGTCGCCCGGGTCTCTTTTCTCTGGCGACTTCAAGCGTGTCGTAGACTTCGCAGATCGACCTGATTTCTGCGTATTCTGTACTGGCATTCTGAAACTCAAAGTCAAGAAAACCCAGATCAAATTCCGCATTGTGAATAATGAGCTCGCTGCCCTCAATGAACTCATACAGCTCACTCGCCACTTCGGAGAACTTTGGCTGGTCAGCCAGAAAATCATTGCCGATCCCATGAATTTTCAAGGCATCCCGCTCGACTTCGCGTTCCGGGTTGACGTAGTAATGCAAATGTTTGCCGGTGCGCGCTCTTGACACAAGCTCAACGCAGGCAAACTCAATTACCCGATGACCATTGCTGACCTCCAGGCCGGTGGTTTCAGTATCCAGCACAACCTGCCTCACTTTGAGCCTCCGGGAATCGCATTGCGCGCCAGCTCGTCAGCCCTGTCGTTCCACTCATCTCCGCTATGGCCTTTGACCCACATCCAGGTGACTTGATGGTATGAGCTGAGCTGGTCCAGCTCTTTCCACAAGTCAACGTTCTTTACAGGTTTTCCGCCTTTAGTCATCCAGCTTTTCCTCTTCCATTGATTGATCCATTGTGTGATGCCGTTTCGCAGATAAGTTGAATCCGTATAGAGAGTGACTTCCGACTTTCTTTTCAATACCCGGAGCGCTTTGATCGCGGCAGTCATTTCCATGCGATTGTTTGTCGTTCGAACTTCGCCGCCGGAGATTTCTTTGGTCCGGTCGTTCCAGAACAACAGCGCGCCCCAGCCGCCCGGACCGGGATTTCCTGAACAGGCGCCATCCGTATAGATCGTAATTCTGGGCGGTGGTGCCGCGCGCACGCTCAATTGATTTCACCTTGCTGAGATTACTGTACAGAGCCTCGTCAGCACTCCAGTCCGAACCGTCGCTGTCTGAACTTGAGACTCGAGAAATTGGGCTTTATTCTAATCCCCAAATCGCGTTTTCGCGAGGCTAAAACATAAACCGAACCCATCGCCGGCCACCATCTGGCGCCTGCAATCTCGAATTTTTCCAGCTTTCTCAAGCGATTGGCAGTTTTCGCAGGCGGCCTGAAGAATGCGAACTCTCCTGCCACCACCTCAAACCCGGACAGCGTCAGCCAGTCTCGAATCCGACGGACAGGGTGAAACTGAACCCCGCCGGGCATCAGACTCTCCAGCCGATTGAACTTTTTCATCAGGCTCAGCATGCCGCGCGGGTTGAATCCGGTGATCAGCAGCACTCCGTTGGAAGTGACACATTGCGACACTTCCCGCAGCACCTCATGCGGGTATTCGCTGAACTCCAGCGCATGCGGGAGAACCAGGAAGTCAATCGAATCTGATTCAAACGGCAGCCACTCTCCCTCACCGACGATCGAATGTTCAATCTGTCGGTCCGGCTGCAGCGCAACTTTGCACTGCACCAGCGACTCTTTGCCAATAAAATATTGAAGTCTTGAGGGGCCTTCCACCTGCACGCAGACACGGAAGTAATTTTCTGGAACCAATCGAGCGGATGCTTCGGTTTCGACCCTGGTAACGGCTTGTCCCAGTGAGGAGTCAAACCACTGCAAGGATTCATAGTGCTGTGCTGACTGCCCAGTCGTTCTGGAATTCATCAAATTTTGCCCCTGTCAATAACTTGTGATATATTACCCATTCCACCAAAAATATACATGTACGAGGCTGAAGAGCCTTTGAGAAACATCCGGATTCTTTCTCACCTGCTGCTCGTTTGACGCCTTCGCTGCAGAAATATTCGCTACTATAAAATGCAAAATTCTTTTGGTCAACCTGCCTTGCGGCCGCTGACTCTGTTTTTCTTTGGTGTTGCCATTTCCATTTCGCTGATTCTGGCACATGCACCGGCAGGCAGCACGCTCTTCCCCTTCCAATTCATTTCGACTGCGCAGGCTGAATACGAATTCGACCATTCTGCCGACACGATTGACTACCGAAACAACCGACTGCCCGAGCCCTACAAGCCCGCAGGATATGGTTTGTTCAATCAGCCGGTGATTCAGCAGGAAGTAAAACTGGTTCCCAAAGTTGAAGAACCAGTGAATATCTGGCCGGCGATTCGAGCCGGCTTCAAACTTGGGGAGTTTGACAGCAAACTAGTGAAGCGGCACGAAAAGCGTTTCACACGCAATCCAAAGCACTTCGAGCGAATTCTGGAGCGGGCAGAACCCTACCTGCCGTACATTCTTGAGCAGACGAATCGGTACAGCATGCCAACGGAAGTTGTATTGCTGCCGTTGATTGAAAGCGGCTACAACCCCAGAATCTACTCCTCGCGCGGCGCGGCCGGCCTGTGGCAGTTCATGCCAGCGACGGGACGCCACTATGGACTGAAACAGAACTGGTGGTACGAGGGACGTCGCGACATCACTTTCTCAACGGACGCGGCGCTCAGGCACTTGCGAGATCTGAACGAACTCTTCGACGGCGACTGGCCGCTGTCATTTGCGGCATACAACGCCGGCCACAATGGCATCAACAGGGCCATCCGATCAAACAAGCGGAAGAACAAACCGACCGACCTGAAGTCACTGCGGCTCAATTCGGAAACACGGAACTTCTACCCGAAACTGATCGCAGTCAAGAACATCATTCAGAATCCGGATAAATTCGGCATCAAGCTGCCTGAAATCTCAACCCGATCGCCATTCCAGATCGTTGAGTTCGACTTTCAGGTTGATCTGATCGTGCTGTCCAGGGCCATCAATGTGGAATCACTGCAATTGGCTTTGCTGAATCCGGGACTGCGCCGGCATGCGACCCCGCCCGACGGTCCGTTCAGAGTCCTGGTGCCCAGAGATAAGCATCAGGAAACACTTGACTGGAAACGCGATCTGCGTCCCGCTGGGGCCGTAGTTTCCGTGATTCATGTCGTTCAGGCGGGTGATACGCTGAGCGAGCTTGCTCAAAAATTCGGTGTTCCAGTCGCATCACTCATGACGATCAATGCGAAGAGCACGGATTTGATCCGAATCGGTGAGATCATCCGAGTACCGCACGGATCAAACCTTGGCGGTCTGAATGAATTCGGCGGTGCTGACATCGTCCATCGAGTGGTTTCAGGCGACAGCCTGAGCCGCATCGCACAGTCTTATGGCATTCGAGTCTCTGAATTGCGCGCAGCCAATGGAATTGGCAATCACTCAGATCTGATTCGGATTGGACAGAAGCTGCGGATTCCAGACACGCATTACGCGAACTACGCCAACTCGCTTGCAACTGCAAGCGCCTCAGACTTGAGGTCCCGAACCGTTCACCGAGTCGTCTCCGGCGAATCGCTGTGGAGCATCGCCCGAAAATACAAGATCCGAGTGCTGGATCTGATCAACTGGAACAAGATCAGCCGTTCAGCGCACATTCACCCAGGCCAGAAACTCGTCGTCTACATCTACTGAGTTCAGAGCGGCTGGCTACAGGCGTTCAGCAGCTGCCGAACTTTCCATAGATCGTCCCAGGACTTTGCCTTTTCTGAAGGCTTTCTCAGCAGATAGGCTGGATGGTAGGTCACCACCAGATCAATATCCGTGTCTTTGAACTTGTAGGACTGTCTTCGCAATCGTCCAAGCGCCAGCTCAGTGTCAAGCAGAAGGTGTGCGCTGATTCGACCGAGCGCGACAATCACTTTGGGCTGAATCAAGTCGATTTGCCTGCGCAGATACGCGGAGCAGGCTTTGGCCTCCTCAGGCGATGGATCGCGATTGTTAGGCGGTCTGCACTTCACAACGTTGCAGATATACACCTGACTCCGTTCAAAGCCCAGCGCCGAGATCATGGATGTCAGAAGCTGACCGGCCCTGCCCACGAATGGCAGCCCCTGTCGATCTTCCTCAGCACCGGGCCCCTCACCGATAAACAGAATATCCGCGGTTTCGGAACCGGCACCGAATACAACCCGATTGCGCGAGCGGCTGAGTGAACACAGTTGACACGTCGATGCGACAGCCTCAACTGCCGCCATGTTCAGGTCCGCCAGAGGGTCGGCGACAGGCACCGGCTTTCTCTCTGCTGCTGGCGCGACATCAGCGACTTTATTGTCAAAAGTGATTGAAGACTGATCTGAATCGTCTGCCGCTTCAGTATTCGAATCTTCCTCATTTGGGTCTTCGCCTTGCGATCGAAGCCGATAGACCTCGATGCCCATTGCTTTCAGGTAAGCGTCTTTTGACATCAAATGCCACTCAGATCATGGAACCTGTCTGCGGATGAGAGCGTTCGGATGACTCGAGGCGATTCATTGCGTTGATATAAGCCTTGACCGATGCGATAACAATATCAGTATCAGCGCCGTGGCCATTGACAACACGGCCATTCTCGCGGAGTCGAACACTCACCTCGCCCAGCGCGTCCGTACCTTCCGTGATGCTGTTTACCGAGTAGAGCTCCAAGTCGGGATTGCGCTTGATCACCGACTCAATCGCGCGGAACGACGCATCAACAGGGCCGTTTCCATCGGCGGTTGAGTTGACCGGCTGTCCGTCCACATTCAACGACAGTTGCGCAATCGACTTCTCTCCAGTTTTGGAAGAGACATCCAAACTCGCAAGCTCGAATCGATCGTCCACTTGATGAACTCCGGAATCGACCTGCAGACCAATCAGATCATCATCGAATATTTCGTGCTTGCGATCAGCCAAGTTTTTGAAGTTTTCAAATGCAGTCTGCAATTCCACATCGGATTCGAAACTGAATCCAAGCTGATTCATTCTCTGCTGGAACGCATGACGGCCCGAGTGTTTGCCGAGCACCATCCGATTGGTTGACCAGCCTACATCCTCGGCTCGCATGATCTCATAGGTTTCCCGTTTTTTGATCACGCCATCCTGATGAATGCCAGACTCGTGCGCGAACGCATTGGCGCCCACAATCGCCTTGTTCGGCTGTACCGGAAAACCCGTTACTGTCGAAACCAATCGGCTCGCAGGCACAATCTGAGTGGTGTCGATATTGGTATCGCAATCAAACAGATCCTGCCGAGTTCGCACCGCCATCACAATCTCTTCGAGTGAGGCATTGCCAGCGCGCTCACCCAGACCGTTGATGGTGCACTCAACCTGTCTTGCGCCTTTCTGCACAGCGGCCAACGAATTGGCCACGGCGACTCCGAGATCGTTGTGACAATGAACCGAGAATATGGCTTTGTCCGCGTTGGGTATCTTTTCCATCAGCTGCTCAATTGTCCGTGCGAACTGATCGGGCATGTTATAGCCGACTGTATCCGGAATATTGATGGTGCGCGCGCCTGCATCGATCGCCGCCTCGATGATTCTGCACAGAAAATCAAGCTCGGACCGACCGGCGTCTTCAGGTGAGAATTCCACATCGTCGGTGTTGTTGCGAGCCCGCGAGACTGCCCAGACTGCCCGCTCCAGCACTTGATCCTCATCCATGCGGAGCTTTTCGCGCATGTGAATCGGAGAGGTCGCGATAAAGGTGTGAATACGCTGTGAGCGGGCTGAGCGAACCGCTTCAGCGGCGCGGTCCAAGTCACCTTTCACGGCTCTGGCCAACGCGCAGACTGTGCTCTCTTTAATCTCACCCGCGATTTGCCTGACCGCTTCAAAATCCCCCGGACTTGCCGCCGGAAATCCTGCCTCGATCACGTCCACTCGCATTTTTTCCAGAAGCCTGGCGATTGCAAGCTTCTCATCAGCCGTCATTGACGCGCCGGGGCTCTGCTCCCCATCGCGTAAAGTAGTATCAAAAATAATCAGTCGATCCGACATAGCTAAACCTGACAAAATAAAGTATCAAACAAGAACCCGCCCGCCAATGATATGGTTGGCGGAATATCGTTAGAGGGGATTGAGAAAAAGAAAGCGCGCCTAAAGGCGCAGCAGAAGCAGGAGGCTGCTGGCGAATGAAGCTGTGGGAATTCTAGGAGCTGAGTTTGACATAGGCATTGATGTTATACCTTATCGGCATTCATATTGCAAATGTTTTGAGGGACTTCAAAATGTTCACAAGCAAGTGGTATTCAATATTTAGGTTAGTGATACTGCTTCGCAGCGATCACTAACCTAAATATTGGTGTACAAGAAGGAGAGCAATCGAATACCGACTCGAATTTTAGATACAGTTATGAAAAGAAGAGGTAATCTGCACTGATGAGCAAGGGTTATAAAAAGAGGCTTGAAAAGGAATTACGGGAGAACTGGCACAATCCTGAATACAGAAACAGTTGGTTGGAAACATCTGCTGAATTGAACAAGGCCTACGGATACACACCGGAGCATCCGGTTGTAGTCGAACTTGAGCGAGAGCGGAGAATGAAGGAGTTGAATGAAGATCCAGTCAGCGAGTTATTTCAAATGAATTCCAACGCTTCAATAAATATTCAGCAAACTCATCATACTGTTCCTTCTGATCCTGATCAAACTTCACTAGCTGAGGAACCGCAGAAATTTCCCCGTGGAATATCTCGACAGCCGTTGCATAGGGCAACTCCTCAGGTCTATGGAGAATGGCGTCTAGAACTGCGGCAACGGCTTCAAAAAAGACTTCGAGAACAATTTTCTGATCTTCACAGGTGGGATTCTGAATATGCATAGCCAAATTTTCCAAGCGAATTGATCCTTTTCATTATTTATAGACAGCAATCATGCACCAGAATCGAATACAGTCAAAAAACAAACGGCTCTTCAAACTACCACCCAATAACATTCCTGCAGAAGTACATGAAAGAGCTGAGAAAATCGCTGGAATTCTATTGAATTCGCAACGAATAGAGAAAAATAGGAATTTCAATGAAGAAGTTTGAAGCCTCTTTCAGTGGATAAGTCAGATGCAGAACTCCAATCTATAGAAGTTATTGAAATGGAAAATTTCCATTTCCGTGACTCCGAAAGTTTTCGCTTCAAGCGCGAGTTCCTGTTCAGCAAGGCAAGTGTCACCAGCAAATGAAATGCGAGACCCCGAGCAAAATCCAAGGCCTCGCAATTCCATTCATTTACCAGGTTGGGTAGGGCCCTTCCATGCCAGCTGAAATCTGATCAAGCTCACCTTCATCCAGTTCGACTGACGGTGGAAGCACCAGGTTGACGACTGAACCGCTATCTTCATGTACGATAATCTTCAGCTCTTCCGGAATTTCCAGATCCACCTCATCACCGATCGTGGCGACCGGATCCTCTTTCAATCGTGTTCGAAACTCTGAATCTTGTGCCGCTTTGGCAAAAATCTGGTTTCGAAACTCGTCTACTGTAGCCATGTCACACTCCTGTGTTTAATTCCAGATATAGATTGGAATCGGAAGCAAATCTTCATGATTCACACTTTCCGATCTGGTTGCGAATTATACCAAATCGGAAGTTTGCAGATAAAAAAATTGGCGCGCAGAGCAATGTTTGGCGTATGACTTATTGTTTGCTTTCCGGCCGGCTGCCGCGCTTCGCACGTGCCAGTGCAGGCTGGTTTTTTCGTACCGACTTCTTGGAAAGCCAGATCGCCGGACCGCTCAGCAGATAGATCAAGAATAGAGTGAACAGCACACGCGGCGGGTCAAACGAAATCAGCGCGATGCCAAACACCATAAGAATGCTGGTGACAAAAGGCACCCGGCCCCGAACACCGAAATTCTTGAAACTGAGGTACGGCACGGCGCTCACCATGCCCAGTGCAAGAATGAAAAGCACCGCGGTCGTCATTTCGGCCACCAGCGGAATATTCCCCTCCCAGCCAGTCTCTATGACCCACATCCAGCCCACCAGAAAGGCGGCGGCCATTGGACATGGCAATCCCTGAAAATAGTTTGGATTGGGCGATGATTGAGTGTTGAACCGGGCGAGACGCAGCGCTGTCGCAGAAACATAGAGAAACGCGCAAAGCCAGCCAACCTTCCCCAGACTCGACACTGACCATTCGAACACCACCAGCGCAGGAGCCAGGCCGAAACTGATCACGTCAGCCAAGCTGTCGTACTCCTTGCCGAAGTCGCTCGTCGTCTTGGTCAGCCGCGCCACTCTTCCATCAAGTCCGTCCAGCACCGTAGCAATCAATATTGCGATTGCCGCGTATTCGAACTTGTCAACAGAAGCCTGAATAATCGCGAAGAATCCGAAAAACAGCGCGCCTGTTGTCAGCAGGTTGGGCAATACATAGATGCCGCGGCGCCGACGCGTGGATTTTCTTCCCGTTGTTGATTTCTTGGTTTCCAATTGCATCAGAAAAGATTGGCGCTGTCAGCATCTGTATTGCTTTCTGTGCATTTTAGCCGCGAAACGGAAGAAAGCAAAGAAGACTGATCGTCAGGCAGCAATTCTAATTTTGGCATGAGCGTCTGATCACTGTTTCTGCCGATGTCATGCAAGTCATTGTATTCATGCGGTTTGAGCGGCTGAGCCGACGGGCCTGACCGAGCTCTTTTCCGCCTGCTCAAGCGCCCGAATGCGCTGATTTCGGCGCATTTCAGCCCTTCCGGGCGTCATTTTCCGCCATTTCCGCCGCAGTTTGCGTTTTTTTTTCGCTCCGCGGGTTGACAATATAGACGCAATGGTCTACCATTGGGGTCCATCGGCAATCCGGACGGACTTCAATCGATGGGCAACGCATATTTCGGCTCCAAAGCGACCAGCGGCCTGTGCCAGCCGCTGATCGCGCTCATGCCTGAACACGATGTTTTCATCGAGTCGCACCTGGGCAGCGGCGTCATCATGCGGCGCAAGCCGCCCGCGCTGCGCAGCATCGGCATCGACCTTGACCGGCGCGCGCTGGCGCGCTTCAGCTGCGACTATCCGGTGGAGCTGGTGCACGGCTGCTGCCATGAGTTCCTGCTGAGCTTCCCGTTTCAGGGTCGGGAATTAGTCTACCTCGACCCGCCGTACGTCCGAAGCCTGCGCCGCTCGTCGAGGCGCTACCGCTTCGACTACGAGGACGGCGATCACGTGCGGCTGCTCGGGATCGCGAGGTCGCTGCCGTGCCGGGTGATGATCTCCGGCTACAGCGGCGCGCTGTATGACGAGACGCTGTCGGACTGGAACACGCTGTCGCTGCAGGTGATGAACCAGGCCGGGGTGGTGACCGAGCGGCTGTGGTTCAACTTCGAGCCGGACCGGGCGCACTGGTGCCGCTATGCGGGCCGGGACTGCACCGACCGCCAGCGCATCCGGCGCAAGGCCGAGCGCTGGGGGCGGCGCTACGCCAAGATGCCGCACGCCGAGCGCCTGGCGGTGCTGGCGGAGATGATGGCGGCCGAGTCACAGCTGCCGGGGCGATGAGGAAGCGGCTGCTGGTCGACCGCCTGATCGGCGCGCTGCGCGGTCTTTTCGAGACGGTCGGGGACCCGCGCGCCGGGCGCAACACGCAGCTGCGCTTCGAGGACATCCTGATGGCCGCGTTCTCGGTGTTCTTCATGCAGGCGCCGTCGTTCCTGGAGCACCAGCGGATGTTCGAAAGGTCCAGGGGCCGCAACGCGGCCGGCTCGCTGTTCGGCATCGGCCGGCTGCCCACCGACAACCACATCCGCTTCCAGCTGGACCGGATCGAGTCGGCCGAGATCTACGCGGGGTTCGACATCCCGCTCGGCATAATGACAGAATATCAAGCGCTTGAGCCCTATCAGGCGCTGGGCGGGCGCACCCTGATCGCGCTCGACGGCTCCGAGTTCCACAACTCGCGCAAGATCCACTGCCAGCACTGCCAGACGCGGCTCAGGAACAAGGGCAAGGACAGCGAGCACACCGAATACTATCACAGCGTGCTGGCGGCCGCACTGGTCGGGCCCGGCCACCCCCACGCGCTGCCGCTTCGCCCGGAGTTCATCTCGCCGCAGGACGGCGACAGGAAGCAGGACTGCGAGACCAAGGCCGGCTACCGCTGGCTGCGCGGCAACGCGGCGCGCTACGCGGCGCTCAGCCCGGTCTACCTGGGCGACGACCTGTACGCCAAGCAGCCGATGTGCCGCCTGGTGCTTGAGGCCGGCGCCGACTTCATCTTCCGCGTCAAGACCGACGACCACAAGACCCTGTTCGAGTATCTCGCCGGCATGGACTGGCCGCGCCGGACCGTCGAGCAGCGGACCCCGCGCGGCCGCCCGAACAAGGAGTTCCATTACCTGTGGAGCAGCTGCAAGCTGCCGCTGGCGGGCGGCAGCAATCCGCTGCAGGTCTACTATGCGGAGCTGCAGATCAAAAACGCCGGCGCCAGAAAACCGACCGCCATCTACCGCTTCGTCACCTCCATCCGGCCCGGCCCGCACAATGTCGCGGAGATCGTCGCCTGCGGCCGCACCCGCTGGAAGATCGAGAATGAGACCTTCAACATCCTCAAGAACCAGGGCTGCCACATCGAGCACAACTTCGGCCACGGCGAGAACGGCCTGTCCAACACGCTGCTGACCCTGAACCTGCTCGCCTTCACCTTCCATGCGGTGTGCTTCCAGCTGTGCGCGCTGTGGCTGGCGGCCCAGCGGCAGTGCTGCCGCAGACGGCGCTTCTTCCTGACCCTGGACCTGTTCACGCAGTACGAGCACTTCGGCAGCTGGCGCGCGCTGCTCAGCGCGGTCGCCCACCCCGAGCAGCGGCCGCTCGCCAGATCGCGCGCCCCGCCCTAGCTGGTCCAGGCTGCCCCGCGGCGGTTTCGCGCCGATCATCCGTCATTTTTTTTAACCATGCAGGTGTCAACGATGAAACCTGAGCCCTAAAATTAGAATTGCTGATCGTCAGGCAGTCGACCCGATTATGTCAGACCCGCCCTTGACTGTGTCTCCAATGCTGACAGAGACGCGATACTCAGGCGGCAGAAACAGCTCCACTCGGGAGCCGAAGCGGATGAAACCATACTTCTGTCCCTTCTCCACCGTGTCACCCGAGTCGACATAGCACAGAATCCGCCGCGCAATCAGCCCCGCAATCTGGATGCAAGTCACTTCGCGAGAATCCTGGGTGCGAATGATGATCGCATTGCGCTCGTTCTCCTCTGCTGACTTGTCCACTGCGGCATTGAGAAACTTGCCGGCTCGATACTCCTTCCTGACTATCGTTCCGTCAACTGGAATGCGATTCGAATGAACCGAGAAGACATTGAGAAATATCGCAATCCGTGTGGCAGTCTGCCCGCTGATCGGATCAATGGCTTCGCCGATAGCAACAACCTTGCCATCTGCCGGTGAGACTACAGAATCCGCATCAGCCGGAACAGCCCTCTGCGGTTCTCGAAAGAACTGAAGAACGAATAAGGCAATCAGCCAGAATGGAATTGACCAGTATCCACCCGCGGTCAGATTGACAACCAAGGCGGCGAGTAGAGCCGCGGCTGCGAAAGGATACCCTTCGCGGGCAAGGCGCATTGGTCTCAGTTGACTTCTCGGTCAACCAGCCGTCCAGCGGCAATCCAAGGCATCATCGCGCGCAACGACGAACCGACATCCTCGATGCCTCTGCCGGCCGATGCCTGCCGCAATGAATTGAACCGCTTGCTTCCTGTCGCATTCTCGTTCATCCATTCCCGCGCGAAATCGCCGCTTTGAATTTCCGCCAGAATTTTGCGCATCTCCGCCCGGGTCTCATCATTGACGATTCTCGGCCCGCGGGTGAGGTCTCCGAACTCCGCAGTGTTGGACACCGAGTATCGCATGTTCTGAATGCCGCCCTCATAAATCAGGTCTACAATCAGTTTCAGCTCATGCAGGCATTCAAAGTAGGCCATCTCCGGCGCATAGCCCGCCTCGACCAGCGTGTCAAAACCGGCTTCGATGAGCGCCGTGGCGCCGCCGCACAGCACCGTCTGCTCTCCGAACAAGTCGGTCTCGGTTTCCTCGCGGAAAGTCGTCTCGATAATGCCGGCCCGTCCACCGCCGATTGCAGAAGCATACGACAGCGCCAGCGCGCGCGTTCCGCCGGAATGATCCTGGTGTATGGCGATCAGGCAGGGAACACCGCCGCCTGAAGCATAGGTGGAACGCACAAGATGGCCGGGGCCTTTGGGGGCGACCATGAATGTGTCAATGTCGTCTGCGGGATCAATGAAGCCGAAATGGATGTTGAACCCATGCGCGAAAGTGATCGCCGCCCCTGATTTGAGATTCGGCGCGATTTCGGACTCATACAAGGAAGCCTGCAGTTCATCCGGAACCAGCACCATCACCACGTCCGCGCTCGCGACAGCATCACTGACATCGGCAACCGCGATGCCCGCTTTCGCCGCCTTGTCGCGCGACGCGGAACCTGCGCGCAATCCAACAACAACATCCACACCGCTGTCCTGAAGGTTGCCGGCGTGGGCATGACCCTGCGAACCGAATCCAATGATCGCAACGCGCTTGCTTTGGATAATTGAGGGGTCCGCATCGTTGTCATAATAGACTTTCATAAATCGTTTCCTTGTTTCAGTTAGCTGGTTTTCGAATTTCGACTGCTTAGATTCAGCGCACTTTCGCCTCTGGCAATGCCGGTCACGCCAGAGCGGACCAATTCCAGAATCTCCGTTACCTGCAGCGTCTCGATGAACGCATCCAGTTTCGAGCACTCACCGGTGAGCTCGATGACATAAATCGATTCCGTGACATCAATGATGCGTCCGCGGAATATCTCCGCCAGACGTTTCACCTCATCGCGAAGATCGCCCGTCGCCCTGACCTTGACCAGCATCAGCTCGCGCTCGATGTGATTCCGATCCGCCAGATCGAGAACCTTGACGACCTCAATCAGCTTGTTGAGCTGCTTGGTGATCTGCTCGACGACCGTATCGGAACCCGAGGTCACGATCGTCATCCGAGACAGTGACTCGTCTTCCGTCGGTGCGACGGTCAGTGTCTCGATGTTGTAGCCCCTGGCTGAAAACAGCCCCGCGACTCTTGACAGCGCACCTGATTCATTTTCCAAGAGAACCGAGATGATATGACGCTTCTCGTCCACTTACGCCAGCTCCCGTTCCTGAGGAAGCGGTTCTTCAGAACCCGCCTTGGGACTCAGATGCATTTCGTTATGGCCGCTTCCGGCGGCAATCATCGGGTAGACATTCTCTTCCTGGTCAGTGATGAAGTCCATGAACACCAGATCATTCTTGCGCGCCATGGTCTCGCGCAGGGCGCCTTCGACATCCGCCGGATTCTCAATCCGCACCCCGTCATGACCGAAGCTTCGCGCCAGCGCGACGAAATCCGGCAACGCATCCATATAGGAGTGCGAATACCGGCGATCATAGAAGAATTCCTGCCACTGCCGAACCATGCCCATGTACCTGTTGTTCAGGTTGATGATCTTGATTGGAAGATCGTACTGCCTGCAGGTTGACAGCTCCTGAATGCACATGATGATGCTTGCCTCGCCGGTAACGCAGACGACATCCGAATCCGGGTAGGCAAAGCACACGCCCATCGCCGCGGGCAGCCCGAATCCCATGGTGCCCAGACCGCCAGAGTTCACCCAGCGCCGGGGCTTGTCAAACCGATAGAACTGCGCCGCCCACATCTGATGCTGTCCGACATCGGAGGTCACAAACGCTTCACCTTTGGTGATCTCATACAGCTTCTCAAGCACGAACTGAGGCTTGATCTTGTCACTGCTGCGATCATAGGCCAGGCTGTCCTTCGATCTCCATGCGTTGATCTGGTTCCACCAAGCCTTCAGCGATTCGTAATCCGGCTGCATTTCCATTTTTTCAATGGTGGCAAGCAGATCCGCCAGAACATGTTTCGCATCGCCGACAATCGGAATCTCCACGGTCACATTCTTGCCAATCGAGGCTGGATCAATGTCAATGTGGATGATTTTCGCATAAGGCGCGAACTTCGCAAGATCACCGGTGATCCGATCATCAAATCGGGCCCCGACCGCAAGCATCACGTCGCAGTCGTGCATGGCCATGTTCGCTTCATAAGTGCCGTGCATCCCGAGCATGCCGATGAACAATGGATCATTGGCCGGATAGCAGCCGAGACCCATCAAGGTATTGGTGCAGGGATAGTCAAGCAGACGAACAAGTTTCCGAAGCTCCTGCTCACCGCCGGCGGTGGTGACACCCCCGCCGGTATAGATGATCGGCCGCTTCGCCGAAAGCAGCAGCTTCGCAGCCTTCTTGATCTGTCCCGCGTGCCCTCGAATCGTCGGATTGTAGGAGCGCATCGAGACCGACTCCGGATAGAAGTACTCAGTGGTCGCCGCGGTCACATCTTTCGGAATATCGATCACCACCGGACCCGGTTTGCCGCTGTTGGCGATGTAAAACGCTTTTTTCACAGTGATTGCCAGTTCGCTGACATCTCTGACGAGAAAATTGTGTTTCACGCACGGTCTCGACACTCCAAGCGCATCCACTTCCTGAAACGCATCATCGCCAATCAGGTGCGAGGGAACCTGGCCTGAGATAACGACCATAGGAATCGCATCCATATAGGCCGTGGCAATGCCCGTAATGGTATTGGTTACACCGGGACCTGAAGTTACGAGTACAACGCCGGGCAGACCGGTTACCCGCGCATAACCGTCGGCAGCGTGTGAAGCACCCTGTTCATGTCGCACAAGAATGTGCTGGACATCATCTTGTTTATACAGGGCATCATAGATGTGCAGAGCCGCACCGCCCGGATAGCCGAAGACGTACTTGACACCTTCGTCCCGCAGGCAATGGACCAGAATATCTGCGCCTGTCAACTTCATGGTCATATTCCTCTGATTCAGCCGAGATTGCTCCTCTCAGCCTAGTGATGTGATTGCCAAATTAAATCAATTAAACAAATAATTATAGTTAGCGTTGCAATGCAGCAAGAATAAATCTCGAAAATTTTGGACGGTTCTGCATGAAGTTTCCAGGTCAATGGAGATGCAATCAAATCGGTTCAGAGTTTGCGCCAGGTGCTGGTGCCATCGGCGCGGTCCTCGACCTCGACACCCAGGTCAGCCAGTTTCCGCCTCAGCTCATCCGCTTCCTTCCACAGCTTTTCGCGGCGCGCCGCCTCTCTTCGCAACACCAGATCTCCGATTCCATCATCATCCGCTGACTGCTCAACACCTAGGAATCTGGAAGCATCCAGACACGCGGCACCTAAAGCATCGGTCAGATTCCGCAGGGTTCGATACAGCCGACTGATGACAGCCTCCGATTCGGCTTCCAATGCGCGATTCAGCTCCCGTACGCATTCGAAAACCACTGCCAATGCGTCGGGCGTATTGAAGTCATCGTCCATTGCCGCTCGAAACCGAGATATGTATCGCTCGTCCAACTGGCCAGACGGCTGAATGCCTGACTGCTCGGCCTTGTGAATCGCGGTATAGATTCGCTTCAGCGCGACACTCGCATTTTCCAGTGAGCTGTCGCTGTAGTTGAGCGGGCTTCGGTAGTGACTCAGCAGGAATGTGAAGCGCAGAATCTCTCCCATCCTTGCCGGGTCTGAATCCTGTGCCAGAATCTCGCGGATTGTCAGAAAATTCTTGAGGGACTTGGACATCTTTTCTGAATCGATCTCCAAATACCCGTTGTGCATCCAGACATTGACAAAACATTCGTCGGTCGCGGCCTCAGACTGGGCGATTTCGTTCTCGTGATGCGGGAAAAGCAGATCTCTGCCGCCGCCGTGGATATCGAAGTGATTGCCCAGCAAACTGGTCGACATTGCGGAGCATTCGATGTGCCAGCCAGGCCGCCCCCTGCCCCAAGGCGAGTCCCAGCTGGGCTCACCGGGCTTCGACCCTTTCCACAGGACGAAATCCATCGGGTCATCCTTGGCATCACCGGGCTCGATTCTCGCACCGACAACCAGATCATCCAGACACGTGCCCGACAGCTTGCCGTAGTCCTTGAATTTTCGAGTGCGGTAATAGACATCTCCATTCGCCGCTGGATAAGCGTATCCGCGGTCAATCAGCTCGGCGATCATTTCTATGATCTGCGGAATGTATTCAGTTGCCCGGGGTTCGTGATCCGGTTTGGTCACAAACAGCGCATCCAGATCTTCGTTCATATGCCTGATGCAGCGATTCGTCAGTGCTTCGGTCGACTCACCCAGCTCGCTGGCGCGGTTGATGATCTTGTCATCGATGTCCGTGATATTGCGCACGTAGGTGACTTCATAGCCCCGGTATCGCAAGTAGCGCACAATCGCATCGAATCCAACCATCACGCGGGCATGGCCCAGATGACAATAGTCGTAGACCGTCATTCCGCACACGTAGATGCGAACGCGATTGCCGTCGATCGGCTTGAATTCCTCTTTTTGTCCAGTCAGACTGTTATGAATGTTCAACATGAAACTGCTGAAGAAGGAAGGCTGTGAAATGAGTTTCTACCACCCATGAAACCCGCACATTATAAAAATCGCGGTACTTACTTTTCGGGTCGAAATGCATTCCAATTCCGCTGCACTCGCTGGCAATTGCAGTCGCGAACGACGAATCTCAAGTCTTGTATTCATCTATCGACAGAAAATCATCTTGACTGAGCGGCCTGACCGCAATCCCGTCTTTTCGTTTCCAATTTCAGCCTAGAGTGCTCAATTGGAAATCTCGGCCTGCCGATCGACTCACTCCATGACCGCGGCTGTTTCCCACCTTCAGCCGCGACTTCTCCCAACACCATTGTGCTGGTGAACTGAACCCCGCCGGTCCGGCATTCGCCGGTGAGATGGAAAGTAGACCACTTTCGAGCAAATATCGCAGTTTTCGAGGTGTTCACCGCGGTAAACACTCAATGATTGCCAGTCGGAAAAAATATGTCAGGCTCCAGATCACATTTATGCTTGACTTTTTTCGAACACTCAAGTACAAGGGCAGTCCGCAAAACATATTGATGCAAGGAGATCGCGATGAGAGAGAATAACAAGAGTAAGATTGACAGGCGCCATACCGGGAATATTCACATCAATTTTTTCAGGACCCGCTTCCAGGCCCGCGCTCAGATCGGCGCGCTGCTGAAGCTGGCGCTCTCGCCGGAGGAGCTCAGGCAGCTTGACCTTCGCAGCCTTCGCCTGGAGCCGGGGCGCTGGACCAAGCTGAAAGATGACCGGTTCAGCAGCCGGGAGACGGACCTTCAGGTGTCGGCCCGGCTGCGAGGCGGCGCCAAGGTGACAGTGAGCATCGTCATCGAGCACAAGAGCGACGACGACCCCGATCTGATGGCGCAGCTGCTGCGCTACCAGGCGGGCTGCTTCGAGCGCGGCGCGCCGGCCGTGGTTCCGCTGGCCCTGTATCACGGCAGAACCAAGGGCTTCCCCAAGTGGAAGACCTTCCAGCAGTACCAGAGGAACCGGCTGCAGGTGCCGGCCGGGCTGATGGACTGCCTGTCAGAATCGATGCTCGACTTCAAGCCTCTGGTGATCGACCTGACGGATGAGGCCACCGGTCGGAGGCTGGCCATGCTGCCGCTGGCCGCGGAGCTTTCGCTCTGGATGATGAAGAATGTGTGGCGGATTGATTGGGCGATGTTCGTGGAGCTGGTGAATAAATCATTCCGCCTGCCGGCGAGGCAGCGGATGCCCTTGGTCCGCGAGTGCGCCATTTACCTGTGCGATGTGAGACGCGAGTATAAAATAGGTGACCTGATGAGATATATCAATGAACAGCTGCCGGGGGACAGTGCGATGCAGGAGTTAGCGAAGGAATGGGAGTGGGTGAAAAGGCCCGACCTGATCAGGGAAGGCGAGCAGAAGGGAATCAAGAAAGGCCGGCAAATTGGCCAAAAGGAAGGCGAGCAGAAGGGGATCAAGAAAGGCCGACAAATTGGCCAAAAGGAAGGACAGCAGCAAAAGGCTCTGGATATTGCTGAAAAACTGTTGCGCAAAGATTTGTCAGTGGAAGAGATCAGCAACATCACAGGATTGGATGCCGGGCAGATTGACGGGCTGCGAAATCATAATTGATGATTCAGGCTGACGGTGTGCTGACGATAAGCGGCCGATGTCTCGAATATTGTTTGTTCAGCATGCCGTTGGTTGCGGCCGTAGATCTCAGTTTGCTGGGGGCAATGAAACGGACTCGTTTCACCTTTTGATCGTCGCGGCGACATGCGGAACCGAGCAGGGATTTGGTGAATCACTATGGCATGATCATACCTGCCGTCGAATACCGAAACCTTCCCCGAATTCGGTACCGGGTGCATCAATGATTCGGACCAAACGCAGTATTTTCGGGCGTTTACCATGGTAAACACTTGCATGCTGCCGGTCAGAAAAATGTGTCGAACTCCAGAACCAATTTATTCTTGACTTCATTCGGACATTCCAAGTGCAACGACTGCTGGCAAAAAATTGATGCACGGATTACGCCATGAAGGAAAAAAAGCAAATCTGGGAACGACAAGGGCTATGCAGGAAATAGAGGATCTGATCAGATATAACAATGAACAACTGCCGGGAAAGAGTGCGATGCAAAAGCTAGCGAAGGAATGGGATTGGGTGAGAAGGCCCGACCTGATCAAGGAAGGCAAACAGATTGGGCTAAAGGAAGGACGGCAGATTGGGCTAAAGGAAGGACGGCAGCAAAAGGCCCTGGATATAGCTGAAAAGCTGTTGCAGAAGGGATGGCCAGCGCAGAAGATCAGCAGCATTACAGGTTTGGATGTCGGGCAGATTGATGCGGTTCGTAATGACCGCGGATAATTCGGGCCGATGACTTGCTGATGAACTGAATGATGTGTTCTGAACTTTGTTGGTTTTGCCTGTTATAGCTTGATGCTGGAAGATTCAAATTTTCATGGGGAATCACAGCGGTCTCATTTGAATTTGTCTTCGGCAAAGTCAACATTCGGTTTGGTTTTGTGTTCCTGCCGAGCAAGCGAATCGAAATTTCGACAATAAGTCTCCTGCAGAAGTATTGACATTGATTTGCTCATTCAATCGCTGATGAAATCTCAATTCAGTCACACCTGAGTGAAATGGCCGCATACTTTCTGTCCGACACCCACCTCTCCCCCGAGCAGCCAGCGACTTACGAAAAATTCTGTCGCTACCTGCGCGCCATTCGCGCTGATGCGGACGAGCTGTATGTTCTTGGCGACTTGTTTGACTATTGGATCGGAGACGATGGCCTTGATCTGCTTGGACACCGCCCGGCAGCTGAAGCGCTCGCTGAACTGTCCAACGCAGGTGTGAAAATTTCAGTCATGCACGGCAATCGAGACTTCTTGATTGGCTCTGAATTCATTGAAGTCATTGGCGCCTCGCTGATCAATGACCCCACCACGATAGACATCGGCGGTGAGCCTGCACTGCTGACGCATGGCGACAGCCTGTGCACCGATGACATCGAGCATCAGCGATACCGGAAAACCGTTCTTTCTCCTGAATGGCAGAAAGCGATACTTGAGCTGACGCTGCCCGAAAGGCTCAATCGCGCGCTTGAAATGCGCGCCACAAGTGAGAAATCCAAAACACAGAAAAGCATGGATCTGATGGATGTGAATCAGGACTCGGTGATCAAGGCCATGCAGGAATTCAACGTAAATACTCTGATTCACGGGCATACGCACCGCCCGAATGTGCACAAATTTCACATCGACGGCTGCGAAAAGATCCGGTATGTTTTAGGAGATTGGGGGCGCGGCAACGATGCAGTGATCCGGATTGATTCCGATGGCAATATCGACCTTCACCCGGCCGCCGTCTGACCGCAGGTCAATTCGAACTGACAGCTTCCGCAGTCTCATACAGCAGCGTATTCCGATCCTCTTCTCGCGCGCTGTCGCTGCGCTTTTCATTGAGTTCCGACAGGAATTTTTCCGACACTCCGCCGGTTACATACCGGCCATCAAAAACGGAGGTGTCAAATTCAACCACGTCGGAGTTGTTTGTCAGCACCGAAGAGATCAGATCATCCAGCCGCTGGTACAGCACATAGTCGGCGCCGATCTGCTCGCAAATCTGCTCAGCAGTGCGATTCGTCGCCACGAGTTCTTCCGGGCTTGGTATGTCGATGCCATAGACATTTGGATAGCGTATTGGAGGAGCCGCAGATACCAGATAAACGGACTTGGCACCCGCTTCGCGAGCCCGCTTCACAATCTGTTTTGCTGTGGTGCCGCGCACGATTGAGTCATCAACCAGCAGGACATTCTTGTTCTCGAATTCCAGCTCTATGGCATTGAGTTTGTGACGCACCGAATAACGTCGCTGAGACTGGCGCGGCATGATGAATGTTCGATCGAAATAACGGTTCTTGATGAAACCCTCGCGATACTTGACACCGATGGTGTGGGCAAGCTGCAAAGCCGCCGCGCGGCTGGTGTCCGGTATCGGCATCACCACATCGACATCATGATTTGGGAACTTTTCCAAGAAACGCCGGCCCAGCCACTCTCCCATCCTCAGCCGCGTCTTGTAGACTGAGATTCGGTCGATCATCGAATCCGGGCGGGCCAGATAGACATACTCGAAAATGCACGGCGAGGGATTCGCATCCGTCGCACACTGCTTGGCATGCAGAGTGCCTTCCGTATCAACGAAAATAGCCTCACCCGGCGCGACATCCCGCTCAACTTCAAAACCAAGTACATCCAGTGCGACGCTTTCTGAGGTGAATGCGAATTCCCGGCCGCCGCTTGCCGATTCGCGGGAGCCGTAAATCAGGGGTCGAATGCCGTTCTTGTCTCGAAATGCCAGGATTCCACCGCCGACAATCAGCACAGTGACGGCAAATGCGCCTTCGCATCGCTGATAGACTTTTTCCACCGCCCGAAACACATGCTCAGGTTTGAGCTTGCCAGTTGCCTGCCGCATGGTCGTCGAAAGCTCATAAGCGAACACATTCAGCATGATTTCCGAATCCGAGCTGGTGTTGATCTGGCGGCGGTCACCCTGAAAGACTTTCACCGCCAGTTCATTGGCATTGATCAGATTTCCGTTATGCGCCAATGCAATGCCAAAAGGCGAATTGACATAGAATGGCTGGCACTCCGCTTCGGTGTTGCCGCCTGCGGTGGGATATCGGACATGTCCGATTCCCATGCCGCCTGCGAATTCGGACAGCGAGTCGGCAGAGAACACATCCCGCACCAGTCCTTTCCCAGATCGGGAGTAAACTCTCTGTCCGTCACTTGTCACGATTCCAGCGGCATCCTGTCCGCGGTGCTGCAAAACCGTCAGCGCTTCATAAAGTTCAAGATTACAGCGATCAGCTGAAAGAATTGCAACTACGCCACACATTTTTCTGATTCGAGTTCGACAATGAAGATGTTAAGTTTCAACTCGTCGCTTCAGACAGCGCTTGATCGCGAACCCTCACTCAACTGGTCAGAAGTTCGGGTGTGAGGTACGGAGACACAAGATCGCGCATCTGCATCACGTAAGGCTCCAGAATCGCCAGCGCCACCGAATCGCTCCACCAGGATGCATCTGACATAAAAGCGAATGAGCTGACCAGAGCCAGCACCATCACGATCAGCACACCTCGCGCGATGCCGAATGCCGCTCCCAGAGTTCTGTCTATACCGACAATCGTTTGAACGACAATCACCCGCGAGATCAGCGCGCTGATGACCGTTGCCGCAAGCAGCAGTGCGAAAAACAGAGCTAGATTCGCCGCAATCACCTGCAGAGCCGGGTCCAGATTGAAATCTGCAAAGTGCGGTATGACAAGGTCAGCATACTGCCATGTTCCCCATGCTGCGACAATCCAGGACAAGACCGACAGCAAGGATTGAATGAATCCCCTGAAATAGCCGATCAGCAGCGATAGGAAAACTACGACGACGCAGCCGATGTCAATGACAAGTGGCGACAAGAATCTGAACTGATTAAGTTTTACAGAGAAGTGACAGGCGCACCGCTAACCAAACTGCGCATTCCGTCATTTTACAAACAAAAACCATCGCTTCGGCACGATAATCTGACCGCCCGCTTCAGCCGGAATTCTGATTCTGGAAAACATCTGCATCGCGCCTTGAAGACTATTCTTCAATCTCGCGGATGATCACGGTACGCAGCGAAAGCGATTCGATCACTTCCGACTGCACGCTGACCACCCCGTCGCGCGACGGATAGGGACCCACCAGGACCCGGATGAATCCAGTGCCCGAAGTGTCAAGTTTGACCGGATAGTTCCTGCTTCGGGCTTCCTCACCCAGCTGCCTGGCATTCTCGACTTTGCTGAACGCGCCGATCTGGAGATACCAGGTGCCGGCAGGAACCGGCGGTTCTGGAGCGGCTGTCTGATTCTCAGCAGTGCCGGCGGCCGATTTCGGACTTCCCACCTGCTGGATGGCAACCCGCCTCACCCCCAATTCGGCTTCAATTCTTTTCTTGATCAGAGCGGCTTCATCTTCAGTGTGAAAGGGCCCGACAAACAGATGCGTCAGCTGATCTTCGCTGACCTGAATCTGCACCGGTTTCTGCAGCCTGGAATACTTGAGCCGCTCGACTTCAGCCTGAACATTGCTCTCATAGGAGCCGACATGCACATACCACCCCCCTTCCAGTGATACATTGGCCATCCATGATGAGGACAGGCTCGCGTTTCTGACGAACGGCTCAGGTGAAGTCTCAATGGCTGTATCTGGCTCAGTTGACGAATCACTGCTTTCAGTCTGCTCAAGTAGCGGCTGAGATGTTTCAGCGACAGCAGGCAGCGAATCGCGCTGACCGCGATCCTCAGGCATGTCCAGCACGATGAAAATTGCAACATAGCCGATCGCTCCCCATACCAGCATGCCCGTCAGCACATGCCAGATGGCGAGTTTAGAGCTGCGGGTTTTGGCTGCCGTCTCGTTCACGCTTTCCCCGCGAATTCGCCTCGATACCACTGCATCACCTCACCCACTGTAAGAAATGAGCCGAATACCACCACTCGGTCAGCCGCGTCGATCGTTGAAAAAATCGATTCCATGCCCGATCTGGCATCAAAGTGCAGTTTGATGTCAGTCTTGTCGGACAGCGCCGGCTGCACCCGTCGATGAAGCTGTCTCGCCGTGATGCCGCGCTCATCGTGGATACCGCACAGATGCCACTCGTCGAATCTGTCTTTGACCGACTCGATCATCAGTTCAATGGGCTTTTCAGACAGCGCCGCCATCAACGCGATGCTTTTGCCGGCAACTGTGTTCTGACTGAGAAATTCTGCGAGCTCCCTGATTGATTCGATGTTGTGCGCAACATCAAGCAGAATCTGCGGATTCTCCTGCAAGATCTGCAGCCGGCCTTCCAGTCGCGTCTTTGCAATGCCGCTGCGAATGGCATCGTCAGAGATGTCGAAATGATGTCTTGCCAGCAAAGCTGCGGCGACTGCGCCGGCTGCGTTCTCCTGCTGGCATCGCCCGGGTATGGGCGGATTCGGAATGCCGGGCAGTTCATACCGCGCATCTTCAGAATTCAGACATAAAGACCAGTCCGCCGAATCGGATTGCGAAATGAAATCCTCCCCGAGCACGTAGAGTTTGAGGGACAGTTCATCGGCAGCTTTGCGGACGGATTCCGGCAGATCGGAATCCGTGCAGACAGCAATTTGATCGGAACGCAATATTCCGGCTTTTTCGCAACCGATCTGCTCCCGCGTATTGCCCAGCCACTTCTCATGATCCGTACCGATTGAGGTGATGCAGGCGATATCAGCGTCCAGGATGTTCACCGCATCCTTGCGTCCGCCCAGCCCCACTTCCAATATCGCCACGTCAACATCACGCTGGATGAAATAATCGATGGCGATTGCGGTGCCATACTCGAAGTATGTCAATGGCACATCACCCCGCAAAGATTCGACGCGCTGAAACTCCTCCAGCACATCAGAATCCGAAATCGGAACACCGTCGACGACAAATCTCTCATTGAACTCAACAAGATGTGGGGATGTGTAAAGCCCAGTCGAATAACCCGCGCGCCTGAATATCGATTCCAGCATGTGTGAGACTGAACCCTTCCCATTGGTGCCCGCGACACTGATCACCCGAAACGGCACATTGTGACCGGTGATGCGATCGATGACAGTTCGGACCCGATCCAAGGTGAGATCCATCGTCCGATAGTGAAGCCTCTGGATGTAGCCGGTCCAGTCATTCAAATCCCTCTTCTGCCGCTCTGTCTCAAGCTGCAGGTTGATCACGCTCCGCTCGGGCTGCGGCATCGGGCGTTCAGTGCGCATGGCCTTTCGAACTGGTGTTGTTCAGCATCAGAATCGCGAGCATTGAGTGAATGGAATTGCGAAGCTCTCTTCGGTCAACCACCATGTCAAGCGCGCCATGCTCAAGATGAAATTCCGCCCGTTGAAAATCGTCCGGCAAGGACTCGCGCACGGTCTGCTCAACCACCCTGCGACCCGCGAAACCGATCAGCGCCTTCGGCTCAGCAATGATAATATCGCCCAGCATGGCCAGGCTCGCGGTCACTCCGCCCATCGTCGGATCGGTCAGAACCGAAATGTAAGGCAGCCCCGCGGCATTGAGCCGGTCGACGGCCGCGGTTGTCTTCGCCATCTGCATCAGCGAGAACATCGACTCCTGCATCCGCGCCCCGCCGCTTGCTGAAAAGCACACAAAAGGCGATCGGCGCTCAACACTGGCATCAACACCGTTCATAAATCTCTCACCGACAACCGATCCCATCGAGCCGCCTAGAAACTCAAAATCGAAAGCCGCCACAACGATCGGCATCTCATTCAGCTTGCCGGTGTAAACGGCCAAAGCGTCATAGCGGCCGGTTTTCTTCTGCGCTTCAGACAGCCGATCCTTGTACTTTTTTCGATCTCGAAATTTCAGCTTGTCAACCGCTTTGACCTCGCCTTCCAATGGCTCTGCGGAGCCCTTGTCAAGAAATGACTCGATGCGCTCGACCGCATTGACGCGCATATGGTGACCGCATTTGGGACAGACTTTCAGATTGTGCTCCAATTCGACCTGATACAGCACCGCCGAGCATTCAGGGCATTTGACCCAGATGCCCTCTGGCACCCCTTTCTTTGAAAGCCGCCCGCCGGATTTGATCTTCGGCGGCAGCAAGTCGGTGAACCAGTTCATATCGTATCTGGATGAAAATCAGTTCAGGCAAGCTGCATTGTTCGCGGATCGCACTGCGGTGACAAACTCTCGAATTGCCGCCTGGTTCTTCACGCCGGGGCTGAACTCGACACCTGTGCTGACATCGACTGCTGTGGGTCCGACCTTGCTGATGGCTTGCGCGATATTGCCGCTGTGAAGCCCGCCTGCCAGTATGATCGGCTTACCAACCTGCGGCACATAATCCCATGAGAATGTTCTGCCGGTGCCGCCCACCTTGTCTTTGACATAAGCATCCAGCAGCAGACCGGCTGCTTCAGGATAGGAATCAACCCCTTTCGCAACCTGGGCCGGATTTCTGACCCGAAGCGCTTTGATGAAAGGCAAGCCTGCCTCTTGGCAGCGCTGTTCGGATTCATCTCCGTGAAACTGAATGTAGGTTGGCCTGACTTGGCTCACTATCGCATCAAGCAGATCGTCATCTGGGTTCACGACAACGGCAATGGATGCCACTTCAGGCGGCAGGGAATCGCGGATCGATTTGGCCTTCTGAGCACTGAGATTTCTGCCGCTCGGAGGGTAGAAGATCAAGCCGATCGCCTCAACACCGCATCGGGACGCGAACAGCGCGTCCTCGATTCGCGTGATTCCACACACTTTGATCTGCGTCGATTGGCTGCCCTGATCGGAATTCGAAGCAAGAAAGCGAGGACTGATATCCATCGTGCGAAGTTGTTGGCCGCAATTAGTCTGAAACTGGAGGTGTCAAAAGCAGTTCAAACCATGCTTTATCAGTGATTTTGTGATTGGCTCTGTCTGCTGCTTGCCTGACTCAATTATATTGAATGGACATCAATCGGCGATAGTATTGTGAACTGCAAGCATTTCAATGAGTTGTTTGGTTATCGTCTGACTGGTTGAGTTGCGCGTGCTGACTCGAATGAACCACGTTCAGCGCGCCTTGCTGAAACTGATTCTGGAATTGAGCTCTCAGTCTTGATGTGCGACGAATGCGCGAGCAGTGTGACCTGATACTCAATGCCTCAACAGCATCGCTTACAGAATCGGACTTACAGGAGCAGTTCCGCTAAGTCCCACTGCGGTTGAAACAATTCAATTTCGAGGCAGGAACCGAATAGACTGAATTCAAGCCCATTGAAACAGATAGAACAGAAGTTCGCTGTCAAAGCTGCACTTGTGTGATGAAATCTTGAGGCAGGAACCGAATAGACTGAATTCAAGCCCATTGAAACAGATAGAACAGAAGTTCGCTGTCAAAGCTGCACTTGTGTGATGAAATCTTGAGGCAAAGTCATTACCTGATGAGTTTCAATGATGAATCTGCTTGGTTGATTTTCCGGCTACTGTGTCTCTAGATTACATGTTCTTCAGCCAAAAGTCACTAAGGTCGAAACTGATCGCATCAAATGGAGGCAGCGAAACCTCTGAATCTTCAAAAAGTGTATCAATCAGCACCCACTCAGAACCGTTCAACTCAAATGCTTGCAGCGAACAGACATCGGCATCCACCAGCCAATAGTACCTGACACCCTCGCGGGCGTATACATCCCGTTTGATACCGAGATCGAGTTTACGAGTTTCAGGCGAAAGCAGTTAACATGCCCAGTCCGGGGCTGATGTGAAGTAGTCTACGATTGGAAACGTGGGAAATCGCTCGCGTCGCCAACCTGAAAAATTAGGCACAATTACATCCTCGCCGAAGTGAATTTCTATCCCTCTAAACAGCCACCAGCCTCCAGGTCCGCCTTCTCCCTTCATAAAGGGCCTGTAGATCGAATGCATAAGCCCTGAACCCGCCAATGAGTAGATCGGAGCAGGTACTATGTGAGTGTAGAGCACACCGTCAATGATTTCTGCAACCAAGTATTCTGGCAAGTCGATTACATCCTGATAGGTGGCTGCAGGTTTGGATTTCAAAAAAATATTCGCCATCGATTCACTCATGCTACTTTTCCTGTAAGAAAGTCTTCATAAAAGAGAGTGAATTATCAACGCTTTGAGACTGGAAATCACACCCAGACGCACCAAGAGTCGTAGTTCGAACTCAACTGTTGAATTTAATTTGTAGGACAGACGGCAAGGTGCGCGTAACTTTGACTATAAAATGCAGATAACCACTATTCTGAAGTCAAAACCCAATTTCATCTCTGGTTTTGGATCAAGCGGGTGAAACAATTGCCGGCAAAACATCTTCGCCATTCAGCATTCGTTGTTGACTTTCTAAGTCCCTCTTAAATTCAGCACGTCTCGAGTAAAGATACGTCCAGCTTGAAAACTCTTTGAATCTCAATTGATTCCGTGCTTCATCTAAATTCTCCTGAGCCTTCTCAAAATCGGAAAGCGCCCAGTAAACAAGACTCATACACTGGCTGAAATTAGCACCACTGCTTCTTTTTTGATCGACAATTTCTGCCAGATACTTGAAATCTTCTATAGGAACAATTTGTGTTTTACCCCATTGTGCCATCGCAAGATTGAAAACATTTGGAATACTCCATTCGTAATCTATGTTCGAACTTAACTTCTCAGACCAGTCTATTGCCTCGTCAAATTTTCGTTGACCGATAAGACTCAACATTAGATTATCTTGAGCTTTGAAAACTATTTTTTGCTCGAACTGTGTTTCATCGCATGCAAGTTGAATACATCGTTGGAGCAACTGCTCGGCCGTCTTTAGATTACGCCGGCGAAAGCTGAATAAATCGGCGAGATTTAGTAATTCGATCGGGTCGAGTACCAGCACGCTCTCCCAAGTCACGATAGATTCAAGTTGCTTTAAAACTACAGAATCATCATGAGACAAGAGAAAGCGAACTGATTCCTTCAGTTCACGGAAATTAAGATTTTTATGTTTTGTTGCTGCGATTATCGAATTCACTGACTCCTTTTTCTCACCCAGCCTAGACGCGAATCGTGAGTGCAGTATTAGGTAACTTGGTATGTCTTTGAATCTGTCCCAATTTTCTTTCAGTATTTGGTAGGCTTGTTCTTCGTCATGCCATCCCAAATGACGAACAACTAAATTCAATATTTCGAAATCGTTTATATGATGGTCTAGAATTCGTTTTAAGTTCTGATCTACTTTGTCGGTCTCATCTTGATTGCGTTCTTGGTTACCATATGGATTGGATACTACATCCTTCAAATAAAAAATCGCCCCATTTCTATCTTGCGCGTTAAATTTTTGGATCTCCTTTACAAGATCGGAGTATTCTGATGCGAGTCTGCTTTTGGGTCGAGAAATTGTGAAAATTTCTTGATTCAACAAAGAAAGATCTTGGTAGTGATGGATAGTGGCGGCGAGTTTTTTATATTTGAGGTTCTTCTGGAACTCCTGAAGACGGCTCCACAATATGCTGTGCTCATCATCTATATCAGGAACATTGGAGGTGACGAAATGCATCACTAATTCTTTACTTCCCTCAATATTCTGCTCTCTGACCCGATCAACTATTGGAATCAGCCCAGATAAATTCTGTCTATTTGGAAAAAATAGTAAAACAACGGCATCGGGAATTTGGCGCGTACAGATGCTGCCAACATCAGTGTGTCCGGTACGAGAGTCAATGAGTACATAATCTGGATTAAGCGATTTCTTCCACTGGGCCTTGAGGTTTTCGAAAAGAAAGTAGCCATCATTAAAATCGTAAAGATCTCTCCAATTTATCGAATTGAGTCGCTGATGGTAATTTTTCTTTCGTTCACCTGCTGGCATTAACCATAAAGTGCCATTGGCTTCACTGTTGAAAGAACCTTTATGGACATAGTCATCCAACTCCGGTGCGATTTCAGTATTCAGGTATTTAGTGACATAATCGACTAGACCTTTGCGCGTTTTGCCTGCCTCCCAGTCCAAACTGAATGTATCGAGTCCAGGAGCTTCAAGGTCGAAGTCAACCAATAGCACACGTTTTTTTTGCTCAACCAGGTGGGCGGCGCAATTCATCATTGCGATCGAGCGACCGACACCACCCTTAAATGAATAAAAAGTTACTACATACATTCTTCGCTGACCTCAAAGGGCGAAAGCTTGTCTATATCGCTTGAATTTACTCGAATCTCCATTGATGGCCGAAAACTTTTGATCAACAGATATCACATCTTCAGCTTTCGAAGCTCTAAATGACAGAGCGTCAAGATTGCCCGATATACCAATCAAGTAAAGAAAATTGTCCATGGCGGGGTTTTGAATACTTCCCCCTTTTTCCCATCTGTTTATTGAAGCAACTCCTATTCCTGTCTTTTCGGCAAACTCATTTTGGGTAAGTCCAAATATCTCGCGAATTCCACGGACTTCTGAAGGTGTCATGACTTTCAAATATTTACAAACAGCATCATGCTCGATTTTCGCCGCCTCCGGAGTTGTGAAATCAATGTCGCAGGCACTGCAATGGTGAACCGGTATGGCAACTTGCAAAGTCTCCTCTCTTTTTCGCGAATTGACTGGAATTGAAACTTCCTCCTGCCGAGTGGTAATTTTCTTGGAGCCACACAATCCACAGTAAGTTTGCTCCCTTAAAATAGGATTGATCTTTTCGGAATGCTTCATATCTTGTCCCTTCGGTCTGAATAGTGAAAATTTCGTCTAAAAACTAAATCTCTACCAATTTGCAACTTGATATAGAGAGAACGCGACTCACTCTCATGTTCAACTTTCATGACATATCCCTTTGATCCGGGCGGTTTGTTCATGCTAATCACTTCAATTTCGTGCCCATCTGCTAACAATTGCTCAATGTAATCCCAACATGTAATTGATGTGAAATATTCAGAAATTCGTTCGGGTCTAGGGTCTCTAACGTTGCTAGGTTGCCAAACAATGGGGGCTTTCGTTGAAAATTTTACCTGCCATCTGCCTTTTCTCAGCAAGTTCAACATATGCGTTCTTGCGCGTTCAACTTCATCAGCAGACATTTATCAATCGCAACCTATCATATGATAGTATGATTTGAAAATTTCAAGTAATAGAGATTCAATTACATTATATGATTGTTAGTCATGTCAAAGTTTGTCAACCACGACCAACTGATCCGTTTCTTGTAAAATCTGCATGACGGTAGAGATGCACTCTACTGAGCACTTCTACCACTACCTTTCAGTCGATATAATCAACGGACTTATACGAATCTGCAAATTTTTGGATACACATCGACCCAAGATTCTTCAGATTATTGTCAGATTTTAAAACCCTATTACCTATTCCGGTTACGCACATAGAGCTAAAGAGATTGACTAAGTACGATTTGATAATCAGAAATGGGTGGGTTGCCGCAAAGGATGGCACCGAATTTGTATCAGACATCGCATGTGTCAATGGACGCATAGATCGAATCAGTTCAACGATTGATGCGAATGCCGTCGAGGAAATCAACGCGGAAGGACATCTGGTTCTGCCCGGGGCAGTTGATGTCCAAGTTCACTTTCGCGACCCCGGCAACACTCATAAAGAAGATTTGGGTTCCGGTTCCCGCGCGGCAGTCAAAGGCGGTGTGACCAGCTTTCTTGAAATGCCGAATACCAAGCCGCCCACAATCAACCAGCAGGCGCTTGATCGAAAATTGGCTCGCGCCGCTCAAGTCTGCGTTGCAAATTTCGGATTTTTTGTCGGCGCCACGCCGAATAATCTGGACGCTGTGAATACCGTGAATCCAGTTTGCGGAATCAAGATATTCATGGGCTCAAGCACTGGAGACCTGCTGGTTCACAAACATTCAGATCTCGAGAGTATCTTCAAGAACGGCAGCCGATTGATTGCGGTTCACGCTGAAAATGAAGAACGCATGAATAAACGCGCCGAAGCGTTGCTTGACGGTCGCAATGAAATTGCAGACTTGCGGATTCATACACAGATTCGAGACGACGTGTGCGCGCTTCTGGCCACTCAGCAGGCAACTGAGTTGTCGCACATGCATGACCGGCGGCTTCACATACTTCACTTGACCTCGGCAAAGGAAGTTGAATACCTCAGAGAAAACAAAACAGATCAGATAACCGTCGAATGCACACCGAATCACTTGTTTCTCACCGAAGAGGACTACCAGCGCCAAGGCAGTCGGGTGCAAATGAATCCGCCGATCAGAACTCAGCATGACCAAGACACCTTGTGGGCGGGACTCAAAGACGGCACCATTGACTTCATTGCGACAGATCACGCACCCCATACGCTGGAAGAGAAGTCTCAGCCCTATCCGAAGTCGCCATCGGGCATGCCGGGAGTCGAAACTTCCCTGCCCTTGATGCTGACCGCTTGGAAATCCGGTCGATGCACCTTGGCTGAGGTGTTGAAATGGATGTGCTGGGCGCCCGTCGAAACCTACAGCATTGTGAACAAAGGCGACTTGAATGAAGGCTGTGATGCGGACCTTGCTATCGTTGATGTCGAAAACTACCGACCTGTGCGCGATGCTGACATGTTCACAAAGGTTGGCTGGAGCCCATTCGCAGGCAGGGAACTGACCGGCTGGCCTGTCTGGACTGTGGTCAATGGCAAGATCGCGTTTGCCGATGGAAAGATCCGCGAAGATGTCAGAGGAACCGCACTTGCCTTTCACCAATGACTGATCGTCATCCGCTTATTCCGGCTCTCTGGCCAGCATGATGGTGAAGGGACCGTCATTCTCCAGCGATACTTTCATATCCGCACCGAAAACCCCGGTCGCAGCGGGAGATCCGGAGACCTGACCCAATTCAACTACAAATTGATCAAATAGTTCACTTGCCCGATCCGGTCCCAGCGCCTGAGTGAAATCCGGCCGCCGGCCGCGTGCAGTTGATGCATAAAGCGTGAATTGCGGCACAGCAAGCGCCTCGCCGCGCACGTCAATGAGCGAGTGCTGCAGACGGCCCTTCGAGTCAGGAAAAATTCTCAAGTTCACGACCTTGGCGGCAAGGTCGCGAACTGTCTTTTCACTGTCGCCGCGGGTGAACCCGACGAAAAGCAGGATACCCCTGTCAATTGACCCCGTTATCTTTCCTGAAACCGAAACCGAGGCGCCGGACACCCGCTGGACCAGCACTCTCATGCCGAATTCCCGGGTGACTTGATGCCCCTTTCGTCAGGCCGCCTGGTCTATTGCCTTCATGCTGAGGCGGATTCGACCTTGCTTGTCAATCTCCAGCACTTTGACTTTAACGATGTCACCTTCTTTCAGAACATCTGACACCTGATTCACGCGCCGTTTGGAAATCTGGGATATGTGAACCAATCCGTCGCGCCCGGGAAGCACATTCACAAATGCGCCGAAATCCATCAGCTTGACGACAGCTCCTTCGTAGATTTTGCCAACCTCGACATCAGAGGTAATCTCCTTGATGCGCTCCTTGGCCGCCTCGCCGCCGGACTTGTCAACTGAGGCGATGTTGATCACGCCGTCATCGGATACATCGATCGTGGCGCCCGTCTCTTCGGACAATGCGCGGATTGTCGCTCCGCCCTTGCCGATGACATCTCGAATCTTGCTCGGGCTGATTTTCATGGTGATGATGCGCGGTGCGAATTCAGAAATGTCCTCTCTCGGCGCCGCCAATGCCTTGCACATCTCGCTGAGCACATGCAGCCGCGCTTCCTTGGCCTGATCCAGAGCGGCGCTCATGATGGCTTCGGTGATGCCGTCAATCTTGATGTCCATCTGCAGCGCGGTGATGCCATCCTCTGTTCCAGCCACTTTGAAATCCATGTCGCCCAAATGGTCTTCATCACCCAAAATATCGGTCAGAATGGTGAAATTGTCGCCTTCCTTGATCAACCCCATCGCCACGCCGGACACCGGCGCTGAAATCTTCACCCCCGCATCCATGAGCGAAAGGCTGGTGCCGCAGACCGTCGCCATGGAGCTTGAGCCGTTCGACTCAGTGATCTCCGAAACCACCCGAATCGTATAAGGGCAGCTCTCGCGTTCCGGCAGCACTGCCATGATCGCGCGCTTCGCCAGTCGGCCATGCCCGATCTCCCGGCGCTTCGGCGAACCGATTCGACCGGTCTCGCCCACACAGAACGGAGGAAAATTGTAATGCAGCAAAAATGGATCGCGGTGCTCCCCTTCCAAAGCATCAATGATCTGCGCATCGCGTTCGGTGCCCAAAGTGGTGATCACAATTGCCTGCGTCTCACCTCGGGTGAATGCAACCGAGCCATGGGTGCGAGGGAAAACCCGCGTCTGGATGCTGATCGGCCTGACTGTCTTGGTGTCGCGGCCGTCGATCCTCGGCTCGCCAGCCAGAATTCGGCCGCGCACAACATTCGACTCCAGCCCCTTCAGCCGCTCCTTCACCTGGTCCACAGCATCCTCACCGAATTCGTCTGCCAGGGTATCGCTGACATTCGTGCGGATCACTGCCAGCTGGTCGCGGCGCTCCTGCTTTTCTGCAATCTGATAGGCGCTCTCGATTTCTGAATGCGCTAGTGCGTCAACTCTTTCGACCAGATCTGCATTGGGCTCGGGCGGTTGAAATTCCCATTTGGGCTTTCCAGCGCGTTCCGCCAGATCAGAGATGGCGTCGATCGCGACCTGCATCTGCTGATGCCCGAACATCACCGCGCCCAGCATCTGCTGCTCAGACAGGCCCTTGGCCTCGGATTCAACCATCAGAACCGCATCCCGGGTGCCTGCCACCACAAGGTCCAGTTTCGATTCACTCTGCAGAATTTCAGCGGAAGGATTGAGCACATACTGACCGTCAACATATCCCACTCGGGTGCCGGCGAGCGTTCCATTGAACGGCACGCCTGAAATCTTCACTGCCGCCGAAGCGCCGAGCATCGCAATGATGTCCGGATCGATGTTCGGGTCAACTGACATGATGGTTGCGACAATCTGCACCTCATGGTAAAAACCCTTGGGAAACAAAGGTCTCAGCGGCCGGTCGATCAGCCTGCAAGTCAAAACGGCCTTCTCAGATGGCCGTCCTTCGCGTTTGAAAAATCCGCCTGGAATTCTGCCGGCTGCGTAAGTCCGCTCTTCGTATTCGACAGTCAAAGGCAGAAAATTGAGGTCTCTGGGCTCAGACTCCGCCACCAATGTCACCAGGACTGATGTGTCCCCCATGCTTGCTACGACCGCGCCAGTCGCCTGTCGGGCGATCCGGCCAGTCTCAAGGCGCACTTCGTGCTCGCCGTATTGAAATCTGGTTTCTACCAAATCGCTCATCTGAAATTCTCCGAATAATTTGTCACTGCATTATTTCCTTAGTCCAAGTCTCGAAATCAACTCTCGGTACCGCGCCGAATCTGTCGATTTCAAATAATCCAGGAGCTTGCGTCGCCGGTTCACCATTCTCAGCAGGCCCTGCCGCGAGTGGTGGTCGTGCTTGTGCTCCTTGAAGTGCTCAGTCAAACCTCGAATTCGCTCAGTCAGCAGCGCGACCTGCACCTCCGGGGAGCCTGTATCGCTGTCACTTCGGCGATATTCGCTGACTATATTCTCTTTTTCTGCAACCGATAATGCCATGTCAAAATACTCGATGAAACTTTTTTCAAGAAAGTGAGTGGGAAAAAACGAAGGCGGGCAAACTGAAAGTGCATATCATACTTCAGATCACACGCCTGATGCGTGAAATAGACGCTTGGGCGCGACCCTGCCGTCACCCAGCGATGTTCCGATGCCAAGGAAGCCGACTGTGTTCTCATAAAGGCGCACCATGCCCTCCGGCGGCAGGTTTCCGGCCCGGACCGTCTGGCCCCTGCAAAGGTAGTAGGCGGCATCGAAACTCAGATCGATTTTCGGCAGATGGGTGAGCGTCTCATCACCCGGGATGATGAGTCTGCGCCGCTCTTCAACCGAGCCGATCCGCTCAATCTGCTCCAAAGTATGGCTGTCATCAATACTCAGCTGGCCAACACCCAGTCTGCGCAGGGATTCAACGTGTCCGCCGCAGCCCAGCTTCTCGCCGATCTCCTCAGCCAGCACGCGAACATAGAATCCTCGGGAGCAATGCAGATCGATCTCAAAGCCGGGCGGTGAGAAATCGAGCAGCTCAAGCTTGTGGATCCTCACTTTGCGCGCCGCCCGCTCAACCTCGATGCCTTGACGAGCCAGCTTGTACAGCGGCTCGCCGTTCAATTTCACTGCGGAATACATGGGCGGCACCTGATCGCATTCACCGACAAAACTGTCCAGCACCTCGAGAAGCTGATGTCGGGTTGCCGAGACTGGACGAGTGCTGATGACCCGCCCGTCTCTGTCGCCTGTGTCCGTCGACTCACCCAGCTTGATGCGGGTCCGATAACGCTTGTCCGCGTCCAGAAAAAAACCTGCCACCTTGGTTGCCGTGCCCAGACAGACCGGCAGCAGTCCTGTCGCAATGGGGTCAAGGCTTCCAGTGTGGCCTGCTTTGCGAATTTTCAGCAGATTCTTGGCTCGGTGCAGCGCGGAGTTCGAGGACATGCCGCTCGGCTTGTCCAGCAGCAGAACGCCTGCGACCTGAGTTTTCTGGCTTGCCTGTTTGGTAATCACTGAACTTTCTTATTTGATTTCGCTGTCTCTTCAATCAGCTGCAGCACCCGGTTGCTGCGAAACGGCATCTCATCGACCAGAAATCGAATCGCAGGAGTGAACTTCAGCTCCAGCTGATCACTCAGGCAATGCCGAATATACGATTTCGCGCGGTTCAGATGCTCAACACTGGCATTCAGCGCTTCCGGAGAGTCGGCGCTGGTCAGAAACACTTTCGCATGTTTCAGGTCTCTTGACACTTCCACTTCGGTTATCGTGGTTTGAGAGATTCTTGGATCGGAAATCTCACTCTGCAGAATCCGACTGAGCGCCTTGTGCACAACTGAGCCAACCATCCTGGTGCGGCTGGCGCCGTCAAAGTGTTCCATCTGGCTGAATTCAAGCGACGACATGGCGAACTGTCTGCATCGGACAATAGAATCGGAGCGCTGATAAATCTTGCTGGAGCGGTCAGCCCGCTTCTCGGGATTGGTAGATTTCCAGCATGTCGTCGATATGGATATCGTGATAGTTCTTCAGCTGAATCCCGCACTCCAGGCCGGCTCTGACCTCATTGACATCATTCTGGAAACGGCGCAGCGAATCTATCATGCCGTTGTGAATGATGACATTGTCGCGCACCACGCGGACCGGCTGCTTGTTGCGCACCGTGCCATCCTCGACATAGCATCCGGCGACGGTGCCGATTTTTGTGAACTTGAACACCTCCAGCACATTCACCTTCGCAATCACCTCTTCAATCATGTTGGGTCCGACCTGGTTCAGAATCGCCTCTTTCAATGCATCCAGCGCTTCATAAATGATCCCGCTGTAAATGACTGTGAGATTGTTCTCGTTGATCAGCTGCTTGGCAGTCGCTTCAGCCCGCACATTGAATGCCACGATCATCGCGTTTGCAGCGATGGCCAGGTTCACGTCAGACTGGCTGATGCCGCCGACCATCGAGTGGATCACCTTGATGTCGACCCGCTTGTCCGATAAATTCTTCACCGCAGCTGCCAGCGCCTCGGCGGAACCGCTGACATCGGCCTTGATGACAACGTTGATCACTGTCGGACCGTCGGATTCTCCGAACACGAATTCCGCCTGACCGGTGGTTGTGACTGATTTGCCCAGCTGGCGATGCTCAATCAGCCGCTGCGCAGAACGGTCGTCGGGCGGACAGACAAATTCATCACCCACTTCGGGCACCTTGGAAAAACCGGTAATTTCAATCGGTGTTGACGGCTTGGCGGCTTTGACGGCTCTGCCGCGGTAATCCGTCAGCTGCCGAACCTTGCCTTTCTGCAGACCTGCGACCACAATCTGCTTGGGTGTCAGTGTGCCTTTCTGCACCAGAACTGTCACAACAGCGCCGCGTCCCTTGTCAACTCTCGCCTCGATGACGACTCCGCTGGCAATTCCCTCAACGGGCGCGGTGAGCGGCTCGTCCATCAGGTCCGCCTGCAGTTCAATGCGTTCCAGCAGATCGTCGATGCCCATGTTCTTGAGGGCGGAAATCTCAACGGTCTGTATATCGCCGCCCAGCGACTCAGCGATCACCTCATGCTCGGTCAGCCCGCGCAGGATTTTGTTCGGATCGGCGCTGGGCTTGTCAATCTTGTTGATCGCGACGATGATCGGAACTTCGGCTGATCTGGCGTGATTGATCGCCTCGACGGTCTGCGGCATCACACCGTCATCGGCCGCAACAACCAAGATGACGATGTCCGTCGCCCGCGCGCCGCGCACTCTCATGGCAGTGAACGCCTCATGGCCCGGGGTGTCAAGAAAGGTGATCATGCCGCGCGGGGTCTTGACCATATACGCGCCGATATGCTGTGTGATTCCGCCCTTTTCAGAGGCGGCAACCTTGGTTGAGCGAATGCTGTCCAGCAAAGTCGTCTTGCCATGATCGACGTGCCCCATGACAGCAACCACCGGCGGGCGCGGCAGATTCGGGCGATCATCGCTCTCGCTTCCCAGCAGCTGTGACTCAATGTCCTGTTCCGGCTCCTCCACCGGTATGTGTCCCAGACCCTCGACAAGCAGTATGGCCGTGTCCCGATCCACCGATGCGTTGATGGTCACCTGCAATTCAAGCTCCTCGATTGAGTATTTGATCACATCGGCCACCTTGACGGACATTGCCTGCGCCAGATCTCGAATCGAATTGGAATCGGATATCGAAACCGAATGAATGATCTTTTCAATCGGAGCCTGAAATGTGTGCTGTGTGATCCTTTCGTCCAGCTTCTGCGGGCGCTTTTTGCGCTCCCGTTCCCGTCGAAGCTTCTCTCTGCCTTTGACGACATGCAACTGCTCGCGCTTGGGTCTCTTGCCGGACCTGCGCTTCGGCTTGTCCTTTTTCTGGGACGGCGGTACAGCATCCGGCACCGGCTGCGCTGCAGATTCGGATGTCTTTTCCGGCTCGGCCGGCTCAGCCTCAGCAACCGGCTCTGCCGCCGGCTCCGAGGTTGAAGCATCCGGCTCTTCGGCTTTATCCTCAACCTCAGCCTCTGCTGACTCAGCGGCAGCTTCCGCCTGCTCGGCCGGTCGCTCCTGATCCGCAGCCAAGGCTTCACTCTCTTCAGCCGCTGTCGGCTCCGTGTCTTCGCTGACCTGCTCCGGCAAATCGGCGCCCGCCGCATCGCTCGGCACCGGGGAGTCATCCGCTTCAGTCAGCGACGGAGTGATGATCGGTCTTTTTGCGATTGAATAACCGCCTCTGATTTCCACGGCAGCTCCAGACCCTGCGCCAGCCCCCACTTGGGAGGGGATGATGGTTCGCTCTGAAGGTTTGGGAACCTGACGCACGCGCCCTTTCTGCAACTGCATGAGCAACATGCGCTTCTCCTGATCGCTGAGCTCACTGTCTTCAGTCTTATCGGTCAATTCAGCTTCTGCAAGCATGCCGATAAGGCGCTCGGAAGAAAGCCCCATCGACTCCGCGTATTCTTTGATTTTCACTGCCATATTTTCTGACTCAGATTAATGTGATCTGCTGTTAGCCCTGCTGCTCCAACTCTTCGAACCAGGGCGCGCGGGCGCTCATGATGAGTTCCTTGGCCCGCTCCTCACTCATGCCCGGAATCTCAATCAAAGTGAAGGTGTCGGATTCCTGAAGCTCCTCCATCGTTCGAATGCCATAAGCTGCCAGGGTCACTGCGGTGTTCTCATCCATGCCCTCCACCTGATACAGAGTCTCGTCCGGCACATTCTGCTCGGCCTGCAGGATTTCCTGAAACTCGCGCTGCAGCTCCGCGTCACTTGCCCGACTCTGAATCGTGGCGACAAGCTTCTCATCAAACTGCTCAATCTGCTCCAGCTTCTCGGTTGGCGCATAGACGATGTCCATGGTTGAAATGAAGTTGTTCTGGATCAGAACGGTCGCCACATCCTCATCGATGTCGAGCTGCTCCATGAGATTTGTCGCAATTTCCTGATTCTGCTCGTTTGACTTCTGCTCCTTCTCCTCTCGGGTCACGATATTGATATCGAACCCTGTGAGCTGGGAGGCCAGTCTGACATTCTGACCGGCGCGGCCGATGGCCTTGGACAGCTGCGATTCGGCCACCACGACATCCCACGATTTTCCATCCGGTGAATCTGGAACCACTTCCTCAACCACCGCCGGCGCCAGCGCGTTGACAATGAACTGGTCCGCTTTCGGGTTCCATTCGACAATATCGACCCGCTCTCCGGCAATCTCCTTCGAGACACTTTGCACCCGCGCGCCGCGCACGCCGACGCAGGCGCCGATCGGGTCGAACTGGGCATTCACCGCGCGAACTGCGATCTTCGCTCTGAGGCCGGGGTCGCGCGCCGCGCTTCGAATCTCGATCAGACCTTCCCGAGTCTCCGGCACTTCCAGCTTGAAAAGCTCGATCAGCAGCTCCGGACTGGTGCGGTCCAGAATCAGCTGCGGGCCGCGCGGCTCTGATCGGACTTCCCTGAGAATGGCTCTGACGCGGTCATTCTGTCTGAAACCGTCTTTGCTGATGCAGGCGTTTCTTGGCAGCAGCGCCTCGACACCGGCAATGTCAACGATGATATCGCCGCGGTCAACCCTTCGCACCGTACCGGACAGCATGGCGCCCTTGCGCGGCAGATATTCCTTCAGCACTCGCTCGCGTTCCGCCTCGCGGACTTTCTGCATGACGACCTGGCGGGCCGCCGTCGCCGAAATTCGGTCGGTGGCCTTTGATGGAATGATGGTCTCGACAAACTCCCCAAGCTGCAGCTCGGCACTCTTCTCCCGCGCCTCGATCAGAGGAATCTGGCGGTCCGGAAATTCGATTTCCGCATCATCCTCGATGACCTCCCACTGCCGATAGGTCACATAATCTCCGCTCTCCCGATCGATTTCCACGCGCGCTTCGATATCAAGCTGGTGCTTTTTGCGCGCCGCAGCCGCCAACGCGGCTTCCAGCGCCTCGAAGATCACTTCGGGGTCCAAATTTCGTTCATCGGACAAAGCCTGAACAATCTGAGGTATGTAATTCGCACTTACCATGTCCTGCACTCCATCAAATCACTTCGTCAAGGTTCGGCTTCAGCCTGGCCCGACGGATGTTGTTCATCTCAATCGCTATGGCGGCGCCGCCTTCGTCAACCACCAAAGTATGGTCCGCCACTTCCAGCAGCTGACCCAGAATTTTCTTTCGACCGTTGGTCTTGACCAATGTCGACACTTCAATTCGCTGACCGACAGCCTGCTCGAAGTGCTCCCGCTTCGCCAGCGGTCTCTCGATCCCCGGCGACGAAACCTCAAGGGAGTAATTTCCCTCGATCGGGTCTTCAACATCCAGCAGACGGCCGACCTGCTGGCTGACAAATACGCAGTCATCCAGCGTCACCCCGCCCGGCGCGTCGATGTAAAGACGCAGCACGCGGGATTTCTCGCGGCCCATCAGCTCAAGATGAACCAACTCGTAACCGTAGCTGTCGATGCTGTCCTCAAGCAGCTCGCAGAGCCTGTGTCTGAAATCAACTGTATTGTTCACATTGCCTTCAGTCACAGCCTTCACTCGCTTGCATTCAGCTAAACAAAAACCCCGCAGTTAGCGAGGTTTCCCAATTCTCCCAACGGGAGACTATTTTCATGGGACCGTTGCTAACCGATACAGGATAGCAACAGAACTAATGCATCTGCGGCAGGATTATAGCATAGGAGTGGTTTGAGTTTTGTGACTGCGCGCGTTAATTTTCACTTCAGTTTGAAATTTGACCAGCAAAAAGATATAACTATCTTCATGGTCATTAGCTTGAATCTTGACGAGGATTCTCAATTTGGCCAATTCAATGAAAAGGAAACTACATTACAGGAGTTGTTAATATGACTGCAGCAAAAGATTACCAGAATCAGATACTCGCCAAAGCCTCTGAAGATGACGAGTTTCGCGCGAACCTGCTGAATGATCCCGCTGCCACAGTTGCGGCTGAATTGAATGTCAATTTGCCGGAGGGACTGGATATACAGGTACACGAAGACGATCAGAATGTTGTCAACCTGGTGCTGCCACCAAAAATGAAGTTGGGCGACTCTGAGCTCGACAGAGTCTCAGGCGGTGTCAACTTTACACCAACTGACGACGCTGGCAGCTGGTAATAAATTCACCAGATCGGAATGGCTGCGGGGTTAAATCCGCAGCCATTCAAGCCTCACCTTGAATCCAGACCATTCCTGCCTCATATTCGCGCACCCAAGATACAAGTTTCTTCTGAACTGTGCTGCAAGAAGAGATTGATTTCACCAAAACTCTCGTCCATCTCTGAGAGCCCAGGGAAACCTTCTCTGTGTAGGAACTGAAAGAGTTCGCCCGATATTTCGCCTCGCACTCTTTCTCTATCCGACAGATTTCCCGATGGCCTGCCAGCATTTCGCCCAGCATGAGAACGGCGCCAGGTCGTTCACCGTGATGATGCCGAAAGTCACTTTCGGGCGGGGATGCCTGTCTGAAATCGGCGCGCGCGCCAAAGCCCGAAGACTTTCACGCGTGGCGCTGATCACCGATCCGTATCTTGTAGACGGACCTTATGTTGAAACCGCTCTGACCGCATTGAAAAGCAGCGGCATCGATGTCGCGGTGTTTTCAGATATCCGCATCGAGCCCGACGACAGAACTGTCATCGCAGCGGCAGAGTTTATGAGCAGTGGTAATTTTGACGGAGTGATTTCAGTTGGCGGAGGATCATCGATGGACACTGCCAAGGCAGGCATGATTTACGCTCTGTATCCAGCAGAATTCACCGACTATTTCGGACCGCCCATTGGAACCGGTCTTCCCGTACCCGGCCCCTTGCTTCCGCATATTGCCTGTCCGACTACTTCCGGCACCGGGTCCGAGTGCACCTCGGTGGCAGTCATCAGAATCAATGCGCTGAATACGAAGTTCGTTATCGGCTCACCCTACCTGTTGCCGACAGAGGCTCTGATAGACCCAGCCTGCACCGATACGCTGCCGGACAATATCGTCGCTTCGACAGGATACGATCTGCTCTGTCATGCCATCGAATGCTACACGGCCCGCGCCTACACCAGGTGGAACCATATATCTGACCCCAGCAGCCGTCCGCTTCTGCAGGGATCAAATCCATGGAGCGACATGTCCGCCCGCACCGCTTTGGAGATAATCAATCAATTCCTTGTTCGCGGGGTTTCCGACAGAACTGACCGCGAAGCCCGCGATCAGCTGATGTGGGGCGCCACTTTGGCGGGCATGGCCTTTGGCAACAGCGGAACCCACCTGCCCCACGCCATGTCCTACGGCGTGACCCATCTGATGGATGATGTCACAACTGATGGATATGCCGTAGAGTCTCCTTTCATTCCACATGGAATCAGCGTCATGGTCAGCGCACCGGCGATTTTTCGATTTGTCGCTGAAGGAGCGCCGCAGCGTCACCTGGACGCGGCAGAGTTTCTGGGTGTTGATACAACAGATGCCATTCCGCGTGATGCCGGGGAACTGATCGCTGATCGGCTGATTGAATTGATGCGCGGCACGAACGGTCCGAATGGACTTAGCGAAGTTGGCTTTCTGGCACAAGATGCCGGGAACCTCGCCGCATCAGCTATTCGTCAGAGCCGGGCGATTCAAAACGCACCTCGAATTGCTGATCAGCAGGAGATTGAAGAGATTTTCCGAAATGCGGTACGCTATTGGTAAAGTATCCCGCTGGCATTCGAATTTACCGACTGCCAATCGCCAGCTGACTGCTTTGGTCAAGTGCTTATAGGACTGGGTTGCCCATATTCTGCGACGAACAATGATCAACCGCAGAAGCTGGACAATTCATCCAAGTGAGGAAGATCAGCGCCGCGCCTTCGACAGGTGAACCGCGCCGCCTTGACAGCAAATTTCAGCAGGCTCTCCAGCCGGTCCCTATCAAGCGAATTCACGGCCTGCTTTGGATCTCCTTCACCTTGTTCAGACAGATTTGCCAGCAAGGCCGCCTGAAAACTGTCACCTGCGCCGACTGTATCCACAACAGAAGTTGTCGGAGGAGTTACCCGAACAACATGATCTTTGTCAGTCCAGGCAGAAACTGTTCTTCCCCCGTCGGTGATGACAACCAGCTTAACACCAGCATCCAGAAGCTCATCCGCAGTTTTCTGAGGTTTTGCTTCAGGATAAAGTGTTCGCAGGTCTTCCATACTGAGTTTAACCAAGTCTGCATGGAAAGCGTATTCCCTGACGCGCGTTCTCCAAATGTCCAAATCTGGCTCAACCATCGTACGGACATTAGGATCGACAGAAATGAACCGATTCTGTGTATTCAAAACAAGTTTCAAGAACGAATCGGCAATAGGCTGAACCACGAAGGAATATGAACCGAAGTGCAAGCCTCTGATCTCCGGCCCGACAGCAGGAATCAGTTCAGGTGTCAAACTGCAGTCCGCGGACCCCAGCCCGTAAAAGACATAATCCGGCTGTCCCAGATCATCGACACCAACAAGACTGAGTGTTGTGCGTTCGCCGGAGCGAACCAGATACTCAGTTGACACCGATTCCTGCTTCAGAGTGCGCACCAGATGCTCACCTAAAGCGCCTCTCGACATTCCTGTCAACAATGCCGATTTGCCACCCAATCGCGCTATGCCAATGGCAATGTTGAATGGTGAGCCGCCCGGATGCGCTTCCAAGCGCAGGCTTCCCGACGTTCTATTCTCACTGTCAATGAAGACATCAAACAGCGCTTCGCCACAGACTAAAAACATTATTCGACTTTCATTGGGCAAATACTGCCATCTTCCATTTCTGCGGCTTCACATGTCAATGCTTCGTTCACACCATCGACCCGTTTCGGTCCTGGCAATCCCTCAATTTTCAAAACTCATTCCTCCAGCAAATTGATTGTTCAACTCATCTGTCGCATGTCAACAGCTTGTGTTCCGTTTGCTCTTTATTTAATTTACCCTATTCGCTGAATTGCTGTCAATAATAAATAAAGTTGATTTAATTATTTGTTGAGAAATTCACTCGAATTAAAATATGCAGGAAGAAACTTGTTTGATTCACAAAAGAATGAGCGATGCGAGGTCAGGAATCCTTAGGACTAAGAGCCTACAATGAGCGGCTGCTGATCGCCACGATTCGTCAGGCTGGCTCCATGTCGAAAGCGGAAATCAGCCGAGTCACCGGTCTCAGCGCGCAAGCTGCCACAGTGATTGTCAATGCTCTGATTGAGGACAATCTGCTCATTGAACTTGAACGCGTGCGCGGTCAGGTCGGCAAGCCCTTCACACCGATTGCGCTCAATCCACAAGGCGCGTTCTCTGTCGGTCTGAAAATCGGACGCCGCAGTCTCGAAGCGATACTGGTCAATGCCTGCGGCGAAGCGGTCAAATCAACTGCCAAGCGTTATGACGCCCCGCTTCCTGAACCAACCATGGCCGCGGCATTGGAAATTTCGATGGACTTCATTCATTCTGTCGAGCCCAATTTTCAAAATCGGATCGTCGGTCTCGGTGTGGCAATGCCATGGGATTTGCACGAATGGTCAGATGTGCTGGGACTTGACCATGCCAGGCTGGAAGAATGGCGCACGATCAATGTCGCGCAGAAACTTGAAAAACTGACTGGATTGACTGTATCGCTTTTCAACGATGCCACTGCAGCGTGTGCGGCGGAGATGATTGCCGGTGACCGAATTCACCGGCGAAGCGCGCTGTATCTGTTTCTGGGCACTTTCGCCGGCAGCGGTGTTGTTCTTGACGGGCGATTGTATTACGGCGAGCAGTTCAATGCCGGCGCCATAGGCTCGATGCCGATGATAGGAACCGACAAAGCAGGCAAGCCGCGTCAGCTGATTCACCGGGCATCGGTCATTGATCTGGAACGCGCACTTGCGTCGGCTGGATTCGACATATCGAACATGTTTGATTTTTCGCCCACCCGCAAGGCCGATCGCATATTCGATGAATGGATGCAGTCCGCAGCGCCAGCTTTGGCGCATGCGGTCATCGCGGCAACCAGTGTGCTTGATTTCGAGGAAGTGGTCTTCGACGGCATTCTCTGCCCAGAATGGCGTCAGAAAATTGTCGAAGGCGTTTCAAAAGAATGTGAAGGCTTCGATCATGCAGGGCTGTCACCGTTTGAAATCGCGATCGGCTCCATCGGCCCCTCTGCCCGAGTGCTTGGAGCGGCGCTGATGCCACTGATTCGAAGACATTCTCCAGACACTGACCTGCTGGTCAAAACTGGCAGGACACAGCATGCACCCGAGTTCATTCCGGCATCTGAAATTCAGCCGCCGAATACCAAGTCGATGGCCGACACGCGCTGAATTTTTCGCGCATCAGCAGGCTGAGGGAGAGAATCCTTTCCAGCCGGATTTCAGCATATCTGAATTGACTGCTGGTCTGTCGGAGCGGTGATCGCTTCCAGTTTCTCAGAAATTTTTCATCATTTGACAAAATTTTTTTCATTTTGGGCTTGACTTGAACGAATAAAGGTGATATTAATAAATCAAATTGATATATTAATCATTCTCGGAGGAGAGATTCATCATGGGCTCTAAATTGAAATTCGGCGCTGCCAGCCTGCTGGCACTCTTCATTGCGATCGGCATCTCTGCTGATTTGCGCGCCAATACAACCGTCACCATCGCCACTGTCAACAACGGCGACATGATCCGCATGCAGGGATTGACTGGCGATTTCACAGACAAGAATCCAGACATCACTCTTGAGTGGGTCACGCTGGAAGAGAATGTGCTGCGTCAGCGAGTCACTCAGGACATCGCCACCAAAGGCGGCCAGTTTGACGTTCTGACCATCGGCACCTACGAGGTTCCGATCTGGGGCAGGAACGGCTGGCTGGTATCGTTGAATGATCTTCCGCCCGAATGGGATGTGGATGATCTGCTGCCTGCCATGAGAAACGGGCTCACAGTTGACGGCGAACTCTACGCCGCCCCCTTCTATGGCGAAAGCTCGATGGTCATGTACAGGACCGATCTGATGGCAAAGGCGGATCTGGAAATGCCCGAGGCGCCGACTTGGGACTTCATCAGAGAAGCCGCGGCCGCCATGACGGACAAGGAAAACGAAATTTACGGTGTCTGTCTTCGCGGAAAGGCCGGCTGGGGTGAGAACATGGCCTTTCTGACCGCCACTGCAAACTCGTTTGGGGCCCGCTGGTTCGACGAGAGCTGGAGACCCCAGTTTGACAGCGAAGCGTGGTCGAACACTCTCAATTTCTACCTCGACCTGATGAACAGCTACGGACCTCCGGGAGCGTCAACCAACGGTTTCAATGAAAACCTGTCGCTCTTTCAGCAGGGCAAGTGCGGAATGTGGATCGACGCGACCGTCGCCGCCTCATTTGTCACCAACCCCAATGATTCGACTGTAGCTGACAGCGTCGGCTTCGCACTTGCGCCAGACAACGGGCTTGGCAAGCGCGGCAACTGGCTTTGGGCCTGGTCATTGGCGATACCGGCAGGTTCGGATGCCACCGATGCGGCCAAGAAATTCATTGCCTGGGCAACCAGCAAAGAGTACACAGAACTCGTCGCTTCAAAGGAAGGCTGGGCGAATGTTCCGCCCGGAACCCGGCAGTCGCTCTATGCGAATCCTGATTATCGCGCCGCCGCCGCTTTCGCTGACATGACACTGAGGTCCATCAACGCGGCTGATCCGACACAGCCTACTGTTGACCCGGTGCCTTACACAGGTGTGCAGTTCGTCGCAATTCCTGAATTTGCAGGTATCGCAACGTTAGTGGGACAGGAGTTTTCAGCAGCGCTTGCCGGACAGCAGTCCGCTGCAGAAGCGCTTGAGAAGGCGCAAGCGCTGGTGGCTGATGAGATGGAGGCCGCCGGCTACTGATCAGGTTGCCCGATATTTTGACAGATGCAGTCTTGAGCCATCGCAGAAATTGACAGAGAAATTGGAACACACTGCAAAATGTCGGTCCGCAAAATACGTTTATGCCGTTCGACTGAGTTGGCGACTTCGGTTGCCTTCTCAGTCGAATATTCCTGTGCGATTCAAAGGCAGGTCAAACTGATCACAATCAATTAGCGCCATGGCCACACTGCAATCCAGATCCATCGCTCGCTTGATGATGGCGCCTGCAGTCTTTGTTCTGCTTGTCTGGATGCTGCTGCCGCTCACCATGACGCTCATATTCTCCTTCAAGCGGTATCTGCCGCTGCGCGGCGGCGATCTGGGCTGGATCGGATTTGAGAACTACGTCCGATTCGTCTCGTCAAGCTCATTCTGGCCTAGCGTTCAGGCGACGCTGGTGATCGTCGGCGGTGTCTTGCTGATCACAGTGACGCTGGCCATCTTGCTGGCTTTGCTGCTTGATCAGCCAATGTGGGGGCAAGGCATTGTCCGAATTCTTGTCATCGCGCCATTCTTCGTCATGCCAACTGTCTCGGCTCTGGTCTGGAAGAACATGTTCATGGACCCCGTCAACGGCCTGTTCGCGCATCTGTGGAAGTTTTTCGGATTGGCTCCAGTCGAGTGGCTCAGCCAGGCGCCCCTGTTTTCCGTCACTCTGATTGTCTCGTGGCAGTGGCTGCCGTTTGCGACACTCATTCTGCTCACCGCAATCCAGTCGCTGGACAGTGAGCAGCTGGAGGCCGCGGAGATCGATGGCGCGCCGGTGCTGGCGCGATTCTTTCACATCATTCTGCCGCATCTCAGCCAAGCCATCACGATTGTCATCCTGATTCAGACGATTTTTCTTCTGTCGATATTCGCTGAAATTTTTGTGACGACGCAAGGGTCGTTCGGAACCAGGACCCTGACCTACCTGATCTTTCAGCGTGTGCTGGAAAGCCAGAATGTGGGGCTGGGCTCCGCAGGCGGCGTCTACGCAATCATTCTGGCCAACATTGTCGCGATCTTTCTGATGCGCATCGTCGGCAAGAACTTGGATAAGTGAGGACTCAGCTATGGCCCGCTCTGTGACAACTCAGCGAAAGACAATCAACACGGTGATCGCCTGGGGAATCGGACTGCTGATTTTCTTTCCGGTGCTGTGGACAATTCTGACCAGTTTCAAGACGGAAGCCCAGGCGATCTCTGACCCGCCGCTCTTTCTCTTTTTCGACTGGACTCTTGAAAATTACTCCATCGTGCAGGAACGCTCGGATTACATGCGCTATCTGTGGAACTCGGTGATCATTGCGGGAGTCTCAACTCTGGTTGGAATCATCATTGCTGTTCCCGCCGCCTGGTCGATGGCGTTCGTGCCATCAAGACGTACGAAGGACATTCTGCTTTGGATGCTGTCCACCAAGATGCTGCCGGCAGTGGGCGTGCTCTACCCGATCTATCTGCTCTTCATCCAGTTCAACCTGCTGGACACTCACGTCGGCCTGATCATGGTTGTCATGCTGATCAATCTGCCGATCATCGTATGGATGCTCTACACCTATTTCAGGGAGATACCGAAAGAGATTCTGGAAGCCGCAAGAATTGACGGCGCCACCCTTCGAGAGGAAATTCTGTATGTGCTGACCCCCATGGCGGTGCCTGGAATCGCGTCGACCATTCTGCTGAACTTCATTCTCGCCTGGAATGAGGCGTTCTGGACCTTGAACCTCACTGCCGCGAAAGCCGGCCCGCTGACTGCATTCATCGCCAGCTACTCGAGTCCGGAGGGATTGTTCTATGCGAAGCTCAGCGCCGCTTCTACGATGGCTATAGCGCCAATACTGATTCTGGGATGGTTCAGCCAGAAACAGCTGGTCAGAGGACTGACTTTTGGAGCGGTAAAGTGAGCATCAGATATTCGATCAGAAATTCAATATGGAAGTTCATCTCAACCGGAACTGCCAGTTTCGCGCATGGAGTCTAAATCATGGGACACATCGTACTTGAAAATGTAGAGAAAACTTTCGGCGACGTAACGGTCATACCGCCGCTTGATCTTGAAATCGAGGATGGAAAGTTTGTTGTATTCGTCGGCCCTTCAGGCTGTGGAAAATCAACATTGCTTCGGTTGATCGCCGGGCTTGAGGATGTTACCAGCGGTGCCATCAGCATTGACGGAGCGAACGCGACCTCGGTGCCGCCCGCCAAACGCGGGCTTGCAATGGTGTTTCAATCCTACGCGCTCTATCCGCACATGACCGTGCGCAAGAACATCAGTTTTCCACTGCGCATGGCGAAAATGGATAAAGCCGAGCAGGACCGGCGCGTCGAACAGGCGGCGGCCGTGCTCAACCTGACCGACTATCTTGACCGACGGCCGGGGCAGCTGTCCGGCGGTCAGCGCCAGCGGGTTGCAATCGGGCGGGCCATTGTGCGCGAGCCCACCGCGTTTCTGTTTGATGAGCCGCTTTCAAATCTCGATGCGGCATTGCGCGTCGGCATGCGTCTTGAGATCAGCGAGCTACATGCACGTTTGAAAACCACGATGATTTATGTAACCCATGATCAGGTGGAAGCAATGACAATGGCTGACAAGATTGTCGTTCTGCACGACGGAAGGATCGAGCAGGTCGGCTCTCCGCTGGAACTCTACCATTCCCCCAGAAATACATTCGTTGCGGGATTCATCGGGTCGCCCAAGATGAACTTCATTGACGGAAATGAGGCGGCAAAGTTCGATGCCGCGACAATCGGAATTCGACCGGAGCACATCAGCCCGTCACCGACAGAAGGCTTGTGGCAGGGCCAGGTGGGGCTTTCCGAGCACTTGGGCTCAGACACCTTTCTTCACGTCTACATTGAAGGCCGCGAAGAACCGATCACCGTGAGGTCCAGCGGCGAAGTTAAAATGTATCACGGCGATACGATCTATCTATCGCCGAACACAGATTACATTTACCGATTCGACAGCCAAGGACTCAGCATTACTTGAGACGGCTTGCCGGCAAGTGCGCGCTGATCACCGGTGCGGCACGAGGCATTGGGTTCGCCTTCGCGAAAGCCTATGTGCGCGAAGGTGCGAAAGTCGCCATTGCAGACATTGATATGGCGCGTGCCCAGTCATCTGCAGAATCGCTTGGCGAAAGTGCGGTGGCGATTGAAATTGATGTAACGCGGCAATACAGCATTAACGCGGCAGTTACTGAAGCGGTGATCCAGCTTGGCCGTATTGACATTCTGGTGAACAGCGCCGCGGTTTTCACTGCGGCGCCAATTGTCGAGATTGAACGCAGAGATTACCAGAAGGTGATTGATGTGAATGTAAGCGGCACGCTGTTCACGCTTCAGGCGGTGGCGCGCCACATGATTCAGAGAGGCGGCGGGGGGAAGATCATCAATATGGCGAGCCAGGCGGGCCGTCGGGGCGAACCGCTGGTCGCAGCGTACTGCGCCACCAAGGCGGCGGTGATCAGCCTGACTCAATCCGCGGGGTTGGATCTGATCAAGCACGGCATCAATGTGAATGCGATAGCGCCAGGAGTGGTAGACGGCGAGCACTGGGATGCAGTTGATTCCTTTTTCGCCAAGTACGAGCAGAAGGCTCCGGGACAGAAGAAAAAAGAGGTTGGCGAGGCTGTTCCGTTTGGGCGAATGGGAACCGCCGATGATCTGACCGGCATGGCAATTTTTCTTGCCAGTGATGAATCTGACTATGTCGTCGCGCAGTGCTATAACGTCGATGGCGGACAATGGATGAGCTGAATGCCGGCTTCAATCCGGCGGCAATTCTGTGATTCGACTTTCTGATGCCACACTGATTGACTTGCCCGAGTCAGTCGAGCGCCCCAATTACGACCGCACTTCCCTGAAGCCGGGCATCGTCCACATCGGACTCGGCAATTTTCATCGCGCGCATCAGGCATGGTATCTGCATCGTCTATTTCAGGCTGGACTTGACCGTGACTGGGCAATTGTCGGAGCCGGTGTGCGTCCGTACGACGCGAAACAACGTGAAAAATTTCTGGAGCAAGACTGTTTATCGACTCTGATCGAGCTTGCACCAAACGGTGTGTCAGCTGAAGTGATCGGCTCCATGATTGACTACGCGTCGGTTGAAGATGGATTTGCCGCTCTTATCAACCGCATGGCAGACCCAGCCATTCGGATTGTTTCGCTCACCGTGACTGAGGGCGGCTACTTCATTGATCCGGCAACAAAAACATTCGATGCTGATCATACCGAAGTCAGGCACGATATCAACAATATTGATCATCCGATCACCGCATTCGGGGCAATCGTATCAGCGCTCAATATTCGACGCAATCGAGGTGTCGGTCCATTCACCTGCCTGAGCTGCGACAATCTGCAAGGCAATGGGTCCATTCTACGCAAAACTGTGACTTCTCTCGCGAATGAGGCTGATTCGTCGCTTGCGGAATGGATTGACAGGAACTGTACGTTTCCGAATTCCATGGTTGACTGCATTGTGCCGACAACAGGTCCGAAAGAACTTGCATTGGTGCATGAGTTGGGCATTGACGACCGGGTGCCTGTCACGCATGAGAACTTTCGTCAATGGGTCATAGAAGACAAGTTCTGCGCAGGACACCCGGATTGGAGTCGAGTCGGTGTGACGTTTACAGACAAAGTTCACAACTACGAGACAATGAAGCTTCGCATGCTGAATGCCGGACACCAGCTGCTTGCGAATCCGGGTGAAGTTCTATCGATCGACAACATCAAAGACTGCATGGCACACCCTCTGATACGCAGATTTTTCCATAAAGTGCAGCACGAAGAAATCATGCCGCATGTCAGAGCGGTTCCGGAATTCACTCCGGAAGCCTATTTTCAACTGCTTGTCCGGCGTTTTTCACATCCGCTTATCGTCGACACGACGCGACGCGTCTCCTATGATGGCTCTTCGCGCCACCCTGGATTCATTCTGCCGATAGTACGCGATGGCTTGAATTCCGGCGCTTCAGTCGAAGGACTTGCGTTGGCAGAAGCCCTTTGGGCGCGTATGTGCGAAGGCACCCGGGAAGATAGCTCCTGTATTGAACCGAATGACCCCTGCTGGGACACTCTTCAGAAAGTTGCGAAAACGGCTAAAAATCGCCCCCGCGCATGGTTGGAACAGCGGCAATATTACGGTGATTTGATTGAGTCCACTCGTTTTGTCAGTGCATTTGAGCGTTGGCTGGCTCAAATATGGTCTGAAGGCTGTGAGGCGACATTGGATTTCTACTCCTCGGCTGAAGTATCAAACTGAGAGTTCTGGGGTATCAAATTCAGCGAACTGAATAAATTCCAACTTTCTTGAATTTTCCGAAGGCTTCAAACCCGAAGGAATCGACTGGATATCCGAAATTTTTTTAACCAGTGCCGACACCTGCAGCTGCTGATTCACTTTCTGCTGATGAAGCTCAACAGTAATCTGGTGTCAAGCGAGCGCTTTACGCGTAGATCAATCGTTCGCCTTTAGGCTGAGGAACTGCCTCGCCATGATCCCGAGCAACATCGATCCACAATTCAATTGCATCGTTTGCGTTGTTCAGCGCTTCTTGCTGGCTGTGGCCATGGGCCGCACAGCCTGGAAGCTGTGGAACTTCAGCGATAAAACACGCGTCTTCGTTGCTCCAGTAAAGAATGATCTCGTACTTGTGCATAGCCCTTGATTTCCCAACTTGAAATTTCAAGAGTTTTCGCCGACGCTGCCTGATTGTTACGGCTTCGCGATTCCGTCAACCCCCTTGAAACTTCGCCATACTGACAATTCTTTTCTTGCAATAGATGCGAAGGTTCCTGAATATGCGTTTCTGAAGTTGAACAGCCCTACAAACAAAAACCGACACCCCGAGACCCGGAATGTCGGTGAATTTGGTAGCGGGGGTAGGATTTGAACCTACGTCCTTCGGGTTATGAGCCCGACGAGCTACCGAACTGCTCCACCCCGCAACATGAATGGAATATTTTACAAAAAATTCGCTTGAAGCAATGGAAATTCGCGCATTGAGAGAGGAAAATTCCACCTTTGCTGAAGTCAACCTCTGATACTTTGCACCGAGACTCTGCGTTCACTTCGGAACCTCTCAATCAGCATCCGAATTGAACTAAAAGCGTCTGCTGCCCGCTGCTTCGCGACGCTACCTCAAACTCGCGATCGCAGTCTCACAGATGCTCAGCACATTGCCGACCCACGGCAGTATCGCCACCAGCACCATGGCATTCAAACCGAGCAGCGCTCTGGATGCCGGCAGCTGATGATAAGGCACCGGCACCTCTTCCAGCTGATCAAAGTAGACCACCTTGATGACGCGCAGATAGTAGAACGCTCCGATCACCGCGAACAGCACCGCAATCACCGCCACCCAAACCAGATTGACATCGACGATTGCCTGAATGACTGCGAGTTTCGCATAGAAGCCCACTGTCGGCGGCACACCCGCAAGTGAGAACATCAACAGCAGAACCCAGAATGCCATCCAGGGATCGCGGCTGTTGAGTCCGCTGTAGTCGCTGATCTGATCGAGTTCCTCATCCTTCTTGGCGCTGATGACAATGATGCCAAACGCACCCAAGCTCATCACCGAATAAACCAGCACGTAGAAAAGCGAAGCGGTGAGTCCCTCGTCAGTTCCGCTGAGCACGCCGAGCAGCATGAATCCCATGTGCGCGATCGTCGAATACGCCAGCATGCGCTTGAGGTTCGTCTGTGCGATGGCGATCACATTGCCAACCACGATCGACAGCAGCGCAATGATGATCAGCATGTCCTGCCACATGTGCTGCAGTTCAATCAGTCCGCCAACCAGCAAACGAATCACCATCGCGAACGCGGCAATTTTCGGAATGGTGCCAAGGAAAATGGTGGTCGATGTCGGCGCGCCGTGGTACACATCAGGCACCCACATGTGAAATGGCGCCGCACCCAGTTTGAACGCCAAGGCCACCACTACAAACACAACCGCCAGAATCAGCGGCAGGTTGTCCGCTGAGGCATCCGCAAAATGAGTGTGGATCACGGCTATATCAAGCGTGCCAGTCAATCCATAAATGATCGATAAGCCATAAAGCAGCGAGCCTGATCCCAATGCGCCCAGCACAAAATACTTCATTGCGGCTTCAGTCGCATTCGCTGAATCGCGTTGAAACGCAACCATTGAGTACAGGCAAAGCGACATCAGTTCAAGCCCGAGGTAAACAACCAGCAGATGGTCAGCGGATGCCATCACCATCATGCCAAGCATGCCAAACAGTCCCAAGACATAAAACTCACTGCCGGCAATCTCCCGGGCCTGCGAATAGGCCCTAGCATGTGCGAACACCAATATGCCAACCAGACTGATGACGAGCTTGGTCAGATTCGAGAAGGAATCATCAATGAACATCCCTTCCATCACCACTGCGGTCTCCTGATACAGCTTGCCTGCAAATATAATGCTCACGACGGCAAGCGTAAGCAGCGCGAGAATGAATGGCAGATTCTTGTGCTTCTTCAGCGCAGTCTGATCAGCAACCAGAATTGCGCAGGCCATCAGGCTCACGATTATCTCTGGCAGCACTTTGGAGAGTTCGAATGACAGACTCATAGAGTGGATCAAGGGGATAATTTAATTTATTGATAATATTATTGTTTTAAGTTTCAGTATAGTTTGGCCAATAAACCGGGCAAGGCAATTGGTTTCGTTGCCTGAAGATTGCGAGCCAAACATCATTATATCGTTCAACATCGGATACATAGACCCGCACCCATCGAAACTGGGGGATTTCAAATATGACAGACAAGCTAGTGATTCCAGCACGCAGAGGCAAGGCTGCAGTCGTGCATGAGGGACAGTCGGTTCGGATCATCAATACCTACGGCAGTCAGGTTGTGGACACCTGGATTTTCAACCTGCAGGACTTGAATGAGTTTCAGTCCAACGAGCACACGCGCGCAACGCTCCTGAAAATGAGATTCGAGCCCGGTGATTCTGTTTATACCAACAAGCGCCGGCCAATCGCAGTGGTTGAGGAAGACACCTCGCCTGGAATTCATGACATGCTGATGGCCGCCTGCGACGACCACCGCTACAAGCTGCTCGGCTGCACCGAATATCATGACAACTGCGCCGATAACCTTGCCAGCGGGATGAAAGAGCTTGGCTATGATATTCCCGAAACACCAAGCCCGCTCAATATCTTCATGCATATTCCATGGACGATGGGTGGTGACCTTTCATTCGACCCGCCGGTAACCAGTCCCGGAGACTACATCCAGTTCCGAGCGGAGATGGATTGCATCTTCGCATTCTCTGCCTGTCCCAATGATATTCTTCCGATCAACAACGGGGTGATTACCGATGCTCATTTTCAGATCTTGTGAGTCATTGGAATCAGACAGACAGTTAATTCTTGAATTTCAGATTGTTCATTTTCAGTCAATCCAGGGGTGTCCAGTTTGTTGTCTGTAGAGTCAGTTGACTGAACCCGGATACCGAATCCGAACTTGTCGCAGAGCAGAACAGGAATACCGCATGAAAGGGTCCAATCATTCTCCCGAAACCAAAGTGGCGCACCTTGGCCGAGACCACAAGGACAGCCATGGTTTTGTGAATCTTCCGATCTATCACGGATCAACCGTTCTGTATGAGACTTATGAAGATTTCCGAAGCTCTCAGGAAAAACGGAAACTCAGGAATCAGGTGCTGTACGGACGGTACGGCACCCCTCTCAGTTTCGCGCTGGAGACCGCGGTTGCCGAATTGGAAGGGGCAAGCGGCGCCATTGCCGTATCCTCCGGACTGGCAGCCATCACTGCATCTTTAAGCGCCTTCGTGAAGCAAGGCGATCATGTTCTGATGACCGACAGTGTTTATCAGCCAACCCGAAATTACTGCAATCATTTTCTGGCCCGATTCGGTGTTGAGACGAGTTATTACGATCCACTGATCGGCGGTGACATCAGACAACTGATCCAGCCCAATACAACCGTCATATTCGTGGAGTCGCCCGGCTCCCAGACCTTTGAGATTCAAGACCTGCCTGCCATTGCGGCAATGGCAAAACAAAACGGGATCACTACGATTTTGGACAACACCTGGGCGACGCCGCTCTATCTGAAACCTTTCGAGCTTGGAATTGACATATCTGTTCATGCCGCGACCAAGTACATCACAGGGCACTCCGATGCAATGCTAGGAATCATATCCACTAATGATGAGTGCTACGACCGAATAAGAGACACGGTTCGCCTGAGCGGCCAATGCGCGGCGCCCGATCCTGTATTTCTGGGATTGCGCGGATTGAGGACAATGCCAACACGACTCCAGCAGCATTGGAATTCGGGGATCAAGGTTGCCGAGTGGCTCTCCAATCGATCGGAAGTCGCAAGAATTATTCATCCGGCGCTGCCGAGCCACCCCGGACATCAGTTGTGGCAACGCGATTTCTCAGGTGCCAGCGGGCTTTTTGCTTTCATTCTTCATGCAGTTTCGGATGAGGCGCTTGGCCGGCTGCTCGACAATACACCTTTGTTTGGCATGGGCTATAGCTGGGGCGGCTTCGAAAGCCTGCTGATTCCGTTCGACCCTCGCCCCTATCGAACGGCTACAGAATGGGAGGCAGAAGGTCCTGCGCTGCGCATTCATGTCGGATTGGAAGATACCGAGGACTTGATTGCAGACCTCGAATCTGGGTTTGACGCTATGAATAGCGCTTGACTGATATGACCGCTCTCAATCAAGAAATCAGACAGGATATCTCGACGCTGATCGAGAATCACCTGTCGCTTGAGCTTGCAACAGTGTCCGATTCCGGCATCCCCTGTGCCAGCTACGCGCCTTATGTTGTCGGTGAACATCTGCAGTTCTATGTGTTCCTGAGCGACCTCGCACAGCACACAGCCAATCTGCGCGGCAATCCGAAAGTCTCCGTAATGGTTATCGAAGACGAGTCCAAATCACCCAATCTATTCGCTCGCAATCGACTGGTGCTGGACTGCCAAGCCGCGAAGATCGGCCGCGATGAAGATGAATTCACCCACTGGATCGCGCTTTACAAAGAGCGATTCGGCGCGATTGTGGATACGCTTGTGCAGCTGGCGGATTTCAATCTGTATGCATTGAAGCCCAGCCAAGGTGTGTTTGTGAAAGGATTCGGTCAGGCATACCAGATAACCGGCGATTCAATGGATGAGGTCAGGCACATCACCAATCCCGCAAAAGAAATGAACCAAAAAGACTGAGGGACAAAACCAATGATTGTTGAACAGATCTGGACCAACAACGCATATCGAAATTTCAATTACCTGATCGCCTGCCCTGCAACCGGTGAAGCGCTTGCCATCGACCCGCTGGACTATGAGAAGTGTCTTGCCAGAGCCAGGCAGCGCGGGTGGGGGGTCACCACCATCCTGAACACCCACGAACATCTGGACCACACCGGCGGCAACAGTGAAATGATTCGGGCCACAGGAGCAAAGCTGATCGCCCACCAAAACGCATCCGACAAAATTCCGGGAATGGACCGCGGCATCGGCGCAGGCGATGTCGTTCAAGTCGGCAAAGTGGAACTGCAGGCGCTTGACACTCCGGGGCACACCATGAGCCATATCTGTCTTCTGGCGCACGGCGAGCGCCCTGCTCTTTTCTGCGGCGACACCCTGTTCAATGCAGGGGCAGGCAACTGCCACAATGGCGGACACCCTCACCAGCTCTATGAGACCTTTGTCAATCAACTGGACCGACTGCCTGAGCATACACGAATTTACCCCGGACACGACTACATCGCAAATAATCTGCAGTTCACACTGGACCGGGAGCCGGACAATGCGGCAGCCGCCGGCATGCTGGAAAAGGTCCAGCACCAGGACCCAGATGATGCTTTGGTTACCACGCTTGCCGAGGAGCGCGAATTCAACACTTTCTTCAGGCTGAGCAGTCCGACGGTCATCGCAAGACTGCGCGAATCGTTTCCGGACCTGCCCGACAATCCGGATCGGAAAACAGTGTTTCTTCGCTTGAGAGAGCTCAGAAATCAGTGGTGACCCGCGGATTGGATCAGCTCACTGCATGTCTTGAAACACCTGACGAAATGTCAGATTGATGCGCGGGTTGTTCCGAGTTTTCGATTTCGGCAGACAATGGCGCCAGAAGGTCTGTGTCTTGCCCAGCATGATCAGCGCTGACCCGTTTTCGAGTTCAGTTGACCAGCGCAAAGTCCTGTCTTTCTCATGCCGCATCAGAAAGCGTCGATTTTCACCCAGACTGATGGATGCAATCAGCGGCTCCGGACCGAGTTCGCGTTCGTTGTCGCGATGCCAGCCCATGCTGTCCTGTCCAGATCGGTAGTAGTTCAGCAGGACACTGTTGAAACCGCTGCCGACAGCATCCTCCAGGCGCGCTCGAATTTCCTGCAGTGTCGAGTTCCACGGCGAAGGACGATTGGTGATGCCTGAGTAGGTGTAGACTGCATCCCGATCTCCATGCCACGCGGCCAGTCTTGGCGAAGGAACGGTTCTGGCACCGAATCGAACCATTGGCTGAGTCCATTCGATCTCGTCGATCAGCGCAGTCAGATACACCAATGCCTGATCAGAGCTGAAGAATCGTTCATGAATCCACAGATCGCCATCCTCAAGCGCGAGCTGTTCAAAACCGGATTTTTTCAAGCGTTCGAGTATCTTGGGGTATTGAACGCAGTTCGAATGATTTTGTTTAACGATCAAGTTTCTCCAGTCAGCCTTGCGCGTCGCCCGCCGCGTCGAACCTTTGAAAGTTGGGCGGACTTCTTGACCAATAGCAGACACGTCCCGACGCGCAGCGAATGGAAGGCATCAGCAATCGACTCGGGAGCGCCACAAGAATCAAGTATCACCCAGCACCCGCCTTCGACCAGCATTGACTGAATCTGTTCGGCCAGTGGCTCAGCGGCGGCGCTGTCGGTCACCACCATGTTCATCAGATGATGACGGACATCCGACAGGAACTCCTGGGGGTCCTGATGATGCACCGCGACTCTCAGATCGGAAGATACAGGCGCCTCCGCATCCTCATGGGATGAGTCCGGATGCAGATTGATCACCAGGCGAGTCGTAAGATCCATGCCCGAAAGCGCCTCTTTCTGATAGTGCCAGGCCGAATCTCCGATCAGCATGATCAGGCCATTGCGAACCATCGCCGCGAAAGCCTCAATCACTTCACCGGTTTCAACCGCGGAATCCTTGCTGTGCATTGTCGTTGTGGCGCTCGTCACCGAATTCTGTAACTCTCTGAAATGGCAGTCAGACAGCAGCACAGATAGTGCAGATGTTTGAATTGAAGAAGAAATCAACGCCCATTTATGCTATACTTTAAGTCTTGCTGATATCCTTCATATTTTGGTGATATTCCTGCCATGATGACAAATATTGACCTTGACTCTTACCTGAGAGATAACGGTATTATGCCATCGCAACAACGACTTCGAATCGCACGAGTGATCCTGGACAATTCCGATCACATGTCAGCGGAAGAGGTCTACCGGAACGTGAACGGCCCCTGGCCGCCCGTATCCCGTGCGACTGTGAATAACACACTTCGACTCTTTGTCGAAAAAGGCATTCTCCAAAAGGATGAAGATGATCCGGCGGACATCTACTACAACATCAATCCGCCAGTTCAAAATTCCCAGGATTCAGTAGCCTGACTTTTTCTGTCCGCCTTGCTGCGGACAACCCAGAATTCGGTTCCAGCTCACCCAATGGTGTCATTGTGCGCCAAGCGGGTCAATTGCGCGCGAATTTCGCAGACGCTAGACACGAACGATTTTCCCTGGATTCAGGATATTGTCTGGATCCAATGCGGTTTTGATCGTCCGCATCACTGCAACAGAATCACCGTGCTCGGCAATCAGAAAATCCATTTTCCCATAGCCGATTCCATGCTCTCCCGTGCAGGTGCCTTCCATCTCCAGCGCCCGCATCACCATTCGCTCATGCAATGCCTGGGCGCGGCTTTCCTCATCCTTGTCATTGTGATCGACCAGCAGAACCAGATGAAAATTGCCGTCGCCGACATGCCCGACGATCGGCGCGATCAGATTGGACTCTTCAATATCCCGCTGGGTTTCCACAATGCATTCCGCCAGACGGGAGATCGGCACACAGACATCGGTCGCCCAGATCTGCGCGTTGGGGCGCATCGCCTTGGCGGCGTAAGCCGCATCATGCCGTGCCTGCCACAGGCGATTGCGGTCTTCGGTGCGAGTCGTCCACTGAAAATGGCCGCCGCCATTCTCCTCGCAGATCATCTGCACCGTCTCCACCTGTTCCTGCACCGAATCCTCAGTTCCGTGAAACTCCAGGAACAATGTGTGCTCTTCCGGATAATCCAGCTTTGAGAATCGGTTCAGAGCCCGCATCATCGAATCATCCAGCAGTTCAATCCGCGCGATTGGAATGCCCAGCTGGATTGTAGTGATCACTGAGAATACGGCTCGGTCCAACTCGGGAAAGGCCACCACTGCGGAGGATATTTTTTCCGGAATTCCGTAAACCCGCAAGGTGATTTCGGTGATGACCCCCAATGTTCCTTCTGAACCGATGAACAATCGGGTCAGATCATATCCTGCCGAAGACTTGCGAGAGCGCCGGGCAGTCTTTATGATTCGCCCATCCGCCATCACAACTGTGAGCGACAGCACGTTCTCCCGCATTGTGCCGTATCGAACCGCATTGGTGCCAGAGGCGCGGGTTGCGGTCATCCCGCCCAGTGAGGCATCTGCGCCCGGATCGATTGGAAAAAAGAGTCCGGTGTCCTTGAGGTAGTGGTTGAGCTGCTTGCGGGTGACGCCCGGCTGAACGACAACATCCAGATCCTCTTCGTTGACCTTGAGAACCCGGTTCATTTCAATCAAGTTCAGGCAAAGCCCGCCGTGCAAAGCGCAGATGTGCCCCTCAAGACTGGTGCCGGTTCCATAAGGAATGACCGGAAACTTGTGCTTCGCGCAGATTCGCACAGCTTCCGCAACCTCTTCAGTCGAGTGCGGGGCGAACACCGCGTCCGGCGGATAGCTGCCGTGAAACGACTCGTCGGTGCCGAATTCTCGGCACGCGCTCAACGATGTCTTTATGCGATCTCCAAAGCGCTCGTGCAGCTCTTCAACTGCACCGGCATTCTGAATGGTTTGCGCTGTGCTTCTCATTGATACCACCTCTGTCTGTTCAGCAGCTTCGGAAAAACAAAATATAGCATGAGCAGACTGCCTGTCAATAACGAATCCACAATCTTCAGCCCGCCTTGCGCGTCAACAGACGATCTCCAAGCGCATACCAGTGCATGGCGATTACATGAATCGGCCAGCGCAGCAGGTGTCCGCCCGGAAACGATCGATGCGGGACTGACGCCATCACGTCATATCGCTCTGCGGTCCCCGCAATCGTCTCGGCAAGAATTCTGCCGACAATATTGGTCAGCGCGATACCATGGCCGGAAAATCCCTGCGCATAATAGACATTCCGATGCAAGCGGCCGATCGACGGCAATCGGTTGAGAGTGATGGCGATCTTTCCGCGCCAGGCGTAGTCGATTCTCGCATCTTTCAATTGCGGGTATACCGCAACGATCCTGCGCTTCATTTTCGCGGCGATGTCAACCTGCATGTTTGGAATGTAGACCTCGCCGCCTCCGAATAGCAGACGCCTGTCGGCTGACAGCCGGTAGTAGTCCAGACAGAATTTGGAGTCGTTGACCGCGATGTCATCCCGATTGATTGCTGAGGCTTGATCCTCGCCCAGCGGCTCGGTTGCGACGATCATGCTTTCAATCGGCATGATGTAGCGGCTGACTCCTGCCGACAGCCTGTCGATGTACGCGTTGCAGGCGAACACAGCATAACGCGCTCTGACCACTGCGCCCGTTGCTGTTTCGACCAGTATTCCATTCGATGATTCGCGGTAAGCGCTCACTGGTGTGTTTTCATAGATTCGGACACCGGTGTCTGATGCCGCGCGGGCCAGTCCGATGGCGAAATTCAGTGGGTGCAGGTGCCCGGAACTCATGTCCAGAGCGCCGCCGAAATAGCTTGCGCCGCCCAGCATTGCCTTGATTTCATCAGTGTTGAGACAGCGGATCGCGTGATGGCCATAGCTGTCCTGCAGATGCGCTACCTTTTCCTCAATTTTTCGCGCCGCCTTCCGATTGACGGCAACACCCAGCACACCTTTCTTGAAATCACACGGAATATTGTGCCGGGTGATTCGATCGGTGACTTCGCATTTCGCCGCTTCTGTGATCTCCCAGAAAAGCGCAGCTCTGTCTTTGCCGAATTCCTTCTCGAGCTCTTTCTGTGACCAGTTCATTCCAGAACCCACCTGCCCGCCGTTTCGACCGGAAGCGCCCCAGCCGACGCGGCGCGCCTCAACCAAGACGGTGTCGTAGCCCCGCTCTGCTAAATTCAGCGCGGTTGAAAGTCCGGTGTAGCCGCCGCCGATGACACAGACATCGCACGCCTCTGATTCTGAGACAGCCGGGTAGCTGCGCAAGCCCACTGCGCTGGCTGCGTAGTAGGATTGGATGTGGCTGGATTCAGGCACTGAAACAGATTGCGCTACAGATACAGACGAAATTCCTGCTCGGACACGTATTCGTTGTACCGCTTGAGCTCATCGCGTCGAAGCGCGCAGTAGATGTCGATGTACTCGCGCGAGAAGTAGGTTTCAGCAAACGCGGAGTTCTGCAGCCTTGAGATAGCGGCGCCCCATTCCAGCGGAAGAGTCTCATCGATGTCTCCGCTCACATTCACACCCGGCGACGCGTCGCCCGGATCAACGGACTCGGTAATGCCGTAATGAACACCGCCGAGCAGCGCGGCCAGAATGAGATAGGGATTCGCGTCAGCTCCTGCAACCCGATGTTCCAAGCGTCTTGCGCGATCATCTCCGGACGGAATCCGGATGCTCACCGAGCGATTGTTATAACCCCAAGTCCTGTTCACCGGTACGAACATGTCCGGAACAAAACGACGGTAGGAATTGCGCCCGGGCGCGAAGATCGCGAACATGTCCGGCATGGTTTCCAGCAGCCCGCCAATCGCATTTCGCATCAGAGGGTTGCCGAGCTTGGTGTCACCGCTGAACACGTTCTGACCCTCGCCGTTCTCCAAGCTCAGATGAACGTGCATGCCGCTGCCGCTGTACTCAATGAATGGCTTCGGCATGAATGTCGCGCGCATTCCAAAGTCAGATGCTGAACCCTTGATGGCGCGCTGCAGCAGCACACATTGATCGGCTGCCTGCATCGGATCTTGGACGTGGTTCAAGTTGATTTCATACTGCAAGGGAGAGTATTCAGAAGTGATGACCGATGCCGGTATGTCCTGCAAGGCACAGACTTCTGAGACGTACCGAAGGAAATCACCGCGCCGGTCCAGATCGTCGAGAAGATAAACCTGGGTCTCACCTCCTGAAACCCCGGAACTCTCAGCGTCTGGAAACCTCGGGTGACCTCGTGCATCCAGCTCTTCGGCGATCAGGTAGAATTCAATCTCAAAAGCGACATTTGACCGATAGCACAGTTCGTTGAACCGGTCGACAACGCCTGAAGCGATAGACCTTGGATCGACTGGGCAGGGAGAGCCGTCATCGGCATTGAGCTGCATCAGCACCTGGGCTTTCTTGCCATCGCCCCAAGGCACATATCGGGTCGTTCCGGCAATCGGATGCATGGTGCCATCCGGGTCACCGTCGGAGAATCCTCGACCGCTGGGGTCTGAACTCTCACCCATGTTGTCAAGCAGAACCACACTTTCCGGTATCTGAACACCCGACGTGTAAATCTTGCCGGCATCCTTTATCGGAAACCGCTTCCCGCGGACATAGCCGTTCAGGTCCGGAATGATCGCATCGATGAATTCAATTTCCGGGTGCCGCGCAATTACCGCTTCTAGTTCACTCATCATATTGGACAAACGGATGTGGTGTTATGGGGTTTCTGGGATTGATATTATTCAAGAAATTGAAAAGACAGAATCTGATGCTGAATTGAGTGCGAGCGGATTTCAATATACCGCAGATTCCGAGTTTGAAACTCTCGTTCACACTGAAAGCATCTGAAAAGTGCGATCTTTCAGCAGCGGTTTCTTTGAATCATTCTGAATTTGAGAGACGCTCTCGCATGCAATTGGCTGGCTGTCCTGTTCGAATTGGAATTCACAAGAGCTCGATTTCAACAAAAGTGAATTCAGTCGCATTGTCGTTGATGACATTATGCTCAACTCCCACCTGCCTGAAGTAGGGCTCGCCAGACTCAAGCTCAGCGAAAGACTCATTGCCGTCATTGTCGACGATCAGCAGATTGCCAGTTGAAAGCGGCACGACGATGTAGTCATATTCATGACGATGATGGCCTGTCTCAGCTTTCGGCGCGAATTGCCATTCTGTAACCCTGACGCGATCGTTGTCAATTTTCACAGTTGGAACTGCCTTCGGTCTTGATTCGTTCATTTGTCCTTACATCGGTTGGCGCTTTATCTCTGAAAGAAAGGCGAGCTGACGATCGCGATTCGCATTTTCGCTTGAATAGGTATCTGACCTGCCCTTCTCACTAATTCTAATCGAATTCGGCTCTTGTCGCTTTTCGGAAGTCAAGGGGTTACCGTACATCTTCGCGCCAATCGTTCACCGGCCGAAGTTCCCTAAAGAACTTGTTCTGTCAAATGACGCGTCCCGCATCGCGCGGGGCGGGTCTGTGATCTTTCCACAGCCCGCTGAAGCAAGCTGCGGAAATCTGTCAGCCTGAGTCTCGTCGGCCTCCGAAATGGCCGATCACATCAGCTGCCAGGTCGGAAGCGATCTCCATGCACCGCGCCACTGGATAGCCCTGAGCCATGCCATACAGGTACCCGCCGGCGTAAGCGTCGCCGGCACCGGTTGTATCCACCACTTCAGCAACCGGAGCCGCACGGTGTTCATGCATCTCATTATTGACGACTGCAACGGAACCGTTCTCCCCGCGCGTCACCACGATGTGAGAGACAACTTGTTTCAGCCGATCAACGGAATCTTGCAGGGACGGAGCGCTGTAGAGTTGGCTGACCTCATTCTCATTGCCAAACAGCAGATCAACCTCATCTTCGACAAAAGACTGCAGTTCGGAACGAAAAGCGTCAACCAGGAACGGATCAGACAATGAGAACGCAACAGCGGTCTCAATTTGCCGGGCGATTGAGACGGTTTCCAGAATCATGTCTTTCGCACTGGGCGACGACCACAGATAACCCTCGATCAGCACAACCTTGGATGCAGCGATGGTTTCAGCGTCAACATCGGCCGAGCTCAGCTCAACACTGGCGCCAAGATAAGTGCACATTGTCCGTTGCCCGTCAGGCGTCACAAAGACGTTGCAGCGACCCGTCGCCATGCCTGTATCAAGACGCGCAGATCTGAAATCAACACCGATTTGAACCATGGCCTCGACATATTGATCGCCGGCATCGTCATTGGCGACTTTGCCGACAAATGAACACCGCCCTCCGAGTTGCGCGAAGTGAGCGACAGAGTTTGCGACCGAACCGCCGGGCTGTGTTGAGACAGGGCTGACCATCGACTCCAGCCTGGCTGCTGTCTGCTCGTCAACCAGTGTCATCGAGCCTTTGATCAGCTCATTGCGCTCAAGCTCCCGATCTTCCGCACGGCATAGATTGTCAACAATCGCATTGCCGATCCCCAGCAGATCGATAGACTTGGTCATCCAGCAAGACCTGCTTTGGCGATAACTGAATGCAGCAAGGTGTTGGCGCCGGCTTCACAGAACTCGCTTGACGTGTTCTCGGTCTCGTTGTGACTGACACCCCCATCGCAGGGAATGAAAATCATCGAGGTTGGCGCAACCTTCGACATGTAAACCGCATCGTGAGCCGCGCCGCTGAACATCGCATTCGTGCTGTAGCCGCATTTTTCCGCGCTTGCTCGGACCGCATCGATACAGCTCTGATCAAACTCGATTGGCGGTGAGGAGAAAATCCGATTGATTTCAGCATCGACCATCGCTTCGCGATCGAACTGCTCAACCGTCGCAATCAGCTGGTTGTGCAACTCGTCATAGGTTCTCGTATCCGGGTGCCGCAGATCGACCGTGAACTCAACTCTGGAAGGCACAGTGTTTCGAGAGCCGGGATAGGTCCGGAACTCACCGACGGTAAGCCTCGCTGCGAATCCGGAGTCCTCTGCGACAGAATAAAGCCGTCCGATCAATTCCCCCGCCCCTCTCAGAGCGTCGCGCCGGCTGGCCATCGGTGTCGGGCCGGCATGAGACTCTTCTCCAACGACGGTCGCATCATACCATTGCACACCCTGCACGCCGGTAACGATGCCGATTGTCTTTTCCAAATCTTCCAGTATCGGACCTTGCTCGATGTGCGTCTCAAAGAAAGCTGAAAAACCGTGATCTTCGGCCAGCGGCTCTCCAAGATAGCCGATCCGCTCCAGCTCACCGCCGATGGTGAGCCCTTCAAGATCGGCGCGCGAGTGGCCATACGCCAGGTCAAACGCCCCGGCGTAAACAGCCGATCCGATCATCGACGGTGGAAACCGGGCGCCTTCCTCATTCGTCCAGACAACCATTTCAACCGGAAGCTCGGTCTCTATCTTGGCGTCATTGAGAGTGCGGATGACTTCCATAGCGGCCAATACGCCGTAAACACCATCGAACTTCCCGCCGGTCGGCTGTGTGTCCAAGTGACTTCCTGAACCCACTGGCTTGCCGTTTGGATTTCGACCGGGGCGCCGGAAAAACATGTTTCCCATCGGATCAACGGTTCGACTGCAGCCCTCGTCCGCAGCCCAATCGGTCAATAGATCCCGACTCTCTCGGTCGAGATCGGTCAAGGCCAATCGACAGACTCCGCCCTTCTCAGTGGCGCCGATTCTTGCCATCTGCATCAGCGAATCCCACAGACGATCGCCATTTACGCGTAATCCTTCAGTCATAGTGACTTTCCTTATAGATGTGATAATTTGATGTATTCAAGTTTCGGCCGCAATATGAAGCGGCCCCCTTGAATATAGTCTACAACAGCAATGGGAGAAACTCCGCAGAACATGAGGCCGCGGATCGGAATTCAAGCGTTCTCGTCCTTGTAATCCGCGTAGTAGCTGCCGAAAAGCTGCCGATGGCGAACGATGTTCATCACAATCGTCAGCAGTCCAGCGGTAACCAATATCGCACTGATCGGCTTTGTGAAGAATGCGAAAACGTTGTAGTCAAGCAGAACCATCGATCTTGCGAAGGTGTCCTCGCCGATCTGTCCGAGAATGACTCCCATCACCAAGGCTGGAATCGAATAGTCACCCTTTCTCATCAGGAAGCCGACGATGCCGGCGATGAACATCGTGTAGACATCCAATATGTTGCCTCGCAGTGCGAATGCGCCGATGGTTGCGAAGATCAGAATGGCAGGCGCCAGAATCGGAAAGGGAATCTTGAGCAGATTGACAATGCCCTTGGCCTCAACCACGCCAACCAGCAGAATCGCGAGACTGGCCCAGAACATTGATGCGAAAAGCACCCAGACCAGTTCTTTCGCCTCAATCATGATCAGCGGGCCGACATCCATGTCATGCAGATTGAACACGCCGATCATCATGGCGGTCAGCGCACCGCCGGGCAGACCCAGCGCAAGCAGCGGAATCATCGCGGCGCCAGTCGCCGCATTGTTGGCGGTTTCAGGTGCAACGACCCCTTCAGGCTCGCCCTTGCCGAAGTTCTCCCGCTTCTTGGACCAGCGAACCGCTTCGTTGTAGGACATGAATGCCGCCAGAGTCGCGCCGATGCCAGGCAGCACACCGCAGAAAAATCCGATCAACGCGGAACGTGCGACGACAAACTTCATCTTCCAGAATTCAAGGAATGTTGGATAGGAAACCGAAACCTTGGGCTGCTCATATTCGCCCTTCGCCAGTTTCAGGCCTTGGACAAACACCTCAGCAACCGCAAAAAATCCGAGAATCAGCGGCACGAAATGAACACCGCCATGCAGATAGAGGGTGCCGAAATGAAAGCGCGGAATGCCGCCTGTCGGATCGCTTCCGATGGCGCCGATCAGAAGTCCCACCAGCAACGAAAGCCAGCCCTTGGACAGCGATCGGGTTCCAATGCCTGCAACCACCGCGAGTCCGAAAAACACCAGTGCGAATATCTCAATCGGCCCGAAGTTCCGAATTGCAAAGTCAGCCACCGGACCGGTGAACGCCATCATGGCAATGGCCGCGAGTGTCCCCCCGAACGCGGAACAGGTCACCGCGTAGCCAATGGCCTTGCCGGACTGACCCTGCTGGGTCATCGGATAGCCATCGAACGCAGTCGGTGCATTCTCCACTGAGCCCGGAATGTTGAACAGGATTGCCGTTACCGCCCCGCCGTAGACACCGGATACGTAAATCACGCCATACAGCATGATCGCGTGGGTGGATGACAGATAGGCTGTGAAAGGCAGCAGCACAGCGCCCAAAGTGAGCAAACTCAGGCCCGGAACTGCGCCAAAAACCAGCCCGCCGATAAGGCCGACTACGAATATCAGAATGCCGATGGGATCGGTAAACAGATGCTGAGTTCCGATCAGAAAATCTTCCATTACTGAAGGATCCTCAGAAAGTGCCCGTTAAGGGTGTTGAAAACGCCGGCGCCGGGTGGCAGGTAGGTGAATATCAACTTGATGAATATGATCACAATGGCGCTGTATATGGCGACCGTCATGATGATCAGCGTGCGAATTTTCTTGACGCCGACGATCCACATGTAGATGCCCAGGAAAAAAGGCGTGATCAGCAAAAATCCCATTTTGTGAATCAAGAACGCGTACAGCACGGGAAGGGAGAACAGCAGCACCATTCGGACTTTAGTCGGCAAATCGAAATCAGCGAAGACGCGTTCGCTGGATTTCTCTTCAGGCTCTTTTTTTCGAGACTCGACCAGCAGCAGCCAGGTGCAGGCCAGAAACATGCCGAACAGCACTACTCTCGGCCAGTGGGCCGGACCCCACTCATACACCTGCAAAGGGTCGTCGAAGTCGAACGTATAAGCAGCCGCCAACAGGATGAAAACCATCCATGCAGCCCCCTCCAGCAGGTGGGAAAATCGCTTGAAGATGGACAGACGCGATTCGGTCATGGCTTCAGCCAATTGTGCTGAGACAGATAATGCAGTTCAAAAAAGAATCCGTCAGCAATTTGCTGAAGACAAAACTGCTGACGGATTTCTTGAACGATGGTCAGAGATTACAATCCTTCGCGGATGGGCAGTCCCAGCTCGCGGAATGCCTCAATGTAGACACCGACTGAATCTTCAATAATTTTCGTGGTGTCTGCCCGACTTCTGAATGAGTCGACGATATCAAGGCTCTTTCGCTTGACGAAGTCCTGATGCTCTTCTGAGTTGTAGGCTTCAGCAAACACTTCGGCCAGGTACTCAACGATTTCTGGCGGGGTTCCGGAACGGGCGAACATGCCGCGGAATCTCAGCAGCGGCTCCCAATCGAGTCCGTAGTCGGAACCGAGGGCTTTTGTGTCCGGAAAATTCTCAAATCGAGTCGGCCACAGCGCCAGCACCGGCTTCAGCTGACCGGCTTCCACATATTTGGAAACATCGCCCGGCTGCTCCATGAGAACATCGAGCTGACCGCCGATCACCGCGCCGAATCGTTCTGCGGACTTTCCAGTCAGAACCTGCTTCGCCTTGAAGCCGAAGTGATTTTCCACAACCGCCATGCTGACCAGTTCCATCGGAATGTTGATGTTGGACACGGTCAGATTGCCTTCACTCTCTTGCGCATAAGCGACGACTTTATCCCAGTCCGCCATGCCGTCGGTGATGAACCTTTCGTCCTCACCATTGATGAAGAGCATGGTCGGCGCCACGTTCATGATCACCAGCGACTCGACATCAGTCACTGGATTGAGATCGATTCGACCTTCAACGTAGCGCGATGGCAGAGTGTCGATATGCTGCAGCAGCGTGTAGCCGTCTGCCGGCGCCTGCAGGAATTCGGGCAGGCAGTTCAAACCGCCACCGCCCGTGATGTTGATCTTGTTGATCTTTGCGTTCATGATCTTTGCTGCCGGTCCGACGATCGCATCAACGGCCTGATCTGATCCGCCGCCCTTTCCGTAACAGCAAATCACTGTGATCGGGCGATTCGGGTAGCCGTCCGGTCCCGAAGCGCTGACAGCGGTCGAGGCGATCAGTCCGATTCCAGACACCGCTGATGCAAGCACTGCAAGCAACATCTTGTTCAATAATCTTTTCATGCTAAATACTCCAATAAAGCTCTTGAATTTTCTCCGTATGGATTGAGTTTCAGTCTGCGCTTTGCAGACTGAAATTTTCGCAAATGCGAATCAGTCCCTATTCGAAAATACCGTTGCGAATCGCAGCAGTTTTTCGAAATCTGGCTTTGCCAAGCTAGGTTAATGTTGGGAATTTGGTAATTTATCAAAGAAAGGCGCGAATGTTTGCACTTTTTTGCAGATTTTGTTCAATTGGCGGTCAGGCTGAAGCGTTTCAACAGGCACATTTGATGCTTTGGACCGGCGACAGGCTCATCAATCTAGCTGCGACAATGACTCGGTGTATCCGTCAACTGCCAATGCCTGGCCGCTGATCCTCGCACCAAGGTCTGAACAGACAAACAATGCCATCTGCGCGATGTCCTCCGCTTCAACGAAACACTTGAGTGAGATCTGCCTTACGAACTGTTCGCGAACCTGCTGCTCGCTAACATCCCGTGTCGCGGCTTCGGCCGCGATGACACGGTCGATTCGAGGTCCTGATACGGGTCCGGGGCAAATAGCATTGACTCGAATCCCATAGCCGCCAACCTCCATCGCAAGCGACTTGGTCAGTCCGATGATCGCCCATTTCGCCGAAGCATAGGGGGTGCGCAATGGATAGCCGTATATTCCGGCGCTTGAGGAGAGATTCACAATCGATCCGCTTCGGTGCCTTTTCATCACCTCCAGGGCGCGGCGGGAGCATAAGAACGCGCTCAGCACATTGACTCGAAGCGTGGCTTCCCAGTCACTCAAATCAAGTGTTTCCAATGGCCCGTTCGGACCAGCGATGCCAGCATTATTGACCAGAATGTCCAGCTGACCATCGCTTTCTGCAAGAACAGCATCAAACAGGCGATCAACATCCGACTCCAAACCCACATCGGCAACAATGCCCTTGATTTGAGGATCGGCGACCTTGACATCATCAATCAGTTCCTGTTCTTTGTCACAGATCCAAGCTGTCGCTCCGGCTGCCGCAAATGTTCGAGCGATAGCCAACCCTATTCCCGAACCACCACCGGTGACCAATGCAGTCTTTCCCGTCAAATCCATGATTGCTCCATTCATTTCAACTCTTGAGAGACTTCAAATATCCAATACCAGACGCGAGCCTTCTCCAGCGGCCCTGGACACACACGTTATCATCGCGTCTTGATTCAACTTTTCCGCCTCTGTCAAAACGCAATCGCGATGCTCAACCTCACCGTAAAGCACCTTGACCTTGCACACTCCGCATGCCCCGTTCTCACAAGCGTAATCAATGGGCATGCCTGCCTTGCGCAACACATCCAGCAAACTTTCATCTTCACTGACTTGAAGAGTTTTCTGCCGGCGAGCCAGCGACACTCCAAATTTGCGAGCAATTACAGGTGTTGATTCAGGGGCGGAAAAATACTGAACGCTGATTGCATCTATCGGCCAATCAGATGCCAGATTCCGCGCTTCAGTGACAAAGTGTCCTGAACCGCACAGATACAGATGACTGCCTGCTGAAGTGGATTTCAGCACTTTGGCAAGCGAAGCTGAAATTGTTGAATCAATTTCACTTCTGTGGTGTGTCAAATTTGGACCGCAAATTGCTTCGAGATCACTGAGCAACACGTTACTGTCGGTGGACTCGCTCACATAATGAGCATGAAACCGTGCGCCAGTCGCCCGAAGTCGATGGCTCATCGACAGAAACGGAGCGGCGCCTACGCCTTGTCCGACAAGCACATGCTGTTCTGCGGATTCATTCAGACAGAATGTATTTTCTGGATGGCGCGCCTGAATGATATCGCCGGTCTTGAGGTTGTTGAAAATCCAAATTGCCCCGCTGTCTGCGCGGTCACTTTTTCTAACAGCAATCAGGTAGCCATCCTCTTCCTCGGGATTGTTGATCAGCGAGTAGCTTCGCCGAATTCGGTCGTTGTCGATCAGAAGGTTTATGTGCGCACCTGCAGTAAACGGTGGCAGATGTTTGCCTTCTGAATGCTTGAGTTCGATACGCAGCAAATCTACTTCACTACGAGTCAGTTCAGACACAATAAGGTTCAACCGCGCAGGCGGAACAATGTCGGGGTACTTCAAACCATCTGGCAAAAGCAATCGCACAACAGGCTGATCATGCAGAATATGGCTGTCAAGAATTTCATCCACATCTGCAGTATTCTCGTAGTGGTACCAGACGCCCTCGGGATAAACCACCATTGTCGGTCCCAGCTCGCAGCGTTCCAGACAGCCTGCATTGTTCACGCGAATATCGTCAAGACCCATGCTCTTGGCACGCGCTTTCATATAGCCGCGAAGTTCAATTGAACCGCGTGCGCTGCAGCAGCTGCGGGGGTGATTCGCAATCCGCTCGTTGACGCAGCAGAAGATGTGTTTTCGATAGTGCAAAGCAGTATTAGTATTAATGTCTTGTTGGCTGGCAGCGCAGATATTGATTGGGATATTGGGCTTCCGCACCGAGCGCTTCAGCTGCATGCCATGGCCATCTTGGATTGTAAAGCATGCCCCGTGCGAGCGCCACCGCGTCCGCATCTCCATCCGCGATGATGGATTCAGCGTGATGCGGGTCAGTTATCAGTCCGACTGCAATGGTAGGAATTTGCGCTCTGTACCGAACTGCCCGAGACAGATGGACCTGATAGCCCGGCTTGCTGGTGATGTCCTGATGCTGAACCAATCCGCCGCTTGAAACATCAATCCAATCACAGCCCCGTCTCTTGAGTTCAGAAGCGAAGATGACTGTTTCGTCCAAACTCCAGCCGCCTTCCGCCCAATCGGTTGCAGAAACTCTGACACCGATGGGCTTCTCATCCGGCCAGACTGAACGAACCGCATCAAACACTGCAAGTGGAAACCGCATTCGGTTTTTCAGCGATCCACCGTATTCGTCCTCTCTCAGATTGGACAATGGTGACAGAAACTGATGAAGAAGATATCCGTGAGCTGAGTGCAATTCAATCACCTCAAACCCAATTCGGTTCGCTCGTTTTGCAGACTCCGCGAATGATTCAACAAGATGCTCGATTTCCGATTGAACCAGTGCGCGAGGCACCGCTCCGTCTTCAGAAGCGGCGACTGCAGATGGCGCGACTGGTATCCAGCCCCCGGCTTCAGGGGGAATGGACTTGCGCTGCTTCCAGGGTGGCTGAGTTGATGCCTTGCGACCTGCGTGCGCCAATTGAACCCCCATGGGCACACCGCCATACTGATAGCAGAATTCCACAATGCGCTTCAGCGCGGATTCTGTCTCATCGTCAAAAAGTCCAACGCAATGGGGGCTGATTCGTCCCCTGGCTTCCACATTGGTCATTTCCATGATCAGCAGTCCTGCACCGCTGACTGAGAACTGCCCGAGGTGCATCATGTGCCAGTCGGATACACAGCCATTGCTGGATGAGTACTGGCACATCGGCGAGACGATGATGCGATTTCTCAACTCCAGCTGACGAAATGAAATGGGTGTGAACAGCTTGGATTGGGTGTTCGACAATTCGAGAATCCTTGTATCTCAACAAAGGTGATTCAGCGTAAAATTCGCGACGCGTCAAGCAATTGACTCAAGTATCGAAAATTAACCAAAAGATTTTACTTCACCGCGCAATGGAAAAGAGTGATGGCTCACCAGCCCCCTGACCCTAAGCAAATTTCTGAATACCTCGCGTTTGCGAATTCTATTGCTGACGAAGCGAGAGAAATCGCGCGCCGCTATCACCGTCGGTCAAAAAAGCAGTGGACTAAACCAGACAATACCTGGGTTACTGAAGCGGACTGCAAAATAGAAGAAATGGCGAGAGCCATGGTGAGTGAGCGCTACGCTGATCACGAATTTTTCGGTGAGGAGTATGGCGATACCGCATCTGAAGGAGGTCTGAAGTGGTGCTTAGATCCAATTGATGGCACGATCGCATTTGTTTACGGACTACCGACATTCGGAGTGCTGATTGCGCTGACTTGGAATTCTGAACCGATTCTCGGCATCATCGAGTTGCCGGCAATGAAAGAACGATGGTGCGGTGCGCGCAGTGCGACAACGACCTGGAATGGGCAATTCTGTCAAGCGAATGCAGAAAAAACACTTGAATCTACGGCGGTGTTCGCGACATCGATCGACATGTTTTCAGATGACGAGCGGGAAGTCTTCAACCGCGTTTCACTTCATGCGAAGGAGAGACGATTCGGTGCGGATTGCTACGCTTACGGTTTGCTTGCCTCTGGTTGTGTGGATATCGTGATGGAGGCTGACATGAAACCTTATGATTCGATGGCTCTGGCACCGGTAGTCGAAGGCGCGGGCGGTGTGATCACCAATTGGGACGGTGCTCCACTTACACTGAATTCTGGGACTCGAGTGCTGGCCACTTCAAATCAGAAACTGCACGATGAATGCCTAGAACTGATTCATTCGGAATAGCCAAGTCTTGCTATGGATGCAATTGGAAATGGAGTTGTTGCCCTATTCCAAATTTACCTCATTGATCACCAGGCACACCGTAGGATGGTGCGTCAACTGGAGATACCGCTCGTAGAACGTAGTCTGCGCGCTGCGGTTCATAATCTCGCCAAAGTGAGAACAGACGAGCAACCGGTTCTTCGTCTTCCCAGTCGACCCGAAGATTGACATCAGGCCAATCTTGGTCGCTAGCCACCAACACGGCGGCCGAATGAACTGAACCTTCTTCACCTCCCGCATCCAAACCGGCTTGCAGTGCATTCAGTAGACTTTCCGCTAAATGATTCGTTCTATTGCGGTTCTGAAACGAGTCGACAATCGCTTGTGGCACTTTTCGATTAGCCAGCAGATTCCCTGCGGCCACACAATGCTGACCCACTGCGACAGCGTGAGTGCCCAAGATTCTTCGTCCGGTGAAGTAGCTGACACCGCCGTTTAAATCAACAGCAGTCAACTGGCGGTACTCGATATAACTCTTTGAGTCGACGATTTTTGAAATTGCCCGTTCCGCATCATCACCTGATTCAATATTGTCCAAAATCAAAGGGCCGAGATTTGGATCAGTGACGTTTTGAGTCGCAACAGCTCCAACGCCAGCGCGCACCCATGGACATCGACTACCAACAGCTATGCTTGAGGTTGTGATCGCTACTCCAACATGTCCAGTCTCGGAGTCAACTGCGGCTATTGAAAATGTCATGAGTGCGATGGTTTTCTATGTCGCGGATGGCTGTCCCTGCACTGCAAAGAATGAGTCTTCGGAATAGGGCGTTCTCATTTCTATGACATCATTCCTCAATCTGGCAATTGGGCTTGCAGTGCCACGAATGACTTTGCCAGTAAACTTCGAAGGCAATGCCGGCGGCAGAAGTGGGTAGGAGTCTGTCGCGTTATATTCAGAGATCAGCAATCGTCGGATGTGACTAGATCGATTCGCTTCAGAACCATGCACCGTCCAGCAGTGCATGAAGCACACTTCCCCTCGTTTTGCCACGATAGGCACCGCTCTTTCGTTGAATTCTTCATTGTGTGAAGGGTCGATCGCACCGACAAACTGACCACTGCGAAAATGAGAGTAGCGCTTTTTGTGTGATTCCGGCACAACTCTCAGACATCCATTTTCTTCATCCGCATCATCGAGCATCAATAGAATCGCAAGCATGTCATCATTGGTATGGGGGTCGAAGGAGTGATCCTGATGATAGAAGACCTGGGTTTCCATTCTCGGTAACTTTATATTGATCTTGCTGTGATGAAATTTGATATCGGGCCCGATTAGTTGGGCAACCATATCGACAATCGGACCATTCCACAACACATCCCGAAAAGCCCCGGAAATATCAGCCGGGTTTGATACTCGCCGGAGCTTTGGTGTTTCCCGCGTATGGCCGATTTCAAGATCGAACCGGGCCTTTCCGTCGATGGTCTCACCAAAATTTGATTTGTGACTTCTACTGAGGTTTATCCAATTTTCGAGTTCATCGTCCATGCTCTGCAACTGTGGCTCTTCAAGACCAGCACTGGCCACGACATATCCAAAATCAAGATAATGATGGACTTGCGCGGTGGATAAGGGATTAGATTTCTGCATAACTCTGAATAATAATCGCACTGCAGTAGTTCGAATATTCAGACTGGTGATACTGCTTCGCAACGATCGCCAGCCTGAATATTATTGTCCATATCTTGATTGCATTATAGGAATTCGACTTCAATCAATCCAACGCGGTAACATGATTTGACACAGTCTACATGGCGATGATTTAACTTCAAAGCTCTCGAATTCGCCTACAATCAAACTTCCGTGAACTTTGCCAGTTGATTCTATGTCCCAACAGAGATGTCCATCATGGAGGATAAAAGAATGAAAGCATCTGACCTTTTCGTCGCCTGTCTTGAGCAAGAAGGCATCGAATACATCTTCGGCGTTCCCGGCGAGGAAAATGCGCATTTCATGCTGTCGCTGGAAGCGTCCGACAAAATTAAATTCGTACTCTGTCGGCATGAGCAGGGCGCGGCGTTCATGGCTGAGGTCTACGGACGGCTGACCGGCCGCGTTTCAGGCTGTCTGGGAACGCTGGGGCCGGGAGCAACCAATCTCATCACCGGAGTCGCGGACGGCAACATGGACCGCGCGCCGATGCTGGTGCTGACCGGCCAAGGGGCATCGACCCGTCTGCACAAGGAATCACATCAAATCATGGATGTGGTGGCCATGTATCGCCCGGTCACAAAATGGGCGCAGCAGATACAGCACCCCGACAATATTCCGGAAGTCGTGCGAAAAGCCGTTCGAACGGCCCTCGTCGAAAAACCCGGCGCGACACTGGTTGAACTGCCCGAAGACATCGCCCACATGGACGCGGCAACCAAACCATTGCAGCCGAAGCGACTGCGGCGCGCAGTGCCGGATGACAAGATTGTCGACCAGGCATTCGAACTGATACGCAACGCCAAACGACCCATCATTCTGGCCGGCAATGGCTGCATACGGCGCCGCGCCTCAAAGCAGTTGCGAGTCTTCTGCGAGAAGACAGGGATCGGTGTCGTATCCACATTCATGGCCAAAGGCTGTGTCGACATGGATTCGGACTACTGCCTTTACACCATCGGTCTGGGGGCTAAGGACCTGGTCGCGTGCGCGCTTGACGCATCCGACTTGATCATCACTCTGGGCTATGACATGGTCGAATACCATCCGCACCTGTGGAACCCGGATCAGGACAAGAACATTCTGCATGTCGATTTTCTGCCCGCTGAAATCGATGCCTACTATCGCCCGCAGCTTGAGGTGGTTGGAGATCTTGCCCATACCCTGTGGATGCTGAATGGACGGGTCGACAAGACAGACGGCATGTCGTTTGACTTGTCTCAGCAGGCCGCAACGCGCCGCGATATGTCTTTGGATTTCGCCGAGCACAAAGACGATGACACTGAGGGTGTCATCAAGCCGCAGAAGGTGCTCTGGGATGTTCGTCAGGTCATGGGCCCGAACGATGTGCTGCTCTCAGATGTCGGCGCTCACAAGATGTGGATTGCGCGCCACTACCACTGCCATGAGCCGAACACCTGTCTGATACCGAATGGGTTCTGCTCGATGGGATTTGCGCTGCCTGGAGCGCTGGCAGCCCGGCTGGTGAATTCAGACCCCGATCACAAGATTCTGGCAATCTGCGGCGATGCCGGTTTCATGATGAACGTGCAGGAAATGGAGACCTCCCGGCGGCTTGATCTGGATATTGTCGTCATGGTTTGGGAGGACAATGAGTATGGGCTGATCGCATGGAAACAGACCAACCAGTTCGGGCGTCACACAGATCTGAGCTTCGGAAATCCTGACTGGCTCAAGCTGGCAGAGTCATTCGGCTGGAATGGTCACATGATAGAAAACTCGCGCGATCTCCAGTCAACCCTCACCACTGCCTTCAATGAGGCCGGCCCCAGTTTGGTTGTCGTACCCATTGATTACTCAGAAAATGAGAAGCTGACCAAGCGTTTGGGAGAGATAGTCTGCCCGATATAGTGCGTTCAGCATCGGAGAGTTCTGCATTTCCGTGATAAAATTTCCACCATCAACGCAATGAATCAAAGTCGTCCGGACTCGCGGACAGTTTACAAAGTCTAAGGTAATTGATGAAATGGAAGTCATACTAGCTCAACCACGCGGATTTTGCGCCGGTGTCGAACGGGCAATCCAAATTGTAGAAACCGCTCTGGATCGATTCGGCCCGCCGATCTACGTCAAGCACGAAATTGTGCACAACCAGCGGGTCGTCAACGACCTCAGATCAAAAGGCGTCAAATTCGTCGAGGAGGTTTCTGAGATTCCAGATGGCGCGGTTACCGTATTCAGCGCGCACGGTGTTTCAAAAAAAGTTGAGGACGATGCGTCTGGACGGGATTTGCAACCGCTTGACGCAACATGTCCGCTGGTTTCGAAGGTCCACATTGAAGGACGCAGATATGCCAAGAAGGGATTTGAGATTGTCCTGATCGGTCATCAAAATCATCCTGAAGTCGAGGGGACTCTGGGTCAGATTCCCGGAACTGTGCATCTCATCAGCGAAGTTGAGGATGTTGAGAGTCTGGAAGTCAAAGACCCGAGCAAAGTCGCTTATGTCACTCAGACCACGCTGTCAGTTGACGATACCCGGGACGTTATCGAAGCGTTGAAGCGGCGGTTTCCTGAAATTGCCGGCCCTGACATCAAGGATATCTGCTACGCGACACAGAATCGTCAGAGTGCCGTTCGAAGTCTGGCCAAACAGGTTGATCTGGTTCTGGTTGTCGGTGCGAAGAACAGTTCGAATTCCAACCGTCTTTGCGAAGTCAGCCGCGACTGCGACATTCCTGCGCATCTGGTCGAGAATCCCGAAGACTATGATCCTGCATGGGCGGAAGGGGCGGCAAGAATCGGCATCACCGCCGGCGCTTCTGCTCCAGAGGAACTGGTTCAGGAGTTGATTGAAATTCTCGGCCAGCACCACAATATTGAAGTGCGCAATATGTTCGGAATAACCGAAAATGTCAAATTCAATCTGCCCGCTGCACTAAGGAAAGCTTCTTGAACAATTTTGCTGTCCGGATAACTGCGACGGCCGTTGAGATTTGGAAATTCAATACAATCGGATTCTCTGACGATGCCATAGCCGCTTGATTCGCAGGTGTGCCAGTGCTCAGTCAACCGAGAATGGTCGGAAATAAATAGTACAAACGCGTTGATTTTTTGAAAGTTACATCAAGAATCTGATTCTGACTCGCACATCAAGCTGAAATACCTCTTCCTGACACTGGAAAAATGACTTGACACTAGTTGGAATAGAATAGATTCAATGCCTCTTTCGAAAGGTGAATGGGAAATGGATGAATCACAGACAGCAATATCACAAAACTCAGAACCCAGAGCAACTTATCAGGATGTGCTCGATGCACCGCCGAATATGGTTGCGGAGCTTATTGATGGAAAGCTATACACCCTTCCGAGACCATCTTTTGCTCATTGCCTCGCCCATTCGGTGCTTTTCGGAAAGACCCATACATCTTTTCACAGCGGCGGGCCTGACGGCTGGTGGATTCTGACCGAGCCTGAGCTTCATCTGGGCAAGGATGTTCTCGTGCCTGACATTGCAGGATGGCGGCGGGGGCGCATGCCTGAGGCTCCAAAGACAAAACACGTGAATTTAGCCCCCGACTGGCTCTGCGAAGTTCTTTCCCCTTCAACTCGAAAAGTCGATCTGCTGCGCAAACGGCCCATTTATGCACGGGAAGCAGTGCCTTATCTTTGGTTTGTAGACCCAGGAGTGCGGACTCTGGAAGCATACAGGCTGTGCGGTTCTGAATGGGTGCTGATCGACAGTCAATCTGGCTATGTGACCGTTTCACAGCCGCCATTCGAGACAATGAGCTTTGACCTCGGTGAATTATGGATTGATGACGAATGGGCATCGAAGACGGTCCACAAAGCAGCGGCAGGAGCAGATCAGGCGGCAAGCTTATGATCGGAGTTGAATTCGACCGCGAGTTGATCTTGAGGCATCTAACGTTAAGTCACTCTTCTAATGTAGGGTAGAGGAAATTCAACCTGATGCGCGAATCATAATCGAGATCTTGATGCAGTTTCAAAAAGATCAACGAGTTTTAATTGTATTGATTGCGCCCATTCTCGATTGACTGGGCACTAGCGGATAAACACTGATTCAGCCTGGTTGCATGAGGCCGGAATGTCGTTCTGGACATTCACGAGAACTCCATATGAGTCTGGCGGCACGCCTATGAAGCTTTTGACAGACCGGATCTTTCAGTTCAATTGAAGTTGAGCTTGAAAAATTTTTCTTTTCGAAATGAATCGATGTCCGATGAAGCAGTCAAGAACATCCCTGAAGCAATCAAAATGAAAGGATCTGAACTCGCAAGTCTGCATGCCGTTGGTGTCAGTCGAAGTGGCCGCTGGCTCATAAGAAACATTGACCTCGCTGTTCACCGCGGTGAGATCGTCTCGCTCATCGGACCGAACGGCAGCGGGAAAACCACGGTCGCGCGCATTTTGGCGAATTCCCTCAAGCCTGATACGGGTACGGCAAAAATCAGGCCAGACACTAGAATCGGCTATGTTCCACAGAAAATCACCTTTGATTCAACTATGCCGATGACGGTGTACCGGCTGATGAATATTCCGCATCGGGCGGACAAAGAGGAAATCGATGCCGCACTTGACGAATTCAATATTCAGCATCTCGCAAATTCGGCGGTTCAAAACCTGTCCGGGGGAGAGTTTCAACGGGCGCTGTTTGCGAGGGCCTTATTGCGGAAACCCGATTTTCTGATTTTGGATGAGCCAGTTCAAGGGCTTGATTTTGAAGGGCAGACCAAGCTGTACAATCGAATCGCAGAGATCAGAGACCGCTTGAACTGCGGCATTCTGCTGATCAGCCACGACCTGCATGTCGTCATGGCGCAAACTGATTTCGTCGTCTGTCTGAATGGGCATATCTGCTGCACAGGCGAGCCGCAGCACGTCGAGAAGAACCCTGCCTATCTTGAACTGTTTGGTTCCAGAGTCATGGAGTCGCGCGCGATCTACTCGCATTTTCATGATCACAGCCATCATGTGGACGGAAGCATATCAAAATCGTAGCTGTACGATTTTCTTAAGGCACTGTGGTGTTGGGTTTTATTCCAGATGATTTTCTGACTCGCGCGCTTCTCGCGGGAATCGGGTTCACCATTATTGCCGGACCTCTGGGTTGTTTTGTCGTTTGGCAGCGGCTCGCCTACCTGGGAGATTCCATGGCGCACTCTGCACTGCTTGGCATCGCGCTGGCTCTGATTCTCAACTTCAACTTGATGTTCGGAGTATTCGGCATCTGCCTGATTGTCGCCCTTGCACTGGCTCGCATCAGAACCAACTCAAGCCTGTCAAGCGACTCCTATCTGGGAATTCTGTCCCATGCGACACTTGCGCTCGGCCTTGTTCTGGTATCGCTCATGTACTGGGTACGGGTTGATATTCTGGATTATCTCTTCGGTAACATCATTTCAGTGAACTGGCAGGAGATCGGCCTGATCTATGTTGGCGGCGGACTTGCTCTGGGAGTGATGATCTGGAGGTGGCAGGCGCTGATCGGACTGACTGTGAATGAGCAGATCGCTGCCGCGGAAGGTCTCAACCCAATTCAGACTCGCTATCTGCTGATGATAATCCTGGCTGCGACGATCGCAATCGGCATGAAGATTGTGGGCATCATACTGACTGTCTCGCTGCTCATCATTCCCGCTGCAACCGCACGGCTGCTCACAAGAACGCCTGAGCAGATGGCGGTGATGGCTGCGATAATCGGCGCGGCTGCAGTGGTTGGCGGCCTGTTGCTGTCGCTGGAAGTCGACACACCGCCCGGCCCCAGCATTGTTGTGATCGCTATGGCGCTTTTTCTGCTTGCGACATTGATCATGTTTTTTCGCCGAATCGGTGAGTCTCCGAATTAAACAACAGTCCCTTCGGCACAAGGATTGCGAGCCGAATTCAATTTCTGTTCTCGTCTCGTACCGGCTTGACTTGCGAGAACGGACTCGGGCTCGATAAATTGACAGCGATAGAATTCAGGCGCTTTGTTGAACCGCGCTTGTTCGACCGAAGAACGGCAAATCCACCAATTCGGCCGCATGCTTTTTTCTGTCAGCTCTGACGATTACCTTGTCTTCAGCATTCATTTCAGATTCAACCAGAGCCAGTCCGACATTGCACTTCAGCCGCCAGGAATAGCTGACGCTGGTAAGCATGCCGATTTTCTTGCCGTTGCAGAGAATCTCGTGCCAGTTACGATTCAACTGGGGCGGCAGGTCGCTTTCAAATCTGACTCCGAGCTGCCGTCTTCTGACACCGTTTTTCTTGATCTCTCGCAAAGAAGCAATTCCGATCACTGATTCCGGCAGGTCAAGATTGACGAAATTGCCCAGCCGAAGCTCGAACGGGTTGGTCGAATCATCAGTATCAGCACCGACGCTCAGCAAACCCGCTTCGATTCTTTCCGAGTGATTCGGTGTGCCGGGGCGGATGTCCCAAGGCTGCCCCGCCTCACGCACGATATTCCAGAGCCTGATGCCTTGAGCGCCATCCTGAAGATAGAGTTCGAAACCATCCTGTTTGGACCAGCCGGATCGGGATACCAGCACCGGAATCCCCTCAACGCGCACATCGCGGAATTCGAAGTGCCGCAGCGACTTGACCCAATTTCCAAACATTGCCGCAGCAACGTTGGCGGCCTTGGGTCCCTGAATCGCGAGCGGGGAGACATCCGGTTCTGAAACTTCGACTTTCAGGTTTCGCTCCGCAGCAATGGCACGCGCCCAGAGAAGCATGTTGGAGTCAGCTATTGACAGCCAGTACAGATTCTCATCAAGTCTGTTGATCACTGGATCATTGATCAGCGTTCCTGCGTGATTGCAGACTGGTGAGTACTTTCCGCGGCCGACCGGAAAGGTTGACAGATCCCGGACCGTGAGCATCTGCGCGAGATGAGCTGCGTCGGTCCCTTCGAGCTGCACCTGTCGCTGTGCCGCGACATCCCACATGGATACACCATTCAGCAAACGCCAGTATTCGCCTTCCGGGTCGCCGTAACTGCTTGGCAGGAGCATCTGATTGTAGACAGTGAAGCGTTTCACACCATCAGCGACGGTCGCATCGTAGTAAGGAGACGCGCGAAGCCTGGGCGACGGATTGGCAGTGAACATCAGTATGCTGAATGGCGAGAAAGGGAGAATTTTATTCAATCAATCCTCCAATTTGCCAAGATTGGCTTGAAGGCGAATCACTCAGAAAGCAATTGCTTCGGCATCCACTCGTCTGCCAAGCTCAGGTCAGCAGCTTCGAAACCGATCGGGCAGCCGATACGCCTGACAGATGCGCGCCGCCAACTGTCGCCCACATCGAAGGATGACAGGCTTCCCCGGCAAAAAATATCCGGTCTCCAACAGACCGCCGCAGAACGGCTCTCATCTTGTATGCGCCGGGACGAGCTGAAGCGAACGAGCCGAGCGTCAGCGGATTCAATCCCCAAGCGGTTGCGGCGCCTTTCACGAAAGACTGCGTTACATCATTGCCTAGCAACGACTTGAGATGCTGCAGTGCATAGTCAATTTTGTCTGCCTCACTCGCGCGATGCAATTCTCGCCCCCAGCTTCCTCCGACATCGCAATACGCCAAACCGCTGCCGGCAGAATTGGTCAGCGTTCCAAAACCCTTGCCGTCATCACCAATCTCAGAAAAAAAGTAACCGTCTGAACCGATGCCGAAGACATCCTTGGAAAACAACAGCGCAATATGGTCGTACGCGCCCATCGGGATTGCGTCGAAAGACTCGCGTTTCGCTGCTGGCAGCTCTGGAAAGAACTTGATCTGATCAGATGCCAGAACTCCGGTCGACACCGTTACGATGACAGCGCGTGGCTTGAGCATGCCTTTGCTGGATTCGACCAGAACACGCTTTCCGCTCCAGTCAATTCTGCTGACAGCATTATTGAGTGAAACCTCAATGCCTCTGCCGTAGTGTGCAACCAAGGTACCGAATCCGCTCTTGCAGAAATAATCCGCACCGCCGTCCGAATTCCACCAGTCCAGAGTCGAGAAGTCATCGAAGTCCTTGCCCATTGTCCAAGCTCCGAGCATGAGTCTGGCTGTATTGCTCCAGCGTTTGTTGATCTTTCCGGTCACCGCGCTTGCAGCTACATCTTTACCGGCTTTGCCTGCACGGCCGATGGCCTTTCTCAACTTGTCATGTTCTTTCCACAGTTTCTTCAACTGTTTGCTTCCCACTCTTTCCCCGTCAGCTGAGTACAAGTGATAGATCTCGGGCACTGGATAAACTTTGAATCCATTGTTCTTGGCATATTTGTTGTACGGATTCTTCCTTCCATTGTGCAGCCAGTGCGCGCCCAGATCGAACGGCACACCGAAAATTGATGTGTCGGTATGCGCCCGCCCGCCGATTCGATGCGATGCCTCCACCAGCACCACACGCCTGCCCTTTTCCAGCAAGGTGCGGGCTGCCGCCAGACCGGCCGCGCCTGCGCCAACTACAACGACATCCGGTTCCGATACTGAATCTGCTCCCGCTGTCCGAGGCAGCATCGCAGCCATGCCTGCGGCAATGAACTGACGGCGGGTGATGTTGACGGGTGATTTCATCATCATAAGGGTGCGAGATTTCACGTGATCAGTGGAAAAAAGCGATCAGCGGCCGAAGATTGCAAACATGACTTGAAGTGCGAGAATGATCCCCAGTACCAGCAGTATCAATTTTACGATTCGACGAAACAGATGAATGTCGATTTTGTCGTGAACATGCTGGCCAGCCAGCAGTGTGACAGCGGCAATGCCGGCTATGGGAAGCGTCGTCAGCAAGATCTGAAAAGTGAACAGTCCAGCATTGGTGAACACCGCCAGCTGGGCGGCTTTGCCGGAAAAGAAACACAGATTGAACACCTGCACCATGACAGTCTTCGTCCAACCGGCCTCGAGCGAATAAATAACCAGAATCGGCACCATTGTGTTGGTTGAGCCCGCTGAGAATCCGGCCGTCAGACCGAATCCGAACTGCGACATTCTCGGGTAGCGCAGGATTTTCCCCAACAGCGCGCGGCTGGACCGGTCTGTAACCAGATAAAGAAAAATCAGCAGAGCCAGCAGCAGCTTGTAGGGTGTCGGATCGGTATAGACAATCACCCAGGCCCCCACAACTGAACCAATCAGGCACCACACTGCCAGCGGCCAGAACCGGCCGATACTGTCCCGCCAGTTGCCGCCTTTGGCGATGCTGAACAGGTTGACAGTGACTGTGGGAATCAGCGTAATCAGTATCGCAATCCGAAGATCGATGAACGTGGAAAGCATGGCGGTGGACAGCAGCGGAAATCCGAGTCCGATAGAGCCGTGCACAAACCCCGCAAATGCGGCGATCAGCACAAAGATCGCATACTCATTGAATGAGATGATCTCAAACATGCATCAATTTTGCCGGGCACTCGCGCAGAGGAAATTGCTCTCACCTTCGCGGCTGGTGAGAACCGCGAATTCGCAGGAACTCACAATTTCGGACCTGACCCGATACGAATTGCAAGCCAGCGCTCCTGTGTCAAAAAAAACGGCAAAGCAATCATCGCCTTACCGCATTGATGATGGCAACCTGTGCAGTGTGTCGAGCCTGACAACTCAACACGAACTGCTGGGTGAAACTGAAGCTACAGTTCGAATCTCTTGCGCATGAATGCTTTGATCGCGCGGCGCTCCTTGCGCGTCAGCTCGGAACCGATGACACCTTTCTTATGCAGGTCTTTCTTCATTTCCGGCCACACCGCGGCAACGCTGTCTGAGGACTGCTCCAAGTTCGCATAACGACAGTCGTCACAGACAACCTGCTCAAGAAACAGTTTCTTTCCCTGCTCGTATTTTTCTGGTGAAACATCGGCGGTTTTGTAGCTTTTTTCATTTCCACCACCGCCGCCACCATCGCCACCTGACGCGAACACTGCCGATCCGGCAAACAAGAGGCTCAGCAGCAATACGGCAAGCCGCGCAGCAGACTGACTGCCTGAGAATTTTTTGATAAACACGATAATCTACCTGAAAGATGTGTCGAATTTTGACGGTACGCCAGCAATCCATCGAAATGAACTGCTTGGCATTGCCAACTAATTTTAGCAATTTTCGCATGCTTCAGAATCTGAAATTCACGCATCATTGCGAACATCAGTCGCAAAACTGAGCTGAAAGAACGCAATATAAATGGTTCTGATGAAAGAAAGAACTCAAGACACAGGCAAAGCGCTGATGCCGTCCATGATCGTCGGGGCGAGTCTTGCGGTCGTTTACGGAGTTCAGGCAGTTATGTCCAGAAATGCATCAGGATACGAACTGATTGAATTCTTGAGCGGATTTGGAATTGCCGCGGCCATCGTCTTCGGTTTCTGGTTCTGGCTGATCCGGCGCGATCTGCAGATTGGCTTCGGCATGGTCTTTCTGTGGGCGTGTGCGTTCCGCCTGATCGGGGTCTGGGGCGAGCCGATCCTTGAGGACGACTACTTCCGCTATCTGCTTGACGCCTGTCTTTTCATCACCTACGGTTCGCCGTATGGCATCGCGCCTGAATCGCTGTTCGCATCCAGCTCGCTCACAGCCGAATGCCAGGAGATGCTGACGGGTGTCAACAATCCCCACCTGGCTACGATTTACGCGCCGGTGCTGCAGTACATTTTCGCTTTCGCCCATATTCTGTCGCCAGTCAATCTCGATCTGCTTCAGTTCATCATTGCTCTGTTCGACCTGGCGATTGTCTTCATGCTCGGCAGACTGGCACCGGCCAGAATGGTGCTGCTCTATGCGTGGTGCCCCCTGATCATCAAGGAGTTCGCATTCACCGCACACCCCGACGTTATCGGTGTCTCACTGCTGCTTGCCGCATTCATTGCCCGACACCATGGCAAGATTGCTTTCGGCTGCATACTGGTCGCGCTGGCCGCCTGTTCAAAAATCATCGCAGCGGCGGCTTTGCCATTCTTTCTGTTCCGACAGCCAATTCGCTGCTGGCTGCTGGTGATCGCAACGGCATCGATACTGTATCTGCCATTCTTGCTTCAGGAACGGCAGTCAGATCTTGCAGTATTGGCGTATTTTGCGGAATACTGGCGGTTCAACGCACCGATATTCAGCCTGCTCAGTGAAATGCTCACTGATCGGTGGGCTCGCTATCTGTGCTTGGCTGTTTTTCTGATCTGGTATGGATATTATTTCAGGCTCTACCAAAACGCGGCACATCCAAACGATATGCCTCGAATGGATTGGATTTTCGGTGTCTTTTTCCTGCTGTCACCCGTGCTGAATGCCTGGTACTGGGTCTGGATACTGCCTTTTGCTGTCATTTGGCCCAGTGCGTGGGCCTGGACTGTTTCTGTCACCATCGCACTGTCCTACGTCATTGGTCTGCATCTGCCTGAGTCTGGCCTTCGTAATTATCAAGTCGCGGACTTCGCCCAATTTGCTCAAGTGCTGAGTGTCGGCATCGCCTTGATGTTCGACTATCGACACCAGCGGCTCAGGCGCTCTCCATCTCATTGACAAGAATTTTTCAACTGAAAATTCGAATTGGCGTAGTTAGACATGTCATCAGAAAAGATCAGCAGCATCACTGGTTTGGACATCTGGCGGATCGATGCGTTTCGAAACTGCGATGGATGATTCGGACCGATGGCGAGGTAACAGAAATGAGTTGAACAGATCTAGCTTGAGTTCGAAATTCTCGGTGCAACAGCCAATCGAATTATCCAGTAGAAAATCTTGCAGCCTGCCATCAGCGAGCCTCGAAGCGTGCCTGAGATTTTGGATTTGCCGATTCTTTTGCGATAGCGAACCGGAATCTCCAGGATGTTCTGACCTGCCCTGACTGCCTTGACCTGCATCTCGGCTGTCCAACCGAAATTCTCATCCTGCATCCGCAACTGCCTCAATGCCGGCGCTGATATGCAGCGCAGCGGACCCATATCCTCGAATCGATATCGGTGAAGCAGCCAGATCGTCAGGCACGCCAGCTTCGTGCCCCACTGCTGGTGCCTGAAGCGGCCTCGGGATTTGCTGGAAATGTCGCGGCGGCAGCCAATCGCCAGATCACACCGATCTTCCGCAATCGGTTTGATCAACAGGTCAAGGTCTTCAGGAAAGTCGCTGTAGCTGCCATTGATGAAAGCCAGAATATCGGCCTCGCCGGCCGCTTCGATGCCGCTCAGGCAGGCCCGGCCATAGCCCTTTCTGGACTCCAGCACGACATGAGCGCCAAGGCTTTCTGCAATATTCCGAGTCTCGTCTTGAGAGTCATTGTCAACGACGATCACCTGATCAACATACGCGGGAATTTCCTCAATGACTCTGCCAATCGAAGTCTCTTCGTTCAACGCTGGGATGATTACAGTGATGTGCTTGTGATCAAGCATGCCCCCTACTCGTTCAGCGCCCAGTCATATTCGTAATCATCGATTTCATCGAAATCCGCCAGTGCATCTGCAAGACTGCCTGACGCATACTCTGCGAGATGATCAACCACATCCAAGTCGCTCTCGCCAAAATCATCTCGGTACCAATCATAGATTTTTGAGACGATCAGCTCTTCATCCTCGACTCTCGCTCCTCTAGGATGGTTGATGTATTCCGCGGCCGCTTTTTCCAATTGCTCTTCCAAATTGTCCGCAGTGAACGCCGCCGGCTGGAGATTCGGACAGCCGATTGAAGCGCAGTTCACCGCATAGTGGATTCGGCTGTCTGAAAAAACCGGACGCAGGATATCGTGCTCGATATTGTCAAGCGACAGATCCACATCTTGAACAGTCACCAGCGCCTCTTTCCAAGGCCCGCGGGTCAGCAGTCCGTATGAGATATCTCGAATGCTGTCTACCGGATAGTGGTCAAGAATCACCCAGACCGTCAATGCGTTGTAAAGGTTGATCCAGTAGGCGAACTGCTGGCCGGCGGTCAAATCAGTTACAGTGACAGCCTGAAGAGCTTCGATATACTCCTCCAGAAGCTCCAAATCTGGAGGGCTGACTTCGCCATAGCGGAAATAATTCAGTCCAGCGCGTTCATCGATGTATTTTGTCAGAAGCGCCGTCCATCCAGAATGATCAAGGGAAACATTGCTGGCACCGGGAGCTTCTGCATGAAACATCGACAAATCAGCCGAATTGGCGGGAACAATCGGTGACAACAAAATCAGCGTGACTGTCAGCCTCAGAATGTTCATAATCGGTCCGAACTTCATGAGCTATCCTCTGTCTGCATACGATACCTGAATAAAGTGAATTTTACGCTGAGAACGTTTTGACTGATTCCCTTGCACACTTCAATATGCGTCATTTGACAAAACATGCATTCAAATGGTTCCACTGCTGTCTTGTGCCAGTTTGGTTATGTGCGAGTGGCGCCGCCTCAGCCGACGGCAGCGATGTCAGACTGCTGGCGGACAATACATTTGAACTTCAAGGCGCAAAAGTTGCGCTCTTCGGAGTTTCAGTACCCCGCGCGACCGAAAAGTGCGCTGTCGATGGAAAGCCGTGGCCCTGCGGTGCGGCTGCGACACTGAGGCTGAACAAACTGATCAAGAACTCGTCCTTAAGCTGCATCCCGGTGCTTGAGCTTGACAGTGTTTCACTGGTCAGCTGCAGTGCCAGCGATTCTGATCTCGGCAGACAGCTGGTTGAGGAAGGAATGGCGCTTGCCGTCACCGATGATTCGATCTACGCGGAAGCTGAATCCCGTGCGAAGAAAAATCAGCTGGGAATCTGGCGCGGTGAGTTCGAACCACCAGACGCATGGCGGCAATACTCAGATTCAACACTCAACCCCTACCTGGATCTGATGTGCAGCGTCTGCGCGGCGCGCAAGCAGTGAATCGCGGAGCAACGCAAATCCCGATCGCGCCTTCAATTGATTCCAATCAGTGACAGCAGTTCGGTCAAATCCTTGATCTCCGCATGCGGCTTGGCCGGCAGGCGATCAAGCTGCTGTTCATATCGATTGCACCAGGCCACCTTGAAACCGAAATGGGCGGCGCCGATCGCATCCCAGCAGTTCGATGACATAAAGGCAATCTGCTCCGGGTTCACATCAAAATAGTCACACGGCATCTGGTAGACTTCGGCGCTTGGCTTGTACGTTCCGACAGCGTCGACAGAAAGACTGACATCGATATAGTCTGAAACACCGGAGTTCTCCACCACCGGATCAAGCATATTCGGTGACCCGTTGGACAGAATCGCAGTGCTGATCCCGTTTTCCTTGAGTGTTTTCAAAACTCCGGGAACCTCGTCGAAACAGCCGAGGTTCAGGTACGCATTCATCAGATGATCCCGCAGCTCCTGATTCTCAATTCCGTGCGATGCCATTGCGTAGTCCAGCGATTCGCCGGTCACTTGCCAGAAACTGTCGTAAGCTTTCATCAGACTTCGAAGCCAGGTGTATTGCAGCTGCTTCGCCCGCCACATCTCCGAAACCGGCTGCTCCAGCGAACCGAGCGCGGCGCTGTGCTGGGCGGCTGCCGAGTGAACGTCAAACAGCGTGCCATAGGCATCAAATACGCAGACGCGAATACCAGAAAATGCTTGAGTCATTTCAAATCCCCCTTATGAATTGGATTGCGGCGGCAAAGAATAGGTGCAGGTTACATGCGCCACCAGTTCATTCTCCTGATTGCCGAAAAGTTCAACTGTGCCGACTGCAAGCCGTTTGCCCAGCTTGATCACCTTGGCTGCCGCGACAATGTCGCCGGGGTCCGGTCGGATCAGGAAATTGATGTTCAGGTTCGTAGTGAGCGCCATCTGAACGCGCTCGGCCCGGCTCATGATCGCACCCCACATGGCATAGTCAGCCAGCGCCATCATGATGGGGCCGGAAATTGTCCCGCCCGGACGAAGAAAATCATCCTTGTAGACTGCGCGCACGATGCACTCACCGCTCTCAAGACGCTCCACTTCGAAGCCGAGCATCTCAGCGAGCGGCAGGTGCTCGCGCGTAACGCGCTTGAACTCTTCCAGAGTGACAATTGACATCAGTTCATCAATAACTTGCAGACAGTTGGCTTTCAGGAATAAAATTATAGGAATCCCTCAATCATTCGGTACTCGGAAATGGCACAGCTCGCAATGCAGACTTTCACTTCAGCAGACGATTTGCTTTATCGGGAGGATTTCGGCCCGATCTCAAGAATCACACTGAACCGGCCGGAAAAGTACAACCCCCTGTCGCGCGCCATGCTGGCACAGCTGCAGTCAGGTTTCGACGAGCTCGCAGACGATGAATCGATTCGCGTGATCATTCTCGCAGCCAAAGGCAATGCATTCTCTGCGGGGCACGATCTTCAGGAAATGCGCAGCCGTTCCGATCCTGATTTCTCAAAAATCCTGCTGGCGGAATGCACTCAGATGATGCTGACCATGACGCGTCTGCCACAGCCTGTGATCGCGCAGGTGCAAGGCATCGCAACAGCCGCAGGCTGCCAGCTGGTGGCGAACTGCGACCTCGCAATTGCGTCGACCGAAGCCAGATTTGCGGTTTCAGGTGTCAATCTGGGGCTGTTCTGCTCCACCCCAGGTGTCGCGCTCAGCCGCAATGTCTCCCGCAAAGCGGCGCTGGAAATGCTGCTGACGGGAGATTTTATTGATGCGCAGTCGGCTCTGGAGAAAGGCTTGGTCAATCGCCTGGCCGAGCCGCATGAGCTGGAGGGGGCCGCATTCGAGTTCGCTCGCGGCATTGCCGAAAAGCCCAGAGATGTGCTGGCTCTCGGCAAACGACTGTTCTATGAGCAAATCGAAGAAGGTTTGGAAAGCGCCTACCAGACCGCCAGTGAGCGTATGGTATGCAATCTCGGCCTTGCGTCCGCAGCTGAAGGCATTGACGCGTTTTTGGAAAAACGCAAGCCTTCCTGGGGCTAACTCAACACGCGTGATTTCGTTCCAAGCACCTCACAGTTTGACATAGGTGCCCGGCGCGTCTGCCAGCGGCGGGTATGCCTCGCTTCCAGATATGCGGGCCGGAATTTTCTTGCCACCGAATCGCTTGACCCAGCGCTCCCACTCCGGCCACCAGGAGCCGTCTTTCTGAGTCGCGGATTCCAGCCATTCATCCGCTGACTCCGGCAATGCTTTGGCGCTGGTCCAGTAGCCGTACTTGTTCCGTGCCGGCGGATTGATGATGCCGGCGATATGCCCGGATTTGCCCAAGATGAAGCGAACCTTGCCGGACAGCAGTTTCGCACCGCTGTAGGTCGACTGCCAGGGGGCGATGTGATCCAGTTCAGTCGAGACAAAAGTCGTCGGCACCGTGACTTTCGAAAGATCGATCAGTGTATCGAGAACGCTGATTCCATTGGGCTCAGCAAGATTATTCTCAAGGTACATGTTCCTCAGGTAATAGCTGTGCATCGCCGCCGGCAGCCGGGTCGAATCTGAATTCCAGTACAGCAGATCAAACTGCGCAGGCGGTTTGCCGAGCAGATAGTTGTTGATCACAAAATGCCAGATAAGATCGTTGGAGCGCATCATGTTGAAAGTTGAGGCCATGGACTTGCCTTCCAGATAGCCGTCTGCCTGCATCTTCGATTCGAGCTGACTGACACTTTCCTCATCGACGAATACGCCCAGATCTCCCGGCTCGGCGAAATCAATCATCGTCGTGAAGAATGTCGCACTGGAGATTTTCACGTCGCTGTCATCCCGGCTCGCCAGACAGCCAAGCAGAGTCGCCAGGAGTGTGCCGCCGAGACAGTATCCTATCGCATTGATATTATTCTGCCCAGTGACAGACTGAATCGCCTGCATGGCCCAAAGAGGGCCGTCCTGCAGATAGTCGTCAAACGTGGTGTCCCGATAGCTTTCGTCAGGATTCACCCAGGATATGACAAACACGGTGTGGCCCTGGTCAACCAGCCACTTGATGAATGAGTTCTTTGGAGACAGATCCAAAATGTAGTACTTGTTGATCCAAGGTGGAATGATCATCACCGGACGGGTGTAGACCTCATCCGTCGTCGGTGAGTACTGAATGAGTTCCACCATACGGTTGCGGGCGATGACTTTGCCAGGTGTGACGGCAACGTTGCGTCCAAGTTCAAACGCTTCCTCATCCACCATTCTGACCCCGCGCCCGGCCTCGATATCGTCTGCGAAATTGCGCAGCCCGTTGAGCAGATTCTCGCCTTTCGATGCGCGGGTGGCTTCAATCACATCAGGATTGGTGCTGACAAAGTTGGTCGGTGCGAAAGCATCAACGACCTGATCGGTGTAGAACTTGAGCTTTCTTTTTTCCTGTGCCGTCAGGCCGTCGGTCTGCTGGAACAAGCCCTGAAAATACTCCGCACCGATCAGGTAGGACTGCTTCAGTGTATCGAACCACAGATCGGAACTCAAAGCTGGACCTTGGGAATTCGCCGCGTCAGCAGTCCATTGCGGAGATCTGAATCTTCCATCTTCGGAATCTGTCCGCACAGCCGGAGCTGCATCGAGTCCCTGAGACTTTTTCAGAATGTAGTCTCCAAGCGCCGCATATTTTGAGATCGCAGACAGCTGCAGCTGAAACAAGCTGTTGAGATCCGTCGCATTGCCCATTGCGGCCTTGGCGAACAAGGCGCCAAGACGAATCGAAAACTGCGCGACATCAGTCGATGGCGGTGTGTCCATCATCGACTTCATAATCCGCGAATACTGCCGGTTGAAATCAGAAAGCAGCTTTGCCGGATCGGAGTCGGCATTCGGCCGCATCAGCATGTCTTTCCCGATAATATCTGTAATATTTTGCATTGCATTATCTGAGGCTGATTAGTGAATTTGACTCACATTCATTCGAGCGATGTCAGCTTGAACCATTCGCTGCGCCATTAGCCGCTCCGTTTCTCTTCTGCGGAACTTTGACTTTCGCCTGCCCCTTGAGCACCACGGTTCCATCGACAGAACAGACTGTGTCCAGTATCGCGTAAGGACGCTCGCTGTCCAGCTCGGAAACCACCACGCGAGCGGTGACCGTATCTCCCACCCGCACCGGAACCGTGAACTTGAGGCTTTGGTCCATGTAGATGCAGCCTGGTCCTGGAAGGCGGGTGCCAATCAAAGTTGAAATCAGACTTGCAGTGAGCATGCCGTGAACGATGGGTTCTTTGAACGGTGTCCGCTGGGCGAACTCCCGATTCAGATGCAAGGGGTTCGTGTCTCCGGAAACTCCGGTGAACATCAGCACATCGGCATCCGTCAGTGTCTTGCCGTAGACCGCGCTCATGCCAACTTCAAGGTCCTCGAAATAATAACCATGCAAATCTGGCTCAACTTTTTGTTCGCTCATTCTGTATCCTTTAAATATCTAATAATAAAAAGATTAATCCGGCCGCAGAAGACCAGTCGCTGAATTGAATATAATGCCGTCGCATGCGATTCACCGTCTTCTCACCCAAACAATGAGCAGCAGCAACCCGTACGAATCAGGTCTGGACAAGAACCTGGCAAACTACGTACCCTTGTCACCGCTGGTTTTTCTGGAAAGAAGCGCCCGCGTCTTTCCAGACCGCATTTCACTGATCCATCAGAACCGACGCTATACGTGGAAAGAAACGCACACACGCTGTCAGCAGCTGGCATCTGCGCTCGCTGATTTGGGAGTCGGCCGCAACGACACTGTCTCGATCATCTCCCCGAACACTCCGCCGATGTATGAGGCGCACTTCGGCGTGCCGATGACGGGAGCCGTGCTGAACACGATCAACGTTCGTCTGGATGCGGACACGATCGCCTTCATTCTTGAACATGCCGAATCAAAAGTGCTGCTTGCCGACATAGAATTCTCAGATGTTGTCGAAGCGGCGCTCAGCAAACTGAATCGCGACATTGCGGTGATTGACATTCTTGATGATGCAGTGCAACATGGCTCGAAAGTGGGTAGTATGGACTATGAGGCACTCATAAGTCAAGGGAAATCTGAATTTTCTTTCGAGAATCAGCCGGAATCGGAGTGGGATGCAATATCTCTCAACTACACATCCGGCACAACCGGCAATCCCAAAGGCGTTGTCTATCATTACAGAGGGGCTTATCTGAACGCGCTCAGCAATGCGCTCAACTGGAAAATGCGCCCTCACCCCATCTATCTTTGGACGTTGCCGATGTTTCACTGCAACGGATGGTGTTTTCCCTGGACCATCGCACTGCTTGGCGGCACCAATGTCTGCCTGCGCCGGGTTGCGGCCGAAACCATTTTCGATGCCATCGCAGAGCATAACGTGACTCATTTTTGCGGTGCGCCAGTGGTGCTCAACATGGTGGTGAATGCCACCGAGAGCGAGCGTCAGAGTTTCAGCCACTCTGTGAAAGTGATGACAGCGGCGGCACCGCCGCCTGCCGCGGTGCTTGAGAAGATGGAGAATAACGGATTTCACATGACCCATGTCTACGGATTGACAGAGACCTACGGACCGTCGGTCATCTGTGACTGGCACAGCGAATGGGACGAGCTGGTCAGCGCTGAACGGGCGAATCTGAAGTCTCGTCAGGGTGTTCCGTATGTTGCATTGGCCGGCCTCGACATCATGGAACCGGAAACAATGTCTTCAGTTCCTGCAGACGGGTCAACCATGGGAGAGACGATGTTCCGCGGCAATATCGTCATGAAGGGCTATCTGAAAAACCCGGATGCGACGCGAGAGGCATTCGAAGGCGGCTGGTTTCATTCCGGTGATCTTGGAGTGAAGCACCCAGACAGCTACATTCAGCTCAAGGATCGGTCCAAAGATATCATCATCTCGGGCGGTGAGAATATTTCTTCAATAGAGGTTGAGGACGCCCTGTTTCGTCATCCGGCAGTGCTCGAAGCGGCTGTTGTCGCCCAGTCGAATGAGAAGTGGGGTGAGGTGCCCTGCGCTTTCGTCACATTGAAACCTGAATGCTCTCCCGTGCCAGATGCGGACGACCTGATTCAGTTCTGCAAAGAGAACATGGCCCGCTACAAGGCGCCGAAGTCAGTCATTTTCGGAGAGCTGCCGAAAACCTCCACCGGAAAAGTGCAGAAATTCCGCCTGCGGGAGCGCGCTGAATCACTGGCAGAAATGGATGCCGAATGACCCGGCTGAATTACTACTACGACTTCGTCTCGCCGTTCTCATACCTGCTGCATGAGCAGCTGCACAAGCTGCCGAGGGGTGTTGAGCTGAATTATGTTCCGGTGCTGTTCGCCGGTCTGCTCAAGCATTGGGGGAATCTCGGACCGGTGGAGATCGACCCGAAGAAAATATTCACCTACCGTCACACGACTTGGCTGGCGGAGAAACTCGACCTGCCGTTCAGAGTGCCTGACACGCATCCTTTCAATCCGCTTCCCTACTTGCGCCTTTCGTTCGCGTTGGATAACGACCCTGAACTGGTCACGGCAATATTTCGGGCGATTTGGACGACTGACAATGACCCTTCAACAGCCGACGGCCGTCAGGCCATCTGGAAACTCATTGGAATGCCAGAGGCTGACCGGTTGATCGACGATCCCAATGTCAAGGCCGGGCTGGTTTCAAACACACAGAAGGCCGTTGCCGACGGTGTATTCGGAGTTCCATCCATCACTGCTGACGGAGAGCTGTTCTGGGGTCTGGATTCGCTGGAGATTCTGTTGGATTATCTCGATGATCCGAAACTATTCAACCGCGATTCCATGACACGCCTCAATCAGATCGAGTAGACACAAGACACCATCCAAATCAGCGCGGCTGCATGCGAATTGCGCCATCGAGTCGAATCACCTCTCCATTCAGCATCTGGTTTTCCAGAATGTGCCTGACAAGCTCCGCAAACTCTGCTGGATTGCCAAGCCGTTTGGGAAACGGAACCTGGTTGGCGAGACTTTGCTGCACCTCCTCGGGCATTCCAAACAGCATCGGTGTGGCGATCAATCCGGGCGCGATTGTCATCACTCGAATGCCGGCGCTTGAGAGCTCTCTGGCCGCCTGAATGGTGAGCGCCACGATGGCACCCTTTGATGAACTGTATGCGGCCTGCCCGATCTGACCTTCGAATGCGGAAACGGATGCGACGTTCACAATCACGCCGCGCTCACCCGCTTCATCCAGCGGCGCTTCATTTCTGAGTGCCGCGGCCATCACCCGCATTGCATTGAAGGTGCCGATCAGATTGACATCGATGACTCGCTTGAAATCTTCGAGCGGCATCGCCCCATCGCGCCCGACAATTCGTTTTGCAGGTGCGATTCCAGCGCAGTTGATCAGAATTCTGGCAACTCCGTTTGAATCTGCCGCGGAGGCAGCAGCACTTTCCATGCTTTCAGAGCTGGTGACATCACACTGGATTGAAAGAGCACCGATCTCGTCAGCTATCAAGTCGATTTTATCTGCATCAATATCCAGCAAACTTACCTTGGCGCCTTGGCTCGCCAACAATCGGACAGTCGCCTCACCCATACCGGATGCTGCGCCAGTGACCAAAGCTGGCTGACCTTCAATTTTCATCAGAGAGTTTGAGTTAAATCGTGTGCAGTGTTGAGTACATTGTTTCGTTCAGAATTGGCAATTCATACATTACAACAACTGCCGTTGGAATGTCTCGCAATCAAACTTAAATCAGTCGCTGTTTTGCCATAGAACTATGCCAAATTGACTAACGAATAAATCAATTCAATGCTGTCAGATAGGGGATATTTTGAGAAGCAAATCAACTAGTTCGGTGGATGTCAGATTGACAGGTTGCAAAATTCAGCCTGTTCGATTTTGTTGGGATGCAGCTGTAAAAATGGAGTGAAGTCAGCTACTTTTTCTTCTCTTGAAAAACTCAGCGTCAAAGCGGAAGTATTTCGACTGAATGGATGTACGCATCACTCCAAATATTGGCAAAATCATTTCCTGCGCACAGATAGCTTTCGAAACAAAATTTTAAAATTCCAACTTTGAATATGAAAGTGTCAATTGGGCGAAATTCTTAGAGCTTTATCGTGTAATTTTGTTTATCGCAAATGTTTAGGCTATATTTCAGAATACTTGTCCGCAACCGATTACCAAAATTTCTGGCTTTTGCAAGTTCTTCATTTGTAGGTGAGCTCTTAGAGAGCATAACCTTCAAATCAAATACGAATTGACGCAGATCACTCTCTAATTTCTCTTTGTCCTTCTCTCCTACCAACAGAGCATGCAATTCAACGAAGTGGAGGATCTCATTGGACAATCTTCGAAGATACACTGTGCGAGTTTCAACATCAGGAGTATTTATCGAATTGAGTATGAGACCATTTATTTCCTTCTGTAAGTCTTGCAGATTGCTTACAACAATAGAGTCGCTTTGACTCTTCTTTCTGATTACTGTGTTAACCCAGTATCCCACACCCACTATGGCCAAGGGAGTCAGTACTATCGAGCCTAGAGTTTCAAATGAGTCGATGATTTCATTCAAACTGAGTTATCCCGACGCTTCAAAAGGAGGATTTTTAACTCGCGCACCAAACATAATGTAGTACTCAATTTCATTTTTCAGGTACGGTTCGCTTGAGCATACAACCTCCAAGTTAGAGATGACTAAGTCTTTACCTCGCACTCGTGCCAATCCACCGAATGCCTCATCCAAAAATGATGTTGTATACCCAAACTCTGCGCCATCCATATAGACATACAACTTCTCGCCCTTTTTCAATGCCTTGTCGAAAGCGGGAATCAAGTAATCCTCTCTAAATTCTTCCCCAGACCCCTTTCCTTCGCTCTTATACCTATGACCTGGAAAAGTTTTGACTTTATCCATTACCTGCAGTTCCATTTTCTTACCCTCCTTCCGATTAACAGTCAAAGATATTATGGTCTCCTTAAATTTGCATACTTGCGATGTTGTGCCATTTTATGATTTGAATTGTGGATTTGACAACTTATTTTGCAGCTCAATAAGAGAGATTTAGTAAACAGCAGATTCGACCGCCTTAACTTCTTTGAAAGTTTTTTTAAATTCAACGAAACAAAGTATGAAAAGCTGTCAATTTGTGGGGGACTCTTTCGTTAACACAATTCCATAGCTCGAGAGATACACAAATTTCCAACTGAAATCCATTCTACAACAAATTGGGTAATATCATTTTCGATTAAAAAGAGAAAGTGCATCATCAACACAATCCAGAATCCAGATCATCTCCTCTTCGGAGACTACCAAAGGTGGCACAATCCAAATCCCGAATTTATCGCTTGGTGTATAGATGCTGTGATGTTCAAGCAGATAGTCCGAAATCGATGCCACCAGATTAGCCTGGTATTTTTCAGTCGCGCGGCGAACTGGAGTGCTTGCGTCCTCTCCTGCTATATGAACAGTCCAAAAAAGTCCGATGCCTTGGATATGCGAAACTATCGCATGCTTCTCTGCGATTTCTTCCAATCTATTCTTGATCCAAAAGCCCATTGATTCGGCTTTTTCGATGAGCTGCTCTTCGTAAAGTGCGTCAATTGAAGCCAGAGCTGCCGCGGAAGCTAGAGCGTGTCCAGAATAACTCTGTCCATGTCCAAAATGATTCTCGTCAAAGGATTGTGCGACATTTTCTGCAAAGATCACTGCTGCCATAGGACAATGCGCACCAAGCGCTTTTCCCATGATCAGCACATCAGGCTCAATTCCATAATGCTCACAGGCAAACATTTTCCCAGTGCGCCCCATGCCTGTCATGGTTTCGTCAGCGATCAGCAGCAGATTCCATTTCGAACAGAGTTTCTGCAACTTTTCAAAATAGTCCGGCGGCGGAAGCATGATGCCGTTGCTGCCGACAATCGGCTCAACCAAAATACCCACCACTGCATTGCTGCCACCTTCCTGCTCGATCATGTAATCCAGATAAGCGATGTTCTTGTCAACGCTCTGATAATCAAAGGGTGAGTGAGGTCCGCCAGCATCAGGAGCGAATATGAAGCCTGGCGCAGTCAACGGTTCAGTAAACCATCTTCTCGGGTCACCACTGGCTGAAGCGGCAGCATTTGTTGCGCCATGCCAGGAACGGTATCGGCTGATTATTTTGTAGGGATAGGGGTAAAGTTCAGGAGCATCCGGATCAACACTTCGATCCGTAATCATCTGAGTGTATCTGCTAAGTCTGGCCCCATGAATGGCAGCTTCTACCGCCGCGGCACCGCTTTGACAGAAAAAGACTTTCTTGTTCGAGCTGCCAGGTGAGATTTCCGCTAGCCTCCGAGCGAGCTTTGCCGTTGATCGCGATGCGAAGTCGTCAGTGACATAGACGACACTCTCCATTTGCTCCTGCATTGCCCGCAATACTTTGGGATGCCGGAACCCAAGATTGATGCACTCGTGGGCGCTGCGAAGATCAAATATCCTTCGTCCATCTGTTGTGTGAATCCAACAGCCTTCTGTATAGCTCACCTCGATGGGCTCATAGTTCTGCTGCCGCGCCCAGCACTGCAGCATGAACTGTGATTGCAAATTAGCGTAGTTTTCTTGGGTCAAAGCGGAATTTGAAGTGTTGATGAAACCATTCGCATGTGATGAATGGGGATTATATTGACTCGAAAAGGCGTACAAATCCGTACCGGCAATAGAGATTCATTTGAATCAAGTCAAGAATGCCGCAGGCTGGGAGCAAACGGAGCAACTCTTTCGGCTAGTTCACTTGTGCCACTTCGAACTTTTCGAATTGGTTCTGGAAAATACGGATCCTCTGAATGACTTGAATTCAATTGCAGAAATTGGCAAGCGAATTCGGCTTGACTCCAAAATTTCCCAATACCTGCATTGTGTATACTTGAAACCAAGAAATTGAATCAAATTTCAAATAGAACAGATCTCGAGAAACAACCCCATAATGCAACAGTTGACGATTCAATCAGATGACGTTGTGAAGCCGGGCGACGGATGGGACAAGGTGGTTCTGCGCGATCAAATTCTGAGAATCACCGACCTTGAGGGGCAGCAAGGTGTCGATTTTCTCTGCTACAGCGCAGACAACAAACAGGAGCGTTATCACGCGCCGAATACCATCAAGGCCGCGCATAGCATCCACATCACCAAGGGCACGGTACTTTACTCCGATTACGCCAATCCGCTGATGAAAGTTGTTGAGGACACCACCCCGGGCGGTCACGACACCATCGCGGGCTGCTGCTCAAGCTGGAGCAACGAGATGCTGTACGGTGTGTCCGGCGCGCCGGGATGCAGAGAGAATTTTCTTGCCGCATTGTCCAACCATGATTTGGGTTGGACGGATATTGTGCCGAACATCAACTTTTTCTGCTCTGTGCCCGTGCATGAGGATGGCAGCACCGAACAGACTGTATTCGTTGACGGACCTTCGGTTGCCGGCGACTACGTTGAGCTGCGCGCCGAAACCAATGTTCTGGCGATTATTTCAAACTGTCCCCAAGTCAACAATCCGTGCAACAGCGGCAATCCGACAGAAATTCGCGTTCAAGTATTTTCAGCTCACTCAATTGACTGATTCTCAATACAATATCCGCACTTAGCGGCGAACTGACAGAATTCGAACTTCAATGATTCCCGCATTGAGAGCAACTCTTCATTTGCAGCACACCTTTCCAGCCCCTTGCCACCAAGAGAGTGAGCCTGAATGACTGTTGAACGAGATTCACTTGAATATGATGTTGTCATTGTCGGAGCCGGACCTTCTGGTCTGTCTGCGGGAATCCGCCTGCGCCAGCTTTGCGAGGAAAACGGCCAGGACCTGAGCGTCTGCATTCTTGAGAAAGGCTCTGAAGTCGGCGCTCACATTCTGTCCGGCGCGGTATTGCAACCCACTGCGCTCAATGAACTCATTCCAGACTGGAAAGACAAAGGCGCGCCGCTCAACACTCCCGTCACTCAGGACAGTTTCGTATTCCTGACTGAAAAGTCGTCGATGCGCATGCCCACTCCGCCGCAGATGAGAAATCATGGAAACTACATTATTTCCCTAGGCAATTTATGCCGATGGCTGGGTGAGCAGGCGGAAGCGATCGGTGTCGATATTTTCCCCGGATATGCGGCTTCCGAGGTTCTGTACGACGGTGACAGAGTGAAGGGCGTCGCGACCGGTGACATGGGTATCGGACGCGACGGCGAACCCACCGCCAACTACACGCCCGGCGCGGAACTCCATGCAAGATACACATTGTTCGCTGAGGGGTGCCGAGGCTCATTGACCAAGACACTGTTCGAGCGTTACTCACTTCGAGATGACGCTGACCCGCAGACCTTTGGCATCGGTATCAAAGAACTCTGGGAAGTCGATGAAAGCAAGCATAAACCCGGCACTGTCTGGCACAGCCTCGGCTGGCCGCTGGACCGGGAGACGTATGGGGGATCATTTCTTTATCACTTGGAGGACAACCAGGCGTCCATTGGTTTCGTCGTCGGACTCGATTACCGAAACCCGTATCTCAGCCCTTTCGAGGAATTTCAGCGTTTCAAGCAGCACCCAGCCGTCAAGTCCATTCTTGACGGCGGCCGGCGGATTGCATACGGCGCCCGAGCGTTGAACGAAGGCGGCTTTCAATCCATTCCGAAATTGACATTTCCAGGCGGTGCGCTGATCGGAGACTGCGCCGGATTCTTGAACACACCGAAAATCAAAGGCACCCATACTGCAATGAAATCAGGCATGACCGCCGCTGAGTCGACCTTTGATCACTTGACATCGGATTCGGCGGAGGAGCCGGACTACGAGGACAGGCTCAAGAAAACGTGGGTCTGGGATGAACTTTACCGGGCGAGAAACATCCGCCCCTCATTTCAGAAAGGCATGTGGGCGGGGCTCGTCTATTCCGGCATCGACACTTACCTCTTCCGCGGCAGGGCGCCGTGGACATTCCATCACCACGAAGACCACAAGAGCCTTAGAAAAACATCCGAAAGCAAGCCGATCGACTATCCGAAGCCAGACGGCGTGATCAGTTTCGATCGAAACTCATCAGTGTTCCTGTCGAATACCAATCACGAAGAGAACCAGCCGATACACCTGACGCTCAAAGATGATCAGGTGCCCATTGATATCAATCTTAGAGACTATGACGCGCCGGAACAGCGTTACTGCCCAGCCGGAGTCTATGAGATTATTCGAGATCAGAACAAAGACAAGCCCCGCCTGGTCATCAATGCGCAGAACTGTGTGCATTGCAAGACTTGCGACATCAAGGATGTGACGCAGAATATCAACTGGGTAGTGCCCGAAGGCGGCGGGGGACCGAATTACCCCAATATGTGAAATTCAGCAGTCTTGACCCTTTCAGACCTTCCAAATTACCGTAATGGATTCGCACTCAGCGGAGTTTGCGAACTGCAGGCATGAGTGAGGAACCGTCCAGCAAGCGCGGCTTGTGGCTGTGTCGAATCGGAATTCACAAATTTCGAGTGGTCGAAGTCAAGTTTGGATTCGGCACTTCCAAGCAGGTTGAAACCGTCGAGTGTGAGCGCTGCGGGCTGACTGTAACTCGCAGGTCCAAATAAATCGCGGCCGCGTTAAGACTGTCTTCAGCCAGTGGACAGTCTCAATTTCCATAGGAGTGTGCTTCAGATATGTCGCAGCAGGAACCGAAACACCTGAATCCCGAAGAATTTCGCCAGAAAGGCTACCAGATGGTTGATCTGATCGCTCAATACATGCAGGACATCGAGACTTTTCCAGTCCTGTCGCAAGTCGAGCCGGGTGAAGTGTACCGCAGCCTCCCCGCCCATCCGCCGGAAACGGGAGAGTCCTATGAAAGTGTCCTGAATGACATCCGGGACAAGATCATTCCGGGCTTGACACATTGGCAGTCGCCGCACTTCTACGGATACTTTCCCTCACATGCTTCCGGCCCCTCTATTCTGGGGGACTTCCTGTCGTCGGGCCTGGGGATTCAAGGCATGCTGTGGTCAACCAGTCCAGCCTGCACCGAATTGGAAACCCTGATGCTGGACTGGATGGTTGAGATTGCCGAACTGCCGCATCATTTTCACTCCAGCCAGTCGGGCGGCGGTGTGATCCAGGACTCCGCTTCCACCGCGGCGCTCTGCGCCGCTGTTGCAGCAAGAGAAAAAGCGCTTGCAGCGCACCCGGGGCGGAATGTCTCAGATCTGACCGCCTATATTTCAGGCCACACTCACTCCTCCGCTGAAAAGAGCCTGCGAATCGCTGGTTTTTCCGGCGAGCGGATTCGCCGTCTCGCAGTTGACAAAAGTTTTGCGATCCGCGCGGACGATCTCGCGACGCAGGTCAAATCTGATCTCGAATCGAATCTCGTTCCGGCATTTGTCTGCGCAACCATTGGCACAACCTCTTCGCTGGCAATGGATCCGGTGCGGAAGATTGCTGAAATCGCAAGGAAAAACCGGATGTGGACGCATGTTGACGCCGCATATGCGGGATCAGCTGCGGTATGCCCTGAATTCCGCGATCTGCTCGACGGTGTGGAGCTGGTTGACAGCTACTGTTTCAACCCGCACAAGTGGCTGCTGACCAATTTTGACACAGACCTTTTCTATGTTGCGAACAAACCCGATCTGGTCAATGCTCTGACGATGACGCCGGAGTATCTCAGGAACAAAGCGACCGAATCCGGAGCGGTTTTCGATTACAGCGGCTGGCAGATTTCACTGGGCAGAAGATTTCGATCGCTGAAGCTCTGGCTTGTGATCCGTCATTACGGAATTGAGGGTTTGCAGGCGCATATCCGCAAACATATTAAGCTGGCAGAACATTTTGAGAAACTCGTAGAAGCGGACGAGAACTACGAAATTTTTCAGCCGCGGGTGCTGAATCTGGTTTGCTTTCGACATAAGGACGGCAACGAAAGAAGCAGACAGATTCTAGAGAAGCTCAACGCCGACGGCAGAATTTTTCTGACGCATACGATTCTGAACGATGTTTACGTGATGCGATTCGTGCCCGGCGCCATTCGCACCGAAATGAGACACATTGTCGAGGCGTGGGATGAAATCTCCAAAGCCGGAGCTGAATGAGATTCGTCCTGCCAGCTAGTGTGCTGACCAGCCGCCGTCGATAGAAAGCGCGGCGCCGGTAATGCCGCTTGCCTGATCGGTGCAAAGATAGGCAGCCAATGAACCGATTTCGTCAGGCTCGATGAACTGCCCGCTCGGATGCTTCTCACCGAGCATCTCTTGCGCAATCGCCTCGGCTGGCTTGTCTTCCGAACGCGCCCGCTCCCCGATTTGGGCGCGGATCAGTTCTGTATCTGCATAGCCTGGGCAGATGGCATTGCACGTTACGCCGAATCTCGCATTTTCGAGCGCGATCGCCTTGGTGAGTCCAATCACACCATGCTTGGCGGCGATGTAGGCTGACTTGTTTGTGCTGCCCACCAGACCGTGTACCGACGCAATGTTGATGATCCGCCCCCATCGGTTCGACACCATGCCGGGGATCACCGCTTTGGAACAATGAAAAACCGCTGACAGGTTGACTGCGATGATCTCGTCCCATTTGTCAGTCGGAAATTCCTCAACCCGTGCAACGTGCTGAACGCCTGCATTGTTCACCAGGATGTCAATCTGTCCGAAATTCCGAGCGCATTCCGCCAGACCGCGATAGATGCGATCAGGCGCCCGCAGATCGAAATCGAAATACACGGCCTCAACACGAAACTCGGAGCCAAATCTGGTTTCAATCTGCCGGACTTCATCGGCACTTGCAAATCCGTTGAAACCGATAGCGCAGCCTTTTGCGGCCAGCCGCTCTGCAATCGCAAGCCCGATGCCGCTGGTTGAGCCGGTCACGAATGCCCTCTTGCCATTGAGACAGCGGTCAGCGCTCATGCTTCAGGCTCAGTATCAGCTCTCTCCGATCAGCGACTCAGCAACCCGCAACCGCTGAATCTTGCCGGAAGGGCCTTTCGGCAAATCTTCAACGATGAAGATTTTGCTGGGTGAGCGAAACGCACCCAGTTCCGACTTGCAGAAGTTCTTGAGTTCCTGCTCACTGTACGGGTAATCTTGGTTCAGCACCACTGCAACCGCGACAACCTGGCCATACGTGTCATCCGGATAGCCGAAACTCGCAACCTCAAACACTGCCTCATGCCGGTAGAGCGCGTCGTCTATCTCCCGCGGGGAGATGTTCTCGCCCCCCTTGATGATCAGTTCCTTGATTCGCCCCGATATGAAGAAATAGCCGTCGTCATCCTGATAGCCGCGATCCCCGGTGCGGAACCATCCGTCCTCTGTGAATGCAGAGTGGTTGGCTTCAGCATCTTTGTAGTATTCAGAAATCACGTTATCGCCGCGCACGACGATTTCACCGGTCTCGCCCTGCGCTAGAAAATTTCCAGAATCGTCAATGATTCGCACCTCATTGCCAAACGGAATCCCCACAGAGCCCGCTTTTCGAGTCGCGGGCGGCATCGGATTTGCCAGAATCGGGGCCGCAGTTTCGGTCAGACCCATCGATTCGAGCATGGGCACGCCGAATGTCTCCTCAAAATCCAGCAGCATGGATGCCGGCATGGCTGAGGATGCTGAACGGGCGAACTTCAAGCGGGCCGGCCGCCGCAACGCCTGGCTGTCCTTTTTCCCGCGGGCGTCGTCCAGCAGATATTTTGTGATCGTCGGCACGGTGCTGAACCAGGTGCACTCATAACCCGTCAATGTCGGCCAGAATCTCGACAGACTGAACTTGCGCGGCATCACGACCTGAGAGCCGCTGACCAAAGGCGCCACAGCCGTCACCACCTGTCCATTGATGTGGTACAGCGGCAGAATGCATAGAGCTACATCATCTTCGGTCAAGTTCTGCGCCAGCTCAACATTTCTGCCCCCCGCAATCAGATTGCCGTGACTCAGCACGGCACCCTTCGGCATCTTGATGGTTCCCGAAGTGTGCAGGATCATCGCCGCAGAATCTTGCGTCAAAGCTTCCGGCCGTGCGAGTTCAGGCTCGAACTGGTTCAGGTCGATGTCAAATCCATGCGCCATGTCGACTTCGATCACTTGAACCGGCCGCTCGACATCAGCCAGAATACCGTCAAGCATCGGTTGATGCACCGTACTTGCGAATATCAAATCAAGCTCCGCGTTCTGAACCGCGAAACTCAAGTTTCTTCGGCTGGCGACTGCATTGAGCGGCACTGTGATGGAGCCGCTGTACATCGTCCCCATCATCACGGCCACAGTCCAGTATCCGTTATCCATCAGGAATCCGACATTCGATGGATGCGAGACGTCCAGCGAATCCAGCATGTTGCCGAAGCGCGCTGAGGTCTCCTTGAGCTCTCTGTAGCTCATCTGCCGGCCGGCATCCGGATCAGCAAGGTAGATGCGGTCCGAATGTTCAACCGCGCGCTGATCGATCAGCGATCGAATCGTATCAGACAAGGTTGCGAGCCTCAGAGTGTGCGGTTTGGATGATATTTGCGAAGAAAATCACCGAACAGACTCTCCTCGCTTGGCTTGTCTTCAGGAATTTCTGTTGACAGGTGTGTGATGTTGATGAAATGCCGGTAGTTCAGATTCTCACTGATGCTGTTGCCGCCCCAGGTGCCGCAGCCCATGCTCAGTGTGAACGGAAATCCACTGGTGAATCCCCCGCCATTGCCGAAGGTATGCGCTTGATTCACCAGAACTCGGACAACATCAAGCTCTTCAGCCATGTACTCTGCTTTTGCAATGTCAGCGGTATGGATTCCGCAGGAGTGCCCGGCGCCTTGAAAGTTGAGAATGTCGCGCACTTTCGACACTGCCTCGTCAAAGTCAGCTGCGCGGTAAGCGGTCAGGAACACCGACAACTTCTCCCCCGACAGCGGGAATTCAGATCCGGTGCCTGTTTCCTCAACGATGATGAACTTCGCGGTGTCAACCGGCGCCGCCAGTTCGCAATGCCGGATTAATACCTCAGCGTCTTTGGCAATCAGCTCCCGGTTCAACATTCCAGGCGCAGTCCAAAGTGATTTCACTATCCGCTCTTTTTCCTCAGCGCTCGCCAGATATCCGCCTGCATCCGCAAATGCCTGCATCATGTCATCGTAAACAGAATCAAGAATGATCACGGCATTCTCCGAAGAGCAGGATGTGCCATTGTCGAAGGTTTTCGACATTCGGATCAGATCAGCGGCACGGGGCAGATTCGCTGAATCATCCACGATGACTGGAACATTTCCGACACCGACGCCGATCGCCGGCGTGCCGCTCGAATAAGCTCCTCGAACATTGTTTTGAGAGCCAGTCACAACCACAAGGTCCACTGCCCGCATCAGCTGCTGCGTCATTGCGCGGTTCACAGGGGCAGGCAGTATCTGAACCAGGTCTTGAGGCGCGCCGATCGCAGACAACCCCTCCCGCATCAGATTCACAGCGCGATGGGTTGTCTCCCAACCGGCCGGTGACGGCGCGACAATGATGGCATTGCGGCCCTTGACTGCCATCATGCACTTGTTCACCGGAGTCGCCGCTGGATTGGTTGACGGAGTGACCGCACCTACAACCCCAACAGGTTTCGCGTACTTGACAATTCCCCGATCCAGATCCTCTTCAATGATGCCGACAGTGCGAACGCGCATCAGGTCGCGCAGCGTGCCAAATGTCTTGCGCTGGTTCTTGGTGACCTTGTCCTGAACATTGCCAAGCTTGGTGCTCTGAACTGCATTCGTCGCAAGCTCGCTCGCATTCCTGTGCTCGTAAAGCGACCACGCAATCGCGGTAACAGCATCATCAACGAACTGCTGATCAGCGCTTCGAAATTCAGACATCGCCTGCCGTGATTTCTGGACCAGCGCATTCACGACATTTTCGACATCAATATTTTCCTGAAGCTTCATCTCGGTTTCCGCAGAATTAATGGGAAAACAATTATACGCTTGGCACATCAATGGCATAAACGCGTTGGAGTATTCCAGGCTCGACCCCCAACAATCACGCAAACGGGCTTGCCTCACAGTGTGCGACTGCACTTGCTCAACACTAATGTGTCATTTTAATATCAACAGTTTATGATCGCATTTTCAGACTTATGTGAAGCGACTTATCAATGCAAATTCCAACGATGCGCCTTTCTTTGATTCCATTGATTTTTTGGCAGTAAAATTGCGCTCTCACTTTGGATCGGTCTGCCAGCAAAAAACATGCAACCGCGAACCAGATCGATTTTGATCATCACTCACAAACCGCATAAGATGGAGACAGGATCAGATGAAGCAGATTCAATGGAGCGAATTCGAGCAAGTGGAACTTCGCGTCGGCACGGTGCTCACCGTGCAGGAATTCCCAGAAGCGCGCAAGCCCGCATACAAAGTCACTGTCGATTTCGGGGAAGAGATCGGAACGCTCAAGTCAAGCGCGCAAATTACCGATCTTTATGCGCCGGAAGACCTGGTTGGCCGACAGATTATTGGTGTGGTGAACTTCCCTGACAAGCAAATCGGTCCGTTCATGTCCCAGTTTCTGCTCACCGGATTCACGCAAGCTGACGGTTCGGTGGTGATTGCGCAGCCGGAACGCACCGTTGCAAACGGAGCCAAGTTAGCCTGAGAAAAAACTTGGAGCAGCCGCGCAAATCAGTGTTTGCGCGCGCAAGCTGTTTGAATGGGGTGAGTGAAAAGCGACAGGCATCCTTCAACAATGGTTGGAGAACTGCAATTTCGATCCTATTGAAAAGTCAATGCCTGCACAGTTCGTCGCGGCTCGACATTGACTGGTGCGGCGCACACTCCAACAACCAAAAAATAAGGCAATCTGAGCAGGTTGAAACTTTGAAAGTGGTTGCATGGACTCTCTGCTTTCCATTGGCTGCCGCTCAGTATCAGCGCCAGTCGCTCTGAGATCAGAATTTCCCTCGGATTTGCATCAAAACGCCCGGCCGCTTTTTCGAGTGAATGTCTAGCTCGAATCTACACCCAGACTCTCTGAGAACCCAAGTCAATCAAAGATGAGATGAGTTCTCAGATGTAGACTTCAATTCCAAGTTCGTCTCCGAATTGGATTAATCCCAGTAATGAGTCGGCATGCCGCCGTGGACGTTTTCCAATTCAGTCTCACCCAGTTGGACTTTCGGCGGCAGCACCAGGTTGACGACATTCGGACCGTCTTCGTGAACGTTGATCTGCAGGGTGTCCGAAATTTTGGCATTCAGTTCCGCTCCCACCGCCGCCGCAGGATCATCTAGCAGAGAGGCGCGAAATTCCGCATTTTCCGAGGCTTTTGTCAGTATCTGGGCTTTAAATTCACTTGAAGTTGTCATATCTCCACTCCTTTGGGTTGCAATTTCCCTTTTCAAATTTACGAATGACCGCACCGCATATTCCTGTCACAACATAAAGTCCAGAATCTCAACAATGCGATGGTTCGTATTTTACTTGAGAGGGCAGGATACGAAGACAAAAAATAGAGAACTGAAGCGCCATCGTTCTCCAGTCTCTCAAACCGCTCGACGCGCAGCAACTTTATTCAGTCGATTCAGATTAGCATTGGGGCTTCAAGTGAATCGCTGAAATCCTCTTTTGAATGATTATCAGGTGAATTCAATAGCGGCACAATATGCCATTTTTTTCACACAATTAATTAATCATCATTATAATTGGCAACATTATTGTTGGTATTCTAATAAACAGGAAGGTAACTGATGTTATTGATGGGTGGAAACAACTGGGTTGAAGGAGATCAATTCTTCAACCGCGAAATTGATCTTGAACTGCTTGAGCGGCGCATGCGCGAAGGAATTCACACGCTGCTCACTGCGCAGCGACGCATTGGCAAGACAAGCCTCGTGCGGGAGCTGATGCGACGACTGAATGAGACAGGAGAGTATGAGATAGTTTTTCTGAATCTCGAGAAGATCATGGACGCGGCCGACGCGATGGCAGAGCTTGGCGTTCAAGCCAAGTCAGCGCGAGGCGTCTCGGGCTGGATTAAGGCGACTCTCTTACAGGTCATGAAGGGGGTTGTGGAGCAGATAGACGAGCTTTCGATCAAGGAACTCAGAGTGAAACTGCGCGCCCAGTTCAACACTGGAAATTGGCAGCATGTGGGCGACGATATTTTTGCTTCATTGGCTGACAGCGAGCGGCCGGTTATTCTTGCAATCGACGAGATTTCGATGCTTGTCAACCGACTGCTCAAGGACGATGGTGATCGTATCACGCCGAGAGGTCGTCGTCAAGCAGATGCGTTTCTAAGTTGGCTACGCTACAATGGACAGGAGCATCGAGGCAAGGTTACGATGATTCTGTCAGACAGCGTTGGACTTGGACCTCTATTGACGCAAGTCGGACTTACCGCACAAGCTAATATTTATTCTATCTTCGACGTGCAGCCCTGGAGTGAAGAGACAGCCAAATCGTTCTTGGGCGAACTTGCTGAAACCTATGATATTGTTATTCCTTCGGAAGTTCGTCAATCAATGTGCGATCGACTGCGATGCTGCATCCCTCACCATGTGCAGATGTTTTTTGAAAGACTGAACAAGCATCTTTATCGGCAAAACCGAAGTGAAGCGACGGCCGACGATGTAGAGAAAATATATCTGCAGGAAATGCTGGGTGTACAAACACACACGTATATGCAGCATTACGAGAGCCGTCTAAGTACGATTTTCGGAAAACTCGACTACACAATCGCACTTGAGATTCTTACATATACCGCCACTCGAAAGATTCTAGACAGTGAAACTATTCGCCGATATAAGGAGTATTATCAGGCTCAGGAAAACGGTGACACTCTTCCAGTTGAGCACATAGTGTACGCACTGCACCACGACGGATATCTCGAACCGCGTGAGGACGACGGCGCGTATCAGTTCGTATCGAGTTTTGTCGAAGACTGGTGGTACAAACGCCACAGCCAGTATTTCGTTCCAGTCATTGAGGTTTGACGGCGGAACTGAGGCCGAACGATGACGAAATCTGCATTGAGAAGCAATCCTGAGTTTCTCTCCGATGAGGAACTGATCAGTTCTTTCTGCGTACGTAAGCATGAACTTTTCTTTGTGATTCGAGGGCTCAGAGAATGCACTGGCAGATCAAACGGGCATCAGATTGTCATCGGTCCGCGCGGCAGCGGAAAGACAACTCTCCTTTTGCGCGTGGCGGCAGAGATACGTCGAGACAATGATCTTTCCCGACGTTTCTTTCCCATTATGCTTGCAGAAGAAAGATACGAGGCATCAACAATCGGCGAGTTTTGGCTCGAATGCGTTTCTCGATTGAATGACGAGGTTCTGCTGCTGCCAGGCAAACCTGAACTGAAACGCTCCTGTGAGGAACTGCGGCGCATTTCTGATGACCGAGATCTGGAAGATCTGTGCTTGGATGCGCTTTTTGATTTTGCAGACCGGGAGAGCAAGCGTCTTGTTCTATTCGTCGAAAATTTGGACATCATGTTCAGGGAATTCGATGACCGAGATGCGGGATGGCGGCTGCGGTACACACTTCAGATGGACTATCAGATTATTTTGATCGCCGGCGCGTCCGCCCTATTCGACGAAATCATTCATCCCAACTATGCCTGCTACCATTTTTTCCGCGTAGAGCATCTGCGGCCGCTTGATTCGAAGGAGTGCGCAACGCTTTGGCAGAAGGAATCGGGCGAGGACTGTCCGCCGGAAACGATTGAGGCAATGCGAATTCTCACTGATGGCAACCCGCGGCTGCTGGCGGTTGCCGCTCGATGCGGAGCAAACCAGCCGTTTCGCGGACTGATGGCCAATCTGCTTGATCTGATTGACGATCAAACCGAGTATTTCAAATACTATATCAATGCGCTGCCCCTGCAGGAGCGGCGGGTCTTTCTTGCCCTTGCCACGCTCTGGAAACCAGCAACAACGCGAGAGATTGCGGATCGGGCGCGATTGGATACGAACAGATGCAGCGCCCAACTCGCAAGACTGGTGAATCGGGGCGTTGTACAAGTAGTCGGCGGAAGCATGCGCCGCCTGCAGTACTACCTTGCCGAGCGTCTCTACTATCTCTATTACCTGATGCGCCGTTCCCGCGGGAAGTCTTTCCCTGTCGAAGCGCTGATTCAGTTCATGGAGGCATACTACTCATCTTCGAAGTCGAAAGGTTCCGCAATCCAGAGAGAGAGCAAGTCCATGGACCTAAACAGTCAGATCGAACAGATGCATCAGATTTTGTTCGAACAACCGCAGGAGTCTTCCGTCGTGCCAACGCAGCGCGAAGAGTTGAGCGGATTTGTTTCGCGGGAGACTCCATCAACTTCAGATGATCCTGGCATCACAAAGGCACTGCGCAATAAAGCCGATCTGATCGCGAGCGAGAGCAGCGAATCGGACGCAATGAGTCAGGAGTCCTCGGAGATTGACTGTCTTGAGCACCTGACACGCGCCCGCACCTATCTTGCGATCAGCGACGAGACTGCCTGCGCAGCAGAAATTGAGACAGCGTTGCTGACTCTTTCAGAGTTCGGCGCATTGTCAAGGGAAATTCTTGACGACTTGTGCTGGCTGGCTGTGGAACTCGGACCGGCCAAGCTGCGCGAGTCAATCACAGCATCACCGGCATCGGATCGATTGCTTCCGCTGACTGCGGCGCTGCAGATGGAGCTTGGACTCGAAACGCGGGTGGCGAAGGAAGTCGAAGAGGTGGCTGAAGACATTCGTAAGAATTTAGAGGAACGGAAAAAGAAAAAGCATCTTGACGGTGAATGAGGAAGTCCTGCCCGAATTGGTCTCGAAACTTCTGCTTCTAAATCCGTATTTGATCGCGCGCCAGCCTGCACCAGTTGAATGAGCAACCGCTTGATGACGGATTGAGGCGGAATTCTTGTGTGAAGTAACTGAAATTTACAGAAACTTCGAATGGAATGAAGCTAACCCAAGTTTAACATTTCCGCAGTCGCCCGAACCTTGAAAACCGCGATTCCGGCCTGATCCGAGCCGGAATTCCCGTTTTTCCATCCATTTCCGACCCTTTTTCCGCCCGTTTCGGGGTCAATCTGCGGTTTTCCAGATTGTAGTGCCATCATTTTCACCATTGGTCTTGATTCCTCGCTCCGATGCCTTAAAATAACGGCCATGTTCATCAGAAAGACCAAGACCGCCACCAACAGGGACGGCACGGTGCGCGGCAGCTACCGGCTGGTGGAGAGCGAGCGCGACGGCGAGAAGGTGCGCCAGCGCACGCTTTTGAACCTGGGCGCCAGCTTCGGCGTTGAAAAAGAAAAATGGAAGCTTTTATGCCAGCGCGTTGAGGAGCTGCTGTCGGCGCAGCACCATTTCAGCTTCGCGGGCCCCGATCTTGAGCTCGAGTCCGAGGCCCGGCGCATCGCCAAGCGGCTGCTGGAAAGACAGGGGCAGGCGCCCGAGGAGCCTGGGGAGAAGGACTTCCAGACGGTGGATGTGAACTCCGCGGAGGACTTTGACGCGCGCACCGCCGGCGGCGAGCACGCCGCGCTGGCGGCCCTGGCGGCGCTGGGGCTGCCGCAGCTGCTCGCCGAGCTCGGCTTCAACGGCCGCCAGAGATGCTGGGCGCTGGCCTCGATCGCGGCGCGCATGCTGGCGCCGGGCTCGGAGCGCCGGACCTGCCAGTGGCTCCGCAAGGCCAGCGCGCTGGGTGAGATGCTGGACATCGACTTCGGGTCCCTGAGCGAGATGGGCCTGTACCGCGCCTCGGACCAGCTTCTGAGGCATCAGGACGCCATCGAGGAACACGTCCACGGGCGCGCCTGCGAGCTGTTCGGCCTCACCCCGACCATCGCGTTCTACGATCTCACCAACACCTACTTCGAGGGCCGCATGGGGGGCATGGAGGAGGCGAAGCGCGGCCGCTCCAAGGAGAAGCGCAGCGACTGTCCGCTGCTGACCCTGGCGCTGGCGGTGGACGCCGCCGGCTTCGTCATGCGGAGCCGGGTGCTGGCCGGCAACATCGGCGAGTGCAGGACCCTGGGCGCGATGCTGGCGGAGCTGGGCGCGGCCCGGGGCGCGGTGGTGGTGATGGACCGCGGCATCGCCACCGAGGACAACCTGAAGTGGCTGAGACAGAACGGCTACCAGCATCTGGTGGTGTCGCGCGAGAAGCGGCGCGAGTTCGAGCCCGGCGACGGGGCGCAGACGCTGCTGAGCGCCGGCGGCGCCGAGGTGCGCTTCTACCGCGAGGTCATCGAGCTGGCGGACGACGACGGCAGCACGCATCAGGAGGCGTATCTGCGCTGCTATTCCGAGGCCCGGGCCGAGAAGGAGAGCGGCATCATCGACCGCTTCCGCAAGCGCTTCGAGAAGGGCCTTGGAAAGATCAATGAATCCCTGAAAAAGCCGAAGGCGCACAGCAAACTGGCGCAGGTCGAGAAGCGCGTCGGCCGGCTCAGCGCCCGCAACTCGCGCGTGGCGCGCCACTACCAGCTCAGCTACATCACCGACGAGGCCGGCGAGCGGGTGCGGGAAATAGAATGGGAATGGCAGCCGGCCGACGGCTCCATGGCCACGCACCCGGGGGTCTACTGCCTGCGCAGCAGCATCCTGGCCTGGGACGCCGAGACGCTGTGGCGCACCTACATGACGCTGACCCAGGTCGAGTCGGTGTTCCGCTGCCTGAAGTCGGAGCTGGGCCTGCGGCCCGTGTTTCACCAGAAAAAACGCCGCGCCGACGGCCATCTGCTGATCTCGGCGCTGGCCTACCAGGCGGTCTGCGTGCTGCGCACCCGGATGCGGGACCGCCGGGGCTGGCACGACAGCTGGACGACCATCCGCCAGGAGCTGGCCGGAATCACCCGCACGACCACCTCGTTCCAGCGCGAAGACGGGCGCACGCTGCACCTGCGCAAGACCGCCCGCGCCGACGCCGATCAGGCCGCGCTCTACGAGGCCATGGGCGTCGCACCGCCGCCCAAGCGCCTGCAGAAGACCGTCATCTGAACTCTCCCGGCCGGCGCCCGCCGGCTGCACAATATTCCCCGAAGGCGACTTTGTAGTGCCATCGGGATTTTTTTGTTTTTTATTTTCAGCAGCTTAGGTCACCAGATGTTAAACTTGGGCTAAGTATTGGACAATCTATCAACAGCGTGATATTGATTTTTATGGTGTTGCAGACGCTTTCGAATATGATAGGAACAAGGTGTCGCGGTTGATTTCAGACAGCATGGAAAAACACGGGGAATGGAGAACAAAGCACATACTGCATGGCGTTCATACCACCTCGCACATTAGAGTTAAAAACTGGTTTATGACAGTTACCACAAAAAGAGGAATCCGAATCCGAAGAATTACTGCTTGGCTGGCAGGAAGAAGAGCGCGGCGAAAGTACAATAAATTCCACAGAAGGTGATGAAGTGAAATTTAAGTTTGAGGACTATTACCGAGATGACTTGGATCCGAGCCAGTATCCGAGTATTGAGGAATTTGAAAATGAGTGTTCATTTCGATTTATCGGACAGGATTCCTGGAATTCGTTTGAAGATGAGTATTACGCGAATGGACAATCCGAACAGAAGATTCGGGAAAGAGTGGCACAGGAAACGGGCCAAGATATGAGGAAGTGCATGACATACTACCCGCCGCAGAAACAGCAGCACCTGAAGTGACAGATCAGTCAGTGGCTGAGATGATGCGCAGAGCCTGCCAGCTGAACGGGAAGCAGCAAATGACTACAATCCCGACAAACCCTGAATTTCCGGCGCGGGTTGTCATGAGCCTGCATCGATTGATTGAGCAACTGACTGAGGCAATATTTGAAATTTCAGCTGGCAACCACACGAAAAGTATGACTGAAACGCGAACATTGCGACAGATTTGCAATTTGAAGTACCCTGCAACGCCGCATTCCTTTGCCGAATTCGGTGGATGCAATATTGCCAAACATACCTCAAATTTCACAAAGTATCCACATGGTTGGCAGACAAATTTCAATTGATGCACAGGCACTCTGGAACAGAGATTTTTTCAATATGTACAGAATCTGTTGGATGAAAATTCCAGAGTAGACTTTCGGAGTTGAGAATCAATGCTTATCGACACACTGGGGGCTGCCAGAAATCTGCAAGAGGCGGGTATCGCTGACCCGCACGCGGAAGCGATCGTCAAGCTAATTTACGACGCTCAAGGTCAGCTGGCCACGAAAGCAGACATTGATCAATTGAAACATGCGACAAAGGAAGATATCGAGCAATTGAGATCTGAACTCAAATTGGACAACGAACAGTTGAGAACGGAACTTAAGTCGGAAAACGAGCAGCTGAGATCGGAACTTAAATCAGATAACAAGCAACTGAGATTGGAACTCAAAGCGGACAACGAGCAACTGCGAGCCGAACTTAAGTCGGACAATAAGCAACTGAGATCTGAACTTAAAGCCGACATCAAGCAATTGAGTGGGGAATTCAACTGGCTGAAGTGGATTTCCGGGGTTCAAGTCTTCCTTTTGATCGCACTCGCGACAACCTTTATTTCCACGCTGCTGTAGCTATCAGTTCATCTTCATATTTTGCTTGAGTGAGATGCACTGTCGGACGCTGTTTGACTGTCTCCGCATGCAATGTAACTCGCGAAACATAGCATTCGGGCGCGCCAAGATCTGCCTCTATATCAACGGCTAAAGTTGGTCTTCGGACAGCGCCAGTGCAATCGTCGATGAATTGATCACTGCGTCCGCATGCGCCTGAGTCCTAGGCAATACATGGGTCGCGAAATACTTGGCTGTGATCAATTTTTCTTCCAGATGTGATTGATTCCCCGATTCTGCAGCAATCCGCGCTGCAGCAGTCGATGCCGACTCCAGCATCAGCCAGCCCGCAACCGTCAGAGCGAACACATTCATGTAACCGACACTGGCCGCTGCAGTGACATCCGGCCGTGATTCGCCGGTTTCATAAACCCACTCCGTAGCGCGTTTGAAGTGGTCAAGTGCATTTTTCACTGCCGATGAAACAGCAACCAGGTTGTCATTTTCCTGATCAATGGCAGCAATTGACTGAGTGATATCTGTGATCAATCGTTCCAGAATTTCGCGATTGCCGCGCAGCACCTTCCTACCGATCAAGTCATTGGCCTGTATGCCAGTCGTGCCTTCATATATTGGAGTGATTCTGACATCCCTCAAGTACTGCGCCGCGCCTGTCTCCTCGATGAAGCCCATGCCCCCATGAATCTGGACTCCGATGTAAGCCACCTCATTTCCTGACTCCGCACACCAGCCTTTCACCAGCGGAATGAGCAGTCCGAGCAGATCTGCATTGTTCTGCCGCGCTATTTCATCTGGGTGCTTGAGCGACAGATCGAAAACGCCCGCCGTGAAATAGGCCAGACAACGCATTGCATCAATGAGTGACTTCATCGTCATCAGCATGCGTCTGACATCCGGATGCTGAATAATCGCAACCCGGTCGCGGGAGCCGATAGCCGTGCCCTGAACTCTTTGCCTGGCATACTCAAGAGCATGCTGATAAGCGCGTTCTGCGATCGCCAGTCCCTCGACACCAACAGCGTGGCGCGCCAGATTCATCATTGTGAACATGTATTCCAATCCGCGGTTCTTCTCACCGATCAGAAATCCGATCGCACCTTCGTCATCGCCATAAGACATGACTGCAGTGGGGCTCGCGTGAATGCCGAGTTTGTGCTCAAGCGAAACGCATCGCAGGTCGTTCCGCTCACCCAGCGAGCCATCCTCATTCACCAGGAATTTCGGAACGATGAACATCGAGATGCCTTTCACACCGTCCGGTGAATCGGTGCATCTAGCCAGTACGAAGTGGATGATGTTTTCTGTCAGATCATGCTCGCCATAGGTGATAAAGATTTTCTGACCTTTGATTCGATAGTGAGTGTTTTCTGCAACAGCGCGGGTGCGAATGGCAGCCAGATCAGACCCTGCCTGTGCTTCCGTCAGGTTCATGGTTCCAGTCCACTCGCCGGAAATCAGTCTTTCCAGATAAGTGTCCTGCTGCTCTTTTGAGCCGTGCAGTTCCAAAGCCCGAATGGCGCCTTGTGTCAATAGCGGGCACAGCCCGAACGACATGTTGCATGAGTGCCACATTTCCTGCACTGCTGTCGCGACCAGCCACGGCAAACCTTGGCCGCCGCGCTCAACATCAAATGAAAGGCCATTCCAGCCACCGTCGATAAACTGACGATAGGCTGCTTTCCACCCAGGTGGTGTGGTTACCTCGCTGTTTTCACAAATGGAGCCATGTTCATCGCCTACCCTGTTCAATGGGTCCAGAATGTTGGTGGAGAACTTGGATGATTCATCCAGTATCGCTGCAACCAGGTCCCGGTCCATTTCCTGAAACTCGTCGAGCTCCAAAATTTGATCGAGTCCGGCAACGTTGTGCAGAACGAATTGCATGTCGTCAATTGGCGCGTGATACTCTGACATCTTTATCCACAGTCCTTGGCTTGAAAATTCACTGGTAGGAAAACTATTTTATTGTGCAGGATTCGACCTGTATCCGCTTTCTTGGGCGAATTGCAGCTGAATGATGAAATTCGTCGATTCTTGAATGCCCACACTTGTCTTGTCTGACATGGTCAAACCAATTCGGCCATGATGCGAAGAGCTGTTTGGCGATGTTGGATAATGACGGAACGTTCAACCATGTTGCAACGGCACCGACGAACTCTTGAAATATCGACTGCTTTCGAAGCAGAGGACGAAAATTCCGACAAAAGACTTTCATCGTGTGTCAAGTTTCCAACAGACTGCAACATATTCCTGCCCGATCGGCTGAACACTGTATTTCGCGTAGCGCGATTCAATCTGAATGACTGACATCAAACCAGCAGAATTTCTGATCAGCCTGTTCAGAACAGCAGTTGACAGTGCATGTGCAGAAAACTGTCTGCCCCCCTACCTCGCCTCTCTGCCACACAAGAAAGTTTGTGTGCTCGGAGCCGGCAAAGCCGCAGCCGCAATGGCTGAGACCATAGAGAGCGAACTTGAGAGTGAGGTTTACGGACTCGTCGTAACCCGCTATGATCACGCGTTGCCGCTGTCGTCCATTGAAGTTGTTGAAGCCGCGCACCCCGTGCCGGATGAACGGGGTGTCAGCGCCGCGAAGCGAATCGTCAATTTGGCCGCGGCGCTGAGTGAAGATGACTTCGCGATCTGTGCCATATCGGGCGGCGCCTCGTCCCTGCTCTCACTGCCCCATCCGAAAATCGCTTTTGAAGAGAAGCAGAAGATCACCCGACAGCTGCTCCTTGCCGGAGCAAGCATTCAGGAAATCAACTGTGTGCGAAAACACCTGTCAGCAATCAAGGGCGGACGGCTGATGAGCCGCATCGCTCCAGCCCGTGCATTGACACTTTGCATATCGGATGTTGTTGGCGATGATCCCTCGGTCATTGGCTCGGGACCGACGGTAGCCGATTCATCAACTTGCGATGATGTGCTCGGGGTGATCTCGCGTTTCCGCGTAACTGTACCGCAATACATTCAAGACCTGTTGAGACAGGGCGAACTTGAGACACCCAAACCTTCAGACCCGATATTCAAACATTCTGAATTTCAAATTGTGGCCAAACCCTTGGACGCGCTGCAGGCCAGCGCAATCGCAGCTGAATCACTCGGAGTGCGAACCTTTGCGCTCGGTGATGCTGTCGCCGGCGACACCAATCAAGTGGCGAAGCGGCATGCAGAATTGATGAAACACAAACTCGCGCAAGCATCGAAAGAGCAGCCGTTTGTCATTCTTTCCGGCGGGGAGACAACGGTGAAAGTCACCGGCTCAGGCAAAGGCGGACCCAACACCCAGTATGCGCTGGCAATGGCGCTGGAACTGGCAGGCATCGAGGATGTTTACGGCATCGCCTGTGACACCGATGGAATTGACGGTTCCGAAACCAATGCCGGCGCCTTGTTCACACCGACTACCCTGAAGCGCGCCTGCATGAATGACCTGGATGCGCGCGAGTACTTGAAGAACAACGACGCCTATGGATTTTTTGACCAGCTCGGAGACCTTGTGATGACAGGTCCCACCCTGACCAATGTCAATGACTTCCGGGCGGTTGCCTATCTTCCAGGTTTCGGCTAGCCAACCGCTTTCGCAAGCTCCTGCTTGCGAATCTCCCTGTACTGAGATTCAAAGTCCTCTTTGATGGACTTTGCCACCTCTTCAGCGGAGCCCTCGACCTCGTATCGTTTGCCTTTGTTCCACTGCATCAGATATTCATCAGTTCCAGCCAGCTTCTTTTTCATGGCGATCAGATCAATCAATTCCTGGAAGCGCTCGCTGAGAAGCTCCTTGTGAACACCGTTCGCATCTCTTGCTTCAACAACAGACGGTATTTCCTGCCAGTACAGTATTTGAACTTTTGCCATTCTCCAACCTCGCGAGGTGCGTTGCTCTTCAAAATATGATTCAAAGCGCTGAGGCATTCAGAGGATTCCACCGCCAAACGCTTCAGCACTTCCATATATATCAAATATATTAAAATGTCCGTCAATTCTCAGCACCTATTTCATGCAGGTATCACCGATGTGGGCGAAACGGTTTCCGGTTCCCGAATTTGATCGTCATTCTCTGAAAGATCTGAGTTGGAAAGCCCCTGAGATTCAGGCAGGTTTGAACAGCGGCGATTTTGGCTGTGTGGCAGTGGATGCCGATTCGGCCCTCTACGAGAAATTCAGCTTTCGCGGCGACAATTTGATGGCTGTCGCCTGCAGTCTGCCTGATTGCGAAGTGACTGTTTCGGGCAATTCCTTTGCCTGGCCGATTCAAAGAGCGGTGCTTCTTGATTCGCTTGACGCGAAACACTGTCGAGTCATTGCAGACTGGAAAACGCCCCGCCCCATGAACACTCGTTTCGGACCTGATGGCGGCTTCAAGATCAATGCGACTGAAGTCTATGCGCTCATCGGTCACAGTTTCGCCGATGAATGGGTTGCGAACCGCATCATGCTGGATAACGACTGGTCCGGCGACACCGGCAACGGATATCGAATTCTCTCGTCAAGCGAATCTGAAATAAATGACTTCCACGACGCAGTCATTTATTTCGAATGGCAGTAACTCGCGCTGTCGAACCTTTCATTCCAACAGTCTGCCAGGGATGATCTTGCATTGTCTGACCCGACTCCATTCGCATTAGGCGGGCTCATTCGGGGATACTCTGTCGAGACGACTCCGGGCGCCGCAGCCAAAATTCCGGACTACCGCTACATTCTGCCTGCCGGAACAAGCGTCTACGTCACTTTGCTGCCCGGATCAACCATTGATGACACGATCTCGATCTGCATACGGCTGGCCTCGGAAGGCTTCAATCCGGTTCCGCACTACGCAGCCCGGCAGATTTCGAATCGAAACAAAATTGCCTCTTCTCTGCAGCGATTCCGCGATGAAGCCGGCGGCAACCAGGTGCTGGTGCTGGCCGGAAGCTCGGCGTCGCCTGTCGGAGAATACGAAAACTCCATGCAGCTGCTGGAGACCGGTCTTTTCGATGAGATGGGCATTTCCAAAATCGGTGTCGCCGGCCATCCCGAAGGCAGTCCGGATATCACCAGCCAGGAACTGGAGGATGCGCTCAGATGGAAGAATCAATTCGCGCAGCGAACCGATGCGCGGATGTACATCGTCACTCAGTTCTGCTTTGAATCCCAAGCGGTCATCGAGTGGGAACGCCAGCTGACTGTGCTGGACAACACACTGCCGGTGCACATCGGCATCCCCGGCGTGGCAACCATCGGCACACTCATCAAGCATGCGGCGGCCTGCGGTATCGGACCGTCCATGAATTTTCTGAAAAAACAGGCGCGCAGCGCCGCCAGGCTGCTGCAGAATTCCACTCCGGAGCAATTGCTGCGCGAGCTTGCTCAGCATCAATGTGAGAAGCCAGACACCATGATCAGGAAGCTGCATGTCTATCCACTGGGCGGATTGAGAAAATCAGTCGAGTGGCTTGAACGCTTTGATTCAGGCGCAGAGAATCGCAGCCAGAGTGTCGCCTGAACCGCCATTTCGCAAACTCATCCGCAATACCTGACGTGCCCACTGCCCGCAATCTTTTTCAGCGGCTCAGCCGGCCGCTGAGCATTGATCAGGAGGCTCAGCTGCCGGACTTGAGAAACGCGCTGAGCGGTGAGTTTCTCGGCACCTTCGTCATGGTATTTTTCGGTGTCGGGGTCGTGCAGGCGGCTGTCATATCCGGCGCGCAGGTTGGGTTATGGCAGGTGGCCGCGGTCTGGGCAGTCGGTGTCACGCTCGGCATCTATACCGCGGCGTCGCTGTCCGGCGCCCACATCAATCCGGCCATCACGCTGGTCGTCGCAGTCTATGACGGTTTCCCCTGGCGGCGCGTGCCGCTGTACTGGATTGCGCAGGTTGCAGGCGCGGCGGCCGCCGCAACTGTTCTTTTCACCATGTACGCGGATGCGATTGTGCATTTTGAACAGCAGAATGAGCTTGTGCGCGGCGCGCCCGGCAGCCAGCTCAGCGCCATGGTGTTCGGCGAGTACTTTCCCAATCCTGCCGTGTTCGGCACCACTGAGGAAGCTTTCAAGATTGCCGGCCTGCGCACTGGATTCATTGCTGAAATGGTTGGCACAGCCATGCTGGCGTTCATCGTGTCAGTCGTAACGCACGGCAAGAATTATGCGCGCCCGCAGTCTGCCGGCGCCGCGGTCGCGATCGGTGTCGGTGTGGCGGCAATCATCTCAGTTCTAGCGCCGCTGAGCCAGGCCGGACTCAACCCGGCACGCGATTTCGGCCCCAGGCTGATCGCCTATGCGGCCGGCTGGGGAGACATCGCAATTCCAGGCCCTCAGGGCGGCTGGTTCATCGTCTATATCCTTGCGCCGCTGGTTGGCGCTTTGATCGGCGGCGGCATCTATCGATTCGTTGCCGCCCGACTGCCTGAGAACAGCAACTGACCGCGCCAGCTGAACGGTCGAAAGTTTGACAGATGAACACTGTGATCAGGCGCGCCTCCAAGCGCTCAAATTTCAATAATCTGAATTTTCAATATCTGATATATTTCTGATATATTAAATTCGACATGACAAGATGAATGCGCAACTGAATCTGGTTCGCGGTCAGGCGATGACACTGGAGCTTGAGACACCGAAGCCTAAACTGGATGGTGTGCTGAGAATACAGGGCTACAAAGACCCCGATAAAGTCAGACCGGTGATTCGCAATCTGGCGACTGCGGCAGTCGACACCTTTATCAGCAAAACTGTGCCGACAGTCACTTATCGGGTTGTCGATGTTCAAGCCGTCAACGGTGAGGGCGCGGTGCTTGGCGATGATGTTCATCTGCAGAGCGAAATATTTCAACAGTACCTGAATCAGTCCGTTGAAGCAGTTGTGTTCGTGCTCACTGTAGGCAAGGCGATCGATGAGCAGACCATCGAATGGATGAATGAGGAGAAGCTCATCGAAGCGCTGTTCCTCGAATCCGCCGCCTGGCTGGGCGTTGAGAACGCAACCAAACAGTTTGTCCTGATGGTGCGACAGTGGGCGATGCAGCAGTCAATGAGAATGTCAAGACGGCTGGGTCCCGGTTACTCGTATCCCATCAATGGGCGGCAGGTTACCTGGGACCTGACAGACCAGAAGCCATTGTTTGAATTGGTGGATGATCCTGCGATGCCGGTCATTCTGCTCGAAAGCGCCGCCATGCTGCCCAAAATGTCACGCTCAGGTTTGTTCGGTCTGATCCCAAACAATATTCCCAGACAGTAGTTCCGGAAGATGAAAGTATCCAACAATGGCCTCATCATCATTGGTGAGAACTTCAACGCCACCCGCAAGATCAAGGCAAGCAGTCCGCGCGTATTGCGCGAGGACGAGAAGTGGTACATTGCCTACACTCAGCTGGATGGCGCCCAGGCGCGGCTGGACGTTTCTGAAACAATCCCGGACGACCCGAATCAGCAGCGCGTGTTCGCGATTCCGCATATTGCGGAAGCCTGCCGTCAGAAAAACATGGACTACATCACCTGGGCGATCAAGTCTCAGGAAGCGGCCGGCGCCCACATCATTGATCTTTGTGTCGACGAGATGTCAGTCTACCCGGAAGAGCGCTACGAATGGATGCGCTGGCTGGTGAAAACCGCGCAAGGCATCACGTCGACGGTTGTTGCGATCGATTCCTCGGACTCCAACACAATCTATGCTGGACTTGAGGCGCATGACGGCTCGATCAGCAGACCCGCAATCAACTCATTCAATCTCGAAGATGGCAGGCAGGTTCTGGTCGACATGGCCCGCGAGAAGAATGCGATACTGTTTGCAAACGCCAGCGGAAACCGCGGCATGCCTCAAGATGCGGAGCAGCGAATCGAGAATCTCGAAAAATGCATGCAGATGTTGGATGAAGGCAATATTCCGATGGAAGACCGGTTCTTGGACCCGCTGGTTTTTCCGATTGGAGCAGGTCCCGATTTCGGCAATCACTACCTGGATGCGGTGCGCGAGATGCGCAGCCGCTATCCGAAAGTCCATTTATTCGGCGGTCACAGCAATGTCTCGTTCGGGCTTCCGCAGCGGAAAATCCTCAATCACGCATTTGTAACACTTGCCATCATGGCGGGCTGCGATTCTTTGATGATCGATCCGATCATGAATCCCGTCAAGCCATTTGATGATTTCCGATTCGCCGCGAATTCACTGACTGCGAAAGACGAATTCTCAGTTCAGTACCTGAAGTACATCCGCTCTCTGACCCGGACGGCAAGCCGCCCTGCAAGAAAGCCAAAACCCGCGCCTGCGATGACGACAAATTAAACCAGAAACACCTCAAGGAGAGTTCGTATGAAAGAACTGTTACCGCGCGAAAGATTTGCCCGCGCTATCCGGCACGAGAAAGTCGACCGAGTACCGCTGCTCTACCGCATGAAAGTGGAGGCGAAAGAAAAGATCGCCCGTATTTATGGAATTACAAAAACCGGCACTGGGATGAAGCACAATCCAGAGCTGGAACTCCGGCTGGGCAACGACGCCATCATCTATCAGATCGGAATCAATGCGCAATTCTCTCATCGCCATATCAATATTGGTGAGACGTGGTACAACCACTTCGGTGTGGGTTACGGAAAAAGCGGTCTGAAAGGAAGGACGCCGGAAGAGCACGAGGTTTTCACCAAAACGCAGGATTTCTGGGGACCGGCCAAAGTGGTGCCGGAGAACTTCCCGAATCATCACCCGATCACCTCGATGGAGGAGCTCAAGAACTACACCTGGCCGGACCCCGCCGATCCGGAACTGCTGGACCCCATCAAGACTCTGCTTGATGAGTACCAGGATGAATATTTCATCATCGTCGATCTCTCATCGACCCTGATCGAAGCCGCGTATGCACATCTGGTTGGCACGCAGAACTTCTTCCTGTACCTGTTTGATCAGCCGGAACTGATTGACGGAGTGCTGGACGGACTGACGGAGTATTACACCCAGCTCGGCAAAAATGTGATCGACCTCGGCATTGACATGATTCGAGTCGGCGATGACATCGGCGCCCAGCAGTCCATGATGATCTCGCCTGACCAATGGCGGAAACTCGCAAAGCCGCGATTCAAGTATATGTTCGATGAGTTTCGTAAATCCAACGAGGACTGCTTCATCAAACTGCATTCCTGCGGCGATTACTCCCCCATTATCGGAGACATGATTGAACTGGGCGTTGACCTGTCGGGTCTCATGCAGCCGACAGGCGGCAACAAACATCAGGCTGAACTGAAGAAAAAGTTCGGTGATGACATCGCATTCATCGGCGGTTTCGACGTTCAGCGACTCCTGCCGCGCGGCCAGGTCGAGCAGGTTCGGAACGGTGTCTGTGAAGTGATGAAAAATCTGGCGCCCGGCAGCGGCTACATCTTCTCACCATCACACTACATCCTTGCCGATGTGCCCATACAGAACATTTTCACCATGCTGGAAGCGCAGCGAGATTTTGGAACTTACGGCCGATATCCATTGAACTGAGTCTAGAAATTGAATACTGAATTTTTTGATTACGAGGGTCCGGAAGAGCCCGAACTGCAGATTCCGCTGGATTGGGAAAGCCGAGCTCCAGAGGGCTGGGAATGGCAGACCTTGTGGGAAGCGGTCGAAACCGGCGATCACATCTATACGGATGAACGCGTACGGGAGAGCATTGATGCTGGCATTGATCCGCGTGTTATATTGGATGACGGCCTGTTTCCAGGGTTCAATCTCCAGTCGGACCGATTCAGCGCCCAAGTTATTTTCATACCTGAGATGCTGATCACCGCCCGAGCCATGAAAGCTGGTCTGGCGCTGATCCGCCCGCTTCTGGCCGCGCAGGCGGAAAAGCCGGTTGGCACATTTGTCATTGGCACGGTGCTGGGTGACATGCACGATATCGGGCAGTCGATTGTGACCATCATGCTGGAGAATGCCGGCTTCAATGTGATCAATCTCGGCACCGATGTGCATCCGGACCGCTTCATTGAGACCGCGCTGAAAGAAAAAGCGGATCTGGTCGGCTTTTCGGCGCTGCTTTCGACAACAGTCTACTACCAGAAAGTCACCATCGAGGAGTTTCAAAACGCCGGGCACCGCGACAAGGTTCGCATTTTGATTGGCGGCGCGCCAACCACCCCGGATTGGGCCGAAGAGTGCGGTGCCGACGGCTGGGGAAAGGATGCGGTTGACGCGGTCAGACTCGCGCTGAAGCTGGTGGAAAGCCCGCGCGCATCCTGGAGCTGAAATGTCCGACAAGTTCAGCGTCACTTTCGTCAGCGCATCAGAGCAAGGTGCTGCGAAGACTGTTCAGGTTGCGCGGGACTGTACCATTCTTGAAGCCGCACGGCAGGCGGGGGTCAGCATCGAGGCCACCTGCGGCGTACGCGGACGCTGCCGAAGCTGCCGGGTCAAGATTCTCAAAGGCGACATGCCGCCGCCGGCTGTACAGGATACCGTGCAGCTGGGTCACGATGAGGTGCTTGAGGGCTTCCGGCTGTCCTGTCAGACACGCATGCTAGGCGACACCACTGTCGTTCCCATGCCGCCCAAGGCCGAAGAAGGGCACAAGATTCTTGAAGCGCATGATGCGATGGCTGACACTGCCCAGCTGTCTCTTGACAGCGGCGTGAGGAAAATCGCAGTTACGGCTAAAGCGCCGGTTGAGGAGCATCACCAGACCTCAGATGTTGAAGAGATTCTTTTGACCATTCCTGATCTTGTCAACAGCGAGGTCCCGATTCAGTGCATGCGGAAAATTCCTCAATTGCTCAGGAAAGAGAGCGGCGCGATAACAATCACCCGATTCAATGATCAGATCATCGATGTTGAGGCAGGCGATACAACTGAGCGCAGCTATGGCTTCGCTTTTGACATCGGCACAACCAGCGTCGTCGGCACGCTGCTGGATCTTCGAACCGGCGAGCAGCTCGCCTCCGCCGGCGGTGTCAATGCGCAGGCGGTTTACGGCGGCGATCTCATGTCGCGGATTGCCTACGCACAGTTTGATGAGCGCAAACTGACCACTTTGCGCGCCAAGGTCATCAACCAGGTCAACGAGTACATTCGAGAGTGCTGCGTAAAGGCCGGTGTCGACACTTCGAACGTCTACAAGATTGTCATCGTCGGCAACAGCTGCATGCATCACATCTTTCTGGGCATCGATGTCAGCTATCTGGGCCTGGCGCCTTATGCGCCTGTGGTCAGAGACAACCTTGTCATTCCAGCATCGGAACTGCCGCTCAAAGCGGCCCCGAATGCCCAGGTCTGCCTGCTGCCCATCATTGCGGGCTTTGTCGGCGCCGATACTGTAGGATGCATTCTCGCAACACGCTTACATGAAAGTGATGAAGTTCGCGCGCTGGTCGATATCGGGACGAACGGCGAGGTCGTCATGGGTTCGCGCCATCGCCTGACAGCCTGCTCCGCTCCCGCCGGCCCCGCGCTTGAGGGCGCGCAGATTCGAGACGGCATGCGCGGCGCAATGGGCGCCATTGAAAAGGTGGAAGCAGACGAGGATTTCAGAAGCCTCACCATCGGAGATGTTCCGGCAATCGGCATCTGCGGTTCCGGATTGATTGATGCGGCGGCAAAGATGATTGACGCCCGGATCATGGACAGCAACGGCAATTTCCGAAAGCATGAGATCAGCCAGCTGCCCCCCGAGATTGCCAGACGCCTGGTCACCTCTGAAAAGGGATCGCGTGAATTCGCGCTGGTGTGGGAAGAGGAATCAGGCAAGAATCGCAGAATCGGCATCACTCAAGGTGATGTAAGGCAGCTGCAGCTGGCAAAAAGCGCGATCTATTCCGGCATCCGACTGCTCCAATCGGTGATGGACATCAGCGATTCCGAAATCCACCAGCTGATGCTCTGCGGGGGATTCGGCAACTACATCAACATAGAAAGCGCCAAAACCATCCGGCTGCTGCCCGATCTCGATCACGAACGCATCGCCTACGTTGGCAATGCAGCCCTGCTGGGGGCTCAGATGGCGCTGCTGTCCGAAGCCGAAAGGCGCGGAGCTGATGAGATCACCCGGACCATCGAGCATGTCGCGCTGGCCGCACGACCGGACTTTCAGGACATATTCGTCGATTCCATGGCGTTCAAGGGAACGCCGTTTCCGGCTCGATCAAAGTCCAGCCGCCAAAGACGGCAGGAGCGGCGGCTGAGGCAGGCTGTATGAGATTCGATTGCATGATATATTGGAAAATCTATTGTGCTGACCGAGATGAATTGAAATGAGTTCTCAACCGCAAGTCCACCTGCTGTTCGGTTTTCTGGGTTCCGGCAAAACCACGCTGGTCAGAAAGCTGCTGGAAAAAACAGAACCGGAAACTCCCACTGCTGTGATTGTGAATGAGTTTGGAGAGGTTGGGATTGACGGTGCGATCATCGAAGGCAGTTCAATCGACACTGTAGAATTGGTGTCGGGATGCATCTGCTGCACATTGAAAGGCTCTCTCATGTCCGCGATTGAAGAGCTGACGCAGGAGAAAGGTGTCAGGCGAATCGTTGTGGAAGCGACTGGCGTCGCTGACCCGGAAGACATGCTTGACGATCTGGAGGACACCGAAGTGATCGATGCGCTGGAAGTCGCTCCGATTGTGACTGTCGTCGATGCCTCCGGCTTCAATAAAATTCGGCCCATGCTGGGTGATTTCTATGTTTCGCAGATTCTGAATTCCGATGTCTTGATCATCAACAAGATAGACCGGACGGATGAAGCGCAATTGGACGATGTGACTCGGCAGATCAAGGAAATCAATCCGTGGGGGGAGATTGCCTTTGCCGAATTCTGTGATGTCGACACGAGCCTGGTGTTCTCCAATACAGAGTCCGCCCTGCTTGAACGGCATGAAGAAGCTTCCAATGGGCATCACTCGCATCATCACCATGAACATGAGCATGATCGCGACGTGCATGAGCATCATCACCATGAACATGATTCGATGGAGTCTTTTGTGATCGCTCCGCGCGAGGATATCTCGCGGTCGGAGCTTCAGGAATTCTGCAGCCAGCTTCCCGATAATGCCTGGCGGATGAAAGGTCATATGCTGGTCAGCGGCCGGCCCTCACTCATACAGTACTCGACTGGTCAGCTCGAAATCTTTGACTCCGAGGCCAGATCGCATTACCGCATGGTTGTCATCGGAAGAGATCTGGATCAGGACGCGATCGCAGCTGGTTTAGGCGTTCCGATCGCGAATGCCGCATGATGAATACATTTGCCAAATCAGACAGCAGGAACAAATCGCTGAGCGATCTGGCCTATGAGGAGCTGGTGAAGCGAATCACCCGACTGGAGCTGCCGCCCGGGTCAGTGCTTGCTGAAAGAGCGCTGGTTGAAGAGCTCGGAATCGGCCGCACACCGGTGCGCGAAGCTCTGCAGCGGCTGGCGATTGAAGGGCTGGTTGTCCATCAGCTCAATCGCGGGATGTTCGTCTCCGAAGTCGGGATAACGGAAATTCAGGAAATCTATGAGTTTCGAAGCATCATCGATGGCTCCGCCTGCCGGCTGGCAGCCAGGCGCGCCACCAAAGCGCAGGCAGACCGCCTCATGGAAATTCATCACGCGCTTGTCGAGGCAACTGAGAGCGATGACATCGACGCCTATGTTGAAGCCAACCGCTCGTTCTACGGCGTTCTTGCGGAAGCCGCCAGAAACTCATTTCTCAGTGAAACCATTCCCCGAATCATGAATCTGCATCTGCGCCTTTGGTTCCTCATTTCAGCCCGGCTCGGCAACTGGCACTCCATTGCCCAAGCTCATGAAGTCATGACTCGCGATGTTGCGGTTGCGGTTGCGGATCGAGACGCACACCGTGCAGAGCAGGCGATGAGAGACTATATTGCGCAACGGCACGATGATCTGAGACAGGCATTCACGATTGACGGACAGGCTGGGGCTATCGCCTGAATTCTCGCAGCGCCCGCGCGGTATGGGAGCGTCTCGACCTTCTCAATTTCTTCAAAGGCCCCTCAACCACGATCTGGCCGCCGTCATCCCCGCCTTCGGGACCCATGTCAATCACCCAGTCCGCCTCTGCAACGACATCGAGATTGTGCTCGATGACCACCACGGTATTGCCGGCATCAACCAGGGCATGGATGACTTTGAGCAGCTGCTCGACATCCGCCGCGTGAAGTCCAACCGTCGGTTCATCCAGCACGTAGAGCGTTCCAAGAAACTTGCGCTTGCTGCCGGCGGCTCGAATCGGCTGTTTGTTGCGCGGCAGAGCTTTCGAAAGCTCTGAAACCAGCTTTATCCGCTGCGCTTCCCCGCCGCTCAGAGTCGGGCTGGGCTGACCGAGTCTCAGGTATCCAAGTCCCACATCAACCAGCAATCCGAACACGCGCTCCAGAGATGGTATGGCAGCAAAAAAGCCTTGCGCTTCCTCCACACTGAGGTTCAGCACCTCAGCAATCGTCTTGTCAGCGTATCGAACGGCAAGTGTTTCGGGATTGAATCTGCCGCCGTTGCAGCTCTCACAAAGCACGCGAACATCAGGCAGAAAATTCATCTCGATTTTCTTCTCACCTTGTCCACTGCAGACTGGACAGCGGCCCTCGGCAACGTTATAGGAGAAGCGCGATGCGGTGTAACCCCGCAATCGAGCCTCAGCAGTTTCCGCGAACAGTTTTCTGATCGTCTGCCAGACGTTCACATAAGTTGCCGGACAGGATCGCGGCGTCTTTCCAATCGGAGACTGATCAACCTCCAGAACCCGGCGAATCTGCGGCCAGCCCGAGATTTCATCGCAGTGATCCCAATGCGTTTCAGAATCGTCAGCTTTCCGCTGCGCCAGCGCGCGAGATAAATTCGGATACAGCACTTCCCGAACCAGCGTGCTTTTCCCGCTGCCGCTCACCCCGGTGACACACACCAGTGACTGAATCGGAAAAGTCACATTGACATTCTTGAGATTGTATCGGCAGGCGCCTCGGAGCTCTATCGAGCGCTCTTGTGCTGCCGCAGGCCGATTTCGCCCCATAGGATGCCTCAGCGGGTTTTTCAGCGCCGCACCGGTTACGGAATCTGGATTTTCGCGAATCTCGGCAACGGTCCCTCCCGCAATCACCTCTCCGCCGCGCGCGCCGCCGCCCGGGCCGAGATCAATGATGTGATCGGCTGAGACGATGGTGGCTTCATCATGCTCAACCACAACTATCGTGTTGCCCTTGTCTCTGAGCGAGTGCAGAGCGGACAGCAGCAGCTGATTGTCCCGGCTGTGCAGTCCGATGGTGGGCTCGTCCAGCACATAGCATGCGCCGCACAGGTTGGAACCCAGCTGAGCTGCCAGACGAATTCTCTGTGCTTCCCCTCCGCTCAGGGTGGGCGCCGCTCGGTCCAGCGACAGATAGCCCAAGCCCACGGACTCAAGAAACATCAGCCGAGATGAGATTTCTGCCAGAATATCCTGTGCGGCGATTCGCTCGCGACTTGTAAGCTGCAGCTTGGACAGATTGATCCTGGACTCGCGGACCGACCAGCGCGTCATCTGATCGATGGTGATGCCGTGAAACCGAACGGCGAGCGCCCGCGGATTGAGCCGTCGGCCGCCGCAGGTTCTGCAGGTTTCGCCATCATGCTGATGTCCATCGTTTTCGGGTTCCTCCGCATCGCCTTCCTGAGACATTCCCGTGCCCTGGCAGGCGTCACACCATCCCAGGCGCGAGTTGTATGAGAACAGCCTTGGGTCCAGATCTTCGAATGACTGCTGGCAGCTGGAGCACGCGCGCTTTGTCGAAAAGAACTCCAGCTCCCGATCAGCAGACTCTTCCGTCAGCGGCGGAGATGCGACGCGAAACGGCCCTTCTTTGATTTGCATGGCTTTTTCAATTGCGGCAAGCAGATCTTTTCTTGCAGACTCTTCGTTCGGCCCCAATTTGACCGTTTTGACAGGCATGTCAATGGTGTGCAACTGGTATCGATCCAGCGGCTCCCAGCTCATTGTCCAGTGAATCTGGCCATTCACCAGCAGTGCGGGTGACCCCTGCTGCAGGGCCCACATCCGCCAGTGGTTGTGATTGCCTTTCCGAGAAACCACCAAAGGTATCATGACGGTGACCTCGGTATTGAGCCGCTCGCGAACAATCTGCTGAACGATGGATTCGACAGATCTGGAACGCATCTCAACATCGCAGCTCGGGCAGTGCTGGACCCCGAATCTCACATAGAGCAGGCGGATGTAGTGATAGATTTCGGTGAGCGTTGCGACTGTGCTTCGCCGCCCTCCCCGGCTGGACATCTGTGAGATCGCGACTGTGGGCGGCAATCCGGTGACCGAATCGAAATCGGCTCTGGAAGCAGGCTGGACAAATTGCCGCGCATAGGCGTTTATCGTCGCAAGATATCGTTTCTGACCTTCCGCAAACAGAATCTCGAATGCCAGAGTGCTTTTCCCGCTGCCACTCATGCCGGTGATGACAGTCATCGCGTTGTAGGGGATCGAAACGGAAATGTTCTTCAGATTGTGCTCCCTCGCATTGTTGACCCTGATTTCCTGATTGAAGTTCTGGTCGAGCGCCGCCGGTTCCGGCAGTTCGCTCTTTGAGCCGCTGTCGGCTTCAAAGTATTGCTTCAGCGCCTGCGCAGTGGCGGTCGAACAGTTTTCGGCCACAGTCTCCGGAGCCCCCTCAGCCACCACTTCGCCGCCTGATTCGCCGCCTTCCGGTCCCAGATCAATCAGCCAGTCGGCGCTTGAAACCAGATCCAAGTTGTGCTCGATGACGAAAACCGAATGACCGTTGTCAATCAGTTTACGAAGGGATCGGATCAGTTTTGAAACGTCTGTGAAATGCAATCCCGTCGTGGGCTCATCGAACAGAAAGACGATGTGCTCGCGGTTCCTGCTTCTGATATTCACTTTTTTCGCAATGTGACCGGCCAGCTTCAGCCGCTGAGCCTCACCGCCGCTGAGGGTGGGAACAGGCTGACCCAGCGTCAGATAGTCCAATCCAACATCAACCAATGGGGACAGGGCTTTGACAATCTTGGGAACCTTGTGAAAGAACTCGATCGCATCCGATACAGTCAGATTCAGAACATCGACAATGGAAAGCGGCTCGGGGAATTTCTGCGACGACAGGGATTCATCCGGCGGCACCTTGACCTGGCAGACATCGGGGCGAAATCGGGTTCCGCTGCAATCCTCGCAAGGCAGGTACACATCGCTCAGAAACTGCATTTCAATGTGCTCGAAGCCGCTGCCCTGACATAACTCGCAGCGACCCTGCTCTGTATTGAAACTGAAATGGCCTTCAAAGTACCTGTTCCTGACGGCAACTGGCTGTTCGGCGAAAATCTCCCTGATCAGACTGAGCGCGCCAACATAGATTCCCGGGGTGGAACGGGTGGTCTTGCCAATCGCGGCCTGCGTCACCATGTCGATGTCCGTGATGTGCTCAAAGCCTTGAATCGAGTGATGCTCGCCCGGGGTCTCAGTATTCTTTCCTGCGAGCCGGCACACCCCGCGATAGAGCACATCCTCAATCAGAGTCGACTTGCCTGAACCGCTGACTCCAGTGATGCAAACCAGTTGACCCAAAGGGAGGGAGACATCGATATTCTTCAGATTATTCTGCGAAGCGCCTTTGACAGTCAGAAAATGCCTGGCGGCTTCTGATCTGGGCGCCGGCTTTGCATTGGACAGATAATCTCTGTTACGCAGGCAGGCCGCGGTGATGGATTCATTTGACTGCAGCAACTCATCAAGCTTGCCCAGGCAAACCAAGCTGCCGCCTGACGCGCCCGGACCCGGGCCCAGATCAGCAATCTGATCCGCCGCTCGAATCACCTGCTCCTCATGCTCAACCACCAGAAGCGTATTGCCAGAATCTCGCAGGCGATGAAGCGTTTCCACAACCCGGCCGATATCCCGGCTATGCAAGCCAATTGTCGGCTCGTCCAGCACGAACAGTGTGTTTACGAGAGTTGTCCCCAGCGCCGTTGTCAAGTTGATCCGCTGCACCTCTCCGCCGCTCAAAGTTCGGGACTGACGGTCGAGATTCAGATAACCCAGTCCAACATCATTCAGAAAACCCAGCCGTGCGCGAATCTCATCCAGCAGCAGCGCCGCCGCCTCATCGTAAGGTGATGGCAGATCAACCCGCGAGAAGAATTCAACGCAGCGGCTGATCGGCATCGACGCGATATCGTGAAGCGTCAATCCGGGCAGCCGCTCAAATTCCGAATCCGACATGCGGAATGCAGGATGGCGGAATTTCTGAAAACTGGCGCTCTCCTCCACCCGAGTGCCGAGGCGCCAATTGAGTGCGGAGGGCTGCAGTCTTGCGCCGCCGCAGTCCTCACATAGTGAGTAAGCCCGGTAGCGCGACAGAAACACGCGAACATGCATTCGATGCTTGCGTCCCTCCTGCCAGTCAAAAAAACTTTTGACGCCGTACCAATTGCCGCTGTACCATCCGCCATCTCCCTCAATCACCCAGCGCTTCCTCTCTTCATCAAGATCTTGCCAGGGTGTATCAAGTGGAAAACCGATGTTCTCACCGTATTCCAAAATGTCAAAGTAGCTTTCGCTGTAGGCTGGAGATTCGAACGGCCGAATCGCCCCCTGTCTTATCGAAAGGCTTTGGTCTGGAATGACCTGGTCGTAGTCAATCCCCATCGTTCTGCCAAATCCCCGACAGGTCTCGCAGGCGCCGACCGCGGAGTTGAAAGAAAACAGATTGGCTGTCGGCGTTGAATAGTCAGTGCCGCAGCAGCGCAGCTTGTCGGTGAACTCGACTTCCTCGCCGGCGCCTTCACCCTTGGTGTCAAGACTCTGCACCACTGCGGTACTGGAGCCGCGAAACAAAGAGACCTCTATCGCCTCAATCAATCGGGAGCGGTTGTCCTGATTCAGACGCAGCCGATCTTGAATGACAAGCATCGTGTCTGCCTTGCGATGCGCGATCCGCGTGTATCCCAGATTGTTCAGATAGTCCATCGCGTACTGAGTCGACAGGCTCTCCGGCACCTGAATGGGGAACATGACTCGAACCATGTCTGAATGCTCAAACTGCTGGAATATCGCGTCGCATATGTCGTCATTGGTTCGCTGATGAACCAACTTGCCGCAGTTTGGACAGTAGAGCGACGCCAGACGAGAAAACAGAAGCTTCAGGTGATCGTTGATTTCAGTCATTGTCCCGACGGTTGACCGCGTCGTTCGGACGGGATTGACCTGATCGATGGCTACCGCAGGCGGAACATTGCTGATTGATTCAACCTTGGGGCGATCCATGCGGTCCAGGAACTGACGCGCATAGGGCGAGAATGTTTCCACATATCTGCGCTGCCCTTCCGCGTAAACTGTGTCGAACGCCAGAGAGGATTTTCCGGAGCCGCTCACTCCGGTGATGACAGTGAGCTGGTTGAGCGGGATATCCAGATCCAGGTTCTTGAGATTGTTGTGCCTGGCACCTCGAATCTCAAGATTTACATGATTTTGATTTAATGAGTTTTTTGACAACTTGAAGTGAGAAAGTATCGATGGGAAATCGCCGGAACTGAATAAAATGAAACGCGGTTCAATCTGAACCGCTGAAGGCAAATATGATACTCAAGAAATGCCGGAATGCTATGAACAACCTGCCCTCGATCAATTGATGCACTCAGATAAAAAAATGTTGAACAATTTCGTGACATTATCAATGCGCCGCCTGATTCTGGGCGCAACCTTCTTTGCTGGAGTTGCCTGCGCCGAAGAAACAACACTTCACACCTTGGAAGAAATGTCCGAAAAGTGGCTCTCTTCAATTCAGGCAGAAAAAGGCCGTCTGCTCACCAACGATCAACCACTGCCGGGTGAAATTGTTGATGCCGTGAAATTGGTGCGTCAGCAAGCTGAACAGGGCAATGCTGATGCTCAGTTTCTGCTTGGTGTGATGTACGCAAGCGGCGAAGGTGTATCAGAAGATAAAGAAGAAGCCGCAAAGTGGTTTCGAAAAGTTGCGGAACTGGGAAACTCAAACGTGCAGCTTCTGCTGGGACTGGCGTATCTGAAAGGCGAAGGTGTGAATGAAGATAAGAGTGAAGCCGTAAAGTGGATTCGCAAAGCGGCGCATCAGGGAAATTCGGCCGCACAATTTACCTTAGGGCTGATGTATGCCGAAGGCGAGGGCGTGAATGAAGACAAGCTTGAGGCTTTGAAATGGTTTATCAAGGCGGCTGACTGACCAGATTTGAATCAAGTCCGCAATCGAACTTTTTGCCATGTAAGTTTCAGAGCGCGGAGGTCCGAATTTGCCTTCGCTTCGGCTGTCCGCCTTTGGATTCTTTGTCGTTGCCGTGTCATCCCGTTAGAAAAGCGTCCATTCAATCTGCATCTTCATTTCTTGAAAATCTTGTTGGCATTGATGATGGAATTCGCCATCTCCGAAATGGTGACCTGCTGGCTCATTGCCTCAGTTCTGATCAGTGCGTAGGCGTGATCCTCAGTTACGCTCTGATGCTCTGCAAGAATGCGTGTCGCCCGCTCAACCATTCTTCTTGCACGCAGTGTCTCATCCAGTTTCGCGATTCTCGCATTCAGCCGCCCTTCATATTTGAAAATGCTCAGCGCTGTGATCAGATTGGCCAAGACACCGATGGAGCGAATTGGCTTTGTCATCACACCATGCACCCCAATATCAGTAATCGCCTGAAGTATCAGCGGGTTCTCATAAGAAACCACCGCGATCAATGCTGATTCATGCTCATCGCACAGACGACTGAAATCAGAGGGCTGGTCTGGATTGGCCAGGAAATAAATTGCGTCAAATCCATTGAGTGAAGCATTCTCAATCGGCCAGGATTCACTGACCTGACACCCGATTCTTCGCAGTTGGTGCGACAGTATCACTCTGTCGTCATCCTGCGGATGCAGAACCAGAACCTTGGAGTTCCGAATGTCTCGGATCAGCCTGTTGCCTTCTGTCATGCCTCAAACCTTGTGGAAAAAATCAGATTCGGCTTAGAGCGTCGCAATTGTCCGGTCGTATGCGACGAGATATGGGTCGGGCTTGACAGGTTCCGGTGCCTGCCAGATGACCTCAAAAGTTCCTTCCTCTGTGGACTTTCCAATTCTGGGTGTGAGGTAGGTATGGTTGTTGTCCGGGTCAATGACGATGCTTCCTTGGGGTGCTTCAAACTGGTTGCCCTGTATCGCACTCAACAACGATTCCGGCGCCAGGCTTGCGACGCTCGAAAGCGCCCGCGCCAGGATATGAACCTGAGAATACGTGGTTTCTGAGTATACACAGGGCAAGTCATCAGTTCCGTACTTGGATTGATAACGCAAGAGAAACTCTCTGTTTTCAGCTGTCTCAACCGACTGAAAATACGGCAAGGCAGTGATATGTCCGCTTCTGGAACTCATTTGCATGCCAGCCAGTTCACTTTCGCTGGTCGTCAAGCTGGCGATTGGACAGCGAATCGCGTCAATTCCCTTATTTTGACATGATTCGTACAATTTTGCTGTATCTACGCCAACCACCGTGGAAAAAATGATGTCCGGCGACAGTGCGGCAACTTTCTCCGCAGCCAATTCAAACTGCTCGATACCCGCTCCCTGCCGAATGTAAATCTCTGTAGCCACAGATCCGTCACTCTCAATCAGGAACTCCTTCACAATCCGGTTGATTTCATGCGCATAGATGTAGTCTGAACCGACCATGGCGAATCTCTTTCCATACTTGCTGAAAAGCAGTTCAACCAGTGGAATGACTGTCTGATTCGGTGTTGCGCCGGTGTACACAATATTCGGTGAGTACTCAAACCCTTCATAGAAAGAAGGGTAGAAAAGCAAAGCTCCATGACGTTCAACAGCCGGAAGCACCGCCTTGCGGATGCTTGAGGAACAGCAGCCGAAAATCACAGAGACATGATCTTGCGTCAGCAGTTTGTTCGCCAATTTTCGCGAAAGCGCCGGGTCAGACATCGGATCATCGATAATCGGCTGAAGCTTGACACCATCTGCACCGCTGCTTTCGTTGATCTCCTCGATCGCCATCAGCGTCCCTTTCAGGTGCGCCAGTTCAGTAACCGCCATCGGACCGCTCTGGGAGAACAGCACTCCGATGGGTATTTGCGCATCGCGGTTCGACCCGTCTGAATTACGGTTCATTTTCGACGCACTTCACTGCACAACGCGTCGATTGCCTTTGGCAAGTCGAACATCAACTCGGCGCCTGCTGATGCCAGCGTGTGAGACTCTGATACCATTCGGCAACCGAAAGCATAGTCTCCTCGCCAAACGGAGGCCCCATGAACATCAATCCAATTGGAAGTCCGTTCGCTGCGAAACCGCACGGAATGGATATCGCTGGCAACCCAGTGAAGTTCGCAATCCACGCTATGGAAGTCATTGCATCCTGAGATGTGATTTCCGTGCCGTTGACTGCCAATTCGCTCTGCCCGATTCGAGGGGCGGCTACCGGAAGTGTCGGCATCGCAATCAGGTCATACTGATCAGTGAGCTGGCTGAACCTTTGATTGAACACGGCGCGGTACTGCTGCGCTTTCAGATACGCAGAAGCAGACAGACATCGGCCCGCCTCAATCTGAACCCGCACGTTGTCGGAATATTTCTCAGCTGACTCCGCCAGGAATTTAGCATGGTATGCGGCCGCGTCGCAGTGAAGAATGATTTTCCAAGCGCCGAACCCTGTCTCCAGCCCCGAAAACTCCACTTCCTCAACAAATGCGCCGTCATCGCCCAATTCGCGCAGTGCATACTCCACCGAAGCCATGACAGCGTCATCAACAAGAAGCTCACTGCTTCGAAAAAGTGCGATTCGAACTGGCTGCTGACCCCTCCTTTTCGGACTGCGGTCTGAACAGACACCGTAAGTGGTAGGACATTTGGGGTCGAACCCGGCAATAACGTCGAGCAGGATTCTGAGATCTCGTGCGGACCGCGCCATAGGACCGCCAATATCAAGCGTCCAGGACAGCGGCAATATGCCGGCCCGACTGACTCGGCCCGCGGTGGGTTTCAAGCCGCTGATGCCACACGCTGATGACGGAATGCGAATTGATCCGCCAGTGTCGCTGCCCAGCGCGGCCGGCACCATTCGGGCGGCCACTGCCGCACCGGAACCGCCGCTGGAACCACCTGTAATATGGTCGACATTCCAAGGATTTCGGGTGAGCCCGAATGAAGACACTTCGTTGGTGGCTCCATAGGCCCATTCATGCATGTTTGTCTTGCCAATGATGACTGATCCGGCGCGGCGCAGTTTGGCAACCATCGTCGCATCTGTTCCTACCGGATTTTCCGGATAAATTCTCGAGCAGGCTGTCGTCGGATAATCTGCAGTCCAATAGTTGTCCTTGACGGCAATCGGAATGCCATGCAGCGGCCCGCTGACATGACCTTGGGACAATTGCATATCCAGCGTTCCTGCCGTTTCCAACGCCAAGTCAGAATCGCAGGCCACAAAGGCGTTGGTCGACTCTTGGGTCTTCTCAATTCTGTCAAGACACGATTTGACCAGCTCGGTCGAAGAAATCTCGCGATCAAAGATTTTCCGACTCAGCTCAGCTATGGTGAGATCGCTTAAGTTGTTCTTGTCCACTTCATTCACACTTGGTTTTGACTCGGAATCCGATATCGGGCTCAGCCCAAGACACATCATCCAGCGATTTCAATGTTTCGTGGGCGCTGTTCAGAATCTCCAGAATCTGATCGATGAGATCATCATCCACCTCATCCCACTCCATCTGTTTCCGATACTGAATCAACGATTCTCTTGTCCACACTGCCATAGTCGACACCTCTCAAACGCCAAGCAATTCGTGAAGTATTGCTTTATTTTGAATAAGTTCAGTTTTCGTAGTCTCCTGTGAAATCGAGCCGTTGTTGAGTATGTAGGCCCGTTCCGCCAGCGAAAGGCAGAAATCCAGATTCTGCTCCGCGATCAGTATTGACAGCCCTCTCTCTTCATTCAGCCGCTTCAATTTCTCACCGATCTCCTCAATGATCGATGGCTGGACTCCTTCGGTTGGCTCATCGAGCAGCAGCACCTGAGGTTTTGTTGCCAGAGCCCGCGCGATCGAGAGAATCTGCTGCTGTCCGCCACTCAAAGTCCCGGCCAACGCCTTTCGCTTCTCAGCCAGAATCGGAAAATCGTCGAACGCGTCGTTGATTGACTGAAAGCGATCATGTCCACAGGCGATCGCGGCAACCGCGATGTTCTCAGGAACACTCAGTCGGGGAAAGACATAGCGGCCCTGCGGCACATATCCGATTCCCATTTTCACCCGCTTTGAAGTTGACTGCGGCAACTCGCTGCCGTTCATCGATATTGAACCGCTGAAAATGTCAATGAGACCCATCGCGTACTTCATCAGTGTCGATTTTCCGGCGCCATTGCGTCCCAGAAGCGCCACAATCTCGCCCGGCTCCACCCGCAGCGAGCAGTCTTGAATAATGGTGACTTTCTTATAACCGCCCCTGGCTTCAGAAATTTCCAACACTTTCCCGCCTTCCAAGATAAATGTCAAAAATTCGCTCGTCTTTTCTCAGCTCTTCTATCTCTCCCTGGGCAAAGACCGCCCCCTGGTGAAGGACGGTGATTTCCGCATCCAGTGTTCGCACAAAATCCATGTCGTGATCAACGACAACCACTGTCGCTTTCTTTGCCATCAGACGCACCAATTCTGAAAGCTGTCGCTTCTCTTCCTTTGACATGCCTGCGGCCGGCTCGTCCAGCAGAATGACCGCAGGCGCCAGGCAGAGCACCATCCCGATATCCAGCCACTGCTGCTCCCCGTGGGAAAGCGTCGAGGCTGATCGATCGGCGAGCCCTTGCAGATTCAGCGCTTCCAGCATCTGATCTGAAATTCTGTCGGCTGTTTTCCTGTTCAAACCCTGGCTGTAGCCTGCAATCCACAGATTCTGCTTGACAGTCAATTCGTCGAAAACCTGTGCGGTCTGCATCTTGATGCCGAGCCCCAGCTTGACGCGCTCGAACGGATTGCTTCTGGTGATGTCTTTGCCCGAGAATATGACCTGTCCGGAATCAGGCTTGTATGCGCCGGTGCAGGTTTTCAGATAGGAGCTCTTGCCTGCGCCGTTCGGTCCGATGATGCAGCGCACCTGCCCCGGCTCGAAACTCTGACTGACTGAATCGACCGCCAGCACGCCGCCGAAACTCTTCGATGCCTCAATCGTGTTGAGCGTTGCATCACTGTCCTGAGCTGATGAGCTTTGCATCTGTTCCAGCAGATCGAATTTGACTCGAACCTGGGTCGTTTGCTGCGCTTGGTGTTCTTTGATCTTGAAACGCTCGGCCACTTTCGAGATCAGGGCCTGAATTCCACCGACTATTCCCTTGCGCAAGAACAGCACCAAGACGATCAGGCAGATCCCCATGACCAAGGTCGTCTGCCCGCCGATCACACCGCCGCCCAGCCAGAACGACAGGCCGCCCACTGTCAGCGCGCCAACGAATGGACCGATAAGCGTCCCCAAGCCGCCAACCAGAACGTAGATCGGCACAAGCAACGCTTCCTGCACACTGAAAATCGAGGGATTGAGATAGTTCGCCCATGCGCCAAACATGGCTCCTGCGAGTCCCGCAATCGCGCCTGAAAACATGAACAGAAGGGTTTGGAACAGGCGGATATCAAAACCCAGCAGCTCCGCCTTGACAGAATCAAGTCTTATCGAATCGATGACTGTCCCGAAAGGTGAATGCACCACAAGCGCCGCGATCAGATAGACAATCGTCGAAATCGCGACGACGGTGAGAAACATCATGTTTGGAGACAGCGACGCCGCCTCACTGCCAAATCCCAACACAAACTCTGGAATGTTCGACATGCCATTGTCTCCGCCAACCACCGCCTCTCCGATCTCAGCTGTGAACGAAAGTGTGATCGTCCACAGAATCAAAGTGAACGTGTAGGTCAGGATGGTGCTCTGAAGCGCACCCATCCTTCCGTAGAATATGAACCATCCTACCAGAGCGGAGAGAACCGCGCCGGCAACCGCACCGAATGGCAGCGCCCAAATCAAGGTGTTTCCAGTCAATGGCGCGAAGTTTATCGCCGCAATGCTGCCGATATAGCCGCCGATGCCGTAGAACGAAGTCTGGCCCAAACTCAAGAGCCCGCCTCGGCCCCAGACCAGATCCAAGCTCAGGCCCAGCAAACCAAATATGATCCAGGATGTGCCTACGTAAGCAAGATATGGATCAATCCAGAATGAGGATATCCCAAGAGTCAATGCGAAAATCAACGCAATCGCGGTTGCCGGGTCACCCGAGCGCTTCGCAAGCATTGAAAGCTCGCTGGAAAGTGTGTGAATGAAGTTGATCAAGGCTCTTGACTCACAGTTTCATTCGCCAGCGCCCGGAAATTCCCAGCGGAAAGATTCGCAATATGGTGATGGTGAGAACAAAGAAAACAATATCTCCTATCACACTTGTCCAGAAACTCGCAGTGATATTGCCAACCATGCCCAGCACACTGCCCACAGCCACAGTTCCTGACAATGTTACAGGTCCCGCAGCCACCACCGCCAGAAACGCTTTGATGACAAAAGCAAACCCCATGCTTGGCGTGGCGGGAATCGCCGGAAGCAATATGGCGCCAGCAAAACCGGCAAGGCCAGAGCCGAGTGCGAAGGTCATCGTATTGATGCGCGAAGATTCGACACCGACTGCTGAAGCAGTTTCCGGGTCCTGGATCGCTGCGCGCGCAGTGATGCCATAGCGGGTCCTGGTCAGCAGCCAGTAAAGACCCCCGATCAGGACCGCCGCCACAAGAATCAAGAACAGCAGATAGACGGAGAGCGAATAGTCTCCAATCTGAATGTTCGAGATTGGCAGCCCTATTCCGGGCGTGACTGTGCCGAATATCAGAACCGCAGACTGATAAAGGACAAGACTGAGCCCCCAGGTGGCAAGCAATGTATCAAATATCCGTCCGTACAGATGGCGAATGATGAGCAGCTCAACAATACCGCCGAACAGTGCTGTAACCAGCGCGGCGAATACGACCGCCAGCGGATATGGCACGCCAATCTGAGTTGCAAACAGCGCAGAATAGGCGCCGAACATGATGAACTCGCCATGGGCCAGATTGATCACGCCCATCAAACCGAACATGACCGCCAGACCGACGGTCGCGATCAGCAAGATTGCCGCGCTGGACAGCGACGACAGCAGCAAAGTTGCCAAGAAGTCAAGTTCCATCAGAACCGAATTGCTGGAGTTCAATCAGCAGCCATTGTTCAAAAAGGTTAGTGATACTGCTTCGCAGCGATCACTAACCTAAATATTGTACGACGCGGGTAAATTGATGAACAAATTTACCCGCGTCCAATGGCTGTTGAAGGCTTAAAGATGAATCAAAGATCTGCGGGCGTGAAGTGCTCGGCTGTGTCGGGATTTTCCTGCAGATTGCACACCAGGTCCTCGAAACTCGGTGCGACCGATTCGAACTTCTGAATCACGTCAAATCCATGGGTTCGATTGCCGCGCACAATATAGATATTCTGCTTCAGATGATGCGAGCCCGGCTGCATGCTGACAACGCCGTTCGGCCCTTCGAATGAAATGCCGCTCTCAAGCGCTTCGATCACAGCATCGCTGTCCGTCGTTCCTGCCATTTCCGCGGCTTTCGCCCATATGTGAACCGCGTTCCAGACATCGGCCGCTTCGGAGATGATCGGCTCGTCAAGCCCGTATGCCGCTTCCCACATGGCGATGAACTCTCCGTTGAGCGGTTCATCGATCCACATGAAATATTCCTGTGAGGCAACAATGCCCTCTCCGGCATCAGGTGAGACAACGACTTGCTGATTGCCTGAACCGTAGTTGGTTGAGACGATTCCCATCTTCTCCTTCAGACCCGCGGCGGCGAACTGCTCCAAGAATCCTGTCTGGTTCGCCCCAACTGGCAAAGCCGCGACAAAGTCAGGTTTCGCGGCCTGAATCTTCTGAATGGTCGGGGAATAGTCAGTAACGGTCAGGGCCAGGAAGTCGGAACCGACTACCTCTCCGCCGTATTCGGCCGCATAGTGCTCGATCCAGTGCGCTGAGATCGTGCCGAAGTTGTAGTCTGGAGCCATGATATAGATCTTGGGTCCATACTCCTTGATCGCCCACTCGATCAGAACACTCATCTGTTGTGATGCGGAGGCGCCGGTTATGAACGTCTGCCGGTCACACGCGCCGCCTTCATACAGAGCGCTGTAGAAGTACGGAATATTGTTCTTTCGAACAATCGGACGCATCGCCTCCCGCGACGAACTCGTCAATCCCGCAAACAGCACATCAATCTTGTCGCGCAAGATTATTGTGTTGGTGTACTGGGTGAACTTCGCCAGCTCGGATTGTGCGTCATACTCAACAACCTCAATCTGCTGGCCCAGCACCCCGCCATTCGCGTTGATGTTGCTCACTGCCAGATGAAGGGCCTGGCTTTGCTGAATTCCGTAGATATTCAACCCGCCGGTCAGATCGAAAATCGAACCGACTTTGATTTCATCATCGGCCCGAACTTGGCCGATTGCCGCGGAGAAAAACACCAGGGCAAGCATAAGCAGAAAGGCAAACTTCAGCTTTTGCAACCTGGCTTTTTCGAATACTGATGTCAAATGACTCGTCATAGCTTTCACCTCTAAATTACATGAAGTAGTATCTGTCTTTCACAAGGTTGCATCGCGGCGCTGAACTTCAAGGCGCAAGAGTTTATCAACGGCGCCTGTCGGCCTGTCTGAAAGTAATTTGGCAGGAACAAAAAAGCGACAAACCAGCCTTGCACCTTTCAAATCAAATTGAACAGACATTGGCCGCTTTGCCACTTGTGTACTGTAATGGCTGTCTTGCCATTCAGGTAACCATCATCGGTTATCTGCCGATTGTAACGAAACGGCACCATGAAGTCAATAGCCGCATCAGAATTTCTTGACTTCAATAAGGCGTTTGGTCACCCCAGTGTGCAGTCTGTCAATGTTGAGCGGAAACAAAGCGCGAGGCATTTTGGCATGACTGCGATTCCCGGTCAAAGCGACACGCTTGGGAATCAATCTTTGCAGAACACATTAGCCAGCGCCAATTGATCGCATCTTCGATCCATAGCGCGACATGCCATCTGATGCAGATGACTGATGAACAACTGGGCTGTCAGAATCTCCGATCTTTGTTCCGAAGTCAATTCACTGAAATTCATCAGATGCTCAGACTCGAATCGAAACTGTGCAGGAAGCTGCGCACCAGCATTCAGAAAGCCATTGATGACGTTCAGATGAGACTGAAACATCACTCAGCCATTCTCTTGGGTGAGATTGTCCAAAGGGAGAGTGATTTTCCACTTGATCGCACCTGCCGTCGAAATCACATTTTCAGCACTCACTCAGGATGATTTTCTTCCGGCTTCGAATTCGAAGCTAAATCAAGCAGGCCGCATTCTTGGCATCACTACATTCCGGCGAATTCGATCAAACCACAGCGATTCAAGAAAACCCTGCGTTATTCCAATTGTCGCCGCGACGATCAAATGGACTCGTTTCATTGTCCCCAGCAAACTGAGATCTACGGCCGCAACCAACGGCATGCCGAACAATCAAAATTCAAGACATCTGCTGCTTTTCGTCAGCACACCGTCAGACTGAATCATCAATTATGATTTCGCAGCCCGTCAATCTGCCCGGCATCCAAACCTGTGATGCTGCTGATCTCTTCCACTGACAAATCTTTGCGCAACAGTTTTTCAGCAATATCCAGAGCCTTTTGCTGCTGTCCTTCCTTTTGACCAATCTGTCGTCCTTCCTTTTGGCCAATTTGCCGGCCTTCCTTGAGTCCAATCCGCTTACCTTCCTCGACAATGTCGGGTCGTTTGACCCAGTTCCATTCTTTCGCTAATTCCTGCATCGCGCTATCTCCGGGCAGTTGTTCGTTTATGTATCTCATCAGGTCACCTATTTTATACTCGCGTCTCACATCGCACAGGTAAATGGCGCACTCGCGGACCAAGGGCATCCGCTGCCTCGCCGGCAGGCGGAATGATTTATTCACCAGCTCCACGAACATCGCCCAATCAATCCGCCACACATTCTTCATCATCCAGAGCGAAAGCTCCGCGGCCAGCGGCAGCATGGCCAGCCTCCGACCGGTGGCCTCATCCGTCAGGTCGATCACCAGAGGCTTGAAGTCGATCATCGATCCAGACAGGCAGTCCATCAGCCCGGCCGGCACCTGCAGCCGGTTCCTCTGGTACTGCTGGAAGGTCTTCCACTTGGGGAAGCCCTTGGTTCTGCCGTGATACAGGGCCAGCGGAACCACGGCCGGCGCGCCGCGCTCGAAGCAGCCCGCCTGGTAGCGCAGCAGCTGCGCCATCAGATCGGGGTCGTCGTCGCTCTTGTGCTCGATGACGATGCTCACTGTCACCTTGGCGCCGCCTCGCAGCCGGGCCGACACCTGAAGGTCCGTCTCCCGGCTGCTGAACCGGTCATCTTTCAGCTTGGTCCAGCGACCCGGCTCCAGGCGAAGGCTGCGAAGGTCAAGCTGCCTGAGCTCCTCCGGCGAGAGCGCCAGCTTCAGCAGCGCGCCGATCTGAGCGCGGACCTGGAAGCGGGTCCTGAAAAAATTGATGTGAATATTCCCGGCATGGCGCCTGTCAATCTTACTCTTGTTATTCTCTCTCATCGCGTTCTCCTTGCATCAATGTGTTTTGCGGACTGCCCTTGTACTTGAGTGTTCGAAAAAAGTCAAGCATAAATGTGATCTGGAGCCTGACATATTTTTTCCGACTGGCAATCATTGAGTGTTTACCGCGGTGAACACCTCGAAAACTGCGATATTTGCTCGAAAGTGGTCTACTTATCGTCTCACCGGCGAATGCCGGACCGGCGGGATTCAGTTCACCAGCACAATGGTGTTGGGAGAAGTCGCGGCTTAAGGTGGGAAACAGCCGCTGTTTTGGAGCGAATAAGCCGGCAAGTTGAGGATCACTTCATCACGCGCGTGTGGTTGTACCCGGAAGCAATTCTCCAGGACTCTGATCTGATCGGGCAGTTTCAACGAGATTTCTACTGATACCGAAAATCGAAATTCGAGTTGATCCTTTTCAGACGACCAAATCGCTGCTTTTTTGCGCTTCAAATTCGACAAAGTGCAATATGATTCGAATCGCCGCTTCAGTCGTAAGTCTGGGAGTTGGTGCCGCGGATACGGTTCTGAAGCCCCACACAACAACCTTACAGTGGACAAAGGCAGTGAACGGAATTGAATCTTTGCGAGTGACGCCGAATTGAAATTCAACAGAATATTGAGAAGCTGATTGGACTGAGGTTGCTGCACCAGCACACCTGCGAGTTTGCTAAATCGCATAATATTCATAAATCGGAATGATCGAATCAATGACTGAAAGAAGTTCAGAAACAACAATGGGAAGCAGGCGAAACTGGGACCACAGCACGATGTTCATCGGTGACAATCTCGATTTCATGCGAGGCATGAATTCTGGAAATATTGATCTGATCTTTCTTGACCCGCCCTTCAACTCAAATCACAACTACGCCGCTCCGATTGATAGTGAGGCCGCCGGAGCCGCATTCAAAGACACTTGGACGCTTCGAGACATAGATGATTCTTGGTATGGCTACATTGCAGATAAGCACCCGGCGCTTCACTCATTGATTCAAGTTTCGGGGGAAATTCACAGCGACTCAATGAAGTCCTATCTGATTTACATGGCGATTCGCATATTGGAAATGAAGCGTCTTCTGAAAGACACGGGCTCGATTTTTCTGCATTGCGACCCCAAAGCCAGTCATTATCTGAAACTGACAATGGATGCGATTTTCGGTTCGACTCACATTCGCAATGAAGTCATCTGGCACTACTACAACGGAACTTCAAACATCAGACGGGCATACGTGCGCAAACACGACAGTCTGCTGTTCTACACAAAAAAAGTGAACCAGAACTACTTCGATGAAGAAGAGGCAAGAGAGCCTTATGCGCCTGACAGCAACTTTGTCAAGAATCCCAAAGGCTACAAGGATAAGTACCGCCCAAATCCGAAAGGTAAGCGAAAACACGATGTCTGGAGAATTCCAACAATCAACAATATGGCAAAGGAAAGAACTGGATATCCAACCCAGAAACCTCTGGCTCTGCTGCATCAGGTCATCAAGGCATCTTCAAAGGAAGGAGATATCGTCTTTGATCCGTTCTGCGGCTGCGCGACCGCCTGTGTTGCGGCACAATTTTTGAATCGCAAGTGGATTGGCTGTGACATCTCTCCATTGGCAGGTGAACTGGTTGAATCAAGAATGACACGGGAGCTCGGACTGTTCTTTGACGGCAAAATAACGGATACTCCACCGAAGCGCACCAAGAATGATCTATCGAATGAGGAAAACAAACTGTTCGCAGAGGTTAAGCTCGGAAAATACAACTCATTGAACAACAAGTGGAACCTCTATGGCAAACAGATGGGGGTCTGCAAAGGCTGCGGACAGGAATTCAGGTTCAAGATTCTGGAAGTCGATCACGTCATTCCGCGATCAAAAGGCGGATCAGATCACATCAGCAATCTTCAGTTGCTTTGCCCGAACTGCAATCGGCGCAAGGGAGACAGGAGCATGGATGAATTCGTCGACTTGATTATGCAGGAAAAGCAGGAAGAAATGCAAAGGATGCAATTGTTTCACGGCAAGTCCTCGGATGAATGACAATCAGAGTTGCAGAAACTGAAAAGAACACAAACTGTGGCGACTCAATGCAAGATTTCAGCAAAGACTGCTATGGATGATTGCTTTCAAGGCTGATTCCTTTCTTCATCTCGAAGCAAAATGACATAATTTCGCGAAATTTCATCGTGAAACCGCTCTGGCAGACCCGCCCAGTCGTGTGCTTCGACCAGAAAAGGGATGCTGGACTCTCGAACGGCTTCCCCGAAATCAACAAGCCGTTCGCTTGGAATCCTCTCAAGTTCCGGCCCTCGCAACGCTAAATCGAGGTCGCTGCCATCGTGGCTGCGCCCGCTCACACGGCTGCCGTAAGCCCAGACCTCCACTTCGGGAAAATGGTCGCGTATCAGCGCTTCGAGAATTCGCCGGTGCTTGCTGGACAGGTTCAACTCATCAGCCATCGTTGCCCTGCTCGATTGTTTCAGCAAGTGACTTGGCATCTTCGATGAAGACCGGAAGCACAACCATAAGGTATTCAGGCAAACCTTCTTCGCTGTCGTGCGGAATATTGTTTCCATAATCGCGATAATTCAGCCATCTCTCTACCGTTTCTGTATTCATCAGACCGTGGCGAGTAGCATGTCGAAACAAATCTTTGAAGTGGAGGCGGTCGACTTGACGGTTACTAGCGAAGTAAGGTGCGAGACGCTTTCGCAGCAATTCGCCGCTATGTTCAAGGACCAGTTCAAATTGTTTGACGCACGCGGCATGATAGATTTCATCAATGAAATTATCACCGTTGCAGCGCTTGCTCAGTTCGCCGCTGGCATATTCCAGCGCGGCAATACAACGACAAAGGTACGTGGTATCTATGCTCATTCGACGAAACTCCAATAGTCGCCCACCTCCAATTGATCAGCAATCACAGTATCCGAGTTGCCTCCGTAATTTGCAAATTTTGCAGTAGTGCTTTCGACCAATCACCGTCTGTTCGACGATTGGATTTCGTTTTTTTCGTTGCGCCACACCACCGTCAAAATTAAGGTCGAGAAGTTCAAAACCTTCGTTCTTGATAGCTCTTCTGACGATCAACACCTTAATTTTCACTCTTCTGTTGGCATGCGCGCTTCGAACCTGGCAGCTGAATGCAAAGTGTGCTGCATCATCTTGATTTTTCGGAAAAGACTGACATTGAAAATTGAGATTCAAGAATTACATTCGGAGCTTCGCATGACCGTATTTGAGGGTTGAGCTTCGCTTGGCAACATCCTAAGCAGCCGCGAAATTCATGTCAAACCTGGGGAGGTATACCTGGCACCAAGTCGGTTCGATTTTGCTGATTTAAAGTTCATGTAAATTTGTCGATCAATTTTTGTTGCAGTGCAACATACATTCTGGCTATAATTCCAATCCAACCCACATACGTGGCAATCAACTCATTCAAATCACAACAGATATTCGCATTTGATGGATACGAAAACCCTTCAACGCCCGCTTCAGACGGCAACTCACTGGGGCGCCTATCTGCCTGTGGTTGAGAACGGCGCACTGGTTGAAATGCGAGGCGTTGATTTCGACCCGGACCCCTCCAGAATTTCAGACGGGTGGATTGATGCTTACGATCATCCAGTGAGAATTCAGCAGCCCGCAATTCGAAAAAGTTTCTATGAAAACGGGCTGCGGTCAGACCCGTCAGAGCGAGGTCGGGAGCCATTCGTCGCAGTTTCGTGGGAAACCGCCGAAAAAATCACCGCTGACGCACTTCAGCGAATTAAGTCCGATTACGGCAATCAGGCGATTTACGCCGGCTGCTACGGCTGGGCAAGCGCGGGCAAGTTTCATCATGCGCCGAGCCAGCTGCATCGGTTTCTGAATCTGTTCGGTGGATTCACCTACTCCATCAATTCCTACAGCTTCGCCTCTGCGGAAGTGATTCTTCCGCATGTCATGGGCAATTTCTTCATTCTGCTGGTCAACGCGACGGCCTGGCCATCCATCATTGAGAACACAGATGTCTTTGTCGCATTCGGCGGACTGCCACTGAAAAACACGCAAGTTGAGTTTGGCGGACACGCTCGTCATGTGCAGAAACACTACACCCAGGACGCGGCGAACGCCGGTGTGCAGTTCATCAGCGTCAGTCCGATCCGGGACGACAGCCGGCCTGAACTCAACGCGGAATGGCTGCCGATTATCCCCAATACCGATGTCGCGATGATGCTTGGCATTGCGCATACCCTGCTTGAGAATGATCTGCATGACCTTGAATTCCTGAACCGCTATTGTGTCGGGTATGACCGATTTGAAGCATATCTTCGAGGAGATGCCGATCAGCAGCCAAAGACCGCAACCTGGGCTTCGTCGATTTGCGGCATTCCAGAGGAAGAAATTCGCGCGCTGGCCGTCAAAATGGCGAGCAACCGAACCCTGCTGACCGTCAGCTGGTCACTGACTAGGCAGGAACATGGTGAGCATACCTACTGGATGGCCATCACACTGGCCGCAATGCTCGGACAGATCGGACTGCCCGGCGGCGGAATCGGATTCGGTTATTCGTCAACCAATGGCGTGGGCAATCATGTCGGCCGGCTTCGATGGGAGAATTTTCCTGTTGGAAAGAACCCGCTGTCCATGAAGAGCTTTATTCCTGTCGCCAGGATTTCAGACATGCTGCATGGACCGGGTAGGGAATTCACCTATAACGGGCAGACACATGCCTACCCAAAAATCGAGATGATCTATTGGGCCGGCGGCAACCCCTTTCACCACCATCAGGATCTGAATCGCCTGATACAGGGCTGGCGCAAGCCGAAATGCACGGTGATTCATGACTTTTTCTGGACTCCCGCAGCACGATATTCGGACATCGTCCTGCCAGCCGCGACCATGCTGGAGCGAAGTGATGTGTCCTCATCACCGAGAGACTGCTACGCCGTCTACATGGATCAGATCCTGCCTAGATACGGTGAAGCCAGAACAGACTACGAAATCTTTACCGGCATTGCCAGGCAGCTGGGCTTCGAAGAGGAGTTCACCGAGGGACGCAGCGAAAGCGAATGGATCCGGCTGCTGTTTGAACGAACCCGCGAGCGCAGCAACGCTGAAGGCGGCGAGTTTCCCGAATTCGACGAATTTTTCCGCAAGGGCCATCTGCGTGTGGATGAGCCGCCCAAACCGGGCGTGATGCTTGAACCCTTCCGAAACGACCCTGATGGCACACCGCTGAGAACGCCAAGCGGCAAGATCGAGATTTTTTCAGAGAAGATTGACTCTTTCAACTACGAGGACTGCCCCGGGCATCCGACTTGGATGCCGCCGTCAGAGTGGCTTGGCAAAGAGGGAATCGATGAGGACAGCTTGCATCTGATTTCCAATCAGCCCGCGCCGAAGCTGCACTCGCAGCTGGATCACGGCTCCTACAGCCGCGCGTTCAAATTGAACAATCGGGAGCTGCTTCGCATCAATCCCGGCGATGCGAAGAAACGAAATATCAATGACGGTGACACTGTGCAGGTGCACAATAACCGCGGCGCATTCTATGCCACAGCCAAACTAGATGACAATCTGAAGGAAGGCGTCATACAGATTGCCACCGGCGCGTGGCTTGATCCCGAAGTTTCAGAGTCAAAAACCCTGACTTGCAAGCATGGAAACCCGAACATTGTGACACATGATCGAGGAACTTCCAGCTTGGCGCAAGGGCCGGCGGCAATGTCCTGCCTGGTAAAGGTAGGGAAATGTGAAAAGGCGCCGCCCGTGACCGCATTCACCCCGCCAGAAATTATTTCGAGTTAACCCAAACAAGCCAACCTTCCCTCACAACTGACTAGAACACAGGTGAGATATGTCTGATACAAAAATTTACGATATTCCCGCTGATATAGCATCCAGCGCCAGTGTGAACAGCGAGCAGTACGCTGAAATGTATCGCCGAAGCGTTGAGAGCCCAGATGAATTCTGGGCGGAGCAGGCTGATAAGTTCCTGCATTGGTTCGACAAATGGGATTCTGTCAGCGACTTCGACTTCAGCAAAGGCCATATCAGATGGTTCGAGGGTGGAAAGCTCAATGCCGCTTACAACTGCCTCGACCGGCACTTGGAATCCAGCGGTGACAAGACAGCCCTGATCTGGGAAAGTGATGACGCCTCCGAAGTTCGAACGTTCACCTATCGGGAGCTGCATGCAGAAGTCTGCAAGCTCTCCAATGTACTGAAAGACAGGGGCGTGAGCAAAGGCGATCGCATCTGCATCTACATGCCCATGGTTCCGGAAGCGGCTGTCGCGGCGCTGGCCTGCGCCAGAATCGGGGCGATCCATTCTATCGTTTTCGGTGGATTCTCACCTGAAGCGCTGAAGGACAGAATTCTTGACTCGGACTGCCAGGCCGTCATCACTGCAGATGAAGGTCCGCGAGGAGGGAAAAATGTGCCGCTCAAGAAAAATGCCGATGCCGCAATGAAGTCCTGCCCGGACGTTCACACTTGCGTCGTTGTGCAGCGAACCGGAAACCCTGTTGAAATGGACAGTTCCAGAGATATCTGGTATCACGAGGCAACTGCCGAAGCCTCTGCTGACTGCCCGGCGGAAATCATGGACGCTGAAGATCCGCTCTACATTCTCTACACCTCGGGTTCGACTGGAAAGCCAAAAGGCGTCGTTCACACCACCGGCGGCTACATGCTGTATGTCACCATGACTTTCCGGTACTCTTTTGACTTTCGCGATGATGAAGTCTACTGGTGCGGCGCTGATATCGGCTGGGTAACGGGGCACTCCTATATCGTCTACGGCCCCTTCTCCAACGGCGCAACCAATGTCATGTTCGAAGGTGTGCCGGTCTATCCTGACGCCAGTCGATTCTGGCAGGTCTGCGACCGACACAATGTCAACATCTTCTATACCGCTCCAACGGCCATCCGCGCACTGATCGGTGCAGGCAATGAGTATGTCGAGAAAACCAGCCGCAAGAGCCTTCGAATCCTGGGTACAGTGGGTGAGCCGATCAACCCTGAAGCATGGGAGTGGTACCACGAGAAAGTGGGTGACCGCCGCTGCCCGATCATCGACACCTGGTGGCAGACTGAGACTGGCGGACACATGATCACACCACTGCCCGGCGCGACTCGCCTGAAACCTGGATCGGCAACCAATCCATTTTTCGGTGTTGTGCCGTGCCTGGTCGACAGCGAAGGCAACGAGATTGAGGGCGCCGCCGAAGGCGCCTTGTGCATCAAGCACTCCTGGCCGGGTCAGATGAGAACGGTCTGGGGCGATCACGAGCGGTTCATTCAAACCTACTTCAGCACCTTTCCGGGCATGTACATGACAGGTGACGGAGCAAGACGCGACGAGGACGGCTACTATTGGATCACCGGCCGTGTCGATGATGTGATGAATGTCTCAGGGCATCGCCTGGGCACCGCCGAAATCGAAAGCGCCCTGGTTCTGCATCCGGCGGTGGCCGAAGCCGCAGTTGTCGGATTTCCGCACGACCTCAAGGGCGAGGCGATCTACGCCTACGTCACCACCGTTGCGGGAACTGAAGAGAACAGTGAATTGAAAGCTGAGCTGTTCAATATCGTGCGAACGGAAATCAGTCCGATCGCCAGACCGGATGTCATTCAGTTCGCTCCGGGACTGCCAAAAACGCGTTCCGGAAAGATCATGCGGCGGATTCTGCGCAAGGTCGCGAGCAACGACATCGACAATCTGGGTGACACCTCGACTCTGGCAGAGCCGGCGGTAGTTGACGATATCATTGAAAATCGCGTGCGGCCTTCCTGACCAGACTCACATCAGCGTCGTCCTGTTAATTTTTGTCTGACGCAGTCGCACTCAGCCCATCGGATTGGGCGCGTTGCGGTGAACCTCGGCTATATCCTTGAGCGCTTTGCTGCTCAAGGATAGGCCAGACGCTCCAATGCAGACCTCAAGCTGATCGGGCTTTGTCGCGCCGATGATGGCCGATGTCATGAACGGCCGGCTCAGGCAGAATGCGATCGCCATCTGGCAGCTGTCCAATCCGTGCTTCCGAGCGACATCCAGATACCGGTCGACAACGGGGATGACCTGCGGGGTATAGCGGCCCCCTAAATCGCTGGAAAACGTTCGTCTGGACCCAGGCGGAGTCTTGTCACCCTGATATTTGCCGCTCAATATTCCTGTGGCCAATGGGGAGAATGCCAGCAGTCCAACCTTTTCGTTCGCAGTCAGTTCAGCCAAGTCAAGGTCGTATTTTCGATCCAGCAGACTGTATTCATTCTGAATGCTCACCACTCGGGGGAAATTGCTGGCTTTGGCGATTTCCAGAAACTGCGATGTGCCCCAGCAGGACTCATTCGACAGTCCGATCGTCCTGATCTTGCCTGCTTCAACCAATCTTTGAAAACTTTCCAGAGCTTCGTAGACATAGCGTCGGGTCGCATCTGCATTCTGCTTGGCTGGGTTGTAATGCCAACTTTGGCGAAAGTGGTAGGAGTTTCGATTCGGCCAATGGATCTGGTAGAGATCGATGTAATCCGTCTGAAGCCGCTTCAGCGATCTTTCCACTGCGATGTCGATCGTTCTTCTGGAAACGCCTGAGCCGTCGCGAATGGTGTTCGAACCGCGTCCCACAATTTTGGTTGCTATGATAACCTTGTCGCGATTGCCGCGGCTTTTGTGCCAGGTGCCGATGATCTCCTCGCTGCGTCCCGCCGTCTCTCTCGTAATCGGATTGACCGGATACATTTCCGCGGTGTCGATGAAATTGACGCCGCGATCCAATGCAGCGTCCATCTGTGCGTGACCTTCGGCTTCCGTATTCTGTGTGCCCCAAGTCATGCTGCCGAGGCAGATTTCACTCACCTTGATTCCTGAATCTCCCAGCTTGTTGTACTTCATCGGCTCTCCCATAAGATCTGTGTTGAATTGGCGGAATGGGATTGTCGGCGCGGGTCAGTTTCCTTGAAAGGAAAGCAGCCCATATCTCAAACATCCCGAAAGACCCACATTAAACCTGAAATCAATGCGAACTTGCACGGCAATAAGCCAATGCAGAAAGAAAATTCACTTCTTCACTGTCATATCAACTTTTGTTTCGGCCGCTGCGCAATCCCAGCAAATAAAATATCGCAAGCCGTTCTTCTGAATTTGACACTGAATCATTCAGGTATTCAAGTGTGATTCTTGAATGAGGACGAACAAATTCACTGCCCATTTGAAATGCCATGCCAAAAACGATTTCCGAGCGAATTGAAGCGGTTCAGACCCCGATCATTCCAGTCGTCGCAGATCTGATCCTTGCCAATCCCGGCACCATCTCACTCGGTCAGGGTGTGGTTCACTATCTGCCGCCCGCGGAAATCGCAGACGGTGTAGCCCGCTTCTCCCGATCTCAATCCCACCACTATGAAGCGGTCGAGGGAATACCTGAACTTCGACTCCTGATCAGTGACAAGCTGAAACTGGAAAACAGCATCAATTCAGAAGACTACGATGTTGTCATCAGCGCCGGCGGAAATATGGGCTTTCTGAATGCAGTGCTCGCCATCTGCGACCCCGGAGATGAGGTCATTCTGCTCAGTCCCTGGTATTTCAACCATGAGATGGCGATCGGAATCGCCAACTGCATTGCCGTGTCCGTTGATACAGACTCTGAATTTCAGCCCGATCTGGATGCGATTGAAGCCGCCATCACTGAAAAGACCCGGGCGATCGTCACCGTATCTCCGAACAACCCAACCGGCGCGGTTTACTCTGCGCAGAAGCTGACTCAAATCAATCAACTCTGCGCCGATCGCGGCATCTACCACATCAATGATGAGGCATACGAGTATTTCTGCTACGACGGCATCGAGCACTTCTCACCGGCATCGCTCGAAAATGCGCATGAGCATACGATTTCACTCTATTCAACCAGCAAGAGCTTCGCGATGGCGAACTGGCGGATCGGCTACATGCTGATCCCGAAACACCTGTTCAAACCGGTCAGAAAAATTCAGGACACCAACGTCATCTGTCCACCGGTCATCAGCCAGTATGCCGCCATTGAATGCTTGAAGCTCGGACGCGATTACTGCCTGGAGAAACGCCGGGGCATTGAATCTGCGCGCGATCACCTGCGCAGTCAGCTCAAGAAGCTGCCGGCCATTGTCCACCCGCAGCTTGACGGGGCGTTCTATGCGTTCCTGCAGCTGCCGGAGCTGGAGATGAGCGACATGGAAATTGTCGAATTCCTGATACAGAAGCATCAGGTTGCCGTGATTCCCGGATCGGCGTTCGGCATTTCCGATCGCCTGTGTCTGCGCGTCTCCTACGGCGCTCTGGAACCCGACAAAGCGGTAGCTGGAATCGACCGGCTGATCGAGGGATTGAGAGAGCTGTGCGCTAGCCGCCCTTGAGCGGCGGGATGATCTTGACATAATCCGATGCGGAGAGCGGCCGGCTCTGCCGCTCTCCGATCGGAACAATATTGTCGTTGATTGAAACGATGCATTTGAGGTCTTCAGGCAGGTTCATTGTCTTCATCAAGCCTGAGACGGTGATGCCGTCGGTGGCTTCAAGCCGCATTTCATTGCCGCTGCTGCCAGCGGGCAGAAACCTGCTGAGAGGCCCGACAAGTTTGACTGTCAGTTCCATGGCTCTGCTTGGCTAAAGCCCGAGCCGATCCAGCGTTTCCTGAGTCGGAACACCTTCAGCGTCCCAGCCTCGAATCTCGTAGTATTCGGGCAGCATCCGGCCAAGCTCGTTGACTCTGCCCTTGGCAGTTCCGGACTTCGCCGGCTCTTTCAGCAGGCGCTCCGGTAAAGAGTCATCCGCCTTTGTCAGTCCGGCTGCTAGGTTGTACTGCCGCTCCAGGTTCCAGATTCGCTCACCCGTCTCGAACAGCCGCTCCACGCTCCAATCACCCTCACAGGCGGCGTCGATCTGCGCCTGATAGTCCTTGATTCCCCAGGTGCCCACAGTGAACCAGCAAAGCCCTGTTGAATCGATCGCGGAAATCTTGTCCTGGGACTTCTTGCACGGCAACGCCTTTCCTTCGCCGGTCTGATCTTCCATATCCGGACCGAACACATCGTGCTTCATGTGGCAGGCGCCGCGGCTGCTGGTCGCATAACCCAGTCCCATTCCCTGCAGCGCGCGGGAATCATACCCCGCAAATTCCTGACCCTTCACGGTCATGGAGAGTTCCGGGTGTCCGTACTTCTCACACATGCGCTTGGACCCAAGCCCGAGCACCTGTCCAAATCCCTCGAACCGGCCGGTCTTTTCCGCCATGACGGTCAGGGCCTCGGGATTGCCGAAGTTCAGTGCGACACCATCGGTATCCTCATCGGTGATCACCCCCATTTCGTAGAGTTCCATTGCCGCGGCCAGGGTGCCGCCGAATGAGATCGGGTCCATGCCATGCTCATTCATCAGGAATCCAGCGAATGTCAGCGCATCGATGTCATCGATTCCGCAGTCCGGTCCGAAAGCAAACGCGGTCTCATATTCCAGGCCGCCGCTCGCGTGCCAGTACTCCGGACGATTCTTGATGGTGAAGTGATCCTTGTCGATATGAGAGATGCGTCCACAGGCAATCGTGCAGCCGAAACAGGCTTTGTTCGTCAGCAGATTCTTATGGCCGCTCTCGGTAACTCGGGTCATGGCCGAGGGATTGATGTTGTCCACACCCTCGAACTGCACTTCCTTGAAGTTTCTGGTCGGCAGTCCGCCGAACTCCTGCATCATGTCGATCATGGCATTGGTGCCATAATCTGCCAGCTCCTTGACATCGTCGCTGACTGTCAGCTTTGCGTGGGTCTCCTTGACAACCTGCATGAATTTCTTGGGATCGTCAACCTGCACACCGACAGTGCCGCGCACTGCGATGGCCTTGAGATTCTTGGAACCCATCACCGCGCCGACACCGGAGCGGCCGGCCGCGCGGTGCAGGTCGTTGACCACACAGGCGTAGCGCACGCAATTCTCACCGGCAACACCGATGGACGCCACTTTCATCAGCGGGTCCTGATGATGCGACTTGAGGTAATCCTCGGTCTCCCAGACCGTCTTGCCCCAGATCGGCTCCGCGGAGATGATCTCTACGCTGTCATCATAAATCTTGAGATACGACGGCTCCGGGGCCCGCCCTTCCAGAATCAGCAGATCGTAGCCGGCGAACTTCAATTCGGCGCCGAATTTGCCGCCGGAATTCGAGCACGCGATCGCATCGGTCAGCGCACCCTTGGTGATCACCGCATATCGCCCGGATGTTGACGCCATGGTTCCGGTCAGGGGTCCGGTTGCGAAAATCAGCACGTTCGCGGGGTCAAGCGCATCAACAGTGGGATCCATATTCTCGTAGAGATACTTGGTGCCAAGACCGCGCTCCCCCAGGTACTGCTGAGCCCACTCCATGTTGAGCGGTTCAGTCTGCACGTTGCCGTCAGTAAGATTGACTCTCAAAACCTTGCGTTGCCATCCCATACTATCTCTCCTAAATTTGTTTACTGTTACTCAGCGTCTGGCTGATTTTCCGGAGCGGCCTTCTGAAACGCAGCCAGCTTTCTGCAGTTGCTGTCGATTTCCATCAGAATCGGAAAGTCGTTCAGATCACAATTGAACCGACGGGCATTGCTGACTTGCGGCACCAGGCAGATGTCAGCCATGGATGGCTCATTTCGGAAACAGAACCGTCCATGCCGATCTGCCGCAGCAAGTTTCGCCTCAAGCGCCCGAAATTCCGTATCAATCCAGTGTCTGTACCACTCGCTCACCTGACTCTTGTCGCATTCAAGATTATATTCAAGGTATCGCAGTATCCTCAGATTGTTCAGCGGGTGTATGTCGCAGGCGATTGCCAGCGCGATCGATCGGACATAGGCGCGGCTCGACGCGGGTGTGGGTAAAAATGCGGGGTCCGGATACTTCTCGTCCAGATACTCCAGAATCGCCAAAGATTGCGAAATCGCGTTGCCTTCATCGACCAGCACTGGAACCAATCCTTGTGGATTGAGGGCGCGGAACTTCTCACTTTGCTGATCGTTGTTCCGCAGGTGAATGAATTCGTTCTCGCAGTCCAGGCCCTTCAAATTCAAGGCGATTCTGACTCGGTAGGCTGCGGAGCTTCGAAAATATCCGTAGAGTTTCATAATCTTCTGATTTTGGAAGTGCCTTCTGACAATGTTGCTACACAGATGATTCAATCAGAGCCGCAATGAATTCATCTGGCAATATTCGGGCTCTCAATTCATCCATTTTTCTGTCCATGTAGCCCCAAAACCTCACTTCATGACCGTCTACACAAAGAAAGTCGTCGTCATTGTCATCAATTTTGTAGACCCTATGCTGGACAGTGAATGTCCTGCTGGAATGATCAATAATCTGGCTGCGCACCGAAACAAAATCCTCCCATTGCACGGGCAGAATGAACTCTGCATGGGCTTCAATCAGCGGAAACCCGACAATGCCGTGCCGGGCAATCATCTCAGCCTGACCAAAATCGTGATTTCTCATCATTGCGTGGCAGCTGGCGTCGAACCAGCGGTAGAAGTTGGGATAGAACACAATACCGGCCGGGTCGCAATCGCCCCACTCCACACGGAACCACAAATTACCACTGATCACGGCGTTGTCCTTCCACTATCTGCTGAAGCTCTGATCGGCTGAGTTTTCCATTGGCTGTCCGCGGCAAATCCCCAATTGCTCTGATCCAGCTTGGCCGCTTGAACATCGGCAGTTCCTTCTCCAGATGCCCGCGCATGCTTCCAACTGCTTCATCGTCCGACATTTCACTTTCCGGCACAAAAAACAATGCGGGCCGAGCTGAGCCTGAATCGTCCTTCGCACTCACCACGGCAACATCCAGCGCGATCGGCAGGTCTCGGGCGAATCTCTCAATCTCGCGCAGGTAAACCCACTGACTCGCCACTTTGATCAAATCATCCTCGCGCCCCAGATGATGCCAGTTTCCTTTCTCATCCTGGCGGAACATGTCTCCAGTATTGAATCTGCCATTGCTGAGTCTTGCCATTGTATCTGCTGGACGGTTGGCGTACCGCGAAAAGGTGAAAGGATGCATCAGGTGCAGAATTCCCTCTTCCCCTTGAGCGACAGCTGCTGAATTCGATGAGTTCATCAGATTGAATTCGACGCCGGGCAGCGAGCGTCCCACCGAATCGGGCGGAGTTGTCCGAGCATCACCTGCGAATGCCAGAAAGACAGTCTCAGAGCACCCGTACGCATTGATGATGGTGCGGTTGCAAAGCGACTGCCAGCGGGCAAACAGATCTGAAGGCAGGTGCTCACCGGCGGAAACATAGAACTCTGGAATGGCAAGCAGATCAGCATCACAGATTCGCTCCCGACTCAGCAATCCCCGATAAACGCTTGGCACAGCAAACACAACTTTTGGCCGTTCCCTCTCAATGATCGAACGAAAGGCATCAAGCGTAATCCAAGCCGAGTGAAGGTAGATTGTGGCACCGATCTGAAGCGGCGCCAGCAGTCCATTTGCGAGCGCGTAGGCGAATGAGAGCTTCGATGAGCAGAATATCAAGTCTCCGACTGTCAGCTGCAAAGTGTTCAGGTGAAAATGACAGCAGCCGCAAACCCGTCGGTGGGTATGCACAATGCCTTTCGGCCGACTGGTTGAGCCGGACGAATACACCCAGAACGCTTCATCTTCCTCGCCTCTCGCCACCGTTTCAAGCTGCGCAGATGACTGAGGCTTGAGCGGCACGCCGTCCAAATTGATTTTCAGCACCTGTGAGCCATCACCACCAATCGCTTGAACTTTTGGGACGGTGGTTGAATCGAAAACAATTGCCTGGGCTTCACTGTCTTGAACGACGAAATTCAACTCACCCGCGTCAAGTCGTGTCGATACAGCAACAGCAACCGCCCCGATGTTCAGCGCGCCGAAATACCAGGCGACAAAATCGGCTGAGTCGGCGCACTGGAAAACGACCCGCTGGCCAAGTCCGACACCTCGAGACCTCAACTCAGAACTGGCGGACTGAATGTTGTCAGCCAGCTGCTGGAAAGTGCAAGAACCAGAATCCCACCTGAGCGCGACAGCATCTCCAATTTGCGTCAATCGATCGGACCCGAACAGCTGAGCGGTGATGTTCATTTGTAGGTTCTCACCGGTCGAATTGAAAATGCGCTTGAGCTTGAGTCACATGAGGTGGCTCATCAGTTCAAACTGTGGAGCTTCTCAATGGTTGGAACATACCAGTAGCTTCCAGATACCGGGCTTGAGTACTCAGTCAGTTGATCCCGAAGTCCGTCATCACTCGCACCGAACATCCGCTCAAGCTGCACCTGAATGCGGCCTATATCGCACGCGAAGGCGACAAAATGCAAGCCGCGATTCTCGAAATCCCCGTGCGGCACACTGCGTCTCAGTATTTTCTGCTTGACGCCCGCAACAATCGCATCTGTTCGACTGACGTGAGAGTCGTCGGGCATCGCATCGCCCTGCAGTTCCACACTGTCCTGCTTGGTGCGGCCGATCACCCCTTCCTGCTGACTGACTTCCAGTGAATTGAACTTGGGCAGATCGTGAATCCACTTCTGCGTCAACGCGAAACTGCTGCCATCACCATCGACAATCAGCGCAGCTTCCTTGGCGGCTTCGCCTTGCGGGTTTTCTGTGCCATCAATGAATCCAGTGAAATCTCGATTCTCGTGACGCACAAATCCCAAGACTTCAAGGTTTCGGTGCGCGCCAATCTCCCTCAATGTGCGATTCAGACTCAGAGCGGTATCCAAATTCATCGGATGTGAGTCTCCATGAACCCAAATCCATAAATCCCCTTGCGTTGCGGGAGCAGTGTGGCTGATTCCGCGGATTTCCTCAAAGGATTGGTAATCTGGCGGAACCTGGTCTGATGAAATCGCATTCCACAATTTCCCGCTGAATCCAAACAGAACCTGCCGGGTGCGAAGCGCGGCAGATTCCTGCTCGGAGCGAATTGCGTGCTTCAATTGATCAAGATGATCGAAATCGTCGAATGAATATTCGACGTGAAAGTGGTAGAGAGATGGCGGTGTCAGTATTCCGGGCTGTGCTGTCATTTTCTCTTCAATGTTGGAGTGGTTGTCAGGTTGTGGAGACTTTTCCGATTGCTATCGAAAGAATCCAAAATTCAGTTGTCCGGCCAAATTTGGCAAATTGCTCAGTACACGATGAAACAGTTGTCTGAACCGGTCAGCGGCCAGCGGCCCTGCTCAAACACATTCAGCCTGCAGCTGAAAATCCCATTTGATTCAGAACTCGCCGCTGATTCAAGCGCGAACTGATAGCATACCTCAATCGCAGCGCCTGCCGCCACTTTCAGCAGCTGCAGATTGCCTGTGGCCAAACGATCTTCAGCCGCCTGCATGACGCGTGCGGACATCGGGTCGATGACTGATCGCAGAGATCGGTGAAATTCTTCCACATTTTCATTTCCGATCGACTGGAGCAAGTCAGCGCGCCATTCATCTTCCTTGCTGAACCAGTCTGGATCGAACTTGACATTGGTGAAGTCTTTCACAGCATTCAAGTCTTGAATATAGCGGACCTTGCAACCTGCTCTTCCGACAGCCGCAAGATAACTGTCAACGCTCAGCGCATCATTCTCTTGCTGCTCTTCTCCAACTCGGCTGTACCAGTTTACCGCCTCAAGCCTTGACAATACCGAGCTTCGGTTGAAAGCTGACAATGCCATCGCTCCTGCTGCAAATTAATTGGGTGTCTTCAGAAAGGGTTTGGAAAATAGAGAGCAGATTAGACAGCATCTAACCGATCACTGACGGTTCAGCACACCAGATGGACCTCAAGCGTTCTAAAAACTCATCCTCAACTTTCAGGTCCAAAACTGTGCAAACGGTTCGATCAATTGACTTTCTGACCTCATCCTTGTCAGCTTGATAAAGTCGCTGCAGCTCCATATCGCGATGAATCTCAAACATATTCGACGCGTAATCCAGCTTGTCTGAGTTGAGTTCTGCAAAGTTCGGTATCGGCACCTCTTTGATTCCGGTAGGCTTCAAATTTGATCTCCCAACCTGAGTTCTTCCACCAACAGACCAGTGCAGAAGCATCCCGAATATCGAGTTCAACCACATCACCGTGATCTTCAGAATTCTATCGTCAGGATGCACGAGAGCAGTCCATGCCCTGCCTCCCAATGCATTGTCGGCGGTCATCGAACCAACCAGATACTGACTGTTCCATCTGACCTCCTGCTTGTAAAAGCACCGGCCGGCCCGACTTCTGACATTTTCCAACCTGCTGGAATCCGCTTCAACTCCTTTATGTGTCGGAGCGATGACCAATTGCCTTTGAGAGTTGTTTGTCTCCCAAAGCGACCTGTCGGTTCCGATCGAATCGGCGTGATCAGTGATTCGGTGAAATGTGAATGTTCCCCTCGGGCTGTTGCTTTCGACCAGGCTGCCGATGACATCGCTCGAATGCCCGACATCAAAAAGATCGCCAACTTCTGTCATTCCACAAGGCAGCTGCCAGTTTCTCTGCACATTGAATTCGTATAGTACACCATCTTCACTGAGTCTCCTCACCACATCCAGCAAGTCGTGATGCACAGCGCCGACATTTGTCCAAGGCTGCCCGTTCATAGCAACAAAGTTGGAAAGCGTGCCAATCTCCTGGTTGCCGACTCTCAAATATCCGCGATCATTTCCCTTTTCGATAGAACTGGCGATTGATTTTGCCACCTCGCCCGCCTCTCCCAGTCGCAAAATATCACTTGTCAAAGTGACACACGTGATTCTTGCACTGCCTGTGCGCCGAGCTTCGCGCCGTTTTGCGATCAGCAGAATCTCCTGCATCCCAGTATCCGCGGAAAATGAAGCATTCAAAGCGGAAGATGTGCAGACAATAACGATGTCCTCGAAATCCTGCTCAATCATTCTTCTGGTTTCCGTCCACGTGGTTTGAAATGCCATGCTCATTGGAAGGACAAATCCTATTCGACCGCCGATTTTCACCTTGTCGTGCGCGAGTACCAGAAAGCTGGCCGCCATTCCCGCCCGCTTGTCCGCGGGCCGGCCGCTGATCTGATTTCCCCAGCTTGCCTGACAAAGCTTGCGTTCGGATTCAGACAGTCCGGCTATGTCAAACGCAGCGTGCTTGCCTGTTGTCCGCGAATAGGGTGGATTCATCAGAAAATAGTCAATAGAATTGTCAATCACAGAAACAGTGCTCAATTCTCCGTCACCAGCTGGCTCCTCCCCATCACCCCGTGATTGTCCGATATAGGAACCAAGCAAATCTCTGATTTCCGGCAGAACCAAGAATTCAAGTGATCCTGTTTTGCCATCTGTCACATCAACCCAGCCAATCTGGGTGGTTGAATAAGATTCACCCTCGGACATCGCAGCCAAAGATGATGACGTGAAGTGCGCAGCGATGGGACTGATGTCGATTCCCACGAGCCCGCTTTCAATCGCGTCCTGATGCAGCTGAGAAAGGCTTTGTCTTGTGCCTCCGGACTGCTCATGAAATGTCCGGATGCGTTTATATCCAGCGCGCAGCAACGTTCCAGTGCCGCAGGCCAAATCCGCAACTTTCAGATTGCGGAACAGTCTGTCATTGTTCCAGTCCTTTCTGTCCTGTTGACGTATTGTCAAGGCAGCAAGCATCTCTGCAGTTGCAGGAAGGGTGTAGTAGGCAGCTGCAGATTTCCGGTCCTCTGAAACTTTAGGAAAAAGCTCCCCGCCAACACTGATATGAACGCCTAAACGAGATTGTTCGATCAACTCCGCCGATTTCAAAAGGTAAACGATAGCCTGGCGCGTTTCATTGGGCGAACGGTTGCCAGCGACTTCCAGCATTTGAACCGCCGGGCCGAAAATTGCCTGCCAATTCATGTCCAATATTTTCTGCCAGACTCTGAACTGGCTCGACAGCTTCTGCTCGCCTGGATTGACAAATCGAACATTTTCGATGTCATCAATGAAACCGGACAACCTATGCTGAATCAGCAAGGCATTCAACCAAAGAACCATTGCGGTGCGCAGCCCTTTCATGCTGGTGCGCTGATAGGCTAAATTTGCTATCTCCAATTTTTCAGACTCAGTGAAGGATTCTTCCATCAACCGCGCACCGGCGTCAACATATTGCGCAACTTCAGTTGCGATTGCATCGACTCTGGAAATCGGCAGTGATGCTACGGGAATCAAATTGGCCAGATCATAAAGGTTGCCTTCAATGAAGTTTTTTGGTATTGTCGGGTCGCTCGGAAAACGCCGCAATTCTTCTGCTTCTTCATTGCTGTTGGTGTACTGGCTCTGCCAGATCGCATAGCCAAAAGCGCTGCCATCAATCAAGGCTTCAGTAGCTTGAGCGACATTGAATCGGCGAAAACTGTCTGGAATGGAAATTGCGATGACAGTGAAGATTTTCTGCATGGTCCGCAATTCCTGCAAACCAATTCTTGAAATTGCATCAGCATCCGGATTGGCGCTGTACTCACTTTCAATGACCAGAGGCGGCATTGTCCGGTCCAGAATGATGACATCGGGAGATAGATTCCCTTCGAATATGCCAATCGGCTGAGCAAGCACGGAGTTTTCATCCCACCCGACAGATATCTGTCGAAGCGCCTCAGCCAGCGCATAATTGAAAGCGTCCTCTCGATCAATACCGTCCATAGAATTCTTTGATCTTGAGTGTGGCCGGTTTGGTTCTGGCTGCGCCTCTTTGCGCGAGCTCCAAATCTTGATAATCTGATCAGAATCGGAAATCCTTTCCCTCTCGAAAATTGCGGATGCGACCTTCATCTGAATTTCAGCTAAGAATCCTCACCGCGCTTTTCCCGCCAAAGCCCCAGCTTTTCCTGAACCGGGCGATTGGAGAAACTGAACAGATACGAATCTTCTGCGGGATAGTGTCGAACTGCCACCCAGCTAGGAACCACAAATGTATCCCGTCGCTGCCAGCTGATCGTTGTGTCTTCAACCTTTGTGACTCCGCCGCCCTCAGCAACTGAAAAAACTGTCGCATCCGTAGACCGATAGACTTGAGTCTCAAAGCCTTTCGGCAGCAGCTGCATGTGGGTGGCCATTGTGGGCATCGCATAATCTCCGGTTACGGGATTGACGTACCTTGATTTCAAACCATGGCAGGCATCCCACTCATCTGCCTGTTTCATCCTTTCCAGAGCTTCGCGTGTCTTGGCGAACGGGTAGTTGAATACCGGTGAGGTCGGAGTCCTGTTCTCATAGCCCACCGGCAGCAGCCCGGAGCCATAGCGAGCCAGTGCATCGCCAACCGGTCGAGACTGTGGAAATTCATCATCTGGATACTTTTCAAAGAAAGAAGCGTCCAGCATGCCAACCAGCGGTATGTCCAATCCATCGAGCCATACCATCGCTTCGCCGCTCTCATTGCCATGGTCGTGCCAGGCCCATGACGGAGTGATGACGAAATCACCTTCTTCCATGATGGTCTTCTCACCGTCCACTGCGGTATAGGCGCCGCTTCCCTCAACGATGAATCGAAGCGCCGACTGGGTGTGCCGGTGCGCTGGCGCCACCTCACCCGGCAGGATCAGCTGCAGTCCGGCATACAGCGCTTCAGTGATTTTCGACTCACCCGGCATGCCCGGATTTTCCAGAATCAGCACCCTTCTTTCAGCCTGCTTGGCTGTGATCAAAGTGCCGGATTCCATGATCAGCGGACGCACCTCGTCGTAACTCCAGTGCGCCGGCTGACAGCGCGTGACCGGCACCGGTGTGATCAGACTGCTCAGCACCTGCCACAAGGGTGCAAGGCTGTATTCCGGAAGCCTCTGGTAAAACTCCCGCAGCTCCGGCGTATCTGGCACAAGTTCTGACATCTTGCTCTCCAGTCAGGAAACCGCTGGAGACTCTGGCAGTCTCAGTCCGAATCTGCCTGCGATAATCTGCTCGATCCGGTTCGCATAGTCCTCCGCCATCGCTTCGTTGGTGCGTTGCTTGATGCCCCACTTCCGATAGATCCGATTATTCTCTGAATCGGGGCGGCCGAAGAACTTGCGCATCATCGGGTAGTATCGATTCACGACCTCCTGAACTTCCGCTGCGCCTGACTCAGTCTCAAGAATCTCCTCGGTGAAGTCAAGTCCGAACTGCACATGAAATTTCTCTTCCGGCATCGTCATTCTGGCCAGCTTTCGCAAGGGAATGAACGCACATCGAATCAGATCCTCAACCTGTATGACCTCAGCCATGTCCGCAAGAATCTTGATCACACAGAATTCGGTCCAGGAACTGAGATCGAACTCGAAAATCGACAGCGGCCGCTTGTGATGGGCGGTCATTCGCTCTGGAGCAATCTGCATCTCCAGCCCCAGTTCGCTGAATCGCACGTGATGCCCGTACTCCTCCATGGCGACTCTGCAGGTCAGCCATTTCGCATAAGGGGTTGGCGCCAGCGCAACCGCCGGCTCATCGAAAACCTGTGCGCCGTAGTATTCGTTGACTGCGTGGCTGATGACAATCTTTTCAACGGCAATTCGAAACTCCTCGGGTCCAGCCAGAAATTCCTCGCAGGTCTGAACTTCGCTGCCGGGCTCAATACTCATCAATACATCCTCTCTGCTACACCAATGGTTCGCTGTTGAACGATTCAAGATCGGTGATCAGATCAGTATAGGCGTCTGCAAAGTGCTCTTGCGCCTGATTCGCCAGACTCTCAGCATCCGCGTCCGATTCCATCACGAACTGTTTCACAGGACGCGGCTGAGAGAACAAAAAGACCTCTCTTCCTCGAACGCCAAACAACTGTCCGGTAACCGCCTGCCCTCGATCTGAACACAGCCAGCTCACCACAGATGCGACATGCTTTGGTTCAACGCGCAGCGCGCGCTCCTTGTACTGGGCTTGCGCTTCGTTGGCAGGCACGATCATCTCAGTCACTCTTGATCGGGCAAACGGCGCGATTGCGTTGACTGAAACTTTCGAGCGGGCAAGGTCCAGCGCAGCAACTCGAGTCAGACCGATAATTCCATTCTTGGCGCTGGCGTAAGCTGACTGTCCATAGTTGCCATAGAATCCCGCGGTCGACACGATGTTCACCACCCTTCCCCAAGTGTAAGGTGTTTCAGCCTGCATCGACTTGGCCTGTTCCCGAAATATGGGCGCGGCAGCGGCAAGCACGTAGTAGTACCCAGCCAGATTGACTCGAACGACCTCATCGAAATCTTCAGACTTCGCCTTGAATATGAAGTGATCCCGCAGTATCGCGGCGTTGTTGACAACAATATCCAATCTGCCCCACCGCTCGAACGGCGCGGCTACGGCTTCGGCGGCAGATTCAGCGCTTCCGATATCTGCGAAACAGCCGATTGCCTTGTCCCCCAGCTGACGCGCCGCTTCCTCAACAACCGCCGCATCTGGGTTTCTGCCCTGAATATCCCCGCCATTGTCAACAATGGCGACCCGAGCGCCTTGTTCAATCAGATGTTCTGCAATCGCCCGTCCTATTCCGCGCGCGCCGCCCGTTACCAGCGCAACGCGGCCTTCGAGTGTGCGCACCCCACCAGTCATGACTGAGCCAGCATGTCCGCAACAGTGAAGAATGGGTCAGCATGAATGTTCATCGGGTCAAACCCCTTGCGTTCCAACACCTCGCTGCAGCTTCGGACCATGGGCGGCGGCCCCGCCAGATAGGCTTTGCCAGTTGTGCACTGCTGCAATTCCTCATCCAGCACCTCAAACAGCATGCCCGTTTTGAGCGTCGTTTCACCATAGGGTTCCGAGAGCACCGGATAGTACTCGAATTCTGGATGCCGCTTGGACAGGTCTTCGAAGATTTCGGCGCGGAAGATGTCCTGCTCATCGCGCACACCATGATACAGACGAAGTGAGCGCTGAGGATGGCATCGAATGGACTCGATGACGATCGGCTGAATGGCCGACAGACCTGAGCCTCCGGCGATCGCAATCACCGGCCCTTCATGCTGCTCGCGAAAGAACATGTTGCCATGCGGACCGCTGACCCGAACAGTCTCCCCGATCATCAGGTATGCCCAGATGAAGGGGGTGACGAACCCATCCGGTATATGTCGAACATAGAATTCAAGCGTGTTGTCTTCGAAACTCGCAATCGAATACTCGCGCTTCTCATACCCGTGAAACCTCACATAGACATACTGACCGGGGCTGAAATCGAAAGTGTCATTGCCGATGATTTTCAATTGCAGGCTGATGATGTCATGGGTCAGTCTGGCAATCTCCTGCACGCGGCAGCTGAGATCCAGAATCGGGTGCACAGCCACATCGTCAAGCTCACACCAGGAGACATCACAGTCAGACCACGGAACCGCCCGGCAGGCCAGGATCAGCCCATCTGCATATTCAGCTTTCGACAAGGCAAACTCCGAATAGGGAGACAGCTCAACTTCACCCGCATGGAGCCTGGATTTGCAGCCGCCGCAGTTTCCGGCGCGGCAGCCGTGCGGATACTCAATGCCTGCCTGCAGCGCAGTCTCTAAAATGGTGGAGCCATACTCGACATCAATTGCACACTCAGCCTGTCTGATGTTTACGCTGAACATTGATATTTGCGAAAGATGAGTTTTTGCCTGTGCGCGAAAGCCAGAATAACTGTTTACAGCATCAGCCGCTCGATTGATTGCAAGCGTTTATCTGTGTTTGGTCAGCTTGAATTTTTCCCTGGCGGCATCCGGCCCGACTACTTTCGCCCCCAGCATTTCCACAATTTTGACCGCCTTCTCAACCAACTGTCCGTTGCTGGCGAACTTGCCCCGTTCAAGATACAGGTTGTCTTCCAGGCCGACGCGCACGTGTCCGCCCAGCAGCACCGCCTGCGCCACCATCGGCATCTGGTGACGGCTGATTCCGAATGCGGTCCAGTTGGCGCCTTCGGGCAGCATCTCACACATCGCTTTCATCGCGGCCGTAGTCGCCGGCGCACCGTAAGGTATCCCCAGACAGATCTGATAAAGCGGCGGGGCATCGATCAGCCCTTCTTTCAGAAGCTGGTTCGCCATCCACACATGACCGGTATCGAAAACCTCCAGTTCCGGTTTGACACCCAGGTTCTGAATGTGCTTCGCCGCGACGCGCAGATGATCCGGGGTGTTGATCATCAGCAGATTGCCCTCGCCGAAATTCATTGTGCCGCAGTCCAGCGAGCAGATTTCCGGCATGATGCTGTCGACATGCGACACCCGCTCGCCGGGCAGCACAAAATCCGTTCCCGGGCCTGGGTCAGTCGGCACCTCGTCACCGACAACATAATCGCCGCCCATACCAGTTGTCAGATTCAATACAACATCAACACCGGACGCACGCACGCGGTCCGCCACTTCAGCAAACAGCTGATGATCCCGGCAACCTGCTCCGGTTTCCGGATCGCGGACATGGATGTGTGTGACCGCGGCGCCTGCATTCGCCGCCTCGACGCAGGCGTCTGCAATCTGCTTCGGTGTGATGGGTAGATTCGGGTGCTTGTGCTGGGTTTCGGCTGCGCCGGTAACAGCACAGGTGATTACGACTTCCTGATTCATGCAATTTGGCCTGCTTGGTAAAGTTGTCAGTACGGAATAAAGTCAGATGGCGGGGCTCATGTACTCCCGCGGCAACCGAATCGGAAATCTCTCCCGAAGCAGCTGATCGGTTGCATCATCGACGTAACGCGGATAATGGCTGGACAGAATGTCATCGACCACCGCTCTGGACTTCTGAATCACATCGGTCGAGCCCAGCTCAGCCCACTCTTTGGGACTTGTACGATCGCCCACATCGGGATAGACATAATCTTTCTGCATCAGGTTCATCGTCTGATCATGTCCCAGAAAGTGCTTGGGTCCATGGACACAGACATCTCGCATCACCTCGATCGACAGCGATTCGTCATTGATTTCAATGCCGCGGACCGAGCGATTGACAGCGCCGAGCATGTCGTTGTCAACAACAAAGCCTTCAATGCTGACACCCAGCAGACTGGCCTGCATGCCGGCTGATTCGTAAACCAAGTTGGCGCCGCTGTGACCCGCGAGCGATGTGGTGTAGCCCTTCTCAAAACCCGACTGGGCATCCGGCAGTTTAGAATCAGCCATTCCAGCTGCAATGCCCGTCGGCAGATCGTAGTAGCGTCCCATCTGTCCGCAAGCGGCCATCAAGACCGCCTGCTCGCCGCTTCCCCCGCTCATCGCGCCGGTGCGAAGATCGGAGACAAACGGCCAGATTCCCAGAATGGCGGGATGGCGTTTCTTGATCAAATTCACATACACCAGCCCGGCCAGCGTCTCCGCGACCTCCTGGACAACCGAACCTGCGAGGGATGCCGGACTGGTCGCGCCGGCCTGTCCTGCGGCCAGCAGCAGAATCGGCATGCCCGCATGGACTGACCGCTCCAGCACATCACAGGCATCCTCAGCAAAGCGAAGCGGCGGAACGACAAAGCAGGACGAGCAGCTGACAAAAGGCCGCTCGCGCCATTTCTTCTCGCTGCCAGCCACCGTATGCAGCATTTCCATTGTCATGTCAAAATGTTCAGGCAGCACCCAGCTTGAGCCGATGTGCTTGGAGGTGGCTGAGATGCAGGCGTAGGTTGTGTTGACATCCAGTTCCAAGGGAATTTCCAGGTCCCGGCAGACGATCGGACGCTGGAAGAAATGGATGTGATCCATCTTGTCGACAATCCGGGCGATGTCGTAAAGATCAGCCAAGGTTGATTCCCGGTACTCCCGGGTCTCAATGTCAACGACGTGAACCGCCGCGCCTGCGGTTCCGAAATACACCTTCGAGCCCGACAGCTCAAGATCATGCTTGGGGTCCCGGCCGCACAGGACATAGTCTCGGCATGCGTCAGCGATGGTGTCTTCAACCAAAGACCGCGGAAACGTCAATCGATCCTCACTTGTATAGGTGCCGCCTGCTTTGGTGATGAGCTCTATGCAGGAGGGAATCGCCTGGGACAATCCGATGTTTTCAAGCACATCCATCACGGCTTCATTGACGCGATGCATGTCTGATTCAGAGAACGGCTGATAACGGCCGCCCACCATTCCCGGGCGGACTGCCTTGTCCTCTTCTGCCAGCGGCGCCGCGCGCAGCGCCTTGCGAGCCGCGCGTCCGCCCATCCTGCGCTTTTCTACCATTGATCTGAAATTCTCACCAGTTGAGAAACGTTGGAATTAAGGTGAAAATCAGCATGTGAAAACTGCGAATTCTGTGTTGCCAGCTATGCCACAATCAGATCCAACCCGTGCCGGCTGAGCTTCTGGCATCCGTCTTCAGCAACGCGGACAGTCTCACCCAGTGTCATTGCCTGCGAATTGTCTGCGTCAAACAGAATCATGTGCAAAAAATATACCATGTTTGGCTCAATAATCACCGGATTCCCGGTATAGAACATAGGCCAGTCCATCCAAGTGGGGGCAAATGTTGTGCCCAGGCTGTATCCACAGGCATTCATCCGCATATTCTTGAACCCATGCGCATCCATGACATCAGCATGAGCATCGAAAACCTGCCCTGCTGTCGCACCCGGCTTGAGCACAGTCTGGCAAGCCTGCATGCCTTCGACACAGGCTCTGTGCATTGCAAACTGCTGATCGTTCGGCTCGCCGATGACAATCGTTCTCATCATGGCGGCATGATAGTGACGATAGACTCCCGCGTACTCCAGTGTCAGCTGATCCTGATCAGACAGGTGCCGCCTGCCGGTGTGATATCGGCAGAGCAGCGCGTTCTCTCCAGAGCCCAGAATGAATTCGTTGGCTGGATCATCACCGCCGCCGCGGTATATCGCGCTGTGCATGGCCGCCAGAATCTCCCCGTCGAACACTCCCGGCACAGTCAGTCGGATGGCTTCGTCAAGGGCATCGTCGGCCAGTTCGGCGGCCCGCTCAACATACTGGATTTCGGATGGTGATTTTGTCACCCGAAGCTGATCAACCAGATCAGAAACATCCTCGAGCTCGCAGTAGCCGGAAAGAGAGGGGGAAATCTTGCTCCACAGCTGCGCGGTCAGTCCGTACGCGTGCAGCTCCACACCTAAGTGCTTTCCTTGACAGCTGAAATCGTCCAGCATCTGAACCAGGTCCTGCGCGGGATTGCAGCCGGCCTGATCAACCCACACCCGTATGTCTTCAATGGTGGATGTGATCTGCGCCTGCAGTCGGTCAGGCGCCCGGGTCAGCAAGGCATAGTCGCCGCTGCAGTCCAGATACAGGCACTGAAAGAAACAGTAACCGAATGTATCGTAGCCGGTCAGGTAGTACATGCTCTCCTGCCGGAAGATCAGAATGCCGTCCAGATTCTTCTGTTTCAACCGCTCAATCAGCTGCTGTCGACGGCTTTGATACTCCTGCCTTTCAAAATGAAGCGCCATGAATGGATTCCTTTAGGTTCGCTCGAAAAATACCGATTCTGCCATCTCAAATTATAGAAGTTTGGCTTGGTTCGTTCGTAAATTTCGGGTTTTCCGGACTGGTTTATTTTGTTGTAACTATTGGAATTATCCGATCTCTATAGCGCCGCCGCATCGAAGGTGAGCAGCCGTATCTCGAGAATCGCATGCTGCGAGCCGCGGTCAAAGTGCAGACCGGCCATTCACAGGCAGCCGCCGCTTCGGACCGGCACAAGCTATCAGCAGGATGTCAGCGAAGTCTGCCCGTCCAGCTCAAACTTTCAGGAATTGAGAGCATTCAAAATCAATTCTATACAGCCGCAGTGACTTGCTGATCTGCAGTCGACAGCCTGACCGCCGTCGCATTCGGACTCAATCAATCTGGAAAACAGGCTCTCCCAACACTTCCATGATCGGCTCCACACCCAGTCCCGGCCTGTCCGATGCTTTCATCCAGCCATCGGCAATTTCCGGACCGCCTTTCGCGATTTCCAGATGGGTGTACTCATGGAATGCAGATGACTGGAAATGAAACTCGCGGGGCAAAGAATGCGCCAGATGGGCAATCGCCGCAGTCGCGATCTCACCGCCCCATGAATCCTCAACCGTCATGATGATTCCCAAGCTGATGCACAAGTCGCGAAACAGGCATGCTTTCGTCAGACCGCCCACGCGATTGATCTTGAGGTTGATGACATCCATTGCGCTGTCCTGCCACCCGCGGATCAGAAGCTCAACACTGTCCATGCATTCGTCCAGAATCATCGGATGATCGCAGTGCCGACGGACTGCAAGGCATTCCTCATAGCTCAAACAGGGCTGCTCCAAGTAAAGTCCAACATCGCGAATGGCTCTCACCACTCGAATGGCCTCATGCTGCCGCCAGCCGGTGTTCGCATCTGCGTTAAGAACATTTCCTGCTTTCAATTCAGCTGACACCTTGAAGATTCGCTCAATATCATCATCCGCGTTGGCGCCGACTTTCATCTGGAACTGATTGAAACCTTGCGCCTGATAGTCCTTCAGTTTCCGGGCCATCGCGTCAGGCTCCTGACGGCTGATGACTTTGAACAGTTTCACGCGGTCCTGGCGTTTTCCGCCGAGCAGCCGATAGACAGGCTGATCGGTTGCTTTGCCCAGCAGGTCCCAGCACGCCATGTCAATGGCAGACTTCACATACGGATGCCCTTTGAGCAGCACATCCATCTGTCCGTTGATGGTATTGATGTCCAGTGGATTCTCACCGATCAGTCCGGAAGATATTTTGGCAAGTCCAGTGCGGGCGCCTTCAGCGTAGGCAGGCAGGTACGAAGGGCCGAGCGGGCAGGTCTCACCGACGCCAGCCAAACCCGCGTCCGTCTCGACAATCACCACAGTGCTGTCAAACGCGGCGAATGACTGGTTCGACCAGGTGTACGACCCCTCTTTCATGGGCAGGTCGACCTGATAGATTGAAATTCGATTGATCTTCATATTGTTTCTGCTCTAGCCTTAGTTTACCGAGTTCGGAAAATATGTCGCGATGAAAGCATCTATAACAAAGCGACAAATCTATTGTAACTTATTGACAGAATGGATTTATGCTCTGCTCCATTGGATTGCTCATGTAAAGAGTCGGGGACGCGGCCGCGTATGACCTAACATTTTCGACAGCATTTGAAAAAGGCGCCTGCAGCAGTGTTTGCTGTAAATCAAGCGGACTCAAGAGCGCTGCCGGCCGGATGCATATTGTTCATCCCGCGCTTGACACCTTTTCTGCCGCGAAGGAAAGTGGCATTCCGGTGAATTTGAATACTGAATGTGCTATAAGTGGCTTGAAGTGTTTGATATTTTACCGCCCCGGTAAAATTCCAATTCAACAATGATCGGTGAGCGACTGCGGGAATAGTTTGCGAGTCGATCTCCTCAAAATACTGGAATTCACGACACAGGAGAAGTGTGATGAGTACAGCTCAAGAATATCAGGACAAAATTGTCAAGAAAGCTTCCGAAGACAACAATTTTCGGGCGCAGCTCATGAGCGACCCGACTGCCGCAATCGGTGCCGAGCTGAAAGTTGAAATGCCAAAGGAACTGATTGTCAAAGTGCATGAAGACAGTCAGAACACCGTCAATCTGGTGTTGCCGCCGAGGCTTCAATTGAATGAAGAAGAGCTGGAGGGCGTAGCCGGCGGCATTCCCGTCAACTACCCCGATCCCTATGCTGGATGGGATTGAATGGATTGGCAGGCATCAATTCAATATCAGTTCACAGAATGACGCTGAATTTCTTGAAAAATCAAGTTCATTATTCACTGGTGTGCCGATCAGAGTTGATACACAAGCGATAGTCAAGGATTTGGTATCGACTGAATCACGTCAGGCGCGGCAGTCAGATTAATCTGTCGCACTTCTGCAACTGAAATTTTCTGTCCAGCTGCGTAAATCTCACGAACAGATCCCAATCGCCCCAGCAAATTCAGCTTGATTTTCCGTGTATCGACAAGTTGTAAGCTAACGTGAAGGTGCGGAGTTTGGAAATCTATTAACTGGAAAACTCTCTTGGTCAAGCTGAAAGAGTCTGATTTGACTCTTTAGCACAGTGGATGTATGCCTTGCTCTTCTGAAGATGTCTGGTGAACAGGCAAATAACACATCAATCTGATGGCGTTTGGCCGAAACGTTCCAACAGCGCCTCTTCTGCAGTGGTCGATGGATTTGAGACAGAATTGAATGCGCGCATTGCTGGAGCATTTTGTTTTCAGAATGGATGGTGAATTCTCTCTCTTTTTGAACTCTTGAATGGATGAAAAACCTTCTTTGGTATCTGTCATTGCCGATCTCGATTGGAAAAATTATTCTGATTGCATTTTGACTCAATGCGAAAATCCGCAAATTTGATCAATAAAACTAATAAAATCCACAGCGTAGTTAACAATGATGTTAGTTGCTGCTTGATTAGCAACACCCAAACGATTCATGACACAGGAGAAGTGAAATGACCACAACGAACGAATTTCGAAATCAAATCCTCACCAAAGCATCGGAAGACGACGATTTTCGCAGTCAGCTGTTGAGCGATCCTCGCGCGACAATCGGCTCTGAGCTGAATGTTGATATTCCAGAAAACATGACCCTCAACGTGGTCGAAGACAGCGCGACAACCGTGAACTTGGTATTGCCGCCAAAAGTGCAGCTGGATGAAGCAGGTCTGGAGTCTGTATCCGCCGGCGGCGGTCCCGAAATTGATTTTGGATGGTAGTCGTCTTCTCAGCTTCAACCTGAGTGACTGGACTCCGAGTCAGTTCGCAATTTGAAGCTGGTATCTTTGGATACATCAAGCCCGAACAATGACTGGTGTGTCAATCCAAGTTGGCACATCAGTCATCGTAATTGTTTGGAGTGACCTCAATCCCATGATGCATTGAATACGCTAGCGTGCGTCGATTTTTTTGACACGCGCGTTCCAAAATTGCAAGACTTCAATAGCCAACTGTGGCAATTTCAATGCTCCGAAATTTTGACGCATTGGTTGATGAATACAGCGGCTGGCTCCAAGACAGGCCGGATTTTCAAGAGATTGAAGACCACCTTGAAATCACCGCGCCGTACTTGGACCGACACAATGACTACCTCCAAATTTACGTAAAGCGCATAAACGGCGAATTTGTGCTGACAGACGACGGATATGTGCTCGACGACCTGGAGATGTCGGGGCGAAAGATCGACAGATCAAATCGACAGACTTTGCTCAAATTGACAGCGAATGGATTCGGAGTACAGACGAACAATAATGCACTTGAAGTCAAAGCTTCACCAGCTAATTTTTCGCTGAAGAAGCACAATCTAATCCAAGCCATGCTCGCAGTAGACGATCTTTATTGTTTCACCTCGTCCAGTGTCGAGTGTCTTTTTTCTGAGGATGTGATCAATTGGCTCGACGGTTTCCATGCTCGCTATACCCCGAACTTCAGTTTTACGGGAATGAGCGGGTACGACCATCATTTTGACTTTGTCATTCCGAAATCGAAGTTTTATCCCGAGCGAGTGATTCGTGTGATCAATCGTTTGACTCTCGAAACCGCGCAGTCTATGGCGTTTTCCCGAATTGACATCAAGAAAGTCCGCAGTCCCGCGGCGCGTGTCTATGCAATCGTGAACGACTCCGAACAGTCGAATGCAGAAGACTTGCTGAATGCGATGCACAGTTTCGGGGTCAGCGTCGTCTCATGGTCAGCCCGCGAGGCGGCAAAAACGGAATTAGCCGCTTGATTTCAAGGTCAATGACTGCTGCGAAGCAGCATCTTTAACCTTGAAATTAGGTGCTTCATGCTTGTAATTCTGCAAGATATCCAGCCGGAAGTTCTTTATCGGCAAGAGTTTTATGCCTGCCAGACTGTAATCGCACGCACTGCCTGATCTGGCAAGTACTCTGAACCTTCGCCATGACATAAACAATCTCAATCGGAAAGCGATCCGTGACATGAAATGAAAAGCTCGCTTGCCGTTCAAAAATTTTCGGCAGTGCACCCAGCCGAACAGTCATCCAATCAGAATCGAAACTTATTGAGAACTGCGTGCCTGGCAGTCCATACGGTTTCAAACCCACAAGAAGCGTGATCTGCTGTCAGCTTCAACTGAAAGCAGGAATCTTCACACAATCAGCTTTTCGCTCCCCGGCGATGAATGCGGCAGTTCATCTGCTGAGGTCAAGCGATGAAAAAAATGCTCATTTTCAATTTTTTCTTTCATAATGGCAGGAAATTCAATCAGACTTGCTCTGATGAAAAATTAGAAAGTTCGTTTTACCACGAAAAATCAGGAGAATTCAATGAAAACACTGAGAATCTTTAAATGGACATCAGTCCTTCTGTGCGGCGTATTCCTCTTGCCGCTCAACGCAAGTGCGGACAAGCTCGATGACATTCTCGCGGCCGGCACACTGCGCTGCGGAATCATGCTCGACGTTCCGCCTGTTGGAATGCGCGACAATGACAACAATCCGATCGGATACGATGTGGATTTCTGCAATGACATGGCCGCCGCGCTTGGCGTTGAGGCAGACATCGTCGAGACACCCGCGCCAGACCGAATTCCAGCAATTCTGTCCGGCCGAGTCGACATTGGAATCGCATCTGCGACGAACACGCTTGAGAGAGCCAAGTCGGTTGCATTTTCCATTCCCTATCAGATCTGGGAAGTCGCCATCGCAGTGGCCGCTGACAATACCGATATCAATTCCTACGAAGACATTCGCGGAAAGACAATCGGTACAGTCCGAGGCACCACGCCCGAAGTCGCTCTGCTGGCGGACCTCGAAAGATGGGGTGATGACACCAAGTACATCGCTTATGGATCAAACGCTGAGCAGTTTCTGGCTCTGTCCCAGGGCAAGGTTGATGCAATCATCGAAGCCAATGCCATATTCGGAGAATATGTCAAGGGTCAGGGCGAAGGTGTGATCCGCATCTGCTGCGGTGTTCCGACTGCGCCGTCTGACTGGACCGGACTGATGGTCAGCCGCAAGGATCAAGGTTTGCTGAACTGGGTCAACCTGTTTGTCTGGCATCAGTGGAAGAACGGCAGGACCGATGAGCTGTACAGACAGTGGTTCGGCTTTCCCGCACCTGACATGGACTACCCCGGCGTTCATGCCTATTGATGCAAGCATAACTTATTCGATCGGAAGCAGAATCAGGCCGCATTTCCTGCGGTCTGTTCTGCTTCCCTGTCACTCAATCTTCGGGCGGCATCACCCGTGTTCGAATACACCTTCCATTGGAGAGTCGTCTGGAAGCACTGGCCTGAGCTGATACAAGCAGGTCTGCTGACACTCCAAATCACAATCCTCTCAATCATCATCGGCCTCGCGATCGCCGCAGTGCTGGCGGTGCTTCAGGATTCGAAGAATCGATATCTGAGAGCCGTGGCCGTTTCCTGGGTGGCGCTTGCGAGAAACACCCCGGCGCTCCTGCAGATCTACATGGCATATTTCGGGCTCGGCGCGTTTGGCATTCATCTGTCGAGCTACACTGCAGTTCTAAGCGCCATCTCATTCAACAATGCCGGCTATCTCGCTGAGATTCTGCGCGGCGGTTTCAACTCAGTCCCTGCTTCGCAGAAATTCGCCGCCCGGGGTCTTGGACTGAGTCAGCTCCAGTGCTATGTGTTTGTGATTCTGCCGCAAGTGCTGCAGTCAGTCTTTCTGCCCATCGTCAACCAGATCATCTGGGCGATGCTCGGCACCTCGCTGGGAATGGTGATCGGCCTGCAGGAACTGACAGGAATGACGACCTTCCTGCAATCCCAGACGTTTCGGCCGTTTGAGTTCTACTTCGTCGCGGCATGCCTCTATCTGGTCGTGGCGAAACTCGCGACTGTACTCGCACAGCTGGTCGCGAAATACTACTTCAAGGACAAGGTTGAGTCGTGATCTACACTTTCACCATGAATGATTTCTGGCTGATGGTGCAAGGCGCGGGCATCACCTTCGTTCTGACCATCGTATCCGGATTTTTTGGAACTGTGATGGGATTTCTGATCGGCTGGGCGCGCACCGTCCCGAATTTTGTTCTCTATCACATTCTGGGCGCCTACATCGACGTAATCCGATCGGTTCCGCTCATTATCCAGTTCGTCCTGTTCAACAGCTTCATGGCGATTCTCGGCTATCCGATGAATCCATTCATCTCCGGCCTGATCACACTGTCCATCTATATATCGGGATATGTGGCTGAGGTGGTGAAGGCAGGCATCGATTCAACACCGCGGATTACAAGGCTGGCGGCGCGCGGTCTGGGCATGACCTATTTTCAGGATTTTTTCTACATTGTCCTGCCGATCGGCGTTCGAACCATATTCCCCTCCTGGACCGGTCTGATGCTGGGATTGATGAAAGACACCTCATTGATCGCGGTTCTGGGAGCGACGCCGCCTGAGCTTCTGCGTGCCTCGCAGATTATCATTAATCGAATTCAGGAACCGCTGTTGATACTTTTGGGCGCTGGCGCCTTCTACTTCGTCATGTGCTACGTGCTGGCGCGAATTGCCAGCCAGTACGAAAAGAGCTGGCAGCAAAAACAGGAGCTTGGCTGATGATTGAAATTCAGGACGTTCATAAATCTTTCGGTCCGCTGGAAGTGTTGAAAGGCATCAACCTAAAGGTTGAGAATGGCGAGGTGGTCTGTCTGATCGGCGCCAGCGGTTCCGGAAAATCCACCCTGCTTCTGTGCATCAATGCACTGGAAAGCATCAAAAGCGGACAGATTTTTGTTGACGGGATCGATGTTCACTCACCCCAGACCGATCAGGACAAGCTGCGGCGCAAGCTCGGAATCATCTTTCAGCAGTTCAATGCGTTTCCACACCTCAACGCGCTGAAGAATGTATCGCTGGCGCCGCGCAAGGTTCTCAGGATGTCAACCAAAGATGCCGAGGAACTGGCTGAAAAGCATCTGGTCCGAGTCGGACTCGGTGACAAGCTGGACAAGTATCCGTCACAGCTTTCGGGCGGTCAGCAGCAGCGGCTTGCGATTGCCCGCGCTCTCGCGATGGACCCCGATTACCTGCTGCTCGATGAGGTGACCTCGGCTTTGGACCCTGAACTCGTCGGTGAGGTGCTGGACGCATTGAGAGATTTGGCGCAGGAAGGCATGACGATGATTGCGGTGACGCACGAAATGCCGTTCGCAAGGGAAGTCGCCGATCGCGTGGCTTTCTTTCACGAAGGTGTGATCCATGAAATCGGGGTGGCGAAAGAGATCATCAACAGTCCGAAGAAACAGCGAACACAAGAGTTTCTCGGCAACATTCTCTGAACCGACAGGAACAGGCGCCGACTGCAGCACTCAGCCATCTGCGTCAGAAGAGTGACTTGCTGTCTGTGCGACGCGGCCGCGAACTCTGTGAAGGTCGCGATAGTTTTAGTTGCGACTGCGTCTATCCGGAATAGATTGAACAGGCTTCCAGCAGCCTGCCTGCAACCTTTTCGCGCAGTTCCGCAGGTTCCATAACCTCAACGTCAGGTCCGTATCGAAGAATCCGCGCAATCAGTTCAGGGTCATTTGAATACGGCACTGTCAGTTCCAGGCGATTTTCATCGTCCATGTCAGCATGCTGATCCGGATGCCATGTCTCATGCATGACCCAGCGCGACATGGAAGCGCTGAATCGCAGCTTGGCATTCTGCGTGGCTTTGCCCACGAAAATTCCGAATCCAGACTTCAATTCAGCATCCAGCACTGATTCATCCATGTCAATGGCATCCAGATCGGTCAGTTCGACTCGCGTGAGATTGAAGAGCTTGAATGTCCGCAGGCCCTCGCGCAGATGACACCAGCCATCCAAATACCAGCTCTCGCCGTAGTAGACCAGTCGTTGTGGTGAGATAAAGCGCTCAACCGATTCATCGGTCCCGCGATGCAGGTGGCAGGCGAATATCTGGCAGCGGTTCAGCACAGCAGAGGCGACACTCTGAAATATCTCCTTGTTCACCGACGGTATGGTGCCATGGAAAACTCGAATTCGGCGAATGATCTCCTCGACAGCATGATCATCTCGGGCAAGCAGATTTCGAATTCTCCCCTTCAGAGGCTGAAGCTGCAGTTCAAGAAATCCAGGCTGAATCTGCTCAAGCAGGTGATCCATGGTCAGCAAAGCGTGAAGCTCACTGCTGCTGAACCACAGACCCGGCAGTGAAAACCGCGCGATGTCCGGATCAAAATCCGTGTAGCAGTATCCCTGAACGGCGGATTTCCAGACAATAGGCGCACGCAACCGAGTTCGCATATACGCCAGATCCCGTTTGATGGTGGCTTTGGAAACCTCCAATTCGCTCAAAAGTACGCTCATGGGTGTGGAGCGCCGCTTTCTCAAGAGCTGGTCAATCACATAAAATCGCTCGGTACGTTCCACCTATCGATCCCCCTTCGCAATTCTTGTCGCTGATCAATTTTCGAATGCCATATTCTGCAGGAACTCGCATGATGCTGACCGATTTTACAGAACAAATTGAGATCGGAAGCCCTCAATCCGACAACTGGCAGTTTCAAGATTTTCGAGTTGCGAGTTCGGCATTCAGGGTATAAGTGCCAAAACCATCAATCGGTCCATCACAATTTTGCCGAAAACTTTGAGCGCTTCAGACATCGAATGCCTGCCACTGGAAGAATTGGCCAAGCTTCGTCATAGACGCTGGCAGTCGCAGCTCGCGTATGTGCTCGAACATTCGGAGTTCTTCATGAGACTGTGGGCGGACGCTCGAATTCCGAAGCGTCTGGATGAGCTTCCGATGCTGCCGCTCTGCGACAAGGCGATGCTTCGAGAGTCTCAAGCCGCGCATCCGCCGTTTGGAAATTACCTGGCAGTTTCGGATGAGCAGGTCATTCGACTGCATCGAACCTCGGGCTCAACCGGTCATCCGATGAACGTGGCGCTCACACAGTTTGATGCAGAGCAGACCGCGTATGTCGGCGCCAGAAGCCATATCGCCGCGGGTGTCAGGCCGGGCGATCGGGTTGTTCACTGCCTGAACTACCAGATGTGGATGGGCGGATTCACTGATCACCTCTGCGTCGAAGCGACAGGCGCAACAGTCATCCCATTCGGCGTGGGCAATCCTCGCCTGCTCATACAGACTCTGCTGGAAATCAGGGTCGATGCCATTCACTGCACCCCATCGTATCCAGCGGTTCTGGAGCGGACACTGCTGGAGCATTTTCCGAAGGTCAGACCGCGCGACCTGAATCTGAGGCTGGGACTGTTTGGCGGAGAAGCCGCACTGGATCAGGCATCGTTTCGAAATCGCCTGGAAGAAACTTGGGGTCTGAAAGTGCGAAATGCCAATTATGGCATGGCGGATGTCTACTGCAACTTCGCCAGCCAGTGCGAATCCAATCAGGATCTGCACTTTCTTGGCACTGATGTGCTCTACCCTGAGATCATTGATTCGGACTCGAAGGAGCCGGTTCCATGGCAGGAAGGCAATAGCGGTGAACTGGTGCTGACACACCTGGCCCGGCAGGCGCAGCCCTTGGTGCGCTACCGCACCAACGATGCCATTGTGATCACTGGGACCGATCGATGTGAATGCGGGCGAACCACACCTCGATTCCGAATTCTGGGACGCACGGATGACATGATCATCGTCCGGGCGGTCAATGTCTACCCGGCGGCAGTCGGCGGCGCGATCGGCGAATTCCCCGAGTTGTCAGGGGAGTACTGCATTCGCGTGAAAGGCAGAGGACCGCATGACCGGGTGAATGTCGAGGCGGAACTGGCTCCCGGCATTGAACCGAGCCAATCACTTACCGAGCGGGTGGTAAATGCGATTCAGTTCCGCACCCGCGCATCGGCTCGCGTGACACTGGTCGACCCCTACTCTCTGCCTCGTACGGAAGGCAAAACCAGACGATTGATTCGGGAGGAAGAATGATGTCTGACACAGTCCTGGTTTCTGAAGAATACTCAGTTTGCACACTGATGCTGAACCGTCCAGAAAGGTTGAATGCACTGAATGCCGCCCTGCTCCGGGAGTTGAAAGCGGCGCTTCAGACGGCAAACGAGAATGACGATGTCGGCGCCATTGTGCTGACCGGCTCAGGAACGTCGTTCTGCTCAGGAGATGACCTGAAAGAATTCGATCAGCAGTCCTCCGATCCGGCGCACACTTATGAGTTTGTTGAATCGATTCAGGACATCACGAGGCTGCTTGTGCTTGGTGAGAAGTTTGTTATCGGTGCGATCCGCGGCTGGGCAGTCGGCGGCGGACTGGAGTGGGCGATCAACTGCGATCTGTCGGTTTTCTCAGAAAACACGCGTTGTTTCTTTCCCGAACTCAGGTGGGGCATGTTTCCGACTGGCGGGGTCACTGCCCTTCTGCCCCGTACAATCGGGCTGGTCAAGTCCAAGGAACTGATGCTGCTGGGAGACACATTCGACGCGCAAAAAGCTCTGGAAATGGGACTCGCTTGGAAAGTCGTGCCCGATGAGGAAGTGTCCGATCTGGCTCAGAACACAGCGCAGAGAATCGCCGCGTTGCCGCGCGCCGCGGTTCGCGATCTGAAGCGGGTGATGAACAAGGTGAATCTGGCTGACTTGGAAAGTGTTCTGGCCCTGGAAACTGAAGCGACTGTACGCGGCATTCTTGATCCTGAAACAAAAAAGCGAGTCAGCGCTTTCTGACTGCATCCTGACTGAGATCAAAGGCGCGTTAGATTCAATTTTCGCCATTAATTTGGATTAGAATTGTCATTGCGCGCATCGAAATGTGAGTTGACTTGGTGTGTATCCAACAATCAGACAACGACGACAGCCTGAGTCAGCGCACTATCGAGGCGCGAGATCAATTGAATTGAATTCAACTTGGAGGGAGAACAAATGAACTCATCGAATTTTCACTTATACAATTTTTCCCATCGGAAGGTATCGCGGCGCAAGTTTCTTCAAGCGTCCGGCGCTTTGGGAGTCGCTGGTGCGGCGCCACAATTGCTGATTGGATCAACCGCCCACGCAGCAGCCCCCGTCAGGGGCGGACACCTGCGCGTCGCCACTGTGCAGGGCTCATCGACTGACGCATTGGACCCGATTCGGCTGACCAGCGGACATTCCAACTTCATGTTTTCCACAATGCACAATGCGTTGACAGAGGTTGCGCCGAACGGTCAATTGATCCCGCTGGTGGCGGAGTCGTTCGAGACCGGCGCTGACCTGTCGGAGTGGATTTTCACCCTGCGTCAAGATGTGACCTTTCACAACGGAAAAACAGTCACAGCAGATGATGTGATCGTCTCACTTGATCGCCATCGCGGTGATGACTCTGAATCTTCAATGAAGTCGTTTATGACTGACATTGAGTCCATCACCAAGGACGGCGACCGGGTGGTCAAGTTCAAGCTGATGAATCCGAGCCTCGACTTTCCAGTCATTCTGAGCACCAGCGTGCTGTCGATTCTGCCATCCAAAGATGGTCAGATCGAATCGTTTGAAGTGGGCTGCGGCGCTTACAGACTGGAGTCCTTTGAGCCGGGTCAGTATTCAAGATATGTGCGCAATGAGAATGACTTCAGATCGGATCGCGGCTGGGCCGATACTGCTGAGCTTCTGACAATCGCGGACTCCACCGCCCGCCAGAATGCCTTGATCACCGATGCGGTCGATGTGATCGGTGATGTTGACGCAACCACTGCGGGCCTGCTCAGCAGAAACGGCGATATTGAGATTCTGGACATCACCAGCACTCAGCACTATACCTTTCCGATGCGAACCGACCTTGCGCCATTCGACAACAACGACGTGCGGATGGCCCTCAAGCTCTCGATAGACCGGGAGGTCGTGCTTGACACCATTCTGAGCGGCTACGGAAGTCTCGGGAACGATCATCCAATCTCACCCGCGAACCGCTACTACAATCCCGAGCTTGAGCAGCGGGTCTACGATCCGGAAAAAGCCAAATGGCATCTCAAGCAGGCGGGCATGGAGAACCTGGAGGTGAAACTGAGCGCTTCTGACAGCCTCTATGCCGGCTGTGTGGACACCGTTGTTCTGTTCAGCGAGCACGCCAAGGCTTCGGGCATCAATCTGATTCCGAATCAGGTTCCGGATGACGGCTACTGGAGTGATGTCTGGCTGAAGCATCCTTGGTGCGCAAGCTACTGGAGCGGCCGGCCGACAGAAGACTGGATGTTCACCCAAGGCTATTCGGCAACCTCGAATTGGAACGAGAGCTACTGGCAGAATGAGCGTTTCAATGAGCTGCTGCTTGCAGCCAGAGCCGAGGTGGATGAGGACAAGCGCCGGCAGATGTACTGGGAGATGCAGGCCATCACCCGAGATGACTGCGGCTCAGTGATCCATGCGTTCGCCAACCACATCTCAGCCCATTCATCCAAAGTGGGCGTGCCTGATCAAGTTGCCGGCAACTGGGAATTTGATGGATACAAGATGATTGAGCGATGGTGGCTCAACAGCTGAGCTGAATCGCTGACATTGTCGCTTTGTTTCGAAATCCGGCGCAGCTCGCGTTGCGCCGGATTTTTTTCTGAATACGGCAAGTTGTGCAACTGGCCGCGTTATTCTTGCAGGCAGATTTCAACTCTTCTGAGATATGGCGTGTCGCGGTCTGCATTGAATGACTGCGCAACGGCAGCAAGCCATTCAACGATTCACTGTTTCGCATTGAAATTCACTCTCTGCCCGTTGGATTTGAATTAGAATTGAAGCGGGCGGATCGGTTCGCGATTTGCTGCGGTGTGCCAGAATCAAATTATGGCTCGCATGAACTGCAGCTGTTGAATGAACCCTCAGCCGATCAACAATCCTGGAACAAATGAGGAGGAATAAGATTTATGGAGAGAAAACTGTTCAATTTTTCAAATCAGAAGATTTCGCGGCGCAAGTTCATTCAGGCAAGCGGCGCGCTGGGGATGGCCGGAGCGGCGCCGGAACTCTTTCTTGGCGCGGCCGCGCAGGCATCTCCTGTGCGAGGCGGACATCTGCGGGCCGCAATGCCGCACGGTTCATCAACCGACTCGACTGACCCGATCCGACTCGTCAGCGGTCATACGATTATGATGTTCTACCACATTCATAATTCGCTGATGGAAGTCGCTCCCGATGGTCAGCTTCGACCGCTGCTCGCTGAGTCCTATGAGTCAGGCGCCGATCCGACAGAGTGGATTTTCAAGCTTCGGTCGGGTGTGACTTTTCATAACGGAAAAAGTGTCACCGCCGATGATGTCATCGCATCCATCAACCGTCACCGGGGAGAAGAGTCAGCTTCGTCGATGAAAAGATTCGTGGAAGATATCGATTCGATCACCAAAGACGGTGACCTGGTCGTGAAAATCAAGCTCAAGACTGCGAGCGTCGATTTTCCAGTGATACTGACCGACTCCGTGCTTTCGATACTGCCGTCAAAAGATGGAAAAGTTGAAACTTTCGATGTCGGATGCGGTTCTTTCCGACTGGTTGAGTTCGAGCCGGGCCAATACTCGAGGTATGAGCGGAATTCTGACTACTATATGGATGACCGCCCGTATCTCGATACCGCGGAGCTCCTGACCATCGCGGATTCCACCGCGCGGCAGAACGCCTTGGTTACTGGCGAGGTGGATGTCATCGGCGATGTGGACCCAGCCACTGCAGGCTTGCTCGGCAGAAACGGCAATATTGAAATTTTGAATATCACGAGTCCGCAGCACTACACTTTCCCGATGCGCACCGATCTGCCGCCGTTTGACAACAACGATGTGCGGATGGCGCTGAAACTGTCGATCGATCGGGAGGCGGTGCTCGATACGGTGCTGAGCGGCTACGGCAGTCTCGGAAACGATCATCCGATCTCACCCGCGAACCGCTACTACAACACCGAGCTTGAGCAGCGGGTCTATGATCCTGAAAGAGCCAAATGGCATCTCAAGCAGGCCGGCATGGAGAATCTGGAAGTGAAGCTGAGCGCCTCTGACAGTCTATACAAAGGCGCGACCGATACAGTTGTGCTGTATAGCGAGCACGCCAAGGCTTCGGGTGTCAATCTAATCCCGAATCAGGTTCCGGATGACGGCTATTGGAGTGATGTCTGGCTGAAGCATCCTTGGTGCGCAAGCTACTGGAGCGGCCGTCCAACGGAAGACTGGATGTTCACCCAGGCTTATTCAGCAACCTCGAATTGGAATGAGACCTACTGGAAAAATGACCACTTCAATGAGCTGCTGGTTGCAGCCCGAGCTGAATTGGATGAGGACAAGCGCCGTCAGATGTACTGGGAGATGCAGGCCATCACCCGGGATGACTGCGGTGCGGTGATCCATGCGTTCGCCAACCATGTCTCAGGTTACACGAGCAATGTGGGTGTTCCAGATGTCGTTGCCGGCAACTGGGACTACGACGGCTACAAAATGTTCGAGCGCTGGTGGATCAAAGGTTGATTCGATCCGAACCCGCTGATTGATTCTTTCGGAAAGTCCGGCGGAATTCGTATTTCGTCGGACTTTTCTTATGATTATGCCCAGAGTCGGCTCGAAACGTTCACAAGCCCGAGAACAGAAAGCCAGGCGACTGGCTGAATCGCGTCACCAGACCGCAAAACATGTTCAAGCTTTGTCTCTTGAACTGGTCGATTCAACGGATGCCGCTCTGATTCACGATGCGGTCAAAGCGATTCTCTGGAATTTGGGAATTGTCGTTGAGCACCCCGCCACGCGCCGCGATCTTCTTCAGCTGCATGGATGTGTGGAAGGAGACGAAGACTATGTTCGACTGCCGCCCGATCTGGTTGAGAAAACCATTGCAACCGTCCCGCGCAAGATTCTGCTCTATGACGCTGACGGCAATCTGAGTGTCGACACCGGCAGCAGAGTGTCGAGCTACTGCCCGGGACACAACTGTGTCCGCATTCTCGATTTCAGGACCGGCGAGCTGAGACCCTGCCGGCTGGAGGATATTCGAGAAACCGCGCGGCTGTGCGAACGGCTTCCGAATATCGACATGGTGTGCTCGCTCGGATATCCCAGCGAAATCCCGCCTGAGGATGAGGTGGTGGAAACCACCATCGCCATGTATGAATACTGCAGCAAGCCGGCCGCGCTTCTGGCGCATGATGATGAGATTCAGCTGCGGATGATGAACGCCATCGCGGACCGCGTCGGCGGCTGGAATCGGCTCGCGGACAAGCCGGTGTCCATCGAACTGATGGGGCCGATCTCACCCTTGCGGCTGCCTGATGAACTGTGTGCCAGACTGATCAACTGCGCGCGCTGGCGGGTGCCGGTCGTTTGCTATCCAGCAACCTTTCCGGGCATGTCCAGCCCCATATCGATGGCCGGCGCGATCGCGCAGTCCTCGGCAGAAGCCATTGCCGGCATTGTCGTTCACCAGCTGGCCGAGCCCGGCGCGCCGGTGCTGAGCGGCTCGGCTGTTCTTCCCATGGATCTGCGCCAGGCCAACCTTGCCTACGGCTCTCCCGAATACATGCTCACCGGACTGGGCGCCAGCGACTACTTCCGTCACATCGGCATTCCCTCCTGGATCGGCGCCGGCTGCTCGGACTCTCATCAGTTCGACGCCCAAGCCGCGGCTGAGGCCGGAGCCAATCTGGCCATCGCATCGATGGCGAAAACTCCATTTGTTCACAATCTGGGATTTCTTTCCGGCGGCCGGACCGGATCATTGGAAATGCTGACGCTGTGCGATGAGCTGATCGGCTGGACCTCAAAAATGGCGCACGGCATCACTGTCGACGCAGAGAGCCTGGCCGTCGAGGTTGTCCAGCGCGCGGCGCCCACCAATGATTTCCTGACTGACCCTCACACTCAGGCCCGCTACCTGACTGAAAACTGGTATCCGAATCTTTGTGAACGGTCCGATGCCGAGGCATGGATGGAGACCGGCGGCCAGGACATGCGGCAGAGAATCCGCGATCGAATTTTTGAGCTGCTTGGCTGACTTCAAATCAATGCGGCACTTTTTCGCGCACACCTCTGACCTTCGGTCTATACTTTTGCCCGAGGTCTGTCAATGAAGCACATTCTGATCATGCTGACGCAGCGAATCGCTTTGGGACTGCTGACGCTGTTCGCGGTTTCGCTGATCATTTTTTTCGCAGTGTCAATGCTGCCGGGCGACGCGGCCGAAACCATTCTCGGACAGGCGGCCACGCCCGAAACGGTTGCGGCCCTGCGCACCCAACTGGGGCTCGATCAGCCCGCTTACCTCCGATATCTCACCTGGCTGGCAGACATATTTCGGGGTGATTTCGGAACGTCGATCGGAAATAATCGGGAAATCAATGAAATCCTGGGCACCAGGGTCTACAACACAATCTTTCTGGCAACTTTCGCAGCCTGCATCGCAGTGCCGCTCGCGCTGATGATGGGCATTCTCGCGGCGCTCTACAGAAACACCCTGTATGATCGCTCCGTCAACATCGTAACCCTGTCCTCGATTTCGACACCCGAGTTTTTCGTCGCCTACATCCTGCTGCTCCTCCTTTCAGTCAAAGCAGGCTGGCTGCCAAGTCTTGCCAATGTCCGCGCCGATACCACCTTTGTTGAGCACCTCGAAAAGACGCTGTTGCCCGCGCTGGTTCTCACGCTCGTTTCAATGGCGCACATGATGCGCATGACCCGCGCCGCGATCATCAATCTGCTGTCGAATGCCTACATTGAGATGGCGGCCCTCAAGGGAATGAAGCGGTTCCGGATTATCGTGCATCATGCGCTGCCCAATGCCTGGGCTCCGATCGTGAATGTAGTCGTTCTGAACCTGGCGTATCTGATTGTGGGTGTGATCGTGGTTGAGGTGGTGTTTGTGTATCCGGGGCTGGGACAGTACCTGGTTGACGCGGTCCAGCGCCGCGACATGCCCGTGGTGCAGGCGTGCTGCCTGATTTTCGCCGCGACGTATGTGCTTCTCAACCTGATTGCAGACGTGCTGTCGATCCTGACCAATCCTCGCTTGCTGCATCCGAAATAGGAAGCTGTTGTCTTGAATTCACAGTCTGCAAGCACCGCCCTCGCCAGCCAGTCATCCCGCGCGCTGAAAGCATTGGGCGAGGCGCCTCTGAGCGCCAAGTTCGGGATTCTTGTCATCGCGGTCTATATATTTGTCGCCCTGTTCGCGCCGTGGATCGCGCCTTACGGTGAATCTGAGATTGTGGGCAGGAAGTTCCTGCCCTGGGACGAGAATTTTCTGCTCGGCACCGATCATCTGGGTCGGGACATGCTGACCCGCATTCTGTTCGGGGCGCGGAACACCGTCGGCATCGCACTGCTGACTACATTCCTGGCGTTCATTCTCGGCGGAATTCTGGGCATATTGGCCGCGGTGCTCGGAGGCTGGTATGATCAGATGATGAGCCGTATCGTTGATGTGTTCATGGCGATTCCAGCATTGATTTTCGCAATGCTCCTGCTGTCGATTTTCGGCACTTCGATCATCAACCTGATCGTCATCATGAGTGTCATCGACGCAACTCGAATCTTTCGAATCGCAAGAGCGGTGAGTCTGAACGTTGTGGTCATGGACTTCATCGAAGCCGCGCGGCTGCGCGGCGAGAGGCTGACATGGGTCACAATCCAGGAGATTCTGCCGAATATCTCAGCCCCGCTGGCGGCGGAATTCGGGCTTCGATTCTGCTTTGTCTTCCTCACGATCAGCGCTTTGAGCTTTCTTGGGCTGGGCATTCAGCCGCCGATCGCGGACTGGGGCTCAATGGTTCGGCAGACCGCAGTGCTGGTTACCTTTGATGACTACACACCGCTCATCCCCGCAGCCGCGATCGCACTGCTGACCGTTGCGGTCAATTTTGTGATCGACTGGTTTCTGCACAAGACTTCAGGTCTCAAGGATGAAGTCTGAGTCGAACGGATACCTGCTGGAGATCAGGAATCTCCAGATTGAAGGGCACAGCGACGATCAGTGGCACGATATTGTCAATGGCGTTGACCTCACTCTGAGACGCGGCGAAGTTCTGGGTTTGATCGGTGAGTCCGGAGCCGGCAAGTCCACAATCGGCATTGCCGCCATGGGATATTGCAAGGCCGGATGCCGAATCAAACCGGGCAGCAGCATTCAGTTTGACGGGCTGGAACTCACAACCGCATCGGAGGAGAAGAAACGTCGCCTGCGGGGCGCCCGCATCGCCTACGTCGCGCAGAGTGCCGCCGCCGCATTCAATCCCGCCCACAAGCTGATCGATCAGTTCAGCGAGTCCGTCATTCAGCATGGAGTCGGCAGCCGCGAGGAAGCCTATGCGGATGCCAAGGATCTGTATTCAAAGATCAAGATGCCGGAGCCGGATACCATCGGATTCCGCTATCCCCATCAGGTCTCTGGCGGTCAGCTGCAACGAGCCATGACCGCGATGGCGCTGTCCTGCCGGCCGGACCTGATCATTTTTGATGAGCCGACGACCGCGCTGGATGTAACAACCCAGATTGAGGTGCTGGCTACCATCCGGGACATTGTCGACCACTTCAACACCGCCGCAATCTACATCTCCCATGACCTCGCGGTCGTCGCGCAGATGGCGGACAAGATCATCGTGCTTCGCTATGGAGATCTGGTTGAAGAGGCGGAAACCCGCACCATGCTCGATGATCCGAAAGAGGATTACACCAAGTCGCTATGGGCGGTCAGAACTTTCAGAAAATCTGCGTCTTCCCAGAATACAGACTCTGAGCCCTTGGTTCGCGTGAACAATGTAACCGCAGCGTATCCGAAAACCCCGGAACCTGTGCTCATTGATGTTGATTTTGAAATTCACCAAAGCGAGACTGTTGCCATAGTCGGGGAATCCGGCAGTGGCAAAAGCACAGCCGCGCGCGTCATCACTGGACTTTTGGCGCCTCAGCAGGGCACTGTGGTACTCGACGGTGAAGTTCTGCCGCCGGACTATCACGACCGTTCCAAAGCTCAGCTGAAGTCAGTTCAGATGATCTATCAGATGGCCGATACCGCCATCAATCCCCGACACAAAATCCGCAAAATCGTCGGTCGTCCGCTCAGTTTCTATCTGGGAATGGACGGGGATGAGAAGCAGCGGCGGCTCAATGATCTGATGAACATGATTGAGATGGACCCGAAACAGTTTCTTGATCGCTACCCGGCTGAACTGTCAGGCGGGCAGAAGCAACGAATCTGCATTGCCCGCGCACTGGCCGCCGATCCGAAATTCATCATTTGCGATGAAATCACATCAGCCTTGGATCAGCTGGTTGCCGAAGGCATTCTGCGACTGCTGGATCAGCTGCAGCGCGAGCTGAAGCTGGCATACATGTTCATCACCCACGACCTGGCAACAGTCCGAGCAATCGCTGACCGCATCATCGTCATGCTGCAGGGGCGGATTGTCGAACAGGGGTGGAAAGCGGAAGTCCTGGAACCGCCGCACCATGAGTATACGGAACTGCTGCTGTCATCCGTTCCAGAGATGGACCCCAACTGGATGGATCAGATCATGGCCCAGCGCGCAACCCAGGCAGGCATGCAGTCCGCGGGCAACTGATCGCCGCAATCTGATCACTGACGTTTTGTGTCAGTACATGCCGATGCTTTCATCGCCGAGATTGATGCCCAATGCGTTGATGAAGCGCACCCAGTAGGCGAAACAGGCGGTGGCCTGAACGGCTTCGAGAATTTCGGTATCCGAAGCGCCAGCCTGTTGAAGATTTTCTACATCATCGATGCTCATGCTTTCCGGCGAGCGGGACAGCTTGGCGCCGAACTCAAGCAGAGCGGCCTGTTTGGCAGTGAACACCGATCTGTCAGTAAAGTCATCCTCGCGAACCGCCTGCAGCATGGTTTCCCCAAGCTCCTCATTGCCAAGCAATGACTTGAAGTTGGCGCCGTGATGGGTCAAGGCGTAGTGACAATCTGCAATGATTGCGACTTGGGATGCCAGCAGCTCCAGAAACCAAGGAGCCGATTGATTGGCGTCATTGTGCAGGACCTCCCGATAGTGCCGGTCCGCCGCCAGGAGCGGTTTGGGCTGCAGCGAGAATGCCAGATAAAGATTGTGAATCTTGTTGTGAGTTGCACCGAGCTGAGCATACATTTCACGCAATTCGGGTCCGGCGTCTTCGACACCGATTGTGTCGATCCAACATGGCGGCTGATTTTGTGGCATGTCCAGCTCTCCTTTATCTGCTGTTAATTTCACTTTTTCTTGCTGGCAATCAATGTGCCTTCAGACTTCAATGCAGTTGCTATAGACCAATTTCGAGACGATAGCGCGAATTCAGGATCTGACGCTCTTCAACTGTGAAAATAGATTCAAATTCCGGCCGGTCCAGAAAGACAAACCGGCCTTCCTGCCAGAAGAGCTCATCATCAAACCGAATGGTTGCATCCATCAAGTGGTAGGCAACATCACCCGGATCAAGTCCTGCCGCATGGATGTGCGTGTAGCGCGGTGAGCCATACGCGACTGTGCCCCAGCGTTCCAGGTTTTCAAACGGATCGCCTTCGAAAAATGTGCCGGGGTTGATGCCAGTATGCCAGGAATGCAGTGCGCAAGGGTCACCGCCGCTCAGCTGTGCGGCGCGTTCCAGCTGCTGAACTATGCGGCAAATCGTCTGATCGTCACCTTTCATCGAGGCGATAACGGAGTCTTCAACACAAGCAGTCACCGGAGATTCAACCATCAGAACACTGTCTTCGTACGCGCGGGTTGATGTTGAAGTGATGAATCTTGAAATGACCAGCTCACCTGAAAGATTGCAGCAGTTGATGGGTTCGAAGATCATCACTGGAAACAGCTCAACATGAAACGCCTTGCTTGGCGATCTGGCGCCGTCGGAGATAATTTCACCCGCAAGGTTCGTGCCTTCAGGCGTTTCAATCCTGTAGTGCGAAGCTGAATGGATTGAAGCCTCCAGGATTTGGAGCATCTGCTTCATTTTCTTGTGATCGATCATCGCGAAAGGCGCCGCGAGATGTGCTTTGGTGAGGGTGTAGCACATGACCTTTCTCCCCTCACCCGGCGACGGCCAGAAGCGGGTCTGGTCACCGAATCTTGAGAAGAGGACAACAGCATCCGAAGTCGACATCTCCTGTGCGACCTGATCTGACACACTCTCTGAATCAATGACTGGCTCAGTGTGCAGAATCCGGACAGCAACACCCAGTTTTTCCGCTTCGCGTCCCACTATCTCACACAAATCATCGTCATAGTAGGAGCTCTCGCCCGATTCACCCAGAAGCAGCAGTCTCTCTCCCGCTTGAATCTGAACACAGCGATGAAGAAGATTGCTGACTCCGGCTGCCAGGTCAACTGGATTCAGAGTATCTTCTGCTTGGTCCTTCTTCAATGCCACTTGTCAGACACCCTTTGATTTGATATCTTCTTTCCGTTTCGCCATGTATGCCTGAAGCTCCTGTTCAACTGCGGGATCGATGGGCGGCTTCTCGTACTCGCTCAGCAGCTGCTTCCAAATTTGATTCGCTCTCTCCAATGCAGTTCGAGCGCCGTCATCCCGCCAGGTTTCATAATTCCGCCAATCGGAGAGGATTGGCTGGTAGAACGCGTTCTGATACCGTTCAAGGGTATGTGCCGCACCAAAAAAGTGTCCGCCTGAACCAACCTCAGCAACCGCATCCAGTCCCAGTGATTCCGCATCCACAGTTACCGGCTCAAGAAATGCAGATTGCATCTGCAGCAGTTCAGCATCCAGGATCAGCTTCTCGAATGAGCAGGTCAGCCCTCCCTCCAGCCAGCCGCCGGAATGCATGACATTGTTGACATGCGCCTGAATGCAGGCATTGACGGACATGTCACTCTCATAGGTTGCCTGCAGATCGACACAGGCTGAGGCGGTTGTGCTGGACGAGCGGAACGGCAATTTATAGCGACGCGCAAGCTGGCCTGAGATGATCACCGACTGCGCGTACTCAGGTGTGCCGAAGGCCGGTGAGCCGCTTCGCATGTCAACATTGGAGGTGAAGTGTCCATAGAACGTTGGAGAGCCTGGAGCCGCCGCCTGAGTCAGAGCAATGCAGCCCAAAGCTTCAGCATTCTGCAATGTGACTGCTCCAGCAACTGTTGCCGGAGCCATCGCACCCGCCAGGGTGAATGGTGTGATATGCACCGGCTGGCCGGCCAGTGCGAACTCGCGCATGCCGTCTGCCTGTCCGGCATCGAACAGCAAAGGTGAGTTTGTGTTGACGCCGCCCACGATCGCCGGCTTTGATTTCAGCCCCTCATCATCCGTCTGCATGGCGATCTTGGCCATCTCGATGCAGTCCCGAGCCCGCTTTCCAGTATTCATCCAGTTGGGCTGCCAGCTCTTGTCTGTCAATGTGATCTGGGCGAACATCATGTCCAGATGACGGGTTTCAGGCGGCAGGTCCAACGGTTCCAACCCGCTTCCGCCCTCGTGGTGAAAAACATTCAACGAGCCTGACAGCTTGATAAAGTTCTCCATGTCCGCGCGGGTGCCGGCGCGCCGTCCATTGTCCAGGTCCGATACAAATGAAGGTCCGCATACGGTTGCGAATACAATCGAGTTCCTGCCCATGGATACCGTCTTCGCAGGATTGCGGGCGTGAATGGTGAACTCTTCCGGCAGTCCGCTGGTCAACTCCTCCACAAGACCGGGATCGAATCGGACCTGACCGGTGGACTTGTCAACATCAGCTCTGATGTCTTTCAATAGGTTCAGGGCAGTCTTGCTTTCAACACGCAAGCCGATATCGCGAAGTATCTTCAGGCTGGCCTGGTGGATGGATTCGATCTGATCGGCGGAAAGGATTTCCATGGGCGGGTAAGGATTGCGAACCGCCTTGAAGGGTCGTTGCACGAAGGGCTGACTGCCGAGCGAGCGGCGGCGCGCTCTGAGCCTGGATTGACGGTGTGCCATTGAACTTCTTTGCTCAGATTCTGAAACGGACAACAGGTTCAAGCAGCGATACCAAGCCCGCTGTCCGAAAATCAAGTTTATCTTTCTTCATGCGCCGCTCGAACTCGGGAGATAATCAAGTTCGCATTTGGATTCCATCCGGGTCATAGATCGGCTCTCTGCAAAGCTCAGCATCCCGCAACTCTCCCAGAATCTCGACGCTGAACTGTCCGTTTGCCATACAGGCTTCAGCATCAACAAAACCCAGCGCAATGTGGCGTTCCGAATGCGGACCGAAGCCGCCGGATGTCACTGCCCCCACCAGTTCACCATCCAGAAAAATGGCCTCATCGCCCCATATCGCGCAGTCACCTGCATCGACTGTCAAGGTGATGCACTTCTCTCTTGGCGGCGAATTGCTCAAAACAGCGGCGCGTCCAGCAAAATCGCCCTTGTCGAGATTCACAAACCGCTCCAATCCTGCTTCTGCCGCCGTGTAGTCTGAAGATAGTTCGAGACCCCAGGCCGGAAAGCTCTTTTCAAGCCGAGTGTGCATCAGGCAACGCGTGCCCACCAGCTCGATTCCCAATCCCTCGCCCTCTTTCAAGAGCAAATCGAATAGCGCTGTCTGATTTTCCAATGGCAGATACATCTCGTAGCCCGTCTCACCGGTAAAGGAGACTCGAAGCGTGACCACATCCTGAATGCTGCCAATGGACATCTTTGCGGCCTGCATGAATGGAAAACTCAAGGTGTCCATGTCATGTTCTGCAAGTCGCTTGATCAGGGATTGAGCCTGCGGCCCGCAGACATGAAGACCTGCATAGTCTTCCGACTTGTTCGTCACCTTCACCCCGTCTTGGGGAAGATGCTGGGCAAAATGCCGCATGAATGAGAGCTGCATCGCATCAGAACCCAGAACAAAATAGTGATCTTCGTCAATTTTCGAAATGGAGAAATCTCCGATCAGCCGGCCGTTTTCAGAAAGCATCGGAGACAGTGTCATTCGCCCAAGTCGGGGCATGCGATTCGCCAGCACCTGATTCAGCCAGCTTTCCGCATTGGCGCCGGTCACTTCAAACTTCGCCATGGCAGAAAACTCCATCAGCCCGACCTCGCTGCGGACGCGCTTGCCCTCATCGATCACAGGCTTCCACCAGTTGGGCTGACGGTAGGTCAGCGAGTCACGCGCATTCTTGACACCAGGCGCAAACCAGTTGGCATGCTCAAGTCCGAAAGACACACCGAAAACGGCGCCAGCCGCTTTCAGGCGATCATAAACTGGTGGCTTGTGAATCGGGCGTCCCACATCGAATTCCTGATAGGGGTAAACCTTTTCCGATCGATTCTCATAAAAATACCGGGTCGTTTCCCGGGTGTAGGACCTCGTCGCCCAATTCCCAAACCGAGCGACATCCCAGCAGAAGATGTCAAACTCCGGCTCACCCTGAATCATCCATTCCGCAGTCGCCTTGCCAACGCCGGCCCCCTGGTTGAACCCTGCCATCACACCGTTCGCGCAGAAGTAGTTGACCAAGGCCGGATGCGGGCCGATCAACGGGCCCAAATCCGGCGAAAATATCATGGGACCGTTGATGATTCGCTTGATCCCGGCTTTGGCAACACACGGCAGAACAGCCGCCGCCTTCTGAAAGTTCCATTCCATGCGCGACAAGTCATCAGGAAGCAACTCGTGACCAAAGTCCTGCGGTGTGCCATTTTCCGCCCAGTGTGTGCAGGTTCTCTCATAGGCGCCCAGCAAAATCCCCATCCCTTCCTGCCGCGCATAGCAGCCTGTCTCATTGTCATTTATCTGGGGCAGTTCAAACGACATCTGCTCGATATCTGGAATAGGCTCCGTTATGAGGTAGTGATGCTCAACCGGCATGAGCGGCAGCTCAATCCCCGCCAGCCTGCCAACTTCGCGTCCCCAAAGACCCGCCGCATTGACGACATACTCCGCCTTGATGTCTCCTTTCGCTGTGCTGACCAGCCATGATCCGTCTGGATTCTGGACTGTCTGAACGACCGGGGTGTGGCGATAGATCTCCACTCCAAGATTTCTTGCCGCCTGCGCGAAAGCCTGGGTTGCTGATGCCGGGTCAACATGTCCGCCATCCTCTTCCCAAAGGCAGGCCAGCACTTCTTGCGTATCCAAAATAGGCGCTTTATCGCGCGCTTCTTCAAGCGAGATGAAATGACTTTCGATTCCAAGCCGCCGACAGGCGCTTTGCATCATCCGGTTGCTGTCAATCTCTTCCGGTGTGCGGCAGATGTTGATCCCGCCTGTGAAATGAAATCCGCAGGACTGACCGCTTTCCTTCTCAATCTCGCGATAAATGTCGAACGTGTACTTGTGAACCTGTGCCGCGGCGCTCGGGCGGGTGACTGTGAACAGCCCGCCAGCGGCATGCCAGCTTGAACCGGATGTGAGTTCCTGGCGCTCAGCAAGCACAACATCCGTCCAACCATATTTTGCAAGATGGTAGGCAACCGAACACCCGACGACTCCGCCGCCGATCACGACAACTTGAGCTGAACTCTTCATTTGGGACACTGGAGAATTACCGTTTGCAGAAACAATCTAACTCAATGACGAATGTAATTTGCCAACATCAACTGAGCAAATGAAACAGAACTGAAATTTCACCGACACTCAAACAAAGCGGGTCTCGATTGATCCCCGCATCTGCGAATTGCACTGCTGTGTTGTAAATTGATGCACAAGACAAACGATTATCACAAGTGTTGTTAAAATAGCGGCACTTTCTTCAATAAATCGTAGCACAACAGACAATCTTAACGATTGAATTCGCGAGGAAATTATGGAATACCGACATATCAGTACTATACGCCGAACGCCTTACTTGGGTGCGTTCGTAGAAAGTGTTGACCTCAGTCAGCCATTGTCCGAAGAGACTGTTTCGGAGATTCGGGGGGCATTGCTGGAATTCGGGGTGCTGTTTTTCAGGAATCAGAAAATTTCGGAATCTGAGCATTTGCGGCTTGCCGCCTATTTCGGAGAGCTCGACGAGCCTCATCCGGTGTTCGAGTGCAAAGAGGAGGACCCGAGATTGACCGTAATTGAATCCAAAGGACGCGCCGGTGATACCGAGCATCAGTGGCATACGGATGTCACTTATCAGGAAGCTCCTTCCATGGGTTCGATCCTGATCGCCAGAAAGATTCCGGGCGCCGGCGGTGACACTCTGTTCGCCAGCATGTACGCAGCGTACGATACCTTGTCAGAACCGATCAAGAGGATGCTTCAGACTTTGACCGCACAGCATTCGATAGAGCGCGGCTGGGGAGCCGCCTTGCGATTGCGGCCGAATGGTGAGCAGCAAATCCAGAAGCTGAGAGAAGCTTTTCCGCTTATGACTCACCCGGTTCTCAGAACGCATCCTGAAACCGGCAGAACTGCACTCTACGTGAACGAGTACTACACATCTCGGATCAATGAGCTGTCTGAACTTGAGAGTGAAGGTCTGCTGAAAATTCTATTCCGTCACTCGCAGCTGCCTGATTTTCAGGTGCGCCATACCTGGCAGACAGGTGACATTGCGTTCTGGGACAATCGCTGCACACAGCACTATGCGTCCCATGACTACGGAGCTGAGCATCGAGTGATGAACCGAGTCACCATAGTCGGCGATCGTCCCTTTTTCGACAAAGCCGCCTAAAGTTTTTCGTCAAGCCGCGACAGTGACAATTTCAGACTGTCGCGGCCTGTCTCAATTTTCTGCAGTCTGCTTTCGCAACATGGCTGGCATGTCTCAGCTGGTGTTCGCTCTTCCAGCGCGTTGCTGAACCGCAACGGAATCCCAAAGGCTGATACCAAATGTGTCACTGAGCCGGTGGAAGGGCTGGTTATGCAGCCGATATCGTTCTGCGCTCAAGCGCGCAACTACCCGCATTCGCGCATTCGATGGCGAAAGAACTTTAAGCGTGCAGATATGCTCAACTTGGCAGCCAGATCATAAATTCGGTTTGAAAAGTGTTTGATCTGCGAAATGATGCAAGAATGAGGTCAATTGCCTTTTCATCACCGAAGACAGATGCTTAAAATCATTCACGTCATTCGAATGACCATTCAAAAGACTCAATCTCATAACACTCATAATCTGGTGAAAATTCATGGCTGAAAGCACCGAACGGACTGACAATGGCAAATTGCCCGGCACCTGGCATAACAACTTCTTTGAGGCCCACTTCAAAAGCAAGGATCAGGTCAAATCTCTAGTACGGATCGCATTGACACCCAAGCAACTGGCGCTTTTCGACTTGAGAACTCTGACGGTCGAGTCCAACATTCTCACCAGCGCGCTGGATCTGAAGGGGAAATATTCAGACCTGCTGATCAGACTGCAGCTCAAGGGTGGCGCTAATGTGATTGTGAATATTGTTGTCGAGCACAAGAGCCACCCTGACCCCGGTGTGATGCGTCAGCTGCTGCGTTATATGACAGCACTGTACGAAAGTAAGGCGAAGGTGGTTTTGCCGGTTGTCCTGTTCCACGGCACTGAAAACTGGAAAGATGAAAAGTCATTCTTCGCATTCGAGCACAAGGACCTTCCGAAGAGCTTTCTGGATGAGTTTCACAGCAATCTGATTGACTTTGACGCGATCTTTGTCAGTCTCAGAGACGCGGCGATTCAAGAGCGAATGGCTGAGTTGCCGCCTCGGGTGCGCTTGGTGCTCCGAGCGATGACCAACATATGGCAGGCCGATGAAAGCGAAGTGATGGCTTGGTTCGAGAACTCGCGCCAGGTGCCGCGGGAGCAGCGAGAGGTGCTACTGGAGAGCCTGATCGAATATTGCATGAAAATTCGGGATCGGGTTAAAATTAATGAGATCACTCAAACGTTGAAGGCGAAAGCGCCAGGAGATAGATTCATGCAGGAAGTTCTAGAGGTCTGGGAAGGCAAGGTTCCGGAAACTATCCATGAAGCCCGGGAACAAGGTGTGGAACTAGGTATGGAAAAAGGTATGGAAAAAGGTATGGAAAAAGGTGCACAGCAAACTGCTGAGGAAATCGCCAATCGTCTAATCCAGAAAGGCATGTCACACCAGGATGTTCAAGAAATGACTCAACTGTCATCCGATGCAATTGAGAGGCTGAAATACGGTTCCTGATGGTGGTTGGAATTTGGATCGGTTTGGTATCAACAGCTATATTCGTCGGCAAAAATTCAGTTGCCAACTCCTATCAGTACAATTTGCTCGAATATCAGTTCAATTAGCAGGTGAAAGCGACAGGAGATAGATTCATGCAGGAAGTTCTAGAGGTCTGGGAAGGCAAGGTTCCGGAAACTATCCATGAAGCCCGGGAACAAGGTGTGGAACTAGCCCGAGTTTACCGAGTTCGAGGATATTTCATCACTGACAGCTTCCGCTTCTTGTCCGCGCCCGCCCTCCAACCCCCTGTTTTCATTGAATAAACCGCAGGCCGATCCGGCCCGCCGAGGCCGGCTCCGCGCCGGTTTCCTGTATGACCTAAATAATATGTGCCGGTTTCAGTCGCCTATATTGCTTTTAATTATCTGTTTCTATTCATTATTCTGATGTATAATCCTGACATTCTTTTCCTTTGTATGACCTAACCATGACCAGCATCACCAAAAAGAAAGTCAACGGCAGAACCTACTACTACGCACGCGAGTGCCAGCGCATTGACGGCAAGCCCACCATCGTCTGGCAGAAATACCTCGGCAGCGCCGAGAGCATCGTCGCCGCCTGCACCGCCGCGGCCCCCGAGCCCCAGGAAGCCTTCATCCACGAGCTCGGCGCCAGCGGCGCGCTGCTCGGCATCGCCGAGGAGCTGGACCTGGCGGGCATCATCGACCGGCACGCCCCCAAGCGCGGCGCCAAAGTCTCCGTCGGCACCTACCTGCTGATCGCCGCCATCAGCCGCTGCCTGGCGCCGTGCTCCAAAAAGGCCCTCGGCGGCTGGTACGAGACCACCTGCCTGGAGCGCCTGCTCGGCCCCGGCAGGAAACAGCTCTCCAGCCAGCGCTTCTGGGACAACATGGACCGCATCTCTTCGGAGGCGCTGCGGCGGATCGAGCGCGACCTCGTGGCCCGCATGGTGCGACACTTCCAGATCGACGTCAGCCAGCTGCTGTTCGACGCGACCAACTTCTTCACCTTCATCGACAGCTTCAACGACCGCGCCGAGCTCGCGCAGCGCGGCCACAGCAAGGAGGGCCGCAAGTCGCTGCGCATCGTCGGCCTGGCACTTTTGGCCGCGGCCGACTCCCATGTGCCGGTGCTGCACCGCACCTATCCGGGCAACCGGCCGGACGCGCCCACCTTCCGCAGCCTGGTCGACGCGCTGGTGGCCCGGCTGCAGGACCTGGACGGCTGCCACGACTCGGATGTCACGCTGGTGTTCGACAAGGGCAACAACTCAGCCGACAACATCCAGGCCCTGCAGGACAGCCCCTACCATGTGATCGGCTCGCTGGTGCCCACCCAGCATCCGGACCTGCTGGCCGTTCCGGACGAGCGCTTCACTCCGCTCGAGGAGTTCGAGGGGGTGCGCGCGTTCCGCACCGCAAAGAAAGTGTACGGCGTGGAGCACACGGTCGTGGTGGTGAGGAACCCCAATCTCGAGCAGACGCAGACCGACACGCTGCTGCGCGAGATCGCCAAGGCGCGCGGCCGGCTGCGGGAGGTGCAGCTGCAGCTGGCCCGCTGGCGGCGCGGAAGCGTCACCAAGGGCCGGCGACCGACGCTGCAGGCGACCCGCAAGAAAGTCGATGCCGGCCTGAAAGCCCGACACATGAAGGACCTGTTCGTTGTCACGCTGACATCTGAGGACGACGGCCTGCCCAGGCTCCGCTACCGCTTCGACAACGGCGCCTGGGAGCATCTGCGGAAGACGCTGCTGGGCAAGAACCTGATCTTCACCGACCGCGCCGGGTGGTCCGACGCGCAGATCGTCAGCGGCTACCGCGCCCAGCACCACGTCGAGCGCGCCTTCCGCGACCTCAAGGACACCCGCCACATCGCCATCCGGCCGCAGTTCCACTGGACCGACCAGAAGATTGCGGTGCATGTGTTCATCTGTGTGCTGGCGCTGATGCTGCAGACCCTGCTGCACCGGCGGGTGCGCGAGAAGGGGCTGGCGCTGTCGTGCCCGGAGATGCTCCGGGAGCTGGCCGCCATCCGCGAGGTCGCGATCGTCTACGCGGACCGGCGCAAAAAAGGCGCGCCGAAGATGCAGATGACACTCTCGCACCTGTCCGACATCCAGAAAAAGCTCTACCAGACGCTGGATCTGAAGCGCTGGCGGGCGAGTTAGGTCATACGCGCGCCCAGCCCCCATCCGAAGCCTGACCCGCTCGGGCCGAAAGGGTCATAAACCCATTGAGTCAATGGGTTACAATGAATCTGTCGAATTCCAAAAGTGAGCCGTTCCGCAGTGATTTCGCTGAACTCGGTAAACTCGGGCTAGGTATGGAAAAAGGTATGGAAAAAGGTGCACAGCAAACTGCTGAGGAAATCGCCAATCGTCTAATCCAGAAAGGCATGTCACACCAGGATGTTCAAGAAATGACTCAACTGTCATCCGATGCAATTGAGAGGTTGAAAAACGACTCCTGATGTTGGCTGGAATTTGGATCGGCTTGGCATCAACACTTGCATTATTCGGCAAAGAATCAGCTGTCAACTCTTATCAGTACAATTTCCTCGAATAGTATTTCAGTTTAACAAGCGAAAACGCCGGGAGATATATTTATGCGAGAGGTTTTGAATATTTGGGAGGGCAAGGATCCTGAAACGATTTATGAAGCCCGGCAGCAAGGTTTTAAACTCGGTTGGCAGCAAGGTTTTGAACTCGGTTGGCAGCAAGGTTTTAAACTCGGTTGGCAACAAGGTTTGGCATATTGTGCACAGCAAACTGCTGAGGAAATTGCCAATCGCCTAATCCAGAAAGGCATGTCACACCAGGATGTTCAAGAAATGACTCAATTGTCATCTGATGTAATTGAGAGGCTGAAAAACGACTCCTGAGGCTGACTGGAATTTGGATTGGTTTGGCATCAGTAGAAGCATAGCCTTTCTCCAATTCAAAGATGGGCAAAAAGAATCTGAGCTTGCCATCGACTTAGGCCGTTTGGTTCAAGCCTTGCCAGTATCGAGGTGCTGCCGTCAATTGAAACGGTACTTTGCAGAGCGTGTGATTTCAATGGATCGGAAGCCGCGGCCTCAGACAGTTCTGTAAGCCAACTGTCATGACCTGAAATCTGATGAATTTGAAATAAGAATGTGTTGGCATTCGACTCCACCTGCTCTGTGACGACGCTGCCTGAAGACATAAGCAGATTGCGGCAGTGCCGATTCCCAACCGTTTCGTCCTGTTACATATTCAAAATTTCAAGATTTTTCATTTGTCTGGCAGAAAATCTGGCGCCAGCGCAAGGTCATGATTTCAGTCTAGCCATCACAACAGTGATGTTGCAGCCGGCAGGCGCAGGATGCATTGATCGGCACATCCGCCCTAGCCATCGCCAGATTCAGCCGGAAACGAAAAAGCCGCGCCTGTCTCTTCTCGCCCAAACGTTCAAGGCTCTCCACTAGTCCATGCAGGCTCCAAAGATTATCCACATGCTGCGAAGTGCTGACCAGCGTATCAGACAGACCCAAATCATCCATGTAGACCTGCCGTGCGTCCTCAATGCGACCCTGTTCGAGCAGCAAAGCGCCTAATGCGTGTCTCGCTGGCTGCATCCATCCCCAGGGTTCATCGTACTTCAGATTGTCATCGAGATAAACCGCTCTTCCCAGGTGCTCGAAAGCGGTTTCGTAGCTGCCCTGTCGGTACTCAAGCTCACCGGACAGCATCTGATCCGCGATTTTCAGCACATCCTGACAGGAATTGTTGAACAGATAACGAGTTTCGGGAACCCGTTTCACCGCTTCGTGAAATCTTTTCTGTTCCGCTTTCGCTTGATCAATCTCACCCAGCACCGCATGAGCAATCCCTTTCGCGTAAAACCAGGTTGCCGTTGTCATCGAATAAAGTTCTGAATCCTCGGGAAGCGGATGATCTATGATCTCCTGCCAGCGTCCAAACCGAATGTAGACATGTGCTTTGACCGCGTTGTATCCCTCCATCCAGTCCGCCATGGCAGGATTCTCAATCCTCAGCAATTCTTCGGGTGTGGTTTCAATTATTTCTTCCGCGGCATCCAGTGCCGGGTGGAACTGACCCAGGAACATTGCTGCGTAGACTTTCAGATGAAGATTGTGGATTCTTGACAGGGCCTGGTAATTGATCGCACCTTCATTTCTGACATAAGTGCGGTCTGCGGCGGCCGCGCGGTCATTGGCGAGTATCGCCTCGTAATAGAGGCCGCACCGCACATCGATATGCGACGGCATGTGGCACAGATGCCCGGAGTCCGGCACCAGATGGCGCAGCTGATCGCTGGCTCTCAGCGCTTTTTCAGGCATGGGCGACATTTCTATCACATGAATGTACATGTGCAGCAAGCCCGGATGCGGAATATTTTCGACGTTTTCAATACGCGCCAGGGCATTTTCCAAGACATCGATCGCTTCCACGGTCGAGGCGCCCTCGGACGGCTTGCCTGATCTCAGATTCCAAAGCGCCCAGGGCGTCCGCGTCATCAGCGCTTCCGCAAACAGCGCAGATACGTCGTTGTGTTCCGGAAAAGCTTGGTAGACCCCGCGCATCGCGTCGGCATAGTCGTCGTTCCACTGATCATATTGTTCGAACTCCACAGGTGTCGGCGACTGATAACGCGCCAGCAGCGCATCGATCATCATCGCCTGCCAGTCTGTAGCAGCGGCGATTCTTTTCTTCGCTTCGCGTGAATACCGATAGGTTCGCTGCAGTTTTTCGGCAAGCTCGTCTTTCTGCATCCGGGTCCAGGGTTTGTTGTAATAGATGCCGGAGGTGTAGGCCATTCCCCAATAGGCCATGGCGTAATCTGACTCAAGCTCGACAGCCTGCTGAAAACATCGAAAAGACATCTCCAGATCAAAGCCATAGAGCCAGATCATTCCGCGGTTGAACCAAGTTTGCGGTTCAGTGCAGCCGGCATTGATTGAGTCGAAATATACGCCGAGATTGTATGGGTAGCTCATTGCGAAGCGCCTCGAATGTGACTGGGTTTCAACGGTCGATTCAATTTGTTCTGACCTCGCGTCATTCGGTAATATACTTCGTTGCTATTCATTGGACAATTGAACTGTCGGAGCCCGAGGAGTTGTGTCACTCCTTTCCGATCGGTTCAATAGCGCCTTTTGCAGGAAAGTCAGACATCGAATATGTCAATAGAAGCCAAGCCATCGCAGAATTCAAATCAAGAAGCGTTTCCGCTTCGATCAGAGACACTGTCAGCCTACAAGAACGATGGGGCTGTTCTGCTGAAATCGGTGTTTGAGGAGCGCTGGATTTCTGATCTTCGGCGATCTGCGGACCGGTCACTCAGACAATCGGACAACTATTTCCATCGCCAGAGAGTCTGGGAAAATGACCGCGCCTGCCATGAATTCTGTCTCAGCTCCGAAGCGCCATCCATTGCGGCCGCGTTCATGGAGTCATCCAAGGTCAACCTGCTTTATGACCAGGTATTCGCCAAGACCGCAGGCGATCCGGCAACACCATGGCACAACGATCTGCCCTACTGGCCGGTGAGAAACGGCCCGGCCATCACTGTCTGGCTGGCGCTTGATCCGATCAGATTCGATGCGGGGCCGCTGGAGTTTATCGCCGGCTCTCATCTGTGGGAAAAGTGGTATCAGCCTTTCACGGTGGAGGAAGATGGCAGCCAGGCCGAATTCTATGAAGGAACGGAGAGCTCATTTGATCCTCTGCCCGACTTTGAGGCGCAGCGCGTCGAACACGAAATACTCTGCTGGGAAATGGAACCCGGAGACGTGATGCTGTTTGACGGAATGATCGTTCATGGCGCGAAAGCCAACACCTCTCCTGCCGTGCGAAGAGGATATGCCGTTCGCTACACCGGAGACGGCATGACCTATCACTCCGACGGAGAGGTCAATCCCATCATCATCAATCCGCAACTGAAGGACGGGCAATCACTGGACAGCGATCAGTACCCTGCGGTCTTTATCAATTCGTGAGAGATAAAACGCGCCTGCGCCAGGATTCTGCTCAACTGCAAAGACAATCGATCTGCTTGCACTCAAGCAGTCAGGCATCCCATTCACGCGGATCGAAAATATTCCTGCATGACCTCAATGGTCCGGTGCATTTCCTCATCGGTTCCGACCGTTATCCGCAATTTGTCGACGAAGTCCGGCACTGCGAACTGTCTGGGAATGATGCCTTTTGAATTCAAATGCAGATTTGTCCCTTCAGCGCTTCGCCCGCACTCCGGCGGAAATCCCACCAATACAAAATTGGTTTGACTTGGGTAAGGCTTGAGACCCAGACTGCCGAACTCTCGAATCAAAGTCTTGATCCACCGTTCGTTGTGGTCAAGCACCATTTCGGTGAACGACACGTCCTCGATGCTCGCGATGCCAGCCGCATACACTGCGCAATTGACTGGAAACGAAGGTCCGATTCTGGTGATGAGATCAACAACCCATTCGGGGCCGTAACACCAGCCCAGACGCAAGCCTGCCATGCCATGAATTTTGGAGAATGTCCGGGTGACGATGACATTGTCAAACTCATGCACCAGTTGAGTTGCTGATTCATAATCGCCGACTCGCGCATACTCTTCGTAAGCGGCGTCAACAATCAGAAGCACATTGGCCGGCAGACTCTGATGCAGTCCTCGAACTTCAGAAGCGGTCAGATAGGTGCCTGAAGGATTGTCGGGATTGGCAATAAGCACAATCCGGGTTCGTTCGCTTACATGACTCAGTATCGTGTCCACGCAATAGCGGAAGTCATTGTCGTTCGCCGCGACCGGTGTCGCTCCCGCCAGCTTCGCATAGATCGGAAACTGCATGTAGGCGTTCCTGCTGTGAATCAGCTCCTCTCCCGGACCTGCGAATGTATTGACAATTCTCTGCAGCAGCTCATCGGAGCCCGGGCCGAAAGCCATTCGCCGCGGGTCAAGCTGATAGCAGTCTCCGATGGCTTCTGCCAGACGTTCCGTATCGACTTCAGGATACAGGTGGCCCCGTTCAATCGATTTCACCGCAGCTTCACGCGCCATGGGGCTCATTCCAAGGGCTGACTCATTCGAGGAAAGCTTGATCGGTTTTACGAAGCCCTCAAGTTTGGAAATTCCGACCATGTAGTAGTCGATGGTCTCCAGTATGGGCTTCGGTGCGATTGCTGCGCGGTTGCTCATGCTTGAATTCCAGTGTTGACAAAAGTTTTGAAATACCAGCTCAATTCTGAAACATTACACTTCATATCCGCGTTCAGGTCCGTCATTTTGTTTGGCTCGTCGGAACGATTCTTTTGCAATGATCAGGCACAGCAGCCGATATCGGAAAATTTCCTCCTGGCTGGCAGGAAGAGCTGTGCTGGTATACTTTATCTGCGTTTTGACAAGATCATCTTGCACCGATCCGCACTTTTCATCGAAGCATCAAGTGGGAACATTAATGAGACCATCCAAAACATGCGGAGAGGCCCTGATGGAACTGCTGGCGCGCTACGGTGTGTCCATCGTTTTCGGCATCCCCGGCGAGCATACCCTTGAATTGTATCGCGGTGTCGAGGCGAGCAATTTTCATGCAGTAACGCCGCGCAACGAGCAAGGCGCCAGCTTCATGGCGGATGGATTCGCCCGGGTGACAGGCAAGCCCGGAGTGTGCACTCTGATCACAGGACCTGGAGTGACGAATGCGGCCACTGGAATTGGCCAGGCTTATGCCGATTCCATTCCAATGCTTGTGATTTCAGCCGCCAACGACAGTCCCTCTTTGGGTAAAGGCTGGGGACGGCTGCATGAAACTATAGATTTATGCGCCATCACCCGCCCGCTCACCGCATTCAGCGCAATGGTGCACCACCCCGATGAGGTGCCGGAACTGATTGCCAAAGCATTCACAATTTTCAATTCCCAAAGACCGCGGCCGGTCCACATCGCAATTCCAATTGATGTGATGGAAATGCCTGTGGAAGGCGAATGGCAGGTTTGCGCACCATCAGACCGCCCTCTTCCAACTCAACGATCGGTCAATTCCGCAATCGATGTATTGAGCTCAGCTGCCCAGCCTGTGATCGCAGTGGGCGGCGGCGCGCAGCATGCATCCCGAGAAGTAACGGCGCTTGCCGCACTGATCAATGCCGGCGTCATATCGTCCAATGCAGGCAAAGGCATTGTGCCGGACTCAAATCCCCTGAGTTTGACCGGCGGGGTCATCAGCCCGGCAGTGCAGCGTTATCTCGGTGTAGCGGATGTTGTTCTGGCCATCGGCACAGAACTGGCTGAAGCGGACAGTTTCATTTACGATCTGCCTGTAAACGGAAAAGTGATTCGAGTCGACATCGACTCGTCTCGATTCAATGATGCATTCCCCGCGAACGTCGCACTTCACGGAGACTCCAAAGCAGCCTGCGAGATGATGATCACTGAATGGCAGGCGAGAGGGCTGACCGCCAACAGCAGGGATATCGTTGCCGAACTCGACCAGGTGCGCGCGGAGCAGGAGAGCGAATTCACCGATGTCGAGCGGCAGCATATCACGCTGCTCAATGCAATGCGGTCCATACTGCCACCTGAAGCAATCATCATGGGCGACATTGCGCAAGTTGTCTACACTGGAACAGCCGCCATGAGGACCGAACTGCCGCGAACCTGGTTCTATCCTGCCGGCTTTGGAACGCTGGGCTGCGCGGTTCCCTGCGCGATCGGCGCCAAGCTGGCCAAACCGGACACACCCGTCGTGGCGCTGGTCGGTGACGGCGGATTCATGTTCACCGTCAATGAAGTTGCCACTGCGGTTGAAGAGTCGCTCTGCATACCGATCATCATCTGGCACAACCACAGTTATGCCATGATTCGGGATGGGATGGTGAAACGAGGCATACCCGAAATCGGAGTCAATCCCCAAGCGCCTGATTTTGTAAAGATGGCCGAGGCATTCGGCTGCCCGGGAGCTTCGGTGCGAAGCCGAGACGAGTTCGATCGCGCACTGAATGCCGCTCTCGATCACCAAGGCCCCTCAATCATCGTCGCGCTCGAAGATGATGACTGGTTGAAATCGTAATAGAAATCCCCGGCAAGGAATGTTTTGTGGCGAACAGTCGCAAAGTCAAGTACTCAGCATTCTCACTGATTCGCAATGCGCTCGGGTCAAAGCCCTGGCCTGACATCATCCCCGCGCCCAAGCTGCGTTCGAGCTACGACATCATCATCGTCGGTGGCGGCGGCCACGGACTCGCAACCGCACACTATCTCGCCACCCGCTTCGGTGAAACCAATGTTGCCGTGCTGGAATTAGGCTGGCTGGGCGGTGGCAACACGGCGCGAAACACTGCGATCGTTCGATCAGACTATCTGCTTGATGCCAGCTTCAATCTGAAAAATCTCGCGCTCGAACTGTGGGAATCTTTGGGGGCCGATCTTGGGTTCAACCTGATGTATTCGCCTAGGGGATATGTTGACCTCGCGCACTCCGAAGGCGAACTGGAAGAATTCACGTTGCGCGCGAACGCGATGTGCCTGCGCGGAGCCGAGGCGAGAATCCTCAATCGCGATGAACTCAGACAGCGAGTGCCGCAAATCGATTTGAGTGAATCCGTTCGCTTTCCCATTGTCGGCGGACTGGTTCAGGAAAAAGGCGGAATCGTCCGGCATGATGCCGTGGCATGGGGATTTGCAAAATCAGCGGCTGAGGCTGGAATCCATATCGTTCAGCACTGTCCTGTGACAGGCTTTAACTTTAAAAACGGGAAAGTCTGTGGGGTGAAAACGGCACAGGGCTTGATTGGATGTGAGAAAGCGCTGATCAGCGTCGCCGGCGCGACCTCTCAAGTCGCGGGTCTTGCTGGATTGAAACTGCCCTTGGAGTCGGTCAATGTTCAGGCATTTGTAACGGAGCCGGTGAAACCTGCATTGGATGCAGTTGTGAACTACAACGCGGGGCTCTGCTACATCAGTCAGACCGACAAGGGTGAATTCATTCTGGGCGGCGCAACAGACGGTTATCCCTCGTTTGCCAGACGAGGGTCATTCTCGGCAATCGAGGATGTTGTTGTTCGCGCAGTTCAGATCTTCCCCTTTCTTTCGCATCTGAGACTGATGCGACATTGGTCCGGCACAGCTGACATTCCTATGGACGGCAATGCGATATTGGGTGCGACACCCATTGAGAATCTTTATCTCAATAGTGGCTGGGGATACGCGGGATTCAAAGCGACACCTGCAGTCGGCTGGCTGATGGCGGAATTGCTGGTCAAAAATATCGCCCCGGACCTGATTGCGCCATTCTCTCTCGATCGATTTGAGAGCGGTTCACTGATCGATGACAGTGGAACCGGACCCTATCCCTGGTTGCACTGAACACATGCTGCTGATTCCCTGTCCATGGTGCGGCTGGCGCGATGAGCGCGAATTTGATTATGGCGGAAGCCATGTTGAGTTTCCGAAATTTGATAATTCTCTGAAAACGGACGTTGCTGAGTGGCACAAAGCAGTTCACTTGCGCGATAACACCCGAGGTGATGTCAGAGAACTGTGGTATCACCGCTCGGGATGCGAGCGCTGGGTCGTTGCGACGCGAAACACCCAGACTCACGAATTCTGCGTCCCGCCAGAATTCGAACAGAATCAAAATTCAGACCATTCCGATGCAGACTAATCGCCTTTCTTCCTCTGAATTCGGGAGCGCGATTGACCGCTCAAAGCTGGTGCGGTTTACATTTGATGGATGTCAACTGACCGGTTTCAATGGTGATACAGTCGCATCAGCACTGCTGGCAAATGACATTCATCTTGTCGCCCGCTCAATCAAGCTCCACCGGCCCAGAGGCATCCTGTCCTGCGGAGTTGAGGAACCCTCTGCCTTGGTGGAGTGCAAAGAGCTTGGCAAATCCGCCATTCCCAACTTGAAGGCAACTGAAGTGTTGCTGTCGGAAGGCTTGATTGTCAGGAGTCAGAACAACTGGCCATCCAGAAATTTCGATGCTTTCGCTACCATCGCGATCGGCTCCCGATTTCTGCAGGCTGGGTTCTTCTACAAGACTTTCATCTGGCCTCGCTGGGGCTGGCACCGGGTTTACGAAAAAGCGATCAGAAATTTCGCCGGCGCGGGACGGCTCAGAGTCGAAGAAACCGAATCATTTACGGATTCGAGCGATTCAGATCTGCGGCACAAGCATGCCGAAATTCTGATTGTCGGGGGCGGTCCGGCGGGTTTGAACGCCGCGCTGATATGCGCCAGGCAAGGTGTCAGCGCGGTACTGGTTGAGCAAGAGCCGAAACTCGGTGGAAGCTTGCTCTGGAGCAAGAAGTCAATCGGTCAGACCCCTTCTGACCAATGGCTTTCCGACACCCTGAGTGAATTAAGCCTGAGTCCGAATGTTGCACTCCTTTCGCGCACCTTGGCCTTCGGCCAATATGATCATGGTCTGATACTCGCCTATCAATCCGGACCGCATTCCGATTGCGGCATTTTCTGGAAAATCCGCGCCAATCAAATTCTATTGGCCACCGGTGCGGTCGAGAGGCCGCTGGTGTTTCCCAACAACGATCGACCCGGAATCATGCTGGCTGGCGCTCTCAGAAAATACTTGCATCATTATGCGGTGCGACCCGGCAAGCGTGCGTTTGTGGCCGTCATCAATGAGGGAGAAAGAGACGCGCTGATAGCCGATTGCACTGCCGCCGGAATTGAAGTCGCTGGTTGCTTGGAACCCGGAGAGCAGATCATTGACACAAAAGGACGGGGTCGAGTCAGTTCCGTCAAGATCAAGACCGCAGACAACCGAATTGTCCACCACCGCTGCGACTTGATCTGCGTTTCCGGCGGCTGGACACCAACCGCGCATCTGGCCGCCCATGTTCACGGGTCTCTGCCTGTTGATGACGCCAAAGGAGTTCCAGTCGCGCCTGAACAAGGTGGCAGACTGCTGGCAATGGGGGCGTGTCGCGGTATTCTTGACCTCAAATCAGTTTTGCAAGACAGCGAATCTCAAGCTCACAATGCCCTGTCCCTCAATGGACGCTTCACCGATCGCATTGATGATCAAGATATTCATTTTGAGCAGATGCCCAATGAATCAATGCGGTCGCAACCGAAGTCCCATCGGGCATTTGTGGACTTGCAGAATGATGTGACACGCGCCGATCTGATCCAGACCATTGATGAGGGTTACCGCGACATTGAGCTGGTGAAGCGATATACAGCGACTGGGATGGGAACTGACCAGGGCAAAACCAGCTGGGTCAATGCGATTCGCGAAGTTGCGGCGGCAACCGGAAACAATCCGACTGCACTCGGTCATACCACCTATCGGCCGCCCTATTCCCCCATTCCACTTGCCGGAATCGCAGGTGCAAGAGTCGCAAGGCACATGACACCCATCCGCAGAACTCCGACGCATCGCATTTACGAAAATCTCGGATGCCAGTTTCAGAACTCCGGTGACTGGCTGTACTCGCGCTATTTTCCAAAATCCAGCGAGACCCTGCAGCAGGCAGTCAATCGGGAAGTTCGAGCCGTTCGCACTGGCGTTGGTATCGTCGACATGTCCACTTTGGGAAAATTCGAAATCAAAGGCGAAGATGCGGAGAAATTCATTTCGCGGATCTACTGCAACAATGTTTCAGATATGCCGATTGGCAAGGTTCGCTACGGACTGATGCTGCGCGAGGATGGAATTGTCTTTGACGATGGGACGGTTGCGCGATTGGGGGAGCGACATTTTGTCCTGACCGCAACGACGGCAAATTCCGCTTCCGTCTGGCGCTGGATCACCAGACTGGCCCAGGTTCAATGGCCGGATTTGGAGGTGACTCTAACCAAGGTGAGCGAACACTGGGCATCCATTGCGATTGCCGGCCCTCTTTCACGAGAAGTGCTGGCAATGCTCAAATTGAACATCGATACTGATGTCGAAAAATTTCCCTTCGCTTCAGTTCGAGAAGGTCAAATTCAGGATAGCGTGCCCTGTCGAGTTCACTCTGTGAGCTACTCGGGGGAATTGTGTTTTGAGGTCAGCATTCCAGCCGGATACGCATGCAGTTTTGTCGAACAGCTTCTGGTTGTTGGACAGGATGTCGGAATCACACCGTATGGCCTTGAGGCATTGGATGTGCTGCGAATAGAAAAGGGACACCTCAGCGTTGGCAGGGAAATTGATGGCAGAACCACACCATTTGATCTGGGACTGGGAAAAAAGGTTTCCAGCGGCAAAGATTTCATTGGCCGCTCACTGCTGGATCGACCCGGACTGCGCCGCGATGATCGGATGCAGCTGGTTGGAATGACCGCGGTGAACGATAAATCAGAAATTCCAGCAGGCGCTGTCATCGCGAGTTCATCTCATCAAAACCGCGTGAAACAAGATGTGATCGGATGGCTGACCGCAGCCACTTGCAGCCCGACTCTGGATCGGTCGATTGCGCTGGCGCTGCTGCAAAGCGGACACCACCGGCAGAATGAGAAGCTTTGGGCCGTGTCGCCTGTTTCGGGTGAATCGACTCAGGTCGTGGTCGGTCCGACATGCTTCTACGATGTGAAAGGGCAGCGGCTCAATGGCTGATGCATTGGTTCGCGAGACTCTTGCTGGCTCTGCAAAGTGGGAGCAGGACGGCCGCGTGCTTTCAATGAACGAAAAGCCAGTGTCAGTCTTTGAGGGCCAGTTTCTACGGGTATCTGAAACCGATCAATTCTGCCGTTCTGTCGTCCGGCAGAACGTCAGCACAGGCGATATGGCAAATTCAAATGACCTGCTGATTCTCCGCTTCAGTCCGTTTTCGATATATCTGGTGACCAAGCAGGCGTCACTTGAGAACATCAATGCTGAATTTCGCAACCGATTGACTGATGTCAGTCATGGAAAGTGCATGCTTTCCGCAGCGGGAGATTCGGTAATGGATTTCTTGCGTGACTACTGCTCAGAAGATCCATTTGCCAGCCAGTCAGCAGAAAGAGGAATGCTCAAAACAAGATTTATCGACTACGACCTTGTCATCTGGTGGCGCTCCGGCAATGAAGCCAATTTATTGATTGATCGCAGCTACGCACTTTCCTTCGTTGACTTTCTGCATTCGCTGTTTATGCGAAGATAGATTCAGCAGTGACTTGGCGAATGCTGAGTGAAAACTATTCGCCGTCTATCCTTCGGGTATGGTTTTGCACCACATCCAAGACTGCTTGACCGAAATTTTCCAATCTGCTCTTACCGATGCCGCTGATCATGGCGAGTGATTCCATGTCAAGGGGTTTGACAGATGCGATATCTATCAATGTGCTGTCATGGAATATGACATATGGGGGCACTTCCTGTGCCTTTGAAAATTTCAGACGAAGCTCCCGCAGCGCCTCAAACAACTGCCTGTCCTCATAGTCCAGTGAGCCGATTGGCTTGTCGGATTTCCTGCGCGCCGTTGCGACTTTCTGTACGCGCTGTTGAAATTGGACTTCACCTCGAAGAAGCGGTCTGCAGGCCGCGGTCAGTTCGAGACCGCCATGTCCGGAATCACCCAGCTTCAGCAAACCTGTGGCAATCAGCTGCCGGTACAGGTCTCGCCACTGTCTTTCGTCAAGATCCGTACCCGCCCCGAAGACTCTCAAACAATCGTGATCATTCCGACTCACCCTCTGGTCAGTCAACTTGCCCAGCAGGATATCTGTCAAGTACTTCACACCAAACCGCTGACCTGTCCGGTAAGCACATGAAAGCGCTTTTCGGGCGTTTTCAGTGCTGTCGATCACCTCGGGAGGCCAAAGGCAGTTGTCGCAGTTGCCACAGTCATTTTCCGCGACTTCATCGAAGTAAGCCAAAAGCGTCTTGCGGCGGCAGGTAGTGATTTCACACCATCCAAGCATCTGGCGAAGTTTGTGCTGCATGACCCGTTTGTGGGATTCACCGGCATCAGAGCTGTTCACAAACTCGCTCAGCGTGATAACGTCTCCCAAACTGTAGGACATCCAAGCGGATGCCGGCAATCCATCGCGCCCTGCCCGTCCTGTCTCCTGATAGTAGGTCTCGAGATTTTTGGGGAGATTGACATGCGCGACAAATCGCACGTCTGGCTTGTCGATCCCCATTCCGAAGGCAATCGTGGCGACGACAATAATGCCATCCTCAAACATGAAGCGACGCATGTTTTCAGCGCGATCCGCTTTCTCCATGCCCGCGTGATAGGGAAGCGCGATTCGTCCCTGATCAGTGAGATACTCCGCAATCTGCTCAGTTCGCTGGCGACTGAGACAATAGACAATGCCAGAATCATTCGGGTGATGCGACTGAATGAACTGAATGAGCTCCCGTCGAGTGTTTCTGGAATCCGCCACCCGATAGCAGATATTGGGACGGTCAAAGCTGTCGATGAACTGATTAGACTCCTGGAGCCGGAGCTGCTCGATAATCTCCCCGCGCACAAGCCGGTCTGCGGTGGCGGTCAATGCAATTCTCGGAATCCCGGGAAACTGTTCTGGCAGACATTCGAGCTGGCGGTATTCCTTGCGAAAATCATGCCCCCACTGCGAAACACAATGCGCCTCATCAATTGCAAACAGACTGACTCTGCATTGCTGGAGCAAGTTCAGTGTTTCCGGCATCAGCAGCCTTTCCGGAGCCAGATACAGCAGTTTCAGATCGCCCTTGGCCAGCAGATTCAGTGTCTCCTCTCTTTGCTGGTAGCTTTGCGCTGAGTTGAGAAAACCGGCCGCAATGCCGAATTGCCGCAAAGCTGACACCTGGTCCTGCATGAGCGCAATGAGCGGTGAAACAACAACTGCAGTTCCATCCATGATCAGGGCCGGCAGCTGATAGCAAAGCGATTTGCCGCCGCCTGTCGGCATCAATACCAGACAATCATCGCCCGCGATCAGCGTTTCGATGATTTCTTTCTGGTGCAGGCGGAATTCATCGTGTCCGAATACTTCTTTCAGAACGAAGTTGAAATCTGTGAAATCAGTTTTGCCGGCGAATTGCATGACACACTAATATTAAGCCAATTGCTACGAAAAAGGAAACTCGGTGTCGGAATTTCAGCATTTATAGAATTATTGAAGTGCGCGGTATTTTAACTATCTGCAATCAACACGCGATGAAGTCCGAAACTTGACATTCCTTTTGTGGAGAGCCAGTTTGCTGACCGTTTGCAGAAGCGCAGATCAATTTTTCGTGAAGATTTGAGGAGGAAAATAGTGTGAGCCGATGCTAAATTTTCTATATAATTTGGGTCAAGTATAAGGTAGATCGGGTGGTAAGTTTTTTTACGCAACCCAATGGTTTTTCTTTTCGCCCTCCTGGAAAGCCAGTTACACATTGCTTGTGTCGGCGATCAGCAATTTGATCCGCCGAAATCGCCTGATTACAGGTTCGCAGTGCATTCTTCAGTTGGAGATTATCTCCGGCAGAATTCGAATTTTTGCTGTAAGTTCGCAACGAATTCCTGAGTGAATGAGATTCTGTCTGCTGCAGATGACTAAATGAATGGAGTCTGTGCATCGCTCTGAAAGCTTGAAATACGTTTGAGTTATTTTGGAGTTGCAAACCCCAGGCCAATTTTGCTTGACATGCGTTCACCGAATTGAAGAGCACGTGTGAGCACTTTCAAAACGACAGCGCTATCAATTTATTGGACAGAAGTAATTGATTGGCATCATCAAAAAGGTAATCTAGAAATGACTTACTCTACAACAGACTCACAATTGGGCGAAATAGCAGTCTTTGAGTCTTCAGACGGTGAAGTGCAGGTAGAAGTTCGCTTCGATCAGAGCACAGTGTGGTTGTCTCAGCGCCAAATCGCGGAGGTTTTTGACACCTCTACCGATAACGTCGGTCTGCATCTTAAGAAGATATATGCTGACGAGGAATTGTTGGAAGATTCAACTACCGAGTATTTCTCGGTAGTTCAAATCGAGGGTAAAAGGACGATCAGGCGAAATATCCGACACTATAACTTGGATGCCATCCTATCAGTCGGCTACCGAGTGAATTCCAAGCGAGGCGTCATTTTTCGTCAATGGGCAACGCACAAGTTGCTCGACCATATCAAGCGCGGCTACACGCTGAATGAAACCCGACTTGCCGAACGCGGAATCGAAGAGGCGCAAGAAACGCTGAATCTGCTAGCTCAGACACTCAACAATCAAGAATTGGTAAGTGAAACCGGACAGGCGGTTCTAGATCTCATAATCGGATATGCCGACACGTGGAGACTGCTTCTGGAATACGATGAAGATCGATTGACTTTACCGCAGAACTCGGTGCCTGCCGCCACAGCGCTCGATTATGATAGCGTAATTGACACAATTGACACTTTCAGACGCGATCTTGCCGAAAGAGGTGAAGCCACGCCCCTATTCGGCAATCTGCGAGATGATGCCTTGGAAGGCATACTTGGCAATATCGAACAGACGATGTTCGGAAAGCCGCTTTACCGATCGCGCGAGGAGAAAGCGGCCAATTTGCTTTACTTCATCGTCAAGGACCACCCTTTCACCGATGGCAACAAGCGAATCGGCACGCTTCTGTTTCTGCTGTACTTGAAGCAGGAAGGTATCGCGCGCATTCTTGACCCCCGTGCACTGACCGCTCTCACATTGTTGATAGCGGAAAGCGCGCCTGAAAGCAAGGACCTGATGATTCGACTCATTGTCAATCTGCTTGCAGAACCGGCTCCGTAATCGAAGTCGCCGAATCCATAAGCAAGATTACATGGCTGTGACAACGCCAGACTCTCGACTGAGAGACAGCTCAGGAATTGTGTTTCGATTTCAACTGACCAGTCCGCGATAGGATATGGTGCAAGTCAATCAAATTGTCGACACTTATTCACCGCTTCAGCAAATTCAACTTTCTCTTCAGCTAAAGAGCTGACGGGCTGATATCGAGCTGCAAACTCTCGGGTTGACTTTTCTGGGGTTTCTGAATTTACCCCGGCGCCTGTCAAACTCAGCATTGCCGTGCCGAGCGCGGTAGTTTCAGCAATCTGAGGAACGACAACTTCTCGTTGCACAAGATCAGCAAAAAACTGGCAGAAATATGGATTGCCCGACATTCCTCCATCGATCGGAATGACATCGGATAGCTCAATGTGTTCGTTGAGGCAGTCAATCAGCTGGCTCGCGCGAAATGCGACCCCCTCAATGACAGCCTGGCAGAGGTCTGCACGGCTCGTGTTCAAATTCATCCCAATCCACAGCGCTGATGCTGAGCGGTCCCAATATGGGCATCCGAGTCCGGACAGCGCCGGCACGAAATATATCCCTCGGCTCGCCGCTGAAGTGCTGTCGAATTCATTCAGTTCTTCAACAGAATTGGCCAATGATGTCTTGAGCAGCCATTCAACCGCAGAACCTGCATTGTAGAGGCCGGCATCGATCGCGTAAACGGGCTGATCGCCTTGCAACTCCCATGCGAGGGTTGGGAGGAATTTCTGTTGCGACTCTCTTACAATCGCATGCCCCGTATTGGCCAATGCGAAAGCGCCGGTGCCGAAAGTGACTTTTGCATCGCCAACTCCAACGCAGCCATGCCCGAACAACGCGGCCTGCTGATCAACGATATTGGCTGTAACTCGACAGTTCAGTTCATCGACAACTCCAAAGTCATCCGTGGTGCTGCGAATTTCCGGGAGAATCTCGACTGGAATGCCGAAAAGAGCACACAGTTCCTCATCCCACTGCCGACTCTCCAAATTCATCAGGGACGTTCGGGACGCGGTGCCAGGGTCAGTCGCATATACACCCGTCAGCGAATTCAAGAAAAATGCGTCGCTCGTAGCAATTCTCAGACGATTTTTTCGGAGCAGCCGTTTCGCGTCAGCGACATGATCCAGAATCCAGCGCATTTTTGAGGCTGAAAAATAGGGGTCCAGCGGCAGGCCAGCGCGTCGCAGAGTCTCATCCTCTGCACCTTGCGACTTCAAGTCATCGATCTGACTCTGAGTTCTGTCGTCCTGCCAGACAATCGCGTTGTAGATCGGCTCTTTGCTCCTCGCATCCCAGGCAACGATGGTTTCGCCCTGATTATCAATGCCGATGGATGCTTCAGAACCTCCCAGCGCCTGTCTGCCCAACTCGATTCCGCGGCGGACATTGTCGACCAGTTCCAAAGGGTCGTGCTCCACCCATCCTGATTGAGGATAGATCTGGCGGTGCTTTCGGTTGGAAACCAAAGCCAATCCATTGATCTCGTCCCAAACAGCCGTTTTCGTCGCTGTTGTACCTTGATCAACTGATATTGCTTTTGGATTCAATGGGTTCAAAGGAGAGTGATCGTGATCTACCGGCCCGGCACACCGATTCTGACCAAACCGGTGCGAATCAGAATGTACAGAAATATCAGTCCGACAAAGACCATGGCATTGACGACGGATGCCAGTGCGTACAGTTCCGGCTCGATACCGTGACGCAGAGTGCCCCAGGCAATCGTCGGCAAGGTCGGAATGGCGCCCAAGTTGTAGAAGGAGATTTCAAAGTTATTGAATGCCAGAAGAAAGCTGACAACAAAGGCGCCGAGAACCGCCGGCCAGATATTCGGCAGCGTCACTTCCCGAAAGCATTTCAGCGGAGTTGCTCCAAACACCATCGCGGCCTCGTCCAGCCGCCAGTCATAACGAACCAGCTGCGCCATCAACACCAAAAACGCAAACGACAATCCGTAAGCGGCATTGGCGAGTACTGCTGAGCTCAAACTGCCCGGCAGCCCCAGCACGTTCCGATTGAACATCAGGGTGGAAATCCCTATCAGCACCTGCGCGACAAATAACGGTGAAAGATATAGGCCGATGACCCATTCCCGCCCTCTAAAAGGATATCTCAGTATGCCGATGGATGCCAGTGTGGCGAACAGTGCGGCGATGCATCCGCTGCCGATTCCAATGATCAGACTGTTACGCAGGCCGATGTGAAAGTCACTCATGATCCCCAAGCGGCCGTACCATTCCCAGGTGAATATCGGTGGGAAAGGCCACACACTGTTCTCGACAAAGGACAGATAGACAATGTAGAAGATCGGAAAATACAGAAAAAGATAAAGCACCAACAGCAGTACAGACTGCAGCCCGATCACCGAGCGTTCGCGTACTTGAACAGCAGCCATCTTACTTTCCGTAACCCGTAAATCCGCTGCGGCGGAAGTTCACTGTGCGCGAGATCAGAAAGATGATCATCATCGCAACAGCGAACATGACGACACCCATTGCAGACCCCAGCGCCCAGGTGCCCGTCGCGCCAAACTGATGATCAAGGATGTTGCCGTACAATGCCCCGTTCACACCGCCCAGAAATTTCGGGGTTACGGTTGCCGCAAGCGATGGAACAAAAACGAGAATGAATCCAATCATTGTTCCGATGCGATTCAATGGCCAGGTGATCTCCCAGAAGGCGCGCCACGGCTTGGCACCGCAGACTTTGGCAACTTCCAGCAATTCGAAGTTGAAGTTCAGCAGCGACAAGTAGATCGCCAGCAAGAGAAAGGGAATCCAAAGGTACACCAGACCGATCGCTGTAGCCACCTGGGAATACATGAGCACTTCAATGGGCTCAAGTCCAAATGTCATCAACCCCATGTTCAGCAATCCGATCGGTCCGAGAATGTGCTGAATCGAGGTCACCCGCAGGATGATTCCAGTCAGGAATGGTGTGGCAGTAAGCAGGATCAGTATCAATCGATAGCGGCCGCCGTGTTTTGCAATCAAATATGCGACAGGATACGCATACAAGAGGCAGATCGCAGAAACGCATACGGCCATGACGACCGAACGCAGCAGGAACTGCAGGTAAATTCCAGCTGTGAAAATGGTCGTGTAGTTCTCAATGTTCCAGTCCGCTAAAAGTTCGTACTTCTCCGTTCTCCAGAAACTGAATACAACGATGGAGATTAGAGGCAAGACGAGAAAAATGAGAACCAAAAGCGCTCCGGGCAATATCAGAGCGTAGGGCTGACCTCGGATCAAATTTTTGATTCTGTCAATCAATCTCTCATTGACCCTGTGCGATGAAACAGTCTCCATCTGAAACGGGCCACGAAATCCAGACTTCCGAAAGTCTGTCAAACTCGCGCTCATCGCTGGACGCGATGACAGTGACCAAAGACTGGCCATTGATTTCTACTAGAAAGTCCGAATAGTGCCCTTTGAAAATGACATCAACCAGCTTTCCCCTTAAACACGTTGTATCCGCGGCTTCAATATTCTGCGAATGCAGGCTGATCTTCTCGCCCTTGACGAAAAGCTCGACCTGATCTCCTGATTTTGCGTTGGGCGGTGGATCGACTTTTATTGATTGCCCGCACCATTCAATGGTGTTTGAATCTGACAGCACCCCATCGAATCGATTGGCTGAGCCGACAAACGATGCGACAAATCGGTTCTGAGGTGTGGAATACAGCTGCAGTTTGGGACCGATCTGCTCTAGGCTGCCATTGTTCATAACCGCCATCCGATCACTCATGGTCAGGGCCTCTTCCTGATTGTGCGTGATGTAGATGAATGGAATCTCGAGTTCCAGCTGATAGCGGCGAACCTCGACTTCCATTTCGCGTCTGAGCTCGCGATCCAAATTGGCCAGTGGCTCGTCCAGCAACAGCAGCACCGGCCGCGCGACCAGTCCGCGGGCCAGCGCGACGCGCTGTTTCTGCCCGCCGGAGAGCTGATGCGGATAACGCTCTTCCAGCCCTTCCAAACGCACCAGATTCATGACCCATCTCAGCTGTTCCTTTTGCCTGTCTGCCGGAACATTCTGCATTTTCAGCGGGAATGCCACATTCTCAGCCACAGTTCGATGCGGAAACAGCAGGAAGTCCTGGAACACCATCCCCAGCCCGCGGTTATATGGCGGCTGCCGGGTCACATCTTCGCCGCCGATCAATATTCGGCCGGAATCGGGAGTCTCCAATCCAGCGATCATGCGAAGCAGCGTGGTCTTGCCTGATCCAGAAGGTCCAAGCAAAGAGAAGAACTCTCGATCCTTGATATCCAAAGTTACGTCTTGGACCGCCTCAACCTCGCCGAAACGCTTGGATACCCGATCAATGACTAATGCAGAATCAGTCAATGCAATTCCAGATGAGTGAAAATTCGGGGAGTGTCAAGCACACTCCCCGAATGTCTTGTGAGATGAAAATGTCTTCAGGCCGCTTCAACCTCGGACCAGATGCGCTCCCACTTTTCTGGATCCGAAGGCGCATCGAACTGATAGAGCCCTTGGATTGAGGATGTCTCATTGAGGAACAGCGTCTCGATGTAGCGGTCCGGAATTCGATCTCGAACATCGACAGTCGGCGCCCAGCCGATTTCTGTCGCCACCGTCGCCATATTGTCACGCTCCAGACGGAAGTCAACCCACTTATGGGCGATTTCCAGCTTCTCTGAATCTGTCACACCTGAAGTGATCGCCCAGGTGTCGACCCAGCCGAGCCCGCCTTCCGTCGGCTTCAGCACGTGCTTCATATTCAGCTCAGTCTTGCCATCCAGTCTGTCGAAGTGAATGCGCCGGTAGATGCCTGACCATTCCGGCGATGCCCAGACAACCTGCGCACGCAGCAAGCGCTCCAATGTGTCCTCGTCATTCCAGCGATTGACGAGCAGACCCTTCTGCTTGATCAGCAGTCGCTTGCATTCCTCAAGCTCATCGTCGCTCAGCACGTAGGGATTGAAAGACTTTCCATCCGGACGCTCGCCGCCGATGGTGCCCATCGTACTGGCGGCCAATATGCCCGCAAGCGCGATATTCTCCTCAAATCTGGCGCTGGTCGAAAGATGGCCAGCATACTTCTCGTTGAAGAGCAGGCCGACGGACTCTGAGTCCGCCTCGTCCACTTTGTCAGTGTTCACTGTAAAGCCATAGCCACCCCAGCAGTTCGGTGCGGCAATGGTCTGACCGCCGCCCTCCTCCTGCAGCAAATTGAATTTCGGGGGCACGAAATCATCAAACACATTGGCCATGTTGCCGAGCTTGCTGTAATCGATGGGCTGCACCAGTCCCTGCTTGGCATACAGTCTCGGCCAGAATCCATCGGCCATGACCAGATCGAAGTCCTGAGTGCCGCCCGCTCTGAGCTTGTTCCAGGCTTCGGAATTGCCATCGAAGAAACCTGCGCTTACCTTGACATCGTGCTCGGCCTCAAATTCCGCCGTCAGACTCTTGACGTTGTAGTGCTCCCAGCCCAGCCATCGCAGTTCAAGTGTCGCTGCCTGCGCGTTGCGAATGAACGGACCGGTGCTCTTCATGGACAGTCCGACTGCAGCGCCCGCCGCTGTCGCGCCCAGAAACTGCCGTCTGGTGAATTTCTTGTTGTTCTTCTTCATCTTTTACTTCTCCTGTTTCAAATTGAAACCATTGGGTTGATATTTGATATGAGTCATTGAAAGGCTTCAGGACTCCGCAATTTTCACTTCAAGATTTTTGAGCCCTTCCACATGAACCTTTCTGACTGGCAGACGGATTCTTTGCAATGCATTTGCGGTGATGCGTCTTTTCCAGACAGTTTCCCCATTCCGAACCATCTGAAGCACACCTTTGGCGGTGCGCGTCGCTCGGGTCCGCAAATGAAGAGGATGCAATTCCTTCCCCGGTGAGACAATCACTTGAGGATAAATGTACTCGAATGGTGGATCAATCGTCACCGGTATACGGTCGCCGGCAGGAATTTTTTCCTGCAGATGTGCCGCAATTGACTGCGCCGCCGCCTCGCCTTCTCGACCGGCGACACCGGAACTTTCAACTGGCCTCAGAACATTGCCGGCTGCGAAATATGTCGGATCGGAACAGCGCCAGTATTGATCGATCTCAGGACCTTGTGAGTTTTCATTCATGCGAATGTGGCCTGATGCCGCGAGGGATGCTTCCGGCACAAACTGACCCGTAAAAATCACCGCGTCGCAGTTCATCTGACGCACCTGACCCTGCTGCTCATATTCGATCCCATTCACAACTGACTCACCCATTATTCTTAGCAGACGCGCTTGCCTGAGCAGCGGAATTCGACAGACCAGCTCTGTCGTTCGCCCCACCCACTCTGACGCAATGGCTCGGGACCCCGCTTCCAAAATCGCGGCTGGCTTCACTCCGACTTTCCTTAATGTTAGCACAACTGAGAACGACACCCACTCAGAGCCGACTATTACGGGATTTTTGCAGGGGATATGATCAGCATCGTGAATGAATTTCTGAATCGCACCCGTTGTGAAAAGCCCCCAGGGCCGACTGCTGCCAACAAGACGAGATACACCCGCCATCTCTCTTGTTCCAGTTGTCAGGAGAACTGCCTTGGCAGAAAATTGATCCATTCCAGATTGTGATGCAACAGACAGCGCACCGCCAGGCAGAATGTCACAGACAGTGGCGGATGTTCGGATATCGATCCCCTCACATTCCTTTATCAGGCGCGCGGCATAGTCCGGACCTCGATACGGCCGTTTGAACTGGCTGAATCCAAATCCAGGGTGATCGCTGTGCCGGGGCAATCCCCCAGCCCTGCTCTCGCGCTCCAGGACGAGTATCTTCTGAACACCGGCTCTGCGCAGCACTCGGGCCGCGGACAAGCCAGCCGCACCGGCGCCGACAATTATCACGTCATGCTCAGACATGTTGCGAACCCTTTGATTCTGCACCTGCCGGCCAGTGGATTCTTCTGCTGGTCAACTGCCAAATGTCAGAAGCGCAATAGAACCCTTGACAGCGTCCCATGAGACATCTTGTCCTTCGCTTCAAACCATCGAGGTCTGTCGCTGGCAACGATCCTTCCATCGCGTCTTCCAACTCGCCCCTTGTCACCCTTTCACAGTGACAGACTATTTCACCGCTGCTGCCAGTTTGATATGGACGGGTGCGATGTTCTGCCAAGTTCGGCATCCACACTGATGTTGACTCCCGGCGATTGCCGAGCGGTTCAAATTGAGAGTCATACAGACCCAGTACGTACCTGGCAATTCCCAATGCGGCCGTCAGACCGGTGGAACGAATTCCCGACACCGAAATCCATTGCTGCTGCGGATATGCCTGAATCTGATAGTCCTGGTATTCGGTGGCAGGTCGAATTCCCGCGTAAGCTGTGGTCACCGGACAGTTCTTCAGTCCAGGAACCAGTCTCACCGCCTGTTCGATCAAGTTCCTGATGGTATCGGTATCGACTGCAACATCATCTCGGCTTTCCTGCTCCTCGGCAGTGGGCCCTGCGATGACATTGCCGAAAATTGTCGGTGCGATGAGCACACCTTTTGAGATTTCCGTCGGCACCGGCAGGATGATCTTGTCAACAATCGAATATGCGAGCTTGTCGAAGACCACAAACTGCCCTTTTCTTGGCTTGATTGAAAATGGTGACGGGCCGCGGATTCGCTCCACTGAATCACCGTAGACGCCGGTCGCGTTGATGACGATCTCTGCTTTGATCTGCCCTTGACTGGTTTCAAGATGCCAGATGCCATTTTTCAGCTCTCCTGCTTCCACTTCAGTGCTGAATTGAAACTGCGCACCATTTTCTGACGCTTGACGGGCGTATGCCAGGGGTGTTGACCATGGGTCGATTACATTCTCGTCTGGGATCAGCAGCCCCCCTGTCACTTCGGTTGTTGCCCAAGGTACCTGAGCGGAAATTTCCTGCTTGCTGAGCATTCGAATGTTGTCAATCCCGTTCGTTTGCGCAGATTCCAAAATCTGAGGCAGTTGCGCCGATTCGCGATCCGACCTGGCGAGCAGTACTGCAGAAGTTTTCAGCAGAGGCAAGTTCATGGACTCCATAATCCGCAAGAATTCTTCTCTGCCTTCTTGAATGCAGTGAAGTTCGAGCGAATCTGCCTTCGCATCGAATCCGGTATGAAGAATCGAACTGTTCGCCTTGCTGGCTCCGGACAAAAGATCACTGCCTTTCTCTACCAGAAGTACGGATATACCCGACAATGAGAAGCCCCTGGCGACGGCGCAGCCAACCACACCTCCGCCAATAATGACTATTGGCCAGATCTGAGAGTTAATGCTGGAGTGATTTTCCATGTTGAGAGTTCGATCAAGAACAAGTTGAGCGATTGGATTTGCAGGTCTGCTGTTCGATTCGCTATTCCATTAAAAATGCTTAAGAACTATGATTTTTTTGCATGTGATAATCTGTTCAGGCCAGTTTCAAAGCGAACTCTTCAAGTGCCGACATCGTTCTTCGGTTATTCTATCAACATGCGTAACCCGTATATCCAAACCTGCCTTCCGTCAATTTTTAGAAATTGATTAAAGTGATCAAATTTCAAAATGCACTTTTGCATTGAATTCGAATTGTTCTCACTCTTGACGCGCAACGACTCGTTGTGATTTCTGATCGCGAATATGGAACTGTAATAAATTATTCGTACGTCGCTTTGGATCGAGTGTGATGATATGAGCGAATTTCACTTAAATCATTTTGAAGTAATTCACTATAGAGGAATTGATGGGCTCTCAATTCCAAAACTTGCCAGAGCTAATCTTATTACCGGAGCAAATGGAATTGGCAAGTCAGCATTGCTGGAAGCGATGTGGATTTTTTCAGGACGATACAACACTTCTCGGTTATTGTGGAATGCCAGTTTGCAGCGTAATTCGTCACCTGTTCTAAACCCGCTTGCCGCCTTGGCAGCCGATGGTGTGCTGGAGGTTTGCGGTTCACATGGTGATGAGTCTCATTCAATCAAAGCATGGTTTGAGTTATTCGCAGACAATCAAAGTGAATCCCAGTCGAGCAAAGATTTTCAGCGCGAGGGCCCTCTTTATGGTTCGCCTGTTATTGGTCAGCTTCACACAGAGTTGGATGGCAATAGCGCTGATCAGAATGACAACAACTTGCATCGACTGCAGACGAATTGGGGTGTAGTGCTCTATCCAAAATTTGAGCCGGCCGTACCGCTTCCAAATTGTGTGTTGATGGGTAGCCAGCAAAGAAACGTCGAAAACAGCGAAGTGCTTGAACGTTTCTCAAATTTAGTTCGACAGAAATATAAACGGAATTTCTTGAAAGTGATGAATCTGGGTTTGCCCAAAGTTCAAGATATAGAAATTCAAACGAATGGTGTTGGAATTTCATACCTGTCAGCGGTTACCAAAGATGAATTAAGTCTTCCGATTCAAGATCTAGGCGGCGGAATCACTCAATTGGCGCTTTGGTTTTTGAATCTGTTCGACTCCCGCGATGGTGTATTTTTTTCAGATGAAATGGAGAAAGATCTGCACTACTCAGTTATCAGCGAAGTCTGGAATTATGGTCGAAAGTGGATGGATGAGTGGAATGTGCAACTCGTCGCGACAACCCACAGCGATGAATGTATTCAGGCTGCAATCGCTGCATTCGAAGACAACTTAGAAGATTTGGCGGTTCATGAACTTTTTCGAGTTGATGGCTCGGGTGACGTTTCGGTCGCAACATACACAGGTGATGCACTTGTAGGAGCACGAAATCTGAACATGGAATTGCGTTGATGAGTAGTTCGAAAGTACAAGAAAATTCGAAGTGGTCGGTACTTAGAAATCGGTTGTTGTTGGTGGAAGGAAAAGATGAGGTCAATCTATTTGAAGCTCTAATAAAACGTCGATTTGGGGACGACAAGTTAAATTCGGTGCAGATAATTGATGCAGGTGGAAAAGATCAGTTTTCTAGAAATTTGACCGCAGTTAAATCCAAACAAACGGATAAACGATCATGGCGGGTAATTGGCATTGTTCGCGATGCTGATTCTAATTCCGAACACGCTTTCCAAAGTGTATGTGATGCCATGAAAAGAGTTGGATATACCCCTCCCGAGAAACATGCCATTTTTCGCGGCGATAATCCAATCCTTGGTGTATTCATTGTTCCTGATGGTTGCAGTTCTGGCTCCGTCAAGACTTTGTGTCGTAGATCCGTGAAGCACGACATGATCAGTCACTGCGTTGATGACTATTTGACTTGTCTGGACAAAAATGAAGTTCGAGCCTCAACCAATGTTGACAAGAGTTTTGTGCATGCTTACCTTGCCGCCAAAAAAAATCCGGCGGCAAGAGTAGGCGAAGGTGCTCGTCAGGGTGTGTGGGACTTTGATTCTGATTCGTTTGCCGGTTTATCGAATTTCATTAGTGACTTACTTGAAGCGTAGATGCGACCCGGTTTAGGCTGGCGTTTGTCTGACTGCTCTTCTTTCAGAATTTCAAAGAAAACCAAACCCAAGTGTGTTGGTACATAGATTCAACTGGATTTATCAACGAATTGAAAGTCAAGATTATTTGATGCGGCTGAAAACTGAAAGTGCCTCGTTAGAATGAGAGGCACTTTCCGATGCAAGCTGAATCCTGCATTCAGCTCAAGTGCTGCTTGAAGAATTCCGTGGTACGTTCCCACGCAAGCGCCGCGTCTTCAGCATCATAGCGGGCGCTGGTGGGATTGGCAAAGGCGTGATCCGCCTTGTACCAATGGACGCTTAGCTCCGTTTTTCCAGCTTTTTTCATTGCTTTTTCAAAGCTGCGAACCATCGGCTTATTGATCCAGCCGTCCCGAGTTGCGAAATGACCGAGCACAGGACTTTGCAATGAGGCTAAATCTTTCGACTTCTTCTTGACATTGCCGTAGTAGATGACAGTGGCATCGACCGGTGCTGCCAACGAGGCATTGAGTGACCAGCCGCCGCCGAAGCACCAGCCGACAGTTCCCACCTTGCCATTTGTAGCCTCATGATTTTTCAGAAAGTCAATCCAGTTGACCAGCGTGTCGGTTGCCTTTTCGCGCTTGACCGATTGCATCAGAGATTTGGCTCGATTGGCGTTGGCTGTAACCTTTCCATTGTAGAGATCAACCGCTAATGCGACATAGCCCAGTTGCGCCAGTTCAGCCGCTACCGCCTTTATCTGATCATTGAGCCCCCACCATTCATGGATGAGAAGCACTGAAGGCGCGTTCTCAGCATCAGGCATGGCAATCGCCGCGGATACAGTCTGGCCACCCTGAGTGGTGATTGTGATGTCCTCTGTGCCGCCTGCCGCCGCTTGGCTGAATTCAGGGAATGCCAGTACTGTGGCCAGCGGCAAAGATGCCAATCCCTTGAGAAACAGCCGTCGTTCTTCAGCCGACACTTGGATGGGCGGCATGCTCTTTTGAATTCCGCAACCTTTGATCTCACACATAATGTATCTCCTCCAATCTGGTTGCCTGGTGAGCAGAGAGTCCCTTCGTTGAATTTCAGTCTCTACAAAGCATTGTTTTATCAGAAAACTCAAGAAAAATTCGAGAATTACCTTTTCCAGTGGATTTGACGATCACATTACATTTTTTGTGACGCAACTATTCCAGTGAAAACAGACATCCTTAAATTCATGGTGTGTCCAATGCGTCTGAATGTTACTATCGGAAGATGACTTGCACTTATTTGCCAAGTCTGATTCCGTTACCGAAATATTTTTTCTGCAGGCATCCTTGTCGGGTACTCATGCGCCGGCAATCAGAGACTCAGTGAAACGGTCGAGAATCTGCCTCTTCAGTGTGCGCGAGCAATCGTCAGCAAGGGCGAAATCAGTCTCAAATGAAATAAAATTCACACTCAAAGCAATACCTGAGCAAATTGAATTGCTATTCACAAGAACAGGCAAAAACAAATGGTTGACAACATACAGATCAACAGAGTTGAGAACAGTCGAATCACAGGGATCGACTTCAAGAATCTGCAGTTTGGCTCTCAGTTCAGCGATCACATGTTCGCCATGGAATACATGGATGGTGCGTGGCAAAACCATCGGATTGAGCCGTTCGGACTGATCCAGGTTCATCCGGTATCGGCTTCGCTGCACTACGGTCAAACCATCTTCGAGGGCCTGAAAGCTTATCGCGGAGCGGACGGAAAAATCAGGCTTTTCCGCCCGGAAATGAACCACAAGAGGCTGACAGACTCGTGCCGCAGAATGTGCATTCCACCGATCGACAAGGAAACATTCCTGGGTGCGATTGAGACACTGGTGCGAATCGATCATCAATGGGTGCCGCCCTACGAAGGACAGGCCCTGTACATCAGACCGGTTCTTTTCGCCGATGAAGGCAATCTTGATGTCAGACCGGCAAACAAGTACCGCTTTCTGATCATCACCTCTCCGGTGCGCGGCTACTTCGGCGCCGATTCGCCGGCTGTGGCGCTCAAAGCTGAGGAAAAGTACACCCGGGCCATTCAAGGCGGCACCGGGTCCGCCAAAGTCGGCGGGAATTATGCAGCCACATTCCTCGCTTCAAGCCAGGGCCGGGAGGAAGGCTACGCCCAGGTGCTGTGGCTGGATGGCGTGGAGCACCGATACGTTGAGGAAGTCGGGCAGATGAACATCTGCTTTCTGATTGACGGCGCTCTCGTCACCCCGCCGCTGAAAGGCACGATTCTGCCCGGCGTGACCCGGGACAGTGTTCTGAAGCTGGCACAGGACATGGGAATTCCGTGTGAGGAGCGGATGATTGACATCAACGAAGTCATCAGTGGAATCAAAAGCAATTCGCTTCAGGAAGCATTCGGTTGCGGAACTGCAGTTGTCATCACCGCAGTCGGCAGCATCGGCTATCGGGGCGAGCAGTATGAAATCGGCGACGGAAAAATCGGACCGCTCAGCCAAGAGCTCTACAAGGCAATCGTCGGCATTCAGCGCGGCGAAATTGAGGACACCCATGGCTGGACCAGAGTCATCAATCTCTCCTGATCCGGATCATTCACAGACAACGCCGTCACCATCTCCGTCTCGCATGTACGGGTAGGCCGGATGGTCTTTGTGCACGGGCGCGATGCCGTGCCGCCTCGCTTCCTTGCAGGTAATTCGACCGTTTCTGTTGTCATCCCACTTTTCCAGCGCATCAACGTCCGAGTGCTGCGAATTCGACTGCGCGGGCGCTGATACTGCTGATTCGCTGCATTCGAGGACAATCATTTCAGTGGAGCTGCACTGGGACAGAATTCGGTGCAATGACTCGGCCTCGCGCCGGTCAACGCTGAGGCCGTATTTCTGCTTGACGGCGACTATCCTGCCTGCGTACCAGCACTGATTCAATCGAGGGAGCCATTCCCCTGCATCATGGTGGACCTTCTGATGTCGATTCACCTGCGGACTGGCCAGTGTCAGATTCAGCAGATCTGATGCGAACTGCCGGCGAACGCTCAGACTGGCCGCGCACAATCCGCTGTCATGTGCTTCAGAGCGCGCGACGATATGCTCAATATCTGTTTCATAGCGACTGGCAAAACAGCGCCCTGTATATGGGCTGTAGATTTTGCCGATTGATCTGATGATGTTTGGTTCGACGGATTGAGGATATGAGTAATCTTTCGAAATGTACGGTGAGCAGCGATTCTCAGGCTCGACTTTCAGCCCCTGCCAAGTGTCCGCAATCACTCCCCAGTTCGCCAAGAACAAAAACAGGCTCGCGAAAATGCAGATTGCTTGCAGTATTTTCACTTTGAGTTTCGATGCCGTCGAATGGGAATGAATTCGGTCGTCTGGCATTCCCAAGCCAGTTCATTCAAGAAGTCTTTCGGCATTGCATCACTTCTCCCGCCCTGCCTTGAACTCTCCCCAATTTGTAATCACTGTGGCTCCAATTGTGGAAAACGGCTCGGGTGGCAGTTTCTGCGGCTGGGCATTCTGGAGCACCATATCCAGCGAGGATGAAGGGTGTCCGCATGCCATTTCCGCAATCAATTTGCCGTGCAGAGTGCCCTGCACCACTCCGAGCCCATTCTGGCAGCAGGCGGTATACAAGCCGGGTTCGAGCTCACCGAAGGCTGGAACTGCATTGCGGCTCAGGCACAGCAGCCCACCCCAGCTGTACTCCATATCAACTTCAGAAAGGTTTGGAAAGCGGCGCTGGAAAGATCGGATGTGAACCGGCTTTGCCTTTTCCAGCTGCGTATTAGAAATTGTCCGTTTGGGCGCCCAAGATATTCCGTTCCGGATCAGAATTCTGTCACCGCCTGCGCCTGTGATGCGGCGCACCGTCGAGCCCATGGAATCCGAAGGTGTGATGCCCCAGCTTTGCTCTCCGCCAAGCCGTTTGACTTCATCTTCTGTCAGCTGCCGCGTGATCGAACCGAACAGGTAAATGTGCATCAAGCGGTGGCGAAAGAATCCGAAGCTTTCTATATGACCATTGACTGCCAGAATCACTTTTTTGGCTTCTACCGCACCTGAATTTGTCTTCAATTGCCAGGTTTCGCCGACTCTGTCGAACTCCACCACCGCAGAATTCTCAAAAACATCAACACCGCTTGCATGAACCCCTTCAGCGAAGCCTCGGATATAGAGTCCAGGCTTGATCAATCCGCTGCCGAATGTTGCCAGGCCGCCGAAATAGTAACGCGATCCGCATAACTCATACATCTGATTCTCGTCAAGAAACTCGCATGGCTCCTCCAGAAGCGCCAGATGAGACGCATATTCTGAAATGTGCTTCAGGCCGGTCGGGGTTGCCGCGCCGTTCACCTTCCCACTGATATGGAATGCCTCATAAGAAAGCTGATATTCCTCTGCGGCTTCCTGAGCGAAGCGGACTGCCTCGCGGTTCAATTCGATCTGCTGCCGATCCCTTTTGATCTGTCCGACATAATCTTTGGCTCCTAGATTGTGCGGCAGATCCATCATGAAACCTGAGTTTCGACCAGAAGATCCCTCACAGATCGCGCGCGCCTCAAGCACGGCGATTCTGCTATTCGGCTCCAGCTGCCGCAACCGTCGAGCCGCTGAAAGACCAGCAAATCCTGCGCCGACCACTGCGAAATCTACTACGGCTTTTCCATCGAGTTTGGGATATTTTCTGCCTGGACCTGCTATTGTCGCCCAACCCGGGGGGCCGGGATCAAATGGCAGCCGACTGACTTTCATGGAAGCGATACTCCGAAACGACAAGAATTTTCGGTCAAGTGCCTGTCAATAGTTTCGGCCACTTGGCTGGACAGAGCTAATGCGTCCAGTTGAGTTCATCCATTGCCGGAATTTCCGACTCCCGACGCGCGATGTAATCAAGCAGAGCTTCATGCACCGCCTCATCCATCGGCGGCTCTTCGTAGGAATCGAGCATGGCTCGGGCAATCTGTGTGGCGCGCTCGGTAATTTTCACCGCCCCTTCAGCATCCCACTGCTCGTAGGTGTTGTTGTCAAAGAGTTTAGGCATGAAAAACGCCCGCTGAAAATTTGCCAAAGTATGTGAATGCCCGAGGTAATGACCTCCCGGACCGATATCTGACACTGCCTCGATGGCTTCGTCAAAGTCATCCCAGCGAATGCCTTCCGCCATCCGGTATCCCATTGCGCACTGCTCCGCATCAACGACAAACTTCGCCACTGAACAATGCATGCCAGCCTCATTCCAGCCTGCCGAGTGCCAAAGATAGTGCCCGCCGGCAAGCAGAACCGCCATCATGGTGGTGGCGCTCTCATAACCCGCTTGAGCGTCCAAAGTTTTTGCGCCGCCCAAGGTGTTTGATGTTCGCCATGGCAGGTTGTAGAATCGGGCCATCTGACCGATCATGAAGTTCATCAGACTGATTTCAGGTGTGCCTGCCATCGGCGCGCCGGAGGACATCGATACCGTTGAAAGGTAGTGCCCGTAGATTGCCGGACTGCCCTTGCGCACCACTTGTGTGTAGGCCAGCGCGGACAAGGCTTCCGCGTTGAGCTGTGCAACTGCGGGTGCGGTTGAAGCCGGCGTGTTTGCTCCGCCTAAGACAAAAGGCGAGCACAGAATTGGCTGATTGCGCTTGCTGAACTCGCGCAAAGCCCCCAGCATCGTCTCATCCCATAGCAATGGTGAATTGCCATTGCAGTTGCCCACGATCACCGGATGGGTTTCCATGAACTCCCCGCCAAACACGATTGCGCACATATCCAGCACATCTGCAGCGTTCTTGGGAGAGGTGGTCATTCCCATAATCGTCTTGTCAGAATTCTTCATTGACGAATAGGTGATCCGAAGATGACGATGGGCGACGGGGTGATCCATCGGCTCAACGATGTGATGTGATGTTGAGTGAATCGCGGGAGAAAGATGCGCCAGTCTGTGCAGCATGGCCAGATCGTCCAAAGTCGGACTTCTGCGCTGGTCTTCCAGATCTCTGATGTACGGCGCACCTGCCATTGGAATGAAAATGGACGAGCGCCCGCCGATCTTGACAGAATTCTCTGGGTTTCGGGCATGAAGCGTCAGCTCTGAGGGAATGGAAGATATCAACTCAGCCACCAGCGAGCGGTCCAAGTGCACCCGACTCCCATCCCGAATGTCTGCACCGGCAGACTTCCAATCAAGAATCGCTTGAGGGTCGCGGAAGACAACTCCCACATTCTCAAGAATATCCATCGATGCCGCGTGAATGCGCTCCACCTGTTCCTGAGTCATGGGCTCTGTCAGCGGCAGCCGATTCACCAATGCCGGCAGCATCGGCTCAATGAGATTGCTTCTGACGCTTCTGCGTTTTGCGCGCCCGCCGCGGCGATGACCGAGCTCTTCAGCGCTTAGAACTTCACTCATTCATGGCATCCAGTGGAAAGATCCGATTGATTCGAGCTTGGCAGGCAGTCAAGCTGGAAACGCCGTTCGAAGACTGAATTCATTTGATTCAATACCCGAACCGGCGCTGCATCAGCGCACTGCTGATTACCGCAAACCATTGCTCATCCGCAATAGGCACCTGGTGCCGGGGTGCGTGTTCGAGATGTATGCAACCAAACCCGTGGAATGCACATGGCGTCGAGTGAGGGGTTGATCATTGCGATGCGCGAGGAAAGCTTCAGTCGCACATTCCTCGCGTCAATCGCATGGATCAATGGTTACATTGCAGCTTTGCGGCCAGCTTCCACCCAGCTGTTGAACGTATCCTGGTTGGCGGCAATCCACTCTTCCACATGTCTGGCGATGTCATCAATCGAATCTTCGCCATCGCGCATGGTGTTGTTTTGCGCGGATATTTCATTGATATCGAGTTTTGCCAGCTCAAACACAGCCCGAGCTGCCGGGTTGGCGTTCAGAAAATCATTGTTTGCAACAACGCGCAAGGTGTTCACCTCAAATCCGTGGTCCTTGCCCTGAAACATCGTATCGGCTACGCGGCCATCTGGCAGCGACGAATACGGAACAGCAATCCATTCCACATTGTCGCCGGGAACCAAGACTCCCGACACCCAGAAAGGCGTCCAAGTGTAATAGACGATCGGATCGCCATTCTGCTGCCGAGCGATGGTTTCGGCAATAATGGCGTTGTAGGCACCCTGATTGTGGGTTACGGTGTCGCGCAGTCCGAACTCGGTCAGATGATGCTCGATCACCCGTTCACAGCCCCACCCGGGAGCGCAGCCGGCGAGATCAGCGGTTCCATTGCCATCGGCATCAAATCGCTTGGCGATTTCCGGGTCTTTCAGATCGCCCAGATTCTGCACACCGGCCGCGTAAGAAGCTGAATCAACCAGGTATCCCTGCAAAGCGCCCTCAATGAAGCCGCCGAATTTCGTCATTTTCTCTTCGCCGCCGGATTCATCGAAAAATGCTGCATGTAGCGGATCCCAATGCACTGCGGTGAAATCACCGTCCCCGGTGCCCAATGCCAGGTGAATCGTCTGATATTCCACCTCTTGAGGTTCTGCAACTTCGTACCCCAGTTCCATCAAAGCTTGATAGATGATCTGATGCTGGAATTTCTCCTCAAGGTTGGTGCCCTCAATTGGTCTGACGGTTACACCCTCGCCCGGCATCATTGAATCTGCCAGGCTTGCGGCGGCCGCCACCATCAGGGCGGAACCCAGCGCAACCAGACCTATGAGCTTGCGTAATCTAATCATTAGTGTCCTCCAAAAAGTAATAAAAAATCTCAATTCCTCGAGAATGTGTAAAAAAAACGATTTCTTGCAAACGGTAGTGCACATCATCGTACTGAGAGTTCATTTTAGTTGAATTGGGCATTCACTTTTCGCCGCAGTACGGGCATGGGAAAGGGCTCGCTGAATGCGCAGTTCGGTCGATGCCAGCATCTAGATCGGTGTCGATTCTTTAGGATTCTTGCCAACCAATCGCATCACCAGTCCAACCGGCCCGCCCTGCCACCAGTGACGGTATCCCCGCTCTCTGCCGGTCCGCCCCAGTCCCTGCGTGATTCTGTCCAGCACAATGGCCAATACAACAATTCCAAATCCGCCAACCAGCGCCTTGCCCGCATCCAGCCGCCCCATTGCGCGCAGCACTTCGTTGCCCAGCCCCTTGACAGCAATCAGAGAGGCAATGACAACCACTGACAGCGCCATCATGATTGTCTGATTCAATCCAGCCATTATGGATGGCGTTGCCAGGGGCAGTTCCACCTTGAAGAGAATCTGCCGAGGCGATGATCCGAATGCCCGGGCAGCTTCAACCACACTCTTGTCAACCTGGCGGATACCCAGTGAGGTCAATCGAATGATCGGCGGCAATGCGAAAACCACGGTGACGATCACGCCTGAGACATTGCCGATTCCGATCAGCATGACAACGGGCACCAGGTACACAAAGGCAGGAATCGTCTGCATCGTATCCAGAACCGGTCTGATCGAAAATTCGAACCGGTCGCTTTTTCCCGCCAGCAGTCCCAGAGGCAATCCGAAGATGACACAGATGACGACCGATGTTGCAACCACTGCCAGCGTCGTCATCGCAAGTCCCCACGCGTAAGGGTCACTGAGTCCCAGAAAAACAAGACAGCTGGCAACGAAGACCGCGACTCTGGCACCTGCCGCCTGCCATGCGAAAAGAAAAATGAGGCCAAGCATGGCAACCGGTGGAATCGCATGCATCACGCTTTCAACTGTGACAATCAGGTCATTGACAAACCATTTGATCGGCTGTACAACATCCCGATTCTCAGCAGCCCAAGTCTTGATGCCATCCGCCCAGTCCGCGATTCCAAAGTCAACACTCTTGAACGGACTCAGCAGATCTACTGATTCTTTCTCAGCCATAAAAAATCTCCACTATTGCGTCTGACCCAACTGCCGCTACACCTGCTTGCCTTGAATTCCGCGCAGCAGACTGCGTTTCGACACCACTCCGACTGCGGTTCCATCACTTTCAACAATGATAGGCTCGTCGGTGTCAATCGACAAATCCACCAGGGAATCAAGGCTGTCGTCCAATCTGGCTACTGGACAGCGGTTCCTGTCAATCGGCCCGCTGTCTATCTCATAATCCTCAATCGGCTGCATCACCTTCCGCGCGGTCACCAGCTGCAGCTTCGAAATGCCGGCAACAAAGTCTGCGACATAGTCGTCCGCAGGTTCGGTCACAATCTCTTCCGGCGTGCCGATCTGAACCAGCGCGCCATCTTTCATAATGGCGATTCGATGTCCAATTCGTATCGCCTCATCCAAATCATGGGTGATGAAAAGCGTTGTTTTGTGCATTTCAGCTGAAAGCGCCAGGAACTGATCCTGAAGCTGCCGTCGAATAAGCGGATCAAGCGCAGAAAACGGTTCGTCCATAAGCAGAATATGCGGGTCAGCCGCGATCGCTCTCGCCAGACCGACTCTTTGCTGCATGCCGCCAGAGAGTTCGTCAGGATAACGATCCCCCCAGCCTTCCAACTCGACCGTCTCAATCGCTCGATCTGCAGTCTCGTAACGCGATTCCCGGGCGATTCCTCGAACTTCCAAGGCATACGCAACGTTATCTCGCACAGTGCGGTGCGGCATCAATGCCATATTCTGGAATACCATGCCTATCTTCGTTGAACGCAGAGCTCTGAGTTCCGCAGCGCCGAGTTGGTTGATATCCTGACCTTCAATCAGCACTTCACCGAATGTCGGTTCGATCAGTCGGTTGATGTGCCGGATCAGAGTTGATTTTCCAGATCCCGACAGCCCCATGATACAGAACACCTCCCCTTCTCCAACGGAGAAGCTGGCATCCTGAACGCCGACGACACACTGAAAATTGTCGCGGATCTCGTTCTTTGACAGCCCCTGACTTTGAACCGCGTTCATCGCCTTGGCTGAATGCTCGCCAAAGATCTTCCACAGATTCTTGCATTCAATCACCGCATCGGTGCCGTTGGATATCTGGGAAGTTTCAGCAGGCATGGGTTTTGAAATCTTGCAAAACTATTGAAGTGTCGGAAAGTTAAAGAATGAATTGCCGCGGACAATCAAAGAGAATCGCCAATCACAGCAGCTTGATTCAGTCTGATCGTCATCAATGAGGTAATTTTACAATCTGTTCTGTTCGTTTTTGGGTTTTCAATTTTCTATCGATAAAATTAACAGCCAGCGAAGTTCAAGCGGAAAACAAGCGACGATGCTTGGCAATCTGACTGCAAGCCGTGAATGCAATATTGAAAAAACCAGCCTGCAATTCCTCTTCGAAGTTCAACATCACCCAATTCGAAAAATACAAAGTCTCGGTTCTGTCAATCGCAACTTATACCCAAGGTTTCAATCACGCTGCCAATTCGAAAATTTGTGTGGCGGTTTGGCCGAAAGACATCCAATTCAGGTGATTTGACAGTGTCGGCTGGAATTAAATTGGATTGAACGCAAGCCAAGAGGCTCAGGACATGTGTCTTGAAAAATTCGATTGCAGATAAGGCTTGTCGCGAAAATCACCCAGAGAAAACCTGTCAGTGTCGGTGAATTGCTGACTTAAGAGTTACTTTCACCGATGGGGTTGACTCAGGGACAGTTCGCGGAAGCAATGGGAGTGAGCCGAAAGACCGTCAACAGTTTATGTATGAATTGACGTGCTGTAACTGCCGGCACTGCATTGATGCTCGCCACTGCGTTTGGCAAGACAGCCATGTTCGGGCTTGACCTGCAACAGCGCAACGACACTATGGAACGCTTTAAATGCTGAGAAGCGGAAGGTTCGTATTGAAATGGCGAGACCTGTCCAACCAGTATTTGAAAAACCAGAGAATTCTTCGCAGGCGATCTCGCAAACGATTGAATTCCATTGATTTGTGAGTTCAGAAGCAGCGAAATGGAAATCTTTCGGAGTTCTACTTTCGAATCGCAATGAATGGAATAGCGGCAATGATCCTGTCAATGGTGAAACCGAAGTAGATGTCTCAATCTGACAACTAATTTTGGATTGGCTTTCCCATTCATCAATATAATTCAGCCTGCAGCAGAAGTCAATGTGATTGGTGACCGCCGGATAGCGGTATCAAGAAGCAGTTTTTTGCTGTCTCTTAGATACAATTTTCTAACTTCAATTGAAAGGATACCAAAGGAGAGGTGCAATGACTACACCAACAGAATTCCGAAATCAGATACTTTCAAAAGCCGCTGAAGATGGCGAGTTTCGCGGAAGTTTGCTGAGTGACCCGGCTGCCGCGATCTCATCTGAATTAGGCATCAGCATACCGGATGGGCTGAACATTCAGGTTCACGAGGATGGCCAGAATGTCGTCAATTTGGTGCTGCCCCCAAAACGGGAGCTGGCGAAAGAAGAGCTGGAGCAAGTGGCTGGAGGTCTTCTCTATGATGATGATTTTGAACCTGGCAGCGACACCTGGTAAGCGATGATGGACCAGAAAGGCTGCAGTCGTCAGACTGCAGCCTTTCTGAATTGCCAAATTGAATAGGGAGTCGCCGCATCTCTATTCTCACAAAACCGAGCTGGTTGCTTCATGATTTAATTTCGCTCAAATAATCAATGTCTTGATACGCGGCTTTATCAGGATTCAGCCACAAATCACCGAGGCTGCTGACTGCCTTAAAAGTGGCAACAATTCCGGCGCATCTTCAAAATGCCGGTCAATGTGCACATACACTGAGCGTGGTGCAATCAATTCACTTTCATCGTTCGAGCATTCGGGCTGCATCCCAAATTCGAATTACCCCATTTCGAACATCTGCATTGCGCCAGCATCCAAGAATCAAAATTCGGATCGAAAAACAAAGCGTTGCACATACCCAAACCTATTGCCTAAGCGGAGCTCAGGCTCGAACAGACTCCGTCTGTTGCCCAATCTGCTGCGAATAAACGTGAATGCGGGGCAACCTGGTGCAGATCGCAATATCCAAGGTCATTTCAACTGGCTTGGAGCCCAGATCAATCAAAATTGCCAAGTTTAACTTGATCGTAAAATAGTCAAAATTATTAGACGATTGTATTGTCATTCGGTCATGCATAGATATTTACATGATGAGTTCTTGAGTCATTTTCAGAAGAACCGTCAGATGATCTTTCTTTCGGGACCAAGTCTAGTTGGCAAGACTACGGCCGCTCTTGCCACTGGTCAGGAGATGGAAAGCCCCCACTACTATAACTGGGACAATCTATCCCATCGTGAATCGATTCTCAAAGGACCGGATTCGTTAGTCGAAGAAATCAATCTGCTCGAGTTTTCCGATGTCAAACCTCTGTGCATTCTTGATGAATTGCATAAATATCGGCACTGGCGAGACTTTCTGAAAAGCATTTTTGACACCTACGAATCGAATCTCAAATTCTTGATTGCAGGAAGCGCTTCCCTTCGAGTGTTTTCAAGAGGCGGCGACAGTCTGATGGGACGCTACTTTCCATATACACTGCATCCAATTTCAGTTGCGGAACGCAATCGCATTGGTTCCGATGAGCTGATCAATTCACAGCCTAGTCGAGTTGAAGATGATCAGTGGGATGCTCTTTGGGAGTTTGGTGGGTTTCCAGAACCATTTTTCCGCTCCGACAGTTCATTCCACAGGCAATGGTCAGACATCCGCACAGAGCAGCTGTTCCGAGATGATCTGCGCGATCTGACGCGAATTCAAGAATTGGATCAGATTGAAGCATTGGCCTATATTCTTCGCAGTCAGGCAGGCCAGCTCACAAGCTTCACCAGCCTTGCGAAAAGCGTCAGAGTGTCAGTCGATACGATAAGGAGGTGGCTGACAACGCTGGAGTCGTTTTACTACTGCTTTCGAGTCAAACCTTGGTTCAGCAATGTCGCGAGAGCATTGCGAAAAGAGCCAAAGTACTATTTGTGGGACTGGTCTCAAGTGACAGATCCTGGTGCAAAAGCAGAAAACCTTGTAGCATGCGCACTGCTTAAAGCAACGAATTATTGGACGGAGTCGGGAAAAGGACGATTTGATCTTCACTATGTCAGAGATAAGCAGAAACGCGAGGTTGATTTTGTTGTGACGAGAGATCACTCGCCTTGGTTTCTTGTTGAAGTGAAGAGCAGCAAGGCGTCTTCACTGTCAAAATCACTGCATTATTTTCAAAATCAAACGCAAGCGAAGCACGCGTTTCAGGTTGCGATGGATTTTGATTTTGTCGAGCGTGACTGCTTTGAGTTCCAGCGTCCAGTCATCGTGCCGGCAAAGACTTTTCTGGCTCAATTGATCTGAACCAGTGTTGCCACTTCATGCAAACATTCAGATTTATGGAAACTTCTTCCGCCATTTGATGCAACGCTCAGCATCGCGTTTTTCGTAATCGCGTAAAGCACACTGAGGATTCAGCGCGAACCTCTCCTCGTTATCCTGTCCCAATGCTGTTATGCGCATCGTAAACCAGGCTGTTATCGCACCTTGAGGTGGCGATTCGAATTTTGGAAATTCAGGGTCACCGCCATCCTCGGTCAGCCAGATTTCCGCGAGCCGCGGACAAATAACCATGGCACGCGCTAAACTCACCATATCAGCAGCATTAATGGCAACTGCATCCACTGCCTGCCTGCGTTTTTTAAAGCCACCGGTCAGCATCAGCGGTACATCGGTAACCTTTTTGGCGCGTCTGGCAAATTCAAGGAAGTATGGCCCGCCGCCCGCCGCCCCCTCAGAGCTTGACTTCGCTCCCGGAAAATAGGTTCCGCCACTGATGTCAATCAGATCGACTGACGTTCGATCGAGAAGGCGAACGACCTCCAAAGCATCAGTCTCAGTCAATCCTCCTTCCAATTTGTCAGTCGAATTGATTTTGATTCCTATGGGAAATGACGGACCGACCGCACTCCGAACTTCGTTGATCACTTCAATTACTATTCGGCAACGGGCTTCGATCGAACCACCGTAACCATCGTTTCTGCGGTTGAATAATGGAGATAGGAATTGACTGAGCAGAAAACCGTGTCCAGCGTGAATCTGAATGCCGCCAAATCCCGCGTTCTTCGCGTACACAGCGGCACTTGCATATCGGGCAGGTAACTCGCGAATGTCTTTAACTGACATACCTCTGCAGCGCAATCCTTCGATATTCAGGGCGGACGGTCCTTTCGGCTGACTGATCGGCAGGTGCGAAAGAGCCCCTGCATGACCGAGTTGCGGCCATAGATGAGCTCCCGCAATTGCAGAACGATCGACCAGTGATTGAACGGCTTGTCTGTCGGTATGCGTTCCAAATGCCAGATTTCCAGGTTTTTCCGGATAGCGGGGATCGACTTGGACTTCACCGATTAGCGACAGTGCCGCTCCGCCTTCCGCCCATCTTTCGTAGACTCGGCACTGAGTCTCAGTGGGGGCACCCTCTCCGTTCCCGAGCGAATCCGACATTGCGGACTTCGCGATTCGATTTTTCAGAATTGCGCCACAAGGAAGTTCCAGCGGGCTTTGAAGCGCATTTTTTGAATTTGACATGTTCATTTCTCGAGAACTGATCGCTCATCTCAGTTTCGTTCATGTAAATTTAAACTTCGATATTCTCGCGAATTACAATTTGGACAGCTCTCAACTATGATCATAATTGGGAATGATATAGATGCCGCACCATTGACTAAAATCTTGAAAACATGGAATGATTTTTCAAACCCTTCAAGAGCTGCCCATGGAGTGTCGGGGCGAAGTTCGACGGCGGATTTTCAATCTGGAATTCCGCGTGTTCAGAATTTTCCAGTCAACCGGTCTGCTCAATCATTCGGACTTGGCACCCGCTGATTCGGAACTGTGATTCATCAACCGCCACTGAATTTCTGCTCCAATCCGACTGTCATCGGTGAGTTCCCAGATTGTATCGAATGAATACCAGCACCACCACTGACACTCAACACATGCACTGTGTCAGGCAACAAACAGTTGATATGCCACTCCGCAGATTGGGTGAGTTTTGAAAATAATTGATGTGTTGAACTGCTCAAACTTGGTGGAAGCGGAATGAATGAAATTGAAGCGTCGCGAATAACATCATCTATCCAACACGAAATCCATCACATAAGTTGCTGTGAAAAAAAATTTACTTAAGCGGTAAAAAGAGACGCCCCATTAAGAGGCGTCGGGCCAGCGCTACTCACACTGGTGGGGTCAAATGTTATCTGTCTACAATATATACTCATTGAGATCAATTTTCAAATTTTCGATGGAATTTGAATGAGCCGAAATTTGAATTCATTGGTGCCGAAAAAAGAGACGCCCCGTGAGGGGCGCCGGGCCAGTGTTACTCACACTGGGGTGGTCAATCATTACTGCACTACAATATACACTCTTCGAAATCAAATTTCAATAGTTTTTTCACTAATATGTTTTTCGACTTTTCTAGAGCGTGTTCGTCACCTTTTGATTGTGGTGAACTTGTCGAATAAAGTCCTCTTCAGTAGCTGACCTTTAGAAAATCGCAATCTATGGACTTTCTTTCTTGCGCAGAGTAATTGTTTATATTGATGGATTCAATCTCTACCATGGTCTTAGAGATAAGAATTGGCGCGATCTGTATTGGCTGAACATTTACGAATTCGCCCGTAATCTACTCAAGCCTATGCAGAGATTGGTTGCAGTAAACTACTTTACAGCGCGAATCTCAACTACTTCGAGTGCAACGCAAGAAAAAAAGCAAAGGCAGTCAATCTATATTGATGCATTGGAATCCCTGCCAGATACAAATCTGCACTTTGGCTATTTTGTTTCTGCAACGCAAACGTGCTTCTCATGTCAAAAAATCTGGTCGACACATGAAGAAAAAATGACTGATGTCAACATCGCTGTCGAATTGTTGCTTGATGCTACAGACGATAAATTTGACACGGCTATCATCGTCTCGGGGGACAGCGATCTGACTCCACCTATTTCGGCCGTGTTAAAGCGGTTTCCTGAAAAACGTGTTATCGTTGCATTTCCCCCAAAGCGATCATCGAAAGCTCTCAAGAGAGCCGCTTCAGGTTGGTTTTCGATTGATCGAAGAACCCTCAAAAGAAGTCAATTCGCTGAACACGTACACGCTTCTAAAGGAAATATTTTGGAAAGACCCGAAAAGTGGCGTAGATGATGTATTTCAGCAGTTATTAACGGCAACACCTCTTAGCCCAATTTCTGATCTGTCGTGTCTTGTGCTCAATTGAGTTTCCAAAATTATTAGCGATCAAACCCGTCCCCATAAACAGTCTCCGCATTTCAAAATTCTGGATTTGGTGGGCCGTGCAGGAATCGAACCTGCGACACCCTGATTAAAAGTCAGATGCTCTACCGACTGAGCTAACGGCCCTGAAGCGAACAATCCCTGATTGAACCAGCATCAGTCAGTCGACAAATGTCATTCAACGGGAAATATCAAATCGAGATCAGAAGAGATTCATCGTTTTTGATTCATCCCTGTCTGAAATATAGGTGGTGAAGCGGACAAAAATTATAAACAATCAGAACCATCGCATTCGGCGATGTTGGGTCTGATTTTCAGCCGAAAAACTCTCGCAAGGATATCCACTGAAGAGTCAACCGATACTCGAATGAGTGAACATTCTCGCTGAGCTTTCACTCAAATGTGAATAGGTTCGCTGCTGAAACCTTCTTCAAAACTGTAAAGCTCACATTATGGAATTCGGGTGTCTATGCCCCGACGGATTTTCTTTTCCGAATCGTAAAATGGGAACGGAACGATCTCACAAGGAAAAAGCTCACCCCTCTCTGAACTCACTTCCAGTTTCATTCCGATCCAGTCACTGGACTCGAAAAAACGTACATATCCGATCCCGCAATCAAGTGTGGGCGACCATGCCGCGGCTGTAACTTCGCCAACCACTTTGGAATGTCGGATCACTTCACCGCCATAGCCCGGTGTCGCTTCAAAACACTTCACGCCCAGAAGCAGGACTTCCTTATTGGTGTTTTGCAATGCCTGACGGCCGATGTAATCCTCCTTCTGCAAATCAATGAACGAATCGAGTCCAGCTTCAAATGGATTCACCGACATATCAAAGTCGGTGACGTTATCCAGAATGCCTGCCTCGATCCGGCGAGTCTCCATCGAAGCCAGGCTGCCGAATGTCATTCCGTGCGCGCGGCCCGCTTCAAACAGATGATTCCAAAGCTTCCGGTGATCAGTTGTCGGACTGACCGTATAAACTTCGTACCCCAGTTCACCCGTCCAACCAGTTCGCGATACATACAGCTCCTGGCCGCCTACGTCATAGTACCCAGATTGGAAATACTTCATGCCGTCGCCAATCGCACCGTTAGTCGCATCCGCCATGATCCGTTTCGAAGTCGGGCCCTGAATCTGAAGCACGCGTGACTTCGGATCTCGAATCACTACATCAAATTCAGCGCTGTGCGCCAGCAACCACGTCTTGATCTCTCCATCCGGCTGGACGTACCAGTATCGGTTCTCTTCCATTTTGAAGAGAATGCCGTCCGTGAAGGTGCCGCCATCGTGAGTGCAGGCGATCGCATACCGACCCCAGCACTCAGATAGCGTATCGATCCGCCTGGCAAATATTCTTTCCAGGAATGGCAGTGCATCCGGACCGACAATTTCCCAAGGTTTTTCCGGCACATCATAGAGCACAGCCCTTCTTCTCAAGTTCCAATAGGTCTCGACTGGATCCTCTCCGTTATGCACTGCGTAGTATCGTCCGGCGACGACACCCAGAATCGTATTTCCATTGGCGTAAAAGTCGTAGAACGGTGACTGCTCGAATCGTCGTCCGCTGAGTCTGACAGCGTTTGATACATCGGAATGAATAGAACTGGTCATGCTTTCAATAGATCAAATGTCGTGTATCGACTGTGGTCTTGCAGGGATTGCTGAACTCGATCATGCCAGATCGAATTCAGCAATCGGATGAATCAATCTCTTGGATTGAGAATTTTTGCCAGAATGCGGCTTTTCGATATCTGCCCGATCAGCTGACCGTCGTCAATCACACCGATGGGCTGGTCTGTGTCGCCGACTTCCGCCATCACATGCCGCACATCCTTGTCGGCGTCAACATTGACAGCAGGAGCGCTGCCGGTAATCGGCTCCACCAGGTTTCTTGCGCAAAGCACACCCAGCGGATTCATGTGCGCGACAAAGTCCGCGACGTAGTCATTGATTGGATTGGAGTAGATATCCTGGGGCGATCCTGACTGAACGATTCGCCCCCCTTCCATGATCGCGATCCGATCGCCCAGCTTGAATGCCTCATCCAGATCGTGACTGACAAAGATGATGGTTCGCCTCAATTCGCTCTGAAGATCCAGCAGCTCATTCTGCAGGTGTGTCCGGATGAGCGGATCAAGTGCGGAGAAGGGTTCATCCATCAGCAATATCGGAGCCTGGGTGGCAAATGCCCGCGCCAGCCCGACGCGCTGCTGCATTCCCCCCGACAGCTCACCGACTTTTCGATCCGCCCACTCACTGAGATGAACCAGTTCCAACTGCTGGTCAACCGTCTTCCTGCGCTCGGCTTTCGAAACTCCCGCCAGCTCAAGTCCGAGGCCGATGTTCTGATGGACAGTCCGCCAGGGCAGCAGTCCGAACTGCTGAAACACCATCGCAATCTGGTTCTGACGCATGTACCTGAGCAGTTTCGGGTCGGCGTTGGTCATATCCACCATGTCACCGTCATTGCTGACGCGAACCGTCCCTCTCACCACCGGATTCAAACCGTTGACCGCCCTGATCAGGGTGGATTTTCCAGAGCCTGACAATCCCATGAGCACCAGTATCTCCCCGGTCTCGACATCAATCGTGCAGTTGTGGACCCCCAGCACCTGCCCGGTTTCAAGCTTGATCTCAGCCCGCTCCTTCATCTGATCCATCAGTGGCAGAGCCATCTCCGGCTTGTCACCGAAGACGATGGACACACTGTCGAATTCGACCGCTTTAGTCATCGTCTATTTCTTGTCAACTCGAAGCATTCTGTCGAGCATGATCGCAACCACAACGATGATGAGCCCGCTCTCGAATCCCAGCGCGGTGTTGACCTGATTCAGCGCCCGGACCACTGGCACTCCCAGTCCGTCCGCGCCAACCAGCGCCGCAATGACGACCATCGACAGGCTCAGCATGATCGTCTGATTCAAACCAGCCATGATCTGCGGCATCGCGTAGGGCAGCTCCACTTTCCAAAGCGTCTGCCTGGGAGTGCCGCCGAATGCGGTTACAGCCTCCAGCAATGCCTGCGGTGTGGAACTGATGCCAAGATGCGTGAGACGTATGGGCGATGGCAGGACAAAAACCACGGTCGCTATGAGACCGGGAACCATGCCGATTCCGAAGAAGACAATCATCGGAATGAGGTAAACAAATGTCGGCAGTGTCTGCATGAGATCCAAAATCGGCCGGATGGCCATGTAGAGTCGCGGACGGTGAGCGGCGGCAATTCCGATCGGCACCCCGATGCCCATGCAGACCAGGCATGAGACAAGCACGAGAGTCAGACTCTCCAGCGTCTCTTCCCAGTATCCCTGATTCAGTATGAACAGAAACCCCAGGAACACAATCGCGCAGGGTTTCCAGCTTCTTTGCAGTAACCAAGTCAGAGCCGCGAATATGACCACTACAACAAGGGGGTTTGGAAAGTGAAGGATCGCCAATACCAATTCAATCAGCGAGTCAGCGAACTCCTCCAGGCGATCGAAAAAAAAGCCGGCATTGTCACGAAGCCATTCAAACGAGACTTTGAATGTTTTGCCTATTGGTATCTTGTTTTCAGTGAACCATTCCATAGCAGAAGATCTGATTGTCTGAGATTGATAGATTCATTTTCGACAAAAAAGCCTCGGTAAAAATTACCGAGGCTTTTCTGAATTTTAAGGTCGATTGACCCGCAAATCAATTGAGACTGGCAAGCGCCGCCTCTTTGGCATCTCCACCGTCAACGGTCGTCACTCCAGCCAGCCACTCGTCCAAGACACTTGTATTGGCTTTCAGCCAATCTCTGCCTGCATCTTCGGTGTCCTGACCATCATCCAGAATCGCGGCCATCAGCACGTTTTCCATTTCCACGGAAAAAGCAAGATTTCTGAAGAACTGGCCAAGATTGGGGCATTCCTCCAAATAGCCGGCCCGCACATTGGAATAAACCACTGCCTCACCGTAGTTCGGCCCGAAAGTGTCATCCCCGCCGGTCAGGTAGGTTATTTCAAAGTTCCTGTTCATCGGGTGCGGCGCCCAGCCAAGAAACACAACGGGCTCGCCTTTTGCATCAGATCTTGCGACCTGCGCCAGCATGCCCTGCTCTGAGCTTTCTTTCAGTTCGAAGCCGCCAAGACCGAATCGGTCCTGCTCGATCATTTCCAATATCAGCCGGTTGCCGTCATTCCCCGGCTCGATCCCGATGATCGAATTTTCCAGAGCATCTCTGTGCTTGGCAATATCAGCGAAATCACCAATTCCCAACGCCGCCCCGGCAGCATTGGTAGCGAGCGTGTATTTGGCTCCCTCAACGATTGCCCTCACCACCTCTACTGAACCATCATCGGTATACGGCTTGATATCCGCAGCCATCGATGGCATCCAGTTGCCCAAAAAGGCATCGATGTCGCCATTGGCCATGGATGTGTAGGTCACTGGAACAGACAGCACCTTGATGTCCACGTCATAACCGAGTGACTCCAGAACCATTGCAGTGATTGCGGTGGTGGCCGCTTCACCGGTCCACCCGACATCTGCAAACCTCACATTTTTGCAATCGGCAAACGCTGCTGACGACATCAGGAATGCGGCTGCCAAAACAAGTGTTCTAATGATTTTCATATTTTTCCTCCAACCGGAAATTGTGATCCAGAAATCGAATTTATCACGGCAGGTCCAGCCCCGCCATTGAGTTAGGCCGCACAATTGATAGGATAAGGCAAACAAATCAACGATCAATTGTGAAAGCCTGTCATAGTCAATAAGTATAGTTTGCACCATAGGAGTAAAGCACACAATCTCTGAACAAATTATTCAGCTCGTCCGAAAATCTCACCTTGAAATCTGAAGGCAGCAATGGCACCCAATGCACACTGAATAGAGTGGCGATGACACCATCAACGGCTCAATTTGACTTTCTTCAGATTTGATGGGGATGTTGCGCTCACCATCTCGAAAATTGGCTGAAAGATGCCATTGCTACCACGAGCCAGTTCAAACAATTCCCTGTCGACTGGACAGTCACCAGGAACAGCCCAATTTTCCTGATCAAGCGCAACGACAGACACTCCAGCTTCATTCAATTGTTTCGCCTCGACTGAGTCCGAGGGGCCGATCCAGCAATCAGAACACCGAATTCGTCTCTTGATCCAGCTGCCGCAATGACTTCCCCTATTCCGTGCAAACTGGTGTCCATTTGTGTTCGTTCCACGGGAACAGTGCACAATTTTCAGCTTGAATTTCCAGCGATCTTCACAGAATCTACAACAAAACTTACTGCTAAAAATTTGAGATAACAATAGAAATGCATTACAATTCGAAAACATCAGTTCCCCAAGTATTTAATTTGGTGCAGCAGTATTTCAACAATTGGGATGTTAACCATTAATTTATTCTGAACAATTCGTTTAGTTATTCTTAATGTTATGAGTAGCTGGCTGCCATCTCTCAATTCGCTTCGAGCGTTTGAAACAGTCGCCCGACACCTCAACTATCGGGCTGCTGCGGCTGAGTTGCATGTCACACCAGCGGCGGTCAAGCAATTGGTGAAGAAGCTTGAGGATTCTCTGAGTGTCACCCTGCTTGCGAAGAAAGGACGAGGGCTTGAGCTGACCGATGAAGGCAAATTGATCAGTTCCGATCTGTCCAGAGGCTTCGCTTATATTTCAGATTCTGTGCAGCGGCTCAGAAAGAGATCAGCCAGAAAGCAGCTGATCATTTCTGTTGATCCTTCGTTTGCCGCGGCATGGCTGATACCGAATCTGGAAGAGTTTCGCTCGCATAATCCTGACCTGGACATTTTTGTCGACTCGTCAATGAGAATCGTTGATTTGGAAACTGACTCAGCGGATATCGCCATTCGATTTGGTGTGCCGGTCAATCGAAACTATTTCACGCTGCGACTTTATGATGAGGCGCTGGCTGCGCTCTGCAGTCCGATGCTGGCAAACGGCCCGCCAAAGCTCAGCTCAATCGAAGACATCAGCCATGTTCGATTGCTGAAGTGGGATCTTTCTGAATTCGGGTGGTCGAAGACTACCCAGCAGTGGAATCAGTGGCGATATTGGCTGGATCAAGTCGGCGCCAGCCATGTTGAACCAGGTGAGGGGCTTCAGATCAACGACTACAATTTAGCCGTGCAAGCCGCAATTGCCGGACAGGGAATGATTATCGGAAGCTTGCCGGTTCTTGCGAGCCTGATTGAACAAAAGCTGCTTTGCAATCCGTTTAGAGAAGTCGCGCATCCGGATATCGGTTACGACCTGGTTGCACTTCATTCTGCGTTTTCGAATCCAGATGTGAAAAATTTTGTCGACTGGATTTCTGCGAAAATCGGTTGAGCAAGAGGCAGTCTGCCAAGGGCAGATCAATGTGTCTGATGTCAAAGGGTGGGGATTGACCCAGCCAGCATGGGATGCATAGTGAAGATTCGATCGATTTTGCTGGAGAATTGTTGCCCATCCCATGCGGGAAGAATTGCGAATGGTATATCTGTAAAGATACAGTCAAGAATTCTGTTCAGTCAACGAAAAGTACAGTTACAAAACTCGAAATCAAAAAAAGCTTAGTGATGCCGACTGAATCAGCATCACTAAGCGAATCGACCGACGAACCTTTTCCAAAATTAACCTCGAGCCCATTTTCTCTTCAAGGTTGAAAAACTTCACTCCAAGTCCAGTTCCATCAATGGGTTGCGAACAAGATCGCGCAATTCTTCGGCAACGTGCTGTGGAATTGGATGCTCTTTGCCAGCTTGGCGAATCATGCGCTTTACATGACGAGCCAGTGAGTCACAAGCGCTGCCACTCAACAGTTCCACCAAGAAGTGGGCAACCAGACTCTCTTCATCACAAGAATCGTACAGAGCCGGGAGCATGTCCACCAAAGCATGCAGTGCGTCGCCAACTTTTCGATCCAGCCCCATAGAGATCAAGTCATTCACCGTGAAAATGTCCAAGCGCTGAGGTGTTCTTTTCGATGAATATCGGAGATTCAACCCTTCAATCAAATCAGCAACTTCAGGACGTGGAGATCTATCTGCATATGGATAAAGATCAGAACTTTTTGCCTTCAAGTCCGCATCAAGATAATTTTCAAGCGATGTGCTGTAAAGTCGATGGGATAATCTGGATTCGGCAACAGATCTTGGCTCAACGCTCATCACGGGTGGCGCCATATAAAAATTAACGTCGCGATAATGCTGAACTCCTCCCCATCCAGCGGCCAGCCGATGCGGAACAACACGAACATCGGGCATGCCAGTTGATTTCTCACTGCCTTCCCGTTCATAAACCAGCACACAGCTCGTATGCTTGGTTACCAGCTGATACTTCTCAGCCAGCGAGGCGGCTTTGCTCACACTGAGCGCCGCCAATCTCGAGTGCGCTGCAATTCTGGTGAGACTGCTGAGCTGCCCTTCTTTGCCGGCATTTTCCATCGAAATCGGAACCTTCTGTTTCACAGTGCGGCCATCGTCGAAAGTCAGCACCAGATTGGCTTCACTCGCGGGTTCGCCCTTGAACCATCCGAAAACATGAACGGTGTCACCTGCATACACTGCATCTACATCAGCCGGAACCTGACGGTCTGGCGATTCGGACCAGGCGACTCTGACTGAACTGGCCTTCGGTTGATCAATCCGACTAAAATGACGAACGATACGCTCTGCCATGTCCTCTCGCGGCGACACCAGCTCGTACGCGCCACGCGTTGTCTCGGCGATCAGTCGGACAAACGACTCGGAAGGCGCATGCCCCACCCCGACGGTGAAGATGCGGTGCCCTGAGTTCTGAGCGGCCAGCATGATGTCACCCGAATTCCAAACCTCTCCGTCCGTGATCAGCAGAAGATCAGTCGGCAATTCTTCCACAGTTCCGCATCCGTAAGCCGCGTCCAGAGCCCCGCCGATCTCAGTTCCGCCCATATCCGCATCAATCCGATCAACGTAAATCTTCGCTGATCTCACATTTCGCTTGTCAGCAATGACCGGTTCAGTGAACAGCATCTGGCTTCCTGATCCGAATCTGATCAGATTGAAATAGTCATTCGGTTTCAGATATGAAATGATTTCCTTGAGCGCCAGTTTGGCCTGCGCGATCGATTCACCGCCCATTGATCCGGAGCAGTCCACAACCAGTTTCACGCATCGGCCTGATTTCGAAAGGTTCTCAGGAAAGGCGGGGTGGAACGCGGCGAGCGCGACGCTTCTCTTTCCGTCTTTCGCCCATAACCCGTTGATTGCCGACTCGGATGGCTTTCTCACCGTCAAGATGAAGTCGCGATCCATCAGCGCGCTGCCTCCGGACAGCGAAAACTTCCTGACACCGTCGTCAGTTGACACCGCGACGGGATGCGAAGGGCATTCGAAATCTGCCAGCGCCAGATCCCCTTCAATTGACAAAGTCAGCGAAAATCCATAATCGACGCTCAGTGAATGCTCCGGAATCTGATGCGGCTGCAGCCCGCCGGCTTGGGGATCGCCGTAGCGCGGCGCGATTGTCGTTGGCAGATGCATTCTGAGGCTGTCACCCTGCCAGCGGTGCAATTGTGCGTATCTGAACTTGATGACTGCCTTTTCCTGTGGCAGAATATTGCCCACATTCATCGTGAACATGCCGGGTTCCGCATTTTCCAAGAGAACGGCTGAGTCTCCCTCTTCCATAGCGTCCTCATATCGAGCACTGGCCTCTGCCCTGGACTGCACAACTCCTTTCAGCTTTTTTCCGTTCAGTTCAAGTGTCAGCTCCATGAGCACGGCATCAAGCGGCAGCGGAAATGTGTAGACAGCCTCGATGTTTCTATTTTCCAGATTTCGGTAAACCTGGGATACTTCAACCTCTGACATCAATCCCCGCAAGCCGGCTTGAATGTCAACTGATTCAAGGGCTACGCGGGCTTGATCAAGCGGTTCAAGCACAGCAGTTGTTGCGGTATGCATAACAGAATCTCCTATTCTTTCGATATTTTCTCATACACGTCCAACACTCCGTCAACAAGCTCTCTCACTCTCTCAGATGTCAGGCCGGAGCGGTTCGGGTCGATGACAAGCTCTACCCCGCTACCGATCGCCACATGGTTTCGCATCTCGATCGCACCGCTCCTGTGAGGCTTCAGCGGCATAGGCATCTCCTTCTCCTCTGCGGTCAGCAGCTCGCGTATGCGTTCCAAAGACAGACCGACGCGTCGCCACCTCTGAATCTCCATCAGCTGCTCAAGATGATTCGCAGTGTAATGCGAGCCGCGCCCCAATCCTTCAGGACGGTCCACCAGTGCAATCTGAATGTAGTAGCGAACAGTCCGCCTCGGCAGATCAACCAGCGTCGCCAGCTCATCCAGTGTGAAAGTTTGCTGTTGAGTGTTCATTTCGATAATTATTATAACAGTTATACTGTCATATTCAAGTGTCATAATAATTTTTTTGAGAACTAGCCAGTCGGAGAACCGATGTCATTCAATTCGGCTGCAAGGAAGTCTTTCGCATCAGAACCTGATTCAGCGAACTGCCCGCTTGTGAGCGAAACGATTCCAAGAAAACTGGCGCGATTTCACCAGCGTCTCACCTGGAACTGAGGTGCTGGAAAAGATCAACGCTGAACGCGCTGCATATTGAGATAGCGGGCCTACCGCCCCGCTGCCGTCAGCAAAGACGGGTGTCGGTGTGAGAGTTCAACACTGTCAGGAGTGTTCAGATAACGCAGGAATCGCGAAGTTCCCGATGCGGCGGGTGAATTGAAGGTTCGCTTCAGAATCCTACTCACCCGCGGATGAGGATTCCTTGATGACCAGACCCTCTTTCGGATAGATGGTGAGGTGATCTCCGGTTTCAACGCACAGTGTAATGTCAATGTCGAACGAATGAACAAGCGGCAGATTCGCGAACGCCGCGCCTTGAGCCATGATTGGATTGGATAGATTGAGCACCAGGGCGGCCGGTGCCATGCCCCGCTCAACCATGTCCATCAGCATCCAGGAGGTCGCGACCCCGCCCTTTGCAGTGTTCATCACAAGTATCTTGCCAACATAGCTCTCGCCATAAAGTTCGTGAGAGCGTCTGGAAAACACACCTCGAATCCGGTCCAGATCATAGCGGGCGCTGAAGTTGTCAACTGAAACCAATGCCTCTCCGGCAATGTAGTCGCCCATTCCCGGCTCGCAGTTGAATGCTCGTCTCTCAGTCATAGCTTTCCAGTGATCGCAGCTTCCACGCACTGCTCAGTCGTCGCGAACTTGGGTTCGTAGCCGTAACCCGAAATGATGTTCACCAGCTTGGCTGAATTCGTGGCCAGCGTCTTCCAGCCATTGGCCTCGCCCAGCTCCCTCGCATACATCTGGTAGAAACAGACACCGCTCAGCAATACCGCGCCGCTTTCCTCAATGCGGGACGTTATGCCGAGGCGATCGCAGGCGGATTTGATTTCAGGCGAGGTTGCAATCAGCAATTCGGCGCTCTCACACACTCTTCTGCCGTCCAATTGATCGGCCAGATCCTGAATTTCAAAAAGAGACAGCTGCGGCGCGGCGAACACCACCACATCAATGTCAATCGAGCCATCCGATTTGGTATAGAGTGACCGGACATGATCCCGGCTGATCGGTATTGGTTCCTGCTCATCCAGGTCCCCTCCGAAAGTCAGATAGAACAATGCTTCCGGTGTGATCTGATCAAGGTGAAACATTGCGACCGAGCCGTGACTCGCAAGTGCGGCGCCGAAATGCTTCAGCTGGTCCGAGGTGGGAATGTCGCTGATTCCCTCAATCATCGGCACACTCCAGTAACCCCCGGAGAATTCACCGATGACGGCGCCCAGCGCCCCCCAGTCGGTCAGCGTCCGCAGCTTGAAGTCAACGCTGAAACGCTGAGTTGGCTGACGGTTGAATTCCACATGGTAGCCATACTCAGGCACACGGCCGGTCAGCGCAGCAGCCAGAGCGGCCGGCCCGCCCTCGAAATTGCTGCAGGCTCCAAGCACACTGTTGGTATAGATGACCGCGCCGGTATCTCCAAACGCGACATGCTCTCCGTAAACCGGCGGCGAGATGGTCTGATAGTTGATGCAGGTGTCTGTCATGATGACACCCATGGCCTTCAGCGCTCTTGTTGCGCGGCGCTCGCGCTCAGCAAATTCCTCAGACTGACCGAAACGCTTGTACTGCACAAGATCCAGCCCCCGCGGATCGGTGACGGTGGGAATGGCAACGGTTCGCTCTTCGTCGCCATAGCTCGCAAGCCGTTCGAGATGCTCAATGCCAGCCATGCCAAGCGATTCAGTATCGCACATGATGTGCGCCTGAGAGACCTTGACAAAGCCGTCGGCGTTGAAGAAGCGCCCGACTTGCACCTGCTGCTGCATGGCCCACTGCCGCGGATAGCCGTGCTTGCCTTCAAGCATTTCCCGTTCGTATTTTTTCAGTTGCATCGGAGTTGAAATCGCCTGCATTGATCAGGCATCGCTCAATATCTGGTCTGCTCTATCGGATATCTGCTGCAAACAAGTTCACACGGCTCGAATCCAGCATGCTCACTCTGCGCGCAGTTGAGAATGCCGGTTCAGTGAGTTCAATCGAATTCGACAGGATTCGTCAAAAAAAAGTTATCCCTGTATCGACGAAGCTCCTCAATCGACTCCAATATGTCATCCTTCGCCCGATGCAGGCTCTTCTTTTTGTAATTCTCAGTCAGGTCCGGGCGCCATCGCTTCGCCAACTCCTTGACGGTGCTGACATCCAGATGCCGATAATGCAGGTAGCCCGACAATGCCGGCATATACCGGTCCAAGAACCTGCGATCCTGGCAAATCGTGCTTCCGCACAGCGGAGACCGCTGCTTGGTTGCGTAGCGTCTCAGAAAAGCCAGCGTCCGTCGCTCCGCCTCCGTCTCATCAATGGTCGACTCTCTGACTGCCCTGGTCAGACCGCTGTCACCATGTGTTTTCTGATTCCATTCATCCATTGCCGCGAGCCGCTCGTCACTCTGGTGAATGACGAGCTCCGGTCCCTCCGCGACGATGTCGAGGTGAAGGTTGGTGACAACCGTCGCGATTTCGATGATCCGATCATTCTCCGGTGACAAGCCTGTCATTTCCAGATCGATCCAGACCAGGTTGGATTTTTTTCGAACGATGTGATCTTTGGTCACAAAACCATCTCAACTGAAATCTGCCTACATGTCGCGCGGGGCGGAATAATAGACCAGTTCAGTGCCGATCCCCTGTTCGCGCGCTTCTTCAACCGCCAGCATTCCCAGCATGATGTCGCTGATTGCGAATCCCTTGTGCCAGAAGAGACTTCGCTCAGTCTCCGACTCCCTGCCGGGTTTGAGACCGGCCGCGATCTCTCCGACATCGCAGTACACATGCTCATCTCTCAGCTCACCCTTCTGCACAAGATCTGCAAACTGTCCGTAAGGCGAGATCTTGCACTGATTCCAGTCGTCAACAACGAACTTGTCAACCGTGAAGGGCAGGGATCGCTCCACTGACAACACTGCGCCATACGCCTGCAGGTGGGCCCCGGGCTTGACATCTGCGTCCGCGACCAGAATCTGGTGCTCAAGCAATCGGGATGCATCAATGATGATGTCTGCATCCCTCACTGTGTCCCTGCAGTTGTCCATCACCCTGATTTCTTTGTTGAGCTCCGCTGACAGTGTCTCAGCAAACCGCTCTCTTGACTCAGGCCGCCGGCTCGTGACGCGAATCTCTTCGAAGTCGAAAATCTTGTCCAGCATGCGAACGTTGTACCACGATGTTCCTCGCGCGCCGATGTGTCCCAGCACTCTGGAGTCCTTGCTCGCCAGGTATTTCGCGCCCAAAGCGGTTACGGCTCCGGTTCTCATCCAAGTGTTCAGTGTTGCATCCACAATCGCAAACGGCGCCCCGGTCTTCGGATCGTACAGGTTTAGCAGAGCCAGTTCAGAAGGCAGATTATGCTGATAGTTGCCGTGAAAATCACCAATGACTTTGACACCGGCAGCATTGACGGGCTCAACATAGCCTTTCAGTATGTTGAACAGCTTGTTTGGAAAATCCAGAACCAAGTGGCTCTTGGATGGCATGATCACTTTCTGCTGACCATGGGCAATCAATCCCTTCTCTATCGCATCCATCGCATCAGTCAGACTGATGTTCAGAGAGTCGACATCGTCCTTTGACAGAAAAAGAATCTTGATTTCACTCATCACCTTATCCAAAATCAGGCAGAACTGCTATCGCGGCTGAGGTCTTCTTCGCGTTCTCGCAACATTATGTTGCATTATCAGCCGTTCAAAGTCAGTTTCATTTCAGCCATCCGCAATCTTGATGCAGAAACAGAAACTGAACCGGCGATGCACTGCATAGTCGGACAATCATGCTTCAAATCAGATTTTGAGCTGACAATTCAATATAATTCAATCGCTTACAACCTCTCACAACAGAATCAGCAGCCCGCGGCTGAGCCCGTTCAGTCAATGCCTCCCAATCCAGCCGAATCAGCGAGATAGTCACAATGTCACAGATCATTCACCGCAATGTAGTCCGCACCCCGCCAGTCGCTGTCCGCGGTGAGGGCGTCTATGTCTACGATGAGAACGGCCATCGCTATCTGGATGCCTGCGGCGGCGCCGCTGTATCATGCCTCGGCTACGGTCACCCAGCCCCGACGAGAGCGATTCAGGAGCAGGCCGCCAAGCTGGCCTATATCCACTCGAGATTCTTCACTTCCGCCATCGCGGAGCAGCTGGCTGAGAAGCTGGTCTCGCTGATCCCGGAACCCCTCAACCATGTCATGTTTCTGTCCGGCGGGTCTGAAGCCATAGAGGCTTCATTCAAACTCTCCCGTCAATATTTTTATGAGATCGGTGAGACTCAACGAAAATATTTCATCTCGCGCCGGCAGAGCTATCATGGCAGCACCATCGGCACACTGTCCTTCGGCAACGATGCGGGCCGCAGAAAACCCTACGAGCCGATTCTGCAGCCGGCAAACTCCATCTCTCCCTGCTATCCCTATCGAAACCAGCGCCAGGATGAATCCATCCGCGAATATGGACTCAGAGTCGCCAACGAGCTTGAAGCCAAGATCATCGAGCTCGGGGCTGATAATGTGATCGGATTCATCGCCGAGACAGTCGGCGGCGCGACCCCCGGAGTGCTGCCGCCGGTCCCAGGCTATCTTAAGCGCATACGGGAGATCTGCGATCAGTACAGCATCCTGCTGATTTTCGATGAGGTGATGTGCGGCACCGGCCGGACCGGCACTTTCCTGAGCTGCGAGCAGGATGAGGTCGTGCCCGACATCGTTGTGCTGGCCAAAGGACTGGGCGCGGGCTATCAGCCTATTTCAGCGACAATCTGTTCAGAGTCTATTTTTCAGGCGGTGCACGGCGGCAGCGGTGCGCTGATGCAAGGTCATACATATCTGGGACACTCGATTGCCTGTGCGGCATCAATGGCGGTGCTGGACACCATAGAGTCGGAAAACCTGCTGGACAATGTCAAGATTCAGGGCGAGAATCTGATCTTGAAGCTGCGCAGCGCACTCGGCTCTCATCCGAATGTGGGCGACATCCGCGGCCGCGGACTGTTCATCGGCATTGAGTTTGTCGCGGACCGGTCAACCAAAGAGCCGCTTGATCCGAGTTTTCGATTCTTTTCCGTGCTCAAGCAAGTCAGCGAGCGCAACGGACTGATGTGCTATCCAGTCAATGGCACCCTGGATGGGGCGCGCGGCGATCACGTGCTGCTGGCTCCGGCTTACATCATCGACGAGAAGATCGTCGATGAGATCGTGGACAGAATGAGCCGGTCGATTGATGACAGCCTGGCTGAAATCGCACGCGACGCGGCCTAGGTCTCAACCTTCCTGAACGGCTGGAGAATCAGCCGGTCCAGCCGATTCTCAACATCATCGCGATAGATCGGCAGCCCGATCGTCATATCGAGATGCCCTGCTTCCGGCTGAGCCCTGTAGGTGCCGAAAATCCGGTCCCAGCACGACAGGTTGAAACCGAAGTTGCTGTCCGTCTCATTTCTGATGATTGAATGATGCACCCGGTGCATGTCGGGGGTGACCAGCACAGTCCTCAAGCTCCGGTCCAGGACCTTTGGCATTCGAATATTGCCGTGATTGAACATGGAGGTTGCGTTGAGCAGAATCTCGAACAGAACAACGGCCAATGCAGGGGCGCCGATGATTGCCACGACTCCGAACTTGATGATCATCGAGATCACAATCTCGATCGGATGAAATCGAACGCCGGTGGTGACATCGAAATCCAGATCAGTGTGATGCATGCGATGAATTCGCCAGAAGAAATCAATTTTGTGAAAAAAGTAGTGCTGCGCGTAGATCGCCAGATCCAAGAGCAGAACACCTGCCGCAACCGCCAGCCAGCCTGGCAGTGCCAGCAGATTCAGCAGGCCGAAGCCGCGCGTTTCAAGGCTGAGTGCAAAGGCTGCGACAGTGATCGGAATCAGCAGCCGAACCAGCAGTGTGTTGATGACTGACAGTGTCAGGTGATTGACCCATCTTGAGCCTCTGGGCAGATGCCATTGCCGACGCGGCCTCAGCGTCTCCCAGAGTGCGATGGCCAGAAGTATCGCAAAGAACACGCCCAGCCGCCAATAGACTTCCTGCTCCATGGCTGAACGGGCCGCTAGGGCTGCGGCTCCCCGATCGCGAGTTTCGAGCCAGCCGGTATCGGGCTCGAATCAATGCTCGCGTAAGCTTCAGGTGTATCGAAATCGGTCAGCACGCCGACATCATCCATTTCAACCTCGACGACTGACTCCTCGTATTCGCCAATGATGTGCTTGGCGCCCGTGTCGCCCTGAACCTCCATCATTTCCTGGAAGTAGTTCCGGCTCCACAATACAGGATTGCCGCGCTTCCCCCGGTAAGTCGGAACACAGATCATCTGATTGGAGACCGGATCAAACGCGTCGATCAGCGTATTGACCTTGGCACTGTCAACAAATGGCATGTCGCCAAGACAGACCAGTGCGGCATTCATCTTTTTCGGCAGCTGCGCCAATGCGGCCCGAAGCGAGGTGCTGAGTCCGCCGGCATAATCCCGATTGTGAACGAAGGTGACCGGCTGATCCTTCAGCTCCTCCCGCACTCGCTCTCGATCGTGTCCGGTGACCACAAACACCCGGTCGACTTTCGAATTCGTCAGATTCGCAACGACCTGCTGAAGCATGCTGCGCTTGCCGACTTTCAGAAACAGTTTGTTCCTCTCGCCCATTCTGGAGGACTGGCCTGCGGCCAGCACAATGGCGGCGATCTTCGCTTCGCCTGCAGCTTCTGACCGGTCCGCAACCGTGCGCCGCACCGGTCGCTTGGGCGGTTCCGGAATTATCCCGCCGACACCCATCTGCATGATGTCCTCTGACCGCACCTCTAGTCCGGCCGCCAGCCTCTCAAACACAAAATCGAAGCCATTCCGTTTCGGCGAGCGCACACAGCCCGGCAGACCCAGAACATCAATTTTTCTGAGCTTGGCAGTCAGCAGCAGATTGCCGGGGTCGACCGGCATGCCGAAGTGCTCGATCCGCCCGCCGGCATTGACAATTCCTTTTGGAATGACATCCTCCCGATCCTGAATCGCCGAAGCGCCCAGCAGCAGAATCAGATCGAGTTCCTTCTTCGCATATTCGACAAGCAGCTGAGTCACATCGTCTTCATGGTGCTCGCAGATTTCGTCTGCAGTGATCTGAGATTCAACCAGTGCCGCCCTGCTCTCAAGCATGGCCCTGCCTTTTTTCAGCAGATTCGGCGAGAAGGCGTCCGTTCGAGTCTGAATCAAGCCGATCGACATTGGACGAAACCCGAATACGTTGATCGGCGGAATGCCGAAGTTCGACTCGGTAACGCACTCATTCAGCATCCCTCGGCTCACCGCGAATGGAATGATTTTGACGGAAGCTACCAATCGGCCGGCAAAGACCGTGCTGTAGTTTGGCAGCGTTGCTATCGTGAATGCCTCATCGACTGAATTGATGGCGTGTATTCGATCGGTGCGCAACTGCAGCAGCCCTCGATGCCTGGCATACAGATTGCAGCGGCCGGTCGCAGCCGATCTGACTTCAAGACCGTCGCCGCAGACGACTCGGGCTATCGCTTCCGCGGCCGCATCTTCGCTGACATCGTCGTCTTCGAGCCGCGCCGCCACAACTGTGTCAACCTCCTGACTTTGGAGCACCTCAATATCGTATCGCGTCAGTTCGCGTCCTTTCCTCCACTTCTTTCCAAGCACCATGAGCGGAGCGGCAAGGATGGCGCCCTCACCTTCTGCGACAGGAATCCGGCCAAATTTCATGAGCTTGCCCTGCTTCTCAATGCGGCAGTCATCTCGGCCATGATTGAAACCGCAATCTCAGCCGGTGAGGCGGCGCCGATGTCCAGTCCGATCGGAGCGTGAATGCGCTCCAGTCTTTCCGGCGCCACATTCGCCTCGATCAGGCGATCGCAGCGCGCCTTGTGAGTTCTTCTGCTGCCCAAGGCGCCGACATAAAAAACGTCCGAACTTAGCGCTTCAATCAGCGCGGGCTCATCAAGCTTCGGGTCATGCGTCAGGGTCACCACGGCCGTTCTGGAATTCAAGCCGAGCAGGGTCAGCGCCTTGTCCGGCCACTCATTTCTGATGCCAACGCCGGGGAAGCGCTCGGCCGATGCGAACGCCCGCCGCGGATCAATCAGTGTGACCGCATACCCGCAAGACTGGGCGATTGGTATCAGCGCCTGGGCGATGTGCACCGCACCGACAATCAAGAGTCTCAGCGGCTGGCTGATCACCAGAATGAACTGGCGGCGTCCCTCAACTTCGATGGTTCGACTGCGGTCTGTTCTCAATCCGTCCATCGCCGCTTGCTCCAGATTATCAGGCTGACCGGAGGAGCTCGGATAAATGATGCGCTGGGCATGCTCGTCGAGCGAAGTCGCGAGCGCGACCGCCTGGCCCTGCCGCCTGGCCTGAACAAGTGACTTGAGTGTGGATGCCTTCACCGTCAGCCGGCGCTCGCTTCATCATTCACCAGCGGTTCCACATAGACCTCGATCTGACCGCCGCAGGCCAATCCCACTTCCCACGCCTGCTCGTTGCTGACACCGTAGGAGAGTACTCGCGCCTCACCGCTGTCCATGACATCGATCGCCTCTTCAATCACTGCGGTTTCGACACAGCCGCCGGACACCGAGCCTTCGAATTGCCGCTCACCGTTCACCACCAGCTGGCTGCCTACCGGCCGCGGCGATGAACCCCAGGTTGAGATGACCGTTGCTATCGCGACATCAAACCCCTGTTCATGCCAGTCAAGCGCTTTCTCAAGAACGGAGGATTCTTCATCTGGCTGGAACATGTCAGCTCACCGAAATCTGCGGGACGAAAGGCACGGCATCCAGAAGCTTCTGCCGCCAGTATGATCGGTGCTTCTTGAATTCGAAGCCGCTTGCGCCAACCCTGCGGCTCAGAACATCAGCCAGTGACTTGAGGCTGTCCAGATTGTGTACCGGCAGGAATGCATCGACATGCGGCAGCATCGAGCGGATGCCGCTCACTCTCGGTTCGAATTCCTCATAGCGCAGCAGCGGATTGAGCCAGATCAACTCTCTGCAGGAACGCTGCAGCATCTGGATCTGCGGCGCCAGCTCCACCGATTCAGATCGGTCCAGACCGTCCGAAACCAGCAGCACCGTGGCTTTGTGCATCGGCAGACGACGCACCCAGTCGCGGTTGAAAGTCTTGAGGCACTCCGCGATTCGGGTGCCGCCATACCAGTCCTCAACAGCTTCGGAAATTTCATCCAAGGCGCAGTCAACATCGCGGATTTTCAGCTGGCGGGAGATGTTGGTCAGTCGGGTTCCGAATACAAAACAGGAAACCTGCCGGCGACTCAGCATCAGAGTGTGAGCGAAATGCAGCATCATTCGGGAATATTCGCTCATGGAGCCCGAGATGTCACATATCAGCACCAGCGGCGGCCGCTGCTGCCGACGCTTCCTGCTCACCAGAGTTATAACGTCCGCTGATCCTTTCAGGCTCTCGCGCAGCGTTTTTCTCATGTCCAGCTTGTCTCCTGATGGATGGGTTCGGAATCGACGAGTCGGAATTTCCGGAAATGCGACGCTCAATTCCGCAACTGCCTGCCTGGCCTGCTCCATCTCCGCTCCGGACATGGATTCGAAGTCGATTTTCTGCAGCCGCTCTCTGTCGCTGTAGGTCATCGACGCGCGAAGCTCAATTTCCGGCTCCATCTCCTCAAAAAACTCGTCTGAGACCTGCTGCGGATAGAGCGACTCCGCAAGTCGGCGAGCGATCTCCTTTGATGATTTCTCCTGCTCCGGAATCCGCACCTCCGGCAGAAGCGCTGAAATCGAGCGTTCCAGAATTTTTGGATTCTTCCAGAAGACCTCAAACGCCTGGTTGAAAATGAATCGGTGCCTCGGGTGACTGACAAAGACCGAATGCAGTGTCCAATAGAAGTCATCCCGATCGGCAATGCCAACCAGACTCACGGCGCGAACCGCTTCCAGGATTCGGCCGGTTCCCACAGGCAGTCCTGAAGCGCGCAGAATTCGCCCGAAGTGGACGACATTGTTGACAAAAGAGCCGCGGTTCGCAGTGTCCACCAATTCAGAACCCTCATCGCTTACGCGTTGACGCTGGCAGCTGCAGGTATCGTCTCCAGCAGGCGAGCGGCTTCTGAGCCGCGAATCTTCTCAAGATCATCCTGGTACTTCAGCAGCACGCCCAAAGTGCTGTCAACCACAGCCGGTTTCAGATCGATGACATCGATCTGCACCAGTGCGTGCGCCCAGTCAATCGTCTCAGCCACACCCGGCAGCTTGTACAGATCTTCATCGCGCAATCGCTGCACAAATCCGACAATCTGCCCGGCAAGCCGAGCGCTGGCATCAGGAGCCTTGACTTGCAATATCTCAAGCTCCCGCTCGGCATTCGGATAATCCACCCAGTGATAGAAACAGCGCCGTTTCAGCGCATCATGAATCTCGCGCGTCCGGTTCGATGTGATCACCACAATCGGCGGACGATTCGCTCGGACTGTGCCGATTTCCGGAATCGAGATTTGAAACTCCGACAGCAATTCCAGCAGATATGCCTCGAACGGTTCATCGGTGCGGTCAATCTCATCAATCAGCAAAACCGGCGCGGCGCCGTCATCACCCTCTCTCAACGCCTGCAGCAAGGGCCGTGCGATCAGAAATTTCTCCGAGTAAATATCGTTGGCTATCGCCGCGCGATCCCGGATGCCCTCGGCTTCCGCGAGTCGTATTTCGATCATCTGCCTGGAATAATCCCACTCGTAAACGGCCGACGCCACATCAAGTCCCTCATAGCACTGTAGGCGAATGAACTCGCGGCCCAGCGTATCTGACAGCACTTTTGCAACCTCAGTTTTACCGACACCGGCCTCCCCTTCCAGAAGCAGAGGCCGCTCAAGAGTCAGAGACAGGTAGATTGCAGTCGCCAGGCTTCGGTCAGCAACATAGTCGCCAGATGCCAGCAGGCTCTCGGTTGAAGTGATATCGGCAGGAAGATTCATCATTGAACCAGGGATTGAAAGCAAGTACTCGCAATCGCAGAACTGATCAGTCTTCAGGCGCTTGAATCCAGAGAGTATTCAAGCGCCTGAAAGATGTGTGAAATTATCAGCCTCAGCCGCCGGCCTTGGCAACAGCTCGTTTGGCCATGACGGTCACCAGATGCGCCCGGTACTCCGCGCTGGCATGAATATCGCTGTTCAATCCATCGTCGGACACATTGATGCCGGCGACGCTTGAGGCGGAAAATGAATTCGCCAGCGCCGACTCCATCTCGCCGACTCGGAAGACACTCGGTCCCGCGCCGGTAACTGCGACCCGCACTTCACCGCCGCTGCGCGCTACGAAAACACCCACCACCGCGTAGCGGGAGGCGGGGTTCGGAAACTTGCAGTATCCAGCGGATTCAGGAATGGGAAACGAAACAGAAGTGACGATTTCGTTCTCGTCCAGCGCAGTCTCGAACATCCCCGAAAAGAAGTCATCAGCCGAAATTGAGCGGGCGTTGGTATTGACGGTCGCGTTCAACCCAACCAGCGCAGCCGGATAGTCGGCTGACGGGTCATTGTTGGCAATCGAGCCGCCGATGGTGCCTCGGTTGCGAACCTGCGGATCACCGATGCCGCCGGCAAGATCAGCCAGCGCGGGTATCGCGTCCATGACTTCGGAAGATGCGGCAACCTCGGCATGCGCGGTCATAGCCCCAACCGTCACCGATCCGTCAGACACTGAAATTCCTTTCAGCTCACCGACACCGCCAAGGTCGATCAGATCACTCGCCGATGCGAGCCGCTGCTTCATCGTCGGCAGCAGCGTGTGTCCGCCGGCCAGCAGCATGCCATCGTCCGAAGCCTGCAGCATTTCCGCCGCCTCGCTCAGACTTGATGGGCTTTTGTAGTCAAATGCATACATGATTGCTCCTCCTGTCAGGAAGCCTGAGCGTTTCGGATCGCCTGCCACACCCGGTGAGGCGAGGCGGGCATATCGATGTTGGTTACGCCAACCTCAGCCAGCGCGTTCAGAATGGCGTTGATCACCGCAGGTGGCGAGCCGATCGCACCGGCCTCACCGCAGCCTTTCACACCGAGCGGATTATGCTCGCACTCCGTTACTGTCGTGTCGACTGAGAATGAAGGAACATCGGACGCCCGAGGCATGGTGTAGTCCATATACGAACCGGACAGCAGCTGACCATTCTCATCGTAGGCGGCATTCTCAAGCAATGCCTGCCCGATTCCCTGAACCAGACCGCCATGCACCTGACCCTCGACAATCATCGGATTGATGATGGTGCCGAAATCATCAGTTGCGTGGAAACTGGCGATGTCAACCACTCCCGTCTCCGGGTCAACCTCAACTTCGCAGACATAAGTGCCTGCAGGAAAGGTGAAATTCTTCGGATCGTAGAATGCAGTCTCCTCAAGCCCCGGCTCCAGTTCCTCCAAGGGATACTGATGCGGAACATACGCGGTGAGCGCAACTTCGCCGAAACCCTTGGCCTTGTCAGTTCCAGGAACCACAAACTGGCCATTCTCGAACTCTATATCCGACTCCGAAGCTTCAAGCAGATGCGCGGCGATCTTCTTGCCCTTGGCAATGATCTTGTCAAGCGCATTCACAATTGCCGTCCCGCCCACTGCGATGGAGCGCGATCCGTAAGTGCCCATTCCGAATGGAATCTTGTCCGTGTCGCCGTGCACTATTTCGACACTGTCGAAATCCACCCCCAGCTTCTCGGAAACCACTTGCGCGAATGTCGTCTCATGGCCCTGACCGTGCGAATGCGAACCGGTCAGCACACTGACAGAGCCCGTCGGATTGACCCGAATCGTCGCCGCCTCATAGAGACCTGCTCTCGCACCGAGTGAGCCAACTACGTTGGACGGTGCGATTCCACAGGCTTCGATATACGACGAGACTCCGATTCCGCGCAACTTGCCAGCCGCCTTCGAGGCTTGCCTGCGAGCCGCAAACCCAGCATAGTCCGCAGATTCAAGCGCCTTGTTGAGGCTTGCCTCATAGTCGCCGGTATCGTAGATCAGTGCAACGGGCGTCTGATACGGAAACTGATCGGGCTGGATGAAATTGCGCCGGCGAATTTCCGTCGGATCCATTCCCAGCTGATCTGCAGCAACCTGCACAATACGCTCCAGCAGATAAGTAGCCTCCGGCCGTCCGGCGCCTCGATAGGCATCTACCGGCACGGTGTTGGTGAAGACGGCTTTGACTCCGCAATAGATGATCGGCGTCGCATACTGACCGGCCAGCAGCGTGCCATGCAGATAGGTCGGCACACAAGGGGCGAATGTCGATAGATAAGCGCCCATGTTGGCCAGCGTCGATTCGCGAAGTGCAAGGAACTTGCCATCATCATCAAGCGCCAGCTCAACCTTTGTCACGTGATCTCGTCCATGCGCATCCGATACAAACGACTCGCTGCGATCCGCAGTCCACTTGACCGGCCGATTGAGCTGGGCGGCCGCCCAGACCACAATGATCTCTTCCGCATAGTGGAAGATTTTCGAGCCGAATCCACCGCCGACATCCGGTGCGTGAACGCGCAGCTTATGCTCCGGCAACCCCAGCACGAACGCGCCCATCAGCAGTCGGATCACATGCGGATTCTGACTGGTGGTGTGCAGCGTGTGCTGTCCTGAAGGCAGGTCGAAATCACCGATCGCACAGCGCGGCTCGATCGCATTCGGAATCAGCCGGTTGTTGATCAGCTCCAGACTGGCGACATGGGCCGCATTCTCAAACACCTCATTGACGGCACCGGCATCCCCCAGCTCCCAGTCATAGCAGACATTGGTGCCGACATCATCGTGAACGTTTGGTGAATCATCCGAAATCGCGGCGGTCATGTCGATGACCGCTTCGAGCGCGTCGTAGTCCACTTCGACGAGTTCCGCAGCGTCTCTCGCCTGTTCGCGGGATTCAGCGATCACAACGGCAACCGGGTCACCCGTGTGCCTGGCTTTTCCTTCAGCAAGCACCGGGTGTTTCGGTTCGTGCATCGGACTGCCGTCCTTGCTGTGCACCTGCCAGCCGCAGGGAATGCCGCCTACTTCCGCCATATCCTCAGCTGTGAACACAGCGACGACACCATCACTGGCAGCGGCCGCTGATGTGTCGATCGAATTGATCGTTGCGTGGGCATGCGGCGAGCGCACGATATGCGCATAAGCCTGGCCCTCAAGATTGAGATCATCCGTGTACTTGCCAGCGCCGCGCACGAATCTCAGATCTTCTGTTCGGCGCACAGATGCGCCAATTCCTGTATCACTCATTGCTATCCCTCCCGCATGGCTTGCGCGCCAGCCTGAATTGATTTGACAATATTGTGATAACCAGTGCATCGGCACAAGTTACCCTCAAGCCACTCCCGAATCTCCTGCTCGGAAGGATCGGCGTTGATGCTGACCAGATCCAGCGCGCTCATGATGACGCCGGGCGTGCAGAATCCGCACTGCAAGCCGTGATTTTCTCGAAAAGCGGCTTGCATCGGGTGCAGATCAGCGCCATTGGCAACACCTTCAATGGTCGTGACTTCCGCATCATTTGCTTGTGCCGCGAGCATCGTACAGCTTTTGACAGACGTGCCATTCACATGCACGACGCAGGCTCCGCACTGGCTGGTGTCACAGCCGACGTGGGTGCCCGTCAAACGCTGGTTTACTCGCAGGAAATCGACCAGCAGGGTTCGCGCATCAACTTCTGCCGATACGCTGCGACCGTTGATCGTCATTGAAATAGCTACACTCATACACAATCCTCCTGTTTTCCGGGTTTGTTGAGCGGTTGGTCATGTCTGATATTCTCGTGTTCAGCAGACCAACGCGTTGCGTAGTTTAGAACTATCTTCAGATTTTCAGCAATTGTAAATGAAATGCCCGAAGATTGACAGAATTAAAAAGGCTGAGAGACGTGACTTTTGTTTCAGGTGAGGAAGTTTCATTGATAGCGATGCTGACAATGCGTCGGACCGCACCTGCACTTCACGCTGTCAGCGGATTCCGCCATTGGAACAGAGCCAGCAGCGGGCATGGCAATTGAAACATAGTGCAAAAGCCTGGATTCGGCCGCGCACTGGGCAATGTCAATTCATGCGCCGAGATGTGCGAATTATGCAGAAGCTGAATGATCTTGGAAATATTTGCACCGCATAGGCGTCACTGCAACACCATGCGGCCTATCGAATACCACCGTTTGATTGAATTGACAGCCCGAAAGACAGGGTGAGTCAAAGTGATTTGACCCTTGCAGTCTGAAATCGACGCTGATGCAATTGCATCTGAGGCATGCCATGAGTTTTTTTTCATTGGACAAATATTGTTCGCATGCAAAGGCAGCCACAGGATTGTTGAGCACCGACTCTGCTTGATTCAAAAGTCGACTGCTTTTGAAATTATTCGATGTGTGCGGCGCTCAATTTGAGCGACGCACATTCGCGTTACCTGCAGTCAGCCACATTGAAGCGCTGAATTTCACCCAAGTTCATTCAGCGCATGGCGTGAAACATTGCACTGCCAGAACGAGTTTCAATGACTACGGCCGACGCTGTCATCTCGCAATCCGTTGCAGATCAAAAAAGCAGGCAGATTGATCTCAATCGCGGTTGGCGGCGGCGCTTGACTGGTCGACGACCGGTCAAGTCTGAAAAAAATGTTTCAGTGCAGGCCGATACGAGGTTTAGTGCAGTTGCTATTCAGTTCCTATATTGAAGCGGTCTGCAAAGCGGTGTCAGCAGACAGGTTGACGTGACAGAATGTAAAAAAGTGTGCGATGCATTTTCAGTGCACCGCACACGGCAAACCTTCTGACTGATTCTGGGCTTCCAGTTCAGCCTGAACGTATCTCAATGCTCTGATCGCTGCTGAAATTTCTTAACTTTTCAGACTCAGCTAGAACTGCCAGTCAGCATCACCATGCGTCAAAATCATGATCATGGACACCGCCTGAAATGTTCGCCAGCTCAGAATCACCCAGCTGCACTTTTGCCGGCAGTACCAGATTGACGACATTCGGACCGTCCTCATGCACCTGAATCTCCAGTGCATCGGGCAGATTGACATCCAGTTCGCCACCGATAACGGTCGTCGGGTCTTCCAGCAGACGAGTTCGAAACTCGCCGTCTTCTGAAGCTTTCGAAAGAATTTGATTTCTGAAATCCGCTGATTTTGTAATTTTTTCCACTCCTTTGAGAATTGAATTCCTTAGATAAAAAAAATTGATTTGAAATGTCAAATCACGAGGCAATGAAACGCTGGCATCACCACAATGTATCGTTATAGACTTCCATGCCACCGTGAACGTTCTGCAAATCGGCTTCGCCCAATCGGGTCTTCGGCGGCAGCACCAGATTAACTGCATTCGGGCCATCCTCATGCACATGAACTTCCAGTGCGTCCGGCAATTTGACTTCCAGTTCGCTTCCGATAACCGTCAATGGGTCATCCAGCAAACGGGCTCGAAAGTCGCCATCCTCTTCAGCTTTCGCTAGAATTTGATTTCTGAAATCCGCTGACTTCGTCATTTTTTCACTCCTTTGAGAATTGAATTCCTTAGACAATAAAAATTGATTTGCATTCGAAATGCCATGCACTCGCAAGACAATCCGGCTTGCAAGTCTGGCATTATACTGCGGTGAAAATTTACTGATTAATTGATTCGAGTGTGAGTCTTGCGAATTGAAAGGCTTCATTGGCGTCACGTCTTCCTTCGGTCGCTTGAGATTGGAATCCAGAATGTGCATCCGACAGGTTCAAATCGCCACCGAGTCCGCTGGACGCAAATCAAATGCCTTCCCCCCTTTTCTTTCAGCACACCCCTTTGTCAGGCGCAATGGTTTAAAATACCTGCAACCCGCACATTATTTCAGGTTTGCAACCTGTTGAGCGGTGTAAATCATTGTTTTAATTTAATGATGAAAATGGAAGTTTTTTATTCACAGCTCCTGAATTCAATCTGAGTAGATGTGCAGTCACAGCAAGGCATGGATGAGATCATTATGACGAAATTAAACCAGAACAAGCCGCTTTACGCCAACAAGATGCTGTTGGACAGTGAATCCCTTGGCGGATTGAGCACCGAGCAGGAATTCCGTGTAGAGGCGGAGCGCAACCGCCGATTCACGATGATGTCCGCGGCCAGAGCCGGATTGACCATTCAGGACCCGATGCTCAAGGCCATGCTTCACTCGACTGGATACGGAGACAGCGCCTGTCCGCCCGAGAAATTCAAACTGGAAACCTTTGAGGTGAATAGCCCGACTCAGCGCGACGGATTCGAGTCACTGATTGAGCCCTTGAGTCAGGAAGATTTCTTTTCGCGTCAATACCGGCGACGCACGCACATGCTGTTTCGCGGACCGTCCGATCGTTTCTCTCATCTGATCGGATGGAATGATCTGACTGTCCTGTTTCGCAGCGGCAATTTCCATGAAAAACAGTTGGGTGTGGTCCTTGCCAACCAAGTTGTGCGCGAAACTGACTATCTTAGAGATTTGCGGTCCGCAATCGGCACATCCAAGTATGGACGAACTGAATTGCGCAAAGTCAACGAGCAGGGACTCCATTTTCTGCTTCGCAATGGAGCGAGCCTGATCATCAACGCCATCGGAGACGTTCATGACAGGCTGAGCTGCTATTTTTCGACCATTTCCAACTCTCTTGGCTCATACGCCAGCGCGAATCTGTACATATCCTGGCGCGATGCCCAGGCATTCCGCACTCACTGGGATGACCATGACGTCTATGTCATGCAGGTTTATGGCAGCAAGATCTGGAATCTTTACGGAGAAACGGGGGAAGCGCCGCTGCCCAAAGATTCGGTGCCCAATGTGCAGGCCCCGACCAAGCCAATGTGGACGGGTCGATTGGAAAGCGGTGATCTGCTGTTCATACCCCGCGGATGCTGGCACGATGCCATTGTGCCTGAGGACCGCGCCGGCCAGGCCAGCATGCATCTGACCATCACCTTCAAGGAGTTTCATTCATCAGATGTGCTCGACTGGCTGCATTGCAAGATGATCCAAGAATGGGGTGGAGCCCGTCTCAATGTGCCTCGAAACGCTTCGCCGGACTTGGCCAAGGAGTATTTTCGCGAGTTGCGGCAGGCGCTTGCCGAAGCGATCGACGATGACTCGGCGGAAGATTTTGATGACTACATCCGATCGCGCTGGCGCGAGGAGACTAAAGTTCATATCGGCCCTTGGATAGAACCGTGGTCCGACCCGCAATGGGACCGCTACCGACTGTCACTGCGCGGCGTGCAGCAGGCAAGCATCAAGTCGGATGGGCAGAACGGCACGTTCAAGCTGACAGCCCAGGGCCGCACGTCCACTTTCGACTCGCGTTGCCTGTCTATCATCCAGCGCCTGTTCGACAGCAGCGGTATCAGTGTGGAAGAGCTTAAAGCGTTCGATCCGGAATCATACAATGCGAAATTCATGGATCAGTTTCTGACTCAGCTGCTGAAGCAGGACATTGTTGTTGCCGAACTGCCGGAGAACTACTGACAGAGTCATATCGATCAATCTCGATAGAAACTGATCACACCTGTACGTGCATCCGCAGCAAGCTGACTGAGAGGCAATGAAACTGACTCCGATGCCAGACAAAGGCGGCGCCGACTCAAGCCAAGGTTGATCTATTCTTCCTGCTCCGCTTGGGCTTCGTTGGCCGCCTCAATCTGGGCAACAAACGCATCGAAGAAATCTCCGACAATTTTCCTGGCCGCGCTGCTCATCAGCCGCGAGCCGATCTGGGCCACTTTGCCGCCCATTTTGATCTCTGCATCATAAATCAGCTCGCAACCCTCGTCCACATCAGCCAGTCTGAATTTAGCCTCACCGTTGACGTAGCCGAATGAACTGCCTTTGGAAGACCCGCTCATGGTGTAGCTCTCGAACTCGACAACATTGCTGACAGAAAGGTTCAGTGGAAAGGTGGACTTGATCGGACCGAACTTCTTCTTGATCGAGCCCTCAAGCTCGCTCTCCGACACCCATTCCAATTCCGTGCATCCGGCAATTGAACGGCGAATGGTTTCAGCATCGTAAAGCGACTGCCAGACAACGCGGCGAGGGTATGACAGAACTGTGCTTCCAGATAATTCCATGCGATCGCTTCCGGCTGTTGATTTTCGCTTCTCCCGCGCTTCTGCCAGCACACAGCCGACAGGAGCAACCTGAACCGCCCTTACTATAAAATAAAACTCCAGCGACAATGCTTCGAACTCACTATGGCAAGGGATTCAGACTCCTCAAAATCTCCGGTGGCTCTGCTTCTGCGCGGCCATAAGTTCGAGTCGGAGAAGCTGGAGGACGTGCCGCCGGGAAAATTGCGCATGGTCATCACCTACCTGGAGATGACAAAGCAGCCGCGCTATCCACATCAGTCACAACGAGCGGAGAATCTATCCATCATTCGCACTCGCCAGCCGACAGTCGGATTCTACCGGTTCCTGTACACCAGCGTTGGCAAGGACTGGCTTTGGTACGAAAGAAACGTAATGCCTGATGCCCAGCTCGAAAGAATTATCAATAATCCCAAGATACTGATCTATGTGCTGTACGTCAATGGCACTCCTGCGGGATACAGCGAGCTGGACTGCCGTCGGAAAAACGACATTGAACTGGCTTACTTCGGGCTGATGCCAGAATTCATCGGCCGCGGACTTGGGACTTACTTCCTTCGCTGGTCTGTTGAGAAAGCCTGGTCAGAGGAACCGAAGCGCGTTTGGGTGCACACCTGCAATTTCGATTCACCCATTGCCATCGCGACTTATCAGAAAGCCGGGTTCGAGGCTTACAAGCAAGAATCCATTGTCATTGATGATCCCCGCATCACTGACCCTTGATGCTTTCGGACTGCAGTTGCGCGTGAAATCCTGGCCGGTTTTCAAGTGCTTTGGCACATCGGCTTTCCTGCCGAATCTTTATCGCTCGTTCGTTCACACAAATAAAATGGTGAACTTGACAGGCAATCCAATATTGCACTTGGACTTGCAATTTACTGACGAATTTCAGACATGAACGACTTTCAACTTCTTGACACCAGTGAGCTTCAGTCGATTGACAACGAGTTTCACCTTCATCCGTTCACCGACACCAAGCATCTGCACGAAGTCGGCAGTCGGATCATCACCGACGCTGACGGAATCTATGTGTGGGATTCTGACGGCAACAGAATCATCGATGGAATGGCGGGCCTTTGGTGCGTCAATATCGGCTATGGCCGCGAAGAGCTGATCGAGGCGGCAACCCGGCAGCTTCGGAAACTGCCCTACTACAACACTTTCTTCATGACTTCACACCCGCCGGTCATTGAACTGTCAAAGCGGCTGGCGGACATCACACCCCCGCAGTTCAACCATGTCTTTCCCACCAATTCCGGTTCAGAGGCCAACGACACGGTCATTCGAATGGTGCGCCGCTACTGGGCTCTGCAAGGGAAAGAATCCAAGAGCATCATCATCAGCCGCACTAACGCTTATCACGGCAGCACGCTTGGCGCCGCAAGTCTGGGCGGCATGTCAGTCATGCATGAAGGCGGCATCCCGATTCCGGGGATCGAACACATTGAGCAGCCTTACTGGTACCGAGACGGCGGTGATTCAGACCCGGATGCGTTTGGAATTGAGACGGCTCGCAGCCTTGAGCGGAAGATAGAGGAACTCGGAGTAGACAATGTCGCGGCTTTCATTGCTGAACCGATTCAAGGCGCGGGCGGCGTCATTGTTCCACCCCAGTCCTATTGGACAGAAATCTCAAGAATCTGCGATGCCCGCGAGATTCTGTTTGTCGCTGACGAAGTGATCTGCGGTTTCGGTCGAACCGGCAAATGGTTCGCAACAGACTACTTCGGACTCAATCCGGACGTGATGGTCATGGCCAAAGGACTCTCGTCCGGCTACCTGCCGATTGCCTGTGTCATGGTTTCCGACGAGGTGGCGTCTGTGATGATCGAATCCGGTGGGGAGTTCGCCCATGGATTCACCTATTCCGGCCATCCGGTCGCGTGCGCAGTTGCATCTGAGAACATTCGCATTCTGTCAGAGGAGGGAATTGTTGGCCGAGTAGGCGCTGAAACCGGACCCTACTTTCAGACACGGCTGAGGGAGTTGGCTGATCATCCCTTGGTTGGCGAAGTTCGCGGAGTCGGATTGATTGCGGGGATTGAACTCGTCAAAGACAAGGCAGCTCGGACTCGGTTCGATTCCGAACTGAAAGTGGGCATTCGCTGCCGCGATAACGCCGCGAGACTCGGACTGATCATGCGCGCGGTTGAAGACTCGATGGTGCTCTCGCCGCCGCTGATCATCTCGAAATCACAGATCGACGATCTGGTTGCCATTGCCGCGGACGCTCTGGATCAAACCCTTCGCGATCTTCGTTCATAAGGACTTTGACGCAACAACCATGTCGAAGAAGCGCAAGAAAGATCAAATCGCACCGTTGAGTTCCGAAGGGGATTCCAACCTTTCGGCTGAGCGCCAGGCGTGGCAGGCGCGGCAGACTGACCCAGACACCCTTGATCTGCTGGCGCGGGACGAAGCGGTCTTTCTTCATCAGTCACTATCCACGCCCTGTCTGGACGTACTGCATGCCGCGAAAGACAGTGAACTCAAAAATCTGCAGAATCATACTTATGCTGACTTTCATGGCAACAGTGTTCACCAGGTAGGTTTCGGACACCCCAGCGTTGTTGCCGCGATCAGACACCAGCTGGAGACGCTGCCGTTCTGTCCCAGACGGTTCACCAACCGCCCGGCAGTAGAGCTCGCAGAAAAACTTGTCGAATTGGCTGATCCGGGTCTTGATCGGGTTCTGTTTTCGCCCGGCGGCACCTCTGCAATCGGCATGGCGCTGAAGATCGCCCGCACCGTGACTGGACGGTTCAAGACCATCTCAATGTGGGACTCCTTTCACGGCGCTTCTTTGGATGCCATATCAATTGGCGGTGAGGCTGATTTTCGAAAGGATATCGGACCCCTGCTTCCCGGCACTGAGCATGTGCCCCCTCCCAATCCAGCGGATTGCCCGTTCAAATGTGGGAAAACCTGCAGCCTGCAATGCGCGGACTATGTCGATTATGTTTTGGAGAAGGAAGGGGATGTGGCCGCAGTCATTTCCGAATCCGTGTCCAGCGTGCCCTACTTTCCGCCGGTTGACTACTGGAAGAGAATCCGCGAAGCCTGCGACCGACACAACGCGCTGCTGATCCTGGATGAGATTCCCCATTCCCTCGGCCGCACTGGAAAACTCTTCACTTACCAGCATTACGGAATTGTCCCTGACATGCTGGTGCTGGGCAAGGGACTCGGCGGCGGAATCATGCCCCTGGCGGCAGTGTTGAGCCGCGAGGATTTCAATGTCGCGGAGAACATTTCACTCGGTCACTACACCCACGAAAAGAATCCGGTGGCCTGCGCGGCGGGTCTGGCGACTCTGCGGGTTATCGTTGATGAGCAGCTGCCCCAACGCTCTCAGGAACTGGGAGAGTTCGCGATTGAATTGCTGAATGAGATGCTGAAAGATGTGGACTTGGTCTCAGACATACGCGGCTTGGGGCTGCTCATTGGAATTGAGCTGGGTCAGTCCAATGAGGAGTCAAACACCTTAGCAAACAAAGTCATGTATCGCTGTCTGAGCGGCGGCGTCAGCTTCAAAATCTCCATGGGAAATGTTCTCACTCTGGCGCCGCCGCTGACGATCGACAAGGATTTGCTGGAAAGATCGCTGAGAACGATTGCAGACGCGATCAGGCAGACCGCTGATCACATCCACTGAAATACGTCGATATTCAGATATACGAATTCTTGCCGGCAGGGTGCCACTATTCCCAGATGGGCACTTGCTGATTTGATTTCAAATTGATCTGCTGCAGCATCACCGAATCGAAAATATCCTCGAGACTTGATTCTTTCGCAGCGCCAAAACTCAAACTGGCGGAAGCTTCGTCGAAAAATCGCTTTTCGATTTCACCGATTCCAGCGGCAACATAAGCTTTGTGCCACCATCTTTGGATGAGTTCCTTCGATTTCAGCAAACGATCTCTGCTTGGCAGCTTGTCTCTCTTGTCTTTCTGATTCAATGTGCGCAGAGCCGGCATCAAATTCCAGAGATCATCGCAGGGCCAGGCTGAATATGGAAAGCAATGATCAATGTCCATACGAGAAGTCGACAGCTTCTTTCCACTCCACACACAGTGTGCGAACTTGTTTGTCTCAATCAGCGCTTTCGCTCTATCGCTGGGGATTCGGACATAACGATTCGGATCTTTCACCTGCATTGCGGAATCAACCACCTCAGCATTGATGAGTTCCATTCTTCCCTGCTGCTCGGCATAACGTTTCATCAGCCCTTTCCACTCAGCAACAATGGCTGGCTCAATCCATGTCCCATATCTGCTGACCGCTTGCCAAATGACAAGAGGGAGCGACACAGTTCCGAAACTGCGCAAGTAAGCTTCGTCCAGCGTAACCCAATCTGGCGCTGACATTCGGGATTGTCTGTCTGGACTGAAAATTGGTTCTCCATCGCCTGGGAACGTCGTGTAGCGCATCGGCATCTTTATCATCGCGTCGCAGACTGTTCTCAACGCGACATGAAGATACTTTGAGGTTTTCTCATCAAAACTCATTCCGGTCCTTAAATCGAGCGGTGAGACTGACTTCAACTGCTCAAACTCAAACTTTGCGAAAGACAGTTTTTCAGTTCCTGACAGGTTGATCGGACTTTGTGGCAGATTTTCGTTCAGCAAAGGGCGGTACAAACGAATCCAGTAAAGTGCGAGCAGTCCAAGCGGCAGTTCAACACGATCCTCACTCACAATCTTCGACATGCCGGGTGCAAATTGCGCGATCTGCACCAGCACCCTCAGCAAACCAAGCTTGTATGTGGAACTTTTCCTGTCATTGAGAACTATCCCACGAAGCAAAGGAAGTGCGCCGGTGGCATCATCAGGCGAACGAAAAATGAGGTGGCTCCATGTCACTCCTTTTCGTCCCAGCCTGTCTTCAATAACTTTTCTCTCAACCTCGAAAAGACCGTGATCTCTTGCCAGCCCTACAACCTCACCCGATGGGATATCCCAGAAGCCGGTTACCTTTTCAAACGGTCCGTGACGCAATGTGAAATACATCAACCCGCCAGGCTTGAGCAATGTCACCAGCCTTCGAAATGCACTTCTGCGATTGGAACGAGCGACATGCATCCACACCGCACTCAAATGAATCACGTCATAACTCAGCCCGCTGCTCATCAATTTCTTCAGCTTTGGAAGACTGTCGTCTATCCAAAGTGCATTGAGATTCGGATGAAGCCGGTAAGCTTCCTCTTTCATTTTTCTGCTGGGTTCAACTGCGGTGACATCATGCCCCAGCAATGAAAAACCCGCCGCATCTCGACCCGTACCTGAGCCTATATCTAGCACAAGAGCCGGCGGCTTTGGCAAATGCTTGAGAAGAACCTCATGAATTTCCGAAAAGGTGAAGCGTTCGTAATCAAGCGAAATGTCAGCAGCATGCCGTTCGTACCATTGTTTTGCTGACAATAGTCGTTCGCCAACCGGCTTGTCGGCTCGACTCACTTCCCTTTTCAAACTACGGGGTTCTGAATTCGGCATGGACTAATCTTATTGGACAGATCGAACGCTGTTCAACATGATTGCATCATTGTCATTCAAGCAATTGAACTTGAACCGCATGATTCAATTTCAATTCATCGGAGACATGCGCGCGATCGACAATGGCAAAGCCATAGTGTCGTAGACCTATAGCCTCGTAACAACGAAAAATCGACCTACTAACGGTTGCGTTGAAGTTTGAAGGCGCAAGTCGTTTTTCGGATGCAAGCTGAACGATGTTTCGCTTACTGAGAAAATAGGCGAGTTGCTAAAATCTCCCTGATAGTGATTCGCATACATCAGTATTTGGTTTTCAGGTTTTAGATGTCTATTCGAAGAGATGAATCAACGTTAGCGGTGCTCATCTATCAGCCAAAAACTGTTCGAGTGCCCCTGGGCAAGGCTCGCCGGGAGTAATTTCTGCGTTTGGATCTTCTGCCCGAGCAATTAATCCTCTTTTTTCCAGTTCAATCCATCGCTCTTCCCCTGACAGGGTTGAAAGTCTACGTTTGAATTCTTCCTCTGATTCAAGTGGCTCATTATTGACCACCGACCGCAGAATATGTCGCGCTTCCTCCTCCATTGAACGGCCATTTTCCGCCGCTCGAATCTTGAGTTTCGCTTTCACTGAATCTTCTAGTTTTCGAATCGTTATGCTTGCCACTGTTTTACCTCACAGAATACGAATGCACTGCTGAAACTCGCGGATAATTCTAATGTTTCATGTTCAGAATGTCTACAACAATCGCTTTGCGATGAAAAAGCTGTCCAAGTCAATGGGATGTTGTAAGCGGACTAAGGTTGGATTGTCTGAAAATTTTTAATTGAACCCTTTCATCGAATATTTTTCGGATTGAGAATCGCGAATTGCCAAACTAATTCAAGACGACGAAAGAATGATTTAGATTCAACGAATAATGGTCAGGTAAAACTTACACTGAATAGTGTCCCAACTTCCATTGCCAAAGAAACAGTTACGATTGAAATTATTCCGTAACAATTTTTAAAATTCAATACGTTGTGTATTCGAAACTTAATCGTTGCAGCCTATGTACATACCAATTGAAGTACTGATTTTTTTGGATGAAATCCAAATGTTAAGATAAACTACTAGATACACCCCCTACGTGTTTCGACTGTAGGGTGCGGGGTCTCTGCAATAGAGACCCCTGCTTTTCTTGCCAGCATGCGAACATAAATCTACGTTGACGGATTTAATCTGTATTATCGCGCGCCAAAAAGGCACTCCGTACAAATGGCTTGACCTTTCGGGGCTGTTTCGAGATATACTTCAGCCGCATCATAACATACTGAAAATTAAGCACTTCACCGCGCGTGTGAACGCCCGTCACGGTGATGGATCAAATCCACAGCGACAAGATGTATATCTTCGCGCTCTAGAATCTTACTGCGATTCTGTTGAAATCTATTTTGGTCACTTTCTCACTCATCAAGCACGAGTTCCTCTAGCCAAGCCACAGGGAAATCAAAAATTTGTTGAAGTTTTGAGAACAGAGGAGAAGGGGTCAGATGTGAATCTAGCTGTGCATCTGTTGAACGATGGATGGAAAAACGTTTACGATTGTGCGATTGTAGTTACAAATGATAGTGATGTGGCGGAAGCGGTGCGTCTTACAAGACAGTTGCCAGATCTTGATATACAACTCGGGCTGATTACGCCTGGGACAGGAAATCTGTCTCAACAGTTACTATGCCACGCTAATTTCCATCGCCGTATCCGCAAAACCGCATTGAAGAACAACCAACTGCCATCACCGGTTCCCGGAACAGCATACATAAAACCAGAAAATTGGTAATTGATGTATGTCTTCCAGAAGAACAATCTTATCCGTTTAATCAGGTATCAACAACGGCAATTCGACTGAATTTGAGGCTACAACCGAATTCGGTTCGGCACAGTGCGAACTGCTCGGCATTCGCCAACAGAACAGAGTTGTCAACGGAAGCGGTGCTCATCTGTCAGCCAGAAATTGTTCGAGTGCGCCAGGGGCAGGTTCACCCACGGTTAGGCGCGTGTCCGGGTCTTTTGCCCGAACTATGACTCCTCTTTTTTCCAGTTCAATCAATCGCTCTTCCAGCGACATCTTTGAAATTCTACGTTTGAATTCTTCCTCTGATTCAAGTTGCTCATAATTAGCTGCTAATCGCAGAATATGTCGCACTTCCTCCTCCATTGATCGACCATTTTCCGCGGCTCGAATCTTGAGTTTTGCTTTCACTGAGTCTTCAAGCCTTCGAATTGTAATACTTGCCACTTCTTTACCCCCATAGGATGACTGAACTTCCAACGCTCGCAAATGATTCTATTTCGAATACACTTGGATCCAAATTCAGCATTTCAGGACATTATCTTCTGTCCAGAATTAATGCAAATTCAACGACATTCAATTGACAAGAAAAACTTTCAACGAGGTATTTCGCGATTATGGTTGGGTGTTCAGGTTCTTGGAGTTGAAGATGAATTCGCCCTACCTCAGAACACAACTTTAACTCCAATAAACCGGAGCAAATTCAGTCTTGCACAAGTTGGATAGAAGTTGTCTTGGAGTTATTGCTTGAAAGTTTCGATCTATGTTGGTTTTCTGAAGACGAAATCTACGACCATCAATCTGATAACTGAATGTCAATCTCCAGTCGCTCCAAATATCTCGGATCTCACGTCGAAACCTATCGTGCTTGCAACACGCCTTTGCTGGTTGTCCAAAGTCAAAAATGACAGTTCGACCGAAGATCTTTTGTTCGCATAAATTGCCGTTGCAACATGCAATAAATCTGCACCGCGCAAATAACCGACAGCCAACACTTTGTTTAATTCCTGAGTGAGTGATCGGGTTGGCAGTATCCAGACGACTTTGTCGAGACGGCAGTCGGAAGGCACAATACTTTCTCTGTAGCAGACTGAACGATATTCCGATTCCAGCAAATTTGACGATACCAGCCGCTCAAACCTCGCAAGTTCCCCGTCGTAAAGATCAAAATTTGGTTGACGGGTTTCAATAGCAATAAGAACAGATGTATCAACGTAAGCGGTGCTCATCTGTCAGCTAGAAACCGATCGAGTGCCCCAGGAATATACCTTTCGCCGGGAGTCATGCGCGTGTCTGGATCTTTTGCTGGAACTACAATTCCTTGTTTTTCCAGTTCAATCCATCGCTCCGGTTCCGACATGGCTGCAATTCTTCTGTCCAAACTTTCCTCTGATTCACATGAGTTTTGATCGACTGTCGATCGTAAAATCTGTCGAACTTCCTCTTCCATTGATCGACCGTTTTCAGCCGCTCGAATTCTCAGTTTCGTTTTCACTGAGTCCTCAAGCTTTCGAATTGTAATGCTTGCCATGTTTCACCTCCTAGAACATGATTGCACTGCTATCACATGCAGAATATTCTAATGCTTTATGGCAAGGAATTCAACAAAGAATCGAGACGCGTTAGCGAACAATTATTCACGCAGGGGGTGACACAGAAACAGTATGAAAAGGATGGAGGTGGATGAACGATCAAAAGCAAATTGAAACTGGTGTGCTCGAAAATTCGTGCAACTGCCTATTCAATGAATGGGGCGGTCAGCCCACATCACTCAAGCATGTGAGTGCGGCAGCACCAGATTCTCAATCCAGTTCCTGACTTCCAGCTGACGAATGTTCTGGTCAAGAATGTCGGTGTCAATTCCCAACGCCCAGGCCGCGTCTTTTCGCTGAGGGTCGTCTCGAAGAACATCAAGTTTTCTGGCGAACTCGTGCAAGCCTTCTGAATCACTGAAAAATCCCATTCGAATCAGACGCTCCTCGCGGCAGCGAATGAGTGAGGCCATCTCTCCGGTGTCATATTCGGGGTGATACTGAAGCGCCCACATTGTCCCCTTGCCATAGGAAATTTCCATCGCCTGAACGCCCGAAATATGATTGCCTGACAGAACCTTTGAAGTCGGCGGAGCGCCGATGACTTCATCTTCGTGGCTTGCAAATGCGTCAAACACCTCCGGCTTGCCCTGGTACATCGGATGATTCGACCCATCTTCAGTCAGGCGAATCTTCCGCGCGAAGCCCATCTCCCGGCCCTTGGGGTTGACTCGAACCTCTCCTCCCGCTGCAACAGCACCCACCTGCAATGCCCAGCAGCTGCCAAAGCTTGGCACTCCCTGCTCGAACAACGCTTTCTGTAATTCCACCTGTCGTTGAACCGCCGGATTATCCGCATCGAGCACGGATAAGTTGGAGCCCGTTATCGCCGCGCCGTCATAAGATCGGAGCTCAACGCCAGCCGGCAGCGAAGCATCGACATCGGCTGGAGTTACGATATCGACGATTGCATTTGGAGCGATGGATTGCAGCATTGCTTTGTAGAGATCGCTCGCTAATGCCATGCCGCTCTCGGCAAGCGTGTCTCGAGACTCGCGCGCATATCCCTCAACTACGAGAAACTTGATTGGGTCTTTGATCATTTCGGATTGGTTCACAACAGTACGGATTTTCTGACAAAGGTGGCCGTTCAGTTCAAACGATTCAGTATATCCGGCAACTCAGCATAACTTCGACAAACCGCATCAGCAGTGGTGTTCGCCAAATCGGAATCCCGCGTTGCAGTAAACAGAATCGCTCGCATGCCCAGCGCGTGCGCCCCTCGAATATCGTTGTGTTCGCGATCTCCGATGTGAACTGCATCTTTGAACTCTGCGCCCAGACCATCCAGCGCCCGCGCAAACATATCTTGGTGAGGCTTTGAATGACCGACTTCGTCCGAAAAGGCGAACGCTTTGAAAAACTGCTTCAGATCATGCATTTCAAGCCACTTTCTCAAGCCTGTGCCAGGCGTATTGATGGTGTCGGAGACCACAGCGAGCGGAAAGTTCTTTGAGATTTCAGACAAGGCTTCATAAGCACCGTCTATAGGTTTGGGCGGAACATCGATTTCGAGGCATTCCAATGCCTCTACAGTGCTATTGAAACTCTGCTCTGGCAGACTGGCATTCAATCTTGCCAGCACCCTGCTTAATCTTTCGGGCACAGTCCAGGTAACAAATTCATCATGCCAGACCCGATTGAACTCGTCATTGATTTCCGCATAAGCCACCTGCACCGCTTCCAGCGATACAGATGAAATCCCAGACAGAGACTGCCATACGAGATAGGGCCGCTCTTCGGGCTTGGACCGAAGCCCCCGCTCCTTTCGAACTGCCTCATCGGAATCGTCGTTGATAACTGTGTCCCACAGATCGAATGTGATTGCCTTGATTGTGCTCAACTGAATTCGTCCCTCACCCGAATGATCTATAGATTCTCATCTGCAAAATCTTTGCCTGTGCTGGCAGACTGCAAATGAATTCGCAGAATTAAACTGTACTTCGCCGAGAAAATGCGAAGATTTGAAATTGAGCTGTGAAGAACACAGCAATGTCGGATAGCTGACTTATGTCCCAATCGCTGCTGATGCCAACTCACAGAAAGATATTTCGGTCAACCGCTCATTGCTTTCCAGAATCAAGGAATGAATAAGAAATTCACAGGCGCCATATCGAAGTTCCACCTTTGCGGTGAAAACGAAAGTTCACATAGTGAATTCCATTGATCAGCCGAAACGGTCAAACCTGATTTTCCTGGCAGAGAACTTCCGTTCCTTGACCAGCATCATTTGGGAGGTGTCAACCGCGATGGGCGGTCCGGCAAGAAATGCCACCGACACATCAGACAGATCACCCAGAATCGAATCCGCAACTTGGTAAAGGAATCCCTCAGCAAACTCCAAACTGGGGCAGCTGCGCTGCAGCTCACCACTGCGGTCCGCTTCAACCAAAGCGATGACGACACGCAAATTGGCATGTTTTTCAGCCAGTGAGTTCAGGGCATCCAGAAAGAACACTTCCTCCGGACGATTGAGTCCGAAAATGACATCCGCCCGATGACGTTCAAAGTGTCCGATGCTCGAAGCCTGACGAAGTATCGCCATGATTCCAGCAATCCCTGAGCCACCCGCCAACGCGATGAAATTTCCATCTGCTTCCGGGGCGAATACCGCTCTGCCAACAGGACCGAATCCCTTCAGTGAATGCCCGTCCCGATTGTCCTCGAACAGCCATTCAGTGAACTTGCCCTCTCGAATGCGCTTGACCACAAAGTGAAGCGACTGCGTTTCTTCAGCACAGTAGTTCGTCATTGAGTAGGCGCGGTAACCAGGAACCCCCTCCAGGTGCACCGTAACGAACTGCCCCGCGTTGAATTGAACCGGCTTCGACAGGTGGTACTCAAAAACTGCGACTTCAGCGTTGAGGATCTGATGGTTCTTGATCACACCTTCTAGATTGGATGGCACAGATACAGAGGCAGGCGGCGATAAGGCGGGCCGCACCTTGATGTGCAGGTCGGACTTCGCGACGCTCTGGCACATCAGAATCTCGTTGCGTTCGGATTTGACGTACTGATTGCCCGGCGCTTCCGGCCATAGCGAGGATACTTCACCTGACACTAGTACTGCCTTGCAGGTGCCGCATACTCCGCTCGAACAGTCGTGGCCAAGACTGAAACCGTGCCGCAGTCCGCAGTACAGAAGTCGTTCCCCGGCTGGCACGACCATTTCATGCGTTCCCTGCCGTCCTTCCAGTACAACCCTGTTCATTCTGCAGCCATGCCAGCTTGAGGATGTGCAAAAATCATTTGAATCAGCAGCACTCTTGTCTCTTTTCCAAGTGTGATTGGAATCATCAATTTCAGAACCGATATTTTAGAGTCTGCAATTCTCACTCGACACGCGAATTTCTGGTATAGTTGCTGTAACACCGCTTTGAATCATTCAAACATTTGGGAGAGAGAAATGGATGCCTCCAAACCTAGCAAGACCGCAGACCTTGTCGCTGCCGCGCGGGCCGTGCACATGATTCGCTACAACCCGCGCGTATTTGAAGATCCGCTGGCGAGCAAGCTGTGCGGAGACAATTGGCGAAAAATCATCCGCTCAAGAGTGCTGACCTGGCTGATGCTCAACGTGGTGCTGAGGGACATCGCACCCTTGGGACCCCTGGTTCCAGCGCGGGCGCGGTTCTGTGAAGATGTTGTGGATGAGATGGTCGAGGAAGGAGTCGATCAGTACGTGATCATCGGTGCGGGCCACGATTCCTTCGCCATGCGCCGGCCGGATTTGCGCGAGCGACTGACGGTGTTCGAGCTGGACCAGCCGGGAACTCAAACTGAAAAGCGCAGAAGAATGGCTGAGTTCAACATTCCAGAACCGGAAAATGTTCGCTATATCGACGCCGATCTGAACGAAGTCGGACTCTTTGATGCACTGAATGAACATGGATTCGATGTGACCAGGAGAACCGCCTTTTCCTGGTTTGGCGTAACCTACTATCTGCCCTCAGAAACGAACAAGGAGACGATGAGAAGTGTGGCCAGCACCGCGGCAAGCGGATCACAGCTGCTCTTTGACTTCAGGCTGCCGCTTTCCGATGTTCCGCCGAAGTGGCACAAGGCTCACAGGAAAATCGCAACCTTTGTTGCAAAAAAAGGCGAGCCCTTCATAGCGGAGTTCAGTGCGGAAGAACTGCGGGAGGCTGTTCTCGAATCCGGGTTTTCACAGGTGGAAATCCCTGATCCTCAAGACATCTACGAGCGCTACTTCACGCAGCTGCCGCCGAAAGCCAGACTGACACCGACATTTCTGCTCTGCCGGGCGATCTGTTGAGCAAGGCAGACTCTTTTCTGTTTACCCACATGCAAGGCAAAACAGCGCGACTGGGGTGACAGCCGCTTCACTCAGATGTTGAACTCCATTGCGCTGTGCCGGCACCACTCCCAGAAGTCGGTGCCGAAACTCTGCAGCGCATACAGTACGAACTCATCGTCACCCCTGCAGTGGATGGTCACACCCAGATGGCCGACAATGGATGAAATCACATCGTCCGCCTGCAGAGAGTCGATGTCAATCGGACACCCCTTCTTCAGCAGCGCTCTGCTTGAGGCGCCGGACACCTGAACAATCGTCCTTGCAGAAGACAGATCGGTAACGGTTGCATCGGTGTCAGCCAGCAGCTCCCGCAATCTTGCCAAGGTTGCTTCTCCGTCCCTTTCCAGCGACTGAATCATCCACATCCCGGGGCCATTGCTCAGACAGTCGAAGTCATCACCTGACACGGACTTTCCATAAGACGGCAAGTTTTCAATTCCATATTCACTCAGTCGCTCACCGCAGTCTTCCGGAGTCAGCCCATGCGCCTGAAAAAGCAGACTGACATCGTGCTCGCGAAGCAGCACACTGGGAATGGATCTGCGGCTAGCCACGGACTTTCTCTCCCTGCGGATCAACAAAAATGTGGTGAACGATCTCAACCTGCACCTCGCGTCCTGTCAGGGGCGAGCTTGCATACATGGTCTTGCCATGAATCTGCCGCCCATCGGCAACCAGCGCCAGTCCGATTTCCTGATTCAAGTGCGGGCTGAAGCACGCGGAGGTCACATGGCCTTTCGACTCCGCTGACTTTCCACCGCTCTTTTCGAGAAGGATCTGAGCTCCGCGCGGAATCGGGCTGCCATCAATGGATCTGACTCCAACCAGCTGCTTGCGGCCGCCGGCCTTCAAGGCGCTGCGTTCCGCCAGCCGTTTGCCCACGTAGTCACCGTCGGCTTTCATCATCCGCTCGAATCCGAGATCAGCCGCCGTCGTTCGACCGTCCAGCTCCGCGGCAACGACATGCCCCTTCTCTATTCGCAGAATCGTCATGGCTTCCAAGCCGTAGGGTGCGATGTCCCAAGCCTGTCCTGCGGACAGCGCCGTCTCCCAGACCAGCTCCGCCTGTTTGGACGGCATGTGAATCTCATAGCCCAGCTCGCCGGAGAAGCTGACCCTGAATATCAGCACCGGCACATCGGCAATGCGCGACTTGATGACACCCATGTACGGCAGGTTTTCGTTGCCCGCTTCATTCTCGCCGATCAGCTTGCTGAGCACTGAGCGGCTGAAAGGCCCCGCCAGCGCCATGCCAGCCCACTGATCTGAAATGGAAGTCAGATGCACATGCAGCTGCGGCCACACGGTCTGCGCATAGATCTCCATGTGCTCCAGCACCGGCCCGGCATTCGCAGTGGTTGTCGTCATGTAGAACTCATTTTCCGAAAGCCGCGTTGATGTGCCATCGTCGAATACGAATCCATCCTCTCTGAGCATCAATCCATAGCGGCAGCGGCCGATCGGCAGCGACTTCCAGCGGTTGATATAGATCCTTTCCAGAAACTCCGCGGCATCGCGGCCCTGAACATCGATTTTTCCGAGTGAGGACACGTCCGTGATTCCAACCCGGTCCCGCACATGCCGAGTTTCGCGCAGAATCGCATCTTGAACGCTCTCGCCCGTTCGAGGATAGAAGGCGGGACGTTTCCACACCCCTGAATTCTGCAGATGCGCGCCGCTGCGCTCATGCCATTCATGCAAGGGCGTGCGGCGCACCGGACTCAGATGAGGTCCGAAATCGAAGCCGGACAGCGCACCCAGGGAGACTGGCGTGTAGGGTGGACGAAAAGTGGTGTGACCCACCTCCGGTATCTGCGCTTCGCGCAACCGCGCGAGATTCGCCAGTCCGTTGATGTTGCTGGTGCGTCCCTGATCAGTGCCCATGCCCAGTGTCGTGTATCGTTTCAGATGCTCAACCGAGACGAAACCTTCCCGATGGGCAAGCTCAACATCGTCAACCGTTACATCATTCTGAATGTCAACGAATCTCTTGATCTTGCGGCCAGCCCGCGGCACACTCCACAAAGGCTCCATAGCGCCTGCCGAATCTTGCGGTGAAACTGGAACCTCTGATGTCGAATCAGTTTCGAAACCGGCTTGCGTCGCAGCATTCAGACCTGCCTCACTGCCTTGTTTGAGACATTCAGCCAGCGAGAGCTCTCCGGCTGCGCTGCCGGCAACCTGAAGTGCAGGCTTCTCCTCAGCCGGAACGTAAGCGCCGATTGACTTATCGAACTTCAGTTTCCCCTGCGCATGCGAGAAAAGATGCACGGATGGCGTCCATCCGCCGGATATGCACAGCAGATCACAGCGAATGGTTTGCTTCTTGTCTGAAATTGCGCCATCACTGTTCAGTCTGCCGATCTCAACCGCCTGCACAGCCCGAAGTCCCTTGGTTTTGATCACAGCTGAGCCCTGGATCAGCGTCGTGTCGCCAAGCCAGTCGAGCGCGCGCTGGCCGGGCGACTGCAGCCGGCTGTCGACCACTGCGGCCACTTCCGCACCGACTTCGCGCAATGCCGCCACGGTTGCATAGGCGCTGTCGTTGTTGGTGAACATGACGGCCTTTCTGCCGCAGCCCACCGCATATTTTCGCGCGTACCCGCGTACAGCGGATGCCAGCATGACTCCCGGTCTGTCGTTGCAGCCGAAAGGGATCGAGCGTTCGATGGAGCCGCTTGCGAGCACGATCTGCTTCGCTCGAATCTGCAGGAGCCGCTGCCGCACTTTCCCCGGACTCGGTTCCGGAACGTGATCCGAAACGCGCTCCAATGCGGCAACCATGTTCTGGTCATAGTATCCAAACGCCGTGGTTCGCAGGCGCACATCAGCATTCGGCATCTGCGACAGCTGCCGCAGTGTTTCATTCAGCCATTTGTCGGCGGACGCGTCATCAATCACTTCTTCATCGTATCGAAGCCGGCCGCCGCCATCGGGAGACTCATCAACCAGCATGACTTTGGCGCCGGACTTCGCCGCGCTCAACGCGGCGCTGAGACCCGTCGGACCTGCTCCTACAACCAGAACGTCACAGAATTCAAACGACTTGGAATACGTATCCGGATCAGGCTCGGTTGCTGATTTGCCAAGACCTGCCGCCTTGCGAATGAAGCGCTCGTAAAACATCCACTTGGATGCCGGCCACATGAATGTCTTGTAGTAGAAACCGGCGGGCAGCAGCGGCGAGACCACATTGGCCACCGCGCCGAAATCAACATTGACTGTCGGCCAGCAGTGCTGAGAGAAAGCTTCCAGACCATCATAAAGCTCGATTTCCGTCACCCGAATGTTCGGCTCCGCCCTGGCGCCGCCTCGGAGCTGAACCATGGCGCTCGGCTCCTCGACTCCCAGACCGAACACGCCGCGCGGCCGGTGATACTTGAAACTGCGGCCGACGACTCGAACACCGTTGGCCAAAAGAGCGGACGCAAGAGTGTCGCCCTGGTAGCCCGAGAACTGCCTTCCATCAAACCGAAATCGGATCGGCTTGTTCCGGTCCAGCGAACCGCCAGTAGAGTTTCGAAATCCAGCCATCAGCGGCCTCAGCCTCTAGTCCTGCTCTTCGCGAACGGGGGGTTCGCTTGACAGAATCTCGTGCGTCCAGGTGTTGCGACGCACCTTGAACCATTTTCGACAGCCGCCTGTATGGTGCCACCATTCGATATGCTCGCCGCGCGGGTTGTCGCGGGTGTACACATAGTCGTACCACTCAGCATCACTGCCTGCGAGATCGGGTCTCGCGACCGTTGCATCACCGCGGTAAGTGAATTCCGTCTGGGCTCGCTCGCCGCACCAGGGGCAGGAAATCAGCAGCATTCAGAATACCTCAAACGTTTTCGATCGAATCTGTCAGTGAGAGAACGCAAAAGCGCCGCTGCCCTTCTCGTCCAGCAGCTCACCGGTTTCAAATCGTTCCAGATTCAACGCCTCGTTCAGCGCATGCGGCTTGTCGTTGGCAATCGTGTGAGCAAAACACCAGCCAGAGCCGGGCGTCGCCTTAAATCCACCGTAGCACCAGCCGCCATTGAAATACAGTCCGTCGACGGGCAGCTTGCCGATGATCGGACTGCCATCCATTGACATGTCCATCACACCGCCCCAGCTTCGCATCAGGCGCACTCGGCTGAGACATGGAAAAAGTGTCAGAACCGACTGGACGACATACTCGATTCTGGGCAGATTGCCGCGCTGCGCATACGAATTGTAAAGATCAAGGTCACCGCCGAACAGGACTTCGCCCTTGTCGGTCTGGTTGACGTAGACATGCGACGCACCGGAAGTCACCACCGTATGGATGATCGGCTTGAGCGGTTCGGTAACCATGGCCTGCAGAACATGTGACTCGATCGGCAGTCTCAAACCCGCCATGGCCGCGAGCCGGCTGGAATTTCCAGCTACTGCGAGCCCCACTTTGCCTGCGTCGATCGAACCGCGAGAGGTGTCGACGCCAGCCACCCGATTGCCTTGAACGCGAATTCCGGTCACCTCGCAGTTCTGGATGATGTCAACACCCAGCGCGTCTGCGCCGCGTGCGAACCCCCAGGCGACTGCGTCGTGCCGCGCAGTGCCGCCCCGTTTCTGCAGGAGTCCGCCGAATATCGGATATCGGGTGTCTTGGGAACAGTCCAGATGCGGCACCATCTGCCTCACTTGATCCGGCAGCAGCAGTTCGGCGTCAATCCCATTCAAACGCATCGCGTTGCCGCGCTGGGCGAATGATTCCATTTCGGAATCGCTGTGCGCCAGGTTCAGCACACCGCGCTGGCTGAACATCACGTTGTAGTTGAGTTCCTGCGACAGCCCTTCCCACAGCTTCAGTGAATGCTCATAGAAATGCGCATTGCCGTCCAGCATGTAGTTGGACCGGACAATGGTGGTGTTGCGTCCGGTATTGCCGCCCCCCAGCCAGCCTTTCTCAAGCACCGCGACATTCTTGATGCCGTGCAGCTTGGCCAGGTAGTAGGCGCTCGCCAGCCCATGTCCGCCGGCACCGACGATAATCACGTCGTAGGACTTCTTGGGCTCCGGATCGCGCCATGCTCTCGACCATTTGCGATGATCGGACAGGGCGTTCCGCAGCAGGGAGAGTCCAGAGTATCGTTTAAGCGACACGCGCGCCATCGCAGGCTTCCCTCTCAAGGTCTTCCAGCTGCTCTATCACTTTCTTGCTTGCTGCGAGCATATCAAAATTTTTCAATTCCGCAACCCTGACCCAGCGCAGCTCCTGCTGCTCAAGGCCGCATGGCCGCCCGATGTACCGCTCCACCCGTCGAAAATAAAGCATCACTTTTCGGTCCGGATAATCATAAGCGAAACTGTCAAACGGCATCGAGCTGTCTATCTCAATACCAAGCTCCTCAAGCAACTCTCGTTTCAAAGCTTCGGACGCGGACTCACCTTCTTTGATCTTGCCGCCCGGAAACTCCCACTTCCCGAAATACTGATCTGTCACCGTCCGACAGCCAATCAAGATTCGGTGATCTGCATCCATCACCAGTCCCACCGCGACAGGAATCCTATCAGGTTCGGTATTCAGCATTGATGCGCACATATTCGTAGCTGAGGTCAGTAGTCCAGATAGTTGCCGAAACTTCCGTATTATCCTTTCCCAGATCGATTCGAATCAATATTTCTTCACCGCGCATCGCATCCGCCGCCTGCTTTTCGCAATACCCGGAATCCAGCGAGCCTGATGACATGACTTTGATGCCGTTGATCGAAATATTCAGGTTATCAAGCTGCAGGCCGTCGACTTCAGCACGGCCGATGGCTCCGAAAATTCGACCCCAATTCGGGTCAGAGGCATGAATTGCGGTCTTCACCAGCGGCGAGTTCGCCACGGTCTTGGCAATTTTGGCACAGTCCGCCTGACTCGCACCGCCGGTGACATTGATTGTGACGAACTTGGTCGCGCCTTCTCCGTCTCGAACAATCGCCTGCGCGAGGTGGACCGCGACTTCGCGAACCGCTTCGGCAAACTGCTTCTGAATCGCCGGCGCTGCGCTCTCGCCGATCTCCACTCCAGACGCCGCAGTCGCCACAAGCAGACATGCGTCATTGGTGGAAGTGTCACCGTCGACCGTGATGCAGTTGAAACTTTCACTCGCGGCTTCATCAAGAACCGTCTGAAGATAATCTGGAGCCGCACGCGCATCGGTGGCGATGAAGGCCAGCATGGTCGCCATATTCGGTTCGATCATGCCGGAGCCCTTGGCAATTCCGGTAACCGTGATTTGATCACTGTCCACATCGATTGTCCGCGAAACCGCTTTCGGTACAGTGTCAGTGGTGATGATCGCACGGGCAGCCGCCAGCCAGTTGTCTTTGCCGAAAGTCTCGACACATCGCCCGATGTGTGATGAAATCTTATCGACCGGCAGCCGCTCGCCAATCACGCCGGTTGAGAACGGAATGACAGCCTCGCGGTGAATCCCCATCTGCCGCGCAACCGCGTCGCAGACGGACAGGCAGTCATCAATTCCCTCGCGGCCCAGGCCCGCATTGGCATTGCCGCTGTTGACGACCAGGGCGCGAGTCGAGCCCGAATGCCGCGCGCCGCCGTCATCCAGATGCTTAATGGCGACTTCCACCGGAGCGGCTCGGGCTTTATTCTGTGTGAACACCGCTGCGATGCTCGCAGCCTCGGGCACTGCGAACACAACCAGATCTTCGCCTCTGGATTTTCGGATCCCCGCATTCACGGCGCCCATTCTGATTCCAGCCACTGCCCGAATCGAGGACGGCGGCTTCAGGTTGACCGCCATGCCTCAGGCGGCCCTGCCGTGACACCGTTTGAACTTCTTCCCCGAACCGCACCAGCAAGGCTCATTCCGTCCAACTTTCCGGTGCTCGCGCACATACGTCGTCACCTCGCGCTGCGGCTTCGGCAACGCGCCGCCACCCAGTGCGGATTCGGACTCGGAATGAACGTAATTCAGTTTCTGTGCCGGCCGGGCCTCGCGCCGTGCGATCTGCTGAACGTCTTCAGTCGGCCTGACCTCAAGCCGAAACAGCAGACGGATCACTTCGTGAGCGACATTCTGCATCATGGCGCCGAACATCTCGAATGCCTCGCGCTTGTATTCCTGCTTGGGATTCTTCTGCGCATAGCCGCGAAGATGAATGCCCTGGCGCAGAAAATCCATGTTTGCCAGGTGCTCCTTCCATGAGTTGTCCAGCACCATCAGCATCACTGCCTTTTCCACGGTCTGCAGCTGCGCCTTGTGTTCAGCATCAATTCTCGCGGCATAATGCTCGGCCAGCGCCTGATCGACTCTTGCAGCCAGACTCTCCTGACTCAGCTCCGGCTCCGCATCCAGCCACTCTTCAACCGGCAGCTTTGCGTTGAAAGCCTGATCGATCTCGCGAGTCAGCGAATCAAGGTCCCAAAGCTCATCGCTCGAATCTGGAGACAGGCAGGAGTTCACCACTGTTTCAACGTAGTCCACTCGCATCTCATCGATCGCATCGTTGACCTCGCCCGACTCCATCAGATAGTTGCGCTGCTCATAGACAACCTTGCGCTGCTCGTTCGCGACATCATCGAATTCCAGCAGCTGCTTGCGGATATCGAAGTTGCGCCCTTCCACCTTCTTCTGCGCATTCTCGATGGCCTTGGTCACCCAGTTGTGCTCGATCGCCTCGCCGTCTTCAAGCCCCAGTCTCTCCATCAGGCCGGACATCTTCTCGGAAGCGAATATTCTGAGCAGATTGTCTTCCAGCGACAGGTAGAAGCGGCTGGAGCCGGGATCGCCCTGGCGGCCCGAGCGTCCTCTCAGCTGGTTGTCGACGCGGCGAGACTCATTCCGCTCCGTACTGAGAACATGCAGCCCGCCGGCTCCGACAACCGCATCGTGCCGCTTTTGCCAGTCCGCCATGATCACATCGGTCTGCGCGGCATCAACGCGCTCGCCCGCTTCCCGAAGCTCCATCTCCAGGTTGCCGCCGAGAACGATGTCAGTTCCGCGTCCCGCCATGTTTGTCGCAATGGTAACTGATCCGGGTCGCCCGGCCTGCGCAATGATTCTGGCTTCGCGCTCGTGCTGTTTCGCGTTCAGCACTTCGTGCGGCACACCGGCCCGCTTCAGCAGTCCGGCCAGATACTCCGATGTCTCAATGGATGCTGTGCCAACCAGAATGGGTTGATCCTTGTCGCGCCGCTCCTCAATTTCCTCGACAATGGCCCTGAATTTCTCACCCGCGGTCCGATAAACAAGGTCCGGAAGGTCATCTCGAATCATTTCCATGTGAGTTGGAATGACAACAACCTCAAGCCCGTAGATCTGCTGAAACTCTTCCGCTTCGGTGTCTGCGGTGCCCGTCATTCCAGCCAGCCGGTCGTACAGCCTGAAGTAATTCTGAAACGTGATGGATGCCAGAGTCTGATTCTCCCGCTGCACCCGGACCCTTTCCTTGGCTTCAATGGCCTGATGCAGACCGTCGGACCAGCGACGCCCGGGCTGCATGCGCCCGGTGAACTCATCCACGATCACAACCTGCCCGTCATGAATCAGGTAGTCCACATCGCGATGGAACAGGGTGTTGGCGCGCAGCGCTGCAGTCAGGTGATGGACCAGGCCGACGTTGGAAAAATCGTAGAGACTGGTGCCCTCCCGCAACAGTTCTGCTTCAGAGAGAAGCAGCTCGGCATTCTCGTGACCCTCATCGGTGAGATAGACCTGCCGCGTCTTCTCGTCCACACTGAAGTCGCCCGGGCCGTCTTCCTCTTCCTGCCGCACCAGCCGCGGGACGATCTGGTTCATCTGCGCATAGAGCGCCGTGCTGTCCTCGGCCGCCCCCGATATGATCAGGGGCGTTCTCGCCTCATCGATCAGAATCGAGTCCACCTCATCGACGATCGCGTAGGTCAGTTTGCCCTGCACCCGATTCTGTTCGGTGAACGCCATGTTGTCGCGCAGATAGTCGAACCCGAATTCGTTGTTGGTGCCGTAAACCACATCGCATGCGTAGGCGGCGCGCTTGTCCTCATGACTCATGTTAGGAACGACAACACCGACTGAGATTCCGAGAAACGAATAGATCTCGCCCATCCACTCGGCATCCCGACGCGCCAGATAGTCGTTCACCGTGACGATATGCACTGTATGACCCGCAAGCGCATTGAGATAGACCGGCAGGGTGGCAACCAGTGTCTTCCCCTCGCCGGTGCGCATCTCAGCGATCTTGCCCCGATGCAGCACCATCCCGCCGATCAGCTGAACGTCAAAGTGCCGCATTGAAAGCGCCCGTCTTGAAACTTCCCTGACTACCGCAAACGCTTCGGGGAGCGCATCCTCGACTGCCGCGCCATCGGCTATCCTCTGCCTCAGCTCGGGGGTTTTTGCCGCCAGCTCCTCATCCGACAGAGACTGCATCTGGGACTCAAGACGATTGATGACACCCACCGTCTTGGACATTTCTTTGATCAGCCTGTCGTTGCGGCTGCCGAATACTTTGGACAGGGTGTTTGAAAACATCAGATTTCGGGTTGTGAATCGGACTGGCGACGAGTTTTTCCAGAATTCTTGTGCATGCCGGGATGAATGACAGATTCAATGACGTTTGATAAACAATAGACTTCTGCTTGCATAAGGCGCACAACCCGTTGTTGAATTCTGGGCACGTCAGCCTATTTGACTGACAAGGCTAATGAGTCTCAAATTAAAATGGGGGCCTGAATCAGAATTGCAACTTTCTCTGCTCAATATTGTATTGAATACTGGACTGAACCTTCAATCCCCAGAGTTCCATTCAAAGCCAATCCCCATGCCCGAGCTCACTTACTCAAGACTGTCCGAAGTTCTCGCCGCGGTGACGCTTCCCGAGGCCCCGAAGCGATTCACGGACACCGAGTTCTATCGACACTGGAGTCAGGCCGCTGGCCAGAGCATCGCCGAAAACACAACCCGATTGCAGATTGAGGGCTGCGTGCTTGCAGTTACCGTCAACTCTCCCACCTGGGCACACGAGCTCATCAACAATCAAACCACCGTCCTGAGCCGGCTTGTCGAGAATGGATACAAAGACCTTGAGGAAATCTCAATCCGGGTCGCGGTTGCAGGCGGCAGAAAGCCAAGCCGCCGAAACAAGCCTGAACGCCCGATTCCGCAGGATGGAGCAGTCTCCCCTGAACTGAGGCAACTGTTTGCTGAGATCGCCCGAAGCGCCGCCAACGCTGAGACTAGAGAAACGTTTCTGCGCCTCAGCCGGACTGGTTCGCCGAAAGAGTGAAGCATACCGCGGAATAGCACGGATACAGAAATCGAAAAACCGCCTCATAGAAGCGGTATTTCAAGTTTTATGAGATCGCGTTGCTATGCGGTCGCGGTGACCGGTCGAAGCAGCGAAGCAGGCATGTCCTCGTATCTTTCGAAGTCGATCAGCTCCCACGCCGACTCGTCCTGTTTCAAGGCAACAAGCAACTGGTTGTTCAGGTAGTGACCCGACTTGTGCGCGGAAAAACCGCCGATCAGGGGGTAGCCCAGCAAGTAGATGTCACCGATTGCGTCAAGCACCTTGTGACGCGCGCACTCATCAGCATAGCGCAGCTGCTCGCTGTTCGTCATGTGATAGTCGCTCAGCACAATCGCATTCTTCGTGCTTGCACCCTGAGCCAGACCCATTGAATGCAAGCTTTCGAGATCAGACATGAAGCCGAAAGTGCGGGCTCTGGAGATGTTGTTCTTGTAATGGGTGGTTGCGAAATCAATCTCGACTTTCTGATTGGAGTTCTTGAGGACCGGATGATCGAAATCAATCGAGAATGACACTTTGAAACCGTGGTAGGGCTCGAATTTGGCCCACATATCACCTTCCTGAACGCAAACCGTTTTCTTGATTCTGACAAACTTTTTCGGCGCCTTCTGCAGCTCGATGCCAGCCGCATCGATCAGGAACACGAACGGATGCGCGCTGCCATCCATGATCGGCACCTCACCGGCGCTCACATCAACATAGGCATTGTCCACACCGAGTCCCGCGAATGCCGACATCAGGTGCTCCACCGTGGAGACTTCCACACCGTTGCGACTGATCGTCGTGGACAATCGGGTGCAGGAGACATTCTCGACGGAAGCCGGAATCTCCACCACTGGATCAAAATCAACCCGTCTGAACACGATTCCTGTATTGACCGGTGCAGGATGCAGAGTCAGGCAGATTTTCACACCCTTGTGAAGTCCGACGCCTGTGCCTGTGATTACATTGGTTAGGGTTCTCTGTGCGATCATTTCGGGTCTACCAGATGCCTCAAAAATTTATTGAAATCAATTATATATTGATTGTCTTGATGGTTCGCGCAAAATGCTCTGAAGTCAATCCTTAAATTGACTGCAAGGCAATGATTCAGTTTGGATTTGAATGGTTCTTGAAAAACCTGATTGACTAGACAGACTCATATTGCTAAATCTGTGAACATATTGTATCCAATATTATTGGATAAGGTTTTCTTTTTGTGCATTTTTCTGAATTTATTTCAGCTCATGCCCCCAGTCAACAACCTCTTGCTGCGCCAGTCAATGGCGAGTTCAGACGCGCGCGAATGAACGCGTAATTCCCTTTACCCGAAGAATGATTCAGAACAACATGATACCAAGTTCGCTTGCCAAAATTTTGCAAATTATTGTCAATATTCTGAAATTTCACTGCCGCACCGATCAGACAGAATTCGAACCGATGCACAGATTCGCCCGAACTGACGGTTCGGGCGAATCATGCATGGCACTGCTAAGCGTCCGCCGATCCGTTCAGACGCTGGTCCGGACGAAGATTACCTCGATTTCTCAATATGCTCGGCACATGTTCCGACATCTCAGCCGCGTATTCCTCTTCAACGTAGTCTTCCTGCTCGTCAAGGAACGGGTTGGTGAAAGTCCTCGGCTCACTGATCTCCTGCGGCTCGTGGGCTTGAGGAAACTCGAACTCATCCTGAGTTGCCTCCTGCGGCGCTGAACCGTCTTCGACAAAGTCCGAGTAATCGAACTTGCCATACCTTTCATCATGGGGCAGCCTCAGTCCGCTGGCTACAATCGTCACCCGAATCTCGTCTCCCACGTCCTCGTCAAATACCAGGCCTGAGACAATCGCCTCAGCATTCGGCGCCGCGTCCTGAATCCGCTCGCCGATCTCCTTGTACTCGCCGGAGGATATGCTGGAGCTGGCGGTGATATTGACCAGCAGCCCCTTCGCATCGGCAAGGTCAACGTCTTCGAGCAGCGGATTGGACAGCACGCTCTCCGTCACTTTCCTGGCGCGCTCCTCACCGTATGCGCTGCCATGCGCCATCATCGCCAGCCCTTCCTCTGACATGATGGTTTTCACATCAGCGAAGTCGACATTGATGAATCCGGTGCGGACCACCACATCCGAAATGCCGCGCACCGCGTTCAAGAGAACCTCATTCGCAGTGCCGAATGCCTCAAACAGGGGGATGTCATCGGTCAGTATCTTGTCATTCGCGATCGTGATGATCGAGTCGACAGATTGCCGCAGCTCTCTCGCGCCCGCTCTGGCATAGTCCATTCGACGCTCACCCTCGATCGAGAATGGCATCGTCACAACCGCAACGACCAGCGATTCAGGATTGAACTCCTTGATCGCCTGCGCGAAAACCGGCGCCGCGCCGGTGCCGGTGCCCCCGCCCAGTCCTGCAGTCAGAAACACCATTTCCGCGTCGCCGACATATTCGACAATTTTCTGCCGGTCTTCCACTGCCGCCTGGCGACCTCTCTGCGGGTCGAACCCCGCACCGCGCCCGCGGGTTGTGGCTGTTCCGAACTGCAGCCGGTTGGAAGTCTGCGACCGAGCCAGCGCCTGCGAATCCGTGTTGGCGACGTAGCATTCCACATCCTCGAATAGATCCGAAGCCATGTAATCCACTGCGTTGCTGCCACCGCCGCCGATGCCGACGACTTTTATCCTGGCGCCTTTGAATACATCATCCTGCGCCTGCAGTACAAATCTCTTTTTCATGTTTTCCATTTTCTTGATCCTCAAATTGATTTAAATCGTATCGTTGCTATTTGTTCCTTCCCCAAAGCCAGTCTGAACTCCCGCTTCGGGATGCTTCGTCTCTCAGTCCGCCATCACTTGGTTGAATGCAGCAGCGCCGGATCTTCCCTGACCAGCAGCCTGCGCATGAAACTGACCGCCCGATCTGCAGTGCTGACCTGCGAATTCTTGAAATCTTTCCGGTCAAGCAGATCGGTCTCCTGCTGCCGGATCAGCGAGCCGTATTCGCACAGCCCCAGTCCGGTCGCAAGCGTGGGATCAGCAACCAGCTCACTCAGCTCGCCCTCATAGTTCGCGGTGCCCAGCCTGACCGGCATGCCCAGTATGTCGGTGGCCAGCTTGTCGGTGTCCACCACCTTCGACGTGCCGCCTGTCAGCACCATTCCCGATCGAATCAGATCCATCTGTCCAGATTGATTCAGGTTGTCTCTGACCTGATTGAAAATCTCAACCAGCCTGCTCTCGATGACTTCCGCAAGAAACTTGCGGCTGGCCCGGCGCGGCCGAAACTCGCCGATCACGGTCAGTTCGAAAGACTCGGTGACATCGACATTCCTGGAGAATGCGCTGCCGTGCACCTTCTTGATCCGCTTGGCTTCCTGCCGCGAGGTGTGCAGCGAAACCGCAATATCCTGAGTGATCTGCGAGCCGGCGGTTGTGAACGTCGCGGAATGCACGATCGAACCCTCGTTGTAGACCGCGAAGTCCGTGGTGCCGTGACCGATGTCCAGCAATGCCACACCGAGAGCCTTCTCATCCTCGGACAGGACCGCCTGCCCCGAAGCGATGTGATTCATGATCACCCCCTCAACTTCCAGATCGCATGAGCGAATGCACTTCAAGAGGTTCTCAATCGAGCTCACACCGCCGGTGACAACATGAACCTTGGCTTCAAGCCGCACTCCGCACATGCCGTGCGGATGCCGAATGCCGGGCTGGCCATCCACAATGTACTGCTGCGACAGTATGTGCAGAAGCTTCTCACCGCTTGAAATAGGCACAGCCTGAGCGGCCTCAGTGACCCGCTCGATGTCATCAACCGTGACTTCGTTGCCGCGGATTGCGACAACACCGGTTGAGTTTGTGCCCCGGATGTGAGACCCGGTGACACCGACGAACACGCGATCGATCTCGCGCATTGACATCTGCTCTGCAGTCGATTTCGCCTCCTGGATTGAAGCGACTAGCGCGTCGATGTTCGACACCATGCCCCGCTGCATGCCTTCCGTCTTGCAATCCCCGAGACCCAGCAGCTCGAAGCCGCTGGGATGCTCCTCACAGACGACAAACGAGACGGTCGAGGTGCCGATGTCCAAGCCGACAACCAATCGATTGTCCAAGTCCTGCTTGTTTGATCTCATGGTAATTTTCTTTCGTTTATGTGTTTGCAATTGTCTGAATTCCTTGCATTTTTGGAGGTGAGCCTCTCCACGTGACAGACACCCCGTCGGGGTATCTCATGTCAATCACTGACACTTTCTCATGAACAGGATGAAAAATCTCGGCATAGAGCTTGAGAAACCGTTTCGATCGCTCCTTGATGTCGCTACTGCCGACAATGACCTTGATCGGCTCCGCTTCCACAGCAATTTCTGAAAAATTCTCAGCGCTCTTCTGCGGGATGACGAAAATCTCCCAGCTGCCGCGTTTAGACAGCCAGATCGTCTGGACCTTGAGTCCCACCTTGCGCACGGATTCGCTCCAGGTCTCATAGGCCGTCAGAACTTCAGGCGCTGATACGGTCGGCCCTCTCAGAAGCGGCAGACTTCGATCAATCTGGGACGGCAGCGAGAAGGGATTGCCGAACTGATCGAGATACTCGTCCTCGTTCCAGCGCGCCCGCACCTTGCGCACGTTGACCTGAACCTCAAGCGTGTCCGGCCACTTGCGGCGGATGGTCGCGTCTTCCACCCAAGACAGTGACTGCGCCGCCTGTGCGGCTCTGGCGATATCGACTCGCAGAATGTTGCCGGCAGATACCTTCGCAACAGCTTCCGCCACCTCATTTGAGGTTGTATTGGCAAGATCGCCGACAACATCGATGTTCCGTGTCGGAAATCGCTGCTGCTGCAGAACGAAGTCAAGGCAGAAAACAAAAACCATCACCACGCTCAATACTGTGGCGAGCATGAAAATGCTCTTGCGATTGAGTCTGGGTGATGCAGTGTGTCCGGACCGCGACCTGCCATTCCTGACGCGCCGGGAACGATCTTCGGGATGATGAATAAAGTCCATCGCTACCTCCTCTTTCCAATAATTCTGACTTCAAGTTCAAGCTGCATGTCGTGCACCGCGGCGACGCGTTCCAGCATGCAGTCAATCAGTGATTCGATGTCCGCGGCGCTCGCGCGTCCGGTATTCTCAATGAAATTGGCGTGAATCGGGGACACCCGCGCGGCGCCGATCGCATGACCTTTCAAACCCGCCGAATCCAGCAGCCGCGCGGCATGGTCGCCGCCGGGGTTGCGAAACACACTGCCTGCATTGGCGGTCTGAACAGGCTGGGTTGCCGCCCGCCTTTTCAGATAACTGCGGATTCTCTGCTTTCCCTCATCGCTCTGGCATGGCGCGAGCTCAAACTCAGCGCCGGTGAACCACTCCGCAGCGTCGAGCTCGACCGAGCGGTAACCCCAGGAAACCTCGGCCGCCTTTCGTCTGCCGCGCTCGCCGCGGCGACTGATCGTGTCGGCATAGCGGACATTCTCCCAGGTCTCTGAACCGAAGCAACCGGCATTCATCGCCAGGGCGCCGCCCACCGTTCCGGGAATTCCAACCATGAACTCTGTGCCGCAAAGGGCGTTTCTGGCGGCGAATTTCGCCAGCTTGGCGCCCGGCACACCCGCTTCTGCATAAATTCCGCGCTCACCGGTCCGGCACAAACTCGCAAGCCCCTTGTGCGTCGAAATCAGCACCCCGTTGAAACCGCCGTCGCGCACCAGCAGATTGCTGCCGAGCCCGCACCACGCGATGTCAGTCTCGTCCGGCACCCGCTTCAGAAACTCACCCAGATCGGCCACACCGCTCGGCGTGTAGAACCATCTGGCCGAGCCGCCCGCGCGCCAGCTGGTGTGCCGGCTCATCGGCTCATTTCTGCGCAGTTCACCATTCAGTCCAGTCATTGAAATCTCGTCCATATCCAAATCGTTCAATGCCGCGGTTCAAGCTTCCAGAACTTCCATGCAGATGTTCGCAACTGTCTCAGTCGCATCAGGTCTGGCATTCGCCCGAATGCGCGTGGCAAGCTCCCTCACCCGCTCCCGGCTGGCCAGCAGCTCCTCCAGCGCGGCCTCAAGCCTGTTCTTGAATTCATGGTTCTGCAAGCACACAATCGCACCGCCCATACGCTGCAGGATTTCAGCATTGGCGCGCTGATGGTCTCGGGCTGCATGCGGATAAGGCACCAGCACCGCGGCCAGCCCCATCGCAGACAGCTCAGCAATGGTCATCGCTCCGGCTCTGGAAATCACAATATCCGCCCAGCTGTAAGCTTTCGGCATGTCATCGATGTACTCAGTCACCTCAGCCTCGATTCCAAGCTCGTCGTAAACCTTCCTGACCTTCTCCCCTCGATCTCTGCCAGTCTGGTGAATCACGTTGGGACGCTGGTCCGGCAGTCGATCCTTGAGGGCTGAAGGCAACGCTTCATTCAGCGCGTCAGCGCCTTGGCTGCCGCCGATAATCAGCAGATTGAGTGTCTTGCCACTCACAATTTCGATGATGTCTTTTCGCTTTGCTGCGGCAACGATGCCGGCGCTGATCGGTGTGCCGGTGAATACCGCTTTCGGACCCAGATCGGATTCCTCAACACCGGAGAGCACGCGCATCGCCATCACAGCAAGTATTCGATTGGTCAAGCCTGCCACCGCATTGGATTCGTGAATGATCAGCGGACGTCTCAAAAGCGCCGCGGCAACCCCGCCCGGCCCGCACACATAGCCGCCCATGCCCAGCATCAGGTCGGGCCGTCGATTCAAGATGATCGCGAGGCTCTGCCAAAAAGAGATCAGCAGCCACAGCGGCAGTGTCATCCAGCGAATCACGCCCTTGCCCCATACGCTTCTGATGCGGATCTCATCGAATTCAAAACCGGCCTTGCGCGCGAGTCGGTCCTCGAATCCGCTTCGCACTCCCATCCAATACACATCGACACCGCGGGCGCGAAGTTCCGTCCCGACAGCCAGCGCCGGGTAAATGTGTCCGCCGGTGCCGCCGGCCATGATCACGACCGTGCCCATCACAGCAGCTTCCGATAGCATTCTCGATGAATCGACAGCACGATGCCGATCGCAATGGAGCAGGCAACCAGACTTGAGCCGCCCTCGCTCATGAATGGCAGGGTCAGGCCCTTGGTCGGCAGAACGCCCATGCTCACGCCCATGTTGACCACCGCTGAGATCGCGATCATCATGCCGATTGACTGAGCGAGAACTTTCGAGAATTGATCACCGACTGCGGCAGCCAGCCAGGAGACATGGAAAATTTTCCAGATGAGAACCAGAAACAGTCCCATCACAGACAAAACGCCCAGAAATCCCAGTTCCTCACCGATCACCGCGAACAGAAAATCTGATCCCGCGTAGGGCAGGTAGAACAGTTTCTGCACACTGGTGCCCAGTCCAACTCCGAACCACTCACCTCGACCGATCGCAATCAGCGAGTTCACCAATTGAAAGCCAGAGTTGTACGGATCTTTCCAGGGATCGAGAAATGACATGACCCGAGCGATGCGATAAGGCTCCATCAATATCAGAATCGTAACCGCCACGGCCGACAGAATGCTGAACAGAATGATGTGCGGGCCGCGAAGTCCGCTCAGATAGAGAGCCGACATCAGCACCGCACCCAGCACCAGCACACTGCCGAGATCCGGTTCCAGAATCAGCAAGGCGGCGAACACCACGTAAGCTGCGACGATGGGTGCGACATCACGAAGGAGACTGTTCAAGCGCTGCTGACGGTCAGAGAGGTAATGAGCCATGAAGATCAGAAACATCAGCTCAGCAAACTCGGAGGGCTGAAACAGGAAGCCTCCGAGCCTGATCCAACGGGTGCTTTTGTTGATTTCGACTCCAACTGAAGGAATCAGCACGACCGCCAGCAGCGCTGTGGCAAAAAGAAGCAAGAGCCAGGAACTTCGTCTCAACAGGGAGATTGGAGTCCAGGCCGCCGCGAACATCGCGCACAGCGCGATGACAATGTTCACCGCGTTTTTCCGAAGGTGGATGAAAGGATCGCCAGTCTCGAACGCCTGCGCGATCGTGGCTGAATACACCGCGATCATTCCAAAGACCACAAGCGCCAGATAGACCGTCACCAGGACCGGATCAAAGCTGGGAGCTTTGATCTCGGTCATTTCGGAATGCGAATTTTGGAAGGCTGGATTCATTGAACCTGCATCTGAAGCGCGTGGCTGAATGTTTTGCCCCGATGCTTGTAATCGGTGAACTGGTCATTGCTGGCGCATCCGGGCGAAAACACCACACAGTCACCTTCTTTCGTTATGCTGTTCGCCACGCTGATCGCATCATAAACATCCTCGACGTGGTGCTTGTCTATCCCGCCGTTGAATGACTTGCTGATCTCGCGCCGGTCGCGCCCGAAGAATATGCAGCCTCGCAGCCTGCCATTGACCTGTTCTGGAATCGGTGAGAAATCAGCGCCCTTGCTCAGGCCGCCGGCAATCAGAATCACGGGCCGTTCGTTTGATCGAATGGCCGCCAGCGAAGCGCCGACATTGGTAGATCTCGCATCGTTGATCCACTGGACGCCTCTCCATTCGCCTTCAGTGCTGCAGCGATAAGGCAGTCCCGAGAATTTAGCGACAACTGTTCGAACTGGTTTGACAGGATAGCCCGCGGCATCGGCAATCGCGGTGCTGGCCAGAATGTTCATCACGTTGTGATCTTCATTCAGCTGGCAGCGCTCGACATTGATCAGCTTGGCACAGCCGCGCACGATCCATCTTGTGCCGGAAAAATCCACCACGCCATAGTCCGTCTCATTGTCCGGCGGATTCATGCCGAATGTGATTCTCTCCCCTTCGGCTGACAGCTGCGCGGTGATCGGGTCGTCGCGGTTGATGACCGCGATTCTGGCATCGCTAATCAGCTTGGACATCGCACCGACATACGCCTCGATCGACGCGTAGCGCTCCCGGTGATCCGGTGACACATTCAATATCGCCGCAACATCCGACTCGAGGCTCTCAACCTGTTCCAATTGAGGCGCTGACAGCTCAAGCAGGTAGGCATCTGCCTGCCGCTTGCTGACCAGTTCCATGAACGGATACCCTCGGCAGCCGCCCAGCTGAACCGTCGCCCGGTACCGCTCGAGAATGTTGCGAACCAGCGTGGTGACCGAGCTCTTGCCATTGGTGCCGGTCACGGAAATGATCGGTTTGCGGGCACAATGAAAGAACAGTTCCAGACTGTTCAGCACCAGAACGCCGTAGTCTTTTGCCATCCTGGCAATGCGAAGATTCGAGGGCGCCGATGTGCAGCTGAGCACAACCAGATCCTTTCCAACAAACAGGTCTGGCTCCACATAGGTGTGAATCGAAATTCCAGGCAGAGCCGATCGCACCGCGTTTTCCATAGTGGGCTGAGATCTGATTTCTGCTATTTCAACATCCCAGCCTTCATCAATCAGGTAGGATGCGCAGGCGATGGCGCTGCGGCCCAGGCCAATCACGACCGCGTTACCTGAACTTCCATTTATTCTTGCTTGTCGCTTCAACGGACTCATGACTTGTTCCTCCTTATCTGACTTTGAGGGTGGCCAGGCCGGCCAATACCATGACCAGAGAAAATATCCAGAATCGGACTGTAATCCTCGGTTCAGGCCAGCCTTTCTGCTCGAAATGATGATGAATTGGGCTCATCAGCCATATCCGCCGCCCGAACAGCTTGAACGACGCAACTTGAGTCATGACAGAAATGGCCTCAATGACGAAGAGCCCGCCCATGATGAGAAGGGCGAATTCCTGTCGGATCAACACGGCTACGATGGCGACGGCTGCGCCGAGACCCATCGAGCCGGTGTCTCCCATGAATATCTGCGCCGGGTAGCAGTTGAAGGCAAGAAAAGCCAATCCCGCGCCAACCAGCGATCCACAGAAGATCACCAGCTCCCCGGCGCCCTCGACGAACGGAATCGAAAAATATTCGGCGAACACCGCATGGCCGGTCGCGTAGCTGAAAATGCCCAGCCCGCCTGCAACCAGGACGATCGGCATGATTGCGAGTCCATCCAGTCCATCGGTCAGATTGACCGCATTGGAGGTCCCGACCATGACAATCATGGTGAACGGCACAAACCAGACACCGAGATCGAACAGAATGTTCTTGAACGCCGGCACCAGCAGCGTGGTCTGCACCGCCGACTCCGCAGACACATAGAGTATGATCGCAATCACGGCGGCGGCGGCCGACTGAAGCAGCAGCTTCTTGCGCACCGACAGCCCTGCGCCGCTGCGCTGCTGCCGGAGTTTCTGCCAGTCGTCGATGAAACCGATCAGCCCGTAGACGACGGTGGTTGCCAGCGCCAGCCAGACGAAATGATTGGTCGCATCGACCCACAGCAATGTCGAGACCGCGACTGAGAATACGATCACAACACCGCCCATCGTCGGGGTGCCGCTTTTGCCGATGTGCAGCGGCACATCATCGTCTCGCACGACCTCGCCGATCGACAGCTCCCGCAGCTTGGGAATCGCATACGAAAATGCAACGACACCGATGAATAGAGAGGTGAGCACCGAGAGCACACCGCGAAATGTCACGTAGGTGAAGACATTGAGCCAGGACACTCGGTCCGAAAAACTGAGCAGCAGATCGGCTAGCATGACACAGTTTCCTCCAGGGGGGCTTGCGCGTTGCAGATAGAATCAGCGATCTCATCCATTCTCATGCCGCGCGAGCCTTTGATCAGAACGGTTGTTGTCGAATCCAGCTGATCTTCCAAATCGCTGATCAGAGAGTTTCTGTCCATGTAATGCTTGGCGCCGCGTCCGAACGCCTCCGCTGCGGCGGCGCTGAGATCGCCAAGCGCATAGAGCCGGCCGATTCCGCATCGGCGCGCCAGGCGTCCAACCTCCCGATGATGCCGCTCGCCGTTCGCCCCGAGCTCATACATGTCGCCGATCACCAGACGACGGTCTCCGTTGAGTTCCGCGACGAAACTGAGCGCGGCGGCGACAGAATTCGGATTGGCATTGTAGGTGTCGTCGATCAGCCGCCCGCCCTTGAAATGCTTTCGAAGCTGCAGACGGCCCGCCACTGCGCGCATGGCCTCCAGTCCGGTTTTGATCGAAGCGGGCGCAATTCTGAGCGCTGCGCCTACTGCGGCCGCGGCCAGCGCATTCACTACGTTGTGCTCGCCCGCGAGATTCAGATCCACTTCGAGCTGGCCGAGTGGCGTCCTGATGCTGATTCTTGAACCGAAGTCCAATGCCGAACAGGTTCCCGACACATCCGCATCGCTGGAAAGTCCGAAGGAGATCACCCTGCGAGCCCCGGCAGCCGCGCGCCAGGCCGAATAGTGTTCAGAATCAGCGTTCAGCACTGCGACACCGTCCGCTTTCAGCGCATTGATGATCTTGCCTTTTTCGGCTGCCACCTGATCAACAGTCACCAGAAACTCAAGATGGGCCGCACCCGCATTGGTAATGACTGCGACATCCGGCTGAGCGATTCTGGCCAGCCGTTCGATTTCACCGATTTGATTCATTCCAATCTCAACCGCGGCGAATCGATGGGCTTGACGGAGCTTCAGCAATGACAGCGGCAAACCCACGGCGTTGTTGAAGTTCCCGTGTGAAATCAGAGTCTTGGCATTGGCGCTGAGAATTCGGCCGATCATTTCCTTGACGGTTGTCTTGCCATTTGAGCCGGTTACCGCAACAAGCGGAATCTCAAACTGACCGCGCCAGAAAGATGCGAGCTGACCCAGCGCACTTTCAGTGTCATCGACGATGATCTGCGGGATCGGCACCTCGACTTCGGCATCAACCACTGCACCGACAGCTCCCGCCCGCACTGCGTCGCCGACGAACTCGCGGCCATCGAAATTCTCGCCTCGCAGTGCGAAGAAAAGCGCGCCCGGCTCAAGTGTCCGCGAGTCTGTGCTCACAGTCTGAAACGCGGCATCGTTGCCTGCGAGCCGGCCCTGAACAGTTCTTGCGGCTTCCAGCAGCTTCAGCATCGGGCGCTCCTCAGAAATTCCTCAGCAACCTGCCGGTCGCTGAACGGGTAATGTCTGCCGGCAATGATCTGCTCGGTCTCGTGACCTTTCCCCGCGATCAGAATAGAATCACCGGGCTGGGATTCAGCGATCGCCAGTCGAATCGCCATCCGCCGGTCATGCTCCACCAGCGGCCGCAGCTGCATGCCGCTCACGATATCGCTCGCGATCGCAGCTGCGGGTTCGCTGCGAGGATTGTCATCGGTCACTATGATTCGGTCTGCAAATCGCTCGGCCATCATGCCCATCAGCGGGCGTTTCTCCTTGTCGCGGTCTCCGCCGCAGCCAAATACGCACCACAGCTCACCGTCGGTGATCTCCCGCACGCTCGAAAGCGCCTGTCTGAGACCCTCCGGTGTATGGGCGAAATCGATGTAGACTGCAGGCTGATCTGGTTCGACGCAGACTCTTTCCAGCCGGCCGGAAATCGGCATGACTGAATGGAGCGCCGACTCAATCAAGTGACTGGGTATGCCGAGTGAATGCAGCATGGCTGCCGCGGCTGTCAGATTCATGCCATTGAATCGGCCCAGCAGTGCGCTTCGCACCTCAATTCTCTCGCCTTTGAGATCGATCGAGACCGTCAGCCCGCGATCGTCCGTCGCACACTTCAGCAGCTGCACGTCAGCGCGGCCCTGTCCGAAAGAAATTTCTTGCAACGCCTGTGTCCTGCCCAGCAAAGAGCGGCCGAATTCATCGTCGACATTCAGCACCGCATGCGACGCGGGTGTTTCCTTGAACAGTCTTGCCTTGGCGGCTCGATACCGCTCCATCGTGCCGTGGTAGTCCAGATGATCCCGGCTCAGATTGGTGAATACGACTGTGCCGAAGCGCACGCCATCGGCCCGAGACTGATCCAGCGAATGAGAGGAGACCTCAAGGCACAGATACTGCGCGCCTTCACTCTCGAGCCGCGCAATGTGGCGCTGAAGTGAGATGGAGTCCGGTGTTGTCAGCGAACAAGGCTCCAAATTGTCAGGAAATCCAAAACCGAGAGTCCCGACTATGCCGCAGCGGTGTCCAAGCGTCTCAAGCGCCTGCGCAGTCAGCAAGGCGCAGCTCGACTTGCCGTTGGTGCCGGTGATGCCAACGACATGCAGCTTTCGCGAAGGCTGATTGAAGAATACGTCTGCAATGGCGCTGATTCGGCGATTGAGATCGGGCACGCCGATCTGCGGCACATCTGTGCGGCGCTTGACGCGCCAGCCGTCTGCCTCATAGACTACCGCGCGGGCGCCTGCTTGAATGGCGTTTTCGATATACGCCCGGCCATCGGCATCCAGACCCGGAATGGCGAAGAACAGGCTGCCCCGACGCACTTTCCGGCTGTCGAGACACAGCTCGCGAATCAATGCATCCTGGCTTCGGTCCACTGCCGCAATGCCGTCAAGCAAAACGCTCAGGTACTCACCGCGCCTTGAACTGTCACACCGCGGGCTCATGCTTCAGCCTCATTCATTGATTCACCGTCGCGCACGGCAAGCCTGTCGAGATCATCCGGCGGAATCTGCAGAATGCGAAGCGCTTCCGCCATGAAGTCGCGAAACGCCGGAGCCGCAACCCGGCCGCCGAAGTAGTGTCCTGCTCCCGGCTCGTCCACCATCACCACACCTGCGATCCTGGGATTTGACGCGGGCGCGTATCCGACAAACATGGACCGATGAAGGTCCTCCTGGTAGACGCCGTCGACAAGTTTCTGAGTTGTGGAAGTCTTTCCAGCGACCTTGTAGGACGGTATTCTTGCACGGTTGGCGGTGCCTTCAGGCGTAACCACCGTTTGCAGCATTTCGTTGACCTGTTCGGCAATACCACTCGAAATCACTTGGACGGCCTGATCTGACTGATCACCTGCCAATATGGTCAATGGAGTCAAAAACCCGTTGTTGGCCAGCATCGCATAGGCGCGGACGAGCTGCAGCATGGAAACTGAGAATCCATAGCCGTAGGTCAGCGAAGCGTGCTCACTGTCTCTCCAGATGGTGCGGCGCCGGAAAGAACCGGCCGTCTCGCCGATGATTCCGCTGCCGGAGAGTCCCAGCAAACCCAGATCCTCGTAGAAGTTCGCCAGCGATTCAGGTGGAATGAGCGTGCCGATCTTGATGGCGCCGACATTGCTTGATTTCTTCAGAACGCCGCCGACTGTCATCTTCCCGTAGTCCCTGAAGTCGCGAATCCGGAATCCGTCAATCCAGATCTCGCCGGGCGAGGTGTCAATCACCGTGCTCTCCAGCACGACGCCGTCCATCAATGCTTTAGCAATGACGAAAGGCTTGATGACGGAGCCCGGCTCAAACTCATGACGCGCGGCGTAGTTGTGCGTCGTATGCCGCGTGCCGCTCTCATTCGGATTGAAGCTCGGGATTGTCGAGATGGCCAGAATCTCGCCGGTGCGGACATCAATCACGATTGCGCTTGCTGAGGCGGCCTTTTGTTCGTAAATGGTCTTGACGAGAGCCTGATGGACAACCTGCTGGATTCTGGAGTCGATGCTCAGGATGATGTCCTGGCCATCTTCGACCCTCTGAATGTCGCCCAGAGTCTCGACAACCCGTCCCATGTTGTCTTTGATCACCTGACGGATGCCGTGCTGGCCTTTGAGCTGTTCGTTGTAGACCAACTCAATGCCTTCCAGTCCCTGATCGTCGATGTCAGTGAAGCCGATCAGATTCGCGATTGCAGAACCGAACGGATAGAAGCGCCGGTATTCCCGCTGCAAGGCAACACCGGGAATGTTCAGGTCCAAAACATGCTGCGCGTGCTCCACCAGCAGCGCGCGTTTCAGATACATGAACTGGCGGTCGGGTTCCAATTCATTCAGACGGGCGGCAATGGTTTCGCGCTCCAATCCAATCACCTTTTCAAGCCGCGGCCACGACTTCGGATGGTCACGCAGAACTTTCGGCTCAGCCCAGGCGCTGTCCACAGGTGTGCTGACCGCCAGCACCACACCATTGCGGTCCCTGATGATGCCGCGATTGGCAGTAACCTGCTCATTTCTAAGGAACCGGGCATCACCTTCGCGCTGCAAGGTCTCAGTATCCGAAATCTGCAGCTGAACCGCGCGTGCGGCCAGCAGCACGAATGCGATTGCGATCGCGCTCAGCATCACAATGTCGCGGGTGGGTGCGTAGTAAGGACCGGCGCTCACTTCCATCTCTCCTGCAGTTGCCAGTCAGCCGCAGTCTTTTTCACAATCAGCACCACTTCCTTGTCAGGCGCATCCATATTGCCGACTTTCTCAGCCCAGCTCTTGAGATTCTCACGCCGTGACAGCGCGGACCGCTCGGCGAGCAATTCGCGCCACTCGATATTGAGATCATCGCGCATCACGTAACGGCTGTGCAGCTCCGGAGTCAGCACCCGATTTTCCTGCCGAATCCATACCAGGCCCAAGGCCGAGATGAGACAGACGGCGAGCATGAAATATGACATCAGACTACGCATGCGAGCCTCCAGTCCGTTCAGCCACGCGCATGACTGCGCTTCTGGCGCGGCGGTTGCGATCGATCTCGATTGCATCCGGACGCTGCGGTCGACCGACAATCTTGAGTGTCGGTTTGAATTCTGAATTCTGAAACGGAATCTGCTGCGGTCCCGGCGCGCCAATGGCGGCCTCGCGCATGAACCGTTTGACCAGCCGGTCCTCTACCGAGTGAAAGGTGATGACAACCAGCCGCCCGCCTCGCTTGAGCAGACCGACGCACTGCGGCAGGAATTCGACCAACTCCGCAGTCTCGCGATTCACTTGCATGCGTAGAGCTAGAAACACCCTGGTTGCCGGGTGCTTGTCCGGCTCGCGGTTTGGCACACAGTCGGCAACCAGCTGAGCCAGCTCCCGAGTTGACTTAAGCGGAGATGTTCTGCGCCGTTCAACGATGCGGCGGGCGATGCGGCGGGCGAAACGCTCGCCGCCCAGGGTGCTCAGCGTGTCGCTCAACTGGCGTTCGCTGACTGTTTCCAGCCAATCGGCAGCTGAAACCGGATCGTCGGAATCCATGCGCATGTCAAGCGGACCGTCTTTCAGAAAGCTGAACCCGCGCTGAGCCTGATCAAGCTGCGGTGACGATACGCCCAGATCAGCAATCACACCGGACAGACGAATTTCGGGCTGTCGGGCGCGAAGCTCAGAGCCGATTTTGGAGAACCTTGCATGGATTGCCTCAAATCTCGGGTCGGCACCATGCATCTCCTCGGCCGCGACGATGGCCGCTGAATCCCGGTCAAACGCATAGAGTCTGCCAGAATTGCTCAGTCGGTCAAGAATCTCAGCTGAATGCCCGCCGCGTCCGTACGTGCTGTCGACATAGATGCCAGCCGGATCAATCGACAAGGAATCGACTGCAGCTTGCGACATCACAGCTTGGTGTGTGTCATTTCTGGCGGCTGGAAGGTTCAAAGGATGCATTGATGTATAATTACTAGAATAATTTTTTGAGAATCGGCTCTCGCTTCTCATCTTCCGAATCGTTGTCCGCAGCAATGTACTCGTTCCATTTTTCTGAATTCCACAGCTCCAATCGAGGACCCACTCCGACTATCACGGCATCGCTGTCGATCTTGCAGATTTTTCTGAGGTGCATCGGCACCAGAATGCGCCCCGTCTTCAGAATTTCACAATCGTGGGCGGTGCCAACCATGATGCCGACCAGCTTTTGGTACTGTGGGGTCATGTCTGGCTCAGCCAGCAATTTATCGCGGATGCGAACGTATTCCGGTTCGGGGTAAACCGTAATGCTGCCTGAACCTATTGACTTTGTCATCACCACCAGACCATCGCACAGCTTCTCAAGCTTCTCGCGAATGGCTTTGGGGATGACTATCCGACCCTTGTCGTCTACTGACAGGTTATGTGTGCCTTGAAATTGGTTTTTTTCCACTGAATTACACTGATAGTCACTATTAGTCACTTTTCGTCACTAATTTTTATCTAAAAAAATCGAATTGTCAATAGCCGAATTGAAGAAATTTGGCTGAATTTCGGCTGAATTGACCAGTTTTTTGGAAAATTTCGAGAAATTCGCCTTTCGCCTGACCGACTGCGCCGTTTCAAACCTGCCTTGAACGCTTCAGTTCAGGTTGAAGTCCGGTCTGCTAAAATCACCTGTTCGACCTTGAATTGAGGTCGCTTCACTGTCGCTGTGAGCCGATGAAGAATCGATTCGCCAAGGCAGATGCTGGAATCCGATCTCAGGCGGATTGATTAACGATCGGTTTTGCGATACACTTAACGGAAACCAAGGCAGGAAGTGAACCCGAAATTCAGCGTTGCAAATAGAAACCAGGTGGATTGATGAAAATTTGCCGATTTAACGAAAACCATCTCGGAGTCGTTGAAGGCCGCAATGTTCAGGATGTAACTGAAGCGGTGGACAGTGTTCCGACTCCGGCCTGGCCGCAGCCGCCGGGGGATCTGCTGATTGGCAATCTGGCGACGCTGCTGCCGGTTGTTCACAGAATGCGCAGGCAGTCAGAATCCTATTCGCTGAGAGACATTCATCTGAACAGTCCGATTGCGCGTCCGACAAAGATCATCGCCACCCCGGTCAACTATCGATCGCACCAGGATGAGATCAACAGTGATCCGGAGCTCAATCCGGGCGGTCGTATGGGCAATGTTGAAACTCACGGACTGTTTCTGAAGGCCCCGATTCCAGTCGGGCCGGATGACGGGGTGAAGCTGAGTTTCCAGAACCGGCGCACTGACCACGAGGTTGAACTGGCGATTGTGATTGGAAAGAACTGCCGCAGTGTCAGCGAAGCCGAGGCGATGGACTATGTCGCCGGCTATACGATCGGTCTTGATATGACCGTAAGGGGCAAGGAAGATCGCAGTTTGAGAAAGGCGGTTGACACGCACTCGGTTTTGGGGCCATGGCTGGTGACCAAGAACGAGATTGAGAATCCAGATTCGCTGGATATCTCTCTGGCGCTCAACGGGAGCACCAAGCAGCAGGCCAACACCAGCGACATGATCTATTCAACGAGCAAGCTGATTGCATTCGCATCGAAGTTCTATACACTCTACCCTGGTGATGTGATCATGTGCGGCACGCCAGCCGGCGTGGGTTCGGTCACAGTCGGCGACACGCTGGAGTGCACCATTGAGAAGATCGGCAGCATGAAAGTTGCCATCAAATCCGCCTGAGAATTTCCAAGTCGCCGACACAGTCAAGTCTGTGTCGATGAACAGCCTCAGCGGTCAGCGATAGGGCATTACGCGGACAGGCATGCGATACAAGCGCCAATTCACTGAGGCCGCTTATTGAATATTGGTTGCCTTCTTGTCTGAAGTCCTGCAGACCGACGTTGCAACAATTGAACTATAGATGGCCGCTTGATTCAGGACAGGACAAGATTGAGTTTCTGCACTGAGTCGTTCAAAACACATAGAGATGGTCAGTTGAACAAACAATGGGAAAAGAACGATGGAAACAGCAATAAGCAAGGGCATGGATTCCTTGAAGCCATTTCTTGATCTGGGAGAAAGCTTCAACATTGAATTCAAAAGCTCTGGAACGGACCGAATGGGCAGCGCAATGTGTGCCTTTGCCAATGGGTCCGGTGGAACGATATTGATCGGTGTCACTGATGATGCGCAAAATTGCGGTGTCGGCGATCATCTCCGCCTCAAATCGAAAGTTCAGGATATCGCGGGTTCTGCTGAACCCCGCATTACCGTTGAAGTCGAAAGCGTGGAGTCGGTGCTGGTTGTGCGAGTTCCAGCACAGAAAAACAAGCCCTATTCTTTTGGCGGAAGATTTTATGCCCGCGAAGGCGTAAACAACCGAATCATGTCGCGGGACGAGGTTCGAGAACGGTTTTACGTTGAGGAATTGATCCGCTTTGACGAGACGCCGTGCGCAAGGTTTTCTCTCGAAGTCGATCTTGACGATGAGAGATGGTCATTATTCAGAGAAAGAGCCAGAATCCCTGATTCTATGGAACCCGAGGATGCATTGAAGAATCTGAACCTGCTGCGGCAAGATGGCCGAATGACTCACGCAGGCGCATTTTTGCTGGCCCGCGATATCAGAAAATTCTTGGTGAATGCCAATGTGAAGTGCGTCTTGTTCGGCGGGAACGAAAAGGTGCTGATCATCGACCGACAGGAATTTCACGGCGACATCTACTCGATGATTGATGAAGTGAGCAAGTGGATCTACTCAAAGCTCAACGTTGAATTGATTATTGAAAGCATCGCTCGAACTGAGCGGTTGGAGCTTCCGGCACCGGCAATCCGCGAGGCGGTTGTGAATGCGCTTGTGCACCGCAACTACCATTCAACAGCCAACACCCAAATTTATCTGTTTCAAAACCGATTGGAGATCGTCAGCCCAGGCGGCCTGCCGGCCGGCATGAGTGTCGATGACTTCGGCCAAAGGAGTGTGCCTCGGAATCGTCTGCTGTTCGCGGTTCTGGATCGAATGAATGTCATCGAAGGAATCGACTCGGGAATCAAACGGATTTTGAACTTGTGTCGTGAACATGGTGTGGAAGATCCTGCCTTTGATGTTTCCGAATCGTGGGTGACTGTAACCTTTCCAAGAGTTGCCTGGCAAGTTGAGCGAGACACTCATCGACAGCTGGGGCGGAGCACTGAACAGCTGCGCGAGTTTGATGAAATCTCGATATTTCCATTGTCAATTGAAGATTTAGAATGGGTCAACCGTTATATCTTTTTTGGTGCTGATCAAGTTCAGAACCAGGTTGGGACTAAGTCGGGACTAAGTAGTGACCAAGTGACTGACCAAGTGACTGACCAAGTGACCGACCAAGTGACCGACCAAGTGACCGACCAAGTTCGAATGCAAATTATTTGGCATTGTTCCACCCCTCAAAGCGCCCGTAAGTTGATGGATCGGTTCGGATTTAAACACCGAACTCAATTCAGAACAAAGTACTTGCAACCTTTGCTTGACTGTGAAGTTCTCGAGATGACTATACCGGAAAAACCGCGTAGCAACAATCAACGCTACAAGCTTTCGAAAAAGGGACGAGAATTGCTTGAGGCGCTTAAACTGCGACTTCAAGTCTGAATTGCAGCCACTCTGAACGAAAATTCACAAAGAATTTCTGCCAGGATTTTCCACCGTTGCTGCTCAACGGTCACCTTCGAAAGTCGAAATCAAATTCAGTTGAAATCAACCTTGCAGCCAGAAAGGCTGTGCCGTTGCTGATATTGCTTCTCGAATTCGCAGGCTCAGCGATGTTTCCAGTTTGCCTTTCGCTTTTCGAGAAAGGCGGCCATCCCCTCTTTCTGATCGTCGGTGGAAAACAGCGCATGAAACGCCCGCCGTTCAAACAAGACGCCTTCTGTCAGGCTTGATTCGTAGGCGCGATCCACTACTTCAGTAACCATGGATGCGGCAACTTGAGACTTGCCAGCGATTTCCTGTGCGATCGCGACGGCGCTGTCCACCAGTTCGGCAGCCGGAAAGATCCGGGCGACCAGACCAGAACGCTCAGCCTCCTCGGCATCCATCATGCGTCCGGTCAGGCACATGTCCATGGCTTTCGACTTGCCAACCGCTCTTGTCAGTCGCTGGGAGCCGCCGGCGCCCGGAATGATTCCCAAGTTGATTTCAGGCTGACCGAATTTCGCGTTGTCGCCCGCGACAATGAAATCACACATCATGGCAAGTTCGCAGCCGCCGCCCAGCGCGAAGCCAGCCACGGCCGCAATGACAGGCTTGCGGCACACGGTTACTCTCTCCCAGTTCTTGCTGATGAAGTTGCCGCTGAATGCATCCGCAAAGGTATTGTCCTTCATCTCGCTGATGTCGGCACCGGCGGCAAATGCTTTCTCGCTTCCGGTGATGACAATCGCGCCGATCGCGCTGTCGGATTCAAAAGTATCGATGGCGTCTCCGAGCTCGTCCATCACACCGGAAGACAGTGCATTGAGCACTTTCGGCCGATTGAATGAAATTAATCCAACATTGTCTCTTGTTTCCGTAATAATGTATTCATAGGCCATGCCACAAAACTCCTTGAGTTGCGTAAGAGTAGAAGCAAGATGGACTGCATGCGCCGAATGCGTCGCAGCGGAATCTTGAGTTTGAAAGCAAATTTCGTGTGAGCCAATTTATAGATGATTGACATCATTGAATTGACGAAAGTTGGGGTTCATTCCAGCATAGATCAATCGGAGGAGATTTACAAATAAAACTAATCGCAGTTCTAAATTTCAAGAAATCGCTTAGACTCGCACATCCAGCACCAAAATTCATTTTTTTACATTGTGTACAACTTTTCATTGGTAGGGGACTAAGAAACCTCGATAATTATTCGCTATGAAAAGTTAAAGAGAAAAGCCCGATTGAATGGGTGGAGTTAGTGTGTAGAGAAACTGTAGTACGCGACGGCTTTGAATGGAACAGACAAAAAAACGAGTCGAATTATGCAGATCATGGTGTTTGGTTTGAAGACGTATTGGCTGTTTTTCGCGACCCTAACGGATTTTATGAAGAACAAGTTGTAGGGGGAGAGCTTCGTAATTTGCTTATCGCGAGACAGCATGGCAGACGGAACAGGAAAATGTACGTTGTAGTATTCGCGGTGCGAGGGAGCAGAACAAGAATTATCAGTGCACGAGAACCCGAACCAGGCGAAAGAGATGAGTATGAATGAAACCGGTGGTTAAGATGAGTCAGAATTTGAAAGTAAGGAAAGATAGTGATTTGGAGTACAAATTCAATTTCAAAAATGCCGTGAAATGCAGTCCCGATCTTCGGGACATGATGCTCAGGGAATCGCGTAACACTTCATGGGAAAAGATGCGGCGGAGAGTGGCGAAAGATACAGGGCAAAATCCGAGCGGTACAATGGTGTATTACCCACCGAAGAACAACATCCCGTTAGATTGAAAAAAGAATTGACATGCTTCATGCAACCCCCGAGCAACATTGCGACGGAGAGTCTCGGAAAAACGACTCAGTCATTGAACGTCTTTAGAATTCACCCCAAGCAAAGCGGTATACGAAAGGGATGAAGAAAATAATGAGCGGGTTTTGTTGGATTTTTTTCGGACTGTCGCCACTAATTCATTCCTAGTATGAATTACTGGTGTGTTCACAACATTTGATCTACTGAAACATAAAGATGAGCAAATACCAAGCAGAATTCAACCGGTCTATCGAACAGCCCGAAACCTACTGGGGCGAAATCGCCCAGGCGGTCCATTGGGACAAGCCCTGGGACAAGGTCCTGGATGACGCTGACAAACCGTATTACCGCTGGTTTGCCGGCGCTGAAGTCAACACCTGTTACAACGCCCTTGATCTGCATGTGGCAGAAGGACGCGGTGACCAGAATGCGCTGATCTATGATTCAGCGATGACCGGGGAGGTTAGGCACTACACGTACCGCGAACTGACCGAGGAGACTGCCCGATTCGCAGGCGCCCTGTCTGAAATCGGTGTCGAACGGGGCTCGCGAGTCATCATTTACATGCCCATGATTCCGCAAGCGGTGATTGCCGTTCTGGCCTGCGCCCGCCTTGGGGCGGTCCATTCGGTTGTTTTCGGCGGTTTCGCCTCAAATGAACTGGCTGTTCGAATTGACGATGCGAAACCGGTTGCCATCATCAGCGCTTCATGCGGACTGGAACCCGGCAGAACGATTGCCTACAAGCCGCTTCTGGACAAGGCCATCGAGCTGGCCGAGCACAAACCCAGCGCCTGCGTGATCTATCAGCGGCCGCAGCTGGAAGCCGAGATGGAAGCCGGCCGCGATCACGACTGGAATGAATTGATGAGCCGCGCTTCCCCAGCCCCGTGCGTGCCGGTGAAGGCGACAGATCCGCTCTACATTCTCTACACTTCAGGCACAACCGGACAGCCCAAAGGAGTGGTGCGGGACAATGGCGGGCACATTGTCGCCCTGAAATGGAGCATGAAAAACATTTATGGCATTGAGCCGGGCGAGGTTTTCTGGGCCGCCTCCGATGTCGGATGGGTGGTTGGACACTCCTACATTGTTTATGCACCGCTGTTCGCAGGCAATACGACGATCGTCTATGAGGGCAAACCAGTCGGCACACCAGACCCGGGCGCATTCTGGCGGGTGCTGTCTCAGCACAATGTATCGGCGCTGTTCACTGCGCCCACCGCATTTCGCGCCATCAAGAAAGAAGATCCTGATGGCGAGTATTTGAAAAACTACGATCTGTCCAATTTTCGAACTCTGTTTCTGGCAGGTGAGCGACTTGACCCTGATACACTGCATTGGGCCGAGGACAAGCTCAATGTGCCGGTCATTGATCACTGGTGGCAGACCGAGACGGGCTGGGCGATCTGCTCCCCTCTGATGGGCATCGAGCAGCTGCCGATCAAGGAAGGCTCGCCCTCCAAACCCGTGCCCGGCTGGAATCTTAAAGTGCTTGACGATTCGAATCAAGAGGTCGCGCCGAATGAAATCGGATCACTGGTGGTTGAGCTTCCCCTGCCCCCGGGCAGCTTTCCCACATTGTGGAATGCCCGGCAGCGATTTTTCGAAGCCTATCTGGAAGAATTCCCAGGTTATTACAAGACCGCGGATGCCGGCTTTGTCGACGAGGACGGGTACGTCTACGTAATGTCAAGAACCGATGACATCATCAATGTGGCAGGACACCGTCTGTCGACGGGCGCGATGGAGGAAGTGCTGGCTTCCCATCCTGATGTCGCAGAGTGCGCAGTTACTGGGGTGAATGACAAGCTGAAGGGACAGCTGCCGCTGGGCCTGCTGGTGTTGAATGCAGGCTGCGAAACCCCGCACGATCAAGTTGTCAAGGAATGCGTCGGCCTGGTGCGCGAGAAAATAGGTCCGGTCGCGGCATTCAAGCAGGCGACGGTTGTAAAACGGCTGCCGAAAACGCGCTCCGGAAAGATACTGCGCGGCACAGTCAGCAAAATCGCGGATGCCGAGCCCTGGCAGCTGCCGGCCACCATCGATGACCCGACAATTCTGGATGAGATAACCGAGGCGCTCCAGACGATCGGTTATCCAAAATCCTAGCACATATCGGCAGATGCGAATCAGTTCAGGTTCATGACATTTCAGAAGCACTCGATGAATGACTGGCAGCAGCAGGCTGCCAGAGAGCTCAAAGACCGGCCAATTGAAGAGCTCACCTGGAATACGCCGGAAGGCATAGCCATCAAGCCGGTTTACACTGCTGATGATCTGGCTGAGCTGGAGCATCTGTCAACCCTGCCGGGGTTTCCGCCCTTTTTGCGCGGACCGCGCGCGACCATGTACACCGGCCGGCCCTGGACGCTCAGGCAATATGCAGGCTTCTCCACAGCCGAGGATTCCAACCAGTTTTATCGCGACAATCTGAAATCCGGACAGACCGGTCTGTCCGTCGCTTTTGACCTGCCAACTCACCGCGGCTATGATTCGGACCACCCGCGTGTGATCGGTGATGTCGGCAAGGCGGGAGTCGCCATCGACAGCGTCGAGGACATGAAAATCCTGTTCAATGACATCCCGCTCGACCGAATCTCAGTCTCGATGACCATGAACGGCGCGGTGCTGCCGGTGCTAGCGATGTTCATCGTCGCAGGTGAGGAGCAGGGTGTTCAGCATGATGCGCTGTCCGGCACCCTGCAGAATGACATCCTCAAGGAGTTCATGGTGCGAAACACCTATATCTACCCGCCTGAGCCATCCATGCGAATCGTCGCCGATATCATTCAGCATACCGCAACTCACATGCCCCGATTCAATCCGATCTCCATCTCCGGCTATCACATGCAGGAAGCCGGGGCCACCTGCGTTCAGGAGCTGGCCTATACGATTGCCGACGGCATCGAGTATGTTCGCGCCGCACTTTCAACTGGCATGGACGTCGATCAGTTTGCGCCGCGTCTTTCATTCTTTTTCTGTATCGGTATGAATCTCTTCATGGAAGTGGCCAAACTGCGCGCGGCAAGGTTCCTGTGGTCCGACTTGATGCAGTCGTTTTTCAGCCCGAAGAAACCCGCCTCGCTGATGCTGCGGACGCACTGCCAGACATCCGGTGTGAGCCTGACCAGCCAGTCGCCCTACAACAACATCGTGCGCACCGCGATCGAGGCGCTTGCCGCGGTATTGGGCGGCACGCAGTCGCTTCACACCAACTCTTTTGACGAGGCGCTGGCCCTGCCGAGCGAGTTTTCCGCGCAGATCGCCCGCAACACGCAGCTGATCCTGAGAGAGGAGGCCGGATTATCAAATGTCGTCGACCCGCTGGCAGGCAGCTACTACATCGAGAACCTGACTGGTTCGATGATCCGCGAAGCGAGAGACCTGATTGACGAAGTGGAGGCGATGGGCGGCATGACCCGCGCGGTGGAAGCCGGAATACCGAAACAGCGGATCGAAGCCTCTGCCGCAAAGCGTCAGGCCCGGCTTGACAGCGGCGAGGATGTGATTGTCGGGGTCAATCAGTTCATCAGCGATACGGATGACAATGTCGAACTGCTTGAAGTTGACAATCAGGCCGTGCGCGAAAGCCAGGTGGCGAGATTGGACCAGGTGCGGGCGTCGCGCGATGAGAAGGCTTGTCAAGACGCTCTCAGCCGGCTTCAAAACAGCGCTGAATCCGGTGAGTGGGGACTGCTGCAGCGATCCATCGAAGCGGCGCGGGCACGTGCGACTGTCGGAGAGATCACCCATGCGCTGCGGGCTGAATTCGGGCAGCACCGCGCGATACCGCAAGCCATCAGCGGTGTCTATCGAAGCGCGATTTCGGATAATGAGGAACTTGACAATATTCGCGAGCGGGTCGATTGCTTCATCAAGACACACCAGAGAAGACCGCGCGCCCTGATCGCCAAGGTTGGACAGGACGGACACGATCGCGGCGCCAAGGTGATCGCAACCGCCTATGCGGATTTCGGATTTGAAGTTGACATCGGGGCCCTGTTTCAAACGCCGGCAGAGGTGGTTCGCCAAGCTGTGGACAATGACGTGCATCTCGTCGGCATCTCCACTCAGGCAGGCGGACACAAAACCCTGGTGCCGCAGGTGGTGGAAGGATTGAGAAAGGAAGGCGCCGAAAATGTTGTTGTGATCTGCGGCGGCGTCGTGCCGCCTGACGATGTCGATGCGCTCGAATCACAGGGCGTATCGGCGGTTTACGGCCCGGGCACCCGAATACTCGACACCATTCCAGAAGTCTTGGAAATGATTGAAGTGAGGCTGCAGTCCGCTTAGGCGACTGGACAACCGATCGCGGAATCAGAATCTTGCAGGAAATAATCGACCAGCTCAACAAGAAGCGGGATGCCGCCCGACTCGGCGGCGGCCAGCGGCGGATTGACACTCAGCACGCCAAGGGAAGACTGACCGCGCGCGAGCGAATCGACTTGCTGCTTGACCGGGACAGTTTTGAGGAGTGGGACATGTTCGTCGAGCACCGCAGCACCGATTTCGGAATGGCGGACAACAAAATTCCGGGAGACGGTGTCGTTACGGGCTACGGAACCATTCACGGGCGGCTGGTTTTCGTGTTCAGTCAGGATTTCACGGCTTACGGCGGTTCGCTTTCGGAAGCCCATGCCGAGAAGATTGGCAAGATCATGGATCAGGCGATGAAAGTCGGCGCACCGGTGATCGGCATCAATGACTCCGGCGGCGCGCGCATTCAGGAAGGCGTCGCATCGCTGGCGGGCTATGCGGACATCTTTCAGCGCAATGTCATGGCATCGGGGGTCATTCCGCAAATCTCGCTTGTCATGGGACCCTGCGCGGGCGGCGCGGTGTACTCTCCCGCAATCACCGACTTTATTTTCATGGTGCGGGACAGCTCCTATATGTTTGTTACAGGGCCGGACGTTGCGCGGACTGTAACACACGAAGAGGTTTCCGCCGAGCAGTTGGGCGGAGCATCAGCACATACGGAGACTTCCGGTGTCGCCGACGGCGCGTTTGAGAACGACATCGAAGGCTGTCTGATGCTGAGGACTTTTTTTGACTTTCTGCCCGCTGACAATCGCAGTCCGGTTCCGAGCCGCGCCACTAGTGACACCCGCGACCGCCTGGAACCGTCCTTGGACACCCTGGTGCCTGACGACCCCAATCAGCCTTACGACATCAAGGAACTGATTCTGAAAGTTGTTGATGAGGAGAGCTTCTTCGAACTGAAACCGGATCACGCCAGGAACATTGTGATCGGTTTCGCCCGCATGGAAGGCAGCACAGTCGGCATTGTCGCAAATCAGCCGATGGTGCTCGCAGGCTGTCTGGACATTCATTCATCGATCAAGGGCGCGCGCTTCGTGCGGTTTTGCGATTCATTCGGCATTCCGATCATCACCTTTGTCGATGTGCCGGGCTTCATGCCCGGCACCGCGCAGGAGCACGGCGGCATCATCAAGCACGGCGCCAAACTTCTGTATGCCTACGCCGAAGCGACGATTCCGAAAGTTACGGTCATCACCCGCAAGGCGTATGGCGGCGCTTATGATGTCATGAGTTCCAAGCATCTGAGAGGTGATGTCAATCTTGCCTGGCCGAGCGCCGAAATTGCTGTCATGGGCGCCAAGGGCGCCGTTGAGATCATTTTCCGCGCCGAGATGGGCGACGCGGAGAAAATCACCCAGCGAACCGAAGAATACAGCGGCAAGTTCGCCAACCCCTTCATCGCGGCCAGCCGAGGCTTCATCGACGATGTCATCATGCCAAGAGATACAAGACTTCGAATCTGCCGCTCGTTGGAGATGCTGGCCAGCAAGAAGCTTGACAATCCCTGGCGCAAGCACGGCAACATCCCGCTTTAGGCTTCACCGTCATGTTCAGCAAAATTCTGATTGCCAATCGGGGTGAGATCGCCTGCCGCGTCATGCGGACCGCGAAGAAGATGGGCATCAGAACTGTTGCTGTCTATTCAGACGCGGACCGCAATGCACTGCATGTGCGAAGCGCAGATGAGGCAGTCAATATCGGACCGGCAGCGGCGGCCGAAAGCTATCTGCTTGCTGAGAATATCATTCAGGCTTGCCGCTCGACAGGCGCCGAAGCCGTTCACCCGGGCTACGGGTTTCTGTCTGAGGACACAGCATTCGGAGAGCGGCTGGCAGAGGTGGACATTCAGTTCATCGGACCTGGGTCTGAGGCGATTCGCCTGATGGGTGACAAGATCACTTCCAAGATCATTGCCCGCGATGCGGGTGTGAATGTTATTCCCGGTGTCGATGATTTCATCAAGAACCCTGATCACGCGGTCGAGCTGGCGAGGCAGATCGGCTACCCGGTCATGCTCAAGCCCACTTCGGCGGGCGGCGGCAAAGGAATGCGGCTGGCATACAGTGACGAAGAGTGTCGGGATGGCTTTCTGCGATCTGCGAGTGAAGCCAAGGCTCATTTTGGGGATGACCGCGTCTTCGTTGAGAAGTTCATTGAGGATCCCCGCCATATTGAAGTGCAGGTGCTGGCCGACAAGTTCGGCAGTGTTGTCCACCTTGGCGAACGGGAATGCTCACTGCAGCGGCGCCATCAGAAAGTCATTGAGGAAGCGCCGTCACCATTCTTGAATGATCAAACCCGGCTTGATATCACCGGGCAGGCGGTTGCGCTGGCGCGGGCGGTCGATTATGTCTCAGCAGGAACTGTGGAGTTCGTAGTCGATGCCGATCAGAACTTTTATTTTCTGGAGATGAATACCAGACTTCAGGTTGAGCACCCGGTCACAGAATTTGTAACTGGCATCGATCTGGTGGAGCGGATGATCCGCGTGGCGGCCGGTGAGCCGCTTGGCCTGGAACAGTCCGACATCACCGCATCTGGCTGGGCGGTCGAAGCGAGAGTCTATGCAGAGGACCCGGCGCGTAATTTTCTGCCATCCATCGGGCGGCTGATTCGATATCGCCCGCCTGCCGCGTCCGATTCTGTGCGCATTGACACCGGTGTCTATGAAGGCGGTGAGATTTCGATGCACTACGACCCCATGATCGCCAAACTGATCGTGCATCAGAACACGCGGGAAGAGGCGTTCGCACTGCTGGCGAAGTCACTGGACGAATATCAGGTCTCGGGAGTCGCGACCAACATTCCCTTTCTGCAGGCGCTGTCTCGAGATCCAGTGGTGCTTTCTGGCGCCATGCACACCCGCTATATCGAGGCCCAGTTTCCCGATGGCTACGATCAGGATTCTCAGGACAGCAGCCGAGTCGAAACCAGCGCAATGATCGCCACGATCGCACACTACATGAACGAGCAGTTTTCGGCGAATCTGGATGCCGGTCAGAATGACAGTCAATGGGCAGCCGCCCGCGAGTGGGTTACGCTGAGCGATCAGGAAAGGTTCGACATTTCAATCGAAAAAACCGAATTCGGGCACCGACTGACGACCCCTGACGGTGAGTGCGTTGATGTGAACCATTCCTGGAGTCCCGGAGAGAGGTTGTTCAATTTTGCAAGTGAACCCGACAGCCCGCAATGTGTGCAGCTCGAACGATTGGGAATCGGTTACCAGGTTGAATTTTTCGGTGTCAGACGACTGTTCAGAGTGCTGAGTCCGATGGCGGCCCGCTACAACCAATTCATGCTGGAGAAAAAATCGCTGGATGCTTCAGGCTTGCTCAAGTCACCCATGCCCGGCCGTCTGCAGGAACTTCGGGTCGCCGAGGGTCAGGCTGTCAAGGCTGGTGAAATAGTGGCTGTCGTCGAGGCGATGAAAATGGAGAATGCCCTGCGCGCTGAGCAGGATGGCGTCATTGCTGAGATTCTGGCCAGCGTCGGTGACAGTCTCGCCGCAGATCAGCCCATACTCGAATTCAAGAAGGACGATGAATGATCGGTAAACTGAACCATGTCGCCATTGCCGTTCCAGATCTTGCAGCGGCAGCTCAGCAGTACCGCGCGGTGCTGGGCGCTGAAGTTTCCGATCCTGTTGATCTGCCCGAGCACGGGGTGACAACCGTTTTCGTCAATCTGCCCAATACGAAAATTGAACTCCTGCATCCGCTTGGCGAGAGTTCCCCTATCGCGCGCTTTCTTGAGCGAAACGCGGCGGGCGGTGTCCATCATCTGTGTTATGAGGTTGCCGATATTGAGACAGCCAGAGATCAGCTGGTTGCGGATGGAATGAGAATTCTGGGTGATGGATCACCGAAGATCGGCGCTCACGGCAAGCCCGTTCTGTTTCTGCATCCGAAAGATTTTCTCGGCACTCTGATCGAACTTGAACAGGTCTGAATCTGCGGCTTGCCCACACTGGCCTGTCAGGTTGCGGTCAGAGCCTTGCAGGTCTTCTCAAGCGTCTCAAGATTGATGACCGCGTGATATTCCGGCCTCGGCTTCGCGCGTCTGAACGCGCGGACGATCATGCCTTGCAAATTGGGACGCTTTTCTGCAGGTGATGCACCCTTCCCCAAGCCGCCGCCGAATTCGATGATTCGGTTCACACCCTCTTCTGCTATGGCAGCCAGGTTATCGCGCCAGCGGACCGGTTTGAAGAGCTGATAGTATAGATTCTCGCGGATCGATTCAATTTCTGATGAATGAAAAGATCCGGTTGTGTTGGAAGCAACCCGAATTTCAGGTGTGTCAATATCTGTCTCTTCCAGGATCGGTCGAAACTTCTCAGCGGCCGGGCGCATGTGAGACGTGTGAAACGCGCCTTCAGTTTTCAGACGAATTCCGCCCTTGCCGGGGATTCCAGTTTCGATCGCAGCGGCAAGCTGATCAAGCTCCTCCGGCCAGCCTCCGACTACAGTCTGCTCCGGCAGATTGAACGCCGCGATCTCACAATTGCTGGCATCAATAAACGGCAGAAGGTCATCCTCAGTCAGTGAAAGCGCCAGCATTTCCCCGCCGCCATGCTCACCCATGCACTCACCGCGTTTTGAAACCAGTCGCAAGGCGCTTTCAAAACTGAGCGAACCCGCGGCAACCAATGCCGTGTATTCACCCAAACTATGTCCTGCCGCGGCGAATGCTTCAACTGGAAATTGGAGCTCTTGCTGCAGTGCCTGCAGGCACGCATAGGAATGAGCCAGCAAGACAGGCTGCGTGAATTTCGTGAGGTTTATGTTACCGCTTTCTGCATCATTGCACAGACTGACCAGGTCATAGCCCAGAATATCGCTGGCTTCGCGGTAGATGTCTTGGACCAGAGAAAATTCCTGAATCAGGTCACTGCCGATTCCCGGATATTGGGCGCCCTGGCCCGGAAACAGCAATAAGGTTTTTGTAGTCAAGTTCGAAGCTCTCAAATTTCGCGGGCGCAAGACTCAAGACTGCCTACGAAAAAGCGTAAACCCGTTGCCAGGTTTACGCTTTTCGAATTGACGGGGACCAGACTGCAATTTCAGCAGGCTGGTCGATTGTCTTTTGCTTACTGCAGCTGTTTTGCGTAAGCCTGCCCAAGATTCGCATTGGTGGTCTGCGCGCCAGCCCAGAACGGCACCGCGATCTGCGCGAATGCTTCCATGGAATCCCAGACTTCCTTGAAGAATTCATTGGCTGCCTTGTTCTCATCCATGCTGGTGAGAACGGCATTCATGTACTCTGTGAAGTAGTCTGTGGGAGTGTCATGCAAAATGACGCCATGATTCTCAGTCAAATCTTTCAGCGCCTTGCCATTCTCATAGATTCGATAGGCCAATGACTGGATCAAAGAGGCATCGGCTGCAACTTCCATTGCCTTCTGCTGATGCGGAGTGAGGCTGTTCCAGACATCCTTATTGATGTAAACGTCCGCATTAACAACGACTTGATGCAAGCCTTGCAGATAGTAGTGCTTGAGCACTTTCTGGAATCCAAACACGGAGTCGGGTTTCGGGCAGCACCACTCTGCTGCATCAATCGTACCTTTCTCAAGCGCGGGAAGAATATCACCCCCCCCCATTGCAACTGCGGCTACGCCGATCTGATTGTATGTCTGGCCGGGAATTCCGGGCGGCGCTCTGTATCGATACTTGCGGAAGTCGTCCATGCTGTTGATCGGCTCCTTGAACCAACCCAGCGCTTCAGGACCGACCGGCTGGAGCATCAAACCTTTGACATTCATGCCCATTTCGTCCCAGAGACGATCATAAAGGTCGCGGCCGCCACCTTCCATGTACCACGAAATCCACGCGAGATTGTCGATTCCAAGTCCTGCACCAGCAGTTGGAGAACCGAAAAGCATGGCGGCTGGATGATAGCCTGACCAGTAGTGCGTCCAAGCGAATCCACCTTCGATGAGTCCGTTATGGACCGCTTCAAGGGTTTCTTTGACGCCAACGACCGCACCAGCGGAAAGCACTTCAATCTCGACCTCTCCACCTGTCAAAGCACTGACATTGTCGCCGAATCGCTTCAGCATGACCGTCTCGTCCGCCTGTACAGGAATGACCGACTGAATTCGAATGACTGTCTTCGCATTGGCCAGTCCCGGCAGAACAAGTGCACAGGAAAGTACCGCGCAGGCAATCAGTTTTCGAGCTGTTAACATAAGGTAAACTCCTCCAATGATTGTTTACGTTGTCATAGTAAAGAAAAAAATTCTTCTCAGATGCGTAAATTTCGAATTTCGCACCCGATCCGAATAGAATTCATCGCGCACAATTATAGAATCTGAAAATGGATATCTTCTCCTGATTTCAACGGACACTGCCATCATCCGAATTTTGTCATTTCAATTTCGAATTACGCATAATCATTGCGAATTGACATTGAAGATTGCGGATCTCTCTTCTGCCTTGATCTAATCGAGACCCCAGTGGACGATGAACCAACCGATTGTCGACGATATTGTCGCTCGGATTTGGAAGGAGTTCAAGCCAGGCAGTTTGCCGAGTCACAACAGCCTTCAAAAGCACAGCAACGGAGATTGCTCGCCACCAATGAGTCGGTCCCAGTTGTAGGGTTGATTGGAATTCTTGAGCACCGACACCCTCAAAATGCACAGGTTCAGCGGCAACTGGAAAACTGCTGCGAAAGTCAGTGCAGAGAACCAGAAGTTTCACTCAGACGATACTAAACTTGCTGTCAGCCACAGTCATGCTGAAAGTTGGCTGGCAGAAGGCGAAGATTTGATTGGTCGCAACGATGTCCGGAGTTGGAAGCAGTTTGCAAAGATCCAATCCAGATCACTCTTTCAGGATGAACTTTCAGTGAGATTGAAGTTTGAGACCTTGAATCCACAAAAGGCACCCAACCTCGTCTATGACTTCAACTGCAAATCTACATGATTACCATGTTGTCCCGATGTATCAGCTCATGGTCTCTCACATAGCCCAATACAGATTCGATTCGGTCAGTCCGATGCCCCTTGATCAGATTCGCTTCCTCAGCGTCATAGTTGATCAGACCGCGCGCAATCTCTCTGGAATCGGAGTTCAGGCATACAACAAGATCGCCGCGCTTGAACTCACCCCCAACCTGTTTGACACCGACAGACAGAAGACTGCGACCCTGCTCAAGCAAGGCGCGGACCGCTCCGTTGTCAAGATGAAGCTCACCCGCAACACGCAGCCGTCCCGCCAGCCACTGCTTGTGCGCCGCGATTCTGCCCGTTCTTGAAAGCAGCAGTGTGCCTTCGGCGTCGTTTGAAAAAATTTTCTTAAGCTGATCTTCCACCAGACCTGATCCGATAAAAGTCGCCGCTCCTGAGCGCGCCGCCTTGCGTGCGGCTTCCAGCTTGGTCAGCATCCCGCCGCGGCCGTACTGGCTGCTGGGCCCGACAAATCGGTCCAGGGAATCATCATGCGGATGAGCCCGTTCAATCAGGTTCGCGGCGGGATTGGCGCGCGGGTCTGCATCATGCAAGCCGACTTGATCCGTCAAGATCACCAGCAAGTCCGCGTCGACGATATTGGTTACCAATCCCGCAAGATTGTCGTTATCCCCGAACTTGATGTCATCAGTGGTTACAGTATCGTTCTCATTGACCACCGGAATGATTCCGTATTCCAGCAAGGTTCTGATCGTGTTTCGAGCATTGAGGTAACGCGCACGGTCAGAGAGGTCTGCATTGGTCAATAGAATTTGGGCGGTCTGATAGCCATACCTCTCAAATGCGATCTCGTAGGTTCGCACCAGACCCATCTGACCGACGGCCGCAGCAACCTGCAGCAGATGCACTTCATGGGGACGCTCACTCCAGCCGAGCCGCTTCATTCCCTCCATGACGGAACCTGAGGAAACAAGCACCAATTCAATGCCTGCATCCTTGAGTTCCGCAATCTGCCTGGCCCAGGCGTGAATCCGCTCGACATTGATTCCAGTCTCGATATTGGTGACCAATGAGCTGCCCATCTTGACAACCCAGCGCCGGGTCGCGCTGTAATCGAATGAATCAGTCACAGGGCGAGCTCCTCAAGCGCGTCCGTTTCGCTTCTTTGCTGTGGATTGTCTTCGAGCCAGGTCATCGCCGGTCCCATCAGCGGCTTGCACCCAGTGCCGGTCACTGCTGAGACCGCAAACCAAGGTCCAGTCCAAGATGACTGGGCAATGATCTCACTGCAGAGCTGCTCCAGGATTCGCTCTGGAACCAAATCAATTTTGTTGAGAACCAGCCAGCGCTCGCGCTGCGCCAGCTCCTCATCGAACTGCTTGAGTTCGTTCTCAATGACAGCTATTGATCTAGCCGCTTCCATTGCAGGGGCGCCGGTGGCTATGTCCACAACATGAAACAGCAGGCGCGTATGACGCAGGTGTTTCAGAAACTGAATGCCGAGTCCGCCGCCCGCCGAGGCGCCTTTGATCAGTCCGGGAATGTCTGCAATCGTAAAGCTGCGTCCATACCCCAGCGTGACGACACCAAGACATGGCTTGAGGGTGGTGAATGGATAATCGGCGACTTTCGGATGAGCGTTGGTAACCTTCCGAATCAAGGAGGACTTGCCGGCATTCGGCAACCCAACCAGCCCCACATCCGCCAGAAGGCGCAGTTCAAGCTTGAGTTTGCGGGTCTCTCCAGCGGAGCCGGGTATGGTTTTCCTCGGCGATCGATTGGTGCTCGACTTGAAGCGCGCATTGCCGACTCCGTTCGCGCCGCCTTTCGCCACCAGCACCCGCTGGTTCGGAAGCGTCACCTCATCGATCAGTTCCTGGGTTTCGGCATCGTGAATCAATGTTCCAAGCGGAACCCAGATGTCAAGGTCGTCTCCATCGCGTCCGGTCGCGTTGCGTCCGCCGCCCGGTCGACCGTTCTCGGCGCTGTATGTCCGACGATGCTGAAAATCCACGAGGGTGCTGAGATGAGCGTCTCCCAAGACATAGACGCTGCCGCCCTTGCCGCCGTCGCCACCATCGGGTCCTCCGCGCGGCGTGTTTCTTTCGCGTCTGAATGAAAGACAGCCAGCGCCGCCCTTGCCTGCCTCAACGAAGATCTGAGCTTCATCAACAAACATCGAAACGCACCTTGTTTCGAACGATGTGCGTCATGGCGGTCCCATGGATGAGATAACCGGGGTTGAACGCCCGGTTGACTGCGAAAGATCAGGCGGGAATGACTGAAACCGTTTTTTTGCGCAGCGGTCCCTTGGTCTCGAACTTCACCTGTCCATCGGCGGTTGCGAACAGCGTGTAGTCTCTGCCCATTCCGACATTTGCGCCTGGATGAAACTTGCTGCCGCGCTGGCGGACGATGATGTTGCCCGCTCGAATGGATTCGCCGCCGAAGCGTTTGACTCCCAAACGCTTGGAAATTGAATCGCGTCCGTTTCTGGAACTTCCGCCTGCTTTCTTATGTGCCATGAGCGCTCACCTCGATTCAGTCTACAACAAGCCAAGTAACCAGTTTATTCCTCTGATTCCTCGGCTGCCACATCAATTTCGACAACTGCGTCAGCCGCTTCCCGTTCGATCTCTTCTTCCGCTGACTCTTCAGGCGGGCCGATGCTCAGCACCTCAAGCTCGGTGTAGTCCTGCCGATGCCCGTAGGTTCGTCGATAGTTCTTCCTGCGCTTCATCTTGATGACGCGGATTTTCCTGCCTCGACCCTGGTCGAGAATCTTGGCGAAAACGGAAGAGCCTTCCACATGGGGAGTGCCAACCACCGTTTCATTTTCGTCTGAGACGAGCAGAACACTGTCCAACTGAACACTGTCGCCGACTTCGCCGCGCAATCGCTCAACTCGCACTTTGCTGCCCGGCTCAACTCGAACCTGCTTGCCGCCCGTTTCAATAATCGCGTACATGTTTGTCTATCAGAAGTAAGTGGGGAAAAAAGAAAGATGGGCTGAAGATGTGAAGCGGAAAGTATACCTTTTTTTCGATTCGCCGTGACACGAATTGCCACCTCGAGCGAAATTTGAAAAAGCACCCGAAGACGAGCGGTTTCCAATGTCCATATGCATCGAAAACACGGCCTGGAGCAGTATCTGCATCCAGGCCGGTTCAGTTTGCCATGTTCGAACAGTCAGGCCGACATTGAGTCGGTCGCGACTGATTCAGAGGGGCGGCGGTCGTTCAACGCCTGCGTCTGATCAGTGAGGCAATCACTCCATTCAGCAGCTATGCCAACCCGCTCATATCAATGACATTCTCTCAATTGACCAGTGACTGCCGCAGCCATGGACAATTGACTCATTGAAAATTATTCCCAAGCAGGCTCGTCAGGATCATGCCAGGAGCCGCCGGAGATGGACTGCAAATCCCCTTCACCCAATTGCGTCTTCGGCGGCAGCACCAAATTGACGGTGTCCGAGCCATCTTCATGCACGTTGATGGTCAGCCCCTCCGGCAATTCGACATTCAATTCCGCACCGACTGTGGCAGTCGGATCGCTCGTGAGGCGGGCCCGAAAATCATCATCTTCTGCAGCTCTCTGAATAATTCTATCCTGAAAGTCTTTTGCTGTAGTCATCGCACTTCTCCTTTTGTGTCTTGACCTGCTCCAATCTCGAAATGGCTATCCATTCCAAAACCAGAGCCATTTAGATTGAAAACAAGCGCACCCCCCCCGATTTTTCTGAATCTTCGATGTCTAAATTCAAACTGATTCCTTGACAAATCCGATTCAATTCAGCGGTTGAGCACTCGCAGGTAAATTATAGAGCAAGCCTGCGGCTCATTCGAAAAAAAATCTAACTACCAGCTGAAAAATAGAAATTGATTTCACAGACTGGCATTTGCCCATTCAATGTCGAACGCAACAGCAGCCCAACGTGGCGAAAGACAAGTATTTGATCCGGTGCGGCTGCTCTTGTCTGAAGCGTCAGTGCCAAAAAACTGGCAGTCGGGACTGTCTCAGTGAACCGAAGTCAGTCGAGCCACTTGCGAGACGGTCCCGAAAGTCTTCATTTCTGGAAGCTTAAGGCTGCGGGTCGGAAATTGTTTCTGGATCGAATCAAGAGAATTCGATTCCTGAAGCGCACCTGAATCCGAAAGCTGCCCTGATGACAATTGTTGAGAGTTCAGCAATCTGAAAGCGCAGAGAGTGTCATTTCACTCGTCCGCTTGCTGGCATTTTCACCAGCATTGATGCAGCATCTCAGAGCGTCGCTCATCGGAGTTTCATTCTGTCTCAGATACCTGCCTGGGTTTGGAAGACATCAGTCCATACCACCCTACCAGGGAGATTCTCTCGCCCTGCTCTATGGGCTTGACCCGATGAATGATCTCAGAAGGAAACAGCACGCAGTCGCGGCTGGAAAGCCTCACGGTCTCCTCTTCAGGATTCTTGAACTGCAGCTCGCCTCCCGACTCGCAATCCTGAACCATGATTGTGACGGAGACGCGCCTTCTTTTTGAGATGAAGTTTGAGATGCCGGCTTCGCCCTTGGGACGGTCGGTGTGCCAGACGAAGTGATCGCCCGCGTGGTACTTCATCATCACAAAAGCCTCGCGGTTCTGCAGTTTGAACTCATCGGAGGCTTGGCCATCGAAACTGAATTCAGTCCACACCTCCTGCACCAGACCGTTCAGACGGAGACGGATCGGTTCGTTGAGCTGTTCAGGAAGAGTTTTCACTTTGCAGCTCCTCACTTCTTTGCTCAAACTGGATGCGTACAGATGATTGGGCTGATTGACCCCGCCTTCCACCCATCCGTCCTCAACTTTGCTTGCTTCCACAATTGCATTGATCTCGGAGGGCAGCAAGACATTTTTGTATACCCGGTAGCTTTCCATAACTCTTAGATTTCCATAATGCGCATCAGTTAGATTTTCAATTCAGTGAATTCAACACAGCGTGCCTTGAAATGATTCAAGGCAGACGCAGACGCCCCTGACTCGAATCGAGAGTCCGGCAAATGGCTGGCGCTGGCATTCGAACTAGATTCAGTTGATTTCTTCAGAAGATTGAGAAACATGGAGCGCACAAAAGGTCAATCAATCAGACCGCTCTCTCGCCATCCATGTCCTCGATAATCAATTTGTCAGTGTGTCACCGGTCGTGCATCTTTATTTGGAGCCAGATTCCGGCTTGGCGTCAGAAAGCAGTCCATACCACCCTACCAGTGAGATTCTCTCGCCCTGCTCTATGGGCTTGACTCGATGAATGACTTCAGAAGGAAACAGCACGCAGTCGCGGCTGGAAAGCCTCACGGTCTCCTCTTCAGGATTCTTGAACTGCAGCTCGCCTCCTGACTCGCAATCCTGGACGATGATTGTGACCGAGACGCGCCTTCTTTTTGAGATGAAGTTGGTGATGCCGGTTTCGCCCTTGGGACGGTCAGAGTGCCAGACGAAGTGATCGCCCGCGCGGTACTTCATCATCACAAAAGCCCCGCGGTTCTGCAGTCCGAATTCATCGGAGGCTTGGCCATCGAAACTGAATTCAGTCCACACATCCTTCACCAGACTGCTCAGACGAAGACAAATGGGCTCGTTGATCTCTTCGGGGAGAGTCTTCAATCTGCAGCTCCTCACCTTTTTGCGCACTCTTGATGCGTACAGATGATTGGGCTGGGTGACCCCTCCTTCTATCCATCCGTCCTCAGCTTTGCAGGCTTTCACAATGGCATCGACCTCGGACGGCAGCAATACGTTTTTGTATACCCGGTAGCTTTCCATAACTCCTATCTGTCCATAACGTTCATCAGTTGGCATTCCCAATTCAGCGCTACCCGACACTTATTTCATAGCGCAATGCATGCCGGAATTCAAGCACAGGCCACCCAAAGCTGAAACTGCCGCATTCCGGGCGTTGGCTTCTCAAATTCATTGGATTCGATATTCCGCAGAATCGACAGCCCTTGCTGCCGGGCGTCATCAGACTGCAAGACTGTTTTTTCTCGGTTGCACGCATTCGAGCCGAAGAGCGCTATTGCTCGCGAAGATGATCCAAAGCCACAACACAGGCAGCCGCTTCAAACGCCGGTGAAAGAAACGCATACATCCGCGGAGCGGGCCACTCGGGTCCGGATGACAGTCTCGATGCCGGCCACTCACCATCGGCTTGCTGCAGTGAGATCAGATTGCGGGCAGTCGCCTCAGCTTCAGTTCCGCTCAACGGCTTTCCGAGCATGTGAAGCGTCGTAACGGCCAGTGCGGTCCGAAGTCCGTCCCCATAGGAGCCGTCTTCATTGCGGCGCCTGCGAATTCGATCGATGATCACAGGCAGAATCTCGGTGTAAAGCGATGGATGCAGGAGATGAGCCCGCGCCACAGCATAGAACAGATCCATGCTGTCCCAGTAGTAATGGATCTCCTCGCGTTCCACCCCATCCCGAATAATCTGAATCAGCCAACTCTGTGCGGCACGCGTGCCTTCGTTGTCACCCAGGCATGCGGTTACGTTGGCATTGACAATTGCATCTGCGTCATTCGGCTGGCCGGGGCGAAGCCACACCTGAAAGCGCCCCTGATCATCGCGGTTCTTGAGCAGATGCTGTTCATACCATCCGCCGAACAGTACCGGATGGGGGCCCAATGCGACATTGCAGACGGACGTGCTGTCCGCATCGGGGGGAAGAAAATCCCAATACCGCCACAGGCAGTGCGGCTCCATCACCTCGAGAGTGCGCCGAAGGGTTCGTCTGACAATCGATTTCACGCGCGCATCGTCCAGGTGACTGATGTAAATTGTGCCGAGCGCACCGACAAATGGATTCTGCTCCTCCCTCCATTTGTCCGGACTCTCGACAACGTAACGATAGCAATACCACCTGCCGTCGTCCGACACCAGCTGATTCAGGCGGTCGAGGCCGCGATCGATCGCATTCGCCGCTTCAGATGAAATCTGGGAGGAGTGATGCGGACTGTCCATAATTGCTGTGCTTGCTCAGGTGAACTTATTTGAAACTGTTGATTGCCCAATGCACTGTGTGCCCGACTTGAACGCGGATGAATGCTGAATGACTGGCTTCTGTCGGTTCGCGCACAACTTTGTGCAGTACGAAAATCCCGAAAGATACTGCTCCTCAGCCTGACACGCCGCGAGCGACTGGCAATACACTGGCACACCGGAAAAAACTGCAGCAACGCAATTCAAATCCAGATGACCGGTGCGATGCTGCGAACAGAAATCGCCTGCCTGCAAGAAACCGATGTGAGTTCACTGGGAGGAATCTGGCATTCTTCATCTTCACTTCACCTGTGTTGTGATTACCAGAGAGGCATTCAGCAGAGCTGCGTTAAATCATGTAATGCGTCATCTGCACCGCTCATTATACAGAATGGCATGCGCGCGGTATCTTCTCGATTTGAATTCTTGCAGACGGACTTGGATGAAGCCTGGCAGAATGCGCTCCAGAGGCGGCAGCAGTTGCGGTTCAGCCCTGCAAATGATTCGCTTGAGGCGCTTTGCCGCAAACGCGAGACAGACGGAATCAAAAGTGGATACAGGCAACCCCAAAGACTGCCGTGCTGGCCTCGCCAGTCTTCGATGAATCGACATCGGCGAATCAATCGAGCGAGATGTCGATTGCAAACATCGATGCTCGCGCAGAATCAAGAACCGCAGCAACACTTGCCCGCTTGGAATCTGAATGGCGGGATGGCGCGCGAATTCATTGCAAATTTATCCAATAATCACTTGCTAAATTTCGATTTTTTGCAGATAATTTCAGTAACAATCAGTCTGGAGATTTTCTGGGACTGTCATAACAATCATCTAAGGGAGCCTGCACAATAAGAAAAGTAGGAGGATAAGGGCCGTTCTGGATTCTGAAGCAAAGGGTTTGCAGAGACTGGAATTCGTTTCAGCTTGCGAAGCAGACGGTGTCACCAAGTCCGTTGTTTTCGGCAAAGCCTCGGCAATCAGAAGGCGTGAAACGACTGGCCGGTATCAGATTTCGATTGAGCTGATGATGAACAATCGCTGATTGAGGTTCTTTCCTTACTGGCAAAAGAATTGGTTTCTGAACGAGTGACGCGTCGAATCCGTCGCGGCAGATGTCTTTCGGATAGAAGCTGTATCTTTGCCGCACCGCGGATCATTGTCAATCAACTGAATTTGATGTGAGCGAAACTATGTTTGATCAGCTGTCAAAAACTGAAGCCGCACGTAGACACAAGACTCGCGAGATCGACAAGCTATTGATTGTTGCCGCGCCGAGTGAGCGTGTGATTCTGGCCTGTCTGCTCGTATTCATGCTGGCCATTGTCATCTGGCTGGTGGCGGGGAGTGTCGAAAGAACCGTTTCTTTCGATGGCGTTCTCTATCGCCCGGCACCCGACTACGAGTGGCAGGTATCGCTGCTGGCGACACCGGTGCTCGCACGGGCAATCGAATCCGGCACTCAAGCATCCGTTGAGTTCACCTCGGCGGACAGCCAGCCGCGCAAGCTGCAGGGTGAAGTCGCGCCGCCTGCCGATGTTCCATTGAACGACTCTCTGGCAATACAGCTGCCATGGCCGGGCACTGGCGCCCGTCGGATCGATATCGCAATTGCGCCGCCGGAAGCGGAGATCAAAGCCGCAGCTGAAGGCAGCCCGTGCATCGTCAGCATCTCACTGGGCAGGCATACAATTGCCAGTCTGCTGGCCTTCAGACCCACATAGCAACCCTGAATGGAACGGAGATCTGTTCGTGAAATCAAGCAACTGGACTGACGTAGAAATTTAAGCGAAGCTATGCCGAGTCTAAGTTATAGGGCGAGCTGTCTGACTCAGAATCAGTCGCATCTGATTCCAAGGAAAATGAAGTTGCCCGGCGCTGATTCATTCAAGCAAATCCCTTCATTTTTTTCCTGTCCGGCCAGTGCCGTACTTACGCGCACCGCATTCTTCGGTCAGCCGATACAGTCCGAATGTTCCGCTTCAGCTGCGGCGAAACTCGGATCAGCCCACCCGCGCAATGAGCCGCCAGGCTTTTTTTCTGACCACCTCATGTCCGGACCGAGCCAGCAGCCGATACGTTCCAACCAGAAGCTGCGGACTGACCTGACTGACGAGATTGGCAACAGTCTCCCACTCATAGCAGTCCATCGCTTCGATTCCCAGCATCTGAATCACAACGCGATGCTGATTGGCCAGCTCTGTGACAAAACCGCAGTCGCAGTCCAGTCCCTGCTTGAGAGCGGCCAGCACCAGCATGCGCCAAAGCTCCAAGGCTGGATGGCGGGAATCGGGAGGCTGCCTGGAATTCAGCTCCGCCTCAAGCAGCGCGAACATCTCGACACACAGCGGCTCGTTCAGATACAGGTGCCGCAAACCGCGCAGCAATGCCGGAATGTCATCACGCGACTTGGGATTGATGACGATTTCAGATATATTGAGTTTGCCCAGCTCCGGGTAGGTCGATTCGATTTTGTGCATGTGAAGGTTCCGGGGAATATGTCAGTAAGAAACGGTTCGGCACTCAGAGGACTGTTCCGGCGGATGAACAGCCAGATCAGATCATTCTTCAGTTTTCATTATCCACCTTTACATCATTGCTGCATTTGAATCAATGGCTTTCTATTGGTATTTCTGTCAAACACCAGCGGGCTTGACTGCAAATTGAGCGTTCATGCAGTCAGCGCTGATTCGAAGAGGGGTTGCTAGAGTACAGTGAAATTAGGTAAGCGGAAGGCGCCTAAACGAAAAAAGTCCAAAGGCAAGCGGATAACAACTCCGCTGGTGCTGCAGACGCACGCCACTGAGTGCGGCGCCGCCTGCCTGGGCAGCGTGCTCGGCTATTTCGGCCGCTGGCCATCGTTTTCCGAGCTTCGCGAGACCTGCGAGGTGAGCCGCGACGGTTCGAATGCCGGCGCGCTGGCGCGCGCCGCTGAAAAGTATGGGTTGGACCTCACCGGATACTGGCTGACCGGCGGACAGATAAAGAGCCTGAAACTTCCGATCATCGTGTTCTGGGAGCATCGGCATTTCGTCGTTCTGGAAGGCTGGAAGGACGGCTATTACTATCTGAACGACCCGGGCATCGGCCGCCGCAAGCTCAGCGCGGCAGAATTCTACGCCGGCTTCGCGAATATCGCACTGCAGGTGCAGCGCGGCTCTGAATTTGAGCCCGGTGGAAAGCGACGGAGCCTGAGACCCTATCTGGAGGACTGGTTCGAAAGCAGTCGGCTGGAGCTGACGCTCGTGCTGATCTGCTCTCTGGCTCTTGCCATCCTGACGATGATCCCAGGCGGGGTTCTCGGGATTTTCGTGGATCAGGTGCTGATCAATGAGATGCCCTGGCGCGAAACGCTGATCGCGGTGCTGCTGTCATCGGTGGGGCTTTCGCTCGGAGTCGGATGGCTGAAGGCGAAGTGGCTCCAGCGACTGTCGATTCGACTGTCGGTGTCCGCGTCCAATCGGATCATCTCTCATTTCCTGCGACTGTCGATGAGTTATTTCCGCTATCGGGTGGAAGGCGATCTGGTATCCAGGCTGCGCTCGATCGACGACGTTGTCCGGTCACTGGTGGACTTTCTGGTCACTGTGTCGCTTGAGATCGCGATGAGTGTCATTTTCTTCACAGCATTGCTGATTCTGGAGCCGATTCTGGCGCTGATAGTCCTGGCGCTGGCCGCGATCAACTACTTCCTGCTGCGCATGGTGATGAAGTGGCGCAATGACTACTCCCATGTGTGGCGAAGCGAGAAGGGCAAACTGGCCGGCACCGGCACCTCGATGCTGGAGCAGCTGGAACTGCTTCGCAGCGCAGGTGCGGAAGACACCGCCTTCAGCCGCTGGAGCGCGGATCAGGCGCGGGAGGTCTCCACAAGACAGCAGTTTGTTGAATACTCCCATCTCAACGGCGCGCTGTCCGCTCTGTTTGTCGGCTTGAGCACCGCGGCGATTCTGAGCTACGGCGCATTCCAGATATTGGACGGCGACTTCACACCGGGCGCGCTGCTGGCTTTTCTGATCATTTCGGGTCTTTTCATGCTGCCCGTATCGAAATTCGCCGAATTCGCGGACCACGTTCAGGAACTCGAAGCCAACCTGAATCGATTGGATGATGTCATCAAGGGTCATGAGGATCCGATGTTCTCCAGATACAAGGATGGCGCTGAATCCGATGAATCCCGCGGCACCGCTACGCTGGATGGCCGACTGCAGCTGACCGGCAGAATTGAACTTCGCGATATCACATTCGGCTACGATGCCGGCGCGCCGCCACTGATCGAGAACTTCAATCTGACAATCAACCCCGGGCAGCGAGTCGCCATAGTCGGGCCCAGCGGCTCCGGGAAGTCGACGCTGGCCTACCTGGTTTCGGGGCTGTATCAGCCTTGGTCCGGCGAGATTTACTTCGACGGACGGCCGAGAGACGAGATTCCGTTTGAGATTTTCCCGCGCTCTCTGTCCATGGTGGATCAAGGCGTCGTGCTGTTCAGCGGCTCGGTTCGAGAGAACGTAACGCTGTGGAGTCCGGTCATTCCGGAAGAAGATGTTTTCCGCGCGGCGACGGATGCGCAGATTCATGAGGAGATTATCCGGCGCCCCGGCGGCTATGACTCCCGAGTGGAGGAAGGCGGCAAGAATTTCAGCGGCGGTCAGCGCCAGCGGCTGGAGATCGCACGCGCTCTGGTGACCAATCCTACAGTTATGGTGCTGGATGAAGCGACCAGCGCGCTGGATTCAGCCACCGAGGAGAATATTGACATTGCCATGCGAAAACGCGGCTGCACCTGTCTGATCGTCGCTCACAGGCTGAGCACCATCCGTGACAGCGACGAGATCGTGGTGCTGAACAAGGGTCAGGTCGTCCAGCGCGGCATCCATGATGATCTGATGAAGGATCAGGAAGGTCTGTACTACCGTCTGATACACGCAGGCTAGAATCATGAATCAGCAGAATCAATATTCACTGTCAGACCTCTCCGCGCGGGGAGAGGCGGTGACCTGCGCAGGGAATCTGCCGCTGGCGCTTGATGACCCGCACCTGGCCTGGTATGTTGAGCAGGGCTCGGTGGATGTCTTTCTCCTTGAAAAATCCGATGGTGTCGAGAGCTCCGCGCCGCAGCATGTCCTGCATGCTCAGGAAGGCCGCCTGCTGTTCGGTGTGCCGCCGAAGGCGGACGCAATGCGAGAGTTCAGCCTGGTGGCCAAGGGGATGCCAGGCACGAGACTGCGCGAGCTGAACAGCGATGAACTGATTGCGCTTGATGCCGAGGACCTGGCGGCGCAGGTTGATCACTGGCTGTCTGATCTGGCTGAGATGCTGGCACGCGACGAGAAGCCAGTGCGGCGACCCGACTTCGTGCTCGCTGCCGGAGAGACGGTGAAGCATCAGGGCTCGGTCGCCTCGCGGCGCGGTGTGGTTTGGATTTCAGAGCTGCCCGCGCGGGCGGGTTTCTATATGGGTCTGGTCGGTCTCGACGCGGCGGCAGATCGGGTGCCGATCACGCCGATCACCTGGCTGAGCCTGACCGGCGAAACTGAGATTGCCGGCAAGTCCTCTGAAACCCTGGCGCGGGAAGGGCAGTTGCTGTCCTCCCTGCCGTCTTTTCATGAAATCGCCCTGTCGCTTGAGATATTGAACCGCAGCCTAGCCATTGTCGATCTTGTCAACCTGGACCGAGCGCAGCTTGACAGCCGCCGAAGCGACGAGATCAATGCCCGAAAAAGACTCTTCAATCTGCTGGGGTTTCAGAAGGAAGCCGTTTACGACACGGACTCTGACAGTCTGTTCGCAGCGATTGGTCAGATTGGCCGCTTTGAGAAAGTTCAGTTCAAGTTTCCAGCCAGCGTGGAGAATCTGAGCCGCGTCCAGATCATCGAAACCATCGCAGATCTGTCCGGCATACGCGCCCGGGCGGTCAATATTGAGATCGAGGAGCGCTGGTGGATCGAGGCAGGCACTCCGTTTCTGGCGTTCAACAAGGACGATGGCCGTCCCATCACACTGGTGCCCGGACGCACAGGCCGGTTCGTGGCTGTGGATTCGAATACGAACAAGAAGACCAGGGTCACCGCCGACTACGCGGCAACGCTGGAGCCGATTGCATGGACATTCTGCCCGCCGCTTCCCACCGGAACCACAAACTTCGGGGAACTGCTGCGCACCGGAATGCGCCGCGTTTCCGGAGAGATTTCCAGCTTTCTTGCCGCTGGTCTGCTGATCGGTCTGGCGGCGATCGCACCCGCTGTCATCGCCGGCATTCTGCTTGATCAGGCAGTGCCTGGCAAAGATTTTTCATTGCTGTGGGTGGCGACTGGCGCGCTGATTGCAGTTGCAGTGCTGGAGGCTCTGCTGCACCTCTATCAGGGAACTGCGCGGATGCGATTGGAAGGGCGCGTTGTCACGCGCATGGAAGCGGCTTTCTGGGACCGGCTGTTCAGACTGCCGCTTGATTTTCTTCAGCACTATCCGTCAGGTGACATCAGCATGCGCGGCTTGATTTTCGGGGTTCTGCGCGACAACGTGCTGGGAACAGTCATCACCGCTGTGATTTCCGTGCTGTTCATACTGCCTATTTTCGCCTTCATTTTCATCTATCAGGACGATTCTGCGTTCCCTGTCGGCGCATTCGCCGGCGGTGGCGTTGTCATCATCCTGATCATCGGCATGTGCCAGATCAAGCCGCAGACGCAGGTTTTCGCCAGCCAGCGGACCTTGGCTGGACTGCTGCTGCAGTTTGTCAGGGGCATACCCCGCTTTCGCATCGGCAATGCTGAAGGTTCAGCTTATGCAATCTGGGCGCGCGACTATCTCGCCCAGAAGAAGGCGGAGATCCGAGTCGGCAATGTATCGACAGTGCTCATGACCTGGCAGACAGCATTCGGCGTGATGCCCGGTGTCATTCTGATGGCCGCGGTTCCAGTTGCGGGCGACGGGGCGGTGTCTGCCGGCGGATTCATTGTCGTGTATCTGCTGTTCCATGCCTTCATGGCCAACTATGGCCGTCTATCGGCTGTGTTCAGCCAGGTGTCCACAGTAAAGCCAAGTTTGGACCTGCTGGAGCCCTTTCTCAAGGAGAAGCCGGAAGTGGTGGTGCAGGGAAATCCAGTCGGCGAGCTGGGCGGCGCGGTGAGTCTGGACCATGTCTCGTTTCGATACTACGAAGACGGCCCGCTGATTCTGGACGATGTCTCCATGGAGTTTCGTCCCGGTGAGTTCGTCGCCATCGCCGGTGAGTCGGGAGCTGGCAAGAGCACAATCTTCCGGCTGCTGCTTGGATTGGATCAGCCGGACACCGGCACTGTGAAATACGACGACCGCGATATTCAGTTTCTGAATCTGCGGCAGCTGCGCCGTCAGATCGGCGTCGTGCCGCAGGATGCGCGGCTCTTTCCACAGGATTTGTGGGACAACATCGTGGGGGACGACCGCAACATCACAGACAAGGATGTGAGCAAGGCGATGGAACTGGCGGATATTGCCGACACAGTCGCCGCAATGCCCATGGGTCCATTCACTTTTGTCGGCGCCGGCTCGCTGTCAGGCGGTGAGAGCCAGCGGGTTCGCATCGCGCGCGCGGTGCTGCGGAATCCGCGCATCGTCCTGCTTGACGAGGCGACGAACGCGCTAGGCAATGACAGTCAGGCCGTCGTGATGGAGAATCTGGGCATCATGACTTCAACGCGAATCGTTATCGCACACCGGCTCTCCACCCTGCGGGAGGCGGATCGAATTTATGTGCTTCAAGGCGGAAAGATTGCCCAGCAGGGCAGCTTTGATGAGCTGACTGAACAGAAAGGGCTGTTCCGAGACCTGGTTCGCCGGCAGATGGTCTGACACCAGGACCGCGGAGCTGCGCGGAAGCTCTCCCGGGCACGCGAACTGGCGTTTTGACTGGGTCAAAGGAACCGGTCAATGAGAGGCAGTCAGCCGATGCAGTTTCTGCCGAACGGCATCGAAGGACAGATTACATGGACTGGCAGCGTATTCCGTTCTCGATCTCACAGACACTGAGCGACAGCTTACCCAGTGAAATCCATTACAGCGCGCCGCAGCGGGCATTGTCAGCGATATAATCAAATCCGATTCGATCGTCCGCAAATGGACTTTTGCAGTTGATCGGGACAGTCGCAACTATCCAGCCCGAAGCCTATTCAGCAAGGATGCGAAGTTACAGAAGTACAGTCGAATGCCGCCTCGCGGCAGTCGGCTTCGACAGGGAAGATCTTCAGACTCAACAAAAATCTCTCCGGTGCGCTTATGCCGATCAAGCCCTCTAACTATGAATTCGACAGTCTAGCGGATGGATTGGACATCATTCGCCCGCTGGTCGCGCCGCAGCTGATCGGCAAGACCCAGTGGAAAGCGATCTACCAGCGTGTCGGTCATCTGCCGGGATTCGCATCAGATGGCTGGGTGGGATTTGAGATTCGTCTGTCAGACCCGTATCCGGGGGCGGACATGGCCCTTCGGGCTTCACCCGATTCAAGGTTCGCCAGCTGGATCATCAAGTCAGGCACGATGCTGAATCCCGCGGCGGCGCTGAAAGAGATTGTCCGTGAAGAATCGCCTTTGTCCGTGACTCGGGACCTGGTGCTTGAATTCGATTTCATTGAACCGGGCAAACACCCGGATGAATGCGGATTCTTTTTCGCCAACATGTGGCCCGGCGATGTCACCGATCTTGAGCGCTATGTCTGCGCGGGGGCGGAGACGGTTGGTCAGCCCCTCAATTCAGCTGATCTCAAGCTGCTGAGGATGTTGAGTGAAAACTTCCCTGAAGGGGGATGGCTGGCATTTCTGGGATTCATGCTCAATCGGGAGCTGGCCGGCATGCGTCTGGCAATCGTACTGGAATTGACGAAATTGGAATCTTTTCTCGGTCTGATCGGCTGGCCCGGCACCCTGCCGAAGGAAATAAAGGAAATGTGTGAGAAGGTTTCCCTGGGAGGCTTTCTGGAAGGCAGGTGTCTGTTTCACCTGGATATAGCCGACGGACGGTTCGGCCCCAAAGTTGGCATCGAATGCAAGCTGGGGCATTGGCTGTCCGTGATGAGCTCAAAATACAGCGATGCCTTCAGGAGCTTTACAGAACTCGGCTGGTGCCTGCCAGAAAAGGCCGCCGCGCTGAGTCAGTCCATCTCGCCATGCCGGCACTACGGCAAGTCCGGTTCAATGGTTGCCAGAGGCGGTGTCGCGCACCTGAAGTTCGTTATGGAGTCTGATGGAAAAATTTCCGCCAAAGCCTACATGGGCTTTGGGTTCGTTGATGTCTAGCAAACGAATCCTATCACTCAGACAGCTGTTCTGACAGATGCGTCAGCGCCTCAAGGCAGCAGGCGATCTCCAGAGCGGGTGAGGTCACCAGAAACATTCTCGGTCTCGGCCATCCGGGTCCTGAGAAGTGAGGCGAAGCCGGCCAGCCGCCATTTTCCTGCTGCAGAGAGAGCAGATGCCGGGCAGTGGTGTCAGCCTGATCAGAACTCAGCGGCGCACCGAGCTGATGCAGAGTGGAAACCGCCATTGCTGTGCGCAGTCCGTCTCCGTAGGAGCCATCAGCTTTCCTGCATCCTTGAATGCGCTCGACAATTACGGGAAGAATTTCTGCGTAGAGCGTTGGGTAGCGAAGATGCGCGCGAGCCATCGCGCTGAAAAGATCGATGCTGTCCCAGTAATAGTGAATCTCCTCCCGCTCTTTGCCCTCGCAGACTATGCGACACAGCCAGTCATGCGCCGCGCGAGTTTCCTCAATATCGCCCAGATAGGCAGTCACATTGGCGTTGACGACCGCATCGGTATCGTTGAACTCACCGTTGTAGAGCCACACATGGAACAATCCTTCGGCGCTGCGGTGCTGGAGCAGCGTCGGCTTGCACCAGCTGGCGAAAAACACCAGCTGCGGATGCGGGCCGAGCGCGGCCTGGCAGAGGGAGGTGATATCTGAATCCGGAGGAAGCTCGTCCCAGTATCGCCACAGCCCCTTCGGCAGCATGGTTCGCAGCACGTAGCTCAGCGACCGCCTGTCGATTGCTGCCGCCCGCGCATCGCTGATTTGCCTGAGTGAGAAGGAGCCGAGCGCTGAGACAAAGGCGTTCTCTTCAATTCTGCTTTGACTGAGGTCATCGAGTCTGGAAAGATGACAGAGCCAGACTCCTTCGGCAGAAACCAGCTGGTCAAGCCGGTCCAGCCCGCGATCAATGGCCTGGGCAATCTGAATGCGCTTCACTTGGATGCCGTCAGCTCGATTTGCGGGCGGTGCGCGAATTCATCGATTTTTCGCATGCATGACATGGCGAGAGACACTTCGTGTACAGTCGAACAGTCAGATTCGCGAAGATGAAGTTCAGCTGTCTCGATGCGGAAAACCGATTCCCCGCCTCAAGCGCTCGCTTCAGGTCTTCAATGGCAACTCCATCACTCGACTGAAACCATCCCTGCGCACTCGGCTACAGGCTCCAGTTGAGTATCTGTGATGCAGCAAGTCTGCACAGGCAGCTTGCTTCAAATTGAGAACTCGAAAACCGAACAGAATTGTCCAGTTTCCGAGCCTTCAGAATGCCGGATCGACTTGGCGGACTGGAATCCGGCAAACTTTCAATTTGTTTTGCCTGCCCCTACCAATCCATTTGAAAGGGATAGTCTCCACCGCCGGCGATGCCGCCCAGCTCTTCACCGGACAGCTGCTGCTTGGGCGGCAGTACCAGATTCACTTCGGATTGGCTGTCCTGATGAACTCGCACCGTCAAATCCTCAGGAACTTCGACCCCCAGCTCCGTTGATATTGCGGATGCGGGATCATTCATCAGACTCGCGCGAAACGCATCGTCTTCAGAAGCCTTGCTCAAGATTTGGTTCAAGTATTTTTTCTCTGGCGTCATTTTCACTTCTCCTGTGTTTTGATGTCCAGTCTATTGAGGGAATCGGTTTCGAGCACTTCATGCAGTCGCTTTCCGATCATGCTCCTAATATATCGCAGTGAGATGCAATCGTCAAAATGAAATTCGAGGCGTCTCTATCTGCGGGAATGTCGCCGCAAAGCGAAGACAGGAGACGGCTGCGAACACTGCGGTTCAGAGAAAGAGAGAAAATCTGAGATTCGATTTGGGACCGCGGCAAACAAAACTGTCAATCGGAGTTCGGCAATTCGGCGAAAACGACATCCTGCTTCACCAGATGAATCAGAAACTGCTCCACAAATTGCGCATCAAATTTTTCCAGGTCAAACTCTCTCAGCTCTCCCACGCTTCCGCCCCCATTGTCGAAAAGGTGCTGAATGATGTCCAGACATCGCAGATCGAACGTAATCAAGCGGGTGTTGGCCGCGAGTGTGAACGTGCCTTCCTCTGTGTTCGTTTCGATGCGCGCTTGCGGCAACCCGCGCAGTGTCAGTCGATAATCGCTCCATCGCGGGTCAACCCACGGTTCGATCCACCGTCCAATCTGTATATTCGGTTCTTCGCACCAGCGGGTGCGAAGGTAGTCATCGAACGCTCGCTCGGGCTCATTGTCAAGCACCTCCAGAATTGCCTGCCGCAGCTCGCGGAAGTACCCCTCAGCCAAGCCGGATTCAGCATTTCGAGGAACATAAATTCGCGTATGGTCCCAGTTCTTGATGATTTCATACTGCACCCAGTCGATGATGTCCAGCACATGAAACTCCTTGAATGAAAGCGTGACATGCATGCTGCCCTGACCTGCGCAGTCTTCGGGCACAATGGCATCGTGCCAGCAGCCTCGGGGTATGTACAGCACATCGCCGCTTTCCAGCCGGCCGGTCCAAAGCTTCTCAGTAGGAGGGGTCACATTCGGCTCCGCATCCTTGGACAGCGGGGACTTTCGCTTTGCTCCGTAAAGGTTCCAAATCTTGCTGCCTTCAATCTGCATGATGTAGACATCGTGATCGTCCCAGTGCGTGGGAAATGCCTGAACATCGCGCCAGGACACATAAAGATTCGCGTTCGTGAAGGTGCCAAGGTCGTTCGCCACCGATGAGAAGAATCGATTCAGTTTTCCATGAACATCGCCGATGCCGTTGATGATCAAGCTCGCGCCGTTGCGCAGCAGAAAGTTGAGACCCTGCTCGTTGATCTTTCGCAGCTGCTGGTTTCCATACTTGAACTTGCCGCTGGCGGGCTGAAAACTGCGCAGATAGTCCGTGTTCCGCACAGTCTGATCAGCCATGGTGACGTTAAGCTGTCCCTGCTGCAGGTTTCCGGTTCGCAGCAGATCAGCCAGATCATCCCAGCCGATCAGATGGGAGAATCGCCCGGACGGGCCGCGGAACAGCATGTGTGTGCGGCACTTGTGCTGCCGCGTGAAAAACTCCCCAGGGTCCAGCGGTTCAATCAGTGAGGCGATTCCGTCGCGTTTGGTTGAGTGATGGACTTCAATCGTCTCAAATTTGAAGTCGTCCGGCGAACTCACATCTTCTTCGGACTCTGACGACTGCAGCATCGATCTGAGCATCGGGCTGTTCTTGGGAATTCCGGCGCGGGCCGCGGCGATTGTGGTGAAGCGGCGAGCCCGTTCAGCCTCCAATGCGAATTCGCGCTCTGAGGTCAGGCCCCGAAGAACTTCACTGCCAAGAATCATCCGATTGGGGTGAAGCGGTTTTTGATTGGCTGGTTTCGTCATATTGTTTTGACCTCAATGTCTATCGCAACAGCGCCTTTCGCAGAAACAGGCTGTTTGTCTTATGAATGAGCAATGCAGAGTGAATCATCGCAAAGAACTCAGGTTGGAATTGCCGGTCGTCCATTCGTGTGACGGGGACTGTCGGATTGAATTGCGGAGTTCATGGAACCTGATCAATGCGCTATCAAAAACAGATCGCGGGCTGATCTGGCAGACGATGAACAATCGGCAACGATGAATCCTTTCACTCCTGCCTGGAAAGGCAGCAAATCTACATACACTGAATCGATAGCGTTGTCGTTTGATCCCTCAATCGATAACTGGGGACTGAAAGCAAATGCAAATCCCTCTGCAACCAACAAGATATGCGAGTGGCTTTCCAGCAACGGGCAAGACCAAATGCATATTTCGGGCTGCGAACATTTTAAACTACAACGCGTGCTCGCCACAAGCACACTCGGCCTTCCGGCAACAAACGCCATCAAGTCAATTGATATTCTTGAATCGCGATGGGTATGATCTGGTTGACCGGCTCTTCGAAAAAGTAGATCCCCCCTGTTTCAAGAAATTATTCTTGATCGGCTGTGCGGTCGATGGACAAATTGCGATTCTTGCCGCTCCATAGCAAATCTTGTCTCGGACAACGATCGAAAAATTGCCGAATGCAGCATCGTTGCTTTGCCGCCTATTGATTCCAATCGCATTCAGTACGAATTGGAACCTGACTGGTCACCTGGCCGGTGAAAGTCAGGCCCAGTTCTTTCGATATCCGTTTTTGCATCAATTGTCCCGCCATCGGTGAAATATCACATCCTGCCCACTTCCGCTCAAGTTTTTCAGCGGCAACACACACTGTTCCACATCCGCAAAACGGGTCGAAAACCAGATCACCCTTTTCACTCGATGCTTCAATGATTCGTTTCAGCAGCGCCAAAGGTTTCTGCGTTGGAAATTTGGTGTGCTCACGCGACTGGTGGCTCAATGGCGGTATGTCAGTCCAAATGTTCGACGGAATTTTTCCATCCGTTTCCATCAAGTAGCGTTTCAGTCTTGGGGTTCCATCCGTCTTTTTCGGCCAGAATATCAATCCTGCGCGGTCAAGTTTCTCCAAGCGGGCATGAACCCCCTTGATGCTTCTGTAGTTGGGGATGCAGTGTGCTTCTATCCACTCAGCCACCCTGCCAGTTTTTGGAGGCGACCAGTGCCTGTCCGAATGTGTTGGATCTATATTTTTCCAAGGCTGGCCGCTTTCTCCTTTGGATGCACCGGCGCCTGTCAGTGTGATTGCTTGATACTGCCCTCTCGCATCAACGTTCTTGAAGTGTCTGTTGATGTACTGCGAGTCGAGAGGAACATAAATCTCATTTTTGAGCTTGCACGGCTCTCCATAGAACAGAATGGAGTCAGATATGTTGCCAAACACCTTGTCTCCATGTGCGAACGTGCGCTTCCAAGTTATTGAGGTCTGATACTGGCTTGCTCCGAATATGGCGTCCATCGCCAGTTTGAGGTAGTGACCTGCGGTTGGGTCGCAGTGAAGGTAGATTGAACCCTTCGGCTTCAGCAGCCGTTTCATCTCGGATAATCGTATCGTCATGTAAAGGAGATACGACTTCATACTGTCGCTGTGAATTCGGCCCGCAGCTTCGATTACCTCAAGCAAGGCAGCATGCCGGCCCGCGATCTGCCCTTGCCAGGCATCGTCTATATCCTGAAGCGTCCAAGTATCTTTGAAGGCTGCACCGTCAGCCTCAGAACCTGTCGGCGCCGCATAGTTGTGATTGGAATTGAAGGGCGGGTCGAGATAAATCAGGTCAATTTGGCCGGAATTCATACCTCGCATTACGTCGAGATTGTCACCAATGAACAAGGTGCTGTGATTCCAGTTCAATCCGCCTTCCATAGTGTTCTTGAATCTCAGAAAATCAGCTCACCCCACTATTCGATCTGGAATTCCGATTCTCGACTTTCCATTGGTGTCCATCCTCAAAACAAAATGCGAAAGCTTCTCAATCGCAGTCGCTTCAGAATCGCGTGCCGAATCAGTGAAGCAGATTCTCCGCGAGTTCCAGCGCGTCCACCGGCCAAAAGCACTCCGGTCTTGGCTGAAACACACCGGAACGTCCTTTCTCCGGACGGCAATTGAGAACTTTGTCAACCCATCTCTCAGGCACACTATCCAAACCGTATACAGCCCCCAGAAGCGCTCCGCAAATCGCCGCGTTCGTATCGGTGTCGCCGCCCCTCATCACCGAATCGACGACACCTGTCTCCAAGTCAGGCGCGTGCAGCAGCTGCCAGAGCGCATTCTGAAATGCGAGCAATACCCAGCCTTGATTCCTCGTGTAATCCGCCGGCGGCTCTGAGGCGGCTTTTAGGACAACATCTGCAAGTGCAGAGTCGACTGCCAATTCAGTCGTCCATTCAACGATCGCTTCGTACAGCTCATTTGGCTCACAGCCCGTCGCTATCGAATGGGCGACAGCCTTTGCGAAAAGAGCATTGGCTTGCTGACAGATCGGATTCGGGTGCGTCAATGCGGCATCCTGCATGGCCCAATCCGCCACCTTCTCCAGAGGCTTCTTCGCTCCGAAAATTCCAAGCGGGCTGATCCGCATCATCGCGCCATTGGCCTGGCTTTCGCGGTTTGGAGACCCATACAAGGCGCTGCTGATGGTAAAGCCGCAGTCGAACGGCTCGGAACTCATCCAATATCGATACTCTTGAAACGCGGTGTCAGCATCGTAATCGCCGCGTTTCACCAACATTCTCGCGAGCAACAAGGCCATTTCCGAATCGTCAGTCGGCTGTCCAGCGATTGTGTTGAACGTCCCGCCATCATCTAAATCTCGCACGCCTTTCGGGTACTGCTTAAGAATCGAATCAGGCCCTCGAAACTCGACCAAGCTCCCCAGCGAATCTCCCGCCAGCTGTCCGAGCATGCAACCTTGCGCTCTTTTGAGAATGTCGCCTTCTTTATCCATTTGATTCACTCCACACTATTGCATGAATTCTGGACTTCGATACTGAACGATTCAATCTGAATCGGTTGTTGAACATCATTGTAGACCGCACTCGCGAATTGAATGCTCTACTTGACGAGCATACGTTTTATTCTGTCATAGATTGACAGATTTACTCTATAATTCTACACCGTCTCGATGAACATCGTTTGGAATTCATCAAAGAATGTCAGCCGTGGAGTTTGCATAGCAATGGCAACTGTTCAGACTGGTTTTGGAGGCGCGCCGAATTCGACTCTTTATTTCGATAGTTGATATGGTACGCAACATGTCCTATTCAATCAGCGGCAAAGTACGATTTCGAGAAGAGGGCTGGACTTACGAAAAATCGTGAAAAACCGATTGAACTTCAACATCACGGATCGGCTCGGCTTCAGCAAATCTTGCAAAGCTGGTGCTAAGACATCAAAGCGTCTGCGACCCTAAATGATTGATGTTGCGTGTTGTTATTATTGAGGTTCAACCTAACCCATCTCCGAGCCACCGAAAATAGGGACGGTGGCCCGTTCGGCAAAACTTAAATCTCTATAGTGGTTTGAGTTTCGCGCGAGTGGGTCACCCGACCGGCTTCTTTCCATTCAGTTTTACCAAATTCCTCAACTGGAATTTTTGGATGAGAACGCCGCTCTTTTCGCCCTGTCATGGCAAGCACTTTCTGATACAGCATCCCTCCACTTCATGCCGTTCAAGACTGTATGACACGCATGGCTTGGAAGAGAAACTCACTTTTCGGCGGATTCGGTGGGGCATATCTCTCGAATTCCGCTTGCAGTCGCGCCAAAACGAAGTGGTTGGCTCAATCAGCTGCGTTCAAATCAGCGAACAAATCTTCAATGCTGTCAAAACACACCACCCTGCCTTCGCGGGCATCTTCCATAGCCGCGATAGTTTCCGCATTGGGAATCAGCGGGTGAAACACGATTGTTTTCTCGATTGCGATGTGCGTCAGCAGCAATCGAAATGCATCGGAGACAGTCAGCCCTACTTCAGCAAGAACTTCAGCTGCCTCATTCTTGATGTCATTGTCGACCGCTGCGCGCACAACGGATTTGCTCGGCATTTGTTCACCTCAAGTTGTTGGAAAGAACCTTTGCACAGCAATATACTCGGATTCAGAATTTGGAGACCGCTGTCTGCGAAGATTCCGAAGTGATTTCCTACAATCCGAATCGGCTTTTTTTCAACTGCACAAGCAAACGCAATCAATTGAATTGACTCGAATGCGCTTCGGCTCGCGAGCAACTGATCTGCCGACACAGAACCAACTTTGAAATTCTTTCGAATTTCGCATTGACTACGCCTGTTCAATTTGAAATAATAGCAGGTTAACCAATGTCATTCCAAATTTCGAGATTCCTCAAATGAACACATTCATCCAAGGCGTCATTCCGCCCGTCATCACACCTTACCATCCCGATCTATCCATTGATTTTGAATCTTTCAGCGAACTGCTGGAACACCTCGTCGCCTCCGGCGTGCAGGCGGTCATTGTCGGTGGAACGACTGGTGAGTACTACCTGCACACCACCGATGAACGGGTGCAGATGATTCGAAAGGCTGCAGATGTGCTCAACGGCCGAGTGCCGCTGATCGCGGGTGTCGGCGGCATTCGAACCGAAGACTGCATCCAGATGGGACTGACTGCTAAAGATATAGGATGCGACGGCATCCTGATTTCTTCGCCTTACTATGCGGTGCCCACCCAGGCAGAGCTGGTGGAGCACGCGGTGGCGATTGACAGAGCGATCGATTTGCCCATCCTGCTCTACAACTACCCGGGCCGAACCGGAACCTGCATGCAGTCGGAGTTTTTTGACCAGATTGTGAAACGGCCGAACTTTCAGGCGATAAAGGAATCAAGCGGCGATATCGGCGCAGTGCATCAATTGGTATTGGATTACCCGCAATTGAACCTGCTGTGCGGCGCGGATGATCAGGCGCTTGAGTTCTTCGCCTGGGGTGCGGGCGGCTGGGTCTGCGGCGCAGGCACCGCATTGCCCGATGAGCATCTCGCGCTGTTTCAAACTTGCATTGATGAGAACGATTTTGACACCGGAAGACAGATCATGCGATCTCTGCTCCCGTTTCTGCAATTCTTGGAAAATGGCGGAAAATTCACCCAAAGTGTCAAATATACATGCGAGCTGGCCGGACTGCCCACGGGCGGTGTCCGAGCGCCGCTTCAGCCGCTCTCGGAATTCGAGAAAGAACAGCTCGCCGGCATCGTCAAGCGGCTCAAGTCAGAAATAGCTGAACTCACGCAAACGCAGCTGAAGGTTGCGAGACGAGCCTGAAGTTGAGTCTTCGCGCAAGCGGCGCAGGCGATCCGAAAATTTGGGCGCTGATTGGCTTTTGTCAACAGCCCGACGCGCAGTTATCGGGTATAGTATTCTGCTAGCAGCGATCAATTGATCGGAGTTATGGCGGGGACGGTTCGCGACTGCAGTGACGATAGGTTGTGAACCCGGTCAGGTCCGGAAGGAAGCAGCCGCAGCAGCTGATGCGGGTATTGCTTTTTGGCGAATCGAAACCGCCGCCCTTTTCATTCAAAACATAACAGTTCCAGCGCGTTCATCAAGTGAGCTATCTCGTACTTGCCAGGAAGTGGCGGCCGAAAACCTTTGAGGAGGTCGTCGGCCAGGACCACGTTGTCCGGACGCTGTCTCACTCTTTGGACAACGAGCGGTTGCATCATGCTTATCTTTTCACCGGCACGCGCGGCGTTGGAAAGACATCCATTGCCAGAATTCTCGCAAAAGCCCTGAACTGCGAGCAGGGTGTGAGCTCCAAGCCCTGCGGCCAGTGCGACGCCTGCGTGGAGGTGGATCAAGGCAGCTACATCGATCTGATCGAGGTTGATGCGGCGTCAAAAACCAAAGTCGAAGACACCCGGGCGATGCTCGATAACGTTCCATACCTGCCTACCGCCGGCCGATACAAGATTTACCTCTTCGATGAGATTCACATGCTGTCGGGACACAGCTTCAACGCGTTCCTGAAGACCTTGGAAGAGCCGCCCGATCACGTCAAGTTCCTCATGGCAACCACGGAGTCACAGAAGCTTCCCGTCACCGTGCTCTCGCGCTGCATTCAGTTCAATCTCAGGGCCATGGACAGCGAGGAGATCTGCAGCCAGCTTGAGACGATTCTGCCGGATGAGGGCGTGGAATTCGAGCCCGCGGCAGTTCATGCCATCGCCCGGCTCGCGCAGGGAAGCATGCGCGACGCGCTGAGCATCATCGATCAGGCCATTTCTTATACTAACGGCAACCTGAAAGAGAAAGCTGTGCGGGAGATGCTCGGCATGCTGTCTCACGATTTCATCTCGTCCATTCTGCTCGCAGTCGCGAACCGGAATGCGGATGAACTGCTTGAGATTGTTGATCGGATGTTTGAGCGGTCTGTCAATATCGAGAGCGCGCTGGATGACCTGCTTCTGAAACTGCATGATCTCGGATTGCACAAAGTCGCGCCGAAAATCGTCGAATCCCGATCCGGCAATGTCGAGCAGCTGAAGGAGCTCAGCGATTCGCTGTCAGCGAAAGAGATTCAGCTTTATTATCAGATCAGTCTGCTCGGAAAACGCGACCTTGAGCATGCGCCGACGCCGCGGATCGGCTTTGAGATGATACTGCTGCGGATGATTGCCTTCCATCCAGATTCACAGCCTTTGAGCGCGAAGGAATTCGGACCCCCGCCAAGCCGAGCACAAGACAGAAGCTTCGCTTCAAGCGCCGCCGCCCAGTCAGCGAAGCCATCGCCTGCAGCGCCGGCTGAAGCGCCGGTTCAGGTCAAGGAAGTTCAGACCTCGGAGGACTGGCTTGAATTCGTGCGGACCGCCGGCGGCCTGACGGGCACTGCCAGGAGTTTCGCGAAGCAGGCGTCGTTTGCTTCCAGAGATGGAAATAAAATAGAATTGATTGTATCTGCCGATGCGCCCGCATCCATCATGCGGAAGGAAAATCCGAAAGCCGTCGAGAAGGTTCTCGCACAGTATGCTGGTCAGGATATTGTGGTGGTCGTTCGACAGGGTGCGGCAGAGAACACAACGCTGGAGGCTCAGGCTGCTCGGGAGCATGAAGATGCAGTGACTGCAGCGATTGAGAAGATCAAGCAGGAGGAAATCCCGAAACTCCTGCGACAGGAATTTGACGCCACGCCTGACGCTGATTCCGTACGTCTGCCAAGTGAGAAGTCAGGCACTACAATTTCAGTGAGTAACGCGAATGAATGATGAACTTGAAAATTTCCTGAAGCAGGCAACAAAAATTCAGGATCAGATGAAACAGACCCACACCAAGCTGGAGCGGCAGGAAGTGGTCGGCACTGCTGGAGCTGGCATGGTGAAGGTCACCATGAACGGACGTCACGATGTGTCGAGTGTCAGTATCAGTGAGCATCTGATGGATGAGCGGGAGGTGCTGGAAGACCTGATCGCCGGCGCAATCAATGATGCTGTTCGAAAAGTCGACAAGATCAACCAGGATGCGATTGAGGACTTGGCCGTAGGTCTGCCAAGTTTCGATTTCCTGAAGTGACACGCTCATTCTTGCAGCTTCGAAGTTTCTGAATGACGGCCACCCGGGCAGTTGAAGAGCTGACGAAAGCGTTTCGCCGGCTGTCAGGCGTGGGTCCGAAAACTGCGCAGCGATATACATTCCAGCTGCTCGCGCGGGATCGAAAAGCGGCGGCGGAAATCGCGAGCGCGCTGAATTTCGCGGTTGAGAATGTCACGCACTGCTCGCGATGCAACAACTTCAGCGAGTCGCCCGTCTGCAGTCTTTGCTCGGCGCCGTCCAGAGATGACACGAAGCTTTGCATTGTCGAGACCCCGGCGGATCTTCATTCATTTGAGAGCACCGGGATCTACAACGGGCTCTACTTCGTGCTGATGGGTCGAATCTCACCGCTGGAAGGCATCGGACCAGAAGACCTGAGCGTCGACGAACTGCTGCGGACACTGTCGAGCAATCCGATCAAGGAAATCATCATCGCAACCAACATTACGATCGAAGGTGACGCGACTGCCGAATATCTGTCAGAAGCGCTGGCCAAACATGGTCACACTGCGACACGCTTGGCTCGCGGCCTGCCGCTCGGCGGCGAGCTGGAGTACATGGACAAAGGCACTCTGATCGAAGCCTACCAGCGTCGAATTCCAACCTGATTGGAAAACCACCACCGGCCGTCAACAGAAGCTCTTGAACACCGATGCCATTGTGAAGCGTCAACTCTCGCACACCAAACAGAATCCAGACAGCCTGCTGGCTGAAATTCGATCCGTCATTCAGGACGACCTTGATAACGCAAGAGCGTTCAGCATCCGGGCGCTGGACTCCGACATTCCGCTGATTCAGGAGATCGGCCGTCACTTTCATCAGTACGGAGGAAAGAGACTCAGACCGCTTACGGTAATCCTGAGCGCCCGCGCCTTGGGATTCCAGGACGGAAACAGCCACATCGTCCTTGCAACAATTCTTGAGACCATACATGTCGCAACCCTGCTGCACGACGATGTTGTCGATGACTCGAAACTGCGCCGCGGAAAAGCCAGTGCGAATTCAGTCTGGGGGAATCCCGCCAGTGTGCTGGTGGGGGATTTCCTCTATTCGAGGAGCTTTGAGCTGCTGGTGGAGATCAAGCGGATGGAAGTCTTCGAGGTCATGGCTCGAACGGTCCGCCGGGTGTCGGAAGGAGAGATCATGCAACTGGTGCAGCTGGAAGCGGCAGACACCACAGAGGAGCAGTACTTCGACACCATCGAGAGAAAAACTGCGGCGCTGTTCAGCGCCGGCGCGCAGATGGGGGCGATCATCACCGATCAGTCAGACGAAATTCAAGCTCGAATGGCGGAGTTTGGAACGAATCTCGGCATCGCGTTTCAGCTGATTGACGATTACCTCGACTATGCAGGGGATTCCAGGAAGATCGGAAAGTCGATCGGCGATGATCTGGCGGAGGGGAAGCTGACACTGCCGCTGATCTACGCCAGACAGCACTCGAGTGAGGCGCAGCGAAAATCAATTGACGCCGCCATCCGCGCGCCGGGCAATGCTGAGATGCACCAGATCGGCGAAATTGTTGCCAAATCCGGTGCGCTTGAATATACTATTCACCTTGCTCGCCGATATGGCGGCCGCGCAGCCCAAAGCATCAATTTTCTTCCCGACTCGCCCTACCGAGACGCACTTCACAAATTGGTGGACTTTGTCTGCAGCCGCGACTACTGATCAGAGCGGATTTCGGGGTGTAGCTCAGCCTGGCAGAGCACTGCCTTCGGGAGGCAGGGGCCGGTGGTTCAAATCCACTCACCCCGACCAATCACAATACAGCGGAGTCGATCTGCCGTTCAGCGGCAGTTCGAAGCTGAATCAATTCCCGCGAGTCGTTCGGTTGAATGCTGGGATCAGAAACGATGCGCATCAATCTCTCCGTTCTGCAGTTCCGCGCCTGTCCTGCCGCCATCCTTTCCATAAACTCAATTCATGGGATTCAGCTCTTGCTGTATAAACCTGAATTGTTCAATTTGCCACCCCCGGACTGGAACTGACTTGAAACGCTGCGAATCTGAATCCCTGTTCTCCAACTATCCTGTGGACGAGGTCTTTTTCGATGAGATGTTTCTCCCGGATGGCACACCGCGCGACGCATGCCGGAAGCTGTTCGACGCGCTGAGCAGCGTCAGCATCGACGAGATCAAGAGCATGCAGGAACGCGCAGAACGCTTCTTTCTGCACGAGGGCATAACGTTCGCAGTGTATGGAGATGAAGGCGCACAGGAAAGAATCATTCCGATCGACCTTCTGCCCCGCATTCTTTCAGCTGCCGACTGGCAGATTCTTGACCAGGGGCTTCGCCAGCGTCTCAAAGCTCTCAACCTGTTTCTTGCCGACATCTACAGCGACAGGAAGATTCTGTCGGATAGCGTCATTCCGACTGACCTGGCGCTCGGCTGCCCCCAATACCGTGTGGAAATGCGCGGTGTGCAGCCGCTGCATGGCGTTTATGTCTCCATCTGCGGCACCGATATCATCAGAACCAATGACGGGTTCATGGTGCTGGAGGACAATCTTCGCGTACCCTCCGGCGTGTCCTACATGCTGGCGAATCGGCAGGCGGTGAAATCGAGCATCAGAAATCTGTTCCGGCGGCACAAAGTTCGCCCGATTGAGCACTACGGGCAGACGCTGCGTCAGACTCTCGCCAGTCTGTCACCCGCCGATGAGGATGATCCATGCATCGCGGTGCTGACTCCCGGAATCTACAACTCAGCATTCTACGAGCACATGTTTCTGGCCCGGGAGATGGGTGTCGATCTCGTTCAGGGTGATGACCTGGTGGTTCACAACGGATACGTCTACATGCGAACCACGCACGGGCTGCGCAAAGTCGATGTCATCTACCGCCGTGTTGATGACGATTTCATCGATCCGCTGGTGTTCCGGCCTGATTCGGTTCTCGGCGTTCCCGGGCTCTTCACCGCGTATGCGCTCGGCAATGTCACCATTGCAAACGCGCCCGGCACAGGCGTCGCGGACGACAAGAGCGTCTACTCCTATGTTCCTGATATGATCCGTTACTATCTGGCTGAGGAGCCGATTCTGGCCAATGTGGAAACCTACCTGTGCCGCCATCCCGAGCAGCTTGAGTATGTTCTCGACAACCTCGACAAGCTGGTGGTCAAGGTTGTCGGTGGATCTGGCGGGTACGGGATGCTGGTCGGACCGCATTCCACAGCCGAGGAGCGGGCGGCTTATGGCCAGCAGATGCGGGAGAATCCTGCCAATTACATTGCACAGCCGACCCTGAACCTGTCCTGCTCTCCCTGCCTCACCCCAAGCGGCGCCGCGCCGCGGCACGTTGACCTGCGCACATTCATCCTGAGCGGCAAGGCGACCCGGATCATACCCGGCGCATTCTGTCGAGTCGCCCTTCAGGAAGGATCACTCGTCGTCAACTCGAGTCAGGGCGGCGGCGGGAAGGACCTGTGGGTGCTGCCAGGCTGATCAATGATGCTCGCCCGCAGCGCCAACGGACTTTTCTGGATGAGCCGCTATCTTGAGCGGGCGGAGCACACCGCGCGTCTGCTCATCACACAGTTCGATTCCATGGAGGATCGTCCTGTTGAGGATATCGACGACAACTGGCGGCGCATTTTCCTTTCAATCGGCCGATCGCCTCTGGGCGGCGAGCTCACCGACAACTACGAAGATGAAGATCTGATGCTGGCAGATTCATTCACCCTGGCGGACGATCTGACATTCGAACTGGCCAATGGCGATTCGATTCTTTCCAGCCTGCACTTCGCGCGCGAGAACGCCCGGCAGATTCGCAACATGATCGGCCGTCAATTCTGGACTCGCCTCAATACCGCCTATCTGGAGCTGAAAAGCTATCGCATCGAGCAGATCTGGGACAATCAGCCGAAAAGCTTCTACTCCAATGCAGAGGACACCGCCCGCACCCTGTCAGGAATACTGGATGGCAGTGTGTACCGCGACGACGGCTGGAATTTTCTTCAGCTGGGACGCTATCTTGAGCGCATGCAGCAGGTTTCGTCTTTGCTGGATGCGCAGATCCAGGTCTTCTCCCAGAAATTCAAGTTTGAGGTTTCTGACTGGAGCTCCCTGCTCTTGGTTTGCAACGCCCAGCTGGCTTTCCGCAGACAGCATTCGCTGCTGCTGCTGAGGCCGAGACAGGTGATTGAGTTTCTGATCACAGATGCGGCGCTTCCATACTCCATTCTTCATGCGCTCGACTGCCTGCAGGTGAATATTGATGAAGTGGCCGGAATCGACAGTGAGGCGGAATCAAATGGAATCAATGGAAAACTGAATGCCATACGCGAATTGTGTGATCTCAACCGGCAGTCCGGCGCGCTCACCGACGCAGAAGTCTGCGAGAGGCTCCGCGGCATCCAGTCGCTGAGCCGCGAGATGAACGATGATATCGCCTCAGCGTATTTCTTCAATTGACGGAAGATCAGAACGGCAGCATGTCTGGCACCGGCATCAACACCATCAGGATTCAGCATGTCACAGTCTTCGAGTATGCGCATCCCATACAGCGGGCGACTATGCTTCTTCGTCTTGAGCCTCGCAGCGACAGCCATCAGACTGTGCTCGGATTTGACTATGAGATTGAGCCACATGCGAAACCTGTGCCAGCCTTCGATCCGTTTGGAAATGTCTGCCATCTGCTGAACTTTCAATCAATCGATCGGTCAACCCTGACTGTGAGGTCCAATTCCGAAGTGCAGACCAGAAAGACAGCATCGGTTCCGGAAATTCTTGAGCGCTCCTCCTGGGACAGATCGAACAGCAGCGCTGACTTAATCAGCCATTGGGAATACCTGGCGCCCAGCAACCGGGTCTATGACTGTCCGCAGCTGCAGAATTTCTTGACTGAGCACCGCCTCGGACCGGGCGGCAACCCGTTTGTGGCGCTTGTTGACGCGAGTCGGGCGATTTTTCGCAATCTCCGCTATGCGCCCGGCACCACCGAGGTCAATTCCAGGATTGAAGACTGCCTGGAGCAAGAAAGCGGCGTCTGCCAGGATTACACCCACATTCTGCTGGCGATCGGACGAATCTGGGGAGTGCCCAGCCGCTATGTGTCGGGATACTTCCACATGTTTGCGGAAGATGAGCAGACGATCACAGACGACGCCAGCCATGCCTGGAGTGAATTCTATTTTCCAGACTTGGGCTGGATCGGCATTGATGCAACCAACGACATGCTGGTCGATCATCAGTATGTTCGCGTGTCAGTCGGCCGCGATTACGACGATGTCGCGCCAACCAAGGGTGTGGTGTTCGGCGGTGGCGACTCGCGCATGAACGTCAATATCACGCTCACTCAAACTCCAGCTGGAGTCTCACAGGCTCAACTTCCGGGAGCAGATCAATGATCTGCGGTTTCAGCGCTTGTCCAGCCGAAGACCCGGGCATTGTTCAGATGAAGTCCGAATTCCTATAATTCGCGTTTCCGGCAACAGTCGATTCAGAACATAAAATAACATTTTCACATCAATCTCAGACAAATGAGGAGTTCAATATGAAAACAGCTCGAATTAGATCGCCATTGATTGCAGCGGTGGCCGGTGCGGTTCTGTCAATCGCAGTCAGCTTTTCTGCGATGGGCCAAGTCGTCGACAGCATTCACTTCCTGATTCCGGGCGGCGCCGGCGGCGGCTGGGACGGCACAGCACGCGGCACCGGTGAGGCGCTGACAAATTCCGGACTGGTCGGAAAAGCCAGCTATGAGAACATGTCCGGCGGTGGCGGCGGCAAGGCGATCGGCTATCTGATCGAGAACGCCGACAGCAATCACGGGACGATGATGGTCAACTCCACGCCCATTGTGATTCGCTCGCTGACGGGTGTTTTTCCGCACAATTTTCGCGATCTCACTTTGATCGCAGGAACGATCGGCGATTATGCCGCGATCGTGGTGGACAAAGACAGTCCACTGAATTCCATGGGCGCTCTTCTTGACCTCTACAATGCTGATCCGCGCGGCACCGCAATCGGTGGCGGATCAGTGCAGGGCGGCATGGATCATCTGGTCGCGGCGATGATATTCGAGGCAGCCGGTGTGGATTCAACCGGAGTGAAGTACGTTGCGTACGACGCGGGCGGCAAAGCCATGGCCGCGCTGCTGTCCGGTGAGATCAAAGCGCTCAGCACCGGATTTTCCGAAGCGGTCGCGCTTGCGAATGCAGGAGAGGTCAAAATACTCGGTGTGACTTCGAACGATCGCGTCTCAGCATTCGGGGACGCTCCGACGATGAAGGAACAGGGCATTGACACGATGTTCGTCAACTGGCGAGGCTTTTTCGGCGCACCCGGACTGCCTGCCGAAACTCTGGCAAAATACCAGGAAGTTCTGACCAAGATGTACGACACCGCGGAATGGGAGGCAGTGCGCGCCCGCAATGGCTGGGTGAATGTCCACAACTCTGGTGACGACTTCCGCGCCTTTCTGGAAAATCAGGAGCAGGTCATCGGCGATCTGATGCGCAAGCTCGGATTCCTGTAATAATTCAATCATCTCGATCGCGCCCGTGTTCTGCGGGCGCGGTCATCCGATGCGGCAAGTGAACATGGGACTGGACCGCTATATTGCATTGATCTTTCTGGCGCTGTGCGCGATATACGGATACACCGCATTCTTCACCATGGATCAGGGATTGCCGCCCATCATGCAGCGCAACCCGATCTGGCCAAGCACGTTTCCCAAAGTGCTGAGCGTGGCTGGTATTCTGGTTGGGTTGTGGATTGTCCTCGGCTTCGACAAGTCTGGTGACTCGGCGAAGATCGAAATCGATTACCGAAGACTGACCGACTACAAAATCGGGCAGGCCGCCCTATTGCTGGCGCTCATGGTTGCTTACGCATTGATCCTGCGTCCTGCCGGCTTTCTGATTTCGACCACACTGTTCATTGTGATCGCATCGGCCATTCTGGGCGAGAGAAAGTGGCTGCTGATGTTTTCAATTGCGATTCTGGCAAGCGTCATCGTTTGGTACCTGATCGACGGAGTGCTGGGGGTTTACATGAGACCTTTGCCCGGTGTATTCCTGTAGAAGATCCGATACATGATTGAGGGCATCCTGATCGGGCTGACAACAGCCTTCTCGCCCATCAACATTCTGATGGTAATCGGGGGCTGCCTGATCGGAACGTTCATCGGCATGCTTCCGGGTCTTGGCCCGGTGTCAATCATCGCGATCATGATACCGATCGCGATCACAATCGGAGACCCATCCGCCGCGCTGATTCTGCTGGCCGGTGTCTACTACGGCGCAGTATTCGGCGGCTCAACGTCATCGATCCTGATCAATGCGCCGGGTGTGTCCGCAACCGTCGCCACAAGTTTTGATGGATTTCCGCTAGCCAGCCAGGGCAAGGCGGGCAAGGCGCTGACAGTTGCCGCGATCTCCTCATTCGCCGGCGGAACGTTCGGAGCGGTTCTGCTGATGATATTCGCCCCTGCCCTGGTGACCGTGGCGCTTCTGTTTCACTCGGCTGAGTATTTCGCTCTGATGATCGTAGGACTGTCCGCGATCGCCGCATTCGCGGGCTCCGGTCAGATTGCAAAGGCATTGATGATGACGATCCTTGGACTGATCACGGCAACCGTCGGCGAGGGCGTCCTGTTCAATCTGCCGCGTTTTACGATGGGGATTCAGGATCTGCAGTCGGGTTTTGGATTCATCACGCTTGCCATGGCCATGTTTGCGCTGCCTGAGGCGCTGTTCTTGATTCTGGACCCGATGCGGTCACAGAAAAAGGGGGATAAATCCGGCGAAATCAAAGAACTGAGATTAACGAGGAAGGAAGCAAGAATAATCGCGCCTGTGATCGGCCGGCAGTCCATTCAGGGGTTTTTCATCGGTGTGCTGCCCGGCGCCGGCGCGACCATATCGTCGTTTCTGGGCTATGCCGTTGAACGAAACATTGCCAGCAAAGAGGAGCAGAAGGAATTCGGCAAAGGCTCGCTGAAGGGACTCGCGGCGCCGGAATGCGCCAACAATGCAGCGGTTACCGGCTCCTTTGTTCCTCTGCTCACCTTGGGCATACCGGGTTCCGGAACGACTGCGATTCTGCTGGGCGCCTTGATCGCGCTCAATGTCGCACCAGGACCTCGGTTGATGATCGACAACCCATCAATATTCTGGGCTGTGATCATCTCAATGTACCTCGGCAATGTGATTCTGCTGATTCTGAATCTGCCGCTCATTCCATACATCGCTAAAGTGCTGAGTGTCCCGCGCAATTACCTGATTCCGTTCATTCTGTTTTTCACTCTGATGGGCGCCTATATCGGTCAGAACAATGCCACTGAGCTTCTCATTCTGACAGGCATGGGCATCGTCGCAACGGCTCTGCGCATGGCTGGCTATCCACTCGCGCCTGTACTGATCGGATTCATTCTGGGATCGATGATTGAGGACAATTTTGCGCGTTCCATGCAGATTTATGATGGTCCGGCGTTCATCATTGAAAGGCCGATGACACTGACGCTGCTCACTATCGCGGTCTTATTGATCATTTTTCCGAGTCTTCGCGCTCGAAGAGCCAAGATAGCCGGCAAAAATCGCACTTCGCGATAATCAGGGATTAGCAGTTCCTGTCTGCGGGATGCAACCTCACGAGCTTCGGTGATTTTCGCGAAACTGACCGGTTCTTGTGGTAAAGTCAGTCCGCACAAAGTTTGTATCTACGATGCTAGATGTCAAAGCTAAAGGAATAAGTTGCAGGTTGAAACATGACACAGATTGTGTCACGCAATCATATAATCAACTGTGAGTTTGTTTTCACTGTGTTGATGAAATGAAAAATATCACTGTAAGTATTGACGATAAAACATACCATGATGCCCGAGTATGGGCTGCAGAAATGAATACTTCAGTTTCCGCATTGGTGCGCGAATACTTGAGAAAATTAGCAAAAACTGAGAAAGACTTGAAGGAAAAGGATGATGATGAACCGAAATTCAATATGGAATGGGGTAAAAATTTCGAAAGTGAGGAATTGATAGGGAAACCTAAGCTGGGATAAATCGGTTATATCAGTTCAAGTGCTTCAGGAGTTCTACAACCAGATGACGCATTCGCCCCGTCAATCTCAGCATTTGTATAGCGAAGTGTTGGGGTTTCTCGAAGACAAAAGTGGAATCCATTGCCAGAAGAAGCATTATGAGTCAAAATCACAGGTTTAAACATAGCGCAAGTTCAGGCAATGTTTCGTACAGTGAATTGCAAGTTTGAGTTATTGTGTTGATGAAATGAAAAATATCTCCGTAAGTGTTGACGATGAAACATACCATCTCGCCCGAGTCCGGGCTACAGAACTGGAAACTTCAGTTTCTGCTTTGGTGCACAATTATTTGAGAAACCTGGTTGAAGCCAGCAAAGATTCGGTGGAATCAGACTGTGATGACCAAATGTTTTCAAAGAAATGGGGCAAGACTTTTGATAGCGAGGCTGAATTTCAAGAACATATTAAAAATCTTCACAAAACTATCGATAAAATTCGAAAAAAACATCCTGAAATTCGTGTCTCAGATAACCTCTCACGCGAAGAGTTATACGACCGGACTCTGACCATGCCCAGTTTCTTTTCCTTAGACAAAAGATCTAGAAACGATGATCCGTAGAGAAACTCCGCAGCGGCCTCCCGTTCGTTTTGTCGATACTAACATACTAATTTATGCAGTTGAGACTAAGCCTGCCGAAGCTGTCAAACAAGGCACTGCCAAGGAAATTCTGAGTATGGAAGGGTTGACCATATCGGTTCAAGTGCTTCAGGAATTCTATTCCCAAATGACGCGTTCAAGTCGATTAAATCCGCTTTCACATAGCCAGGTGTTTGATTTTTTCGACGAAATCAAACATATCCATCTAATCGATCAAACTTACGAGATTTTTCAGATGGGGACTTCAATTTGTCAGCGCTTTCGGATTTCGTATTATGATGGTGCCATACTTGCCGCAGCCAAGATCGCTAATTGCATTGAAGTTTACACAGAAGACTTGAATCATGGGCAGGACTACGATGGAGTAGTCGTGATCAATCCCTTTTTGCGATGAACTGAAACTGTTCATTCGCTTCAGAAGATGAATGAGGAATTCATTGCTGGCAAAAGTGTTGCGAGTCAATTTCACAGGATTGATCATGACATCGGTTCAGTCAATGAATCGTATAGTGAACTGAGAGTTCGCGTCACTGTGTTGATGAAATGAAAAGAGTCACCGTAAATCTTGACGATGAGACATACCGTCTAGCCCGAATTCGGGCTGCAGAACTGAATACTTCAGTATCTGCATTGATGCGCGACTATTTGACAAAATTGGTTAAAGCCAGAGAAGTGTTGAAAGAAACGGGCTGTGACGAAAAGTTGCTTTCGATGAAATGGGGCAAGACATTCAATAGCAAGGCTGAATATGAGGAGCACATAAGGAAGCTTGACGAAACCATCGAAAGACTTCGAAAAAAACATCCTAACTTCAGTGCTTCAGAAAATCTTTCACGCGAAGAGTTATACGACCGAGCCCGAACCAGACCCAGTTCCTTCCCCACAGACGAAAATCCCGAAGACGATGGATAGTACAGTGATTTGAAAAAAGCCCCGTGTTCAGGTGTCAATTCCTGTTTCGCGGCAACAATCAAACTGAAAACGCCTCGTATCAGTCCAAATTTTCCTCAATTCGCCTCCTAAAGGAAAGATCCAGATTCAACCCGCCTAATCTGCAGGTTGCCGCATTCTGCTGTCAAATATGTTGCTGATCTGCCAACATCGGCCTAGTAGTCCCAACATGATTCATTTCATGCCTGATTGGGTGGCTGGCAATACTTTGATTGGCATGAGCAACGAATTGAATCAATTCAGAACAGCGCTGTGTTTCTTTCTGATCGACGAAATTTCGAGGCCATTGGAGTGGATATAATAAGATTCGCTTTCAAACATGCCAGTGCTTAACGAACCAACGCAAATCCATCCCATTCGCTTTCACTGAGCATCGTATCCGGAGAGGTGACCGAGTGGCTTAAGGTGCACGCCTGGAAAGCGTGTGTGCGTTAATGGCGTACCGAGGGTTCAAATCCCTCCCTCTCCGCCAGATCTATTCAGAATAGTGAATGTCATTTACGCGTTCTGACTTGTCGCATCCGAATTATAAAATTCGCTTTGACTTTGCGAATTGAAACTACTCAGTAGTCTGGAGACTTCACATGGGAAACGTAAAACCCAGCACTATGTTTACAGGTGATAACCTGCCCATTCTTCGCGGAATGGATAGTGAAACGGTGAACTTGGTCTATCTTGATCCTCCGTTCAATTCAAAGAAAATGTGGAACGCGCCGATGGGCAGTAAAGCGGCAGGGGTGGCATTCAAAGACACTTGGACATCCAGTGACATCGATAAAGATGAAGTGTCAATTCTAGAAAGAGATTACAGCCACATTTTTACTTTGATTGATGCGATCGGCTCAATAAATGGAAAGGCCGATATGTCCTATCTGCTGATGATGGCATCTAGACTAATTGAGCTGCATCGCATACTGAAACCAACTGGAAGCATTTTTCTTCATTGTGACCCAACGATGAGTCACGGACTCAGGCTGTTAATGGATGCGATTTTCAGCAGCAGGAATTTCTTAGCTGAAATTACTTGGAAACGCTATGCTCCGCACAGTATCTCGCGTTCCTGCGTGGACACTATTTCAGACAAAATCCTATACTACGCCAAAGATTCAAATCAGGTGTACGCCAATACCGTCGTAAGACAACTGTCGGCTACTGAATTTCAAAAGAGTTTTTGCCACATAGAAGAGGAAACTGGCAGGCGGTATCAACATGTCTCACTTGAATATGTCTCCAACCATACGAGTGCCAGTGAAATTCGACGCTTTGGAAAGAGAGAAGTCGTTTCAAACTCTGGATGGAGATGGTCGCAGAAAGCTCTCGATGAACAGCTTTTTTCCAATCCACATGTGATTCACTGGACTGATACCGGTCGTCCAAGATTCAAAATTTATGCAGACGAATATCAAGGCAGTCCAGTGGGTAATATCTGGACAGATATCGATTACTTGTCTTCTCGTTCGAAAGAGAGGGTCAATGTCGGCTATCCAACTCAGAAGCCATTGGCTCTGCTCAGAAGAATACTCAAAGCTGGGTCAAAAGAAAATGAATTAGTTTTAGAACCTTTCTGCGGATGTGCTACCGCATGTATTGCCGCTCAGGAGATGAATCGAAAATGGATCGGCATAGACATTTCCAAAAAAGCAGTTGAAGTCGCTTTATCAAGGTTCGAAGAGGAACTGCTGATATTAAAGTCAAGAATAATTGAGCGCAGTGATGTTCCGATCAGAACTTCTGATTCGGAAGCCCTAATTTAGCACTCTATGATCCCTCTATTCACGCCCTCAATCGCTCATTATTAGGATCGTATGGCGCTTCGGCTAGCACAGTTGCAGTTCGGCGAACACCCAGAACCGGAATCTCAAAGGTCGCGCCCTCACTGCTGAACTGCGGCTCAACATAAACATAGGCCAAGCTCAATCCGGTGCGATGTCCATAAGCGCCGCTGCAGACAATACCCATCGGGCGCTCACCATCAAGCGCGGGCTCATTGCCCAAGCAATCTGTGTCTTCCGCATCAATCGAAACCAGCACAAGCTTGGTCTCAATTTCTGAATTTTTCCGCTCAATAACTTTGGCCTTGCCAATGAATTCGCTTTTGTAATCCACAAATCGCTCAATGTCAGCTTCCACCGGCGTGATTTCGGTCGTGAGCTCACTGCCCCATCCCTTGTAGCCTTTTTCCAGCCGCATGCAGTTGACTGCATAGGAACCAAACCACCCCACTCCGAATTCCTCACCCGCCTCTTCAAGTGCTGTGCAAAGCTTGTCCATTGCGCCGATCGGATGATAGAGCTCCCAGCCCAACTCACCCACATACGAAACCCGGAGCGCGGTAACTGGGATATCGGCAACTTCGATTTCTTTGCCGGTCAGCCACCGGAACGCCTCATTGCTGAGGTCTGCGTCGGTCAGTTTATGAAGCAGATCGCGCGACCTCGGGCCGGCAACCGCCAGCATGCCAGTCTGATCTGTAACGTCGTCAACCTGAACATCCTCGCCCTGCTCAATGTGCTGAACCAGCCAGTCATAGTCATGCCGCTGGGCGACAATTGCTGAGGTCAGAAAGAAACGATCATCATCCAAGCGGGTGATCGCCATCTCACACTCAATTCCACCCAAATCGGTCAGCATATGAGTCAGTGTCATTCCACCATTTCTACTGGCAACCCGATTGGCGCCAAGTCGATTGAGGTAGCTCTCGGCATCCGCTCCGCTCACCTTGTATTTGGCGAACGCAGTCAAGTCTGCCAGCCCCACCCGCTCCGCGACACATTCACATTCCTTGGCTACGTATTCGAATGTATTCGTCCTTCGAAATCCATACTCCTCCTCAACACCTTCAGGTGCGAACCACTTCGGTCGTTCCCAACCGTAGATTTCTGCGAATACGGCGCCCTTCGATTTCAGCTTTTCATAGATCGGCGTCGTTTTCACCGGCCGCCCCGCTTCGCGGAACTCGCCTGGATAATGCACCTGGTACATTTCCTGATACTCGTCGATCGACTTGTCAACCACGTACCGATTGGGCAGATTCGCAAACTCTCCATATCGCCGCGGGTCCATCTCCCGCACATTGATCTCGGTCTGACCGTGCACCATCCATTGCGCCAGGTATTTGCCGGCTCCGGGTCCCTGGGTGATTCCGATCGAAGCTCCGCAGCAAAGCCAGTAGTTCGTCAGCCCCCCTGCCGGACCCATCAGGTAACCGCCGTCCGGTGTGTGTGTGATCGGGCCGTTCACCACGCGTTTCAATCCGGCGTTTGCAAAAATCGGTATCCGCTCGGCCGCGTGCAGCAAACTCGTCTCAAGGCGGTCCAGCTTTTCCGGCAGCAGTTCCATGTCGAAGTCCCAGTTTATGCCGTCCACTCCCCAGGCAACGGCTCCGGAAGTCTCATAGGGCCCGACTAGAATGCCCTGCTGTTCCTGCCGGATATAACAGGATGCGATCGGATCGCGCACCACGGGCGGCTCTTTCTCCAGAGCCTGGATTTCAGGCAGATTCTCTGTCACCAGATATTGATGCTCCATGTTCACAACGGGCAGTCTGATACCGGTCATCTGCGCCACCTGATCGGCAAAACTGCCAGCGGCGTTCACCACGTGCTCGCAGGTGATCGCGCCCTGCTCAGTCTCGACGCGCCACTCGCCGCCTGCTGTTCGATTGATGCCGGTCACCCGATTGCGCCTGACAATCTCAACACCTTGATTGCGCGCACCGACGGCCATTGAGTTGGTGCTGCTGGCCGGATCGGTATGCCCGTCGTTCGGTGTGTAGAATCCCAGCTTCACGTTGTCGACATTGATCAGCGGATGAATCTCCCGCATCTCCGCATGCCCCACCAAATGACTCTCGACGTTGAGGTAGTCCAGAATTCCTTTCACATAGCGAAACCAGTCCACTTCGTCTTGAGTCACCGCAAGCCGCAACGCACCGCAGCCGTGCCAGCCGGTTGCCTGTCCGGTTTCCTCTTCAAGTCTGGCATAGAGTTCCACACCGTAGGCATGAACTTTGGCCATGTTCAGGCTGCCGATAAAATTCGGAATCAATCCCGCGGCATGCCAGGTCGAGCCCGAGGTGAGCTCCCCCTTGTCAATCAGCACAACATCATCCCAGCCCTCTTTGGGAAGGTGGTACGCGAGTCCCACCCCCATGGCGCCACCGCCAACAATAACAACCTGCGCGTGCGACTTCAATTCACTGACTCCGTCTAGACTATGTTTTCGAGATTGACCAGCTCATCCCGCAAATCCTCATTGGTTGCCAGTCCTGACGGCATGACGATGGATTCTCGGTATTGAGCGACTGATTCCGGTGAAAATTCCGATTCCGGGGGTTCCTGAAGCTTGAAATGCCCGTAACTGTCGACCCCGCGAACCAGCATCGCCTCATCAACACCATCTCTCACCTGTCGGACTTCCGTCGAGATGTAGTTGATGGAAAACCCGATTCTGGGGCGGTTTGAGACGTTCGGACCTGAGCCGTGCAAAACCATGCCGTGATGAATGGAGAACTGTCCGGCCTTGAGTTCGACAATAGTCCTGAACTGCTCGTCCCGCTCAGTGAGCTGACTGTTCTGCGAGCTCATCAGCATGTTATTCTCGTCCAGCCTGTTGCTGTGATGCCTGAGCCCGCTCTTGTGGCTGCCGCGCACGACCTGCATCGCGCCGTTGTCCTCTTTGGCATCGCTCAGCCCCAGCCATACTGTCGCAACGCCATCCGGCGGCTTCAAACCCCAATACAGCAAATCCTGATGCCAGCCGACATGAAAGGAATGATTCGGCTTCTTGGCAAAGAAAGTCGCACCCCAAAGCAGAATGTCGGGGCCCAGAACACCCTCGACTGCATCAAGTATTCGGCTGTTGGCGGCCAGTTCATAAGCCCACCTGGAAACCATGTGAACTTTAAGGAGCTGCTTGCTGTTCGTCCAGCTGGACATCCGTTCCTGAAGTTCCAGGAAATGCGGGATCAGGGATTCCGCATCACTTTCACCGATTGCGGTCAGAGGATAGACAACACCGTCATTCCAGTACAATTCCACCTGCTCACTGGTCAGGCGGGATTCAACGGGAGCTGTTGAAACGTTCATTCAGAAAACACCTCAGCAAGTTCTCGCTCAGTCAGGTTCGATAGGTCGTATCGAACTCATCCAGCATCCTCAGCAAGGCGGGCCACTCATGGGTGCCTGCAGGCGCGGTTTTCGTGTACTGCTCCGCCGCCTTCTCACAGACATCGGCCGGCGGCAGATGCACTGGACGGCCTGTTGACATGATGTCAAGCTGAGCCTGACAGCACAATTCCAGGTAGTGCATGCGAACGTACGCCTCAGCAACGGTTGAGCCGGTTGTCAGAAGTCCGTGATTCCGCATGATCATGACCGGATTGTCTCCAAGGCTCACCGCCAGCCGATCGCGCTCATCCAAGTCCAGCGACAGACCCTCGTACTCGTGATAGGAGACCCGGTTGTAGAACTGGAACGCGTCCTGAATCATCGGGACAAAGCCCTCTTCAAGCGCGGACACTGCGATACCGGCCCGCGGGTGCGAATGCATGACGCAGTTCACATCCGGGCGGGCATCGTAGATTGCGCTGTGAATCACAAAGCCGGTGAAATTCATGCCGCTGGTATCGAGTATCTCACCGTCTGCCGATCGCGGCGGAACCACCACCTCGCAGTTCTCATCGAGAGTCACGAGATTCGATGCCGTCACCTCGTCGAATCGCAGTCCGAACATGTTGATCAGAAACCGGTTGGGCTGACCCGGCACCCGTGCGCTGATGTGGTTCCAGACGATATCGCTGAAGCCGTTCAAGTCGGCCAGATGATGGCATGCGGCGAGATCGATTCGAGTTTGACGCTCATCATCGTCAAACGCCGGCCAATCACCCCGTACAACATTTCCTGAAATTTTTTTGTTCGCCATGACGCGCTCCTGCAGGTGTCGAAAATCAAGCCAATATTAAACGATTTTCTCACCGCTGATATGAAATTCTCAACAAAAAATTGTCTTCGGCTCAGCCGTTTTCATCCAGATCGGCTGTGTGCGAATATTCAGCCCGATCATCGTCACTCCTGATGCGTCAATAAAAACTGCTGCCGATCCCACTCAAATGGCATGTACCGCCCCTCGCGTCAGTCGTTCAACCTCACCCTCAGCCTTCAGGATGCGGCCGCTCAACTCGGCCGCTTCGAACTAAGATCGCGAACTAATCAGATGCCAATTTGCTAAAATACAAAATGAAAACAATCGCTGTCACCCGGCGCGATATTTCTCAGAATCAACATTTGCCAACAGAGGAGCACACCACTCGATGTATAAATCACTTCTGATTGACCCGGCAAAATGCACGAGTTGTCTACAGTGTGAGCTTGCCTGCTCTTACGAGAATGAGGGAATTTTCAATCCGGCCAAATCCCGAATCAAAGTGTTTGAGTTCGAGCATGGCCTGACGACGATCCCATACACCTGCACCCAGTGCGACGAAGCATGGTGCCTGCATGCCTGCCCGGTCGAAGCCATTACAATCAATGCGGAGACCGGCGCCAAAGAAGTCCACGATTCAATCTGTGTCGGATGCAAGGTCTGTACCATTGCCTGTCCTTTCGGAACAATCAATTACAACTCCAGCACCGGCAAGGTCATGAAGTGCGATCTGTGCGGCGGCGATCCCCAGTGTGCTGAAGTCTGTCCAACCGACGCGATTGTCTATGTCGATTCTGACTGGACTGGATATTCCAGAATGCGAGACTCTGCTCTTGAGGCACATGCCTGACAGGGCTTGCCAACTACAACGATTCGGTAAGTAACAGTGCATCACGTTATTGTCGGCGCCGGCCCGGCCGGTGTCATTGCGGCGGAAACACTCAGAAAGAAGTCGTCCAGCGACTCGATAACGATCATTGGAGATGAGCCTTATCCAGCCTATTCTCGGATGGCGATTCCGTATTTTCTGGCGGGAGATGTCGGGGAAGACGGAACGTATCTCCGCCATGCAGAAAATCACTTCTCCGATCTTGAGATCGACATCGTCCGCGGCTCTGTAACCGGAATTGCGCCTGCGGCTAAATCTGTATCGCTTGGCAGCGGCAGCAGTGTCAGCTATGACCGGCTCCTGCTTGCCACCGGTGCCAGCGCAATCCGCCCGCCTATCAGCGGGATGGACTCGCCGCGCGTCCACAACTGCTGGACGCTGTCTGATGCGCACCGACTGCTGAATGAGGTGAACGCCGGTGACCGCGTGGTGCTGCTCGGAGCCGGTTTCATTGGCTGCATTGTCTTGCAGGCTTTGGTGGAGATGAAACTCGATCTGACAGTCATCGAGTTAGCTGACCGCATGCTGGCGCGCATGATGGATGATTCCGGCGGTCGCATGATCAAGAGCTGGTGCGAATCCAAGGGCGTGAGTGTCAGAACCGGCGCTGAAGCCAAAGGTGTCGAGGAAAAAGACGGCGCGCTTGAGATCGCGCTTGGCGACGGCAGCACGATTGACGCGGACCATATCGTATGCGCCGCGGGTGTTCGATCAAACATCCAGTTTCTGGAAGGCAGCGGCATCCAGACCGCTGACGGAATTCTGGTGAACTACGACCTGCAGACCAGCGTCGAGGGGATCTATGCCGCCGGCGATGTCGCGCAAGGGCCGGACCGAAGCACCGGGGAGCAGCAGGTTCACGCCATTCAGCCAACCGCCAGCGAGCACGGCCGCATCGCAGCATGCCAGATGGCTGGCGAGAGCGCACCTTTCGGCGGCAGCCTCTCTATGAACGTCCTGAACACACTGGGTCTGATCACCAGTTCATTCGGCCTGTGGGACGGAGTTGAAGGCGGTGATCGAACTGCGGTGGAAGATCAGGCTCACAATCGATACCTGCGCCTTGAGTTCAAGGATGACGTGCTGATTGGGGCATTGGCGATCGGCCTGACACAGCATGTGGGCATACTGAGAGGCTTGGTGCAGACCGGTGTGAGACTGGGCTCATGGAAGAAGCGACTGATGCATGATCCATCTCAGATCATGCACGCCTATCTGGCCTGTGTGCAGGGAACTCGCGCCTAGCCAGACATAGCTGCTGGACATCCGTCCAGCATTCGATCACGATTTCCGGGTCAATCGGGGAATGTGTGCTCGCTCACCGCCCAGTCATCCTGATCGATTTCCAGGATCAGACAGGATGGACCGCCGTTTGTTCGAACGCGGCCCGCCGCGCCCGGGTTGAGCACCCAGGGCGATTCAGACTGATCTATGACCCGCTTGTGCGTGTGGCCGTAGACGACCGCGCGGCTGCCCGGATACCTTTCCCTCAGCACTTCGTGATAGCGATGCGTATCGCGGATGGTATGTCCATGCTCAACTGACAGTGTTCCGCCTGACAGCGGAATGGTGTAACTGGACTTCAGTGAGTTGACAGTGTCAGCTTCAGAAGGATCCCACTTGCTCTCGGTATCGTTGTTTCCAGCCACCGCAAAGACCAGACCAAGCTTTGGTTTGAGTGAGTTGAGGACATCCGCATTGCCGATATCACCCGCGTGAATCGCTGCGTCACAGTTCGACACCAATTCGAGAACTCTCGCATCAACATAGTCGTGAGTGTCCGACAGAATGGCAATGCGGGTGGAAGTTTGATCCTTTAGATTCATGACTCAAGTGTTCTCGGTCTGATTGGGTTGAAGCGGCAGGCAGGCGATGAACTGATTGCCGCGCGTCCGGCTTGGTATATCTGACGCTGAATCAGTCCGCTCTGTTCGAAATCGAAACACCGAATTGGAAGAATCCAATAAGCGCTGTCTACCGGGAAAAAGGGTAATTTATCACAATAGACATCAACTGTGGAACGATGTTGCGAACTTCGGCACTCGCAGTTTTCTGTCAAAAGGTTCGGTCAAACTTTCAATTTGAGCTTGCGGGCCAAATGCATTCCGCTTCGTTTCACCGCCTTTTCCGCCGGGTGTTCTTTGACTCTGCTGTCAGCGGCATTCTCATCCTCTCGTAGAGCGTGAACAGATGCTCGACCCGCTCGCGCTCGGACGCGAATCCGTTCCGCTGATATATTCGGTCCACCGCGCGATCCAGCGTTCGATGTGCCTGTCGCAGGTTCGGCGGCATCAGATCCGGATCATAGAGATCGGATAAAGTGGCAGCTGGAAAGTTGGCGCGGGCATTGAGAACAGCTTGAGCCAGCGGTTCCAATTCTCTCAGGTCAGCGCCTTTCGGCGGTAACGGAAATGTGTTGTAGACCAGTCCAATCGAGTAGCGGTATCGGCTTTCCAATCTCCCACCGATGTGGCGCAGCCATGCCATGTGAATGCTTGAGGTCAGCAGCGCAAAATCTGCCAAGGTGGCATCCTTCAAGATTTTTGCGCTGTTGCTTGGAATGGCGGGTGGCTCAAGCCATCCAATCGGCGCATACTCCCGACGCTCCGAGCTTGTTTCAGGAATCACCAGATAAGGCGCGGTTGGAATGACATTCACATGGTACAGGGTGGGCGTTGCCGCAAGCATCTTGGTGGGCGCGCTCTTGCTAGCTTCCCGATATTCACGAACTTTTGCAATTCGATCCCGCACATGAGGCAGCTTCGCCAATTGATCGGGGCGCGCCTCATGCAGTGCCATAATCCAGCGCTCACCGCCCCTCAGAAACTCGCGAGCTCCAATATATGGGCGAAGAAACGGTTCCGCTTCTGGCTCAACCTCCAAGAACGCGGCATATTCTGCTGCGTTGAAAATGTAATGTCCGCCATCGATGGGTTTGGAGCCGATGATCAGTTTTGCCATCCTATTGATTGGAATAATTTCTTGCTTTACGACCAGATGTGAATCGGTGAGTTCACTTGCGTCAAAAAGATACGGAGATAACACGACATGGTGACTTTCTTCCGGCTCGCCGTTGATATCTGGATAGCTGAACAGACGTTTCTCAACTGGAGCGAAATTCTGAAAATCAAGACCGAGAATGACCACATGCACATGCGCCTTTCCGCGCGCATCTGATCCCCAGGCGAATGTTCGATGCGCGAAAGCGATCTCCAGCTTGCAACGATTGAATAGAATCGGCCAGAGTTGTGCGACTTGCTCACCCTGCGTGATCGAATTCGTCGCAACAAATCCAATCCTGGCTTCACTGCTCTTCAAGTACTCACCCGCCTTGATGAACCATGCGCAGACGTAGTCAAGTGTGCTACCGCTCCTGCCTAGCGCAGCAATCTCGCGCACCTGCAGGCGTTGCTTCGTCGTCTGGTACTTCGCGCCAATGAACGGTGGATTACCCAGCACGAATGAACACCCGCGAGCTGGCAGCAGATCGGACCAGTCAATCTCCAACGCGTCACCGTGGGCGATATGGGGGGACTTCTCCAGTGGTATTCGAACGAATGTATGACCGAACTCAAGACTCAGACGGTTGTTCATGATGTGATCCATCATCCATAGCGCGGTTTCTGCAATTCGGGCCGGAAACTCACCTATTTCTATTCCATAGAACTGATCCACATCGACAACTGAAAGTGTGGTCTCGGGCAGAATCGCGGCCTGCTGCTCCCCTTTTGAATATCGAGGATAGATCTCTTTCAGGACTTCGATCTCAAGCTGCCGCAGCTCTCGATAAGCGATGATGAGAAAATTGCCGCAACCGCAAGCTGGGTCAAAGAACTTCAGACTGCCGAGTTTGGCCTGGAATTGCCGCAGGTCGTACTCGCGGCGCCGGTCCTTTCGCGCTTTCAGCCGCTCGAACTCCGCGCGGAGGTCATCCATGAACAGCGGTTCAATCACTTTGAGTATGTTCTTCTCGGTTGTGTAGTGTGCGCCCTGCGCGCGTCGTTCCGAAGGCTCCATAACCGATTGGAACAGCGCGCCGAATATTGCGGGCGAAATGTTCGACCAGTCAAATCGGCATGCATCAAGCAGAGCGTCGCGCATCGATGAGGTGAAAGAGAACATGTGCAGCCGGCCCTCAAACAGATCACCGTTGATGTAAGGGAACCTCGCCAGGTCCTCATCCAAATTCAGCGATCGATAGCTCTCTGGCGTATTGAGGACTTCGAAAATCTTCTCAATCCACATGCCGAGATCAGCCCCGTCCTCACCGGTCCGCGACTCGATGAAATCGAGGAAGATGTCGCGCGGCTCGAACACTCCAGTGTCATCGGCGAACAGGCAGAACACAATTCGAACCAGGAATCGTTCCAAGTCATGCCCTTGTTCCCCGGCGTTTTCGAGCGCATCGTAAATTTTTCCCACCAGTTCCGACGCCTGAATGTTGGCCGGGTCCTGGTCGCGAAACGTCCGACGCTGCACACCGAGGATGAAACCGAATGACTCAACATGTGCCGGCAGGTCTGCGAGGTCGAAAGAGAGAACTTCCCTCTCGTCTAGATCGCGCAGCTCGAAGGTCTGAAAATCGCTGACCAGTATGAATCTTGGACGCTCCCGTTCAGGAAGCGCGTCAAAATACTCTCCGGCTTGGATATTTGCCTTGGTCAGATCGCGACCGGCGCTTTTCTGCTCCACCAGCAGCACACCTGGCCAGAATAGATCAATAAACCCGGAACTGTTGTCCAGTTTTTTGACGTGGTCCTCGTAACGTGCGGCGTTCCGCCGCCGCACACCGAACACCTCGAAAAACTCGTTGTAGAAGCTTTGGGTCTCTCCTTTCTCATAGGCTGCATCCTGCCACTCATCGGCGAATGCCGCGGCCCTCGCGCGTACTTCATTCCAAGACAGCCGCATCAGTCCTCCTTACCCACTGTGCGCCAGCAGTAAAGACATTGGAACAGTCGTGATTGAAACATGTGGAGACAAACGGCAAAGAAACACCCATAGTGAGAAAACCCTAAGCCTTTCGACTCTTGATGTGCGAGCGTATGTGCAGAGCGATGATCAGCACAATCAATCCGAAAATGATAGCTGCGATCGGGCGGTCAACAAAGTCAAGCGGAGTCTTCACCCTTGCCATTGCAGAGCGCAGCTTTATCTCCATGATGCCGCCGAGCACCATTCCCAGAACAATAGGCACGACCGGAAGATTCAGGCGTTTCAGTATCAGCCCGAAGATTCCGAATCCAGCGGCGATCGCACAGTCCGTCATGGAATTCCTCAATGAGTAGACACCCACAAACCCAAGCGTCAGAATGATGGTGCCCAGAAATCGCGTGGGAATTCGGACAACATGCAGCAGTCCGCGCGTGGAAACCATGAGAAACAGCAGCACAATGATGTTCAGGGCGAACAGGGCGAGATAAAGCGCCAGGACAAAGTCCATTTGTCCAGAGAACAATTGCGGACCCGGTATGACATTGTGTACGTAAAATACGGACAGCATCATCGCGGTCAGCGCTTCCCCCGGAATGCCCAGAGCCAGAAGCGGAATCATGGCCGCGCCCGGAACGGCATTGTTAGCCGCCTCTGACGCGATCAAGCCTTCAGGCGCGCCCTTTCCGAATTTTTCGGGCTCTTTCGAAGTTTTCTGTGCGTAAGTGTAGGAGAAGAACTGGGCAGTGAACTCACCCACACCGGGAATCATTCCCATCATGACGCCGAATGAAGACGAAACCGTTGCAATCCGCTTGAAAACAAACAGCTCCTTCAAGCCATCAAAGAGGCCGCCCTTGACATCCACCGGCTTCGGCCGCTCATCCGGCTGCACCAGCAGCAGGAATGCCTGAGAGAGCGCAAACAGGCCCAGCACCACAACAATCAGATCGATTCCCGAGGCCAGCCAAGTCTGATCAAACGTGAATCGACGCGTGTATCTGACCGGTTCAAGACCCACTGTGTTGATGAAAATGCCCAGGCAGGCCAGCATTCCAGCGGCCAGCACCTGCCCCCGATGCGCCAGAACCACCAGAACAATTCCCAGCAACGCAGCCAGAAAAATCTCGCGGCTGCCGAAGTGCGGGGCAATGACCGCCAGCAGCTGAGAGAGAAACATCAGGCAGACAATCGAGAATATGCCGCCGAAGAAAGACGCGGAATAGGCCAGCGACAAGGCTCGCTGGGGATTGCCGCCTGCCGCAATCGGATGACCGTCATAAGTTGTCAAGGCATTGACTGCGGTGCCCGGCGTGTTCATCAGTATGGCTGGAATGGCTCCGCCGTACATGGACGACCCGTAGATTCCGAGCAGCATCGTCAAACCGACGATCGGCTCCATGGCAAATGTAGCGGGCAGGAGTATTGCGATCGCAACAGCAGGGCCCACGCCGGGAATAGCGCCGATGATGACCCCGCCTATTGAGCCGACCAGCAGGGCCAGAGCGACATCCCACCGCAGAAGCAGCTCTATCGATGAGAATAACAGTTCCATCCTGGCGCTTACAGATACAGAATCAGGAAATTCCGAATGGCAGCTGGAAAGATTTCATACAGCTGCCCACCGGGAATTTTCACTGACAGAAATCCCTTGAAAACCACAACGATCGCGACAGCCGTCACACCCGACATGATCAGAATGGTTCGCTCTCGGTATCCCGTGCGAAGTGACAGCGCATAGACAAATATCAGTGTGCTGAGCAGGTATCCGATTATTGGAACGATCACAACGTAAGCCATGAACCACAGCGTGTATTCCAATGACTTGATCCACAGAACAATTTCCTCAAGATCATTCTCAGTCCGTCTGGACAGGATGGATCTCAAAAAGTAAAGTGAGGCGAATACAGTCATGCCGATCAAGCTGACTGCGGGCCAGAATCTGGGTTGAGCGAAGAACTTCGTGCCCTTCACCCAGCTGGTTTCAGTTCCAATCTGCGACAGAAGAATTAAAGCTGCCAGCAGAAAAAAGCCAGCGAAGTAGAGATCGCCTCGTTCCGGGCTGTGCGATGGGCGACTCTTTAGCGGGGAATCGGGCATGCTCGACGCTGTGCAGTGTCGAAGATGTGAATCGATTCAACAATGAGCGATCATGGCCGATCGCTCATTGTTGAGATTTGTGCGGTAAACGTCAGTTGAGCGCCTGCAGGGTTTCTATGTCACTGGCAATCTGGGCATTCGCCTCTTCAACATTCTGCCAGTAAATCAAGGCGCCGGTCTCGGCCGCCAGCTTCTTGGCCGCATCGGACAGAGCGACTTTCTGAGCCACTGCAATGATCTTGTCCCGAGCGTCCTGCGGGGTGTCTTTGTGCACAAAGAGTCCATTCCACAAGGCAATGTTCAGGTTGGGAGCGATTTCGGCAACCGTCGGAACATCGGGTGTCAGGCCAATTCGCTCGCTGCCTACCGATGCCAGAACTTTGATGCTGTCCAGGCATGGCAGAACCAGCTGCAGCGTGGTATTGATCACATCGACATCTCCAGAGGCCAGCGTATTGCAATCCAGTGCATCAAAGGCCGCATCGGAACTGAAGCTGAAACCCATCTCAGCGGCAAGCGCCAGCGTTACCCTTGTCGGAATCAGCGGTGCGCCGAAGTGACCTAGGGCGACATCATTGCTCTTCGCATGATCTGCCAGGCCCTGCATGTCGTCGTAAGGCGCATTCTCGCCCGCGGCAATCACGAACGGGTAGGTCAGAAAGATGCCCAGCGGCTCAAATGGATTGGGTGACAGCTCTGGAATGCCGATGTTCGGTCCGATCGTGGGAACCGCGATGATGAATGAACCCACCGTGTATCCGTCCGCCGGAGCGACCGCCACTTCAACAGCACCCGGGAAAGGCCCGCCCCCGCCGCCGGGTTTGTTGACCACTGCAGCTGGAACACCATAGGTTTCTTGAAATTCATCCGCGATCATGCGAGTCAGCACATCTTCGAGATCGCCTGGAGGCCACGGCACGACAAATGTAACGGGCCGGTCGGGGTACTCTGCCTGTGCGAAAGGCACAAGCACAAACAAACTGAGAATCAATGCAGAAAGAAATCTCTTCATTTTTAGCTCTATCTCCTGTTATTTTGCAGTTGAGTTTCGGGCTTCAAAATCAATCGGAAAAAATCAACATATTGAATTGAATGAATAAAAGGCCTCACTTCAGCGATAAATGAGTTGTCTAGGAATCGAACCGATTCTTCGACATGAACAAAAAAAGAATACCAATTCGCGAAGGAGACCCTGAGATAAATTATAGACACACTGACAAGACATTGCCGAAACTTGAGTGATCTCCAAGGGTTCATGCTTTGCCCATTGGTCGATGTCCAATTCAAAATTCAATTAGGCCGTTGCAGCTGTGCCGAGCAGCGCGGCCAAAATCCGCACATAACAGCCAGCTGCGCGGGCATTGAGTTGAAAATCGCGGCGGACCGCCATTCGTATCTGTGCATGCAAAATTACGCGAAGATGCCGTTTCGAACCTCGTTGCGATCATGCGGCATTCAACATGATCAATAAATTTTGCCTAAAAATCTTGACTATCATCCGCCAAACCGATAGAATTGAGGCAATGATCGGAGCGCGGCATGCAGGAATTTGCTGCGATTCGATTCTTTCCCAATCGCTGGAAATCACGACACAGGAGTAGTGAAGATGACGACAGAAAACAAATACCACAATCAGATACTTGAGAAAGCTGCTGAAGATGATGCCTTTCGCGCAAGCCTGCTGGAAGACCCGGCGGCCGCGGTTTCGTCTGAATTGGGCGTTGATGTGCCGGATGGCCTGACTATTTCCGTCCATGAGGACAGTCAGAATGTCGTCAATTTGGTGCTGCCGCCAAGAACGGAACTGTCGGCAGAAGAACTGGAGCAAGCCGCAGGCGGCACTATCGGCAACCCAAACATTGACTATTGGTAGCACCCAGTTTCCGTACCGACGAGGCTGCAGTCAATTGGCTGCAGCCTTTTCTTATTTGTGCTTGCCGCAGGTTTGAACAGTCAGACCAGCAGTGGGGATTGCCGCGCCTTTTCCATTGCAGACTGAGTGTTTGTCTTTTTCGCTTTCCGCGGCAGATGTGGAAGATGCCGCGAATCAGTCGCTCAAAGGTTCGTTGACAGCATCGGGTTTGAAAAGAACATTTACCGGCCTGCGTCATGGAGCAGGTTGACAGGCAATTAAGGAATTTTCAGCCAGCGCTTGCAGCTCAACCCGAAAGCGATTCACCAGAATCCTGACCTGACCGCCCGATCAGGGTGATTCTTCTGCCAATTTTGAATTTCGGAACTTCAGTCTCGCGGTTGAAAGAAAAAGAACTCAGTGGAACAGTTCTAATGCCAGCCTGAGTCAGGCCGATCAAACCATACATGCACCTGACCTGTTCCAGTCGCATTCTCGTAGTCGCTGAAAAGTCGCCCCTTGGCCCGACAGCTCTCACCGTCAAGCGCGCCAACCATCATCAGGTAGTGTCCAAACTTGCCTTCCGGGGCATGCTTTCGATACGAATTCATGTGGCGGATGACAGATCGATGGTTGCCATCGCGCCACCAGTCCAATCTTCGCTCATCAGCGAGGCGAGCCTCAGGTGTGACGATGTGAGCTGGATCAGAGGTTTCATGCTTCTCCAGTTCATCCAGCGGCCAGAATCGATGGCTCATTCCCCCGCTTGCGAGCAGAACAACCCGCCGACCAGAATCCGCAATCGCTGATGCCACACCCTTGCCAACTGCAAGAAAATTATGGTCTTGAGCAGTCTGGCACACACCCATGGACATCCATGCCTCTCCTGCGTTCAAATAATGGGCGACATTGATGGTGGGATAGTGAATCGGCAGTGCGGAGTCGTCACTCGCATGGCAGCGCACTCCTTCAGCATTCACATGATCGCAGATCAGCCGCGCCAGTTCCGGGTCACCCTTGAGATCATAAGGAATCCGCGCCATGCCACGCGGAAGCTCCTCGGAAGTGTACAGACCGCTCCGAGAGGCATGCGCGCTGATGACAAACTCAACGGTCGTGAACCAGTGGGTGTCAAACAGTAAAATTGCATCGGGTTTGAGCTCGTCCAGCACTTCTTCGCGCAATCGACGCAGGCCAGGCACCAGACTGATCTCCTGACCGTCGTTGATCTCGTAGCGAAGCTCCTTCGAGAACATAATTGTTGGCGCGTGCGATACAAATCCAGCACCGACAATCTCTCCCATTCACAGACTCCTTGACTTGATAGCGATGAATCCAATCTGCGGCAAAGAAATTATCTATGAAATTGCCAGCAATTCTTAAAATACTTGCCAATCTCCAACCGCGCCTTGACTCACAGAGGAACCATCAATGAAAGCATCTGACGCCAGAGTCGACATCGACGGAATTTCAGTCTCGCCGCATCACTTCATCGGCGGTCAGCGCTATGATTCCGAGGAGACTTTCGAGGTTCGATCGCCGCTTGACTGGAACATGAAGCTGGCGGACATCTCGCGCGGAGACGATGCGACGGCGCATGCCGCGGTCTCGGCCGCTGTCGACGGATACAAGGTCTGGTCGAATCTCAAACAGACCGAGCGCAATCAAATCCTGTTCAATCTCGCTGACCTGATTGACGCTAGCGCCGCCGAGATTGCCGAGATCGAATGTCTTGACATGGCAATGCTTCACGAAAGCCTCAGACTGAGACTGGTTCCGCGAGGCGCACTGAATTTTCGCAACTACGCTGAGATCGCCGCTGAACACGAGGAACGAAAATGGACATCGAAAGGCACGCTCAACCGCGTGATACGTCATTCGGCCGGGCCCGCCGTAGTCATCACACCATGGAATGCGCCGTTCATGCTCTCCACCTGGAAAGTCGCACCCGCGCTCGCGGCGGGCAATTCGGTGATTCTGAAACCGGCTGAATGGGCGCCGCTGTCGGCCAGCCTGCTGGCAGACTTCATCAATGAGGCCGGATTTCCCAAAGGGGCATTCAACATCGTTCAAGGTTTGGGAAATGAGATCGGAGCGGCACTTGTTGCTGATCCGAGAGTGCGGCGAATTTCATTCACCGGCTCGCCGGAAACCGGCCGGGCAATCGGTGTCAGCGCCGCCAGGAATCTGGTGCCCTTCACGGCGGAGTTGGGCGGCAAAGGCGCGTTGATTGTCTTTGCCGATGCCGACGTTGACGCGGCGGCCAAGAAAGCCGCCGCGCAGTTTGAGGACTCGGGTCAGGTCTGTCTGGCTGGAACCAGACTGCTGATTGAATCGAGTGTCAAATCGGATTTCATGGAGCGGTTCATTCACCATACCGATCAGCACATCTATGGCGACAGCCGCGATCCTGCGACAACACTGAGCGCCGCCATTCATCCCATTCATTTGAAAAAGGTCGAAGGATTTGTTGAGCGGGCCCGAAACTCAGGCAGCGAAATAGTATTTGGCGGCGAAAGGTTCGAGTCTGGAAAACTCTGGTACAAACCGACTCTGATCGAGCCGGCATCCAATGAGTCGGAAGTTGTGCAGAAGGAAATTTTCGGGCCGGTGCTCACCATTCAGACATTCGACAGCGAGCAGGAAGCGGTTTCTCTGGCCAACAGCACCGAATACGGATTGTCGGGAATTGTCTACACATCTGACGCAGAGCGGGCCGAACGAATCGGCCGCGCGGTGAGAGCCGGCACCGTGTGGGTGAATTCGTTTCTGGTTCGAGATCTGACCGCGCCTTTCGGCGGATTCGGCATCAGCGGGATTGGACGCGAAGGCGGTGATTATGCACTCGATTTTCACAGCGACTTGCAGACACTTCAGATATTGGAAGGCTCAGTCCACTGATCGATCGGGCTGAATTGAATTTTGTCAGCTCATAGCAGAAGTGTTCAATCCCTTTCTTGACTCGAAAACCAAACCAAGATCAATGCAAAGCCAAAACAACAAGACCCCACCCAACTTCCTGTTCATCATGTGTGATCAGCTGAGGCAGGATTATCTTTCCTGCTACGGCCATCAGAGTCTGGTAACTCCGAATCTGGACGCGCTTGCCGCGCGCGGGGTGCGCTTTGAGAATGCGAACTGCCAGTCACCTTTGTGCGCTCCGTCCAGAGCCAGCTTCTACACCGGCCGCTATCAGTCTTCGCACGGGGTCTGCGGCAATGAAGATTCCGTTCGGCTGGGCGAGTACATGATGGGTGACTATCTGCGTCCACTCGGCTATCGCACAGCTGTCATTGGTAAAACACACAGCTACAAGAGTCCATCTGAGATCAAGAAATGCGCGATTGATCCCGCATCGGACCTGGCGGCAACTGCAGCCACGGGCGGATTTGAACCCTATGAGAGCCATGAAGGCTTGTATCCCGACCCCATCCTGCCGAAAAATCAAGGTTACACCGATTACCTGCGCTCTTTAGGCTTCAATGACAGGAATCCTTGGCACACCCGCGCCAACAGCGGGGTCGACAAGAATGGAAAGCTTCATTCCGGCTGGGCGCTTCGAAGCTCAGTCTACCCGGCAGCGTTGCCCGAAGAGCATTCAGAAACTGCCTTCACAACCCGACGCGCCATGGATTTCATCAAGGAGACAAAAAGTCAGCCCTGGTGCCTGCATCTGAGCTTCATCAAGCCGCATTGGCCGATCATCGCGCCTGCCCCCTATCACAAACTTTATGACAAGGATGCAATTCAGAATGTCGTCCGAGATGCATCCGAAAGAAAAAATCCTCATCCTGTGATCAAAGCTTTTATGAAAGCGGAATACAGCCAGAGCTATGCAGATGATGAGATTCGCGACATTGTCCTGCCCGCCTATATGGGGCTGGTGAAGCAGGTTGATGATCACATCGGCAATCTGGTGCGTTTTCTTGACAAACAGGATGTGCTGGACAGCACAGTCATCGTATTCACTGCCGATCACGGTGACTATCTGGGGGATCATTGGCTCGGAGAGAAAGACCTGTTTCACGAACCGTCAGTCAAAGTGCCGATGATCGTTGTTGACCCTGACCCAAAAGCCGACATCACCAGAAATTCGGTGCGAGCTGAGTTCGCGGAAGGTGTTGATATTGTTCCTACATTCGTAGAGATGGCCGGAGGCGAAGTCTGTCGAGAACGGATTGAAGGCCATTCCCTGCTGCCTCTTCTGCGATCATCTTCATCGGCTGAACACTGGCGCGAATACACGATCAGCGAGATTGACTATGCGGACCGGGGTGCGCGGTACGAACTGAGTATCGAGCCTTATGAGTGTCGCGCGACAATGGTTCGCGATGCGCGCTGGAAGTATGTCCACTACAAAGGCTTTCCTCATCAACTGTTTGATCTTGAAAACGATCCTGATGAACTGAATGATCTTGGCCAAGACTCAGGTCAGCAAAGTGTCGTTCAACGCATGAAAGACGCTCTGTTCGACTGGCAATATTCCCTGAAACGCCGAGTCGGGCTTGACTACAACGATGCAGTCAGTTTCGGTCCGGAGCGGGACGAGCGATATGGCATCATCATTGGACGACGATAAAGCGAAGCGCCGAGTGCCGCGGAACCGCTTCCTTTGTTCTTCACATGTCCGGCACTCGAATCAGGAGTCCAACTCAGCCATAGCCAAGAGGCTTCTTCGACGACTGCATTTCAGATGTAGTGAATGTAGTAGTCGCGCAGCTGATCAAAACTCAAATCTTTCGTCACTTCAATTTCGTGCTCTTTGATCACTGCCAGATTGCCAACTAAATCGGCACCGACAGCTTCCACAAGGTCAGTGTCTGACTGAAGCGCTTCCAATGCTCCACCAAGGTCTTCTGGAACACCTTCAGTCGCATCGTGATTCTCCATGCAGTCGCCGGTTTCGGCGGGCGGCAGCTCGTAGCCTTTTTCACAGCCCAGTCGAGCGGCCTGGAGAACAGCGGCAATTGCTGTATACACATTCGCTGCACCGTCAGCCATTCGATGCTCGATTCTTGCGGCATCGCCGGTCTCACTGCTGATTCTTGTGGTGACGCCGCGGTGATCCTCTCCCCAGTTCCGCCAATAGCCGGAAAGACTGGCCGGCTGCAGGCGATGATAGGAATTCACTGTCGGTGCGAGCAGACCCGCCAGCCCCCGATGGTGATGCATCAGTCCTGCAACACAGGCCCGTCCGAGATCAGTGAGCTTGTCCTCGGAATTCGCATCGCCGATTGCGTTCTCATCCTGCTCATTCCACAAGCTGAAATTGATGTGGACACCTGACCCACTCAGCGCCTCAATCGGTTTTGGCATGAATGTCAGCAGAATGCCATCCCGAAAAGCAACTTCCCGCGCCATCAGCCTGAACAGGAAGACATCATCCGCAGCTTGGAGCGCGTCATCATACCTCAGCGTAAACTCAAACTGCGGCGAGTCAAATTCAGAGGTGATCATTTCCAAGTCAAAGCCGCAGAAATCCGCGTATCGATAAACCGAGTCAATCAGTTCCAAGGGGTCGACAAAAGGGCCGGTTCCGTAAACATACGCGCCGGGAGTGTCATAAGGCTTCCAGCCGCCATCAAGTGATCGCGTATAGGCATAAGCTTCCAGTTCGATGCCCACTTTGACGCGATAGCCAAGCTTCTGCCACTGATTGAGCGTCATTTTCAGCAGATTTCGACCGCTGACCGGCAATTCGTTTCCGGCGCTGTCATACTGATCTGCGATAACTACGCCCTCCTCATCAAGCCACCCGCCTCGCATCTCACTGAGATCGTATCGGACCACCATGTCCGACAGTCCTTCCAAAAGCTTGGAGCACGGTGCGGGAAGGAGTTCCTTGTCGTAGGCCAACGCGTAAACTCCCTGGCAGAATCGGGACTCTCCAGTCGCGCGGTTGATTGGAATGAGCTTGCCTCGGGCTAGATTGAGGTGATCGCAAAACAGCACTCTTACCATGTAGTCATCCATTTGAAATTTTCCGTTACCTAAAATTGAGAGTTATATATTTGAGCTAATCGCTGAGTCAATTTACAATGTTCATATAGTTTAGCGAAAAATAGATCTGGTTATGATTCAGAACAAGAAGGAAACACTGAGCTGTTGTTCCAAAGAAGGCATCGCTGTCGCTGATCTGATGGAGGTGTTTAGAGATGAGGACATTGCAAGGCATTGGTTCGAATCAATCATTTGGAAGGATGGAAAGGCTGTCTGTCATCGATTCAAAGGGACGAATACTTACGAAGCGAAGAACCGCAAGCCATTGCCCTATCGCTGCCGAGACTGTCGAAAACATTTCTCAATGCGGCATGGAAAGACATTTGAAGGCTCTCATATTCCGCTGAGAAAGTGGGCAATTGCAATTTACATGATTGCCGCGAATCCAAAAAGTGTATCTAGCATGAAGCTCCACAGGGAACTGGACATCACTAAGAAATCGGCTTGGCATATGCTCAAGAGAATCCGCGATGCACTCACCTCGGAAGACGATATGTTTCATTGCGAGGTCAAAGTAGATGAGATTTTTCCAGATTGGCTTGACAAGATAAATTTCGTGTTTAAAGTAGCGGATTAATATCTCGGAGATACTTGCAATCCGGCTGGTCGGCAAGAAATCTAAGTGCTGGAATGTGTTTTCATGTCTGGATGGCAGGCAGAATCACCTGACTGAGAGTTGAGAATGAGTGAGTTCAACAGAGATTGTAAATAATCTTATCTGCCAGAATTCTTGGGACTTACCAACAAGCTCACCAACTACAGCCACGGAATTTTCAAACAAAAATGCCGGAACAATCGAAGTCAGTTTTCAAAATCATTGTTCCTGAGAACGTGCAGAAGGAAATTGACGCCCTGCCTGAAAACGATAATGCAAGGCTGACTGAATTATTTCGTCAAGCAAAATTTGGACTTCATTCCATGAAGTTTCCAACTATAAAGAAGTTTGAAGGAGACATTTGGTATTTCAGAGCAGGAGCAGCTCGGGCATTCTATGTTTCCAGCAGACGCAGAAATGAAATATATTTACTGCGGGTATTCAGAAAGCAAAGTCAGAACATGCCGAGAAAGGAAAGGAAAATCGTCAACAGCAGAAGAGAGGCAATTTCGCTATGAAAGAAAGGGATTGGATAGAACAGAAAATTATCGACAATTGGCATAAACCAGATTTTCGAAATGGCGTGTTAAGCGAGAATGCAGAATTGAATAAACTATATGGATGGAAAACAGATGAGTTTCTCGTTGAACTTGAACGGAAACGAATGATGAAGGAGTCAAATTGCCGCCAAATCAATGAAGACTATCTGACTTTACTGAGAATGCAAAGTCTATGTAGTGAATTCTATGTTCCGACAGATCAGACAAAAAGAATATTTCAAGAAATTCGATCGCGAAATTTCGCTGAAGAAATTATTTCCATCAGTTGATCTCGGCAATTCATTGCATCCGAGATAGAGTCAAACTCAAACGAATCAAATTCATTCACTGAGTCACATAGAATTTCAATCCTATATTTTCCGTCTCGTGTTGGTGTCGGGCCTATCAATTCCAACTTCAGGAGTGCCTTGCTCATTACAAAATTCCTCTTATACCGCATATGGACTGCTTCAATTCCCGTGTGAATTATAGACACTCGCCATGCACCAGAATAAAAGTAGGGGGCCCTAGACAATCCAAACCGCAAGCTATCCCCGAACAACATTCCGTTAGAAATCCATAGACGGGCTGATAAAATCGCTGCAATTCTGCTGAGGTCGCCGTCGGTCAAGGAGAAGAAGGATGGAAGTCAACAGTAACCTGATGAACTTTTCTGCCCATTTAGTCGAATTGATTTCACATATATTCTGAAATTCAATCAATTAGGAAGCTACTGCATCATCATCCTGACGGGCAATCTCTTGATCCCTCCGACAAAATTCGAGCGGACATACTCCGGCTCCCCGGCCAGCTCAATCGACCTGACCCGCTTGACCAGTTCCTGCAGCAGCACGCGCGATTCCAGACGCGCCAGCCACATACCCAAACAGACGTGAGGCCCGCCCTGCCCGAATGACATGTGTCGATTCGGTGTGCGGCGCAGGTCAACCTCGAACGGCTTCTCAAAACGACCCTCATCTCGGTTGGCAGACACGAACCAGTAGATGACCTTGTCGCCTTCTCTCACTTTCTTTCCATGCAGCTCGAAGTCCTCCGTCGCAGTCCGTCGAAAATGCATCGTCGGTGAGGCCCAGCGAATGAACTCTTCGGTTGCAGACGCCCACAATCGGTTGTCCGCATTCTGCAGCAGATTCAGCAATTCAGGCTTCATCGCCAAAGCATGCATAGTCGCGGATAGAGTGTAACGAGTTGTGTCATTGCCTGCCGCAACCAGCAGACAGAAAAAGTTTCGAAATTCTGAATCGGTGATGACTTCACCCCATTCATTCGGCTGAAGAATCAGATTCAATACTCCGCCGGTGTCATTCCGCTCAGCCTTTTCCTGCATGAGCTGCTTGGCGTAGGTGAACAGTTCCGCACCGGCCGGAGAGCGAAAAGGCATGAATCGAAACTCGTCGGTATCCGCCTTGTCCAGCACAAAACTCGAATACTCAGGATCGGTATTGGCAATCAGTTCGTCACCCTTCGTCACCAGCCAGTCCAGGTCCTGCGGCGGCAACCCGAGAACTCTGCCCAGCATGCGCATTGGCAGCTGACGGCTGATCAGCAAAGAGGCATCGAACTCATCGTGAGCCAGCGCATTCTCAAGAATGTCCTCACACAGCTGACGAATCAGCTCTTCCGATTGATCAATGACCTTTTTGGAGAAAGCTTCATTCACCAGCTTGCGGGTGGCTGAATGCTCGGGCGGGTCGGTCTCTTGAAAGGTTCGACGCGCGAGGTACTCCTCCCGACTCTGATCTTCCATTCGAATGCCGCGCGCCGAACTCAGCAGCGAGGGGTTTCGATTGTGCTTCAGAATGTCATCATACCGAGTCAATGACCAGTAACCCTGGTACGGGCCGCCGTCACACCATGCCAGCGGATCTTCCTTGCGCATGCGCGCGAAGGTATTGTGAGGGGCCCCGTTCAGAAACGAGTCATGATCGGACAGGTCTGCGTGACCGTCATCGGTGGGGTGCCAGATTGTCATAAAGTGCTGACCTTTCGGCTTTGAGTCCGGAATTGCGCGCGTCGTTCAATTTGACAGATCAATCCCTTAATGTTACTCGATTGGGAATTCATCCGATCTCAGGAAGATTCCGACGGCGCAAGGTGGTGCCGCTTCGCCATGAGAAAGCAATCTCGCGCCAGTATCCGGCCAGCAATTCGACCGGCTGCAGACGTGTCAGCTCCTCCACGGGGGAATCAAACAGCTGCAGATCAAATGATCCGGTAAAGGAGCGCCCAACTTCCGCCTGATAGGCGCTCATGGTCACCAGTTCATCCAGACTGTCTTCCCCAACACCTTCAATTGACGGCATCCACCGATTGTGAAGCATGGGGTGGCTGTTGACAAAGCCGGCGTGATCACATTCGCCTGCAATCTCAAAGGTCGCATGAATCAGCTTGTGATCATAGGCGGATACACTGGCGCCGAATCTGCCGCCCGGCTCAAGCCTCGGGCCCGCCTGTCCAACCGTGATCGGACGCGACATATAGATGGAGGCGAGTTTTTTCGGATAGCCCTGATGGTGACCCCGAACCATCGCATAGTCAGAATCAACCCAGATATAGACGCAGCGAGAGTAGGTTTCGTTCTGATACTTGCAGCGGACTACGACAAACACTTCCATGTACTGGCTGCGCGCCGGATCAAGAATCTCACTGCAATCGTCTCTGCAGTTCTGCCAGTCAGCCCATATCACCGCAACAGCGCCGGGTTTTTCATCTGCCGGCTCAAGATAGTCCGGAAGCAGCTCAGCAACGTTTTCAGGATCAGTCAGATACTCCAGCGTGAGGGTGGCGCCCGAGTAGTGCCAAGGCGTGTCGGGAACCAGGGATGCCTTCCCCGTCGCGCTGCGGGGAAACATGAAACCTTTCAGAGACATCTAATACTCCGTGCTGATCAGTTCATCAAGAAACCGCTTTATTGTAGGTTGATTCGACAGTCGGTCATCGGCTTAGTTGATATGATATGTTGCTCTTTTCTATCAAGCAGAACTGGCAGTCATACGCCTTAACTGGAGGAAGCATGAGTGAATTTCGTCGAATTCTGTTAGCGGGTTATCCGACTGTTGTACAGCGTGACGGTGACGAGCTTGAAGCCGGGGATGGGCGCAGAATCGCCATTGAAGATGCCGTCCATCTGGCACCGGTCGAGCCGCGCAAAATCATCTGTGTGCACCTCAATTACAAGAGCCGCGTAGACGAATACATGACCAAGCTTCCGGCCACGCCCACCTATTTTCACAAACCCGTAACGGCTCTTTGCGGACATGGCGCCGACATTGTTCGACCGCAGCGCTGTGAATGGCTGAACTACGAGGGTGAGATCGCCATTGTAATCGGCCGGCACTGTCGAAACATCAGTCAGGCAGCAGCCGGGGACTACATCGCCGGTTATGCAGTCTCGAACGATTACGGCCTGCATGACTTCCGCGACACAGATGCGGGCTCAATGCTCCGGGTCAAAGGTTCCGATACACTGTGTCCTGTAGGTCCGGCTTTGGTGACCGGCTGGGACTTTCACAACAAGCGCATTCGGACCATCGTCAATGGCGAGGTCAAGCAAGACGGCAACACCAGTGAAATGGAATGGGACATGCATTATCTCGTGGCTGACATTGCCCGAAATATCACTCTGGAACCAGGAGACCTGCTGCTTTCAGGAACACCGGCCAACAGCCGGCCGGTCCAGCCGGGCGATGTCGTTACAGTCGAGGTTGAGGGTCTGGGCTCGCTGACCAACACCATCGTAGAAGGACCGACACCGATTCGAGACGATGTCGGCCATCAGCCCATGACAACAGAGGAAGTTGTTTCAACGGCAATGGGGGGTGACTGGGAATTTCGGGGCATTCGAGCGCCGATAGGTCCCGGAGCGGCGCACTACAAAAGCCGGCTGGACGAATCCGAATCAGATTGACGGTCCAAAGAATTACGGTCGATCATCAATCGCAACCCATCGCAGGCAGGGGGTTTTTCGATACTGAGCCGATAAACGACATCAGGTTTGAAAGCAGGTCAGATTCCATCGGAATATGTGTGTCGTTGATTGGCTCTGACTTGCTTTCGCACCTTGTGCACTCATCTTTGCTGGACGTTTGATTTCCTGATCAATGCCGCACGGTTTCAGAACATCGCGCCGTTTCAACGGAATAAATTCTGACGGAGTCACTACAATATCAGTATTGCGGCATGCAGAGAAACGACTGACCTGCTTGGAATAATCGAATTTGACCGCTGGATCCGGTGTCAATTCGACAGGCTGATACGAACAGATGCAAGCGGAGTTCAGGATCGATTTGCATTGCATTTCGAGCGAAAAGGATTCAGGGATTTGAACAGCGACGACAGAAAATTGAGAGTGACTGCCGGAAAAATAAGGCAAAAGTGCGCCTTGACCGATCGCTCCTGCAACTTCGAGATCGTGGACTGAGGGCAACAAATCCCAAGCCATCTCTCTCCGTCATGTCCGCAATTCTCAGCATTCAAAACGTAACCAAAACTTTTGACGGCTTCACAGCTGTCAGAAACTGCAATCTTGAGGTTGAGGACGGTGTGATTTCCGGCCTCATCGGACCCAACGGCGCGGGAAAATCCACGCTGTTCAACATCGTCGCGGGAGTTCATCAGCCAGACAGCGGAAGTGTGCGGCTGAACGATGTTGACGTAACCGGCTTGCCGGCGCACCAGATGTTCGCGCACGGACTGCTTCGAACCTTCCAGATTCCACACGAGTACACGAACATGACAACCGTCGAGAACCTGATGATGGTTCCGACATTGCAGCAAGGCGAGAAGCTGTTCAACGCGCTTTTCCGCACGACTTCATTCCGAGACCAGGAAATGGAGAATCAGAAAAAGGCGTTGGACGTGCTTGAATTCATCGGCATGTCTCATGTGAAAAATGAGCTGGCCGGCAATCTTTCAGGGGGGCAGAAAAAACTGCTTGAATTGGGGCGAACCCTGATGGTGGATGCAAAGATTGTTCTCTTGGATGAACTGGGGGCCGGAGTCAATCACACACTGCTCAATCGGCTGGCGGACAACATCATTCGGCTCAACAGGGAGATGGGCAAGACTTTTTTCATCATTGAGCACAACATGGATTTCATTTCCAGGCTGTGTCACAGAGTCACCGTGCTGGTCGAAGGTGAGGTTTCTGTTGAAGGCACACCTGAAGAAGTGCTGAGCAATCCGGATGTCGTCGAAGCCTATTTCGGCGGTGGTGTTCAGGCAAGTTGAAAAAAAGAGATGCTGATCAGAGCGGAGAACCTGATTGCAGGCTATGGCGGCGAACCCGTAATCAAGGGCATTGACATCGCCCTTGACAGCGGTCAGATCGGTGTGATCGTCGGTCCCAACGGGGCCGGCAAATCAACCGCGCTGAAAAGCATCTTCGGCCTGATCGAACCGACTCAAGGCAGCGTGGAACTTAACGATCAGGACATTACCAAAGTTCCTCCCGATCGACGCGTTGCGCTCGGAATTGGATACGTCCCGCAGGAAAGAAATGTATTTCCATCATTGACAGTCCGCGAAAATCTGGAGATGGGAGCATTCATCAGGAAAGATAACTTTTCCTCAGTGATCGACAATATGCTCGAACTTTTTCCGCCGCTCAAATCGAAAGTGGAAGATCTGGCTGGACAGCTGTCAGGCGGCCAGCGGCAGATGGTGGCTATCGCGCGAGCCTTGATGGTTGATCCGCGCCTGCTTCTGCTGGATGAGCCGACTGTCGGGCTGGCGCCGGCATTTGTGAACGATATTGTCGATCGAATCAAGGCGATCGCCGCTTCGGGGGTGGGTGTTCTGATTGTTGAGCAAAACGCCAAGCGCGCGCTCAACATCGCTGATGTTGGATTCGTGCTTGCCAATGGAAAGAACCTTTTCACTGACAGCGGCGAGAATCTGCTGAACGATCCAGAAGTCGCCAGAAGCTTTCTTGGCGGTTGAAGACCTGTGAACGAACTGATCTTCTTTGTCAACAAGGTGCTGATTTCAGGCGCCATAATCGGTTCGATCTACGCACTGGGGGCGATTGGGGTCACGCTGGTTTTTGGAATCCTTCGGTTCGCAAACTTCTCGCACGCCGATCTGATGACCTCCGGCGCCTACCTTTCTTTTGTGTTCGCCGCACTGCTGCCCGGACTCGGGCCGGCAGTCGGCCTGCCCACCGGCTTTGCAGTCCTGCCGCTGGCGATAATCTGCCTGGCTTTGTTCGCAATGGCGATAGACCGGATGTTCTATCAGCCGCTTCGGAAGCGAAATGTCAGGCCCATCATGCTGCTGATCGCATCGATGGGGGTGACTTTGATGCTGCATGGGGTGGTTCGTCTGTTTGCCGGAACCTCGCCTCGAAGTTTCTTCTCGGAAGAGAGCAAGGATATTTTTCGAATTGATGTGCCGCTGGAGTCAGCAACTCGGGACGTTGTGATTTCTGAACCGCAGATTCTGCTGATCACAACCACGGTCGTCTGCATTGTCGCCCTGCATCAGTTCCTGCGCCGCACGCGCCTGGGCAAAGCGATGCGGGCAATGTCTGACAATGCTGATCTGGCGCTGGTCTCGGGAATCAATACCGAGACCGTGGTCAGAGCAACCTGGATCATCGCAGGCGCATTGGCCGCGATTGCTGGAACACTGCTGGCGCTTGATGTGGTGCTGAAGCCTGATCTCAGTTTCAATCTCCTGCTTCCCATTTTTGCCGCTGCGATCGTCGGGGGCATCGGTCGTCCCTACGGTGCGATCGCCGGCGGATTGCTGGTGGGATTTTCGGAAACGCTTGCGGTGTTCAACTGGTCAGTTCTGCTTCGGCCGGTTGCTGAACTGCTGCCGGCATGGATCGAAATCCCTGCCCGCATCACATTCGTACCGACTGAGTACAAGATTGTGGTGCCGTTTGTGATTCTGATCGCGGTGCTTATCTGGCGTCCAACTGGCATATTTCGAGGTCAGGTGCTGTGAACTTTCAGCGCTATCGACGGGAGTATCTGCTGTTTTCGCTAGTTGGGATCGCGATTGTCATCATCGTTCTCAATTTCGGAGAAGCGTACACCTTAAGAATGCTGGCTGAGGCGGCCTGCTATGCCATTTTGGCATTGGGGCTTACTTTGCAGTGGGGGTATGCGGGCCTTTTCAATGCCGGTGGCATGGGCTTTGTGGCGATCGGTGGATTCATTACGATGCTGGTTGCATTTCCGGTCAACACTGAATTCTGGGGATCGGAAGGCGCGGCTGCGCTGGGACAGTTTCTGATGGAGATGCTGATTGTTGTATTGGCGGTCATCGGTCTGACCCAGATCCACCGCGTCGGAATACGCGGCAGAATCAAAGTGGCGTTCATTCTGATCGCCTTGATTGCTGCATTTTTCTATTTCAACAACCAGTTGGTGCCTGTTGCCAGGCTGATCGAACGGGAATCGGGGTTTATCGGCGGACTCGGCATGCCGGTGCTGCTTGGCTGGATTGCCGGCGGAGTGGCTGCCGCATTCGTCGCATACTGGGTTGGAAAGGCTTGTTTGGGGTTGCGGGCCGACTACCTTGCGATTGCAACACTCGGCATTGCTGAAATCATCAAGGCAATTCTGAAAAATGCGGACTGGCTCACGCGCGGCACTTTGACCGTATCACCTTTGCCGTGGCCGGTACCCACACCGAACGACATTGGCTTCGTGGCAGCCCGCTCGGCTTACCTTGCCCTGACTGCGGTGCTTGTTGCTGTTCTGTTTATCTTGCTGCAACGCGCTTACCGCGCACCGTGGGGGCGAATGATGCGTGCGATTCGCGACAACGAAATATCAGCCGCGGCAATGGGTAAAGACATCAACTTCCGCCGCCTGCAGGCTTTCGTGGTGGGGTCAGGGCTGATCGGACTCGGAGGCGCGGCGCTGGTCAGCTTCGCAAGAATTTTCGACCCGTCAGGATTCACCCCGCTGAAGCACACCTTTCTGGTCTGGGTCATGGTATTGGTTGGCGGCGCCGCCAATAATCTCGGGGCAATATTCGGTGCGGTCGCGGTTTACATAATCTGGCTGATGGGCGAGCCGATCACGCTGTTCCTGTTCGAGACAGTGCGCGAGTTCGGAGGCCAGTGGTTTGACTGGCAGGCGCCCGATGATCTTATGGCCCGAGCTCTTCAAGCACGCGTATTCTTTATTGGCTTGACGATAACACTAGCTCTGCGATTCGTTCCAAATGGATTAATGCCTGAGAGAATCGGCAAACTCGAGTAATTGATTACACGGAAGATCCCTAAACTTGATTTTCTATGCCGCTTGTAGCTCATGAAACAAGTACGAATAAGAAACCAAGATAAGGTTGCGATTCCATTGTCAATAAAATGATGATGACAAAGAATCTGTATTTCAGCATTGAAAGGAGACTGAATTGAAGCATAAATCAATCGATGCCCTCCAAAAAACCTTAGCGGACACTGTGTTCAGCTATACAGCAGATCGGAAAAAATCTGCTGGACGCGCGTTGGGAACATTAGTCGAAATCATCACATACTACGTTTTACGTTCATGGGGGTTCACTGACCAAATTGTCATTGAGAGAAAAATACCAGAATTTGGAAATCCCGGAGTCACCCATAACGTTGAATTTTCTATCCACCCAATCTCAAACCGACGTGAAATAAAGTACGAAAATCTGCAATTACCGATTACTGCGAAGAAGATAAGACACCAATTGCCATACTCCGACTTAGAATATAAATCGATTCAAATACTTGAAAGTAGTTTGAGAAAACGAAACTCGGCAGTACTGTTTGAAAATGAAAATCAGATTTTCGTTGCAAATATTGATCCGAATGACGATACCGTAGGTACACTTTTTTTCAGCGAGTTATTGGCTGACCCATGTGCCATATTTGAATGTAAGCGAGTTGGAGTGGAGGAAGGTGTTCGAAAAGGTCCTCAAACCATAGAGAAAGCAAAGCAAGGCGCATATGTTGCGAGGTCAATTTCTTCGCTACAAAAAATACGGCGAAGGGATGGTCAGTTTTACGGTGTTTTGGAACTTTCGGATGGGCAGTTTCGTACTGGCCCCTACACAGAAATTCTGCATGAGGCCATTGATTCCCCCTCAAATGAAGATTTTTTTGGGTTTATATTTACAGTAGGTGTTGTTAGCAACCACGGAAATTGGTTTACTTCCAACAATCAAACGAAAGAGTTGGCTGTACTAGCACAGTCCTACGATTGGCTTTTGTTCCTTTCAGATGATGGGTTGTGCGAATTCATCGAAAATTTTCTTCTTTATCCAAGTCCAGATTCAGAGCCTGTCAAAGAAGCATTCTCGTCAAGTTACAACTCAGATTCCAAACGAAAGAACCGTTTTACAAAAGTTCTAATGGACGTTCACGCAGACAAAGTACTACATGAATACTTCGTATCGCGGCGTTCCGAGATAAACAAATGGTTCAATGTCATCTCCCCCCAAGAAGGTACGTTGAGCCAACTTAAAGCCAACCTAAGTAAACTAACCAAGAAATCTTATACTGCTGAAATCTGATGACTGCAGGAAGAACGAATTCTAACGCTTTGAGCCAACACTGGTGCACTCCAGTAAAGTATGTCGAAGCTATTCGTGATTTTTTTGGTGGGACGATTAGCTTGGACCCCTGTTCAAATCAGCACTCAATTGTGGGTGCAAAGGTGGAATATTTGCTACCGGAAATAGATGGGCTTACCGCATCCTGGAATTATCCTACGATATTCGTCAATCCTCCATACGGTAGGGACAAGCAAAGACAAACTACTATTCGAGATTGGCTAAAAAAATGCTATCTTGCCAATTCAGAGTTTGGCTCAGAAGTGCTTGCTCTAGTGCCAGTAGCGACAAATACAGGTCATTGGAAGAATTATGTTTTTGGAGTCGCTACTGGAATTTGCTTCTTGTACGACACCAGATTGAAGTTCTTGGTTGATGGTGTTGAGGGGGGGAAAGGTGCCCCCATGTCCTGCGCAATTGTCTATTGGGGAAGAGATTATGCTCGTTTTGAAGACAAATTTATTGGATTCGGAGCTACAGTACACTTAGACAATTTACAAAGCAGGAATATTGGTAAAGATCCGAATCAGACTACGATATTCGACAATCAGTACGCTGCGTAGGAGGAGGCTATACACTTATTCTGATCTTGCGAAATCCGGCAGTGATGCGGTCCAGACTGTTGACTCATTCATAAGTTCGCTGAAAGCTTCATCAAGACTTCTTCTCTTGCGATTCGCCTATCGCTTGCCTGATCGCTTTCCGCATATCTCTACCTACCATTTCCCAGCCTGACCACCACGCTTCCTCATTGGTAAGAATGTAGTCTAAATCGTCTTCCACAGGATAGGGTAGAAAGCCCATGCACATACCTTCAAGGTAATCTTCCAGAGCATCCGCAGAAGATTCGTCCTGAATCGATTTAGCCCACTCAGGGTAAGTCATACTCTGCCTGCGGAAAATCCGCTTTGTTCGACGTCTCTTATCAGCCATTTTGCTTGCAGATCTGGTGAATTACAAGTTCATTGTCAATAAATCTGGAATATATACACTGATTTGACGCTTTCGTCGAACCCAATTTTTCAGATAGGGTGATTCGGAATCGATGATCAGCATCTCTCCTTGTGTTGGTACTCGAAAATTCCAGCAATTCTGGTAGCCTCTGCAATCAAAACTAACTCACTATGAGAATATGGACTGCAATGCTTATTCCTGGTTATCTGAACGCGATTCTTTGTTCAATTGACACAATGAATTGAATGACTTGTTAAATCGTGAAATTCATTGCTCTGTCCTACATGATTTTCGGGTTCCCTGAAAATTTCTGACGAGTTTATGGACAGGTAAGGCGAAACATTGAAAGTACCCTACTCTTTTCTGATCTTGATCAAGAGTGTATCTAGCATCACAATTACTTGTATTTTAACGCCTTGAATAGCATTTGCAATTCGTGAAATAATTTCAGAAGAACCGATTTCACTTGCTGCAAATGAGTTCGTACTGTTGCTGCTGATTTATGCAAGCAGAGAGTTCGACACCTTTATCGGAGATGTATCAAGAGGGAGCAAAAATCGAACTTCTGCTGAGTTCAGGTCAATCGGATGCAGGCAATGAGGGTAGACCAAGCTCGTTGAGAAACGCGCTGTGTTTCGCTGTTGACTCTCGAACTCGTCTCTCGATTTCAGCCAACTCATTGTGCGTGGTTGACAAGTCAACCGCGACTTCCGGCTTGGCCATGTTGACATAGCGGGAGATATTCAGGTTGAAGTCGTTGGCTTTAAATTCTTTCATCTCCACACATCTGGAGTACCGCTCGACACTTTCCGGGCGTTGCTGGTAGGTGTCGATGATCTTCTTGACATGCTCGTCGGACAGGTGGTTTTGTCGGTTGCCTTTCTCGAAATGCTCGGACGCGTTGATGAACAGAACATCATCGGACTTCCTGCACTTCTTCAGGACGAGAATGCAAAACGGAATACCCGTCGAGTAAAGCAAATGCCCCGGAAGTCCGATAACAGTGTCGATATACCCATCTTCAAGGAGCTTTCGGCGTATCTTCGCCTCCGCGCCGCCGCGGAACAGTACTCTGTGCGGCAGAATGATCGCCATCACTCCGTCATCTTTGAGGTAATGGAACCCATGCAACAGGAACAAAAATTCCGCTGTTGACTTCGGAGCTAGCCCGTAGTCCTTAAAGCGCATGTCCTCTCCTAGGGCTTCACTTAGTGTCCAATGACTGCTGAACGGTGGGTTGGCAGCCACAGCGTCGTAGTAAGGCTTCTTGGCTGGGTTTGTCTCGCGGAGCAAATCCCAGTCGTTGGTCAGCGTGTCACCGTGATGAATCTCAAACTCGGTGCTCTTCACTCCGTGCAGCAGCATGTTCATCCGTGCGAGGTTGCAAGTGGCGATGTTCTTCTCTTGCCCATGAATTTTGCCAATACCATGCGATCCCCCCATACACTTGCGTACATTGATCAGCAACGAGCCCGTGCCGCAGGCAAAGTCCAACACGCCGGCGAGGTGTTTCCGTCTGCCGGTCATGGGTTCTTGGCCATCTAGCGTAACGATGGCGGAAAGGATGTCCGAAATCGACTGCGGCGTGTAGAACTCACCCGTCTTTTTCAGCGAGCTCGCAGCAAACTGACCGATCAGGTATTCATAGGCATCTCCCAAGGAGTCTGTTTCCGTGGAGAAGTCATCGAGACCCTCAGCGATCTTGCTGATGATCGCGCACAGTTTGACGTTCCTGTCCTCGTAGGTTTTGCCGAGCATTTCAGAACCGAGATTGACTTCTGAGAAAAGACCGGAGAACGCGCTCTGGAATGATTCATTTTCGATGTGCTTGAAGACTGCTTGGAGCGTGTTTAGCAAATCGCTGTTTTGGGTACGGGCCAAATGGGTGATTCTTGTCCATAGATGTTCGGGGCGAATGACGTAATGCGCTTTGAGCTGCATCTGCTTCTCGAAGGTCGATATATTGTCCAGATTATTCGCATACCAGTTCGCGAGTGGAGGGACGCCGTTGTCAATTGCACTTGGATCGGGGTAGTCTCGCCCGAGTTCTTTCTTCGCGGCTTGCTCATAGTTGTCCGAGAGGTAGCAGAGGAACAGAAACGACAACAGGTAATCGCGGAGGTCATCCGCATTCATGTCCCCGCGAAGCTGGTCGACGATAGACCAGAGTGTTTCTCCAAGCTTCACATGGTTGGATTTAGACATGATCTGGCGCACGGGTGACAAATGCGAATTGCTTGTTTAGTTTTTCAAGAATCTCATCAAAAAGCGCCAAAATATCCGGTACGAGCAGATCGGTTTCGTAGTAATAGACATTCTTGTGCGCAAGGGTATTCACCATTCGGGCAATTTCATCCGGATCCTCAAAGCCGATGTGCTTTAGCGTATGGCCGATCCGGCCTACGCCAAGAAACGATGATACGCTCTCCAGCACCTTACGGAGCAGAGACAAGTGATATGCGCGAACACCGTCCTCTTGCTGGGCCTTTTTCAGCAGCTGAAGGACCCGGAGGTGATAGAGGAACACATCACTGTTATGGGACTCCAACGAAACTTCGCCATGTTTACCTCTCAGGATACTTGCCTTTGTTTTACTCCTATACTTGTCGCTCTTCTCGCCCTTCTTCAGCCAGTCGGACAGGATGGAAAACATCCCGACGTGATGGGTGCTAATGATGATCTTCCGTTCGCCGAAATACCTTTCAATCAGGTTGTACAGTATCGAAGCGGTCACAAAGATATTATGGTCGTCTAAGCTTGAGACGGGATCGTCGATGAATATATGACGAGTCTGAATTTCCGCCCAACCTTCCACTTCCGTCATTGCCAGAAAGAAGCACCAGATAAAAATTCTCTCCTCCCCGGGGGGAGATCTTCGTCGCTGGGACATTGCCGGGTTGCTTGCCCGCAGGGAAAAATGAAATTGACTCGATTCCCTTCTCCGCATCCGGGTGCATGCTGTAGTGAAAGTCGAAGCTCGGTCTGTAAGGTTTGAGTTTTTCGCGGATGGACAGTTCATCAAGATCGGTGTGAAGCCTGCTGAGACTGCTTGTGAGGACGGTCAGACGCATGTTGGCCTCGGCATTCTCAATGTCATTGTTCCAGAGAAAGAGGTCCTCACTGTATGCGTTGTAATAGATGCCAGTGTGAGTACCGTCATCACGTTTAGTAGCATCTTTGTATGCAACTGACAGCCGCGTTTTCCCCACGGAGTTGAAAGCGTACAGCAAATGAACACTGGAGGAATCGTCTCGCAATTCGCATGCAATATTTTCAATGTTTGTCATTTTGCCTCCAGACTGGGAAAGAGCTTCTGCATCAGTCCTTGTTTATGCCGCTGCAGAGCTTCTAACTTTTGACTCTCCGCCGCGATCAGATCGTCCAGACAGCCGAGGCAGTCGGCGATCTTCCGCTGCTCGGAGATGCTTGGCAAGGCTAACTCAATCTTCAGAAAGTCGTGCTTGCTCAGCACCCAGTTTTGTCCAGCGCCAACCGCTGAGATTACGCCAAGCTTATAGATGAACCGCTTGTCAAGAATCGGATATCGGAAGAACTCAGGCATCACGGCGTTGTGGACAAATTGATAGGTTGAAAATCGATGCGAGACTAGTGCTCCAGCATCTTCTGGCCGAACAATTGCAATCGCCCCTTCCCATGCGAATGTAATGTCAACTATCAGGTCATTGCAATCGACCTCATAGAGATGCGTCATTGATGTTCTCTCGGGATGCTCAAGTTCTTTTCGAAACGTTCCCCGTCCGTGGCTTCTAACACCGAGCCCAGTATACGGAACTGCTGGTTTCTTCCGCTCCCGCGCAATCGGCACAAGTATTTCACCAAGGGGCCTCATGGACCAGCTCTGCGAATTCTGGAATTCCGGGAACCTCAGCCGCGGCATGGTCTGGTCGGCCTGGGGGAAAAGTCGCTGCATCAGCCCTTGTTCATGCTGTCGCAGAGATTCAATCTTCAAGCCTTCCGCCGCGATCAGGTCGTCTAGCGATGCAAGGCAGTCAACGACTTTCCGCCGCTCGGGTTCGCGCGGCAGAGGAAAATTGAAATTCTGAGACTGGGATATGGGTTGCCGTTTATGCTGCATCGGGTCAAAACCAATTCTGGACATCACTCGTACACAAGTCGCAGTTCGTCATCACCGCGGGTTCGGTAAAGATCATCCTCAAGTTCGCACTCCGGTGTATTTGAGTACATTGATAGGTTTGGCTCCATTGAGCCTCAGCTAAACAAGTCCGGTGGAATCGTATCAAGTAGGAATTTATCCCAAGAACGACTTCGAAGTAATTCTGCTATTGTTGCTTCAATTCCATCATCCTGGAATGATGCTGTTGGCACTTCTGAAGGAATCGAAGGCGGACCAGAGTCTTCGGTCAATACTCAACTTTCTGCGATTGTTTAATCGCTTGCTTCATGGCTATGCGCATGTCCCTGCCTACCATTTCCCAGTCTGACCACCATGCTTCCTCATTGGTAAGGATATAGTCGTCTATATCATCTTCCTCAGGAAAGAGTGAAAACCCTATAGACATACCTTCGAGGTAATCTTCCAAAACATCCCAAGAAGTTTCATCCTGAATCGATTTAGCCCATTCATGGTAAGTCTTCCTCTGCCTGCGAAATTTTCGCTTTGCTCGAAGTCTCTTATCAGCCATTTTCTTTGCCGATTTCGTGTATTACAAGTTCAATATCAACAAATCTTGATTATATGCACTGAATTGATGCTCTCGTTGATACTAATTTCTCCGGCGGGGTGTATCGGATTCGCGATCAGCATCTCTCCTTGTGCTGATACTCGGAAATTCCAGCAATTCTGGTTACGTTTGCAATCTACACAAACTCACCATAAGATATTGGACTACTGCCTTGTTCTTCGACTCAATTCACGATCAATGCAAGAAATCCTATTTTCGAAATCTTCAAAAGCAGAACTGAATTGTTGAGGATTATCGATCATGGTTGACAGTTGGAAGGCGAGTTCAATTTCCAAGTTTTTCAACCGCTTCCTTCGATAGAATTGCGCCAAAGAATCCAATCAAATTTTCTCACCTGCTCCGCATCGTTTCAGGCAGAAAGGTGGCAACCTCGGGAAACAAAGTGAGAAGTACAACTGCAACAATCATGATCAGGAACATGGGTATCGCGGACCTGGCAATGAACGCCATGTCTCTGTCTGCCATGCTCTGAAGCACAAATAAATTGAATCCAACCGGCGGAGTGATCTGCGCCATCTCCACCACAATCATCAGAAAAATCCCAAACCAGATCATGTCAAATCCAGCCTGCCTGATCAATGGCTCTATGACCGCCATGGTCAGCACCACCGAAGAGATTCCGTCCAGAAAGCAACCGAGAATGATGTAGAACAGCAGCAGCGCGAAAATCAGCACCCAAGGTGTCAGTTCCAGCGCTCCGATCCAGGTTGCCAGTGATCTCGGCAAACCAGTGAATCCCATGGCGAGCGACAGAAAGGTTGAGCCGGCCAGAATGAATGCGATCATGGCCGATGTGCGCGTGGCCCCGAGCAGAGACTCTTTGAAAGTTGCCCAATTCAGTGAGCCTTGCAATGCCGACAGCAGCAACGCGCCGCCAACACCCAGAACTGCTGCTTCAGTAGCCGTTGCAATGCCTGTGTAAATGGAAGCCATCACCGCAATGATGAGCAGCACGACTGGAATCAGCTGAAGCACATCTCGGAGATCGTTTTCAGCAGGCGTCGTCGCCTTCAGTTTCCGATTCCCTCGGAGCAGGCTCCAGATCGCCACATAACCCATGAACAGTGTGGCCAGCATCAATCCAGGCAGTATCCCGGCCATGAAAAGCTGAGCGATTGACTCGTTGACAGTGATTCCATAGATGATCAATGTGATTGAAGGTGGAATCAACAGACCCAAAGTGCCGGCGCCAGCCAAGGTGCCGATGATCATGTTTTCCGGATACTGCCGGCTTCGCAGTTCCGGAATTGACATTTTTCCAACCGTCGCGACAGTCGCTGCCGAAGAGCCGGAGATTGCCGCAAACACCGTGCAGCCCGCGATGTTGACATGCAATAAGCCGCCGGGCAGGTGACGCATCAAGGGCGACAGCCCGCGGAAGAGATTCTCAGACAGCTTCGTTCTGAACAGAATCTCCCCCATCCAGATGAACAGCGGCAACGCGGTCAAGGTCCAAGAGGAAGCGCCGCCCCAGATCGTCGTTGCCATGGCATCACCGACCGGCCGGTCCGTGAAGAGCATCATGCCGATTGTGGCCACTCCGATCAGACTGAATGCAACCCAGATTCCCGATCCCAGAAACAGGAACAGGATGAATATGAAAATCAGAGTGAGACCGAATTCATCCATCAATCTGCTAGCGAGGCTCGTAGTCTTCGCTGAATATGCACTTGATAAAGTGATGGATGACAGCGATGGCCAATATGACTGAGCCCGCTACCGCCAGCGCCTGCGGTTTCCAAACCAGGATTGCATCCGCACCCTCACTGCGCTCCTCAAATTTCCAGGAAAAGTACATGAGACGCGTCATGAACCAAGCGAAGAACAAAGAGATGCAGGTTGCGGCACCCAGACACCAGTACTCTGCGATTCGCCGATAATTCGGACTGAACCGGCTGATCAGAATCTCAACTCGGATATGCCCGCTGGCATGGAAAGTGTAGGCCAGCGCCAGAAAGCTGGCGGCGGCCATGGAGTAACCGGAGTACTCGGTCAATCCCGGGATGTAGATTGAGAACAGGCGTGTGAATATGCTGAGCAGCACAAGAACGCCGATGATGACCATGAATACTGCGGCAGCATAGCCGCAGTATCGATACAGCATGGTCAGCGCATGGTCGACGCGGGCGAGCACAATTGAAGAGGGAGTCGGGGCGCGAAACTGTTGCCGCACCCCAACACCGAATCACATTGCCTTGAATGAATCAATGAGCGCCTGACCGCTCTCACCTGCCCTGTCAAGCCATTCCTGACTCATGACTTCGCCAATGCGTTTGAAGTCTGCGACCAGCTGCTCACTTGCCGCTTCGACCGTCATGCCGTTGGCTGCCAGCTGCTCTCTGTACCAGTTTGCCAGGCTCTCAGCCTTCGCCCAGCCGTTTGCCTCAGCTTCAGCGGCCGCATCCAGCACGATGTTCTGAGTCGATTCGTCCAGGCTGTTCCAAGCGTCCAGATTGACGATCACCATGTTTTTCGGCAGCCACGCTTGAACGTCATACCAGTAGTCAACATACTCCCACAGCTTCCTGTCGTATCCAGTTGAACCGGAGGAAATCATGCTTTCCGCGACACCTGTCGCGAACGCCTGGGACAGCTCAGCGGCTTCGATTTTTGTTGGAATCGCGCCCATCAGTTCCGCCAGTCTGGCAGTCGCGGCATTGTAAGCGCGGAATTTGACATCTTTCATTTCGGCGGCGCTGTTCAGAGGGTGCTTGCTATAGATGCCCTGTGGGGGCCAAGGAACCGCATAAAGCATCATGACTCCCTTGCTGGCGAGAATCTCCTGCATGGCAGGCTTGGCCGCTTCATGCAGCTTCTTCGCATCTGCGAAACTTGTCGCCAGAAACGGCAAGGCGTCAATCTCGAAAATTGGGTCTTCGTTGCCCAGCGCTGAAATCAGCCGCTCACCGATCGGCGCCTGACCGGTACGCACTGCGCGGAAAATCTCCCCGCCTTTATAGAGCGAGCCCCCGGGATGGGTGACTATAGTGAGCTCCCCGCCAGTCGCCTCGGTAACGGCGGCTGCGAATTCCGCCGCATTTTCAGAATGATAGTTGGTGGCTGAATAGGCAAGCGGCATGTCCCAGGTCTTGGAATCTGCATTCGCGGCTCCAATGCCTAAGCCTAGAACTATCGCAAGTAGTAATTTAAAAGTTCGCATCACTTCACATTCTCCTTGATGTTGAATTGATCTTTATGAATTAGTGTGGATGAAGGTGGGTTGGATTGGAAAAATGCGCCTGAAACCCAAGCTTCAGGCGCATCACTGTCTCGTTGTTGAATTCAGAACTTGCGGTGGTCAGCAGAGTTTGACGATGCTGCCGCAATTTCGAAAATCAGACACAAGCTACATTATCTGGCCGACTTCAACAATCGCGCCGCCTTGGACGACAGATTCGTTGATGATGCCGGACACATCGCCATTCTCGTTGAAGTCCTGGCTGCCCGTCGCACCTTCGTAGTTGACTTCGCCGCCAGCTGACAGAATTTCAACTGCTTTCGCCCATTCACCCGGATGAATGACCTCACCTGGAGGATTGGCCACCGCTCGCAGCGCGTCAGACAGACCTTCGCGGTCATTTGAGCCCTTCTGCTGCATTGCCAGCGCCAGCAGGAACGCGGCGTCATAAGCCTGGCCCATGTAGACACTGTCTTCAACTTCGGCAGCTTCGCGAATTCCATTGAAGAGATCCAAACCCATGCCGGCCGGTGAACCGGCGCTTGTGATGATCATGCCTTCAAGCGCTTCCGCCCCAACACCTTCGATCAGGGACGGCGCATTCATGCCATCGCCGCCGACAAAGCTCGAAAAATCGCCACCTTCGACAGCTTGCCGAATGATGGTCTGACCCGAACCGTCCGCATAGGCGAGAACAACCAGGTGCTCCGCTCCACTCGATGCGAGTGAGCCAATCTCCGCTCGATAGTCAGCCTTGCCATCTTCATGGGCTTCATTGGCCGCGACTGTGCCGCCCATCGAACTGAACGCACCGGACAAGGCATCGGCGAAGCCTTTGCCGTAGTCGTTGTTGATGTACGTGATCGCAATATTGTCCATGCCCTTGTCCAAGAGCAATTTGGCAAGCGACTCACCCTGAAATGAATCGGAAGGGACAGTTCGAAAAACCAAGTCATTGTCGTCAAGACCGGACACAGCAGGACTAGTGGAAGCCGGAGAGACCATCACCACTCCCGCTGGAATCGCCGCGTTGTTGGCGGCGGAAATGGTTGAGCCTGAGCAGAGCGCGCCGACAATCGCGGATACACCTTCCGAATTGACCAGCCGGTCAGCCGCATTGGCCGCTTCGGTCGCGTCAACGCAGGTCGTGTCGCCCGCGACAATCTCAATCATCGAGCCATTCACACCGCCGGCATCATTGACATTGCCGGCAGCCAACTCAGCGCCCATCTGAATGGGCGGTGTCAGCGATTCGATCGGCCCTGTGAAGCCGCCGAGAAAGCCGATTTTCGCGGTGTCAGCGCTTGTGACTGCAGGCGCTGACAGAAATGCAGCTGCTGCAGCTGCGACTACCGCAATCGCGGTTTTATGAGTTTTCATATTTCATCTCCTGTATGAGTTATTTCGCCAGAATACCATTCCCTGGCAGAGATCATTTCGTTGCCTATATCGTATAGTTTTTTTGGTTTTGCTACCGAAAAATTTTAATCTGATTCGACAAGTTCCTGACTGACTCGATCGGCTTCAATTCAATCATTGGCACTCAACCATTGTTTCAGGTCGAGATATTGCCAGAAAGCCGAAAATCGGCAGTCCGATCATCCACGCTGAATCGAATGCCTTTCAGAATGCGGCGACTGCGCCGCTGCTGCTGAACATCGATCAAAGTGAATCTGAAAGAGCACCATGGCCGGCGCCGGAATTCAAGTCCTACATAATCTGTCCGACTTCAACAATCTTGCCGTCCTGAACTGTGGATTCGTTGATGATTCCTGATACATCCCCGTTCTCGTTGAAGTCATGGCTGCCCGAGGCTCCTTCGTAGTTGATGTCACCGCCATTCGACAAGATTTCAACCGCTTTGGCCCACTCGCCCGCATAAATTACCTCGCCCGGCGGACTGGCAACCGCTCGCAATGCCGCAGACATGCCTTCGCGGTCATTCGAACCTTTCTGCTGCATCGCCAACGCGAGCAGAAATGCAGCGTCATAAGCCTGAGCCATGAATATGCTGTCTTCCGCTCCCGCAGCTTCAAGCAATCCGTTATACATGTCCAATCCAGTGCCTGCCGGCGAGCCGACGCTTGTGATGATCATGCCTTCAAGCGCTTCCGCGCCAACGCCGTCAATCAGCGACTGGGCATGCATGCCATCGCCGCCGATGAAGCTCGAAAAGTCACCACCTTCAACTGACTGACGAAGTATGGTCTGGCCGGAGCCGTCGGGATAGGCCAGAACAACCAGGTGCTCTGCCCCAGTCGATGCAAGCGAGCCAATTTCGGCGCGATAGTCTGCCTTGCCATCTTCGTGCGCTTCATTCGCCAGCACTGAACCGCCCATGGAACTGAAAGAACCTGACAGGGCATCTGCAAAACCTTTGCCGTAGTCGTTGTTGATGTAGGTGATCGCGATGTTGTCTATCCCCTTGCTGAGAAGCAGTTTCGCGAGCATCTCACCCTGATAGGAATCCGATGGCGTCGTTCGAAATATCAGGTCATTGTCATCAAGGCCAGATACTGCAGGGCTCGTGGAAGCCGGAGAGATCATCACAACTCCCGCCGGAATCGCCGCGTTGTTGGCGGCAGAAATGGTTGAGCCGGAGCAGAGCGCGCCGACGATCGCAGAAACACCTTCCGAATTGACCAGACGGTCAGCGGCATTGGCCGCTTCGGTTGCATCAACGCAGGTTGTGTCTCCTGGAACAATCTCAATCATCGCACCGTTCACACCGCCGGCATCATTCGCATTGCCGGCAGCGATTTCAGCGCCCATCTGAATGGGCGGCGTAAGCGATTCGATCGGCCCTGTGAAGCCACCGAGAAAACCGATTTTCGCCGTGTCAGCACTTGTAATTGCCGGTGCTGACAGCAACGCAGTCGATATAGTAGCGACTGCCGCAATTGCGGATTTGCTGATTTTCATTTTTCATCTCCTGTCTGAGTGATTTCGCCAGCTTGCCATTCGCTGGCAAAGATAGATTCTATGCCTATATCGTATAGTTTTCTGTCCACTCCACACAATTTTTTTTGAAATTCGACATCGTTTCGACTACCTCTAATACTTTCGAGTCAAGTAGTGTCACTTGTTAGGCTCAATGGTGAGATTTTCTACAGTGAACTGAATTCAATTGATGACTTCACCCTTCTCAAAGCAGTGATGTCTCTACTATTTGCATTCCAATATCATTTCGCAAAATCTACCATTTGACCAGATTCTTGACAAGACAGAAGTGTAGAATTTGGCATTCGATCTGATTCGATTTTCCGCAAGAGAAAGCACGATTCCATAACTGCAGTTAATGTGCAATGAAATACTAACATGTTGTTTCACCACAAAGAGAATTTCGACAACGATCAGTTGAGAGTCATCGAAGCGGAAAGTAAGCTGAGGCTTCTAGTCGATGCTGGACCTGGAACGGGTAAGACTGCGGTCGCCTGCGCGCGAATCGCCCACCTTCTAGATCAGGAAGGGATTGCTGAATCCAACATCTGGATGATCAGTTTCACGCGAACCGCAGTTGCCGAGATAAGATCGCGACTTCAAAGTTATGTCGGTGATGCGGCATTCTCAATCAAAGTAGCCACAGTCGACTCACACGCATGGGAAATTCACTCAGGATACGATAAAGCAAGTCTTACAGGCACTTATGAGGATAATTTGACTCGGGTAATTAAGCTGATACAGTGTGATGATGCATTGAGAGAGGAACTTGAAGAAGTGGAGCATCTTGTCATTGATGAAGCACAGGATTTGGTCGGTATTCGATCACAGCTTGTAAATTTGCTCATTCTCCAACTTGATCCGAGCTGCGGAGTTACAGTGTTTTCAGATTCCGCTCAAGCAATCTATGGTTTTTCTGAAGACTACACTGAAGAGGGACTGAGTGAAACCGGGACTCTAGTGGATCAGTTGATAAACCACAATGACGGTTTCCAGAGACTTCGACTGAACACGATTCATAGAACTTCTTCGTATGGATTGAAAAAAATATTTCACGATGTGCGCAACTCGATTCTGTCAGAAATTGAAGCACCAAAAGATTTGTTTTCGAACACGCGCAAAAGCATTCAAGAATTTGCGGATGAGTCGGATTTAAATTCAAGGCGACTAAATCTCAAGTCAGTACCAAACGATTCTCTTGTACTATTCAGATCGCGCGCCGAAGCACTGCGGCATTCGCAGTTTAGCGAAGTACCTCACAAACTTAGACTTTCAGGTTTCGGACCGCACCTTCCCGCATGGATTGCCATCTGCTTCAGGGAATATACAAAGCCTGTAATTTCTAGAGATAATTTTTACTCAATCTGGTCAGAACGTGTAATTCCAGTCGGTATCACTAGCTACGACCCAGATGAAGCGTGGAGACGCCTGCTGAGAACAGCCGGCAATCGGGACGGCACAGTGAATCTGAAATTGCTCAGAACGCGATTAGATCGAATTAAGCCTCCAATTGAACTATGCGAACTTGATTTTGGAGTTTGTGGTCCAATTCTAGGAACTATACATGCGAGCAAGGGACGTGAAGCGGATAATGTATCCTTATTGATTCCGCGACAAGTAGAGTTCCAAAGTACCGCAGACGAGGCAGAAGAGACGAGGGTACTGTTCGTAGGTGCAACTCGCGCTCGAAAGATGCTAAACGTCGGTAAGGCCGAATCCCGTTTGGGATCCAAGTTAGATGGGGGGCGGGCATTTAAGAAGGTAAAAAATAAAGCTGTTATGGTGGAAATCGGATTCCCAGGTGATTTATCTACGGAAGGACTTGCAGGGCAAAAATATTTCACTGAATCAGATTTTCAAGCATCCCAAAAGTGCCTAGAATCAAATAATTCCACGAGAATGCAACTGGAATTGCAGGCTTCTGCTGATTTAGGATGGCGTTATCAACTTATTACGCCGAATACTGACCTTACTCTTGCAACTATGTCCAAAAGCTTCAATAATGACCTTTGGGAAATCGCTAATCAGCTTAAGCGACGTAAAGGTCGCAGGCTAAAGCCAAATTCGCTCATCAAATACGTACGCAGTTTTGGGGCCCGTACAGTCGCAATCGGCGAGGATAACCCCATTCTTGAATTACTTCATCCAGCGGCGCGTTCAGGATTTATTTTGTCCCCTATGGTAGCATCCTTCACCAATGTCTATTTCGCTGATTACTGATCCATCCAGGAATAGAGAGCGGATGGTGGAAAGGCTCCGAGCCGATCTGATTGGACCCCTAAAGTCATCCGAAGAGGTCCTCGATTCAAAACCTTCCGATGTCTACTTGACTGGAATTCTTTGGCCTCCTCAAGTTGGCAACGAACCAGAAGATGATGATCGGCTTGGCACCGCTTCAACCAGCAGAATGACAACTTCTGATGACAGTGAAGAAAGCGCAGTAGCAACTTCGAATGTACTAAAACCATCCGTCGCAGGTGTATCGTTTTGCATTGCTGCTGCAGAAAAGCCAACCATTAATGTCAAAGTACGATTCGGACGATATATTCCCGAAGTCAAATCAGACTCCAAATATTCGACAGTTTGGCGGCGCAAAGATGTCGAGATAATTCTAGAAAGTTTTGATCCTTGTGAGGTAAGTGAGCGAATTTCGCTAGGTAAAAGAAACGCGGATGCAGAAGGATCTGAAATCTTTATTCGCACAGTTCAAATCGAACATGACTATCTGATAACAGTTTCTTTGATCAACAACTCTAGCATTCCACGTGACTTAACGAAAAAAGACCGTGAAGCATACCTGCTATTTCAAACAAGCATAACTATTTCGCCCGGATTTGGTACTCAGCTAATTCCTAAACCACCGCGCAGAATTGTGAGTGAAAGTGATGCAGACTATCACTCAGATGAAAAAAGCAGTGCTTTGCTTTTTCGTAACAATCATGAATTCGCAGTGGGTCATGTATGTTCTGCAGATTGGGGGAAATCATACACTTCTGAAGATGGGCGAGCAGTAACAGATTTTGTGAAGTCGACGTGGGTTCCTTCAATCATCGTGCCTAGCGTTTCGACTTCGGGGCATCAGGAGTTTGCGAAACTCAGTGATTGCCTTGAAGGAACTGATGTGCTGGATGCAAAGTTCCTTTCCCAAGCTTCTCCAGAGTCTCTGCGGAAGGCATTAGAATACCTGACAGATGTCTACGAAGATTGGTTGTATATTCAGAAAAGCAAACTCGACAGCCTTCATCAGGATTATCAGCAAGCAGGGAAAAGCAATATAGATAACTGCCAGAACGTCCTAAGTCGTATGAGGGAGTCGATAAAATGCATTTGCTCGGATACACGACTTCGAGAATCTTTTCAGCTCTCGAATCTCGCAATGCTGATTCAGCATGGATGGGACCCGGAGAAGGCTCAGCACGGCTCACTTAGGTGGCGACCTTTCCAACTCGCTTTCATTGTTCTCAGTGCGCCTTCCGTCATCCAAAGGTCTCACCCAGATCGGTCAGTTATGGATTTACTCTGGTTTCCCACTGGAGGTGGCAAAACGGAAGCCTATCTTGGTCTGATCGCACTTACGGCGATATACAGAAGACTCTCGGATGAGGAAAAGGACCACTCAGGCGTAGCAGCTATCATGCGCTACACACTTCGACTTCTGACTACACAGCAGTTCGCCCGGTCGGCCGCCATGATTTTAGCCTGCGAGGTCATAAGGCGAGGAAAGTCAAAAACAAAGCAGAACACAAATGCACTCGGTGATGAGCCGTTTTCAATCGGTCTTTGGGTTGGTAGTGAGGCAAGCCCAAACAATAGGGTTGATGCCTACGCTTCACTCGAACCCGCCAACCAGTTGCCTTCGCCCAAACAGCTAGTAGTTTGTCCATGTTGCAGAGAGCGTCTGATTTGGCCCAAAAAAAGTTATTTGACGCCTGTTCAACCGCAATGCGAAAATGAAACCTGCAAACTCAATGGTCAGCTTCCCGTATGGACAGTTGATGAAGATGTTTATATACAAAGGCCGACTCTGCTTATCGGCACCATCGACAAATTCGCACAAATTGTGCGCAAACCTGAGACAAATCAATTATTCGGAATTGCTTCGGCCAATCCGCCAGATCTCATTATTCAGGATGAACTGCATCTGATCTCTGGACCTCTCGGAACTGTAGCAGGTCTGTATGAGTCTGCGATTGACTTGATGTTTACCGCGAGCGGTTACAAGCCGAAAATTATTGGATCCACAGCGACGATAAAGAGGGCATCTGAACAAATTCTTCATCTTTTTGATAGGAAGGTTTGTCAATTTCCTCCACCTGCAATCGATGAAGGCGACTCGGGGTTTTCGGTAACCAATTTTGAATCTGTTGGGCGTAGATATATAGGTGTTACAACAGCGGGAAGATCAGCTAAGTTTACCCTGCAGGCAGTTGCCGCTTCCCTTCTTCAGTCAGCACATGCAGCATATTCAAATGATGAGGAAAGAGATCCGTATCAAACTCTTGTTGGGTACTTTAACTCACTTAGGGAGTTGGGTGGAGCATTAGTTCTTATGCATGACGATGTCATTGACACGATCTCGCTTATTGCAAAAGCGAGACAGGAAGATTCTCGAAATGTAAGCATGGTTCAGGAATTGACTTCAAGGAGAACGCAAGATGAAATTCTAGAAATGTTGCAATCCCTCAATGTTCCAGCTGGTCAACCAGGGTGCTTGGATACCGTGCTAGCAACAAACATGGTTAGCGTGGGTGTCGACATTCCCCGTCTCGGCCTGATGGTTGTTAATGGCCAGCCAAAAACAACAGCTGAATATATACAGTCCACTAGCAGAGTGGGTCGTGGAAATGTAAGCGGACTGGTTGTGACTATACTCAATAACGCCAAAGCTAGGGATAGGTCACACTTCGAAACTTTTCGAGGATGGCATGGTTCCTTATATCGTGATGTTGAAGCAACAAGTGTGACTCCATTCGCATCAAGGGCCAGAGACCGTGCCTTACACGCGGTGTTAGTAGCAGCAGTAAGACACTTAATTCCTGGGATGTTGGACAAGCCGACAGACGCTAAGGACTACGAGAAGGAAATCCTGAGGTTGATTGATGACGTTGCCGAACGTGCGAGCCAAGTTGATCCCGAAGAAACAAGTGTTCGAGACGAACTCAACGAAAAATTTGAGCAGTGGTTGGCGATGGAACCATCTTCTTACTGGAATGATTTCAGACCAAATGATTCGCTACTTCAGAGTGCTGAAAGGTACGCGAGAGACATCGCTCTGGGAAGAATGCCAAAAGTTGCGTGGCCGACGCTTAATTCGATGAGAAATGTAGAGGCTGGGACTCCCTTTCGACTTGCTTCCTCTCTAAGACAAGGTCGAAATAGAAATGGGAAATGACTTAAACGAAATTCGACGCAGTACCGTTGTTTCGACATTCGGACCTGGGGCCGTGGTTGACTTCAGAACAAAGGATGCCCTCGTCTCGGGTGTAACTTGTGGCTTGGAAGAATGGGACAAATCTTTTTGGCCACCCGGTCTGGGGAATCCTCAGCGGGTTTACGAGGAAAGACTTCAGAAAAAACTCAATGTTGACGGCTTTCGGCTTCCCCCACTGACCAACGACTCTAAAAATGAATCTGACCCTCGACGGCTGGTTGCGGTAAGATTTCCAGAATGGCTTCAGTGCCCAAATTGCGATCTTATCAAACCAGCAAGTCGATGGGATAAAGACTTTGGCGAGGCGTACCGATATTGTGGAACCTGCACTGCTCGAAATCCTGGTAGTTCCAGAGTTTATGTAATTCCAGTTCGATTTGTCCTAGCATGCCCTCAAGGACATCTTGACGAATTTCCGTGGGATTATTGGGTAAGTCACGATTCTGGTTGTAAAAATTCCTATAGAGGACTTAAGTTGAAGTCTGAAGGGCCTGGCTTAGCGGGATTGATTTTGAGTTGCCCAAAATGTAATGCGAGACGGTCAATGGACGGAATATTCTCAAAAGAAACTTGGCAGAATCGTATTCAATGCAAAGGTCGACGACCTTGGCTAATGACTGAAGAAGAAAATTGCAAACATTACCCGATTACTGTACAACGGGGAGCTTCGAATCTGTATTTTCCGGTTATCGAATCTGCGCTGAGCATACCTCCTTGGGCTGATAGACTGCAGGAAATGTTGGGCACTTGGTGGGCAACGCTAAAGAACATTCCTGACAACTCGAATCGAAAATTCTATATTGAATTGACACATGATCTTAAGCCAGTTTTGGAAACTCTCAATTTGTCCGCTGGCGAACTTACCGAAGCTATTGAACGTCGTGTAACACAGTACCAAAACATTAATACAGATGACCTTCGACCAGCCGAGTACCAACAGTTCATCGAAATTGATGGGAGCGCCAACTCAATAGGTCAAGACTTCGAGATTCGCCAAGAAAAAGTACCAAATAATGTAAAGACATGGATTTCTAAAATCGTAAGGGCAGTGCGTTTGAGAGAAGTCCGAGCCATTAGCGGGTTCACAAGAATACATCCGCCTGATGAGTCTGAAACCATCGCACCTATTTCAATCCAGCAACAGCAGTGGCTTCCAGCTATCGAAGTTCGCGGCGAGGGAATTTTTCTCGCGCTTGATGAATCCAAAGTTCGAAAGTGGGAAGGCATTTCAACCGTGTTGACTAGAACAAACAAGTGCAATCAAAAGCATAAGGAAGATTGGCAAACTAGATTCGGAGAGGAAACATACCAAAATTCTGAAGTCTCTTCAAGATACATACTCTGTCATACACTTGCCCATGCCCTTATGCGTCAGCTTACACTCGAGTGTGGTTACTCGGCTGCTTCTCTGAGTGAGAGAATATACGCCTCGTCAGATGATTATCGAATGGCTGGAATCTTGATCTACACATCCACTCCAGATGCTGATGGAACACTTGGTGGTCTCCAGAGGCAAGGACGAACTTCGAGAATCGAAGGAATATTCACCCGAGCAATTCAATCCTTGGTGTGGTGCTCATCTGACCCACTATGCATAACAGACCTGATGGGTGCTATTGCCGGTTATTCTCGCTCCGCCTGCCATGCCTGCGTGTTTTCACCAGAAACTTCCTGCGAAAAATTTAACACATTCCTTGATCGAGCATTTCTTATCGGATTGCCGGATGATCGAAGGGTAGGATTTTTTCACGAATTAATTCATTGATGACAAAGAACATTTGGCCTAGACAGTTGCCAAATTCGATTCGGAACGACTCGCGTTATCGCGCAGAGGTTAAAGTTTACGATCGACTTTTCTCCCAACTATCGGACGAATTCCATGTTTTCTATTCCAGCCCTTGGTTGGCAATCGACAGGTTCGGAAATGAAAAGGACGGAGAATGCGATTTTGTTGTAGCCCATAAGAGCCTTGGAGTGCTTGCCATAGAAGTGAAGGGTGGTGGAATTGACTTCAATCCAGAGAAAAATCAGTGGACAAGCACGGACAGAAACGGTGTGGTCCACAATATAAAGAATCCAGTAAATCAAGCGCGATCCGCAAAGTACCAAATCAGAGAAAGGCTGAAAAAAACGGCTAATCTCCGCCAGAGGAAGATCACAGTTCGACATGGGGTTATTTTTCCGGACGCGTCTAAGCCCCCCAGAGAACTGGGAGCGGATAGACCGACTCGAATATTTTGTGCAAGTCGAGAATTTGACCAGCACTTTGATGAGTGGGTCAGAAAAAGATTTCTCGGCAGCAATAAAAATTCAGGAAGCAAAAATCGATTGGGTCCAGACGGAATAGCTGCACTGGAACGCCTTTTCGCTCAACCAATTTCACTTGGTTTTAGTTTGTCATCATCTATTTCTGACGATGTTCGCGAACTGAATTTGCTCGGTCAACAGCAGTTTCATATCATTGATCATATCTCATACATTCCAAAAGTTCGGATTGAAGGGGCGGCGGGCACTGGCAAAACAGTAATTGCGTTGGAAACAGCACTTCGATCGGGGAAGAGCGGAAAGCGGACGCTTTTGACTTGCTATAACTTGGCTTTGGCTAAGGAACTGCGCAGGCTCCTAGACGGAATTGACAATGTGACAGTTCTGAGTTTTCACGCATTGTGCTTACATTTCGCTAGAATCACCGAGTTGCCTGTCGAACAAAAACAGGATGACGATGCTTTTTTCGAGCAGGATTTACCGGAATTGCTCATCAGAGCAATTGAAATCAATAGAGCATTGCGATTCGATTGCATCATCGTCGATGAAGGACAGGACTTTCTCGATTATTGGTGGATCGCAATGGAAGAAGCTCTTGGCGAGGATGGAATCATTCGGGTGTTCTGCGACTCTAATCAGCGCCTATATGACCGCAGTTCCGAATTTATTGAAAGTCTAGATCTTTTACCAATACCACTAAAGATCAACTATCGGAATACCGTAAAGATCCATCGAGCTTCGACGGTTCACTACACTGGTCCCGAATCTATCCCCGAAGGTCCTCAAGGAATAAATTTGAATTGGATAGAAGTAAAGGAGGAGTCGAGTATTGTCAAGGCCGCATTCAAAGAGGTCAAGAGGTTGGTGTTTCAGGAAGAGTTGAATCCCGCAGATATCGCGGTTTTGGTGCCTAATCAGAGTATGCGAGAAGCGTTCATGGTCGCTACTGCACATTCCGGGCTGGATTTTGTTGACGCTGAACGATTATTCAGTGACGCTGTTGTGGTCGACACAGTAAGGCGATTTAAGGGATTAGAACGAGCTGCAATAGTACTTTGCATTGTGGAAACAGAAGCAGGGCTTAGTGAATTGGCTTACAGCGGAATGACAAGAGCTAGAGCCGCACTGTCTGTTGTATGTCATCCGAAAGATCGGCAGTGGATCGAAAAGGGATGGTAAATTCAACTGTAGATTCAAATTCAAGCAAATAGTTTCCCTACAAAATTGCACCGTGTAGGCGAAAAAATTCACTTAATCCCATAATCTGATTGTCGCAGCAATTCTTCCTGCGGATGGCAACAGAAACTTTGTGAATGACTGATTGCAACTGCGTAGTTGTTTTAGAACTGAAAGATCATGGATAGAACAATGGTTGCGTATCCAGTAATTGATCTGTTTGCCGGACCAGGTGGTCTTGGAGAGGGATTCAGTGAATTGTACCACAGGGACAACAGTAAGTTTGTTCCCGTTGCCTCTGTGGAAAATAACGACAATGCGTACCAAACCCTTTTACTGAGGCACTTTTTTCGAAGCTTTCAACCAAACGATGCGCCAGAAGACTACTACCATTACCTAGAAGGGAAAATTAGCAAATCGAAATTAATCGAGAGAAATAATGCCCACTGGTCTAATGCTTGCAAGCGAGTTTGGAATATACCGTTAGGAAAAAAAACTCGTAAGGAAATCAATCATCGCATCAGTAGTCAACTAGGTCAAACAAGAAAATGGGTTTTGGTTGGAGGTCCTCCCTGTCAAGCTTACTCATTAGCTGGTCGATCGAGAATGAAGGATAGAGCTGATTTCGATACGGACCATAGACATTTTCTTTACGAAGAATATCTCAATGTTCTGGCACAATTTCAGCCTCCTGTTTTTTTAATGGAGAATGTGAAAGGCTTGCTTTCAGCACGAATAGGAAAAGGTCAGATGTTCGAAAAGATACTAAGGGATTTAACATATCTGCCAGGTAAAGTCAATTCGAGAAAAAAGGAAATTTATTCGCTCTACCCACTTTCGGTCTACAAGGAAAACTTAACTGGTGCCGCGAAGTACATTGTCCGATCCGAAAATCATGGAGTTCCGCAGGCAAGGCACCGAATATTTGTACTAGGCATACATAGAGATCACGAAGTTGAACCAGAATTTTTGAAACTGAAGCAAGGGCCAGCCATCAGTGAAATTATTGGGAATTTACCCAAAATTCGTAGCGGACTGTCTCGTGCTCAAGATTCAGAGTCAACTTGGAAGCAAGCTATAGCTACTGTAAAGGAGTCTGTGTGGCTACAATTTACAAAAGAAAACTACACCGAAGTTAGCAACCGAATAACTGGGGCGATCGATTCCATTAGCCATTCTTGCTTGAAGCGCAAGTCAACAGACTACTGCTCAACCTACCCCACTGCCTTGAAAGATTGGTTCGTTGATGAACGGTTAAATATTCTTTCGCAACATGAGTCCAGATCTCACATGGAAAGCGATTTACATAGGTATCTCTTTGCCTCATGCTATGCTGAGATTCACGGCAAATCCCCAAAGCTGCCGGAGTATCCTCCATCTCTTTTGCCTTCTCATAGAAATATACAGGGGAACAGAGAAGCATACGCCTTTCCTGATCGATTTCGAGTTCAGGTTAAATCAAACGCTAGTACAACAATTACTTCTCATATTTCCAAGGATGGACACTACTATATTCACTACGACCCACATCAGTGCCGTAGTCTAACGGTTAGAGAAGCAGCCCGATTACAGACATTTCCAGATAACTATTACTTTGAAGGTCCACGCACCCATCAATATCATCAAGTTGGAAACGCTGTGCCTCCGTACTTGGCCTTCCAAATCGCACAAATTGTAAAAGATGTTCTTGATCGAATCCCCGATTGAATGACTAAATGAACAGAAGTCTCAGATAATTTTCAATTTCAAACCCTTACGATCACTTGAATGAAAAAAAATTCTTTCCCACTTGCTGACAACAAACTACTGCAAACTGCAGAATCCGATCGACTGCTGGATGAGAATAGTCTTTGTAGTTTCATTACTAATGAAGTTGAAAAAAGTTTGGAGGCATATCGAGCACAACCAAATTTGATAACTGAGCATGCAAATCAGGAGCAGGACATTATTCGCGGAGGATACGCGGAACGACAGTTATTCGAACTCGTCCAAAATGGCGCCGATGCACTGGCACAGAAAGTCGGGGGAGGAAAAATTGTAATACGATTGACGGATGAGCATCTGTACTGTGCAGATGATGGCGAACCGATCAACCGTGAAGGCTTGATCGCTCTGATGTTCTCACACCTTTCACCGAAACGGGGCACGAAAAAGATTGGACGATTCGGACTTGGGTTCAAATCTCTTCTTGGAATCTCAGATTCACCTGAATTTTTCAGCAAATCAGTTTCATTTAAATTTGACCGGAAAATCGCAGAGGAAACATTCAGGTCAATCGCCCCAGACCCGGAACGCTTTCCTGTTTTGCGGACCCCCAGTTGCATTGATCTCGCATCAATCCCGATGGATAAAGTCTTACAAGACTTCACGGAATGGGCATCAAACGTTATTCGTCTACCACTGTTACCAAGCGCCTCAGACTTAGTCGCGAAGCAAATTTTTCAGTTTCCCGCAGAATTCCTGCTATTTGCCAAACATGTTCGAATGCTTGAATTAGAAAATTCCCTATCACTGACTATAAAGCAATATGAGTTGGAAGAGAGCGATGGCCATTACTGGCTGCAGGACGAAAAATCAATTACTCAATGGAAACTATCAGAACGGGAACATACACTTTCCCAAAACGCACGGGACGACCGGAGAGCACTGGATGAGGACGAATCAGTCTTGATTCAATGGGCGGTACCCGTAGACCGATTGCAGGATACTGGGAGATTCTGGGCTTTTTTTCCTACAGCAAATTCCAGCTTGGTTGCCGGAATTCTGAACGCTCCATGGAAAACCAACGAAGATAGACAAAACTTGCTCAAAGGTCCGTATAACGAAGAATTGATATTGGCTGCAGTCGACTTAGTATCAACTCACCTGCATGAATTGTCTGTGTCGAAAGACCCCGGGCGCCATTTGGATGCACTGCCACGCCGACATGAAGCAGGTGATTCAGACCAAGTTGATCTTCTTCGTTATCACGTGCTCTCCAAGTTGAGCAACAAGAACATTGTTCCAAATCAAGAGGGGGAACTGCGATTACTTGATGAAATTCGCTATCCGCCAAAGGAAATTACTCAAGACCGAAAAATGAATTGGGAATGCTTGGGTAAGTGGTCCTCATTCGAAAATCGACCAGTTGATTGGCTGCACAACAAAGCAAACACTCGACATCGGATATCGGCTATAGACAGGATGTTCGAACATAATCAATCGTCTATTGGTTCCAGACGCTCATCAATCCGAGAGTGGCTAGAATCCCTTGTGAACGATACGGATTTACAGTTTCGAATCGAAGCATCCAAAACAGCAATTCAAACCGCCGTTCTTATTCCGGAGGAATTTAGAAATTCGCCGAGCAACCTCGGGAAATTTGTTTTGACGGCCACAGAAGACTGTCGATCACCTGATCCCAACACATTATTCTTGCCTGAAGAAATCCAAAGCGATCAAAATCTCTTGCTTGAATTGTCTTCATATGTTCACCCTTCGCTTGTATCAGATGATGAGATTGTCAGTGCTCTGAAATTATTGGGAATAAGTCCTCCTTCTCGCATTAATCAATTGGAGGTGATAGTTGATCAGTTGCTGCTAAATGGCTGGGAAAGCGAAACTCTTCAGAAATTTTGGATCCTGTCTCGCAAGTTGAGTGTCAAAGAGGTTGCTTCTACTGTCGAGTCGAGGTCAACAACTTCCCAATTCAAAAATCGATATTCATTTCCAGATAAACAGAAAATAAGGAAGTTGATTTGCGAGAATTTCAGAGTGTTGACCAAGTCTGGAATTTGGAAGCCACGAAGTTTGGTGCTATTGCCAGGAGAAATTGTGCCGGGTGATGGAAGTCGCGACGATTCCAATACTGCAGATATGGAATTTCACGAAAAGGATGCTGAATTACTGAACTATTTCGGATTTGTAGCTACTCCAAGCAAAGATCATGACGTTTCTGACGAATCATGGTTCGTCAAGTATCAATCTGAACATCGAAGGAAATTCAAAAAACGAAAACTCAACCGGACTCCGCAGGATGGATATTTGAAGTTTACTCATACAAGTTGCAGTGGGCCCCTGGAAGTTCTGGAGCATTTGTCCAACGAGGGGCAGGCAAACTATACGCATGCCCTGCTTCAGATGAGTAGTACCTACCAGAATTGGACGATGAAACACACCACACAGGATGGCTACCCAAATCTGGAGTGCGACTCCCCTGCTACACGAATCATTCGAAATTATGGCAGGATTAAGACTTCTAAAGGAAGCGTTCGTTTTTCTGATGCTTTAGGACCGCATCCAAAAAATCCAGATGCCTTGCGAATACTATTGAACCACCCGCAGGTAAACAACATCAGAAAATTTTTTCAACTGGCTGAACCGAACCCAGAATTCATTGGTGAGGAAGAATCCGTACCACTCACTGATGTCTGGCCCGGATTTAGAGACGAGTTGGCTCCGGAAAACAAGAATTGTCAATTGATTCGGTGCGAATACATTCTTGTTCTTGATGAGCAAAAGGAATGTCTTCTGCACGAATCGAATGTATATCTGGTACCCGTTGGTGAAGAACTTGATGATTTGCGTTTGGTAGTTGAAGCGTTGGCATTAGATTTATCTGATCGCCAACTTAATGAAATTTTGGAGTTTCGAACTAAGAAAGACATTGAAGAAAAGCGCAGGAAAGTTAAAGAATGCTCAACAGATGCTGAGCGGCTTCTGATGTGTGTGGGTGAGGAAAATCTTCGAAGTCTTCTGCCTGAACTATTGATTGGTGTTCTGGAATCAGATGGAGCTAGACTCAGTGGCATTGAATTGGCGGAAACAGTCATTGCAACTTTCCACACTGATGCCTTGAAACAATGTAAAGACTCATTAGGTCATTTGGAACCACCGTCTAGATGGAATGGTTCAACATATGCTATAGATTTCGTTGAGTCGTTGGGTTTTTCTGCCGAGTGGGCTGGTGAACGATTGAAGAAACGTGACCCATATGTAGAAGTTAGCGGTCCTTCTCCACTTCCACCCTTGCACAAGTACCAGCGAGTGGTGGTAGAGAATGTAAAGGAATTACTGAAGAATGGAGAACACTCTCGACGAGGAATGATCAGTTTGCCAACGGGTTCAGGCAAAACCAGGGTCGCCGTGCAAGCAGCAGTTGAAGCTATTCGGGACGGTACACTTGCCAGTGGAGTTCTTTGGGTCGCAGATCGGGATGAAATCTGCGAGCAAGCAGTTGAGGCTTGGTCTCAAGTATGGTCGAACGAGGGAATAAGAGGCACACGGCTTCGAATATCTCGAGTGTGGGGAGGTCAACGCGAACCGTTACGTCACGGAGATTATCACGTTGTCGTTGCAACGGTTCAAACACTGAATTCCAAGCTGAATAATTCACGATCAAGCAAGAATTATGAGTTTCTAAAAAATTTCAATTTGGTTGTATTCGATGAAGCTCACAGGTCAATTGCTCCAACATCTACTACAGTATTGAATGAGCTTGGGTTGACTAGATTCAAAAGAGAGGATGAATCTTTCTTAATTGGATTGACGGCTACTCCTTACCGAGGGCACAGCGAAGAAGAAACACATCGTTTGGTACAGAGATACGGTAGCACCCGTCTGGACCGAAACGCATTTTCCAGTAATGATCCGGAAATTGTAATGAAGGATTTGCAGTCGATGAAAATCTTGGCTGAAGTCGATCATGAAGAAATCGAAGGAGAGACCATTACTGAAGACATGTTTTCTGACGATGACTGGAATAGCCTTGCTGAGAAATTCACCAACCAGCCAGACCTTCCTTGGTTACCTCAGTTTATTGAAGACCGAATCGCTGAAAGCGTGGAACGAACCAACCGCATTGTTTCAAAATACATGGAAGTTATCGACCCTGAGTGGCCTACGTTAATTTTCGCAACTTCCGTAGAGCATTCAAAAGCTATCGCCGCGCTATTAAACAAAAAAGGGATTGTTTCTAGATCAGTCAGCGCAAAAGACACTCATTCATCAACTCGGAGAAAGATAGTTGAGGACTTTAGAAGTGGAAAGATCCGAGCAATCGTAAACTACGGAATATTTGCAGAAGGATTTGACGCTCCAAACACGAGGGCAATAATCGTTGCCCGCCCAGTCTACAGCCCCAATCTTTATTTCCAGATGATCGGCCGCGGTTTGAGAGGGGTAAAGAATGGTGGAAATGACAGATGTTTGATTTTAAATGTCAAAGATAATGTCGAAAGTTTCAGAAGGGAGCTCGCGTTTACGGAATTAGAATGGCTGTGGTCAAATTGACGCTTTATGGCTAGTTGAATGCTCCTTATAGTTTGCAGAAAATGGAAAAAGTATTACACAAGGGTAGAAAGTTCGAATGAGACGTGGGGAAAGGGCGAGAGAATTTTTTGGGAAATCCAAGGGCAGAATTTTCAAGGGTGTATTCACTGTGCGAGAAGAGTCGACGCGGATAATTTCAGCCTGAAACACGGGGTGCAAAAGTCAATCAAATTACAACAGCCGAAGTTGAGGTGAGATAAATGACAGATGACTCTTGGGATCCCGACTACGTGGATACTGACATGAGCAAAGGAATGCGATGCGGCCCTGAGCATCAGGATGTGATAATCAATGAATACCGCAGATCATCATGGGTAAAGACGCGGCAACGGATTGCGAAAGAAACCGGACAGGACCGGAGCGGCGTAATGACATACCATCCGCCGCAGAAATAGATATATCGATTGAACGATGGATGGCTGAGCTCCAAAATTCACTTTTTTCTCTGCGAATAATTCAGTTCCTCACAGTTGTCGCGCCAACCGATCGGAGCGAGGAAAACATGTGCCGCTTCGGTCTCATCATCGATGGTGTTCGCATGAATGACAGTTGATAAAAATTCGTGTTATATTGTGAAACGGGAGGCAGAAATGAATCGATACACAGTAATGCTGAATCAGTCTGAGCGTCAGCAGCTGGCAGTGATCCTTCGCAAAGGTGTGCATGATGCGCAGACGGTGATCAATGCGCTGATACTGCTGAACTGCGACGAGGGAGAGTTCAACAAGTTCATCCAAGCCGACGAGAAGATTGTCAGTCTGTTGCGTATTGATCAGGAGAAGGTGAACCGTGTCAGGCGCCGCTTCGTTTTAGGGGACCTCGAACTTGCCTTGAGTGACGGACAGGATCAGTGAAATTTCAAATCCGGCCCGTTTTGAAATTTGGCCTCGAATCACCCGGAGGAACGGCTGTCGTCGCTGGAAGACATGCCGTGAAGATGCTTGCTATCGTAGCCGGCAGCAAGCGATTCCAGCAGCAAGCGCGCTTTCAGATTCTGCTCTTCGCAAAGTTCCGTGTATTGCGCGTGGCTGGCCGATCGAAAAACATCTGCGGCGGATTGAATATTCTCAACGGCCTTTCTCGCAGTGTCTAGGTCCCCGGACATTTCAGCAAGCTCTCTTCTAGCAACACCCAAGTTCGCCATCGACATGGCCCACGTCATCGGCGCTTTCTCCCGGGTCCACTCAGCCAGACAATGTTCGTAAGCATTCGTCGCCCTTTCCAGGATGTCAGGATTCTCCTCTCTTTGTGCCAGCTTATGCAACGCGGCGCCGAGATTGTTCTGCGTCATCGCCCATTCGTCCGGCACCAGCTCGCGAGTGCGTTCAGCCAGTGCGCTGTTGTATGCCGCCACCGACTGCTTCAGTGTGCCCGGTCCTCTGCGATGCTCTCCCAGACTGCGAAGCGCAGTTCCGAGATTATCCATAGTCGCCGCCCAGTCGAGCGGCGCTGCGGCCCGAGTCCAGACCCGCAGCACGGATTTATAGGATTCCACGGAGCGCTTCAGCATTTTCGGATCGTTTCCCTTTCGACCCAGTGACAGCAGCACCGCCGCCATGTTGTTCATTGTGGTTGCCCAGTCATGCGGGCACAGCTGCTCGCTCTGTCTGGCAAGCACCTGCTCGAACGCCTCAATGGATTGCTTGAGGAGCGCATCGTCCGCAGAACGCTGACCAAGCCAGCCCAGCGCATTTCCGAGTCCATTCTGTGCGTTCGCCCATTGCATCGGCGTCAGTTCAGGATTGAACAGTCTCAATGCCTCGCGAAACGCATCGATAGCATCCTCCAGGTAGCGAGTACCCTTGCGCCGCTGACCGATCATGCCGAGAACCTTTCCCAATGCAACGAAAGTTGCTGCCTGACATTCATCTTTTTCGGATTTTTCCGCCAAAGACAGAGCCTCATGCTTGAGCAAGTCGATCGTTGCCTGGAGGGCCGCATCATCGTCATGCTCTCTCCCATAATCCATCAGGAACTCAGCCTGCTGATGTGTGAGATGCCATTTCTGCTCAGTGAAAAGACCCTGAATTCCCGCACCTTTCTTGCAGAGCTCAGCCGCTGATAAATAATTCTGCATCGACGCGGCGGTCAGCGCCCGGCACCTGATCACAATCGCGAGTGCGGGAGGATCGTCCGGTGTGGCAAGTTCCTCCAGTTCATCCAGTCGGGCCGCGAGTTCCTGCAATGATTTGAATCCGCCGCCTTCCAGCTGGCATTTGAGGTGTCGTGCTCCGCCAGCCAGTTTTTCGTTCGTTGTGAGACCGCTGGATATCACTTCCAGATCATTCCGAACAGCGGTCATCCGCAGGCTCGCCAATCTTATAAGACTGGGCAAGCGATCAGGTCGTATGCCTGAAGGGATGCTGGCGCGGATGATTTCAGTTATCCCAGAGATGGAATCGACTTCCTCAGCAGTTGCTTCGAGTTGGCTGAAGCCTAGCGCGCTGGGTTCATTCATGCTGGGAGCTTGAATGAAAAAATGACTTGGGCAGGCGATTCAGCACTCAAGAATTTCGACAGGCGCTGAATCGCCGGATCAATGTGTCGATTCAGCCGCAGGTTCGAAAATGCACAAGACAATATCGGTGAGCGCATTCGAGGCGGCTGAACTTCCGTCCAGAAATGACGAAGTGTCAGTCAACGATATGATAAACCGGGGCTTTTTCCATAGTCCATTCGCCGGACTCCGGGTCCCGATGCGACAGCGTCAGTGCGTGCCAGTTATGGTCATCCAGCTTCATGAAGTCACCGCGATAGTAGTATCCAGGCCATCGGGTCTCCTCGCGGAACAGGGTATGGCGGATCACGCATTCAGAGGCAGTGATTCGATGGTTGAGTTCCCAGGCCCGCTGCAGCTGATGCAGATCTTCAGCGCCGATTGAATTGAAATCTTCCTGAAGTGTATGAATCAGGTGCAGGCCGCGCAGCAGAAGCGGTTCGTTGGTCATGTAGTTGTTGCTGATGCCGCCCGCATATTCGTCCATGATTTTCTCCAGCCGCTGCAGGCCGTGAATTGGCAGTATGTAGCTGGGAGACACAGAACCGCCGACGATCTCGTTACGATTGACCGCGAAATGATCCAGCGGCCTGTAGACCGCGGTTTTCAATTCTTCGAGTTGCTTTTCTGAAATCCTGACATTATCCTTGGCGCGGTCGCGAATGAATCTCACCGCCGCTTTTGCGGCCAGTCGACCCTCGGTGAATGAACCGGAAGAAAACGCATGAGCGGTTCCGCCTAGTGCGTCACCGGCACCGAAGAGTCCGTCAACGGTCATCATCCGGTTGTATCCCCAATAGTATTCATCCGGCGAGACATCCTCCGGCCCGCTGGCCCACGCGCCTGAACAGGTCGCGTGAGAGCCCATGACATAAGGCTCGGAAGTGGTCAATTCCGGATTGATGTACTTGGGGTCGATATCCTGCGAAGCCCAGACGACCGCCTGGCCGACTGTCATGCCCAGAAAATTCTCCCAGCCGATCACTTCCTTGTGCGGATCCTGAAACGCTTCCTTGGTCACCATGTGAATGGGTCCCCGGCCCGCTTTCATCTCTTCGATGAAAGCGTGATTTCTGAGGCAGGTCGGTGTCGGGTGATGATCGATGTACTCACCAACCAGATTCTTTGTGTGCTCGTACCACTTCGACTCGTACTCCTCACCATAGGCATTCTGGGTGTAAGTCTTAAGATGCAGGAAATATGCGCCAACCGGACCGTAGCCATCCTTGAAGCGGCACAGCACAATTCGGTTCTCCATCTGCGTCATCTTGGCGCCGACTTGAATCGGCAGCGCATAAGCGGACGCGGAACTCCAGGGCGCATACCAGGTCCGCCCCATGCCCTCACCGACCGAGCGCGGCTTGAATATGTGCGAGGCGCCGCCGGCACCGACAATGACCGCCTTCGCGCGGAACACATAGAAGTCGCCGGTACGCACATTGAATCCAACCGCACCGCCCACTCTGTTGGGCTGGTTCTCGTCCATCAGCAGATGGGTCACCATGATGCGGTTGTAGATCTTGTCGGCAGAGTTGCGCGCGGCCTCAGCAACGATCGGCTTGTAGCTCTCGCCGTGAATCATGATCTGCCATTTGCCTTCGCGCTGATACCGGCCGGTCTCGGGATCGCGCATCAGCGGCAGACCCCATTCCTCAAACTTGTGCACCGTCGAGTCCACGTGTCGAGCCATATCGTAGGCCAGGTCCTCTCTCACCATGCCCATCAGGTCATTGCGGGCATAGCGCACATGGTCTTCAGGCTGATTCTCATCCCATTGCATGCCCATGTAGCAGTTGATCGCATAAAGACCCTGCGCCACCGCGCCGGAGCGGTCGATGTTCGCCTTCTCAGCAACAACGATTTTCAGATCGCGTCCCCAATAACGCGATTCATAGGCGGCGCCCGTGCCGCCCATGCCACCGCCGACAACAAGAATGTCGCAGTCGACGTGAACTGTTTTCCTTCTCATCAGTAGTACACTCCCTGCTTGAACTTTGACTTGTCGATGGTGGGCAGACCCCTTTCAATGTTGAGCGCATCCGGTTCGTAGCACAGCAGCTGCGATTCCAGCGCCTCCTCAGTGGGAACTTCAAGCTCAGCCAGGCGAGGTATCTTCTCTCCCCAAGGCTCCGTGGTGATGGGCGAGACAAAGTTCTTCTCCCGGCCGTCGCGGAACTTAATGCGCCAGGAAATGGTGCCTTTCTCTTCCTCTCTCAAGACCCGGACACTGTGTCCGAGCGGTGAGAAGTCAGCGTACCCGCGGCAGTCAATCGCATTCTGCGGGCAGGCTTTCACGCAGGAGTAGCATTCCCAGCACATGTTCGGTTCGATATTGACCGCGCGCCGGTAAGTCTTGTCGATGTGCATGATGTCGGATGGACAGATGTCAACGCAGTGGCCGCATCCATCGCAGCGGGTCATGTATACAAATGTCGGCATATCAAATTTTCTCTCATTTGGATAGTTGTAATCAAATCAGCGCAGCTTCGCTGACTGCGAAATTATTGATGTTCAGGCAAGCTCAGTAGTGGTTCGGTGTTTCCCGCTTGATTCCGAGACCGAATCTGGCGGGCTGATCTGCGGGCATCGGCAGATTGCTCCGCGATCCGTCAGCCTCAGCCATGCGGTTTTGATAGGCCGCAGCTGGCTTGAAGAACATGTGGGCGAATTTGGACCACGGAATTCCGGCAAACAGCACTGCCGTGGACACAATGAAAGCCGCGAAAAACAGCCAGGCAAGGAAGCCGGCGCCCATGGACAGGAAAAATGACCAGATCAGCGCGAAGGTCGTGCAGGCCACAAGGGAGACCACAAACAGGTCTGCAGGCATGAATCGAAACGGAGAGTTGCCTTCGGCGGAGACATCCGCACGGATGAAGAACCAGAACCAATACCCTCCCACACAAACCATCAGCGCACCGAGGTGCCATAGCAGCGATACGGAGATCGGTGTGGCAACGCCCGCGTCAGTGTATCCGAAAATCATCGCGACCGTGGAAATCAGAAACAGAATGAATCCGTACATTGTGAGAAGATGCGCGACCCGGCGGCGGGCATTGCAGAACTCGCCTGATGCGAGAACATCTTGCGTTGCCGCTGCAAATGCAATGCCGATCTTCTCACCGCCTCCGACGGATCGGGTTCCGGAGGCTTTCGACTTGCTCATGCTTTCGAAGAAATACTTCGCGCTTTTCTTGTGGATTACGTCGAAGATCGTGCCGGCAACAACCAGCACAACCATGATGACAACAAAGGTCTTCATGGCCGCAACTGGAATGATCGGCGCGATCTCAGCGAATGGATTACTGGTTAACATCGGTGGAGCTTACCCTCACTCTTGTTCATTGGCAAAATTCAACTAATTGATTTAGTGTTTATTTTTATATTGGATTCCTGTCAAAGGCGACATTGTTCACCAACGGGGCTAGATACTATTGGGTGAACAGCCTCGGCAATAGCAAGCGCGGCCCGTCTATTTTAAGTGAATCATCACCGAAATATAAACTGAAAATCATTTTTGAGAGCCAAATAAAATGCGAGTGGTGTCAGATCGCTTGAAACCAATGCCTCCAATGCCGCTGAAAAACGACTCCGCCGCCTGCGACTCGCCATCTCTTCCGCTGTCTGGAATCAGAGTCGTCGAAGTCTGTCAGATCGCCGCCGGACCCTACTGCGCGATGCTGCTCGGAGATCTGGGCGCCGATGTGATCAAGGTCGAACCGCCTGCGGGCGACGCCATGCGGCAGTGGCCGCCGATCACCAATGGATTCAGCGAGAACTTCGCTTCGGTCAATCGCAACAAGCGCTCAATCGCACTGGATCTGAAAACGCCAGAATCACAAGCCATAGCCCTGCAGCTGCTGAAACAGGCGGATGTGCTGGTTGAGAACAACCGCCCGGGCGTGATGGCGCGACTGGGACTGGGATACCAGCAGGTTTCTGAGATCAATCCGGCCCTTGTCTATTGCTCGATTTCAGCATTCGGGCAGACAGGTCCGCGTGCCGAGGAAGGCGCCTTTGATGTCACCATGCAGGCGATATCTGGCATTATGAGCGTCACAGGTGAGATCGGTGAGCCGCCCGTGAAATGCGGTGTGCCGCTGAGTGACTTCGGCACCGGCCTGTACGCGGCTTTCCATATCGCAGCCGCGCTGTTTGAGCGCAAAGCGACTGGACAGGGCAAACACATTGACGCCTCGATGCTTGGCTGCAGTTTGGGCATGGCACCTTTGCAAGTCAGCGAATACTTCGGGACCGGCCTCAACCCGCAGCCGATCGGCTCCAGGCATCCGAGAAACGCGCCTTATCAGGCATTCAGGGCTGCGGATGATTACTTTGTTCTGGCGGCTGGCAATCAGAGGCTGTTCGAAGTCGTCTGCAATACGATTCAGCGTCCAGACCTGATCGATGACGCAAGGTTCTCCAGCACCGCCGAGCGGGCCGCCAATCAGGCGGACCTGGCTCAGATCCTGGAGGGTGAGTTTTCCAGCAATTCCGCACTTCACTGGTGCGAGCTGTTTCGAAGCGCGGGAGTTCCAACCGCACCGATCAACAAGTATGGCGAAGTTCTTGAGGATCCACAAGTCATCGCCCTCGACTGGGTTCAGCCGCTTGAGCTGCCCGGCAATTCAACAACCAGAACATTCGCCCACCCGGTCCGGACTGAGGGCCGGAACCTGCCCATACGATTGAGACCGCCTGCCTTGGATGAGCATCGCGGCGAAATCTTGAGCGAAATCGGACTCAGTGATGCCAACTGCATCGACACCAGCGAACCACCTGTCAGCTGACACTCTTCAACGCGAGAATGCGGAATATCCGTCTCGCCAGCCCATGCAGTTTTCCGAGGCTCGGCTGAGGGGGCTGGCGGCGTCAATCAAGTCCTGGGGCAGTGAGCTCGGTTTCCAGCAGATCGGCATCACCGACACTGACCTGACACAGGCGGAGAACCATCTGCACGAGTGGCTGAGCCAGGGCCTGCACGGAGAGCTGCACTACATGGAAAGGCATGGCCTGAAGCGAACTCGGGCCGATCTCCTGGTCTCCGGCACAGTGCGGATTATCTCAGCGCGCATGGACTACTTTCCGGCAGAGGCGAAAGACATTGCCGAGACGCTTGATGATCCATCACTGGCCTTCATATCGCGCTATGCCACCGGACAGGACTATCACAAGCTGATTCGCCGCCGGCTGCAGCGGCTGGCTGATCGGATTGCGGAGGAAATCGGGGAATTCGGCTATCGCGCCTTCGCTGACAGCGCGCCCGTGATGGAGAAGCCCATCGCGCAGAAAGCCGGGCTCGGCTGGATCGGAAAGCACTCCAACCTGCTCAACCGAAAGGCGGGCTCCTGGTTTTTTCTGGGTGAGCTCTACACCAACCTGCCGCTGCCGGTGGACAGCCCTGCAGCTGATCATTGCGGCAGCTGCTCCGCATGCATCAGCGCCTGCCCGACTGACGCGATCGTAGCGCCATACATCCTTGATGCGAGAAAGTGCATCTCCTATCTGACCATCGAATACAAAGGCGCCATTCCAAAGGAGTATCGCCGCGCCATCGGCAACCGGATATTCGGCTGTGATGACTGCCAGGTGGTCTGTCCCTGGAACCGATTCTCCGCACCGACGGAAGAGTCCGCATTCCGCGTTCGACACCATCTCGATTCGGCCCGCCTGAGTCAGCTCTTCCAGTGGTCTGAAGCGGAATTTCTGGACAAGACCCGAGGATCAGCCATCCGCCGTCTGGGTCACGAGCGGTGGCTGAGAAACATTGCCGTCGCACTTGGCAACTCGCCGCCCACTGAAGAGTCGGTCTGCGCGCTCAAGTCGCGTCAGGATGATGTCTCAGCCTTGGTTCGCGAGCATGTCCAGTGGGCTCTGGAGCAGCTGTCCGTCTGAAACGGAACAGATTTACTATTTTGATTCGCCACTCAGTGACCTGATAGATTGGCTCGACTCATCGACATGCAACTGGACATTCTGCAGGATTTTTCATACCCGTCACAACAGAACGCTATTGAGTACAATAATCTACTGCGTCTGATAGGCGAGTAGGAGACAAAATCCATAGTACATTCACATAAAACCTGGTAACTCAAAATGAAAGCAAAAATCACCCTGATTGTCGCAATGAGCTTGATGCTGATTGCGCCGAGCGCCTTTTCGGCGACGGTCAAGCTGGGATTCGTAACGACCCTAAGCACCCCGGCAGCCGTCATCGGAAATGACATGAGAGACGCCGTGGAACTGGCATTGGAACATATCGGCAACAAAATGGGGCCTGTCGATGTTGAAGTTGTCTACGGCGACGACGAGTTCAACCCGCAGAAGGGCAAGCAGGCGACTGAACGCCTGGTGGCGCAGGAAAAAGTCGATATCGTATTCGGCTATATCTGGTCGCACGTCCTGCTGGCATCGGCAACAACTGTGCTTGATGCCGGAAAAATCCTAATCAGCGCCAATGCCGGGCCTTCCCAGCTGGCGGGCAAAGGCTGCCACAAGAATTTCTTCAACATCTCGTGGCAGAATGACCAGACCCCCATGGCGATGGGCGAGGTGCTCAATCAGCGCGGTGTCAAGACGCTTTATGTCATCGCCCCGCTCTACGCCGCGGGCAAGAACATGGTCGCGGGCGTCAAACGAACCTTCGCAGGTGAGATCGTCGGCGAGGACATGACCAAGTGGCCGGATCAGATTGACTGGGCATCCGAACTGTCAAAAGTCAAAGCCGCGAATCCCGATGGCGTATTTATTTTCTATCCCGGCAAGCACGGACCCGCATTCATCAAGCAGTATCAGCAGTCCGGGCTGGCGGGCGAAGTCGATCTCTACACAGTGTTCACCATCGACTCAATCAGCCTGCCGCGTTTCCAGGCCGCAGAGATGACGGGCGTGCTCGGCACGACCATGACCCAGTTCTGGGCGCCTGATCTGGATAACGCTGCGAACAAGAAATTTGTTGATGGCTTCAAGGCCAAATATGACAAGTATCCGAGCTTCTATGCCGCACAAAGCTATGACGCGGTGATGTTCATCAAGAGCGCGGTTGAAGCAGTCGGCGGTGACATGAGCAATGTTGACGGTTTGCGCGCAGCATTGGAAGCGGCAGACTATGATTCGGTGCGCGGCGATTTCACCATGGGTCCGAATCACTTTCCGATCCAGAATTTCTATAGCCGCGAAGTCGTTGCAGACAGCGATGGTGTGTGGACAACTTCAGTTCGAGACACAGTTCTGAACATGCACCAGGATGTTTATGCGAGTGAATGCTCGATGATGTAGACAGCGCCCGAGGGTGTGTGTCGTTCTGCGGATTCGGCAGAAACTGAATCCGACAGAATAGTCTTAGATTCTGAAGAATGTGCGAGACTTCACTCAGAAGTCTCGCACAGACCATTCAGTCTGGCAGCTGGGCATTCCGGCCTGAATGGAATTTCCAGCACCAGCGGGTGCGCCGCAACCTCCGAGGCTTCTGAATTCATCATTCGGTCATGGCAACTCAGCAGCTGCTGTTGCCAGTTGACCGTTCAGAATCAACCAGGGTCTAACTAGAATTTTCCGGGGAAGTGTCTTTTGGAATGGGCGTTGCTGATTGAGCAGATTCTGAACGGCGTTCAGTTCGGTGTGCTCCTTTTCCTTCTCGCAGCCGGGCTGACCCTGACTTTCGGAATCATGGACCTGGTGAACCTGGCCCATGGCACGATGTACATGCTTGGCGCGTTCATCGGCGCCACAATTTTCCTGTGGACAGGCTCCTTCATCCTCGCCCTGGTGCTTGCAGTCCCGATTGTCGCAGGGATCGGCATCCTCACTGAAATCACAACGCTCAGAACGCTTTACCAGCGCCATCACCTGGATCAGGTGCTGGCGACTTTCGGCTTGATCCTGTTCTTCAACGAACTGGTTCAGGTCGTCTGGCCGCTTGATGGGCTGACTGTGCCGTTCCCGGATTACCTGGACTTCACCGTGCCGCTCTTTTTCGGCATCGAATACTCGGTTTACCGGCTGATGATCATCGGCGCCGGACTGATAGTCGCTGTCGCCATGTGGCTGCTGGTTGCCAGAACCAAACTGGGCATGCTGATTCGCGCAGGAGCCGCAGACCGCACCATGATCTATGCGCTGGGAACGAATATCCGGCTGCTGTTCACCCTGGTATTCGGTCTCGGGACCGCACTCGGCGCGCTGGCAGGTGTGCTGATGGTTCCCATTCTCGGCGCCAACTCTGGCATGGGGGAGCAGATCATCATCATTGCGTTCGTTGTCATTGTGATCGGCGGCATCGGCTCAGTGCGAGGCAGTTTCGTTGCGGCTTTGATCACCGGACTGATCGACGCTCTGGGACGCTCATTTCTGGATGTCATTCTGGCGCTGTTCATACCGGTCAATGCGGCAGAAGCCGCGGCGCCCGCCATCTCATCAATGCTGATCTACATCTTCATGACCTGCATCCTGTTCTTCAAGCCGCAAGGTTTGTTCGGCGCCCAAACCCAGTAGCGACACGGTCTGCCCGAAAATGTCTGAACTGACCAGTCGCATCGACCGCCGCGCAGTCCTCTCGATTCTGGTGATCGGCGCCTGCGCGCTGGCTCCTATCGTTGCAGGACTGATGGATGAGCCCTACTACGTCAATCTGTTCGCCCGCCTGATGATCTGGGCGATCGCCGCGATCAGCCTCAACCTGATTCTGGGGTATGGCGGCATGATCAGTTTCGGGCATACGCTTTATCTGGGCATCGGCGCCTACACGGTTGGCATTTTCGCCTACTACGATGTCAACAGCCTATTCATTCATCTTGTGACAGCGATTGCGGCTGGCGCGCTGGTGGCGTTTGTTTTCGGCGGCATTGCTCTGCGAACTCGCGGGGTCTATTTCATCATGATCACCATGGCCCTGACCCAAATGGTCTATTTTCTCGCGATCAGCATCGAGGAATATGGCAGCGACGACGGCCTGATCATTTATGTGCGAAGCGAATCGATCATCAACCTTGACAATCCAGTGGCGCGCTACTACCTTATTTTCGCTGTGATGATCGCCTGCCTGGTCTTTTCCTACTTTTTCATTCGATCGCGCTTCGGATATGTCATCCGCGGCATCAAGTCGAATGAGACGAGAATGGAAGTGCTTGGCTATCCCACGTTCCGCTATCGACTCGTCTGCTTTGTCATTGCAGGGGTCATGTGCACGCTGGCCGGTGTGCTGAGCGCCAATGTTGAGAAATTCGTCAGTCCCGACTACATGCACTGGACGCGGTCAGGCGAGCTGATCTTCATGGTGGTTCTGGGCGGAATGGCCAGCATCATGGGGCCGATCACCGGCGCGCTGGTTTTCTGGCTGCTGTCGGAATTTCTGTCGCGCATCACCGAGCACTGGCATCTTGTCTTCGGGCCGTTTCTGATTCTGGTGGTGCTGCTTTCGCCGCGGGGAATCGATGGACTGCTCACATCCAAACGAGGCGGCCATGACTGAAACACTGCTGCGTACCAGGAAACTCAACAAGTCATTCGGCGGGGTGTACGCAACCGACAATGTTGATCTTGAGGTTCAGTCCGGTGAGATACACGCGCTGATCGGACCGAACGGCGCCGGCAAGACCACCCTGATCTCGCAGATTTCCGGGATACTGCAGAGCGATTCAGGGGAGATTGAGTTCAACGGACAGCCGATCACGCGCCTGCGCGCGCCGGCCCGGGCGCTCATGGGCATTGCGCGCTCGTTTCAGATCACCTCGATTCTGAGAGACTTCTCCTGCCAGGAGAATGTCGCGCTGGCAATCCAGGCTCACTACGGGCACAGTTTCAACTGCTTCAGACCAGTGGCCTGGGAACGGAAAATTCAGGATCAGGCAGTCAATGTTCTTGAGTCAATCGGCATGGGCCAGCTTTGCAGCACGATCGCCGGTGAGCTGGCGCATGGAGAGCAGCGTCAGCTGGAACTGGCCATCGCACTGGCAATGGACCCGAAGCTGCTGGTGCTCGATGAGCCGCTGGCCGGCATGGGACGGATGGATTCTGCAAAGATCATCGAGTTTCTGAAAGGTCTCAAGGGAAAGTTCACCATGCTGGTCATTGAGCACGACATGGATGCCGTATTTTCACTGGCGGACCGGATATCGGTCATGGTTTACGGCCGCTTGATTGCGAGCGGGTATCCAGACGAAATCCGCAGCGATGACCTGGTTCGCAGCGCATATCTCGGGGTTGACTGAAATTCCCATGCTTTCAGTGCGAAACATCAACTCGTTTTACGGGCCGACCCAGGCTCTGTTCGACATCAGCATTGAGATTCGGCAGGGCGAGGTTGTGACCCTGCTCGGTCGAAACGGGATGGGCAAAACAACCACCATCCGCTCGATCATGGGTCTGGTCAAGCCCAATTCGGGCTCGATTCAATTCGAAGACCAGGAAATCACGGGATGGCCGGCTTACCGGGTCGCCAATGCCGGTGTTGGTCTGGCGCCGGAAGGCCGGCACATCTTCCCGAATCTCAGCGTGCTGGAAAATCTGATCGCAACGGCACACAACAAGAATCAGCTGGACAATCCGTGGACCGTCGACAAGGTGATGTCCCTGTTTCCCGCCCTGGAACCGCGGGCGAAGGTGATGGGCGGGAGAATTTCCGGCGGCGAGCAGCAGATGCTGTCAATCGGCAGAGCACTGATGACCAACCCGAAGCTGCTGCTGCTCGATGAAGCGACGGAAGGACTGTCGCCGCTGCTGCGGAGCCAGATCTGGCAGAGCATCGCCCAGCTGAAAGACAATCGCCAGTCCATCCTCCTGATCGACAAGCATCTGGAGTCCTTGCTTCGAATCGGCGATCGGCACTACATCGTAGAGAAGGGCTATGTGGTCTGGAGCGGAGATTCCGAAGCGCTGCGTTCAGATGAGGATCTGCAGCGGCGGTATATTGGAATCTGAGCCGACTTGCAGCTGACACCTGCAAAATCGCGATGCGGATTGCGGGCGAATCCGGATTTCAGATACTGTTGCAACCATCTGCGTCTATAATCTTGTGCAGTCTTTCCTGGCAAGAGCAAAGGGATTCACAATTGCCGATTTTCACCGCCAGCCAGTTCGTTGCACGCGGCGCACTTGATGTCGCGCTGTTCGAACGCGACAAAATTCTTTCATACAGACAGGCATCCGACAGTCCGCTGAATGCTGCCGTCTGCCTGCTTGCATTCTTCAAGATGAGATCACTATGACAGAACCAGCCAGCCAGAAGCCGCTTCGGGCCCACAGCATGTTCCTGGGCAGCGAGGTCCTGCAGGGCCTGATGGCCGACCGCGATTTCCGGTTGGAGAACGAGCGCTCCTATCGGTTCACCAAGATTGCCGCGGCGCGCGCCGGGCTGTCCGCCAAGGACCCGATGCTCAAGGCGATGCTGCAGACAGCCCATGCCAAGGAAGGCGAGGCTCTGCCAGACGACTTTCAGCTGGAGACCTTCGAATTCGAGAAGGCTTCCGAGCGCGAAGGCATCGCCTCGCTGGTTGAGCCGCTCAGCCCGGAAGAATTCTTCACCCGGCAGTACCGCCGGCATAAGCCCATGCTGTTCCGAGGGCCGGCCGGCCGCTTCTCGCACCTGTTCAGCTTTGACGACCTGAACGTGCTGCTTCGCAATGGCAACCTGCAGCCCGAGCAGCTCAGTGTGCTGTTCACCAACCAGGTGGTGCGCGAATCCGACTATCTGCAGGACTACCGCTCCGCCACCGGCAAGTCCAACACCGGCCGGCGCGAGGTGCGAAGGTTCGACGAGCAGGGGCTGAACTTCCTTCTGCGAAACGGCGGCAGCATCCTCATCAACAGCATCAACTCCGTGCATGACGGGCTTGGGCGCTTCATTGCCTCCATCGCCAGCTCGCTCGGGTCCTTCGCAAGTGTCAATTTGTATGTATCGTGGCGCGATGTCAAGGCGTTCCACACGCACTGGGACGACCACGATGTCTACATCCTGCAGCTTGAGGGCAGCAAGGTCTGGAACCTTTACGGCGAGACGCGGAAGTCGCCGCTGCCCCGGGACGCGGAGCCGAATGTTGACATTCCGAAAAAGCCGAAGTGGACCGGCCGGCTGGAGAGCGGCGATGTGCTGTTCATTCCGCGCGGCTGCTGGCATGACGCCATTGTGCCGGAGGACTGCACGGGCCGAGGCAGCATGCACCTGACGCTGACCTTCAAGGAGTTCAACTCGCTGGACGTGATCGACTGGCTGCAGTACCGGATCATCAATGACTGGGACCGCGCGCGCATCAACATTCCCCAGAACGCGGAGCCCGGCCTTTCGCGCGAGTATTTCCAGGAGTTGCGCGAGGCGGTGCTGGCGGTGTTTGATGACGAGCCCGAGCGCAAGTTCGCCGACTACTACCGCTCGCGCTGGCGCGAGTCACCCAATGTGCAGATCGGGCCCTGGATCGAGCCGTGGACCGACCCGCAGTGGAGCCGCTTCCAGCTGACCGTGCGCGGCGCGGCGCACGCCTGCATTGATATGGACACGGAAGAAAATGAATTCACCCTGACGGCCAATGGCCGGATCAGCCGTTTCGATCTGAGGTGCCTGGATATCATCGAGCACCTGCTCGGCAACGGCGGCCTGAGCGTTGAGGAGCTCAGGGACTTCCATTCGGAGCGTTTCGATGCCAAGTTCATGGATCAGTTTCTGATTCAGCTGGTGAAGCAGGATGTCGCGGCGGCTGAACTGCCAGAATCCCGCTGACAGTCCCGATTGCATCAGCTCTGAAAAAAGCTGAATTGCCTTTGTATTTTCGAGGGAACAGATTTGGAGATGGAGCCGGTTGTGGAAGAGGCAGAATCGATTGCGACTCCGCCAGAGCTGAGGTGAGTTCGAAATGACAATCCAAAACCCTCTTCACGCTGACAGCATGATTCTGGGCAGCGAGTATCTGGGCGCCCTCAATACGATGCTCGGCTTTCGCCAGGAGGCTGATCGAAAGCTTCGTTTCGCCTCCATTGCCGCTTCCCGCGCAAAGTCATCCGGTCAGGACTCCAAGCCAGAGGCCGTGCCTCAGACATCCGGCTGCAACAGCGATGCCGGATCTCCAGGCGATTTCAAGCTGAAGACATTCGAAGTCAGTCACACTTCCAAAACACGCGAATTCAGCTCTCTCGTCGAACCGCTCTGCCCTGAGGAGTTCTTTACAAGACAGTATCAGCAGCGCGCGCACATGCTGTTTCGCGGACCGGCCGATCGCTTCTCCCATCTGATAGGATGGGATGACCTGACTGTGATGCTTCGCAGCGGCAACTTTCAGTCGAATCAGATCAGCATTGTTCTCGCGGAACACGGTACCCGAGACACGGACTATCTGCAGAATGTGCAGTCCGCCAGCGGCATCATCGAACCAAGACGGGAGAAGCTGCGCAAATTCGATGAATACAAGCTCAATTTTCTGCTGCGAAACGGAGCGAGCCTGATCATCAACAGCGTCGGAGAGTTCCATAGCAAGCTCAACCGTTTCATTGCCTCGATATCCGACTCCGTCGGCGCGTACACGAGTGCGAATCTGTATGTCTCCTGGCGCGACACTCAGGCGTTTCCGACGCACTGGGACGACCACGATGTCTACATCCTGCAGGTATATGGCAGCAAAATATGGAACCTGTATGGAGAGACGCGGCAGGCGCCACTGCCGTGGGATGCGGAACCAAATGTTGAGATTCCGAAAGAGGCGAAGTGGACTGGCCGGCTGGAGGCCGGCGATGTGCTGTTCATTCCGCGCGGCAGCTGGCACGACGCCATCGTGCCCAAGGACTGCGCAGGTCAGGGCAGCATGCATCTGACGCTTTCATTCAAGGAACATTACTCATTGGACGTGATGGAGTGGCTGCAGTACAGACTCGTGAATAACTGGGACCGAGCGCGCATCAACTTGCCTCGCAATGCCAAACCGGACGCAACTGATAAGTATTTCCAAGAACTGCGGCAGGCAGTGCTGGATGTGCTTGACGACGGGCCGGCCCGCGAATATGACGACTACATTCGAGCCAATTGGCGCGATGAGACTAATCTGCAGATCGGGCCTTGGATCGAACCATGGACGGACCCGCAGTGGAGCGGCTACCGTCTGACGCTGCGAGGCTTTCAGCAGGCGCGCATCGCATTGAATGAACAGCAAGGCACGTTCATGCTGACCGCCAACCGCCGCTTGTTCACTTTCGACATTCGATGCCTTGATGTCATTCAGCATCTGCTTGACAACGGCGGCAGAACTGTAGAGGAGCTCAGAACCTTCGACCCGGAGAGATTTGAGCAGAAATTCATGGATCAGTTCTTGGTTCAGCTCGTGAAACAGGATGTCGTACTCGCTGAGCTGCCATAATCGTGCTTTCAGAGATTCCTCCGGGTCCGACAGAGAGCTGTTTGACCATAGCTGTGCACACCCAGCTGGAATGGAACTCAATTTGCGAATCATCTGCAGATGATTGACTTCGCTCTTGCCCCGATGATCTGAACCATAAACTCAGACTTCCTGACCTCGGCTAAGTTGTTGTGTTGCTATTTACGGCACAGATTGAGTGACGGTGTTTGTATGGGGCGCAATCTGGTGAGCCAACAGCTATCGACAGTCGCATCACGGGGTTCAAACGATTGACTTGCACATCATATTTTTTTAGCCACTCTCGAAATGGCGTAACGCTGTTTTACGAAATTTCATCCGAATAAAGTCAATAGAATGAATGCTTTGAGAAAATCAGCCGAAAACACTCGATTTATCGAGGTCAGGAAGTCTGAAACTCTGCGAAGCGATCTGAAAACAAAGTTTCTTGCCTTCGACATAGCAGTTGACAGCAACTGCGGCGGTTCAAAGAGTTCAGCCGTTTCACCGTCCGCTGGCGCGAAGAACACACTGAACTGAACCCGCCCCTGACCGCTCGAAGAATGTGCTGCAATCCACTGCACAGGGATGTGATTTTACTGTCCTCGCATTGTCTTGACTGTGTCAGTGATACGAAATCGGCACACAGAGATTGCCGGAACTCGATACTGCTGACCTTTGCCAAATGAAGGAGTAGCAAAATGCAGAGTGCAGATGAACTTCGGAACAGAATTTTTCAGCAGGCTTCTGAAGATTCTGAATTTCGCAAACAATTGTTGGAAGAACCAAAGGTTGCGATTGAATCATTATTGGGAATCGCTGTTCCTGACAGATTTCAAGTGAACGTTGTCGAAGACAGCCCGAAACTCGTGACTCTGGTTCTTCCACCACTGCTGGAGTTGGACGAAAGCGCACTGGAAGCTGCCGTTGGCGGAAGCGATATCGACACTGGCGATTGGCTTGATGACATTTGGAGCTGATTGCGCGTTGCGTCTTTAGACGATTGAATCAATGCAATGCTTGAAAACGGGCTCTTCGAGTCCGTTTTCTTTCGCAGCCAATCAGCAAAATTCAGGAAATCTATTGAGCGGAACTTCAACGGGAGTTCCTGACGTTTCCAATGTTTCTGAACTTTGAATTCGCGAACTAATCGCGTTCTTTGCCACAATGGAGAATAAAATCGTCAAATAGAGTGCCGAGGTTCGCGAGATTATTTCCAATTCGGAAAGTGTCAATAAACTTGCAAAATTTTTTTCATTGAATATTAAAATATAGGCACTGCCATGAAGCACGGACTGATTGACAGTCCGAGTATTGGTTGAAACAACTTAATGGAATCTATATCACAGGAGAAGTGAAGATGGCTACATCGAATGAATACCAAAATCAGATACTCGCCAGAGCAGCTGAAGATGATGACTTTCGCAATCAATTGATGGACAATGCATCTGCTGCAATTGCATCAGAATTGAATGTCGAGGTGCCATCAGAATTGACCATCAATGTGCATGAAGATGGACGGAATGTCGTCAATCTGGTGCTGCCACCGAAAGTTGAATTGGATCAGAGCCAGATGGACTCGATTGCCGGCGGTACAGATGACACAATCATGGATCCAGATGAGCAGCTCTGGTCATAGTTGAGTCGCACAAGCATTCCAAAACGGATGCAGTCTGACCACTGCATCCGTTTTTTTTGCTCTCATCAAATTCTGGGCTCGCAGATGCCGCGCGGCGGCATCGACTCACCTGATTGAACAAAAGGGCGGCCTCAAGCATTTGAGAGTGTGCGGCTGGCACACAATTCGCAAATCCTGCGGTTGGCGGACCAACCAGGGTCAGTTGATCGGACGGCTGTCCGTCATGCGGCAAACCTGCCGGAAAGAAAATCAGATTGGCAGGCAGTGAGTCGGGCTAGAGATTTCCGTCGCGTCTCATCTTGGTGAGCCTGCGATTGGCAGAGAATGCTGAACGGCTGGCCGGGTATCTCTCCATCACTTCCATCAGGTAGCTCTGCGCCTGCTCATAATCCTGCTGATCGTAATAGATGTAACCAATCTTGAGCATGGCCTCAGCGGCTCGTCGATTGTCTGGATAGTCTCGGATTATCTGCTCGAAACCCATCAATGCGATATCCAGATTTTTTGTGACGTAGTTGGCTTCGGCAATCCAGTACAGCGCATCGTCAACCAATTCGCTTGTCGGGTAGTTCTCCACCAGCGCGTTGAACTCGATGATCGCGTCTTCATATTTGCCCTGCCTCAGAGTGCGGAACGCATTGTCATAAACTTCGCGCACCACTTCCGGATCAATCACCGGTTCGGGCTCAGGTTCTGCGACTTCTTCACTGGTTTCGGCTTCGCTGGGCGCTTCCTCTGCCTCGACAGCGGGTTCCGCTTCTGCTGAGGATGGCGCAGCGCCAGTCTCGCCGCTGGATGGCGCGCCGCGTTCGAATTTTCTGAGCCGGGCATCAAGATCATCGTAGAGATCTTTCTGCCGCTGCCTGGTGTCATCCAATTCAAGCTCAAGCACTTCCACCTGATCTCTCAATGTGCGGACCTCGTCAGACAGCACCTGAACTTGCGCGATCATCGTTTCCGGCACAAGATCTTCCGCGTTGACAGCATCGGCGCTGTCAGAAACGGTCTGCGAAGACGAAGAGTCGACTGTCGCCGTGGGCGCGCACCCTGCCAAAAACACCGCCAATGCCAACGCACACGGAGTCATGCTGGACTGAATTGAATGAAAAATGCCCAAAGCGAACGGCTTTTGTTGCGAACTGTTCTACTGGACGAGATCGTGGGCAATCTCAACTCTGCGATTCAAGGCCCAGCTTTCTTCATCCGATCCTGTTACCGCCGGCATCTCCTCACCGAACGAAACCGTAGTGATCCGGGAGGCTTCAACGCCGTATTCCTGGAAAAAAGCGCTCACCGCAATGGCCCGCTGCTCACCCAGAGCCAAGTTGTACTCACGGGTTCCCCTTTCATCCGCATGCCCGGAAAGGTTCAGATCGACATCCGGATTCTGCACCAGGACTTCGGCGTGCGCGCGTATGATCTGCCGCGCCCGATCGGAAACAATGGACTCATCAAACCCGAAGTAGACCGCCGAGTGAGCCAGAAGATTCTCCTCTTCCGCACCGGATTGAGCCGATTGGTCATCCAGCCCCATTTCCACCAGGACATTTCCATCCTCGGCTGTTGCGGTATCTGAGCTGTCGGCTGATGGCGCATCGCTTGAGGCGTCCATTGAGGAATCGGTTGATTTCGCGCAACCCGCAAGAATTGTCAATGAAAATAAGATGACTGCTGTGAGTCGCCCAAACGCGTACATATAGATGGCCTCTGAGTGAATGAGAAAAGAATCAGACTAAAAACTGCCCCAGTCTACCTGTTTGACCTGCCCTTCGGCTACCGGTATTCGACTCTGAACACGTCCGTCTGGTGACAATATTTTAATATATCTTTCTCTGCCCTCCACCACATGAATCAGCATGTCACCATACGGTGAGAACTTTACCGAATCATCAAGTGAAGTTGAAGAGACGATACGCATTTCGTCAGCGGATAAATCGTAGACTCCAACCTGATTGCCGCTGCCCTGATCAGTGATCACAGCCAACTTGTCGCCGCCTGGCGAATAGCTTGCGCCAGTGTTGGACCGACCTTCAAGAGGCAACCGGCGCGCGGACGCGTTTCGTCTTGCCCTTGCCTCGTAAATCTGGGGATCCTTTCCTCTGTTCGATGTGAAAACAATGCTCCTGCCGTCAGGCGACCAGGAGGGTTCAGTATCAATCAAACGATGACTGGTAACGCGGGTGAGACTGCCGTCATTGAGGGAATAAATATAGATGTCGTAATTGCCGTCACTGGAATTTGTAAAGCTGATGCGCTGGCCGTCGGGCGACCAGTTCGGAGCGCTGCTGTAGCCTGCCGGAGTGGTGATCGCAAAACGCTCGCCATCAGCCACAGTCTGTATGTAGATTGAGGCATCGGACAGCCCCAGCTCGGCATAAGCGATCTGAGTGAAGTCAGGAGACCAGGCGGGGGAGAGAATGGGACGACTGCCGCGCAATACAATCTGCGGATTGAAGCCGTCATAATCGGCGATGTAAAGCACGTGCTCCGGAGCGCCGCCATCATCACTGGGAACTGTTGCTGTATAGACGATCTGAGTGTTGAATGAGCTCATCTCCTCGGTTACGTTTTCAAACACCGCGTTTGCAATCCGGTGGGCGGTTGCGCGAATCTGATTCGGGGAGGCAATGAACTGTATGCCGAACACCTGTTTCTGCTCAAAGGCATCGTAGAGGCGGGCGATCACCCGAAAGCTGTCGCCGCCTTCCGGATTCGGCTCCACTCTTCCAATCAGCACATAATCGGCGCTGATCAGCTGCCAGTCGGAAAATAGAATCTCGTCTTTAGTCGTGGGTGAGCTGATGTGCTCTTCGCGCGGAATGGGATCAAATCGACCGGTTCTGGACAGATCATCCCGAACCACATCCTCAATCGCGAACTCAATTTCACCGCTGGACTCGCCGCCGAATGGCACCAGAGCGATCGGCACCCCGCGCTCGACACCTTCGTCAATCGGAATCGTGATGACCGCGGAAGCATGAGTCCAAACCAGCAGCAGGCCGAAGAGGATCGGCAGCCGGTGAATTGCCTGTCTGATGTTCAATTTGCTGACTCGCTGAAATCGAACCTGAATCGCTCGATGTATTTGAACAGAGTTTGATCCTTCGGAATCGGCAAAGGTGACGCCTTGCGCACCGCCAGTGCCACCGAGCGATCGAATGCGGGTGAATCACTTGAGGCAAACACCTCAACCACCTCAACCTCGCCCAAGGGATTGATTTTCACTTCCAGTATCGTTCGGCGCCCTTCCGCATTCAGCGGCTTGATCCAATTCTCCTTGACCTTGGCCTGTATCTGGGGAATGAATTTGGAAAACTCTCTGCCGGCGCGCTGCTCCATCCGTCTTTCCTGCGCCGCCTGTTCCTGAGCCACTCTCAGAGCTTCCTGCTCCTTGCGCAGTTTCTCCGCCCGCTGCTGCTCTTCTTTGAGCTTGGCAAGTCTGGCCTTCTCCTCAAGCTCTCTCTGCTTCCTTTCTGCCGCGAGCCGCTGCTCCTCGCGTTCCTTGCGTCGGTTCTCCTCTTCCTGCTTTTTCCTTGCCGCTTCCAGTCTTTGCCGCTCCTCTTCCTGCTTTTGCCGCTCCGACTCAAGCCGTTGCCGCTCTTCCTGCCGCCTTTGCGATTCCAGCTCCTGCTCCTGCAGCAAGGCCAGCTGCTGCGCCTCTATTTCCGCTTGGAGCTGCTGCTGTTCAGCTTCAGATTGTATTTTCTGTTCATTCAGCTGAGCGATTTCGGCTTCCTGCTGGCGCCGCTGCGCTTCAGCTTCTTCGATTTTCCGCTGCTCTTCAAGACGCTTGAGCTCAACCTCTCTTATTTCTGCCTCAGCCAGCCGCTTCTGCTCTTCCACCTGGCGCAGCTCCTCTTCCTGCTGCTGGCGCAATGCCTCGGCTTCATCAATGCGCTGCTGCTCGGCCAGCCGCTGCTGCTCCGCCGCCTCGACTTCCCGCTGCGCCTGCAGCTTCTGCTCCTCCACCCGCTGAAGCTCCTCTTCCTGCTGCTGACGCAATGCCTCAGCTTCCTCGACGCGCTGCTGCTCCTCAAGACGCTTCCGCTCCGCCGCCTCAATTTCCGCCTCGGCCAGCCGCTTCTGCTCTTCCACCTGGCGCAGCTCCTCTTCCTGCTGCTGGCGCAGCGCCTCGGCTTCCTCTATGCGACGTTGCTCCTCGAGCCGCTGTTGCTCCGCTGCCTCAATTTCCGCCTCAGCCAGCCGCTTCTGCTCCTCTACCTGGCGCAGCTCTTCCTCCTGCTGACGGCGCAGTGCTTCAGCTTCCTCTATGCGGCGCTGCTCCTCAAGACGCTGCTGCTCGGCCGCTTCGACTTCCGCCTGTGCCAGCCGTTTCTGCTCCTCGATCTGGCGCAGCTCCTCCTCTTGCTGACGGCGCAAAGCTTCAGCTTCCTCAACGCGTTTTTGCTCCTCCAGCCGTCTTTGCTCCGCCGCCTCAATCTCAGCAAGCGCCAGTCGCTGCTGCTCCTCCACCCGGCGCAGCTCCTCTTCCTGGGCGATTCGCTGCGCTTCCATCGCCGCAAGCCGCTCAGCTTCCTCATGGGCGCGGCGCTCCGCCTCGCGCTGCCTCTCCAGAGCCAGTTCCAGCTGCTTCAGCTGCTCAATCTGCTGCTGGCGCTCCTGATCTTCCTGCAGCTGCATGCGCTCCAGCTCGGCGATCAGCTCCGATTCATCGACTGCGCGGGCGCTTACAGGCGTCTCAACTTCAACTGTCATCATCGAATGAATGTCCGTCTTGTAGATTACGCTCACGCCGATTGCCAGAGCTACCGCAGTATGAACCAAAATCGCCAGCAATACTGATGGCGCAACAAACTTGTTGGTTCCCCTTCTACGCACAATGGTGTCAATTGCCGGCAGGATTCCTCGTCACCAGGCCGATGTCCTCCACCCCAGCGGCCTGCAAGGCGACCATGGCCTGAACGACTGAGTCAAAATCTACGCTTGAATCCCCTCGCACCAGAAACGGCGTCGCCGGCTTCGAGCGCATCATGGCAGCCGCCTTGACCTTGATCTCATTCAGTCCGACTGATTCGTCCTTCTCTTGATTCAGATAATATTCTCCGGCAGAAGTTACATGCACGACAAAAGGAACGCTTTCGGAGGATTGAATCGGATTCGCTTTGGCCTGCGGCAGATCCACCTTGACGCCCTCAGTCAGCAAAGGCGCGGTCACCATGAAAATGACCAGCAGTACAAGCATGACATCAATGTAGGGCACCACATTGATCTCGTTCATCTGCCGGTGCTTGTGGCGTTTGGCGATCTTCCTCATGACAGTGTCTGCCGGATGGCGTATTGACGGTTCACGACGCTCAGGAATTCCTCGGCGAAGGTCTCATACTGGCTGAGCAGCCGATCCGCCTTGTAGGAGAATCTGTTGTAGGCGATCACCGCTGGAATGGCGGCCGCCAGACCCATCGCGGTTGCGATCAGCGCCTCTGCGATGCCCGGCGCCACTGCGGCGATTGTCGTTGTCTGCAGCGTGCCAAGCGCCCGGAAAGAGTTCATGATGCCCCATACCGTGCCGAAGAGGCCGATGTAGGGGCTGGTGGACCCGACAGTGGCCAGAAACGACAGGTTCGAATTGACGCTGTCCTCAGCCCGATTCAGCGCCACCCCCATCGACCGATGCACACCGTCCACGATATCCGCCCGCTCGATGTTGCTGCGGGTCAGCAGCCGGCTGAGCTCGCGATAGCCTTCCAGAAAAATTTCCGCAATGGAGCCGACATCGCGGTTCCGCTGCTCCCAGTCGTAGTACAGCGAGCTCAGGTCCCCGACGCTCCAGAACTCACTCTCGAACTCCCTGGCGATTCTGGTCCAATGCTTCAGCGTGAACCACTTGTAGAAGATCATGGTCCAGGAAATCAGCGATGCCAGCACCAGAATCAGCATGACGATTTGCACCAGGATGCTGGCGTTGGCGATCAGATCAATGAACGACAGCGTCTGCTCCGTTGGAACCAGTTCGATTGAATTTTCCATCAGCTCAGCATTCTCCTTAACTCTTCAGGAATTCTCTTGACTTTGAATTTTGCGCGGTCAATGCAGGCGATTCGAAACGTGCCGCGCACCAGTCTGTCACCCGCCTCATTGAAGATCGTCTGAGAAACCGAAATGCTGGCGCCTCGAATAGAATCAGGCTCGACAGAAACTTTGAGCAGATCTCCGAGGCGCGCTGGCTGCTGAATATCCAGAGTCACCGAGCGGACTGCAAAGATGACGCCCCAGCGGTCCGCCGGCTGCTGTGGCAGACAGCCAAAACTTGCCAGCCAATCTGATCTCGCACGCTCCATAAATTTAAGAAAATTGGCGTGATAGACGACACCGCCGGCATCAGTGTCCTCGAAGTAAACCCGATACTTGGAATAATGCGCCGCGCCGGACAAAAACGATCACCCGAATGATTTCAAAATTTTATCAAATTGCAGATACTTACTTTTATAGAAGTGTCGACTGCCGACGCTCATCTTCCGACTTCACATTCAGGTGCCGCCAGGCTTTCTGAGTGGCGGTCCGGCCTCTCGGAGTCCGCTGAATGAAGCCCTGCTGCAGCAGATACGGCTCAATCACATCCTCGATCGTTCCGCGGTCCTCGCTCAGCGCCGCTGACAGGGTCTCAAGCCCCGCCGGGCCGCCCTGATAATTCTCTATCAGAATCTGCAGATACTTTCGATCCAGCACATCCAGTCCGCAGGTGTCGACTTCCAGCATCTCCAGGGCGTATTTCGCGATGTCGCGCTCGATCGAGCCGTTGCCGCGAATCTGGGCGTAGTCCCGCACCCGCCGCAGCAGCCGATTGGCGATCCTGGGTGTGCCGCGGGAGCAGGTCGCGATCGCATCGATACCCGGCTCGTCGGCGACAACGGACAGAATCTTCGCAGAGCGCTTGATGATCGAAGACAGCTCCCCGGTGCTGTAGTAGTCCAGCCGATGCACAATGCCGAAGCGGTCGCGCAAAGGTGAGGTCAGAAGACCGGTTCGAGTGGTGGCGCCGACCAGGGTGAACGGCTTGACGGGCAGCTGAATGGACTTCGCCGCCGGGCCCTGACCGATCACAATATCGATCCGGTAGTCCTCCATCGCCGGATACAGCACCTCCTCAACGACTGGGTTGAGCCGATGGATCTCATCAACAAACAGCACCGAACCGAAAGACAGACGGGTCAGCATGGCAGCGACATCACCCTGCCGCTCAAGCACCGGCCCGGAAGTCTGTATCAGCTCCACATTGAGCTCATTGGCGATGATATGCGCCAGCGTGGTCTTGCCCAGGCCGGGCGGACCGAAGAGCAGAACGTGATCCAGGGCTTCCTGCCGCTTTTTCGCCGCCTCAATGAATATCTGCAGCTGCTCGCGGGTCTTCTGCTGGCCGACAAACTCAACCATGACCTTGGGGCGCAGGCTGTTGTCGTAGACCTGCTCCTCGACACTGGCCTGCTCGGGTGAGATGAACCGCGATTCCTGATTCATGTTCCGGTCGATCCCAGACTGATCAGCGCCAGCCGAATGACATGTTCAGTGGTGTCCGCCTGATCTCGAACGGATGACACCGCGCTTCGAGCCTCTCTGTATGAAAAGCCCATCACCGCGAGGGCTTCCACCGCGTCTTCAAGATAATCGCCCGGCGCGACATCAGGCATGTCTGTCAGCTCAGCCACCTCAACAATGTGATCGATTTTGCTGGACAGCTCAATCAGCAGTTTGGCCGCGGTTGCCTTGCCTAGCCGCGGCACTTTCTGAAGCGGTTTGGGGTCTTCGTATCGGACACAGGCCACCAGATCTGAGAGTTTCAGCTCCGACAGAATGTTGATGGCGTGACTCGGGCCGATTTTGCTGATGTTGATCAGGATGCGGAACATGTCGCGCTCCGCAACCGTCATGAATCCGTACAGGCTCTGAGACTCCGGGCGAACATGCAGATGAGTCTGCAGAACTGCCGGTTCATCAATTTCGGGAAGCTGTACGGGCACACCTTTGGGAACAACCACCTCGTAGCCGACACCATGGCACTCCAGCACCACGGAAGACTCCCGTTTCTGCTTGATCACCCCTCGCAGATGGCCGATCACGATTCAGGACCGATTCAGCCGGTTACCGAAGCGGTCGGTCCGGAGGGCGTGTCGCGGCGGTAAGGGCCCGGCAGGGATTCCAGAAGCGGAGAATGCTGATAGTGAGTGATGGCAACCGCCAGCGCATCCGCTTCATCCTGAGTCTTGAGCTTCTGGAGCCCGAGCAGCATCAGCACCATGAACTTGACCTGATCCTTGTCGGCGGCGCCGGTTCCAGTGACGGACTGCTTGATCTCCCGAGCTGCGTATTCGGCAACTTCCACATCCTTGGCCGCGCAGGCGCAGATTGCGCTGCCGCGCGCGTGGCCGATCTTGAGCGCGGACTGCGGATTGATGGAGACAAACACCTTCTCGATTGCGGCGAGGTCCGGCTGATACTGATCAATCACCGCGGAAATGCCATCAAAGATACGAAACAGTCGATGCGGCAGATCCCCTTCAGACAGACGAATCGAACCGCTGGCCACATACTGGATCTGGTTCGCGCTGCATTCGATCAGGCCATAGCCGGTGACTCTTGAGCCGGGATCAATTCCTAAAATTCTTTTCATGACTCAGTCCGCCTTGAAAGTTGCATTGGTATAGACATCGCGCACATCATCCAGATCCTCAATGACACCAACCAGGTTGAGAATGCGCTCGGTCATCTCATCATCGATCTCCAGCGACACTGTGGACCGCTGCTCGATGCCGGCTTCCTCATATTCCAATCCAGCCTCTTTGACAGCGCTGACCACATCAAAGAACGTGTCAACCGGTGTCGCGACCATGACCCGGCCGTCATCCAGAATGTCAATGTCCTCGGCCCCGGCGGAAATAGCCGCCTCGAAAATCTCGTCTTCGTCGCCACCGCTGGCGAACTGAATCAGCCCTACCCGATTGAACATATAGGATACCGAGCCTTCAGTTCCCAGATTGCCACCGTGTTTTGTCAACGCGTGTCTGACTTCGCTTACGGTGCGGTTTCGATTGTCGGTCGAGCATTCGATCAGGAACGCGACGCCGCCAGGACCGTAGCCTTCGTAGACGACATCCTGATAGCCGTCTCCACCAGTCTCGCCTGAGCCTCGCCGAACCGCCCGATCAATCACATCGCGGCTCATGTTCGCGGCCAGCGCCTTGTCGATTGCTGCGCGCAGGCTCGGATTGCCATCCGGGTCCGGCGCGCCGGTTCTTGCGGCAACCGTGATTTCCCGGATCAATTTCGAGAATAACTTACCGCGGCGGCTGTCCTGTGCGGCCTTTCGAAACCGAATATTCGCCCATTTACTGTGGCCGGCCATTGAAGAAGAAGATTGTGAGCATGATTTTGATTATCAGTATTTTATCACTTTCACCCATGCCCAAAAGCGGCGCTCAATGCATTGTATCGCGCACCATCCGGATCGCCTCCCGATTGGACCAGGACCAAAGCATGCTGTCGGCCTGCTCAAAATCAACCCAGCAGAAGTCATTGTGCTCTTCGGTCTGCAGCACAATCGGAACGGCCTGCGGCAGACAGATCGACAGCACGTGCTCGGTGTTCATACTTACGCCCGGCGCGTAGCGACATCGCATTGAATCTGGAATGACAAATCTGAAGCGTCGCTTCCAGTCCTGAATATCCCTGGATTCGGCCGCGATTCCTGTTTCCTCCCGCAATTCCCGAACGGCTGCCTCAATCGGGGATTCGCCGCTCCAGTTCAGGCTTCCAGTTACGGACTGCCAGCCGACTGGGGGCTGAATGCGCTGCAACAGCAGCGCCTGCCGATCCGGTGTATGGACAATGAGCAGGATTGATTCCGGGCGCTTGAACTGGACTTGCGATCCTGGCTGCAAAATCCACCCCAGTGAGATCAGGAGGATGGCGGCTTCGCGCCACTCATTGATTGCGCGGTGGGCTTGATTCGAAGCTCCAGCTCATCCAGCTGCTCCTGGCCGATCGCATTCGGCGCGTCGGTCAGCGGACAATAGGCCCGCTGAGTTTTCGGAAACGCAATCACCTCCCGTATCGAATCCTCGCCCGCCAGCAGTGCGGCAATCCGATCAAGGCCGAATGCTATCCCGCCGTGAGGCGGGGCCCCGCATCCCAGCGCGGTCAGCAGAAAGCCGAATTTCTCGTCAATGCTCTCATCAGAAAGCCCCAGCATCTGAAAGATGCGACGCTGCACCTCCAGCCGGTGATTGCGGATGGAGCCGCCGCCGATCTCGACACCGTTCAACACCATATCGTAGGCGCGCGACAGCAGTGCTCCCGGGTCTTCCTCAATCAGACTGACTGAGTCCTCTTTTGGCGCGGTGAACGGATGATGCAGCGACTGCCAGCGACGGGCTTCCGGATCATACTCAACCAGTGGAAAGTCCACGATCCAAACTGGCTTCCAAGCGTCTTCCACCAACCCAAGATCAGAACCGATCTGATTTCTGAGCGCGCCCAGCGAAGCGTTCACTGTCGCCTTTGCGTCAGCGCCGAAAAATACGATGTCGTTCGGCTGGCAGCGACACTCGGAGAGTATCGAATCGACCGCCGCATCAGACAGAAACTTGAGAATCGGCGATTGCAGGCCGCTTCGACCCCGATCTGGATCATTCACCTTGATGTATGCCAGACCCTTCGCACCGAACTGTCCGACAAATTCCGTATAGGCATCGATTTTCTGACGCGTCAATGCTGCTCCATTGGGAACTCGAAGCGCCGCAACGCGGCCATCCCTGCGATTGGCAGCCCGATTGAATACCTGGAATTCCTCGGTTTTCATGGCTTCTGTGAGGTCCGCCAGCTGCAGCGGAATTCGCAAGTCCGGGCGGTCAGTTCCATATCGATGCACCGCTTCAAGGTAGGTCATCACTGGAAACTCGGACGGCAGCTCGATATTCCCGACTTCAATGAAAACCAGGCGGTACAGGTCTTCCATCAGCTGCATGACATCGGACTCTTCGACAAACGCCATTTCCAGGTCCAGCTGGGTGAATTCCAGCTGCCGATCGGAACGCAGATCTTCATCTCTGAAACATCTCGCGATCTGGTAATAGCGCTCGAATCCGGAAATGACCAGAATCTGCTTGAACATCTGGGGAGACTGCGGCAACGCGTAGAATGAGCCTGTGCTCACGCGGCTCGGCACCAGAAAATCCCTCGCGCCTTCCGGAGTTGACCGAGTCAGCATGGGCGTCTCAATCTCGGTGAAATTCCGCTCGTCCAGGAATCTTCGAATGGTGCGGATCAGATCATGACGCAATCGCAGATTGCGCTGCATTCGCGAACGTCTGAGGTCCAGATAGCGATGCTTCAGGCGCAGCGTTTCGTTGACATCCTCATCATCGATCTGGAAAGGCAGCAATTCGGTTCTATTGAGAATTTTCAGTTCGTCTGCGACGACCTCGATGGCACCAGTCTCAAGCGCTGGATTTTCAGTGCCTTCCGGGCGCCGCCTGACATGACCCGCAACACGCAGGACATACTCGTTGCGGACCGCTTCGGCCCGTTCGAAGCTCTCGGCCTGCTCAGGATTGACTACGATCTGAACGATTCCGCTATGGTCGCGAAGATCCACAAAAATCAGGCCGCCGTGGTCGCGCCGGCTGTTGACCCAGCCTGCGACAGCAACGCTGCTGTCGATGTCACTCTCAGAAAGTGAGGCACACAGGTGTGTGCGCATGCCAGTCATCGGTGTTTCAGTGGAGCAGAGGTTTCAGGTTGCCGCCGCAGAAGAGGCGGCGCCGCTCTTCTCAGATGCCGGTTTCTTGGCAAGCTCAGTCTTGCTGGAATCGGAGTCACTCTTCTCAGCCTTGGATTCCGACTTTGACTCTGAATCGGCTTCCGACTTTTTGGATTTGTCAGCCGGTTTTCCGGCATTCTTGAAATCAGTTTCGTACCAGCCGGTGCCCTTCAGATGAAACGCGGCGGCCGACAGTTTTTTTTGCAGGCTGCTTTCCTGGCAGACGGGGCAGTCTGTCAGCGGGCTTTCCTTGATGCCCTGAATGATCTCAAATTCGTGCCCGCAACCCGCGCAGCCGTATTCATAAATTGGCATGATTGTTCCAGTGGTATTGGTAGGTTTCTAATCAAATGGTGCTGTTCAGATTGAAGTCAAGTTTGAATACCAATAAAATTTGCTCTGTCAGAGGTGCAAATTAGATTCAATAGCTGACTGGAATCGTTTGTTCCGCAAAACCATTGCGGTTCATGTGGCAATGTGCCCAATACGAAAAACTCAGACTGATCTTGACTCAATCAATTCAAGAGTTCACATGTTGTACAAATCTAGAATTTTGAACAAATTCCATCGATTCGTCTAGCCGAAATTCAGTTCTTGAATATCTTCCTTGAGCGTTCAACCACGTCCTTTGCGTGAGAAATCAAAATCTCGTTATTTTCTTGAGACATTATCTGCAAGTAAAGTTCACGGTCCTCTTCGTCCTCAAGGTAGTTTGCCGCGTCCCAATCTCTCAGTTTACTCATAGTCTATTTTCCTCGCAATCTGTATATCTGCGCTTTGTGATACTTTGGTTCCTCCATGCAACAAAACTACTGTTGCGGAAGGTGCAAACTTGAAATAAATTCTGTAGTTCTTACCAAATCTAATTTCCCACAATTCTTCACTCTCGACATAATCGTCGAATCTACTCAAATCCAACTGCCTGGTGCTGCCCTTTCCTATTTTCAGAAATCTATCGACATATGCTGATACTCGAACCTTATCTGATTTCCTTAAACTCTTCAACCAGCTTTTGTATTGAGCAGTTTCTTTAGAGGAGTATCTTTGAGGTGGGCTCTTTTTTGGCTTCCAGCAACCAATATTTCAATTGCATTGTTTTGTATATTTCAGCAATCATATCAGTCATATTGGGTCACCCTCTCAAGTTCGTTAAATGCCAGTTCTTCAATTTTCTACGTTTTCCAATCAATCCTTGTGCGGGGCTCACAATCTATTCAATCGTTTCCGCAACGCCTGCATCAGTTCAAGTGTCGAGGCAAGCATATGGCATGCTGCACACTCGATCGGGCCTGTTATGTTTCCAGAAGTCATCCAAGATAAGCCACTCTGCCGAAGGATTGACTTGTGTGCAACTTATTCTCCCGCAACAGCCATGTTGCTCAATAAAATCGAGCCTGTCCGATACCCAGTGCGAGCGTCAACATCGTTCCCGACTTCGACTATCGACCTGAACATTTCCCGTAAGTTTCCAGCAATGGTGATCTCTTCAACGGGAAACTGCATCTGCCCATTTTCCACCCAGAATCCTCTGGCGCCTTGGGAGTAATCGCCCGTCACCTGGTTGACTCCGAAACCCATTGTATGAGTCACCAGCAATCCTCTGTCCATCAGCTTCAGCATTTCGTCAAAATTCCGCTCTCCTGAATCGATAGTCAGATTGAATACACCACCCGAATTGCCAGTCGTTTCCAATCCCAGCTTGCGCGCTGAGTAACTATCGAGAACATAGTTCCGCAGCACTCCGTCTCTGACGACATCCCGCGCCTCAGTTGCCACACCCTCTGTGTCACACACTGCACTGGCAATGCCTCGCTTCAGATGGGGCTGCTCGTGTATACGCGTACCTTCCGGAAATATCTGCTGACCCAGACTGTCAAGCAGAAAACTGGCCTTGCGATACAGCGCCTCACCGCTGATGGCACCGATAAAATTTCTAAGCAGACTGCTCGCCGTTGGCGCTTCAAACATCACAGGAACAGAACAGGTCTTGATTTTTCGAGCATCCAGACAGCGTAGAGTTCGGTGCGCCGCCATGGCACCGACAGCCTGAGGTGTTTCCAGAGCTTCCGGGTCGCAGGAGACGCTGTGCCAGTAGTCAGTCTGCATGCCGGATTCGGTCTGACCAACGACGCCGCAGGAAACATCGTGCCGCGTTCTCCGTCCCCCGATCTGCAGACCGTCACTGTTTCCCAGCACCGATTCCTGTGTCATTGTGCTCAAGGACGCGCCCTGAGAATTGACAATACGCGAATCACCAGTCAGCGCGGTCTCCTCACAGGAAAGAGCAATTTCAGCAGCCATGTCGCGATCAACCTGCCATGGGAGATCAACTTCCAAATCCTGAATGTCTCGCACAAGGCGATCCTTTGGCGGCAACCCATTGCATGGGTCTTCTGCCGTATATTTGGCAATGGTCACCGCGGCCCTGACTGTGTCTTCAATGGCGGACGGGTGCAGATCAGAAGTCGAACTGGAACCGGTCTTTTTTCCCACATAGACAGTTACACTGAGATCACCGGCGTTTTTGTGCGCGATAGTCTCCACCTCGCCCATTCTGACGGTCAATTCATATCCGGTTCTGCGTGTGACCCGAGAAGCCGCACCGCCTGCCCCCAGGCGGCGGGCAGTGTCAAGAGCGCAGTCCACCGCGCCTGCAAGGTCAGGATTGGCAGGATGAGGCTCCTGTTGAATAATTGATTTTGAACTCATTTCAGAACAGCCCCTAAACGACGACACCGCCAACGGTTATTTCATCAAGCCGCAGTGTAGGCTGACCGACACCGACTGGAACAGACTGCCCGTTCTTGCCGCAGGTGCCCACACCCGAGTCCAGCTCAAGATCATTGCCCACCATCGAAACTCGGGTCAGCACATCCGGCCCATTGCCGATTAGCGTTGCGCCTTTCACCGGATGCGTCACTTTGCCATTTTCGATCAGATAGGCTTCAGTCGCTGAAAATACGAAATTCCCTGAGGTGATGTCCACCTGACCGCCGCCGAACTGCACTGCGTACAGCCCCTTGTCAACAGATGCGATGATCTCTTCATGCTCGGATTCGCCTGGCAGCATGTAAGTGTTGGTCATTCTCGGCATTGGCAGATGCGCGAATGACTGCCGTCGACCGTTGCCTGTGGGCTCCTGTCCCATCAGGCGCGCATTGGTGAGGTCCTGCATATAGCCTTTCAGGATCCCATTCTCGATCAATACCGTATTTTGCGACTGAGTGCCTTCATCGTCAATACTCAGAGAGCCTCTCCGATTGATGATTGTGCCATCATCCACGATTGTGCATAGGTCTGACGCAACTCGCTCTCCGATTCGACCCGAAAAAGCAGACGTTCCCTTGCGATTGAAATCACCCTCAAGCCCATGTCCGATCGCCTCATGCAGCAGAATGCCCGGCCAACCCGGCCCCAGCACCACTGTCATTGTGCCAGCCGGCCCGTCAATCGATTCCAAATTGACCAATGCCTGCCGAACCGCATCTCGGGCGTATTCCAGCGCCAGGTCATCTTGCTTGAAAAAGTCATAAGTTTCTCTCGAACCGCCGCCGGAGTTGCCCCGCTCGCGCCGCCCGTTCTGCTCCGCGACAACCATGACTTGCAGGCGGATGAGAGGACGCACATCAGCACAGATCGCTCCATCCTGCCGCACCACCAGAATCACATTGTGCTCACCGACGAGATTGACGATCACTTCCTTGACCCGAGGGTCCTGTTTGCGGGCTTCCTGTTCCACCCGCTCCAATAAAGCAATCTTGTCTGACTCAGTCAGGCTTGCAAGAGGGTCGTCTCCAGAGTAGAGGCTCGGCACCTGAGCTGCCCGCTGACCAACCAAGTCAGCGGCCCCTGAACCGACACCGTGCGCGATTCCGCGGGCCGACGAAGCCGCCTGAGTCAAGGCATTGAGACTGAGATCATCGGAAAAAGCGAAACCAGTCTTCTCACCACTGATTGCGCGCAGCCCAACTCCTTTTTCAATCTCGTAGGAGCCGGACTTCACAATACCCTCTTCAAGCATCCAGTGCTCATTGCGCACATACTGAAAGTAAGCATCAGCATGATCAATGGGCTTGCCGGCCATCTTGCCCATGACAAGATCCAATTCACGGTTGCTGACCTCAGCGGGTTCCAGCAATGTTTTGCGGGCTGTTTCAATATGATTTTCCATATACGTTTCCTCTGTGTTCACCAACTCAGTCGTGGATACAACACCATTTAGTTCTTCCTAACCTGGCAAGGTTGCAAGCAAAGAACATTTGTTGTAATTTCGCACCCTGACATTGGTAAGGAACTGACAAGTTCAAAATTTTTTCACCTCTTCATTCCGTTGGCGAGACAGGCATGTCCTGATCGGGAGAATCTGGACTCGCTAGTTTGGCACTATATTCTTTGAAATGTGCTACAGCTGCATCGACACTCTGATCGTACTCATTAAGTTCATCCTCCGTCAAGTAACGAGCCTTGAATTCGTCATCTTCCCGACATATAGTGGCCATTTGAATTGGTTCTGCAACCCCATGCGGCGTCATTGAACATGCGAGTTTCAAAACCAATGTAGTTGCGAATATTCCCTCTTCACATCTGGGGGCTTCGTCACCCCAGAACACAGTTCGTACAAAACCAAGAAGTGGGTCAGCAACAGACTGTCCGGATCCCATAGATGCATACCAATTGTTTTCCGACTTGACTTCTGGCTGAAAGTCAGCCACGGAAAATTCAATCAGCTCTGCATGAGACCGGTTCGGTATGGCTGTTAAAGCACCGAACGCTCCAAGTTCTTGATATGTCGATGAAAAATCTTCAATTGCGCAACGAGATATCAATCGCCCGATTTCGATTGTACTCTTGTCATTGAACTGCCCTGTCCCAAAAAGTACATCTATGCCTTCCGTGAACCGTTGACCCAAGCCAATTGGTCCGGTGCCCGCAATGATGATTTGCCCTTCGATAATATCAATTTTTCGGCGATTTGGCTGTTCAATGGTAAATTGATCGGATGATGCGAATGTCATTGCGCTGTCGGTGCCAATTACCACACCGTCCAAACACCTGATTCCAACGATTAATGTCACTGTGAGTGTTGGAACAAGCCGTTCACTTTCATTTCTGGATATTTTCGATAAATCTCAGATACAACCTGCGTAAAGGAAAGAGGCAAAATCCATTCGACCAAAGCTCGAATATAAATTTGAGCGTTTTCAGGAAACTCGGCAAATGAATTTATTCCGGTTACCAGACCATCTTGCGACATACGGTATTGTTTTGTTCGACCCCAACCACTTCGGAAAATCTCTACCATATTATTCTCACTCAATGAGTTGAGTTCACGATAGACATTGATGTCAAATGGCCCAAAACCATGTGGTTTGAAATCGAAGTAAGGCCCACCGGTCAGTTCCGAAATTTCAGCATCCAAAAGAAAAAAATACTTTTGCACTTGTACGGGTGTGAGTGATCGTCCTCTTGTCTCTGACATTGCTGCGAGCAAATATTCTTCTCGTTTCATTTAATTTTCCTTCAATATATTTGCAGAATTGAAAATTACTCCCGTCTCGTTGATAACAAAATTATAACTTTCTTGAATGAGTGCAAAACCGACTCCTACTTGACAGACCGAATCCGGTGAATGTGACGCGTCAATACCAGTGAATATAACACGCCGAATCGCGAATAAAAGTGACAACCCACACTCTATATGGTTTCAGCCGAACGACTCAATGACTCTGACTGCGATTTATCCCGATTCATTTGAACTTCGAAAGGCTTCGATTGCGATACCACTATCGCTGGATTTGCCAACTGTGAGAATCTTAAATTGGCAGATTTTGAGAATTTGTAGAATCGAGATTGAAGAACTCCTATCGAGTGGCGATGCGCAAATATGCGGAAGCAGTCAGCATCAGTTCAACACAAACTTCAATCGTTGCATTTTCAACTTCGCCAGTTTCAAAGATTGCGGTACAAAAATCCTGCGCTGAAATCAGAGAGAAGAATAGCCATGCGAGGCGAGGATTTTCGACGGATATAACAGAGAATTCTGTGATTTGGATCGACTCTACGACTTGCAAAAGCGTTCGCGAACCGAGTCAACCCGTTCAATATCAATCTCACTGAAAATCACCCCATTGCCTTCAGCTTGCCTGTCGACAATTTCACCCCAAGGATCAATAATCATCGAGTGACCGTAAGTACGCCGATTGCCAGGATGCAATCCCCACTGCGCGGGAGCGACAATATAGGCGTGATTCTCAATTGCGCGGGCCCTGAGCAAGACTTCCCAATGATCCTTGCCGGTGGTATGTGCGAATGCTGAAGGAATGGCAAACCACTGCGCCCCTGCCGAAGCCAACTCTTGGTAAAGCGACGGAAAGCGAACATCATAACATACCGTCACGCCGCATGAACCGACGGATGTGTCCTCAATCGCAGGTTTCGTTCCAGGCTCTGTATAGTCAGACTCGGAATAACGCTCCCCGCCCGGCAGATTCACATTGAACAGGTGAATCTTGTCATACCGGCACCGACAGGCGCCGAAATCATCATACAGGAATGTGGCATTGCAAACCTTTTGCGGCACATCGCTTCGAACGAATACACCGGCCGCCAGAATCCAGATCTGCAGTTCTTTCGACAGCTCGGAAATGAATTTCTGAATTCGTCCGGGCTTCGCTCTGGGTTCTGCGTACTCCAGCCGCTGCTGATCGTCCGATGCCATCAATGCAAAACACTCCGGCAGCGCTGCCAAGGATGCGCCGCCCGCGCGGGCTTTGGCAACAAGCTGCCGAGTCAGCTCAAGGTTCTGATCGACATCATCCCCGGAATTCATCTGTATCGCGGCAACACAAGACATCAGTAATCGTACGACTCAGCAACGATGAGCAGAAGCGTTTCTGGAACACCGGAACCAGGCTCAAGCACAATCTCGGACTTGCGGATTCCGAGGCTGACGATGGAATCTCGCAAAGCCACCGCCCATGCGCTGCCCTGATCTCCGCCTGGATGCCGGATGATCAGGACGGCCTCTTCCATTTCGTCGTATCGTATCAGCGCAGACCTGAGCTGCGGAATCTGCAGCACCTCATCGACGGAAGGATTCTGCGGCCATTCGTAGTGTGCAATCTGGACTTCAAAATCCGCAAGCGCCATGCCGGGCACTGCGCAGCATAACAGCAGGACCGCCGCGATCTGCCGAATTCTAATTTTCATGACGAGTTGATTTTCGCTGAGGGAGTCAACTGCAGTGATCCGGTTTGGAGACCAGCCTGCTTGACATTCGGCTTGTCCCAGGACCCGGTAATGTCATATCGATAGGAAAATATGATTTTCATCTCTTCCGCCAGCTTGCCTCCGACATAGACAAATGCTCCTGTAAGGGGATTGATCAATACTGTTGCCAAAGTTGTCAGTGAGTTTCTGATCTTCGGTTCCACCCCAAGTGTCAGATTATGCTGCTTGGTGTTCCAGTCCGAGGTGCCGGTCATCGCCATCGACATGGACGGCCCTTCGATGAAAACCCCGCCAACCTCAAACACTCCATTTTTCAGGGCAGCCGTGCCGTTCAGTTTATCGTACAGAATGCCGTCATCTTCCAGCACATCAACAACATCGTGAGAGAATCGATTGAAAATGGTATCGTAGTTCAGAGCCCCCACAACTTTCAACGCTTCGGGACTCGAGCTGCTGACAATCGTGCCATCACTGGAGCTGATCTTGACATCGCCGGAAACCTTCTCAGTATTCCAGCGAGTCAATGCGGCATCCCACTCAAGCGTGCCGGACATCTGCGTTTTGCCGCGTTTGAAACGATTGGGATAACCCAGATCCTTCAAGGTGCTTCCAAAATCGAGTGAGTTCAGATTGAAGTCGATTCTGGAGCTCTGGTTATAGAACCAATCGCCGGTCGCCTGAATCGAGAAGTGCGGCGAATTGAAGTTGGCGCGCGTAATTCGCCAGCTGTCCGCACCCGGCTCGGCATCGATCTCGCTCTGCCCCAGCTTGTATTGGCCGTAGCGCGTATCCGCGCACCGAAACTTGAGCTTCGGAAGTTCAGCCGGATCGGCAGGTTTCTTGGTATGCTTGCGGTCTGAGGTTGCAAGGTGGCAGACCGACAGATCGATGTCCAAACGGGGCGGTTCGCCTTCATGAGCGAATTCATCACTGACGTAAGTCGCCGTGCCTTTCACTGTATCTGTCAACAGCGCGACATCCCAATGCGAATCTTGCTTTTTCGCCAGAATGTCCGCGTTCTGGAGCTCGTACTGACCCGGCAGGTTCAGTTTCTCCGCCTTGATCTCAACATTCCTGACTGCGTCTGCCAGCCGAAACTCTCCGCTGTGTGTCGTGCCCTTGAGCAAGCCTGACCAGGCATCATAATCAAGCTGCGGCAAATCGACCAGAACATTGACTCCGGTTCCACCTCTCTGTTGCGATGGAACATTCCCCACTGACAGAAACCCAGAGTGGACCCGCCAAGTCTCATCGCGAAGTGTTGCCGCCACAGACGCTTTCGCCAACGGTCCCAAGCTCAAGTCCAGCGTGCGTTCACTGCCGCCTGTCGTGCGAAGCTTGAGGTTCAGCGGCATATCCGCACCTGCGCCTTTCAGCATCGGAAACGGGAGCGTCGAAACCACATCCACCAGCGAGGCGGAAAGGTTGATTTCACTTTGTTCAGAAGTGAACACATAGTCTGCATCCCAATTCAGGCTGCCTGAAAGACGCTCGGCTATCGGTCCCTTTACAATTGAATTCAGGGCCTCCGCCCGCGCCTCGCCCGCGGCTTTTCCTGTTGTCGTATAGCTCCCCGCGGTGCCTGAACCCGTGAACTGGGTATTGAATTCACCGCCCAGCATCTGCCCGCTGACATCGCCGGCTGTTATGCCGAACCGGTTGAAGTCCAGACGGCCCGAAAGCCCTTCCAGCTCGACTGATTGAGCTGTCAGCAAGTCGGCGCTGGAAATCTCGACTGCTCCTGCAACGACAAACTCCTTGCCTCTCCTGAGCGGAACATCAACCGCCACCTCAATCGCGCCCTCCCCCTCGCCGCTTTCGATCCAGTTCAGCTTTCCGGCGGAGACAATGCCTTCTTCGCCGAATAGATCAATCGCCACACCGAACGGCAGATCAATTCCGACTCTCACTGCCATTACAGGATCAGCATGAGCCAGATTATCGATCGTCGCGCGCGAATGCCTGATTGGATGACCATGGATCGCACCCTGGGTCCCCGTGATCACCGCTTTCTTATTGTCGATCGCAAAAGACCCCGCGGCATCCTCCAGCGGCGGCCACTTTGAGCCAAACCGGTAGGTGCAGTTGGAGAATTCGCCCTCGGCGGTCAGCTTCCAGTCACCTTCCGGCTTCAGCAGCTCGCGGGGATTTCCGCTCAGTCTGCCGCGCATTTCGTTGAGCCACAGAGAATCCAGTCTTTCGGAAGCATGATTGTAGAACTTCGGTGTAAAGGCGCCGGGAACCTGAGCCAAAGCCGCCGCCATGTCAACCGAGTTCAATTCAAACTCCACTTCCATGTCTGCTTCGCCGGCAGTGTCGAGCGACAGAACACCTTTCGCACTGAGACTTGCATGTTTGGTGCCGGGTATTTTTCCATCCAGATTCGGATCAGTCGCGGAAACAGTGAAGTTCACCGATTGAAGCTCGGAATCCTGCCAGTGTGCGTGAGCATTGGCATCCACAACAGTCTCCTGCCGCGCCAGGTCGATTCTTGCGACTCTGGGGATATCAGCCAGGAAAGGCGCCAGGCGGGCAACCTGCGCCGAGTTCGCCACCAGTTCCATATCGGTTGACATGGAGCCATCCGGCTGCCGAGCGCTTGCAACTTTCACTGAAACAAGCATTTCAGGAAATTCATTGGAGGTCAGTTGAAAAGTGATGTAGCTCGCATTATCCTGGCTCTGCCCCTCGACCAGGAATCTGCCCGTGACCTTGATCGGCTTCTCGCGCGCTTCGAATTCAAAGTCATACTCACCGCCTGTGACATTGATCTCGCGCAAATAAGCCAGCGAAGCGATGCTCGACGGGAAATTGGCGGTGAAAGACGAATCCCCCGGTCCTGGCGTCTCGGCTGCAGGGGCTTTGCCTGAACGATGCGAGGTGATTCTGGGATTGACCAGATCAATGCTGGCAATCTCCCAATTCGCCCTTTGCGAAGAAGGTTGAGCGACACGAAGCTCAAGCTCGTCGATGGACAGCTCGGATCGCTCCAGAGGAGTGTCCCGCTGCAGGGCCAGATTCTTGACCCTGAGCACGGCGAATTGATCAACCCAGCCGATTCCGACCTCATCGAAACTCAATTCACCGCCAAGCCTGGCAGCTGCAAACTGTGCAAGCGGGGGTGTCAGCGCGTTGATGTTGGTCAGCAGCAATGCTGCGAACAGAACCACAAAGATCGCACCGGCACTGATCCACGCAATGATCCGAAGGGCTATTCTCAAGATTCCGATATACATGGACTTCTGATTCCCTCGGTCAGCGCTGGCCTGCAGTTTGATTCGGTTATGCGATCAATGCGCTTTGATCATGTCAGATGTAGTAGTCATCCGGCCAGCTTCGCCCGCCTAGAGAGAACTCCGCCAGAACCCTGCTCGCGATGCGCGGATAGGCCGGAACCGCAACGCCTGCCAGTCCAAGCAGTTCGGCGGTTTCCTTGACTGGCATTCCAACCACAGAACTCAATGATCCGGCAATCCGCTTGACAAAGGAAGCGGCAATCCCCTGAATCGCGTAGGCGCCAGCCCGGTTTTCAGACTCCCCGCTCGCCAGATACGTGTCAATTTGCGCCTCAGTCAATCGAATAAACTCAACATCGCTCACAGCCGCGGCGCACCGGGTGATTCTGCCACAGGTTACAGCAACTGCAGAGTGCACCTGATGAATCTCACCGGACAGCAGCTCCAGCATTCGACGAGCTTCCAGCCTGCTCTCGGGCTTGCCCAGTTTGCGCTCATTGATGCTGACACAGGTATCCGCCCCAACGGTTATGCAGTCATCGGCGCGCTCCGGGATGCGTTGCATTGCCTCGCTCGATTTTTGCACCGCGAGGCGCAAAACATAGTCACGGGGCGTCTCATCAGCGCGCGGTGTCTCATCAATGTCCGGGCTGATCACAGAGAAGTTCATTTCCAGCGCCTTCAGCATGCGAAATCGCTGCGGTGAACTTGAGGCCAGAAACACCCTGCGGGCTGCCTGAGTCATGGTCTGAAGAAAATGGGTGCGTCTCGACTGGAATTCAACCCAGCATCGTGTCGCCCGACACTTCACCCGATTTTTTCAGAGTCCTGTTCCAGAGCCTTTCCAGATCGTAGAATTCACGCGTCTCCGTCAGCATGATGTGAATGACAACGCTGCTGTAGTCAAGCAGGATCCACTGGGAATGCTCCTCACCTTCCAATCCGAAAGGCTTGTGACCCCGGTCCGCCATCTGTTCAACGACGGTGTTCATTATAGATTTGACGTGTCGGGCCGACGAGCCGGAAACGACAACCATGCGGTCCGTTACGTCCGTCAACTCCTGAACGTCAAGAATCGTAATATTCAGCCCTTTGGCGTCTTCAATCGATTCGACGATTGGCTGAAGTATGCTGTCGGACTCCAACTAGGCTGCGACTCCTGTGGCCGTGTACAGATGATTCTGACTGATATATTGCGCAACTGAATCGGGCAGCGCATCAAAGTTTCCCTCGCCCCGCGACATGCTGATCCTCAGCATGGTCGCGGATACGTCAATCAGTGACACATCAAGATGGACAATGTTTCCTGCGAGTCGTTCGTAAAGCACTCGGGTATGCGACTGCAGAGCCCGCTCCCACCATACGGGAAGGATGTTGGGAACTTTGGCGCCGGGACGATTCATGACAATGATGTTCGCCAGTTTGAGCACGTCCGCCCACCAGTACCAATGCTTGATCTGCAGGAATGCATCCATGCCCAGAATCAGGCACAGCGGACGCAGTCCGAATTCGCTGCGAATTGAGCGAAGCGTCGGCACCATGAATGACTTGCCCGGCCGCCGAATCTCGCGGTCGTCCGCGACCAGCTGCGGGTAGTCCTCCAGCGCCAGCACCGTCATGTTATAGCGATGCTGCGCATCAGTGCGCGGCGCCCGGCGATGTCCGGGAATCGCATTGCAGACATAGCGGACCTCGTCAATTCCAGTCAATTCGCATACATCAAGAACAGGTGCGATATGTCCGTAATGGATCGGATCAAACGTTCCGCCAAATACCCCGATCGGTCTCATGTGATTCTCCTTTCAACGAATGATAGCAATGATTCGAATTCAGCCGGCAGGATTGTTGCACTGCGACACTATTCTACTCTCGAATGGCGCCATCGCCGTAGACAACGTACTTCTGCATGGTCAGCCCCTCCAATCCCACCGGCCCGCGTGCGTGAAGCTTGTTGGTGCTGATGCCGATTTCCGCACCCAGGCCGTATTCGAATCCGTCAGAAAATCGGGTTGACGCGTTCTGCATCACCGAGCTTGAATTGACCTCCCGCATGAATCGCTGGGCGCGACCAAGATTCTGGGTTACGATGCAATCGGTGTGCTCGGAGCCGTACTGCTCGATATGATCCATGGCCTGATCAAGACCATCGACAACCCTCACCGACAGAATCGGCGCCAGATATTCCTCGTGCCAGTCGTCTTCAGTCGCCGGGGACATATCCGCATAGATACTTCGACTGCGCTCGCAGCCCCGGAGTTCCACCCCCTTCTCCTGCAGGGCGGCCGCGACTTTCGGCAGAAATGCCGGCGCGATGCTCTGCCCGATCAGCAGCGTTTCTGCCGCGTTGCACACACCGTATCGCTGGGTTTTGGAGTTCATGACAATCGCCATCGCCTTGTCAGGACAGGCATCATCGTCCACATAAACGTGGCAGACTCCATGGAGATGTTTGAGGACCGGAATCCGCGATTGAGATGAAACTCTTTCAATCAGCCCCTTGCCGCCTCGAGGAACGATTACATCGACGCAGTCTTCCATGCTGACCAGGTAATCTATCGCGCTGCGGTCCGTCGATTCAATGAACTGAATCACATCAGCGCTCAGTCCAGCGCTCTCAAGACCGCGCTGCAGACACTGGACAATGGCAATGTTCGAGTGAAATGCTTCCGAGCCGCCGCGCAGGATGACTGCATTCCCAGATTTCAGACACAATCCACCGGCTTCGGCAGTGACACTGGGGCGCGACTCATAGATGATGCCGATCACACCCAATGGCACTCGCATGCGCCCGACCTGAATACCGGAAGGGCGGTGGACAACCTGTGTGATCTCACCGACCGGATCAGGCAGTTCGGCAATCTCTCGCAGCCCCTGCGCCATCAGCGCGACCCGCGCATCCGTCAGTTCAAGGCGATCGATCATGGCAGCGGACAAACCTGATTTCCGTCCGGATTCAAGATCTGTTCTGTTCGCTTGCTGAATCTTTTCACGCGAAGACTCGATTGTGTCAGCAGTCGCCAGCAGCGCCTGGTTTCTCTGGCTGGTGGCGGCGCGGGCTATTTTGCGCGAGGCCGCACGCGCGTCAATTGCTATCTGTCTGACATGGGCTTCAATATCAAACAGCTTCTGAACCTGTGATTCCATGCTGTCAACTCACTCCTTTCGCAATGCCGCAGATCAGCAGCACCAAACTCTCAAACTCGTCCCAAATTCCACCGGCCTCAGCGGATTCCCGACCTTTCAAAATCCGATCGGCTCTCGCCAGCCGCCTCATTGCATCCGTGCTTCCGCGGTGACCCAGACGCCGCGCGGTCTGCAGAATCATCTCCTGTCTGGATCGCCAGATTCTAAGTTTATTGAATATCGGGGCAGTCTGCAGACCATTCGCGGTCGCAACCGCGACGCGATGCACGATCCTGAGCTCGCGGCTGATCGCCCACAGCACCAGAATCGGCTCCGTGCCCTCGTTATTGAGAAGCCTGAGCTGCCGCAGGGCTCGCTGCGCACGGCCGGCCAGACAGGCGTCAATGAATGAGAAGACATTGAACCTCGCCTGATCGGAGACAATTCGATCAATCTCCTCAACCGTAATTTCAGACCCATCGTTGCCGAGCACCAGCTTCCGAATCTCATTGGCGGCCGCAAGCATGTTGCCCTCGAAGTAATAGGCGAGCCGCCCCGCCACATCCGGCTGATGAGCCACCTTGCCGCGCATCAGGGAGTTCTCGATCCATCTTCGGAACTCCTCGCGGCGCATCTCGGGATTGTCTACCACCACCGCTTTGCTGTGCCACGCCTTGAACCAGGCGGACTTCTTGACCGCGGCCTCAAGCGGGCCCGCAATCACAACAACGGAAGCGTCCTCACTGGGCGAATTCACACATTGGGTCAGGTGCTTGCCGCCCTGCAGGCCGGGCCGGCCGCTCTCAGGCAGCCGCAGCTCAACCAGTTTCCGCGATCCGAAAAGATCAAGCTGCCCGAACTGGTCCGCGAACATCTCCCAGCTGAATTCGACTCCGACTGTCATGGAAACACGCTCTGTATAGCCGTTTTCCCTGGCCCGCTGCCGGATCTTCTCAAGACACCGCTCGACGAGATACCGCTCCTTGCCGTAAATCAGGTAGCGCAGATCAAACTTCTCCCGGCGCCACAAATCTGCTCGCTCCAGCTGCATGTCCCGCTTTATTCCTGACTTTCTCCCGGACTGGAGAGTTTCCAGCGCAGTCTGTTTGTGATTTCAAGCACAGCATTCTTTCTCAGCTGATTCAATGCGGAGTCGCGCGCAACTTCCTGCTGCAGGTAGTTGCCGGCGGGTCTGTAGTAGTCAGCAGTCAGAACTTTCGCCGGCGGCGCGATGATCGCAACCCCTCCCGCGTCAGTGATCATGTAATGGATGTGATAGTTCAGCCGCTGGAACGGCTGTTCAAATTCCCTGTCAAAGACGAAATCCAGATCATCAGAGCTCTCGTTGTGCACCTGAATGATAAACTCGGCGCCGGAGCGCACTACACTGAAACCCTGTCGGCTGAGTTCTCTCTCAAACAGGTGATTGAGCTGCGGGTACGGCGACTTCACCTGCACTGCGTAGGCTTCAGGCAGGTAAGACGCTGATTCGGTGCCGCGCGGCTGAAATCCGCAGCCTGCCAGCGCGACACTGAGAGCCAGCACTCCGATCAGTGGATGGGTCAACAGTTTCATACTACAAAATTTACCATCTTTTCCGGTACGATGATAACTTTCCGAACCTCATTGCCGTCAACAAATCGCTGAACACCGGGCAGCTCAAGCGCAGTTGCTGAAATCTCATCCCGAGGCGCATCGATTTTCACCCGAATCTGACCGCGCAGTTTGCCGTTGACTTGAACTGGCAGAATAATTGAATCCTGAATCAAAGCCGACTCATCCACTTTCGGCCAGGGCGCGTCGATCAGCGGCATTTCAGCCCCCATGCGCAGCCAGAGTTCGTGACAGACGTGCGGCACAATCGGCCCCAATGCTCGAACCAGAATCAGAATGGCCTCGACCATCGCGTCCATTCCCGCGGAGTCTTCCGAATCCGCGTGTTTCGCATCGAATGCTGAAACTGCGTTGCAAAGCTCCATGCAGGCGGCTATTGCTGTATTGTACTGGTGCCGCTCAAAATCCTGGCAGATGCGCTGCAGCAGGTTGTGCGTCTGCAGGCGAAGTTCCTTGACTGACTGATCTGTCACGTCTTGCGCCCAGTCAAATTCATCCAAATCAAAATCTGTCTGACCAAAGCAGCGGGTCTTGATCACCGTCTCAAAGCGACTCACCAAAGTCCAGACTCGGTTCAGAAACCGATGGGCGCCGGCCAGCGCTTCAGCATTCCATTCCAGCGTCTGACGGGGCGGCGAAGCGAATAGAATGAAGAGCCGCACTGAATCTGCGCCGAACTGATCGATCATCTCCTGCGGGTCCACCACATTGCCGACTGACTTGGACATTTTCGAACCGTCCTTCAGCACCATTCCCTGGGTGAGCAGATTGGTGAAAGGCTCGTCCGACTCAACCAGGCCCAGATCGCGCATCAGTTTGTGATACAGACGCGCGTACAGCAGATGCAATACCGCATGCTCGATGCCGCCGATATAGTGATCAACCGGCAGCCAATAGTTGGCCCGCTCGTCCAGCTTCGCATCAGCGCCCGGACAGCAGAATCTCGCGAAATACCAGGATGACTCGACAAAGGTGTCGAACGTGTCAGTCTCCCGGCGGCCCGGTCGATCAGTGCCCGGCACCGGGGTCTCGAAGAAATCAGGGTCCTCGCGGATCGGCGAGCGCACCCCTTGAAACTCGACGTCCTCTGGCAGCACCACCGGCAGCTGCTCATCCGGCACCGGATGGATATTGTTGTCAGCGTCGTAGATGACGGGTACCGGACATCCCCAATAACGCTGCCGGGACACGCCCCAGTCCCGCAGCCGGTAGTTGATGGTGCGCTCACCGGCGGCATGTTCAGTCAGGTGATCTGCAGTCGCATCAAAGCATGCCTTGAAATCCAGTCCGTCGAACTGACCGGAGTTGCAGGACACTGTATTCTCCTTGTCAACGTACGCACCCTTGCCGAGATCGACATCACCATCCGCGGGTCGCAAGACCTTGCGGATGTCGATGCCGTATTTGCGGGCGAACTCCCAGTCCCGCTGATCATGCCCCGGCACCGCCATGATGGCGCCGGTTCCATAGGTGATGAGCACGAAATTCGCCACATAAATGGGCAGTCTCTCGCCGCTGACGGGGTGAATGGCGCTGACGGGCAGTTTCAGCCCAACCTTCTCCATGCTCTCAAGCGCTGCTTCGGAGGTGCTGGTGTTCCTGCAGGACTCAATGAATTCGGCAATTTCCGGATGAGTCTTCGCGTAATGCCGCGCCAGCGGGTATTCCGGCGCAACTGCGGTGTAAGTGATGCCCATCATCGTGTCTGGACGGGTGGTGAACACCCGAAGCGGCGGATGATCCCCTTCGACTGGAATGTCGAAATCGACGCCTTCAGACCGTCCGATCCAGTTGCGCTGCATCGTCTTGACAGAATCCGGCCAGCCGGGAAGGTTATCCAGCTCGTCCAGAAGCTCATCGGCATAAGCGGTGATTCTGATGAACCATTGGGGAATCTCTCGCTTCTCGACCAGCGCGCCGGAGCGCCAGCCCCGTCCGGTGCTGTCGACCTGCTCATTCGCCAACACGGTCTGCTCGACCGGGTCCCAATTGACGACCGACATTTTTCGATACGCCAGGCCCTTTTCGATCAACCGGGTGAAGAACCACTGCTCCCAGCGGTAGTATTCCGGCTTGCAGGTCGCCAGCTCGCGCGACCAGTCGTAGCTGAAGCCAAGCCGCTTCAGCTGCCGTTTCATGTACTCAATGTTCTCATAGGTCCAATTCGCTGCAGGAACGCCCTTGGCAATTGCGGCGTTTTCGGCAGGCAGACCGAACGCATCCCATCCCATCGGCTGCAGGACATTCTTGCCCAGCATGCGCTGGTATCGGCTCATTGCGTCGCCGATAGAATAGTTGCGGACATGCCCCATGTGCAGCGCGCCCGAAGGGTACGGAAACATGGACAGGCAGTAGAATTTCTCCCGATCAGGGTCTTCAGTCACCTGAAAACTCTGGTTGTTGTCCCAGTACTCCTGAGCGGAAAATTCGACTTGAGCTGGATTGTATTCGCTTGTCATTGAGGCACTGATTCCAAGGGATAGCGGCTTCGGGTTGAGATCAAGGCATTGCTGTCGGCACAAATTTTACAGTTGCCACAGAGCAGAGGGTAAATTGGTGTTGAACCGCAACGACGAAATTCAAACAAGAGATCAGTCGGTCTTATTTCCAGTTAGAAATCAGCGGTTCAACCGTTATTCAGTGCGGTAATCGAATTTCACCCGCATTGAGCCTGTTTGTCCAAGATAGAGTCTTTCGTTGGATAACTTAGCCAAGCTCTGAAGCTGTGTAAGCCTGCTGATCTGATTTATTGAACTCTGCTATCCAAAACCCAAATCGCACAACACGTTTATCAATGCAGATCATCAGTCTCTTGCCCGAAAAAAATCGTGCAATTGTTGCGCGTTCAGTTATGCTGCGAATATTTTACAAGCCATCGATAAGCAATCGACGAATGAAATGAATCATAGCAGAGTCTTCTCGCACTATTCGATCATCGTAGATTTGCCATTCAACAGGCAAATGAATCCTGCACGAATCTGAATTACCAAAGTCTGTTTCTGCTGAATCCTCAAGTCTCAGACTGATTGGCTTGCATGCGGCGGGATGTCTCTGATTTGGAATTTTCCTGAGTTTTCTTGTCCTCGGAAAGCTGATATGCCAGCACCCTTCTCGCAGCTTGTTCAGTGGCACATTCGAAAGTGCCTCGCTCCTTTAGAAAGTCTTCGAAATACTGACCGGGCTGTCCATTTTCACTTGTCATAGCAATCCCCTCATTCTGCATGCTGTTACTCAAGTTTCGGGGGTCAGAATCCACCGAAAAAACAGCGTAACATATTGAAATAAATAAAGGGCATCACTTCTGCATTAATTTAGTCGTCGGAGAATCGAACCGATTCCCCGGCACACACAAAAACACAAAACCAAATCGCGAAGGAGGCCCTGCGATGAATTATAGACCCATTGACAAGGCATTGCCGAAATTGATCGAGACCGCGCTGGTCGATGACGAGCCGTACATCGACAGCCTCATCGGACAGCTCTGAAAGGAGCTCGGCCTGGGCGGCCTGCTGCGGCGGGCCGGCATCCAGAAGCGCTCCAGCCACGATGCCGCGGTGCTGGTGTACCTGCTGCTGGTGCACACCAAGCTGACGCGCGATGCCGAATGTCAGGCCTCGGCCCGGCGGCAGATCACCGACACCATCACCATTCTCAGCTTCGGGCGGCAGCTGTAGGAGATGCTGCGCACCATCGTTCACCGGACCCTGGACGGTGCGGAGGCGGAGCTGGTCAGCGACTCCGCCGCAGTCATGGCGCAGGTCGATCTGAAAGTGAAGGATTTTTCATCCGATGCCTGCGGCTGGACCCGGAATCACTGCGCCAGGATCATGAGCCGGACGGAGCTCCCGGGTGATATTTCTGCCGAATTTGAACCCCGAAACTTGAGCGTATAAGCCAACTATTTTGAAATCAATTTCAAATTCAGATTGCGGCCAAATAACCGATTTGATTCCTTCAGCTAAAATTTCGCACAGTGCATCAGGCGCAGATTTACGAATCGCTTCTCAACGCAGTTCAGCCCGTAACGAGTCATTGCTCCCAAGCACATGCATTCCTTATGCCTGGCACACGATCAGTTGCATTCACAACAGTGAAACAGCTCATCGCATCCAGATTTGAGATATCGGTACAGCCAATACCCTGCCTTCAGCCAACGAGAATGTATCGCTTCCGCCGTAGAACAGGATACCTGATTGAAAATTTTCACCGCATTGGTTGGCGAGTTTGGTCAATCCTGCAGCATCCCGCGAATTCACTGACGACTTGGTTTTGATTTCAAATCCCCAAACCTTGTTTCCAAGCGTCATGACCAAATCAACCTCGACCTGATCGTTATCTCGATAGTGCCAGAAACGCAGTGCCGGATCAGTCCATCCCGCTTGGCCGATAATCTGTTGAACAACGAATGATTCACACAAATGACCCATGAATTTTCGGTTCATTTCCAAATCGTCCATAGGGAAGTCGATCAGTGCCGCAGCAAGCCCACTATCCACAAAATGCATTTTCGGGGACTTGATCAGACGCTTGGTTCTGTTGGAATGCCAGGCAGGAAGTCGGCGCACCAGATACACTCGCTCAAGATAAGCCAGGTACTGCTCCACTGTCTTTCGATGAACCGCGGATGAATTCGACAATTCACTGATATTCAACAGACTTCCGGTTCGCCAGGCCAGCAGTTCCATCAGCCGAGTCAGCAATCCCGGATTCCTGATCGCGAATACTTCTGGAACTTCCCGCTCCGCAATGTCACGCAGATAACTCCTTCTCCACTGCCTCCCGCGCAGGACATCGCGCCGCAACGGCTCGACATACCCACCTGATATAACTGTCTCCTCAAGCAGCTGTTCTGACAGCACTGTTCGGTGGGATTCGAACTTCGGTTCAATTTTCCCACCCAGCAAATCAAGCAGGAAGCCTCCATCCGACTTGCATTTTTCTGATTCAGTCAGTGGCTGAAGATCGATTATTTCCATTCTCCCTGCGAGAGTCTGTGTCAGGCGGGGTATGAGAAGCAGGTTTACCGAACCTGTCAAAATGAACTGTCCCGGCCGACGGTTCTGGTCAACACAGACTCTGATCGGGCCGATAAGTTCTGGAACCTTCTGAACTTCATCAATCGAGACTCGGTCGGGCAGCCGCCGAATATATTCGTCAGGGTCTTCCGAAGCCATCAGGAATTCACTGTGCTTGTCCAAGTCCACAAACGGACGTTCTGCAAACATGTGCCTGATCAGTGATGTTTTGCCGCACTGCCTGGCGCCGAGCACACAGACGACTGGTGTATCCAACATCGCATCGCGAATCCTGGATGCCATCAGGCGGGGGAGAAATTCGTATTCGTTTGGTATGGCGGATTCAGACATAATGAAAAACTTCCTCACCAATCAAGAACTCAGGAATATCGCAACTGAGTGATGATGTTGGTTCTGTTAATATTATAATTTGTCTTCGTATATTGTTATACTAGAATTATTGATTCTATTTATTTTAGTATTATCCAGTTGTTTTATATAGATTATCTATTTCATAGCTTTTTATACTTTATTATCGTGTGATTTAACATTATGCTTGTCTATGTGTATAGCTGATCAGGGTCCATTTGCTGACATACTTGTTAACAGCCAAATTCACATTGATTCGGAACTTGGGATTCTCTGAAGCTTCATAGCAAAACTTCTATCCAAATCAATTGGGAGACCCCGTTGTGCCACGTTCTAAATCAGCATCAAAATTATGTGCTGATACAAAATCTCTTCACTACCCCCAAATCCAAAAAGTCGATGGCTAATTCTTTAGCATGGTTGTGGGGGTGCGGGTATACAGCGCAACTGACCCTTCAGAAAGCTGTACAGCAAGGTTAACGCAGGGGGGATTTCACGAAGCTGGTTTGCTGCATCCAAGTTGCGGGTATCGGTGGTGGGGCACCAAGTCACAGCCTCATTTGCTCAGTTTCAAAATTAACAGAATTTTAGATGAGTGCAAACTTCACACGGGTAGAAATTTATGCAATAAGAGCCTTCAATATTGTTTCAGATCAATCTCCGACATGCCTTTTGGGGCTAAAATCGACTGGAATTTAGACTAAGCCTGCCAAGGTTGCAGCCGCCCAGTAATAGTTGGTTCAAAATTTATTGTGGTATATCGAAATGACCAGCTATTATTTTCGTAATCTGCAACTGATGCCGCCAGCAGGTAGATATCGCCAATTTCATTGTTTTCGCAAAGTCGCAACCAATTGAGAAACTCGGCATCTTCGATGTAGCCATCGTTGTATACCATCACTCTGAGGCCGGCGCGAGCAAGCGGTAATTTTTCAAAATCTTCGTTTATGTGAGCTTCAGGCTTCCACTCGCATTCCGCGACCATCGGAAGATGCCACTTTTTATCATGATCTTTGTCGCAAGCGGTGAGACCGTAGAGCCATTCACCATAATGCGGTCGTAAATTTTCATAACACGGTCGTAATCGTTCCGGAAGTTCGTTTACGTCAATATTATTGATAGTAGAATTGACCTCGTAGTCGAAGTGTTTCGCAGCGCGAATTAGGGCGAATTTCACCCCATCTGTCCACAAGGGAATAGTCCCCTTTTGGTTTTCATTTGGCGGCGGGTAACAATCTAAAATGTCATCAAGCTCATGGACGACACTTCTTATGAGCGGGCGTTGCAACAGGATGGGTTCCGAGACGACCCGGAACGGACGTTCGAGGTGTTGGACAGACTAAAGCGGTTCAAATTCACGGTAGTCAATTCATCGAGCAATGTCGAGAAACTGTTTGCCCGCAATTTGCCACAGACTATCATAATTGAGACACAGTCTGATACATCAGTCTTTTCGAAATTTTCTTTATAACTATATAATATTACAAATATTCCTTTTTTTCTTTCTGTTTTATGATATTTGTTATAGTAGTATATTATATTACATGATATTCTTATTATGTGTTATTTATATGTATTCTAATATAGTAGAGTGACGATCCAACCTTCAAAGCGACAGCGACGGTTGTCTGCATTACTACGTGCAACATCTGGCACAATCCGTGTATCTGATGCTATGCGGGTTTTCGAAGTTGATCGGCAACACGCGTCCAGAATGCTAGCGGGATGGCATCAACAAGGCGTAATCAGGCGTGTCGCACATGGTTTATACGTCCCTGTCCAACCTTCAGCATTGGGGCAAACACAGGTGCTTCATCACCCCTGGGTGTTAGTGCCGGAACTATACGCTCCGGGCTACATCGGCGGTTGGAGCGCATTGGAAAATTGGGACCTGACTGAACAGAATTTCAGGTCGATTTGCGTGTTGACGCACAAACGCGTGCATTATGGTGAAACTGTTCACCAAGGTGTCAATTTCTACATCAAATACGTTCCCGAAAAGAACTTGTTTGGCACTAAATCAATTTGGCAAGGAAATTCAAAAGTTCAGATTTCCGACCCATATAAGACATTGTTGGATTGCATTAACGACTTGCACTTGGGTGCAGGCTTGCAGCATGTGACGGATTGTTTGATTGAGTTTTTACGGATATACGACAAGTTAGATGATCAAAATACTTTATTGAACTACGCCATTCGAGCCAACAACGGCGCACTGTTCAAGAAATTAGGTTATTTTGCCGAAGCTCTTGGGTTTGATTCTTCTTTTGTCGATGCCTGTCGGATGCGTTTAACTTCGGGCTATGCCACACTCGACAAAAGAGCTGGTTCCAACCGGTTGATAACTCGCTGGAATCTTTTCGTGCCCGGAGAAAAAACAATATGATCAGCAGAGAAGAAGTTACGGCTGTTGCCGACAAAACAGGTCTAACTCCCAATATGGTAGAAAGAGATTACGTTATCGGTTGGCTGCTCGCAGCAATAAATAAAAACTCCAATATTGCACAACTTTGGGCATTTAAAGGCGGCACTTGCCTGAAGAAGTGTTACTTTGAAACCTACCGATTTTCAGAGGATTTGGATTTTACGATTTTGGATGAGAGTCATATCAATGAACTATTCCTGAAAAGACAATTTGCCTCAGTTGCAGAGTGGCTGTATGAAACATCTGGAATAATGATTCCAATGGACAGATTTCAGTTTGATATTTATTCCAATCCAAGAGGACACCAGTCTTGTCAGGGACGTGTCTACTACGAGAGCTATTTCTCCAAAGGTCTGCACAGTCTTCCCAAAATAAAATTTGATTTATTGTCAGATGAAATTTTGGTTCTACCGCTGTCAAGACAATCTGTAATTCATCCATTCACGGATACACCACAAGACGGAATATTTGTTGAATGTTACGACTATGCAGAAATTTTCGCGGAGAAAGTCAGAGCATTGGGTGACAGAGGCAGACCCAGGGACTTATATGATGTAATCAATATGTTTCGTTATGATTATTTGCCCGCACCGGAAGTGATTCAAAATATTCTCTCAAAGAAGTGCTCGTATAAGGGCATAAGTCCACCTACCATGGCGAATTTAGAAAAATATCGGGATGAAATGTCGCGAAACTGGAAACCAATGCTGGTACACCAGCTTCCAAAGTTGCCTGAACTCAACGAATACTGGGATAGCTTACCGGAATTCTTCGAATGGCTTGAAGGTCGCTAACTTCGCTGCAAGAAAACGACTACAGTTGAAATTTGCGAATTCTGACAAGCCACGCAATTTACTCTTCATTTAGCTAAAAGGCGATTTAAAGTAGGTATTCTTCACGAAGTTGATTTGCTGTCTCAAAGTTACGAGAATCGCCAACCTCGACCTGATCGTTATCTCGATAGTGCCAGAAACGCAGTGCCGGATCAGTCCATCCCGCTTGGCCGATAATCTGTTGAACAACGAATGATTCACACAAATGACCCATGAATTTTCGGTTCATTTCCAAATCGTCCATAGGGAAGTCGATCAGTGCCGCAGCAAGCCCACAATCCACAAAATGCATTTTCGGGGACTTGATCAGACGGGGGAGAAACTCGTTTTTGTTTGGTATGGCGGATGCAGACATAAGGAAAAGCATCCTCACCAATCAAGAACTCAGGAATATCGCAACTGAGTGATGATGTTGGTTCTGTTAAAATTATAATTTATCTTCGTATATTGTCATACTAGAATTATTCATACCATTTATTTTAGTATTATCCAGTTGTTTTATATAGATTATTTATTTCATAGCTTTTTATACTTTATTATCGTGTAATTTAACATTAGACTTGTCTATGTGTGCTTTTGATCAGCGTCCATCTGCTGATGCAGTTGCTGCCAACCAAATTGGCATTGATTCGGAAATCTTCTGCATCATTTAGATGAGTCGCCCCTTCGCAGCACTGTTCAATCCCCCGATTCACCCTCTAACGGCATTTGGAGCTACGTTTGGGCGCCGCGGCCGCCAAGAATGGCACTCGCCCGACGCGTTCGCATCCGGATGCCGCCCTAAGCCCGTTGTTCAGGTCTATATCAACATACTGAATGTTTCCGACCGAAGGCAGTCTCAGCGCCTGCAGATTCAAGCGTTTCATCATCCCTGCCCAGACCCGCATGGCTCCCGATGCCCCGGTCAGTCCAGTTGATTTGTTGTCATCCCGTCCAACCCAGACCACACCCAGCATGTTGCCGGAGATTCCGACAAACCAACTGTCCCTGAAGTCGTTGGTTGTTCCAGTCTTGCCAGCAAGACGAAGATTCGGACTGAAGGTGCGGAGCAGCCCTCTTCCGGTTCCGCTTCTCACCACCTCCTGCATGCCGAACAATGCCAGATGGGTCGCGGCGGATGGCAGCACAGAGTGAACCGCCGATCCTTTGGTTTTTCCGATTGCCCGCGAATCGACAGTGATGGCGGAAATCGTTCTGAACTCCGCCCGGTATCCGAAGTTCGCCAGCGTCTGGTAAATTCTGGCCACTTCCATCGGCGACAGATCCAGAGCGCCAAGCAGAATGGACGGATAAACCGGCGATTTGATTTCAGCGCCCAGATCGCGCAGCGTTTCCGCGACTTGCCTGTGCCCCACCTGCATTCCAACCTTCACTGCCGGAATGTTGCGCGACTGCGCCAGCGCATCCAGCACCGTGATGTCGCCGACAAACTCCTCATCAAAATTTGTCGGTGTCCAATTCTGGCTGCCTTTGATCTTGTAAGAGACCGGGCGGTCTGAGACGACCGTGCCAAGGGTCCAGGCATCGCTCTTCATGAACGCGCTGAGATAGATGAACGGCTTGATCAGAGAACCGACGGGGCGGCGCGCGCTCAACGCCCGGTTGAACGTTCCGACATACGCATTCCTGCTGCCGACAACCGCCAGAATCTCTCCGGTATCGGGGCGCAGCACAACTATCCCGCCTTCCAGCGACTCAGCCTGCAACCCGTGCTGCCTCTCAATTTCTGCCAGCTTTTCGGACAGCGACAGTTCCGCCGCTCTTTGAACTTCAATGTCCATTGTCGTGAAAACCGACAACGCGCTGCTCTTCAAGTCCTTGTCATCAAGCCGATCGGAAAGCTGCCTGAACACCACATCAACAAATGAGGAATAGGCCTGACGATGGCGATAGCGGTTGGAGCGCAATTGCAGATCCGTTCCGACATAGCGCTCATAAGCGGTGTCGCTGATCAGCCGCTGATCTCTCATCACGCTCAAGACCACCGCTCGGCGATCCTTTGCTGAGTCGGGCCGGCGCCACGGATTGTACGATGTCGGCGCTTTGATCATGCCAACCAGCTGGGCGACTTCATTCGGGTCAAGCTCGCCGACCGGGCGTCCGAACAGATGCTGGCTGCCCAAGCCGAATCCGTGAATCGCGCGCCTGCCGTCCTGGCCCAGATAAACCTCATTGCAATACGCTTCGAGAATCTGTCGCTTGTCAAGCCGATATTCGAGCACCAGCGCAGTCACCGCCTCAAGCAGCTTGCGGGTATAGGTCCGATCGTCTCGGCCGTAGACGTTCTTGACTAGCTGCTGTGTCAGCGTGCTGCCGCCCTGAACGATGCGTCCGGCCCAGATGTTGGCCCAGGCCGCTCGCAGAATCGCCCACGGGTCCACCCCCCAGTGCTTGACGAACCTGCGATCCTCCACTGCCAGCAGCGTTTCCAGGAGAAGCGGCGGCATCTCCTCCAGCCGCACCAGGTAGCGGTCCTGATGCTGGCTTTGCGACAGGCTGCCAATGAGATGAGGCTTCAGTCGCAGGAGGGCTACCGACTGCCCAGCATTGCGATCAGTGACCGAATGAACCTGTCCGTTGCTGAACTCAACGCGCACCGCGCGCGCCGGCTGCGGTCCGTCCCAGAACTCGAATGGCCGGGTGATCAGCTCGATCGCGCCGCCGGTGGAATTGAATTCGCCTATCCCCCGCACCGCGCCAACGCGCCGATAGCCCAACGCAAGCAGGCGTTCCTCAAGGAGCGCGGCCGAGATGTTGAGTCCGGGGTAGATCTCAAATGAGCTGCCGTAGATGTGAACGGGGATGTCCCACAGCCGATTGTAGAATTTCTCCCTGACTATGTGATCCGCCCAGAGAAACAGCGCGGCCCCGCCCAGCAGGCTGAGTCCGACAGCCCACACCGCAAATCGAATCAGAATGGGCTTGAAGATGCCCTTTTTCCGTTTGCGTTTCCTGGCTTTGGAAGTCACACCGAAACCCGAATGCTCTGGATCAGCCTTTGTTGCCTCGGTTCGGTCAAGTCAGACTGGCTGAGCAGTTCCAGCAGATCTCGAAATTGTCAGGATTCATCTCCCCGCAATCCGGGCATTCGAACTCCACCGAGGAAGGCGAACCGGTTTTGCGCCGCGCAATGATATCAAGCGCCTGCGATTCATACTGATCGTCTTCGATCCACACTTCCGGCCACGTGTGCGTGAAAGGAAGCTCGCCCACTGCGCCGTTGGCGAATTCATTGAATACATGAGTTTGAATGCCGTAGCTGCGAATGAGGCTGCTGACCAGGTGCGCGTCAGCCAGACTCTCAGCGATGTAGACTCGAATCAAGACTTGTAATCGGAGTATTTCTGAGAGCTGCCGCGCACCAGCTCGGCGGGATATTTCTTCCGGGTCGCGATCAGCTTCTGCCTGACCGCATCCAACAGATCAATGTCGAGCCGGTCCGAGATTCGGATCAGATACGTCATCACATCAGCAATCTCCTCTTCAGCCCGCTTCCGGTCGCGCTCACTGAGACCCTGACTGTCCTTCTCAGTCATCCACTGAAAGATTTCGACCAGCTCAGCGGCCTCAACCACCAGCGCCATGGCAAGATTCTTGGGTGAATGGAACTGCTCCCAGTCTCTTTCGTCAGCGAACTGCCGGATTTGCGCGACCAGGTCCTCGAATTCAGCACGCTCCGCGCGCCCGCCCTCACTCATCTCAGTCTCTAATGCGGATACAGATGCTCGCGCGTTCTCGGAATGCTGTTGTCCATGCCGCGGGCGAGCACCATCTGAAACAGCTGCAGCGATCCCACCAGGAAAGCGGCAATCGAACCTGAAAGATACAGCCGCCAGGCGCGCACAAACTGCTCGTCGAACATCATTCGCACCGTGTCTTCGCACTCATCATATCGATCCAGCCAGTGCCTCAGCGTCTCGGCATAATGCAGCCGCAGGTTCTCGATGTCGAGAACTGAGAAATTGCAGGGCTCGACAAGGTCCATCATCTCGCGGATAGTCGGAGGGTAGGCTCCGGGAAAAATCCGCTTCTCAATCCAGGCGCTCATCAGTTCAGATGAGTTGCGGCCGATCGAGTGCACCAGCGCCAGGCCATTTTTGGAGAGGCAGCGGTCGATCACGGAGCCAAGCACCTCGTAGTTCTGCTTGCCGACATGCTCCAGCATCCCGACTGACACAAACACATCGAACTCACCGCGGATGTTGCGGTAGTCATCCTCGATGTATTCCACCTGATCTGTCATCCCCTCGATCACGGCGCGCTCTCTGGCATAGGCAATCTGCTCGCTGGAGATGTTGTAGGACTTCACCTTCACACCGTAATTTCTGGCCATGTAGCGCGCCAGTCCGCCCCAGCCGCAGCCCGCCTCAACGACCGACTGGCCGGGTTTCAGCATCAGCTTTCGGCAGACGTGATCCATCTTGGCGATCTGGGCCTGCTCGATGGTGTATTCGGGACGCGCGAAATAGGCGCAGGTGTACTGCATCGCCTCGCGGTCCAGCCAGAGCGAGTAGAATGCGTTGCCGAGATCATAGTGGTGATGAATGTTTGACTTGGAGCCGGAGAGGGTGTTGTCTCTTGCCTTTTTCCTCGTCAGGCTGCGGAAGAGCCGCGCCTGCCAGCTCTGATCACTGCTCGCGCGGCGCTGCGCGTCGAACATCTGGCATAGGAACAGAACCAGGTCGCCGTGCACTTCCACAGACCCGTCGCTGTAGCAGTCGCCGAAACCAATCTCGCGGTTCTTGACTACACTGTAGAATGCTGACCGATCCTTGAACTCAAGCGTCGTTTGAGAAGCCTCTTTGCCGCTGCTGATGGTTGCGCCATCCCACAGTCGAATGTCAATCGGCGGATTGCCTGAGAATTGCAGTAATTTTCTGAGTGCGAGAAGATCGATGGCAGACGGAGCTGAGGAATTGCGGCTTCGGCTCCGATTTGTCATCGCCAATGGCTGCGTCTGTCTTCCAGTAGTCATCTGGGGTGTCCTTACTTTCAGAGTGATTGAAATTTACAAGTCAAACAGCGACTCCTGCCGGCCGCTTATCGATGTGCTGCGGAACTGAGACGTATCCATCTCAACCGGCAATCGGTCCAGGCCGTATTTCTTGATCGCAGCCTGGAACCGCTGCTGAATGAGATCGGCGATCGGTCCGGTTCCGCGCATGCGTTCAAAAAAATCTGTGCTGTTCTCCTTGCCGCCGCGCACCTGGCGAATGAGGCTCATGACTTTTGATTTCTTGTCCGGGTACGCCTGCTCCAGCCATTGCGGGAACAGATCCCTGACCTCATGCGAAAGCCGCAGCATCGTCCACTCAGCGCGCAGGGCTCCTGCCTGGGCGCTCAGTTTCAGAATCGACTCCATTTCGTGCTCATTCAGTCCGGGAATGACCGGCGCAAAGAATATTGTAACTGGAATGCCCCGCTCTGCCAATTGCGAAACTGCCTTCAGCCGGCTGTGCGGCGCGCTGGCTCTGGGCTCCATCAAACGCGAAAGCTTCGAATCCAGTGTCGTTATGGAAACATTGACACCCAGCAGATTCAGGCTCGCCAGCTGTGACAGCAGCTCAATATCGCGGACGATTGAAGCGGATTTTGTCGTGATTGTGAGTGGATGACGGTATATCAGCAGCACCTCCAAGATCTGGCGGGTCAGCTGGTGCTGCTTCTCAATGGGCTGGTACGGATCGGTGTTCGCACCCAGCGCGATCACATCACACTGATATGAAGGCGACTCCAGCTCCCTGCGAAGCTTGGCCGCGACATCGGTCTTGGCAAACAGATGTGTCTCGAAGTCAAGCCCTGCCGACAGCCCGAGGTAGGTGTGGCTGGGGCGGGCATAACAGTAACTGCACCCATGCTCGCAGCCCCGATACATGTTGATGGAACGATCAAACGGCAGGTCCGGCGAGCTGTTCCATGCAATAACCTTGCGCGCGCGGTCTATCTCGACCCATGTCTGCTGCGGCGGCAGCGGCTCTTCGTACCAGCCATCATCGACCGCGCTTCGAGTCCAGTCTTCGAATCGGCCGGAAACGTTGGAAGCGGCGCCGCGTCCCTTTTTCAAATTCGGCTGCATCTCGGGACTCATTCCGCAGAATCCAGTTCATCATGCGCCCGCGGCCAGGCAATCAGAACCGCCTGCACCAGCGTCGCCAGCGGGATCGCGAAAAACACACCCCACACACCCCATAATCCGCCGAAAACGATCACCGCCACAACGATGGCGACGGGATGAAGATCCACCACCTCTGAGAAGATCAGCGGCACCAGCACATTGCCATCCAGAATCTGAATGATCAGGTAGGCGATCACCAGATAGGCGAACTCCGGGCTTAAACCCCACTGCGCGCCCGCGACAACGATCACCGGAATGGTAACCACGGCTGCGCCGACAAACGGGATCAGCACCGACAGGCCGACGATGACACTCAGCAACGCGGCAAACTGAAGACCGAATATGGTGAAAGTCGTGAAGGTGACACCGCCGACGATCAGAATCTCCCAGAACTTGCCGCGGATGTAATTCGACATCTGCCGATCGACATTCTGCCACACTGTCATGGTCAGGCCGTGATCCTTGTCCGGAAAGAAATTCACGATCCAGGCAGTCAGTTTCACCTTGTCTTTCAAAAAGAAAAACACCATTATCGGCACCAGAATCACATAAATGACCACTGTTATGATTCCTGTAACCGAAGAGGCGGACCAAGCCACTACAATCTGCTGACCGAGCTCTGTGACGAACTGAGCGGTCGTGCTGATGAAGTTCCGCACCTGCGTTTCGGAGATTATGTCGGGATACTGCTGCGGCAGCTGCAGCAGCGCAGACTGAATGTTGGCAACCCATGTCGGAATCTGGCTCGCCAGCTGCAGCGCCTGCGCGCTGACCACAGGCAGGATTCCGAATACCAGCGCGAAGCAAAGCACAAAGAAAAGTCCCAGCACAATCAGCACCGCCCCCAGGCGCGGCACCTTGATCGCCTCGAATCTTTTCACCACACCTTCCAGAATGTAGGCGATGACGACACTTGCAATAACCGGCGCCATCAAGGCCCCGAAGTAAATCACCAGGGTGAACCCGACGATCAGAAACAGAGCAAGTATGATGACCTGCGGATTATTGAGCTGGCGCCGGAACCAGTTGACGATGTTCTGCATGATCAACCCGCCTGCGGCGATTCAGTGTCGCGCCGGTTCATGCTCAAAGCACCTGGAACTCGAAGGTGATCTCAGCGGTTTGGGCGAGCATGCGCGTGGCGGAGCAGTATTTCTCGAGCGACAGCTCGATGGCGCGCTTGACCTCTTTCTCAGTGATGCCCCCGCCCTTCACGCGGTACTTGAGATGAATCCGGGTGAACACTTTGGGGACTTCCTCCGCTCGGTCAGCTTCAAGATCAATTTCGAGAAGCTCCGGCTCGCGGCGGCGCTTGCGGAGTATCTGCGCCACATCGAACGCGGTGCAGCCGCCCATGCCCAGAAGCACCATCTCCATCGGCCGCATGCCGGCGTTCTTTCCACCCTCTTCCGCAGGACCGTCAGACGCGGTGCTGTGACCGGTTCCGGATGTGAGGCGGAAATTCACCCCATCCAGCAATTCGACCTTGCCTTCCATCATGCCACCGCTCCGGATTCAACGGCCAGCCGCTCGGCGCTGAAGATCTGACGAAGGGCCGCGCCGGGGTCCGCGGCCCGCATGAACGACTCTCCGATGAGAAACGCATTGATGCCCGCTGATTTGAGCGCTAGAACATCTTCAGAGCTGTGAATGCCGCTTTCCGCGACAACGAGCCGATCTGCCGGCACCTGCCGACTCAGCTCGATCGAAGTCTCAAGTGTGGTTTCGGATGTTCGAAGGTTGCGGTTGTTGATGCCCAGCATGCCATGCTCGACCTGCAGCGCGACTTCCAGTTCCTCTTCCGTGTGAACCTCAACGAGAACGTCAAGGCCCAGCTCGATCGCTTCAGCCGAAAAATCCTGCAGTTCGGCAAGACCCAGAATCGCGGCAATGAGCAGAATGCAGTCCGCGCCGATGGCGCGCGACTCGCGGATCTGGTATGCGTCAATCATGAAGTCCTTGCGCAGGACCGGCAAGCCGCTGATCAGCCGGGCGGCTTTCAGATGCTGAACTGAGCCCTGAAAAAACTGCTGATCTGTCAATACTGAAAGACAGCTGGCGCCGGCTCTCTGGTAGCTGCTCGCGATATTCGTGACATCGTACTTCGGTCGAATCACACCCTTGCTTGGCGAAGCTTTCTTGCATTCCGCGATAATGCCTGAGCGGCCTTCCGCGATATGCTGACGTATCTGACGTTCGAATCCTCTGGGCGGGCTGGACGACTGAATCAAATCGTTGATTTCAGCGAGTGTCACCGCTGACTTCGCGGCTGCAACCTCAAGCCGCTTGCTTTCCACGATGGATGTGAGAACATCCGCTGGTCTGGACATGCTAAAAACTGTTGGTGAACTCTACATACCGGTCAAATCTGGCCGCCACCTCTCCGGAGCGGAGCAGTTCCTGAGCACGGCCGATTCCACCTGCGAGGTCTTCGGCAAGACCTGCAACATAAATGGCTGCGCCGGCATTCATCGAAGTGATCGCAAACGCGGCCGACTCATCACCTGCAAACACAGATTGAATGACGGCGAGACTCTCATCAGGATCGGCAACGGCAACCTCATCCACGGAATGTGACGCAATGCCAAACTGCGCGGGACTGATGGTATAGGCTGTGACCTCGCCATCTTTCAACTCAGCAACCTGAGTGGAGCTTCCCACGCTGATCTCATCCATTCCGTCATCTGAATGGACGACCATCACATGCTCTGAGCCCAATTTGCCCAGCACGTGCGCCAGCGGCTCAACCAGTTCGGCGCTGAACACACCCATCATCTCGCGTTTGACATGCGCCGGATTGGTGAGCGGGCCCAGCACATTGAATATTGTTCGAACCCCCAGTTCCTTGCGGGCTCCGATCGCATGTTTCATCGCGGTGTGGTGGGCGGGCGCCAGCATGAACCCGAATCCGGTGTTTCTGACACACTCGGCAATCTGACCGGTGTTCAGGTCAATTCGCGCACCGGCGCGCTCCAGCAGATCGGCGCTTCCGCACTTGCTCGAAGCCGCGCGGTTGCCGTGCTTGGCAACGTGCGCTCCGGCCGCGGCAGCAACAAAGGCTGATGCGGTTGACACATTGAACGAAGAGACGCCATCGCCGCCGGTGCCGACAACATCAATGAGGTGCGGCACATCGACTCGAACGCTGTCGACCAGCTCGCGCATCACAGTTGCGGCCGCGGTGATCTCTTCAATCGACTCACCCTTCATGCGCAGCCCAACCAAGAATCCGCCGATCTGGGAAGCAGTCAGCTTGCCGGTCATGATCTGGCGCATGATATCCAGCATCTCTTCTCCGGTCAGATTCTGACCGGCGGAGATTCGAGTGAGAGCTTCCTTGATGTCCATTGACCCGATCAGATCAGAATTCACGCTCTAACGTTGCTCAAGCGAAGGAAATTGTCCAACAGACTGTGTCCGCAGGCGGTCAAGAAAGATTCCGGATGAAATTGAACGCCATAGATTTGATGCTGCTTGTGCTTCACTCCCATTATGATACCGTCTCTGGTCCAGGCGGTGATTTCCAGGCAGTCGGGCAGACTGTCCCGCTGGGCGATCAGGGAATGGTAGCGAGTCGCAGAAAACGGAATCTTGATATCGTCAAACAGATCATCGCCGTGGTGATAGATTTCGGAAAGCTTGCCGTGCATGACCTGATCAGCGCGCACGATTTCAGCGCCGAACGCGTGGCAGATGCTCTGGTGTCCCAGGCACACCCCGAATATGGGCAGCTTGCCCGCATAGCGCTTGACTGTCGCAACAGAGATTCCCGCTTCATTGGGAGTGCAGGGGCCTGGGGAGATGATGATCGCAGACGGCGCCATCGGCTCTATATCATCAATCTCGATTGCATCATTCCGAACCACAGTCGACTGATGCCCCAATTCCCCCAGATACTGAACCAGGTTGTAGGTGAATGAATCGTAATTGTCAATCAAAAGCAACATAGGTATGCGTGAATTTTCTTGCAGTTCGTGGTGTGCATGCACAATCAGCAGACTGAACCTCCAAAACCGCGACAGAAAAGTCAATTTCTTTGGACAACGCAGATGAATTATCAAGTGATTTAACTGATGCACATTTTACTTTGTTTTTATAGCGTTACCGCTTGGCACGGAAAATCAAAACAAGACGAATCGGTTAATTAATTCGAGGAATTCCTAAATTTGAGTTGCTACAACAAATAGCGTATATAAATTTGAACCATGGCATTGGTACATGTTTAGTCTCCAACAGCAAAAAATTTTATGAGGTATTGCATCATCCTAACCAATACCGCACGCACAACAGACTACGCAAGGCGAGCGAATGGAAAAAAAGTTGAATTGAATGGGTTATTACCACCACAAAAGATCCTAAAACGCGTATCTGCTTAAATCTAACTTCTTTCGCTTTAGTATTACCAAGTGCCATCGTCAAATAACTGAGATATATTTCGAACTCAAGCCAGGAAATCCTGGTTAAATTGATATCAAATGAAATTCAATTTCGGCAAAAAACTTCTATTAGCAGCTGCCACCAATGAATTCTAGTGAACCCATTGTGTTTGAATACACAACTATAACCAAATTTCATGAAACTGAATTACAGAGACCCTGTCCTGTTCGTGCAATTCTCTATCGATCACCTAAGCTGAATTTTGAAATAGAATCAGATGAATTTCCAAATTTTATTTTCTGTGACTTGCTTGAAAAACCGTTCGATATAGTTTTGGAAAATGGAACTACAATCAATGTTCGTGTCAATCGTGTAGGAAATGTTTCAAAGAATTTCTTAAGCGGTTCTCTTGAACTGGTAGTTGGTCCCTGTCAAGTAGTAAACTCAACACTTCCACTCCGTAAAGTTTGCTTTGAGGTTGCAAATTTAAACAAATTTTTTTGCAATCAATATCAATCTGTCAAAGACGGAACTTTTAATCGGCTTCTCGGAAAAGCTAATTTTGAGACAGAATGTGGTTGGAAGATTGTAGTAAATGAAGTTCTAAATTCAGAAGCACATTCAACATCGAAAGCACAAACAGCGGATTACATTGTTACCCATGAAGGCACGATAAATCGCTCCGATGGCACTGAATTTTCAGTTGCGGAAGCTAAAAGTCTAGTAGATGGTCTTGAATGCTACCTTTCACTGTTCCAAGGCAAACGGTGTGGATTTTTTCGAGTAACTGGTGAAAGTAAAGACGGCAAGATTTCACCGTTGTTGTGGGGCACGAAGTTTATTGAACCATGGGTACCAAGGGTTGCTCTATTGTCTGGCCGACCGCCAAATGGAACCAAAATTTCTACTACATTTTCAGATTTTTGGAAGTTGCTCGAGTGTGATAATTGGGGAAAGGATTTATATCGGGCTATTGATTTTTACTTGAATAGCAAAACTTTCGACTTTGAAAGTGGAATTGTGCTAGCTCAAGCTTCATTAGAACTACTGTCTTCTAAAGTCAATCAAAATGTAATTCGAGGAGCTGCTAACTCAATAAGAAATGCTCTTGAAGAGCTAGAAATTCCGCGAAATATTCCTAGTTGGTTCAATAATTTACGACTCTTCGCCGAACGAAATACCTGTGACTTCCCTTGGGATGCTCCAATGGTGATAACTAAAATTCGTAATGATATTGTTCATCCTGAAACTCGTTTTCAAGTTACGTGGCAAGATTTAATAGAAACACACAGATTATGCTTGTGGTACATAGAAATGATTCTATTGAGGAAAATAAACTTTCAAGGAAACTATTGGAATAGATATATCGTGGAAAATATCAGTCCGTACTGTGCCGTTCCTTGGGAAGAAGCTATTTCTTCAGAGAACTGAACTTACTTATATTCAAGTTCATCAAATACTTTCGTCTTCCATATACACTGACTCGGCTGATTCAGACATTCGAATCGATCGCAGTTTCTATCAGCAATGGGCACACGTCAGCAGGAATTTCTCTCATTCGCATACGCCGGCGGCGCACTCAAGTTCGGCGAGTTTGTTCTCAATTCAGGCCGCACCAGTCCCTACTTCCTGAATACCGGCAATTTTTCCAACGGTTCTGACCTGATGACATTGAGCGACTTCTATGCGGCTGCCATCGTATCGCACTTCGCAGATAACTTCATGCTCTACGGCCCGGCCTACAAGGGGATCCCTCTGGCTTCAGCAACCGCGGTTTCACTTTTTCGCAACCATGACCGTTCAGTGCTCTTCGCATTTGACCGCAAAGAAGCCAAGGATCACGGTGAGCTGGGCTGGATCGTCGGCGCACCGCTTCGCGGTGATGTGATCATTGTCGAAGATGTGATCACCTCGGGTCTTTCCATTGACAAGGCTGTCGGCATCATTGAAGCTCAGGGTGCCAATCCAGCCGCCGCGGTGATCTCATTGGACCGAATGGAACGCTCGATCGATTCAGATCAGTCCGCAGTTCAGCAGGTTCAGACAAAACACAGCATCGAGGTCCTGCCGCTGGCAACTTTTGATGATCTGCTTGAATTTGTAGATAATGTTACCGAGTTGCATGAATCTGCCCGCCGGCTTCAGGAATATGGAAAAAAATTTGTCGTCAGCTCACACTAATCGTACCTAGCATCAATCCTCCATGCCAGTCACTCACTCACATCACGCAGTTCTATTCGGCGGAGCCGGATTCATAGGCTCTCAGGTTGTCCTGGCGCTGTCGCGCGAAGGTTGGACGGTTACGGTCGTGACCAAGCGTCCGCACCGGCATCGCAACCTGCTGGTAATTCCAACACTGAAAATGGTTGAGGCAGGCGATCTTTCCCGTGACTCGATTTCAGAGCTGATAAACGAGTCAGATACAGTCATCAATCTGATCGGCATCCTCAATCAGTCAAGAACCGATACCTTTGCCGAGATTCACACCAGCCTTCCAAGCCGAATCGCGGAAGTCTGCCTGCAGAACAAGGCAAGGCGGCTGATCAATATGAGCGCATTGGGCGCGTCACCCGATGCACCCAGCGAATATCTCAGATCGCGCGGCCTGGCAGAGCAGGCATTGCAGTCGATGACGCAATCCGGTCTTGAGTGCACGGTCATTCGACCATCGATTGTCTTCGGACCCGAAGATTCGTTCTCTCGGATGTTTCAGTCGATGCTGTCGATGAGTCCGTTGATTTTTCCGCTGGTCGCACCCAACGCGCAGGTGCAGCCGGTCTATGTCAAAGATGTCGTTCGATGCATCGTTCACGCCATCAATGTCAAAAAGTCCAATCTGGGATGTTTTGATGTCGCGGGCCCCGAAATTCTGACGCTGAAGGAATTTGTAAGTCTGATTGACCAGCTTAGCGGCATGCGTCATCGGATCATCGGACTGAATCCGTTCCTGTCCAAGCTGATGGCGAGTTTCGCACAGTTCGCCCCGGGCAAGCCCTTGACTCCTGACAACCTGCTGTCGCTTCAGACTCCGGGTTCGGTCAGAGAGGGCACACCCGAACCTTATGGCATTCAGCCGACGCGATTCGAATCTGTTGCTGGAACCTGGCTGGGCGGGTATACCGATCAGTACGATCAGTTTCGAACGCAGGCGGGCCGCTGATTTCGGCAAGACACCTGGCATGCCGGTGTCTTGCACTTTGAAACCGCCGCAGCAGGATGTCGGTGATCAGCATCGCAATCGAACCGGCTATTTTACATTTTCCAACTTGCGCTCCTGACCGATGATCGACCGTCCAATCAGACGGATTTCTGATCTTGAATGCTACCTGGTGGGTGGTGCGGTGCGCGATCAAATGCTTGGCATTGAGCGCGGCGATAAAGACTGGGTAGTCGTCGGCGCAACAGAAGAATCAATGCTGGCGCTGGGATTTCTTCGAGTCGGCAGAGACTTTCCGGTGTTTCTGCATCCCGAAACGCATGAAGAGTATGCTCTGGCGAGAACCGAGCGCAAGATCGGCAAGGGCTACAAGGGATTTGATGTCGATACATCCCAAACCGTCACCTTGGAGCAGGACCTTTACCGCCGGGACCTGACAGTCAATGCAATGGCGCTGGATGCGGATGGCAGTCTGATCGATCCCTTCGGTGGAAAGCGGGATTTGGAAAACGGTCTTTTGCGTCACGTCTCGCCGCACTTTTCTGAAGATCCGCTTCGAGTCTTGAGGGTCGCAAGGTTCGCGGCGCGCTTTCACAGCAAAGGATTTGTTGTCGACGAGACGACCCTTGCGCTCATGCAGGAGCTGGCGATGAGTGGCGAGCTTGACTACCTGACTGCGGAGCGGGTCTTGCAGGAGGTGCTGAGCGCATTGTCTGAAGACCATCCCAGCATATTCTTCATGGTTTTGCAAGCATGCAGTGCGCTGGCGACGCTGTTTCCTGAAATTCACCCGTTGTTTGAGCGCGATTCCGGGGAGGTTTCACCGTTGTCGAAGCTTGATGCGGCCGCACGAATGACGCATGACGTTGAATTTCGGTTTGCGATGCTTGCCTATCTGGTCAACCGTTGCAGAACTCAGACCGATGCGGAAGCAGCGAACGCGGCTTCAGTCCGCCGGCTTTGCAAACGGTTGAAAACTTCCCGCAATCAGCAAAGTCTTGCAGTCCGGACAAGCATGTTCGCTGAACGAATCATGACCCTTCAAGAAACGCCGGCAAAAGAGACAGTTGCGATGATCCTGGCACTGAACGGACTTCGAGATCAGAAAGGTTTCTCGCAGTTCATGGATGCATCTTCAGTTGTGCTGACTGCAATGCACGAAGACGAGTTCAAAGTTCGACAGGCGGTCGAGCTGATTGGCGAATGTCGAAACTGCATGCACGAGACGGATATGAAAGATCTGGTGAAACTATTCGAAGGCGATCAGCTTCGCGATCAGGTCCGAAAAGCCTACATCGAGAGCGTCACCCGATGTTTGGAGAAAAGCGCCGCTATAAGATCGTCAGAATGAATGCCGCCAGCAGCACTCGATAGAGCACAAACGGCAACATGCCTATTCTTTCGATGAACGCCAGAAAGTAGTGGATGCAAAGATATGCCACCGCTGCAGACACCAGCATGGCGGTTCCAAACTGCAGCCAGTCGACTTCTATATCCGAAAGCATCAGCTGCAGGAATTGATAGCCACCGGCCATGACGATGGCCGGAATTGCCAGCAGAAAGGCAAAGCGCGCTGACTCCTTGCGATTCAATCCCATCATCAGCGCAACGGTCATTGTGATGCCCGACCGGGAGGTTCCGGGAATGATTGCCACGGCCTGGCCCAGGCCAATCAGCAGCGCATCGGTCAGGCGCAGATCGTCCAGTGTTCTTCGACCGCGGCGGAATCGATCCGCATACCAGAGCAGCAATCCAAATAGCAATGTTGCAAGTCCAATCACAGTCACGCTGCGCAGCTCATCTTGCACAAGATCGTAAGCAAATGCACCGGCTACGGCAACGGGTATGCTGGCAACAATGATGAACCAGCCCAATCTGGATTCAGCCGTGTTGCCGCGACCGACAATGGAGCCGCACCAAGAGATCGCAATCGAAAAAATCTGTGTGCGGAAATACGCGACGGACGCAACAAGCGTTCCGACGTGCACTGCAATATCAAATGCCAGACCCTGATCGCGCCAGCCGAACAACGTCGGAAGAAGAATGAGGTGGGCGGAACTGGAGATTGGCAGAAACTCCGTCGCACCCTGTATCAGCGCCAGAAATACTGATTGAATGAGTTCCATGGTGTCTCTTTGGAGCGTGTTCCGATATCAAAGCCGATGCAGCTGATCAAGAGATTCAAATCCCAGCCGGTCAGATTCAATGTTCTTAGTTAGCTCCATCATTTTGAACAGTTCCCCCATCTCCGCGGGAGATGTCAATGTGTTGAGCTGCTGCGCGACTGAGAGGCGCTCCGTCCCTTGGCAGTCATTGAAATCCAATCGACCGATGCCAATATCCACAATAAAGCCAGCCAGCGTTGTGAATCCGTTAACCTCCAAACCGGATGATTGAGCAACTTGGGCAAGCGCGGAAAAATTAAGGTGTGCGGTGATGTCCTGGCAGCCGATGTACGCAAAAGGATCATGCAGACTATGGTGCCTGCGATGGCACATCAGCGTTCCTTCGCGCCGGTCAGGGTGGTAGTACTCATGCTGCGGAAATCCGTAATCAGCAATCAGGACTGCCCCGGCCTTCAAGCACTCCGCGATTTGTCTCATCCATGCTTCTGCTCGGCAATGCAGCTCTGAGGTATACCCGTTTTCGAGCTCAGGCAAATCCAGCCGATCGATAGTTGATTCAATTTCCTTGTCAAGAGTATCTCGGAATTCAATTTGAAATCCGTTGCCCGACTCAACGATATAACCCTGCAGAACTTCGCCGTTTTCACATCTCATCAATTCAACTGGCATCGCATCAAGCACCTCATTGGCAATCACTACCCCCTGCATGCTTTCGGCTTGAAACGCATCCAGCCAGACGACTTTCGAGAGTTGCTCAGGTGCAAGTTGACTGACACTCTGCTGCTGAATTTGTTTGAGCCTCGGGCTGACTTCGATGATGACATACTCTTCGACTCTGCAGTCCAGCAGGCTGAGTTCCGAGAGGATCTGAAACGCGAGGCTGCCATTGCCAGCGCCGAATTCATAAATTCGCGGGGCCGCTCGATTCGATTCAAACAGACTTGCGATTTTTACCGCCAGAATTCTGCCGAACACCGCGCCTAGTTCCGGTGCAGTTGTAAAATCTCCCTCTCTTCCCAGCACCTGGTTCGCCGATGTGTAGTAACCATATTTTGGGTGGTACAAAGCAAGACCCATGAACTCTGCGAATGAAATGGCCTTGTTTTCGGATTGTTCAATCGCGCGGCGAATTGCGCCTACTAGACGACGATTGCGTTCAAGCTCATCGCCGCTCATGGAAAGTGCGTCAGTGATCGGGTTGACAGAATTGAATGACATTGCGCAGTCAGTATCATTTTGAATCAATTATAAAAGCCGTCTATGTGGCGTCATTCCACTGCGTAATCGACATTGCGGGAGTCGAAATTGAGTCAAAACAACAAAGTTGCGCTGGTAACGGGAGGCAGTCAGCGAATCGGCGCTGCAATCGTCAGGGAATTCCACTCGCAAGGCTTGTCCGTTGCCATTCATTACAGGCGGTCAGAACAACTGGCTCTGGAGCTGGCTGAGGATTTGAATCGCACGCGACCGAAGTCCGCAGTTGCATTTCAGGCAAATTTCAAAGAACTTGAAGAAGTAACTCGGCTGGGTCATCAGGTTGTTGATGCATTTGACCGGCTGGACGTGCTGATCAACAATGCATCAGAGTTTTTTCCAACTTCGATTCTTGAGGCATCGGCGGAGCAGTTCGGTTCATTATTCGCAGTTCATGTCAAAGCCCCTTACTTCCTCGCGCAGTCGGTATTGCCTCAGCTGCGAGAATCAAAGGGATGCATCGTAAACATTACCGACATTTACGCCATGCGTCCACTCTCAAATTACTCCCTTTACTGCGCAAGCAAAGCAGCTCTCGAATCGTTGACGAAATCACTGGCAGTTGAACTCGCACCAGAAATTCGGGTCAATGCAGTTGCACCCGGCGCGATTCTATGGGCTGAAGGCGAACCTGCATCTTTGGAAGTCATCAGCAAGACACCGCTTGGACGGCTTGGAACCACCGAAGAGCTGGTGGCGGCCGTCAGATACCTGGCTTTGGAAGCGACTTTTACAACCGGACAGATTTTGACTGTCGATGGCGGCCGCTCTGTCACATCACCCTGATCTTTATATGGGCGCGCTCGGCTCGGTGCGACGTTCGACGATGACCCCTACATTGGCAGCCTTTTCAACGGCTTGCGGTTTGCTCACCTTGACGCGGCACCAAGTTATTGGAAACTCTTCCAGCAAAAGTGCGGCGATCTTGTGCGCGACAGTCTCAAGTAATTTGAAATTGGATTCAGCCACATAATCATATACTTTCGAAGCCGCATCCTTGTAGTTGATGGCATGTTCAATCGAATCGCTTTGAGCCGCCTGCTGAAAATCACACTCCATTTCGATGTCAACAATAAGATTCTGCTTGATGCGGTGCTCCCACTCCCACGCGCCGATGGTTGCGGGAATCCTCAACTTCTCAATAAAGACAATATCCAATTTACGCCCCCTTCACCCTCAGAATCACTGCCGAAAAATCTGTTTATATTCGAATAACTCATTCGATTGCAGACTGAATTCCCATGAATCACTCGCTCAGGGATTTTGTCGAAACCTGTAGTGTCCACTAAAATGTTTCCCTTGGCATAACATTTACTATCTGAATCGCAAACAGTGCCGTGACCATTCTGCTATTTGCAATTTCTGCCTACCTGCTGGGTTCAGTCTCCAGCGCCATTGTAGTCTCGAAGCTGTTTCAGCTTCCTGATCCAAGAGTTGAAGGTTCCGGCAATCCTGGAGCCACCAACGTCCTGCGCCTCAGCGGAAAGCTTCCCGCCGCGCTCACTTTGCTCGGAGATGTGGCGAAAGGAACAGTGCCTGTCCTTATTGCCTGGATGGTTACCAATGATCCAGTGGTTATGAGCACAGCCGCGCTATTGGCCTTTCTTGGGCATTTGTATCCGATATTCTTCAAGTTTCAGGGCGGCAAAGGCGTCGCCACTGCGCTAGGGGCCTATCTTGGATTGGGCTTGCCGGTATTTTTCGGTGTCGCAAGCTTATGGCTGGTTGTTGCATTGATTTCGCGCTACGCTTCGCTGTCCTCGCTTCTGGCCATGCTTTCAGCGCCTGCGTTCGCTTGGTATTTCTATCAGAATGTCTGGGTGACAGCCGCTTGCGGAGTGATTTTCCTGTTTGTCGCAATTCGGCATCGAACCAATATCCAGCGGCTGCTCGCAGGTCAGGAGAGCAAAATCCGGTTCAACACAAAGTGAACCGGCTGTAACGGCTCATACCGCAGTTCAGGCTTGCTTCGCCGGGCGAAAATCTCACACTGCTCGTCAGAATCTGAAATTTGCCTGCCGCGACCTAAAGCGGTGGAAGGCTTTCAAGTGACCAGCGCGGATAGACCGCATAGTTCAACTCTTCCCTGTATCCAGCCATCAGCCGAAGATAGCCGGCATAAGCAATCATAGCGCCGTTGTCGGTGCAAAGCTCTAACGATGGAAAGTACGATCGCACCTGCAGCTGCTCTTCCAGATCAGCAATTCGCTGACGCAGCAGCTTGTTCGCGCCAACACCGCCGGCGACAATCAGCGCTGAGTATCCTGTCTGCTTGAATGCCCGCTTGATTTTGACAATCAGTGCACCGATCGCGGCATCCTGAAACGCGTGCGCAAAATCACTGCGAAGCTGATCATCCAGACTTTGCTTGCTGACCTCCTGAAGCCCGAATGTCTTGAGCCCGGAAAAACTGAAATCCAGATTTGCATGACCTGCCATCGGTCTTGGAAATCTGAAGCGGCCGGGCTGACCTCGCAACGCACACTTTTCGATGCTCGGCCCGCCTGGATAGGGAAGCCCCAACACAGAAGCGAACTTGTCGAACGCTTCCCCAACCGCATCGTCGCGGGTCTCACCCAATAGCTTGTATCTGCCCAGCGACTGAACATCGACAAGCATCGTGTGACCGCCTGAGACAAGCAGCGAGAGAAATGGAAACTCAGGCGCCTCATGCTCCAGCATCGGCGACAGCAGGTGTCCTTCCATGTGATGCACACCGATCGCGGGGATATTGAGCGACATCGCCAGCGAACGGCCGACAGTGGCGCCAACCAGAAGCGCGCCAACCAGACCCGGGCCTGCAGTGTAGGCGATCGCGTCGATTTCACTCCGGTCAATTTCTGTCTCTTCCAGAACTGAACGGATCAGCGGCAGGACCTTGCGGATGTGATCGCGGGCGGCGAGCTCCGGCACCACGCCGCCATAGATCTTGTGGATGTCAATCTGCGACGAGAAACGGTTGATCAGCAAGCCGCAGTCAGAGTCATAGATTGCAACGCCGGTGTCGTCACAGGAGGTCTCGATGCCCAGAACCTTCATCGCTGCTCAACACCCGCTTGCAATGACCAATCGCACGAACGGTCTAGTTTTGCTGATTGGCTGACTCGGTGGATTGCCGCTTCTGCTCCATCAGCGCCCGCTCAATCCGCTCAAGTGACTTTTTCGATTCGCCCAGTGTGTGCAGAATTTCCGCATCGAGATTCTCATCCCGAACCAGCTCCATCTCATGCTGAGCCTTGTGCAGGTTGTTGATGACGACTGCGATGAAAAGGTTGATGACAATGAACGCGGCAATGATGACAAAGCTGATGAAAAACATCCAGGCGAATGGATTGAGTTCCATGGCGCTGTACATGACATCAGTCCAGTCTTCCAGCGTCAGGACCCGGAACAGTGTGATCAGGGACGTTCCCAGCGAACCCCAGTGGAAAGGGTCGTGCGCGTGGAACATGTGATAGCCGGCGATCGCATAGATGTAGAAGACGATCGAGATCAGCAATATCACATTGCCAAGCCCCGGCAAAGACTTGATCAGCGTCGAGACAATCAGGCGCAGCTCCGGAACAGCAGTGATCAGGCGCAGAATGCGCAGCAGTCGGATCGTCCGCGCAATCAGCGCGTACTCGCCGGTCTGAGGAATCAGTGAGAACACCACCACGCAGAAATCGAAAAGATTCCAGCCGTCTCCGAAATAGCGGCTGAATACCGGCGCGGCGGCAGTGATTTTCAGCGCCGCCTCAAGCGCGAAAATGATCAGGATCAGGCGGTTGATTGAAAGCAGCAGGCTTTCGTAAGGGACCGCGATGACCGGATAAGTTTCGATGCCGAGAACAATGGCATTGAATAGGATGAGAGCGATGATGATGCGCTCGAACCACGGCCACTCGGTGATTTTTCTGCAAATCTGGATCACTTGAACTTACTCTGGAAACTCAGCGATCGCGACCGCGCGCAGAATCGCCCGGGCCTTGGACATTGTCTCCCGCCATTCGGTATTGGGAACCGAATCCGCGACCAGTCCCGCACCGGCCTGGACATAGACCCGGTCACCAATGAGCACGGCAGTTCGAATCGCGATCGCAGTGTCCATGTTGCCATTCCAGCCGATATATCCAACCGCTCCGGAATAGATGCCTCTTTTGTGGGGTTCAAGCTCGTCGATGATCTCCATTGCGCGGACTTTGGGAGCGCCGCTCACCGTGCCGGCTGGCAGTGTCGCCCGCAGCACATCAATCGCGGCCTTCCCTTCCTGCAGTTCGCCGGATACATTTGAGACGATATGCATGACGTGAGAGTAGCGCTCGATTTCCATGACGTCGTTGATCTTCACGGTCCCAAGTTTCGAGACGCGGCCGACATCATTTCTGCCAAGATCAACCAGCATGATGTGCTCTGCCCTTTCCTTTTCATCAGCCAGAAGTTCAGCTTCAAGGCTCTGATCTTCTGACTCCGTCTCACCGCGCCGCCGCGTTCCGGCCAGCGGCCGCACCGTAACCACACCATCTTCCGAGCGCACCAGCACTTCTGGGGATGCGCCGACGATGTGATAGCCGCCAAAGTCGAGAAAGTACATATAGGGTGACGGATTCAGCGTTCTCAAGGCCCGATAGAGATCAATCGGATCGCCTTTGTAGTTCGCTGCCAGACGCTGCGAAAGCACAACTTGAAACACGTCGCCTGCCAGAATGTACTCCCGGCATGTTCGAACCGCATCCTCGAACGCCTCCTGTCCGAATGACGATTCGAACTCACTTTCGTTCGCTTCGTGATGGAGCGAGAGCGCCGGCCGCGATGGAATCGGCGATCTGAGCTGTTCGGACAGTTCATTCAGCCTTTGTATTCCTGTTTCGCGATCCTCACCCTGCGTTACGTCGATGTAAGTCACAAGGAACAGCCGGCCCGAAAGATTGTCAAACACGACAATCTCATCGGAAACCATGAGGCAGATATCCGGCAGACCCGTGTCACTGGGTTTGCGGCCCGGAACAAGGGTGGGTTCTATGTACCGAATGGTGTCGTAGCCGAAGTATCCAACCAATCCGCCTGTGAACTTTGGCATGTCCTCAAAGGAAGGTATTCGAAATCGCTCGCGAAAAGATCTAATGTCCGCCAGCGGGTCATCACTCTCCCAGGTTTCAGCGACAGCATCCAGCTTGAGAATCGATACAGTATTCTCGCGAACCTCCAGACGGGTGGAGTTGGGCAGGCCGATGATCGAGTATCGTCCCCATTTCTCACCGCCCTGCACCGACTCAAACAGATAGGTGTAGGGCTGGCGCGCCAGCTTGCAGTAGGTGCTGAGCGGCGTGTCAAAATCCGCCAGCACTTCGCGCTGAAACGGAATGTGGGTGAAACCCTCGTCTTTCAGTTTTTTGAATTGTTCTTCCGTGAGCATGGTTCACTGTCACCTCAAAGGGATCTTCTGGCAGAGGAAGCGAAGCAATCGGCTGACAGCCGCCAGCGACTTGCAGATTTTACAATCTCCAGCAGCTGTCCAAGTCGCAGACGAACCTGTCAGTCACTCAGCGCCGGTGATCGCGCTGCGCATGTCGGCAATGGTCGCGGCATAGTCTTCTGAGCCGAATATGGCGGAGCCGGCGACAAATGTGTCCGCTCCTGCTTCTGCAATCATTGCGATGTTGTCGACAGTCACACCCCCATCGACTTCAAGCCTGATTGCTCTCGGCTGCGAATCAATCAGACGGCGCACCGCTTGAATCTTGTCAAGAACATACGGAATGAACTTCTGTCCGCCAAAGCCTGGATTCACAGTCATCAGCAGCACCATGTCGATTTCATCCAGCACATAGTCCAGACAGGAAAGCGGTGTGGAAGGATTCAATGCGAGTCCGGGCGAGCAGCCATTGTCCCGAATCAGGTTGATCGTTCGATCTATATGATCAGAGGCTTCCGGATGAAAGGTGATGGTGTCGACCCCCGCCTTAATCATGTCCTCAATGGCCCGATCGACGGGCTTCACCATCAAGTGCGCATCAAGCGGCGCCTCGATTCCATAGTTCCGCAATGATTCGCATACCACCGGTCCGAATGTCAAATTCGGAACGAAATGATTGTCCATGACATCAAAATGAATCCAGTCGGCTCCAGCCGACAGCACCGATTCCACTTCCTCACCCAGTCGAGCGAAGTCCGCGGCAAGTATCGAAGGTGCGATGACAGCATTCATGGTGATCGAAGATGCCTAATGCATCGCGATGAAATAGGTTTCGCTCTCGCGATTGATTTTGAGCAGAATCAGATCATCCGGGTCCTGAATGGCCTCGCTGAAATCGCTGACATCCGCGACCTCCTGCTGATTGACTTCTACAACGACATCCCCTTCCCTGATTCCGGAACGCCATGCGTGACTGCCGCTTTCAACGGCTGCCACAAGAATACCGGACTCCTGCCCTCGAAGATTTTCGAAAACGACGCCATCGAGGCGATTCGTCAGATCCTGTCCGAGCACTGTCTGGCGCACGATGTCGCTGATTCGTCCAGACCCGATCAGAATCTGTCCGTCCCGAATGTATTCGACATCAACCCGCTCCCCGACTCTGATCAGGGCGATCATGGTTCGCAAATGAGAGCCATCAGTGATTCTGGAACCGTTAACGGCAATCAGGATGTCTCCTCTCTGCAGACCAGCCTGTTCAGCCGCTGTGTTCGGAATTACCTGATCGATCAGCACACCTTCCAGATACTCGAATCCAAGCGTCTCGGTTATCTCCTGTGTCAATTCTCTGAAATGTATGCCCAGCACACCCCGCTTCACACGGCCGAACTCAACGATCTGATCGACAACGCTCGCGGCCGAATTGATGGGAATTGCAAAGGCGATCCCGACATTTCCACCGCCGGGTGAGAGAATCGCTGTATTGATTCCAATGACCTCGCCGCGCAGATTCACCAGCGCGCCGCCGGAGCTGCCCGGGTTGATGGCGGCATCTGTCTGGATGTATTCCTCATATCGCTCAAGCCCGAGACCGCTGCGGCCCAAAGCGCTCACGATGCCCGATGTAACGGTTGCTGACAGACCGTAGTTGTTGCCGAGCGCCAGAACGAAATCGCCGACTCGCAGCTCATCAGAATTGCCAAGCTCGATCTCAACCAAGTTTGGAAGATCAACCTTGAGAAGGGCCAGATCCATATCCGGGTCTGTTCCCACAATTTCTGCAGTGGCTGAGCGCCCATCCAGCAAGGTGATCTGCACCTCTGCCGCGTCAGTCAGCAGGTGATTGTTGGTCAGTATGTGACCGCGCGCCGCATCGATGATCACACCGGACCCGAGATTCGAGCTTCGCCGCTGACGGCGGCGGTTGCCTCGATTGCGGAATTCAAAGAATGGCCGGAAAAAATCATCGTCCTGAAAGAATTCGCGCAGCTCATCGAGTGATTGGCTGCCCGCACGATTGCGGTTTCGCGTCGCAGTCGAGATGTTGACGATGGTATGCTCAATTTTCTCAACAACATCCGCAAGGGTTGGAAGTTTGTTTCCATCCACCGCATATGGCAGTGTTGATGCAAAGCCATTGGCGGTAGAGAAAGCGAATGACACAAACAACACCCAGACGATGATCACAAATCTAAATTTCATACTTGTTGCCACGATTATCAGGGCCTGAAAACTTCAATATGCGAAATATCTGCACTTAAGTGAAATGTGTTTTTTGAGACTGAGCAAAAAATTTTATGAACAGTCGATTAAATCACAAGTAATTGTTCTGACCTATCCGAAAACCTCAAAATACTCCTCGCCGAGCATGCTGACGATCTTTATTGCGACCTTTGAATCCGTACGAGGTGCATTGAGTTTGTAATCCGTATTGACATACTCGGACTTTTTGCTGGGAATGTCGCTGTATACGATTTCAAATGTATCGCTCTTGTAGTCTGTATCGATCAGCACATAGTCTATCTGAGCGCGAAAATCGTCAATTTGCTCGTTGAACAATGTTCTTTCAATATCCAATCTCGACAAAATCGATGGGTCAATGAAATTCAAGATTCTGACCGAAACTTCGAGACCAGATCTAGAAAATTGGAGTTCAGCTTCAACGGGTTCACTCGTTATCAAGCCATCCTGCTGAATATCTCGAATGACAATTTTATTTATCGGTGATTTATCTTGTTCTATTTCTGCAATCAAATCGATTTCACATCCATTGCAGAACACGTGAACATCTCTCGTTTCGTCCGATCGGTTGTTTTTGATTTCGTCCTTGATCAACTGAATGTCCAATCTGTTCAATGGTCTGTTCAATTCAACGATCTTTGCCAACTGCCCGTCCACCAGTCCGTCGAAAAACAAGTCTTGATGAATTGATTGGATTCCATACTTGGCAACAACAAATTTCTTCAGTTCTTTCTGCTTGGTAACTTCGTAATTGTTAACCTTATAGTGAACCAAGCCCTGTTCCTGATTGCCGTTCAGTATCTTTCCATTATCGCAAATGATATTTTCCAACCGCTTTATCGTGGTCTGGATTGCGCCCTTGTTGATGTCAGCCATAATCCAGCGTCTGCCCAGCTCTTCGGCAACCGCCGCGGTCGTTCCGCTTCCACAAAAGCAATCCAGAACAATTGAATCTTCGTTGGTTGATGACCTGATGATACGTTCCAGAAGGGATTTGGGCTTTTGCGTTGGATACTGCAGATTCTCCGCGGCCGTTGGTTGCTGTTGAAATGATTTGATGTCATCCCAAACATCACCGAATGGCTTGCCCTTTTCCAATACATCGTTCAGATAGCGCTTCTTGCCATGCGCGATCAGGTACTTTCCCCCTTCATCCTCCTTGTTGAAAGTCTCCAAGTATTCCTTGGTGTGAGGCTGTTTTTGACGATGAAAAATGTTTCTGGAAGTTTTCGCATAATACAGAATGCTGTCATGTCCATGAATCCAATTCTCTGCTTGAGTTTTGAATCCCGATAGCACAGTCTTGTCCCAAATGATCTCCCGCTTGAAGTTGTCGGCTCCAAACACTTCATCCATCAGAATTCGCAAATAAGAATTCTTCGCTTCATTGCAATGCAGATATATGCTCCCCTCATCGCTCAGCAACTCTTTCATAAGAATCAGCCGCTCATACATAAACTGCAAGTAATTGTCCTGCGCCCAAATATCCTCGTATTGAACCTGCTCAATCAGTGAGTAATTTTCAGCGCTTAATTTTTTCTTCTTTCCTCGCAGAGAAACACTTCGCACATAGTCTGCACCTGAATCAAAAGGCGGATCGATGTAAATCAGGTCTATCTTTCCCCTGAACCCATTCGTCAAGAGTGTTGACAAGATTTCTTTGTTGTCGCCGTGGAAAAGCAGGTTGAACAGCCTCTTTCTAAACTCCTTGAATGTCGGGTTTCTTGGGGGATTGCTGATCCCAACAGTCTCGCATACCTGTGCGGGGAAAAAATGAACGGTTTCCAAAGGCTTTTTTCCAACCCACTGAAGCATTGGACGACCTTTGACCGGCGTTATTGAATGAGATTCGCTTTCGTTCACGCTATTGTTGAATGGTCAGCATCGAGCCATTCCGAAATCGACGACAATTCAGTTGGCGGAACAGCATCGGAAGTAACGTAAATTATTTCATACTTGAAATCATTGGCCTCGATGGCTTCCAGACGTTGAACCGCTTTTCGCTTTCTTTTCACCGTCTCGTCTTCTTCTCTTCTGTCAGATTTGATCTCGACGATATAGAACTCACCAGTCTTCTTGACGATGACAAAATCTGGAAAATAAAGGTGATATCGACCGTCGACACCTCTGTATTCGAAATAAAAATCAGTTTTCTTTGGATCAGTCATTCCCCCTGTAAACAAAAATACTTTCACATCTTTCGGGTCGAGGTTCAGTCGCTGCAGCACTGTCTGAAAAAAAATCTGCTCTGGGTTGCTATCGAAATTGTAGGGGGAGTAGTGGTACGATAGATTGTAATCATCGGGAATGTCGTTTTGACTGACCAGTAGATTGTAGTATTGATCCGTCAAACGCAATTGATGAACATAGGCGCCGTCATCATCAGTTTCAAATAGATCCTCGCCATTTTCATCTTGAACACGGATGAGAGCCTTGAATTCGGTAACCCATTCATCACTCAGCTCATAGTTTGCCAGTTGCTGCTCAATACAGGCATACAGACCGTAGATGTGGGTTCTGGGTATCGCTCCGTCAGGATAAAGCCCGTTCAGCTTCTGTAGAATCGGCAGTCTTGGCAGGTGATAGCGCAGACCCAGCTTTGAAGCAACCGTGTAACAGCTTAAGCTTTCCACCTGTGGTTCAAGTTCAACTGACTCTCCCGTCTGAATCAGGATTCTGTCAGTCCCTCGGAAATCCGTAGTCAGCACACTCCGCAAGATTTCCGGCGGCTCTTCGGCCTTCGGAACTTTGAACTCAATCTCCCCGACTTTCACCTCTGCGAAGACTACTTTTCTGATTCTGCGTGAAATCTTCAGTTTCGGCAAGTCAGTCTTCAAGATTCGAACTGGAACAGTTCTCTTCTCTCTTTGTTCAAGGCTCAGAATTCCCAGAGAGATGCCAAAGTTATTCTGAAGCTCCTTGTTCAGAATTTTCGAATTGGCGATATCAAGAAAGATCTTGGCAGATACGGTGTTTTCCGGAACCTGGCGCAGGCAGCGTGTGGCGGCCTGCAGCACATAGTTGTTGCTGGTTTGCTTTCGAATCAATGCGCAGGCGAACAGGCTCGGGCAATTCCAGCCTTCAACCCCTTTGCCTATGAGCAAGATTATCCGTTTTAAGTTCTCTGGATTGTTCAATCTCTTGAACTGACTGATTTCATCTGCCTTTGACTGCTGCGTATTGACGAGTATCTGATCGACACTCTCTCCAATTTCAACGAGCGCCTGCTCAATCTGGGCGCGGGATGTGTCAAGATGCTCCTGGGTTTTGAAGTAGAACGCGATTTTGGCCATCGAGCCATTCGCAAGCGCCACCCTTCCATACACCCTGAAGAATTCTCGAACAATATCGCGAAACACCTGCTCGGCAGATTGCTCATCAAAGCTGTATTGATGAATCCCGTCATTGAGATTCTTGAGAATGTTATCTTTGATGCCATCCCCAAGTCCATACCACACGATCACCTCTTTCAATGGCTGCTTCCTGTAATACGGCGTTCCCGTCGTATTGATGACCGCGATCAGCGAGGTGTGCCTATGGATGTAATTGATGGTTTCCCTGACGCGTTTCAACTTGTCGAAAACATTGTTTCCATAAGTGTGATGCGCCTCATCCGAAAAGATTCCCAAGTTCGGCAACGAGATGATTTTCTCCAGCCTGAGATTCGACAACAGCTCTTTCCTTCCAAAATCAAACTCCGACTGATTGCTTTGCCGCCGTGCGCGCAAGCTGATTTTCTCGGTATTTGTGACAATCAGGTTGTATTGACTGCCCTGCTGCACATTGATGTCCCTGGCATTTTTCCCTGAGTTGCTGTCCAAAAACTCGATTTTCAGATTTGCCAGGAAATCCCGGCTCAGGTATGGAGGCAGAATCTGCTCATACTGCATGCTGCTGAGTTCGCGCAGGCTTTGAATGATGGTGGTGCCGGGAGCGAACACCAGCGCATTAGTCATGAACTTTCCGCCGGGATAGCGAAGAGCCATGGCAAATTCACTGCAGATGATCGCTCCGATCAGCATGGTTTTGCCGGCTCCCATCGCCAATGCCAGAATGTAACTCGGATAGTCCAGATTCAACGCTTCATTCAGCGCTTGAAGATGATGCCGCTTTACGAATTCAGGATCATTCCTGACACCATCGAGCACACCTTCTTTGGATGCGAATCTCAAGGCATCTGACGACAAATTTATACCAAGCGCCTCAAAAAAAGTTTTCTTGTCTTCGCCAAAATAGCGCTCATACAAATCAATGACATGCGGAGTATTCAGAACAAGGCGCACATACCAGTACACCTCCAGCGCCAGGAACTGCGGTTCGCGAAGATGCCGTATTTCAATCTCGCCATCCCGCTCATTGTGCTGATAGGCCAATATTTCTCCGATGAGCGGGTAATCAGTGCAAAGATATCCTTGTTCTCGCCATTCTTTAGCGCTGCTCTTTAGTTTCTCGTATAGAGATTCGACGCGAAAGCGATACATTTGCAAATCACAGAAGTTTAAATCTGCAGAAACTGAACAAATGAAGGAATTTATTTGTTATACGCAACTTAACGACTTTAATCATTGACAGAGGAATGCGTATGGCTAACAACTATGCCAAGTGAAAAATACTTTCAGCATATGCGCCGATATTGCCTTCGGCTCGATTCAAAACCGGGCGCTTGAACTCATTGACAATCTTCATATCAGCCAATCTTGCGATTTCCGGATACAGTCTGAATTTGTCATTTGCAACCAAGAAGATATCAAAATTATCACTCATAAACTTTCTTGAATGGATTAGAACGTCAGCAATACCGCGAACGTAGTCTGTCCGAGCCTTTTTTCCTTGACCATTGAACATCGCTCCGATCTCGGAATCATCATTTCGCTCGAAATCAAACATTTCGTAAGCATACGCGTGCTGATCGTGATAATTGATCAGCCCAACATAAGGCGGACTTGAAAATATTCCTCGAATGCCCTGATCTTGGTAAATCTGATACAAATCTGCATGCTGACTATTGAGAGAGGCTGCAATGTTCAGGTTTCGGGAATCTCCTGCCAAACAAACTTGAATCGAATCAGTGCGCAATTCTGCGAACTCACTGAGACGTTTGGCAGTGTCGCTGGAATACCGGTTCCACCATTTGAGACAGCTGAACAGCGGCTTGCAGATTTTGCTATGCTTCGGACAATAATAGGTTTCAAACTGGGGCTCGATCAATGTTGCCAAATCATAGTGAGTGGTGGCGCGGCATGACCGGGCAGTTCGGCTCAGAATCAAACGCAGATAATCTTTGATCGTTGGATTCTCTGTCCGATCAATGACCTCAAGCGCATTCGTGATCTCATCCAGAATCGGCCGAATAAACCAATAGTCCAAGAACTTCTCGGCATCCTCTTTTAGTTCAATCAATATTTGATGCTCTGTCAAAAGCTCTCGATATTTCTCCAAAAACAATTTTGATTTTTCGGCGCCGTAGTCTGTCTCATCTATCTCCCCCTTCCGGATTTTTGCTCGGTACTGAGGCGCAGGAAAATACTCTGCGTTGAACTCTTTCAATTCACACATCAGTTCGCGCTCAAAATACCTCGCGCGAATTGCTGACTCAGTCTGTGCTATGGCGAGCGCCACCTTCTGGGTGGCGATCTGCAGCTCTGATATTTCAACGGTCGCGAGTTTCAGGTTGCTGATCAGACAGTTGAAGGCCGAAACCTCAACTCCGATTCCATGCAGGCCCAGCTCATTCGCTTGAACCAGCGTCGTGCCGCTTCCGCAGAATGGATCCAGCACAATATCACCTGGAGAAAAATAGGCGCTGGTCTTGAACTCATCCGTATGGCTGTCCAAGAAATACTCAACCAGCTGGGGAATATACTTGCCCTTGTAAGGATGAATCCGGTGAACATGTTTGGTCGTCTCTGCTTCCTTGTATTGATCAAAAGACAGCTGCCAGTTGACATCATCACCCAACCTGGCCTTGTATGCCTCTTCCCGCTGGCGATTTCTGGAACCGAAATAAGCTTCCAAATCCGCAACGGAGACAAACGAAGTGCCGTCTTCCTGGAAGGAGCGAATTCGGTCATACTTGATCAGATATTGGATATTCGAGCGAGTTACGTTGCTGCCGGTAAACTCACTCGCCCAAGCGCTGGCCCTGCTGAGTGTCAGCGCCTCTTCTCGGGTCTCCAATAAACTTGCCTGTTGAGAGATTTGCCGGTACCCCTGCTCAATTGAAGTTGAAAATTCTAAGCCGCGCGGATTCCAATATGATACTCTGGACTGGCAGACTCAATAGCCTGCCCCAACCTTCTTCGTGTCCGACTCTGAGAATATGGTCTTTTCTGTTTTATCTGATGGTAGCTTGAGTTCTTGTGAGCACATCCCATCAAAAAAACCTGTCCATTCAGGAAACTACTGGACCTCCCGCCAGGCTGGAAACATCGGGAAATAAAGCGCCGTCCTGATCGGCCTCGAATCCATGCCGGAAACGATTGTCCTGTACTGGTCCAGCTGATCCCGATAACGCTTGACTTCCTGATCAAGAAAATCAGCCACATTGCCTCCTGTCGTGCCGCTCTTGTAGTCGATAATCCACCGCGTCCCCTCCTGATCAACAAAAGTCCGATCAAGAATCACATTGGCGAACTGACCGCCCGAATGACCGGTCAGCCTGAGTTCCGCTTCCGACTCGAGGTGCTGATCACTCAGTATCCACTGGCCGGTAGAATCCTTCAGCACATTGTTGAGGGCGGTCTCAATGCGGTCCAGCGCGTCATTCATCTCCCGCTGATCCGCGCTCATTCCCATTGACAGCAAACGGACTCGCCATCTGCTGCGCTCGTCCGCCAGCCTTTCAGCGTTCCAATTCCTGGCGCCGGTGCGCACAATCTTCTCAAGCCACTCATGCACGACATTTCCAATCCACAATGCAGTGCTTCCCGCCCAGTCGAAATCGATCGTCTCCGGATTGTCCGGACTCTCCATTTCACTGCCCGGCAATGCCAGCGGTGCGGGCGGTTCCGGAAGACTCCAATCTGCAGGCAGCCGATGCAATGGAAATGTCTTGGCTGTCACAAAGTCATCGAAAGTGTCTTCGAGCGGCAATTCGTACGTTCGCAGTTCCATATTCGCAACTTCACTGGACTTCAATCCCGGCCACAGCATGCCAATCAGCGAATTCTCTCCGAAAGGCTGATCGGGAAGATCGTCGAGATCGAACTTTGGGAACTTTCCGCTCGCATAGACATACAGCGCGTCCTTCGCCCGGGTGCAGGCGACATAGGCCAGCCGCAGCAACTCAATCAACTCTCGTTTCCTGTTCCAGTCAAGGAGAAACTTGTAGAAGCTGCCATCGTCAAGCTTTCCGGTTGGAACAATGGGTGACAGCAGCATCTGGGGCCCTCGGCCCTCCAAGATGAACTCTGACCAGGCGAGCAGCGGCTTGCTCGAACCGCCGCGCGGAAGCGAGTCGAACTGCGGAAGGAACACCGCGTCATATTCCAGCCCCTTGGCTCCGTGCATGGTTGAAATGTGAAGCCAGGTATCGTCCGGACTGTCTTCCGGAACAGCATAGAGGCTCTCAAGGTTCTCTTCAAAACGATGCAAGCCCTCAATTGAATTCCCCCTGGCGTGTCGCTCGATCAGATCAAGAAACAGCAGGGCATTCTCATTGTCGTGCGGCGCGTAGCAAGCCGGTCCCCCGAGCAGCAGCCAGCAGTCATGAATCCACTGGCGTATGTCAAGCTGGCCGCGTGCGGCAAATGTTCGCTGCATCACATCTCGAAGCCGCCGCACCCGCGCCTGTCCTTCTTCAGACAGGGCCGACAGGACTTCCGCGTCGTTCAAGCGGTTCCAGATGATTGATCGCTTGGGTCCGGCAATGGCCAGGAGATCGGCCAGAGTCAGGCCGCACCAAGGCGCTCTCAGCACTGCGGCCCAAGACGTTCGGTCAGCCAAGTTGAGAAGCGCGCGGGTCAGCGAAAGCAGATCCTCGACGACCGGACGCTGGCTTAAAGCGATGAACTCAGGCGCATAGAACCGAATATTCTCCTCAGTCAGACGCGCAATGATGTAATCCGCCTGCTTCCGGCTCCGAACCAGGATCGCGGCGCGAACTTCAGGACCGGGATTCGCCTCGCGGAACTTCCGCAAGTCACAAAGAACCTGATCCGCTTCCTTTCCAGCCAGAAATTTCTTTTCGAGCGATCTCGTGTAAAAGGGAACTCGCATATTCTGCAGCCACACGGTTGCGGAGTGTCCGCTCACATTCTCTTTCTCCGATGTGCAGCTGACATAAGGAACCGATCCTGTCTCCAGTTCGGCGCGGGCAGGAAACGAAGGCTCGAATACAGAATTGAACCAGTCGATCACGTCTTTGTTCGATCGGAAGTTGCTTGTCAGGTGCAGAGGCTTGATTCTCAAGTCTCCGAGGCCATTCTCAATGACTGAGAGATAGATTCCAACTTCCGCCTCGCGAAATCGATAGATCGACTGCATTGGATCGCCAACCAGGAAAACGGTCCTGCCATCGCCATTCTGCCAGCCCGCGGTGAGGCGTTCGAGCAGATCGCGCTGCGAGACCGATGTGTCCTGAAACTCGTCCACCATGATGTGGCGATACTGATAGTCAAGCACGAGAGTCAAGTCGCTTGGATTGTCGGCGTCACCCAGCGCCTGGACCGCCTGCTGCGCGATTTCGATGAAGTCAACCTGACCGTGCTTTCGAAATTCCAGCTTCAGTTCCGCAACGGCATGCTGCAGGACCGCCGAGCACGCCTGCAGCACCTGCCACTGCTCATCCTCATACTCGCAAACTTTTGGAAGCGATTTCTGAATCTCGATGATCCGCTTCTTGAGCGCGTCGTCACCTCTGCAAGCGTCCAGCGCCGCTTTGAGCGTATCCGGCATCAAGGCAAGCTGCTCGGAAAGGTCATTGGCGGTTATTCTGACTCGCCAGTCTTTCGCTGTTGTGATCATGAAATTCGCAATCAGCTTCCATCTTTCCAGGCTGAACTCCTGCGAATTGTCCATTCCCTCCAGTTTCAGCAGTTCGCGCGCGGTGGATGGCATCATGTCGCGGGTCTTGTCCAGCTGCCCGCCCAGAAGCGCCTGCCAGTGACTCTCCGTGCGGCGCTTGTCATCGATGGAGAACGCAGCGCCAACCAGGCGTCGAAGCCACTGATCGCGCTTTTTCAGCAGCTGGACGATCAGCTCCTGAAGCTTGTCGCCATTGTTGTCGAGATGAGCCAGAAGCACCTTCAGGTTCGACTGGAGCTCCTCGCTGCTGTCCGCCGACTCATACAGATTCAGCACCGCCGCCTCGTAGTGTCGGTCTGAATCCTCTGCGACTCCCGGCAGTGACCCGAATCGCGAAGCCCAAGGCATGCGCCGGATCAGACTCGTGCACAAGGCGTCGATCGTCATGATCTGGAGTCTTGAGGGCTGCTCCAGAATGTTCCAGCCAAGCTCCACCGAGCGTCTTCTCACCTCCTCAACAGCGCGGTTCGCCGCTTCCTGCGGAAATTTGATCTGCTTCTCGGGATCAAGCGCGTCCAGAATGCGCTTGCGCATCTCCGCAGTCGCCTTGCGGGTGAACGTAATCGCCAGCACCTCTTCCGGCTGATCGACAATGGCCAGAAGACAGATGTACCGGCTGATCAGCAATGTGGTTTTTCCAGAACCCGCAGGGGCCTGGACAATGCAGGACTGCTCGATGTTCAGCGCTTCATCGCGCGCCGCCTGATCGCTCACGGGATATCAACCTCATTCTCAATGCCGGCATCTGCCGTTTTGCTCTTGATTCTGCAGACGGGGGTGATATGGCAGTACTGGCAGGCGTTGGGCAGAGGATCGGCAAACGCATCGCCCTCAATGAAGTCTGCCGCAAGCCTTTCAAGCCCCGTCAGCCAGTTGGAATCCAAGTCGCTTCTGAACTGATCGCTGATCGTCAAGGAGTTATTCCTGTTGCGCCTTTTGTTAACGACGAACAACTCCCAACTGTCCGCGCTCAATTCACCATCCTTCAGCTCAATGTAGGCGACATCTCTGATTTCGCATCCCTGCTGATGCATGGCAACCGCGTACGCGGCCAGCTGCGGATCTTTCGGCCGATAGCCGCTGGCCTGACCGGCATTGCAGCTGCCAGTCTTGTAGTCAATCAGAATGCGCTGATCGTGGAAAGCGTCGATTCGATCGATTTTCAACCGCAGTGTCAGACCCGCCAGAGAAATCTCAGTGGGATGCTCGACATCCCAGATTTCGTAGGGAATCCATTTCAGAGGATCAGGACCGGGCTTTCTATCCTTAGGCACATCTACACCTATCGCCTCGACAGTGCGTTTCATATCGAATTCAACCAGCTGATTCGCAAGATTCACCAGAATCTCCACTTCAACATCGGCGACTTCCCGGCTGAGCGGTCTGACAAGATTCTGACTGTGCTCATTCACCGCCGATTGGACGCAATCATTTACAACCTGTGACAACTCTCCTGAATCGAAAGCCGATTTCAGGGCTTGCGGAGTGGTATAGGCTGTGTAAAGCGACTCCGCCACCCGATGCATCAAGGAACCGCGCGCGAGCCTCGTTACGCCAATCTCAAGATCAGGCGGCTGCTGCAGATGCAGGCGATGCTCTGCGAACGCGCGGAACGGACAGTTCGACTGGTTCTTCAGAAGTCTGGTGCCGCCGGAAGTCCATTCTTCCAGATCCAGATGCGGGGCCTGCCAGTCATTCAGCGGCACGCAATGCTCGAATTCCCGTTCCAAAATGGAGGAATAGTCAGTGCAGGCGGCAATCTCATCCCATTCCTTTGGATCAGCGCTTTGCGGGTGATTCAGCAGGTTGCTCTGCTGGTGGTGATCTCCGCCGTCCATCAGCGCATAGCTTTCAACAACGTGCTCAGCGCTCGATACGATCCGGTCATATCTTTTTCTCATCTGCTCATTCAGGACTGCGGCTGAACTGTTGGGGACGCCATATTTTTTCTGAACTGAAATCGGCAGAAACGGATTCGGCCTGGGCGAGCCGGGCACCGACTTCTCGTTCATGCCCAGCAGCCATAAATGGGTGAACGACTGACCTGCCATTGTCAGGAATTCGCCGACCTGAATCGGCACTCTCGCCGCTCTAGGCTGGACACTCGATTCGCCGACTCGCCGGATCAGCTTGGCGAGCGCGGTCTCGATTCTGCACTTCGATGCGACAAATCCCAGCTCCGCAAGACTCTGAACGATGTCAACCCAGGAGCGATAAGCCTGCCACTCGTCAACGCCGAACGGACGGCCGCTTTTCTCGGCCGACTGGAATGTCTCCATCCACTGCATGAAGAACTGTCCCCAGTATGCATAGTCCGCCGTGCTCGGCTGATTCGACAGCAGCTTTCTGGCTATCCGCAGCAGGCTGACGAGCTTTGGACACCTGACTGAGCCCCGCGTCGCCAGCGCGATGACATCGTCAAGTGACAGTCGATCACCGCCCACACCGAAAATCTCCCCGGCGAGCCTGGCGCGTTCAGCTGACTCCACATCCCAATCCTTGATTCGGTCTGACACAACAATCGACGCCATCACCTCGACGCTCACGGCGGGCCGAACCAGCTCCAGCAGATTCATGGCGTCAACCACAATCGGCACCTCGCTCAGCCGTCCGCCGAGAGTCATATGAAAGGGCAGCTTGTTCGTCTGCCTTTCTTCCAGCACCGCGTCGGGATTGAGATAGTCAGAAAGTCTGCGACTCAACCGAGGTCCGACATCACCAAGACTGTGGACCGCGATGCCAACCCGATGAGCCTCGGGATTGGCTTCGACAACGACTCTCGCCCAGCGCGCGCAGGCATCGATCTCCTCGTCGGTCGTCGCGAACTCAAAGCGCTGATCCTGAGCCGCGTGCCGATCGGTTCCATGCTCAAGTATTTCAACTGAACCGGCTGCCTGGTTGATAGATTCAATCAACCGCTGAAGCTGAGGTGTCCAAATGTCGATTCCCGCGAAAACCACCGCAGGCCGAGCGCTGGAAAAAATCTTCTCAGCAACTTTGCAGATGTGATCCGCAAGACTCTCCCGATCGATGCAGTTCCGCTCCGTCAGCGCTTTCTGGTATGCATCAAGCCAGATCTGAAAATGCTCTGCGTCGGCGCTCGCGCCGCCAGCGAAATCAGCTGGCTGAATGTCATAGCTACGCATCAGCTCATAAGCGTTCCTGACCTGGTTTGCCGTCGAAGTGATATGCCAAAGCAGGTATTCATAACCGGTGCTGTATTCGTCGCGGACACTCTTGGAGATGACCCGCTCCCAAATCTGCCTGGACTGCTCGGAACTCAGCAGCGTGCTGACCCTCTGATCCGACCGGTTCGAGTGATCGCGCCACAGCTTGCCGAGCCACGCGCTGACCGTGTAAACTTCAGGAGTCGCCCAAGCGGCCAGACCATCTGCGAGTTTGCTGCGATTGTATTCGTCAGCAATCAGATGCTGGAGACGCTTGGTGTCGACCAGAACAACAGCGCCGCCGCGCAGGCGATCTACGCAGTCGTCGATCAGGCTGCGCTTCAATGCATTGACAATGGGAATATTCAGCACTCTCTCTCGCTGGCTATCGCGGCCGCAGCCAGTCTCCCGCGCTTGCGCGGACAAAACTGTCCAGCATCTGAATGTGCTCTGCACGGTCGTTCAGACAAGGTATGTAGCTGAACGACTCTCCTCCGGAAGAAAGAAACAGCTCCCGATAGCCCATGTTGACTTCTTCCAAGGTCTCCAGGCAGTCTGCTGAAAAGCCCGGGCAGATCACATCGACACTTTTGAATCCCTGTGTGGGCAGTTCCTGAAAAACCTGCTCGGCGTAGGGCTGCAGCCAGGCTTTAGGCCCGAATCTGGACTGAAAGCACAATCGCCACTCGGGCGGATCAAGCCGGCCGGCCAGCAGACTGGCGGTTTCGGCACACTGCTTCTGATAGGGATCGCCGGCATCACAGACTTCCTGAGGCAGTCCGTGAAAAGACATGACCAGACAATCCGACTGACCATTGCCAGACCAGTGCTGCCGGACAGTCTGCTCAAGGCACTCGATGTACTCCCCGCGAGTCGCATAGCCGTTCATGAAGCGGATTTCCGGCACGAACCGCCGCTTCGCCAGCACCTTGCCGATCTCATCGAATATTGAAGCGGTTGTCGATCCGGAATACTGAGGATACATTGGAATCACCAGCACCCGGTCGATCCCCTGCCCCGTCAGCGCATCCAGCACCTCAGCAATCGAAGGGCTTCCGTATCGCATCGCGTGCCGCACGACACATCCATCTGCACCGTTGGTTCTCAGAAACTTTTTCAATCCTTCTGCCTGCTTGACTGCATTGATCATCAGCGGGGAGCCGCCATCCTGCCACACTTTCTGGTACGCTTCCGCGCTTCGTCGCGGACGGGTGACCAGAACGATGCCGTTCAGTATGAACCACCAGACCAATTTTGGCAACTCGACAACGCGAGTGTCCGACAGGAATTGTCGTAGAAATCGTCTGACAGATGATGGTGACGGCGAATCCGGAGTGCCCAGATTCACAAGCATGACACCGAATCGTTTCGTATCAGATCCCTGATCGAAATTATCGATGTACTTTGGCATCCGGCGTTTCGTCGCCGCGGTCAGGCAGATGGAACCGGGGGTGCGTATTTTTTGCCGAACTCAATCATCCGCCGAATCGAGCGCTCCGCCTGTTTGCGAATCCGCTCGTCGACATGGACTTCATCGGAAAGATTCGCGAGCACATTCTTGAGCCGCTGCAAGTCATTCATCTTCATCCAGGGGCAGTGCCCGCAGCTCTCGCAGGTCGCGCCCTCGCCCGCAGTCGGCGCGGTGATGAAGGTCTTGTCAGGGGTCAGCATGCGCATCTTGTGCAAAATGCCCTCTTCGGTTGCAACGATGAAGGTGTCTTCCGGCAAAGTCTGTGCCGCCCGAATGATCTGGCTGGTGGAGCCGACGACATCGGCAAGCGCAATGACTGAGGCGGGTGATTCGGGATGCACCAGGACCTTGGCGCGCGGATGGCGGCGTATCAGATTCTCAAGCACCACGCCCTTGAACTCCTCATGCACGATGCACGCGCCGTTCCACATCAACATGTCGGCGCCCGACTCGCGTTTGATATAGTCGCCGAGATACTTGTCCGGCGCCCAGAGAATCTTCTCACCCTGAGTGTGCAGGTGCTCGACCAGCTTGAGACCGATGGAGGATGTCACCACCCAGTCCGCGCGGGCTTTTACCGCGGCGCTGGTATTCGCATAGACAACCACTGTCCGTTCGGGATGCTGATCGCAGAACCCGGCGAACTCATCCGCCGGACAGCCAAGATCAAGGGAGCAGTTCGCGTCATTCTCGACCGCGAAGACGCGCTTTTCGGGACTCAGGATTTTTGCGGTTTCAGCCATGAAGCGGACACCGGACACCACGACAGTGGATGCCGGGTGCTCGAATCCGAAGCGCGCCATCTCAAGTGAATCCGCGACAAATCCACCGGTCTGCTCTGCCAGGTCCTGAATGTCACCATCAACGTAGTAATGCGCAACCAGCACCGCATCTCTGCGCTCAAGCAGCTCTGCGATTTCCTCGAACAGATCCGTTTTCTGCTGTTCGTCCGCGATCAAGCCTGCGCGGCTTCGAGCATCCCGCGCGGCGAAGACAATATCGTCTACAGCGGAATTTGACGGCTGGTGAATTGAGGAACCCATTGGCGAAATGGCTTTTACGAACTTGAATGTCAATTCATTTTAATTGATGGCAGCCAAAACCCAAAATCGACGCAAGTTGAGATTTCAATCTCTGTCAGGGCCGCGTGGCAATTTTTCAAAGATGCCTCCCCGGATCGACGCGCCCTGCGACTATTTTGTCAGGCGGCAGAATACCAAAAGCGGACCCTGCCGCCTGAAATGACCGATCTCCGGCACTAATGCTCAGGATAGTACGGTGCGACCGCCTCGACTGCGAGCGACAGGCTGTCGACACTCTCCATATCTGAGTTCTGCTTGGCAACCATCGCAGCCACGATCACAGCGTGGTGTCTCTGCAGACGCTCTGCATAATCTTCCTGTGACGCCTTGACGCGCTGTGTCAGGAAGTAATCGCTGATCGAATCGATGATGTTCTGCGCATGCTGCTCTTTGTTCATCACCCATCGCACCAGCTGGTTCTGCGACTGCGGGTCTGTTTTTCCGGCCAGCTCGTTTATCAGCGTGACTGACTTGTGAATGGTCGCGACATCCTCTCGCATGGTGGCAACGCGTGCGTGGTCATCGTATATTCCGCAGGGAATCTGACAGTGCGCGAGCGACTGATCGGTGAAAGAGAACAGAATCAGCGCTGCGACGAAGCTCGGCAGCACACATTTTGCAATCAAGTTTTTCATTTGAACCCTCACTGGATTAGTTGAACTTCCCATTGTTTCGAAAATCGGAGTCCGATGGCGCTTTGTGAATTCAACATGCTGCGTCAGACTCTCGTTCAACTCTCAATATATATTCGAAATTGCGCTTCATCGGTGCGTCAATTCCATGAATTATCACGGCGCGAAGCAATGCCGATTCCGCTTCCGCTCAAAATTCAATTAAAATTGACTTGCATTACGCTTCGATCAGTTCGCTCAATCCAACCTGTCATCAATTCACCCGTGGCTGCAACCAAATCCCTGGAAACCGGCGTCAAGTACCGCGGCGCTGACAAGACAAGCCGAATTCCGGTTCGAATCGAACCGCAGAAAGATCACGAGGTTCTCAGAAAACCGCCTTGGATTCGAGCGAAATTTCCCGGCACACCCGAAGTGCTGCGACTGAAGAGCATTCTTCGGGAGAACCGTCTCAATACCGTCTGCGAGGAAGCCTCCTGTCCCAACATCGGCGAGTGTTTCAGCAACGGCACCGCGACTTTCATGATTCTCGGCGATATCTGCACCCGAAGATGCCCGTTCTGCGATGTCGCCCACGGACGGCCGAATCCGCCTGACTCTTCAGAGCCCTCGAACCTTGCCAAAACCGTCAAGCACATGGAGCTTCGCTATGTGGTGGTCACATCAGTCGACCGGGATGACTTGCGAGATGGCGGAGCATCCCATTTCGCGGACTGCATACTCGCCATGCGCGAAGCCTGCCCGGCAACAGCGGTCGAGATTCTGGTGCCGGATTTCCGCGCCCGCATGGACCGAGCCATCGAGAATCTGTCGGTTTCGCCGCCGGATGTCTTCAGTCACAATCTTGAAACCGTGCCGCGTCTTTATCGGGCGGTGCGCCCCGGGTCTGACTACGGCCATTCGCTGGCACTTCTGAAGCGTTTCGGCGCACGACATCCGGACATCGAGACAAAATCCGGGATCATGCTGGGGGTTGGTGAGACCAAGGAAGAGGTGATTGAACTCATGCATGACCTTCGCGAGCACAATGTCAGCATTTTCACCATCGGCCAGTACCTGCAGCCCAGCCGCCATCATTTGCCGGTGCTTCGCTACGCGCCGCTTGAGGAATTCGACGAGTACCGCGTTTTGGGCGAATCACTTGGCTTCTCCCAGATCGCGTCCGGACCGCTGGTTCGCTCTTCTTATCGCGCCGATCAATATGCGCCGAAAGCCATTGCGAGACGGAGCGCCGCCTGATCAGCTCCCTGCAAAGCCGCAGACAGTGGAGCTTTTTCGCTGTTTCAACTCCGGCCGCACTTCTCTCTTGGAAGCGTTTGGCACACGCTTTGCTCACCAGCCGCCGCAGTTTTGGAAACCAACCCAACCGATACGCAATTTGTGTTTACAATATCAGCAATTGACTTTAGTGTTGATTGGTAATGAGGATATTGGAGAGATTCTGATCTGCTTTGCAAACGGGCAATCTGTTGCTGAACAATCGCCTGGTTCCAGCGGGTTGGAAAAATTCAATACTTTCTTGCTACAATAACTATTGAAATGGAATCAACCTAATTACTTTATGAGGTAAAAAAATGAGATTGACTAAATATCTTTCGATCGTGCTGGCAGTACTGGCCCTGGGTGTAACCGGAGTCAGCAATGCCGGAACTCTCGATGATGTTAAAGAGAGAGGCCATCTCCAATGTGGCATCAATACTGGCTTGACTGGCTTTGCATTCACCGATGATGCCGGAAACTGGCAAGGCTTTGACGTGGCGCTGTGCCAGGCAGTCGCTGCCGCAGTGTTTGGCGATGCTTCCGCAGTCAAGTACACCAACTTGACAGGCAAGACCAGATTCGAAGCGTTGAAAGCTGGCGAGATCGACATGCTCTCCCGCAACACGACCTGGACTTACAGTCGTGACGTCGATCTGAAGCTGACGTTTCTTGGTGTCAATTACTACGACGGTCAGGGCTTCATGGCTCCGGCTTCTTTAGGTGTGACCAGCGCAACGCAGCTGGAAGGCGCATCCGTCTGCATCCAGACAGGAACAACAACCGAGTTGAACCTGGCTGACTTCTTCCGCAGCAACAATATGGAATACGAAGCGGTTCCGATTGAAACCAACGAAGAGGCAAGGAACAGTTATCTGGCCGGCCGCTGTGATGTGTACACAACGGACCGATCCGGTCTTGCCGCGACCCGCGCAAGCCTGGACAATCCGAATGACCATGTCGTTCTGCCGGAAATCATCTCGAAAGAGCCGCTCGGGCCCTTGGTTCGACACGGCGACGATGAGTGGGGTGACGTTGTTCGCTGGACCTTGAATGTTCTCATCATCGCTGAAGAGAAAGGCGTGACCAAAGACAATGTCGCCGCAATGGCCGCTGAAGCCCAGAAGGATGCAGAACTGAATCGCATGTTCGGCACTGAAGGTGAATACGGCGCAATGCTCGGCCTGAGCAAGACTTGGGTCGTGGACGTGCTTGCCGCAGTCGGCAACTACGGCGAAATCTTTGAGCAGTATCTCGGTGTCAACACTGACATCGGACTGGAAAGAGGCGTGAACGCTCTGTGGACCGATGGAGGTCTGATTTACGCACCGCCTTATCGGTAAGGTAAATTCAGAAACGGCGTGTGGCGACACACGCCGTTTCTTTATCACCTGAATTCAACCCACCTCAACCCGAGAATTCGAGTAATTCGTGAATCTGCAGAATTTATGGACTGACCGGCACTCGAGGCAGATGATCATTCAGATCGTCGTCATCGTCATTGTGCTGTCACTGCTTGGATTCTTCATACGCAACACGCTCAACAACCTCGAAATGCTGGGAAGAGAAGCTGGCTACAGCTTTCTTTTCACACCCTCCAACTACGACATCAACCAGCATCTGATCGAATACTCCTCGCGCAGCACCCATCTGCGCGCAACCATCGTCGGCCTGATCAACACCGGACTGGTGGCGATCTGCGGAATCATACTGGCCACGCTGATCGGCTTCGTTGCCGGCGTGCTGCGCCTGTCATCGAATTTTCTGGCCAACCGGATTGTCTATATTTTTGTTGAATTCACTCGCAATGTTCCGGTTCTGCTGTGGATACTGCTGTGGCACGGTGTGCTGATTCACAGCCTGCCACACCCGCGCCAATCCATCACACTCAGCGACTTCGCATTTCTCAGCAACCGCGGGTTTTATGTGCCCAAACCCCTGCTTGAGCCCCACTTCTGGTGGGTGACCATTGCAACTGTTCTTGCCGTTGCCGGCGCGGTCGTTCTGGCGCGGCACGCTAAAAGGAAACAGGAACTGACCGGTGAGCGGCTTCCAGTCATCTGGATCAATACAGCCATCATCGTTGTCGTGCCCATACTGATATTCTTCCTGGCGGGGACCCCCGCGACGCTTGAATTTCCAGAATTCAAGGGTTTCAACTACAAAGGCGGCCTGGTGCTGACTCCCGAATTCATCGCCCTGACACTGGCGCTTGCAGTCTACACCGGCGCCTTCATCGCCGAGATTGTGCGCGCTGGCATTCTGTCCGTCAGTCACGGGCAGACCGAAGCTTCCTACGCACTGGGACTCAAGCCGAACTGGACCATGCGGCTGGTGATTCTGCCGCAGGCGCTCAGAGTTGTCGTGCCGCCGATGATCAGCCAATACCTGAATCTGACAAAGAACTCCTCGCTGGCGATCGCTGTCGGCTACATGGATGTCGTCGCGACGATCGGCGGCATCTCACTGAATCAGACCGGCCGCGCGCTGGAGTGCATGTCGATCGTGCTGACGATTTATCTTTGCATCTCGCTTCTGATCTCGGCATTCATGAACTGGTACAACAAGAAAATCTCTCTGGTCGAGCGATAAGTTACGAGCATGGCAGAAATTCAGCAAGACTACGAACCCGGCACCCATGCCAGCCTGCCGCCGCCTGTATCCCAGGTCGGCATCACCGGCTGGATGCGCAAGAACCTGTTCTCCAGCCCCACAAATGTCATCCTGACAATTGTGGCGGTCTACTTTCTTTACAAGATCATTCCACCGTTCCTGAACTGGGCGTTTTTCGATGCGGTGTTCTCAGACGTCACTCACCGCAATGAGTGCCGCGAGATCGGTGAGGGCGCCTGCTGGTCAGTGGTGAGAGCGCGGCTTGAGCAGTTTCTCTATGGGTTCTATCCGGAGCATCTTCGCTGGCGGGTCAACCTGACGTTCGTCCTGATGTTCGTCGCGCTGCTTCCGCTGCTGTACGACGAAATTCCGAAACGCGCGTTTGCGCTGATGTATCCGCTGGTCGCCTTCTTCATGCTTTGGGGCGGCTGGGACCTGGACGACTCCAGCTGGCGGATCAATCTGACATTCGTCGTTGTTCTGATGGCGCTGATGCCACTGGTTTACGACAAGGTGCCGAAACGCAGACTGCTGCTGTATTTCGCGCTGATATACCCGTTCTTCGCGTTTTTCATGCTTTGGGGCGGCCTGGGAATGGAAGAGGTCGAATCTGCCAAATTCGGCGGATTCCTGCTCACGGTGCTGATCGGCATGACCGGCATTGTTGTGTCATTGCCGCTTGGAATCGCCCTGTCCCTGGGCCGGCATTCATCGATGCCGATCGTCAAGCTGCTGAGTGTCTGGTATATCGAATTTTTCCGCGGCGTGCCCTTGATCACACTATTGTTTGTGGCATCAACGCTGCTGAACTACTTCATGCCCCCGGGCACCTACTTCGACCTGCTGCTCAGAGTCATCATCATGGTGATTCTATTCTCAGCCGCCTACATTGCGGAGGTGGTGAGAGGCGGACTCGCGGCCATTCCCAAGGGGCAGTTCGAGGCGGCTGACGCGCTGGGGCTCAACTACGCGAAATCCATGCGTCTAGTCGTTCTGCCGCAGGCGCTCAAGATCTCCATCCCAGGCATCGTCAATACGTTCATCGGGCTTTACAAGGACACCACCCTGGTGGTTATCGTCGGTCTGCTTGACCCGCTCGGCATATCCAGAGCGACACTTGCCGATTCCAGCTGGCAGGGGCTGTCAACTGAACTATACATCTTCATCGCACTCGGATTTTTCATCTCGTGCTTCGCCATGTCTCGCTACTCACTGTATCTGGAGCGAAAACTGGATACCGGACATCGCGACAAGTAAGGAGGACTTCAATGGACAATGAAATGACGCAAGTCGCAGACGGATCACCGGCAGCCAACGGTGAGCAGAAGGTTGCCATAGAAATCAACGAAATGCACAAGTGGTTCGGTGAGTTTCATGTGCTGAAAAACATCAATCTCACGGTTGAGCGCGGCGAGCGGATTGTGATCTGCGGACCGTCGGGCTCGGGCAAATCCACATTGATCCGATGCATCAACCGCCTTGAGGAGCATCAGCGCGGCGACATCATCGTTGACGGCATCGAGCTGACCAACAATCTCAAGAACATCTCTGAGATACGCCGCGAGGTGGGCATGGTATTTCAGCACTTCAACCTGTTTCCCCATCTGACCGTGCTTGAGAACTGCACACTGGCGCCGATCTGGGTGCGGAAGCTGCCTAAGGAGCGTGCTGAGGAGTCCGCCATGAAATATCTTGAGCGGGTGCGCATTCCAGAACAGGCAACGAAATATCCGGGCCAGCTGTCAGGCGGGCAGCAGCAGCGCGTCGCCATTGCCAGAAGCCTTTGCATGAATCCCAAAATCATGCTGTTCGATGAGCCGACTTCCGCCCTCGATCCGGAAATGATCAAGGAAGTGCTTGATGTGATGATTCAACTCGCGCAAAGCGGCATGACCATGCTGGTTGTCACCCATGAGATGGGGTTTGCCAAAACAGTCGCAAACCGGGTGATTTTCATGGATGAGGGTGAGATCATTGAACAAAACGAACCCAGTGAATTTTTCGACAACCCGCAGAATGATCGGACCAAGCTGTTTCTGAGCCAGATCCTTTCTCACTAGAATTCCGCACAGCCTGCTTGCTTCCCTGCAGTTCGATACAGGGCCGCAGAATCCGGAATGACTCGAACATCGGACTGACTGCGGTGTCTGTCTGATTTCTTTCATCCATTGAAGTGTTTTCATTTGGGCCGTCCCAACGTCCTGATCCTCTGCTCTGACGAGCATGCGCGCCGCTACACCGGCTGCTACGGGCATCCGGCTGTCCACACTCCAACTTTGGATCGGCTTGCTGAACAAGGCACAACGTTCGACCGAGCCTACACACCCTCTCCGATCTGCATACCGGCCCGCGCATCATTGGCGACCGGGTGTCAAGTTCATGAGATCGGCTGCTGGTCATCGGCGCAGGCTTACCATGGACAAGCTGAGAGCTGGATGCACAAAGCGCGCGACCATGGCTGCACAGTCATCTCTTTCGGAAAGCTTCACTTCCGCAGCGCGCGGGATGACAACGGGTTCTGCGAAGAGCACGTGCCGATGTATCTGGCCAACGATGGGATTGGCTGGCCGACTGGATTGCTTCGCGATCCGCTGCCGACTTTCCGGTCAGCCTTCGAACTGGCAGAGCGAACCGGATGCGGAGAAAGCGAATACACCGAGTATGATCGCAAGATTGCGGCTGCGGCCTGCAACTGGCTTCGAAAAAACGCGGCAGCACCCCGTCAGAAACCATGGGTTCTGTTTGTGTCGTTTGTCAGCCCACACTACCCGTTGACCGCACCTGAGCGGTTTTACAATCTGTACAAAGACTCGGACCGATTGGGCAAGCCGATGCCTGCCAACGGTTGTACTGAACACCCGGTTCTGCAGGAAGTTCGCCGATATTGGAATTACGATGACTACTTCACAGACGAGCTGCGCATTGAAGCGCGGAAGAACTACTTCGGTCTGATCAGTTTTCTGGATGACAATATCCGGCAGGTGCTCGAAGCGCTGGAAGACAGCGGCAATGCGCGCGAGACACTGATTCTCTATACCTCGGATCACGGTGAGATGCTGGGACACTTGGGGTTCTGGACCAAGTCGGTGATGTACGAGGATTCGGTTGGCATTCCGATGATCGCGACCGGCGGCGGGTTCAAGCCGCAGCGTTGCAATGCGCCGGTCTCACTGACCAACATCTTTCATACCGTGCTGGAAGCAATCGGAGTTGAACGCACTGAGCCGACTTCCTGTCTTGAGGAGTCACTGCAGAGCGTTGCATTATGGCCTGGTAAATCTCGGTTTGCATTTTCGCAGTATCACGACGGTGGAACACCCGTTGGGTTTTTCATGATTCGCGAAAATGACTTCAAGCTGGTTCACTATGCAGGTGGACATTCTCCGCAGCTTTTCAATCTCGCAGAAGATCCCTGGGAGATTGACGATCTTGCACAAGATTCAACTTATTCTGCCCAACTGCAGCAGTTGCAATGCCGCCTGCACCAAGTGTTGAATCCAGATAGTGTGATTGAAGATTACACGCGCGATCAGGTTGCATTGATTGAAGCGCTGGGCGGACGCGAGAAAATTCTTTCGATATGGGATTTCAACCACACACCGGTTCAATGACATCGTCTATCTGATTTCAGACTTGCCTGCCGATTCAAACGATTGACGCCAAATTCTTGCGCGTGCTCAATTTCCGAGTCGCTGGTTTTCTGATCGCGACTCAGCGCGCAAAATCAAAACCAAGACTGCTTGCCAGATTCTTGCTGACGATTGCTCACTGCGAATCTTGCAACAGGCCAATCCAATCAACAGCGCACTGTACCAAGTGACGGTCAAACCAATCAGAAGATGGCGATTGGGCAGCGAAGCAGTCATCGATTATTTTTGGCAGGCTCTCACGGTAAATCAGATCATCAGTGTGCGAATCAATCAGCACAACTTCACATACCTCGCGGGTTGCCAAGTATTTATGAATAAGGTGAGCCGCGCAAATCAGTGGCCGGGTGGAAGCCCTATCTTGAATGCCGCTATTTTCCACTTCGCGCAAAGGCTATCCGTATGAAGCGAGTGCTTGTGCATGCTTGCGCAACTTTGGTTCCAACACCGGTTTCAGCGACATCTATCTCGGCTTCCTTAATCGCTTCAGGAAAATCTTTCGTCACAGGTTTGGGGACGACGCAAGGAATATCTCAATCACCCAGGGTCATAGCGTAAACTCCAAAACTGCGCGTTGCCCGCTTCGGCATTGGTTCACAGGGTCTACGCGAATTTAGATTTGGTGCGAAAGCAGGACCGGTTCGGATGGCTCTCACTGGCAGCACGGTTTCACCTGGCATTGACATTCTGATTGAACTGAAAGGAAGGGATGCTGTCTTGCAAAGACTAGGTGCCGCTTTGGGGTGGCTTGACAGACTTACCGACACAGAAAGACACTGCGTTTCGGTCTTTGCCTGACTGACGGCTTTCGGCTCGTCTTCAGGAAAAATTGAATCCTTTCACCTCATCGGCATTGACTCTCACAGCCGATTTCGAACCTCCGTTCTCCTGGCGCTCAGAGGCGATGCCAGGGAATTTTGAACTGTTCGAATATTGGGCTTGACTTTTGGGCGGGGGGGGGTAGAATTCCCCGCTTGGCAACACTCCGACTGTCGAATTCAATGCAGCTTTCTTGACTGACGCTCCTTTGAAGACACAGCTCTCGGGGGATTGACCAGATTGAACTAACAATGACAAATCTAATTTTAGGAGGTCACCATGATCGGGAGAACTTTTTCCGCAATCCTGATGTTTGCAATTCTGGGCAGCTCAGCGCTCGCCTGCCAGTTTGAACCGGGCGACGACTGCTCGGGCATGATTCTCGAAGGAGTCGATTTTTACCAGTTGCTGGCTGAGGATCAGGGGAAATGGGCTCTAAATGGAATTAACTTTTCGGGGGCGCATCTGAAAGGTGCGAGTTTCAGATACATGGAACTCGCAGGAGTAAACTTTGAATATGCAGATCTTCGCGAGGCTAATCTCAGCAACGCAAACTTGAAAGGAGCAAATTTAAACCAGTCTAATTTGACAGAAGCCAGTTTCCTAAATGCGAATCTTGAAGGTGCCCATCTGAGACTTGCAAAAATTGCCGGCGCGTTCTTTCTGGGCGCCAATCTGAAAGATGCGAATCTCAGCGGGGCAAGCGAGCTTACTGAAGTTAGAGGTGGTCTGACGGTACACTCTCCCGCCCATTTCGAAGGCGCAACCTTCAAATGAGCTTTGCCATGGAATATTGAAGTGAACACACTTCAAAGATTCAGACGAAGCAACCAAAAAATGGAGAGGACACTATGAGACGTATGAGAATGTTGTCGCTGACCGCACTGATTGCGGCTCTCGTCACAAACCCGGCCATGGCGGCTTGCGACTACTCGGATCTGAAACCATTCGCCAACTGCCCGAACTCCACTCTTGCGGGAATTTACCACCCTCAAGGTGTCCTCGTGAATCTTGAGGGCATCAATCTTTCAGGCTCGCACCTGGTCAAAGCGGAAATGAGCGAATGGAACTTGACCAATGCCAATCTGGAAGGAGCCGATCTTTCGGATTCAGACTTGTCGGGCGCACGGCTTCAAGGTGCCAATCTGAAGGGGGCGAATTTGAGCCGGGTGAATCTTTCGAAAACGCGCGTCGAAATCGTTGAATCCCAAGGATTTGGCGCTCTCAGCGTAACCGAATTTTTTGGCGGTGAAAATCGCGTGCAATTGGAGTCCGGCACCGATCTTCAAGGAGCGAACCTTGAGGGTGCCAATCTCGAAGGCGCACTCACGGATGGCGCCAATTTTGCCGGTGCCAACCTGAAGAACGCCACCTTGGACAATCCTACATATTGGCAGGCGAAGCTGCAGGGCGCGAAGATGTAGCCTCGCGAAGCTTGGCGAAATCAATAACAGACCCTCAGTCCGCGAGTGAGTGAACTGCAGGGTTTAGTTTTTCTGAAAGAAATGCAATCAATATAGATCTCAATCTTGGAGGATGAGTGATGAAAAGACTAATGACATCAGTTTTGATTTTTGCTCTGTTCAGCGGGTCAGCTTCGGCTTGTGAATTGGAACCTGGCGCAGACTGTTCAGGTGCCAATCTGGAAGGAGTTGATTTGTCCCAGCTGCTGGGTGCGGACCAGGGCAGATGGTGGCTGGATGGGATCAACTTCAAGGGGGCGAACCTGAAGAATGCGAACCTCGCATACATGAATCTTCCTGGAGCGAACCTGCAAGGTGCGAACCTGGAAAAAGTGAATTTCACACACGTGGATTTAGCCGGCGCGAACTTGAAGGGAGCGAATCTGCTCAATTCTGATTTGACAGGTGCCAGTTTCATGAATGCGAATCTTGAAGGGGCCAATCTAAAAAATTCGAAAATCGCCGGCACGTTTTTTCTGAACGCCAATCTGAAGGGTGTGAACATAAGCGGGGCGAAAGCGTATAGCCAGATTGAAGGCGGTTTCGTGATACCTTTCGCCGCCCACTTCGAAGGCGCTAGATTCGAGTGAATTCCTTCGGTGAGGTAACTGCACACCCCACTCTGAACCGACAGCACCCGCTGTCAGTGCGCCAGAACGGTTTCCTTTAGGGTGTGCAGTTGCAATGCAATTTCAAATTCGTGCAGCATGATCAAATGCCAGCGAACGTTTTCCAATTAATCCATAGCGATAAGGGTGCAGTATGAGATGTCTAACAAAATTACTATTGGTGATGATCGCATTTGTTTGGTGGGGAGCTGCGGTAGCTGGCCTGTCGCCTAGCGCACAGGCGGCTGAATGCCAAGAAGAGGGGTTTCTTGAGAATCTTTTTTGGGAGACCCCTGCCGGTGATATCGCGAAAAACCTACGCGCCTGCATAGCCGCAGGTTTGGATGTCAATGTGCAGAACGAGTCCGGTTGGACTCTGCTGCACATCAGTGTGCGGGAAGGCCGCACTGAGCTTGCGGCGATTCTGATTGAAGCCGGCGCCAATGTCCATGCACAGGGTCATCAGGAGGATGCTACCCCGCTGCACAGCGCGGCTGCTCGCGGCCATCTCAATATTGCGGCCGCTCTGATCAAAGCCGGCGCCGATGTCAATGCACAGTCGTATTCCCTTTCTACCCCGTTGCACAGCGCGGCAGCCGGCAGCCACCTTGAGATCGCAGCCGCTCTGATCAAAGCCGGTGCCGATGTCAATGCGCGGGACCTTTGGAAAAACACTCCCCTGCACAATGCAGCAACCGGCGGCCACTTTGAGATCGCGGTCGCTCTAATTGAGTCCGGCGCCGATGTCAGTGCGCAGAACAAGTTTAGAGACACCCCGCTGCATAACGCGGCGGCCGACGGCCACCTCGAGTTTGCGGCCGCTCTGATAAAGGCCGGTGCCGATCTCAATGTGGGGGACGATGGGAATATGACCCCGCTGTACACCGCGGCGGCCGCTGGCCACCTCGAGATTACGACTGCTATGATCGAAGCCGGCGCCGATGTCAATGTGAAGACCAGTTGGAATGACACCACACTGCACTACGCGGCAACAAAAGGTCACATTGAAATTGCGGCCGCTCTGATTGAGGCCGGCGCCGATCTTCATGCGCTGGACAACAGCGACCGTACCCCCGTGGAAGTCGCTGAGAGCGGAGGACATGCGGCACTGGTGAAAATGCTGCGGATCGCAGTTTTTGAAGAATTAGTTCGGTCGACCGAGTAGCGGATCTTCGGATTCGTGTGAAAAAGGCTTGCAGGTCTACGAAATTTCTTCTCGCTTACTTCGAAGGCGCTAGATTCGAGTGAATTCTTTTGATGAGGCAACAGCACACCCTTCCTCTGTATCGCCAGCACCCGCTGTAAGCGGGTCAGAGCGGGTTCCATTTAGGTGTGCAGTTGCCCTTTTTGTAAATTTTGTACTGATTCAAAAATAAGGAGAAAAACAATGGATGTGAATTTAATCGCGTTATTAGAAAATGAGAAAACTGGCTTTTTGGTTGTATTTGTGATTCTGTATTGGCTTTACTGTTTTTACTGGGGGATACGGGGAGCAGTGAAAGCCAAAACCGCGAGTGATTACTTCATCGCCGGCCGGCAACTGCCGCGCTGGGCGTTTGTGTTTGCGGCTACCGCGACTTCGTTTTCAGGGTGGATTTTCCTGGGACTTCCGGGTCTGCTGAAGCCCGATGGCTTTCTGTACGCTTATGCGTCTTTCTACGCGATCGCCATCCCTTTCGCAGGTGTCATTCTGCTCAAGCGCCAATGGATGCTTGGCAAGCATTTCGGATTCGTAACGCCAGGTGAGATGCTGTCGCATTATTTCAGATCTGACATCATACGGGTTCTGGTCGTGATCGTGGCGTTGTGCTTCTCAGTTCCATACCTTGGCATTCAGATGCGTGCGTCAGGTTTCTTGCTCAACACGGTTACTGATGGCGAACTCGGCGTCAATGTCGGCATGTGGCTGCTTTCTGCGGTCATGTTCATCTATGTCGCTTTAGGTGGCCTGCGTGCAGCCGCTTATGTTGACAGGTTTCATATGATTTTGCTGGTGCCCTTTGTCATATTGCTCTGTCTAATGGCAGTGGGTTTATCCTTTAAATTTGGTGATCCATTTGAAATGGTCAACGAGGGAGCCAGCAAACTTGCGGCGATGGACAAATCGCCCACTTCAGATGGTTACAGCCACTACATTGCGATACCGGGTGTCATACAGTTTGTCTCGTCCGGACCGGCAGCGGTTGGCGGCCCCTGGACAGGCATTATGATTCTGACCTACATGTTTGCGCTGATGGGCATTCAGTCCTCACCGGCATTCTCAATGTGGGCTTTTGCGAACACCAGTCCCAAGCCGTTCGCCAGGCAGCAAGTGTGGGTGTCCTCACTGTGCATTGGGTTCATCCTGTTCTTCTTCACAGCCATTCAAAGCATTGATGGATACTCACTTGGCGAGGACATCTCTTTTCTCGCCAGACATCTAGACCCAACGAACTACGTGCTTGGCGCTGGAGTGGGTGGAATGAATTTGATGGAGTCCGCGTCAAATCAAAGTGTGCTGGTAGCTTTATTTGTTGGTGCTTTGACAGACAGTACCCCATGGTTCATTGCATTAATTTCACTGTGTGCGCTTGCCGCAATGCAGTCGACCGGCGCGGCGTATGTATCAACCGCAGGTGCTATGCTCACGAGAGACGTGCTTAAGAGCTTCGTCATGCCCAACATCACCCACAAGCAGCAGAAGATGTACGCGCGAATCTTCGTTGGCCTCATTCTCGTGGCAGCGCTCATGGTTGCCACCGCCTCGACTGATTCGCTGGCGCTGCTGGGCGGATTGGCTGTGGCATTGGGATTTCAGATGTGGCCGGCCTTGCTCGCTGTGTGCTACTTCCCGTGGCTGACGCGTGCTGGAATCACAATTGGTCTGGCCGTTGGCATGGTCGTTGTGGTGTGTACAGAAGCAATCGGGCAGAACCTCGGAATCTCTGCCTGGGGACGATGGCCCTGGACGATTCACTCAGCAGGCTGGGGCATCATCTTCAATTTGGGGCTTGCAGTGATCATTTCGGCCTTGACTCAGAATCGTGCAGATCATGAAGACGAAACGAAATTCCAAAGATTTCTGGCCGAGCATGCGGCAACGCCGAAGTCTAAACTCGGCTTGATACCGACTGCGTGGATTACCGCACTGATCCGTTTCTTCTTTGAGAATCGCGAAGATCGCGAGCACAAAATGAAGTACCACAATTTTTTGGCCGAGCATGCGGCAGTGCCGGAGTCCAAGCGCGGCTTGATACCAGCTGCCTGGATCATCACACTGGCCTGGTTTTTCTTCGGAATCGGCCCAGGTGCGGTTATTGGAAACACCATCTTCGGCAATCCCGCTTTTTCGGGTGACTGGCTGTTTGGCATACCTTCAATCTGGGCATGGCAGATTCTGTGGTGGGTGCTGGGCGTGTTTATGATGTGGTTCCTGGCCTACAAGATGAAAATGTCAACCATGCCGAAAGATGTCGAGATCGAGGTTCTTCACGAAGATATCGGAGATGTCCAAGAAGAGTCTTGATGTCGACTGGCTCGAATGATCATTCGATAGAAGATAAAGGGAGGGGTTGCCCTCCCTTTATCGTAAATTCTGCAGGTGATTTTGATGCAGTCCCAGTTCGTGCGGCCGCGCGCAGCTGAATTCAGTGCGCCGGTCTGCCAGCCGCTTTAACACAGCAACTCGTTGCTGCACTCCACAATGCAGCCAAGAAACTGGCGGGCGCAGTGCTTGAAATCCAGATTATTGCACACGCATCAGTTGGTCTCAACCGGTGAACTCGCAGGTGCGCGAAAGGCACATCGCCACCTTTGCCCGCAGAAAAATCAAAGATTCCGCTGAGGTGATTAAGCCGAAATCAGCTGGCGTGGGATCGTTTCAGTCAATTTAAATCAAGAGATAGAAACTTAGGAAGTTGATCGGCTCACAGCCTGCCAATGGAGTAGAATAAAATTGATCGAATCCCCGAAAGAAGTGAAAATAATGACGAAGTCGTCAGAAATAGACACCGAAATCCCCTCACCTCGGGCGACCTATCAAGATGTGCTGAACGCACCGCCTGACCTGATCACAGAAATAGTTGACGGCATTCTCTATACCTTCTCCAGACCTGCTGTTCCACAAGACTTCGCATATTCTGGGCTTGGAGGCATCATGAGTCAATCATTTCAGTACGGTCGAGGCGGACCGGGCGGTTGGTGGATTCTCTCTGAACCTGAAGTTCATTTGAGCGCTGAAATTTTGGTACCCGACATAGCAGGCTGGCGACGCGAGAGAGTCGCAACGCTTCCGCCAGGTGCATACCATACCGTGGCACCTGATTGGATCTGCGAGGTGCTTTCCCCTTCAACTGAAGAGCATGATCGCGGCCGCAAGCAGAAAGTGTATGCGCGAGAAGGCGTGGATTTTCTTTGGTTTGTAGACCCAATTGCCCGGTCATTGGAGGCGTATAGACTACGCGGCACGGAGTGGGAATTGATTGGCGAACTGTACAACGACGCTCAAGTATCGTTGCCGCCCTTTGAGGCGATCATCTTCGATCTCAGTGACTTGTGGCTGCCCCCTATTTTTCATAGGGGCACACCAATGACAGAGCAGTCGGACCGACTCGCAACTGAATCTGAGCCAGCGATTATCGAAACCTCAAAGTGAAGTCAAGCATCTCATGGTGTACATGTCGGTCAATCGGAATCAAGATTCAGAGTTTTGACTGTCTCACAGCATTCCAGTGGAGTAGAATATTTGTCAGTACACATTGAAAGGTAAAAATTACGATGAACAAATTGCAGGGAAACAAAACCGAGAATACAACTCGTCGAGCGACCTATCAGGATGTGCTTAATGCACCTGCGCACTTGGTTGCAGAACTTATCGACGGAAAGCTCTACACCCAACCAAGACCCGGTTTTCCGCACGCCACTGCCAATTCGAGACTTATGAGTCGGCTTGGCCCGCCCTTTGACTTCGGTGAAGGCGGTCCTGGCGGCTGGTGCATAGTCATTGAACCTGAACTTCATCTGAATAAGGACATATTGGTTCCGGACATGGCGGGTTGGCGACGCGAGCGAATGCCAGAGATTCCAACTGGAGCCTACACCGCGCTGGCTCCCGACTGGGTGTGTGAAGTGCTGTCTCCTTCCACGCAGAAGCTTGATCGCAGCCTCAAACAACACATCTATGCGCGCGAAAGTGTGGGTTATCTTTGGTTTGTTGATCCGCAAGTCAAGTCCTTGGAAGCATATCGATTGTGTGGCGTTGAGTGGGGGCTGATCGATAAACTTTTCAAAAACGATCGCGTGTCTTTGCCGCCCTTTGAGGAAATCAGTTTCAATCTTGGGGATTTGTGGCTACCGCCTACGGTACACAAAGGCACACCGATGACAATCCAGTCAGACCAACTCACTGCTTAGTCTGAACCGGAACTGATTGGACAATTGAAGTGAGAATGAGAGTCTTTGTATTCAATTTACGATATTTTCGATCGAAAGATGCCTGCGAAATTGATCGTTTCAAAAAGTGCTGCTGAAGTAGAGTTCCAGTAGTGAACATCAAAGACAAACATCAAGATGAGCAAATCGCAGGAAACCAAAACTGAGGCGACATCACCGCGAGCGACTTATCAGGACGTGTTGGACGCCCCGCCAAACATGGTTGCAGAAATTGTTGACGGCAGACTCTACACCCTGCCAAGACCTGCTTTTCCGCACACTTATGCCAATTCAGTGCTCAAGGATCTGGTCAGTCCACCATTTCACCTGGGCCGCGGAGGACCGGGTGGCTGGTGGATACTTTTTAAACCACAAATTCACTTGGGCGCGGACATTTTAGCTCCGGACATGGCAGGTTGGCGGCGCGAGCGAATGCCAGAGATTCCAACTGGAGCCTTCACCGCGCTGGCTCCTGACTGGGTATGTGAAGTGTTGTCTCCTTCCACGCAGAAGCTTGATCGCAGCCTCAAACAACACATCTATGCGCGCGAAAGTGTGAGTTATCTTTGGTTTGTTGATCCGCAAGTCAAGTCCTTGGAAGCATATCGATTATGTGGCGTTGAGTGGGAGCTGATCGATAAACTTTTCAAAAACGATCGCGTGTCTTTGCCACCCTTTGAGGCGATCAGTTTCAATCTCGGGGATTTGTGGCTGCCACCCACGTTACACAAAGGCACACCGATGACAGTGCAGTCGGACCAACTCACTGCTTAGTCTGAACCGGAATTGATTGAATCATCGAAGTGAGAAAGAGTTATTCCTTCCTTGTGAGATATCGAATCTGCGGGGACGCAATCTGCCCGCTCATTGTGAGTTAAAGAATTCCTAGCTCGTCTGAGCTATATCGGATTGATATCCAGGTAGATGTTTTCCAGGGTGACTCGCTCCTGCTCGCCATCAACCGATACCCACCCGCGGCTGTCCGGGCCGGTGTGGAACCGAAACTCAAATCCTTCGTCATCATCGTCCTCATGCAGCGCATAACCCCAGGTTTGGCCAGATTTTGAGTCAAGCGCTCCGTGCATCAGGCGAACCAGTTCCCCCGACTTGAACACTTCTGTGGAAGCAATGAATTTCTCTCCGTCGGACACCGCGGCATTCGGTGTCAGTTCAAAACCGTTCTTCTTGCTGGAATGAGGAACGATGGTCCCAGAGTCCATTTGAATTCGATCGCCGTTCTCAAGGTAGCTGAGCCGCACATTGGTGATTGTCGGTTCGAACCAGGAGTCCTTGAAGGTTGACTCGGACAGATCAACAATGACAATGCCGCGGTTGCCCAGCACCTCGACAGACTCGCCATGCACCAGGGCTGCGGTATCCAGCCCGACACCGATTCCGTACCGCATGCCAAACTGATGCATGGCCACAAAGGCAGCTGCGAATCGGCCGCGGCTGAAAAAGTGCTGATCGACATACCAGTCGTTTTCCAAAAGTTTCAATCCGGCGGCGAAGTCATCGTCATCCAGCTCCCCCTCATCCAATACATGAAGCGGATCGGCGTCAGTGGAAACAACAACTCTGCCGGGAATGCCGCCGACGATCAGCGCACCATTCTCATAAGCTTCCTCGACCGCGCCCGCCAGTGGGGTTGGCCGGCCCTTGCGATCAATCAGCACCTTTGACAGACGCTGGGGGGCGCCGCCGACGAAAAACACTGAACTCGCATTCTGCAGCCTTTCAATGGTTGGAGCGTCTTCGGCAAGAAAACGGAAGTCGGTGGAGAATTCCTGGAATTCTTCCGCCAGCGGAACCAGATCCGCTTCCTTGCCATATTGCTGGTAGGAGCGAAGCGCGAAACCGCCGTACAATTTCGGGCGTTTATGCGCCGCGGCAATCACCAGGTGCTCACCGGCTCTGCGTTCCGACAATCGAACCAAATTCCGCCACACAACCTGATTGTTGAGCGGCAGCACGTCGCCCACCAGCATGATGAGTCCATCGGTGGCAGTAGCTGGAACCGGAGATGCCGCGAGCAGAACTGCAAGCGCCGACTTCAGCAAGTATCTGTTCTTGAATTTCATTGGACTCCGCAACGTTGGAAAAATGATTCTGGAAATTCCGATCCAGTCACCATGACCTCAGATTAGTCAGACGGGCATACAGATTGGGCAGAACTTCCGGCATTGCATTCAGGTGCGAGTAAACCGCATAGTTTCCAGGGCCGAACAGGTGATTCAGATAGCGCGGACCTTCCTGGTCGATCGTCAGCCCGAAACTGAGCACACCCTTTGAGCGCTGTTCAAGAAGCGCCCGACGAGTGTCTTCAAGCGCGTATTTTCCTTCATAGCGATCCGTCGGATCGTGCGGTTTGCCATCAGTCAGCACCAGCAGCAGTTTCTGCCTTGACTTTTGCTGTGCCAGCTTGGCTCCGACATGCCGGACCGCCGCTCCGATTCGGGTATAGTTCTGCGGCTTGACTTCAAGTATGTTTCGCTGCACCTGCTCGTCATAGACCTGATCGAATGTCTTGATCCGGTCGCAGCGCACCCGCAGCCGGCTGTCGCTTGAGAAGCTGTAGAGTGCGAAATCATCTCCTGCAGAACTCAGCACCTGCGCCAGCACCGCCAATGACTGCTTGGCGATCTCGATTATCCGCTCGTTGTCAACCCTGGCCTGGGTTGATCTGGACGCATCCATCAGCACCGCAACCGAGATGTCGCGATGCTGATGGAATCTCTCCCGATAGAATCTGGAATCGTGCACGCCGCAGCCCTTCCGATCTCCGATAAGCGTCACCACAGCGTCAACATCCACTTCGTCACCCGACTCCAGAAACCGTTTCCAGTGAGGCTCCTGCTCAATCAGCATGTATTTTTTTCGAACTTTCTCCACCAGCGCCGCGAACCGATAGTCCAGCTCGGCGCTGTAGCCTCCTTTCGGCGGCTGCTCCATCAGCCGGCACCATTTGGTTCGGTAGACCTGATCGAAGCAGTTCCACTCCGGATAAATGTAATGATCGCGGATGGCCGCAAGCCCTTCCTGCTGTTCAACGACCAGCTCCTCATCGAATCGACCGGTCCTGACCGACTCCAGATCATCCACATCGGACTGTGGATTCCTGGGGCGCTTGAACCAGGGCAGACGCAGTTTCGGCGCCTTTCTGCTGCGATATGACCATAACGGCACCGGCAGGAACGGCACAGTCCGCCCGTGCCAGCGGGTGCTGTCCTCGACTCTCGCCCCGCATTTGACCCTGTCAATCATCTCGCTCAGCGACTGCTCCCGACAGGGCTTGCCGCTGCCCAGTTCATATCGAATCGCAGATTCCAGCACCAATGCGGGATTGCGGACGTTTCCCGAAGGGTCCGCGTACGCCAGTCGACGCTGCCCCAGCTCTTCAGCACACAGGCGCTCATATCGATGCGTCAGGTTTGGAAACATTTCAAGCAGCCGCTGAGTCGTTCCGATTCCCTGCAGCAGGTGCCGTATGCCGGGCGGAAGTGTCTCAGTGCCCGGATAAGGCTGATCAGCCGCCAAAACTGCGGCCAGCCAGTAATACAGTTCGCGGTTGAGTTCCTGAGTTGAATAGCGATTGATGCGCCGCGGCAGATGAATCTTTCCCGGCTCTTTCCATGCCTGCAGGTCCGCTCCGCCGTGCGACGTAATGGCGAGAGCATCCTGAGCCTGCGCGAACTCCTCGACTTTGCTGTCCAGATCGCCCCCCAGCGCGTGAAAATAAAGTCCCAAACCGCTTGCCAGGTCCTTGCCGGCAACCGCGCACTGCGGGTGCCGCAGCCGGCCGGCCAGACCGAACAGCGCGCTGTACCAGATGACGGTCAGGCCATCGATGAAATAGTGATCACGCAGCGAAGTAGGCATCGACTATTTCCAGCAGGCTCTCGCGGATGATGAGATCGTCAGTGAGTGAGTCAACCAGCGCCACCTCACACGCCCGGCGCGCTGCCAATCCGTCCTGAATGAGATGCGCGGCGTGAACCAGCAGCCGGGTGGACGCCGTCTCCTCGATGTCATGCCCTTCCACTTCGCGCAGCCGCTGTCCGAGAGAGACGAGTGCTTTCGCAACTTTGGCGTCAACACCGGTTTCCGCGACGACGATCTCCGCTTCCTTGGCCGCTTCGGGAAAATCGAATGTCATCGAGACGAACCGCTGCCGCGTGCTCTGCTTCAGATTCTTGAACAGGTTCTGATAGCCCGGATTGAATGAGACAACGAGCATGAATTCAGGCGGTGCGGGTATGACCTCTCCGGTCCGGTCCAGGTAGAGGGTGCGCCGGTCATCGCACAGCGGGTGCAGCACCACTGTTGTGTCTTTGCGCGCTTCGACGATTTCATCCAGATAGCAGATGCCGCCCTCGCGCACCGCCTTCGTCAGCGGACCGTCCTGCCAGACGGTTTCGTCATCTTTGATCAGGTATCGGCCCAGCAGATCAGCCGCGGACAGCTCATCATGGCAGGCGACTGTGAACAGCGGACGATTCAGTCTGGCGGCCATGTGCCGGACAAAGCGCGTCTTGCCGCAGCCGGTCGGGCCTTTCAGCAAGACCGCCAGTCTGCGCCGATGGGCGGATTGAAAGACTTCAGTCTCCTCGCTTTGCGAGAGATAGAACGGCAACGGGCTGCCGGTCATCGGTCTGTCACCGACAAGACACTTCTGCCGATTCCGAAGTTGATTCGATATACTTCAAAACAACAACCCGAAATCGGTTTCACTTGGGTCAGATCACAGTTCATGTTCACCTTGATTTATCGCCTCATTGTTCAACGCGTAAAAGAATATAAGACAAAACGCTCAGCAAGAAAGGAAAGTCAGTCAAAAAATCCAACGCGCACGCGGGGCTCGGCGGCAAGAATCTGGGCGATTGGCGGCGCGGTTTTTCTCGCTTCCGCGATCGCTGTCTTTTTCATATTCCGCACCGGTCTGAACTTGCCGATTCTCAAGGTTGACCAGAATCATGCACAGCTGGATATTCGTGTTGACTCCATCGATGCACCGCCGATGGTGCTGTATCTGATGCCGTGGCCGCCGCCGCTGACACCGGTTCCAGAAAGCGACGCTGTCAGTCAGATTGTGATCAGGAACAGCCAGTTCATTCCTGGGTTTCAATTGATTGAAGCGGGCAGCACGATCGAGATCGTCAACGAGGATCCGATACTGCACAACACGCATCTCAGCGACGGACACAACACGGTCTTCAACGTCGCGACCCCGCTCGAGAGCGTTACAGTCCGAAAGACAGTCACAGCGACTGGAATACTGAACGTGCGGTGCGACCTGCATCCAAACATGTACGGCTGGATATTCGTGCCGCCGAGTCCGCACTTTGCAATTTTGGAAGAGCCGGGACCGATTCTCTGGACCGAGATCAAACCCGGAAATTATCGGCTGATCGCCTGGCAGACGGAGCAGATCTCCCGACATCGCACCTTGAACCTTCTGCCCGGCAAGAGATACGCAGTCACACACCAAAGAAATGCGGAGCCGCACTGAAACAGAAATGAATTTTCCTCATGCCGATAGAAATCTGTCAGCAAAGCAAAAGATTAACCGATAAAATAAATTTTTGAGTTGCCGGCTTCCGATATTAGATTCATTGGCAGCTGACAACGAAAAAATTTCACACATAGCTAGGAGGTTTTGTATATGAGTGATAAAGAACATCGACATATTGATACTTTGAAGCGAGAACTGGCAGACGGAAAGATCACTCGCCGTGACTTCCTGCGCTATTCTAGCTTGCTTGGATTGTCGGCGGTGGCTGCCTACAAGTTTGCCGGCGACATTACAGGCGTCAAATTCATCCCGACTGCGCGGGCGGACATGCCGATGGGCGGCACTCTCCGAGTCTCGATGCGCTGTCCCACAATTGCCGACCCGCACATTTTCCAATGGGTATACGATTCAAATATCACCCGTCAGGTGGTTGAGTATCTGACCCTGACCGGGCACGATAACGTAACCCGGCCTGGATTGCTGGAAGGCTGGGAAGCCAGTGATGATCTGATGACCTGGACTCTCCGAATCCGTCCGGAGCTGAAGTGGCACAACGGCCGGGACTTCGTCGCTGAAGACGTTGCCTGGAACCTGAATCGAGTGCTTGATCCGGCAACCGGCTCGTCGGTGCTGGGATTGATGAAAGGCTATATGATGAACGACGCCGGCGATGGGCTCTGGGATGCGAATGCCATTGAAGTCGTTGACGGCAAGACTGTTCAGCTGAACATCAAGGTGCCGCAGATTGCTGTACCGGAGCACATGTTCCATTATCCGCTGCCGATGATCGATCCGGAAGAGAACGGTGTGTTCGGCGTCGGGTCCAATGGACAGGGCGCGTTTGAACTGGTTGAATACGTTCAGAACGGCAAAGCGGTGCTGGCTGCGCGCGATAACTATTACGGCGACGGTCCTCACCTGGACCGAATCGAATTCGTTGACCTGGGAGATGATCCTTCCGCAACGCTTTCGGCTCTGTCATCCGGACAGGTGCACGGTTCTTATGAAGGCACCATCGCACAGATCGACATCTACCGAGGCATGCCCGGTGTCAACGTGCATGAGGCGACAACCGCCAAGACGGGTGTTGCCCGCGGTCAGGTCGACACCGCTCCTTTTGATGATCCGAGAGTCCGGCGGGCGCTCAGAGTCGCGGTTGATCCGCCGCGCTGTCTGGAGCTGGCGCATGCCAACTCAGGCGCGCCCGGTGAGCACCACCATGTCTGCCCGGTGCATCCTGACTATGCGGTGCTACCAGCAATCCAGAGAGATCCGGAAGCGGCAATGGCGCTGCTCGCCGAAGCCGGTCATCCTGATGGAATCGATGTTGAAATCGCCTGCAAGGGTGATCCGCCTTGGGAGCTTGCCGCCGTGCAGACCATGGTTGAGCAGTGGAAAGAAGCCAATATTCGCTGTGCGATCAATCTGCTTCCGTCTGCTGACTTCTGGGATGTCTGGGACAAGGTGCCGTTCGGATTCACTTCGTGGACACATCGTCCGCTTGGCTTCATGGTGCTTGGCCTGGCTTACCGAACAGGTGTGCCGTGGAACGAGTCCCGCTATGCCAATCCTGAGTTCGATGCGATTCTGACACAGGCTGAGGGAACTTTGGATCTTGAGGAGCGCAGAGCTCTGATCGAGCAGCTGGAAATCATCATGCAGGAGGACGGTCCGATCACGCAGCCGCTGTGGCGGTCCGTATACTCTGCATGGAGTGACAAGGTTGAAGGCTTCGCACATCACCCAACCAGTTACATTTTCGGTAACACCTTGGGATTGAATGCATAGCTGACTGCCATTCAACAGAGAAAAGGGCTTTCCAGTGGAAAGCCCTTTTTTTCGAAGTGAGAAACTCTATCCGCTATGCGTTCACAGCTGCCGGCACCTCAATGACCGGCTCAACCTGACGCAGCTCATCCAGGGGAATGTGACAGGCCAGATGATGGCTGTCGGAATCGGACTGCACCGGCGGCCGCTCCTCCTCACAGATCTTGCCGATCTTCCGAGGGCAGCGGGTCTCGAACGGACAGCCCTTGGGCGGGTCCAGAACACTGGGCAGATTCCCCTCCAGCACAATCTCCCGCTTCGACACATCCGGGTCTGCGATCGGCACTGCGGACAGCAGCGCTTCTGTATAGGGATGATAAGGCGGCTGAAACACCTCTCGGGTCAGCCCCTGCTCCATCACCTGACCCAGATACATCACCAGAATGCGATCCGACAGATAGCGGACAATGCTCAGATCGTGGCTGATGAACAGCAATGTCATTTTTCGCTCGCGCTGCAGATCCATCAGAAGTTCAGTGATCGCCGCAGCGACGGATACATCAAGCGCTGAAACCGGCTCGTCCGCAATGATCATGGATGGCTGTCCGGCGAATGCGCGCGCAATGCCGATCCTCTGCTTCTGTCCGCCGGACAGCTGGCGCGGCCGGCGATAGTAGAAATCCCGCGGCAGCTTGACAACATCAAGCAGCGACATCACCATGTTCCGAACTTTCTGCCGGTTCTTCTCGACACCGAACTTTGTGATCGCGCGGGCGATCTGCTGCCCTACCGTGTGGCTCGGATTCAGGGTGTCACTCGGATTCTGAAAAACCATCTGCATCGAGGCCAGCTGCGCGCTTGACCGCGCGTGAACCGACACATCCTGAATGGGCTCGCCGTTCAGATAAATCTCACCGCCGGTCGCGGTCTCCAGTCCCAGCAGCACCTTTGCAAGCGTCGATTTGCCGCAGCCGGACTCTCCGACAATCGCCAGAGTCTCAGACTCGTGCGCCTCAAAATCTATTTTCTCGTTTGCTTTCACCAGCTTGACACTCGTCCCGCTCATGACGGCCTTGAGCGATCGATCATGCAGCGTGTAGTACTTCTGCATGTCAGAAACCTTGAGCACCTCGTGGCCGATGCCAGCCGCTTCTTTGGACTGGTCAGCCTGAGCGCTCTCCTGCTCGATCTCAGTCCACCGCACACAGCGCACCCGATGATTCGCACCCGCCTCGTCCGGCACATCCTCCATGTGAATGTCGTGCTGATCGCAGACACCGGCGGTAAAATGATCGCAGCGCGGCCCGAAGTTGCAGCCGTGCGGACGTTCGTGCGGCAGAGGCAGCTGTCCTCGAATCGGTGTCAGCGGCGCCGCAGTCTTGTCGGCAGTCGGCAATGCAATGCAGCCGAAGAGCCCGTGCGTATAGGGGTGCCGCGGCGCATGAAACAACGGCTTGATGCGCCCTTCCTCGACAACCTCACCGGAATACATCACGAACACCCGGTCGCAAGTCTCCAGAATCAGTCCAAGATTGTGGGATATGTAAATCTGCGAGGTGCCGAACTTCTTGCTGATGTTCGCGATGAGCTTGACAATTCCCGCCTCGACGGTCACATCCAGCGCGGTTGTCGGCTCATCAAGCAGCAGCAGATCAGGGTTGGACAGCAGTCCCATCGCAATGACCACCCGCTGCTGCTGGCCACCCGACAGCTGATGCGGGTAGGAATTAAGGACCCGCTCCGGGTCTGGAATGTTGACATCGGTCAGAATCTGCCTGGCCCTTTCGCGCGCTTCCTTCTCGTCGATGTCCTCGTGAGCCAGCGGCACCTCCATCAGCTGCTGATCGATCCGCATGCTTGGATTCAGCGCGGCGAAAGGCTCCTGATAGATCATGGAAATCTCTTTGCCGCGAATCTGCCGCAGCTCCTCCTCACTGAGTCTGGTGAGATCGCGGCCCTTGAACTCGATCGTTCCCTTCTTCACGCCGCCGTTATGGCCCATGTACTGCATGATCGCCATTGCGACGGTCGATTTTCCGCAACCTGACTCGCCGACCAGGCCGATCGTCTCGCCTCGCTTGACTTCAAGCGAAAAATCCACCACCGCGGGAATCTCTCCGGCGCGGGTGTAGTATGAGATATCCAGATTCTGGATATTCAGTACAACTTCATCCGAGCGTTCATTCATCTTAATGATCTGTGTTGTTGATCAGGCATCCAGCAATTCATCAGTCACGCAGCGAGATGTCCCGCATTCCGTCAGCCAGAAGATTGAATCCCAGCACCAGCGTTGAGATGGCAATGCAGGGAATGACGGTCATGTGCGGAAAAATCAATGCCATCTGCCGCGTCTCATTGATCATCCCGCCCCAGTCCGGATCAGGGGGCGGCAGACCAAGCCCCAGGAATCCGAGCACGCCGATGTTGATGATGACATAGCCCATTCTCAGGCAGGCGTCGACGATCAGCGGGCCGCGCGCATTGGGCAGTATCTCAATCAGCATGATCCGCCAGGCTGACTCGCCGCGGGTCTGCGCGGCGCCGACATAGTCGCGGTTTCGAAGGTCCAGAACCAGACCGCGGACAATTCGCATGATCGCCGGGCCGCTGGCGAAGACAATCGCGATGACAATGTTCACTCCCGATGCGCCGACTGTCGAGATGATGATGATGTAGAGCACCAGCACCGGAAACGACAGGATCATATCACCGATTCTTGAAAGCACATCATCGACCCAGCCCCGATAGTAGCCCGCAACCAGACCCATCAGAATGCCCAGGACATAAGCGCAGATTGTTGCCAATGGCGCATAGAACAGCACAGTTCTTGAGCCCCAGATGATTCTTGACAGAATGTCTCTGCCGATGTGGTCCGTCCCCAGCCAGAATGTCCCGCCATCCGGATTGACTGCGCCGGGCTTCATGAATGGAACCAAAGTCGCGTTGGGTTCGAAGGGTGAGATGAGTGGAGCGAATATCGCCACCAGCACCCAGAATGCCACCAGGATGGCGCCGATCAGCCCGGCCGGACTCTCGCGCAGGAGCCCGATCGCTGTGATGATCCGGCGTACGCCGCCAACCGGATTCTTGGGCTCAGTTACTGAATTTGCTGTTGCTTCCGCCATAACTCAATGCCAGATCAGTTGAATCTGATTCTTGGATTCAGCAGTGTGTACGCGATATCCGAGAAAACCTGAGTCAGCACCACAACGAACACAGCCACCATGGTGCAGGCTTCAATCAGATAGATATCCTGTCGCAGTGCGGCTTCCAGCAGCAGCGCCCCGAAACCCTTGTAGGCGTAGAAGAACTCCACCACAATGACACCGGAAAGAAGCCAGTTGATCTGCAGCATCAGCACTGTGAACGGGGCGATCAATGCGTTTCTGAGCGCGTGCTTCAGAATGACCTGCCGATAGGGCAGCCCCTTCAGCACTGCGGTGCGCACATAATGGGTTGTCATGACCTCGGCCATCGAGGCGCGTGTCATTCGGGTGACGTAGCCGAAGTCATAGACCAGCAGGACCAGAACGGGCAGAACCAGCTGCTTCCAGTCGAAGCCGTCGAACATGCTGCTGGTTCCGGGCAGCCACTGCAGGGAAAAAACGAAAAGGCCGGAGAAGAATACAGTGCTGGCAAACTCGGGAACCGAAGTTGTCAGAATGCTGACTACGGAAATCGTCCGATCCAGCTTTGAGCCTTCTCGCATGCCGGACAGAATTCCGAGCACCAGTGAGACCGGCACCAGGAAGACGAACACCCAGAATGCCAGAATGGTGGTGTTCCAAAGCCGCGGCCAAAGGACATCGGCAACCGGTATCTTGTAGATGGTTGATGTGCCGAAATCTCCTGTTATGAAATTGCCCAGCCAGATCACGTAGCGTTTGTAGACCGGTTCGAAGTAGCCGTTCCTCTCCAGCCAGATCTGCCGCTGATCCTCGGTGCTGAACTGCCCCAGCACCTTGATCGCGATAGTCTCGACATCGATCTCCAGCAGCAGGAACAGAATGAGGGACACTGCGAACATCGTCAGCAGCATCATCAGAAGTCGCTTGGCAATCAGGATCGCCATGATCTACCAGCAATGTGCCATTTTGCTCTCTTCTCTAAATCGGTGTCGATTGCAGGCTGCAAAGCGGGACTTCAAGCGCTTGAAATTCATGCGATTGCCGCGGCTCTTCTCGCAAGCAGGCTGTCAAGCCAGTCCGGATCCATTTCGGGAACTGAACTCAGCAACAGTTCAGTATACTCGTGATGCGGCGGTGTCAGCACCTCATCCTTCGGCCCGTGCTCGACGATTCGCCCCTGCAGCATGACGACTATCTCGTCCGCAATGGCCTTGACCGTCGCGAGATCATGGGTGATGAACAGATACGTCATCTTGAGATCCTTCTGCAGCCGGTCCAGCAGCTTCAGAATCTCTTCAGCAACCAGCTGGTCAAGCGCCGAGGTCACTTCGTCGCAGATGATCACCACCGGTTCAGCCGCCAGCGCTCTGGCGATGCACACGCGCTGCTTCTGCCCGCCGGACAGTTCCGGTGAGAAACGATCGATGTAGTTCGTCGGCAATTCGATCATCTCCAGCAGTTCCTTGACGCGCCGATCGCGCTCACCGCCATCCAAACCAAAGTAGAATCCGAGCGGACGGCCGATCACCTCGCGCACTTTCTGTCTGGGATTCAGCGCGACATCAGGCATCTGGTAGATCATCTGAATCTGTCTCAGCTGATCCTTGGAGCGGTCCTTGTAGGATGCCGGCAACTCACTGCCCTGATACCTGACGCCTCCCTGCATGGGCGGCAGCAATCCGGTGATTGCCCTGGCCAGAGTGCTCTTGCCGCTTCCCGACTCGCCAACCACCGCGACAGTGCGGCAGCGCTCAATCGAAAGATTGATGTCCTCGAGCACTTTCACCCCGCCGCCATAGGCGGCATGCAGATCGCTGACCTCGATCAGAGAGTGCTCATCCGCATCTGCAGCATCGGGATTCTTGGTGAAGGTGCGGACCGCCAGCAGATCGCGCGTGTACTGCTCTTTGGGATTCTCGAGCATCTCGCGGGTGCCTGACTCCTCAACCAGATCACCGTAGCGAAGCACCATGATGCGATCGGCCAATTGAACAACAACCGCTAAATCATGAGTGATATAGATCGCGGCGGTATTGAACTGTGTGACAACATCCTTGATCGCGGCCAGAACCTCGATCTGAGTTGTGACATCAAGCGCGGTCGTCGGCTCGTCGAACACGATCATGTCAGGCTCGCACGACATTGCCATCGCCACCATCGCGCGCTGCAGCTGGCCGCCGGAGACCTGATGCGGATAGCGGTTGCCGATATTGTCCGGGTCCGGCAGCTCCAGCCGCGCATAGATAATCCGAGCGTTCTTGGCAGCCTGCTGATACTTGAGCACCCCATGCTGAACCGGAGTCTCGGTGTACTGCTCAATCAGTGTATGCGCCGGATTGAACGACGCCGCGGCGCTTTGCGCCACATAAGAAATTCGGTCCCCGCGGACATTCCTGATCTGCTCCGGGGTTTGATTCAGGATTTGAATGCCGTCAAATTCGATCGTGCCGCCGGCGATTCTGCAGCCCGGGCGCGCGTAGCCCATGGTCGCGATGCCGATGGTCGATTTGCCTGCGCCGGACTCACCGATCAATCCCAGCACCTCGCCTCGGTCAAGGTGCAGATCGATGCCATTGACAATGGGTTTCCACGCCTCGTCCGCAAACCCCTCGATCTGCAGATTCTTGACTGTCAGCAGTCTCTCACCCATGGTTGAATTCGTCTTCTCCCGTCAGCCTGAAGCGAAGCATCTGTCGATACCCGGCGACATCAGTACTCTTCCCGCAGACCTGCGGTTTTTCTCAAGAACCAGTCCACCACCAGATTGACCGCGATCGTCAGCACCGCGATCGCAGCCGCCGGCACCAGCGGTGTGAAAATTCCATAGGTGATCGCGACACCGTTCTCGCGCACCATGGCGCCCCAGTCCGCGGCCGGCGGCTGGATTCCGATGCCAAGAAAGCTCAGCGAGCTGATGAACAGAAAAACGAAACAGAACCGCAGTCCGAATTCAGCCAGCAGCGGCGTCAGCGTGTTCGGCAGAACTTCGCGGCGCATGATCCACCACAGCCCCTCGCCGCGCAGCCGGGCAACCTCGACATACTCCATGACATTGATGTCCATCGCTAGGGCGCGCGAAATTCTATAGACGCGCGTCGCGTCCAGTGTCGCAATGACAAACACCATGACCGGAATCGAGGTGCCGAAAATCGACAGGGCGATCAGCGCGAAGAAAAGTGTGGGGAACGCCATGATGATGTCGACGCATCGACTGAGCAGATGATCAACCCAGCGGCCGACGACCGCGGCGAAAAAGCCCGCAACCATTCCCATGAAGAAGGCCAGAATCGTGATGCCCAATGCCAGCGCGATGGTGTTCCTGGCGCCGTACAGAACACGCGTATAGAGATCGCGGCCCAACTGGTCCAGACCGAGCAGCGTGCCGCTCTCTTCCGGCGTTGCCCAGGGGATGGGATCAACGACCTCGCTTTCGCCGTAAGGCGCGAGCCACGGCGCGAAAGCCGCGGCAAACAGAAAGATGCAGATGATGGCAACGCCGATATGGGCCGGCAGACCCGCGCGCTTGAATGAAATCCAGAACCGTCTCATCCTTCCCGCCTAACGCGGATGCCGCATTCTGGGATTGCTGATGATGGCCAGAATGTCAGCCAGCATGTTGAGGGTGATGTACGTCGCGCCGAATATCAGAATACAGGCTTGAACGATTGGCAGGTCCCGAGAGGTGACGGAGTCGATCATCATCAGTCCCAGGCCCGGGTAGATGAACACAACCTCGACAACCACCACGCCCACGACCAGGTAAGCCAGATTCAGAACAATCACATTGATGATGGGCGACAGCGCATTCGGCAGCGCGTGCTTGACGATGATGCGGGACCGCTTCAGCCCTTTCAGATTCGCCATCTCGATGAAGGGGCTCTGCATCAGATTGATGATCGCCGCCCGTGTCATGCGCATCATGTGCGCGACAATCACAAAGGTCAGCGTGGCGATCGGCAGCAGTGACGCATAGATCTTCTCGCCCAGGCTCATCGAGTCTGAAATGCTCGAGATGGCGGGAAACCATTGCCAGTTCACCGCGAACAGAGCAACCAGAATGTAGCCGATGAAAAACTCGGGCAGCGAGATGGCCGCCAGAGTTGTTGTGGAAATCAGCTTGTCGAGCAGTGACTCCCGGTACAGGGCCGCAATGATCCCCAGCAGCAGCGCGAGAGGCACTGCAACGATCGCTGAAGAGACCGCCAGAAACAGGGTGTTGCCAAGGCGCGTGGCCAGCAATTCGGAGACCGGGCGGGAATTGGACAGCGAGATGCCCATGTCGCCCTGCAGGAAATTGCCGAGCCACTCAACATAGCGAATGAGCACAGGCTTGTTCAGCCCGAGCTGCTCGCGAATGGCCGCGATCGTTTCCGGAGTTGCAGACTGCCCGAGGCGCTGCTCGGCGAAATCGCCGGGCAGCGCCTCTAGTGCGAGAGATATGAGTAGGGTAATCGCAAGAAGTGTGATCAGCCCGAATACACAGCGATTGAATATAAGCCTCGTCAGACCCATCGTTCAATCTTGTCGGTCGAGTTCTTCCTGCGATCTACTTCATTCTTGTCTGAGTTATGCGAAACTCCAGCGTTCACCGGCGCGCTGGCCGTCCAGCTCCCAGTCAGAGCCGATGACATCGGGCAGCAGGATCTTGTCTGAAACGCCCATCAGATCCGCTGCGAACAGCGGCACCACCGTGCCGCCTTCCTCCCAATGCAGACGCTGCATTTCCCAATACATGTCCTTGCGCTTGGACTGGTCAACCTCGACTCGGGCCTGCTTCAGCAAGCTCTGGAAACTCTCGTTGATCCAGTTGTTGTCGTTCCAGGCACCGCCTGCCTCGTAGGCGATCGTCCACATCCAGTCCTGAGTCGGCCGGCCGGACCAGTAGCACATGCACCACGGCTTCTGCTGCCAGACATTCGACCAGTATCCATCATTGGACTCGCGGACGACATTGATGTTGATGCCTGCCGCCTTGGCGTGTTCCGCATACAGAACGGCCGCGTCGATTGCGCCGTCGAATGCCGCATCAGCTGCTGACAGCTCAATTGAGAGTCCGGACATGCCGGCTTCCTTCAGCAGGAATGCCGCCTGATCCGGGTCATATTCGCGCTGCGGCAGTTCGGTGTTGTAGAACTCCTGGTTTCGGCCGATTGGAAGGTCGTTGCCCACCTGGCCGTTTCCGCCGAGAACGGTTTTCAGCAAAGCTTCCCGATCGACAGCCAGCCGCAATGCCTGACGCACCTTGACATTGTCAAATGGCGGCACGTTGGTCAGCATCGGCACGGTATAGTGCTTGGTGCCGATGATCTTGTGAACTGACACGCCTGCCGCCCGGTCCAGCAGATGCGCGGTTCTCTGGCTCACCCGGTTTGTTGCATCAACCTGCCCGGTCTTCAGTGCATTGTCTCGTGCTGCAGCATCAGCAACCACTGTAACTTCCAAGCCATCAAAATAGGGTCGATCGCCCTTGAAATAGTTGTTGTTGCGCGTCAGTTCCGCTCTTACCCCAGGATCATACTTGACTAGAGAGAAAGGTCCGGAACCAATGCCCGCTTCCCAGCCGCCATTCTCTGGGAAAATCGAGACGTGGTAGTCACTGACCAGCCACGGGAAGTCCGCATTTCCTTCTGACAATGTGATGTGAAGCACATGATCGCCATCGGCTCTCATTTCTGCAATCTTGCCCATCTGTCCGGCAACCGCAGATGTCGAGCCTTCGCGGATGTGATGATTGATCGAATAAATGATATCGTTCGCAGTCAGAGACTGGCCATCGTGAAACTCGACGCCCTGACGCAGTTCGAAGGTCCATTCGGCAGCGCCGGGCTTGGACTCCCAGCTTGTCGCTATTTCGCCGATCAGCGAACCGTCCGGCGCGACTTCAGTCAGATAGTTGCGCATGGCGCGCTCGATGGTGATTCCAACTGCGTCGGTATGCGTTCCAGGATCAATCGTATCGGTGGTAGAACCACCGCCCATTCCCAGTCTGAGAATACCACCGTGCTTCCTTTCGGCATGCGCGGCTCCCGACATCAGGGCTCCTGGCACCGCAACAGCCGCGCCAGCCAGCGCAGACCGCTGCAGGAACTCCCGACGGGTGATCCTGCCTGCTCTATAGTCTTGTTCAAGTCGGTATTTTGGATTCATTGCTTTTCACTCCACTAAACTTGATTGATGATTTCACAACCTTAAGAATTGACAGGCTGTGTTTATTTCGCATTGTTAAACTGAATCTGACAAGAAAGTATGCCTTCTGTCTGAAAATTGCTGATTAGGTTTATATCACAATTATCGGCTGTTGGAACTTCACAATTTCATCGCACGACAATTTCAATGTCCGAGATTCCATCGACTCCGCCTGTCAATCGATCACCAGTCTGGATCGGTCCGACTCCGGCCGGTGTGCCTGTGAATATCAGATCACCCCCTGTCAGGCGGAACTGTGTTGAGAGCGCGGCGATGATTTCGGGCACCGACCAGATCAACTGATTCAAATCCCCTTCCTGGCGCAGTTCGCCATTGACCTCAAGCCACACACGGCCCTGCTCGGGATGTCCGCAGACCGATGCCGGGACAATCTCGCTGATCGGCGCCGAGCAGTCGAATGACTTGCCGATCTCCCACGGCCGGCCCTGCTTTTTCATCTGCTGCTGCAGATCGCGCCGGGTGATGTCAATTCCAACCGCATAGCCATAAACGTGCTCCAGAGCGTCATCGACCTCAATATGCCGCACACCGGAGCGCAACGCGACGACCTGCTCGATCTCGTGATGAACATTGGTGGAAAGCGGCGGATAGGGAAAGACACTGCCGGATGGCAGGATGGCGTCCGCAGGTTTCTGGAAAAAGAATGGTGTCTCGCGATTCGGATCGTGCCCCATTTCGCGCGCATGCTCTGCGTAGTTTCTGCCTACAAGATATATTCTGCGCACTGGAAACCGCGCGCGCTCGCCGCGTACGGCAACTGACGGTCTCTCAAAATTTGGAATGACAAAATTCATCAAATGCGTCCATCAATTGAAAAATGACTGGATAAAGGGGTGAATCTGCGCGGTGATTTATACAAAATATGGCTCGCCGTTGAGCGGGAAAATCTGTTTTCCGATTTTGGACCGGCTGGACATGCTTGCTGAGCAAATTATAGGTGGGAATTCTGTTGACTATGCGATTCGCTGAATTCGCTGTTTCAGCCCAACCGAGGCCGGAACTGGCAGATGCCGCAAGGTGGGCGGTCGTCGACTGCATCGGTGTCATTCTGGCTGGAGCTGACAGTGAGGTTGCTGTCAGAACTGCCGATGGGCTGTTCGCTGACGGTCAGGGCGGCACACCGATCTTCGGTTCAGATCAGAGGACCTCGCCGAGTCTTGCGGCTCTGGCCAACGCCGTGGCCGGGCATTCTTACGATTTCGATGACTGGGAAGGCGCCGCGAACACCCACCCCACTGTTGTTCTGCTGCCCGCACTGCTCGCGGCGGCACAGAACGCGCCGGTTTCGGGACAGCAGCTGCTCACTGCTTACGCAGTTGGTTTCGAATTGATCGCCCGACTGGGAGAGGCGGCCACTCTGGATCACTACAACCGAGGATTTCATACCACTGCGACGATTGGATCAATCGGCGCGGCGGCGGCAGTTTCCAAACTGCTTGGACTCGACGTTCAGTCGACTGCCAATGCGCTTTCCATCGCAACTTCCCAGGCTTCGGGATTCACATTGCAGTTTGGCACCAATGTCAAACCACTGCAGGCTGGTTTCGCTGCCAGAGCAGGGGTGGAAGCGGCCCTTCTGGCCAGGGCCGGACTGACCGCAAACGCAGACATCATCGAGAGCGAAAGAGGCTTCGCCGGGCTTTTTGCCAATGGTGGCTTTCGCTTCAAGAGCTTCGGCGCACCGTGGGCACTGCTCGAATATGGAATCGCGCTCAAACCCTGGCCATCCTGCTCCTACACCCACCGACTGATGAGCGCTGCGGTGGAGCTTCGGCCCAAGGTTTCCGATCGTCTGGAAAAGATCACTTCGATAGAGGCGACGCTGCCCGACTTCCACAGAAGCATTCTCCCATTCGACAATCCGAAAATCCGAGAAGAGGCGCTCTTCTCGCTGCCAGCGTGCATCGCCAAAGCGCTTGCGGACGGCGATTTGAACTTGAATGACCTGACCTCGCAATTCTGGAAAGACCCGCGAGTCATGCAGATCATGCCACTGATTGAGGTTCATACGCGTCCTGCTGAAAACCCGAATCTGATTGTGGACCCGGCACAGCCTGACCGATTGCGGATCAACTTGGGCCCGGAGATTCTTGAAACAACCTGCGCATACCCGCTCGGGGCTCCACAGAATCCAATCACCAGGACTCAGCTTGCCGAAAAATTCATCGCCAGTTCCGGTTTCACAATGGAAGTGTTTGATCGACTCATGGAATGGCCGACATGCGGCAGTGTCAGTGAGTTGTTCAATGCTACAATCTTGCAGCGTCGCACAGGCCGTTGAACCGCGGCGCGGCGAAGCAGATTTGAATTCGTTTCGAACCGGATTTCAGTCTTTATTTCCTTCGACTCAACAGTCAGCCGCAGAATTCGTTTATGAGCAAACTCAACAGACAGTGGATACTTGATTCTTTCCCGGAAGGAATGCCGGTGGAAAGCAACTGGCGCCTGGCGCAGTCTGCCATCCCGAAACCCGCCAGGAATCAAGTCTTGGCGCAGGCGGTGTATCTTTCAGTCGATCCCTATATGAGAGGCCGGATCAGTCCGAAAAAGGGCTACGCGAAAGGTGTCGACATCGGTGAGGTCATGTGCGGCGGCGCGGTAGCAAGGGTCGTTCAGTCAAATCACTCCGACTGGTCCGAAGGTGATTTGCTGGAGACCATCAATTTCGGCTGGCAGGAATACGCCGCGCTTGACACCGACGGTCTCACCCGAGTTGATCCGCAAATCGGCCCGCCGCACGCATGGCTGAGCTATCTGGGCATGCCGGGCATGACCGCCTGGATTGCATTGAACGAAATCGGCAGACCGAAACCCGGCGAGACGGTGCTCGTATCAGCGGCATCCGGCGCAGTCGGGCAAATTGTCGGGCAGCTTGCGAAAGCGCATGGCTGCCGCGCTGTCGCAGTCGCCAGCACCCAGGCCAAGTTGGACTGGTGCGCGAGTCTCGGCTACGATGCCGGTGTGAACTACCGGACATCAAAAGATTTGGTCGCGGCGATCAGCGAGGCTTGTCCGAATGGCATCGACATCTACTACGACAACACCGCCGGACCGATTCACGATGCCGCGATGCAGAATCTTGCCATGAGGGCCAGAGTCATCATTGTCGGAACCATCAGTCTGGCCAGCCGTTTTGAAGAGCCTGACATGGGTGAGCGGTTCCTGAGGCAGATTCTGGTCAATCGAGCGGAAGTCCGAGGATTTCTGGTGTTTGATTTTCTCGACATGTACGACACGGCTCGAAAATCATTGGCCGCGAGCGCCCGCAGCGGTGAGCTGAGATTCAGAACCGACTTCATGGACGGGATCGAGAGCATGCCGAAAGCGTTTCTGAAACTGCTCCACTCACAGAACATGGGCAAGCAGCTGGTGCGGACCGAACTGGCTGAGGCTTTCGACGAATAGAAAGGCTTGCAGGCTCTTTCGCTGCGAATCGACTTCAAAAATCGGTGGCGACTCCGCCCTCGCGGATGCGCCGGTCAACGAATTCATCCAATTCCTCTCTGACCGCCGGATCGATCGGCGGCGGCTCGTATTCCGCAAGCAGCTGCTTGTAGAGACGGTTTGCGTGCTGCATCGTCTGCGGCGATCCGGCTTCGCTCCAGGTCTCGAAGTTTCGCCAGTCCGACAGCAGCGGTGTATAGAACGCATTCCGGTAGCGTCGCTGAGTGTGCTCGGTGCCGAAAAAGTGGCCGCCATGTCCGGCTTGCGCCATTGCCTCGATTCCGCACTCCTCATCATTGATGGCGATCGGCATCAGGTACTCTGAGACCATCTGCAGCAAGTCCGCATCCATCACAAACTTCTCGAACGACGCCGTCAGCCCTCCTTCCATCCAGCCCGCGGCATGCAGGAGGATGTGAGCATGACCGTTGACAGCCCCCCAAAGAGAGAAGACCGATTCATAGGCGGACTGCGCGTCCACCGCATTGGAGGCATTGGTATTCGATGAGCGGAACGGCAGGCGATAGCGGCGGGCCATCTGACCGCTGATCAGAGCCGCTTTCATATACTCAGGCGTTCCGAATGCGGGCGCGCCGGAGCGCATGTCGACGTTTGAGGTGAAGCCGCCATAGACGAATGGCGCACCCGGACGGGTCAGCTGCGATATCACCAGGCCCGCAAGCACCTCGGCATTCTGCTGAGTGACTGCACCGGCAAGCGTGACCGGCGCCATGGCGCCGCTGAGGGTGAACGGAGTCAGGATGACGACCTGGTTGTGCCGAGACATCTCGATTATTCCCGTAACCATGTTGGCATCCAGCCGCAGCGGTGAGTTTGAGTTGATCACTGTTATCAGGCTGGGCTCCTGAAGCAGCTGCTCGTCACTCAGCTGCCTGGCGATTCTGGTGATCTCAATCGCATCCAGATTGCGCTGCCGGCCCAGTGAGTAGGCGTGAAAAACCTTATCGCTGAGCAGCGCGCAGTCGCGCAGGCACTCCAGATGACGGATGGACGGATGAATGTCAACCGCTTCCACTGGATAGCCGCTGACGAAGTGCACGATGTTCAGCTGCTGGGTGAGCCGCAGGAAATTGCGGTAGTCTCTCTGATTGCCGGTCCGCCTTCCGTCATCGAGATCTGAGGCATGCGGCGCACTGCCCACCGTCCCGAACAGAATGCGATCCGAGCCGACTTCAAAATCATGAATCGGATTCCTCGCGTGAAGCGGGAATATCGGACGCACGGTCCTCAGACACTCCTCGACCAGACCCCGCTCGATGAAGACAACGTCCCCGCCGGTCAGAGCCTTCGCTCCATTTTCGATCAGCAGCCTGCGGCCCTCGGGAGACATGATCTCGATGCCCACCTGCTCCAGCACTTTCAGCGAAGATTGATGGATGAACTCCACCTCATCATCTGAGATGGCGCAGATCGGAGGAAAGCGATTGGATACCGGCCGCAATGGAAGCTGCTCCACACGCTGCGCAACGGCTTTCGGCTGCTTCTGGCGGCGGCGCGCTCTCTGGGTCATATTGAAAATTCCTGAATCAAAGCAGATGAACTACAGGTGTGAGAAATGGATTTCAGCGAAAGAAAGTTTATCGAAAAAAGAGGCGGCATTTTATCCAGAATATTTCCGATGAAACTGCTGGAAGCAGATTCAGGTGATGGAAAGCCAGTTCAGGCGACCCGCGGCGAAAAACCGCCTGCCATACACGCGAAAACATGGAACAAATTGCATTTTATTGCGTCAAATAGGGTATTATCACCTGAAAGCAAGGAAATCAACAAATGGTGCAGAAAGTAACCAATCAATTCATCGCCGCCTTCCTGCTGGCATGCCTCGCAAGCCCTGCTTTCGGGGATGCCAATTCTGATCACGCAGCAAGCGAAGCTGCTGTCACTGCAGAGACCAGTGCGGAGTCAGGGCAGACTGCAGTAGTTGTACTGACAGACCCGGAAATTGCCGCAGTAGAAGACGAAGAGCCGGACTGCGAATAGCAGGCCGCTTCATTCTTTCAACCTTTTCGTTCTGCGATTTTCGTCTTGGATCGGCTGTCGCTGATCTCAGCGCGCTGATTCAATAGATTCTTTCGTTCCTTCGGCAGATTCCGCAAGCCGGAATCAAACTCTTGACTTTCGGGCCTCCGCTTTGACAGGCATATGTCGCAGACGATTGCCCATGCGCGTTCAAACAGTCTCGCCAGCACTTGGCGGATTGCCGATAATATTCCTCAAATGGACTTTTCAGCAGGAGATTGCTTGATGAAATACAGAACTGCTCTGGCTGTTTCGGTGATGGCGCTGTGCTTCGCAGCTTTTGTCCATGCCGAAACAATAACTATCTTGCATACCAATGATCTGCACTCTCGGATCGAACCCATCAACCAGTTTGACAACACCTGCCCGCCTGAAGACAACGCGGCTGGTGAGTGCTTGGGCGGCTATGCGCGCCTGGCTGCCGCGATTCAGCAACAGCGGCAGGAAGCGCCCCACTCTCTGCTTCTGGATGCCGGAGATCAGTTTCAGGGCTCTCTGTTCTACACCATGTACAAGGGTCAGGCGACTGCCGAGTTGATGAATGCGGTCGGGTATGACGCCATGGCGGTTGGCAATCATGAATTTGACGACGGTCCGGAGGCGCTTCGCACCTTCATGGACTCGGTCAACTTTCCAGTTCTGATGGCCAACGCTGATGTGTCAGCTGAACCGTCGCTGTCGAATGCAGTGATGCCTTCGACAGTCATTGAACGCGGCGGCTACAGATACGGACTGATCGGCGTGCTGCCTGATCACACTCACGAAATATCCTCGCCGGGCAGGAACATCAAATTTTCTGATGGCGCTGAGGCGATTCGCAATGAAATCGAGAAATTGAATGCTGATGGAATTGATCGAATCATCGTTCTTTCGCATTCTGGATATTCGGTCGATCTGAAAATTGCCGCAGCGGTTGATGGCATCGACCTGATTGTCGGCGGTCATTCCAACACCTATCTGTCAAACATCTCGGAATCTGCCGACGGACCTTATCCGACTTGGGTTGAGACACCGAATGGCGGAAAAACGGCAATCGCTCATGCTTACGCCTATGGAAAGTATCTCGGGCGACTGGATATGACCTTCAACGATCAGGGGGTCGTCACTGCCGCTGTCGGTGAGTCGATTCTGATGGACAGCTCCATTCCGGAAGATGAGTCGATCAAGGCAAGGATTGCCGAGCTGGCAGGTCCGCTGGATGAGCTTCTCAGTCAGGTGGTTGGCGAAGCGGCGACTGAAATCGACGGCACGCAGGAAAACTGCCGGACACAGTCTTGTGAAGTCGGCGTTCTCGTGGCGGAAGCGATGCTTGAGCACATGAAACAGTACGGTGTGCAGATCGCTATAACGAACGGCGGCGGGATGCGCGCTTCGATTGATCAAGGTCCGATAACGATGGGCGAGCTGATGACCATGCTGCCGTTCCAGAATGTGCTCTCGAGATTCAAACTCACGGGTGCGGACATACTAGCCACGCTGGAAAATGGGGTCAGCGCGGTTGAGGAAGCCCGCGGCCGGTTCCCGCAGATCGCAGGGCTTCGATTCAGCTACACAATGTCGAGAGCGCCCGGTGAGCGAATCATCAGTGCAGATGTCATGCAGGATGGGCAATGGGCGCCGATCGATCCAGACAGTGTTTACGGGGTTACCGCACACGACTTTCTGCGCGGCGGCGGAGACGGATACACACTGCTCGCGAGCAACGCTATCGATGCGTACGATTATGTTTCGACATTGGTCGATTCTGTCATTGAATACCTCGCGGCCCGCAGTCCGTACTCGGCAAGGCTCGATGATCGAATCAGACTGGAGTAATCGCATCATCACAGGCGACGCTCGGTCGTGCCTGAGGTCTTTGCCCCCGGAGAGTGTCGATTTGAGTTTCTGGTCGCCACCCTACTTTGTCGGCAAGTCATACGAAAAACATCTGCGCTTCGAAGATTGGATGACTCTTATCGAAGAGGTGATTAAAGGCCACTATTCCATACTTCGCCCCGGCGGTTTCATGGTTGTGAACATCGGTGACATTCTCTGCTTCAGCGACCCTGAGATGCCAAGGATTCAAGCGGACAATGTGCGCGGGAAGAAAGTGAGAGTCACGCGAGAGCAAGTCTTGGCTGCTCTGGCTGAAAGACCTGACGCAAATCGGAACCAGCTGGCGGAAATTCTTGGATGCAGCGAGCAGACGATTCAACGCCGGCTTGAGCACAACAATATCAGGGGCGGTAGACGGTCTTGCGCAACCAAGGTAAAACTGACAGGCAATTTGATCGTTGAATGGGCTGAACAAGCGAGGCTGTATCTGTATGATCGACGAGTCTGGCATAAGGATCCATGTTGGGCGAACAGTCGGTGGCACTCGAATTCATATCGGGCTGTTGATGAGTTTGAGTACATTTATGTGTTCTGGAAGCCAGGCATTACCCAGTACGATCGGAATCGCCTCACATCTGCGGAATGGTCAGAATGGGGGTCTCGCGGGGTTTGGAAGGTTGGTTCGGTTCGCAAGAACGATCGGCATGAAGCTGAGTTTCCGGAGCAGCTGGCTGAGCGGGTGATCCGCTTGTTCTCACCGCCTGGAGGATTGGTGATTGATCCATTCGTCGGTACTGGCACCACAACCGCCGTCGCAAAAAGATTGGGCAGAAGCTGGATTGGAATTGACAATCAGGAAAAACACACGCGTATCGCTCAGGAGCGAACCTGCGTTTTTTGATGAGTCTGATTTTACTGGTTGACTAGCTTTTCCAGGCCGATCAGATTATCCGCGAAGCAATGGATTTGCCGCAGAATATTGCCAAGAAAGTCTGCAGGAATCCATTGAATTGATCGGCAAATCCGGATTTCAGAAATCGGTCGGTTCTCGCTCTGTCGATGGTTCCGTCAGTAAAAGCCTGCAAATCCTGCATCCTTACCAAGATTTCGGCAGGTTCAACCACAGCTATTCGAACCTCAGGCTTATTGAATGATCTATTCATGTTCTCGATAATCATCATTCACATTCTGAATGATATTCATTCATATCTACGATCAATATCATCCATGCTATAGATGATTATCATTCAGAGTATGAATAATTATCTCAATCGAATTGTTTCCGCGGTGCTTGACAAGCATTTGGGTGTCATGCCGGCTGTCGTTGTTTCAGGGGCGCGCCAAGTGGGAAAAAGCACTCTGGTGCAGCAACTGCTGTCACAAGAAAGACAGTACTTCACACTTGATGATTTCGATGTGCTTGATTCAGCGCGGAACAGCCCCGATGAACTTCTGGGTGGCCATCGCTTAATCACACTTGATGAAGTTCAGCGGGAGCCCAGTCTGCTGCTGCCTGTGAAACGTGCAATAGACCATAGCCGTCAAGCAGGACAGTTTTTACTGACAGCTTCAGCAAATCTGCTGTCTATGCAGAAAGCGCCCGATTCGCTGGCCGGCAGAGCAAGTTACCTCACTCTATGGCCCATGACCCGTCGAGAGCAGCAAGGTCTTGGCAAATGCGGTGTATGGGAAAATCTCCTGGCAAACGATGAAAAGCATTGGATAGAGATATTGAGTGATGAATCCGCGACTCCTGTCAACTGGATTCCATTTGCGAAGCAAGGCGGATTTCCCTTTCCAGCAATCCGGTTGACTGATGAAACTGAACGCAATATCTGGTTCGACGGTTACTTGCGAACCTATCTGGAAAGAGATTTGCAGTCACTTTCAACGATCTCCTCTTTGCCAGATATCAATCGTCTGATTCGCGCCGTGTGTTTGCGGTTGGGGCAGTTGTGCAACCAGACGGAACTGGGAAGGGATGTTTCCATGCCGCAGGCTACTGTGCACCGGTATCTGAACCTGTTGGAAACGTCTTATCTTCTGATTCGGCTGCCCGCTTATTCGGTAAACAGAACCAAAAGGCTGGTGAAGTCACCCAAGATGTACTGGAGCGACACCGGTTTGGCTGTTCGAATTGCCGGTTATGCAAACCCCACTGGATCACACTTCGAAAATTTCGTTTTGAATGATCTGGTTGCCTGGCGGGATTCCAGGTCTGAGCGCGCCGATTTGTTTTACTGGCGGACGGTCAGCGGCACTGAAGTTGACTTCGTTATCGAATCAAAAGACAGGTTGCTTCCAATCGAAGTGAAGACCACCAATCGACCGAGTCTGGGACACATCAGGCATTTGCGATTGTTTCGAGACGAGTACCGAAGCAATTCCCGCGCAGGTCTGCTTCTTCACTCAGGAACAGAATTGAACTGGCTGACAGACAGTGTTCTGGCCGCACCTTGGTGGCGAGTGATGTAGAGGCTTGTATGATTGAGATTTTCCAGAAAATTCCTTTGCGTTGCAACTCAAGTCAATAATTCTCTTTCCCACTCCTTCCTGACTCAATTTCCATCAGGCAGTTGAATCACCGTTGTTTCCTTCGGGCACTCGAACGAACCATAGGAATATTCCGCCCAGCACCAGCAGCACGATCACAGACAGAATTGAATTTCTGGTTCCGAACATGGCGGCAGACCAGCCTACCAGGAATGGGCCGATGACCGCAGCGGCTTTCCCAACCATATTGAAGAATCCGTAGTACTCACCGGCCTGCTGATGTGGGATCAGCTGCCCAAGCAAGGAGCGGCTCAAGGCCTGAATCCCTCCGATTACCAGCCCGATCATGGCCGCCAGAATGAAAAATTCAGTGCCGCTGGTGATGAAATACGCCCATACCGTGGCAACGATATAGACAAATATGCCGATATAGATTCCGCGTTTCGGGCCGAATTTCTGACCCAGCTTGCCGAATGCCAGGGCTGCAGGAAACGCAATAAACTGCACCAGCAGCAACGCGGCGATCAGATCATTGGAGCTCAGTCCGATCGCCAAGCCGTAATCGACCGACATGCGAAAGACTGTGTCGACACCGTCGATATAAAACCAGTACGCAAGAAGAAACAGCAGAATCGAGCGCTTTGTGCGGATGTCCTGAAACGTCTCCCGGAGCTGGCGAAACCCCATCACTACCGCGCTGCCGGCCTGCCGATCAGGCACCGGTGTCTCCTTCACAAACAGCATGATCGGTATGGAGAAAACCGCCCACCAAACTGCGACGGTAACAAAACTGACTCTGACCGCTTCCCCGGCATTCGCCAGACCGAAAAACTCAGGATTGAGCACCATGAATACGTTGACTGCGAACAGCAATCCGCCACCCAGATAGCCCAGTGCGTATCCAAACCCTGACACCTGGTGGATGCGGTCACTCGTCGGGGCGACATTGAGCAGCAGAGCGTCGTAGAACACATTGCCGCCGGCAAATCCAAGCGAGGCGACAACAAACAATACGATGGCCAGCGTCCACATGCCCTGCCCGACAAGAAACAGTCCAAAAGTCGATAGAATGCCAACAAACGCAAAGACCATGAGCAGCTTCTTCTTGATGCCGGCCCGGTCGGAAATCGCGCCCAGGATCGGCGCGAGCACCACAATGATCAGACTGGAGATTGATGAGGCAACCCCAAGTCTGAATGTGGTCAGTGTGCTGTCTGCATCAACTGACCAGAACTCGCGAAAGAAAATCGGAAAAAATCCAGCAACGACCGTGGTCGCGAATGCAGAGTTGGCCCAATCATAAGTCGCCCACGAGAGAGTCTCGCGCTGAAAAAGATTCTTTTTCTTCATATTAGCCTCCGTGCCAATCAGGATCGCAGCCGCGTACCGGCGGCATCATGCGGTGGATCGCTCAGGAGCCGGGCGGGCCTTTCCGCACCGACAACATGGACCGAAAATCCCTCCGACTCATTGCAGACGGCATTCGAAACATACGCCAGCGCCAGGCTCTTTTTCACCCAGTGCCCGTAATCGCCAGATGTCACAAATCCCACTCGCTCACCTGCGAACCAGACGGGTTCGAAACCTGACGCATCGGCATCGACTGTATCAATCTCCAGCAACCTCAATACTTGCTCAACTGTGCGATCGCGCTGTCTAAGCGCCGCATCTTTGCCAATATAACATGATTTGTCGAAATCAATGAACCGATCCAAACCGCTCATTTTCGGCGTATACGCGGATGTGAACTCCCTGGACCAGGCTCCGTATCCTTTTTCCAGTCGCATGCTGGTCATCGCCCGGAATCCAAACGGACTCAGGTCAAACTCAACGCCCGCCTCAATTACCAGCCGATACAGTTTTCTCATATCACTCGCAGCGACATTGATTTCATAGCCCAGCTCTCCGGTGACAGAAACGCGGGCCGCAACCGCGGCAATCCCATCAATGTCAATCCGCCGGCAGCTCAAGAACGGAAAGGCGGAATTTGACAGATCTTCGGGCAGTATGTGCGACAGAAGCGATCTGGCATCAGGGCCCGCAATCGAAATGCCTGACCACTCCTTGCATAGATTCTTCACTGTTACACCGCGGCTGGGCTGATGATCATTGAACCATCTCATATGCCATGCCTGCAGATAGTAGGAACCCATCAGCCAGAACCGATCATCAGCCAGACGCATCACTGTCAGATCACCTGCCAGTCGGCCGCTCGGGGTCAGCATTGGCGCAAGCCGCATGCCGCCCACTTTGGGCAGCCGGCAAGCCAGCAGTGTGTTGAGCCAATCCTCACTGCCGGGCCCGGTCACCTCATAGCGAGAAAATCCGGTGATATCGACGAGTCCGATTTTTGATCGAACAGCAGCTACCTCCCTGCCGACAGTTTCAAATGCGTTTGAGCGTTTCAGTGTCGGGGTTTCGAGAAAATCTGGATCGCCTGGAACAAAATACAGCGGCACCTCAAGCCCCCAGACACATCCGAACTGCGCGCCTGCACTTGTCATTTCGTCATGGATCGGGGAAAGATGAAGCGGTCTTCCCGCCGGAAGTTCCTCATTGGGATAAGTCAGCACAAATCGTCGGGCGTAGAACTGTCGAACCGTGTCTGACAGATACTCGTCCTCGCTGGCAAATTCGCCGTAGCGCGCGACATCCATGCCAAAAACATCCGCTTCCGGCTCTCCCTCAATCATCCACTGCGCCAGCGAGAGGCCGACACCGCCGCCCTGACTGAATCCAGCCATCACGCCGCAGGCAACCCAGTAGTTTCTTAGCCCGGGAACCGGGCCTACCAGAGGATTTCCGTCCGGAGTGAAGGTGAAGGCGCCGTTCACCCAGCGTTTGATACCAGTTTCGTTCAGAATTGGAAACCGCTCAAAGCCTTTGAGCAGTTCCGGTGCGATCCGGTCAAGCTCCTCAGGAATCAGATCCATTCCATAATCCCAGGGCGCGCCTTCCAGGTGCCAGACCCTGGGATCAAGCTCATAGACACCGAGCAGCAGACCTTTGCGCTCGGGACGCATGTAGGTGAAACCGTCCAGATCCAGCACTGAGGGAAATAGTTCTTCGCGTTCGACAATTTCGGGAATTGGCTCAGTCACCAGATAGTGATGCTGCATCGGACTGACTGGCAGATCGACACCGGCCATGTGTCCGACTTTACGGGCCCAAAGACCGCCCGCGTTGACCACATGCTCAGCAACGATGGTGCCCTTTTCGGTCACCACGTCCCATGCGCCTTCCGGGCGAGGATTGAGCTCAATCACTCTATTTCTGAGCACAATCTGCGCGCCGCGCTTCTCTGCGGACTTGGCATAAGCCATGGTGGTGCCGTGCGGGTCCAGGTATCCCTCATACTGATCCCACATTCCGCCGTGCAGATCGGACACTTTCATCAAGGGACACATTTCCTTGATCTCAGACGGGGTAATCAACTGCGGCTCAATGCCCATCGTCATGAAAATTGTGCGCATGTACTGCAGGTACTCCCAGCGCGCGGCATTGGCTGCGAGGATGATGCTGCCACCCTTGACCATGCTGATATCCTGGCCGCTTTCGCGCTGGATTTCCTCATACAGCTTGATGGTGTAAGTCTGCAGACTGGAGATGTTGACATCATTGTTGAGCGGATGAAATCCACCCGCCGCATGCCAGGTGGAACCGGCAGTCAGTTCTTTCCTCTCGATCAGGACCGCATCATCCCAGCCCAGTTTGGCCAGATGGTAGAGCACACTCGCACCGACGACACCGCCGCCGATCACCACCGCTCGACAGTGAGTTCTCACAGATAAAATCTCCTCAGGCCCAGAATCATTTCTTGACAGTTTCAATGGCGTAATAATAATGAATCCAGCCGCGGTGAAACTTGATTTTTGGCGCCTCGCAAACCGAATTTCACCTGCTTGCTCAGCCAGCACAGCCAACGCGCCAGTGTCGCCGCTCAAGCGCCTGAGTGCCAAATCTTTTCATGCTGGAAGGCGGTATACTGACTGAAACTCTCAGTGAACCCGAATTGATGTCTGGGTTTGCGCACTGATTGAGAGTCTTGAGCGTCAAATTATGCGTGTCATATCCCTCACCTGCTCGAACACTGAGATAGTCTCCTTTCTCGGATGTGCCGGCAAGCTGGTCGGTGTCGACGACTATTCGGACTACCCGCCTGACATCGTCGCAAAGCTGCCGCGCGTGGGCCGCGATCTCGACATTGATGTTGAGCGCGTTGCAGAACTTCGTCCAGATCTGGTTCTCGCGTCTCTGACTGTTCCCGGCCATGAGAAAGTGGTTGAGGAGTTGGATTCGGCTGGTCTGCCCTATCTCGTCTTGGAACCGATTCGGCTCGCTGATGTCTATCGCGACATTTTTCAGGTGGGCAAGCTGTTGGGCGCAGTGGAAGCAGCAGAGCGATGCGTGCGGGATATGGAACAGAAGATAAAGCCAGTCGGCAGCGCGTTTCCGAAAGCCAGCCTGATCATTCAGTGGTGGCCGAAACCCGTCATTGCTCCCGGCAGCCGGTCCTGGACGGAAGACCTCATGGAAGCGGCCGGGCTCGTCAATCCGATCGGTGAGCGGGATGTCAAAAGCACGCCGCTGACTGATGAGGAAGTGCGGGAGCTCAACCCGGATGCGATCGCGATCTCATGGTGCGGGGTCCAGCATGACAAATACCGTCCGCAAGTCGTTTACCGAAACCCAGCCTGGCAGGACACCCGATTTGTCAGAAACAGACAGGTGTTCACGATTCCGGAGGCGCATCTGGGACGGCCTTCACCGCGTCTCGTCGACGGCTTCAATCAACTGAAAGAGATCGCTGTTCAGTTGAACCGCGCATGATTCGTTCAGCTTGAATCCGCGAGAACTAATCAGTGAACGCAACGGTGTTCGAATCATAGAAGGCTTTCAGCAATTCCGAGAAATACACCGCATCAGCGCACCCGGCGAGCTCTCTGATCGAGTGCATTGCAAACTGCGCAACACCCACATCGACGGTTCTGATACCAATCTCCGAGGCAACCAGCGGACCGATCGTGGTTCCGCAGGGCATGTCGTTGCGCGAGACGAAGGTCTGCACCGGAATGTTCAGATCCGCGCAAATCCCTCTGATCAACGCCTCAGTCTCATCGCTTGTAGCATACCGCTGATTTGAATTCACCTTGATGACCGGCCCCTCATTCAGCACCGGCCGGTGCTGATCATCATGCTTATCCGCGTAGTTCGGGTGCAGTCCATGCGCGCCGTCTGCGGACAGCAGTGCGGAACGCCGGATGACTCTCGGCTCCATCCCTCCGATGCGCTCAAGCACCTGCTGCAGAAACCTGCCCTGCGCGCCGGATTGCGACACACTGCCGACTTCCTCGTGATCGCTTGCGACCAGCATGCAGAAATTGTCCTCACTGGCATGAATCAGCGCCTGCGCTCCTGCATAGCAGCTCAACAGATTGTCAATGCGCGCACTGGCCAGATACTGAGGACAAGCTTCCGGGCATTGCTCCGTCGAGTCCACACTCTCCACCGGCGCTCCAATCAAGCCGGGTGGATTCACATCGTAGAAGCGCAGATCGAAACCGAGTATCTCATCTGTGAAATCCGAATCGTCGGCAATGCTCAGGAGCTGCCTCGGCAGCGAGCTGCTGGAATCTCTCTCCAGCCCCTCATCAATCAGCAGCACCGGATTGATGTGCACCTGACTGTCGATTTTCTGCCGGGTATTCGCATCTCTTTGCAGATGGATTGCAATGCTTGGAATGACTGCGATCGGCTGCACATAGTCAAGCAAGGCGCTGTGAATCGAGCCGTCAGCGCTGCGCACAAAAATACGGCCGGCAATCGACAGGTCGCGATCGAACCAGGTGCGAAGCAAAGCGGAGCCATAGACCTCGACATTCGCAATCCTGTATCCGAGACGCTCAATCACTGAATTCGGATTCAGCTTCAGGCAGGGACTGTCAACATGAGCGCCGATCAGCCGCATGCCATGCTCGATGATTGACTTCTGTCCGAAACGAAAAGCAATGAGCGAAGTGTCGTTTCGCGTAACATAGCACCGGTCTCCTTCCTCAAACTGCCACTCCTCTGTTTCAGAAAGCCGTCTGAAGCCATGCTCATCGAGCAGGCTGCAAAGGTTTGCCGAAGCATGAAAAGGCGTTGGAGAGTCCCCGATGTACTCCAGCATCCCCTGCAGATACTCATTCGCATCGCTATGCATCGCTGAGACTGCCATCTTCATTCCTGCAGGATGAAATCAGCTGCCACTGCGGCTGAAATCTGGGGCATCTTCCCGGTCCGCCTCCAGCGAAGCGAAATCAAACAGATTCCGGTCAGCCAGCTGAGAGGGTGACACATGCTGAATGCTGCGGAATATAGTCTCCATCCGTCCGGGGTGCAGCCGCTGCCACTCTTTCAGCATGGCTTTGATTTTCACACGCTCAAGATTGGTCTGCGAACCGCACAGATTGCAGGGAATGATGGGGAAATTCCGCAGATTCGAATATTTCTCGATATCCGTTTCGCGGCAGTAAGCCAAGGGCCGGATGACAACATTCGCGCCGTCGTCACTTTTCAGCTTCGGCGGCATGGCTTTCAGCGTGCCACCATGGAACATGTTCAGAAACAGGGTTTCAACGATGTCTTCGCGATGGTGGCCGAGCGCGATCTTGTTGAATCCATTCTCCTTGGCGAAACCATACAGAATGCCGCGCCTCAGGCGCGAGCAAAGTCCGCACATCGTCTTGCCATCTGATATGACATCCTTGACGACGCGGTACGTGTCCACTTCCAGAATGCGGTGGGGAATGCCAAGTGATTCCAGATAGTTCGGCAGAACATGCTCTGGAAAATCAGGCTGCTTCTGATCCAGGTTCACCGCAGTCAGATCGAAGCGCACCGGGGCGCGCAGCTGCAGTTCCATCAGAATGTCAAGCATGGTGTAGGAATCCTTGCCGCCCGACAGACAGACCATGATCCGGTCGTTTTCGGAATTCATGTCAAAGTCGCGGATCGCGTTGCTGACCTCGCGCCTCAGCCGCTTGCGAAGCTTGTTGAATTCATATCGCTCGCGCGAGCTTTGAATACGAGGCGGTTCCAAGTCTGCAAGTCCGTGCTGCCAATCAACTTTCAATGATGTCCACCTTCCAGGCATTCTGTCTGTTTCAATGTCAGTCAAAGTATAAACGCGCGGCTGAAGTTTCGTTTGATCTGAATCATTCCTGTCTTCCAGTCCAGGCATCTGAATCGCACGACAGACGAATGACGCAGTTCGCTCATCCTATTGCTGAATCAATCTGAATTGAACTAAATCTCAAATCGGCTGTCAAAAATCGTATTCCAGTCATGCAACCTGTAAAATGTTTGATGACATTCTTCACTCTTGATTGAATCACATTGAATTCCTGAAATGCATTGGGTTGCCATCGCCATCGTCTGTGCCGCGCTGATTTTTGTCAGCTATCACTCACCTAAGATCGGCTTCGGACTGCTCGGCGCGCTTGGAGTTGTTCTCACCGCGTTGTATTTCTTGAACTTCGAGGAGTCGGAATCAAAGAAGTTTCCTATTTCCCGAGAGTCGGTTGTGCTGTCGGATACGGAAGCCAGTCTGTCGTATGGAGACAGCTGGGATTACGGCGGACGAATATCCAATGCCTCAGACAAGAATATCACCGATATCCAGGTCAGAGTGATGCTCTACGATTGTCCCGCCGAGGCGGATGAGCGCTCTGACGACTGTGTCGTTATCGGTGATCAGATCGATTACGTTCCAATCAATATCCCGGCCAGACAGGCGCGGGATTTCCGCGACAATTTATCGTTCAGGAATGCGGTTCCCAAGGGAAAGCCGTTCTGGGAGTTTGAGCTGGCCGGACTTGAGGTGAGTGACTGACCGCTTTTGCCGCCAACTTCGCAGAATATTGAATTACAATGGACTTTGAACAGGGACGTTATTGTTTGCCCGTGTGTCTGACCGTGTCAGTGACACAGCGGCAGCATGCCCAAATCACCGCAATTCAACATTGCGGACCATCACACAGAGCAAAGGAGAAGCAAAATGCAAAGTGCAGATGATCTTCGCAGTCAAATCATTGACCGAGCGGTTTCGAATTCGGAATTTCGCCAACTGCTGATGGATGATCCCAAAGGTGCGATCCAATCAGAGTTTGATATTCCCATCCCCGAAAATATCCAGCTGAATGTTCTTGAAGACAGCTCTGAGGTTGTGAATCTGGTGCTTCCGCCAATCGTAAAATTGGACATAAGTGAACTGGAGGCTACTGTCGGCGGTTACAACTGGGCGTGGTATTGATTGCGCTTTGATGCTTTGGAAGAACCGCACTCACTTTTCTGTAAAAAGGGCTCAATGAACCCTTTTTTCTTATCGCCAGCGTAAAAGATGGGTTGGATGATTCGCCGAAAAATGTGAGCAGAGACCATCTCTTGCGTTCATTTGCCAGTGAGAAACATTCAGGTATTTTGCAGGCTTCGAAAGTGCTGCAGGTCAGTCTGGGTCAAACGGAAGATTTGCCACAGCTAAACCATCAAGTCGTTCGAACTCTCTTTTTCTACCGCGGGAAAGTTAAGAAACAGCTTCATTCCCGCCGCTAAATCATCATAGGTCAGCTTGCGAGATCGTTCAATCGCATCCATTCCTGAATATCGCAATCACGAATTGAAACAATTTTACGTAAGTGAAATGAGACAAAAACATCCCCAAACTTGGTGGGTTCAGCAATGTTCAGTTTGTCTTGTGAAGTCTCCTGATAATACTGATCAATCTCTGCACCGATAAATTCACGCCCCAACTGCTTTGCGGCCACAGCGCCTGAACCGCCACCACAGAATGGGTCAACTACCAGATCTCCAGGATCGGTAGTCATCAGAATAGCACGCTCAATCAGATGGACAGGCAACTGACATGGATGATCATTGATCCGCTTCGAAGCATGCCGAATCCTGTGAATATCGTCCCAGACATCACTGATTTGGTATCCAAACGGGTGTCGCAAGTGCTCCTTGCCACCATAGTCTTTCAGGAAAGCTTTACACTTCCGGCATTCCTTGTGCGGTGCTCGCACGTCAAAGAATTTGTTATTTTTCGTCTTTGTATAGAACAGGATTCCATAGTGCGCGGGCTGCAGCGTCTTGCCTAACGGCTTTCCAGTTGAGTTCCAGGCAATCCAGTGACGAAAGACCGCCAGTTCATTCAGGATAGAAGTGGTATGAATCAGCAATCTCGGTATGTTGTAGATCAGTAAAGAGCCATCGTCCTTCAAAATCCGCAACGATGCTTCAATCCACTCTCTTGTCCAAGACAGATATTCGTCAAGCGGCAAGTTGTCTTTGTATGAGTTGTAGTTCTTGTTCAGGTTGAATGGCGGGTCAGCAAAAACGAGCTGAGCAGACTGCTCTGGAAGAGAATTCATGGTTTCTATGCAATCTGCATGGACAACTGAGTTCTTCATTTGTGCAAGGTTCATTTTGTCAGATTCTCTAAAACGAGTTTCCTCCTGCCGTTTGGCAATGGTGTGGCACTTCTGCGGTCCCTAAAATTTACTGGAGAAGGGTTCGAACCAGCTCAGCTGGTTACGAGCATTTGGAATCGCCGCAGTTCAGGCAGGTCAGGCATCCATCCATCATGATCACCGCATAGAAATGGCAGACTCTGCAAAGCTGGGAGCCCGGCGGGAAATCACCCTGCAGACTGCCGTTCGCATCACCGATTCGACTTTCGTATTCAGAACGCTTCTCACTCATGATCTGCTGAACATGCTCCGGCACCGGCTCATCGACGATCATGCCAATCTTTCGCATGTGCTCCTCAATCACCGAACCGATTTCCGCAACCAGTGACGGCACCCACTCGCCGGTGCCCGGCCGGTGGTAGCCGCCGCGGGGATCGAACACCGCCCGCAACTCCTCCACCAGGAACAGGCTGTCGCCGCCCTTTCTGAAGACCGCTGAAATGATTCGGGTCAGCGCGACGATCCACTGAAAATGATCCATGTTCTTCGAATTGATGAAAATCTCATAAAGGCGCTGCCGCGAATATGGTGTGCCCGGATTGATCACAATGTCGGTGATGGTCACATACAGCGCATGAATCGTCTGATGGTTCTTGATCTTGTAGGTGGCGCCCTGAAGAGTGGTGGGCCGAGCGAGCCGCTCAATCATGTTAATCGGCAGCGCGCCATTCACTTTCGGCTCGACAATCCCTCCGGATTGCAAGTCGGAATGCAAAGCCTCAGGTTCAGCAGCTGCGGTCTCAGGCGCGGATTCGGCAGTGGCTGCCACACTGTAGTCAACGATTCGTTTGCTGATTTTTACGGTCATAGAATTTCCAGAGTTCAAATGCTCTGCTGAGGATGAGTCGGTGGCTGTCAACCAAAATAAGGGGATTGTCTCTCAAAAAAGTGTTCAGAATTTTCCGTAATATCCTTCCTTCAGAGCATCGTACAAATTCGCGGCACTGTGGATCTCGCCGTCATATTCGATCTCTTCGTCGCCTCTTACGGTTATCTCACTGCCATCTTCCAGTGTGAAAGTGTAAAAAGTCTCTTCACTGTCTTTTTTCCGAACCAGAACACCTTGGAAATTTTCGGGGTTGTAGCGAAAGGTTGTGCAGCCCTTCAGTCCGCTGTCGTATGCCTCAAGGTAAATGTCCTTGAACTGGTCAAAAGGGTAATCCGTCGGCACATTCGCGGTTTTCGAGATGGACGAGTCCACCCACTTCTGCGCGGCGGCCTGAATGGCAACATGCTCGCGGGGCGTAACGTCATTGGAGGTCACAAAATAATCCGGCAGAGACTCTGGATCATCCATTGATGCGGAAGCGTCGATCGAATCTCGATACAGCAGCAGCTCGTATGAGAAAACCGGAACCCGCTCTTTGGACTTCTTCCCTTCCTTGATGACATTTCGATAGTATTCATGCGAAAACGACGGCTCGATTCCATTGCTCACATTGTTGCCCAGCGACAGGCTGATCGTGCCAGTCGGAGCGATTGAGCTGTGATGCGTGAATCGCGCGCCCATGGCAGCGATTCGGTCCGTGATCTCCTTCGGCATCCGCTGCATGTAGCGGCTGTATTTCGAGAGCAGGACTTTCCCTTTCACATGATCTCCAACCTGAATGCCATCCTTCTCCATTTCCGGACGCTGATGCATCATGGCCGGCGTGATCTCAAAAGTCTCCTCGAATATCGGAGCCGCACCCTTCTCCTTGGCCAGCGCGATGCCGACGCGCCAGCCGGTGACCGCCATTTCCGCCGCGACCCGTTCAGTGAACTCAACCGATTCACTGGAGCCGTAGCGAATCTTCATCATCGCCAATGTGGACCCCAGTCCCAGGAAGCCCATGCCATGGCGACGCTTTCGCAGAATCTCGTTCTTCTGCCGCTCCAGCGGCAAACCATGAATCTCCACCACGTTATCCAGCATTCGAGTGAAGACCGCCACAACCTCCCGGTAGCGTTTCCAGTCGAAATGCACCTGATCGGTGAACGGATTCACAACAAACTTCGTCAGATTGACAGAACCGAGCAGACAGCTGCCATAAGGCGGCAGAGGCTGCTCTCCGCACGGATTGGTGGCCCTGATGTTCTCGCAGAACCAGTTGTTGTTCATCTCGTTGACGCGGTCGATCAGGACGAATCCCGGTTCAGCGAAATCGTAGTTCGACTCCATGATGGCATTCCAGACTTCGCGGGCCGGAACTGTCTTGTAAATTCGAACCGCGACACGACCATGATCGTCAGTGATCCAGTCCCGGTTACTCTCGTCCACTGGCCAGAACTTCCAGGTGACAGGCACATTGTCCTCTTCAAATTCCTGCCTGGTGGCTGGAAAAACAAGATCCCAAGGCGCATCGTTCTTCACTGCATTGACAAACTCATCGGTGATCAGGCACGACAGATTGAACTGCCGCAGCCGCCCATCCTCGCGTTTCACGCGAATGAAATCGAGAACATCCGGGTGAGAGATGTTGAATACACCCATCTGCGCGCCGCGCCGGCCGCCCGCCGAGGAGACGGTGAAGCACATCGCGTCGAATATGTCCATGAACGACAGCGGCCCGGAAGTGTTGGCGCCGGCGCCGCTTACAAAAGCGCCTTTGGGCCGAAGCGTGGAAAACTCATAACCGATTCCGCAGCCGGCTTTCAGCGTGAGCCCCGCCTCATAGACGGAATGCAGAATGCCCTGCATCGAGTCCGGAATGGTGCCGGAAACAGTGCAGTTGATGGTGCTCGTGGAGGGTTTGTGCTCCTGTGCGCCGGCGTTGGAGACGATTCGGCCGGCTGGAATGGCGCCATTTCTCAAGGCCCATAGAAATTTGCGGTACTGCTGGCTGCGCACACTGGCATCCTCCACCCCGGCCAGCGCGCGGGCGACTCGCACAAAGGTGTCTTCCACAGTCTGATCGACATTCTCGCCGCTCTGGGTTTTCAGCCGATATTTCATGGACCAGGTGTCCAAAGACGCCGGCTGAAGCGCCAAACTGGGTGGTTTGATCTCGGTTGATATGCCGGTTACGCTAGCCATGTCCCTCCTCCAGGCAAGTTGTCGCTCCGAATCGCTGTTCTGATGTCTGAGATGTCGATATTTTACCTGATTATCGAGGTCAATTCGAGGTGATTCCGATTTAACGGCAATAACTTCAATGATTTATCCATAAAAATCCGATTGTCACTAAATCAAATATATCAGACATATATGCAGTCTAGTCAATCTATATGTTTAGAAAACTTACGCACCTTGAAGGCTGAAAATCACAGCAACTTGCCTGCTGAGTGCGCTGCAATAAAATCGGTATGCGCATCCAGACGGTTCAAGTGGTCAGTTTGCGGTAGATGTCGGACACTTTCAGCGGCAGCTTGCGGACATCGCTCACTACGGTGTAGTTCACGTGTCCGTACATGTGAGGCAGATACTCGTGCGCATGGGTGTCGATTGTCACGCAGAATGGATGGATTCCGGCATGCTTGGCTTCCATCAGCGCCTGCCGGGTGTCTTCAATGCCGTACTCGCCTCGATAGCCGTCATAGTCATCGGGCTTGCCGTCTGAAATCGTGATCAGAACGCGGGTCCTGGCGTCAATCTGCCTGAGCTTCTCCGACAGGTGCCGAATCACCACCCCCATCCGGGTGTAATCCTGCGGCTTCATGCCGGCGATCCTCGCCTTGACCAAATCGCTGTACGGCTCATCGAAGGTCTTGACTCGATAGACCTCGCAGCGCTTGCGCGTCATGCCGGAAAATCCATAGATGGCATAGCGGTCACCCAGCGTCTCCAATGCCTCGCTCAGCAGCACCAGGCTCTCGCGCTCCGCCTCGTTGATCCATCCTTTGGTTGAGCCGCTGACATCGACCATGAAGATGACGGCAAGATTGCGCTCAAGATTGCGGGACTTGATGAACAGCCGATCGCTGAGCTCCTCGCCCTTCACAACATCGACGTAGCTCTCCACCACCGCGTCGATATCAATATCGTCACCATTTTTCTGCCGCCGAAGCAGGCGGTCCTCACCTCTGAGAGCCTCAAACGACTTTCTGAGATCGCGCACCAGGTGAAAATACTTATCCAGAATGGCTGCCACGCTCTGCGCATTGCCCGGATGCATTTCCCTCTCCTTCAGCACACACCAGTTCTTGCGGTAATGACCGCGTCGATAGTCCCATTCGTCGTAGAAAATTCCGGGCTCCGCATCAGTTCGATCCTGCTCCCGGTCGTCCTCGGTCTTTTTGGCAGCATCATATGAACCGCTGCCTGCAGGAATCAGGTAGTCGTCGGGAATCTCACCGAAATCCTGAATGATGCTCTGTGCGGTGCGCGCCATCTCTTCGGAAAGGGCGACCGGTTCGCCATCTATTGTGATCGTCAGTTCCCCGTCGCCTGAACCGTCCTTGTCCGATTCCTGCGCGTAGGAAACCTCGATGGATTCCCGCTGGATGCCCTCACTGTCATTCTCGCTGTCGTTCAGCATGCCTTCAGCCAGCATCGCAAGGTCACTTCGGAATTTCTGCCGCTCTGTCTCAACCCGCTGCTTGGCTACCAGACGGACTTTTTCGAGATCAATCGCTCCCTGGTAGCACGCCGGATCGGGAAACTCGATTCTCTCGCGATACAGCTCCTTCACCAGAGACAGCGATTCGAACACATCGGCCTCAGCATTCTGAACTCTTCTCAGCATCGGGAGAACGCGCGGCAGATGCTGTTCTGGCAAAGACGCCTGCTTGAGGGCTTTCATCTGCCGCGCGAGACCGGGCAGCTCCAGTTCCAAGCGGGCAAGCAGTCGAACCTCCTCCACCGCCTCGAACAGACGGAGCGCTCTGGCGGGGTCTCTATAGCTGGCGATTTCGGTGCAGACAATGGGCACGCCGCTGGTCGAGTCAACGCGAAAGGTTCCATGGCGCGTCTGAGCCAGCAAAAAGCCTACCATCGCCTTGTACAGCTCAAAGTTCCTGTGATTTGATTCGAACTGCAGCACCGATTGCGGCAGGAAGATCGTTTCAGTGTCTGTCCAGGCGCGCTCATCCTTTTCCAGCCCCAGGTTTCGGCCCGAGACGCCGATGACGAATTTATTCATGATCGTGGCGACATCCTCAAAATTTACGGAGTGTCGATTTTTCACCAGCTTCGAGGCGAAATCATCGACACCGCGCAACGCGGCGCTGCCGAGGTACAGACCGTCGCGATCGTAGATGTCCATCGCATTGATAATCCACTGGGTGACGCCGTCCGCGTCAAGTGAGGCGAATGCCTGCGAGACATGACTTGCGAACTGGAACGCCATCTCCGAATTGGACTTGGCGATGACTGCGGTCCAGTGCAGAGCGAAGTCCTGCTGGGAGCGTTCCAGCATTGACAGTTTCTGCGCCGGTTCAGCCGCCGTCCGGCGGGAGGTCAGAACCGCGCCGAGCAGATCCCTCAAGCGCTCCTCGATGTCCGTTTCAGCGAGCGGTTGATCGATGAGGCGCAGCTTGGTTTTGATTGGTTCGGCCATGCCTGCCTGACCCGCCTAGAAAAGCGAAGAGGCCATCTCCCGAATCGCAGTCAGCATTTCCGGATCATCGGTCAGGGTCTGGGAGATTGACGAATTGCAGGCATCCAGCGGCGCCACACCGAATGCCATCAATTTGGCGGCATGGATGAGCAATCGAGTGCTCGCGCCCTCTTCCAGACCGCTGCCTTTCAGATTGCGGGTCATCCGCCCGAAGCGCACCAGCACATCTGCAGTGGCCAGGTCAATGCCTGATTCGTGAACAATGATCGCCTGCTCAAGCTCCGCTTCAGGATAATCGAATTCAAGCGACAGAAACCGCTGACGGGTGCTCTGTTTCAGATCCTTGAGCACGCTCTGGTAGCCCGGATTGTAAGAAATGGTCAAGTTGAAATCATCGGAAGCGCGCAGCAGTTCGCCGGTCTTCTCGATCGGCAGGACGCGCCGGTCATCGGCCAAGGGATGAATGACAACAGTCGTATCCTTGCGCGCCTCGACAATCTCATCCAGGTAGCAGATTCCGCCAGCTCTGACCGCCTGAGTCAGCGGGCCGTCCACCCATCTTGTCTCGCCACCGACAATCAGATACCGTCCAACCAGATCCGACGCAGTCAGGTCATCGTGGCAGGCCACCGTTACCAGCGTGCGCCGCAGGCGCCAGGCCATGTGCTCCATGAACCGGCTTTTTCCGCATCCGGTCGGACCTTTCAGCAATACCGGAATCTGATTCCGGTAGGCGCTCTCGAAAATTTCAATTTCATTGCTTTGTGGAGCATAGAACGGCTCCGAAGCGATCTGGTAGCTTTCGCTTTCAACTCTGTACATTTGAGTTCCGTCAATTTCTTTTGCGTGTTTGCCGAATTCAGGCAATCGGTTCATTCAGGCAGTGGTTCTACTGACTGTCCTCTGTGCCAAGCGTCCAATGACTGATTATTATCGCGCTTTACCTTGTCGGCTGGAGCAATGGGCTGCGGCTCTTGAGACGATTCGATCACAGCGCGGCGATCAGCAGGAAGAGCGGATTTCGCTGCTCCATCGAAAAAGTGGAAAGCCTGTCCCAAACAGTCGGAAAAATCCTGTCTAATGTATAACCTGTTGAATCTGGCGAGACAAACGGAATTCACCTGATCCTGAAAAAATTTCATCTCACCACTCAGCAGCGCAGTACACCAAAAAATCACAGTGCAGCGGCATTGAAAATGCTCAGTCTTTCGTCATTTCGCGAATCGCAGTCCTCACTCGGCAACTTGATTCGCTGCCATCTCATCCAGTGCGCAATGATGATTCTTGGTGGAAAAATTATCTTTTAGTTCAATGAATCCGCCATTGAAAGACACGTCTCTGCTATTTGACGATTCGCTTCGAGACCACATCACCCGCCGGCTGTCTGGCTTCGAGCGCACATCCAATGCTGATCCTGACCTCCGTCAGGCGGCAGTCGCCTTGACGATCATCAACAGCAGACAGGACGACACTGCGAGCTTTCTGCTGACAAGACGGCCCAAACATCTGAATCAGCACAGCGGACAGTATGCGCTTCCGGGCGGCAAATGCGAATTGAACGAGACCGCCATTGAAACGTCGCTTCGAGAGTTGCGCGAGGAGATCGGCATCCATCTTGAGGAGCGCAATGTTCTCGGCTTGCTGGACGATTACCGGACCCGATCGGGATTCAATATCACACCTGTTGTGATCTGGGCCGGTCAGCATGCCGAACTCAATCCCGATCCAAACGAGATCGCCCGCGTGTTCAGGATTCCAATTGAAGATTTGAAGTCGCCCGAGATTCCCATACTTGAGCAGATACCGGAAAGTGAGAATCCAGTGCTGTCAACACCGATCGCGACCCTGGGGCACCAGGTTTATGCGCCGACGGCTGCGTTCATCTATCAGTTTCGGGAAATCGTGCTGTTCGGCCGGCACACGCGGGTTGCACACCTTGATCAGCCGAAGTTCGCGTGGAAGTAGCGGTGTCTAATCGTCGCTGGCGCTCAATTTGTCTTTCAGCGCCTGGTTGACTTCAGGATGAACGAACTCTGAAACGTCGCCGCCCAATCCGGCTATCTCCTTCACCAGCGACGCCGCGACAAACGCATAGTCTTCCGCAGGCGCGAAAAACAGCGTCTCGATCTTTGAGTCCAGCTGACGATTCATCCAGGACAGCTGAAACTCGTACTCGAAGTCCGATACTGCGCGCAATCCCCTGACTACAATGTTGGTCTCCATCTGCCTGGCGAAGTCAATCAGCAATCCGGTGAATCCGACAACTGACACGCCGCTCAGGTGACTTGTGGTTCTCTGAATCAGTTCAACGCGCTCCTCAAGTGAGAATAGCGTCTTTTTCGCTTTGCTGTCCGCGACGGCAACCACAACCTCGTCAAACAGATTCGTCACTCGTTCGATCAAGTCGACATGCCCCCTGGTAACTGGATCAAAGCTTCCAGGATAAATCGCTCGGGTTGTCCGATCCCCTTTACTCATTGTCAGATATGCACTTCAGCTGGTATGGATGGTCAGGTGGAAGTTGAATGAACCCTACATTATGAACGGACAGCATTCACTGTCTTCGTAAATTCATTGTGATTCGCGAAAAGAAAGGGGCAGTTGAATCCCGAATTTCGAGCAAGTTGAGGAAGAGCGGTTTCACTCATTGCTCAATCACTTCCTGCTTTCTGGAAAGCAAATAATGACACCGAGAACCAGATCTGAAATGACGAACAATGTTCCAGTCCTTTTCCAAATTCATTTCGCTGAACTCGCGTTCCGTTTCCAAGTAAATCCGCGCATCAGGGCTCAGGCATTCTTCCGAATGAAGCAGACTCAGCGCTCGAATCGCCAGCTGCGTGCGAAACGGCGGATCTAAAAATACAATGTCAAAATGCCGCCCGGTCTGGCGCAGAAAAACCAATCCGTCTTTTTGCACGATTGAGCAGTCATTTGATTCCAGGTCTGCTGCTGTCTGGTTCAGACTGCGAACGCAGCGTCGATCTGAGTCAACCAGAACGACCTCTTTCGCGCCTCTGGACAGCGCTTCGAATCCCAGCGCGCCGCTGCCGGCGAAAAGATCAAGGCACACCGCGCCCTCAATGGCTCCCTGCAGCCAGTTGAACAGGGTTTCTCGCGCGGAATCGGTCGTCGGCCGAATGTCCGCCTTTGAATCAAAGCTGATCCGGCGCCGACGCCATCGGCCTGCGATTATTCTGAGACTTCCGGAAGGCATGGGAATTCGATCTGTCTGATTGCAGCCACTGAGTCCTGAATCTTGAGTGAGTCTTTGTCAATCATCGCCGCTGACTGTGCGAATTTCGGTGAACAGCAGGTAAATGTTGAATGTGAATCAATATAATTTCAACCGGCGCAGACATTCTGGCTGATTTCTCTGCAGCGCAGTCTTGCGCCTTAATTCGTCGGCTGACTCTCAAAGCTTATCTTTCGATTCGTCCTTGCGTATATCGCGTTAAAACCCGTCTTATTCTCCACCTGCCAATGCGAGCATCACAAACACCCGCAGTCTCCGACAGCAACCCTAAATTCAGATTCTTTCGAGCTCTGGCCAAATCGAGAAAGTCAGTTTTCGAGAAGCTGACCAGTCTGATCGCCGGCCGCGATTCGATCGATCCGGCAGAAATCGACGATCTGCACGATGCGCTGATTCTGAGCGATATCGGCTTTGAGATGAGCGAATCCATCATGCAAGCCGTCACCCATTCGATGAAAAAATCAAGAATTTCAGGACAGCAAGTTGTCGATGTCCTGCGGGATGAACTGCTGAATGCGCTGAAAAAAGGCGAGTCAGCCTTCAGCCTCGATCATCATCCGACTCCGGCGGTGATCCTGATGGTCGGTGTGAATGGAGTCGGCAAAACGACAACCTGCGCCAAGATCGCGGGCTTTCTGAAAAGTCAGGGTCATTCGGTCATGCTGGCCGCGTGCGACACTTATAGAGCCGCCGCCATCGAGCAGCTGCAGAGCTGGGGGGATCGCCTGGACATGCCGGTGATCGCGCAGTCTGCCGGTGCAGACCCGGCCGCAGTCGCTCACGATGCGATGCACGCGGCGAATGCAAGGCAAATCTCGGCGCTGCTCATCGATACCGCCGGCCGGCAGCAGACCCGCGACGATCTGATGCGGCAGCTGAACAAGATCCATCGGGTGGTGCGGAAAATCGAACCCACTGCCCCGCATGAGACGCTGATCACGATCGACGCCGGCACCGGTCAGAACGCCATTGCCCAGGTTCGCGAGTTCAATCAGCACAGCCCGTTGAGCGGCATCTGCGTCACCAAGCTGGACGGCACGGCCAAGGGTGGAATCGCGGTGGCGCTCGCGCACGAATTCGCGCTGCCGATTGCGTTTGTCGGCCTGGGTGAGGGATTGGACGACATCGCGCCGTTCAGCGCCAGCGATTATGTCGCCTCGCTGCTCGGCGCCGCATCACAGAACGATTCTTCAATTTCATGATTCAGCTTGAGAAGGTAACCAAGCAGTATCCGAACGGTCAGTTCGGACTGCAGAATGTGTCACTCAGCATTCCCGAGAACCACCTGATCTTCTTCTGCGGACCGACCGGGGCTGGAAAAACCACACTGGCGAAACTGCTCGCGTTGAGGCTGCGGCCGACTCAAGGCAAAATTATGGTCGACGATACGAATCTTGCCGACCTGAACAGCCGGCAGATTGCGCAGTATCGAAGATCGATCGGCATGGTCTTCAACGACCTGCCGCTGCTTGAGAATCAAAGCATCGGTGACAATGTTGCGCTGCCATTGCAGGTGAACGGCACACCCGCTTCAAAACAGCTGCCAAGAGTGTCGAACGCATTGGACACGGTGGGGCTTCGCAACAAGCTGGAGATGTTTCCTGCTGATCTGTCTGACATTGAGCTTCAGCGGGTGCGAATCGCGCGCGCGACCGTCACCAGACCGGCGCTGATCATCGCCGATGAGCCTACTGTGAGCATGGACTCGCAGCTGGGCGGAAAGATCATGCAGGTGTTCAAGAGGATCGCTGATCGCAACACAACCGTCATTGTCACCACCCATGATCGGGCGCATCTGACCGATGGCAGACACCCGGTGTTTGAGCTTCGAAGAGGTCAGATTTTCAACGTCACGCAAGGAGCGGCTGAGCCTCGTGTCAACTAGACTGGCGCAAAACCTTCAGGTGTTTGCTGCGTGCATCGGGAATCTCTACAGCACGCCGATCAAGGCCTGGATTCCGGTCATTGCGAGCGCGATCGTGCTGTCGCTTCCGATCGGAGTCTACATGACTGCCAGCAGTGTCGGATTCTTTTCCTTTCTGGTGCAGCAGCCCCCGGAAATGACTGTTTTTCTCTCAAAGAACATCGAGCTGAACAACGCGCTGTCAGTGCGGCAGAGAATCGCGGAGCTGCCCGCTGTGCAGTCTGCGAGTTTGATTTCAGAGGATGACGCGCTGCAGGACTTCAAGCGCTTGACAGGAATTTCAGTCGCAAACTATCTGCAGGAGAATCCATTTTCAACGATTGTTGTCGTCCAGCCGGATCAGGGCTATTTCAGCGCACAGGCATTTCAAGAATTGTCAACCAGACTCAACAATCTGGATAATGTCGACCTGGTGGAATTTGATCAGGATTGGGCCGAAAAGCTTCACTCACTTCAGAAATTCACCAATAACATCAGCCGCGCAACTGTGATCCTGCTGTCTCTCGCGGCAGTTTTTGTAGTTTGCTATATGAGCCGCTGGCCGATCAGCGACCGAATCGATGAGCTCAAGCTTCTGAGCTTGATCGGCGCCAGCCGGAGTTTCATCTACCGGCCCTTTGTCTATAGCGCCGTCCTGCAGACCATTCTGATCATGGCAGTAGCGTTCTTGCTGGTTGAAGGGATCAGGATGCTGAACCGAGAGCCAGTCGCTGACCTGATCGCGCTTTACGGCATCGGTTCAGAGGTCACAGATATATTGTGGCATGTCTGGGCGCTTGCAGCCGGGGCTGTCTTGCTGCTTAACGTTGTGACAATCAGGGTGTCAGTCTATCTCAAGCTGCGCGATCTGGAAAAGGATCTGCTGTGATCAGCTGTTGAATTTTCGTCAAAAAGCGCCATATCGAAATGCGCACACTTGATGAAACATTTTCATTCATTAGCACTCTAACACAAAGAGTGCTAAAATAGTGCTTCAGGTACGACAAATCAATCAATTGGGAAACGACAATGGGAAATGTTCCGGCCACGTTCAATGTTCAGAGCAACAGTATCTCCTCATATCTCGCGTCAGTCTATGCACAACCCATGCTGACTGCTGAAGAGGAGCGCGAGCTTGCAGTCCGATATCACGAAGAAGAGGATCTGGATGCCGCTCAGCGGCTGGTTCTGTCGCATCTGCGATTTGTGGTCAAGGTTGCACGCGGATTTGTCGGTTATGGCATACCGCTGAGTGATCTGATTCAGGAAGGCAATGTCGGGCTGATGAAGGCCGTCAAGCGATATGAGCCGGATCGCGAAGTGCGTCTGGTGTCGTTCGCGGTGCACTGGATCAAGGCTGAGATCTATGATTTCATCCTTCGAAACTGGAAAATCGTCCGAATTGCCACGACCAAAGCGCACCGCAAGCTGTTCTTCAATCTGCGCAAGCATCGCCAGAGTCTTGATGCGATGAGCGAAGATGAAATTTCTGCGCTCGCGGAAGAGCTGGATGTGCCGAGAGAAACCGTCCGCGAGATGGAAATCCGCATGACCGGCACCGCTGTTTCCTTCGATCCGGATGTCGATGAAGACAATGATGATGCAATGGCGCTGGCGCCGTCCAACTACCTGGGTGACACGACCTACAACCCGGAAGAGGTGTATGAGGAGAATTGGAGCGAAACGAACCGCAGCGAGCAGCTTCAGAATGCTTTGAGCATCCTTGATGAGCGAAGCCGGGATATCATCGTGCAGCGGTGGCTGAGCGATGACAAGTCAACCTTGCACACTTTAGCCGAGAAGTACAACATCAGCGCCGAGCGCATTCGCCAGATCGAGGCGAAAGCGATGCTGACCATGCGCAATCAACTGAGCGAAGCGGGATTCGCTATCTGAATCAGTGGATTCTGAGGGAATTTCGACTCAAGCTGACAAACAACAAGGAGTAGAATTATTTGAAAAGTTAAACGGCTGGAGAAACTGAAAATAGCTACTCAGAAAGACAAGATTGCCGAACCAGATGAATGGGAAGAGGTGGAAGAGGAAAGAGACCTCAATGCGGAAGGGCTTGCGCCAGGTTACGATGTTTATAGAGGGAATGCTGAAACCATAAGAATCTGTCTGGAGAATGAAAAGAAAGAGCCTATTCCTTTTCCTGACGACATTCTTGGTTATTTCAAAGAACTTTACGGTTTTGATGATTAGGCTTTCCGACTATCGCGGTGCGTTGCTTCATGCTACGCCGAACGTCGTGCATGTATCACGGCATCGTTCTTTCATTGCCGATTTAAGAAAATACGACGGTGAGTCGAATGTTTTATCTGAGATACATAAGGTGACTGAGCACTTCAAAAACAGAGAGTATTCTGTTCTCAAAAGCAATTACAACAATCATCATCTAACCGGCAATCTTAAAGGATATATGTCGCTGCATCTCTTCCCGACAATAAACTTAGACATCGTAATTGTTTATGTGAGTCATCATCATGGATTTCACGTCGTTTTACATAGAATTGGCAATCATGATTGGGTTTACCGCTCTGACTACAAAAAGATGGACAGAATGAGAAGGATCGTGGAAAATAATTGTTGAATTAATTCATCTACGTCAACTTAAGTTTGTCAAACCCCGAATTTTGATTGACACACCTTGTGATAGACAATTACAATAGCAAAGAAATTTATAAATTCTTGATATTGAATTGAAATGAATTTTATCTACAGCGACAATTGTTCTATCAATTGGAGTGATGGGCCTAGTAAGACAATTTGAAAAAAATCTGAAAATGAGGAGTGCTCAATGAAAACTGACATTAAATATAAGGATCCAATTGCCGAATCGTGTCGCGATATGCATGAGGAAAGAGACCTTAATGAAGAAGGGCTTGCACCAGGTTACGATGTCTATAGCGCGAACGATGAGACCGTAAGAATTTGTAGGGAGAACGAAAAGAAGACACCAATCCCATTCCCAGACGATATTCTAGCTTACTTCAGAAAGCATCACGGTCTACGAGATTAGGCATTTCGATTATCGCGGCGCGTTGCTTCATGCTGCGCCGCGCGCTGATGCGAGTGTTCAGATAACGCAGGAATCGTGTTCAGATTAGGTAGGATCAGGAATATGCAGTGAACTTAAGTTTGTCAAATCTCGAATTTTGGTTGACACACCTCATGATTAACACTCACTATTAGCAAAGAAATTGATAAGTTATTGATATTGATAGAAATGATTCTTTGTAACGATAGTTGCTCCGGCTATTGGAATTGTGCGTTCAGTGAGGCAATTCAAAAAATCTGAAAATGAGGAGTGCTCAATGAAAACTGACATTGAATATAAGGATCCAATTGCCGAATCGTGTCGAGATATGCATGAGAAAAGAGACCTCAATGCGGAAGGGCTTGCACCAGGCTACGATGTTTATACGCCGAATGCTGAGACAGTAAGAATCTGTCGGGAGAATGAGAAGAAAAAACCTGTTCGAATCCCCGACGATTCTGCCGCATACTTCAAAAAAATCATGAAAATTCGAGACTAATATTCATGATGCTATTCCGCTTCTTGAAGCAACGCCTGTCCCTTATGGTTTACTTCTCTCCGAATCAAGTGGTTTGGACAATCATCTAGAAGAAATTCTGATGGGTCCACTTTCTAACCGGATGTTCAGCGCCACACTGGATTGATTGATCACTGAATAAATTCAATTTCACATCAGTCAGACTGGAAGCCATCTTGTCAATCTCACAATCTGGTAATTGGAATTGAAGGCTTCACCCACCGCATTCCTTTCTTCGATTTTCGCACTTCAACCCTGCCAAATCATTTATTCCACGGTCTCCTGCCGCTCATATCAGTTTCTGTAAGCAATCGTCTGCCCGTGGACAAATTTGTCGGGATACAGAAGGCAAACCAATCATCGCTTTTCAGTTAGTTTATTCTGCAGAACGGAAACTCATAGCATCCCTGTCTGTGACCTGGAATGCCAAGTCATTCAGAATAGCAAAAGCGCTGCAATCGTATTCGGACTTGTCAAGGTTGATCTACCTCTTGATAAAACTGATTCTTCGACATGAGATTCATCTCCGAATCAGTTGCGTTATTCCCACTCTCCGCTACAAAGTTCACGATAGAGCCTTGAAAGGCGTCTGCTGTACGCAATAGCGTAAAACATAATATGCAAGATTCAGCATAACCCGATTGATTTGAGTTTGACATGACAAGCTCTAGACCACAAATTCATCTCGCTTCAAAAATTTCTGACAATTCTTGCCTGGACATCGGGCCCATCGGTGATGCGATCAGCCGCGGCCTTGACTGCTTGGACCGTCTTGTGTCAGATGAAGGCGTGTGGCTCTGCCATCGCTACCGGTTGAATGCAGTCGATGACTTGAGAGTTGAAATAAATCCCTTCGTCGGCGCGCTCGGCTCGCTTTCGCTCAGAAACCTCAATGATGAGCGTGCAGCGGAGGTGATAAAGAGAACTCTTCGGCACATTCTGAGTGCAATGGAGCCACAGGGCGTGTGGCGATACTGGCAGGAGCTACCCCCGGATGCGGACAGCACTTCCATCTGCAATATCGCTGTCGGCCCTCAACTAGCTCTTTTCGGTGGATGGTACAGACAGCGCCTGCTCAACAATCGCAATCGCGACGGGTTGTTTCAAGTGTGGTTATACAGTGGTGAAATCAACGATGCTGATGCTGTCGTCAACGCGAACGTAACCGCCTGCCTGGGTGATATTCCAGAAACCCGCGCTGCGCAGGACTGGCTTTCTCAGATTGTCGCAGAGGGTGTTGAGCATGAGGAAATTCATTATTACTGGGACAGCATTGACCTTTACAGCGCCATCGTACGCGCGCATCTTCGCCATCCGTCACTCTATGTCGACATTCTGCCAGCAATTGCTGAGCGAATTCAGAGGCGCAGACAGTCTGACGGGTCGTACGGAGATGGAATGCGCACGGCTATGGCTGTTACCACCCTTTCAATGCTTGAAGCGGGGCTGAACGCGGATGAGGCGAATCTGACGGCACAGCACCTGCTTTCTCTGCAGCAAGATGATGGTGGATGGCCCGAGTCACCACATTCTTCCGGACCCGGCTGGCCAATGCCGAGGGAATACAAGGTTACGTCGCCCGCGTTGGAAGCGGCCTGCTGCATTGAAGCGCTCACACATCTGGCAGTTGAACCGCTCTCGTGAATCCGACTCTGCAGCTAAAAGTCGAAGAATCCAGCTCCCATGTAAGCCTTCACAAGAACTTCACCTTCCGCATCCACAACAAACTTGAGGTGGGCTATCCCGGCCCTGACCACTACTGAACCGCTCGGAAGAAAGTAACGTTTCGGACTGAAGCGCCGCCTCAGCCCTGCCGCTTTCTGTGGCAGGCACCAGCCAAGACTCTCCAGACGATCGATTGTGTCATGCCAGTTTGCGGATGTTGTGGTCAACCAGTGTCCCGTGGAGCATTCAATCCCTATTCTCGGACCGAGTTGATTTCCAAGAATATCGCAGTGCAGTACGACTATCGATTCAGTTCTCTCGGCAATGATGTCTGCAATCAGGCTCGCCGCTTCCGACGGCAACTTGCCTGTCCATCCGATCAGCGCCAGCATAGATTCCAAATCAGCAGCTTGCACTGCAAGAGCCAGTCGTATGCCGGGCGCAGTGCGGCCGGGCATGAAACCTAGGAACGCCAGCCAAGCTTCTTCAGTCAGGCTATCGCCCACCTTTCTGATCAGCTGGCGCGCGCCGCTGCTCACACTCCGGCCCATCGGTTCAACGGCAGCACAAACATAATCTTCGAGATCAGGAATGTCACCTGGACGCATGTTGCCGTAAAACAGGCCGAATTCTTCAGGCAGATGCCCCGGCTTGACTCGATCAATCTCAAGAATGAAGTCTCGCGTCACAGCAAGCGTGGAACCTTCGCGGGCAATTGCGTTCAACGCGGCAGCCGCCTTGGAATTAGGATGCGATTTCTTGATCCAGGTCGCAAACGGTGTGCCGGGAGTCGCACGGAGAGCTAGATCTGCGTAACGACTCGGATCTGACAGATGAAACTCAAACCCGATCCAACCAGCAGCCGCGTGACCCGGAAGATCGCCAACAAACTGATTCATTGATTGCCATTCAGTATTGCTGAGCAGTTCAGACGGAATTTGCAGACGAATCAGGTCCAGCGCTTCGGACAGAAAATTCTGCTCAAATTTGACAGGCTTCATTTCGATCGATTCAGGCTTGTATCAGGATTCATCTTGAAGACATTTTTCAGTTTTTCTTATGATCACTTTTCATTTGCTGCAAAACTGATGCTGGGTTTTCTTCTCGAGAAATTGAGGCTCGAATGGCGTTCGTCAGCGAAAGCAATCTCTTTTTCGAATAGAACGCCGGTTATCTGAAATCCTGCCAAGCAACAGAACGATTGAGCGACTCCTCTTCTCTTGTCAGTTCCGATTCAGAAACACTCTTTCCAACTGCAAAACATATTCCCAGTCGGGTTCTACATTATGGACTTCTGAATGTTCACAGCCGTGAAACTTTTTGATTTCTGGAAGATTTGACGTCAGTTTTCGGTATGAAACGAACCCAGAACGTATCCGCTTGAATTTCACCCTGCGCTTCAAACAGTGTTTTCCGAATTTTTTGGCGGGAATTTCTCAACGTTCGGGATTATCGGCGGTCGACAAAGGCTATCCAATCGAAACGTCGATTGTTGCGTTGCATAGATCGGCGCGTTTTCTTTGCTTGCTCTCTTGTGCATAGCAATTCTTGCAGAACAAGTTTTGCAAAAACTTCATGTGAAAAACTGATGAACGACAAATCAGTTGGCTCCAGGCAAAAAGCTTTAAGGCTGAAGCAAAAACTCTCCCCAGATCAGACGGCCCGACTGTTTGACTTCAAAGACCAGCAAACCGTGGCGGCGACCGAGACTGTCACCGTGCCACGTCATCCGCTCGCCCAGTGACACGCTGAAATCGCCCCCGCTGCCCTCAGCCAGGCGGATGAAGCCGTCGCGGTCCGCGCCGTTCCACAGCGCGAGGTCTCAATCGATTTTCCGGCAGAGACTGCAAGCTGCACCGCGAACTTGAGATCGTTCAGATCGTCTTCAGGTCATGGATCATCCGGCCAGCTGGCGGTCAGAGTGACCGTGAATGTCACCGGCCAGATTCAGTTCGACTGTGTGAAGGTCACTTTTAGCTCGTCGTCTTCGACCGACAGTAGGAAGTCATCGCTGCCATCGATTGAAGGCAGCGGGAAACTGCCGGGCGAAAGCCTCGCGACATCAGCAAGGGTCCGAACAATCCAAGTCGTCGCTTTGCTGGGTGCGGAAGCCAGCTTGACCGTGAAAGTCTCGGAAGCGCCCTTTCTGAGTTCCAAGATTTCAAGTGAAGAATCAAATTCCGCTTATGGCGGTGGCAATACTGTGAACTGTACAACTGGTGAAGAAACGCCTGTGAGCGGTGCCATAAAACATAGATAATTTTCGGATCCTAAGACAAAAACATACCTTGAAGCAACCAAGTTGGTCACCGTTAGAGTATCACCCGTGCCAGTACTAGCAGTGGCAAGTAAGCCGGTAACGTTTCTTTGAACCGCCTGGCAATCGGCGGGCGCTGACGAAGGATTAGCCTGCAGGAACAGAATTAGAACGTTGAGTTTATCAAATCCACTTGCTGTCGCTGTGAAGGCGCTGCCGAATTCACCGCTGGAGGGTGTCAGCGTAATGGTCTGCTGGGCATGTGCCTCAGGAGAAGTGTAAATCCCGAATGTCAGCAGCAGCAAGAGGCTGGTAATGCAACGGAATGTCCGCGCGAAGAACGACTCAGGAACCAGTTTGGACTCAGAATGGACTTTTTCACAGTCAGATACTGAATCCTGCTGGGAGTTGAAACGGAAATTCATTATTTAGCTACCTCTTTGTGTGTAGTGCTTTCAGCTTGACATCCGTATCAAATCTTACAAACCAAGTATGGTCTCTTCAACGCAAAACCGATCATTAATGATCGCAGTCCTGGTTTGCAAAAGCGTAAATTTTAGGCAATCCACAACGAATTCGCATAAAAAAATTCAAACAGCGAAGTTCTGTTGCTTGATTGCAACATGCTTGACAGTATCACTAATCTGAATATTGTTTAAGTCTCACGGTATTGATTATGCCATCGATCTGCTAATGGGACTCGGAATGGCACGATGAAAAAGATTTCAGATTCGATGGAAAACAGAATGGCTGACTGAAATGAAGCAGTCCGATCAATTTCGCCGTTTCTTCGAAGTGCAGTGTGTTGAAAGGGGCGATGGCTGTCCATCGCCCCTTTCACACAAATCAACAACCTCAGAACCGCAGTGACAGATCCAGTCGGATGGCGTTGTCGTCCGAGCCGCTGTCCAGCCGCCGGTGCTCGCCGTAGATACCGAAAGACAGATCGTCCATCTCATAGCGGACACCCTCGCGCAGGCTGCGCTCGCCGGCGCTGTAGCGAATCTCGCCCCACGGCGTGAGCCGCGCATCGCCCATGGCAATGCCGTAGCTGGCTCTCAGTCCGAGCCGCCTGCCGGTGTCTTCCTGATCCGCGCTCTCGCTCTCCCAGACCGGCGCATCCGGCACCAGGCCCTGGCGCACATTCAATGCCGCGCCGAAGCCGAGTCCGTTCGGTGCGGCCGCATAGCGCGCACTCAGCTGCGCGCCCCACGAATTGCCGCTCTCATCCTCAGCAATGCTAAACTCGTCAGCAGCCTCTCTCGTCAGCCACCGGTGCGCGGCGCCGTCCAATGACAGCCGCTCATGCACCCAGCCGAATCCGACCCGCATCTCGGTTCTTGTATTCACGCCTCTGTAGTCATCCTCATGGAACACACCAAGCCCCAGCCGCGGAGTCCAGCCGTTGCCTTCAATCGGTCTTTGAAGCATCACTCCGGCTCGCACTCTTCGAGCTTCACCTGTTATGCCGCGAAGCTCTTCCGACTCCTCCGTCGCAAGCCGCACCAGGAATCCGTCCGCCGACACCTCCGGCGTCAGACCGCCCAGGCTGATGCGCCCGAAAGAGTGCCGGCTACCGAAGGCCACCATCTGCATCGACAGCGGCGCGGAGACGGAACCGGAATCATCCTCGAATGAGACCGTGCCGCGGCCCATGCCGGCCAGGCTCCAGACCTCGGTCTGAGACTGCGGCGAGTAGCGAAGATACTGGTACGCGCTGGAGAGCGACGAGGTCAATGACTCCGAGCGGTCCAGCCCGAAGACGCCCTCGCTTGCGCTGTGGGACAGCGCCGTGCCGGTCAGCAGGTCCGAGCCGATGCTCTGCTCAAAGCCGAAGAAGCTGGTCTCGACACCGCCGCCCGCCGGCGCGTCGGCGCGGCCCCAAAGCCGCATGGCGCCGTCTTCTGAACTCAGTTCAAAACTGGAGCCGTGCAGCGGCTCCGTGTTTCTGCTCATCCCTGAACCTGGCTCCGCCGGGTGACGTTTGAGAAAGTTCGACTCCCACAATGAGATGCCGGAATCCTGACTGCTCAAGGATGACTCGCCAAGCGGCACATTGCGCCCTGCAAGGCTCAGCCGGGAGCCGCCGGACTTGGCGCCGCGCTCCGACACAGCGCCGATCACCGACAGGCCCAGCGCGCGGGAGATCCTCGACAATGCTTGATTGCCCCTGGCGAAGCGGTTGGCGCCATTGCTGTTGCTGACGATGTAGGTCTTCTCCTTGGTGCCATTCAGAGGCATCGCATTCCGGAACGCGTTGCCAGCCAGATCGGCAATGCCGCGCCGGGTGCGGAAGGTCAGCTCCACCTGCCCGTTGAGATCGGCAATGCCGCCGCCTGACACGGTCACATCCCAAGTGGTCCCGCCGCCCGATACAGAATGGCTGGCCGAATGACTGAGAGAGCCGTCGATGCGCACCTTGAAGCTGCCTCTTGTGACTCCCGTCACCGGCTCGTTGAAGGTGAACCGCCAGGTCAGGACATCGGCATCCGTGTTCTGCCTGTTCGGATTGTGGCGCCGCCAGGAGCTCAGCCGGGGGCTGGTCTCGTCGTCGGCCACAGGCCCGATGACCGGATCACTCGGGGATGGGTCGGGCGGACGCTTGGCCGAAAACTCGAGCTCGCAGGTGTCATCATCGTCGCTGGCATCGTCCACGCAGTAGCCGACACTCTTGCTGATGTTCGCATACCCGCCGCCTCTAGCAATCAGCGACACCGCGCCCCGCTCGTCCTCGCGGTCAGTGTCTTCAGCGCCGTGCAGCGAGATGTTCTGCCGCGTTGACCAGTTGGCAGGCGTGAAGGTCAGCGACGTGTTCGGATAGACTGACACGCCGCCGCCGCTGCTGATCGAGACGGTCACATCGCCTGTCGGCCGCTCGCCCAGCGACACGCTGAAGCCGCCGCTGGAACTGCCCTCGTAACCGTCCTCGGACAGGCGGATGAAGCCGTCGCGGTCCGCGCCGTTCCACAGCGAGGTCTCGATCGACTTGCCGGCGGACACCGAAAGGCGCACATCGAACTCAAGGTCCTTGAGATCGTCTTCCGGGCGTGCAGGTAGATCGTTCGGCCATCGGGCGGTCAGCCTGCCCGTGCCCGCGCTGTGACCGGTTACGATGATGTGCTGCGGCCTGCTCCAGTTGTTCCGATCAAAATAGATCTGGGAAGGCTCGATTGCGACATCAAGGTCGCTTGAGAGCAGCCACACGCCGCGCTGGCCTGCGGCCGGCTTGTTCTCAAGCGCCACCGCAAAGCTGCGCGATGCGCCGGACCTCATCTCCAGCGACGTACGCGTCAGCCTGAAATCGTTGGGCGGCGGCCCCGTCACCTCGATCGGAATGTTCAGCTCGGCATTTCTGTAGCGCCAGTCGCCGTAGACGTACACTGCGGAGACTTTAGTCGTTCCCTCACTTATTCCAGTAACTGTTAACGTCTGCGGCCGGTTCCAGTTCGACGGGGTGAAAGTCACCTCAATTTCGTCACCGCCGACTGGCGGAAGGAAGTCATTGCTGACACCGAATGGGAGCGGCGGGGAGCTGCCGGGCGAAAGCCTTGCGACATCAGGATGGGTCCGAACAATCCAGGTCGTCGCTTTGCTGGGTGCAGAATTCAGTTTGATCGTGAAGGTCTCGGAAGCGCCCTTTCTGAGTTCCAAGCTTTCGAGTGAAGAATCAAATTCCGCTGGTGGCAACGGTGGCGGCGGTGGCGGTGGCAACACTGTAAACTGTACAACCGGTGAGAAAACGCCTGCGTTCACTTCATAGAAACATAGATAATTTTCGGAGCCTAAGACAAAACCAAGGTTTCTTGATACAGCCAAGTTGGAAAACGTTATAGCGCCGTCCGTGTCGGCTGAACCCTGGATAACTATGGCGGTAGGGCTATCAAGAATCACCTGGCAATCAGCAGGCGCTGACGAAGGATTAGCCTGCAGCAACAGCAGAACATGTTGACCACTACCAAATCCACTTCCTGTCGCTGTGAAAGTGCTGTCGAATTCAACGCTGGTTGGTGTCAGCGTAATGGTCTGCTGGGCGTGCGCCTCAAGGGAAGCGTAAATCCCGAAAGTAAGCAGCAGCAGGCTGGCAATGCAGCGGAATGTCCGCGCAAAGAACGACTCAGGAACTAGTTTAGGCTCAGAATGGACATTTACACAGTCAGATACTGAATCCTGTGGGGGGGGGGGTGAAACGGAAATTCATCATTTAGCTTACCTCTTTGTTTTTGTTGCTTTCAGCTTGACATCCGTATCAAATCTTACAAACCAAGTATGGTCTCTTCAACGCAATACCGATCATTAATGATCGCAGACATGGTTTGCAAAGGCGTAAATTTTAGGCAATCCGCAACGAATTCGCACAATTAAAATGAAAAAAAAATTTCAAACAGCGAAGTTTTGTTGCTTGATTGCAACATGCTTGACAGAATTCTAAGCTTGATTCCAGGAATTATTCACCTTATAAGATTCAAAAATCGAGCGCGGGAAAACTCACCCTGGTCGTCCTCAATTCTTCAATACACGCAAAAATTCAATCATGCGCTTGCGATGCTCTGTCGATTGACTTCAATCGCACCGGAATCAGTGCCGCGACCCCTTCGACAGAACATCAATAATTGCGTTTATTTTCCGATTTGCATATAATTCTTGCATATATAGTATTGCAAGATGATTTGAGGGGAATCAAATGTACGATGACTTGATCGGCACAAGGTTTAAAGCTCTAAGAAAGAAACGAAGACTTTCTCAAGATCAAACAGCCCGACTGTTTGGATTCAATGACCGGCAAACCATATCAGCAATTGAGACAGGCGTTCGACGCATGACTGCATCGGAATTGCTAGTCGCCGTCGAAAAATTAAATGCTCCGCTTGGCTACTTTACCGATCCATTCCGACTGGATGGCGAGGCAAGATTCGCTTGGCGGCGGACACGTACAGATGAGACCGAAATTCACCAGTTAGAAACGACCGCTGGTAGCTGGATCGGCGCTTACAGGGCATTGTCTAAGCGTACTGGCCGCCCGTTGCCGTTTATGCGCCATTCCCTTTCGCTGACTAAGTCAGCAAAGTTAGAAGAAGCGGAATTCGCTGGAGAACGGTTTGTCAAGGCATTTGAACTTGGATCTGTGCCTGCGCAAAATCTCCTGACTGTGATGGAACAGCGACTCAGCATTCTCGTACTGATGATCGATTGCCAGTCCGGCATCTCTGGGGCGGCATGTCGAATACCGGAGTTTGATGTCGTGTTGATTTCGAGAAGGGAAGTAGAAGGGCGACGGAATTTTGATTTGGCTCATGAACTGTTTCACATCTTGACTTGGGAAACAATGCCGCCGCAGCATATTGAAAATGATACTGCTCCCCGCGTCAACAAAATCGAACAACTGGCCAACAATTTCGCTGCCGCAGTCTTAATGCCAAAAGACGCACTTGAGACGTCAGAATTCTGGGGCAAGTTGGACAACGCAGATTTGATCAGACAACTCAATTTCAGAGCGAATCAATTGCATGTGACCTCGTCCGCCTTGCGATGGCGTCTCGTCAGACTTGGAATTTTGCCAAAGGCCAAAGCGATTGAGATACCGGAATCCGCTTTGCAAAACAATGACCGAAAAAGACAAACAGCGCTTCCACCGCTTTACTCAAGATCGTTTGTAGAAGTAATTTGCAAGGCGATGGATAGTGGTCTTCTGTCCGCTCGAAGAACTGCTTCACTGCTTGGTCTCAGCTTTGACGAGTTGGAAGAGTTATTCAAGTCATACCAAATCGATTACGAAATCGACCTGTGATTGAAGCCATCGGCACCGAATCCCCGGTTTTTTTAGACGCGAACGTAATCATTGAATCGCATCGTACAAACACTTGGCGGGCTTTAGCTGGCGGACACTTCAGGTTGGAAACCGTTGAAGACTGTGTGATCGAAACTCAAACTGGAAATGAACTGCGCAGGGAATTCCAACCAATTGATTACCAGCAACTGATTGACTCACTAAGGGAAGTACATTGCGTTAGTGACACTCAGAAGGCGGAATTGGCATATCGAATTCAGGGAATCGCACTAGATGAAGGTGAAAGTTCCCTTTGGGCACACGCTTTAAGTCGGGATGACAGCTGGCTGTTCTGCGGCCCCGATAAAGCAAGCATTCGATGTGGAATCAATCTCGGCTTTCGCGATCGGATTGTGTCTCTTGAAGAGTTACTGCACCATATAGGTTGCCAGCCAAAAACCCACCTCAGAACCCATTACACCAAAAAGTGGTTAAATGAGGTGATTTCGAACTTCATTTTGGATGATTTATAGAACTGTTCTCTTTTGTTGTGGTCAACTTGCGGGTCCGTCTCGACCATCGGTACAGCGTTTACCGGCCAAAAAGCTACTTTGCGACGCAGATCCCCGTCAAAATAGCCCGCCTTTTCAAATCAGCAGGATTTCCATGAGTGCCTTCTGGGCATGCAGCCGATTTTCAGCTTCCTGCCATACAACACTCTGTGGACCGTCAAGAACACTGGCAGCCACTTCCTTGCCCCGATATGCTGGCAGACAATGAAGGAATATCGATTCGGGCTTCGCCTGTTCCATCACTGAATCGGTAACCTGATACGACTCGAACGATTTCGGCCGCAAGCCCTCCTGATCTTCTTGACCCATGCTCAGCCAGGTATCCGTGACCACCGCGTCAGCATTTCGTGCCGCTTCCTCTGGAGTTGCAACATACTTTATTCGGCTCCAGTCCAGTTGATTCAACAGCTGATCCAAATCCGCCCGATAGTTTTCCGGAGTCGCGATTTTCAAGTCGAATCCTAGAATCGACGCGGCGCTCGCCCACGTCACACACATATTGTTTCCATCACCGATCCATGCCACCCGCGCGTTTTCGATGAATCCGATCGTCTCTCTCATGGTCAGAAGATCAGCCAGCAGCTGGCATGGATGATAGGCGTCGCTGAGGCCGTTTATGACAGGAACCGAAGAATATTCAGCGTAGGTGACAGCCGTTTGGTGTGAAGTGGTACGTGTAACAATCACATCGACCATGCTCGACAGAATCCGCGCCGTGTCCTCAGTTGACTCTCCCCGCTTGAGCTGTGAATCTCCGGGCGCAAAGAAAAGCGCATTTCCTCCGAAATGGTGCGCGGCAACCTCAAACGACAGGCGGGTGCGGGTGGACTCCTTCTCAAACATCAGCGCAATTGATCGATTGCGCATGATCTGCGGACACTGCCGCTCAGTGCGCCACATCTGTTTGAGTTCAACCGCACGATCCAGCAGTTCCAGGATTTCTTCTGGCGCGAAGTCCTCCAGCGAAAGGAAGTGTCTGACCACGCTGCGAGTGCTCGTAAAAGTGGGAAGAAGTATATAAACGCACAGACCGGCGCCAGGCCGGTCCGTGCGGTGAACATCGATTAGTCAGTTCGAAACTGTCAGCTGAACATGCCGATATGCGCCAGCGATCCGGTGACCATGAAGAACAGCATCGGAATGGACAGCATCGTGTTGGTTCGAGAGGCCAGCAGAGCAGTGCGCGCCGCCTTGGCTTTCTCTGCATCCGACGCCTCCACCATGCCCAGCACCTTTTTCTGGTTGGGCCAGATCAGCACCCACACGTTGAACAGCATGATGGTGCCCAGCCACGCGCCAATCCCCAGGTGCGCATGCGGCCCCTGCAGAATGAACGCATCGACGAATGTGCCGGCGCGCATCAGGTAATAGGCGCCGGTCAGCCAGGTGACCACCGCTGCCCATCGAAACCACAGCAATGCCCGGGGTGCGATGTGCTTGGTGATGCCAGCCGCAGTGCCATCAGCTTTCGCCGCCGCCAGGCCCGGAACCTGAACAAAATTGAAGTAATAGAGCAGGCCAACCCAAGTTACGCCTGCGAGAATATGCAACCAACGGTCCAGCAGTAAATCCATCGTAATAACCTCTTATCTTGGAATGTCGATTTGACTCACAGGCCGCTCAGAGAACGCCGTTCGCAAACAGATAAAGAACCAGCGTCAGCACAAATCCTGCAATGATGGTGCCGGCAATCGAATCTAGTGGATTTTTCATTCCTGCCCTCCGGGAATTCAAAAGGATTGAAAATACATGAGCGTAATGATACTTTGTCGCGCCTCTTTAATCAATGACAACGCGCCGGGAAGAAGTGTCGTCGCACTGGTTGAGCAGTTCATCAAGATGCTGATTGATCCTGTTGCTCAACGCCTATCGACGCATCGAAACACCTTGATATGGCATAATTCCGTCGGGTGTCAACCTGCCTTGAACACTTGATCTCCAGTTATCAGAATCGTCAACCCTTTCGTCTTTTCCCATGCCCAGAAAAATCGTGCTCGCCTACTCCGGCGGACTGGACACCTCAATCATCCTGCGCTGGCTGCAGAAGACCTATGATGCCGAGGTCGTCGCGTTCACCGCGGACATCGGTCAGAATGAAGACCTTGAGGCCATCGCAGACAAAGCCGCTCGAATGGGCTGCAGGGAGATTTTCGTCGAGAACCTGGTCGAGGAATTCGTCAGCGACTTCGTCTATCCGATGTTCCGCATCAACGCGCTCTATGAGGGCGAATACCTGCTGGGCACTTCGATCGCCCGCCCCCTGATCGCCGCGCGGCTCGTCGAAATCGCCCGCCAGACCGGCGCCGATGCCATTGCGCACGGCGCCACCGGCAAGGGAAACGACCAGATCCGATTCGAGCTCGGCGCATATGCGCTGATGCCCGACATTGAAATCGTATCGCCATGGCGGATCTGGGATTTTCAATCCAGGGAGGACTTGGTTGCCTACGCGGAACTAGAGGGCATACCCGTAGAGCGTCGGGCCGGCGGCCAGGCCGATTACTCGATGGACGCCAATCTGCTCCACATCTCCTATGAAGGCGGTGAGCTGGAGGACCCGTGGACACCGCCGCCCGGCGATATGTGGAAATGGACCGCCTCACCCCAGAATGCGCCGGATTCGTCTCAGATCATCGATGTGGAATTCGAGAATGGCGATGCCATCGCAATCGATGGAGTTCCAGGCACGCCGGGCGAGATTCTGCTGCGTCTCAACGAACTCGGCGCGCGGCATGGCGTCGGCCGGATCGATATTGTCGAGAACCGCTACATCGGCATGAAGTCCAGAGGCTGCTATGAGACTCCCGGCGGCACCATCCTGATCAGAGCTCACCGCGCCATGGAATCCATCACACTGGATCGGGAGATCGCGCACCTGATGCAGGACTTGATGCCGCGCTATGCGAAGCTGGTCTACAACGGCTACTGGTGGAGTCCGGAGCGAATTGCCCTGCAGAAAATTATCGACGACTGCCAGCAGGTCGTCACAGGAACCGTTCGACTCGAACTGTACAAAGGCAATGTCATGATTCTGGGGCGCCTGTCCGAGCAGCACTCCATGTACGACGAGGCGATCGTTTCCTTCGATGACGAGAGCGGCGCCTACACGCAGTCCGATGCGGAAGGTTTCATCAAGCTGAACGCGCTGCGTCTTCGGGTTGCAGCCGCCAGAGGGCGAACCTGCTGACCGGTTGCCTCAACCGGCCGTGCTGACTGATCGTGGAGCCGCCTGCCCTGTCGGTCATTGTGCCGGTCCGCAATGAGCTTCCAGGCACACTGGAAAACCTGGCGGAATTGGCCGAATTGACCGGTGTCACAGAGGTCATTGCTGTTGATTTCAGTGATCTGCATGCAACGGTCGACAAGCTGAACGAACTCGAAGCCCGAATTGACTCACTCCGTGTCGCAAGAACTGAGAGATCCGGACGCGCTGTTCAGATGAACCGCGGCGCGGCGCTCGCCGCGGGCCGCATCTATTGGTTCGTTCACGCCGATACCAGCCCCCCGGACGGCGCGGCAGAACTCATTCTTCAATCAGTCTCGCCCGAAAAGCCCTGGGGACGATTCGACGTGCGATTCGATGATTCGTCCGCGCGCATGAGGCTGATTGCGTTCGCGATGAATCTGCGCTCGGGGCTGACCAGTGTCTGCACCGGTGACCAGGCAATTTTTGTGACACGCGCGCTGTTTCACGATACAGGCGGATTTCCAGACCTTCCCATCATGGAAGACATTGCCCTTTCCAAACTTCTGAAACGCGGGTCGCGGGCAATTCGGATCAGAGAGCCTGTCACAACCTCAGCCAGACGCTGGAAAACGCGCGGTTACGTCAAGACGATTCTCATCATGTGGCTGATGCGTTTCCTATACTGGATCGGCGTCTCACCCAGGCATCTCGCCAAGCTCTACCGCTGACATGGACCGATGAAGCGAAAGCCGATCCTGATACTCATGACCAAGATTCCGGTCGCAGGCAAATCCAAGACCCGGCTCATGCCCAATGTTTCAGCCGACACTGCGGCGGCGATCGCGCTTGAGATGATTGTCGACACTGTTGAGAAGGCGGCTGTCGGTTGGGCCGGTCCGATTGGACTGCTGGTTGATTCGGACCGGCGGCATCCCAGACTGAGCGAGCTGGCGGCGCGTTTCGATCTCACCATCGGCACACAGTCGGAAGGCGACTTGGGCGCGAAAATGGAACACGCCATCAGTGAGGCGCTAAGCCGATATTCGGCTGCGGCGGTCATGGGCTGCGACATTCCTGAGATCACACCGGCGATTCTCCGGCTGGCATACGACCGGCTGCTTGCGGGGTGCAATGTCATGGGGCCCAGCGCCGACGGCGGATTTTATTTTGCCGGCTTCACAGATTGCGCACCCGGCATGTTCGAGAACATTGAATGGAGTGCGCCTTCAACACTGGCGGCAGCGCTTGCTCAGCTGCAAGCGTGTAAAATGTCCGTTGATGTCATGCTGCCGTGCCTCAAGGACATAGACCGCTGGAGGGACTTTGTCGAGCTCGCGAACAACCAATCCCGATTCGCTGAATTCCTGCCCTGATCTGCCGCAGAAAGCGGACCTGACTTCCGATTCCGCCGCTCCTGCAATGCGCCGCTTCCGAGTTCATCAGCCATGACAGAACCGACACCCGCCGCAGGCGCGAGAGTGATGGGCCTCTCTTCAAGACTCAGACCCTCAACCCGCCCCTTGAAGTCATTGGTGATCTGGCTGGCGATCAGTGTGCTGGCGGTGATTGCCCAGCTGCCCAGAGTTCTGCGCACTCAGATCGGTGCGAATGTCGGCAGACTGTTCTACCTGGTGAACGCCAAGCGCCGGCGGATCGCGCATATCAACCTGGAGATGTGCTTCCCGCACTGGCCGCTCGAGAAGCGCAGGCAGGTTCTCCATGAGCACTTCAGGCTCTATGGACAGTCAATCGTGGATCTGGGCATGCTCGCGCTGTCAAGCGAGCCCCGTCTCAATGCGCTGATGAATATCGAGGGGATTGAGAATTACCGCAAAGTGCGAAACGCCGGGCATGCGGCGATATTTCTGACACCGCATCTGGTCGGTGTTGACATCACCGGAACTTTGCTGGCGCGGCACATTCCGGTCTGCACGATGATGAGAGAGCAGAAGAATCCCATATTGAACGATCGGCTGAAAGCCAATCGGAGACGTTTCGGCCTGAAAGTCTACACCCGCTCGCAGGGGCTGATGCCGCTGGTCCGCAATCTGAAGCGGAAAGTCAGCTGCTACTACATTGCAGATGAGGACTTCGGCACCAGCAATTCCCTGTTCGTGCCCTTTTTCGGCGTGCCGGTCGCGACGCTCAACACCCTGGGAAGAATGGCGCAGATGACGGATGCGAAGGTCCTGCCGGTCCGCTCCTGTCTGGATGCTAGAAGCGGACGCTACAACATCTCGATCGGAGCGCCCCTCTCTGATTTTCCGACTGATGACAGCTACACCAACGCACGCCGCATGAATGCCATCTTCGAAGACATGATCGCGCAGGCTCCAGCACAGTACCTTTGGACTCTGCGCTGGTTCAAATCCCGCCCGGACAATAGTGCGCCGCCCTATTGAACCCACCCTGAAACAGAAAGTGTTCGGGCTGACCGGGTCCTTCGCCTGGTTTGGCCTGAGTCTTCTGCCGCTGAGATTGCGCTGGGCCGTCGGCAGTGCGATCGGTGCCGCGCTCTATTGCACAGTCGGATCGCGCCGGAGAATCGTTCGCCGCAACCTGGAGCTGTGCTTCCCCGAAAAAACAGTCCGGCAGAGAAAGAAACTCGCCATGCAGACCTTTCAGAACGCCGGACGGGGTTTCCTGAGCTGGGGGTTCGCCCTGTTCGCGGGACAGCAGCGAATTGAGCAGGAAGTGGACTGGCAGGGGCGGGAGACCTTTGCGGCATTCGTCAAACGCAGGCAGCCCGTGATCCTGCTCTGCCCGCACTTTTGCGCGCCCATGCTGACTTTGCGCATCATCGGCACAACCACACCCGCAGTCTCGATGTACCGGCCGCCGCGCAATCCCCTGTTCGATGCCGGCTACCACTGCGCCCTGACCGGCATTGAATCAGGTGTCGGATGGCTGGACCGGATCTACCGGAAGCGCTCAAACCACCATATTCGGATGATCCCGTCGCGCGGCAGCATGCGTCCGTTCTACAAGGCGCTTGATTCTGGAACACCGTTCTTCTACCTTCCGGACCAGAATGCCAACCGCCCCGCACATGCCACCTTCGCACCGTTTTTCGGCGTGCCGGCCGCGACCTACACGACATTGACAAGATTCGCCCGCTTTCGGAACGCCAGGATCATCTTGTGCCACACGGTCATCTCTGAAGAGCGCAGGCGCTATGAGATGCGCACTGAGTTTCTGCCCGAAGATTTCATCAGCGGCGATCTGCAGGCTGATGCGCACCGGCTCAACCAGCTGATTGAATCGCTGGTACGCCAGGCGCCGGACCAGTATTTCTGGCTTCACCGGCGATTCGCCGCCCGCCCGCAGGGCGAGCCTCCACTTTACTGATTCGGCCGTCGATTCGGCAAGGTGCCGCGCAATCAACTTTTTCAGACCATGCAAATGGTGAGCTTGAAAATTGAACCGACACCCGCAGCGCCGAAAGCATCAGCCGCTTTTGGTTCCGCGGCTTGGTTCCAACTGACGAAATGACCGGATGACAGGGATTTCACCGGCCGCCACAATCGAAAAAAATATACAAAAAATATATTCTCTGCGGTTGTTTTGTTCTAAAATCAGATTCAAATGGACGACTGGTTGATTGTCTGTTCGAAATTTTGCGACACGGGGTGCAGCAGTCTGGAAGTGCTGGCAACGCGAAGCGAATTGAGTTTGATTTTGGCATACCGCTTGGTTTTCCACAGAAATGAGGAGGAATGAGATGAAGCGATTGATTCAGGCCGTCATCATATCTGGTCTGGCCGCCCTTTTCACCCTGCCGGCGCAAGCCGCCAAATACGCCGAGATGGAAGTGGCCGACGGCGGCTCGATCACCGGGCTGGTCACCTACACCGGCACAGTCAAGATGAGAACTGTGCTTCCCACCAAGGATAAGGAAGTCTGCGGCAAGACGCGCAAGGAACCGACGATCATCGTCGGTGAAGGCGGCGCCGTCAAGGATGCGGTAGTCTATATCAAGGAAATCGCTTCCGGCAAAGCCTGGCCGGAGATGCAGGTGCCGGTGATCAATAACATCGCCTGCGTTTTCGAACCCCGCGTGCAGGTCGCAAAGCGCGGCAAGGTTGACATCCTCAATTCCGACCCCGTTCTGCACAACTCCCATGGCTACTACGGCAAGGCGACTGCATTCAATGTCGCGCTGCCGTTTGAAGGCGCCAAGGTCAGCAAGGTGCTGAAGCGCAACGGCGTCGTCCGGACCGACTGCGATGCGCACGGCTGGATGCTGGGCTGGGTCGTTGTGGTGCCGAATCCCTACTTCATGCAGACCGGCGCAGATGGCGCTTTCACAATAGACAATGTGCCGCCCGGTGATTACACGCTGATCGTCTGGCAGGAGGCTGTCGGCGAGCAGGAGATTCCGATTACTGTTCAGGCAGGTGCGTCGACCGAACTGGCGGTGCAGCTGTAACTGATCGTATTTCACCATCATTCACCACTGTTTATGCTGTTATAAGGAGGAAAACATATGACTGATAATAAGCATGACCGCGATGAAGTGAAGGGCAATGGCGTTGTTGATATCACGCGCCGTACATTTCTTCACAAATCGTTATTGACTGGAGGGGCTGTAGCTACCGGCAGCGCAGTGGGGGTTTTCCAAACCCTGTCCTCCATGGAGGTAGCCAGTGCGGCGATGAACGAGTCGTTCAGCTTCGCCTGGGTGTCAGATACACATCTGTACCCGCGCGAGCTGAACCAGCGTTTCATCGACAAGACAGTTCGCGCCTTCAGTGAAGTTCAGGCTATGAGTGATAAGTTTGACTTCATGATGTTCGGCGGCGATCTGGCGCAGCTTGGCCACCCGGTCGAGATCGAGCTTGGTGCTGAACTGCTGCAGGAAGTCACGATTCCGAAGCATTTCATCCCGGGCGAGCACGACTGGTACCTCGATATGGGCGATAGCTGGAACAAGCATTTCGGCGAGACGCCCTGGACCTTTGATCACAAAGGCGTTCGCATCATCGGCGTGGACTCAGTCGGCCGTGCCCCAGACTACTGGTCTGCACGGGGCATGTCGAATGAGGAGCGCATGGCTCACATGTCCGGTCTGGACGGCTCGCAGGCCGGTCCGTGGTCGGGCTTGGGCAGCGAGCAGCGGCAATGGCTGTCAAGCACGCTGTCCGATTGGCCGAAAGACGCTCCGGTGATCATCTTCTCGCACACTCCGTTCTACGAGTACTTTCCACCGTGGAATTTCTGGATTAGAGACTGGCGCCAGGTGCAGGAGATTCTTGCGCCGTACCAGAACGTGACCAATATTCACGGGCACGTTCACCAGCCGCTCTACAATGAGATCGGAGGCATGCGAAGCATTGGCATGCTGGCCACCTCGTGGCCATGGCCATACGCGCCGGAAGGCGTACCCGCGCTCACGAAACCCATGTTGCGTGTCGACCCAGGTGATCACTTCGACGGAGTTGGTTGGACCAGTCTGACCATGAACGCCGAAGCCCACATGGAGTACGAGTACAAGATGTGGCGCGAGCAAGTTTTTGGTGTCGGTCGAGCGGATTCGGGCACTGGCGACAATGTCAATCAGAAATTGTCTCCCAGAATCTCGGATCGCGGCTGGACTGGCGACTGATCTGCCATAAAGAGGAGAGTATAACTATGCAAAGCATTAGAAATAAAGGGCTGATCGCCGTTATTGGTGCGCTGCTGTGTGTGTCGCTCGCGTTTGTCTTTATGGTGAATCGCGCTTCCGCACATAAAGTGTCACACGACGCCGAAACCTTGAAAGCCTTTGAGGACGCATTCATGGAGCAGGTGATCCTCGGCGATGAGCTGTTTCACGGCGCGTCGATGGAAGGTCTCAACATGTCCAATACCGGCATGGCCTGCGCGATGTGTCATCCGTTCGCATCGGATATCCACCCGCATGAGTTTCCAAAGTTCCAGGAGCAGATGAGCGAGTTCGCGACTTTGCGCGACATGATCAACTGGTGCATTGAGAAGCCGAATGAAGGTGAGACAATCGACCCGGACGGCGATGCGATGAAAGCGCTTGAAGCTTACATGTACTGGTCAAACCGAGGTTCCGTACTGGATCCCGGTCGTCACTAGTTCTAGTTTAGCCTGACCTTTTTCCAGCCGAGTCGGCTGGGGGTCGCAACAGTGTGAGGGGGTGTGGCAATGAAACGAATATCGGAATTCATTGCGCACCCCCGCTTTTATAAACCGAATTCCGGAGTGCGCGCCGAATCTTGCGGCACTCCAATATGTGCGGAGTAACCGTTCCCTTGAAAAAGATTATTGCAATAGTTTCAGTCGCCGCAGCGATCGGCGCGGCCGCCATCATCGGCCTTTCGATGCAGACTGCGGGCGGCAAGACCGGCGAGGTGACCTCCGGCCGGTCGTTATTCGATTACCCAGCCACGACCGGCAATATCGAACCGGTGCTGAGCGAGGGAATCACCGTCACACCCCGATTGCTGGAGCATGGTGAATGGGTCTTCCGCGGACTTTGCATCGGCTGCCACGGCGCCACCGGCGATGGCAACGGCGCCGTCTGGGAGCTGGGTGATCTGTATGCGAAGGATCACAAGCTGCCTCGCAAGCCGCGCGATTTCACCGAAGCTGTCTACAAACTGAGATCCACGCCGAGCGGCTCCCTGCCAACCGACGAGGATCTGTTCATATCAATCTCCCGCGGCCTGGTTTACGAGCAGGACATGCCCGCGTTCAAGTTTCTTCCTGAGCGCGACCGCTGGGCGGTCGTCGCCTACATCAAGTCTTTCTCCGATCGCTGGGAAGAGGAAGCCGAATGGCAGGAGGACCCGATTGTGATCGCCGACCCGCCGCCGCCCGACGCGGAATCGATTGCCGCGGGCAAGGAAGTCTACGCGCTGATGCAGTGCGAGCAGTGTCACGGGCCGCTGGGCAAGGGCGACGGTCCCTCAGCGCCGGGTCTTGAGGACGATGCCGGACTGCCGATCGTTCCGCGCGATTTCACCGACGCATCGCAGTTCGTCGGCTCCAGTGAACCCAAAGGCATCTACCAGACATTCACAACCGGACTCGACGGAACGCCCATGCCCTCGTATGCGGATTTCCTGGATGAGACGCAGCGCTGGCAGCTGGTCTGGTATGTGATCTCTCTCAGGCCCGAGTTCGACATTGAAGCGACTCGGACGCGGATGTCAATGGAGCAGTCGGGCAGGCAGGTCGCCCAGATGAGTACGGAGCAGTGATCAGTCATCGCCAGAGCATTCAACGCACAACTGGCAGCCTGGGTCGGCAGCGGCGTGATCGCTGCGGGTGTGCTGGCGTGGGCGACAGTCATTTATTTTCCAGAGGATCGGACTATTCTGCGCCTGGAGCCCTATGACCAGATCAATTTCGATGCGCTGCCTGAGAACGCCGAGCTTGCGAACCTGGAGCGCGGACGCGCCTACTATGTGCAGCTGTGCGCGCAGTGTCACGGAGAGAACGGCAATGGCTACGGCGAGTTCAGCTACCGGATGGTGCCCAAGCCAGCTGATCTGACGGATGCGAAGACAATCGAGAAATCCGACGAGGAACTGGACGCTGTGATACGAGACGGAACACTGGGAACTGCGATGAACGCCTGGGGCGACACGCTCAGCCTGATTCAGCGGCGGCAGATCATCGGCTACATTCGTTACCTGGCGTTGCAACGAGCTTATCTGGCCAATGGATAGTCTAGCGGCAATAATGACCAGTCCTGAAATCAAGGATGTCGCCCTCGATGCCGATTCGGTATTGATATTGAAGTTCGTGGTGATGTCGGTTACGCATCTTCTGATCGGCACCGTCCAGGGTGTGATGCAGACACTGCCCGAATTCGCGCTGTGGATTCGCGCCACCGGCCCGGCCGGACACATGATCGATCCGCTGGCGCATGCGCACATCAACCTCGTCGGCGGGGTGACGATGGCGATCATGGGCCTTTTCTACTACGTGCTGCCAAAGATCGTGAAACGCCCGGTCTACAGCGCAGTCCTGTCCAATGCGTCGTTCTGGTTCTCAACCATCGGCGTGCTTGGATTTTTCGGATCGCTGGTCGTGCTGGGCATCATCGAAGGCAACATGATCCTGAGTGGAATGACCTACCTGCAGGCATTGGACGCGGTCGGTCCCATTCACCACATTGCAATCATCTCAACGGCCATCCTCATGGGATTCGGCTACTGGATTTTCATCATCAACATATTTCTAACCGTTTTCAAACGGCGCGGAGGTCACTAAATGCACCGGTTGCTCAATTTTCTTTACAACGGATTTATCGTCGGTGTTGGACTTGGAACCGTATTTCAGCTGTGCATCCTGCCGCTGATCGGAATGCGGAGCCACGAAGAATGGACTGGACTGCTGGTCTGGGGATTCGCCATCTCCATCGGGACGGGAGTTGTGTCAGCGCTGACGTTCTGGTACATGAACTCCGTCATGATCAAGCAGGGCAAGTAGCTTAAGACACGAGAATAAAACCATGGCAACAAACATACTCACTCGAAACGATTACGCGGAAGGCACTGCAGCCAAGCACTTCTTCTTCTCGTCGATCGTGATGCTGAACATCGGCGTCTTTCTGGCTTTGCTGACCTCCATGCGGCTGGCATGGCCGGACGTGTTTCCAAACGACATCCCCTGGCTGCACTTCGGACGCATCCGCCCGGTGCATGTTCACTTTGTGATCTTTGGCTGGATCTCAATGGCGTTTGCCGGAGCGATGTGCTACATGGCGCCCGCGCTCTGCAAGACCAAGCTGTGGAGCGAGAAGCTCGGAGTCTGGAACTGCTGGGCCTGGAACATCGGCATGGTGGCGGTCTTCTTCACCCTGATCAACGGCATGACATCCGGCCGCGAATATCAGGATCTGATCTGGCCGCTGGATGTTTTCGTGCTGCTGTTCGTCTTCGCACCGCTGGCTGTCAACATCTGGCTGACCATGCTGTACCGGCAGACGCAGGGGCTTTATGTCACCATGTGGTTTTTCGGCGCGGCGCTGCTGTTCATCATTCTGAGCTATTTCATCGGCGCGGTTCCGGACCTGTTCCCGGTCACCGGACTGGCTGAGGCGTACATGACGTGGTGGCACGCGCACAACATCCTGGGGCTGTGGATCACCCCGGTGTCGGCGGCGATCGCCTACTACATCATTCCGAAGATTTCCGGCAACACGCTCTACAGCCACAAGATCGGACACCTGCACTTCTGGTCAATCGCCGCGTTCTATTCGACCCCGGGCGCGCACCACCTGATGGGCGCGCCGATTCCTGAGTGGCTGAAGTCATTCGCATCGGTTTCCGGTGTGCTGATCATGATTCCGGCGCTGGCCTTTGTTGTCAACATGCTGATGACCATGAAGGACAAGTGGTGGATGTACGCCAAGAACATCCCCCTGCAGTGGGCGCTCACCGGTGTGCTGTTCGCGATTCCGCTGAACATTCAGGGCGCTTTCCAGCAGACCCGATCGCTCAACTGGTACATTCACGGCACTCACTGGATTGTGGCTCACGCGCATCTTGCGCTGCTTGGCTTCTCAAGCTTCATTGAGATCGGCGCAATCTACTACGGGCTGCCGAAGCTGCTGAAGCGTCAGCTCTACAGCGAGAGGCTGGCCCGACTGCACTTCTGGATGATGGCGATCGGATTCCTCGGATTCTGGTCAGTCCTGACAGCCGCCGGGCTGGTTCAGGGTGCGGCCAAAGTCTATGAGATTCCCTATATCCAGTCAGTCATCGCGACGCATCCGTACATGGTGGGCCGGGTCATCTTCGGCGGCATGATCATTTTCGCCCAGCCGATCTTCCTGTACAACATGTGGATGACCGCAAAGTACGGCAAGAAGATCGCGCCCGAGCCGACAGGCGGCCGGGCACCGGTTGGCGCCGCAGCATAGATTCACGACAGAGGTAACAACGATGCCAAAATATGTAGTCGGCGCGGTTCTGGTCGTCCTGGTGATCTTCACTTCGGTGGCGATCACCATCGTCGGCGGTTCAACGTACATGAACGAGATTCCGCCCACTCAGCTGGCGCTTGAGAAGCAGGAAATGCTCGGGCACAGCGCCTGGTCCATTCATGATCCTTGGATGAGAGGCGATGACGCCCCGACACTGGCCGGAAAAGGCAAGAAGATCTTCATTCGGGAAGGCTGCTGGTGGTGCCATACGCTGCTGCCTGAACAGACGCAGGACTGGGCGTATTTCGGTGAGCCGCCGGTGGCTGGCGACGTGCAGTTTGAGGCGCCGAGCCTGTTCGGATCGGACCGCAAGGCGCCTGACCTTCTGCATATCGCAAGCCGCAACCGCGTCAAGGCGTGGCACTATGTCCATCATCGCGATCCGCGCGCGGTGACGCCGGGATCCATCATGCCCGCGTTCAAGCACCTGACGGACCATGAGCTGGATGCCATTATCGCGTACTTGGATACGCTGAAATAGAGACAGTCTTTGAATAGGATGAAACAATGAGTGATCATAACGAACTGGAAGATAAGGGCGAGGTCTTTGGACGCTTCGGTGACGAAGAGTACGATGGCATCAAGGAAGGCAACGGCAAGATTCCCTGGTGGCTGGTTCTCATCGTCGCAGTGACGGTGTTCCAGGCTTTCCTCTGGACGATGCCGTGGCCGGGGTTCGGTCAGCGCTATGACACGATAACGACAACATTCGTGAGCGCGACCGGCAAGCAGCCCTGGTGGGACTGGGGCTATTACATGGTGCTGTTCCAGATCATCCTCATTCTGAGCTGCATCGCTGGAATAATCTGGTACATCAACATTCAGAAATGGAAAGAGCGCGCGGAAGAGATCAAGAAAAGCAAAGAGGAATCTTAATCGCGCGGAGGTCTGACAACCGTTCGCCAGGTGGGGTTCACTGATCAAATATCGGCGCTGATATTCGCGCTGATCATCCTCGGCGTTCTGATTTACGTCATCATGTCGAAATTTGTCATCGGCCCGCTGACCAGCCTGAAAAAGGCTGAAAAAATCGTGCTTTCACTGAGTATCGTGGGCATCGCGCTGGTTGTCATCTATGCCGCCACTGAACTTATTTTCCGCGTGGTGTTCTAGCGGATAACGCTGAGTTTCTGATGGAAAAGTCGATTGCTGAAGCGCGGCGAAAAATTCATGTTCATTTTTTCGGGGATCGTGGTCGTCGCTGCGATCGCCAAGGGCTATCACCACTTCACCGATCTCGACCCGGCCCCGCCGAAACATTTTTACTCGTTCGACGAAGTCGGTCTGCTTGGACAGCAGGTCTACCAGAAAAAAGGATGCAACAGCTGCCACCGAGCCATGGGCACCGGTGAAGTCGGCGTGGCTCCGGTGCTGGACGGAGTCGGCACCCGCCGCGATCTGCCGTGGCTGGAAGCCTATCTGACTGACCCCGGCAGCCTGGTGCCGGGCACCGCGCATTATGGGAATCTGGGCCCGGACTTCAGATTGCTGGAGAGCGAGGAGAGAACGCGGCTGGCTGCGTTTCTTTCGGGGCTGCGAGCCAATCCCAACTCACCCAACTATCCAGTGAAAGTCAGACGCGAGCCAGAATGAATTTCACTGAACGCAAAGTCGAAAGACCGAGGCACTGATGATCAACGCTGAGACACTCATTCCATTTATCTGGGCCGCGACCGGCCTTGTCATGCTGATTGCAATTGTGATCGTCATCTACTGGGCTTACAAGAACAATCAGTTCGATGAAAACATCAAGGATCAGATCTTCACTGAAGGCGATGACGATCGCTTCAGCTGAGCCGGCCGGAGCTGAATGTGAAGCTGTCTGCCGGTGAGTGGGTGGTGATTGTCGGCTCCGGTCTGATCGTGCTGTTTGCGGTTCTGGTCGGAACGCTCATCTACCTCAAGCCGCCGCCGATCCAGTATGTCTACCTTGAAACGGCAAGAACCATGCAGGGTGAGGCGATCTATCGTCGGGAAGGCTGTCTTTCGTGTCACGAAATTTTCGGCAACGGCGCCTCTTACGGACCGAGCCTGGACGGCGTGGGCAGCAAGCGCAACAAGCAATGGCTGATCGAATACCTGATCGCGCCCAGAGCGGGTGTGAGTGTGAAACCGTATCGGCTGAAGATGCCGCCCTACGGCCATCTGCCGCAGGATGAGCTGGATTTGCTGGCTGAGTACCTGCTGGCGCTCAGAATCGCATCAGAGGCAGGATGAACTCAGATTGCCCGCTTCAGAAAACCTATAGGTCGTCTTCTGAAGGTCCCGATTGATAGTTCTGTTCTTTGAACAGTCCGGTGCCGATGCAGGCCCATGGCACAACCGCCAAAGCAATGCAGCCGCCGACACCGAATACGATCAGCGCCAATATCGTCAGGAATGGCAATTCAAGCATAATACGGAAAATCCTGTCAGGTGAGATTAAAATAATTATTGTAAACGATTCAAATCTACTCTTATGTCAATATCACAAAAATTTCTAGTATTGCTGGCTGCGATATTCGCCATGTTCGCGCTGGCATCCTGCGATGAGGAGTCAATAGGCTTCGGCACCAAGCTGAAAATCGGGGACGCTGCCCCAAGGAGCGCCAATCTCACTGTCGAGGATCAGAACAGGTGGTACGAAGTGTCGACCATGGACACGAAAGTGCCTTTGTACAAATGGAGCATCGCACAGCTGATTGATGAGGGCAAGCCGTTTCTGGTTGTCTTCGGCACACCTCAGCACTGCACCATGTGTGTCGACCAGATTGTCCGCATTGCCGTCATGGAGGAGAAATACGGCGACAGTTTCCCTCTGGTGCATGTGGACGGCTACAAGGACAACGATGTCTGGGTTGAATGGGGCGTCAAGGGTGAGCCGTGGACCTATTTCGTAGACCAGAAAGGGAAAGTGGCGTCGATTTTTCCAGGTCAGACGGAACTGGGCCTTCTGGAACACGAAATCGAGAAGCTGCTGTCCCGCAGCTAGGCATTGTACGGATGTCACTGCGGTTGATTTCTGGCGCTGCGCTGCTGCTGGTCAGCGCGCCTTCTTGGAGCCAGATCAGCCCCTATGTGTACGTGCAGATGTCGATGGCGGTGCCGTGGTTTCTGTATTTTGTATTCCTGGCCTGCATTCTGATTCCGTTTTTTGTCATGATCATTGTTGCCTGGCGCCGTTATCTCGCGGCGAGCAAGGACCGAACGAATATCAAGCAGTGATCCTGTCGGCCATTCTGGAGTCGGGCCATCCGACCTGATGATCGCCGGAAGAGCTGAACAACCCGCTGAAACCATATCGAATCCAATTCTACCGATGGAATTTTTCTTACGCGTCATCCTGCCGATCGTACTTTTGGCGGTTTTCGCCATCGTCGCGATTTTTGTATTGAATTCAGTCGAGTCAATCGAAATGATGCGCGAAACCAAGCAGGCGGGGCCGACGATTCTGAATCGATAGCGGCCTGCGCTCCAACCCGTCGGCATGGGAATCTGATGTGAGAATTCAGTCCTGCCAGTAGCGAGGGGTCAGCAGAATCAGCAGCGTCAGCAGCTCCAGCCGCCCGAGCAGCATCGCAAATGCCAGAATCCACTTTGCCGCGGCAGGCAGCTGGGAGTAGTTTCCAACCGCGTCACCCAGCGCCGGACCCAGATTGTTGAGGCACGCAGTCACCGTGGAATAGGCAGTCACCATGTCCAGACCGGTGGCCTGCACCAGAAGGGCCAGCACCACAAAACTCAAGATGTAGAGCGCGAAAAACCCCCACACACTGTTGATGACTTTGTCCGGAACCGACTGGCCGCTCATGCGAATCGGGATGATCGCTTCCGGATGAATGACCTGAATGATTTCGCGCCGCCCCTGCTTGAACAGCATGATGACACGCATGACCTTGAGCCCGCCGGCAGTCGAGCCCGTGCAGCCGCCGACTATGCTGGCAGCCAGGAGCATCGCCGGTATGAACAGCGGCCAGGCTGAAAAATCCTGAGACGTGAATCCGGATGTGGTGGCGATCGACACAACCTGGAAAACACTGTGCTTGATTGTGTCCCAGACACTGTCCATCGTGTTTGAGTAGAGCAGCACTCCCGTAACCAGGAGCATGACAGACATCATCAGCGAAATGTAGACTTTGAATTCCGTGTCTCGGAAATACTCCCGAACGCTTCTTTTGCTCCACACCCTGAAATGCAGCGAGAAATTGATTGCCGAAATGATCATGAACACGATCGCCACCAGTTTGACGTATTCATGCTGATGCGCAAAACTGGTGTCATGGGTTGAGAAGCCGCCAATGGCGATTGTCGAATAGCTGTGGGTGATGGCGTCAAACAGGGACATGCCAGCCAGCCAATAGGCCAGCGCGCAGACCACTGTCAAACCGAGATAGATGTACCACAGCGCCTTGGCGGTCTCCTTGATGCGCGGCGTCAGTTTGGAGTGTTTCATGACCCCGGGCATCTCAGCCAGATAAAGCTGCATTCCGCCGATGCCGAGCATGGGCACAACGGCGACAGCCAGCACAATGATGCCCATCCCGCCGATCCACTGCAGCTGGCTCCGGTAGTACAGAACCGAATACGGCATCCGGTCCAGCCCGGTCATCACCGTCGCTCCTGTTGTGGTCAGTCCGGACATGGACTCAAAAAAGGCGTCCGTGAAGCTGATCTCCAGATTGTGCCAGAGCAGAAACGGCAGGGTGCCGGCGAGAGCCAGCGACACCCAGAAGGCCGCGACAGTCAGGAATCCTTCGCGGACACCCAGCGGCTTGTGGTCCTTCCGGGCAGCAAACCACATTGCAAAGCCGGTCAGGAAAATCACAGCAAATGAGATCAGCAGGTCATAGACCGCACCGTCATTGAAGTAGAGCGATATGCCGATCGGCGGTATCAAAGTCAGGCCGAACATGCCAAACAGAATTCCAACCACCTTGAGAACTGCGAGATAGTGCATGGTCAGAGACGGTGTTGAACTAAGCGATCGCGGACTCGCCTGGCAGATCAGCTGAAGAAAAGCGCAGTGGGCTCGAACAGTTTTTCGACATTCGATATCAGCTTTGATGACTTGGCTGCGACAAAAACGATGGCATGATCGCCGCTTTGAATTTCCAGATCGTGGTGCGCGATCAGCACCTCGCCGCCGCGCAAAATGGCGCCGATCACGGCGCCTTGGGGCAAGTTCAATTCCTCGATCCGGCGGCCGACGACCTTGGATGTGTGCTCGTCTCCCATGGCGATCGTCTCGATGGCTTCCGCCACCCCGCGGCGCAGAGAATGCACCTCCACGGTCGTGCCGCTTCGAATATAGCGGAGCAGCTCGCCGATCGTGTTCTGATTCGGAGAGATGACGATATCGATTCCGCTGCCCGCTGATTCGAGCATCTCCACATAGCTGGAATTGTTGATCAAGGCCATGGTGCGTCGCGCGCCGAGCCATTTCGCCATCATGGCTGAGAGTATGTTGACGGCATCATCATTGGTTACGGTGCAGAAAACCTCAGTTGTCTCGATGTTCTCGCGAATCATCAGGTTCTGGTCAGTCGCATTGCCATGAATGACAATCGTATTGTCAAGCATCATCGCCGCCTTCTCGGCCCGGTTGCGGTTGAACTCAATCAACTTGACCCGCAGATTGGTTTTTTCCAGCTCCAGGGCCAGTCGCATGCCGATGTTTCCGGCGCCCACCAGAATCACCCGCTTGCCGTGCGACCTGTCGACCGTGCGAAGCTCCTGCATCATGTCAGCCAGACTTTCGGGCGGTGCGATGAAAAACACCTCATCGCCCGGATAGATCACTTCCTTTCCTTTTGGAATCACATAGTCTTTGGAGCGATAGATCGCGGCAACCCGCACCTCCACATCCGGCATGTGCTGACTCAGCTCCTGAATCATGTGTCCGACGAGCTTGCCGCCCTCTTCGGCCCTGATCGCGGCCAGCTGAATTTTTCCATTCGCGAACTCAACCACCTGCAATGCGCCGGGCATGTTGATCAGCCGCATGATCTGATCAGTGACCCGCTGCGCGGGACTGATGATCGAATGGATGGGTATCTGATTGTCCTCAGAGCCGAAAAACTCAGTCTTGCGCTTGTGGAACTCCATGTTGCGCACCCGCGCAACCAGATTGGGCGCGAGACCGAGCCGGTGCATCAGCTGGCAGACCAGAATGTTCGTCGCGTCGCTGTCGGTCACAGCCAGCACCATGTCGACACTGTCCGGATTCGCCTCCTCAAGAATCAGGGGGTCCGCCGCATCTCCATGAATGGTCTGAATGTCCAGATTCTGCGCCACCTGCATGAGCGCCGATTCGTTCTCATCAATAATGGTTACGTCATAGCCTTCCTCATTCAGCGCCTGGGCAACGCTGGAGCCAACCGTTCCGGCACCGATGATCAGAATGCTTGTCATGCTTCGGATTCGCTGCGAAGTTTTAATTCAGTGTCGCCGCTGGCGGTGATTTCAATGCCGTGATCTCGAGTCTTGCGGAATATGCTGGCCCGGTGCAGCCCGGTAACCGCGGCGACTTCTTTCAGCGTCTTGCAGCGAAGCAGGTGATACCTCAGATACTCGCGCTCGAAATTGTCTGTGGCTTCGCGGTACGGCAATCCGAATATCTGCGAGCCATCCTCGACTTCGTCAAGCGACTCGATTTCCGGGGTCTCCCAAGTCTCAAGCACCGCCGAGATGTCCGAATCACTGATGGTTTCCGCGCTGGTGTTCTGAATCGCTTTCAGCAGGACATTCTTCAACTCCTCCACATTGCCTTCCCAGCGATGGTTGCGAAGACAGTTGAGGGCGGCTGTCGAAATGCGCTTGTAAGGCAGATCGCCGGCACGGCTGAATTGGTCCACCAGATAGCCGACAAGTTCGGGAATGTCCTTCAGCCGCTCCCGCAGCGGCGGCACCTGCAACGATGACTCGTTAAGGCGATAAATCAACTCAGGGCGCAGTTTCCCCTGCCTCATCCGCTCATGAATCGATGCAGTTGCCGTCACCGCAATATCGGGCGCGCTGCAATCACTTTCGCTCGACCTTCTGTCCGCAACCGCATCCAGCAAGCCCAGAATCTGATTCTGGCCATACTTGTCATAAGTGTGAACATCGCGGATCAGCAAAGTGCCATCTGCCGTCTCTTCCAGCACCTCTGGAATCGACTGCTGCCAGGTCTCTTTCAGCTGCCAGTCCAGAGTCTTGAATGTTCCAGCATCTTTGCCGCGCTCGTGATGAAGCATTCTAGCGGCTGTCGCCCGCCCGCTGCCGATCTCACCGATGATGATGACATTCGCGGGCAGCTGCGAGATTTTCTTAATCTGACTGCGCAGGTCCGAAATCTCCTCGCTGGAACCCACCATCTCAACCCGTGCGGCGGGTTTGCTCTTGATGGTGTATTCAACCGGCACGCGGCTGTTGCGAATGGCGTTGCGCACAGTGATCTCCAAACGCCCGACAGACACCGGCTTTTCCAGATAATCATACGCGCCATAGCGGGTCGCCTCAACCGCCGTCTCAATCGAACCGTGCGCAGACAGCATGATGACTGGGGTCGCGAACCCTGCGTCATGCCACTCTTTCAGGAGTGTGATGCCATCATCGCCCGGCATCCAGATGTCCAGCAGAATGGCGTCGAACTGCTGCAGCCGCACCGCGGTGCGCGCGGCCGCCGCGTCATGCACCTCTGTCACGACATAATTGAAGTCACTCAGTATCTCACCGATGAGCTGGCGGATGTCAGGCTCATCGTCAACAACCAGGACCTGCGGGGGTCGGGAGTTCACCGTCATGCCTCCTTTCGGCGCTCGCGGTGAGCCGGCGCCGCGCGCTCGGCGGTGGATAGGGCTGAGCTGACCTTGAATTCCATCCGAATCTGCGCACCGGCGTGATCAGGGCTGTTTCTGGCTGTGATCGAGCCGCCATGCGTCTCAACGATCCGTTTGACAATTTCCAAACCGAATCCCATGCCCTGCTTCTTGGTGGTCGCGTAGGGCTCGAAGATCCGATCCAGCACATCGCTTCCAAACCCGGGGCCGTTGTCAGTGACCCAGACAACAATATCGCCTGCATCATTCAATTGCGACCGGATTTCCAGAATGACCCTGCTGGAGTCTTTCACGGCTTCCTTGGCATTGTTGATGAGATTGTTGAAGACCTGAACCAGCTTGTCCGGATCGCCCAGCATCTCGGGCAGGTCCGGCTCAAGCTCAAGATTGATCTTCTCAACCCGCTCGCTCTTCTCATGCAAGGCGATGACTTCGCGGATCAATTCATTCAGGTTCAATTCAGCCGCCTGCAAGGTCACCGGTTTGGAATAGTCCTGGAATTCCTTGACAATCCGATGGAGCGTGTTCAGCTGCCGGTTGATTGCGGCGAACGAGAGTTCCAGCTCGCGGCTCTGCCCCTCGGACAGATTAGCCTTGGTTTTGTACTGAATGCGATCGACCGCCAGCTGAATGGGCTGCAGCGGGTTCAGCATCTCGTGCGCCATCCGTCTGGCAACCTCCCGCCATGCGACGCCGCGCTGCGCCTGCGCCAAGGCCGTGATATCCTCCATCACCACAACGTGAGTCGCCGATGCGCTGTCTGGAAGCGGCAGCTCAGTCACACTGAATGCCAGAATCTGCTCACCCTGCCCGGTCTCAAGCTTGACCGTGTCACTCCAGTCGGAAGCGCCGCGCTTGAGGGCTTTCGCAATCGATGCGAACAGCGGCGAGTAGGTTTGCTTGCGGCTGATCATGTCGCGCAGCTGCGCGTTCCTGACCTGTTCGGCATCGGTCTGAAGAATGCTCTCGGTTGCCAGATTGATGTTGGTCAGCCGCTCGTTCCGGTCAATGAACATGACTCCGGAAGACAGATGCTTGAGCACGAATTCAAGATAGGCGCTGTGCTCTTCAGCCAGCAGCCGGCTCTGGCTGATCTCCTCCTGCGACTCCTTGATGCGCCGGGTCATGTCGTTGAATGACTCCACCAGCACACCGAGATCATCTCGAGTCGCGGCCTGATCCAGTCGCTCATAGCGGCCTTCAGCCACCGCTTTGGTGCCTTCCGACAGCGTTCGAATGGGCTCAACCAGATGCCGCGTCAATCCAATGGCGGCCCAGCTGGCCAGCAGTATCGCAACCAGAGTGACGAAGGTCAGCGCCAGCATGAAACTGACTTTCAGCGGATTTCTCAAGTACTCCAGGCGCTCATGGCGCTCATTCATCTGGCTGACGCGCTCAGCGAGACGCTGCGAGCTGGAAGGCAATGTGGTCAGGACCTGCAGATAGTGACGTTGCGTCTGTCCGGCGATCGGAATGGGAATCAGCATCCGCAGCAGCGCGCTGCCGTCATCACCGTGCAGAAGCTCCCAGCTGGACTGCCGGCCGCGCCAGGGCTGATCCGGCTCTATCGCGCCGTCCGCGGCATCCTGGCCGCCGACTGGGTCCAGATACAGCTGATCGATCAGCCGCTTGCTCGGCCGGACCGGAAGCAGCGTGCCGGTTCTCGAGCTGCTGGAGATGACGATCGCTTCCGGGCTGTTCAGATCCTCAAAGTAAGTCACCTCCTCATAGTCGGCAGACTGGCTCGCATCGAATATGAGCCTGAAGATGCTGGACCGAATACTGTCCTGCAAGATCAGCTCAGCGGAGGAGGATGAATCGCCAAGCGACGGCAGCTCGAATATCTGCCCGTCGCTCTGGACTTGCAGACCCAGACTGCCCGGCTGCAGACCCGCGCCGATGCCGCTGCCTGCGCCCGCGCCGATTCCGGCAGCCAGCTCCTGATCGTCCCGCTCGCGGAGCAGCACCGCCAGCTCCTCAACCATTTCCTTCAGATCACTCCGGATTCTGAGCTCAATCGTGTCGAAGAACAGGACCCGAAGCTGATTGGCCTCGTCGACCGCCTCGCCGACCTGCAGCTCAAACCAGTTGTCGATCCCCCGGCTTAGCGCCAAAAAAGAAAAGACATACACCACCGCCATCGAGAAGAAAGTGATCAGCGCGATGTTGCGCAGAATTCGAATCGCAAGCTGTGTTCCCGGAATCCGTCTTCTGTGCTCACCGACGATCCTGAACAGATAGACGCCCACCCAGATCAGCAGGAGCACCACGGCAATCGAGTTGAGCGCCAGAAGCTCCATGTGGCTGCGCGCGAACAGATCGAATGACGCGGTGCCGGTGACAACTCCCACGAGCTGAATCATCACAAAGACCAGCAGCACTGAGGTCAGCGCCAGAGCCACGGTGTAGAATCGCTTGGATAAGGAGAGTGTCACTGGATGTCGAATTTGATCTGGCTGCTCTGCAGGTGCCAGGAATTCTTGAAGAAGACCGGCAGCCGCATCACGGAAGGCAAGGCAGAGCGGTCCAGTGAGATCTTGATTTTGCCGACGTAATTCTGATCCGGGTGAAAGCGGTCATCCTCCAAGTCAACTCGATACGTCCGCCGCTCGCCCAGCGATTCCAGCACGCGGTCAAGCGTCGGGTAGTCATCAACAAAATTCGGATCGGTTGACTTCAGCCGATACGTGCGGTAGAGGCTCTGGTAGGCGATCTCAACTTGAAATTCGGACTCATGGATCAGCTTGTCCCAAAGATTGTTGCGAACCCGATAAAGCTTGATGGTGGTTTGAATGGTGATCGGAATGCTGGACTCCAATGCCTCGATGACATCCGCGGTGAGCTCAATCTCCGACTCGACAGCAACCATCAGCCGAGTCTCAGATTCCCGCTGCGCCTCAATGGTCAGAATGGAAAACCCGAATGACGGCGCGGCAAGCATCCACAGGAACAGCCCCAGAGCCAGCCGCGATTCGAAGGGGCGGGCGAGCGCCATGCTCAGCGTTGATGCACCTGCCAGACTCATGAGCGGCTCAGTCTCGCATAATAGAACCCATCGCCGCCGGCGCTGCCCTGCAGGCGCTGCCGGCCGAATCGGGTTGCCGCCCCAAGCGCCGCAGACAGCTGATCGCGGACAAGGTCCGGGTGTCGGTGAAGGATATTCTCGATCTGACGGTCATTTTCCTGAGCCAGAATCGAACAGGTTGTGTACAGAAGCTTTCCATTGTCGTTCAATAGCGGCAGCAGTGCCTCAAGCAGTCGGCGCTGCTGCTCTGCAGCTCGGGTGATGTCTTCCGGCCTCCGATGATGCTTGATGTCCGGATGCTTGCTGATCACTCCAAATGCTGAGCATGGCGCGTCGACCAGTATCCGATCAAAGGGTTTGCCGTCCCACCAATCATCCGGACGCGCGGCATCCGCGGCAATGACTTGGGCGCGTTTTCCTGCTCTTGTTAGATTATCCACAATCTCAAGTGTGCGCGCCTGATCAATATCAATTGCCAGAACCTCGTCCAGCCGGGGCTCGACTTCCAGAATGTGCAGCAGTTTGCCGCCGGGCGCCGAGCAGGCATCCAGCACTCTGTGGCCAGACGCCAGCTCCATCGATAGAGCGGCCATCTGGGACGCCGCGCTTTGAACCGACACGACTCCCTGTGCGAACCCCGGCAGCCGCTCCACGCCAACGCGCTCGTCAAGCTGCAAGGCACACGGTGAGCCGGGACTGACCGTCGCTCGGATGCCGGCATGTTTCAATTGATCCAGATAACCGGCAACGCTGGTTCTGCCGACATCGACGCGCAAGGTCATTTTGGGGCGTGCGTTGTTGGCATTGAGGATTTCCTGCCAGCAATTCGGCCAGTCCTGACGGATGAGGTCGATCATCCACTGGGGATGAGAGTGGCGGCAGGCATCGGACAGCGCGCTTGACTCGCGCCGCTGCCCGAATCTCTGGAATTTCCGCAGCACCGCATTGACCAGACCGCGGGCCCAGGACTTGCCCAGCGAATCGGCTGCTTTCACGGTCTCAGACACGCAGGCGTACTGCGGGACCGCCATGAACCTCAACTGGTAGAGCCCTGCGCACAGCAGGCACAGGACATCCTGATCCCGGCTGCGCATGGGGCGATCAAGCAATTGATTCAGCTCGTGCTCCAGCAGCCAGTACCAGCGGACCACACCATAGCTCAGCTCAGCAACCAAGCCCCGATCCTCCGGTTTCCATTGATCCCGCGACCGCTCCAGCACTCGGCTCAGCTGCCGGCCTCGAAAGACCACCTGACAGATGATCAGTGCGGCGGCGGCCCTGGGATTTCGCACACTGGGCATCGGTCAGTCCGGTGAGGCGGAGCGGCTGAACATAGAGCCTGAAGCAATCGGAAAGCCGGAGAGAAAGTCCTGAGCGCGCATCTGCCTTCTGCCTTCGCGCTGCAGGCTCAGAATCCGCACCGCGCCCTGTCCAGCGCTGACAACGATGCCTCGGGCGGAACTCTCAATCACTTCGCCAGCTGCGAATCCACTTGTGTCGCACAGGCAGTGCTCGGCGGTCCAGATACGCAGCCCGACGCCTCGGCAATAGGTTCGAGCCATCGGCCAGGGATTGTATGCCTGGACCTTGCGGACGATTTCGACTGCCGGCAATTGCCAGTCGATGAATGACTCAGCTGCGGTGAGCTTTGCGGCATAGGTTGCCTGCGCGTCGTCCTGCGGGGTTGCGTTCTGCAAGCTGTAAGGCAGTGATCCGAGAGTTTTCAGCAGCTGCCTGGCGCCCAGAGAGGCAAGCTTTTCCTGCAGTGCGGCCGCATTGTCGCGGGATTCGATCGGACATTCGGCCTGCGATAGAATCGGACCGGTATCGAGGCCCGCATCCATCTGCATGATGGTTGCGCCGGTCCTGCAGTCACCCGCTTCAATGGCTCGTGCGACCGGTGCGGCGCCCCGCCATCGGGGCAGCAAAGACGCATGCACATTGATGCAGCAATACCTTGGCAGCGCCAGAAGATCTGGCGGCAGCAGCATTCCAAAAGCGACAACCACGATCACATCCGGCTTCAGGCTGGCTGCCTCGTCGATCAGATCCGCTGTAATGCGGCCAGTCTGCAGCAGCGACAGACCCTGCTCCTCGGCAAACTGCTTGACTGGCGGAGCGGTGAGTCTGCGCCCCCTGCCCTTGGGTCGATCCGGCTGAGTGAGCGCCGCGACAACATCAAACTCACTTCGCACAAGACCCTGCAGTGTCGGCAGCGCGAACTCAGGAGTGCCGGCAAAGATCACTCGCAGCTTCATCATCAACTCTGGTCAAGGTGTCGACAGACGCGATGCGTTCTGCGCTTGTGCGGATTTCCAGCTCGCTATCCAGTCTGGCTGGCCAACTCGCGCTGACGGGTTCGGGCTGCTTTCTCGAACTGCCTGGTGACTCGCTGCCGCTTCAGACGCGACAGGTAATCGGTGAACAGTTTGCCGTTCAGGTGATCGATCTCATGCTGAACGCAGACTGCGAGAAGATCCTGCGCTTCCGATTCGTAGATTTCACCCTCTGCGTCCTGAGCGCGGAATCGTATCCATTGCGCCCGCTTGACCTCGGCGAAATATCCTGGGAAAGACAGACAGCCTTCCTCGATGATCTGCTCGCCGGATGATTCAATGATTTCCGGATTGATCAGAACCTTCAGATTCTTGGCTTCTCCAGAAACATCAATGACGATGATGCTGTACGGTATTCCGACTTGTATCGAAGCCAGCCCGATCCCCGGCGCAGCATACATTGTCTCGGCCATGTCCGCGACCATGCCGCGGAGCTCGTCGTTGAAATCGACAACGGGTTTTGCAATCCGACGCAGCCTGGAGTCAGGATAAACGAGAATGTCAAGTACAGCCATGTGATGCCAGAAGTCTTCGTCGTACCGGGTCAATTCTGGGTCAGCTTGACAACAATTCCCGAGTCCGACAAGTCAGTCATGCGATCGGGCAGAATTTTCCAGCGAAGAAATTCATCGTATAGCGAAATTTTTCGCAATATAAAATCTACGCAGTCAAATCCATCCTGCCCGTCAGTCCTGTCACATTTTACCAATTGCCATCTATGAATAATCTTGTCGTCGTTGAATCGCCCGCCAAATCGAAAACGATCGGCCGGTACCTCAACAAGGGTCCCAACTCGAACAATTACAGAATTCTGGCTACCGGCGGACACATCTACGAGTCCAGCAAGGTGGATATCGATGATGATTTCAAGCTGAAATATGAATTGATCGACTCCAAGCGCAAAGCGGTGGATTTGATTGTCACTGCGATGCGCACAGCCGATCGGCTGTACCTGGCGACAGACCCGGACCGGGAGGGCGAGGCCATCTCGAAACATGTTCTCGATCACTTGGAAGCGCGCGGGGCATTGAAAGGCAAGCAGGTGCACCGCATTGTCTTCTACGAAGTCACCAGCCAGGCGATCTTGGACTCCATTGAGAATCCAGGCGACATATCGGAGAATCTGGTGCAGGCGCAGCAGTCCCGCGACGCGCTCGACATGCTGGTTGGCTTCAACCTGTCACCGCTTCTGATTCGAAAACTCCGCACACCGCACCTTTCGGCCGGGCGCGTGCAGAGTCCGGCCCTGCGACTGATCGTTGAAAGACAGCGCGAAATCGATCAGTTCATTCCAGTTGAATACTGGTCAATCGCCGCCGAATTAATCAAACCTGACGATTCTGGCAATCCAGCTGAGAAGAAGCCAGTCCTTGCCCCCTTGACCCACCTGAGTGGGAAGAAACTCGGAAAACAGGAGATCGACAGCGAGGATTCAGTCAAGGCCGCAGTGGCTGATCTGGAGGAAAGTCTGGAACAGACGAATCGGGAGCTCACTGTTTCCGCTGTAACCCGCAAAAAGAAAAAAAGCAGGCCGCCCCCGCCCTTCAAGACCTCGACTTTCGTTCAAAGCGCGACGCAGCGTCTGCGCAGAAGCGCCGCCGATGTCACGCGGATCGCGCAGAAACTCTATGAAGGTCTGGAAATCAATGGAACACTGACCGGACTTATCACCTACACCCGGACTGATTCGCTCACTCTTTCCTCCGTGGCGACAAAGCAGATTCGCGAGTTCATCAGCGCAAAATTCGGTGATCAGCAGATGCCGGGCTCGGCGCGGCTCTACAAGACAAAATCAAAAACCGCACAGGAAGCGCATGAGGCGATTCGTCCAACCGACATCTTTCTGACACCTGAAAAAGTCAGATCATCACTCAGCCCGGAACAGTTCGCGGTTTACGATCTGATCTGGAAACGCACTGTCGCCTCGCAGATGAACGACGCGGTTTTCGAGGAAGTGGCTGTTGACCTGACGGTTGATGAGCACCGTTTTCGAGCAACCGGCTCCACCATGATCTCAGCCGGATGGCGGGCGGTGATCAGACCTTATGCGGAAGAGAAGAGCGGCGCCGACAGCGTCGGCACATTGCCGCCGTTTGTCGAAGGCGAGCGGGTTCCGGTTGCCAGAATCAATACCGAGCAGCATTTCACCAAGCCGCCGGCGCGCTACAATGCCGGCAGCCTGGTCAAGCAGCTGGAAGACTACGGGATCGGCAGACCCTCCACCTGGCCCACCATCATCAACAAGCTGGTTGACAGAAACTACGTGACCATCAAGAACCAGGCTTTTTACGCCCAGAGCCTGGGCTGCATGGTTGTCGACTATCTGAATCATCACTTTGCGCTCTATGTTGACTACGCATTCACCGGCAAGGTCGAGGACAAGCTGGATGATATCGCCCAAGGGGAGATTGGACGGCTGAAAGTGCTGAATGACTTCTGGAGCAGTTTTTCATCCCACCTGGACAGCAAGCTGGCGGCACCGTCTTTCGAGGTGAACCTGGGAATCGACCCTGAGACTGAGCGCGAGCTGCTGGTACGCGTGCGAAGCGGCCAGTCCTATCTTCAGCTGGGCCGAAGAACCGACGATGAAAAACCGGTGTTTCGATCATTGCCCAAGGACACAGACCCTGGCTCCGTCACGCTGGATGCCGCGATCGAAGCATTCAGCGGCCCTTCATTGCCCCGCAAGCTGGAAGAGAAGACCCGGGACGGCTGTTCTGTCGAGATCAAGTCCGGCCGGTACGGGCCTTATTTCTCCTGCACCAATGAAGATGGAAAGGTTGAGAATTTCAGTTTGGAGGACTCTCAGGATCCATTCCTGATCTCGATCGAGGACATTGAATCGATACTTTCACTGCCGAGATTGCCGCGGAGTCTGGGTGCGACTGATGAGTACGCTGATATCGTGGCCAGCGCCGGAAGGTTCGGACCCTATCTTTCAGTCAAGCTCGCCGATGGCGAAAAGTTCAACCTCAGCCTCAGCAAGGAAGACAATCCCGCCAAGATCACTCTCGATCGGGCCATAGAGGTCATCAAGACTTCCAGCAGGAAACCCGGTGCGAAAGGCCGGCAGCGAACCGCTATCAAGTCGTTCAAGAATTCAAAAATTCAGGTTCTTGACGGACGCTACGGCCCCTACATAACCGATGGCAAAACCAATGTCAGCGTGCCCAAATCTGTCACCGCTTCAGACTTGGAACTCGAAACCTGCCGGGAGCTGCTCGATCAGAAGCGGCGGGCGGGGCCCAAGAAACGCTCGTCAACCAGACGCAAAAAGGGGTGATCAGTCAACTGAGCAGCCGACCGACTTTTTTTCGGGAGATGCTTTGTATGGCTTTGCCGCTGATCGGGCTCAGCGGCGGATAGGGTGTTCCGGGCAGAAAGCAGAACAATTCAACACTGACATCGGTTGATGTCAGTTCAAAGCCTGGGATATTCTCATGGCGCCTGCCTGCAAAGCGCTTGCGCTTCTCAATCTGACTGTATAGCATCCCGAAATCGTCCAGCAGCGCGCAGATTTCCTCATAAGTCGGCGGAAACAAGTGAATTTCCACGGGTCTTGAAGGTGTGATGACACCCGTCAATGCCGCGCCGGTGAGCTTCGGCCGGTATTCAAGCACCGCATCCATGATGACGCGCGCGGTTTCGAGATAAATCTGACGCTCAGCAGGCCGATCTTTCGAAAAGATCGACAGCTGCTCTTCCAGCGCATCCTCAATTTCCAAGTTGGTTGGAATGGAACGGTGCGTCGAAACTCCGAGGCGCGTGCATGCCTTCTGTTTCGCTTTCCGGTAATCGCGCACATCTTCATCAGCCATGATTCTGGCGGCTTCATATCGAATCGACCGGCGCACGCGGTTCGAAGAATTCGGCATGGTGTCTGCAGGACTTCAGAAATATTCAGAAAAGTTCGCTGCTGGCAGGTTTTTCGCCTTCATCGTCCGGCTGAGGCTCCTCAGCTGAGAGGCCGACATGAGCGACATCCAGCACTGGCTGGGTTCCCGCAATGAAGACTTCCCGTATGGCTCCGGAGTGATCCTCCAACACAGCTTCCCCGGTTTCCGCATCGACGAATTGCGAGACAACATTGTCCGGTGGCAGAAACGGCGCTTCCGGGGTGTTTTCCAATGCCGACTCCATAAAGTCGATCCATATTGGCAGTGCCAGACCCGAGCCGTGCTCATTCCGACCGAGATCGGCCGGATTGTCAAAGCCAACCCAGACTGTTGTGACAACATCTGCATTGAATCCCGAGAACCAGGCATCCTCGAAATCATTGGTGGTGCCGGTTTTGCCTGCAAGATCAAGACGCTCCAGAGACAGAGCCTTGCGCCCTGTGCCCTCGCGGACCACACTTCGCAGAAGATCAGTCATCACGTAGGCGTTGGCGCTGGAAATCACGCGTTCAGCGAAGTTGACAGGCTCCTCGCGAAGCTCGCGGTCTGCATCCGAATTCAGATCTGCCTGCGCGAGACAGCTGCGGCAGACCTCTGTGGTTCGACCGCGCAGCACCACTTTACCGTGCTGGTCTTTGACAAAGTCGATGAAATACGGCTCCACGGCGTAGCCCCCATTGGCGAAAACCGCATAGCCCGCCACCACATCGAGCGGAGTCGCTTCAGCCGAGCCCAATGCCAGCGACAATCCATTCGGCAGAGCCGCCCGGTCAAACCCGAATTTGCTGACATGATCGATCGTCGTATCGGTGCCCAATCCCCTGATCAGCCGAACTGACACGAGATTCAGCGATCGGGCCAGAGCCTCCCGCAAGCGCGTGTCACCCGTGAACTTGCCGCTGTAGTTCTGAGGTCGCCACAGAATTTCAGAATGCTGATCCTCAACAACAATCGGCGCGCCGCTGATCAGGCTTGCTGAAGTGAATCCATTGTCGAGCGCAGCAGAGTAGACGAACGGCTTGATGTTCGACCCCATCAGGCGCCTGCCCTGAGTCGCCCGATTGAACTTGTCGAGATAGTAGTCGAAACCGCCCACCATCGCCTGAACTGCGCCTGTATTCGGATTGATTGAGATCAGCGCGCCGTTCACTTCTGGAATCTGCGACAGCATCCATTCATTTTCGGTATTCGGCCTGGCGTACACAATATCTCCCAATCGGACCACATCACCCGCTTTAGCAGGTTCCGGGCCTCGCGAGCGGGCTGACTGATAGCGCCGGGCCCACAGCATATGATCCAGAGGAATGGTGATCGTCTCGGAAGATTTGGTCACAGCAACCGCGCGGTTCTCATGCACTTCAGTGATCAAGACCGGAACAATTTCCTGACTGGGTTCGATATGCTTCAGCGCATCCTGTATCTTCTCTTCATTGTCCAGGCGGGTGATATCCCAATTTCGGACCGAGCCGCGGTAGCCATGCCGCAGATCATATCGAATGAGACCATCGCGCAGACTCTGAATCGCCGCCAGCTGATCGCTGGAACTGATTGTCGAGTAGACGCTGTAGCCATCCTCGTATGCTGCGCTTCCGAATCGCTCAAACATATCCCGACGGATCTGCTCAGCCACATAAGGCGCCTTGAGCTCCACTTCCGATACGTGCAGTGCGGCGGTCAGAGGCGACGCGACATAATCGGCGTGTTCCTCCGGGCTGATGAAATACAGCTGTTTCATGCGGCCAAGAATGTAGTCGCGCCTGATTTTCGCGTTTTCGGGGTTGCTGATTGGATTGGTGATCGACGGTGATTTTGGCAATGCGGCCAGCATCGCGAATTGCGGAATCTCAAGCTGATCAAGCGGTTTTCCATAATAGACCTGCGCGGCGGCGCCGAATCCGTAGGCACGGTGGCCCAGAAAAATCTTGTTGAGGTACAGCTCCAGAATCTCATCCTTGGTCAGGAACTGCTCCAAACGCAAGGCAAGCAGCGCTTCGCGGGCTTTTCGAAGGTAAGTTCGTTCCTTGGTGAGGTAGAAATTCCGGGCAACCTGCATGGTGATGGTGCTGGCGCCCTGAGATCGGCTGCCAGAGACAATGTTTGCGTACATCGCCCGCAAGACGCCTCGATAATCGACACCGGCATGCTGATAGTAGCGGTCGTCTTCGGCAGCGAGCACTGCAGATATCAGCGGCGGCGGCGTTTCCCCGATCCTGGTAGGGATGCGCCTCTGATCTCCAAACTCACCCAGCAGGAGTCCGTCGCTGGAATAGATCCTGAGCGGCACCTTCAGATGGATGGACCTGATGGTTTCTATGTCGGGCAGACCCGGCAGCAGAAGCAGCACCACGATGATGACCGCCGTCAAGGCCATCATGAACAGGCTGCTGACTGCACTCAAGGCGAACAGGAGTGCGCCTGAAAGACCGGTTCTGCGATGTGCCTTGCTGAACATTTGCTGATATCCGATTGGTTCCTGAATATTCTAACCGAAAAAAACGGCTGTCGGAATCTCAGCCCTGCGCCAATCCAAAATCGTCTGCTTTTGCAAGGCTGTATTCCTTAATTTGACCAGATCCCGAGCGATCAGTTCTTTTTTTCGCGAAACTGCTGATGACAGCCGCGGCACCCTTCCTCACCCAGCCGCCTGACTGCGGAGCCGATCTCGCTGCTGTCTTCCGAGGCGAAGGCGGCTTCCGCCGCTCTCGCATGATCAGCCAGCCGGTCTGCGGCTGCGACAAATTCATCCCAGCTTGTCCAGATGTCCGGTTTGGCCTGGCTTTCCGGGTTGTCCCCCATCCCAGTATTCGGTGGAAAATGCGACGGCAGTTCCGGCGCCTGCTCGACAATTCTGGCGGCCATCTCTCTCAGTTCATTCAGATCGCCCTTGCCTCGCTTGACAAAATTGCCGAAAGCCTTCATGTAGTCGCCCAGCTCGTTCATGTAGACGTGCCGCTTCTCATAGACCGGCCCTCCGCCGTGCGCATGAAGGACAGTCGGCGCCGCGAGTGAAATCAGCAGCGCCCAAATCACAGCGGACAATGCTCCCTTTCTGGAAAATATCATGTTGATCATGGCTCACTTCCGATACGAAGGAAAATTGCAGTGAGCGCAACCAGGTGCCAGCACGATTGCGCTTTATCAATTCAATATTATGCCCGCTGCAAGCCAAGTTCTCGGACTATCGATCAGGTGGAAGCTCATTGAAATTCTGAACGCAACGCGCCACCCGCTTTTCAATGGATTCGGGACGCAAGAACCTGAAACCAGGCCAAACGATTAAAATGTTGCTGAACTGACCTTGACCCGCGCTTTCTGCGGGCGGTCATCCTTTGCCTGACACTTCTGCATCAACTGCACAAGCGACATGACTGAAAAACCGGATCTGGAACAGAGAATCGCGAGTTACCGCCTTTCTGACCCGATGATCATTCTAGTGGGGCCGATGGGCGCCGGCAAGACGACAATCGGACAGCGGCTGGCGAGAAAACTGCACCTCAACTTCGTCGACATTGATCACGAAGTCGAGGCGAAAGCAGGCCAGCCAATCACCAAGATATTCGAGCGGGAAGGTGAGGAGGGGTTCAGGAAGCGGGAGACCGAGGCGCTGGAGTCGCATTGCTGTCTCAGCGGCACTGTGATTTCCACCGGCGGCGGCGCGATTCTGTCGGCTGACAATCGGCGCATGATGCGAAATGGAATTGTCATCTATCTTCATGCAACTCCGAATCAGCAGTATCTGCGAATCCGAAACCGCAAGCACCGGCCGAACTTCAAATCAGACAATCCGCTGGAGAATCTGACCAATCTGATGAAGATTCGGGAGCCGCTTTATCGCGCTGAGGCGGATTTCGTTGTCAATTCTGACAACCAATCAGTGGAATCTATTGCAAGAACCATTGAGAGCTACCTTCTCGATCAATGACAAAGTGCCAAATGAAGACCATCACTGTCAATCTGGACGAACGAAAATACCCGATTCATGTCGGGTCTGGACTGCTGCAGAGAGGCGAACTGTTTGAACCTCATTTCCGAGGCACACGAGCAGTCGTCATCAGCAATGAGACAGTCGCGCCACTGTATGCGGATGCTGTTTCCAACACCATCGGTCAGTTCGTCGAAGTTGAGGAATTTCATCTGCCGGATGGTGAAGTTTACAAAGACCTCACAACTGTCAACCGAATTTTCGATCACATGCTGTCCATACCCTGTGATCGAAATACGACGATCGTCGCACTCGGCGGCGGTGTAGTTGGAGATATTGCAGGATTTGCCGCAGCCTGCTATCAGCGAGGCATTCCTTACATCCACGTCCCTACAACGCTACTCGCCCAAGTCGATTCTTCGATCGGCGGCAAGACAGGTGTGAACCATCCGCTTGGAAAGAACATGATTGGGGCAATCTATCAGCCGCAGTGCGTCATCGCTGACATCGACACCTTAAGCACTCTGCCAGAGCGGGAGCTGCTAGCCGGTCTGGCAGAGGTGATCAAGTATGGGCTGATTCGCGACCCGGAGTTTTTCGACTGGCTGGAAAGCAATGTCGACGGCTTGCTAGATCGCAATCCAGACTGCCTGGCTTATGCGATCGAACGATCCTGCGCAAACAAGGCGGAAGTCGTTGAACTGGATGAGAGGGAGACGGGGATCAGAGCATTGCTGAACTTCGGGCATACCTTCGGACACGCCATTGAAAACAAATTAGGTTACAAGGACTGGCTGCATGGTGAGGCTGTTGCAGCAGGGATGGTTGTTGCGGCCGAATTCTCAATGCGTTTGCATCTGATTGATGCTGACCAGAGACAGCGAGTCGAAAACATTATTCGACGATTCAAACTGCCTGTCGCACCGCCCGAAGGGATGACAGAAGAAGGATTTCTCGATGCTATGGCGGTTGACAAGAAAGTTGAAGCTGGCAGAATCAGGTTTATCGTCCTCGAACAAATCGGAAAGGCCGTTGTGATTGATCAGTATCCGCAGCAGGTTTTAGAAGAAACGCTCGCGAGTTGTTTGGCTTCGGTCTAAATCACAATGAAATCACTTCAAGTCGAATAGCGAAGAAGTAGGAGGAACCGGGCATGGGCCGTGATTACATCTGGGTTGATTGGTTTAGAGAATTAGCGAAGAAAATTCAGGAAGGCGAGAGGTCTGATTTTATCGAAAATGCAAAAATGGTTAGATGGAAAGATGACCAAACACAAGAGCGAATGTTTGAGTTTGGTGACGAAAACATTGACCCATTTTCCTTCTTCTACACCCTGGCGTACAAATTCAGACTTCCTGACCTCGGCTAAACTGCCATGTTGGATTATGACGCATTCAGCGGTGCGGATTGGGTCGATCAGGCGGCCGGCGCCAGTTCGTAGAACAGGGTGAGATCGGTGTCGGGGAACTGGGTTTCGGTGGCGTTGAGCTCGTCGATGAGCGCCAGCAGCGGCCGCTCGACCGCGTTGCTGCCGAGGCCGAGGAACTGCACCCGCAGTCTTTTGCTCTCCGGCTCCGGTATCAGGTTCGCGTCGCTCTGGAGCAGCTGGCTGAGCAGCTTGCGGGCATTGGGCTTTTGTCCCTGCGCCTGCATGACGGCCGGCATCATGGCGGTCTCGGCGCGGTAGACGATCATGCGGATGGCGTCCAGCAGCTGACGCGGCGCGCGCGCCAGCGCGTCCGGCCGCTGGTGTTCGGGCAGGTCTCCGACCCGGACATGTTTCTTGAACTTCGCGCGCTCGGCCCTGGCCTGCTCCAGCTGGGCCCCGAGCGCCGCCTCGAGGGCCGCGTAATGGGCGGTCTTCTTGGCGTTGCCGCGGTCTTGGAAGCGCTGCCGCCGCAGCGCGGCCTGCTGGCGCCTGGCGGTCAGGTTGCGCACCTGCCGCTCGCGCTCGCGCCATTCGGGGTTGACCACCTCGAGGTTCTCGTCCACCGCCTCCAGCTGATGGACCGCCAGCGCGTCGAAGTTGAAGTCGTGGCGCATGGTCTTGAAGAAATTCTCCTGCGACCAGCGCGAGAACATGGCGCCGGCCACCTTGGCGGTCGGCATTGTGGGGTGGGTGGTGACCACCGCGGCCTGGCGGCCGTTGCCGAGCAGGCGCCGGATCTGGCGCACCTCGAGCCCGTTGCCGAGCGTCACCCGGTCCTCCGCCAGCATCACCTCGCGGCGGGTCACCGAGGCCGGCCCGGCCATCTCCACCTCGGTGCGGACGAACCGTTCCTGCGGCCAGTCGGGCCCGGCGTGGCCCTTGTGCCAGGTGATCACCGCGACACCCTGGCGGGCCAGGCGCCGGAACAGGTCCGGGCTCCAGCCCTCGCGGTCGAACACCAGGTTCAGGATCGGCTCCGAGTCGGTCCGGGTCAGGTCCGGCGCGCTCTCGACCGGCAGGCCGAGCGCCTTGAGCTGCGGCACCAGGTCGCGCTCCAGCGCCTGGCACATTTTCGGATCGATCTGCTCGTGCACGCACAGGAGCGGCAGGCCGCCCAAGGCATTGATCCAGTAGCTGGCGGCCGCCGGCAGGCACAGCTTCTGGCGGGAGATGAAGTGGTTGGGCAGCTTGCCCTTGCGGCCGGCGTACACCTTCACATGGCCGTCGACCGCCAGCGTGGCGCAGCCGCCCGGCTCCTCGGCCAGCCACGCGCCGGTCAGCCGCGCCTGCCAGTCCCGCACCGAATCGGCGCACCCGCTGAGCGCCTTGAGCTTGCGGCGCAGGGTTTTCGCCTCGGGCGCCCGGTCCAGCCCCAGCAGCCGGCCCCACTCGCCGGGCGCCAGATAGCGCAAAGCTTCCGCGTTGCGCACCCGGGCCGCGAACATCAGCGCGAACAGCAGCAGCACCGTGTTCAGTCCGTAGTAGCCTCTCGGCAGCTTGAGCAGTCCGGGCGCATGGCGCAGCAGGCCGTTGGCCAGCAGTGTCGGCAGCGCCGCCAGCGCGCCGCCGAAGGGCACCGAAAGCGCCGGGGCCTTGAACTCCGGCTTCGCTTCCCCGCCCGGTCCGACGCTCGCATCCATGCGCGCCGCCACCGCATGCGCGGCGCGCCCCATCGGCGCGCTTTTGTCGTGCCGGTCGCGCGAGCTGCGCTCTGCCGCGGTGACGTTTGCCGCGGATTCAGCGCTCGCCTCCGGCCGCACGATGGCGCCGGCCCGGCAGTGCTCGCTGAAGGTGCTGGGCGCGATGCCGAGCTCGCGCGCCGCCTGCCGCCCGCTGCAGCCCTCGGCCAAAAGCCGCTCGGCCTTCGAGATCGTGTCGCCGTCCAGCTTGGTGCGCCCGCGCCCGCGGCGCGGCTCGAAAAAGCCGCGCCCGCCGTGTTCGCGGTAGCGCGCCAGAAGCCGGCTCACCGTCATGACCGAGACCCCGAACGCCGCCGCAATCTCGGCCTGGCTGGCGACCTTCATATCGGCGAACCTCGCGATCCTCAGTCTGCGCTCGGCGGCGTCGCCCGCCGGATGCTGGTCGATGACATCCAGATACAGGAAGTAGGTGGTGACGCCGTCTTCGGTCTGCATCGAATGGCGCGCGCCGATGGGGACGGCGTCCGGCTGGGCGAGGGCGATGGGCTGCTGCATGGGGCTTCTCCTGCGGTGAAAACTATAACATATTATTATAGCCACTGGAAAACCGCCGTTTCAACTTTTTTGCATTTTTTTCAGAAAAAAAACGAATAGAATGAGTGTCTTGCCCGGATCAGGCGGAAACACTCATTCTGCCGAGGTCAGGAAGTCTGAAATTGATAAAGGAAAAACAAAAGCAAGCTGTTCACGATAGCATTTGCGAAGTTTTCGAACTAACTACCAAATTACCGTTGGATGTAGGCTTTGTTATCCCAACACCAGGTAGGAAGGTGAATGTTCCATTTAACGATGGTGAAAATTTTGATCCCGGTACACTTTGGAATCTTTACCATCAAGCAGCAAAAGACGATCCTATCACTCAAGCCGAAAATTTTGAAAAAGCATTATCGATTTCAGGTGTTGCGGTTGCTAAGTTGACTCAGACCCTCTTCCTGATTAATCCGAATGCTTTCCTTCCCATAGATGAAAAAATTGACTGTATCCCAATTGAAATTCTTGGAAGTCGGTATAGAAATTTGAAAAGAGCAATCGAGGGGAAGAACGGATACAAAGAATATACGAGTATTCTCGCAAAAATCAGAAGCATTTTCCCAGAATGTTATCCTTACGAAATCAATACGTTTTTATATCAACAATTCAAGAGTACACTGATTGACAAGCACAGTCGCTACTATCAGATCAGCACAAATGTTGATGTTGATGATGATGATGTTGATGTTGATGATGATGTTGATGGTGATGATGTTGATGATAATTGGGACGAATTCAACAAGAAGTCATACGTATTTACAGGCGGTCCTGGAGATAAAAGGCAGTATCCTCTGACGAAACCGGCACGTGGCGACATTATTCTTGTAAGGTGCGGAACAACAACAGGAAAGGCGATTGGTATTGTCCTCGACAACGATTATGCTAAATTGAATCCTCAGGGTTACCAACAGAATCGTTACATTCATGTAGTATGGATAAATAAGTCAGAAGGTAAACTCGTCGGTCGTACAAACAGACTTGCTATGTCTGAGGCGATCGAAATTAAGAAAACTTTTGGTAGTAGTACAACTTACAAATCGACAATCGAATTGATAGATAAGCTTATCGGACCAAAAAAACAAAAAATTGGCAGTGGTTCTGATCTTGCAATTACCACAAATCATCCTCTAAACTTAATCCTATACGGCCCGCCGGGCACAGGCAAAACTTACTCCACGAGCAAAATTTGTGTTGACGTGTGCTGTGGCACTGACTATTTCAAACGCAATAGCTCTGATGATGACGATGAAGTTAGAGAGAGATTTCAAGAATTGCGAGATGAAGGTCGAATTAAGTTTGTAACGTTTCATCAATCATTTTCTTACGAGGAGTTTGTTGAAGGGTTTCGACCTCAGCTTGGCGAGGGCAGCACCACAAAAGTCAAGATCGTATTGAAGGATGGGATATTCAAACAGTTTGCATTGAAAGCTGAATCCAAACCTCAGAATCGCTACATACTGATCATAGATGAAATAAATCGTGCCGACATCTCGAAAGTCTTCGGAGAACTCATTACTCTGATTGAAGAAGATAAACGAACTGGAGCAAAGCATGAAGTGGAAGTAGAACTGCCTTACTCACAAACACCATTTAGTTTGCCTCCGAATCTTTACATTGTTGGAACGATGAACACTTCCGATCGATCTATCGCTTTGATTGATATCGCGTTGAGGCGACGGTTTGAGTTCAAGGAGATAGCACCAAATTCCGCACAAGTGGCTGAGGATGTGGATGGAATTAAGCTGAGAGAGGTCTTTCAGTTTATCAATGACCGATTGGAGTGGTTCCTTGACAGAAACCACCTTGTAGGGCATGCATGGTTGAAAGGTGTGAAGTCTCGACAAGACATCAATCGCGTCATGTACACCAAGATTGTACCTTTGATTGCAGAGTATTTCCATGATGACTGGAAGAGGGTTCACGCGATATTGGGTGATGGATTTATTAAGAGACAAGTCCTTAAGGCTCCAGAGTTTAGTGACGACGAAGACTTTAGTGAGGAACGTTATGGTTGGAAGATCATTGATGAAAGCGAGATACCAGATGATGCCTACGATCATCTTCTCAATAACGAAGTAGAATCCGAAGAGTCGAATTAAAACTATGTCATATATTGCGAAACGAATCAGGGAATGGAATTATTTGGAAGTTGGAAGGGATGGCAATCCCCCAACCAGAAAGCAAATCGACCTGCTTCATAAGCAAGCAGTTCGACTAGGTCGACAACTGAGACTCAGCAATCCCGAATCCGATGTGTTGTTACATTTGGGAAGCAAGTTAAAGGCAGGACAGACTGTGGGAATTATTTCGACCCCAGGACTGACATTAGAAATTTTGCCAAAGATTGATGGCGGCGATGATCAATCCCGGCAACTTCTGGTTCGAATGATTTCTATTACGCATAACCTCAAGGTTACCAGCGGAGAATTGGCACAGTTAACTACCCAGCGCCACGCACTACTTGAAATTCTAATTAGATTATTTATCAAGAGACTTAACGACACAATTCGAAGAGGCTTGCCCCGCCGATACAAGACTTTTGAAGATGACCTGTTTGTTCTAAGAGGAAAACTCAACATTAGAAATCAAATCGTGTACGGGAACGCTCAACCCGGACGATTTTCTTGTCGATTTGATGAACTGTCTGAAGATACACCTCTCAATCGCGTATTGAAGGCTGCAACTGCACTTCTTTTGAGAGTTAGTCATTTCGGCGAAAACATTAAGCGATTGCACGCAGTTCTCGATAAATTTGATGCAGTTTCTGATTCCCAACAACCACTCGATGAACGAGTAGTTCTTGATCGTACAAATTTTGCTTTTCACGACTTGTATCGTTGGGCATGCCTGTTTCTTAATGGAATCTATCAATCTACAACAGCAGGCAAAGTTGAGGGAATTGCGTTGCTGTTTCCGATGAACGATTTGTTTGAAGAATACATTGGCAAAAATATTCGGATGGCATTGAAAAAATCTGGAAACTACAAAGTCAATTTGCAACACTTTGAGAAATCTGCATTGCGTGACCTAGAAAAAGGTAAGATTTTCCGCCTAAAACCGGATGTTTGGATTCACTCTAATGGCGGACCCGACACAATAGTGTTGGATACCAAATGGAAAGCACTCAAACCAAAACAGAATCGTCGGACTTTGGAAATTCAAGAATCCGACATTTATCAGATGCTGGCGTATGCGCAAGCATACAATCCGTCACGGTTGATTCTACTTTACCCTTGGTCAGCTTCGTATGGGGAAGATTCTGGAATTGTGAAAAAGTGGGAAACCACAGGGACTGAGACCCGATTTTACGTTGCAACGGTCAACATATATTGCGACCCTCGCGAAGTCCAAAAACAATTGCACAATATCGTGATGAGCAATAATTGCTGAAAGCAAACTTGCTAGCCACGCAGGCTGAAATTCGGTGTTCTTGTAGCAAATATGCGATTTCATTGACAATTAAATCGGAACTTCTGCGAATTCTCCAGAATGACAGTTCTCAATCGCTGTTCTTATTTCCTCCGTTCGTAACCGTACACGCGGCCATGCGGTTCCCATAAGCACTACAATCGCTATTCGCTTTCCCGCAAGATTCTGCTGATAACGCATATTCTGGTCAGTTGTCACGATGACCTCATAACCTTGCTGCTCTGCCATGCGAATAAGTTCTCCATTCTCCAGCAACTCCCAACCAATTTCGGCTGAACGATCCACTGTATGATCAGGAAGATGCATGCGAAGGGGTGCAGGTGTTCCATGATCAAACAATATCTTCATACTTCGAGTGAAGATCTGAAATAGTCAGCTTCATGCTTGAGCACTGCTAGAACCTGCCATTCTTTTACTTCAGGATACCATTCTAAAAACTCTGACACGGTGGCACCGCTCTCCAGATTTTCGAACAGTGCGTATACAGGAACCCTCGTTCCTGTGAATGCCCATGCTCCGCTGATCTTGCGTGGATTGCGCTCCACCGCAGGACAGGACTTCCACTCCGTCATTAATCTACCTCTTGTAAAATTTACCGTGATTGACGTTCGGGCTGTATTCCAACATTTTTAACTTGACCCTGTGCCATTGTAAACTGAAACAGACAAATCGATTGCCGCACTGCGCCTACAGCAGAGGTCAAGACAGTCAGCGTAAGCGCAAATCGATAGAAGAAAGCCTGCTCTGTAGCATCAGGAATCTTCATTCTGTGAAAGTTTCCAAATAATGAGCACGCAGTCCCATTAATTCGGTCAATCCAAATCAAGACGAAGTTGAAAGACTATTTCCGACAAATCTGAAAACATTTTGAGAACGAATTCTTAATCAAATTCGACTTGCTGAGTCAAAACATCAGCAAGGACTGAACAATATGTGTAAAGCATCGATACAAGCATTACTTGAACTGGAGAATGTAGCCGAGGAAGCTAAGGAGGAAGGCTTTATTGTTCCAAATGAGATTGCATTTGAAAATGCCAAACGCCTAATCAAGAATTTGCTTGTTGAAAACCCCTGCGAAGTTATCGTTTATCCAATGCCGGACGGGGAAATAGCGATCGATGTGCCCAACGGCAAAGGAAGTTCACTCATGGTGCTGTGCGATTCCGACGGAGGTGCACTGTGTTCGGTCAATATCAATGGAAATTCTCGACAAGCCGATTATCCCAGCACAACATCCCTCCCAGATAAATTTATTGCCGAAGCACTTGAAGACCTTTCGCGTTAAGTCATCCGATTTAGCGCAAATCGAGAATACACTGGGTTCTGAGATTAATACCCAAATCAAAAATTTTTTCTTCAGGAGTGTTATGCAGTCTTGATTGAATTCATTCAGTCTTGGTAAATCTAATCTATCTCCGATTGGATGAAGTATCAATTTGAGAAAACCGTCCTGCCGGACTCCAGTCCGCAACGAAATTACGAAAATCGCCGATTTTTTCCAGTCTGTCGTAAAATTTAGTCAGGCGGCATTGCGCTGACGCCTGACTCACCGCGCGCGTTTTCGCATTTTCATTCAGTCGGCTGCTCATCAATCGAACCGTTGCAGCTAAATTATGAATCCGCGCGAAAAAAGGAAAGTCAACCGGCAACTGATCCAATGAACAACCATCAGCAGCAACACGATATGGGGCTTTATCGCCCGCAGTTTGAGAAAGACGGCTGCGGATTCGGCCTTATCGCCCACATGGACGGAGTGCCGTCTCACTGGCTCGTTGAGACCGCAGTCAAAGCGCTGTCCAATCTGACCCACCGCGGGGCCATCGCCGCCGATGGAAAGACCGGCGACGGCTGTGGACTCCTGCTCAGAATTCCCAACAGTTTCTTTCGCCGGGCGGCAGCCGATGAGAACATTCATCTGGCCCGAAAATTCGCGATCGGAATGATGTTCCAGAACACTGATCCAGAAAAAGCCCGGCGGGCCCGAATCGTTGTTGAAGAGGAACTCAGGAACAAAGGGCTGCAGCCTGGCGGCTGGCGAGTTGTGCCCACTGATGACGCGGCACTGGGTGATGCCGCCCTGGATGCCAGACCTTTCGTTGAGCAGGTTTTTGTCAACGCACCACCCAACCTCTCCACCGTTCAGTTCGAGCGGCGGCTTTACTCCGCAAGGCGTGTGTCAGAAAACCGCATCTCGCAGTCCGATTCGCAATTCTATATCTGCAGTTTGTCTTCAAAGGTGATCGTCTACAAAGGCTTGGTGATGCCGGACAATCTGACGGTCTTCTATCCGGAACTCAAGAATTCAACCCTTGAATCATCGCTGGCAGTCTTCCACCAGCGATTCTCAACCAACACCGCACCAACCTGGAACCTTGCCCAGCCGTTTCGAATGCTCGCCCACAACGGCGAGATCAACACCATTCAGAGCAACCGCAACTGGGCGATTGCGCGAAGCGGAAAATTCTCAGACTCCCTGCATGAGAACATCGAGGAGCTGCTGCCGCTGGTTGATTTCGAATCATCCGATTCCGCAAGTCTCGACAACATGCTGGACTTTCTGGTTTCAGGCGGCATGGACATTTTCAGAGCGATGCAGATTCTGGTGCCGCCGGCGTGGCAGAATGTTGACATCATTGAACCTGACCTGCGCGCGTTTCACAGCTACAACTCCCTGCATGCTGAGCCTTGGGACGGACCCGCTGGAATCGTCCTGACCGATGGACGCTATGCGGCCTGTGTCATGGACCGAAACGGTCTGCGACCGGCAAGGTATGTCATTTCCGCTGACCGCCATATCACGCTCTGCACCGAGATCGGGGTGTACGATTATCAGGAAAAAGACCTCGTCTCAAAAGGCCGGCTCAAACCTGGTGAGATGATCGCCGCCGACACTCGCACCGGCGAGTTGCTGCTGCCGGATGACATCAGCACATTGATGGCCAACCGCCAGCCGTACAACCGCTGGCTGAAACAGGAGCAGAGTCGAATCTACACCCGGCTGCTTGACTACTCTCATCTGAGCTTCAAACTGAATCCATTCGAGCGGAAAATATACAAGAAACTGTTCAATCTCTCCTACGAAGAGCAGGAGCAGGTCATCCGCGTCCTGAGTGAACTGGGTCAGGAAGCAGTGGGCTCCATGGGCGACGACACACCGCTGCCGGTGCTGTCCAGGCAGAACCGTTCGCTCTACGGTTACTTCAGACAGCAGTTCGCCCAGGTCACTAATCCGCCCATCGATCCCTTGCGCGAAAAAATTGTGATGTCGCTGGAGACGACGATCGGTCCATCAATGGGGCTTTTTGAGGAATCCAGCGAGCACGCCAAGCGGCTGATCATCGGATCTCCAGTGCTGTCGGGACGGAAATTCCAGACGCTGATGGAGCAGGATGACCCTTCTTTCCGAGTCTGGCGCATCGACATCACCTACCCGCGCGAAGAGGGCTTGAGAAACGCGATTGAAAGAATCTGCGATGAGGCGGTCAGCGCCATCAAGGCCGGCTGTCTGATCATCACACTGTCGGATCGAGATGTGGATTCATCCAGCCTGCCAATCCACGCGGCGCTGGCAACCGGCGCCGTTCATCATCGATTGATTCGGGAAGGCTTGCGATGCGACTCCAATATCATCGTCGAGACCGCAACCGCGCGCGACCCGCACCATTTCGCGGTGCTGATCGGCTATGGCGCCACTGCAATCTACCCCTATTTGAGCTACTCGACCGTGCGGGAGATGGTGGGCGAAAATGCCAGTGAGGGCCGCTCTCTCGCAGCCATTCGAGCCTACCGTTCAGGCATCAAGAAAGGGCTGTTCAAAATCATGTCGAAGATGGGCATCTCAACGATTGCCAGCTACCGCGGCGCGCAACTTTTCGAAGCGGTGGGGCTGAGTGATGAAGTCGTGGATCTATGCTTCACCGGCACGGTCTCAAGAATTCAGGGCACGACTTTCGAGGACCTGGAACAGGATCAGATTGAACTCGCCGCGGCCGCTTGGGACCCCAGAAAGCCGATCCAGCACGGCGGACTGCTGAAATTCGCGAACGACAGCGAGTACCACGCCTACCACCCCGATGTGGTGCACACGCTCCACGCCGCGGTGCAGAGCGGCAAAACAGCTGACTACAGGAAATTCTCGGAACAGGTCAACACACGAAGTCCAGCAGTCTTGCGCGATTTGCTGCAGGTGCGAACAGATGGCGGAGCGGCCATACCGCTGTCTGAAGTTGAGCCGATTGAGTCAATTCTCGCGCGCTTTGACAGCGCCGCAATGTCACTGGGCGCGCTGTCTCCGGAAGCCCACGAAGTGCTGGCTGAAGCCATGAATGAAATCGGCGGCCGCTCCAACTCCGGGGAAGGCGGTGAGGACCCGCGTCGATACGGCACCTCGCGCACCTCAAAAATCAAGCAGGTTGCTTCAGGCCGTTTCGGCGTTACCCCGCATTACCTGGTCAGCGCCGAGGTGCTGCAAATCAAGATCGCCCAGGGCGCGAAGCCCGGGGAAGGCGGACAGCTGCCCGGACACAAAGTCAGCGAGATGATCGCATCGCTGCGCTACTCATCGCCGGGTGTGTCGCTGATTTCACCGCCCCCGCATCACGACATTTATTCGATTGAGGACCTTGCTCAGCTGATCTTTGATCTCAAGCAGGTCAATCCCAAGTCACTGGTTTCCGTCAAGCTGGTCTCTGAAGCCGGTGTCGGCACCATCGCCGCCGGCGTCGCCAAAGCCTATGCTGACCTGATCACCATTGCCGGCTACGACGGCGGCACCGGAGCCAGCCCCATCACCTCCGTCAAATACGCTGGCAGTCCTTGGGAGCTGGGTCTGGTCGAGACCCAGCAGACACTCAGAAAGAACGGTCTGCGCCACCTGGTCCGACTGCAGGTCGATGGTGGATTGAAAACCGGATTGGATGTAGTGAAGGCCGCGATTCTGGGTGCGGATTCATTCGGATTCGGCACGGCCCCGATGCTGGCCATGGGCTGCAAGTACTTGCGCGTCTGTCACCTGAACAACTGCGCGACCGGTGTCGCGACTCAGGACGATAATCTCAGAAAACGCCATTTCATCGGCACCAAGGAACGGGTCGTGCGCTACTTTCGATTTGTGGCCGAAGAGGTTCGCGAGACGCTTGCATCAATCGGCAAACGCAGTCTCGACGAAGTGATCGGGAGACCCGAGCTGCTTGAGATTCTGCCAGGCGCGACAGTAAAGCAGAACCGCCTTGATCTTGCGCCTCTGCTGTCGACTGCGGGTGTTCCGGACGATGTGGCGCGCCACTGCACTGAGCCGCGCAATCAGCCCTGGGACCGGGCGCCGCTGGCGGAGCGCATGGTTCAGGATGCCCTGTCCTGCATACTGACAGGAGCAGGTGGAGAGTTCAGCTACACCATCCGAAATATCAACCGCTCAATCGGCGCGCGGCTGTCGGGTGTCATTGCCAAGGCGAATGTCGATCTTGAAGCACCGGTCAAGGTGAGATTCAAGGGCGTTGCCGGCCAGAGTTTCGGCGCCTGGAACGCGGCCGGACTCGAGCTTTATCTGGAAGGTGACGCAAACGATTACGTGGGCAAAGGCATGGCCGGCGGAAAAATCGTATTGATGCCATCGAAGGAAAGTCCGCTGGAATCCCGATTCACACCGATCGCAGGAAACACCTGCCTGTATGGAGCGACCGGCGGAAAACTGTTTGCCGCCGGCACCGCAGGCGAGCGTTTTGCAGTCAGAAACTCCGGCGCGATCGCGGTGCTGGAAGGCTGCGGCGATCATGGCTGCGAGTACATGACAGGCGGCGCGGTCCTGTCGCTCGGGCGAACCGGAGTCAATTTCGGCGCTGGCATGACCGGCGGCATTGCGTTCGTGCTTGATCTCGAACGGGTGTTCGTTGACTGCTACAACCATGAACTGATTGACATTCACCGCCTGACCCACGAAGATATGGAGCCGCACCTCAGCTACCTTCATGAACTGATCGATGAATATGTTCAGGAAACCGGCAGTTTCTGGGGTCGGGCCGTCAGTGATGATTTCCTGGATCTGGCGGGGCGTTTCTGGCTGGTGAAACCCAAAGCTTCAGAAATCAAGGATCTGATGGAAACGCTGCGCGAAGCGGCATGACACCTCTCACTCCGGTCCAGGAATGAAGCAGCATTTTCAGTTCGTTGATCTCCCGCGGCAAGATCCGCCCAAGGATTCCGCGCAGTTTCGAATTCAGCACTGGGACGAGATATACCGCGACTACGATTCCAGCACAGCTGCCAGTCAGTCCGCCCGCTGCATATCCTGCGGCAACCCGTACTGCCAGTGGAAGTGTCCGGTTCACAACTACATTCCGGACTGGCTGGACCTGGTATCCAAAGGGCGTCTCTTTGAAGCGGCCGAGCTCTCTCACCAGACCAATTCTCTGCCCGAAATCTGCGGCAGAATCTGCCCGCAGGACCGGCTTTGTGAAGGCGCTTGCACAATGAACGACGGGTTTGGCGCGATCACCATCGGCTCAGTGGAGAAATACATCACCGACGAGGCGTTTGCGCAGGGTTGGATGCCGGATATTTCCGATATATCTTCGACTGGGAAACGGGTTGCGATCATCGGCGCCGGACCTGCCGGGCTTGGATGCGCCGATGTGCTGGTTCGAAATGGTGTCGAAGCCGCGGTGTATGACCGGTATTCGGAAATCGGCGGTCTGCTGACCTTCGGCATTCCGCCCTTCAAGCTGGAAAAAAGGGTGGTGCTGAAGCGAAAGGAAGTCATGGAGCAGATGGGTGTCGAGTTCGTGCTCAATACCGAGGTGGGACGCGATATTGAAATGTCCGGACTGCTGCAGGACCATGACGCTGTGTTTCTTGGGATGGGCACCTATACCTACATGAAAGGCGGTTTTCCGGGTGAGAGTCTGGCTGGAGTGCACGAAGCACTTCCATATTTGATCGGCAACAACCACAAGGTGGAAGACTGGGAATCTCCCGAGTGGCCATTCATCGACCTTGCCGGTCAGAATGTCGTCGTGCTCGGTGGCGGTGACACCGCCATGGACTGTGTGCGAACCGCGGTCCGTCAAGGCGCCAATCGGGTCACCTGCGTCTATCGCCGGGATGAGACAAACATGCCCGGCTCGCGGCGGGAGGTGTGGCATGCCAAGGAGGAAGGGGTGCGATTCCTGTGGAACCGCCAACCGGTGGAAATATTGGGCGACGATAGAGTTCGGGAGGTGAACGTTGTCGAGACTCAGTTAGGCGAGCCCGATGAGCGCGGCCGCAGGCAGCCGATGCCGGTTCCGGGCAGCGAGCAGTCCATTCCCTGTGACAGCGCGATCATCGCATTCGGTTTCAGACCCAGTCCGCCTGACTGGTTTGCAGAATACGACATCGAGGTCGACTCTTTTCTGCGCGTCAAAGCGCTGCATGACAGTCAGTTTCCTTTTCAGACAACCAATCCCAAGATTTTTTCAGGCGGTGATATGGTTCGAGGCGCCGACCTGGTCGTCACCGCAGTCTATGAGGGTCGGGAAGCTGCCAGGGGCATCATTCGTTATCTCAACGTATGATCGAGACGAAGATGATGACCTTATGATTAGCCCCCGACTGATTGTCGCACTTGATGTTCCAACCGGCGATCAGGCGCTGGATCTGGCCAGGCAGCTGCGAGGCAGTGTCGATTTCTTCAAGGTTGGACTGGAATTGCTGTCTAGCGGAGATGGGTTGAAAGTGATTGATCAGCTGGCAGATAGAGGACACCGCGTTTTTGCGGATTTCAAGTTTCTTGACATTCCCCAGACAGTCTACCGCGCTGTGAGAAACCTGAATGATCGGGGCATCACATTCCTCACCGTGCATGCAGAGCCTCAGACTATGCAGGCTGCTCTTGACGCAGCCGATGACACGATGATTATGGCGGTTACGGTGCTGACCAGTCTGAATGACGAGGCTCTGAGTTCAATGGGCATCAACATGAATGCGGAAGAATTGGTCCGGCTGCGCGCAATTCAGGCGCGGCAGGCTGGCTGCGCCGGAGTCATATCCTCACCGAGAGAGATTCGTCCGATTCGGGAGTCGGCGGGCAGAGACCTTCTGATCGTAACACCAGGCATTCGAGAGAGCGAAGCGCCTGCCGACGATCAGAAACGAACCATGAGCATTGAAGAGGCGCTTGAAGCTGGCGCTGATTTCTTTGTCGTGGGGCGGCCGGTCCGCGATGCGGCGGACCCTTGGGAAGCGGCGATGCGACTTCAGAACACAATCTCAAGATTCGAGCAATCTGAACTTGAATCCATCAATTGACAAGTCCCCGCAATCGGAACAGGCACAGAACAGCCGTTTCATGCGCGCGCTGCGAAGACAGCATGTCAGGCAGACGCCGATCTGGATTATGCGGCAGGCGGGCCGCTACCTGCCGGAATATCGCGCAACCAGAGAACGGGCCGGCGATTTCCTCACACTCTGCCGCACACCGGAACTGGCTTGCGAGGTTACGCTGCAGCCGCTTCAGCGGTACCCTCTGGACGCCGCGATCATTTTCTCTGACATCCTGGTGATTCCAGACGCCATGGGTCTTGGCCTGCAATTGATTGAATCCATCGGCCCGGTGTTTCGAAATCCGATCACTTCCGCAGCACAGGTGCACAGACTCGTCGCGCCTGACCCTGAAGACGATCTGGGCTACGTGATGGAAGCCATCCGCACCACCCGGCGCAGTCTGGACAGCTCATTGCCGCTGATTGGATTCTCAGGCAGCCCTTGGACGCTTGCGGTCTACATGATTGAAGGACGGTCTAAAACAGATTTCGGCAAGATCAAAGCCTTTGCCAAAGAAGAGCCTGCCGTCATGGACAGTCTGCTCAGCCTCCTGTCCCGCTCTATTGAGACTTACCTCAAGGCGCAAGCCGATGCCGGCGCCTCTGCCCTGATGATTTTCGATACCTGGGGCGGAATACTGAGCCAGCCTGATTACGAAATGCTCTCATTGAAGTACATGTCGGAAATTGTTCAGCATCTCAAAGATCAGATTCCGTCAGTCCCGATCATTCTTTTCACCAAGGGCGGCGGACAGTGGGCTGAACGCATCGTCCAATCCAAATGCGATGCGATCGGACTGGATTGGACTGTCGACATTGGGGAGGTGCGGCGCAAAGTTGGGAACTCAGTGGCGCTGCAAGGCAACTTGGACCCCGACGCGCTTAAATTGAGTGACGCAGAGATCGAGCGGGAAACGGCCAGGATTCTGCAGTCGTATGGCAAAGGCAACGGTCACATTTTCAATCTGGGGCACGGCATCAAACCTGACATCGACCCGGACAAAGTTGCTGTGCTGGTTGATGCAGTCGCCCGACTGAGCAAAGCATATCACTGAGCGGCTTCGGCGCCAGTTCTCAGCATTCCGAAATAGTTCAGAAAGTATCCGTCGCTATTTTCAAATCTGCAGCAGATAGCGGTTTGCAAGACTTGGCTCTCCCTGACAGGAGACTCGTCCGTCTTCCCACAGTTTGATCAGAGTCGCCTGCAGCGAACGCGCCGCGGCTGGATGCAGAGATTGATCTGTCTCCCGATATACATCAGCGACCATGGCCTTTATCGTCAAGTTTCCCCGCTGCAGGCTTCGAATCACCTCAAGCTCGCGCTGATGCCGATGCGCAATGCATGCCTCAACATACGCTTTCGGTGTCTTGATCGCCGGACCGTGAGTGGGATAGTAGATTCGGTCATCCGCAGCCAGCAGCTTCTCAAGACTGCAGAGATAGTCTTTCATGGACCCGTCAGGCGGAATGATCACTGAAGTCGACCATCCCATTACGTGGTCACCCGTGAACAGAGCTTTCTCCTCCCGCAGGCGGTAGCAGATGTGATTCGACATGTGACCCGGCGTATGGACACACTCAAGCGTCCATCCGTCACCCGCAATGATGTCGCCATCCGACACTTCGACTGACGGAGCAAACTCGCGGTCGAACTCTTCCTCGAATCGTCCCTGGTCGTCGCTGCCATTTTCCGTCAGCGTGCGTCCGTAGACCGGCGCGCCGCAGATTTTCTGCAACGGTCCGGCGGCGGACGAGTGATCGCTGTGTGTGTGCGTAACGACGATATGAGAGATATTCTCATTCTGCAGACAGCCGACGATCGCCAAGATGTGCTGCTCCAGATTGGGACCTGGATCAATCACCGCGACATTCCCGCGCCCAACGATGTATGTTCCGGTGCCCTTGTACGTAAACAGGCTCGGATTGGGCGCGACGATTCGTCGAATGAGCGGCGTTACGGTCTGAAGCTGTCCATAGACAACCTCTTCCTCAAACTGAAATGGAATTCGAGTTTTCAAGGCAAGGCAAATTCGGATTTGAAATCTTCGGTCAGGCGGCAGATTCAGTCAGGCCGGTCTCAGTATGAGCAAAAATGAAATCACCGTCGTTCCATCTCACTTCGATGCTCTCGCCGGGTGAGAACCTGCCATTCAGAATCTCCCTTGCCAGCGGATTCTCAATTTCCGTCTGAATCGCCCTTCGCAGCGGCCGCGCCCCGTACACCGGGTCGAATCCCACTCTGGCAATCTGATCCAGCGCATTCTCATCGATCTCAAGCGTCATGCCGCGCTCGGCAAGCCTTTCGTGCAGATAATGAATCTGGTTGCGCGCGATCTCATGCACATGCTCGCGCGACAGGCTGTGGAATACGATGATATCGTCAATCCGATTGATGAACTCCGGTCTGAAGTTTTTCTCCACAATGCGCATCACCGCAGTCTGCATGTCATCATAGGTGTCGTCATTGTACGAGTTCTGATTCGCACTTCCATTTCTGCGACTGCTGATTTCCTGAATCAGATCTGAGCCAAGATTCGATGTCATGACAACGACCGCATTTCGAAAATCGACGGTTCTGCCGTGACCGTCAGTCAGCCGGCCATCATCCATCACCTGCAGCAGCACGTTGAAAACATCGGGATGCGCCTTTTCGATCTCGTCGAGCAGAATCACGCAGTAAGGCCGCCGCCGGACAAGTTCAGTGAGGTGACCGCCTTCGTCATAGCCGACATATCCAGGCGGTGCGCCGATCAGCCGCGCCACATTGTGCTTTTCGGTGAACTCTGACATGTCAATCCGAATCAGCGCCTCTTCGTTGTCGAACAGAAACTCAGCCAGGGCCTTCGACAGTTCTGTCTTGCCCACACCCGTGGGGCCCAGAAACAGGAATGTGCCGGTCGGCTGATTCGGATCGGACAGTCCGGTTCGCGAGCGTCGGATGGCGTTGGCCACCGTCGAAATCGCTTTTTCCTGACCGATCACCCGTCTGCCGATCTCCTGCTCCATCAGCAGAAGCTTGGCTCGCTCTCCCTCAAGCATCTTGCTGACCGGAATTCCGGTCGCGCTGGAGATGACCTCAGCAATCTCCTCTTCGGTCACACTGCTTTTCATCAGTTCGAACTCGCGCTCCTCATCTGAACGCGATGTCGCCAGCTGACGCTCCAGCTCGGGTATGGTCTGGTTGTGCAGCTTGGCAAGCTGCTCCAGGTCTCCGTTTCTGTGGGCATTGATGGCCTCGATCCGCGCGGTATCCAGCTGCTCCATGATCTGCTGAGAGCTCATCACAGAGGCTTTCTCGCTGTACCAGACCTGCTCCAGCTCCGAATATTCTCGCTGCAGACCCGCCAGTTCGTCCTCAAGCCTGCCCAGACGCTTCTGCGACTCCTTGTCGGTCTCGTTCTTCAGAGCCTCGCGCTCGATTTTCAGCTGAATGATCTTGCGGTCCAGCCGGTCAAGCGCTTCGGGCTTGGAGTCGATCTCGATGCGTATGCGGCTGGCCGCCTCATCAATGAGATCGATCGCCTTGTCCGGCAGGTTGCGTTCGGTGATATAGCGCTGCGACAGATTGGCTGCCGCAATGATTGCCGGATCGGTGATGTCAACACCATGATGAATCTCGTATTTCTCCTTGATGCCCCGCAGCATCGCAACCGTGCTCTCAATGCTGGGCTCCTGCACGACGATCTGCTGAAACCGCCGCTCCAGCGCGGCATCCTTCTCGATGTGCTTTCGATACTCATCCAGCGTGGTGGCGCCGACACAGTGAAGCTCGCCGCGCGCCAGGGCCGGTTTGAGCATATTGCTGATGTCCATCGAGCCTTCGGCTTTGCCCGCGCCCACCATGGTGTGGAGCTCATCCACAAACAGAATGATCTGCCCCTCCTGGCCCGCCAGCTCTTTCAGCAGCGCCTTGACCCGCTCCTCAAATTCCCCGCGGAACTGGGTGCCTGCGATCAGCGATCCCAAGTCCAGCGCCAGCAGCCGCTTGCCTTTGAGTCCCTGCGGTATCTCGCCGTTGACAATGCGCTGCGCGAGCCCTTCGACGATTGCGGTTTTGCCTACGCCCGGCTCACCGATCAGCACCGGATTGTTCTTGGTGCGCCGCTGCAGCACCTGAATGGTTCTGCGAATCTCGTCGTCTCTGCCGATGACCGGATCAAGTTTCCCCTGCTCGGCCCGTTCGGTCAGATCGATCGTATACTTCTCAAGCGCCTGCCGCTGGTTCTCGTCGGCGGCATCGCTGACCGGCTGCCCGCCTCGAAGCTGCTCGATCTTCTGCGCCAGAAGTTCAGAGGTTGCTCCGGCGGCGCGAAGAGTTTTGCCGCAGCGCGTCTTGTCGTCCACTGCCGCGAGAATGATCAGCTCGCTGGTTATGAACTGATCGCCGCGTTTCTGAGCCAGTCGGTCGGCCCGATTGAACAGACTGGACAGATCGGCTGATATGTGCATCGAGCCATCCGCCCCCGACACTCGCGGAAGACTGTCCAGATACTTGCCGATGTCCGACTGCAGCTTCAGAAGATTCACACCGGACTGAGCCAGAAGATGCGGGACGGTTCCGCCCTTCTGATTGATGAGCGCGATGACGAGATGAGCCGGCTCGATGATCTGATGATCCCGGCCGACTGCGATGCTCTGCGCCTCACTGAGCGCCTGCTGTAGTTTTTTTGTGAATTTTTCTGGATTCATTGAAACTGCTGCCAATAATCATGGATTGCCTGATGCTTACAGATATAAGGCAGGATTGTCAAATTTCAATGGAACCGCGTCCCGCGCTTGCGCGCGGGACGGTGGTCTGCCGACAGGCAGATGCCGAAAAACACGCATGCGCCCGGCGTTTCGGCCTAGGCAACCTCGTGCGCGTCGAATGCCTCCCGCAGTTTGGTCAGCGCGGTTTTTCCGAGCGCGGTCTTTGGCAGGTCCTCGATCACCGCGCATCGCGCAACCTGATTGTGCGATGAAGTTCTGGCATTGAAACTTCGCAGGATTTCTTTCGCCCGAGAACCGGACTCAGCCGGATTGTCCATTGCGAAGACGACCGCAGGACGCTGATCGACCTCGATGATGCCAGCCTCTTTCACGCCATCATATCGCTCCAGCAAGGTCTCAAGCTCTTCAGGATAGACATTCTTGCCGGCTTCAGTCACGATGATCCGCTTCAGCCGTCCGGTCAGACACAGGTTGCCGGACGCATCCAGCCGTCCAATGTCGCCGGTCCGCAGCCACTCGCCTTTCATGATTTCCCGGGTCATCGCCTCGTCCGAATAGCCGAGCATCACGTTGTGCCCCCTGACCAGCACCTCACCGCTGCCGAGCTCGTCCGGCTCGTCAATGGAGACCTCCACCCCTTCAATCGCGTAGCCGACGCTGTCGAAATTCGCAGGATAAGCTTCCTGAACGCAGATCACCGGTGAAGTCTCCGTCAGTCCGTAGCCCTGACGCAGACTCAAGCCCAGCTTTCGGAAAAACTTGGCAATGCTGGGGTCCAGGCGGCTGCCGCCGCTCACCCAATACCTCAGATTCGGACTCAGTTTCTTGCGCAATGGCGCATTCAAGACCCGCCTCAGCCCAAGCGGCAGAGCGCCAAGCAGTCCAACATAGCCGCGCAGGAGGAAACTGCCTTCGCTGAACTTCTTCTTCATGCCCTGCATGATGTTTCTGTAAAGCCGCGGAACGGCCAGTACAACTGAGACCCGCTCCTCGCTCATGGCTTCGAGCACTTCCTGCGCAGTCAGAATCTTGGGCAGAACAATGGACGCGCCGTTGTAGAGCGGCAGCAGCATGCCGCCCACCAGCTCGAATGTGTGAGAGAGCGGCAGCAGGCTGAGAAATCGATCCTTCTCATTGAGCACGACAATTTTGCTGCAGGCGATGAAATTCGATGAGACGTTCGCGTGAGAAAGGCGTACGATTTTCGGCGTGCCCGTGGAGCCGGAAGTGTAGATTCTAAGGCACTCCTCCGAGCTCAGGCTGTTCAGCGGTTCGCCCGCCTCCTGCTCAGCCAGTTCGGAATTCATTTGGATGTTCAGTATCGAATAATCGACGCCATCCAACTTTGAGCCGGGCTCGTATGCGAGAATCAGTTTTGGATTGACAGAATCGAGCTGGGTGCGGATGTCACCTTCGCTGTTCCCTATATGAACCGGCGACAGCACCGCGCCGATCTTCCATACAGCCAGGGCGCCGACACCCCACTCCGGGCCGTTCGGCCCGATCAATGCGACAGTGTCGCCTTTCGACACCCCATTCTGACGCAGCTGCGCGGCCAGATTCAGCGCGCTGTCGTGAACATCCCCATAACTGTAATTGATTGGCGCTCCGCTCTTGACACGCCGGGTCCAGGCGGTGTTCGACCGCTTGGACTGCAGCCTCGGCGCCAGCACTCCCCATAGATCTTGTGTCATTTTCCTTGCCCTCTCTGTCGGTACCCATCCATTGGGCGTGATTGCAGCTTCATTGATTCGCGTTGTTTCGCAACTGCATTTCACTAATTCTACACAATAAAATAGTGTTTCACCAACTTCATCGAATTTCAGCCGTTTGCACATGCGAACTGGTGTCGATTCTCAGCCTTGGCTCTCCTGAATCTTGACTGCCATCAACCTGCCAAAAGATTTAGCTTCAGTTGTTCAAACTGCGCTTCTTGAAGACATCGGAACCGGTGACATCACCGCCGCTCTGGTCGAGCCCGGCATCTCGGCATCGGCGCGAATCCTGGTCAGGGAACCCGCCATTTTCTGCGGTTCGCCTTGGGTGGATGAGGTTTTTCGGCAGGTGGATGAGTCGATCAGAACGGAGTGGCTGGCCGAAGAGGGCGAGAGCGTTCAGCCCGATCAGACCGTTTGTGAAATCCGCGGCCTTGCCACTTCAATATTGAGTGCGGAACGGACCGCTTTGAATTTTCTGCAGACTCTGTCCGGCACTGCCACTGCAACCCGGAATTTTGTCGACGCGGCTGCATCGTTCGGTGTCCGCATTCTCGATACCAGAAAAACGATTCCGGGGCTCAGAAGCGCACAGAAGTACGCGGTCTCGATCGGCGGCGGCACCAACCACCGCATGGGGCTGTTCGACGCGGTGCTCGTCAAGGAGAATCATCAGTACATATCTGATTCTCCAAAGGCAATCATTGAGGGAATGGCTCGCAACCGCGTGGACGTTGATCTGATTGAAGTTGAGATCGAGAGTCTTGACGAGCTCGAGTCAGCCATCGAAAGCGGCGCCAATCGGATCATGCTGGATAACTTCAGTGTTTCTGACATGGCAGCTGCGGTATTGCAGAACAACCGGCGAGTGGAACTGGAAGCGTCTGGCAACATCAGTCTTGAGACGATTCAGGCTGTTGCCGAAACCGGAGTGGACTATATATCAGTGGGCGCCATCACCAAGCATCTTCACGCGATCGACTACTCCATGCAGTTCGAGAAGGACAGTTGAGACGCCCGGGTCAGGATTGACTGCTGTACGCCTCGATTTGGACTCGCAGCTCCTCGATGAGCTGGCTTTTGGTGGTTGCGCCCACGTGTGTATAGACAATCTCACCTTCCGGAGAGACGATGAAGGTGGTTGGCAGTCCCTTCAGAGGCTCAAACGGGATGAGCGGGCTCTCTCCAATCCGCAGAATCAGATAGCTGATGTTCAGAGTCTCGATGAATCTCTTCAGGCGGTCAGTCTCGATCTCCTCGAAGTCAATGCCGATGACGGTCACCGGTGCCGGATCAATGATTTGCGACACTTCAATCAGATCTGGAATTTCCGCCAGGCAGGGGCTGCACCAGGTCGCCCAGAAGTTGACGACCACCCACTCGCCCCGGAAGTCCGACAGGCTGTGCATCCGTCCATCCGGATCGGGCAGGGTGAAGTCAGCGGCTTCCGCCGATTGAGCCATGTCGGAACTCGCGGCGAAAAAGACCGCAGCTGCGAAACACAATCCGGCTACAAGCCGATGCTCGAATCCAATATTCTTGAAACTATTCATCCCATCGTCCAGTCAAATTCAACTATTCGGAGCGCTGCAGCTACAGCGCTCGCGTCAACAAATTCTGACAAATTTTGATAAATTTAGTTTTTTCACTTATGATATATACAAATCCACTGTTTGACCTGGGTGTGCGTATACTGGTGCAGCAGGGCTGGCAGAATTGAATTCAATACTCGATTGGAGGTAAATCACATGCGCAAACTTTGTTTAGCAATTCTCGGAGGCTTGCTGGTTGCCGGCACATCTTTGGCAACTTTTGCAGAATCCAAACCCGTGGGCATCACAGCTGAGATCATGTCTATTCCCGTAATGATCGGCGGCTCGACTGTGGAGTTCAAACGCAATCAGGACAATGCCGCAACGGTGAATCCGGCATTTGCCAAGACATCTCGACCCTGCCCGCCGTTCTGCATCCAGCCGTCGAATCTCGCTTTCGGCGTTGAAACGATCGGTGAAGTCGAGTTGATGCATTACGCAAAGCAGATGAATGAGGGTGATGAAAACATCATCGTCATCGATTCAAGAACCCCGGACTGGGTTGAGCGCGGCACGATTCCAACCGCAATGAACATTCCGTGGACCAACCTGAATCCTGCAAAAGGCGCGACACCGCTGGACATTGCAGAAATTCTTGAGACCACTTTCAACGTGAAAGAAAGCGAGGGACTGTTCGATTTCTCCGAATCCCGAACCGCAGTCATGTTCTGCAACGGCATGTGGTGCGGGCAGTCGCCGAACAACATCAAGAACCTTCTGCGGCTGGGATATCCGCCGGACAAGATCAAATGGTACAGAGGCGGCATGCAGGACTGGGAAATCCTGGGTCTGACAACAGTCCAGCCCAACTGAGCATCCGATTTCTTTCGGCTTAGTTTCAAAACAATCGAACCGCCCCCGGCACCTGTGCCGAGGGCGGTTTTTATCTGGTCTGGTGTTCGATCAGATCGGCTTTCAATGCCGCGATCAAGGTCCGCATATCCTGCGGGACACCCTGATCCCAATGCCGCGGCTCACCGGTCAGCGGATGATTCAGCTGCAGCATTTCCGCATGCAGCGCCTGGCGGCGAAATCCTGACAGCGCTTCGACAAGCGCCGGGCCGGCTCCAGCCGGCAGCCTGGCCCGCCGGCCATAGTCCGGATCACCCACAATAGGAAATCCGGCGTGCCTGAAGTGCACCCGGATCTGGTGGGTGCGGCCGGTCTCCAATGTCACCCGAATCAGAGTGTGCGCCCGATAGCGCGAGATGATCCGGTAATGGCTGACCGCCGGCTTGCCCGATCCGGCGGTCATGCGCTTTCGGTCATGCCGGTGCCGGCCGACTGCGACATCAATCGTTCCCCCTGAAATCAGCCGTCCCTCAACCACAGCCACGTAGCGCCGGCCGGCGGTGCGTTTCTTGAACTGCCTGATCAGATTGAGGCGCGCCGCTTCCGTTTTGGCGACGGCAAGCAGTCCGGAAGTGTTCTTGTCCAGCCGATGGACGATGCCGGCGCGCGGCAGCCTGCTGAGAGACTGATCGTGGGCAAGCAGACCATTCAGCAGTGTGCCGCTGGGATTGCCGGCGCCCGGATGCACAACCAGTGCAGCAGGCTTGTTGACAACAATGATCGCATCGTCCTCAAAGACGATGTCGATTGGAATGTCCTGCGCGATCCAGTCGCGCGGCACTTCGTCCGGAACATCGATTTCTACAGTCTCACCCCCTGACACGATGAACCTGCGGCCGGGCTGATCTCCATCGAGCCGAATTCGGCCTGCATCCAGCCAGGTCTGGATGGCCGAGCGAGAATGATCGCTGAGCAGCGACCCGAGCACCTTGTCAAGGCGTATCCCCTGACACTCTTCCGGAATCGTTAACTTGATCTCCACAGGCAAAACTCCAAAGCCCCTGCCAAGGATTGATATTCAATGGCGCCGGTCGATGGAATCAACCGGCATGTGTCAATTTGAAATCGCTGAAATCAAAATGACATCCTGACTGAATCAATATAATTGACGCGGACTGGATTTCTGAACGTTCCTTGAACACACACCTTGACACCTAATTCATCGGCGACTCCATGAACGCGCGAACTGATCTCTCGCCTGGCATGCTTCTGCCTGCTGCTCTCCTGATGATGCTCCTGACCCTGATGCTGGCGTCATGCGCAAAGCAGGAAAAAGTGCTGTCCGAGAAGGAGATGTATGATTCCGCCTATTCGGCGCTCTCGAAGAATCGATACGAGATCGCGATTGAAAGGTACGAAGCGCTGAGAGCCGACTATCCGTATGGAGACCTTACAACCCAAGGCGACCTTGAGATCTGCTACGCCTACTACAAGACGAGAAGGTTCGAGCTGACCGTGCCCTGCATCGACCGCTTTCTGGCGAGCCACCCGACGCACTCACAGGTTGACTACGCCTACTACCTGAAAGGGCTGGCCCTGCTGCCGGTCCGGCCGCCGAAGTTCGGCGAGCGATTCTTTCGCACAAGGTCAGACCTGACCGATCACGACGCGGAGACCGGCCGCGAGGCTTATGCGGCGTTCACCGAGGTAGTCGAGAGATTTCCGCTCAGCGAATACGCCGATGCATCCCGCGAGAAACTGGTTGATCTCATCAATGTCTTCGCGCGGCACGATCTGCAGATCGCACTCTTCTATCTGGAACGCCAAGCCTATGTCGCAGCCGTCAATCGGGCCACGCGGATTCTAAGGCGCTATGAAGCCTCTCCCTACACGGAAGAGGCGCTGGCAGTGCTGATTTACGCTTACAGCCGGCTCAATCTGATGGATCTTGCAGAAGACAACCGGCGGGTTCTGCATTTCAATTACCCCGCCAGCGTTTATCTCAGCAATGCTTCCGCCATATTGGACGAATCAGTTCTGGAACTGGACAATTCGCTAGCAGAGCAATAACGAGCCTTTTGCCTTCAGATCAGGCGCAGTCAGACAGCGTTGTCTGAGCGCGCTGCGGAATTCAGCGCATCAGTATTTGCTGGTGATCGGGTAGCGGCGGTCGCGCCCGAAGGCGCGGGTTGTGATCCGGACTCCCGGCGGAGCCTGCTGGCGCTTGTACTCGTTGCGATTCACCATTCTGACCACTCGGCTGACGGTCTCCTGTTCAAATCCCTGCGCGACGATATCAGCGATCGACTGATTGTTCTCAACGTATGCCTCAATGATTGCGTCAAGCTCAGGGTATGGCGGCAGTGAGTCGCTGTCCTTCTGGCCGGGCGCCAGTTCCGCAGTCGGCGGGCGAACGAACACTCGCTGAGGAATGACCGCACCGAATTTTTCATTGCGGTATCTCGCCAGTTCGTAGACCATCATCTTCGGCACATCCTTGATCGCGGAAAAACCGCCCACCATATCGCCATAGAGTGTGGAGTAGCCGACAGCCACCTCGCTTTTGTTTCCGGTGGTGATCACCATCGAGTTGCTCTTGTTGGAAATGGCCATGAGCAGGGTGCCCCGGCAGCGGGCCTGAATGTTCTCTTCTGTCACGTTCGCGTCGAGACCCTCGAATCTCGGCTGCAGCTGCTTCAGGAACGCCTCGAATATCGGCTCGATTGAGATGACGGACCACTGCACACCGAGCGCCTCGGCCTCCGCCGCCGCATCGTCAATGCTCATCTGGTGGGTGTACCGCGACGGCATCAGAACCGCCTCGACGTTCTCAGCGCCGAGCGCGTCGACGAGAATGGCGAGAGTCAGCGCTGAGTCGATGCCGCCTGACAGTCCGATCACCGCCCCCTGAAAGCCATTTTTCCGCACGTAATCCCGAACACCGAGAGTGATCGCGCTGTAGATGCTTGCGACAGGCTCCGGTGTCGGCTCGACAGAGCCTTCCAGAAAATCAACCTCATTCAGGCAGCTGAACCGCACCGGAACAATCGCCTCCTCAAAGTGCCTGGCGCGCGCTCGAATCTCACCGCTTTGGTCAGTCACCAGCGAACCGCCGTCAAATACCAGCTCATCCTGACCGCCAACCAGATTGACATAGACAATGCTGACCGCATTGTGCTTGCTGCGCGCGGCCACAATCTCATTCTCCCGGTAAGCGATCTTGCTGGAATCGAACGGCGAGCCATTCAGTGTGAAAATGATGCGGGCGCCATTGTCGACACAGCGCTCCACCGGACCGTCTTCCCACACATCCTCGCAGATGGTGAGCCCGATGGGTATGCCGTCGACTTCAACCACTTGAGAAGAATCGCCCTGGGCGAAATAGCGCTTCTCGTCGAATACACCATAATTCGGCAGGTGATGCTTGTGATAGGTGGCGCGGATTCTACCATCGTCGATCAGAGACGCTGCGTTGAAGAGCTGTTCCTTGGCGCGATGCGGATGACCGACGACAAGTGCGATTCCCGGCACCGCTTCGACAAGATTGTCCAGAACCGTCCCGCAGTCGGAAATGAATTCAGAACGCTGCAGCAGATCTTCAGGCGGATAGCCGCAGATCGCGAGTTCCGGAAAAACGACAAAACGGCAGTTCAGCGCGTCGCGGGCGTGCACTGCGGCATCGGTGATTCGACGCTGATTGCCCGCCAGGTCGCCGACGACCAGATTGAGCTGGGCTAATGCTACACCAAAGTCTGCTGCCATCTATGAATATACTTTTGGATGTTAAGCGGTGCGCCTCGGCGGCTCAGCTGCAAACCGTTCATAGGAGTGAACATTGACTGCAGAGAATCCTGAACAGAAAATCTCGGTGACATTGGAAATCGTTGATTCAATCAGCCAGATCAATGCGCGCGACTGGAACCGCATCGTGCCAGCGGACTGCCCGTTCCTGTTCCACGAATTCCTGCACGCGCTGGAAGATTCTGGTTGCGTCGCGACCGAAACCGGCTGGGCGCCGCAACACATTGTAATACGAAACTCCGCAAGCCAATGCGGTGAACTGATCGGCGCCGCGCCGCTTTACCTCAAGAGACATTCCTGGGGCGAGTTCATTTTCGACTGGGATTGGGCGCACGGCTATCAGCGGCATGGACTTGAGTACTACCCGAAACTGATCTCGCAGACCCCCTTCACGCCCCTCACCTCACCGAAACTTCTGTGCGCGCCGGGCGATGCTGAGACCAGCATCCGCCACCTGATTGCTCGAACCGCACAGGAACTGGCCAGTCAATGCAGCGCATCGTCGATTCACTGGCATTTCATATCCGAGCAGGATTCGAGCACTTTGGATGCATGCAGGTTTCTGAACCGCGCCAGCACGTTCGAATACATCTGGACCAATCGGGGCTATGGATCGATGGACGACTTCCTCGGCATGCTCTCCAGCCGCAAGCGCAAGAAGATCAGAAGCGAGCGGCGCTCGATACGCGGGCAGGACCTCACCGTCACTGCCCTACAGGGTCCCGAGATGAATGAGACACACTGGCGAATGATCGATCGGTTCTATCGGCAGACCGTTGACAAGTACTACTCTCACAAGTATCTTTCGCGTGAGTTTTTTCAAAGGATCGGCGAGACCATGCCGGAGAATCTGGTTTTCTTTCTGGCACAGCGCGGCGGGACCCCCGTTGCAGGCTCATTCTGCCTGCAGGGCGGCGGGAGCCTTTACGGCCGCTATTGGGGAACCTTGGGACAGTTTCGGAACCTGCACTTCGAGATGTGCTACTATGCTCCGATCGAATATTGCATCGAACGCGGTCTTGCCGAGTATAACGCAGGGGTTCAGGGCGAGCACAAGCTGAACCGGGGCTTCCTGCCCAGACTGGCCAGATCCAGCCACTGGTTCTTCGACCCCGGCTTCTCGGATGCCATTGACCGCTATATCAATCAGGAGGCGTCCCGAGTGCGAGCCTACTGTGATACGCTGGATCACTATTCGCCCTACAAGAACGCGCACGCGCCCGATCTCCATGAGCAAGCTTGAATCTCGGCCATCCCCGGTATTTCAATTTCCGGACCCGAACGAAGTGCCGGGTGACGCACCGTTCCATATCAAAACGAAATTCTCAGCGCAGTCGCTGCTGGCGGCGTACCGGATCGGACTCTATCCAAAGCCGTACAGCGAGCGCGGAAGAATGCACTGGTATTGTCCAGACCCCAGAACCGTGCTGTTCCCTGATGAATTCAAAGCGGCCAGAAGCCTGATGAAGAGTGTCAGAAATCGAGCCTATTCAGTAACGCTGAATCAGAATTTCGCATCTGTGATCCACAACTGCGCGGTGCGGCGTCCACCCAGAAAATTCACTTTCGTCGTGTCGCGCAAGAAGCTGAGGTCATTGGAATGGGACTGGCTGTTCGAGCTGTATCAGGCAAAGCAGGTGAGCCTTGACTACCGGGACGGCACGATGACAGTGGAATTCAAGTCGCGCGAGGCCAGTTTCGATGTGCTGGGCCCGGTGCCCACCTGGATCACCCAGAGAATCATCAACGCCTATGTGGAGCTGCATCGGCAGGGCCACGCCCACTCGGTCGAGACCTGGCAGGACGGCAGACTGGTCGGCGGACTCTATGGAGTCAGTCTGGGGAGTCTTTTCTGCGGCGAGAGCATGTTCTCTATCCGAACCGACGCCTCCAAAGTCGCGCTCTATCACCTGACCCGGCATCTGAGAGATTCAGGCTATGATCTCATTGACTGTCAGGAGCAGACTCCGCTGCTGCACAGCATGGGCGCCAGGGAGATTCCCCGAAGCGACTATCTTGAGATTCTTCAGCGTTCGGTTGACAGGAAAATCTCAAATACAGTATGGGAAAGTCTGCCGACTGCCCGAATTGACAGGAAATCGGGCAACTGAACTGATTTCCAATAAATTACAATGCACTATGCAAAACAAAGCATTCCAATAATTCACTATAATACCAATCGAAATAATTTCATCAATATTCCGTAAGTTTTAGGATCTTGCCAAAATGTATAAAACAAGAAAATTGATTGATTTTCGTTTCCTGTCATTGGGACTGATCGCTATGTTCGCTCTGTCGATGTCGGCATGCAGCATGCATTCAAAAGCAGAGGCGGAAATGGAAGAGGAGCCAATGATGGAAGAAGTGGAAACGACCGAAGTCATGGAAGAGGTAGCGCCTTTGATGGTTGCGGATGATGTTCACATCGTTGCATCAGGCGAAAGCCTGTGGTCAATTTCAGGTCTGACATCGATTTACAACGATTCTTTCCGCTGGCCGCTGATTTACAAGCGAAACACGGACATCGAGGACGCTGACCTGATTTATCCAGGTCAGGAACTCGCCATTCCGCGCGATCTGACTCGCGCGGACATCGATGCGGCCGTTGCGCACGCCAGAAACCGCGGCGCCTGGTCCATCGGTGAAATTGAAGCGGCTGATCAGGCGTACCGCGCCAGCTCAATGTAAGCCGTTTCAACAGAAAGATTTTTTCAGGGCTGATCTGAAAGGATGCAGCTGTCAGTCCGAACACCTGAAACTTCTGAAATAGCTGATCGCAAACCTTTCCGGGCAGCAGGAGCCAAAACTCTCTCTCTGCCCGGAATGGCGAGTCCACTCCCGCCGTTTTCTTTTTGAAGACTGCATTCGAGCCTTGATGCATCGTCTCCACTCCCTGCCCTGTCGATGGTGCGCGGCGGCGCTTGTCGGCACGCTGCTGCTCGCAGCATTCAGTCCGGCTCATGCGAGCCTGAGCCTCAACGAGCAGCGTTCAGCCTACCTTGAAGCCGATCGACTGCTGGATCAGAAAAAGGTGAATGCCTGGCTGAAGAAGAAAGCCGAGCTGAAGCAGTATCCGCTCTACCACTACCTCATCATCAAAGAAGTCCGCGCCACCCACTCGGACTACTCCAACTATCAGATCGCCAAGATCATCTCGCGGGTTGACGTGCCGCTGCCAGGCAGCTTCAAGCGCTGGTGGCTGCAGCGGCTGAAGGATCGAAAGGACTGGGATCTGATCATCGTGCATTACGCAGGCGACGCGCGCACCGAAACACAGTGCACAGTCGCGCTGGCCGCCATGCACAGCAAATCGCGCGAGGATGCGATGCGATTCCTTGAACCGCTTTGGCTGACCGGCCGATCTCAGCCCAGGCAATGCGATCCGCTGTTCGAATCCGCCCTGAAAAGAGGATACATTGACGATGACCTGATCTGGCAGCGCATCCTTCTGTCCGCACATAAAGGTCAGCGCAAGATGGTGAAATATCTGCGCGGACTGCTGGATTCAGAGGAGATCAAGGTCTGGGTCGACCGGCTGGACCTGACTCACCGCCATCCGCGCGATACAATCAAGCCGCGTCTGGTGACGTGGAGCAAGTCACCCTATGGCCGGGATGTCATCACTCATGGCCTGGTCCGAATCACCCGATCAGACTCCGACGAAGGCTATGAATACTGGCAGGCGCTCAAAGCGAGCCATCCAGACACTGTCAGCCAGCTCGCCGCGACTGAACTGAGGATTGCTGAGATTCTGGGCTGGCGGCGGCACCATCGGGCCTATCAGATGCTCGCGGGATTGCCGGCATCCTTGCAGAGCGACTCAATTCTGCAGCTGAAGGTTCGAAATTCGCTGACCGGTGAGAACTGGACCCGGGTGCTCGACGCCATCGATCGAATGTCGGATGAAGAGAAAGAGCAGACCGAGTGGCGCTACTGGCGCGCACGCGCTTTGGCCGAGGCCGGCAACCGCCGCGAAGCTAAAGAAATTCTGACATCTCTTGCGGAGCGAAGAGATTTTTACGGAATGCTCGCAGCGGACCACTTGAATCTCGGATACGATCTGTCACCCGCTGGATTGACCCATACGGCAGATGACCATCGCTCACTGCTTGACAGCGAGCCGGCAGTCGCGCGGATTCGAGAATGGCTGGCCTTGCGCAAGCCCTACAGCGCGCGCCGGGAGCTGACTCACCTGGGCATTGTCCGGAACGGCGATTCGGAATTCTGGAGCCAGGCGGCTTTGCTGTTCGATGCCTGGAATTGGCATGATGGCGCAATCCGGGCAATCTACGCATCCGGGCGTGCGGCAGACTTTCAAGTCTCGCTGTCACACCCCTCGCCCTACCTTGATTCGGTGCGCAAAGAGTCCATCCGCTATGGTATTCCGGAGCACTGGATACTGGGCATCATGCGCCAGGAGAGCCTGTTCATTCACGATATCCGTTCCGGCGCAGGCGCCATCGGATTGATGCAGCTGATGCCCGCGACCGCCAGAAATGTGGCGCGGCGCAACAAACTGAAGCGGCCGTCTTCCGGCGATCTGCACCGCGCGTCTTTGAACATTCGGCTGGGAACTTCGTATTTCAGGCGATTGCTTGACCAGACTGATGGCAATCTGGTCTACTCGCTGGCGGGCTACAACGCGGGTCCGCACCGAGTGAAGCAATGGCGCGAGACCATCCGAGTTCAGGACCCGGCGGTTTGGGTCGAGTCAATTCCGTTCACCGAAACCCGCAACTACGTCAAGAAAATTCTTGTCAATTTCATCATCTACGAAAACATCCACAACGTTCAACACGCCCGCATAAGGGATTACCTGCAGATGCCCAATACCCAGCACGCTCTGGCAATCGATGACTGAAACTCGCAGGTTTACGGTTTCAGGCCTGGTGCAGGGCGTCTGGTATCGACGGCATGCTGCGGACGCAGCCAGCAAGATCGGCGTCGCGGGCTGGGTGCGAAACACCAGTGATGGCAAAGTCGAGCTGCTGGCCAAAGGTGATCCGCAGCAGTTCGAGCAGCTGCTTGCGGCTCTGTGGGAGGGCTCGCCGATGTCGAATGTGACAGCTGTCGATCAGGAGGTGGCTGATGAATTTCCTGGCGATGGATTTGAAATCGACTGGGTCGATTCAGTCATCAGTCCACAGACGGCGCTGCGGACTAATGAGTAGCTTTCAGTTCAGCAGATCAGAATGAGGTGCTGCTGTCTTTCAGACTTCGCAATCTCGAACCATATCGTTGAGATAATTGCGCCGCCATGTTGTTCCGTGTGCGGCCCCATCAGACTTTGCCCGCCATTGCCTGGGCGATAAATTCCAACGCTTCGTCGTCGTAAAGAATGTCATCAGGACCTGGAGGATTCTTCTTCAAGAACGCTCTTATTTTCTTGATATCCTTCACATCCAGTTCCTGCTGCCTCAACTCTTCCAGCTCTTCAGGCATCAGGTTTTCCGAATTTTCTTTCGAAATGTTCATATCAGTCACCGTCCTGACTGGATTGGCAGATTCACAAAAACTGTATAAAGATGAATCATTTCCTTCAGTTCAATCGTCCATCATTTTCAGCCGTCAACTTCCGCAGCTCGCAATTTTCTTCTGATCGAAGCGGCATTCATTCAGCCAATCCGCACCAGTTGTGCTTCAGCCTCACAGGTTCTGAAGAACTCTGAAACATCTGCGATCTTCAACTGATGCTCGACTCGAGCAGGAATAGCAGCAATCTCACCGCCAGTTTCATATTGAGCAGTTTTCACTATTCAATTTCGTAGCAATTCAGCGCAGCTAATTCAATAGAATCCTTAAAAAAACTGCAAGCGAAGAAAAGAGGCGCAATGCAAGCGCATCGATGATCACCCGTTCAGTCGAGAAACTATCCGAGCCGCGGCAGTTAATGATTGATACGCTTCAAGAGCGCACCAGCCAACCCCTCAATCGGCAGATGCTCCAGATCTTCCGCGCCGCGCCGCTTGTATTCGATCTGTCCATTGGCAATGCCGCGATCGGATACCACCATCCGATGCGGTATGCCCAGAAGATCCATATCAGCAAACTTGACTCCCGGGCGGTCGTCTCGATCATCCAGCAGCACCTCAACACCAGCGCGTTCCAGGGTATTGTGAATGTCCATTGAAACGCGGGCAACTTCGGCCGACTGCTGAAAGTTGATCGGAACGATTGAGACTATGAAGGGTGTGATCGGCTCCGGCCAGATGATGCCGGACTCATCATGATTCTGCTCGATTGCCGCCGCCACTATCCGCGAGACGCCGATGCCGTAGCATCCCATCCACATCACGGCTTTTTCACCATTCGAGTCGAGGCAGGTTGCATCGAAAGCTTCGCTGTATTTGGTTCCAAGCTGAAAGACATGACCGACTTCGATACCGCGTTTGACTGTCAGCGGCAATGCCGGCTGGTCCGGGCATGGGTCTCCTTCCACTGCCTTTCGGAGATCGACGAACTGCGGCTCCGGCAAGTCCCGCACCCAGTTCACACCTGTATAGTGGCGCTCCGACTGATTGGCGCCGCACACAAAATCTGACATCTCCCGAGTTGCATGATCAGCGAAGACAGGTATCTCAAGACCGATGGGTCCGACAGAGCCGGATTCGGCTCCCGCGGCATTCAGCACATCATCCGCGGCTGCCATCTGCAGCGGGCTTTCGACACCGGGCACTTTGACTGCCTTGATCAGGTTCAGTTCATGATCGCCGCGCAGCAGCAATGCAACGGGGCCGCTCTCACCTCTGACGAGCAGCGTCTTCAGCGTTCGAGATGCCGGCACGGACAGGAATTCGCACAAATCCTCAATAGTGCGAACGGCAGGCGTTTCAGTCAGTGCCAGCGATTCCTGAGGAGGTTTCCGTTCGCCGGTCGATGGCTGCAGATCAATCAGCTCAACATTGGCAGCGAAGCCGGCTTCAGCATTGACGGCGATTCCATCCTCACCGGAATCGGCCAGCACATGGAACTCTGTAGACACACTGCCCCCGATCGCGCCGGAATCCGCGGCAACCGCGACAAAGTCCAGATCCAGACGCTCGAAAACCGCGCAGTACGCGTCATACATGACCTGATATGCCTGCTCCATCTCCGTCCTGCTGATATCGAAGGAATAGGCGTCCTTCATCAGAAACTCGCGGCAGCGCATCACCCCGAATCTGGGGCGCACCTCATCGCGGAACTTCCACTGGATCTGGTAGAAATTGGCCGGCAGCTGACGATAGCTGCGAATCTCGCTGTTGATCAGCGTGGTGATCACTTCCTCATGAGTCGGCCCCAAGCAGAAATCTCGGCTGTGACGATCTTGAAAGCGAAGCAGTTCCGGTCCGAAGACATCCCAGCGTCCCGAAACGCGCCAGATCTCAGCTGGCTGCACCGAAGGCATGAGCACCTCTTGAGCGCCCGCTCGATCCATCTCCTCGCGGACGATATTCTCAACTTTCCTCAGCACCCGCAAACCGGTTGGAAGCCAGTTGTAGATGCCCGATGCCAGCTGTCGGATCATGCCGGCTCTCAGCATCAACCGATGGCTGACGATCTCGACATCGGCAGGCACCTGTCGCACGGTTGCAAGCAAATAGTCTCTTGACTTCAAAGTCTGTCTCCTGTTCGATGATCTAAGTTTACCAGCGAGACTTCTCCCACCTTTCCGGATTCGCCCAGTTTCTGGCATTCAGCCACTGCGGCACCGGTTTGTAGAACTGCAGGCTGAATTCATACCACTGCAGATTTCCAGCGCCGAAATTTTCCGGACTCACCATCCGCATTCCCTGAGCCACCGCATTCTTGCGGTTGTATCGCTGATCTCCGCCCGCGGGGATTATCGCCCATAGCAGTTTTGCGTGCAGGTCGCGCAATCTGGAAATCAGCTGCTCCGCCTGCCCCGTCTCCAAATGCTCCAATGTATCTGCGACAATCACAAAGTCATATTGTCCCAAAGGCGCAATGGACTTCGCAATGCTCTCAAACACAACATGATCGAACACCAAATCCGAAGTCGCTGAAAAATGCTGCATCAAGCTTGTCGAGACTGAAGGCGCAACAAGCAGAATGCTGGACGGCTTGACAGCGGCAAGCTGTTCAATCAGCGACTGTTCATGTTCCTGGTTCACAGTTCAGGGCTTCACGCTGCTGATATGCAAAGCGCCCCGATGATGGTGTCAGTCAGCGACTGAATTGATCAATCCGCGTCTTTGGCGCCCGAAATTCGCGCATACGCGGAATGGTTGTGAATGGATTCAAAATTCTCAGATTCAACCGTATAGGAGACGATCCGCTCATCTCTGATCAGCTCGCCGGCGATATCCCGAACCATATCCTCCACAAATTTTGGATTGTCGTAGGCTTCTTCCGTCACATACTTCTCGTCAGGACGCTTCAGCAGGCCATAAAGCTGCGAGCTCGCATTGGCCTCGGCCATATCAATCAATTCCTCAATCCAGACGAATTCCTCAGCCAGCACGGTGATGGTCACGTGCGAGCGCTGATTGTGCGCGCCATAGCTGGAAATTTCCTTTGAGCAGGGACACAGGCTGGTTACCGGAACAATCACGCGGGTCGTGATCTGCACATCGCCCTCGTGAAGCTCCCCAAACAGCGTCACTTCATAGTCCACCAGACTTTGGACCCCCGTTACCGGCGCGCTTTTCATTCGAAAGTACGGAAACGACATCTCAATGCGGCTGGTTTCCGAAGCCAGCTTATCAGCCACCTGCTTGACAATATCCTTGAAAGAGCGCACTGAGATCACATTCTCGTGATCATTGAGAACCTCGACGAACCGCGACATGTGAGTGCCTTTGAAATTGTGCGGCAGCCCCACATACATGTTGAATGTCGCGACCGTGTACTGATCGCCATGATCCCGGTCACGCACCTTGACCGGATGGCGGATTTCGCGGATGCCAACCTGATCGATGGCAAGCATCCGAGTATCCTGCTTGGCCTGGATATCCGGAATGGGCTTTTCGTTGGACTTGATCGGAACTAGAGTCAGTTCTTGTAGTTTCATGGACATATCTCCCAGATTGCTACGCCAATTTTAAAGCCTTTACATGCTCGATTATTGAATTTGCATCAAGTCCGTTTTCAGCAAAGACATCTTTCGGGTTGCCGTGATCAAAAATTCTGTCCGGCATTCCGAAGTTTGATATGCGCATCGGCAGCTGATGCCCGGCAATAATCTCGTTGACCGCGGACCCCGCGCCGCCCGCGACAACATGCTCCTCAACGGTCACAAGCCATCCATGCGACTGCGCCATCTTGAGAACCATGTCTTCATCAACGGGTTTGACAAAGCGCATGTTGACGACGGTGGCGTCAAGCTCCTCCGCGACAGCCTCGGCAGTGGCAAGCATGCTGCCGAATGCCAGAATGGCGACGCCTGCGCCGTTCCTGCCGCTTCTTTCGCGGATGATTTCTGCAACGCCGATCGGATACGCCTGCATTTCCTCCTGCTGCTCGACACCGACTCCGGCGCCGCGCGGGTATCGCACCGCTGCGGGTCCTTCATGCAGATAGGCAGTGTACAGCATGTTGCGCGTTTCCGCCTCATTGGCAGGCGCCATGACCACCATGTTTGGAATGCAGCGCAGGTAGGCGTAATCATAGAGCCCGGCATGAGTCGCCCCGTCGCCGCCGATGTACCCGGCCCGATCAATGGCGAAGGTGACATCCAGATTCTGTATGCACACATCGTGAATCAGCTGATCGTAAGCCCGCTGCAGAAAGGTTGAGTAGATGGCGACAACCGGTTTCGACTTTTCGCAGGCTATGCCCGCAGCAAATGTGACCGAGTGCTGCTCCGCGATTCCGACATCAAAGTAGCGGTCCGGAAACCGGGCCTGAAAATCAACGAGTCCGGAACCCTCGCGCATGGCCGGAGTGATGCCGAAAAGCCGCTCGTCCTTGGCCGCCATGTCGCAGAGCCACTTGCTGAACACCTGTGTGTACGAGACCGCGCTGGCTGCTTTCTTCTGCATTTTTCCGGTCTCCGAATCGAACGGCGATACGCCATGGTAGCGAAGCGGGTCCGCCTCAGCCGGCTCATAGCCCTTGCCCTTTCTGGTTACGATGTGCAGAAATCTGGGCCCCCGAATGCGCGACAGGTTCTTGAGTGTCGTCAGGAGTGTCGGTATGTCGTGACCGTCGATCGGCCCGATGTAGTAGAACCCCAGCTCCTCGAACAGCGAGCTTGGCAGGATCAGCCCCTTGGCATGCGACTCCACCCGGTTGGAGAATTCCTTCACACCGGTTGGCATGACACCCAGAACCGCGCGGCCGCTCTCTCGGATCGACATGTAGGTTTTGCCCGACATCATCCGCGCCAGGTAGTTGGAGACTGCGCCGACATTCGGTGATATCGACATCTCGTTGTCGTTCAGGATGACCAGCAAATCGGATGACGAGGCGCCGGCATTGTTCAAGGCTTCGTACGCGAGGCCAGCGGTCATCGCGCCGTCACCCATCACCGCGACGACATGCCGCCTCTCGCCTTGGGACGCCAATGCGACAGACATGCCCAGCGCGGCGGAGATGGAGGTGCTTGAGTGTCCGGCGCCGAAACAGTCGTACTCGCTCTCCTCGCGCTTCAGAAATCCGCTCAGCCCGCCGGGCTTGCGGATGGTGTGCATGAGCTCCTTGCGGCCGGTAAGAATCTTGTGCGGATAAGCCTGATGTCCGATATCCCAGACAATTCTGTCATGCGGCGTGTCGAAGAGGTAGTGAAGCACAACCGTCAGCTCCACCGTTCCCAGTCCGGCAGCCAGATGTCCGCCTGTCTGCGAGGTCACCTCAACCAGATAATCGCGAACCTCGGCTGCGAGCTGCGGAAGCTGGCTCTCAGTCAGCTCCTTGATGTCAGCCGGTGAATCGATGCGGTCGAGCAGCTCGTAGTTTGCCGCGCCGCTCATCTTGAAACTTGCGATCGAAATCGCCGGGTGTCGCTGTCCAACATTCTGTAATACTCCTTTTACATCTCGCGTGACACGACGAAACTGGCTAGATTCTCCAGGTTCTCCGTGTCCCTGTCGATCGTCCGAAGGCGCGCCAGCGCCTGATCGCGCATTGCGACCGCTTTGCCAAGCGGATCGTCCTCCAATGCATCGCCGTCGAGCTGATCATCCTTGAATTGAAATGACAGGCCCACACACTCTCCATATTCGCTGAGAGCCTGGTATTCGTCCTGGGTTACAGAATCGCTTACCAGCGCGCCCAATCGAACACTGGCCTGGATCAGCTTGGCAGTCTTCAGCTGATGAACTGTGACCGGCTCAATCTCACCTGAAACTGAGCTTTCGAACTGGATGTCGAGCATCTGCCCGCCAACCATGCCGACTGATCCGGCCGCTTCTGCCAGAGTTGACACCAGGGCGCCTGTCCTGTCTGTTAAGTTTATCAAATTTCTGTCATTCGACAGTATATGAAATGCCAGAGACTGCAGTGCGTCACCGACCAGCACCGCGGTCGCTTCGTCATACTGTTTATGACACGATGGCAGTCCGCGGCGGAAATCGTCATCATCCATGCACGGCAGATCATCATGCACCAGCGAATAGGCGTGAATGCACTCGACCGCCGCCGCCGGCGCCATCAGCGTCGCCAGGCTTGTTCCGAACATCTGCCCGGTCATCATCACCAGCACCGCTCTGAAACGCTTGCCGCCGTTCAAAGTCGCGTAGCGCATGGCCTCGTGCAATCTTGCAGGCGGTTCCGAGGATGGCGGAAGCCGCTCTTCCAGTGCGGCAACGGCGGCCTCCTGAAGGCGGCGCCACTCAGAATCAAATCTCACTGAGACTCCTAGCGCGGCTCGAATGGCTGAGGCTCGACCTGGCCGCCCGCTGATCTCGTCAGCAGCGAAACGCGCTGTTCCGCCTCTTCGAGCATTTTCTGACACTTGCGGACAATCGTCACGCCGCGTTCGAACTCGGAGATGGAGGTTTCCAGCGACTGGTCACCCGATGACATTCGCTGAACGATTGCCTCAAGCTCCTGGACCGCCTCTTCAAAAGACTGCTGGCCGTCCGCTGCCGGTTTGTTCTCTGCTGAATCTGAATCCATGATTGAATTGATACTGTATCGAAGTCAGGCATGCAATTATATGCGTGAAACAACAGGCGCGAATTCGGACTCAAATCAAAGCGGCGCCGAAATCAAATTCGGGGATAAGGAATCAACGATTCGCGAAATCACCAATGGCAGAAATATTTTCGAAAGTTTGGCTTCCGTCCCTTGAATTCTGCCTGCCGAATCCCCATCTGATGAGGTGTGAATATTCATTACAATATTCTTTTTGATTTCCAAACCCCAACCACCTAACTACTGGGAGACAGTTGAATGGAACTAAAAGGTTCGAATACAGAACAGAATTTGAAAGATGCATTTGCGGGTGAATCCCAGGCGAACCGACGTTACCTTTATTTTGCCGCCAAGGCGGATGTCGAAGGTTACAACGATGTCTCCGCCGTGTTTCGCTCTACTGCAGAAGGTGAGACCGGCCACGCCCACGGTCACCTGGAATACCTTGAAGCTGTCGGCGATCCGGCCACCGGGCTTCCGATCGGACATACCGCGGAAAATCTGAAGGCGGCAATCGCAGGCGAGACCCACGAGTACACCGACATGTACCCGGGAATGGCCTCTGCGGCCCGCGACGAAGGGTTTGACGAAATTGCTGACTGGTTTGAAACGCTGGCGAAAGCGGAGCGTTCCCACGCGAATCGTTTTCAGAAAGCGCTCGACAATCTCGACGCTTAGTCAATCGAATTAGCTGAACTGGCAGGCGGAATCGCGTCGGCGCGGTTCCGCCTGTTTTTTATCAATCTGCAAGGCATAGAGAATCAGACATGAGAGAGGGATCTCTGGAAGCGCCGGAACGCCATCCCGTCAACTGGCAGTCGGCGGAGTTCAATGACGAGACGAGCCTGTTTCAGGAGCTTGAGCGCGTCTACGACATCTGCCACGGATGCCGGCGCTGCTTCAGCCTTTGCAACGCGTTTCCAACCCTGTTCAACTTGATTGACGAGTCAGACACCATGGAGCTGGACGGCGTCCCGAAGGATAGGTACTGGGATGTCGTGGACAACTGCTACCTGTGTGATCTGTGCTTCATGACGAAGTGTCCATATGTTCCGCCCCATGAATGGCAGGTTGATTTTCCGCATCTCATGCTGCGGGCTAAAATTGTCGGCAATCGCAAGGGGCGGGCGAGCTTTCGAGACCGCCTGCTGTCGTCGACCGACGCGATCGGCAAACTCGGCAGCATTCCGGTTGCCTTTCACGCGGTCAACTCAGTCAATCGAACCAAGCTGGCGCGCAAGGGCATGGATCGCGTTCTCGGCGTGCACCAGGACGCCAATCTGCCGAGCTACTGCAGCAACAGCGTTCACCGCAAGCTCTCGAACCACCGTCCGCTTGATGCTGAACCGGCGCCCGCCGGCCCCACAAACGGAAAAGTCGCCCTGTTCGCCACCTGCTACGGCAAATACAACTCTCCGACGATGAATCAAGACCTGGTGAAAGTGTTCGAGCACAATGGCATTCCAGTGATGATTGTGAAGGGTGATCAGTGCTGCGGCATGCCGAAGCTCGAAATCGGCGACATCAAGGCAGTCTCGCATCTGAAGGATAACAATATCCCGCAGCTGGCGAAGCTGGTTGAGGATGGCTGGGACATCATCACCCCCATTCCATCATGCACACTGATGTTTCGTCAGGAACTGCCGCTGCTGTTCACTGATGATTCGAGAGTTCAGAAGGTGCGCGACGCGGTTTATGATCCTTTTGAGTACCTGATTCTGCGGCACAGGCATGAACTGATGAAAACTGATTTCAAAAAACAGCTGGGCAAGGTTCTGTACCACGCCGCGTGTCACCAGAGAGTCCAGAATGTCGGCGCGAAGACGCGCCAGGCGCTTGAATTGATTCCCGACACTGACATCACCACCGTTGAACGATGCTCAGGACATGACGGAACCTACGCCGTGAAAAAGGAATACCATGAGTTTTCCAAGAAAATAGTCCGGCCGATCGCCAATCAGGTCAAGAGGGTTGAACCGGACCATATCGCCAGCGACTGTGTGCTGGCCGCCTCGCATATCGCGAACAATGCCGACGAGCACTCGGCGAAACCCGAACATCCCATTTCATTACTTCGAACCGCATACGGAATCTAGACATGGAACTTCTGACCAGAGAGCAGCTTTTTTCGCTTGAGGAATATTCGCTGAACCGCAAAGAATTTCGCGCGGCGGTCCTGGAGCACAAGAAGAATCGCCGCATTCAGATCGGCCCGGCTGCGAACCTTTACTTCGAAGACCGTCTGACCATCCAGTACCAGATTCAGGAGATGCTCCGCATCGAGAAGACCTTCGAAGCGGAAGGCATCGAGGAAGAGCTCAGCGCCTACAACCCGCTGATACCGACGGGCAGAAACTGGAAGGCGACATTCATGATTGAGTATCCAGATGCTGAAGTGCGCCGCAAGATGCTCGCCAGGCTGGTTGGCATTGAGGACCGAGTCTGGGTGAGCGCTGACGGTGAAACCAAAGTATTCGCAATCGCGGACGAAGACCTCGAGCGCTCAACGGACGAGAAGACCTCAGCCGTGCATTTTCTGCGGTTTGAGCTGCCGGATTCGTTCATTGACGCGATCAAATCCGATGCTGAGATCACCATCGGGATTGATCACAGCAATTACCATCACGAAGTCGATACCATTCCAGACGGAGTGCGGCAGTCCTTGATTCGCGATCTTGATTGAGTGCAGAAGCCAGGAAGCCCCTTGCACCATTAACCAGCTCAGAAATACGCATGCCGGCAGTTCTGTATCCAAGTGTGTCGGTCAAAGATATCGGGACTTAGAGAGTTGGAATCAATCGATCAGATTGGGCATGACATCTGCAAGTTTCCAGCAAGTGACTGAATCCCAAGAAGGTGTCATTCTAATTTTCAATTCAAAGAGCGTTCCCGTGCACTTGGAATTGCAGGCTTGAAATATAATCTGTTTCGATCGGACATGGAAATACACGGTGTATGGTGTCCGAATCGCATCACATATAGCAAATCTCAACACAGGAGAAGTGAAGATGACTGCAAGCAGTGAATATCAAAATCAGATACTGAAGAAAGCTTCGGAAAATGACGAATTTCGAAGTCAACTTATGAGCGATCCGAGTAAGACAATTGGTTCGGAACTGAACATTGAAATGCCAGAAAGTTTGACAATTCAAGTGCATGAAGACGGCCCGAATGTTGTCAACCTGGTACTGCCACCGAAGGTGGAGTTGGGCGATGCGGAAATGCAAGAAATCGCCGCGGGAGACGTACAGTGGGGCGGCGATCCAGTTTGGTAAGTTTTCATATCTGTCGGGGATGCAACCGCTGAACTGCATCCCCGCACTGTTCCCAACCATCTACGCAGCGGCAGAATGACCCGATTTACAGGTTGATTTAGATCGCCACCGGATTAACCGTCAACCTCGGTCAGCTGTCGCCACATTCCGCATCAAAAATAAACTTCTGACCACAACTAGGTTGGTCATTCGCCAAGCCGGCATCCGTTCCAGAGACGCCCCGTCTTTGAACAATGGGTTGCGATTGGGAGGTTGTCAGCCACTGATCAGCTAACAGTTCATCAGGAAGCAGAATCTGCAACGACTTGTAGATGCCCAAGACATAGCCGGCGCGTACCAGCAGATCTTTCGTCAGCTTCACCTTTTCCGGCTGAACCTCAGTCATTCAAAACTTCCTCGCTGGTGAGCCCCAGCAAGGTCATTTGCTGGGCGCTCGTCAATCGCCAGAGTCGGAATATGTTGAATGTTGCAGGCATCAATGAACTGGCCACACTGGAACCGCGCTGCAACAGCTTGTCGACTTGGGTGTCCATATTTTCCTTCAATAATTATTTTCAGTAACGAATAACATTCCAATATTTTTGTCTGTTGATTGACAGAAAATGTCGTAAAATTACTTCAACCATGCGCTTTGCTTTAATCGCCAGATTGCGATAGATCAGAATTGAATCAGAGCGTTTTCAAATTGGTGAATCGGCTATGGATGAATTACAGCAAGCGAAAACTTAACATTCGGAACCTGAAGCGACCTATCAGGATGTGCTGGATGCACCGCCGCATATGGTTGCGGAGATAATCGATGGCAAGCTGCATACCTTGCCCAGGCCATCTCCCCTTCATGCAATCGCCTATTCGAGACTTGGGGGCAAAATTAACAGGTCTTTCGACTTCGGCTGCGGCGGCAACGGGCCTGGCGGCTGGTGGATCATTAATGAGCCTGAGCTTCATCTTGGCAAAGATATCCTGGTGCCTGACATCGCGGGATGGCGGCAAGCGCGCATGCCAAAGGCTCCGAAAACCGCATTCTTCAGCCTGGCTCCAGACTGGGTGTGCGAAGTGCTTTCCCCCTCAACTCGCAAAATCGACCTGTTGCACAAGAAACCAATTTACACTCGGGAGGCGGTCTCGCATCTTTGGTTTGTAGACCCTGATGCACAAACTTTTGAGGCATTTGTGCTCTGCGATGGCAATTGGGCGCTTATTGACCAGCTGTTCGGTCATGCAACAGTCTCACTGCCGCCATTTGAGGCGATTAGCTTCAATCTTGGTGATCTGTGGATTGATGACGAATGGGATTCGAAAACTGTTCACAAAGCAACATCAGGATCAGATTTGGCAGCAAGCCCCTGAGTGGAGGATTTTTCGAGTTTGAGCAAACTCCATTGGAGTTGGGCATTTTTTGTCAGACTTGAATTGACACATGAGTATTATCGAACTTGGAGCAATCACTTGAACCACTAAACCAGCTGATATAGAATTGGGATCAGTGCGTCTTTAATTCGGTGAAAGAAAATGGATGATTTACAGATAGCCAAAACACAAAATCCCAAACCCAGAGCGACTTATCAGGATGTGCTGGACGCACCACCGCACAAGGTTGCAGAAATTATTGATGGCAAGTTGTACATTTTCCCCAGACCAGCTCCTCCTCATCACGCAGCCTAGACGGGACTTGCTGGCATTATCAGTGAGTCATATCGGTTTGGCCGCGGGGGTCCCGGCGGATGGTGGATATTTACCGAGCCTGAGCTTCATCTGGGAGGGGATGTCCTTGTGCCTGACATCGCAGGCTGGCGAAAGGCGCGCATGCCTCGTATGCCGAAAACCATATTCTTTGAACTGGCACCCGACTGGCTTTGTGAAATACTCTCTCCTTCAACCCGCAAGATTGATCTCGACCATAAGGTGCCCATCTACGCTTGGGAGTCAGTTCCGCATCTCTGGATTGTGGACCCTCTCGCTCGCACTTTGGATGCCTACAGTCTGTGCGGTGGCAAAAGGGTGCTGATCGACCAGCAGTCTGGCTATACGACAGTTTCGCTGCCGCCATTTGAGGAGATCAGCTTTGATCTTGAAGATTTGTGGATTGAAGATGATTGGGATTCCAAGTCTGTTCACAAGGCAGTGGCAGGATCAGATCTGGCAGCCAACCTCTGAGCGCAGTTGAATGCGGGCGCGTGATGACTTTGTTCAAAGCACTATCACTTGAAACACCGCTTACCGATGGAATAGAATAGGATCATTGCACTCGTGAGATAGGGAATGAGAAATGGAAGAGATACATACAGTAGAAACACAAGATTCTGAACCAAGAGCGACATATCAGGACGTGCTCAATGCCCCGCCAAATATGGTGGCGGAAATTATTGATGGCAAGCTTTACACATTCCCCAGACCGGCACCTGCTCATGCCAATGCGTCTTCAGTTCTTGGCGGAAAGATCAACACGTCATTTCACCACGGCGGACCTGGCGGATGGTGGATAATCGATGAGCCTGAGCTTCATTTTGATGCCGATATTCTGGTACCTGACATCGCAGGATGGCGGCGTTCGAGCATGCCTCGAATGCCGAAAACCATATTCTTTGAACTGGCACCGGACTGGCTTTGTGAAATTCTCTCCCCTTCAACCCGCAAGATTGATCTCGTCCATAAGATGCCGATCTACGCTCGGGAGTCAGTCCCGCATCTATGGATTGTAGACCCTCTCGCCCGCACTTTGGATGCCTACAGTCTGTGCAGCGGCAAATGGGTGCTGATCGACCAGCAGTCTGGCTATACGACAGTTTCGCTGCCGCCATTTGAGGAGATCAGCTTTGATCTTGGAGATTTGTGGATTGAAGATGATTGGGATTCCAAGTCTGTTCACAAGGCAGTGGCAGGATCAGATCTGGCAGCGAGTCCCTGAGAAAAAATGATTAAATCAAATCAACTTGCAATAATCAAATTTGAAACAAAGAGTCTGAGCGGTTAGTTCCAACTGAATTTAGAGCTGCAGGGTAAACTTAGCTCCTGCAACCAAGGATTAGCTGATATTGACTGCAAAACTCTCCTTTTATTGGTGGCATTGCTACACAACGCTTGACCACGTCACTCCAAAAGAATGGAAAAAAATCTTGCGTTTTGAATGAAGGTGGTCCAATCGCTCAAATGCACATCAACTGAACTCGGTCAAGATTCAAGTTTTCTAAACCTCGCTTCTTGTTCACTGGTGATACCATTTGCAGGTTGCACTCTTTCAGAAAATCGTTGTTCCGATTGAATTTTGAACTCAATTGATTCAAATATCCCTTCGAAATCTCACTATTATGAAGCCAAATGAGATGATATTCGGTATGTTCGTTTTGTCAGATCGGCCAGCGACTACGGTATCAAGGACAATCGGTTATCACGGAGTTTAGTGAAGCCTCATAGCAACCCGTGATACATGACAGTTAATTTCCGCTAATGCCTTCCAAGTGTTCGACATCCACAATTGATCCTTCAGCATAGTGGTAACGCAAATAACGCACGTGACTCGCATTAGAAAGCGCTAGTGGTCGCATGACCGCAAAGCACTCTTGATTAACCCTCACACTCTGATAGTGAATGCCGTAACTATTCTCTTTTCGCAAGGCGAAACCGAGCTGCTGCGCTTCACTGTAATCTTCTGAGTGGTATATTGCGTGCCCCACTAGGTGACGCACATCATGCAGAATGACAGGTCCCAGTTGGGCGCGGATAACGCGCATATCCAGGGTAGCTTTGTCGATTCTTGATTCTCTCAAATATCGCGCGCGATGAAAAGCTGATTCGGCAATGGCAACCTCGACTTTGGCGGCGCAATAGAATATTCCGAAATCTCGATTGAACCGGCCACCGCGACCGTCGACCGGTGGGTGGGTGAACGGAGCCATTATCCACGATGCACCGTCACCAAAGACACGATCTTCCGGTGGAACTAGGCGGATTTCGCCGACTTCATCCCGCAGCCTAGGGTTAGTCGCAGACTCGACTACATAGAGAATATTCCAATCCTGTAAGTTGGAAACGCGATCGAAAAGATGAATTTGAGGATATCGGGAAAGAATAATTCGATAGACAGTTTTGTTGACCTCGCTGTTGGGTAAAGAGTTGACATCTATCACCAACCACCCCGTTCCGCATCAAGAAAATTTCTGACCACTGCAAGGTCGACTACCAATCCAGCCAATAAACGGTCCAGCGGTACAGTCCCATTAAACAATGGGTTGTCATTGGGGGTATTCAGCCACTGATCGGCCAGTTCATGATCGGGCAATAATATCTGCAGCGATTTGTAAATTCCCAATATGTAGCTAGAACGTTCCAGTAGATCCTTCGTTAACGGGACCTTTCCGGGCTGGCATTTCAAGTCATTGAAAATCTCCTCGCTGTTTAATCCCAACAAAATCTTCTGCTCATCGCTACTTAGCTGCCACAAACTGAAAATCTTGAATATCGCAGGAAATAGCGAACTGTTGACACCGGAGCCTTGTTTTAGTAGTTCTTCAGCTTGAGCAAGCATATCTACTCCTATACTGTAACTTTCGAATTATTTGATCCAAATCTGCAAGTGTCGCGAAATGGCAACGCTAACCGATCAACCTATCCAAATTCATCCTATTCAATAAGCGATGTTTCAGTTTCTGATATCAGAAACTCATCGGAATTTTACACGAAATCATTCCCACTCGATTGTCGCTGGCGGCTTGCTGGAAATATCATAGGTGACCCGGCTTATTCCCGGCACTTCGTTAACAATGCGACTCGCGATCAATTCGAGAATCTCAAATGGAATTCTCATGCTTCTGGCCGTCATGAAATCCTGAGTCTGAACTGCCCGCAGACTGACCACATAGTCATAAGCCCGGTTGTCACCGACAACGCCGACTGACTTGACGGGCAGGAAAACTGCAAAAGCCTGACTCGCCTCATAGTAGAGATCATTGCTGACCAGCTCCTCCATGAAAATAGCGTCGGCCAGCCGAAGCAAGTCCGCATACTCTTCCTTGACCTCGCCAAGAATTCGAACACCTAGACCCGGCCCGGGAAACGGATGTCGATAGACAATCTCGGGCGGCAGTCCAAGCTCCAGCCCAATCTCCCGCACCTCGTCTTTGAACAGCTCCCGAAGCGGTTCCAGCAACCGAAGATACATGGATTCCGGCAGTCCGCCCACATTGTGATGGGATTTGATCACTTTGGCCTTTTTTGTATCAGCGCCTGCTGACTCAATCACATCAGGATAAATCGTGCCCTGAGCCAGCCACTTGATTCCGCGCAACTCACGGGCCTTTTCCTGGAATACTTCAATGAACTCACGACCGATCACCTTGCGCTTCTGTTCCGGATCGGCAACACCGGCGAGAGCGGAAAAAAATCTGGCGCGTGCGTCCACTGTCAGTACATCCACGCCGAGCTTCTCGGCCATGTTTTTCTGCACCAGCTCCACTTCATTCAATCGCAGCAGACCGTTATCGACAAAGATGCAAGTCAACTGATCGCCAATGGCACGGTGCAGAATCGCGGCGCAAACCGATGAGTCCACCCCGCCCGACAACGCCAATATCACCCGGTCGTTTCCAACGCTGTTCGAGATGCTGGCAATCTGCGAGTCGATGATTGATCCGGTCTGCCAGTCGTTCGCACACCGGCAGATAACATGAAGAAATCGCTGAAGTATTTCTGTGCCGCCTTCAGTATGGGTGACTTCAGGATGGAATTGAAGTCCGTAGAAACGCCTGTCCTTGTCAGCAATCGCCGCATAAGGTGAAGCGGCGGACTCGGCAATCGCTTCAAATCCAGCTGGCAATTCGACAACCCGATCGCCATGGCTCATCCAGACATCCATCGTTTGTGAACTGTCACTGCCTGGTTCATCGGCAGAGCCTGTCAGCAATTCGGAGCTGCCGATTATGCTCATCGGGGTATGTCCATATTCCCGCACCTCAGCGTTCTCAACCTGACCGCCCAACTGTGCCGCCATCGTCTGCATGCCGTAACAGATGCCCAGCACCGGCACACCCAATTCGAGCACTTCCGGTGCGACTCGGGCAGTTAACTCTTCGGTGACGGTCGCCGGACCGCCCGAAAGAATGACACCCGACGGTTGGAAATCGACAATCGACTCAACTGATATGTCGTAAGGGTAAATTGCGCTGTAGACACCGCACTCGCGCACTCGGCGGGCAATCAACTGCGTGTACTGAGAGCCAAAGTCCAGAACCAGAATGCGTTCTTTCGGCAAGTTCAGTTTGTAGGTGTCTGCCACCGTCTTCTCGATTTTGAATTCAGCTAGCGGTTGTTGAGACGGCAGTCATTTCGATTTCAAAATGTTCAATCGCGGGCTGAGTGGTTCAGTCAGCGCAGTCAGTGTCCGATTGGCCGATCACCAATTTGATCAGCTTTTTCGAAACCGGTGAATTTCGCTGAAGTAACCAGAAGAATCGTCCAGACGCCGCGTTGAACTCCAATCCATTCGAGCGGAAAACAGCGAATGTTGATATCCCAGTTCAATAGCGCTGGTAATTCGGCGATTCCTTCACAATTTCAACATCGTGAACGTGGCTTTCGCGAATGCCTGAATTCGAAATTCGCACAAAGCGGCCATGGGTTCGAAGCGCGTCCAAGTCGGCGCTGCCTGTGTAGCCCATGCTTGATCTGAGACCCCCCATCAGGTGATGAACGACACTCTGCACTGCGCCGCGATACGGAACCCGCGCCTCAATTCCTTCCGGCACCAATTTCACACTGCTGGACTCCGACTCCTGAAAATACCGATCTTTCGAGCCGTTTTCCATGGCGCCTAATGAGCCCATGCCTCGATACGATTTGTAAGTCCGGCTTTCGTATACCTCTATTTCGCCGGGCGCCTCATCGGTTCCACCCAACAGACTGCCAACCATCATTGAGTCCGCACCTGCCGCAACCGCCTTGGCCAAATCACCGGAATAGCGAATGCCGCCATCCGATATGACTTTGACTGGAGTGTCCTTGAGCGCTCGGGAGACATTGATGATGGCGGTGAGCTGCGGCACCCCCACTCCCGCGACAACCCGGGTGGTGCAAATCGAACCCGGACCGACACCAACCTTGACAGCATCAGCCCCCTGCTCCGCCAGATCGAGCGCAGCTTCGCCTGTTGCGACATTGCCGGCGATCACTTCAAGTTTGGGATATTGCCGCTTGACCTCCCGAATCTGATCCATCACCCGCTCCGCATGACCATGCGCGGTATCGACCACAACCACATCGACACCGGCATCAACCAGCTGGCCGACACGATCAAGTTCGCTCGCGGTCGTTCCAACAGCTGCGCCCGCCAGCAAGCGCCCGTCGCTGTCTTTGCAGGAATTGGGATAGACCTCGGACTTCATTATGTCTTTGACAGTGATCAGTCCCTGCAAGCGGAAGTCTTTGTCGACGACCAGTACCTTCTCAATGCGATTGCTGTGAAGCAGATCAAGAATTTTCTGTTTCCTGGCGCCTTGCCTTACAGTCACCAACCGATTCTTCGGGGTCATCACCGAGGTGATCAGATCATCAGTTCGCTCCTGAAACCGGAGGTCCCGATTGGTGACGATGCCCGTCAGCTGACCATCATCCAGTACCGGAACACCTGATATCCGGTGCTCCCTCATCAGATCCATCACCTGTGAAACCGTCATGTCCGCAGTTGCGGTGATGGGGTCAGTGACAGTTCCGCTCTCATGTTTCTTGACGCGCCGAACCTCCTCGCTCTGCCGCTCAGGCGACAGGTTCCGGTGGATGACACCCAATCCACCCAGCTGCGCCAGTGTGATGGCCATCTTGGATTCGGTGACGGTGTCCATTGCTGCCGACAGCAATGGCAGATTCAGAGGAATTTTCTGGGTGAGCTGGGTTTTGAGGTTCGTTTCCTTTGGCAGCACCGAGGAACGGGCGGGCACCAGGAGAACGTCGTCAAAAGTGAGGGCTTGATCGATGCTTTCCATTTGTCCATTATAGTGGGATTCGAGCGGAGTTCGATTTCAAAAACTGGATTTGTTGTTCCAGCTCTCACTGCCTTTATCAGATTCAAGGCTCAAGGCCTGAATGGAACGATGCGAGTTCGACTTCGCCGAAACGCTGCAGGCTGCCTATATTCTGGCTAAAAAAACCGAATGGGCCGACGGTATGAGTTACAGGTTTGCTGTGACTTCGACAGACTGCAATAAAATGACGGTCGAAATCGGAAGATGCCTTTCGATGCTGCTGAAGCGCATGTCAAAATGTTCAGCATCGGCATTGCAATGGAACTTCTGCAACCGAACTTCCTACTGAACTGAGGATCAATCATGGATCAGTTTCTGCAGTACATCGACGGTGAGTTCCAACATGGCAGCGACACGTTCGAAAGCGTGAATCCTGCCAGCGGTGAGCCTTGGGCGCTGATGCCTGAAGCTCGCGAGGATGATGTCGATCATGCGGTAGAGTCTGCCGCGCAAGCGCTGCGTTCTCCTGCGTGGACCGGCATGAGCGCCACGGCCCGCGGAAAACTGCTCTACAGACTGGCTGAGCTGGTCGAGAAGAATTCCAAAGCCATCGCGCAACTCGAGACACGCGACACCGGCAAGATCATTCGAGAAACGAGCGCGCAGATCAGCTATGTTGCTGACTTCTATCGTTACTACGCGGGTCTCGCCGACAAGATGGAAGGCGCGCATGTGCCGATCGATCGGCCCGACATGGAAGTCTGGCTCAAACGCGAGCCGATCGGTGTCGTCGCGGCAATCGTGCCTTGGAACAGCCAGCTCTTCCTGTCCGCAGTCAAATTGGGGCCCGCCCTGGCGGCCGGATGCACAGTGGTGCTCAAGGCATCAGAGGATGCCGCGGCACCGCTGCTGGAATTTGCCAAGCTGATCGATGAAGCCGGCTTTCCGCCCGGCGCGGTCAATGTGGTGACCGGTTTCGGCGCGCAATGCGGTTCAGTGCTCGCGTCCCACCCGCAGATTTCAAGAGTCGCTTTCACCGGCGGCCCGGCAACTGCGCGTCACATTGTGCGGCATTGTGCTGAGAACCTTGCCAGCTCTTCATTGGAACTGGGCGGCAAATCACCCTTTGTTGTTTTTGAGGATGCCGACATCGAAAGCGCCGCCAACACCCAGGTTTCCGGCATATTCGCGGCAAGCGGACAAAGCTGTGTTGCGGGTTCGCGGCTCATCGTCGCCCGGTCGATCAAGGACGAATTCATTGAACGGCTCAAGCGCACTGCCCAGAATGTGGTGATTGACGATCCTTCTGACATACAGACCGAAGTCGGTCCGCTCTGCACGATCAGACAGCGAAACTGGATCAATGAGATCGTCGAGAGCTCGATTGATGCAGGCGCTGAGCTGGTTGCGGGCGGCGCGAATATTGACCGGCCCGGCTTTTTCTTTCAGCCAACCATTCTGGACTGCTCCGAGCAGCCCGACGCGCCCTGTGTTCGCGAGGAGCTATTCGGACCCGTCCTGTCAGTGCTGACTTTCGATACGGAAGAAGAAGCGGTCGCGATCGCCAATGACACACCCTACGGACTCGCGGCTGGAGTTTTCACCCGCGATCTTGCCAAGGCTCACCGCATGATCAACAACATTGATGCAGGCGTTGTCTGGGTCAACACCTACCGGGCTGTCTCTCCCATCGCACCATTCGGCGGTCATGGTCTTTCAGGCTATGGTCGCGAAGGCGGAATTCACGCCGCGCTGGAGTATACAAAGGTCAAGAGTGTGTGGCTCAACACTTCGGAAGACAAGATTCCTGACCCTTTCCTGATGCGGTAGCCCGCAATCAAGTGTATTCATCGCTCTATTGATTGATCGACCTCGACTGGAGAATAATCTTGCGATCCGACAGCCCCATACTCACGGTCAGTGAACTGAATGCCCAGGCCAAACGACTGCTGGAAACGGAGTTCGGCTCCGTTCGACTGCGCGGAGAGATTGGCGAAGTCACCAAGTCACATGCCGGACATTACTATTTTTCGCTGAAAGACGAGAATGCCGAAATTCGCTGTGTGCTGTTCGCCTCGGCAATCTATCGAAACCGAATAAAACAGCGGCCGGAACATGGCAGGGAAGTGGTGCTTGACGGTCAGGTTACGCTTTATGCGGTCAGAGGCAGCTTCCAGTTCATGGTGCAGAATCTGCAGTTTGAAGAGACCAGGGAAGGAGCTCTTTTCCGACAGTTTCAGCTGCTCAAGAAGGAACTTGAGGAAAAAGGATTCTTTCTGGAAGAACGGAAAAAGCAGCTGCCGAAACATCCAAAGCGAGTCGGCATTGTCACTTCTGCATCCGGCGCCGCGGTGCACGACATCATTCGGGCATTCAACCGCAGGAACCCAACCATTCAACTGCTGATCTATCCAACGGCAGTGCAAGGAGACAGCGCGCCGGACGAGATCGCGGCAGCCATCAAGCTGGCGAATCAGAGAAAGGAGATTGATGTGCTGCTGGTCAGCCGAGGCGGAGGTTCGCTTGAGGACCTTGCCGCTTTCAATGACCGAATCGTTGCAGAGGCCATATATGCCAGCGAAATTCCTGTCGTCACTGGAATCGGGCATCAAACAGATGTCTCGATCGCAGACTATGTCGCGGACAAGCCGATGGCCACGCCGACGGCCGCGGCTGAGCATATCAGCACACCTGCCATGGACGAGATGCTGAAAATTCTGTCGAACCTGGAATCAGCGCTGCATGACAAGGTTCTGGCCCGACTCAATGAACGCGGACAGCGTCTCGATCTGGCGGAAAGAAGTCTCAAACACCCTGAGCAGCGTATAGCAGATTTGCAGAATCAGTTCCACTCCTTCCATGAAAGGCTTGTCCTGATGATCAGAAATTCAATCTCTGATCGCTCAGGCAAGATTGATGTCATTCACCAGCGGCTGCTGAATCGGTCTCCTGCCACAGCGATCGATCAAATTGACAATCGTCTTGATGCCGCTGCTGAAAACCTGCGCCGATCAATCAAATCCCTGCACGAGAAGAATGCCGCACACATCGAGCTGCTGGCGAAACAGCTGGAAGCCATGGACCCGCACGCGACATTGAGCCGCGGCTACGCCATCGTGCGAAAGAAGTCCGATGACACCATCCTGACTGATGCGAGCGCTGCATCCGCGGGAGACAAAGTCAAGGCACAGCTGGCCAAAGGCTCGATCGATCTTGAGGTGGAATCTGTCAGCTCCTGAATGACTGCATTCAGCACTTCGAGTCATAAGGGTTCTTGCCTGAGCGGAAAACGACCCGCACGTCACTGCCGAACAGGTTGAACTTCTCCCGGAAGTACTTTTCCAGATAGCGGCGATAGTGATCGGCAACTGAGTCGACATTGTTTCCGTGTATCACAACGACAGGTGGATTGCGTCCGCCCTGGTGCGCATATTTGAGTTTGACCGGACGACGTCCTGACATGGGCGGGGGCGTTTGAGTGACTGCGCTCTCCAGCAGTCGGTTGAGCACCGCAGTTGGCATTTCAATCATGGCAGACCGATACGCTTTGCCGACAGCCTGCAGCAGTTTCTTCAGCCCCTGGCGTTTCAGTCCGGAAACAAAAAAAGCCTCATGGTGCGCCGCGAAAGCAAGCTTTCGCTGCAAAGACCTGGTTGCCTCGCTTCGCTGTGAAGTGCGAATCCTGTCGGACTTGTTGACGGCGATGACTACAGGTCGTCCGGCCCGCCGCACCAGTCCGGCAATTGTCGCATCCTGATCAGAAACCGGCTCGGTTCCATCAATCAGCAGGATTACGACGTGAGCTGCTTCAATCGCCTGGAGCGTCTTGACAACGGACAGCTTTTCCAGTGACTCACTCACTCTGGAACGCCGCCTGACTCCTGCCGTATCCAAAAAGCGAAATCTGGCCTCACCCACCTGAAGCGGCACGGTGACTGTATCGCGAGTGGTGCCGGGCGTGTCGCTGACGATCAGACGGCTGTCCTGGCAAAGTGAATTGATGAGCGTCGACTTGCCGACATTGGGCTTGCCCACAACTGCGACCTTGGGCCCGGGGTCGAGCCAGAGCGGATCTTCGATTCTTGGCAGTGAGTCGATGATGGGTTCCAGCATGCGCGACACCCCGCTGCCCCGCCGCGCTGATATCGGTATCGGATCGCTGAACCCCAAAGACTGAAAATCCAGAATCGCCACCTCCCTCGCCAGACCTTCACTCTTGTTGACAGCGATGGAGACAGGCGATCGGGTCTTGTTCAACTGCTGGGCGATCTGCTCGTCCGCGACCGTCAGGCCCTCTGTTGCATCCAGCATGAATATGATCGCATCGGATTCTTCAAGAACAGCTTCGACCTGCTCATCAATCTGCTCAGAAAAAATTCCGTCGTCACCCAGCCCTCCGGTGTCAACAACGAGAAAATTGCGGTCACCGGATGCCGCCAGCCCGTACATTCGATCCCGTGTGACCCCCGGAATGTCGTCGACCAGCGCGTCCCGACTTCGCGTCAGGCGGTTGAAAAGCGTTGATTTTCCGACATTGGGACGGCCAACGATGCTGATGACGGGGAGCATGGCAGTAGCGACACTTGAAGCGGCAACCGTTCGATTTTACGCATGGCCGGATCTGGAGCAATCACAGTTCGATGCCGAAGTGACCGGCCGGCGCGACAAAGCGCGACTCACTCCTGCGCCGCTTGCAGCGTCAAGGCTTGAATGCGTCCTGACCGGTAGTAAATGAAGAGACGATTGGCATCGGCCAGCAATCCGCCTGACGCCACTCTCTCGCGGGCACGGTAGCGTCCGATAATCTCTCCCGTTGCCTGATCGACAACGTGCAGATATCCCTCTGCGTCGCTTACCACCAGCTGACCGCGCACCAGAGCCATATCGTCTATCCCGCGATGCAGGAAGGCATTCTGCTGCCACCGAAGTTGACCATCGCGATGGTTCAGTGCGAACAACAGGCTGTCTGTGTTGTGACCGAAAACTGAGGACTCACTCACCTCAACATTGCGGCCTGACGGCCGGCGGTTCTCCCACAGCACATTGCCTGTCGACAGATCGTAGGTAACGATGGCTCTCGACAGATCAGACAGAATCAAGTGATCTCGAAACACAATCGGGCGGGCCTCTCGGTTTCTCAGCGCTCCGATGCTGCGCTCCGAACCCAGATACAGCTGCCAGATATCGAATCCGCTCGCGAGTTCCGTGGCAATCACCCGGCCCGTCGCGTTGCCAATGATGACCGTATTCTGATAGCCGACAGGAGCGGCGGAGCCGAATTCCAGGAACTCTGGCTGATCATAGATCGCATCCCATAAAAACTCACCGCTGACCGCGGACAAGGCAATCAGATTGCCGTCAATTGATCGCAACACAACCAGATCGCGATAGACGAGCGGCGGAGCGAAAATCAGCTCGGCAAGCTGGTATTCCCACAATTTCGCGCCATCTCTTACGTCGAGCGCGTAGACTGTTCCCTCACTGCTGACCGCGACTGCGATTCCGCTGCCCGTTCCCATACCTGCGGCAATTCTCTGATGCAGCTCAGTTTTCCAAACTGTCGAACCGGAATCGGCATTGATCGCGATGATCTCGCCTTCGGGAGATGCGGCAATCAAGAGCCCGCCATTCAAAATCGGCCGCAAGGCAACAAAAGCCTGACTTTTCTTGGACGAAACCCGTACCTCAGAGCTTTCCCAACTTGAATTCAGCGCCGCTGTCTGACTGAAGTCAGTGAGAGGCGTGGGATCGGGAACTGGTATTTTCGGCGAGCCGCAGGCGGCCAGCAGAAAGACCAGAACAAAGGCTGTCAGTGTTCGAATCGCGCTCATAATTCTGTGCAGGTTCTTGTGATGCTCGGACTCATTGAATGCGGTACATTTGCCTGCTGAACGGGCTACTCAGCGTACAGCGTGTCATTAAGTTTGAGCGTCAGAATTGTCTGGTAAGCGGAGTTGCCGGTGAGTGCATCAATACTGGCCTGGTAGGCGTCTTTCGCTTCCGTGTTGCGATTCATCGCGCGATACGCATCACCCTTGAGCTCCTCATAATGAGATTCAAACGAGCCGGCATCCGCCGTGCCCAGCACATCCAGGGCTTCCTGATACTGGAACCCGTCGATCAGCAATTGAGCGAGGCGAATGCGAGCCGCATGAACCGTTGAGGTGTCAGACGACATCTTGACGGCATCCTCCAGCAGAAGACGCGCATCGTCCACAAATCCAGATTCGTAACTGATTCGGGCGAACAGAAGACGCGCTTTTTCGGCATAAGCCGTGCTTGAGTAATCAGCAAACAATGCATCGAAAGCCTGCCGCGCGCCGGCTGCGTCTGCCTGAACAACAGCAACTGACAGCTGCTGAAAGAGATCTGAGGCGGCCTCTGCCTGAGTGCGCGAGTACTCATTCCAGAGCGTCCAGCCGCCAACGCCTATCACACCGGCTGAGATTCCGCCGATGATGGTCCAGCGGAACTCCTTCCACCAATTTTTTATCTGTTCTAGCCGTTCGTCATCCGGTGTCATCAGTCGCTCTCTTGTCGGGCTTTTCTGATCTTCTCACTGGCACGTTGCATCAAGAATTCTCTGAATAGTTTCAACAACATCGCGCCGCGCAACCGATTGCTGCCCGGCATCGGTTCGAAGTGATTTGACAATTGCAGTGCTGGACTCAATCTCGTCTGCACCGATTATAACGCCTAGCGCCGCATTCGCCCGGTCCGCGTTCTTGAGCTGCTGACCCAGCTTGCCGCCGCCGCAATGCAAAGTGGTGGGTATGCCAGCCGCGCGAAGCTCCTGCGCCAGACTCAGCCCTTCGGTCTGCGCGGCGTCATCCAGGGTGCAGATGTACACCTGCGGATCGGCGGTGCCGGCATCGAATTCGCTCTGTCGCAACACTTCAATCAGCCGCTCCAGACCCATGGCGAATCCAGCCCCCGGAATGGCGCCGCCGCCCAGGAGTTCCACCAATCCGTCATAGCGGCCGCCCCCGCAAATTGCGTTCTGCGCCCCCAGCAACTCGGTCGTCCACTCAAATATTGTATCGGTATAGTAATCAAGGCCGCGGACCAAGCGATGATTGACCGTGATTCCGATGCCCTGCGAGTCCAGCAGTTCACACAGCCGGTCAAATCGCCTCTCGGACTCCGGCTCCAGATAGTCTGCCATCACCGGCGCCTCCTCAATCAGTGTCTGCATGTCCGAATTCTTGCTGTCCAGGATGCGAAGCGGATTTGTCGTCTGCCTTCGCAGGCTGTCCTGATCGAGCGCGGATTTGTGTTTCTCAAAGTATGCCACCAGATCGGCCCGATACCGCTGTCTTGCGCCGGGAGTGCCGATTGAGTTGATCTCCAGGCGGGTCCGATCAGCGATTCCAAGCTGCTGCCAAATCATGTGAGCAACCAGAATGATCTCCGCATCAATGTCGGGTGTCGTCCAGCCGAAGGCTTCAATTCCAAACTGGTGAAACTGGCGATACCGCCCTTTCTGCGGCCGCTCGTAGCGAAACATCGGCCCCATGTACCACAATCTCGCCTTGCTGCGATTGATCAGGCCGTGCTCGATGCAGGCGCGAACACAGCTGGCCGTCGCTTCCGGACGAAGGGTCAGACTGTCACCCCGATTGTCAAGGAACGTGTACATCTCCTTTTCCACAATATCGGTCACTTCACCGATTGAGCGCTTGAACAGCTCTGTGCGTTCCAGCACAGGCAGTCGAATTTCCGAGTAGCCGTAAAGCGCTGAGACGCGGCGAACCGCGTCTTCGACTGTCTGCCACCAGTTCGTTTCGGATGGCAGAAGGTCATTCATGCCTCGAATTGATTGAATCCTGATGCTCATGACGTAGAACTCATGCCAATTCGAACTGGCTGGGTTGAGTTGGAGCTGAAGCGAGCGCGGCTGTGAATTTTTCGGAACGCCGCGTGCGATCGATGAAATTGCCCTTCAGCTGACCGCAGGCCGCATCGACATCATCACCGCGCGTCTTGCGGGTGATCGTCATGATGTGCTGCGCGAGCAGAACATCTCGAAATCGGTTGATGGTTTCCATATCTGAGCGCTCATATGGCAGTCCTTCAACTCTGTTGTATGGAATCAGGTTGACTTTGGCCGGCATCTCTCGCAGCAATCGGGCGAGCTGCCGGGCGTGCGATTTCGAATCATTGATGTCTTTCAGCATGATGTATTCAAAGGTTACCCGCCAGCGCCGATCATAGTCTGCATATCGCCGGCAGGCATCCATCAGTTTGGCGATCGGATATTTTTTGTTGAGCGGCACCAACTCGGTTCGAAGCTCGTCATTCGGCGCATGCAGCGATACAGCCAAACTGACTGGACAGTCTTCGAGCAGCCGCTCGATCCCTGGAATGACTCCGGCTGTGCTGAGCGTGATCCTGCGGCGCGAAAATCCATAGCCGCAGTCATCCAGCATGATCTGCATTGCGGCAACGACCGCATCGTAGTTGAGAAGCGGCTCGCCCATCCCCATCAGTACGATGTTGGTAATCGGGCGGTGATTGCGGTCCGCGCCGAGTTCCTTCTGCGCATGCCACAGCTGGGCGATGATTTCAGCGGAAGTCAGGTTGCGATTGAATCCCTGCCAGCCAGTTGCGCAGAATGTGCAGTTGAGCGAGCAGCCGACTTGCGACGAAATGCAAAGCGTGCCCCGACTCTCTTCCGGAATGAACACGGTCTCGACACAATTGCCGTCCGGCAGACCCAAAAGCCACTTGCGCGTGCCATCTTCTGAAACACTCTCGCTGACCGGCTTGAGTCCTTCGATTATGGATACTTCACCAAGTTTTTGCCGAAGCGCCTTGCTGAGGTCCGTCATCACATCAAAGTCAGAAGTGCCGCGCTGATGCATCCACTTCAGAATCTGGCTCGCGCGAAAAGGCGGTTCCTCAAGATCGGCGAAGAACTCAATCAATTGATTTCGGGAGTGCCCCAGCAAGTTGACTTTCATAGCTATCGCGCCCTGAAACAGGGCTTCAATGCCGAATTGGCTTAACGCGAGTGAATCTGGTCTTCAGAAAAGAAAAAGGCGATCTCAGTCTTTGCGGTTTCCGGCGCGTCAGATCCGTGCACCGAATTGCGTTCCAGTGATTCTGCAAGATCTGCACGAATGGTGCCTTTCGCGGCATCGGCTGGATTGGTGGCGCCCATGATCTCGCGGTTTGCGGCAATCGCCTTCTTGCCTTCCAATACCTGAACAACGATCGGGCCCGACTGCATGTACTCAACCAGACTTGAGAAGAACGGCCGCTCTTTATGCACCGCGTAGAATCCCTCTGCCTGCGCTTTGTCAAGATGAACCATTCTGCAGGCGACGATTGAAAGACCCCCAGCCTCAAATCGACGATTGATTTCGCCGATCAGGTTTCTTCGCACTGCGTCGGGTTTGATAATGGATAAAGTTCGTTCTACGGCCATATCGCGTACACCTTGAATATCACGTCGGAAAATGGAAAAATGTAGTTTGGAAGGCGGACTTCAGAGCATGCATCCGCTGCCTGCATCAGACCGACTATTTTACGAATAATCGATGGTTCAACTGGCTGAAATCATGCTTGCGCGCGACCGCGCACAATCCTAATCATCAACTTTACGGCAAATTTCCGAGCAGTCCATTGCGATGCAGACTGGTCAATTCAAGCTTGACTGTCCGGCCGGGCGCGTCATGTTCGCAGGCAAAGTAAACTGGCAAATAGTTGGCCATGCGCGCGCGGTACATCTTTTTCGAGTCGGTGTGACTGACTTCGCTTTCTGTCAACGCGCTGGCGGTTTGACCGATATAGGGTGAGAGCACTTTCTGGCGGACGATTTCCCCTGCTTCGCGCAGCTGCTTTGCACGGGCTTTTCGAACCGCGGGCGGCACCTGTTTCGGAATTCGAGCGGCAGGTGTCCCATCCCGCTCAGAAAATGCGAACACATGTGGATAAGCGATGCTCAGATCGAATATTGAAGCTCGCGTCATCTCAAAGTCCTGTTCGGACTCAGTGGGGAAGCCAGCCATGATATCGGCTGACAGCACCAGATCACTTCGGGCTTCGCGCAATGCTGCAACTGCCGCGTAGACATCATCCGGCTGATAACGTCTTTTCATGCGCTTCAGAATGATTGGCGAGGCGCTCTGCAAAGACAGATGGATGTGTGGGCAGATATTTTCGTAATGCCCGATTGCGATCACCAGTTCGGAGGTGATGTGCGCCGGATCAATTGAACTCAGCCGAAATCTGACTTGCGGGTATCGCGCCGCCAGTTCGGCCGTCAACGCGGCGAGTGTAATTCTGTGTGATTCACCGTTTGCAAGATCATCACCATAAGAACCCACATCAATACCGCAGATCACGATTTCTGCGAATCCCTGCCCGACGAAAGTTTCCACCTGTCGAATCACTGTTGTCGGCGGGATGGAACGGCTCGGACCGCGTGCCTTGTGAATGATGCAGAACGTGCATCCGTTGTCACAGCCCTGCTGCACCTGCAGATTGGCTCGGGAACGCGATTCGAATCCAGCAACCGCCAGTTCTGGCATGAGGGTTGAAGCCTCGCTTCCGTTGGATGCGCTTAGGCTGTCGTAGCTGATTTCACCTGAGATCAACTTTGGAATCTGCAGCTTCTTGCTGCCTGGGACGACGTAATCCACGCCTGGAATGCCGGCACAGGCTTCAGACTGCATTTCGGCATAGCAACCCGTTACGATGACGGTTGAGTTCGGATTGTTGCGTATTGTGCGACGAATCGCCTGTCGGGATTGTCGGTCCGCCTCGCGCGTAACCGTGCAGGTGTTGATTATGCAGATGTCTTTGCTGTCGCCGTTTGACTCCGCCCAATGACTAGACTTCAGCTGGCTGGAGATATATTCGGATTCAAACAGGTTGACTTTACAGCCGAGCGTCTCAATAGAGACCGAAGGCTGAATCGTTTCAGGTGCAGTAGGGGGTGGCGCGGGCATGGGTCTTGGCTATCGCTGGCACGCCTCAATACCAGCGTAAACCGAAATCTAAGTTTTGAGGCTACAAAGAGTCGAATGATTATGTGAGAAGAAATTTGTTGGTGCCTGAATGCGTAGCTCACCTCAACAAAATTGGCCAAAATTTTCCGATTGAAAAGATAGTTTCAGCGTTAATTCAATCGTTTATAGACTTCACTGTGAGGTCCGACATTTATGAAAGACACATGGTCACCACTCCTGTGATTAATGTAGATGACCACCACATCTCTTTCTCCAGTCTGGTAAGGAAATACGTGAAGCGATCTGGTGCCAGAAGGATCGTCATCTAATGGATGATCTCTATGCCCATCCAAATACTTCCAGTTTCCGTCTCTAAACGCCTGTTTTATTTCCTCAATGGTTTCCTTTATTTCGGTTTGAAGGCTTTCTCTATAGTTATTCAATTTATCTCGATATCGATTCGTTTCGGAAATATGTCGAGCCTTGACTCTCCTAAACCGCTTTTTCTTCGATTCAATAATTTCGAAATCCTGTTGAGTGAAGCAATTCAGTCAAATTTTTTCACCTTTCCTTCTCAGTTCTTCCACAATCCGCCTTTCGATTTCATATGACTCCGCAAGTGATTTCTTTATCTCTTCTCTGCCTTCAGGACTCTCCCAGTACCTTTCGGCAGGTGTTCTTTCTAGACTGAAATTACTATTTTTTTCTTTCATTTCTCTTTTTTTCATGGTTAAAACCTCTCATTTCAAGGGTTCATTCTAGTTGCTGAGTATAACAAAACTCTCTCAATCAACGTTCATTCCATTCACCTTGCTATCAATTTTGAACAAGCAAAATAAATTTCATCACTTGATCAGTCTACGGTGAAACTTTCACCGCATCCGCACTCGGCGCTGACGTTTGGATTTTTGAAAACGAATGATTCGAACAGTTCCTGTTTCTCAAAGTGAATTGTGGTTCCGTCAACAAGTTCGAGACTTTTCGGGTCAACGAATACGTCAATTCCTTGACTGTGAAAAACGTGATCTTCAGCACCTGCTTCGGGCACGATGTCAACAACATATGCGAAACCGGAACAGCCGGTTTTGCGAACACCAAACCGGAGTCCCTGACCGTCTGACCCTTCCAGGTAGGACTTGACTCGGTCTGCGGCTGATTCTGTCAGAGTGATGGCCATTTTCGATTCAACTGAAGTGGGTTCGTTACGTAAGATAAGTTGAAACGGTGAATTTTTCAAGTGCGTTGGAATTCTATTTTATCCGATATCGCTGACGTTCTCATTCCGTAAATTTATTCGATATGTTTGTGATAAGAGATGATGTCAATCACCGAATTCTCGGATTCAGGTGATGAAAAGTTTATAGAATTTCAGTCGAACATAACATGTAATTTATTCTATACTTCTTTGAACCGAAAATGCCAGAAAGTGTCAGAGTTTTCGCGTATCGCAACAGTGGCATTACCGACTCAATTGAGATTCCTGCAGAATCACGCGGAGGAGAAATTTGTTTAACCGCGTGTGCTTCTAACTGGTGTTTTTCGCATAGCAAAAACTTCAAACGCGAATTTTGGGCTGCAAGTGAATCACGTTTTTGGTGCGTCGATTCGTTTCAAAAGTCACCAAGTTTGATATCCACCTGCTTTGTTTGCCTGTTGATTGAACCGTAGCAACTGTCAGAATGAACAATTCCGTATCCATTGAACGAATCAGAAAACTAGCTGAAACTGGTGAGTCTGACACTCTTGAATTCTGGAGCACCTTGGACAATCAGCGCAAGGCATTGAAGACTGTCTGCGCATTGCTTAACCAGCAAGGTGGCCAAGTGCTATTCGGAGTGACTCAGGACGGACGCGTGCCTGGGTTGCAGAAGAGCGAATTTTCCATTGATGATCTGCACGCAGAACTTGCAAAGTTCGACCCGCCTGTTTTTCCTAGAATTGAACGGGCACCGGTAGCTGAAGACCGCGAGGCAATTGTAATATCAGTCGGTCGCGATTTCATCGGGCCGTTTATGTACCGAGGCAAATCCTACCAGCGGGTCGGCAAGTCCACGGTGAAAATGCGCGCTCACGAGTACCGTCAGATGCACATCGAATGTCTGTTCCGAGATGATAGCTGGGAAAGTCAACCAGCGGAGGGATGGTCGATTGAAGATTTAGATGGTGAACAGATTCGCATCACAGCCGAGCAGGCGATTGAAATAGGTCGACTTGAAGATCTGGATTCCGGCGAATCTGAAGATCTGCTTCAAGCACTGGGGCTGTTTCAAGACGGAATCCTGCTGAGAGCCGCAGTAGTACTATTCGGTAATGCAGATCGAATCAAATCCGAATTTCCGCAGTGTCATCTGCGCCTCGCGCGCTTCAGGGAATTCGATTGGATGGATACTCGGGACAGCCGTCAAGTTCACGGCAACATCTTCTCTTTGTACGAAGCCGCTCAACAGTTTCTACACGACGAAACGCCCATTGCCAGCCGATTTGAGGAAGGTCGAATTGAGAGAATTGACGAACCACTCTATCCAGTGCTTGCGACGCGAGAAGCCCTACTCAATGCATTTTGTCATCGCGACTACTCAATAGATGGTGGTTCGGTAGGCTTGGAAATCTACGATGACTGTGTGGAGGTGATATCAACTGGAGCACTGCCGTTCCGATTGACACCCGAATCTCTTTTCGCACCGCACGAGTCCATACCGCGGAATCCATTGATTGCTGATACACTCAATCGGGGCGGCACTATCGAGCGATGGGGCCGAGGGACGCTGGAAATTGTTCAGGATGCACTTGCAGCCAACTTGGAGCAACCTGAATTTGAGGATGAAGACGGATCGGTGACGGTACGATTTCGCCACAATAATCCCAAATACGGTGTCAGAAGAATTTGGCTTTGAAACTAGATTGCGCGTGTCACTTTGACTGATACGCGATCACTCCACCATGCTTTCGGAACTTTGACGCCAAGAATAAAGCACTTGCTTGTCCGAATACATAATCGCATTATTTGAGCTTGCTTCGACATTCATGGAACAGTCCAATCCGTATGCATCGGCCAGATGAAATCCAGTCGCGCGATATTGTCTTTTCTGAACCTGTTCAACCTCAAACCCAATAATCAAGTGAAAACCGTCAGATGTAACTCTTGCTTTGCTGGAAGGGGAAACAGAGAAGCTCCGAAGCTTGCTGTTCGCTGAATCCTGGTCAAATGACTTGACTTTGATATAAGCCGTAGAGTCGTTATATTGAAGCATTAAATCTGGATATCCGGAACCATTCAGCTGATCTATATCAAGAGTCAGCAGTTTAGCAGCATCCTTCACATAGGCTCTCAGTTCGTTCCCTACTTCATCTGATTCAGTCGATTCTATCGGTGAATCAGCAGTAGATGCGCATGTTCTCTCACCGAGTATCTTCAAAATTTCAAACAAACCTTCATTCTTTTCCGGGTCGAACTGAAACACTCGATGACTGAACCAAGATCGAATGAACACTTCGAACGGAGTGTAACTGAAACGTTTCAAAATTTGAGCCAGAATTCCTTCCAGACGTTCTTCTCGTTCACTGGGCATTTTTCAAGAGTTCTTCCTTAACAGCAGTACTTGATTTGTGGTTGCAGGGTTGCAATTTTTTTCGACTTCCCGACAATTTGCAGTCTTTGTGAGGCTCTGCAGATTGACATGCGTCGGAATAAGTTCCAATCTAATTCAGCTTTCGAACCAATCTAAACATGGCATTCAGATTAAAATCGTAAATGCCCTTTCTTGATTCTGGTGGTATCTCTCTACGCATTGAGCCGTCCCTTGCTCGAATGTTATACACAATATTTCGGAAGAAATGGCATATTTCCGTCAAACAATGTCGTACTTTTGATTTTTATTCTTGCTTGAATGTGAAAAATATTTCAAAATACTCCCTCGACGAATTACACTCATTTGAATTTGGACCTTTGCAAAACAAACTGAGACAGGCAAACAACGTGACCAGAAGTCAGAAACAGCAACTTGAGAAACAACTGTGGGGCATCGCAAACACACTGCGCGGCAATATGGACGCGAATGAGTTCCGGGATTACATTCTCGGTTTTGTGTTTTACAAGTACCTTTCAGAAAAGCAGCATAAACACGCAAACAAGCTGCTTGAAACCGAATCGGTCAAGGAGTATGAAGATGTCACAGACGAAGAGTACATTGATGCCATTCGTACTGATTCGTTAACCCAAGTTTAACATCTGGTGACCTAAGCTGCTGAAAATAAAAAACAAAAAAATCCAGATGGCACTACAAAGTCGCCTTCGGGGAATATTGTGCAGCCGGCGGGCGCCGGCCGGGAGAGTTCAGATGACGGTCTTCTGCAGGCGCTTGGGCGGCGGTGCGACGCCCATGGCCTCGTAGAGCGCGGCCTGATCGGCGTCGGCGCGGGCGGTCTTGCGCAGGTGCAGCGTGCGCCCGTCTTCGCGCTGGAACGAGGTGGTCGTGCGGGTGATTCCGGCCAGCTCCTGGCGGATGGTCGTCCAGCTGTCGTGCCAGCCCCGGCGGTCCCGCATCCGCGTGCGCAGCACGCAGACCGCCTGGTAGGCCAGCACCGAGATCAGCAGATGGCCGTCGGCGCGGCGTTTTTTCTGGTGAAACACGGGCCGCAGGCCCAGCTCCGACTTCAGGCAGCGGAACACCGACTCGACCTGGGTCAGCGTCATGTAGGTGCGCCACAGCGTCTCGGCGTCCCAGGCCAGGATGCTGCTGCGCAGGCAGTAGACCCCCGGGTGCGTGGCCATGGAGCCGTCGGCCGGCTGCCATTCCCATTCTATTTCCCGCACCCGCTCGCCGGCCCCGTCGGTGATGTAGCTGAGCTGGTAGTGGCGCGCCACGCGCGAGTTGCGGGCGCTGAGCCGGCCGACGCGCTTCTCGACCTGCGCCAGCCTGCTGTGCGCCTTCGGCTTTTTCAGGGATTCATTGATCTTTCCAAGGCCCTTCTCGAAGCGCTTGCGGAAGCGGTCGATGATGCCGCTCTCCTTCTCGGCCCGGGCCTCGGAATAGCAGCGCAGATACGCCTCCTGATGCGTGCCGCCGTCGTCGTCCGCCAGCTCGATGACCTCGCGGTAGAAGCGCACCTCGGCGCCGCCGGCGCTCAGCAGCGTCTGCGCCCCGTCGCCGGGCTCGAACTCGCGCAGCTTCTCGCGCGACACCACCAGATGCTGGTAGCCGTTCTGTCTCAGCCACTTCAGGTTGTCCTCGGTGGCGATGCCGCGGTCCATCACCACCACCGCGCCCCGGGCCGCGCCCAACTCCGCCAGCATCGCGCCCAGGGTCCTGCACTCGCCGATGTTGCCGGCCAGCACCCGGCTCCTCATGACGAAGCCGGCCGCGTCCACGGCCAGCGCCAGGGTCAGCAGCGGACAGTCGCTGCGCTTCTCCTTGGAGCGGCCGCGCTTCGCCTCCTCCATGCCCCCCATGCGGCCCTCGAAGTAGGTGTTGGTGAGATCGTAGAACGCGATCGTCGGGGTGAGGCCGAACAGCTCGCAGGCGCGCCCGTGGACGTGTTCCTCGATGGCGTCCTGATGCCTCAGAAGCTGGTCCGAGGCGCGGTACAGGCCCATCTCGCTCAGGGACCCGAAGTCGACGCCCAGCATCTCACCCAGCGCGCTGGTCTTCCTGAGCCACTGGCAGGTCCGGCGCTCCGAGCCCGGCGCCAGCATGCGCGCCGCGATCGAGGCCAGCGCCCAGCATCTCTGGCGGCCGTTGAAGCCGAGCTCGGCGAGCAGCTGCGGCAGCCCCAGCGCCGCCAGGGCCGCCAGCGCGGCGTGCTCGCCGCCGGCGGTGCGCGCGTCGAAATCCTCCGCGGAGTTCACATCCACCGTCTGGAAGTCCTTCGCCGCCGGCTCCTCGGGTGTGGTTCCGCGCCGCTCCAGCAGCCGTTTGGCGATCCGCCGGGCCTCGGACTCGAGCTCCGGGTCGGGCCCCGCGAAGTCGAAGCTGTGCTGCGCCGCCAGCAGCTCCCCGACGCGCTGGCACAGCAGCTTCCACTTCTCCGGCTCGACGCTGAAGCTGGCGCCCAGGTTCAGCAGCGTGCGCTGGCGCACCTTCTCGCCGTCGCGCTCGCTCTCCACCAGCCGGTAGCTGCCGCGCGCCGTGCCGTCCCTGTTGGTGGCGGTCTTGGTCTTTCTGATGAACATGGCCGTTATTTTAAGGCATCGGAGCGAGGAATCAAGACCAATGGTGAAAATGATGGCACTACAATCTGGAAAACCGCAGATTGACCCCGAAACGGGCGGAAAAAGGATCGGAAATGGATGGAAAAACGGGAATTCCGGCTCGGATCAGGCCGGAATCGCGGTTTTCAAGGTTCGGGCGACTGCGGAAATGTTAAACTTGGGTTAATGGAACTCGGATACTTTCTGCGACCCGACGAGTTGTTTTCCTCAATCACCAAGCGAGGGAATGCAAATCTTGAGGAGCAGAGCAATTTCATTCTTGAAGATCTGGCGACGATACTCAACAATATCGAACAAAGCACTTTGGGAACTGAAAGTGAAGACGATTTCAACAAATTGTTCGAAGATTTGGACCTTGCAAGCACCAAGCTCGGTCACTCCCCCAATGAAAGAAACGAAAAGATTGTTTCCGTTCTTTCGCATCTCGAGAAGATTGAATTCAGTTTGGAGGAATCGGAATCTGACGTGCTGGGAGATGCCTATGAATACCTGATTGCCCAGTTTGCTTCAGGAGCAGGTAAGAAAGCAGGTGAGTTCTACACGCCGCAACAGGTCTCGAAAATTCTAGCGAAGATTGTTTCTATGGATAAGGAGAGAATCAGAAATGTTTACGACCCGACATGTGGTTCAGGTTCACTGCTGTTGAGAGTCGCCAGAGAAGTGGATGTTGGTGAGTTTTATGGACAGGAACTGAATCGAACAACATACAACTTGGCTCGTATGAACATGATTCTTCACGATGTGCACTTCGGACGATTTGATATTCGGCAGGCTGACACTTTGGTAAGTCCTCAGCATCTGGATATGCGTTTTGAAGCGGTAGTCGCCAATCCACCCTTCTCCGCAAAATGGAAAGGGGAAAATAATCCACTAAACGAGACGGATGATCGTTTCAGTCAGCATGGTCGGTTAGCACCGCGTAGCAAAGCTGATTTTGCATTTGTACAGCACATGATTTATCAGATGGCGGAAAATGCGACAATGGCGGTGGTGCTTCCACATGGCGTACTGTTCAGAGGTGCGGCAGAGGAAGTCATTAGAAAATACATTATTACGGAACTGAACTATCTTGATGCCGTCATTGGTCTGCCACCAAATCTGTTTTATGGCACTGGAATACCAGCCTGCATTCTTGTACTGAAAAAATGTAGGGTACATGACGACAATATAGTTTTCATTGACGCGTCTCAGCAATTCGAAAAGAAAGGGAATCAGAATTTTCTTACGGATGAACACGTCGATCAAATCGTCCAAACCTACAAGAATCGAGAGTTTGTTGAAAAATTCGCCTATGTGGCAAGTCTTGATGAAATTGAAGAGAATGACTACAACCTGAACATTCCGCGTTATGTCGACACATTTGAGGAAGAGAAGCGGATAGATCTCAACAAAGTTGGTGAGGAACTGCAAGGATTGGAATCAGAGATACGAGAAACGGATGAAAGAATTACCGATTTCTGTAAACAACTCGGAATTTTCAGTCCGTTCTGAAAGGGAACGTGTAAATATGAAAAATAGTCCCAAATTGTCTCCTTCATTGAGGTTTCGAGATAGTACCGAAAACGAATTTCCTGAATGGGATAAATCACTATTGGGTGATGTCGTTGAATTTTCCAAAGGAAAAGGAATTTCAAAAAGTGATATCGTCAGCGAGGGACTCCACAAATGCATTCGATACGGTGAACTGTATACACATTACAACGAAACTATATCTGCTGTTGTATCCAGTACAGATATGCCAGAATCACAGTTAGTACTAAGTCAACGAGATGACGTTATTATTCCTACGTCAGGTGAAACCGCTCTTGATATCGCTTCAGCATCCTGTGTTCTAATTGACGGTGTAGCCATAGGCGGAGATCTGACTATACTCCGCAGTCAACAGAATGGAGTATTTCTTGCTTATTACTTGAATCACAAGAAACGCGAAATTTCCCGCTTTGCCCAAGGAGTGTCTGTAATTCACCTTTACGCCTCAAGTCTAAAACAGATTCAAGTATCTCTGCCCTGCCCTGAAGAACAAAAAAAAATAGCTTCATTTTTGTCGGCAGTTGATCGCAAAATCGAGCAACTGAACCACAAGAAAGCTCTGTATGGACAGTTCAAGGAAGGCATGCTACAAAAACTGTTCAGCCAGGAATTTCGATTTAAAGATGATTCGGGAAGAAGTTTTCCAGATTGGAAAAATGTACATCTTCGAGAAATACTAAGCTACGAGCAACCAAATGCCTACACAGTTGGAAGCACTGATTATGATGGCAAATTTCAAACGCCTGTGCTTACTGCGGGAAAAACTTTCATACTTGGTTACACAGATGAAGAATCAGGAATTTTTCGGAAGCGACTCCCCGTCATTATTTTTGATGACTTTACAACTGCATTTAAATTCGTCGATTTCCCGTTTAAGGTCAAATCTGGTGCTCTGAAAATTCTGCTACCCAAGCACCAAGGTGTAAATTTGAAGTACGTATTTGAAGCGATGAAAATAATTAAGTTTCCAGTAGGAGAACACAAACGATACTGGATTTCGGAATTTCAGGATGAGGAGATTCTTTACCCCAGCTTAGCGGAACAGCAGAAAATTGCAGATTTTCTTTTGTCTATCGACAAAAAAATCGAAATAGTCGAAAAACAAATCGAACTCACCCAGAATTTCAAAAAAGGTCTGCTTCAGCAGATGTTCGTCTGACTCAGAGACGCATAACTTTTTCATGAACACTCAGCCGGAACGCGAGCTTGAGAACAGCCTCGTCACACAGCTGCAGTCGCTGGGATTCGATTACATCCCAATCAATGATGAGCAGGATCTGATTCAGAATCTGAAACAGCAACTTGAAATTCACAACAAGACAGCTCTTTCCGCAGATGAATTTCATCAGATCCTGAAAAAGCTGCAGCGCGGAAACATCTTTGAGAAGGCGAAGACGCTCCGCGACCGAGTCGACTACAAGAAGGACTCAGGTGAGATTGGTTACATTGAACTGATTGACCAGATTCACTGGTGCAAGAACCAGTACCAAGTGACCAGTCAAGTCACCATGACCGGCACTTACACCAATCGCTACGATGTCACTTTGCTGATCAATGGCCTGCCACTGGTGCAGATTGAGCTCAAGCGCCGGGGGCTGGAACTCAAAGAGGCGTTCAATCAAATCAATCGATATCATCTTCATTCATTCGCCGCAGGCCATGGGCTTTTCCGTTACATTCAGCTCTTCGTGATCAGCAACGGTGTGAACACCAAGTACTTTGCCAACAATCCGGTTAGTGAACGCGACTTCAAACAGACTTTCTTCTGGGCAGATGAGAACAACCGGAAAGTCTCCAATCTGAGCGAATTCGCGGAGGTGTTTCTGGAAAAGTGCCAGCTCTCGAAGATGATCACCAAATACATCGTGCTGAATGAATCCCGTCAGCTGCTCATGGTGCTTCGCTCTTACCAGTATCACGCGGTTGAAGCGATTGTTGAATGTGTGAAAGTCTCCGAAAAATTCGGTTACATCTGGCACACAACCGGCTCCGGAAAAACTCTGACTTCCTTCAAAACAGCACAGATTCTTACCCAATCACCAAACATTCACAAGGTGCTGTTTGTGGTGGACAGAAAGGATTTGGACTACCAGACGATTGAGGAGTTCAACAGTTTTCGAAAGGGAAGCGTGGATGCCACCAACAGCACGAAGAATCTTGTGAAGCAGCTGAACGATGACACAAAGTTGATCGTAACCACCCTGCAGAAGCTGAATGCGGCAATTACGAAAAGCCGATTCACCGGAAAGATGAACAAACTGTCAGATAAGCGCATGGTGTTCATTTTCGACGAGTGTCATCGAAGCCAGTTCGGCGAAACCCACCAGCGCATTCGGAAGCACTTTCCGCGAGCGCAGATGTTCGGCTTTACAGGAACTCCCATCTTTGCTGCCAATTCTCAACCGCGTGCACACGGCAGCCGCACTACCAAAGATCTGTTTGATACCTGTCTCCACAAGTATGTGATAACAGATGCGATTCGAGACCAGAATGTCCTCAGATTTTCTATTGAGTACATCCAAACAATTCGACAGAGAGCCGGCATAAAAGACATTGAGGTCGAAGCCATCGACAGAGCGGAGGTAATGGAATCCAAAGAACGCTTGGAGGAAATTGTCAAACATATCATCGCTCAGCATGACCGCAAGACTCACAAGCGCAAATTCTCAGCAATTTTCTGTGTGCCAAGTATCAAGCTCGCAAACCACTACTACAGGGTTTTTCGAGAGAAAAAGGATTTGGGTGAGCACAATCTCAGAATCGCTGGAATCTTCTCCTATCAAGCCAATGAAGATATCGTCGATGAGAGCGGATCGCTGGAAACGGATTTCTTCGAAGGAGACGCAGGACCTGTGATTCAGCACAGCAGAGAGCAGCTGGAAACAATGATCCGCGACTACAACGAAGCGTACTTGCAGAACTTCAGCACACAAAATTTCTACGGCTACTATCAGGATGTCAGCAAGAAAGTCAAGGAAGGGAAGATTGACATTCTGCTTGTTGTGAACATGTTTCTGACTGGCTTCGACTGCCCGACATTGAACACCATCTACGTGGACAAGAATCTGAGGCATCACGGATTAATTCAGGCGTATTCGCGCACCAACCGCATTCTGGGCAAGCTGAAATCCCAGGGCAATGTTGTGTGCTTTCGAAATCTGAAGGAAGCCACTGACTCGGCGATTGAGCTTTTCGCGAACAAAGATGCGATTGAGGAAGTCATTCTGGAGCCTTATGAGCGATTGGTTGAAAAATTCGTAAAGGCCGTTGACGCGCTGAAATCAGTCGCACCCACACCCGACAGTGTCAACGAACTTGCGACTGAACAGGATGAGGAAAGATTCATTCAGGCATTCCGAGACCTTATCCGCTTGATGAATGTGCTGGTTTGCTTCACTGAATTCAGCTTCGACGACCTTGGAATGGATGCCCAGCAGTTCGAGGATTACAAAAGCAAGTATCTGGACCTCTACGACAAGGTCAGATCCAATCGTCAGAAGGAAGAGGTGTCGATTCTTGATGACATCGACTTCGAGCTTGAACTGATTCACCGGGATGAAATCAATGTCGGCTACATTCTTGCTCTGCTGCAGCGGGCGAGATCAGCGAAAGAGTCCGAGAAAAAGACCATTTTCGAAAGAGTTCAGAGCCTGCTTGATTCAGAAGTGCAGTTGCGCAGCAAGAAAGAACTGATCGAGCGATTCGTTGCAGAACAGCTTGAGTCCATTCCGGAAAACATTCATGTGCGAGAGTCGTTTGAGGAGTATTGGGCGAAAGAAAAAGAACAGGCAGTGCAGAACCTGAGCGCCGAGGAAGATCTGAACCTCACCGCGCTTCAGAATTTGATCGATGAGTTTCTGTTCACTCAGAATTTGCTGGTGCTGGAACAAAAGGTTGTAAAAGTCAGAAACACACCGCCTCCGCTTCTACAACGAAGTTCTACGATCAGAAGATTGACCGACAGAATCATTGCATTCGTTGAAACATTTGTCGATGGCATGGATTGAACTGTTCTTTGATGACACGGCAAAGAAGACATGAGTGCATTTGAAAACAAAGGTTCAATTGACAGAGAGATAAAGAAAATAATTCTGAATCGGTATGAACGGCGGGTAATGAACAATATAGATCGCGCTCATTTCGTTGAATGCATGATTGCAACAGTTCTTGTCGACGGTTGGAAACACTCTTGTATCGATAGTAAGTGGAATCAATGGGATTGTGAATTCGATTCGAAGGCGAGAGTGGAAATCAAACAAAGTGCGGCGTTGCAGTTTTGGGAGGATGAAGGTATTGATCCGACTAAAACTGTTCGATTCGATATCGCAGCGCGCACGAGTGATGACGAATCCAACGCAGATCAAGAAGAAATTGAGCCAGATGAACCAAGACGGCATGCAGATGTTTACATTTTCGCCTGGCATGGTGAGGACCGGATGGATGTCTGTGATCAGTGCGAGGCAACTCAATGGAAGTTTCTCGTTGCGAAGGAAGAAGATCTTCCTGATCAGAAAACCATAGGACTCAATCCACTCAAGAATATTTCAGAAAGTTGTGACATTTCCAATTTGAAGGCAACCGTGGAGAAACATATTTCAGAAATCGAAGTGTTCAAGGCGGGTCAGTGAGTCCATTTGTCTGGTCAAAATACATCTCGATCGAGAGCAGTCTTGGAATAGTTCACCGAATTGTGGCAAACTTTTGAAGACAAGGGGTCCCAATAGGAGTCCAAGGGGTCTAATTGGGGTCCAATGGGGGGTCCAATTGGCTTTATTTGTGATAGCCATCCTTCGAAACTATGCCAAACCCCGGCAAGCGCAATGCCAGACCTAGCGGATCAATTCCGATATGTGCGCAGCCGAGATTGAACTCAAGCCCTTCCTTTTTTCCAATTGTGACTCCGAACGCTCCAAACAAAGTGACTTGATAGCCAGTCCCGCTCGGAGCCGGCCCCCAAAACTTGCCCGCTCCCAGCCAGTCCTTGCCGATCGCGGTAGGCGGCAAATCCGCCCGCAGCTCCGGCACTCGTCTCAATATCCACGCGATAAAGGAATTGCTGTTCGGTCCGGGCCAGAGCCGGTATTCATTCGCCGCCGGATAGCTCATTGCCGCACGATGGATCTTCTCAATCACAGCATCGACATGCTCACCCCGAATGTCAGCAAGCAGCCAGGGCTTGTTGCCGTACCAGTGCCGGTCCGGAATGTCCTCCCGAATAGACACAGCTGAATTCCCATAGCGCAATCGCCAGCCGATTTTCTGGTAGACCGTATATCTTGGAGCATTCGTCGGTTTGACCGAAATCCAAGTATGCACAGCAACAGCGCCGCGCGCACCCCATGTCCGGGCAGCGTAGACTTGTACAACTGCCTCACTCACTTCTGACGGATGCGGCGCGATTCCGGCTGATCCGGTTTCGGCACTTGACCAGTGCTTGCTCATGTAATCTCCAGTTGCCAGCAAGTAGATTGGACCTGCCAATATGACCAGAATCAACAGCGAAACTCGCACGACCCAGCGAATGATTCTCTTTTTCCATGTCATTTGCTTTTTTCTGTTGATCGGACCCCAGTCTTCGATTCAACTGCGGTCAGAATGCCTCGCAAGATGTTGACTTCGTCGTCAGTCAGACCCGGACGCAGGAAAATGCGCCGAATCTTCCGCATCAGCACTTCGCGGGGGCTCTGTGATATGAACTCAACATTCTCCAGCACTGAATGAAGATGATCGAAAAATCCCTCAATCTGGATGTGTGTCGCCATGGTTTCAGACCCGTCGAAACCTGACTTTGCAAGACTCGCAGTTCCATCAGCAGTCGAATCAGCCAGCGCCAAATGCAGTTCATAGAGAAGAATGATCACCGCGCCAGCCAGATTGATGGACGGCGAGCGTTCACTCACCGGAATTCGAACCAGAACATCACACCGGTCAATGTGTCGATTCGACAATCCAGTTCTTTCGGGCCCGAACAGTATCGCTGACATCTGAGACCTGCCCGCAGCTTCCGCGGTTCTTTGCATGGCCTCGCGCGGCGTCAGGCTCGGCCAGTTGATGGTGCGCGTTCGCGCGCTGGTGCCCACCACAAAAGAGCATTCATCAATAGCGTCAGTCAGCGAATCAGTGACAGTCGCATTGACCAGTATCCCTTCATTTCCCGAAGCGCGCACACGCGCTTCCTCGACCAGATGATCGACTGGACGGACCAGACAGAGATCAGAAAATCCCATGTTACCCATGGCGCGGGCGACAGACCCGATATTGCCGGGGTGCGAAGGCTTGACCAGCACCACCCTAACCATTGTGGCAAATCGCTCGCGAATGAAAAATGCTGAGCCGCTAACGCAGAATGAACGGGTTGGGCATCTCTGTCGCGGTCGAAAGCCAGACGCTCTTGACCTGCAGATAATCGCGCATTGCGGCCATTCCGCTCTCCCGACCCAGACCGCTGCGCTTCATGCCCCCGAATGGCATCATGTAGCTGAACGCGCGATAAGTGTTGACCCAGACGGTTCCCGCCTTCAGCGCCTTTGTGAACCGCATTGCCCGACGAATGTCCTTGGTCCAGACACCCGCAGCCAATCCATAGACAACATCATTGCCGATTTTGATCGCCTCTTCTTCGTCTTTGAACTTTATCACCGAAAGCACAGGGCCGAACACCTCTTCCTGTGCGATACGCATGTCGTTCGATACATCCGTGAATATTGTTGGTTCGACAAATTGATTGGCTCCCGCGCCTGGCACCTCACATGGTGAGCCGCCAAACACCAGCGTTGCGCCTTCCTGTTTGGCAATTTCAATATAGGAAAGCACCTTTTCGTATTGCTGCAAGGTGGTTACCGGGCCGATGTGTGTAGTTGATTCCATCGGGTTTCCCATTTTCGCCGCCTTGGCCATGTCTAGCAATCGCTCCATGAATTCATCGTGAATGCTTTCCTGCACCAGCAGCCGCGAACCTGCAACACAGGTCTGACCGGTCGCTCCGAAAATACCAGACACAGCGCCTTTGGTCGCCATGTCGAGATCAGCATCCTCAAACACAATGTTCGGAGACTTTCCACCCAGCTCCAGCGAAACATGCTTGATGTTGCGAGCCGCGCTTTCGTAAATCTTCTGCCCTGACAGATCTGAGCCTGTGAAGGTTATCTTCGCGACATCCGGGTGACTCACCAGACCGGCGCCGACATCCGCGCCATAGCCGCTGATGACATTGAAAACGCCATCAGGAAAGCCCGCTTGCTTGACCAGACTCGCGTATTCAAGCGAGCTGGCCGAAGTGAACTCCGACGGTTTCACCACAACTGTGTTGCCAGCCGCGAGCGCCGGCGCGCACTTCCAGGCAATGAACAGCAATGGAGAATTCCATGCGGTGATCGCCGCAACCACGCCCAAAGGCTCATACGTGGTATACGAAAACGCGTCTTTCTTGTCGATCGGAATGATTGAGCCTTCGATCTTGTCTGCCAGCCCGCCAAAGTAGTACCACCACTCGGGGTGATACACCATCTGAGCTTTCATTTCGGAAAAGAGCTTGCCATTGTCCTTGACTTCAAGCGCGGCCAGGCGGTCCGCATTCTCGGCAACCAGATCACCGAGCTTTCGCATCAGCTTTCCTCGCGCGCTGGCGCTGAGATCAGTCCATTCGGGACTTTCAAACGCGGCCTTGGCGGCCGCCACCGCCCGATCGACATCCTCCTGGCTGCCCTTGGGGACACGCGCCCAGATCTCTCCGGAAAACGGATCGGTGCTCTCGATCCACTCACCGCTCGATGAATCGACATATTGTCCGTTGATGAAGTGCTGGTAGGTTTTCATCCTGATTGTCTCGCTTAACAGAAAATTTGATGTGGCAGCTGTGATTCAGCAATCGAACAGGCTGACAGCGCTTTGTTGGATTGCGAAGCTGGCTGGATAGTATGAATTCGCGTCTCGCCGATTCATCGATCAGCGTTCGACACCTGCGACAGCCAAATATTATCCTATATGTCCATTTGACGATCAGATACGAAATTCAGCGCTTCGAGACTCGCTTTCACCCTCGATCGGTCTGCACATCTGCTGTCAGAATTATTGTGCGCCACGCTGAAAGATTGCAGTTTCAGACTGCACCAACAAATAAAATGGAACTCCGCGAACAGGGCTGTTCACTGGCACAACTGCTCCACCCGTCTGAACTATGCGACAGCAATGCTGACCTGCGCCGTCAGATGGAAAATTAGTTGATATCGGTGATCGTCTGCCGCTCCTGATTCAGCGCTCAACCCGAAAACCGAACGGCCCTCAGCCACTGTCAGTAACGAAAACATGCATCCGCTCATCAATATCGCAATTTCGGCCGCCCGCCGCGCCGGGAAAACTGTCCTGCGAAAATCCTACCGCGTCGACCAGCTGAAATTCGACCTCAAAGGCGCACGCGACTTTGTGTCCAGTGTGGATCTGCTTGCCGAGCGGGAGATTGTGGAGACAATCCAGGAAGCCTACCCCAATCACGCAATCCTCGCAGAGGAAAGTCACTCCATTCCAGGCAACGAGTTTGAGTGGATCATCGACCCGCTGGACGGCACCACCAATTTTCTGCACGGAGTTCCGCAATTCTGCATTTCCATCGCGATCCGAAAAAACGGCAGACTCGCACATGCCGTGGTATATGACCCTGTGCACGAAGAGTTGTTCACCGCGTCAAAAGGCGTCGGCGCCTACCTGAATGACAGGCGCATCCGCGCCAGCGATGTCCGCAATCTCGACTACGCATTGATCGGCACAGGCTTCCCTTTCCGCGAGTTTGACAGTGTCGATCTGTGGGTTGAGATTTTTCGAGAGCTGTCGAAAAAAACATCCGGCATCAGGCGGCCAGGCTCAGCAGCCATGGATCTGGCCTATGTCGCGTGCGGCCGATTCGATGCGTTCTGGGAAACCGGTCTGAAAATCTGGGATATTGCCGCCGGCGCGTTGCTGATTCAGGAGGCCGGCGGCATTGTTTCCGACTTCAACGGCGAGCAGGACTTTCTGGAATCAGGCAACATTGTCGCAGGCAACTCTCACCTCTACGATGAGGTTGCCCGAATCGTTGAGCGAAAGTACAAGGAACACCGCTCTCTCAAACGCCGCGCATGACAGCAAGTTCCGACAGCGGCGTCACGCCGATGATGCGCCAGTACCTGCAGATCAAGGCATCGTACCCCAACACATTGCTATTCTACCGGATGGGCGATTTCTACGAGCTCTTCTACGAGGACGCGGAAATCGCCTCGGAACTCCTGGGCATCACGCTGACGAGCCGCAGCAAGTCCAGCCCCAATCCAATCAAGATGGCGGGGGTGCCGTTCCACAGTGTCAATCAGTACATCCGCAAGCTGATCAATCTGTCGCGTTCAGTCGCCATCTGCGAGCAGATCGGCGATCCCGCAACCTCAAAAGGGCCGGTGGAGCGTCAGGTGACACGCGTCATCACACCCGGTACGCTAACCGACGAAGACCTGCTTGACGAGCGATCAGAAAGCCTGCTTTGCGCCGTTGCCAGAATTGACAGTACATGGACGATGGCGACACTTGATGTTGCGAGCGGCAGATTTGCTGCGCGGGAGATGCCGAGCGCTGAAGCCATCCAGTCGGAGGCGGATCGAATCAGGCCCGCTGAGATTCTGATGTCCGAAATCGCAGAGTACGCCGATCAGTTTGAGTTCAAGAGTCTGCAGGAAGTGCCGCACTGGTACTTCAATCTTGACCGCTCCATCTCGCTGCTGCAGAAGCAGTTCGAGGTCCGTAATCTGTCCGCGTTCGAATGCGAGCAGAATCCGGAGGTGTCAGCCACTGCGGGCGCGCTCTTGCAGTATGCCATCGACGCATGGGGCAAGGAGCTCACGCATATTCACGGGCTCAAAATTGAACATTCCAATGAGTTCGTGCAGATCGACGCGCACAGCTGGCGCAATCTGGAAATCGAGTCGACACTGCTGGGGGATGCCAGGAACAGCCTTCTCAGCCTGTTCGATCAGTGTTCCACGACAATGGGCTCGCGGCAGCTTCGCAGGTGGTTCCGCCACCCGATACGCGATCACGATGAGATCAGAAAACGGCATTCCGTCATCGAGCACATTCTGGACGCCGCGGACGCGGGGGCAGTCGCCGCGGCATTGCGGAAAATCGGCGACATTGAAAGGATTGCATCCAGAATCGCGACCCGGACCGCCAAGCCGCTTGACCTGGTCCGTCTGAAAGAGGCGCTGCAATCCCTTCCCGGACTGGTGGAACTGTTGAATCCCGACCCATGTGCTGAAATGTCCGCTCTCTGCGGCCGGATGGACGCCCTGCCTGAAATGACTGAACTGCTGGACAGAGCCTTGCTTGATGAGCCGGCCGCGGTGCTGAAGGACGGCGGGGTGTTTCGAGAGGGCTATGACACCCAGCTGGACGAGCTGAGCCAGCTCCGGGGGGACTCCGGACAGGCGCTGATCGAGCTTGAAGCCCGGGAGCGGGAGAGAACCGGAATCAAGAACCTCAAGGTTCACTACAACCGGGTTCACGGCTATTACATTGAAGTCTCGCGTCTTCTGACGGACAGGATTCCAGAAGACTACACCCGCCGTCAGACGCTGAAATCCTCGGAGCGGTATATCACTGCGGAGCTCGAATCGTTTGAACGCCGGATTCTGAATGCGAAAGAACAGGCTTTGGCGCGCGAAAAGGAGCTTTATGATGATCTGATTGAACGCCTGCAAGCCTTTGTCAATGCGATACAGACGACATCCGAGGCGCTGGCAGAAATCGATGTGCTGTGCAACTTCACCATACTCTCGCGCACCTTGGATCTTAACCGCCCTCAGCTGGTCAGCAGACTTGGAATATCCATCGAACGCGGCAGGCATCCTCTGGTTGAGGCCGTGCTGAACAAGCCTTTCGTCCCCAACAGCACAGAACTCAACCAGCTCAGCCGGCTTGTGCTCATCACCGGACCCAACATGGGCGGCAAGAGCACCTACATGCGGCAGACCGCCCTGATTGTATTGCTTGCCCATACCGGCTGCTACGTGCCCGCAGTCTCCGCAGCAATCGGTCCGATCGATCGAATCTTCACAAGAATCGGCGCATCTGACGATCTGGTCGCGGGAAATTCAACCTTCATGGTTGAAATGACTGAGATGGCGACGATCCTGCATAGCGCCACCGAAAGCAGTCTGGTGCTGGTCGATGAAATCGGTCGCGGCACCAGCACGTATGACGGCCTTGCACTGGCCTGGGCCTGCGCAGTCAGCCTGCTGAACGATGTCCGGGCAATGACAATGTTCTCCACCCACTACTTTGAGATCACCCAGCTCGCCAATGAGATGTCCGGCACAAGAAATGTGCATCTGGACGCGGTCAAGCACAAAGGTGACATCGTCTTCATGTACGATGTCAAAGACGGTGCCGCCAGCCAGAGCTATGGCATCGAGGTTGCGAAGCTGGCCGGCATTCCAAAACAGGTGATCGGCGAGGCGAAGCGGCGGCTCGCAAAACTGTCGTCAGCAGAGAGCTTCGATCCCGTGCGGGTTCAGGGCGCTGTGCAGGCTTCAATCTTCAGCGAGCCCAGTGCCGAGGAATCTCCCGTACTGGAGCGACTCAATGAAATTGCGCCGGATGATTTGAGCCCGCGCGAGGCGCTGCAGCTGATGTATGAGCTCAAGGAACTGGATGCCGAATGATCGGATTATGCGGATTCGCTTCGAATTGAATTTGTCATATCAGGGCAACAGGTTTATCATTAGCGGCTTTGGTATTGATTCCCGCAGTTTTGTCGCCATATTCAAGATGTGGACATCTTGAATCTGCCCTGTTCAAACGGACTTGAATGCATCTTTGGTTTGCTGTCAGATACAAGCATTTCATCTGAATTTTTCCTGTCAGGATGTGCGCATTGCCGGACTGGCCTGGGATGCGAACGGGAAGAGGCATCTCGCATTCGGACACTCACACTGCTGAAAGACTGAACCTATGACCTACATCGTTACGGAAGCCTGCATCAAATGCAAGTACACCGACTGCGTTGAAGTCTGCCCTGTGGACTGCTTCCACGAAGGGCCGAACATGCTGGTGATTGATCCTGAAGAGTGCATCGACTGCAGTCTCTGCGAACCGGAATGCCCGATCACCGCAATCTATGCGGAAGATGATCTGCCGGAAGATCAGCAGGAGTTCCTGGAACTGAACGCGGAGCTGAGCCTGGTCTGGCCGGTCATTTCATCCATCATCGAAGCGCCGCCCGATGCGGCTGAATGGGAAGATGTCAAAGACAAGCGTCAGTATCTTGAACGCTAGAAAAATCGACTGCGAAGGGAAGTTTTACCATGACCGAAGAACGAGCCCGGCAAGCCGCCGCGACTCTCTGGGCGCTCTGGAACGCCGGCGAGACGATCAACGCCCTGCCCGCACACTGTCAGCCTGAGAGCGAAGACGAAGGCAGGCAGGCGCAGCTGTATTTTCCGGAACTGGCAGACGACGCCATCGGCGGCTGGAAAATCGCAGCCACCAGCGCGGGCGGACAGAATCATATCGGAGTCACGGAGCCGCTCGAAGGTCCGTACCTTCAATCACATATTCACCCGGATGGGGCGGTCCTGTCAATGGCAGGCAATCACATGGCTGTCGCTGAGGCTGAGTTCGCCTTTCGTTTCGGCCGCCGTCTGCACAGCCTTGATGAACCTTACTCGATCGAGGAAATCGTCGACGCGGTGGAAAGCCTGCATCCCAGTCTTGAGTTCCCAGATTCCAGAATTTCTGAGTTCTCGAAAGCTGGCGCGGCGGCATTGCTGGCAGACTGCGCTTGCGGACGGGAATGGGTGATCGGCGCGGCCACTCCATCCGACTGGCGCAGCGCTGATCTGGCCAGTGCGCCGACTGAACTCATCATCAACGGCGAAGTCGCAACACAGGGCACCGGGGCCGATGCGCTTGGCAATCCCCTGTCAGCCCTTCAGTGGGCGGTGAACCGGCTTTCAGCGCGCGGCATTTCAATTGAGGCGGGTCAGTACATCACCACCGGAGTCTGCGGCCTGCCGAAACCGATTCGGTCTGGTGACCGCGTCACCTGCGATCTAGGCGAATTCGGCAAAGTCTCCGCGACGCTGGTTGACTAAGCAGAAGTTCTGGAGTGCGCGATCATCTCGTAGTGCGCGCCCTCGTTTGTCAGGTTCGACCGAACAAGCCGAATCTGCCGCACCTGCCATTCAATCGGCGCGATTGGGCTGACCACGCGCCGGCGAACTTTTCTTGCAAGCGTGATGTGGGGAATGAACCTGCGTCGATCCGGAGCAAATTTTCTGAGCGCTTTTCGAATCCGCTTTGAGAGTTCGCCGAGTTCCGGTCCGGTTTCAGCCGGCCCGGCCCAGACGATGTGTTTCTGCGGCCAGTAACCGACTTTGCTGATCGGAAGGACAAACGGTGAAACCTCGATGGACTCGACATATTCCGCAATTTCAGGAACTTCGCTGGACGACACCTCTCCAAGAAAAAGCATGGTGATGTGAAGGTTCTGAGGAGGTGTCGGACGACCATGATCGCCAAGCTTCAGCTGACGCTGAAGATCGGTCAGCGCCGACCTGACTTCCGCATCCGGCATTAAGCCGATGAACAGCCGCTGATGCTGAGCTTCAGTCACATCGAGTTGAGAAATTCAATCGCTCCGGCCAGCGCGCATTGCACCGATGCTTCGCGAACCTGCTGCCGGTCACCGGGAAACAGATATCGCTGATCATTCACCCGGCCACTTCGATCAGCCCAGGCGATGCAGACCGTGCCCACCGGCTTTTCGACGCTGCCGCCATCGGGACCTGCAACGCCGGTCACAGACACAGCCATGTCCGCGCGGCTGGACTGGATGCCGCCCGCCGCCATTTCTCGCGCCACTTCGGCCGAAACCGCGCCATGGCTGTCAAGCGTTTGCGCGCTGACACCGACCAGATCCTGCTTCGCTTCGTTGCTGTAGGTGACGAACCCCCGCTCAAACCAGACAGAACTGCCGGAAATCTGTGTGATTGACCCGGCGATCAAGCCGCCGGTGCAGGACTCGACTGTTGCGATCATCCAGCCGCGCTGAATGAGCAGATCGCCCAGCCGCGGCGCCAGTTGATCGATTGTCGTGTACACCTGATCTATCCCTGGGGGAAGAGCTCCAGTCCCTGCTTGAAACTGTCAAGATCCGTAATCGTCACCCCAGTGTTCAGAGACGGACTGGCGGGCAAACCGTGACTGTTTCCGTAGCCAAGCACTATGTATCGATGATCCGACTTGCCAATCAGCAGGTTCTCTACGAATGCGTCGAACGACTGCCGATCAATTCTCTCGATTTCCTGAGCCATGACTTCGCGGCTGTCAAAGTTGAATTCCTTGCGATCGATCGAAGTCCAGTAAACTTCCGATTTCTCAGCCAGGGAGTCATATTTTTTTCGCAGCTGTCCGATCAGACCGCTTTTGTATGCCTCGAACTCATCCTGCGTCACCTGCTGCGCCAGCCAGTTCGGAAAATTTTCCAAGAATGTGTCGATTGCGGCATTCATATCGTCCGGAACAACATCAGGAGACTGAATGACGAACATCAAGCCTGGCACTTGACCCACCGGTATATAGTGCGAGAACACCACATAGCCCAGTTTTTGGACCGAGCGCAGATCAGAGAAAAACGGAGTTTGAATGATCTGGGCCAGCAGACTCATATAGGCTCGCTCGCGCACCGAGGTGGTGTCGCCTTGCACATAAAGCGAGATCGCTGAATCGGCGTTTTCGATTTCAATCACCCGATGAAACGGGCCGTCGCCCGGGAGCACGACGACATCAGCCTTCTGCACTTCGACAAAGTTCTCCGGATCAACCAGGGCGGCAGCCATCTGCCCCATCTCAATCGCAGTGTCATCATCGACATTGCCGTGCGACAGAGCCACCAAATTGATCTGCTCGAATATTTCAGCGCCAAACGCCAATAGATCATCAAAGGCAATCTCGTCCAACGCCTGCAGCTGCTCTTCCTCAGTCCAGTTGGGAACAATCAGTGTCGAATAGAATTCCGAAATGGTTCGACGATAGGCCGTGTCCCGGCTGCTGTTCTGAATGTCGCGGATCATCTCCTGCCGGTGCACTTCAAACCTCTGCCGGTCAAACTCAGCGGATTGCAATGTTTCGATGATTCTCTTCAGCAGCGCCGACTGATTGTCATTGAAACCCGATATGCGAAAACTGAATCCGCGCGAGTGCGGATAAAGGCTGAACTCCAGTCCGGCGATCATTGCGGGATAGACAAATTCATTCAACTGATCATTGAGCGCCTCGGTGTACAGCGACAGCAGCATCGAATTCTTTACAGATGTCTTGGTTGCCGGACTTCGCACGGTCACAAAGAAGCTTGCCCTTGGCACATCGAATGATGTATCCGTCTGATGCCACAATTCGAATCCAGGACTGCTCAGTATGCGCTGCGGAAGCGCTGTTCTCTCGTGAGCGATCAGTTCAAGGTCATCCGGCAGAAACTCATTTTGCGCAGGCAACCAGTTGGATGCGTCCGCGATATCTGAACTCCAATGCGCGATCGTATCGGCGGTGATCTCATTCACCGAATACTCCGAGCGCAGGTATGGTGTCAACCGGTCTGCTTCGACCGTTGCGCCGGCCAGAGTGACCAGGACATTGTCAGGCGTCATTCGGTCCATGACATCGGCGATCAAATCAGGGTCATACCGTTCCACAAGGTACAGCGCAGGGAACAGCTCGTTGCTGGGGTATCGATGAAGCTCGGTGGCAAGACGGGTGACGGCGCTGGCCGGATCTTCGATCTCAGCGAATCGGAATCCGATCTCACTCAGAATCTGATTTTCCCTGAATCTCCACTCCTCGATTCCGCGCTGCCTGACTTCCCGAATGTACTGAAACACATGAGCTGCGACATCCCGCCATTCAGCGAAGCCCTCTTCGGTCAATGAAATTCGCACATGGAATGTCGAAGTGGTGATGCCGGTATTGCCGGTTGAAGCGAACAGTCCCAGAGCCCAGCCTTTCGACTTCAACTCTGACAGCAGGCTCCCCTGCCCTTCGTGACCCAGCAGATGAGCGATGTAGGAGCCTGGACGCTCGCGCCAGTACGGTTCCAGGTCCTGCAGTGGAAACAGGAGCGACAGATTGGGCTCATGTTTCAGCGTCTTGAACCGAAGCAAGGCAGGCAAGCTTCCCTGGGTGAACAGCGGTTCTGTGATTTCGCGTTCCGGATATTCGCTGTTTCTGATATCCGAGAAAATTTCCTCCACCCAATTTTCCAGCTCATCCAATGGCTCGCGGCCCAGAACAACCAGATTCATCAGGTTGGCGCTGTACTTTTCCTCAAAAAACTGAATCAGCTCATCGCGGACATCTCCCGCGAGTGTCTCTTTGGTTCCTGATGCAAATCGAGATGCCGGGTGATTCGGATTGTAGGTCTGGCGCATCGCGGACCAGCGTCTCACAGCGTCGCGCTGGGTGCGCATTTCGTACTCGGCATGAACCACCGCTCTCTCCGGGCCGATCTGCTTTCCGGGAAAAAGCGGCGCGATGAAAAACTGCGCGAGCTGATCCAAAGCGGGTTTCAGATAGTCGGCATCGATCCGAAAGTTGTAGTTTGAAACGTCAATCGCTGTGTACGCATTCGAGGACCCGCCATGCTGGTCAATGAAGGTTCGATAGGAATCCAATTCGGGATATTTCTCGGTCCCGAGAAACAGCATGTGTTCCAGATAGTGAGCCAGGCCCGCCCGGTCCGGCGGGTCGTCACCTGCACCGATTCGAACCGCGAGCGCTGCAGCCGCCCTTGATGTTTCCGGGTCCGATATGACCAGAACCCGCATTTGGTTGTCAAGCGTGAAGGCGCGGTACTCGCGATGATCATTGGGACTTTTCTGAAAGGCGGCTGTGACCGCTGCAGATACGGTCAGACCGACAATCAGAATCAGGATGCGGTAAGCGGTATGCAATTGACTCATGGCTGGAATTGAAAATGTTTTCAGTGTTTGACAAATTCAGACTGAAAAAGTGCCAATTGACACTTCATCTTGAAAATAAAGTGCATACGGTTCGGCAATGTGAATTTTCCAGCTGTTGCGTCTCAACACCATGCACAAAGTCGAGTGGGCGATTGCTGCAGCGAGGGAAAATAGTGACTCGGAATGAACTGGCGTCCCCAGGGGGATTCGAACCCCCGTCGCCAGCGTGAAAGGCTGGTGTCCTGGACCTGACTAGACGATGGGGACGTCAAACATTCGTGCGACGTGCGGGGAAAGCGATTGCAATTAGATTGCTGTCAATTACAGCTATTCCCGCGACACAAAAAAAGAAACCCGCATACCAGCAGACAGCAACATCTCATGTGCCATGTAGATTACGGGCTTGTTAATTATAGAATAGCTCGAAACTGAATATCGATGAAAATCGGTTGTAAATTCTTTTGAAATTCGAGATTTCGGCCTGCAACACAGGATGAATTGTCTGTATTTGTGTTCCAGTCAAAGTTACATGTACTTTCCTGCCAGTTATTCTGACTTTTGGTGTGAGTTGTCAGTTCCGAAATAAATTCCTCAGTTTCCTTACATCGAATTCGACTGTCTCACATTCCCCAGACCGTCACGCTTTTTTCTTCAACCGTCTGCTGCCGCCTGAATATCTTCTCATCCCAAGTTCGGTTCTCAGAGCGGTCGAAGATGACAAGATGGCCGTCGTTTGTGCCACAGATGTCCATGTATTTGACAGTTTGCGACACCCCTTCCTCAATGGTGCGCTCCAAACCCTTGTGCCGAAGCTTGCACTCAATGATTGCTTTCTGCCGTCCCTCGCCCCACACCACCAGCAGGTCGGTGCGCCACCGGCCCAGGCCATACTCGCGCTGAATTCGCCCGCCCGCGTTCACCACTCGCTGCAGAAACGTCTGCAGCAATAGCTGAGGCCACGCCTCCTGGTAGTCGAACCGCTTTATCCAATGCTGCGAATTCTCGCGGAAAAACTCCTGAAATGACGCCAGCAGCCGGTCCATGACCAGCCTGCCATCCTCCACAAACCATGCAGTCTCGTATGGAATGTACTCGTCAGCCGAGTTGATCAGCTCGCGCGGGATGATCTCCCGGTAGATTGGATTGGCGATCTCAACCGGCTTCTCCTGCCGGATCAGCCCCAGATCCCGCACATACTGAACATCGTCCGTTCGCAGTTCGCCTTCCTCCAAAGCGCCGCTCAGCAAAGGCTCGATCACCCGCTTGACCCGATTCTCACGCAGCTTGTCCGCCAGCTGATCCAGATGCGTGTCGCGCCTTCTTATCAGCACCTCCCGGGCCGTGTGGATGTCTTCGATCCCGATGCACTGGCCGCGGTCTATGATCGTCTCCACTGACTCGGCCGCTAGCGCGTTCACCAGCCACGGCTGCCCGCGGGTTGAATGCCACACCTCCTGCAAAGCCGCTTCGCTCCACTGCTGTCCAGTATCATCACTGTGCTGGAGGAGCAGAGCCCGCGTGTCCGACTCGTTGAAGTCGCCGAGCCTGAGCGACTTCGCCTTGATATTGAATGCGCTGCCGCCGGTAATGATCTCCTTCTCGGAGCTGGAATGGATGCGGTAGTCACGCACATCGCGGATACCGCACAGGATTACGCTCTGTGGAAAGTGTTTCGGACGAGAGGCGTAGCCGGTCCTCAGCTGACGCAACACGGCAATGAGTGAGTCACCGATCATCGCGTCTATCTCATCCACCATCAATACCAGTGGAAGCGAGTCTGCCACTGACCATCGCTTCAGCAATTCGAGCAACGCACCGTGTCCACCAGCTTTCTTGAGAATTTCAGGCCAAATTTTGGTAACAAGAGGATCATTGATTTGTAATTCTGCTTCAGTCCCGATGTGAATAAGAATTGTCCGCATTGCGGCATATACGTCTTCGCGCGCGGTCTGAGCTGACTCGACATTGATATACAATGCCCGGTACTTTCCAGTCTGATGCAGCTCGTCTTGCAATGCGAGAAGCGCGGAGGTTTTGCCGGTCTGACGAGGGGCGTGCAGAATGAAGTATCGCTTCTGCTCGATCAGACGAAAAATCTGATTCCGATCGAGACGATCAAGTGGGGGAATGCAGTAGTTCTCTTCCGGCATCATCGGGCCGGCGGTGTTGAAATAGCGCATGGATTGAATTATACAGACCTAGAAGAGCTTCAATTTTCGAGAAAGACTGAATGTTGGACAGATTGTCAAGACCGGTGCGAATGTCCACTTGCGTTTGCAGGTGTATTCCGAATCATCGAAAATTCCAAGCCAGAACAGCAATCGATTGACAATTGAAAGTAAAGACAAAGATGCAATTCGCAAAATTTGGTGTTGTGAGAATTATACAACATGTCAGATAATGGCGTATTATTTTCGCATCTCCAATTCCCACAGCAGTCTTCGAAACCCATGGAACAAATCCTGTGAAACTCAGTCCGCACTGCGATTTGAATAAAGTTCGCAATAAGTTGCCATTCACTCTGTCAGCATAATCTGTCTGTTTAAGTCCAGTACTGTTCACCAAAAACAGGACTTTGACACACCGCAAGCAAGAAAGGAAGACGCACCTCGCGGCGGAATTCCCAAGAACTGGATGCAACAGATAAACTTGTTTCCGGCTGCCGATGCTATTGCTCTACGTGTGCGATTTCGGCTAGTTGCACACCCGAATCGGAATTTGAAGTCGTCAGACTAAGCCGCGCGCACAAGCAGTTCGCTTTTAAGAAATTGTGCTTTCAAAAGCGCTGACGTATGCACTGATGTCAGCAGCGCTCATACCCAGCTGCCGGGCGATCTCGCGCCGGCTGGCTGTAGCCTGCGATACCTCACCGATAATCTGTTCTGCCTGACTATCATTGAGTGCGAAATACGGCGCCGCGCGACGCGCCAAATCAATACTGGCTTCCGGCCCTTCCTCGGAAATCCATGTTGTCAGTTCGCGAACTTTTTCCTCAAAGGGTACTGGGTTGAGATCGTAAGCGGGTGACAACCGCCACATTCCATCCCCATCATAGAGAAAGCCATGGTTTCTGAGGTGGTCGTCGAGATTGCCGATCATCACCCCGAATACGATGCGGCGCCAAAGCTCGTGCAAGTCTTCAGTTGGCGCGCTTGAATACATTCGAATGCATTCAGCGATATCGGTGTAGGTCGCGGCTTCACCGTCATCAAGCCCAAGAAGGCTCATGGCTGATAGAAACGGAATACGGAAATTCCCTGCTCGATCGAAACGTCTAATCAATGCGACGGATCGACCAGCGACAGTCAGCAGTCTTCCAGACGCAACACTCAAGCCTGCTTTGTCTGCCAAGGTGAGTGCCAAGATTTCACCGTGGGGAATGCTCCGTTTGTCATCGGCTTTCGGAAACTTCGCGATAGCAAGCTGACCGTCATTGTCGACCACAGCCGACTTCGGCCGCGCGCCGCCGAGAGGCGAACCCTCGTTCAACAGCAGTTTCAGATCTTCTGCAGTTTCTGTATTGTTCTGCACGGCATCGGCTGCATTGAGCAACGCTGGCAGCCGGATCAGCGAAGGTATCCGATAACGGTCAATATCGTGATCAAAGTCGATTTCGCCTTCGCGTTTGAATCGCAGTGCGCCAATTCGAGTATGGTTGTTGATCGCCAGCAGATAATCGATTTCCGAAAGCGATCGTAATTCACCAGACTTACGGAAGGCGCGGCGGATTAGCTGTCTACCCCATCGATCGGGCGCAGAGTCGCGCATGGCACCGGGCAGGGCCGATTTCTCAAAATTCGTGTAGATCGGACTCGGGCTGAGAGGCAGGTTGGCCGGATCAAGCGCGAACGCCTCACTGCAAGTGAGCCACTCACTGGAATACTCGAAGACGGAACTTTGACCGCGCACCTTGTCTGCGTAGCGGCAACGGCCAACCAGGCGTGTCTTGCCACCATGATCAATGTGAACTTCTATCGTTTCGGTCAAGACTTTGTCTTACTGATTCTGCGCGGGACTATCCGCTGTGGCAATCGGCTCTCTTCGATATCAAGACCTATGACATCCTTGCTGCGGTCAGCAATATCACCCACCCCTTCAATCAAACCCAATATTGCAAGCACGGTCAAGTAGGCGCCAATTGAGACAGTCGGATTCCCTTTCTCAATCTTGGCCAGAGTGCTGCGGCTGATGAACGCCCGCTCCGCCATGGAGACTGTTGAGATGCGCCGTTTCTTGCGCGCGATCGTAATGTCCCCACCAAGTTTGATTAGGGCTCGACGGGCTTTAAGAGGCAGTGTGCTGGGTGCCTGTGATTTCATGTTATGTCTTATAAATAATTCAATAAATCTATTTATTGTTTATTTTATAAGACATTTAAGACAGAATTGCCAACAGCACTATGACTTTCCTGCTGGTATTGGAAGAGCTGGAATGGAAAGATTCAATTTGAGCTTAACTCAAGAAGTGTCCCCCGACTTGCGAACGGACTTGCAACCGCGGCTTATTCAATGAAGTTGCGCCCGATTTGCTGTAGTTTCGCGCAATTGACTCAAACTGATCGAACTTGAGCCGGTGCCAGCAGAAAGAGGAAATCCAGAGTTCGTCGCACTTGTGACTTTCAAGACAAGCGCCAGGCTGAAAAAAATCGCACCTCGCCGCGCGGACAGAGGTGCGAAACAATCTTTCTGGTGGAGCCAGGCGGGATCGAACCGCCGACCTCTACAATGCCATTGTAGCGCTCTCCCAACTGAGCTATGGCCCCGGCTGTGGTTAGAGCGTCATATTATATTTATCGTCGCGAGAAATGCTTCGCGGGATGTGTGGATGAATTCTTCATCGTTGGTGCCCAAACCAGTTTGATCAACAAACTGCGAGCATGGGGAAAGCTGATGACGAGAACTTGTGTATCAATAGCTGGTCCGAAACTCAGCATCAATTCCGGCACAGTAGAGATGCCAGCATACAACGATTGGCCTAGCAAACATTCATTATCGGGATTCAGCCAATCACCCACTGGCCGATGAAATGAGTTGAAAAGCCGCCGCATTGAAGCGGCGGTTTCGATATGCTGAATCCGGAGGCCGGAGCGTGGTCGTCTTTTCTACTGGTAGGGAGGGTGTGACCCTCATCCCCGAAACCAAACTGATCCGGGCGGATTGGTACCGAACCCCACAATGTCATCGGTTCCATTTCGAACTGTGAACGAATAGCAAACTGGCTAGGTCTGCATGTTCAACAGTCCATCCGCCTTCCGGCCTCTGGACTTTTTTCAACTCCTATCTTACAAGGGTGATACTATGATAAATGATGATTTGCATGTTGTCCATACCCGCGCAACCCGCCTGGACATTCACAAGATGACTATCACAGCCAGCATCCGCATCTACGAGAGCGGCCGCGACGCGCACAACGTGCGGATTGCCCGCACCTCCGTGCGGTGTTGAGTAGTGTTCACTAGCTGCCGTCCGCACCGTGAACTGCCAGTTTCGTTGCTATCACCAGGCAGTCCACCTCCGCCGCGGCTACAAGCGGACGACCATCGCCACCGCGCAAAAGCTGATCAAGACCATCCACTCGGTGCTGAAAATCCAGCGGACCTACGCAGACCCCGATTTCGACCATGAGGTGCTGGTGGTCAAGCGCAATGCGGCGCGCTGGATCAGAAAGCTCAAGAAGTTCGGCTTCATCGATGAGGACAATGGCGGAACACAGAGGAACGAAAGCAACTGACGAATTGCGGCGGCGCGACTGCTGCGCGCAGTCGGATTTCAATTTTAGAACCGATGCCTTGAAACGCAGCACCGCCCGCCGCAATTCGCCTCAATCTGTCAACTTGCGAGTGCTTTTTCACCAAGGCAGAAACGAACGCGCTTTCATGCTTATTACAGCGGCACTGACTTTCAAGGCAAACTTTGCAATTCACTCACTCACGGAATTAGGGTTGGTGGGTGGTTCAGCCGAGCTTCGCGAAGTTAGAACTTTGCTCCTTGCACCCTCGCCTGCCACAGAATGTGGTTACTAAGATTTTTAGCATTCTTTAGATTTGCACCGGTGATGCTGGATCCCCGCCAATCAGCGCTAGACAAGTTTGCATTCTGTAAATTTGCATTCTCAAGATTTGCTTCTCTCAAATTAGCATTTGATAGATCTGCATTTTTAAAATTTGCGCCAGCGAGATTCAACCCACTCAGATTTGCATACCAAAAATTAGCTCCTTGAAAACTAATGCCCTGAAGATTCCGACCCCGCAGAATATCGGACAAATTGACGCTGCTAAGATCTACCCCCGAGCAGTCTTCGCCCGGTTCAAATTGACAGGCGAGCGCTGAACTGCCCAAAATTGCAAACATCAGAACTGCAGAAATAGTTCTCCTGATCATGGTGACCTCCTAAAATTAGATTTGTCATTGTTACTTCAATCTGGTCAATCACCCGAGAGCTGTGTCTACAAAGGAGCGTCAGTCAAGAAAGCTCCATTGAATTCGACAGCCGGAGTGTTGCCAAGCGGGGAATTCTACCCCCCCCCCGCCCAAAAGTCAAGCCCAATATTCGAACGGATCAATTCTCGCCGACACCACCTCTGAGCGTCAGGAGAAAGAAAGTTTTGAATCGGCTGTGAGAGTCAATGCCGATGAGGCTGAGTAATTCAGAATTGCCTGAATACGAGCCGAAAGCGGTCAAACAAGCGAGGATCGAAACGCAGTGCCTTTCTGCTTCGGCAAGTCGTGTCAATCGATCGAATAACCCATCAGAAGACGCATAATTGACGGATTGAGGGCTTAGGTGGGATTGTTGTCAATCCACTCCAGTGCGGCATCGAGTCGCTGCAGAACAGCATCCCTTCCAATCAACTCGATCGTAACGTCTATGCCAGGTGAGATCGTATTGCCGGTGAGAGCCACCCGAACCGGCTGTGCTATGGCGCCGAATCCAATCCCGCGCTGTTCGACAATGCCAGATATCAAGGCATGAATGAATTCGCTGCTCCACTCCGGCAGGTCTGCCAGAGCCTGCCTCAACTCAGCCAGCAGCGGCCTTGACTTCGAGGTCAGCTGCTTTGCGGCCGCCTTCTCGTCATACTGAGTCACATCCTGGAAGAAGCAGGCGCTCTTCTCCACAAATTCCAGCAATGTGTGGGAACGGGTCTTTTGAACCTCGAATATTCGCTGGCTTCGCGCCGATTGATCGACAGCAATATTCCTCTCCTCGAAAAAAGGCCGCGCCAGTTCGAGCGCGCGGTGCGCTGGCAGGCTCATTGTATGCTGATGATTGATCCATCTGAGCTTCTTGGGGTCCAGCGATGCCGGAGAGCGATGAATCTTTTCGGAATCAAAATGCTGAACCATCTCGTCAACAGAAAAAATCTCCTGATCGCCATGCGACCATCCAAGCCTCACCAGGTAATTCAGCACTGCGTCCGGCAGATAGCCTTCCTTCCGCCACTCCAGAATGCTGACATCATCGTCTCTTTTGGAAAGTTTTCGGCCTTCAGGCGATAGAATCATCGGGACATGACCGAACCTAGGAACAGGCTTTCCAAAAGCATGAAAGAGATTGATCTGCCGCGGCGTGTTGTTCAGATGATCATCGCCGCGGATGACATGAGTGCACCCCATCTTGATTTCATCGACAACGACAGCGAAATTGTAAGTTGGCGATCCATCAGTCCGAATGATGATCAGATCGTCAAGCTCAGCATTCTGGTAATTGACCGGTCCCTGCACCATATCATCCACGGTTACGACTCCTTCCGTTGGATTCTTGAACCGGATGGTAGACAGAGTGCTCTCTGAAGGTGTCAGGCCAAGATCGCGGCACCGGTTGTCGTAACGCGGTTTGATTTTACGTGCGAGGCAGTCCGCGCGAAGGGCATCCAGCCTTTCCTTGGTGCAGACGCAGTGATAGGCTTTGCCTGCGTCGATCAGAGCCGCGGCCGCGGTTTGATAGCTGTTGATGCGCTGCGACTGGTAGATCGGCTCGCGGTCATAATCCAGCCCGAGCCACGCCAGCGATTCAAAAATCAGTGCGGTTGCCTCATCGGTCGATCGCTGACGATCGGTGTCCTCGATTCTCAGCAGGAACTCACCTTGATGCCGCCTCGCATAGAGCCAGGAGAAAAGTGCAGTGCGCACCGATCCAATGTGGAGTTTGCCCGTTGGACTGGGCGCGAATCGAGTTACGACTGACATCTGGCAACTCTGAACTCAGATTCAAGAACGATCACTACCTGCTGGATTAGCATGATCGCGCAATTCATGGATTTAGTAAACAAAGTCATGGTGACTGAACCGATGTTGCATGGAAGATTTATCGGAACACTCTTGATTGCTCAGCAGCATATTATCTGAACAAATGATGTCGAGATATATCGAGCCATTGGGGTGACGGACGAAAAACTCGCGCCAAACTCAATTCTGCGAATGAACTGCTGACAGCGATTCAAGCCGCTCAACAATGCTGTGGTGGTGCGAGATACCGGAAAACCGGCACAGCTCCTGCAGACAGGTTGGGCTGGTCACATTCACCTCAATGAGCTGGCCGCCGATGACATCGATGCCGGAAAAGAAAAGCCCCTGCTCAATCAGTCCGGGTTTGATCGCTTCGCAAATCTCGCGATCGCGCTCATCCATTTCCGCCGGCACTGCCTCTCCGCCCTGATCCAGATTGTTCAGTTCTTCACCTTCAGCATGCACCCGCAGCACCGCACCGATCGGCTCCCCCTCAACCAGCAGAATCCGCTTGTCGCCCACTTGCGCATCAGGCAGATACTCCTGTGCGATGATCCAGTGACTCTCGTCTCTTGAGACTTTCCTGATTTGAAGCGGATTGTCCGCGTCGCCGCGGTCCACAAATATGATCCCCTTCCCACCATGTCCATCAACCGGCTTCAGTGTAACGCGGTCATGCTCATCAACAAAGCTCAAGATTTGATCCGTATCTCGGGATACCAGGGTCGCGGGTGTGAGATCAGGATAAAGCATCGCAGCCAGCTTCTCATTCCAGTTCCGAATCCCAGCGGGGCGATTCACAACCAGCGTATCTGATCCCACCAGGTCCAGCAGCAGTGTTGAGTACAGATAGCTTCGATCAAACGGCGGGTCAGTCCGGACAAAAATGACATCCATCGTCGACAGATCAGCTGACTGGCGCTCAATGACTGTAAACGGCTGTTCAATGGAGCTGTGGACCTCAAGCTTCTCAACAACCGCCCGCACACCTGCGTTTCTTGCTTGCATCGTGCTTTGATTAAAATAAAATACTTCGTTGCCGCGCTCCCAAGCAGCCAGCATCAGGAAATAGGTCGTGTCCTTATAGGCCTTTACGGTTTCCAACGGATTCATCAAGAAAGCAATTTTCATTATTTCAGCCTGAGTCGAAACGATTTGGATCGGCCGCGATAACAGCATCGAGGCTGCTCAGCGAATTGCTGGCTGACCAGATTCTGCCATTCCAACAGCCAACACCAGTCGCACAGTTTGAAAACATCAAATTTTATCAGGCAAATCATCGACAGCGATATTGCCAGCAACAAACATGGCGGGCGCGTGGTGACCCGATTTCCACCGGAGCCGAATGGCTATCTTCACATCGGGCACGCCAAGTCAATCTGCCTGAACTTCGGAATTGCGGAAGATTATGGCGGAGTGTGCAATTTCCGCTTTGATGATACCAACCCAAGCAAGGAGAATATTGACTACGTCAATTCAATTATCAATGATGTCAGGTGGCTTGGCTATGCCAAAGATGCAACGATCCTGCACGCGTCCGACTACTTCGATCGGCTCTACATGTTTGCAGTTGAACTGATCAGAACTGGCAAAGCCTATGTTGACAGCTTGACCCCGGCACAGATTCGAGAATATCGCGGCACTCTGACGGAACCAGGGAGAAACAGCCCTTATCGGAACCGTTCGATTGAAGAGAACCACAATCTGTTCAGCCGCATGAAACTCGGCCATTTTCCGGAGAATGAACATGTGCTGCGGGCCAAAATTGACATGAGTTCGGGCAATATGAACATGCGCGATCCGGTCCTCTACCGCATCAAGCACGAATCTCATCCCATGACCGGTGATGACTGGTGCATTTATCCGCTCTACGATTTCGCTCATAGCCTGTCCGACGCAATCGAAGGTGTCACGCACTCGCTCTGCACCATGGAGTTCGAGGATCACCGGCCGCTTTATGACTGGTGTGTCGAAAACGTATCGGCCCCGTTTCGGCCGGAGCAGACTGAATTCTCCCGACTGTCACTGGAATACACGGTGCTGAGCAAGCGGCTGCTAACCAGGCTGGTCGATGACAATCTCGTCGACGGCTGGGGCGATCCCCGCATGCCGACGCTTTCCGGACTTCGCAACCGAGGCTACACACCGGAATCCATTCTCGACTTCTGTGAGCGGGTTGGCATCACCAAGAATTTCAATGCAGTGGAGATGGGTGTGCTGGAAAACTGTATCCGGGAAGATCTGGATCATTCAGCAAGCCGCGTCATGGCGGTGCTGGACCCCCTGCCCGTAACGATTGAGAATTACCCGGATGACCAGGTTGAATACCTCACCGCTCAGAATCATCCCAAACGTGCGGAATTCGGCACTAGGCAAGTGCCCTTTTCAAAACGAATATACGTCGAGCGCACTGATTTCCTGGAAGATCCGCCCAGAAAATTCTTCAGGCTTGCCCCGGGTGCGGAAGTCCGTCTTCGATACGCCTATCTCGTCACCTGCACCGATGTCATCAAGGACAGCAACGGCAGCATTCAGGAACTCAAGTGCCGCTATGACCCGCAAAGCCGCGGCGGATTCGCGCCGGATGGCCGCAAGGTGCGCGGCACCATTCACTGGGTGTCACAGCCGCATGCCATCGAAACCCAGGTGAAACTCTATGACCGCCTGTTCACCGTTCCAGACCCCGCGTCCAGGAAAGATACCGATTTCACAGAATTGATCAATCCCGAATCGCTGCGGATTGCGGATGCCGTAATCGAGCCGGAAATCGAGAACGCGGATTCAGGAACCCGCTACCAGTTCGAGCGGACCGGTTACTTCGTTCTGGCTTCTCAAGGCGATGAGGAAAGCAGACCGGTTTTCAATCGAACCGTCACACTGCGCGACTCGTGGGCGAGAAGAAACTGAAAACCGGAAGACCTGAATGATGAAACTTCGAGACCGCGAACCCTGGATGCCGGCGCCCGAGTACGGACGCTCGCTGAAATCGCTGACCCTGAACCTGCTGGTTCGAGACATTGACAGGGCTGTTGAGTTTCAAACCAAAGTGCTTGATGCGGTCGTCGTTTATGCGGACTCCGATATCGCCGTGCTGCAGGCTTGCGGAGCGGAGTGGATGCTGCATGCAGACCACACCTATCTTGAAAATCCCATGTATGACCTCATCTCACACACAGACAAAAGAGGCATTGGCGCGGAGATTCGCCTGCATGGCAGCGACCCGGACCTGGCCGCTGAGAATGCGCGTCAACTTGGATACTCCGTTTTTGCAGAAGCCGAGGACAAGCCGCACGGACTTCGCGAATGCTATCTGATCGATCCGGATGGCTATATGTGGGTCCCGGATGTTCCCTGCTTCGATGAATCCGACTCCAGCTGACCGCGCCGGCCCAGTTCGCTGATCGACAGACCGCCGCCGCATTCCGGAGCACAACCCAGTCAATCATCCATCACCAACTGAACAAATCATGGAATATCTAATTGAATTTTTGCTGTTCTTCGCCAAAGCGCTGATCGTGATCATCGCAGTCGTCATTCCGATCCTGCTGATCTCCGCGCTGGCAGCCCGTCAGCGCCAGCACCAGAAGGAGCATCTGGAGGTGAACCACATCAATCGGCGCTATGAGACGATGTCCAACACCATCAATGCGGCGCACCTGTCCAAGAAGGAGTTCAAGGGCAAGATGAAAAAGCAGAAAAAGGAACGCAAAGCCATTGACAAGGGCAAGGCTCCTGCAGAGGAGGATAAGAATCGAATTTACGTGTTCCGATTCAAGGGTGACTTGGAAGCTTCGGAAATCGACCGGCTGCGCGAGGAGATCACCGCAGTCCTCACAGTTGCCGAGCCTTCAGACGAGATTGTTGTCAATGTCGAAAGCCGGGGCGGTGTTGTTCACGGCTACGGGCTGGCGGCGTCACAGCTCAAGCGCATCAGGGACAAGAACATCACCCTGACCGTCGCGGTCGACAAGGTGGCGGCCAGCGGGGGCTATCTCATGGCCTGCGTCGCCGACAAGATCATCGCCGCACCGTTCGCCATCGTCGGCTCGGTTGGCGTGCTGGCGCAGTTTCCCAACTTTCACCGCATGCTGGAGAAGCACAATATCGACTTTCAGGAATACACGGCCGGAGAGCACAAGCGCACGGTTGGCATGTTCGCCGAGCCCACAGACAAAGGCAAGGCCAAACTTCTGGAAGAGATTGAGGACACCCATCTGCTGTTCAAGGAATTCGTCAAGGACAATCGCCCTCAACTCGATATTGACAAGATATCGACGGGCGAGCACTGGTATGGCACGCGGGCTCTTGAGCTGAACCTGGTCGATGAGCTTCGCACCAGTGACGACTACCTTCTGGAAGCCAGCGACAAATCCGATATCTACGAAGTGAAGTACGTCTACAAGCAGCCGCTGGCGGAGCGCCTTCATCCGGCGATCGCGAAACTTCTGAGCAGTCTGCTGTTCAGAAACCAGAAGTTTCCTGACACCTGGTTTCCGCTGAACAAATGATCATCTATTCGCTGGACAACGGCACGCCGCACTGCGGTGAGAACGTCTATATCGCGCCCGGCGCGTCGGTGATCGGCGATGTCGTTCTGGGCGACAATGTCGGTATCTGGTTCAGCGCGGTCCTGCGCGGCGACAATGAGCGAATCACCGTCGGCAGCGGCACCAACATTCAGGACTGCTGCGTGCTGCACACTGACCCGGGGTGTCCTTTGGAGATCGGCTCGAACGTGACGGTCGGGCACCAAGCGATGCTGCACGGCTGCACGATCGAAGACGGCGCCTTGATCGGCATCGGCGCTGTGGTGCTCAACAATGCCCGAATCGGCAAGAACTGCCTGATCGGCGCCAGCACACTCATCGCTGACGGCAAGGTCATTCCAGACAACAGCCTGGTCGTCGGATCGCCGGGCCGCGTGATCCGGCAGCTGAATCACGATGAGATCGACATGCTCCGTCGTTTCAATCGCTCCTACATTGACAAGATCGCGCGCTACAAGACCCATCTGAAGGCAGTATCCGATGAATGAGAAGACCATGCGAGTTGTAGAAATCTCCACTCCCGGCGGTGTCGAAGCGCTTGCAATCGGCACTCGGATGACACCGGTTCCGCGGGCGGGCGAGGTGTTGATAAAGGTTGCCGCGGCAGGCATCAACCGCGCTGACGTCATGCAGCGGAAAGGTCAGTACCCACCGCCGCCCGGCGCGTCTGACCTGCTCGGACTAGAAGTATCGGGTACGGTCGTTGAAACCGCATCGGATGTCAGCGAAGTCTCAGTCGGTGATGAGGTCTGCGCGCTGCTCGCGGGGGGCGGTTACGCTGAGTATTGCACCGCTCCCGCATCTTCCTGTCTGCCGATACCCGATGGCATGTCCGTTGTCGATGCCGCGGCCCTGCCAGAGACTTTCTTCACGGTCTGGACGAATGTTTTCATGCGCGGCAAGCTACGGCGCGGGGAGAGGTTTCTGATGCACGGCGGCAGCAGTGGCATCGGATCAACTGCGATTCAGCTGGCCAAGGCATTCGGTGCACAGGTCGTTGTTACCGCTGGATCGGACGAAAAATGCCAAGCCTGCATTGATATAGGCGCAGATCACGCCATCAACTACCGCACCGCCGATTTTGTTGAAGAAGTGAAAAGCTGGACAGACGGCAAGGGCGTCGATCTAATCCTGGACATTGTTTCCGGAGAGTACGTCGCAAAAAATATCAAGTGTCTTGCAGTTGATGGCAGGCTGGTGATCATCGCAACCCAAGGCGGGATCAGAGCGCAGATCAACGTGCTCCCGATCATGACAAAGCGGCTGACAGTCACCGGCTCAACACTGCGTCCCCGGACCGTCGGGCAGAAGGCTGAAATCGCCGATGAGCTTCGCAGACACGCGTGGCCGCTCCTTGACGAGGGCAGAATCAAACCGATCATCGATTCGAAGTTCACCATGGACCGGGTGCGCGAGGCTCACGAGCGAATCGACTCCGGCTCGCATATAGGCAAGATTCTGCTCACCATGGACTGAATCCGCTCTGCTGATCGGGTGGACTCGAATGCTGACGGTTCTGGAAGCTCCGGTTTCTGCGACTGAATGGTGCCGGAAGCAGCGCGAGATCGGTCGGACCATCGGATTCGTTCCGACAATGGGCGCGCTGCATGAGGGGCATCTGTCACTATTGAGACGCGCGATCGCGGAAAACGATGTCGCCTGCGCCAGCATCTTCATCAATCCCCTGCAGTTCAATGAGCCGGACGACTTCCTGAGGTATCCCCGCGACCTCGAAACCGACTGTCGCCTGCTGGATGAGACGGGCTGCAACATGGTATTCAGCGGCACGAACCGCGACATGTTTCCGGAGGCTGATTCGATCGAGGATGTCGAACTTCTGGATCCAGGACCCGCGGGCTTGGGGCTTGAGGGGGCGTTTCGGATCGGACACCTTGAGGGTGTCTGCACCGTGGTTGAGCGGCTGTTCAAATTTGTCGGTGCCTGCCGAGCCTATTTCGGGCTCAAGGACTACCAGCAGACTCTGGTGATCAAAGACCTCGCCAAGAGGCTCGGGTTTCCGGAAATCCGACTCTGTGAAACGGTGCGGGACGAAAATGGACTGGCGCTGTCATCCAGAAACGCACTGCTGTCCCAAGCTGAAACAGAAATTGCGAAAAACATCTCACAAGCTTTGTTTCACGCGCAGACCTTGTGGACTTCCGGCTGCAGAGACTGCGAGCAGCTGCGGGCAGTCATGCGCAAGCATCTGCCGGCGCCGCTTCAGGTTGAGTACGCTGATGTGCGCGATCCGTTCGACTGGCAGCCTGAATCGCCTGCTGGCAGAATCAATCATGCAGTCGCGCTGATTGCGGCAAGAATCGGTGAAGTGCGGCTGATTGACAACCTGCGGCTCGACTCCGACACCCCACCGACCTGATTGCGCAAGCCGGGCCGGCCAGTCTTCAGTCCGGCTCGCACTCAGAAATCAGTTGTCTTCGCTGCCGCGCTTGAAATGAAACCTGGCGCCGGATTCGATCGCTTCCGGCCATCTGGCGGTTACGGTCTTCATGCGGGTGTAGAACCGCACACCTTCCGGGCCGTGCATGTAGTGATCTCCGAACAGCGAGCGCTTCCAGCCGCCGAAGCTGTGGTACGCAACCGGCACAGGAATCGGCACATTGACGCCAACCATCCCAATTCGCACATTCGATATGAAGTGCTGCGCGCGTCCGCCATCCCGGGTGAAGATCGCCGCGCCATTGCCGTACTCATGATCGCTGACCAGACGAACAGCCTCCTCATAGCTTCCGGCTCGAACGACACTCAGCACCGGGCCGAAGATCTCGTCAGTGTAGATTTTCATATCCGGCTTGACTTTGTCGAACAGGCAGCCGCCGAGAAACGCGCCGTCCTCATAGCCTTGAAGCGAGAATCCCCGGCCGTCGACGACGAGATCCGCGCCTTCTTCCACACCGAGATCAACGTAGGATTTCACTTTCGCATAATGATCCGGTGTTACTAACGGGCCCATCTCAGCATCGGAGCTGGTATACGGCCCGACCACCAGTTCTCTGACTCTCGGCTCCAGTCGCTCCACCAGCTCGTCCGCAGTCTCATCGCCGACTGCGACGACTACAGATATCGCCATGCAGCGTTCGCCCGCGGAACCGTAGCCGGCCCCGATGGCGGCATCGACCACCTGATCCATATCGGCATCAGGCATCACCACCATGTGGTTCTTGGCGCCGCAAAGAGCCTGAACGCGCTTGCCATAATTGCATCCGGTCTGATAGATGTACTCGCCTACCGCAGTCGAGCCGACAAAACTGATGGCATCCACTTTCGGATGAGTGAGCAGGGTGTCGACCGCCTCTTTATCACCGTTGACAACGTTGAGAACGCCATCTGGCAGACCCGCTTCCTGCATCATCTGCGCGAGCATGAGCGGGCACGATGGATCTTTCTCCGAAGGTTTGAGAATGAATGTGTTTCCACACGCAAGGGCCACCGGAAACATCCACATCGGCACCATTGCTGGAAAATTGAACGGTGTGATTCCGGCGCATACGCCCACAGGCTGCCGGATTGAGTAACTTTCAACGCCTCTCGCGACGCGTTCAGACATCTCACCCTTGAGCAGCTGCGGGATGCCGCAGGCGAATTCAACAACTTCAAGTCCGCGGCCGATCGATCCTTTCGCATCTTCCAGTGTCTTGCCGTGTTCTGCGGACAGGGCTGCGGCCAAATCATCAATATTGTGCTTGATGATCTCGCGAAACGAAAACATGATCTGGGCGCGGCTCGCAGGCGGTGTTGCTGACCAGCCGGGCAACGCGGCGGCGGCAACATCAATCGCTGCACCAACCTCTTCGGCGCTGGCTAGAGGAACTTGTTTGACAACTTGGCCGATCGCGGGGTTGTAGACCTCGCCGGCTCGACCGCTGGCGCCTTCAACCCGCTGCCCATTGACAAAGTGATAGAGCGTTTCTTTAACTTGCATATCCATGAATATCTGCGCCTCCAAATCGGCACGGGGCAATCTCAACAGTTGGAAATTAGTATAGCAAATTACGCCGCTGGCAATCTGCGCCGCAATTCCTCTCAATCAGAATTCGGTCTGTTGCAGGATTTGCATTGCTGACACACGAATCGACGACTTCAGGCCGCTCGCGAGTTGGATTCACCGTCAAGCAGAGCATCCATTCCCAAACTGACAGTCAGTGGCCATTGCAAGTAGAGTCTGTGCTTGGTGCGACAAATTCGGACTGAAGGATTACAAAGCAAGCCGAAAATTCTGATTCAATCGGGACATTTAGGTCATACACCGGCATCGGCCGTTCTCTCATCTCCGATCGTCAGAATAAAGACAATATTATCTTTTTCTATCAATGCATTACCGAAACTTTTCTAGTTTAGCTACGAAAACTTTTCAATGATTAGCTTGCTGAACTCGGTAAACTTGCAAGGAACGAAATCCCTTTTCCGGCACAAAGCGATCGCCATGCGCTTCAGATTGAATGTGCAGCCTGACACAGATTCTTGAGCTTTGCCTTGGTCAGCTCGCGACCCAGCAGACCGAGACCACAATCCGGAGCGGCCAGCAAGCGGTCAGAATCAATGTGATTCATCGCCTCTTTGAGACGCGCGGCAATCTCTTCGACGGTTTCGACACGGCTCATCGCAATCGCAACCACGCCCAATATGACCTTGGCATTCTGGACACGTTCCAGCAGGCTCAAGTCGTTGTGCCGATGGGCGTCTTCAATCGAAACCACATCGACAGAGCTCCGGTCCACCGCATCGATGATCTGAAAATAAGCCTGCCGGTCAGCCTTTGGATAATCCAGCCGGTCCAGCCGATCCGGATAGCCGCAGCACATGTGCATGGTTCTCACAACGCGATCCGGCGCCCCATGAAACGCCCGCTCAAGATTCTCGACTCCGAATTCAAGCGCGCGATCCGGATTCCTGGCGAACACCGGCTCGTCAATCTGAATGTGAACGCATCCGGCTTCTGCCAGCGCCAGAACTTCCTGGTTGAGAGCGTCTGCAATGTCAGCGCCGAGTCCCTTCTCAGAGGCATAGTGATCATTCGCGTTGGTATCGGTGACCGTCATCGGACCGGGCATGGTGATCTTCACCGGGCGATCAGTCAGCGATTGTGCGAGTTTCCAGTCCTCAACCAGGAATCCTGTGTCCCGAGCCCGAATGTGTCCAGTGATGGTGGGCAGTTCGGCGGCATAGGCGCCGCCGCGCAATTCCCGCTTGGTGAGATGCGAAAAATCAATTCCGGCCAGATGCCGGCAATGGTAATGGATATAGTTCTCGCGCTTCACCTCGCCATCAGTCGGTATGTCGATTCCAGCTTCTATCTGATCAGACAGGACCTGTTCGACCGCAGCTCGAATCGTCTCATCCGCCGAATCGCCAAGCGCCGCGAGCGCCGCCTGCCAGCTTTTGGTTGGCTCCGCAGAATCGGGGCCGTCGGGAATATTGAACCAGTCAGGCAGTTCAAGAAAGTCAGGCTTGGGGTAAGCGCCTATGCAAGTTGTCAGCATGAGTAATAGCTCGGTGTGTTGGAAAAAATATACTTTCAGTTGCCGGTGGAATCGCTCTGCTCAGTCAGATTCTCCGGTGCGAAGATGCTCTGATAGCCTTCGGTGCCTTTGACTGGTTTTTCTTCCTCAACAGCGCCGCCCTCCAGATTTTCGGGAGTGAAGATGCTCTGGTAGCCCTCTGTGCCCTTGACCGGCTCTTCTTCCTCAGTCGGCTCAGCTCCGCCCTCCAGGTTTTGCGGTGAGAACACGCTCTGGTAGCCTTCTGTCCCCTTCGCGGTCACTTTGCTGTCAACTTCGGAGTCCGGCTGCTCTTCCACAGGCTGACCGTGCGATTCCACTGCTGACTGAAACATTCGCTGCTTTTCGCGCTGTTCGATTCGCCTTTGAATTTCTGCCTGCCGCTGGGCTTTCACGGCGGCTTTGCACTCCTCAACTCCGACTGTGCCGGAAAAATACATCGTACCGAGACCCGCGATAACGATCAGAACAAACAGAATGAAAGCCGGTTCCGAAAAGAACGCACGCTGTTTTCCGGTTTCTTTCGCCTCACCGCGGGCAACCGCTCTCTCAGCTTCGGCCCGGCGCACCTCGCGCCGTTTGGTGATTTCGTAGATGACCGCGCCGACGAGAGTCAGAAACACAATGCTCACCGCCAGTGCGCTGATGGATGGATCAATTCCATACCGCACTTTGCTGGCCAGCACGGTCGTCAGCGTGCTGCTTGAGACAATGGTGAAGATTGTTGTGTTGTAGTTCTCAAACGAGGCCAGGAATGCCAGCACTGCCGCTGAGCCGACCGCCGGTCGCAGAAACGGCAGCAGAATCTTGCGGAAGGTCTGCGTATGGGACGCGCCAAGGTCCAGCGCGGCCTCTTCCAGCGCCGGATCGAATCGCTGCAGACGCGCGATGAATATCAGCATCGCGTAGGCTGAGATGAACGTTGCCTGACCGACGATTGTCAGAAAAACGCCGTCGTAGAAGATCGAGTCTTCTGAAGCCCCGAACATCAGACCGATACGGTCCCAGAACAGCAGCGTTGAGATGCCAAGCACCACACCCGGAACCAGAATGGGTGCGATGGTGATGGTGTAGAACCAGGGGCGGATGCGCGGGCCGATCTGCATCAGCATGAGCGCTCCCGCAAGACCAATCGGAACCGCGAGCAGAACCACACCCAATCCGATAATCACGCTGTTCCTGACACCGGTGACCAGGCGCGTGTCCTGTCGCAGGACTTCGAACCACTCCACTGTGAAACAGTCCCAAGGTGACACCCTGGGGAAATTCGATGTGTTGAACGCGCTCAGGCCCATCACGATCAACGGGCCGAAAAGATAGATGAAGAACAGGGCGACAAAGCCGAGCACCAGGATGTTTTGAATGCGGCCCTGGATCATTTCATCATTTCACCGAACTTCACCTTGGCAATTCTCATCAGCGCCAGAACAATGATGATGCAGGAAACCAGCAGGATGATAGCGTAGGCGGAACCCCTCGCCCAGTTGCCCGCTTGGTTGAATCCCTGATAGATGATCTGCGTGAACCACAGACTGCTCGGTCCGCCCAGAATCTGCGGCGCTGCCAGCGCTCCGGCTGTCAGCATGAACACCATCGTGCAGCCGGAGGAGATGCCCGGCTTTGCATGGGGCACGACAATCCGCCAGTGAATCCGCCACCACGGAGAGCCCAGATCGCGCGCTGCCTCAATCTGGTTCCTGTCCAGGCTCTCGATCGCGTTGTAAATCGGGAAAATCATCAGCAGGATGAATGCGTAGCTCAAGCCGGCCCACAAGGCAATGTCGTTGCGAATGAAATCGTAGGGCTGGTCAAGAACGCCGACTGCAACCAGGGTGTTGTTGATGACCCCGGTTGATCCGAAAATGATCTTGAACGCGAAGGCTCTCAGAATCTCGTTGATCCAGAATGGCACGATCAGCGACAGCACCATGAGCCGGCTCCAGCCGCCCGTTGCAACGTGGGCCAGGTAGTATGCAATCGGATAGCACAGGGCAACATCGATCAGTGTGACAAAGATGGCGGCGCCGATGGTGCGAAAGAAGACGGTCAGGTCAATGATGTTGACAGAATCGGTCGACAGCGCGCTGCCGAATATCATGTACCTGTAGTGCTCCAGCGTATAGTAATGCTCCTCAGTGCCGAACTTGGGCGGCGGGACATTCGCCCGGACCGAGAAGTCGAGCATGAACAGCTGCGGCAGAATGATCATCATGAACAGCCATACGCCGACTGCGATGATCAGGAACAGCGCCAGCGCAGTGCCGTTCTTCTGCAGGAAGCTGCGCCAGTAAGCCGCCATGTCGATGACTATTCCGGAATGCTATTCTGCGGCCAGCGGCCCCTGCGGCAGCGCGATGGCAGCCTGGCTGGAGAACCCGATTGGCACATCAGTCTCACCGCTGTGGGTTCTGATCGAGCCATCGTTCACATAGGACATCTTCACCCGTTTCCGGGTGCCGTCGACATCCAGAAACACCTGCCACAGATTGCCTTCGAACTCCTCATGGAAAACGCTCGCCTTGAACTGATTCTCCATGGCCGCGCCGTTGATGAACTGCAGGGATTCGGGGCGGACAAAGACAAAGGCGTCATCGCCGGCCTTGACCTGCGAATCAGGATTCTTGCTGCAGCGCGCCCGAATTGCCCCTTCTGAAGTGCTGACCTGCGCGAAACCATCCGCGACGCTTTCGACTTTGCCTGCAAAACGGTTGTTCTCACCGACGAAAGACGCCACGAACGAGGTGTCCGGCTCATCGTAAATGGTGGTGCCGTCGCTCACCTGCTCGATGATGCCTTCCCGCATCACCGCAACATTGTCTGACATGGTCAGCGCCTCCCCCTGATCGTGGGTGATGTAGATGAAGGTGATCCCAACCTGCTGCTGGATGGCGCGAAGCTCAGTCCGCATGTGCTGACGAAGTTTGAGATCAAGCGCGCTGAGCGGCTCGTCAAGCAGCAGGACCTGCGGCTGCGCGCACAGCGCCCGGGCGATCGCCACCCGCTGCTTCTGGCCGCCCGACAGCTCGCCCACCATCTTCCCGCCCTGACCGGGCAGGGCGATCAGCTCCAGCAGCTCATCGGCGCGTTTCTTGCGCTCCTGCTTGCCGACGCCTCTCACTTCCAGCGAGAATGTGATGTTCTCCCAGATCGTCATCAGGGGAAACAGGGCGAGATTCTGAAAAATCAGGGCGGTTGGCCGCCGGTTCGGTCCGATGCCGGCCATACTCTCACCGCCGATCAGAACATCGCCCTCTGACGGAGTCAGAAATCCGGAAACAGCTCGAAGCAGAGTTGTCTTGCCGCAGCCTGACGGGCCGAGAATGGTGAAGAACTCACCGCCCTGAATATGAAGATTGACATCGCGGGCGGCGACGAAGTCGCCGAATCGAATCCAGACGGATTCAAGTCTCACATCGGCACTCACTGCTCATACCTCCTGCATCGGAGAGAGGTTCTGATTCGGCGCCCGAAAAACGCGGGCGCCGAAGAGTCAGGATGATCAGGACGGATCAGGCATTGACGAATTTATTGCGATACTCAGTCCGCACGTCCGCATACCACTGCGGTTCCGCCGGCCAAGGATTGAGATTCGCCAGTGATGTGCCGGGATAGGCTTCAGAGAAATTCTTCTTGTAGCTGTCACCCGCGAATGCGTCAGCGCCGATCACAGCCGAGTTGTAGCCATGCGTGTCAATTGCCCGGCCGGCCGGCTCTCTCTGAAAGCAGAATTCGACAAACGCGTAAGCCTGATCGATGTTGGCCGCGGCTTTCGAGAGCGACATGCCGTCGACCCATGCCAGCGCGCCTTCCACCGGCGCCTGATAGTGAACCGGCTCACCGTCGGTCTTCATTGCCAGAGGCGGCCCGTCCCAGGTCTGCCCAACCAGCACTCCGTCATTCAGAAAACCGTTTTTCTGGCTGTCCGCATCGTTCCAGAACAGCTTGATCTGTGATTTGTTGGCAATGCAGAAATTGGTGATCTTCTCCCAGATGGGACGCATGACGCTTTCACTCTCATACGCGCGCCAGACATCGCCCGGTTCCAGCTCGCCGATGGTCTCCATGTAGAGTCCCGCTCCCAGCATGCCGGAGTGCGGCCGGACCATGGTGTTGCCTTCCGCTGAACCGTCCCAGATGTTTCCATAGCTGGGATCGCCGCCGGGCGGGGAATAAAGGTCAGTTCGCCAGGAAATCGCCTCAGTTCCCCAGATATGCGGCAGCCAGTGTGATCCCGCATCACCAAAATTCCATTCGCGTCCTCCAACCGAAAGCATCGCAGGGTTCGCGTTGCCAATATTCGAGATGCGGTCATAATCCCACGGCTGCAGCAGATCAAGATCGACCCATTGTCCAGACCGAACATTGGTTGGGCTGCAGATGTCGAAACCCTTGCCCTTCGTCGCTTTCATCTTGTTGATGATCTCTTCGTTCGAACCGATTCCGGTATAGTTGACTGTGATGCCGGTTTCCGACGCAAGCTGCTCCAGGAAGTCGTCTGGAAGGTAATCTGACCACATCAGCACGTTCAGTTCGCCCGATGACGCGAGAGCCTTTGAGCTGATCACCCAAGGCCCCGTTGCCACCGCGCTGAGCGCCGCGCTGGACTTGATGAATTGTCGGCGACTGAAGCCACCCTTTAGCTTGTTTTTCATGCTTGAATTCCTCCTGACACTGGAACAACAATCTAATCGTCTGCTGCGTCTGCCAAACAAGTCTCGGATCACCAATTGGCTGATAGTTCTGTTTGAAAACTGGGCAGATCTCTTTTAACTTTATCGAATGCTCTAATCATAATCGAATCACTGCGGAACGGCAACACTATTCGCTCAGTTCGATGACGATTCGAAAGCCTCGCTCAGTTTGGTGTGAATCTCGTCAATGTGCGCTTCAGTGGCAACCAGCGGCGGCGCGACAATCAATGCATCACCGGTTGATTTGACATGCAATCCCGCATGGAACAGCTTTTTCTGCACAGAAATGCCGACACTGCCCGGCACCTTGGAAGGCGCAAGGTCGATGCCCGCGATCATGCCGTAGCCGCGGACATCAGTCACAATCTCATGCCCCTGCAGCGCGAACATCGAATCCTGAAAATAACCGGCAAGCGACCGGCCGCGCTCGAACAGCTGCTCGTCCCGATAGATGTCCAGTGTCGCAAGACCCGCAGCGCAGGCCGCGGGGTGCCCGGAATAGGTGTAGCCGTGGAACAGCTCGATCACCCGCTCCGGCGCGGCATTGACAATCGCGTCATAAACATGCTGACCGACAACAATCGCGCCCATGGGCTGCGCGGCATTGGTCAGCGCTTTGGCAAGCGTCATGATGTCGGGCGTGACGCCGAATGTCTGTGAAGCGAACGGCTCACCCGTTCTCCCGAAGCCGCAGATCACCTCATCAAAAACCAGCAGTATCCCATGCTCGTCACAAATCTCGCGCAGCCGCTCAAGGTAGCCGACCGGTGGCACCAGGCATCCCGTTGATCCGGCGATGGGCTCGACAAAGCAGGCGGCAATCGAGTCGGCGCCGCAGTTCTGCACAATACGCTCCAGATCGTCGGCCAGGTGAGCGCCATTGACCGGCTGACCGCGGTGATTTCGATTCTCAGGCAGCCAGGTGTGCCGGATATGCGCAACGCCGGCCAGGCCCACGCCGAACGCCTGACGGTTCTTCACCATGCCGCTCAAACTGGTGCCGCCCAGATTGACGCCGTGGTAGGCCCGCTCGCGCGAGACCAGCCGCTGCCGCTGACCCTCGCCGCGCACATAGTGATAGGCCAGCGCGATCTTGATCGCGGTGTCAACCGCCTCAGAACCGGAATTGACAAAAAACACCCGGTTCATTCCAGCAGGCGTCAGTTCCGAAAGCCGACTGGCCAATTCAAATGACAGTTCGTGTCCCATTTGAAACGGCGCGGTGTATGCCAGGGTCGCAAGCTGACGATGAACGGCATCCGCAATTTCTGGCCGGCTGTGTCCAGCCGCGCAACAGAAAAGTCCGGATGAAGCGTCAATGATGGGCATTCCCTCCGGTGTGTACAGGTAAACGCCTTCGGCGCGCGCAATTATTCTGGGATTGGATTTGAAATCGCGGTTGCTCGTGAACGGCATCCACAGATTCTCCATTGACTGATAATCCAGCCGCATTGTCTTAGCCCCTCTTTTTCAGTTCAAAGTTAATCTGGTTCGACATCGATGCTGTCTGTTGCATGCTCGTAATTTTACAGTTTCGAAGCGGTGTCGATGTCGGGTATGCATGAAATTCTGAGCTTGCGGCACGGCTCTTGGGGCCGCTGCCGCAACGCGTCCAAGACGCATTTCAAGCCCACTGAATTCGGCGTGATTTCGCAACCTATACATTATCATATTGGCACTTCACACACACCTCGTATGTTCAACAAGGATCGGGAGCAGCTTTCATGCGAATTGGAGTGCCGAAAGAAACCAAAACAGACGAATTCCGAGTCGGGCTGGTGCCCGAAAGCGTACGCGAACTCACCGAAATGGGGCACGAAATCGCCGTCGAGACCAATGCCGGCATCGGCATCAGCGCGAGTGACGAAGACTATCGCAAGGCTGGCGCCAATGTTCTCGGCGCCGCGCAGGAGGTGTTCGAATTCGCCGACATGATTGTCAAAGTCAAGGAGCCGCAGGCACCTGAACGGGCCATGCTGCGCGAGAACCAGATTCTGTTCACTTATCTGCACCTGGCTCCTGATCCAGACCAGACCCGGGACCTGGTGGACAGCGGCGCGGTGTGCATCGCTTATGAGACTGTGACCGACAACAGCGGCGCATTGCCCATCCTGGCGCCGATGTCCAAGGTCGCCGGAAGAATGGCTGTGCAGGAAGGCGCCTGGTGCCTGGAGCGCCCCCATGGCGGCAGAGGCATGCTGCTGGGCGGCGTGCCCGGTGTTGAGCCCGCCAAGGTTGTGATCATCGGCGGCGGTGTTGTTGGAACTCACGCAACCCACATTGCAGTCGGCATGGGCGCGGACGTGTGGGTTCTCGACCGGAATGTCCAAGTGCTTGACAATCACTGGGTGCAGTTCGGACGCTCGACCAACGGTGTCTACTCCACCCGCAGCATGCTTGAAAAGCATGTCGTTGATGCGGACCTGGTGATCGGCGCAGTCCTGATTCCCGGCGCAACCGCTCCAAAACTCGTCAGTGACCAGATGATCAGCGAGATGAAGCCTGATGCTGTCGTTGTGGACGTTGCCATCGACCAGGGCGGTTGCTTCGAAACCTCCAGAGCCACCACGCATTCCGATCCTGTCTACCGGGTGCACGATGTGACCCATTACTGCGTCGCCAACATGCCGGGCGCAGTCCCGAAAACCTCCACTTATGCGCTGAACAATGTCGTGCTGCCATTCTGCGCGAACATTGCCAATTTAGGATATAAATTGGCGCTTCAGCAAGACCGGAACCTGATGGCGGGACTGAATGTCTGCCACGGACAGGTCACTTACCCGGAAGTTGCCGCAAGTCTCGACTACGACTACGTGCCAGCCGAAACCGCGCTGGCCGCGGCTTAGCGAGCTGATTGCAAATTACACCTAAAATCCATAACAGGAGTCAGTCATGCCAAAAATGACGTCAAGTGAAGCTTTTGTCGAAACCCTCGCGTCCTACGGCGTAACCGATGTCTTCGGAATCGTCGGGTCCGCCTACATGGATGCGCTGGATATCTTTCCTGCCGCGGGAATTCGATTCATCCCCACCGTCCATGAGCAGGGTTCGGCGCACATGGCCGACGGCTACGCCCGCGTGAGCGGCAGACATGGCGTCTGCATCGGGCAGAACGGACCGGGCATCACCAACTTCGTAACCGCGATCGCGGCCGCCTACTGGGCGCACTCGCCGGTTGTTGCGATCACGCCTGAAACCGGCAGCACCACCATTGGGCTTGGCGGTTTCCAGGAAACCGAGCAGCTGCCGATCTTCTCGAAGATCACCAAGTATCAGGCGCACGTCAACGGACCTGGACGCATGGCCGAGCTGACTGGACGCTGCTTCGACATGGCCATGGCTGAGAACGGGCCGACCCAGCTGAACATCCCGCGCGATCACTTCTATGGAGATGTGGACATCGATATTCCAGAGCCGCGCGTTGTTGAACGCGGCGCCGGCGGATCAGCCGCACTGGACGATGCCGCTCGGATTCTTGCTGAAGCAGAATTTCCGGTCATCCTTTCCGGCGGCGGCGTCATCATGGACAATGCCGTTGACTCGTGTCTGGAACTCGCCGAATACCTTTCTGCGCCGGTGGTCAACAGCTACCTGCACAACGATTCATTTCCAGCCAGCCACAAGCTGTGGTGCGGACCGCTGGGCTACCAGGGTTCGAAAGCCGGCATGCGACTCATCTCCAAAGCGGATGTGGTGATCGCGCTCGGCACGCGGCTGGGACCGTTCGGCACACTGCCGCAGCACGGCATGGACTACTGGCCCAAGGACGCGAAGATCATTCAGGTCGATGTCGACTACCGCAAGATCGGGCTGGTCAAAAAAATCGCCGTCGGCATCTGCGGCCAGGCTGGTGAGTCCTCATCCGCGATTCTTGAACGCCTGAAGAATCGGGAGAACATTGCCTGTCTGCAGAACCGCGATGCCCGGGAGCAGGAGATCGCGCAGGAAAAGCAGGCTTGGGAGAATGAGCTCAACGAATGGACTGAAGAGCGCGATGACTGGAGCCAGCTGGTGTCCTCAGAAGACGCTGGAATGCTGCATCCTCGCCAGGTGCTCCGGGAGCTTGAGAAGGCCACCCCGACAAATGCGGCAATTTCCACCGACATCGGAAACATCTGCTCGGTATCGAACAGCTACCTGCGATTTGAGAAGCCGCGCAGCTTTTTCGCGGCCATGAGCTTCGGCAACTGCGGCTACGCATTTCCAACCATCATGGGCGTGAAGGTTGCACAGCCCAATCGCGCCGCGATCGCATATGTCGGAGATGGCGCTTGGGCGATGAGCATGGGCGAGATTCTGACCTGTGTGCGGGAGAACATTCCGGTTACCCCGGTGGTTTTCAACAACCGGCAGTGGGGCGCGGAAAAGAAAAACCAGGTCGATTTTTACGGTCGACGATTCGAAGGCGTCAATCTCGACAATCCAAGCTGGGCAGGCATCTCCAAGGCCATGGGCGCCGAAGGCATTGTTGTTGACAGTCTGGACATGGTTGGCGATGCTTTGCGGGAAGCCTGTGCGGCACAAAGCGAGGGCAAGACTACCGTTGTCGAGATCATGTGCACCCGAGAGCTTGGCGATCCATTCAGGCGCGATGCGCTCAGCATGCCGATCCGCCATCTTGAGAAGTACCGAGAGTACGTATAGTCCTTTGGTTTTGTGAGCGAATTGGATGATCTGATTCAGCTTGCTCAGGGAAAACAGCGCAGTGCTGTGCTGGCTGAGGCGGTGGACGAACGCATGGTTCGCGCCGCCCGGATATTGGTTGAGCAGAATATCGCCTGTCCGATATTGACAGGTGAGCGAGAGCAGATTCTTGCGGCCGCGAATGCCATTGATTGTCCTCTTGACGGCATTCGCATCGAAGACCCTCAGCGCGATTCAAACAATATGGAACGTTATGTTGCACATTGCGCCGACGGTCCTCGGAAACTAAAACCTGCCATTGCCCAGCGACTGCTTCGAAAAACACTGATGTACAGCGCCATGATGGTGCGAAGCGGGGATGCGCATGCAATGATCGCGGGCTCATCAGCGCCCACTGCCAGAGTGATCGAAGCCGGGCTGATGATGATTGGCGCAGAAGAGAGCGTAAGCACTCCTTCGAGTTATTTTCTGATGTCTTTACCGGGCTCAGAAGCAACCCATGCTCAACGATTGGTATTTGCGGACTGTGCGGTCAACGTCAACCCGAATGCGGAGCAGCTGGCTGATATCGCGTGCAGCACCGCTCAAAATGCAAAACTGCTATTGGATGATGTGCCTAGAGTCGCGCTATTGTCGTTTTCGTCGAAAGGGAGCGCCCAGCATGAAATGATCGATAAGGTTCGGCAAGCGGTGGATTTGGCGAGAGCGCGGCTGCCCGACATTCTGATCGACGGTGAATTGCAGTTTGACGCGGCATTCGACGCGCGAACCGCATCACTCAAACTGAAGGATGCGGGATCGGTTGCCGGTCGCGCCAATGTGTTCATTTTCCCAGACCTGAACGCGGGCAACATCGGCTACAAAATCACGCAGTATCTGGCTGGCGCGCAGGCAATCGGTCCGATATTGCAAGGATTTGCCAAACCCATCAGTGATCTTTCCCGCGGCGCCACTGTAGACGATATTGTGAAGACTACAACGGTACTGCTTGCGACTATCGGGTGATCTGTTCAATGAGCCTGATTGCTGATTCGGTCAACTGTAGCACATGTTTTCCAAAGTCTGTGTAGAAAATTTAGGGACTGTCGGCATGCTGTCATGACAAATTAATACCTGTGCAATAGCACCGAAATTTACAAATTCAAAGTTAGGATTCGATACAGTTGCGCAATGTCAACCCCTGTGTCTTCGAGCGCAGGGTGCGAGGCCTCGATCAGAGGCCTCTGCTTTTTCTCTAGCTCTAATGTGCGAGCATATCTTTACGTAGAAGGTTTTTATTTCTGCTACCGATGACTCAAACATACGCCCTACAAATGACTTGACACTGGTGGGCGACTGAAGATAGTTCTGAATGCTATTCCAGTCCACTGTTACTCATTGTTTTGGCGATCACGGAACGCGGTACCATTGAAAGCTTCCAGCGATGCGAATCGCACCTGAAAACTTCAAGTTCTTTTCCACAAAACGATATACTTTCCCGCTATCCACCCCTGTGGCTTCGATCGCAGGGTGCGAGGCCTCCAAGTGAGGCCTCTGCCTTTTCTACACAAGATATGCGAACTTCCATCTGCGCTTTCGATAGAAAGCATCTGGGAGAAACCAACTGCCGCATTCAATTTCCGATGCCAATATGTACAATCCCACAAGTTGGCAACGACATCAGTTTATAAAATTCCAATTCTTAAACGGTGCCCGCTCCTTTCATTCATCGGTCAAAATACGACTTCCAAGTGTGTACCTGAACGGTTTCGACAATTTCAAAGTATGTGACACGCGATTGTGGATCAGTTTCCTACCCAGTCGGCCGACGGCACCATCACAGACTTTCTTCTGATTACCAAAACGCGTTCTACGGCAATCTATAATCCGACTATGTTCAGAAACATGGACCGTTTAGTCCGGTGCAATCGCAAGCCATTCGAAAGAATCAAGTTCACGTACAGAAAACTCTCAGCCATCAATTGGGGACTACCTGAGCTTCAGCAAAACCAAGCAAATAGTTGAGGTGAGAATTCAATTTTAAGCATTGGCCACGCCCTCCAGAAAATCGCATTAAGCACTGTTTTCCTGTATATGACTGCCGCCATTGAGTGAATAAGCAGGGGTTAAATGAACACTTTTTCGGTTCTACAACGTAGTCTTCGCACCACTTTGACATCAGGGGCTGGCTGAATATCACAAGAGCAGAGAAATCAGGATGTTGAAACTGAAATCCCAACCTGCCTCTGAAGTGGAGGAAGTGGCGTTTGCAAATTCTTATGTTCGTTGCGCGCTTGAGGATGAAGATTTTCCGTTTGAATTGATCAGTGAGATTGCGGAAGCGGAAAGCTGGAGAAAAGAAATCAACCGCCCCACTTATCACATTCACAAATGGTGGGCAAGGCGGCTCGGAACAATATTTCGCGCGATCCTGATAGGCGCTTTGTCGCCAGCCGGCACTGAAATCATGCAGGCATTCTACCGCCCCGTGCGTTTCAAAAACACCATCGTATTCGATCCCTTCATGGGCAGTGGCACAACCGTAGGTGAGGCGCTTAAACTCGGCGCGCGGGTGATCGGCCGCGACATCAATCCAGTCGCGCATTTTTTGGTTAGAAACGCATTGGCGCGGCACGACCGCAGCGCGGTGATCAGAACATTCCGAGAGATAGAGCGCGACACAGCGGAAAGAATCAAACCGTACTACAGAACCGATCTGGAGGAGGCGTCTGATGTGGAGGTGCTTTACTTTTTCTGGGTCAAGCAAGCCAATTGTCCGGAATGCAATGCTGCAGTTGATCTGTTTCCTACGAGAGTGTTCGCCAAGCATACCAACCCAAGGAAAAATCCAAGTGCGCATTGCACATGCCCCAATTGCAATGAAGTGAATCCTTGCCGGTATGATGCTGTTGAACTGATATGCGGCGCCTGCTCGATGCCATTCAATCCACAGACCGGCACTTCCAGCGGACAAAGGGCGACATGTCCACACTGCTCACAAAGATTTTCAATTGCCAAGGCTATTCGGGAGAGCAGCCTGCCGCCCTCGCACCGAATGTACGCGAAACTGGTTCTAATGCCGGACGGCAGGAAAGTTTATGCCGCCGCAACGGAGTCAGATTTGAGTCTTTACGAGAGAGCGACACAAGAACTGGCTGAGAGAGAGAATGCGTATCCTCGCGTGAGCATTAAACCCGGCTACAACACAGATCAGGTGTTGGGTTACAACTATAGACACTGGCATGAGATGTTCAACGATCGCCAGCTTCTGTGCCTTTCCATTTTGGCCGAACGTATTCGTGAAATTTCTGAGCCTTCCCTTCGCGAGCTTTTTGCCTGCTTGTTTTCTGGAACACTTGAATTCAATAACATGTTTGCCTCCTACAAAGGAGAGGGCACTGGTGCTGTGCGGCACATGTTCGCACATCACATTCTGAAACCCGAGAGAGTTCCCTTGGAGGCCAATGTGTGGGGCACATCGAAGAGTTCAGGCTCATTCCTGACCATGTTCAAACGTCGAATATGCCGGGCATTGGACTACGCGGATGACCCATTCGAGTTGAGAGTCTGCAATGAAGATGGAAGACGCAGGACAGATCGAGTCTATGGGCTTTCCCAACCCATGAGCGTTGAGATCGCATCCAACCTGTCTTCGTTTGAAGAGAGACGGCAAGTTTATCTTTCTTGCGGCGATTCCAGCCACAGCGGTCTTCGCACGGGGTCAGTCGATGCTGTGATCACTGACCCACCATTTTTCGACAATGTGCACTACTCGCAACTCGCAGATATTTTTCATGTATGGCAATGCCACATACTTGGAAGCGACAGTTGCGAAAATCCGTTGACCACACGGAGCGATGCCGAAGTGCAGCACGGAGATGTTGATGCATTTTCGGAACGTCTGGCAAATGTGTGGGCTGAGGTGCACCGAGTGCTCGCTGATGAAGGTGTGCTTGCATTCACTTATCATCATTCTCGGAGCGAAGGATGGCGTTCGATCCTGCGTGCCTTGATGGTTGCGGGGTTTCGTATCACAGCCGCGGTGCCGGTCAAGTCCGAAATGTCAGTGGCAATGCCGAAATTGAAGGCAAAGGAACCCATTGATCTCGATGTCATTATCGTGTGCAGGAAATGTTCGTTTTCTGACACTGCCACTAGTGTCAAAGTACGCTGGAACAGCGTTCGCTCGAAATCCGCCGCTCAAATTCAACGGTTTCAGATGGTCAGCAGGTCGCTGAGTCAAAGTGATGTGAGGGTCATTGTCATGGCGCAGCTGATCGCGGAATTATCGCGCTCAGACGATGTCGAATCAGCCGTTGAGCAATTGGACACCTTGGAGCCAACGATTGAGCAATTGATCGAAGTTCTGCATAGTTCTGACACGCCGGCGATTTTGGATTTGGCATCGTGAGCCTCGTTTGCTCAATATTTAATGTGTGCGCTACCGCGGCGCAAAATAACGTACTTATTGAAAGGGAGAGTTCCCGCGACAAGGAGTTTCACTTTCAGAATTGGTTTAGGACTCGACTGAATGAACTGGGTGAACACTATGACGAACCAGGTCGAAATGTCTATCCCGATTTTCGGCTTGTGAATCATCCAGAGGGATACGAGCTAAAGGGTCTGGCTTATCCAGGGCGAAAAGGCACTTACGACTGCAACAGTCGGGTACCGTTTGGAGAACACAACGGCAGGCAGGTGTATTACGTATTCGGCAGATATCCGTCGCGCCCGGACGGCGAAAAATTTCCTGTGTTAGATCTCGTAATCTGTCACGGAAGTTTTTTCAACGCGGTCAGTTCCTACGAACACAAGAACAAAAGCTTCAAGAGCTTTGGCAGTTATGGCGATATCATGGTTCGTGATCGCAAAATGTATGCGGCACCAACTCCATATGCATTGGCTGAAGGCACCGCACACCATCGCACACTGATTTTGCCTGCGGAAACTCCGGTTGAGTCAGGTCTCGTTGAGGTGTCCACGCTGCGAAGACGAGAAGCAGACAAGATTGTGACTTCATATACTTTCGATCTACAAACCAACGAACTCAGCACAGATCTTATCGACAACCCAAACGCCGGAAAAGTTCATATTTTCAAAGCATATCGGAAGGAAGGTGATCCACTGAATCCGGTGACACTGGTAGAGTGATTATCGGAGTTGGATCGTCCAGTATTCTTCTGCCCTTTTCTCAATTCATTGATCCAAATTCTCTCTATTCCAGAGAATTTTCAGGTCGAAATTTTTCTCCCGATTTGCTTGCCGTTAATGTGAAATCGGACGAACGAATAGAGTCGAATCTCTTTGTTTAATTTTGTGGGTGATGGAGACTTCAAATTCATGCTCGGATTAATGAACATCTTTACTCATACGTGATGCCACTATGGGATTGAGAACAATTGTGTCGAACCAATGCGAAGTTGCGAGAGTGTCATCCGCCGACTCAAAACGCTCCTCTATCGCGGAAGAATTCGGTTGCCATTCACGATGTTGCAGAGTTTACCTACGGACAAGTCCATAAGGAGCAATCAGCAGTGAAACTGAAATCTGTAAAAATTGAGAATTTTCGAGCGATCGATAGTTTGCAATGGAATCTTGATTCACAAGTGACAGCTTTGCATGGCAGCAATGCTATTGGCAAAACTAGCGTGCTACGTGCCATTGCGGTGGGTCTTGGTGCAGTCTCCACTTTGTTGCCGGAAGTCTCAGGAAATGGCTTTCAGAGGAAAGATTGTAGAGATGGCAGGAGCACCAGGGTTTCGGTAACCACGTTAGACGGCATAACCTGGCAGCGCCATTTGGGGCTGGTTGGAAGGACGGGGTTTATTTCTGCTAATGGTCGAATTGAACAGATTCCCAAATCACCGCTGAGTGAACTGAAAAGGTGGCTCGATTTGAAATTCTTGAGAGATTCAAGAACTCCCGCAGATCTTCCAATATTAGCGTTCTACGGTTCAGATCGAAAATTTCCGCTTCACGCGAAGCAGCGCAACCCGTCAAATAAACCACCGACATCCCGCTACGCTGCGTTGTCAGGAGCTCTGTGTGCCTGCACGAAATTCAATGGATTTTCCGATTGGCTTTGCTCAGAGAAAATTGAGGGGGTTTCCGAACACGCTAAACAGCATGATTGCAAGTTCTACAACAAACGTCGGTCGACCGTCCGTCAAGCTGTGTGCTCAATGCTCGATAATTTAAGCGAATTTAGTGAAGAATTTCATCCCTTTCTATCAGTCTCAACCGATCAGAATCTTCAGGAACCGCAGATTGGGCATAAGATTGACCGCCTTGGCGGTGGGCATAAAGCAGTGGCGTTGCTGACAGCGGACCTCGCATGGCGTATGGCTCAGGGCAATTCGCACAATACAAATCCGCTGGAAAGTGAGGCGATCTGCCTGATCGACGAAGTGGAGCTGCACCTTCATCCAATCTGGCAACAGCGTATATTGAGCGACTTGATGAGGACGTTTCCCAATACGCAATTCATTGTCTCCACAAACAGTCCGCAAATACTTTCCACACTCAAACCGGAACAAATTGTGGAGCTTTGGCGCGAAAACGATCAAATCACCGCGGGAGCCACCACTGCCCCGACTTATGGAGCACAGGCAGGTGACGTGCTGAAAGTGGTTATGGGAGTCGACGAAAGGCCGAGAGGCAATGAATTCACGGAGCGGCTCGCACGCTATACAGATTTAGTTGCAGACGGTGAGGGTGAGAGTCCGGAAGGGCTTCAATTGCGACACTCTCTCGAAAACTTATCGCCGCGCGATCCTGCGTTGGATCGAGCGGATATTGAAATGCGCCGCAGAATATTCTTGAGTGATCTGAGCAGATCTTTGTGAAGGAATTGATTCTTGATCAACTGATTCGAATGCACTTCCTACACAAACCTGATCTTTGCTAGCGCCCTTTCAAAACCAATGAAACACTATGAATTTTCTGGATCGCCTGAACAAATAAAAACAGTGACTTACCGTATTCTTGATCGCGAATAGTGTGAACAAACTCATGGTTTCGATCTTCTATCTGAAATTCAGACAAAGCGTCTGAGATCAATTTTCTGCACACACTCTTCTGAAGGTCAGTTTCGTCAATGTCGTACGTAAGCCGCATGTATGTATGCCCTTCGTCTGTCAACAGCCAGTTTGTTCCCTCATCTTTCAAAACAATGACCAGATGATCTCCGTCGTCGAAACGAAAAGGAGTGAACACCCGAAACCGCTTCACGCCTTCGGATTGAATCCGAATTTCTTCTGACACTTTTGCTCGAAAATCCCTTTCAACCGCTTTCATCGACATGATTTTCCCTGCCTGAATCTATGCTGTTTCTGAACTCAGACCAATGCAAGTTCTGATCATGCAAGAAGCAACCGTTCCAATCAGCATTGATCGGAGCAGGACACAAACAATCATATTCTGTCCTCTTCAACAGCGTGACAGGCGCACTGCACACCAGAGGCAAGTGTCCTCAGTTCTGGCACGACTGTCTTGCATTTTTCCATGACATGCGGGCATCGGCTGTGAAATACACAGCCAGAAGGCAGATTCAAGGCTGTTGGCACCTCACCTTTCAACTTGATGTGCGACGATGCCGATTTCCCAAGCTTGGGAATCGCAGTCAAAAGCGCCTGGGTGTAGGGGTGTCGGGGGCTTGAGAAGATTTTCTTGGTTTCCCCGAGCTCGCAGATTCTTCCCAAGTACATGACCGCCACGCGATTGCCAAAATGCTCCACGACCGACAGATCGTGTGTGATGAAAAGATAAGTCAGCTTGCGCTGCTCTCTGGCCTCACCGAGCAGATTCAGCACCTGCGCCTGAATTGAGACATCGAGCGCCGAAATCGGTTCATCTGCAACAATGAACTCGGGATCAACCATCAGAGCTCTGGCAATGCTGATGCGCTGACGCTGGCCGCCTGAGAATTCGTGCGGAAAACGTGACCCCCATCTCGCATTGATTCCCACCGATTCCATGACTTCCTGAACTTTCTCCTTGTGCTGGCTAACCGAAAGATCAGGTCGATGGAACCGCACCGGTTCGAGCAGCGTTGCAGCTACAGTCTTCCGCGGATTGAGGGACGCATACGAATTCTGAAAGATCATCTGCATTTTCTGCCGGTATGGCAAGAGTTCGCTGCGGCCCAAGTTGTCGATTCGTCTCCCCTCGTACGTGATCGTGCCGCTGCTCGGGGACAGCAGGCCAATGATGATTCTTCCGACAGTTGTCTTTCCGCAGCCGCTCTCGCCTACCAGGCACAGGACCTCGCCGCGCTCGATTGACAGGTCAACACCGTTCAAAGCCTTCACATACTCAATCTCCCGACGCGGCACTCCACCCTCAAATGTAATCTGATCCAATAGTCCGCCCGAAACATTGAAGTGTTTCGACAGACCTTGAGTCTCAACCAGAATTTCTGTGGCTGACTGTGGCATCAAGTTATGGACTAAGATTCAATTGGAAAATGACATGCGACATTCTGTGTGCCGTGATCGATCAATGGCGGCACTTCGGTTCTGCACAAATCTTGAACAAAATCGCATCGATTGTGAAACGGACATCCGGACGGAATGTCCTGCAGACTTGGCATAACGCCTCGGATTTGGTTCAGCCTCTGACCCGGAGTCGTCATCTCAGGCAAAGCATCGATCAGACCGCGTGTGTAGTGGTGCTTCGGTCTGTTGACAATATCCTGAGTCGGGCCTTCTTCGATAATCCGTCCAGCATACATCACCAGAACTCGCTGCGTAACTTGTGAGACCACACCAAGATCATGCGTGATCAGTATCAGCCCGACATCGAACCTCTCACAAAGCTGCAGAAGCAGGTCAAGAATCTCAGCCTGTATGGTGACATCAAGCGCGGTAGTCGGTTCATCCGCAATGATCACCTGCGGATCAGTCAGCAATGCGATCGCAATGACGACTCTCTGACGCATGCCGCCCGACAGCTCATGCGGATACTGCTTGAGTCGGGTTGCGGCAGAGGGAATCTGCACCGCCCGCAGCTTCTCGACCGCGATATTTTCGGCATCGACGCGTTTCATTTTCTTGTGCGCCAGAATGGTCTCCACCATCTGTGTGCCTATGGTCAGCACCGGATTCAGCGTAACCATCGGGTCCTGAAAAATCATGCTGATCCGGTTTCCGCGAATCTGCTGCATCCCGGATTCGTCCAGATCGGAAAGACAGACCCCATCGAAATCAATCCTTCCATCCGACATCCGGCCAGGTTTGCTGATCAGGCTCAGAATCGCGAAAGCAGAAACCGATTTGCCAGCGCCGCTCTCACCGACGATCCCGATGCGCTCTCCATGGTCGAGGGTAAAACTGACATCGCGCAGCGCGGTTACCGTGCCCGTCCGCAGCGGAAAAATCACCTCCAGATTCTCTACACTCAGCAGCGGCATTCTTCTGAACCAGTTGAATCAGTCATACAGCTTCGGATTCAGCACATCGCGCAGCCAGTCACCCAGCAGATTGATGGCCAGAATCAGAATCACCAGCACAATCGCCGGCAGCGCTGTGATCCACCACGAACCGCTGAATATGAACTCAAAGCCATTCCGAATCAGCGACCCCAATGAAGGTTTGGTTATAGGCATCCCGAGCCCCAGGAAGGACAGCGCGGCCTCTGTAATGATTGCATTGGCAACCTGCACCGTGGAGATCACCAGCAGCGGGGAGAAGGTGTTCGGGAGAATATGCCGGTAGATGATGGTGAGCGGACGCAAACCAATCACTCTCGCGGCGTCCACATATTCCTGCTTCTTTGCCGCCAGCACGCAGGCTCGGACCGTCCTGGCGTACTGCGGCCACTCGGCGACTCCGATCACCAGAATGATCGCAATGATTGCAAAATCTTCGTAGAATCGCAAACCGACTGTCGCCTGAAACACCGCCAGGATCACAATCGCAACCATCAGCGTCGTGAATGACAGCTGTATGTCGGCGACGCGCATTAGAAAACTGTCGAGCCGGCCGCCGAAATACCCGGCGGTCAGACCGACTGTGATGCCAATCGCCGCCTGCAGCAGTGTGGCGAATATTCCGATGAGAATTGAGATGCCGGTGCCATAGAGTATGGTGCTCAGCATATCTCTGCCCATCGCATCAGTGCCCAGAACAAAGCGCGCATCGGCCCCGGCACTGCCAATTGGGGGAATTTCCGAGTCCATGATGTCGAACTGTGTCTGATCCCACGGGTCGTACGGCGCGATCACAGGCGCGAGCGCCGAGGCCAGCATGTAAGCGAGCACCACCGCCGCGCTCACCATCGCGGTGCGATTGTGAGTGAAGCTGTAGAACACCAGCGAGTTTCGGAGCCGGTGCCACAGATTTGTGCGTACAGTGAGTGTCTGTGTGCTCATGACAGAACAGGTGAATTAGCGGCCCGTCAGCTTGACCATTGGATTGACAAATCCATAGATGATGTCAACGATCGTATTGGTGATCACAAAAATCAATCCCACCACGATCAGATAGGCAACAATCAATGGCGTGTCGACGCGGTTGATGGCTTCCAGGAACATGAACCCCATGCCGGGCCACTGAAAAACGGTTTCCGTCAGAATTGTGTATGCAACCATGATCCCAAGCTGCACGCCGCCCACGGTGATGACTGGCAGGAGCGTGTTCTTGAATGCGTGAACCACCCAGATCCGTTTCTTGTCCAGCCCTTTCGCCCACGCGTACTTGACATATTCCGCTTCCAGCACCTCCATCATTTCGGAGCGGATCATCCGGACAAAGAGCGGAAGAATCACGGATGCCAGAGAGATGCTGGGCAAAAGCAGGTGTGTCAGTCCATCGAGCGTCAGAAGGCTGGTTTCCCAGAAACCGAAAAGAGCCACTGTATCGCCGCGTCCATAAGACGGAGACCATCCCAGCTCAACTGCGAATATCTGAATCAGGAAGATCGCAGTCAGGAAAACGGGAATCGAGATTCCCAGTATGCTCAATCCCATCGACAGCTTGGAGAACCAATGATTCGGCTGTATTGCCGCGAACATGCCCACCGGCACTGAAAACAGCAGTATCCAGAATGTCGCGCCAATGACGAGATCGATGGTCGCGGGCAACTTGTCAAGAATCACGTCGAGGGCCGGGCGCTTGAAGAAGTAGGAGGTTCCAAGATCACCCCTTACAGCATTCTTCAGAAAACGTCCGTACTGCACGAGAAACGGATCATTGAGACCCAGCTCCTCTCTAAGTTCATTGCGAATCTCCTCCGATACCGACTGTCCAACTAACTCTCTGAGCGGGTCGCCGAGCTCATCTTGAATGGAGAAGCTGAGCAGACTGATGACCAGCATCACGATGATGGACTGGCCGAATCTGCGAACTAGGAAAGCAAACATTGCTTTATGGGGTCAGGCAACTGGCGCGGCGCGGCAGAATGCCCGTCTGATGGAACTTGTCGAGGAAATTGATTTCATCGCTCGACACTGGCATTGAATTTTCAGTTGCTGATATTTGAATCAGCCGACGGTTTGAAGATAGTGCAATCTGAGGCCGGTGGAGACGGGATGATCCCCGTCTCCACCTGAAAGTCAAGAATAGATTATTCCATCACCAGATCGCCGAGATACGGAAAGTTCATCACGTTGACAACCGGTGCGATATTGACGCCTGACTGCGCCGCCCAGGCCCGGTCCTGCCAATGCAATGGTACAAACGCCGCTTCATCGTGCTGAATTCTCTCAACTTCCTGAAGCATGGCCGCCCGTTTGGCGTTGTCAGTCTCTTTCGCACTGGCCAAAGTGAGCCGGTCGACTTCAGCGTTCGAGTAGTTGCCGCTGTTGTACTGACCGTAGCCGGTTTCAGCATCCGGCGTCATGGTCAGGAACTCGGAAAAGTTTGCCGAATCCTCGGTATCCGAGTGCCAGCCGATCATCATGATGTCCGCCGCCCGCTCATCGAACTTCGGCCAGTACTGAGCTTTCGGCATCGTCGTGAGATCGACGCGAATGTTGATTTTTGCGAGCATGCCGGCAACGGCTTCCGCAATTTTCGCGTCGTTCACATAACGATTGTTCGGCGCCATCATGGTGACGTCAAGACCGTCCGCATAGCCCGCCTCAGCCATCAGCGCATTCGCTTTTTCCAGATCAAATCTCGGCTGCAGCGACTCGTTGTAGCCCAGATAGCCTTTGGGGCTGTTCTGCGCGGCGGCAGTGCCGAATTTTTTCATGATCTTCTCTACGATGCCCTCATTGTTGACAGCGTGGACAATTGCCTGCCGGACGCGCACGTCGGCAAACGCTTCCTGCCGCTTCTGATTGAGCTGGAACGTGATGATTCGAGTTCCGCTCATCGTGATCAGATCAACACCTTCCGTCTCTGATACGCGATCAAGATCGGTTGGAGGGATTGGCGCCGCGAAATCTATGTCGCCCGCAAGCAGAGCCGCCACTCGAGTCGGGGCTTCCTTAATCGGTGTGAAAACAATCTGCTGCACATTGCCAGGCGAATCGGTGTCCCAATAATCGGCAAATCGGTCAAACACCACCTTCACGCCCTGCTCGCGGGAAGTCACCGTGAACGGACCCGTGCAGGAAATGTTGGTCGATGCGAATGAATCGCCGTGCTTGACAATCTCCCCTTTGTCTCTGCCGCGCTCGTCAGTTCCGGTGTAGAACTCGCTGTCAAGCGGGAAGATATAGGTGGCGGTATGCTCAACCAGTGGGTAGGGACCGTCAGTGACAATGTCCACGGTGTGGTCGTCGATCACATTGATGCCAGTGAAGTTGACGAAAACTCCCTTGAAGTCCTCGCTCTGCTTCAGCCGGTTGAATGTGAAAACGACATCTTTCGCGGTCATCTCCCGGCCGGAGTGAAATTTCACTCCCTGGCGCAGATTGAATCGCACCGTCGTATCGTCGACACGCTCCCAGCTTTCCGCCACGCGAGCGTCAAATCCGAGGTCCTGATTCCAGCGGATCAGCGGATCGCACACCATGTGCGACAGCTGAAGCGTGCCGCCGGACAACTGCTCGTGAAGGTCAAGCGATACCGGGTCAGCGTCATACGCGAGTCTGAGCGTTTTAGCCTGAACTGCTGTCGCTGCCGAGAAACATAAAATCGCGGCAAGCGCAAATACCTTGATTTTCATTGTGCCTCCTTTCAGCAAATGAATGTGTAACGTACAAGTAATTTAAGTTGGAAATCAGTATAGCATTTAGTTCATTCACCAGTGATTCAATCAGGCGATCTGCTCAACAAATTTCATTGCATTCCAGCGATGGCAAGGCGCTCATCGGCATCTCTGAACGCAGTCACCGAAATTCTGGCAGGCTCACTTTCAATGCCCCATGCCAGACGGTCAGCCAGTGATCCGCCCGAAGAACAAATTCAGTCAGTCGGCGGTCCCTGATTGCGCATATCGATCGGGTTGTACTGCCTTGGTTCAGGACCGTTATAGATGGTCAGCGGCCGGATCAGAATGTTTGTTTCAAGCTGCTCCAGAATCTGCACGATCCAGCCCGGTGTCCGCCCGACTGCGAAAATCGGCACAAAGAGATCTTCTGAGATTCCGTGCAAGTGATACACAACGCCTGAATAGAAATCAACGTTCACGTTGACTCCGTGGCGCGACCACGGTTTCATCGCCTCAACCAGCGATTCAAGAATCTCATACCAGTACGGCTGCCCCATCTCTTCGGAGAGGCGTTTCACGCCTTCCTTCATGTGACGGGCGCGCGGGTCCTCGGAGCGGTAGACCCGGTGTCCGAATCCCATGATCGGCAGCCTGTTCCTGCGCCGCTCCTTCACATACTCCACGGCATTTTCCGGCTTGCCGACTTCTTTGGCCATGACCATCACATTCTCGGCGGCTCCGCCATGCGCCGGGCCGGACAAGGCGGCAATTGCCGCGGTGACCGAGGCGTAGACATTGGCGTCGGTACCCGTCACCACGCGGGCGGTGAAAGCAGAGGCATTGGAACCATGCTCAGCATGCAGAATCAGATCCTTGTCAAACAGCTCAGTCGCCCCATCGCTGGGCAGCTCACCCGTCAGCTGGTGAAGAAAGAAAGCGGCGTGACTCAATGACCGGTCCGGCTCAACCGGAGCTTGGCTGTTTCGAATCCGGTCATGCGCGGCAATGATCATCGGCACCTGCGAAGTCAGCCGAATACCCTTTTCAATGACGGCTTCGCGCGAACTTGCATCGGGTGCGTCATCGAATGCTCCAAGCGCTGAAACACAAGTCCGCAGCACCTCCATTGGGTGCGCACCTTGCAGCGGACCGATCATCTCAATGATGGATGCTGGCAAAGACCGCTCTGACTTAAGCCTCGCGTCAAACTCCGCCAGCTCCTCGCGCGTTGGCAGCTCGCCGTATATCAGCAGATATGCGGTTTCCTCAAATGTTGAATTCTGCGCCAGTTCGTGAATCGAATAGCCGCGGTAGCGCAGATCGCCCGCGCGCCCATCGATGGATGAGACTGCGGACCGCTCGAAATAGACGCCTTTCAATCCGCGGTGAAGTTCAGGTTTTGCTTGTGTCATGTCTCTTTTTATGCTTGCTTGTTGTGGGTTCTCTATTGCTGCCACTCAGAGCTCTGCGGCAGGCCATCGGTGATCTCATACCAGTCCGGCTTGTGGCTGACCCAGATATGGCCGATCGCCTTGATGCCGAGATCGCCATCGAGCGCGCCCAGTCTCAGAATGACATCATTCGGATCGCGGTCACAGCGGGCGAAAACATGCGTCCCGCATTTTCTGCAGAAATGGCGGACCTTGCCGGGCGATGACTCGTACTGATTCAGGGAGTCCTCTCCGCTCAGTATCCGAAATGCCGCGGCGTCAACCAATGCGCTGGAACCGTAGACTGTGGCATGCGCCTTGCGGCAGGTGCGGCAGTGGCAGTGATGAAACCTGCGTATTTCGGCATCAACTTCGAAGCTTACTGTTCCGCAAAGACAGCTTCCGGCATGCATATCAGATCTCCTGGTCAATTTCAGTAGTTGGGTTCAACCTTCGTATCAGCCAGCGAGACCGAAATCCGCCGGTTGCGTCTTCCCTTGCTCTCGATCCTGTCGACTCGAACCTGGCCGATCTCACCGGTGTTCGCCACATGGGTGCCGCTGCAGGGCTGAATGTCGAGATTTTCAAAGTGCACCAGTTTGATCAGATCCAGATTGTCAGGCGGCTGGACTGAGAGATTTCTCATCAGCGATGGACTGGATTCCATCTCTTTACGCGTATACACGCGGTTGATGCGCTTGGCTTCCTGCTCGATCAGGGCATTGAGCGTGTCGGCGATATGGTGCTTTTCCTGAGGGTGACGCACGTCAAAATCTACGCGCCCGCGCCCGGCGTGAACCTGCGCGCCTGTTATCCTGCCCGGCACCACCGCGCTCAGCAGGTGCAGGCAGCTGTGTACGCGCATATGCAGGTAGCGCCGCTCCCAGTTGATTTCCAGATGAAGCTCCTCCCCAGGCTCCGGCAGATCGTCCGCTCGCTCGACGAAGTGCAGTATCTCACCGCTGTTCCGCGCCCGCCGCGTATCGATGATTTCGAATTCCGAATCGTCATTTCGAAACGCGACGCCGGTATCGCCGGGCTGCCCGCCGCCCAGGGGATAGAACACAGTCTGATCAACCGTAAAGCACCGCTCCTTGCGCTTGACATCAACAACAACAGCGTCACAGGCTCTCAAGTACGGATCATCCTGATAAAGCTCCCGTGTCATCCTGTCGTCCCCACCGCGTCAGCAGTCGAAAAGTCGCAGCCTAAGCCTTGGGCCTCTCGGATCTTGGATCATACATCGGACGAAGCGAAGCTTTGGCTGGAAAACGCTCTCCAGCCACTTCAATCTCAAAGCTCCCGGAGTCGATAAAGTCAGCCGTAACTCCATCCTGACAGCTGACATATCCGAGGCCGACGCACGAACCCAGTGTGTGTCCATACATGGCGGAGGTGATTCGGCCGGTCAGCACCTCATCCCGATAGATGGGTTCCTCATGGTAGATCAGGGGCTCCGAGTCCTCAAACGCGAACTGCACCAGTCTTCGCTGCAATGGCTTGCCGCGATGCTGCTCCAGAGCCTCGCGGCCGATGAAACCGCCCGGCTTGTCCCAGGACACTGCAAATCCCAAACCGGCCTCAAGCGGATTGTCCTCGTCCGCGATGTCATGACCGAAATGACGGTAGGCTTTCTCAATGCGAAGTGAGTTGAGCGCCAGGTAGCCGCAGTGCACCAGCCCCAGGCTCTCACCGGCAGCGACAATCTCATCATACACGTGCTGGACAAAATCGGTCCCGATATAGAGCTCCCAGCCCAGCTCGCCGACAAAGGTGATTCGCGAAGCCCGTCCATACGCCATGCCAAGCTCGATTTCCTTGGAGGACAGGAAGGGAAAGCTGTCATTCGACAGATCGGCAGAAGTCACCCGGGAAAGCAGCTCGCGGGAATTCGGACCCATGATCGACAGCACCGAATATCCTGACGTTACGTCGGTGACAACAACATGCAGATCGTCCGAGAGATGTTTTCTGAGCCAGGTGAGATCGCGCAGATGGACTGCCGCTCCGGTCACCACCAGATAGCGATTCTCGGCCAGTCGGGTTACCGTCAGATCGGCCTCAATGCCGCCGCGCTCGTTCAGCCACTGCGTATACACCACCCGCCCGGGTTCGACCGCCACATTGTTGGCGCAGATTCGATTCAGGTATCGCTCTGCGTCTCGCCCTTCAACCAGAATTTTTGCGAACGAAGTCTGATCGAAGATGCCCACATTGCTCCGCACCGCTTCGTGCTCAGCTCGATTGTTCTCAAACCAGTTCTGCCGGCCGTAGGAATATTCGTACTGCGGAGATTCTGTGCCGGGCGCGAACCAGTCGGCTCTTTCCCAGCCGTAAGTCTCACCGAAACATGCGCCGCGCGCGGCAAGTCGATCATGCAGCGGAGATTTTCGCACATTGCGGGAGGTCTCCGGCTGGCGGAACGGCCAGTGCATCGCGTACAGCAGTCCGAGAGTCTCAGAGATCCGTTCCTTGAGGTACTGGCTGTTGTTCTGAAACGGCGCGATTCTGCGAATGTCAATCTCCCAGTAGTCTTTCGCTGGATATCCCTTCTGAATCCATTCCGACATCACCTTTCCCGCACCGCCGGATGACTGAATGCCGATCGAGTTGAAGCCCGCGGCGACATAGAACCCCTTGAGATTCGGCGCCTCACCCAGATAGTAGCGGTTGTCCGGCGTGAAACTTTCCGGCCCGCAGAAGAATGTGTGGATGCCCACCTCATTGAGAAGCGGGACCCGATGCAGGGCATTGTTGAGCGCCGGCTCGAAATGATCCCAGTCCTCCTTCAGCTGATCGAAACTGAAGTCTTCCGGAATGCCGTCCATGCCCCAGGGCTTGGCATTCGGCTCGAAGGCGCCGACCAGCAATTTGCCAGCATCCTCCTTGTAGTAGGTGAATCCAGTCGCATCGCGCATGACGGGCAGGTTGCCGGGCAGCCCGTCGATCGGCTCGGTCACCACATAGAAGTGCTCGGCCGCGTGCAGCGGAATCTGGACTCCGCACATCAAGCCGACTTCCCTGGCCCACATGCCGGCACAGTTCACAACAATATCAGCCAGAATGTCGCCCTGATCGGTTGCCACACCGCGCACCCGGCCCTGATCGGTCAATATGCCGGTCACCTTCATGTTCTCCAGTATCCGGGCGCCGTTGGCCCTGGCGCCTTTCGCATAAGCCTGCACCACATCAAGCGGATTGATCTGCCCGTCCTTGTCAATGAAAACCGCGCCAACCAGATCATCGACATTCAAAATCGGATATCGCTCCTGCGCTTCAGCAGGCGTGATGACGGAAGCTTCAAGTCCGAAAGCGCGGGCCATGGTCACCGATCGTTTCAGCTCCTCAAACCGATGCTCATCGGAGGCGACTGAAATCGAGCCGTTCTGCCGGAATCCGGTGGGCTGCCCGGTTTCCGCTTCAAGCCCCTCAAAAAGTTCGGCTGTATACTGCGCCAGCCGGGTCAGGTTGAGATTGGTGCGCAGCTGTCCCACCAGCCCCGCCGCGTGCCAGGTTGTTCCGCAGCCAAGCTCCTTGCGCTCAAGCAGAACCAGGTCCTCCCATCCCGCCTTGGCCAGATGGTAGAGAACGCTGGTGCCGACTGCACCGCCGCCGATGATGACCACTCGGGCTTTTTCAGGCAAAGATCTGCTCATTTTTCTCGACGCAGTTGGGATTTGGATTCAGGCTTGTAAAATTGGATAAACAAAGCATTTTACAGCAAGAATCGGATTGAAAGCCGGCGACAAAACGACAAAAATATAGCCTGAATTCATTGACTGCCAACAGGTTCACCAATCAAGATCATGGACAACTACAAGCGAATCGAACGCGCCATACTATTCATCGAGGAACATGCGCTGGATCAGCCCTCTTTGCCGGACATCGCCCGCCATGTCGGTTTGAGCGAGTTCCACTTCCAGCGTCTTTTCAAGCAATGGGCGGGCATCTCTCCCAAGCGATACCTGCAGTACCTGACTGCCAGACGCTGTGCCGCTCTGCTTCGCGAGAGCGGACCGGCTCTCGATGTCGCACTCGATGCCGGTCTGTCCGGATCAGGCCGGCTGCACGACCTGATGATCAATGTCTATGCGATGTCTCCAGAGGAGTATCGCAGACACGGTCAGTCGACCCGCGTCGAATTTGGCTGGCATCCGACTCCATTCGGGCTTTGCCTGCTCGCTCACACAGCCAGAGGCGTGTGCTGGCTGAGTTTTCATGATGGCAGGGATGGACTGGATGATCTGCAAGATCAGTGGCAGGCGGCATCTTTTGAGGAAAATCCGGCTTCAACCGAAAAGTTCGTCAGGCAGATTTTCGAGCGCGCCGGCGATGAGCCGCAGACAGTCCTGCTGCATGTGAAGGGGACCAATCTGCAGATTCGCGTCTGGGAGGCGCTTTTGAACATCCCGCTCGGCGAGCAGATCTCATACAGCCAGCTGGCTGCCAGCGTTGATCATCCTTCTGCGGTGCGCGCGGTGGCGTCCGCAGTCGGCCGAAATCCGGTGTCTTTTGTCATTCCCTGCCACCAGGTGATTCGACAGTCCGGCGGACTCGGCGGCTACCGCTGGGGGCTGGCGCGCAAGCAGGTGATGCAAGCCTGGGAGAGCGCGCAAGTTCTTGAATCCAGCCCCTGATCAAAGCGAAAAGCTAATCCGGCGCCGCGGCTTTCTTGCGCACCTCTTTGGCGAAGAAATCGATTTCGTCCTCAGTGTTGTAATAGTGAACGGGGCTCCGCACCACCGCTTCGACACCCCAGTCGTCGAAATCAATCAACGCGCAATTCCGCTTCGAGACACCGACATTGATGTTCTTCTCCCGCATCAGCATCTGAAACCTTTCCGGGTCAGTGCCGTCGATTGTGAACGTGACAATTCCGCATTTTTCCACACCCTTGTCGCGTACGGTCACACCATCGATGTCGCTTAGCAGGTCTCGCAGGCGGTCCGCCAGAAACCGAATGCGGGAATAGATCTCTGTCAATCCCAGCGACATTGCGTACTCTGCCGCGACGCCAAGCCCGATTCGAGCGGCGATATTGGATTCGAACAGTTCATAGCGCCGGGAGCCGCTTTGCAGCTCATACCGGTCCTTTTCCACCCAGGTTGCGGAATGAAGGTCCAGCACCGGCGGCGGAATCTTCTCCAAAGACTGCTTCCTGACATAAAGGAAACCGGTGCCGCGCGGGCCGCGCAGAAACTTTCTGCCGGTTGCCGAAAGCGCGTCGCATCCCATCTGACGCACATCCAGCGGCATCTGGCCGACGGACTGGCAGGTGTCAACCAGATAAAGAATCTGATACTCATTGGCAATTTCGCCAATCTCGTTGACCGGATTGACCAGTCCGTTGTAGGTTGGAACGTGCGTCACTGAAATTAGCCGCACGCGCGGGTCAATCATTGATTCCAGAGCGCGGACGCTCATCTGTCCGCTGTCATCGTCCGGCACAACGGAAACTTCGATTCCGCGGCGCTCTGCCACTTGCCGATAGGCAATCATGTTGGATACATACTCTGCGCGCGAGGTCAGAATCCGATCGCCTTTCCCAAGCGTCTGCGCGATACCGTAAAACGCGCTGTTCCAGGAAACGGAAGCGCTCTCGCTCAGGGCGATCTCGGATATGTCAGAGTTGATCAGCCGAGCAATGGAAAGGTAGGTCTTGTCCAATTTTTCTCGGGCCATGTCCTCAGCTTCGTATCCGCCGCGAAAAAGCTCCAGCTCAAGATGTGTGCGAACAGCATCCGCCACCACTTCGGGCATCAGCGCGGCGCCGGAATGATGCAGGTGCAAAAGGCCGAAGCAGCCCGGTGTCTCGCGTCTTGCTTGATTGACGTTCAGTACCATGCGAATCAGTTTCGTTAAATCAGGCCCGATAGATTCAGGAACTTAAAGCCGATAATCAGATTGTGCTGAATCCGCTGACCTCAGCCGATTCAACCCTCGGAAAAGGTGGAAGCGGAAAATCCAAAGGGCAGTGAGTGCCGCTCGTTTCCGGTATCTTGGGGCTTCATCAAAACAAATATATCAAATTCCAATCCGATGAATCGCGGAAGAATTTCTTCGCGCAACCGCTCTGGCCGTCCGTCAGTGCGGCATCGAAAAAACAATCGGATTTCGAAGAATGTAAAATGAGCCGAATTTCCGATTGAAGTCACTCTCTCTCGATTCTTTGGCAACCACTCCTGAAGTCTGTCTTATGGCAAATCACAAGAACTATTACGCAACCTCCCTGTTTGACCAGCTCAAAACAGCTTGCATCGAAGAGTGGGAGGATTATTGTCACCATGACTTTGTCTTTGAAATCGGCGAAGGCTTCCTGCCAATCGAGAACTTTCGCTTCTATCTGGAACAGGACTATGTGTTCCTGATTCATTTTTCCAGAGCCTGGGCTCTGGCGGCATACAAGTCGGACAGCGTGGCAGACATGCAGTGGGCAGCCGAAATTCTGCATTCAACCCTGCATACTGAGATGAAACTGCATGTTCAATTCAGCGAGCGTTTTGGTGTGCCCCAGGAATCGCTTGAGAACACGGTTGAAGCGCAAGCCAATCTTGCTTACACCCGATTTGTTCTGGACAAGGCGCTGGCAGGTGATGTCCTGGATCTGTATGTGGCCTTGATGCCGTGCGTGGTCGGTTATGCGGAAATCGGCAACCGGCTGTCGCTGGACTATGCATCGAAACTTCCGCAAAACCCCTACCGGGAGTGGATTGAGATGTACAGTTCTGAGGAATATCAGGCCCTGGCCATCAGATCAATTGACGTTCTGGAGCGAATCAGCAGCGCACGCGGCGGCATGGCTCGCATCGAGAATCTGACAGAGACATTTCGAACGGCGATCTTATTGGAAGAAGAATTCTGGAACCTTTGCTACGATGCTTTCCAGTAGTCAGGACAGCTCGCTCTTCTGATACTCGGAACTGGACAGCCAGTCGGGATTGATCTCAACACCCCAGCCGGGTTCGGAAGGGACGGTGACCTGGCCATCGATCACGTCGAACGGCGGGTTTCGAAACAGATTCTGCTGCCACGGATAAACATCCTCACCCTCTATAGAAAACTCCAGATACTTCCCGGCATTCCCGATGGCCTTCAGATAGTGCATGGTGAAAACGGTCACCATCGACAGATTGGCGGCATGCGGTGTGACCGGCAATCCCGCGTCATTCGCCATTTTCGCAACTCTCAATGCCCTGGAAAGGCCGCCCACGTAGCAGACATCCGGCTGCATGATATCCACTGCCCGCATCTCAATCATGCGCCGCCAGACCGGCAGGTGGCAGTCCTGCTCACCGCCAGTCACATCAATGCTCAGCGCATCCGTCACCTGTTTGGTCTGCTCCAGCTCCCAGTAGGGGCAGGGTTCCTCGAAATGCGAGATTCCATTGTCTTCCAGCAGCCGGCCCACTTCAATCGCGCGTGAAGGAGAGAATCCGCTGTTGGCATCAGCAAGCAACGCAACCTCATCATCAAGCCCGTTCCGAATGCATGGAACAATCGCCTCCGTTCGCCCTGGCCAATGATCGACATCGCGCCCGCATTCGGCCGCGACGCGAAATTTGAACGCCTTGAATCCATGCGTCTCGCGCAATGCCTGGAATCTTTTCAGTTCATCTTCCGGCGCGATATCGCGCTTCATGGATGATCCATAGGCATTGAGCTTCCCCGGCTGTCCGCCAAGCAGCTCAACCACCGGTTTTCCTGTCATCTTGCCGCGCAGGTCCCAGATCGCAGTATCCAGACCTGCCAGCGCGCGGCATAAGTAGGAGCCCGGAAACTTATGCTCGCGCTCGTAAATCGTATCGAGCAAATCATCCAGATCGCCGAATGAGGCGCCCAATGCCCAAGGGGCGACCTGGCGGTGAAGTATCTGGCAGGTGATATCCGCGTTGTAGGTTGACACCTGCCCCCAGCCGTCCTGACCTGAGTCGCTGACTACGCGGACAAATCCGACTTTCAGATTCGCAAAGGATTCTATGCTGGCGATATGCAAGTCTGAATTGATCGCGGGGTCCGTCATTGCTGTTATTCCGAGGTGAGATTTTCAACAATGGCCGCAGACTCAATTCTGCAGGTGAATACCATGTCGAAATCAGATTCCGCGCGGGTAAAAATAAAGATCAACGCGACTATCAGATGCCGGCTGCAGATCGCGACCGCATGCAATGATGATCCGCAGCAGGTTCCGAACAGCTTCTCTGCCGCATGCAGTGACCGGATTGCAAATGTCGAATGAACCAGTCGATCACATCTGTGACTGCACGTAGTTCTCTATGCCGATCCGGTCAATCAGCCCGAGCTGCTGCTCAAGCCAGTAGATGTGATCCATCTCGGTGTCATGCAGAAGCACTTGAAGAATGTCCCGGGTCTCGAAGTCATTCAGATCCTCGCAGGTCTTCATCGTGTCCTTCAGAAGCTCGGCCACCGCGAACTCCGCTTCCAGGTCATTCTCCAGCATCTCCCGGACATTGCCACCAACCTTGGGGTCGTCTCTCTGCGACAGATCCGGATCGCCCTCAAGAAACAGCATCCGGTCGATGATGGCGTCCGCATGCTGCTGCTCCTCTTCCATCTCATGGCTCATCTGGGCAAAGAGCTTGGTCAGCCCCCAGTCCTGGTACATGCGCGAGTGCGCGAAGTACTGATCTCTGGCCGACAGCTCGTAATTCAAAAGATTCTGAAGCTTCTCCAGAATTTCCGGCGCGCCTTTCATTGTGCCTCACCTCCTATCTGAGACTGCGTGTAGTTTTCAATGCCCATGGACTCGATCAGCCACTGCTGCGACTCCAGCCAGTCGATGTGCTCCTCAGCCGCATCCAGCTGAGCCATCAGTATCGACCGGCTCTCGTAGTCCAGATTGGATTCACAGATCGCGACCGCATTCTGAAACTGCTGTCTGGTCGCGGTCATCAGCGACAGATCACAGCCCAGAATCTCCTCTACATCCTCACCGATCAGCAGTTTTCCCAGTTTCTGAAGATTCGGCAGGCCACCGAGAAACAGGATTCGGTCAATCAGACTGTCCGCGGCGTTCATCGCAGCGATCGAGGTCTTGTAATGCATGTCGGCCAAGCCGTTCAGCCCCCAGATTCTCGCAATTCGCGAATGCAGGAACAGCTGATTGATCACTGTCAGCTGAAATTTCAGACACTGATTGAGTTCTTGGATGACCGTCAGATTGCCTTTCACGGAAAATTCCTTTGCGCTAGGAAAAATCTATTTGGATTCAGTCAGGAAAGATTATAATGCAAACGATAATCATTCGCAAAACCGGAGTGCGGAGCGAAATTGTTTTGATCGTCTGTATTTGCAATTGTATTTCAGACAGGCATATCAACGGTGCAATCGATAGAGGCATCTGCACCTTTGAGGCGCTGCAAAAGGAACTGAAGGTCTCGACCAGCTGCGGAATTTGCGCTGAAACCGTCAAATGCCTGCTTGAACAGAAACTCAACCAGAACGTTCAGAATTTGGTTGGGGGCCGATCCAACACCGCCCCGGCAATATCGTTTTCCAACAGCTGATCAATTTGATCTCAAGAATCTGATAGAATTCATTGAGTGGATCTCTGATTAGCTGATCAAGATGACTCTTTCGCCAAATCTTTGGTGATTCGGTATTGCTGACATGGCAGGAAATCTTATGAACCGGCGTCGAGTGCTGAAAGGTTTCGGTGCCGCTTGTGTTGTCGCTCCTTTAGCTGGCCGCGCATACAGCGCATCGCTTGGCTATGATTTCACCGGTCCGGCAGCCGACCGCGAGCTCGGACTCCAGCCGCCCGCCTCCTGCACAGCGGGAACGCGCTCCACAACCGCAGGCCCGTTTTACACACCGTCGACACCCCGCCGCGCCAACCTGATCGAACCGGGAGCCAATGCCGATTCATTGGTGCTTGAGGGACTGGTTTTGGATTCGGACTGTCGGCCGATCGCCGGCGCGGTTGTCGATATCTGGCACTGCGACGAGACCGGACGGTACGACAACAGAGGCTACCGCTACCGCGGTCACCAATTCACAGACTCAGCTGGAAGCTATCGATTCACCACGATTCGGCCGGGCGACTACACTGGCCGAACCGAGCATATTCATGTCAAGGTTCAAGGCCCGGGCACGCGCGTCCTGACCACTCAGCTTTACTTTCCAGACCGGGCGCAGGAAAACTCTTCGGATTGGATATTCAAGAGCAGTCTTGTCATGGATCTGAAACGCACCGACACCGGCTGGCGCGGCAGTTTTGACTTCATCATCTGACCTGACTCTCAAGACTTGATTTTCAATTCCCGGCCGTCACCAAGCCCAGCACACTGCAAAGCAATCGCGCTGCGCCCAGTGAAGTGTTTTGACGAGATCAAATAAACGGGTGAATCGGCCGTCGGGAAGTCGTCAGAAAGAACGCAATGAATTTGGTGAGACATGGATCAGGAAATCGCCTTGAAGAGGGTTGCAATTGCAGTCTACGTGCTGAATCTCGCTGGATTTCTGCTGACCGGAATTACCATTGTCATCGCACTGATCATTGCCCACGTCAAACTCGGTGATGCCCGCAACACGTGGCTTGATTCCCATTTTCGATGGCAGATCAGGTCATTCTGGTTCGCCCTGCTGTGGTGCATGCTCAGCCTGTTGTTCTTGATCACTGACGCGTTTCTTCTCCTCTTCTTCGGAGCGGCAGGCGCAGTTGTTGTCTGGTTCATTTACCGGAATATCAAAGGATTGCTCAGAATCAACGAAGCCAGGGAGATGTATTCTTCCTGACCATCCGAATGCGTGCTGACGCGAAACTGCTTGCTTATCTGAATTCGTCCAAAATTCTCTTTTTGGTTGAATCAGAACAACCTCTTTTGCATTTGTATCTTGCAGGATACAATATTCGAAATGGATGTTCTGAAGTCTGCAGCATACCAAAAAATGGTTTCAGAGGCTTTTCGACTCAGGAGCAAAAGTTCGAATCTGTGCTCGCATCAAGCAACTAATTCCAGGCAACCTGGGAAACTGTCGGCAGGTAGATGGGGGTTCATACGAACTTCAACTGAACTACAGACCCCACTGCCACCGCGATTTTATTTGCAAAGGCGAGCATGCAATTGCGCTGCTTCAAGGTGGTTCCAAGAAAGCACAGAATGCGGGCATCGATAAGGTCAAAGCTTTTGCAAAGAAATTCTTGATGGCGAAATATGAAAAATAAAATTCAGACCGAAAAAATGGACAGAGAATTAGAGATGAGTCCATGGGACGTGGTCGATTACTTGAAAACACCACAAGATATAGCTCTTTATCTGGAAGCGGTATTCGAGGACGGCGATCCAAATCTAATTGCAGCAACACTCGGTGATATTGCCAGGTCTAAAGGAATGACTGCCATCGCTGCTGAAACCGGATTGGGCAGGGAGAGTTTGTACAAAGCGCTGTCACCAGAAGGAAATCCCGGATTCGCTTACGTACTCAGCGTCTTGAAGGCTTTAGGGCTCCGATTGAGTCCCACAGTTTCAAATGCTGATTCAGTGCAAGATCACTATACGAGTGAAACGTGGGACAGCAGCCTCACCCTTGCGCAAGATTCTCCAATTCCAATTGGAATTGAATCTAAGTTGAAAGAACACCCCCAACATGGGTATAGGGAACAGCATATGGCAATGAAGGAAGCCCCGAAAAAGCCATCAAGAGAGAGTAATATCCACCACCGGAGGAATGTTGCGAACGCCAAGCGCCAGTGAAACCAACAAACCTGATGCAACCTCAAAAAAAGTGAGCTGTTCCGCAGTGATTTCGCTGAATTCGGTAAACTCGGGCAAGTTATACAAGTCTGAAACTTCAACAAAAGTTTTCGAGATGCTACAATAAAGAGCACATCTTGACGGGGTGCCCCATTGGGGCTGAGAAGTTGGAGATTGCCAACCCGTTGAACCTGATCCAGGTAGTGCTGGCGTAGGGAATCAGGATGCATCTGAAGTCTTTAAACTTTCCATCCTTGCTCCCTCGCCGAATTGTTTTGCGGCTGTGCGCGAGTGAAATTCGACAAGAGATATAAGTTCTACAAGGAGGATGTGGAGTCCATCGGCTCCTTTGTGGACAATCTGCGCGCGCAACCCAAAGTGCACTGCATTGTCAACGAAGTCGCAGCCGCGATGGCTGCCAATGCTCTGCTGGCTGTCGGCGCGAAGCCGTCCATGACGAGCGATCCCTCCGAAGTGTCCTCTTTCACCGAATCGGCAGACTCACTCAGCATCAATCTCGGCATGCTCACCAACAACAAGCGCCGCGCAATTCGAATCGCAGCAAATTGCGCTGAACAGAAACGCATTCCTTGGGTGCTGGACACGACGCTGATCGACCGATCGAAAGAGCGGCTGAAATTCTGTGAGGAGCTACTTGACCATCACCCTGCTGTCATACGCGGCAACCACGCTGAAATAGCGTCGCTTTGCAAGCATTTCGATAAAGATAAAACTGAATTTTGCAGAGCTCACAACGTGGTATTGGTTTCCACAGGAGAGGTGGATTGGGTGGATTCGATCAAGAGAGGAAGCAGGTTGAGGGGAACCGGACACCCGTGGATGGCTCAGGTATCCGGAATGGGCTGCACTCTGTCAGCGTTGATCGCGGCCATGCTGACGGCATTCGACGACCCCTTTCAAGCTTCGCAGAATACGCTTATCCTGTATGGCACAAACGGTAAGCGGGCCGCAGAACAGGCGAAAGGGCCTGGAACCTTTTTCGTGTCATTCATGGACTGTTTGAGTGAGCAGTGAATTGAATTCGATTCAAATCCAACAGGAACCGCCGCTTCAGGAGTCGCCGCATTGGAACTTCGACCCTTCGCTGTATCTGGTCATCAATCCGGAACAGTGCCGATACGAAAACCCAGTCGACCTCGCAACAAAAGCGGTATCCGGCGGCGTCTCGGCAGTGCAGGTCAGATCCAAGTTCATGAGCGATCGGGACTACACAGAACTCGTGACCGAAGTTGCTGACGAACTTCAGCTTTTTCAAGTGCCGGTATTTGTCAACGATCGAATTGAAGTTGCCGCTGCAACGGGTGTGCGCTGCCTGCATCTTGGACAGGACGATGCCACAGTTCATGCGGCTCGCCAATCTTTAGGCTCTGAAGCCCGAATCGGTCTGACGGTGCGGTCTCTCAACGAAGCAAAACGTGCGCCGCTTGAAGAGTTGAGTTACATCAGCGTCGGCGGTGTTTTTGCGACTCGAAGCAAGCACAACCCGGACCCGCCCATTGGACTCAGGACATTGGCTGCGATAGTTGCAGAATTGAAATCGAGGGGCACAGGATGTCCGATTGTCGCGATCAGCGGCATCAATCTGACCAACCTGAATTCGGTGCTTGCAACCGGAGTGGACGGGATTGCAGTGGTTTCAGCGATCTGTGAATCCAGCGATCCGCAATCGACCGCGCGCGAATTCAGAATGACGATCAATCAATTCAGCAAAGATAAAGTCTGACACAATGAATTACCCTCCGATTGCCTTAACGATGGCAGGCTCCGACAGCGGCGGCGGCGCCGGAATTCAAGCTGATCTCAAGACCTTTTCGGCATTGGGTGTTTACGGCGCCAGTGTGATCACCGCACTGACCGCGCAGAACACCCGAGGCGTTGATGCGATCTTTGAAGTGCCGCCCAAGTTCATCGTCCAGCAGATTGACACCGTCGCCTCTGATCTGAATGTCAGCGCGGTCAAGATCGGCATGCTGCACCGGACTGAAATCATCGAAGCCGTCGCCAATTCGCTCAATCAGCACCAGATCGGCCACATTGTGCTTGATCCTGTCATGATCGCGAAGAGCGGTGATCCGCTGCTTCAGGATGAGGCGATCGAAGCACTCAAGTCGGTATTGATTCCGATGTCCTCGATCATCACGCCGAATATTCCCGAGGCCGCGCGGCTGCTGCGGCGCAAGCCTGAGTATGTTGCGTCAAACATGACCGCGGCCGCAGAGCGTCTACTGTCACTCGGCTGCGGCTCGGTGCTTCTCAAAGGCGGACACAATCAGGCAAGCTCGGAGAGCACTGACACCTTCCACGATGGCAACAACGCGACGTTATTGTCCAACGCCAGATTCAACACTCAGAATACGCACGGAACGGGCTGCACCTTGTCTTCGGCAGTGTGCGCGTTCCTGGCAAGAAAAAAAGGATTGAACCTTTCTGTCAAGCTTGCAAAAGACTACATCAGCGCGGCAATAGAAGGCGCTGACCGAATGAATATCGGGTCGGGACATGGCCCGGTTCATCATTTTCATGGGTTTTGGGACCAGGAGAGCGTCAAATGAAAAGACGAAATTTTCTTAAAGCTGCAGGCGCGGGTGCTCCGGCACTTGCACTCACACCTGCTTTTGGAGCCGATTCGCGAGAACTGCGCATGACGATGTCCTGGATCAAGAACAGCCCGGGTACCGGTGCGACGGCAGCGCGTCTGGCACATCGAATCGAGCAACTGAGCGGCGGTCAGCTGAGAATTGCGATCTTCGGCGCGAACGAGCTGGTATCGCCGTTCGAGGTGCTGGATGCCGTCGGTGCGGGTACGGCGGACTTGGGGCATACCGCTTCATTTTTCTGGCAGGGAAAGATGCGCGCCAGCGCTTTTTTCACCGCAGTTCCTTTCGGCCTTACACCGCAGGAGCACATGGTCTGGATCTATCACAACGGCGGGCAGGCATTGTGGGACGAGCTCTACGCGCCCTTCGGTGTCAAACCATTTCTGGCTTCGAATACCAGCATCGGAATGGGCGGCTGGTTCAGAAAGGAAATTCGCTCGCTGGAAGACCTGCAGGGGCTCAAGTACCGAATGCCCGGACTCGGCGGCGAAGTCATGCGCCGTCTCGGTGCAGTCGCGGTCAACATTCCACCGCCCGATATCGCGACCTCTCTGCACTCGGGTGTGGTTGACGCCGCCGAATGGCTGGGACCCTGGTCAGATCTCGCCATGGGATTTTACAAAAGCACCCCCTATTACTACGGCCCCGGATTTCACGAACCCAATGGTGCGGCTGAGTTCCTGATCAATCTTGAGCTTTGGGACAGCTTGTCCCGCGAGATGCAGACAGTCATCGAATCGGCCTGTCTGGCTGAGCATTCCTATGCGCTGACCGAGATCGACTGGGCCAACCCCACCGCTCTCGCCAAACTGGTTGACGAGCATGGCGTGCAGGTCCGCCAATTCCCGGATGATGTTCTTGCTGCCGCAAGAGATGCATCTGCAGAAGTGCTGGATGAGCTTGCTGAAACAGATGACATCACAGCAAGAATCGTCGAATCCTTTCGTCAGACCCGAAACACCCAGATCGAGTGGTCCAGGGTTTCCAGCCTGCCCTTCTTGAGAGCTCGGGCAAGCTAGGCGCGCCTCAATGACTTCGGTCGCGATCAAACTCAGCATGAGCTATGGTGAAGACCAGATCTTTGATGACTTCTCTCTGGAGCTGGAGTCAGGCAAGCTGGTATGCCTGCTTGGCAGAAGCGGCTCGGGAAAGTCCACACTGCTGCATTTCATCGCTGGACTTTTGCCTTCAACCATCGCACGGGGATCGGTGGCTGCGGATGACAGGAAACCGCTGAACGGACGAATTGCCTGGATGGCGCAGCAGGACCTGCTGCTGCCGTGGCTGAAAATCATCGACAACATCACGCTCGGCGCCCTGCTGCGCGGCAATCGCACCAAGCAGCACAAGGAAACCGCCCGACAGCTCCTGAAGGATGTTGAGCTGGAAGATGTTGAGCATCGATATCCGCACGAGCTCTCCGGTGGGATGCGGCAAAGAGTGGCGCTCGCCCGCACTCTGGCAGAGGAACGGCCGGTGAACCTGCTTGACGAGCCGTTTTCGGGACTGGATGCCAGCACCCGCTTTCAGCTTCAGGGCCTGGCCAGCCGCCTGCTGGCTGAAAAAACAACCCTGCTGGTTACGCATGACCCTCTTGAGGCGCTGCGAATGGCGAACCTGATCTATGTTCTGGATGGACGACCGGCCCGCGTCGCAAGTCCGGTCACACCGCCTGGAAATCCGCCGCGGCAGCTGGCAGACAGCCGAATGGGGGAATCGTACACCCAGCTGATGCATCAGCTGAATCATCCCGAGATGAAAGGCCATGCTGCGTAAGTTCGCCATTATTCTTGTGGCATTCATCATCTTGTGGCAGCTGATTGTCTGGCTGACTCAGGCGCCTCCATTCATACTGCCACCGCCATACGCTGTTGGACTGGCCCTCGTCACTCACTTCGATGAAATTCTCGCGCATGCCGGTGTAACCATCGTTGAGATTGTTCTTGGACTGATTTTGGGATGTCTGATCGGGGCCGCCAGCGCCTGGGCAATGCTGCGCTTTCAGCCGGTGCGCAGCTGGTTTCTGCCGGTGCTGGTCGCCAGTCAGGCCCTGCCCGTGTTCGCCATAGCGCCGGTCTTGATGCTTTGGCTTGGGTTTGGCATGGGATCGAAAATCGCGATGGCCACACTCATCATTTATTTTCCAGTAACCGCTGCGCTTTACGATGGTTTGAGAAGCACAGACTCCGGCTGGATAAATCTTTGCAGAATCATGGGCGCATCAAACCACACAGCGCTCAAGTACATCCGACTGCCGGCGGCCCTGCCGTCGCTGGGTTCGGGTCTTCGGATTGCAGCGGCGATCGCACCCATCGGAGCAGTGGTTGGGGAATGGGTGGGCTCCAGCACCGGACTCGGCTATCTGATGCTTCACGCCAATGCCCGCGCTGAAGTGGACTTGATGTTCGCCGCTTTGCTGGTCCTGGCGGCGTTCGCGATCTTTCTTTATTTCAGCATTGACTATCTGGTCAGACGAACCGTGTTCTGGCAATCAGAAACCCGCTTGGAGGCATCTTGAAACAGCCATGAAAAAAACAATTGCTTGCACTCTGCTCACATTCCTACTCTCCGTCAATGGCAGTTTCGCTGATGACAAGTTCACAGTTCTGCTTGACTGGTATGTCAACCCAGACCACGGACCGCTTTATGTTGCTGAAGCGCAAGGCTATTTTGAGGAAGCTGGGCTGGAAGTCGAGCTGATTGCCCCGGCGAATCCGAACGATCCGCCCAAGCTGGTCGCGGCAAAAAAAGCGGAGGTCGCGATTTCGTATCAGCCGCAGCTTCATCTGCAGGTCGACCAGGGATTGCCGCTGGTCAGAATCGGCACATTGGTTGCGACGCCCCTCAATTGCATTGTGGTGCTGGCCGATTCTGATATCAAATCAATCACTGATATGAAAGGCCGGAAAATCGGCTACTCCGTCGCCGGATTTGAAGACGCGCTGCTGGGCGCCGTGCTTGAGGCGAACGGGCTGTCAATGGATGACGTAACCCTGGTCAATGTTAATTTTTCACTATCCCCCGCACTGATGTCCAAGCAGGTTGACGCTGTCATCGGCGCCTTTCGGAACTTCGAGATCAATCAGATGGACATTCATGGTGTCCCGGGACGCGCTTTTTTCATTGAAGAGGAAGGCGTTCCCGCGTACGATGAACTCATCATCGTGACCCATCGCGACAGTGTTGAGGACCCGCGCATGCGAAGTTTTATCGATGCATTGGAAAGGGGCGTGCAGTATATGATCAATCACCCGGAGCAGGCATGGAACGACTTTATCAGCCATGACCGTCAGCTGGATGACGAGCTGAACCGCCGCGCCTGGCGCGACACCCTCGTCCGGTTTGCCCTTCGGCCGGGAGCGCTTGATCAAGCCCGCTACCAGCGATTTGCTGAGTTCCTGCTGGAAAGAAAGCTGATTGATCAGATTCTCCCGCTGAGTGAATACGCAGTGGAACTCTATTGAGGCTGATAGAATTATTCGAGCGCGATCGTGTCTTCAATAGTGTAATCCACACCGACTTCGCCGACGGTGAGCTGAACCTTCGCGGTGAGTTTTTCAGAACCTGAAAGCTGGCCGGATTCAATGGCGTTTCGCACCGCCGCCTCAATCTGCCGCTGCGACTGGATGCCGACTTTTTTCAGGAATTTGCGAATCTGCAAGTTGAATACATCTTCATTCATACTGGAATCCTTTGCTGTTGATATTTGGTTACAATTTTAAGCGAATTAACTGGCAGACAGATTCTGCTCGAAACAATCAATTCGCGCGAAGTCCTCGCGAATTGCCCGACATCACCGATTGACCCAGATTGAACCGGCCATCCAAAATTCTGAATGACTGCTTCGACCCCAGAGCAGGACTGGTTCCGATTGCGGAAGCTGAACAGCGCGTTTTCGATCAGATCAATCCGCTGACTGGGACTGAAGTCGTGGCTTTGCCGAGTGCGCTTGGACGGGTGCTCGCGCACCCTGCCACCTCCTCCATTGACGTTCCGCCGCACGCCAATTCGGCTATGGATGGTTATGCCGTCGCTGGAAACGCACTGCCTGCGAATGGGAAGCAGTCATTTGCGATTATCGGCGAGGCGCTGGCAGGCAGGCCGTGGCATGGAACTTGCTTGGCAAACCAGACCGTTCGAGTCACAACTGGAGCGATGATGCCCGAAGGTACAGATACCGTAGTCATTCAGGAAGATGTCGAAGTGAAGGACGATCAGGCGATGATCGCCGCCGGACACAAACCGCGGGCCAATGTCAGGCTTGCGGGCGAAGACCTGACCCGCGGCGCGGTCACCGTTGAAGCCGGCGCTAAACTGGGACCCGCGGAACTGGGTGTGCTGGCATCAACGGGCATCGGGCGGGTAGAAGTGCTGAGAAAGCCAGTCGCCGCGGTATTCTCCACCGGCGACGAGCTCAAGAATGCCGGAGAGCCGCTGCCGGCGGGCTCAATTTACGACAGCAACCGATATGTGCTGATGGGGCTGCTGCAGAATTCCGGGACCGATGTCATCAATCTCGGTGTGATTCCCGACGATCAGGACAAGACTCTCGAGGCGCTTTCACAGGCCAGCAGACAAGCTGATCTGATTGTAACCTCCGGGGGAGTGTCCACGGGCAGCGCCGATTATGTCATTACTGCGCTTGAGCAACTCGGCCAGATTGATCTTTGGCGGATTGCGATTCGACCCGGGCGGCCGTTTGCGTTCGGCAGAATTTCGGCTACGTACTTTTTCGGCCTGCCGGGCAATCCTGTTGCGGTGATGGTGACCTACTTCCGCCTGGTTCAGCCAGCGCTTCGAAAGCTGATGGGTGAGCGCGATCTTCACCCCGCGCCGGTCGTCAAGGCCCGCGCCATCACGTCCTTCAGAAAGAAACCCAATCGAACTGAAGTTTACCGGGCGATACTGAGTCGCGACGAACAGGGAGAACCGGTCGTTTCCAGCACCGGACAGCAAGGCTCGGGACTGCTGAGCAGCATGTCCCAAGCCAACTGCTTTGTCATTCTGGACGACGAGGCCGCGACTGCAAACCCGGGCGACATGGTTGACGTTCTGTCATTTCACGGCCTGAATTGAGCACCGCATCAGACCTCGAATACTGTCGCACCCTGCGTCTTTCGAGATTCAAGTTCAGTGTGCGCCTGAACCGCATCGGCCAGAGCATAGCGCTGGTTGATCGGAATGGTGACTGCGCCTGATGTGACCATCGATGAGAGCTCATCTGACATGGCAGCCAGAGCGTCGCGCTCCGCTGTGTAGGTCATCAGAGTCGGACGGGTCAGATACAGCGAGCCTTTGGCGCTCAGGATTCCGGGATTGAAGTTTTCGATTGCTCCTGAAGACTGACCGAAACTCACCATCATCCCCCTTGGACTCAGGCAATCGAGCGAGCCTTCAAAAGTGGAGACACCAACCGAGTCGTAAACCACCGGCACACCTTTGCCATCAGTGATCTCCCGAACGCGCTCGGTGAAGTTCTCCCGGGTATAGATGATCGGATGAGCGCAGCCATGCGCTTTCGCCAGTTCAGCTTTCTCATCGGTGCTGACCGTTCCAATGACAGTCGCGCCCAGATGGCTGGCCCATTGACAGGCAATGAGACCCACTCCGCCGGCCGCCGCATGAAACAGAATGGTGTCGCCTGACCGCACTTTGTAAGTCTGGCGCAGCAGGTATTGAACGGTCATTCCTTTGAGCATCATCGCGGCTGCAGTCACATCGTCAATCTGATCTGGAATCCTGACCAGGCGATCAGCTGGCATAAGCCGCTCTTCAGCATAGGCGCCAAGCGGCGGTGACGCGTAGGCAATTCGATCGCCTGCCGAAAGATCAGTGACATCCGCGCCGACTTCTTCCACCACTCCGGCGCCTTCAAGTCCCGGAACGAACGGAAAACCAGGCGGCGGATACACACCGGTCCGAAAGTAGACATCGATGAAATTCAAACCGACAGCAGTATGACGGATTCGAACCTCCCCGCTGCCGGGACTGCCGAGCTCAGCATCCTCCCACTGCATGACAGACGGCTCTCCAGTCTCGTAGACTCGCATTGCCTTTGGCATTGTTATCTCCTTAATGATTTTGTGAATTTGGAGCGAAAGAAGTGACGCTCAGCCTTCGTCCCGGCTAGTGAGCCGCGGTACGCGCATTGATGCTCTCCTGAATTCTTTCATAAGCCGCGCGAAACTGTTTGGTTCGCTCGGTCGCGATCTCAATCATCTCATCCGGCAATCCCTTCGATACCAGCTTGTCCGGGTGATACTGACTCATTTTGCGGCGGTAGGCCCGCTTGACTTCATCGCGACTGGCGCTTTCCGCCAGCCCGAGCAGCTTGTAATCTTCAGCGAGCGATTTTCGCGGTTTGCCCGACACCGCTTCCTCATGGCTGGATATGCTCTGCAGAATGTCGTTGAACTGGCTTCGACTGAATCCCAGCGCCTGAGCGATGTGAACGAGCGCGTCCAGTTCCACCTCGTCCAGACTTCCATCTGACATCGCTCCGGCGATCTGGATTTCGACAAACACCCGTTTGACACTGCGCCGATTGCCGCATTCTCTGGCGAACTGCTTGAGAACCGGCTCCACCTCGAAATCATCGATTTTTCCGGCTCGGAACAGCTCGACAGCGACTTTGCGCTGATCTGCGTTCAGTGACATCTGCCTCATGATGTGCTCGGCAAACTGTATCTCACTCGGACTGACATAGCCGTCCAGTTTGGCAATGTAGCCGAGCACTGAGAACGTTGCGGCGTAGAACGTTGTCTGACGACGCTCATTGGCGGTGAACTCACCGTCCAGATTCTGCTTCAGGCCCTTGTCGAAGAATCCGCCTGCAACATAGCCCAGCACGGCTCCGATCGGGCCGCCGATAAACGCTCCGAGCGTACCGCCAATTGCGCGCCCCCACCAGGCCATCTTCAGAACCTCACTGCCGGGTGATAGGGGAAAAAGCAAGTTTTCGAGATTCGGTTCAGCATGATTTGAGATTCAAAGTGACAGACAACTCCAACTCATGGGTATGAATATAGATGAATCAGCTGCGAATTTTGCTGTGAGTGAGGAATATTTTACGAGATGGAAAATTCGAATCTCTGTAACTCCCAGATTTTCCAGGCCCATCTCAACCTCATCAAGCAGCTGCGCGCAGTGTGAAAAATGCTTGCCCGGCAATCGACAGAAGAACAATCGCGCCGCCCACGACAGTCAGGATTCCGGGGACTTCGCCGATGACCAGCCAGACCCAGATCGGACCCAGCACGATTTCCGTCAGGGACAGCAGCGTGATTTCGGCGGCTGGCAGATAACGCGCGCCGCGCGTGAAGATGATGAGTCCCAGACCGACTTGAAAAACTCCCATCAGTGCACAGAACATAAAGTCCCAGCTGGTGATCTCGAAACTTGATGGCGTCAACAGAATTATTGCGCCCGAAATCGATGCTGCGCAGAATCCAGCCCAGAACACCGCGGGCACCAAGTCGTTTGAACGCCCTTTGCGGAGCAGGACTGCGAAAACCCCGAATCCGATGGATGCCAGAAGTCCCATGACGGTTCCGACCAAGGTTCCCAACTGATAGCCTTCGATCACCATCACACCAACCCCGAATATGGCCAGTCCGATAAACCGAAACAGCGTCGAGGAGACCCGCTCTCCAAGCATCCACCAGCCAAACAATGCCGCGAAAAATGGTGATGTCGACAACAGAAACAAAGCGTTCGCTATCGTGGTATGGGTGAGTGCGTGAATCCATGCACAGAAAGCCAGTCCAAGAGCCAAACCGGCGAAAAAGCCGATCCAGCCGCAATCCCGAAAGACTTGGATGGTCTCCTTGCGACGTACGATCAGGAAATAAAGACTGAGAAAGGCAACCAGACAGACAGAACGAAAAAACAGAATCTGCCATTCGTTGGCGAATTCGATCATTCGCACCGCCAATCCGGCAAAACTCCAGAAGACTCCTGCGGTCAGTACGAGAGTCACGCCCCTTGCGCGTTCGCTCATGTCTCCGAGCGGGGCAAATGGATTATTCAATTCGATGCTCGCGGCAAGGTTGCGAATCAACCACAGAACGTGTAATTCGGCGAAATTTTATTTGAAATCACAATGAGCTGACTTTCTTATTTTGGTTCGCTCAATAATCGTTCGGGAACAAGTCCACAAAGCAATTCCCGGGTCGGCTCGACCAGTTCACTGCAAACTGTTTGACAATGACAGCAGATTTCTTTTCGGGAACAGTTGAATCAGTCGCGGCGCAGGCAATTTTCTTTCTGGCATTTATTACAATAGGACGCATGCTCAAGTAATGTCAGGCGGCCAATTCACATTCATAATTCAAAATGAAATCAAATAACTGGATGTAGGCGTCGTTCGATTAATTTGCGCTTCGATCTTCAAATGGAAATGCGCTGAGCAGGTATATCAAATCCGGCAGAAAGATGAAAAAAATAGAGAAAACCGATCAAGAGTGGCAATCGCTCCTGGGACCCGCTGAGTACCGGGTGTTGCGCCGCGAAGGCACTGAACATCCGTTCAGCAGTGAACTCAACAATGAACACCGAGAGGGAATCTACCAGTGCAAGGGTTGCGGATTGCCGCTTTTTCACTCAGGCAGCAAATTCAACAGCGGCACCGGCTGGCCGAGTTTCCATACCGCGATCGAAGGCAGCCTTGAAACACGCACCGATTTCAAATTGATTCTGCCGCGCACAGAATATCACTGCGCCCGATGCGGCGGACATCACGGTCATGTGTTCAACGACGGCCCGAAACCCACAGGAAAACGCTACTGCAGCAATGGAATCGCGCTCGTCTTTGTCCCTGAAGAAGATATTTAGAGCGATCCGAGCTAGCTGAGCGATGACTTGACGACATCAACTCAAATCCGCTTAATCCGCAACTCTTCGCCCTTGTCAATACTCCAACCGGCATGAACTCGCCATTGCTGCAATCCAAATGGATGATGCGGGCGATTCCGGTATTCATCCTGCTGCTGCTCGGAATGCTGTGGGGCGGAGTACCCAGCATCGCCAAGTATGTCATTGCGCAAGGCGTTCACCCGCTGAGTTACTCATTCTGGATCTTGGCGATTGCGGCCTCCGTGCTCATCATCATCAATTTTCTGCTGGGCCGCGGACTGCCGCCGCGACATTTTGGCTTTTACGTCGTTTGCGGCTTGTCCGGCTCTGCCCTGCCAACAACAATCATGTACTTTGCCGTGAGCTGGATTCCAGCGGGATTGATGGCGCTCCTGATTGCAGTCGCACCCATACTTACTTACGTGTCAGGAATGGCTGTCAAAGTGGAGAAATATCATCCTTTGAAGACCGTGGGCCTGCTATGCGCTTTCATCGGCATTCTGCTGATTCTGATGCCGGGGTCAGTTGAACAGATGAATGCGCCGGTCTGGGCGATTCTGCTCGGACTCCTGACTCCGACACTTTATGCGATCAATATAGTGTACGCCGCGCGCCGTCGCCCCGAATCCCTGCACACTCTGGATATGTCATTGGGAATGCTGTGCATAGGGACAGTTGCATTAGGCATCGCAACTGTCACTTCTGCATCAATCTACCCGCTGTGGAACGCAGAACCGCTGATTGCAATCCTGATTCTTTATCACGGCGCATTGACGGCAACCGCGTTCTGCCTGTTTTACTATCTGATAAAGATCGCCGGGGCGCTATTCTCAAGCCAAGTTTCCTATACCGCCACAGTTTTTGGAATACTGATCGGCGCTTATGTGCACGATGAGGTGCTGCCGATTCTGGTATGGATCGCTGCGGTTGCGATGTTTGCGGGCATCTGGTTCATCCAGAGAGCGCGGCAGCTGACCGCAGAGAATTCAACCCCGCCCTTGAACTGATTCCCTTCAATCGGGCGGCGAGCTGAATATCATGGTGCCGACACCTTTATCGGTAAAAATCTCAAGCAGAGCGGAGTGAGGAATGCGTCCGTCGATAATTTGAACAGTATGCACCCCGCCCTCAAGTGCGTGCTGAGCGCAACGAACTTTCGGCAGCATGCCTTCCGAGATGATCTGCCGATCCGCCAGAGACTCCAGTTCATCCGCTGTCAGAGTTGATATCAGCTTTCCATCCCGACCCAAAATCCCAGGTGTGTTCGTCAAGATCACAAGCTTCTCAGCCCGAACCGATTCAGCAACTGCGCCTGCGACGGTATCGGCATTGATGTTATAGCTTTGACCCGCGTCATCGATGCCGATCGGTGCGATGACCGGTATCGCATTGTCGTTTGAGTCAAGTCGCAGTTTTGCAGCCGCGACACTCTCCACCTCACCGACAAATCCAAAATCAACCGGCAGGGAAGTTTCGCAATCGGCGACATTGAGGCTGAGTTTGCGAGCTCGTATCAAACCGCCTTCGAGTTTCGCTCCAAGTCCAAATGCTGGCCAGCCCTGGGCGGTGATCATCTCAACCAGATTGCGATTGATATCGTTGATCACAACATTTTCAACGATGTCCATGGTCTGCCGGTCTGTGATGCGAAGGCCCTGAACAAATTTCGATCGCAGCCCTTTCTGATCAATCGCCCTGCTGATCTGAGGCCCGCCGCCATGCACAACGACTGGATTCAGGCCGACGCTTTTCATCAGAACGACATCGTGACAGAAAGCCTCCTGCAGCTCTTTCGACTGCATTGCATTTCCGCCATATTTGATAACGAAGATCTGACCGTGAAACTGGTGGATGTACGGCAGACCTTCCAGCAGAATGTTTGCCGATCTTTGAGTCTTGGGATTGTTTTCCGATGTCATGGTGCTGAATATTCGGGCACACAAATCAAACGATGGCAGGTTCGATCTGTGTCAGGACTTCGCGCCAATGGGTTGAAATGCCCCAGTTGACGGACAGGTTGCTCGGATTTTACTGAAAAAAAGAGCGGCTGGGTTAAATTCACCAGCCGCTCAATTACGACAAATCAACTATAAGGAGGAAAAATGGAATCTGTCGTCAGTGTACGGCAACCTCGATTTTCCTGGGCTGCACCGGCTCTTTCTTGGGAACCGAAATGCTCAGGACACCATCTTTGTAAGTTGCCTGGATGTTCTCGTCATCCACTCGATCGCTGAGTCTGAAGGAACGGTGAAACGTTCCCCGATACCTTTCCTGGCGAATAATGCGTCCTTCGGATTCTTCCGATTTCTCGTCTTCCGAACGGACCGTCAAACTCAACACATCATCTTTTACTGAAACCTCCAGGTTGTCCTTTGAGATTCCCGGCAGGTCAGCGATTACCTGATATTCAGTGTCCGTTTCTTTCACATCGACTGCCGGCGCTCGACTGGCAGTGTTCAGCGAACTGCCGCGCACCGCACTCGGGAAAAAGTCATCCCAGTTTGGCGCCATGGCAGAGAACAGGCTGTCATTGAATTTCCTGATGTCATTGCTGCGAATAATTGAGTTCATAAGTCAATAACCTCTTGCTGTGTGTTTAATCAACTTGGTTTCAAGTTGTGATACCCACAATATGGAGATCAGGAAATTTTTTTCAAGTCTGGCAGGAATTTTTTTCAGGAAAAATCAAAAGTTCGAATGATTTTGACAGTTGATGAATGCAGCGCCGGTTTTATTGACATTGAGTGCACGAAACTCACCAGGTATCGGGGAATCAAAAAATTGATCATTTTATTTTAAACGACATTATGACAATATTTTGTCGTTTGATAACTTAAAATAAATATTCATAAATTCTTTATCTTCAGTTTGATGATTATTTACAAAATTGAGATTGGCAATTTCTATTCGATTCGAAACACTCAGGCACTTGATTTGAGAGTGTCAAACCGCGTATCGAGTGACAGCGCCCGAGTGGCGAGTTGCTGGTCGGAATCAGAAGACCGAGTGCCGAAAGTCATCGTTCTATTGGGGGCGAACGGATCGGGAAAATCCAATGTGCTGCGCGCATTGTCGTTCATAACTTGGTTTGTTGATGCAAGTCACGGACACGCACCAGTGGATCAGCTGCCTTTCGAACCCTTTTACGATCAACATGCGATTGAAGATCCAACCTCACTGAAAGTCTGGTTTTCAGCGCCGGATTTTTTTGAATCGCAACTGGTCGATCAGCCAAAAATGCGGCCATACAGTTATGAACTGGAAATCAGCAATGGGGGCGGCGGTCAGCGCGTCTTGAGAGAGGCTATGTTTTACTGGCCTGCTGAATCCGGTCGAAAGACATGCGCCATCCAAAGAACGGAAGATGGCCTGATTAAATCGGCAAAGTCTTTTTCTTTAGCCGGATACAGATCGGCTCTCGAAAAGGTTCTCAAGCCCAATGCCAGTGTGATTTCAACGCTCGCAGAATTGAAACACCCGATTGCAGCCAGCATCGTGAATTCGATGCGCATGGTTCGATGCAACATCTTCATCCAGAAGCTCGATGTTGACGAGCTCAGTCTTTCTCGCTACTACCAGAGTCAGCCCAGCTTGCTATCGCAGTTCAATTCTGATATCAGACGACTCGGCTGCGGAATTCGTGCGGTTGAGATTAACGATAGCGATGACACCAATTGGGGCTGCTTCGTCCACGATAATCTTTGCAAGCCAGTGTCACCGATGCAGGAAAGCTTCGGCATGCGGCAGCTGTTCAAACTGTATCCACTGATCAACGAGGTGCTCAATCACGGCGGGGTCGCGGTGATAGATGACCTGGATGTGGCAATGCATCCCATGGTTGTTTCAGAAATTGTGAACTGGTTTCTTGATACCAGTCGCAATCGGCACGATGCACAGCTTTGGATGAGTGGCTACGCGGTTTCAATTCTCAAAGACTTGACGAAAGATGAAATCATATTTTGTGAAAAAAACCGACACGGAGCAACTGAAATCTGCCCGCTAAGCCAAGTTCAGGGAGTCAGGCGAAATGACAATTTCCATAAGAAATATCTTGACGGTGAGTACGGTGGGTTACCTCTGTTCAACTGAAGTAGAGTCGCCTCTCAACACTATTGTCCTGTAGACCATTACTTGACGGAAAATGTGCTATGTCTAGTCAGAATACACGAAATGAAGACACGTTCAGCGAAGTAGATGAGTCATTTGATTCAAATCACTCCATTCACAGCGGTGTATTGGACTCGATTACCATTCGAAATTTTCGCGTTTTTGATGTACTGCACATCTCGAAACTTCGCAGAATCAATTTATTTGCAGGAGGTAACCATTCTGGCAAGACTAGCCTTCTGGAAGCTTTTTTCTCCTGGCAGGATGTGGGAATCCGAATGCGGCATTGGATGCGAATGTTTTTCGCGCAACTAAATATCAAATCGCCGAGCTCGAAGAAACTTTTGTCGAAACATATTGGAAATCGATGTTTGCCAATTTGGATTCAAATCGAAAAATAGAAATCACCGCTTTACATTGCGAGCAAGGTCAGCTGACGCTGCAGCTGTCTTTGATCCGACCATCTGTCATCAGCGTTCCACTTGGGCGAATGCAGCAATTCTCATCTGGAGTGCAACAAATCAGCTCAGCGCTTTTATTTTCCTTCAAACGAAATGGTGAATCTGAAATTCAAAGTTATGTGAACACATCTGGACAACACATCACCGTCGATCAGCCAGACACAGCTCCGCTCAATGCGGCAATGCTGCCTGCGAATACAATCATTCACCAAGATGATGCCACACGTCTTAGAAAGGTTGCGAGAACAGAAACAAGATGAGCGAATTCTTCAGTTTCTCAAGTCGGTGGAGCCGCGGTTGAAAAGAATGGAACTGAATTCTGTGAGTGGTAAGCCGATGATTTTGGTTGATATCGGACTATCTGAACTTGTGCCCTTGGCAATGCTGGGTAAAGGAGCGGCCCGGTTTGTTCAAATAATGCTGTCTATCGCCTCATCTCCGAATGGATTGGTCCTAGTTGACGAGATTGAATTGGGATTGCACCATGGCACTCTGCAGAAAGTTTGGCAATCAGTCGATGAGGCGGCAGATTATTTCAATACTCAGATTATTGCTACAACTCACAGCTACGAATGTTTACAGACAGCCTATCACGCTCTCGTTGACAAAGAAGGGTTACTCCTGCACCGCCTTGAAGTATCTGAAAAGGGTAATCGATGTGTTACGTATCTGCCGGAACAAATTGACGCAGTGTTGCACCACAACTTTGAATTCCGCTGAGTTTTGGGGGAGGGATTGGACGTCATCTGTTCGATTCAGCTTTGAAGGCGAGACCGTGTAGCACTCGTTTTAGCATTAAAAAATACTAGTAAATGAAAAATATTGACTCAACAAAATTCAGAGCCACAGCGACAATATTGGAGCAGCGGCAATTCGGTCGCCAATTGGTAAAGTTAGATCATGGTAGTAAACAGTGGATTTCTCTTGAAATAACTGATTCAATCGCTATATTTTTTAAATGAATGAAGATCAAATCAGGCGGAACGCAATCGAATTTGCCAAAGCAAACAAAGCAACAATTGCTCATCGCATTGCTGATTTAGAAAAGTATCCGCGTGAGAAGGAACCAATTTCTGCATTTATGGCAGGTTCACCCGGAGCAGGAAAAACTGAGGCATCAAAACGTTTGTTGATAAAGTTTTTACCGCGAAGTAACGTTATTCGAATTGATGCAGACGAACTCCGCAGTGAAATTCATGACTACACAGGTGCAAACTCAAAGTTGTTTCAAGGTGCAGTGTCGATTCTTGTAGATCGAATTCATGATGTTGTTTTGAAACAATCTCAAAGTTTTTTGCTTGATGGCACACTCGCGAATTTTCAAAAATCTAAAGAGAATATCGAACGCTCGTTAAGTCGAAACCGGATAGTACAAATTTACTATATTTATCAAAGCCCTGAACAGGCTTGGAGATTTGTCAAACAAAGAGAACTTGTCGAAGGTCGAAATATTCCTCCGGAAATGTTTATCGATCAATACTTCAACGCTAGAGAAAATGCCAACAGGTTGAAAAGAAATTTTGGAAAACGTATTCATTTGGATGTATTATTCAAGAATATTGATGGAACAAATCGACTATATCGAGCTGGTGTAGATCAAATTGACTCCCATATTCCAGAGAAATTTACCAGAAAAGACATAGAATTTTTCATTCAGCAGAGTAAGTTGTAGATATGCTCGAAAGTGTTCGAAGAAAATTCACAAAGAAAACCGAGTACGTCAATGAGTTTGCCGAATTTGTTCGAAACGCAAGCGCGCGTGAGAAGAAAAAAGTGTTTGAACAGGTTATGAGAGAAGCGATCGAAGACCAACGCAAACTGATGGAACGCGCCGAAAAAGAATACCGGGAGCGCGAAGCTCGCAGATCTCACCAGTCGTAGTTGGAAGGCGTGAAGCCACTCAGATTCAAACAAACTCCTGGCTGGAATTCCTGACCGAGTTGTTCTGACTTGAATTTGACGATCGATGCGACTTGGGCTGCCAATTTCACTGCCAAACGATGGCAACCCCGAGTGCATTGATGAGAAGGGTTCAGAATGACCCTCTGAATCATTTGCCGTCTGAAATTGCGGCAACTGCTGATCGCATTTCGCAGACTGAAACTGCTGTCTGAACCGGAATTCAGAGAATGTAGCGAGAAAGCTCCTCGTCCTCTACCAGCCCTTTCAGCTCTTCATCGACAAAAGACTGATCGATAACCACAGTTTCACCGCTGCGGTCTGCGGCCTCAAACGAAACATTCTCCAGCAGGCGTTCCATGACAGTATGCAGTCGGCGAGCGCCGATATTCTCGGTTGACTCATTCACCCGCCAGGAGTATTCCGCAATCGAATCCACTCCGGACTTCTCAAAGGTGAGACTGAGACCCTCAGTCTTCATCAACTCGGTGTACTGCTGAGTCAGCGAACTGTCGGTCTCTGTCAGAATGCGTACAAAATCCTCTGTGGTCAGCGCGTCCAGCTCCACCCGAATTGGCAGCCGGCCCTGCAGCTCAGGAATGAGATCGGACGGCTTCGACACCTGAAACGCTCCAGACGCGATAAAGAGAATGTGATCCGACTTGACCATGCCGTGACGTGTAGAGACGGTCGAGCCTTCAATCAGCGGCAGAAGATCGCGCTGCACTCCCTCTCGCGACACATCCGGTCCATGACTGTGGGACCGGCCGACGATCTTGTCTATCTCATCCAGAAAAACGATGCCATTCTCCTCGACACTTCGAATCGCATCCACCTTGATGTCCTCGTCATTGATCAGTCGATCTGACTCTTCGTCAATCACCAGCTTCATGGCCTGCTTGACCGGAATATTGCGTGTGCGTGTTCTCTGAGAACCCATGCTCTGCATCATGCTCTGCAGCTGATTCGTCATTTCCTCAAGCCCCGGAGGTCCGAATATTTCAACGCCAACCGATGAGGCGAGATCAATCTCAACCTCCTGATTGTCGAGCAGACCTTCGCGGAGCATCTGTCTGATTCTGGTGCGTCCAGGCCCGTCTTCCTTGATGTCGGTGTAGTCATCGTCGGAGTTTGATCTGGGCGGACGAACCAACGCATCCAGGACGCGCTCCTCAGCCCTGGATTCCGCTTCCACTCTGACTCTTTCAATCTGATCTTCGCGTACCAGCTTGATCGCCATGTCCAGCAGATCGCGCACGATCGAATCGACCTCGCGGCCGACATAGCCGACTTCCGTGAACTTTGAAGCCTCGACTTTGATGAACGGCGCATTCGCCAGCTTGGCCAGCCGGCGTGCGATTTCTGTTTTGCCCACACCTGTCGGGCCGATCATGAGAATATTTTTCGGCGTGATCTCGACTCGCAATTCTTCATCGGGCACGTTCATGCGCCGCCATCGGTTTCGAAGGGCATTGGCAACCGCGCGCTTGGCATCGAGCTGTCCAATGATGTGCTTGTCCAGCTCCTGCACAATTTCCCTGGGGGTCATGGTCATTTCTGACACTGAATTCACTCCTGTATTTCTTCTATTGTGAAGACTTGATTGGTATACACGCAAATCTTACCCGCGATCGCGAGGCTTTTCTCGACGATTTCGCGGGCGTCGAGATCGGTGGACTCCAAAAGCGCATGAGCGGCGGCTTTGGCATAGTTTCCACCTGATCCGATTGCCATCAACCCGTCTTCGGGTTCGATCACGTCGCCATTGCCTGAAATGATCAGCGATGACTCTCGATCACAGACCACCAGCAGCGCTTCCAGGCGCCGCAGGAACCGGTCGGTCCGCCAGTCCTTCGCCAGCTCAATCGCGGCACGCAGCAGATTGCCCGAGCGTTCCTGAAGCTTGCCTTCAAAACGCTCGAAGAGTGTGAACGCATCTGCAGTGCTGCCGGCAAAACCGGCAAGAACCTGCTCGTTATACAGCCGCCTTACCTTCTTGGTGTTCGACTTGATGACGGTGTCGCCCATCGAAACCTGGCCATCGCCTCCCAAGACGACGTTGCCGCCCCTTCGAACTGACAGAATGGTGGTGCTTCGAATTCTGGGCCGCTCTGCGGGCGAGCTTTGCGAATGGATCGGATTCAATTACTTGACCAATGTGAGGTGTGGTTTTCCAGACGCGGCGATCGGCTGGCTCTCGGCTTGCGCGGCTTCGATTTCAGAATCTTCGCCTCTGGCGATGCTGGACTCCGCCTCAGCAAGCGCCCGCAGATGAAGACCTTCCTGAGTCTCTCTGGTGAAGACTGCGATCACCGCATCGAAGGGAATCGAGACATCGAAAGACCGGCCGGCAAATCGCGTCTTGAATTCAACGCGGCCGTCTTCATAGGCAAATCCACTGACCGCCTGCTCATGCACATTCAGAATCACTTCGCCTTCTCGAATCTCAATCTGATCAAAGGGCAGTGAGACACCGGAATGCCCCGCGCTGATTAGCAGCTGCGGCGTGTATCCGGAGTCCATCGACCAGAATCGAATCGCGTCGATCAGGTATGGAATTTTGGAATTCACCTGAGCCTCAGTTCGGCTGCAGCTCCCGCTCAAACGGACTCAGGCTCTTGGCGAAAGAGACTCGTTTGAACAGGCGGTGCGCGTAGGTGTTCAGCACCCGGGCCTGTGTCGGCAGCTCGATTCCGTAGTACGGCAGCCGCCACAGCAGAGGCGCGAGAAAACAATCGACCAGGGTGAACTCGTCTTCCAGCCAGAACTGATGCGCGCTGAAATACTGCGCCATGACGCAAAGGTCGCGCAGCACCCGATCCCGCAGCGGTTTGGGCGGCTTCTGTTTCTTCTCCTCATACTGGCGCAGTCTGCCGAGCCAGTCCCGCTGGGCCCGGTAAATCATCATGCGCACCTTGCTGCGATTGACGGGGTCCGGCGGCATCAGCGGCGGATGAGGCAGGCGGTCATCCAGGTATTCCGCGATGATGTGTGATCCGTAGAGCACGAGCTCGCGGTCAATCAGGGTCGGACTCTCGCCGTAGGGATTGTTCTCATTGATCGAGTTGGGGTGTTTTGAGAGATCGACATACTCCACATCGCATTCGACTTCCTTCTCATGCAGCACCATGCGGCAGGCATGGCCTTCAATGCAGGAAGCCGTCGAGTAGAGCGTCATCCCAGCTCGGCGCGTCTGAAAGGCATCATTCATTCAGGGAACCCTCTTCAGGAAGGGTGTCGGATTGTTCTAATTTGAGAATGTGAGGGCTCAGGACTGCTTTTCAAGGCTCAATGGATGTCTTTCCAATATTCCTTCTTGAGATAGTAGGCGCAGATTGTGAAGATCGCCGTGAATATCAATACCCAGATTCCGATGTTGTAACGAACCAGTTTCGCGGGTTCAGCAACATACACCAGAAAGTTGGTCAGGTCTCTCACGGTTGCGTCATATTCCTCGCGGGTTGTGCTCTCCTGCACGCTGTACATCACATGTGGCATCGCGACATCTGCGAACAGGTCATTGTCCCAGCCGGTGTTTGAAGTCTCGTCAACTCGAAAGCTTCTCAAGAATGTGTAGATCCAATCCGGACTTCGCGAACGGGCGACAAGGCTCAAATCCGGCGGCGCGGTGCCGAACCATCGCTTGGCGTCTTCTTCGGACATGTTCACATCCATCACATCGCCGGGCTTCTGGCTGGGGGAGAGAAAGTTGGCGCGCAGCACCTCTTCACTCATCCCGAGATCATCTGCCATCCGGTTGTAGCGCATGTACTTGATGCCGTGACACGACAGGCAGTAGTTCGCAAACGTCGCGGCGCCTTTCTGGAGGGATTCCATATCCTTCAGATTGATGTGGACTGGATCCAGGTTCTCGTCACCGCCGCCTGCGGCATGCCCGCTGCCGGCGACTGCCATCAGCAACACTGCAAAAACAATTCTGATCATCATTTCATCGTCACCCGATCAGGCACCGGCTTCACGGGATCAAGCCGCGAATAGATCGGCATCAACAGAAAGAAAGCAAAGTAAAGGAAATAGCAGATCTGCGCCCATCTCACGTTGCTGAACAGGAAAAGATCGATCGCATCAGGATTCTTCGTTCCCAGGTATCCCAGCAGCACAAACGAGATGACGAATATTGTCAGCGCCGACTTGAACATCCAGCCCCGATAGCGAACGGACTTGACTGGAGAGCGGTCCAGCCACGGCAGCAGAAACAGCAGAAATATCGCAAACCCCATGGAGATCACGCCCCACAGCTTGGCATCGATACCGAACAGCGGATAGGTCACAGCCCTCAGAATCGAATAGTACGGTGTCAGATACCAGAGCGGAATGATGTCCGGCGGTGTCTGCAGAGCATTGGCCGGCTCGAAATTCGCCCGTTCAAGAAACCAGCCCCAAACCTCTGGAACCATGAAAGTGATTCCGAAGAATACGAAAAGAAAAACTCCGACACCGAACAGGTCCTTGACCGTGTAGTACGGGTGGAAGGGAATGCCATCTTTGGGGATGCCGGACTCATCTTTGTCTTTCTTGATCTCGATGCCATCCGGATTGTTCGATCCTGTCTTGTGCAGGGCCACCAGGTGAAGGAAAACCAGACCGCAAAGAATCAAGGGCACCAATATGACATGAAAAGCGAAGAACCGAGTCAGCGTCGCATCCGACACAACAAAATCACCGCGAATCCACTGCGCCAGCCCCTCACCGATGAATGGGATTGCGCCAAACAGTGAGATGATCACCTGAGCGCCCCAGTACGACATATTCCCCCACGGCAGCAGGTAGCCGAAAAACGCTTCCGCCATCAGCGCGAGATAGATGACCATGCCGATGATCCAGAGCAGCTCCCGCGGTCCCTTGTACGACCCATAGAGAAGGCCGCGGAACATGTGCAGATAGATGACCACGAAAAACATCGAGGCGCCGGTCGAATGCAGGTAGCGCATCAGCCAGCCCCATGACACATCCCGCATGATGTGCTCCACCGAGTCGAAGGCGAGATCGGTGTCGGGCTTGTAGTGCATGGTGAGAAATATGCCCGTGACAATCTGCATCACCAGCACCACCAGCGCCAGCGAGCCCATGAAATACCAGAAATTGAAGTTTTTCGGCGCGTAGTACTTCGACAGGTGCTCTTCCCAGAACGATACGATCGGGTAGCGGTCGTCAAACCATTTGAGAATTCTGCTCATCACGCCAAATCTTCCGGCTGGGTGTCAACGCCAACTTCGACCACATTCTCGGACAGAAATCGGTGCGGCGGAACTTCAAGATTGGTGGGCGCCGGGACTCCTTTGTAGACACGGCCGGCCAGATCGAATTTGGAGCCGTGGCAGGGGCAGAAAAAACCGCCTTGCCATTCTGAATCCAACTCTCCCGGGCTGAGTTTTTCCAAGGGCGAGCACCCAAGATGGGTGCAAAGTCCGACCAGAACCAGAACTTCGGGATTGATTGATCGCGCCTCGTTTTTCGCATAGTCCGGCTGCTGCTCCCGATCGGAATCGGGATCGGCGAGCTCTCCTTCAACTGCGGTCAGAGATTCCAGCATTTCGGCGGTGCGGCGGACAATCCAGACGGGCTTGCCGCGCCACTCAAATTTAAGGAGTTTGCCGGGCTCCAGCTGACTGATATCAACCTGAACGGGCGCGCCGGCTGCTCGGGCTTTGGCGGTTGGCGTCATGCTGGCAACGAAAGGCACCGCGGCCAAGGCGGCGCCGGCCGCGCCGACACCGGTGGTCACACCAGTCAGAAACCGCCTGCGCGTTTTATCGACTTGTTCGTCAGCCATTCTTTTCCTCTAGCTGTCGTTTAATTCAAAATAGCCCCAAACCTTGCGAGAATGAAATGAAAGGCGACGTGCTGGCCGCATAGCCGGATTGGGGGCAACACGGCGAAAAATTATAGCAAGTGAAACAAAATTAAATTCCAAGTATTCTGAATTCAAGATCCGCTATTGCATTGGTTGCGTCGGCTGCTTTTTCTAGCTGGTTCGCAACACAATGGTCGAAGTGATTCACTGGCTGGCGCAGGTGTTCCGCTCATACAATTCGGGGATGGATATTGGCAATCCTTATTGAACACATTGCACAGTCTCGAAATATTCGAGATAAGGCCGATCTAGACTTTCGTGTCGTGCAGTGAGAATCTTCGTTGCTGAAATCTGAAAATTCGACCGACAGGCTCGAAATATGCGAAGGGTTATAATTCAACGCTGGAAGGTTAATCTAACTTCGCTGGTGTTCCGAGAATATATGACAGATGTGAAGATTAGACTTTCAGTTCAGTGATCATGCTTTTCAGAGCAACGCGGATTTTTGAACGACTCTCTGACATAGGCACCTAAACACCAAAGATGAATGCTATGAGCAGTCTTTCCAATCGAATATTGCAACATGCAGAAACTCTTCCCGAGGCGACACCGCTGGCCCCGGCAGATTTTTTTCATCTTGGCTCGCGGGCGGCGGTCTATCAAGCTCTCTCCCGCCTTGTCCGCTCAGAAAGGCTCCTTCGGGTTTATCGAGGCATCTACATGCGTACGATAGAAACCCGCTTTGGAATTCGCGGCCCAGAGATCGGCCTGGCAATTCTATCATTGTCGAAGCTCTGGGGGGAGACAATCGTGCCATGCGGAGGCTCCGCAGCGAATCGCCTCGGTTTGACCACTCAGAACCCTGTTCGTATGGTCTTGCTCACTTCCGGACCCAGTCGAAATTTACACTTCGGTAAAGGCACCGTCGAACTGCGCCAAGCCCCTCACTGGCAACTGATCGCTCCGTATCGCAAGACCGGGGACGTGATTCGCGCTTTGGCCTGGCTTGGACCGCGTGAGATCGAAGATGGGCTGGATGCAGTTTTGCCGATGCTTTCCGACGAGGAACGAACCGAGATCGCCGCTGCTCGAGAAACCATGCCAATCTGGTTGGCAGAGCCGCTCACCGCTCGAATTTCGCATGGTTGAGACTCTATTCCAAAACTTGTCGGATGTTGAGCGCCGCGAGGTCATTGAAGTAGCCGAACTCAGGAGTAATCAACAAGCCTATTTTCTTGAGAAAGACATCTGGATCGTTGCGACGCTTGCGGTGCTGTTTGAATCACCGTTTGCAAATCACCTCATATTCAAAGGCGGCACATCGCTATCGAAGGTTTGGCATGCAATTCGCCGCTTTTCGGAAGATGTGGATGTCACTTACGACATTCGAGCGTTTGCACCAGATTTTGTTTCTGGAGCCGGTGAAGAGGCACTTCCGCCGAACCGCAGTCAGGAGAAGCGGTGGACGCGCGCAATCCGTTACCGCCTTGCGGAGTGGGTCAGAGATGAGGCAGTTCCGACTATCGCGGAAGGATTGTCGAACTCGGGATTTTTCGCCCATGTGGAGTGCTCTGAAGAACGGCTTTTTGTTCAGTATCAGCCGCTTTTTGAAATTGTAGAGATTGCTCCTCCAAAAGTAATCGTCGAGTTCGGTGCACGCTCGACCGGCGAACCACACATAACCAAACCAGTCGTCTGCGACGCGGCAGAATTCCTTCCCGATCTTGGTTTTCCTGAGGCGCAGCCGAACACCATGCTAGCCGAGAGAACGTTTTGGGAGAAAGCGACTGCTGTGCATGTGTTTTGCTACCAAAGGAGGCTCAAAGCGAAACGACTCTCGAGACACTGGTACGATCTGGCCTGTTTGGATAAAGCCGGCATAGCGGAAGATGCACTCGCTGACCGAGTACTCGCACTTGCGGTCGCCCGTCACAAGACGATGTTTTTTCCTCATAAGGATGCGAATGGCGAGCGAATTAGCTACGAGGATGCTGTTTCAGGCCAATTGCAAATGGTGCCTGCAGGAGGGGCTTTTCGTGAAGTTCTGAATGACGACTATGAAGCTATGATGCAAGATGGAATGCTGTTTGATGAAAATGAATCTTTCGACGCGATAATGGAGCGGTGCGGCGAAATCGAAGCGCGCGCCAACAGTATTCTTTCAAGGACCAATTGATTGACGAATATTTTCTGTTGAGTTCCGCGTAGGGGCCGCTGGTACTCAAAATCATCGGGTCCTAAAATCAGTTTCTTGGAAGATCGCTGATGCCTGAAACCCGCACACCGGTTCACGTCCAAAAACGATCTTTACCAATTCGGCTTGGTTTGAGTGCGGTCATAGTGCTCGGATCGATTTTTCTTCTGATTTTTCCGCTGTATCTTTGGCGCATAACCTATCCCCTGACGGATTGGGCCGCTATATTTTTGGTTGCGTTGGCCTTTATGTTGTACGCTGGGATTTGCCGGCCAAGGAAAAGACTATTGAATGCATGGTTTAAGGTAGCCGTGCGAGAAGATTCTTGGGTGGCAAAGTTTGCAACAGGAGGAATAAGAGCGCGAATCTATTCCCTCATTTTTGTTGCCGTTGCTATACCAATTCTTGCTTGCCAAGCTATGGCCGCAACCGATGCGATTACGCCTGTACTTGTTCTATTGTGCGTAGTATCCAGTAGCATGGCACTTGGTTTAGAGTTCTGGCTTAAACATCACCTGAATTACGAAGTTACTGAAAGTTGGAGCTTCGCGCTAAGTGCAGGAGTCGTCGCCACTGTGTTCATACCAATCCTAGCTTGGATTAATTGGAACCACACACTCTTTCCAGGCGAGTTTCGTTCTCTGGAAATCTCGGAGGCGATACAATTCAGCGTTGCGGAATACTTACCTCCGAGGCGTGGCTGGATTGCTGAGATTTTGGTGGTACCCATTGCAATTGAGTCAGCGCTACTCTGGTTCACCGTCGAATATGGCAGAGCGTGGGGATGGGTACCTGTCGTATACAGCATCTATCTGGGCTTTGTGGCTTTCGTAATGGCTCGGGCAAGCACATCTCTAGCGAGTTTTGCAAGATTTTCACTGAGAAAACGTAGGGATGAGCCTACCACCACCTGAAAATTCCGAACTCGAAATCGACCTTACTCGACCAGCTAAGACTAATTTATTTGCTTTCTGGGGGAAACTCGTTTTCTTGGCAATCGCCATGTCCGGTCTGGCTTGGGTCGGTACCCGGTTGCTTATAGAGTCAGAACAGGCCATTGAAGTTGAGCTTGATCTCGCGGTTCTGGAGCAGGTGCTTAGTGACAGTAGCAAAGAAGCACTGCGAATCATCGTATCGGAGATTGACCCTGTTCTATCCGATGCCTACCGAGATGTCTATGCAGCGATTCCCGAGTATGTTGACTTTCACTTCTCAGTATTGGGTGAGTACAGCGAGTTGTTCGCTTTAGTTATGAAAAGAAAAGTTGACACACAAATGCAGGAGCGACTCTTTGACGAATTTCATCGAAAACTCGATGACCATTTGGAATTTCTAGACACAAAATATATTGATGCATACGCTTCCAATCTCAACGCAGGAATTCAAGCTGCAATAGCGATTGAAACCCCAGGCGCGGTATTGAGAGAGGCGACACATCTCGTGCTAAACAACGCTGTTGCCAGTGCAACACTTGCCTTTCGCGTCGCAGGAACAGCAGGAGCTCTCGGCACCGACAAGCTCAAAGCGGTCACAGATGGTATAGCAAGAAAAATTGCCGTTAAAGTCGCAACCAAAGCGGCAATCAAGCGCGTCCTAAATGGCGGCAGTGTACTTACTGGGACAGGCGCAGGAGTAGCTCTATGCGCGTGGAGTGGGCCGTTAGCACCAGCCTGTGGCGCAATCGGAGGTGTAGGTGCTTGGCTTCTTGCGGACGCGGCTATTGTAAATCTGGACGAACTATTCACCCGTGAAGAATTTGAAGATAGCCTTCGCGAAATGGTTGATCAGCATAAAGCTGACTTAAAAGAACTGGTCCTGCAGTCATTCACACTTAGGGGTCAGGAACTTGACGAGGAAATCGCAGAGGACTTTCGGTTGAAAGATGTTTATGAGGCAGGACGGAAAAATTGATGTGCTCAAATATAGAACGTCCGTATCTTCGACAGGCAAAATGTGCTGTTGCAAAATCATTTATGAAATCGCGGTTGTTTACCCTGGCAACTTTGTTGCCCGCCAACTGAATCAGCGTGGCAATCCATTGGAATGTACCGTTGCTACTTCGCATTCAATTCATACTTCCGGAAAGTTTTCATAGTAGTTAGCAAGTTCCTCTGAAACACCTTGCATCAACTTTCGCTCGGGAAATACAGAACTGCTGAACAACGCACCGGTATTCGGGTCGGAAACGCACTGTTCGAGCACGCCAATGAGTGCCGCGGCACAATCCACTACCGGTCTTTCAGAATTCAAGTCTGAAACTAAGCCGGCAAACGCTGTGGCGAGAAGAATGACCGAGTCACAATCAGTCTGTCGCACTGTAGCAGCAACAGCCTCTTCAGCCAGCAATTGAAGTTGAACTGGATCTTGCAGAACCTCTGCCGGAAGTCCGGGAATACAGTTGACAGCTGCAATCTGGCTCGCATCGGCGTACTTCAGCATCAGTTTGGAATAGAGTGGTTTGGTGCGCTCAGCAAACGAAACCACTGCAAATCGATCACCAAATTTCAGGGCTTGCCGGACACACGCCTCAGCCATGCCAACAACAGGCGCGTCCAACAATTCCCGAACGGCTTCCAATCCGCAGTCAAAGGAGACGGCCAGCCCCACAGCATCAAATTCATCTGCGTGTTCTGCCGCCAGCTCAAGTGCGGAGTAGGCTCCAACTGCCAAGTCCGCCGCGCTGTTGATGATTGGCGCGCCAATCATTCCCGTCACACCTTCAACTTGAGTGCCAGTGGACGCGGCGGCTTGTGCTGACGCAACTGCCCTATCGGTTACAAACCTGCTCGTGTTCGGATTGATCAGGAGAATCTTCATTCAGCCGCGAAACTGTATCATTGGAAAGAATATCAAACAAGATTTGGTAACAAACTGACTTGAGTCGCGACCTCATAATATAGGCGAGGCTCATTGCGATTGGGACTTGAGTTATACGAGTTTCAGGGAAATTTTGTCGTTGGTGCAGAATCAAAGAAAAATTACATTCAGCAGATGCCATAAGTGACTGGACTGAAGCCTATGCGTGCCATTCTCGAAGATATCGCTGATTTTCGATGCATGGTTGACTTTAGCCTGAGGTAGGTTTGTATTATTGGAAACCGAGCCTTCGATTGGAAAATGGCTAATTATTATTCGCAAAGCCAGAGGCAGCCGAAGTTTGGCATGCGCTGGCGAGCTGTTTCAGGCTTAAATCACCATGTATCAAGAGTTTCGACTTCGGGCTGAGATTCACTTAGTGTCGTTGTTCCGTCGTGTGATCGATCGAATGAAATTCAGGGCTTCAGTCACATAGAACCGACATTCACAAATCATTGGAAATGATTCGAATGCTGAACTTTCGCACAACAAACATCATCGTATTTCTAGCCTGTGTCGGGCTGATTGCGACCGCGTACTATATGGAGTACGTGATGTATCTTGACCCGTGCCCTCTCTGCATGGTGCAGAGAGTCGCGGTAGTGCTTGTGGGAATCGCATGTCTTGCCGCTTTTCTCCACAACCCGAAGAGACGTGGAAAAATCGTTTATTCGGTGATTCAACTGCTTTTCTGTCTGGGTGGAGCGACTGCAGCGGCGCGGCACGTCTGGCTGCAGAATGCGCCATCAGACAAGATTCCAGAGTGCTTCCCGGGAATCGGAACAATTTTTGCTCGGAATCCGCTATTCGAAGCGCTGGCTATAGTTGTCAGCGGAACCGGCGAATGTGTTGAAGTATCGTGGATGTTCTTGGGACTCAGCATTCCAGGCTGGACACTTGTAGCATTCCTATGTTTCGCCGCTGTTGCTATTTTTCAGATTTTTCGAAATCAGCGAAGGCTCACGTAACTCTCCTACTTTCAAGAAAAGCAGCGCAATTCATCAAGATCAAGTCAATGGATTAGCTTCTCAACAATTCGGTACACTGTTGAGCCAGAATCCTTTGGCCAATGTTTCCATGGCGGATCATCTCGAGTTTTGGAGCGTTCAACTGCTTCCATAATTTGCTCTTTCGAAAAGTTGTCGTCGTCGATTCGTTTTCTGTAATTCGGAAGATAAAGCTCCAGTCTTCTTTTGCAGTCACGCGCTGACGAGACATTACGATCTTCAAAATGCAGCAGCAACCAGTATTCGAATGATGGATTGCTGATCGCAATACCTCGATTATTCTCCTCATCTGCCCAGTTGCATAATTCAATCAATTGCTCATCAGGCCAATGGTTTCTGTCCAGAACCAACCATGCTTCATCATCTCGTTTCAAAGGTTTTGTTCTGAGGTAGTCTGTCATTCGATTCAGAACATAATACGGAGAACTTTAGCCCAAGTTTAACATTTCCGCAGTCGCCCGAACCTTGAAAACCGCGATTCCGGCCTGATCCGAGCCGGAATTCCCGTTTTTCCATCCATTTCCGACCCTTTTTCCGCCCGTTTCGGGGTCAATCTGCGGTTTTCCAGATTGTAGTGCCATCAATTTCACCATTGGTCTTGATTCCTCGCTCCGATGCCTTAAAATAACGGCCATGTTCATCAGAAAGACCAAGACCGCCACCAACAGGGACGGCACGGCGCGCGGCAGCTACCGGCTGGTGCAGAGCGAGCGCGACGGCGAGAAGGTGCGCCAGCGCACGCTGCTGAACCTGGGCGCCAGCTTCGGAGTTGAAAAAGAAAAATGGAAGCTTTTATGCCAGCGCGTTGAGGAGCTGCTGTCGGCGCAGCACCATTTCAGCTTCGCGGGCCCCGATCTTGAGCTCGAGTCCGAGGCCCGGCGCATCGCCAAGCGGCTGCTGGAAAGACAGGGGCAGGCGCCCGAGGAGCCTGGGGAGAAGGACTACCAGACGGTGGATGTGAACTCCGCGGAGGATTTCGACGCGCGCACCGCCGGCGGCGAGCACGCCGCGCTGGCGGCCCTGGCGGCGCTGGGGCTGCCGCAGCTGCTCGCCGGACTCGGCTTCAACGGCCGCCAGAGATGCTGGGCGCTGGCCTCGATCGCGGCCCGCATGCTGGCGCCGGGCTCGGAGCGCCGGACCTGCCAGTGGCTCAGGAAGTCCAGCGCGCTGGGCGAGATGCTGGACATCGACTTCGGGGCCCTGAGCGAGATGGGCCTGTACCGCGCCTCGGACCAGCTTCTGAGGCATCAGGACGCCATCGAGGAACACGTGCACGGGCGCGCCTGCGAGCTGTTCGGCCTCACCCCGACCATCGCGTTCTACGATCTCACCAACACCTACTTCGAGGGCCGCATGGGGGGCATGGAGGAGGCGAAGCGCGGCCGCTCCAAGGAGAAGCGCAGCGACTGTCCGCTGCTGACCCTGGCGCTGGCCGTGGACGCGGCCGGCTTCGTCATGAGGAGCCGGGTGCTGGCCGGCAACATCGGCGAGTGCAGGACCCTGGGCGCGATGCTGGCGGAGCTGGGCGCGGCCCGAGGCGCGGTGGTGGTGATGGACCGCGGCATCGCCACCGAGGATAATCTCAAGTGGCTGAGACAGAACGGCTACCAGCATCTGGTGGTGTCGCGCGAGAAGCGGCGCGAGTTCGAGCCCGGCGACGGGGCGCAGACGCTGCTGAGCGCCGGCGGCGCCGAGGTGCGCTTCTACCGCGAGGTCATCGAGCTGGCGGACGACGACGGCGGCACCCATCAGGAGGCGTATCTGCGCTGCTATTCCGAGGCCCGGGCCGAGAAGGAGAGCGGCATCATCGACCGCTTCCGCAAGCGCTTCGAGAAGGGCCTTGGAAAGATCAATGAATCCCTGAAAAAGCCGAAGGCGCACAGCAAACTGGCGCAGGTCGAGAAGCGCGTCGGCCGGCTCAGCGCCCGCAACTCGCGCGTGGCGCGCCACTACCAGCTCAGCTACATCACCGACGAGGCCGGCGAGCGGGTGCGGGAAATAGAATGGGAATGGCAGCCGGCCGACGGCTCCATGGCCACGCACCCGGGGGTCTACTGCCTGCGCAGCAGCATCCTGGCCTGGGACGCCGAGACGCTGTGGCGCACCTACATGACGCTGACCCAGGTCGAGTCGGTGTTCCGCTGCCTGAAGTCGGAGCTGGGCCTGCGGCCCGTGTTTCACCAGAAAAAACGCCGCGCCGACGGCCATCTGCTGATCTCGGTGCTGGCCTACCAGGCGGTCTGCGTGCTACGCACCCGGATGCGGGACCGCCGGGGCTGGCACGACAGCTGGACGACCGTCCGCCAGGAGCTGGCCGGAATCACCCGCACGACCACCTCGTTCCAGCGCGAAGACGGGCGCACGCTGCACCTGCGCAAGACCGCCCGCGCCGACGCCGATCAGGCCGCGCTCTACGAGGCCATGGGTGTCGCACCGCCGCCCAAGCGCCTGCAGAAGACTGTCATCTGAACTCTCCCGGCCGACGCCCGCCGGCTGCACAATATTCCCCGAAGGCGACTTTGTAGTGCCATCGGGATTTTTTTGTTTTTTATTTTCAGCAGCTTAGGTCATCAGATGTTAAACTTGGGTTAGGTGTCGCTTTTGATACAGACAATTGCTTTCTCAACGCATAGCAGACTGAGTTGGTGAAAGTACTGCTGTTCAGTAACTGAGCCTTCTGTGGCGACAACAACTCGTTTCCGATATGGACGCCGACTGCGCGCTTGCTTTAGACCCATTTGAAAAGCGAACTTGCATTCGTCATCTTAAATGTTGTCACTTCCAATAGTTCCTCTAGATGCCAAGCGCGGAACGCCGCCGAGACGACCTTCCAAATATGATTTACGAATATCTTTATCGAATCGAATGCCCTTGTACTCGCTAAGGGAAAATAGATTGGTATTTTGAGTGTGATCTCGCTCAGTCACCCAAAGCTCGTCCCGGCGAAACATCGCTTGGTCCAATAGCATTACGTTGTGAGTTGTAAGGATCAACTGAGACTTTGATCGCTCCGTACAACAATCCAGGAATTCGTCGATCAATTCTGCGATCAGATGTGAGTGCAGACTCCTGTCAATTTCATCGAACACCATCAACTGCTGAGAGTTTTTCGATAGAAGATTCCGAAAAGCAGACAATAAGTCAATCGCTCTCTGTGTTCCACTAGATTCTTTAGCCAAATCGAACTTCACCTCACCCCGGTCCGAGGAGCGATGGTATGCCACCAGTTTCTTCACATTCAGTTGACCGTCTGTTTTAGATATCACATATCTCTGCTTCGTTGGACTAACCACGACCTGTACCGTTCCGTCATCTGCAACTCGGTTTGGAAAATTGGAAGATTCACTTTGGGGAATTTGCTCAACAGGAACATCTTCCCCATCAATCCGTACAATTCCGGTATCAAGCAGTCTGATTCTGTCGTCAATCCACTCATGCAATGAACAGGCCCTTTCCAATGTATTTTCAGTTGAAACCAGTCGAGAGTCAGGTTTCACCACATGAAGTTGATGTGCAAACCACTCATAGATCGTCCGATACTGATCCGAGTTGAATAATTTCAATGTCGTCAAATACAGTTGATTTCTTTGAGTGGCCCCGAATATCAGGTGACTGATGTTCTCCTGATCATCGTTGGCTCCATAGCCAAATTCGATTTCATTTTTCACCCGCCGATATAGCAACCTCTCGCTCGTTGGGGTCACCATGCTCAGTGTTTCCTCAGTCACTTCCTCACGAGCAATGGTGAAACTGAACTCATAAATGACATCGCCAATCAACAAATTAAATTTCATGAATGTTGGATTGCCTTCATGTCCCTTTTCCAAATGAAACGCATTGACAGGATTCGTTTCTGTGGGTTGAATTTCACCGGCAACAAACAACTTAGCAAAATCCAAAGCTTCTATAAAATTAGTTTTGCCCGAGGCATTGCCGCCAAAAATTGCCGCCACTGGAAGCACGCGCAATTTGTGCTTTTTTGACCTATACAGTCGACTTCCATGCTGTCTCTCTCGAGTTGCAACCATGGAAAAAGTAATTTCATCTCGGAATGATTTCCAGTTTCTTAAAGTGAATTGAATCAGCATACCGGTTCCTGACTGCGTTTGAGAAGCATTCTCATATTAATGTGATTTATTCTCAACATTATTCATTTTGAAGAACAATATTCATAATGAAATGTTATTTTAAGTGATTATTTCACATTAAATAAATTTATCTGAGTTATTAAAGCAAACAAGAGTGGATCTGTGACATCATTCTCACCCTTCTTAGCTTGAAAAAAATACCGGTCTACTCGGTACTGGTGACTCAGTCTGCAGGGATGGTTGCGAATTGAATTCACTTTGTAATAAAAATTATGCGACTGACAAAGTGAATACCTGCAATTCTATGTTTCAATGCAGATGTTGCCTTATATTTTTCAAATTAGCTGCGGACAGGCATCATTTGATCCAGAAAAATCAAACAGGGACTCAGGGACTGGCGTTTAAACTATCGAACAATGCCTGCAGAGAAAAATAAAATGGACTTGCACATGGATAATGATGATGCCCACAACGGCATTGCTGCAAGAGTGCGGTCGTGAATAAGCCACTGGAGTCGCTCCTCACGCCTGAGCTGAGAGCGATTCGCCCGGACCTTCATCAACGTGCGATTCCAGCTCTAGCCAAAGACCCGGTTTCTGTCGCACAGATACGCGACCTGCTTGCGCGTGTGGAGACATCTCACAAGGTGATCTGGGCGACGCTAGAAAAGTACGGCCGCCCTCATCGTCCGTTCATCTTGTGGTAACCTCCCCACCCTACTGGACATTGAAGGAGTATCCCGATGCCGTCGGTCAGATCGGGCGGCTCGGAGACTATGACGAATTTCTGAACAGCCTCAAGCAGGTCTGGCAGGGATGCTTCGACGCTCTAGTCCCCGGCGGGCGGTTGGTTTGCGTGGTGGGCGATGTTTGCCTTTCCCGTCGGCGAAACAGCGGGCGGCACATGGTGATCCCGCTTCACGCCTCAATCCAGCTCCAGTGCGTCGATATTGGGTTCGACAATCTCGCACCGATCATCTGGCACAAGATCAGCAACATGAAGACTGAGGCGGACGGCAGCGGCTCCTATCTGGGGAAACCCTTTGGGCCGAACGGCGTGATCAAGAACGACATTGAATTTATCCTCATGCTGCGCAAACCGGGCGGCTATCGCAGCCCAAGCGTCGCCGCGCGCCTGCTCAGCGTGATATCCGCGGATGATCAAGCGCGCTGGTTCCGGCAAATTTGGAATGATATTCGCGGCGCTTCGGCAAAGGGTCATCCGGCGCCTTTTCCAGTGGAGCTGGCAGAACGCCTGATTCGCATGTTCAGCTTTGTTGGAGATACGGTCTTCGACCCGTTCACTGGAACAGCATCAACCCAGCTGGCCGCCCAGCAATGCGGGCGAAGCAGCATCGGCATCGAGATCGAACCGGCTTATCATGCAATGGCCAGCGCACGGCTGGAGTAATGAATTCCATGCAAGATGCGGCTGACGACTTCTACAGAATCAACATCGTACAGCGGAAATGCCGATCAGTCGCTTCAACGATCAAGAGAGGAACAATATTGTCCATCTGTTATACGGAATAGGACGAGAAAAGAAGGGGCCTAATTCTGAATTGCTTCTAGGTCTGGGCACCGCATCATCATTTTCTGTTGTGTGAACGTTCAACTTCTGTTCGCAAGCTGAACCTTCTAACGCACTCTTCATGCCCCGCTTGAAAAAGCTTTCTCTTACCAATCTTATCTCGCGCTCACTGATCTGCAGCACTTTGGCAACAACGTCATCAGGAATCTCCTCAATGCTGTGCTTTCCTTCATCGCAGTTCAATAGAATCAGCGCGTTAATGATCTTGTCTGCAGAATGTGAACGCTCCCGCACTATCTTCGACAGTTCCAAACGTTGAGATTCTTTCAATTTCACAACATAGTCTTTCACCTTCCGTCCTCCTTTTCTCAAGAATTTATCTTACTTCACTTCATGAGACCTTGATGAGTCAGATTCGTTGCATGGTTCGCGACACCTCGGACTGCGAGGTTACTTTTTGATGATCCGCCGCCTGCACTCTGTGATTCCGAAAACGGGCCGTCAAATTCGAAATTGGTGAAGTCGGACTTGATGCTGAGTTCGGATGAAACTCTCCAGATTCTGGGCAGTCGACGAATTGACTGAGCTAAATCAAACGATCTGAACACCAATGGCGACTTGATTAGAGCGCACCATTCTGAGTCCCTCATGGCTGCAAGAATAATTCAACTCTTCTGACGAATTTCAGTTCAGTTGATTGAGTCACTCAGTCGACTGTGTCCACATGCAAGTGGAATCTGTCACTAATTTGTTTTTGGGCAGATACTTGACTGAATAGTCACATCGTCCCGATAGACCAGCATATTTGCCAGTTCCGCCTGTGAAAATCCACGAACCATCTCCACCGCTGCCAGCGCTTTCAACAGACCCTTCGGTCCTCGTCGACTCCATGAAAAAGGCATCCTCATCTGAGCTTGACACCGAGCAGATGGCCTCCAGATCCACATCATCCGGAGTTCTCACACCGAGCACCACACACTCCATGAGAGAGCTCGACCCCTCAACAAATGGGCCGCCGGTACTGGCCGTGATAGTGACGGTTCCTGACAATAAACCGCCGAATGCGGCGCCATTCTTGACTGGAAAAGAAGCGTAATTGTGCTCTCCACTTGCTATTCCACTGAACTCACCAGATTGATCGGCCATTGATGTATTGATCAAACTAAATGAAATTGCGGTCATCACCAACATTAACTTTCCAAGACACCTCATACTGCACCTCCATCGCTGTATATGAGTCTGAATTCATTCGCTGTTGCTTCATCATACTACACAAATGCGAACTCGGAAAAAATACTGAAAAAATGAGTGCGGTGGATATCCAAGCGGTGGAAGCAAGGCGAATATAGCCGTCGCTTGCGATCTGGTCAAAGGGTCAAGCCGCTGTGTTTTCAACGCGCATCGCGAACGACCGGCGGATGATTCACACCGGCCATAGTTCTTCGAGTTCCTGCTCGCGGGACCTGAACCACCGAAATCGCCTCTTTTTCCTGATTGGCGCTTCTGCGTCCAACGCTTTCTTGAGGCTCGTCCATATCGAAATCCCATCGCAGGCGCCGCGATCGGCGGAGTAAACAGCTCGGTCCAATTTCTCCAACGCGGCCGTCAACGCAGCACAATCCATCCGCCTGCCTATTTCGATCAGATTTCTGGGGGGTCGATCTTGCCAGCGGATTGCAGCCCAATCGAGCAGCGCTCGACTAATTTCGGCAGCATCACCTACTTTGCAAGCCTTTCGAATTCCTCGAAGGACCTGGCGCTCTGATTCATGCTGAAGCTCTTCAGACTTCAGCTGTGCGTTCATTCGATTCCGCCTCAATTGACGATTGAGACACCAAAGAAGCACAGTCAAGATCCACATTCCCAGAAGCGTCAAGCTGATCAGTTTCCAAAACAAGGTTTGCATCGAATCCACATTCGCCGCTTCAGATAATTCAGACACAGCGGGTTCCGCACCACTCGAAAGGTCCGCATTGACTTGCTGATCGACAGACAAACCGACCGGCGCCAATATTGCTGGCAATACAGCAACTTTCTCCCGGTCCTCATTGACATCCCACCACACCACCTCAAACTCCGGAACCTCAACAGTCCAATCGTTCTGCGGGATAATCGCAAACTCATCCGTACGACTCGAAACAATCCAGTCAACTGTCGGCGAAGTGTTGAGTTCAGAATTGTTTCCGCCGTAAATTCTTGCTGTGCTGCTCTCCTCGAATTTCGCGAGCGGCAGCTGCACTGCGCGCAAACCAACCGCATCAACTGAGATTTCCCTGGATTCCGGTCTGCCGAATTCAAAATCCGGCGGCTGTCCGTTCCAAGAATCCAGCAGCTGCAGATCCTGCGCCGGCAGCCAGGTTGAACCGGAATATGAACGCGGAATCGCTCGAACCTCAAGCCTCACTGCGTTCGAGGTGAAGCGTTCCCGGAAATGGCTTCTGAGGTTTGTTGCCGGGTCAATCCGTTCAATCAGGCTTTTGAACTCGATCGGTGGAATGCTGAATGACCCGCTTTGATCAGGAAAGAGAGCATAGCGCCTTTCAAAGACTCGATAGTCGATTCCGCCACGATTTGAGCTGTATCGCGATTCCAGCGGAGGCCCTTCTATCGTTGCGAATGGAACGTCCGGTGCCGACAGATCGCCGTTGACAATCGGAATTGAATAGAAAAGACGGGCTGTGAAATTGACCTGTGACTGAACGTATGGATTCGTCGATGAAACTTCAACCTCAATAAATATTTCGGCGCCTTCAGTGGTCTGATTGCCAGCGAACTCACGCACTTCCAGCTGAATGGGAAGAGTCTGCTCTCCGGCGATCCTGAGTGACGGAATTTCCAATACCCCCAGCCTTCTCGGCTGAAGTTCAATGACCCAGTTCTTGATGACCTTCGGAACATTGTTCATGATGCTGACATTGGTCTGTGTGGATTGACTCAGCACTTCAAAGTCACCTTTAAGCGGTTCCAGATCAGGTGCGGCAGTGTTAGGTGAGCTGTCTTCTGCAGTCAGCACCAAATTGACCGTCTCATCAATGTAAACCGGACTTCGGTCAATCGTGGCTGAAACCTCAACGGCGCCTGCTAAGGGCGCTGACAGTGCGGACACCATCATCACCGCCACGCAGATTTTCAAATGGAAGATGAAGCGCGTCATCTGTCGGAAATCACCACGCAATCGCCGATTGCTCAGCATGCCTTCTTCGCTGGTATTCGAAGCTGAACCTGCGCCGCAGAAGTCCTGCCGGATCATCTGGTATGACCCGCAGCCACTGCTCCATCAGCTGCTGCTCTTCCTCAGTGCTGCTCTCCGCCAGAGCCAGCTGACTTGCCTCGTCCCGGCGCTCATTTCGCGGTTCTTGCTCCGTACTGTCGCTTCGGTCACCATCCGGAGGAGTCTCTTCCGATCTGTCGCCCGATGAGCCAGCGTCCGCGGGATCGCTTTCCGGATCGTCTCGAGATTCGCTTCGCTGGTTCTGCTGCCGCTGCTGCTCCTGCAAGGCTTGCTTCAAAAGCTCGAGATTGAACTGCGCGTCCTCGAATTCCGGATCGATCTGAAGCGCGGACTCATACTGCTCGATTGCCGCCTGCAATTCACCCGCCTTGGCCAATGCATTGCCGGAATTGAACTTTGCGATCTTGTCGATTGCCTTGCTGAATTCTGCGCTGGCCTCGCTGAATCTGTTCCGACGGTAGAGCGCGATTCCATTCCAGTCGGAATGATCCGCGATTCGGGGATGCTCAAAGTCCTCGCGCTGAACTGCTGATGCGGCCTGCTGATCGGATCGCTGCCACAGATCTTCCCACTCCAACGCATGCGAGGGCTGCGGGCTGAACGGCAGCAGCACAATCAAAGACAGAATCCAGCCGCGCCTGAACATCAGCGCGGCCAGCGGAAGCAGCGCCAGCAGCAACCACGGGCCTCGATCATTCCAGTCGACACCCGACGCATCATCGCCCGCCGATTCGAGACTCCCGCTTCCGAAGTCGATGGTTCTGAGCATTGATTCAGACAGCGGCTCCGAAACAAGAGAATAGAGCCCACCGCCCATCCTTGCCAGCTCCGCCAGAGATTCATGGTCGACTGGAGCTACGATGAACTCCCCAGCCGCGTTCTTCAGATAATCTCCATTGTCCAGGCTGATGGGCGAACCGGCTTCCGTGCCCACACCGATGACTGAAAGCCGATACCCGCTATCTCTGAGTCTCTCCGCACTCGAATACACATCTTCATCAACGCCATCGGTCAACAGCACGACCGCGCCGTTCTGGTAGCTTGAGTTGGAGAGCAGCTGCCGGGCCCGATTCAAACCTGCGCTCGCCTGACTGCCCTGCACCGGCATCATCCGAATCTGCAGCGATTGCAGCAGGTGAGCGATGGTGCCTGCATCGTCTGAAATCGGGGCGACATCGAACGCGTCTCCGGCAAACGCCACCAGTCCAACGGACTTGTCCTGCTGCGCTTCCAGCACCTCCAACGCTTTATAGCGGGCCCTTTCGAGTCGGGATGGCTGAAGATCAGCTGAACTCATCGAGCGGGAAAGATCGAAAACTATGACCATGGCATCCACACTCTGGTAGAGTGTCGAATTGTCCCGGTCCCACGCGGGTCCGGCCAAGGCAGTCACCGCGAGCAGCCAGCCGGCAGCAATCAGCATCCAGGCCAGCCGTTCGGAAATCCGATCGCTGATCAGCGTCAGCTGGGCAAACAGCTCGCTGTCGCAAACCCGCTTCCAGCTGTCACGATGTCTTCGGGTTACCGCATACGCAAGCACGAAACCCACTGGAATCAGCAGCAGCCACCAGGGTCTGAGAAATACAAACTCAAACGGCATCTACACTTTCCACTCTGGCACCGGCAAATCGAGCGCCAAGGCCCGCATACAGATGCCGTGTGAATACAAGGACTGCCAGCAGCATCGCGATCGCCAGCGGCCAGGGATAAAGTTCGGTCACCACCAATCGAGCATCAGAATCCGCCTCGATCGGCTCGAACTCATCGATCACCGCGTAGATCTCCTCAAGCGCCCTGGCATCGGATGCATGGAAGTAGACACCGCCGGTGGTCTGTGCGATGCGCGGCAGCTCGTTTGCCGAGCGGCGAGTCGAATATCGGGCTGCAGTGTGATCGATCCCGATACCAATGACAAAGATTCGAACACCGTGCTCAACTGCGAGCCGCATGCCTTCCAATGGCTCTATCGATCCGGCTGAGTTGTCGCCGTCCGTCAGAAGTATCAGAATCCGATTCTCCGCCGAGCGCTCCCGCAGCACTTTCACTGCGAGTCCGATTGTGTCGCCGATCGCGGTCTGCTGGCCGGCGAACCCGACTCTTGCGTGACCCAAGAACTCCACAACCGTATTCAGATCAAACGTCAATGGCGCATAGAGATACGGCTGGCTGCCGAATAGAATCAGTCCAACGCGATCCCCTGCCCTTCGCGCGACGAATTCGCTGGCGATCTCCTGAACTGCGCTGAATCTGGAGCGTCCGCCAGCTGAAAAATCCTGCTGCTGCATGCTGCCCGAGATGTCAAGAGCGATGAGAAGATCGCGCCCGGTAATCGGCACCTGCACGCTTTCATCGATCCAGACGGGTCTTGCAGCCGCGCAGACCAGCGCAATCCAAATCAAAACGGCGGCACCCATGATTGCGCGCGACGGAGCGCTGATTGACAGTCCCTGATCGCTGATCTCTCTGAAGAAGGGAATCTTGAGCGAGGGCGGCTTTGACTCGCGCTTCGGCATGAACCGCCGAATCAGGTAAGGCAGGGGCAACGCGAGCAATACCGCAAGCCACTGAAATTTCAGCATCAGTCCACCTCAATCGGAGACAGTCTGCGCCCAGCTTCGGCAGGTTTGAAACAGCGGGCCGATGTGATCCGGAGTCACGTCCGAATAAGGCGCGCTTGCCAGAGCGCGGCCCGGACCGCGGGTGAACTGATCGGTATTTCCGGTCTCGTCCAGAAACTCAAGCCATGCCTCACCGCTCAGCCCTGCCACTGAGCCGCGAGGAAATTCAGTCAGTGCAATCCGGCGCATCAGCACGGACAATTCCACAACGGCTTGCTGGGGGTGCAGTCCAGCCAAAGCGTCAATCTTGTCGGCCAGCGGCATTTCACTCAGCCGCCAATAGGTCAAGCGGATCAGATAGATCGCACCGAACATTCCAATAATCGCCAATACCAGAAGCAGCCACCAGCCGGGCGCAGGCGGCCAGAGCCCCGGCTCCGGCGGGAGGATGACATCACGAAGCTGAGTGAGCGGGTCCGGTTCCATGAAAGCGGCAGATGTCTATTTCACGCCATGCTGACTGGCTGCGGAAAACGCTCTGGCGGCAGTCCCAGTGAAGCGGCCGTGTGCTGACGAGGCAGCTCGCCGACTGAGGCTGGCTCGTCGGTGAAATGTTCGGTGCAGCGCTTTGACGACCTCATCTCCGCAGGTCAGCTGCACCCGCGTCGCGGCCAGCCGGTCAAGCGCATCCTCAATATTCTGATTGCGGCTGTCAAGCAGATTCTGCAGCTTCTTCCGTCTTCCGGATGATGAAAGATGCAGCGCCGCGAACTCAAGGCCGTCTGTCACCGGATAGTGTCCGACTGGCAGAGCCTGCCGCTCGACCGGGTCCTGTATCCAGCAGACGATCAGCGACTGGCGCCGGCTCAAGAATTCCAGAGCCTTGCGGCTGGCATCGGTCAGGTGACTGAAATCGCTCAGCACCACTGTCAGGTCTCCGGTGCGAACCCGCTTGACGACTGCCGACAGCGCCTCTGACAATGCATGCGCCGGCTCGATTTCTGAAGATTGAGGCTGGCTCAGTTTCGACAGCAAATCCAACTGTTTTATGAGCGCATCAGAACTGGATGCCAGCTTGCTGTGCCTGACCCCATCATCGGTCACTCCGATGATGCTGATCAAGTCGCCCTGAGCATGCGCTGACCAGGCAAGCAACGCAGACGCTTCGGCGGCGACGACGGATTTGAATGCGGTTCTTGTGCCGAATCGCATTGACGAGGTCAGATCAGCAACAAGGTAGACCGCTTTCTGGCGATCTTCCTGAAACACCTTGGTATGCGCTGTGCCGGTGCGGGCGGTCACCCGCCAGTCGATCATGCGCACATCATCACCCGCCTCATACTTGCGGGACTTTTCGTATTCCATGCCGCGTCCCAGAATCGCGGAGCGAAATCCGCCGGTCCGATAGACTGCCGGATTGTTCGGCAGTATCAGTCCCTGAACCTGACCGCGCAGGCGAACCAGGTCCTGGGTTGATGCATGAGAGCCTCTCAACATGGCTGCAGATCAGAGGTCAGGGAACTGCGACTACCGATATGAGCTCTCGAATCACATCATCCACATCAATTCCCTCGGCATCCGCCTCATAAGTCAGAAGCATTCGATGGCGCAGCGTGTCAAACGCAACCTGCTGGACATCTTCCGGCGATACATAATCCCGCTCCTCAATCCAAGCCCGCGCGCGTGCGCACAAGTCAAGCGCGATCGTACCCCGAGGACTGGCGCCGACTGCGATCCAGTTCTCGAGTTCCGAAGAGTACCTGCCGCTGTTTCGCGACGCGTCAATCAGCTCGATGATGTATTCCTCAACTGCCGGCGCCATGTAGATGGCCAGCATCTCCTGACGGGCCGCAAGAATCGTGTCATAGGAAATCTGCAATCTATCCATTTTGGAACTCGCATCCGGAGCGGTTGCTTCAGCGCGCACGATTTTGAGAATTTCGTGTTCCTGGGATTTTTCCGGGTATGACACCCGCACATGCATCAGAAACCGATCCCGCTGCGCTTCCGGAAGCGGATAGGTGCCTTCATGCTCGATCGGATTCTGGGTGGCCATCACCATGAACAGTTCAGGCAGCGGGTAAGTCTTGCTGCCCACAGTGATCTGGCGCTCCTCCATGGCCTCAAGCAGTGCCGACTGAACCTTTGCCGGCGCGCGGTTGATCTCATCGGCAAGAATGATCTCGTGAAACAGGGGGCCCGGCCGAAACTCAAAGGTGCCCTTTTCGGGACGATAGACCTCAGTGCCGGTCAGATCGGCCGGCAAAAGGTCCGGGGTGAACTGAATCCGATGAAACTCACCCGCGACAAGATTCGCCAGCGCCTTCACGGAGCGGGTCTTGGCCAGTCCCGGAAACCCCTCCAGCAGCAGATGTCCGCCGCACAGAAGCGCGATGAGCAAGCGGTCGATCAGCGCCGACTGCCCGACGATTTCTTTCGCGAGATGCTCCGGCAGTTGTCGAAGCTGTGAAATCGACGATTCTGGGGGCTTGGACTTCCAGACTACGTCCTTGATTCCGGTTCGCATGCTACTTCAAAGGGAACTGCCTGAATTCACGAAAGGTGCTTGTTGAAAAATTCCAGCGTTCTCGACCATGCCAGCATGGCGTCTTCAGCGTCATGCCGGGCGGTGGTTGGATTGGCGAATCCGTGATCCGCATCGTACCAGTGGGTGGTATAGACCTTGCCCGCCGCGTCCATCGACGCCTCAAAACCCGAGACCATATCCTGATTGATGAACTGATCCTGCGTGGCGAAGTGACCCAGCACGGGGCCTTGCAGGCTGCCCACCTCTTCCGCGCTCTTCTCACAGCGTCCGTAGTAAATCACAGTCGCGTCAACTGGAGCCGCGAGCGACGCATTCAGAGACCAGCCGCCTCCGAAACACCAGCCGACCGTGCCGACTTTGCCATTCGACTTGGGATGCTCCCGCAGCCACTCAATCCATGTCAGCAAGGTGTCGGTTGCAACGTCGGGCTGAATGTTCTGCATCAGATCGCGCGCCTTTTCCGGTGTCTCCGCAACCTGTTTCTGATAAAGATCAACTGCAAGCGACAAAAAGCCCGCTTCAGCAAACTTGGGAACCACGCTGCGAATCTGATCATTGAGCCCCCACCATTCGTGAATCAGCAAGACCGCGCCGGCAGGTTCTGTCTCGGGCTCCAGAAAATATCCTGTAATGGGTTCATCCACCATCCAGGATTCTGCGGATACGTTGTCCTGACCGGCGGAACTGACAGAGACCTTGCCAACCGCTGCGACTGCCAGCGGGACTCCGCCGATTACCTTGAGTGCGCTTCTTCGATCTGTCATGTCAACCTCCAGATTTCAGTTGGAATTTCAGTGCCTTCTTATGGCAGTCGGATGCTGCCTGCCACCGATTCAATGGAATTCAGTCCTTCGCGAGAACTCATTTCGGAATCGCCGCTGAACGATGGCTTGCAGTCCGGGAACATTCGCAAACTGTCGAATGACTTGCCAAAGTAAAATATGATTTTACTACTATCCCTTTCAAATTCTTCTTCGCATACTCTCAAAATGGAACGCTCAAACGGGCGAAACAAGGACGAATTGCGTCCGGCCCGCATCACTCGGAACTATACAAAAAACGCGCTGGGATCGGTTCTGATGGAAACCGGCGACACGATTGTCCTTTGCACGGCCAGTGCGGAAGACCGAATTCCATTTCATCTTCGCGGCACCAAGCAAGGCTGGGTAACCGGTGAATACAGCATGCTGCCGGGCTCAACGCAGGTTCGAAGCTCGCGAGAGGCCGCCAGAGGCCGTCAAGGCGGACGCACACTTGAGATTCAGCGGCTGATCGGCAGAAGCCTTCGCTCATGCATCGCACTTGACAAACTGGGAGAGCGCACCATCACGATTGACTGTGATGTGCTGCAGGCAGACGGCGGCACGCGCTGCGCTTCAATCACCGGCGGCTATGTTGCTCTGGTGGACGCGGTCAGCAAACTGATGGAGCGAAATCAGATTTCCAGCAATCCGATCCTGAGTCAGGTGGCTGCCGTATCGGTTGGCATGGTCAATGATGAGATCTGTCTGGATATCGATTACAGCGAAGACCAGTTCGCACAGACCGACATGAATTTTGTGATGACTGACAGCGGAGATGTCGTTGAGGTTCAGGGCACAGCAGAGGCCAAAGTCTTTACGTTGGCAGAACTGAATGAGATGGCCACTCTCGCGCAGACCGGCATACTTCGGCTGATTGAACTGCAGAAGCAGGCGCTCGCTCAGTGAAAAAGCGGATCGTTCTGGCCAGCGGCAATCTTGGCAAGATTGATGAGATCAGCCGGATGCTGGCGAGCTCGTCCATTGAGATCGTCGCCCAGTCTGAATTCGGGATTGGATCAGCGGTTGAGGACAAGCCAACCTTTATTGAGAACGCTTTGATCAAAGCCCGTAATGCGGCGGCCAGCTGCAATCTGCCCGCGATCGCTGATGACTCAGGACTGGAGGTCGACGCGCTGGGGGGTGAGCCCGGGGTGATTTCGTCTCGCTATTCGGGACCTGATGCGAATGACGAGAAGAACATCGAGAAGCTTCTGGATCGGCTTCAGAATGTTGACGGGAAAGACCGCAGCTGCCGATTCCGCTGCACAATGGTCTATCTCCGACACGAACTCGATCCTGCACCGGTGATCGCACAAGGCACACTGGACGGCATTGTGCATCACACCACACAGGGCAGTTTCGGATTCGGCTATGATCCGGTCGTCTGGCTTGAGGACAGGCAGTGCACCTTGGCGGAACTTCCGCCGGAGGTCAAGAATGAAATCAGCCACCGCGGGAAAGCACTGCGCGATCTGGTGGAAAAACTCATGTACCTAGTGGAGACCGATGTCACATAAACTTGTACTTCTCCGTCATGGACAAAGTCAATGGAACCTCGAAAACCGATTCACCGGCTGGGTGGATGTCGATCTGTCTCAACGGGGAATCGAAGAAGCGCGAACCGCTGGACAGGCTCTGGCGGAAAACGGCTATCAGTTTGATGTCGCGCTGACATCTTTGCTCAAGCGATCAATTCACACTCTGTGGATTGTTCTGCAGGAAATTGACCAGGTGTGGCTGCCGGTTCAGAAACACTGGCACCTGAATGAGCGGCACTACGGGGGGCTTCAGGGGCTGAACAAAAGTGAGATGACGCGTCTGCATGGTGAAGAGCAGGTTCATCGCTGGCGACGCGGCTATGCAGTGCGTCCACCGGACTTGACTGCCAGTGATCTGGAGAGTCTACGCGCTGATCCTAAATATCAAGACTTAGATCAGGTGCCTGCAACGGAATCCCTCAAGGACACTTTCGAAAGAGTGGTTCAATACTGGGAATCTGATGTGCGTCCTCTGATTCTGAGAGAGCAACGGCTGCTGATTGTGGCGCATGGCAACAGTCTGCGGGCGTTAGTCAAGTATCTGGATGACGTTTCGGATGCGGACATCACATCATTGAACATTCCAACCGGCATTCCTCTTGTCTACCACCTGGACGAGAATCTGAAACCGATCGAACACTTCTATCTGGCAAGCCAGGATGCGCTCGACGAGGCGGTATCCGAAGTCAAGCGCCAGAGCACTGCCGGAAGTTAGCCCACACTTTCAGACAGCGCAGGTTCATTTGACGCAGCGAACCTGTTTTTGAGCAAACCTAGCACATGAACAGTCACCCTGACATTGTTGTGGTTGGCGCAGGCGCAGCCGGAATTTCCGCGGCGTACACGCTGCTGAATCTTGGCTTGAGCGTCACCGTCGTTGAAGCTGCTGAACGGATTGGCGGCCGCTGCTGGACTGACACGGAAACCTTTGGCATTCCATTCGATGTCGGCGCGCACTGGATGCATTACGGCTACAGCAATTTCTACCTTTCCTATGCGAAAGAACACGGATTTGATGTCTACCCGGACCCCAGGCGATTCTATCTTTACGAGAAGAGCAAACGACTGCCCAAGGGATTCAAGACATTTGGCGAGTCACATGACAAGTACTGGTTCGGGATCCAAAATAACATTGATATCAAACTTGACGTTTCAGTTAGTGAGTCAACGGAACACGTTATTTCCGAAGATATCTCCGATTTCATCTGCGGGCCGTGGACTATGGGGAAGGAAACGGATGAGTTTTCCGTGTTCGAATATTCGAGCAAAGTTGGCGGGAGAGACTGGTTCTGCCGAGAGGGTTTCGGCTCACTGGTTGCTCACTATGGCGCCGCACTGCCGGTTTCTCTTGACACAGAGGTTACCTTTATCAACTGGTCAGGTGATGGCGTGAAAATTGAAACCAATCGGGGTGCCATTCATGCTGAAGCTGTTATTGTAACGGTATCGACGGGTGTTTTAGCCAGCGAGAGGATTCGGTTTTCACCGGCCTTGCCGATCGATACATTGGTGTCGATTCATTCGGTTCCGATGGGGTGCTATGAGCATGTGGCATTGCAGTTTGCTGGAACTGGCCGACTTCAAAAGGCGGACAGCTACGTAATTCGAGTGCCTGATCGCGAACTCGAAGGTTTTGGCGCTTTGCTCAATGTCTGCGGGTCGGATCTGGTCTATTGTGATATTGGCGGTGATATTGCTCGCGACCTGATTCCGCAAGGCGAGAAAGCCTACGTTGACTATGCGTTGGAAGAATTGGTGCAGATTTTTGGAAGCGCGATGAGGAAACGTTTTATCAAAGGCGCAACGACCGCGTGGCTGAGCAATCCACTCTCACAAGGATCCTATGCCAGTGCCAAGCCGGGGTCATTTCATAAGCGAAAGGTGTTGCGAGAGCCTGTCGCAGATAGAATATTCTTTGCGGGCGAAGCCTGCCACAATTCAATGTGGGCTACGGTCGCTGGGGCTCATGCATCGGGACAGGAAGTTGCGAAGAATGTGGCGGAACTACTGAAATGATTGGGATTGTTTTGCAGTTCATAAAGATACGCTACAAAATCACTTTGTGGTGTTTTGCGCGAGTGCATGTGGGGCAAATCACTATAAGTGCTCCAAAAGAAACTCCAACTTGGTGGGAGCGAACTCGTTTCAATTCGATCGAATATTCTCAGTGAGAAAAGTTCTGTACACCGTAAATTTCGAAATCAGTCTTTATTCAGAATTACCAATTGAATTAATTTTTCAACAGAAACTCCTTCTGCTTCAGCTATATGGTATTTGGTTCAAATGGGTAACGTTTCCGAGCTAAGTGGATAAATGGAAGTGATGCTAGCACCATCCAAGCCTTTCCGACGATTTGTCCAGAAATAAAATCCAAAGAACCAAAAGCTAGGTAAAGAAAAATTGCGCTGTCAATAACCAAACCGACAAAACTGCTCAAGCATACAGCAAGAACAAGCCCTTTTCGCTGTAACGGTGTGTAAACAGCAAGGTCAGCTAGTTCGGATAGTAAAAATGCAACTGCAGAAGCAAATACAAGTGCCGGTGGAGCAAACAAAGCTGAGAGACCCGCTCCTACCACTATAGCACCGGCCGCCCACTTTACTCCGAGGCTCCGTTGTACAAGATCTCTCAATACCAAAGCCAATCCTATCATCAATACACCGCTAGGAGCTGAAAGTCCCGGTGCTACAGGAACAATACAAGGACCTTGTGGAATGCACTCAGTACCCACATTACCAATCAACCAGTTTGCGGCAGGAATGCATAGAGCAAACGCAGCGAGAAAAACATACCCATCTTTTTTTCTAGACATACCAATTACCCCATACAAATCAGTGCCAAACTATGGTAATGACGACCACTCCGGCCGCTGGCTTATGAATTCAGCCCAACCAGTCGCTCTCAATTCGCAAGCTGGACAATCGCTACAACCGAAGCCCCAATCGTGAAACTTAGCCCGGTTACCTCTATAACAAGTGTGCGTTTCATCTCTGATTAGATTAACCAAATCCACTCCACCGAGATTGTATGCAAGACTCCAGGTTGCGGCTTTATCAATCCACATAAGCGGAGTATGAAAAGTGTATCGCTTGTCCATACCAAGCCCGACCGCCACTTGAAGAGCTTTGATCGTATCGTCCCTGCAATCAGGATATCCTGAGTAATCTGTTTCGCACATGCCACCCACTATGTGCTTTGCATTTCTGCGATAACTAAGAGCGGCAGCAATCGTGAGAAATAACAGATTTCGACCAGGAACAAACGTGTTAAGTTGACCTCGGTCAGTAAGTTCGATCTCCATCTCTCTTGTCAATGCTGTTTCACTGATTTCTCCCAAAATTCGGAGATCAATCACGTGATCTACACCAAGACGCAGGCCCCAATTTGGAAATTTTCGTTGAAGTGAAGTGAGAAACGCTGCACGCACCTCAAGTTCAATTGCATGGTTTTGGTCATAATCGAATCCGATCGTCTCGACATGATCAAATTTCTCCAAAGCCCAAACCAAGCAGGTTGCCGAATCCTGGCCACCAGAAAACATAACCATCGCTGTATTAGTCTTCGCCATCAATCTTGCTTAATTCAAATATATTGGCCGGTCGAGATTTAAGGTGCGGGCAATATCCAACTCACTTCCCTTTCGAACACCTTGATCTCTTACTAGACGAACAAGATAGTTACTCAGCAGTCGAATGTCCGGTGGTGTATTCTGCAATTGATTCCACAATCGTCGATCGTCCTTACTGAATATCCATGTCCCTTCAGTCCACGCGCATAAGCCATCATCAGTCAGACATGCTAATACTTCACGGAAGTCAGCACGATTTCGAGCATTATGTAACCCATAGGCTATCTCCATTGCATATCCTAGAGCTATGATACCTACACTATGCTTTAGGCGAGAAGTACGCGGGCCCATACCTATCCAAGCCTCTGGAAAAACATCCATTACTGCGCCGTAAAAATCGGCGAGAAGCTTGAGTGATTTTATTGATGAACTCTCGCTTCTCGCGAAATCTCGAAGTGCTCCATTAGATTGAGAGTTCATTACAACGCGCTGAATAGCGTTACTAGAAATTGATCCTCTTGGGTTTGTATGTTGCTTAATTTCGCCACGTAATGCTTGACGCTCACCTAAGGAGTCCCCCCAGTAGTTCAATAAAGTAGTCACCTCTGCTGCAAAGGATCGAGATGCCAAACGCTTTGGAAGATCAGAAACTGAGGGCAACAATTCATAGATCAACTCTTTTGGAAGTGGGCGGGTATTATTGACTAGAATAAACTGTCTCCTAAGGTCCTCTTCAGTTTCGCAAATTATCGCTGACACAAAAACTTGAAAATCCTTTTCTGGCAGTCTCTGAAGAGCGGCTAGACGCTGCTGACCATCTACGATCTGTCCATGAGGTGGTTCTGCAATTTCGATTTCCAATTCTACGAGATCGTCCTGCAGAATCACTACCTTAACACCATTGACAAAAGCAAGAACCACTGAGTTCGGAAGTACAGCATTATCTTGGATGAGATAGTCTTGAATCTCTTGAATGTGTCTTGCAACCTGAGGACGCTGAAATCCAAATAACTCGCCTTCTTGACTACGTCCAGCACGCTCAATTCGTGCCACACTAAAGATCTCTTTGGCGGTAGCAACGAAAGAAAACACCTTGCTTCGCAGGCTTTGCTTGGCGCATATTGCTTTGAATTTCTTAGTTTGTTTCATCTTTTTTTGCTACCAAATTATTTTTCAGATGCCTTTGATAGACTTGTATGTTATGAATGCCGCGTCTTTTGTTCCGATTGCTTGCTCGAAAAATAATTACATCAATTCCCGCTTGCTGGCAGATACGGCAATCACATGACCTCCAAGGTTTGTCGACTAAAGTCCGTTTGTAACGATCACGCAAGTTTCTAAGTTTCCGTTCCTCGATTTCGGTGTGACCGTAGTCTCTGCCAACTGTCAATGGGGCTGAATATGACATTACAGCATCAAGGGTTTCATCCGCACTGGCTTCGTTAACATCATATGCCCTCATGGCGCGTAAGGCGTGAGACTCTCGATTTTGCAAGTCCTCTTGGGAATAGACCCCCATTTTCGCGAGTGATTTCAGGGTATTGTTTTCTAGAGATTGTGGTATTCGTAAAGCTGAATAGTAATCAAGACCCCCTTCTGGTTTCAAGGTGAAATAGTTACGACTTGAATCCTTGAAAGCGCGGATAAGAGGAGAAGTTGAGTCAAAGCTAGTAATGTTGAGGTGCAGAAAAGATCCAATTTCCTCTGCCTTAGCAAAGCCAAGCAAATGAATTCCGATATCATTTCCAATAGCATTACGAATTTCCACGATCACCTTGAGAATTTGAGGAGCTCGCAAAGGAACCATGCCACCGATGGCAATATAACTGTAGCCCATTTTCTTAAGAGAGAGGGCAGCAAATGCCATTGAAGTTGGCGACCATCCTTGAACCACCCCCATTGGCACAAAACTATTGCCAAGTCTCCTGCTTTGCCTGAGAAATTCCTCTGCGTTATTCAGTGTGATATTTTGTCTGCGTTGGCATTCTTCAAGACGGGTCTTTTCCAAATCATCGTCCTTCCCATCAACATCAAAGTCAAAAATGACATGATCAATTGAGCATCCATGAGTAAATCGTCCATCTCCATAAAAATCTACAATTTCTTCCGTGCTATACGGAGGTTCCTTGAGAGTGTGGTATGAGAACGCCCCGCTATCTCCAAACATCAGTGTGCCGGGATAGTCGCATTCGCGAAATCTGAGGAACTCCCTAGCGCCTACACGGATGAATCGCATTGCTTGACTTTCGGTGTACTTGCCGGCACCACTATAGCCACCAACAATCGCTCGCGAAACAAGGATGCCATCATACGGCGCATATCCCAATATTTCATGGGGAAAGTTGTCATCCCAGTATGGTTCTCTATCAGGATGCGTACGATCAGCCACAAAGTCATATCTGGGATCAACAAAATCGAGGCTGTCAGCAAAAATAAACTTCATTCCGAAGCCTGTTTTTGAAATTCAGCAAAGTCATGTTGAACAAGAAAATCAGCTAGTATTCTGATATGGCGTGGTGTGTTTTCGATTTCATTCCAGGCTAGACCCAATTCAGACCAAACTCCGCTTGACCAAGCGCAATATGGTGCAATATTGTGCAATGCTGCTTCAACTTCCTGAGATACATTTTTTGCTTGGTGCATTCTCAGCATAATTCGGTCCATCAAGATGCCCATGGCTTGAATTCCAGTTGAGTGCATTAAGCGACTATCTTGAGACCGGATACCCCATGCTTCAGGGAATACTGATTTAACCGCGCTCCAGAACACACATACAACCTGATACATCTTTTCTATATCTGCATTCCCTTCCATAGCAGATTTCTTGTAGAGTGCCAACACTCCAAAGTTATTCATCGAATGTCTCATCATTTTGATGAGTGCGGTGTCTGTAATCACCGCAGTGTCGTTAGCCTTCTCATCAGATGGTCGCCGGATGATTTTGTGAAATGGCGATTTAGGGTCTCGATTTAGTAAGTTCAGACTTCCTGACCTCGGTAAACTGAGATATTTGGGTTGGATTTTTCAAAGCATTCAATCTATTGATTTTATTCGGATGAAAATTCTCAAATCAGTCTTGCGCCATTTCGAGAGTGGCTAAAAAAATTTGATGCGCAAATCAATCGTTTGAATCTCGTTATGCCACTATCGATAGCTGTTGGCACACCAAATTGCGTCCCATACAAACAATGTCACTCAATCTATGCCGAAAATAGTAACACAACAACTTATCCGAGGTCAGGAAGTCTGAAGTTACACAGTTCGCTCGGAATTTTTGATGGCCGTAAATCTGGCGGCAAATCTATGGACATTTCAGGCAAAAGTTCATTGATCAAACGTTTAGGCAAGGGCTTCGCTTTATTCACGACGATAAACTGCTCACGTTGAACATCAATCGTCGGTGCCACAAATGCGACTATCGGTACCATGATGTCTTTGAATTTTGCTCGATTCAATGCGATAGCGCGTTGTTGGCCATCAACAATCCAAGCAGATTTCTCCACCCCAACTGGTATAGAAATTATCCCTCCAACTGGTCCATCTGGACTGGATCCACGAGATTGTTTAAAATTTAACTTTGTTTGGAATGCTAGAATTATCGCGTTTGGAAACAGCACATTCCCTCTATCGAGGTATTCAACGATTCCATTGACGTGTCGCTTAATTTCCTTTCGCTGAAATCCTCTCAACTCGTCATTTGCATCACGGTGTATACGCGAAATATCGGCAACTCGCAGAACATCTGAACCTCGCATGAAGAAACTGTACAAGTCAATTCCCTTGCCTTGTTCCGTTCGAATCGCTCGCAAACGAATGGCTTCATTGCTCATGTGTCGTTGCCTTGACTAAGATTACAGCGATCAACAGCGCGTTTGAATAAATTACGAAAGCGGCCTTGTTCGCATGCGAAACCCGAATTTCTTAGGTGACGGAGAGAGTTACCGGAAAGACCGCCTGTCTGGTGCCAAGAATTCAAGATGAACTCAATGACTTCTTCGTCTGTTTGACGTATGCGATGAGGTAGATTAGGTGGAGTCCAAGTCTTCATCATGTCCAAGAGATTAAATTTGTCTTCGTCCAAATTCACTCCTCTGATCATGCCACTTTGAATACTTTGTGCAAAGTGATGCGCCGCACGGCAAGAGAAATCTGACATTGTTCCTCGAATAGGACTATCCGGCCCATTAAAACGGACATCGTATGGCATTATGTTGTCAACCAAATCAGTTGGCACGTACGGATTTGTTGCGGAACAAAAGAGACGCATCCGTTGTTTCAGTTTACTGGAAATACTCGTTAGTTCGTCTTGGATAAGACCGGTATACCTGGTAGAAAGAGAATTCAAGATGAGGTCAGGATCACTATGAGCCAACAATTGGGATAAGTTGGCAGTTGCTGGGGTATTCTCACCAAGCATTTTCCACCATCTTTTGAGTGACCATTCGGCGCGGTTTACTTTACGGGAAATTGAGTCAAGTTTTCCAGTTGAAACAGTCAGGCTATATGGCGCAATCTCGTCATTTTCCTTTACAATACCATAACCAGCAGAAATGACAATTAATTCTGCATTAAGGCAATTTGCCGCTTTTCGTCCTTCCTGATACGCCCGCCCGCAATATATTTCGTTCGGTCGAAATCTGTGGGTTGTACTCCTCATTCGCATTCCCCAAGCATGTGCTACGTGACCAATCGGTCCAGTAGTTAAGTGTTGTGCACACATGTTCTTGTCGGGTTTAATGAACTTTCGTTCTGAACATGGAATGAGAATAACTACCTGCATGCTGAAATAAATTATTTTGAATATTGTGTAATAAATTTATACATTAACAAAGATTCAACTGCAGTATTTCATGGAAAAGAAATATCGAAACTTAAACTTCTTCAGATTAGCTCATATTTGTCAGCATCTTATTCCGTAAATTGACTTGGTGGAGCAACCCCAACCTAGCGTCACACATGTGAACTTCGAGCAAGTAATTTTTCCTGCATCAAAGGCGATTTACGGCATCCTCCACGGCTTTCACAATGCTTGTAGCACCTCGCCCAACTGCATATTCCAGAAGACCATCACGTGAACGGTGCTGTTGAATGCAGTTTGTCGCGGCATGCTTTGCTGAGAGAGTAACCACTACGAATATGTCAGCCTCTCTCGAGAGAGATTTCAACTTTGGGGTACATACATGGTCACTATTGACCTTGACACTTACTCCGGGAAACGCTTCTTCCAGTATGTTGCTCGCTTGTGCTCCTGCACTTTCTGAAAGTGTATAAATCGCAATCAATTTGCCGCTTAGTACTTGTGCATTGTCTGCGAAGTTATCGTCATTTTCTGAATCCTCAATCAGAGGCCACTCGACAACCTTCGCAACACAATTGTAGGCAACCTTTTGTGGTCTAGTAAGGGATAGCTTAATTCTGTCTAAAGATGACAGAATTGCACTTAGCAAACTCATACGTGCATCTCCATCTGCCGTTGGATGAAAGGTGAGTCGGTCAGCAAGTTCGATCAACCAGTAGGCGATTCCAGTGCCAGATTCTGCCGGCACATACACTGCAATATCTTGAACATGTTGGCGGTAGTCAATTGCACTCGGTTGAAGCTCAAGAAGGGCATCGAAAATATCAAGCAAAGTGTATAGAGCCGCAGAACTTTTATTGTTTAGCAGAGCGAAAATCGTAAACATGGACTGGTAAAGGCTCTTCAACTGAACACGCGGAAACTCAGCATCGTCCTTCAGCCATATTACAAATTCAGGTGCAATTTTTTCGAGGATTGGCTGAAACTCGTCCTCAATTGCAAATTCTTGAAGCTCTTCAGCAATCCGATTAATCTCATTAGTTTCAAGACTTGAAACAGGTTGCGATCGTGTTACTTGACGAACAACATCTACGATATTTTCAAATCGCCCTTCGCGAATTAAATTGAAGCAATTCTCCCATCCAGTCGTTTCCTCGTGCGTCTGCTGATTAATGCCAACAGATCGCGCTGTAGATTCTTCATCGAAGTTTACTATCTCCCCTTCTAACTCCAAAATACGTTGCACGGCGATACCGCCGATCCGCTTTGCATCCACCAACAGTTCTTTGCACAACGACTGCGTACCACCGTTGTAGCAGTCCCTGAGCAAATCAGCATCATCTGAGAGTGGAGCCAATCTAGCGTACCACAATGCTTCAAGCAAAGCATGGCTGACGAACCTAGGCTTTGGAACGTAGCAGATTTCTTCGAACCAAGATTCCTCCACTAACTTAGACCAGTCCTTAAATGCTGTTAAGATTCGTACCTCGATAAATCGCAAATTGACTACGTTCAACCTCCATTCACGTTCCAGAACAGCCAAACACTGTTCAGCGTTAAGTCTATCTCCTGCAGCGAGATTCATGTCTAACTCGACAAGTAGGGCACTTGTTGATTTTGGCGGGATTTTAACCTTCGAAGGTGCGCTTCCAACCGAAACTACTAACCGATAAAGTGCCTCAGCTGCGAATCTAGTATTCTTTTTGGGAACTTCAATTCGAGCGAATTGACCATCTGATACGGCAAGCAAAAGGGCTTCGAATTCGTCAGAAGAATCCAAATTTGATACGACACCTTGGAAGTCAGTTACCGTTGGACCCGCGTACGCCATAAGGATAGGACGCAGTCTTCTCCAATTTTGTGCAGACCCTGCTCCCGCATACCAGGTTAGATTTCCTTCTTCAGTAAGCCGAGGTAATATTGCTCCTGGAAAATTCTCATCAGATAAAGTCGCAAGAAACTTACGAAGCTTTACAAAATTCGGCAGAACTGACCAATTGGCTAGTGAAGAAACTGAGGCTTCATCTAGAGGTAACACGCTAAATCCCTCCCCATAGCGCTTCAAGTGTCATTCGTCTTTCGGACAATATGGCTGAATCTGTTTGCAATGTTAAACGCTCATCATTTACCTCAAGACCCCGGTGCGTGAAATTCATTGACCCAGAAAGTTCAAAGTCTCGCCCAACAATAGACTTTTCATGGAAATCTGGAGTCAATGTAATGCGTACCTTAGAAGGATACTCGGTCTGAAGCAATTTAATCCGCTCGACAAAGTGATCATTATGCGACACAGTCCGTAGTATGAATTGCAGTGACCCGCCTTTCTGAACTATAGTCCTGAATGCGCCAGAAAGCGGTACCATGGCTAACGGCCATTGAGCATCTATATCCAAAAAATTACCCGCACAATTATCAATGATTGGAATGTCGCTAATCCATCCTGAGAGAATCCACAGCGGATTACTAGGATATAACGCCTCTGCAACCAATAGACTTTGCAATACGTCGCGTATAGCACGACCTTGGGATGGGTTATTTAGATCTCTCATTTCTTACCCGAGTTCTCGCACATAAATCATTGCTAACCATAAGTCACTTTCTCTTTTCACTCCAGCCAAACACGGAAATAAACGAAGGTACTCTGTCTCAATGGGTTGATTGATCAGTTTGACAATTTCTGCGCGTAGCAAAGAGACTTGGTCTAATTTGGCAGATAGAACAGCTTCGCCATTTCTCACAAGAGCACGATTGAGTTGACTACACCATCCCTCTGAAAAAAGTAAGATGCTCTCAGTTTGAGGTCGAATCAGAATTTCGCGAGCAAGTAGCGTATCGGTCAAGTACTTGTCTCTATATGGGTTGTAAGATTGCATATCCGTCAGGCGGAGTTCCCCCTTTCGTGGCCACAGCAGGAGGTTGGAAACATCGATTGCAGAAAATTTTCCCTTGCCCATTGACTCAAGGCGAGTTTTGAAGTTATTCTTTGATGCTAAAACTGCTGTTGCGATTCGTAAAGGGAGAGAAAATTTAAACCGATTTTCCGTGGCTTCCCATTGATCAATCAATTCAATTGTCAGTTTGTCAGATATTGAATTTGCACCTGGCCGCAATAATCGGGTAGCAATGGACACTGACAGTGCGTGAGAAACTGATATCCCACGTCTTGAGAGTAGTTGAAACAATATCTCTTTTTCCTGTGTACGCATCTCCACATCATCCGCATTTCGAAGTCTCGATAAGCATGTCCTGACTTCATCGTCGTATACTGCCAAACGACAAACGAGTTCTAAGGAATCGGCAGAGGTTTCAAGATCAGACGGCGAGAGTGCTGCTTCGTAAGCTCTTAAGAAAGATCTAGGGTCGGAACTAAACTGATTTGCCATTGATTCAATTGTCCCGCCACCACCCAACGTAGTTTCTGCAACATAAGCGGCAAAATAATTGTTTCTTTCCACAATGTCTACTGTAAGCCCCTCTAGAGTTGTGTTCGCTGGTGTTGCGACAAAACACGCTTGAAGTACGGCCTCTGCAACCGTATTCTTTAGCAATTCCAGTATCCAAGTACCCCAATTTTCTTCACCTAGTTGGCTAGACTGAATCGCGAGTTCACACAAACGATGAGCAACGTTGGAATCTCGAAGTACTTCGAGCAACGACTTAGAAAGGGTTGTTTCCAAAGTCTCGTCAACATCCAACACTCTAGCATCGACAATTGCCGCAATGTATTCTTCAAAACGTGCGACATCGACATTGGACGACACGGAATGAACAATTTCTTCAAATCCCACAGAATATTTTTCTGCTTCGCAGACTACAGAAAGTAAGAAAATCTGATAGAGCCAATCTCGCTGAAAATGATTCAAAGTTTTTGGAAGATCGTTGTCGGTGAGTACCGCACGACGAAAATGTAATGTGCGTAGCCAATTGGATAGGTCACTTGGTAGTTCTCTAGATGAAATATTGTTTGGCATTGGCAAATGCAGTGGTACAAGAAGTGCGTCTGTTTCATAAGTAAATCCGACTGCTACTGGTACTCCATCACCACCAACTAAATTGAATTTGCAATACTGTACACCGCTTCGACGACCTATTTTGGCTTCTCCTTCAATTGCGAATCGCGTTTGTGTTGTAGCCGTTGAAAATCGATGAAGAAAGAATTCCAGATGAGGGAGTGTGTTTGACCAAAATGACCTCTCTGGAACATTTACGATATAGGGGTTGCCGATAAATTCAATTGAAGACTGCCATAACCAAGCCGCATATGAGTAGGAATGGACATTTGAGGGAACCTTCTGAATCTTCATGCTCCACGGACGATAAACCTCTAAGGACATCTTACTATCGTTAAAGTTACCGGTCACAGTTGAAACAAATTCAGACTTCGAGGCAAAGTCTTCGATCGAAATCTCAACCTCACTTGTCTGGTCAGGTAGAGGTGACCAATGAGACAGTCGGCCATACTCATCTGCAAATCTTCGACTTACTCGACCCGGCGCAAACTGAGTAATTGCCTGAAAAATTGGCATTTGCTCTTGTTTTTCTTGCGCGTTTTTCGTTGCAGCAGGCACATGAACAATTACTTCAGGTAAGTTTAGGTCTCGAAATAAGTTACGAGGTATGAAATCTGGAAGAGGATGGTGAGGCACCATTAGATCTAATCCCTTCCCGTACGCTAATTTCCAGTCCCGAAATAAACGCCTAGTAAGCGTTGGAATGGCCTCCAAGAGCAGAGATCTCGGTGGATCCCATAATATAGAATTTACCTCCTCCAAAGAGATGTCAAGAGATGCTCTCAAGTGTCTAGATAGATCGGCAATTTCATTTTGTTCCAATCTAATAATTGAGCGAATAAGTTGTTTTGTTTTGAGTAAAAATTTTTGATTCTGGGTTTCATATTTTTTTCTTTCGGAAAGAACCTGCCAAGCCCATCCTTTTGAATTACCGTCGTCGGAAACCAACTTATTGGTTATCCAATCCAGAGTTGAAAATACTGCTTGCATACGCAGAACATAACTATTTCGAACTGGCAGTGACTGTCGTTCCAACGCTGGGTTAAAAAAATGTTCGTATGACTGGAAAGCTAACCGGTCGCGTCCGTAGTCCGACAACACTGTAACCGTTAGAGGTCTCATGTTGACCTCTCGTCCAGCACGCCCGCGACGTTGGAGAAAAGAAGCGAAAGAATGCGGCGATTTATGCTGAAGCACCGCACCGACTTTGGGGTCGTTAAATCCGACCTCAAGTGCAGAGGTTGCGACGATCACGTTAGCACGATCATCTACACCTGGATCTCGCGATGTAGTTCGACCGATTACTAACCTATTTTCCAATCGCCCTTGAATGTCCTCAGCAAGAATCCATCTTTGTCCATCTACCTCACGTTCCTCTGAGTCAGGTAAATTTTCCGATCGGAGGTAAGCGAGTGGTATTCGAGAACTGTCCGGCTTTCCAAAGCGATCATATGCCTCAGCGTCACGTAAGTTATCAAACAGCCTATGGGTTACATCTAGATCATCCGTAAATGCAAATAAACGCTTGCCAAAGCGACCGCTACTTTCGGTTGCGTCAGTATCAAGCATACGAGAGATCAGCATTGATGCCTGAATACTCGTTGAAAGTGTCGAAGTTTGAAAGGCGGGATTACTCCTCAATAAAATTTGGTACTCTGCACTGACGTAGTCCAAATCCTGCGATGCCGGGGTTACTTCAATCACCTTATCAGGCCATAGACCACATAACTCAGCAAAGAAAATCGGAGCTTCTCTAAGCGTTGCAGAAAGACCAACCCAGCGAACCTTATGCGAAAGCAGGTGTCGAAAACGACGCAACAACAGAGCGGTTTGTGCACCACTTGTACCTGAGTATGTGTGGACTTCATCAAGTAAAACAAACTGAAGTTTTTTGTCTTCGGGTTGGCCGATGCCGAACAATTTTCGATAACTTGTGTCGGAAAGCCTCTGATTGAGCATCTCCGTAGTTGTAAATAATAAATCCGGAGGTTTGTTTTGCAACGACTGACGCGAAAGGCGAACTTCAGTTTGGTCCGTAGTCGCATCACAATTTGAATTAATACAGGATAATCGTTCGACCCTCCGCGTGAGATCATCGTTTCGCCATACTAATTCTGCACTACACTTGAAGCAACGCAATATCGGGCAAATGTAGCCCGCAGAAATTTTTTTCCAGCTTTTATATGACAAACTAGTTTCATTCGGAAAATTCGGTATTTCATGAAATAAGGCACCAAGTGATGCTGGTCTACGATCACCTGCGGTAAGGGTATGTTTAGCACTTTGACACAGACGGTAAGCTTCGCTGAATTGATCCTTTAAAAGTTCTTTTCTTGGATAAATGCAGAGAGCACGTGTCCAACACTCCTCCACTCTGATACCTTCACCTATTGCTGTGAGGACTGGAAGGTAGAATGCGAGAGTTTTCCCACTCCCAGTGCCGGCCGTAATGATCGTGCCGTGTTCACCAGAAGTTCCCAGTATACGTTTAGCAGCATCACTCTGAAACTTGCGAAGCTTGAAACCCGAGTTTGCACCCGAGAGTGAGTTCCACAGGTATTTTTGCAGTTTAGTCAGTGTGTTTCTTGCTGCTATTTCATCGAAAGCACTGATTGGATCTACCTCAGAGCGAGGTATTGAGCGTTTTCTTAAGTCAACACGAAAATCTGAAACTAATGACGGGCCAGTTTGCCACTTTTTCCGATGAAGCAATTGCCTGGAACGAATCAATAAACGAACCAATTCAGCGAATCGTGTACGATAGCGCCGGTCTGGTTCGCGCCATGTTCGTACCAGTTTTGCCGCTACTAACTCATCTAGAATGTCTCCTGGATTGTCATTGATGTTAAACCTTCCAAACTCATCAGTAATTGCCAATTCTGCTTCGCTTTCAGATAGACTACCATCGACATAGCCCCAAGACAAAGATTTATATTCCAGTTGTTCTAAAACTTCGAGTGCGCAATCATGCGCTTCACCGATGACGAGTCTTGGCATCAAGCAAGTCCGACTCTCAACTTGTCAATCATACTGTGTTCGATTAACCAGTCGTGAATATCAGGCTTAATATCGTCTAATCTGGCCTCCAGTCGCGCTGCCTTTTGCAAGAACTTGACTACATCGTTCGGCACACCTTCCAATTCCCGCCAAACAGACTGCATTTCAGATTTTAAGTGCTCTACTCTTTCCACTTCTTCAGAAGTCTTTGGACATCTGATACGGCAATTCTGAACTTCCGCTTTATTTCTGCGAATTTCATCGCACTTTGACTCAAAGCCAGCAACGGACATCGCATCGATAAAATCGTCAGAAAAGTCAATTTCATTGGAGTCAACATAGGATCTCCAAGCCTGTATTGAGGATGTGTTTACTTTCTCAGTGTAGTTCCTTATGGGATTCACAAATGTGTTGACAATCATCGAGTCACTGACTAAATTTTTCCAATTGGATTCAAATTTTTGTTGAAATTCGATAATTTTTAAGCGAAGGGCTTTAGATGGTTTTTCTTGATCAAACTTTATGCCCTTGGAAAGCAACAATCTTTCGGATGCCTTTGCGACAGTAAGATCATAACAAGCATTTTCGATTTGTTGAGATCGACTTTCCAAACCTTTCAAATTTTTTCTTTCTTCTGACATACTTTGGAGGCGATCAATGGAGGAGCAACAAATTTCTATACGCTCAATCAAATTCTTCATCCGTTTTCCTCTGAAATTGAATCCAAGATTTCTTCAAAAAATTGTTTGATTTTGTTCAAATGATGTCCCTCGTCATCTGGATCGATACCCGCATTTATTAACATGGAAGTCACCTTACCTTCGACCTCATCCAGAGTGGATTGCAGTTCTTCAATGAGAGACCTAGTCGCTTCCATTGTAGCACCCACTGGTGAAGCCAAATGTTGATGAGCAACACCATCTTCTTCAGAGAGTTTCCGAATGGACTCTTTTGTCCAATCGAAGGAACATGTTGAGAATTCATGATTGGCAATTAGAATGCGCCGGTTTGCAAAACCAATTTTGCCAAGTGCATCAATTAAGTTCTGAACTTTTGAGAGAATCTGCTCTTTTGTTGCGTCTTGGCCAAAGCAGTTATCGACTTCATTCAGCCATTCTCGCCTTAGCGCAACTTCCTCATTAATGGCACTTGGAAGTCTGTCTGACAGAGAATTCGCAAGCTTCACAAATTTTGATTTTTTGATCGGCAAATTATCTGGTGGAACTATAGGCATGAATCCATTGCTACGTAGTTCACGGATAACGCTAATGAACTTGTTAGTTTCAATGTACTTTCCGATATTAGAACCTTTCGTTGATGAATATCGTGCAACTATCTCATTCATTAACGACTCGTCCTCTTCCATCGCCTGACTTACAATTTTCTTTAGTTTAGGGGATGCATAGTCAAATGACCCTCCTAATTTATCAAGCCCACAAGCAATCACTTCGATGTCTGAGTTTGCACTCACATAGCAATTGGTCAATAAATTCAATGCCACGCGAATGGAAAATGCGATATCTGCATCATGGATTGAATCTCCAACTGTCCCCGAAGCATGAAGTTGTTTTATGACTTTAGCGCTCCAATGATGCAACCGTTCAATGAGACAAGCCACCTTTTCGTCTTCTCTTTCGAAATTCCAGTCTCCGTAATATTGCCATTCGAGCAACATCTGGATGGCCATGACCGTCTGATATCGTTCCTGCTCATCATCCCATTCATTGGGGATAGTTAGGGAAACAGATTTTTTGTTTTGTGCTGTAGTTTGATTTTGGAAGTAAATACTGGCTCCTTGAAATTTCTTTAGCCTGCCTACAATATGTGTCTTTGCAATCCCGATGTCATCCCAGTCAATAAAATTTTCAATCGCATTGAACAACAGAGGTCTGATAGCATTGGCAGTCTCTTGGCTAAGTTTACACTCACCTTTAGACCATCGCTCCAATTCTGCGATTTTGGGGTTGTGATACGGTTCATCTGGAGGCAGGTTCTCCGGACCAGGTGGTGGCGTTGGTACATCATCTGGGGTTGGCAAGTGAGCAAGTTTCTCAAGCCCGAACGCAAGTTGAATATTTTCTGGAAGATTAATTGCGCTTTCAGTGCCATGCCACAATAGAAGAAGAACTTCCCTTCTGCGCCAATGTTTAGAATCCGCCGCTTGTAAGCGTTGTCGCTCACGTAGCGAAAGACTTTGAGTGCCCCCTAACGTGGAAAAAAGACTATCGTTAGGGAACTCTCCCTGTTCAATTAATTTTCCAAGTTTGACAACCGGTTGCAATATCGCTTTCTGAAATGCACGGGGAAAGTGCTTAAGAGTATCGTCATCGATTCTATTCACCATGCAATTGATCGCATTTCGAGTGAATGGATAGAGTCCAACTCCATCTACTTCACCGAAAACAGTATGGCAAAATTCTCTTTCTTGACAATTTGTACAGCGGTTAGCGATATAGAACAGTTCGTCACTCGCATCAAGTTCACTATAAAATTTTTTTAGCTTGGATTCCCCCCATCTTAAGGCATTCAAATACTTGGCAGTGAGACTTATAAGGTCGGGACCGGTGAAGGTTCCATTTGAGACTGCCTCATTCATATCTACAACAAAGGATAACCGAGTTCGAACAGTATCCGCAACCTTTTCATAGAAACCCGTTGTACATGCAAATGCGGTTCGAAGAACACAAAGATCTTCGCGTTGTTCGATCAAACTCTGAAGAAGTGCGTGATCAAAACCTTGGAGACGAGCGAAATCTTCGATCAAAAGCACAAGCTCCTTGCCCTCCTCCTTCAATCTTCTACGAATACTAAGCATCAGTTCTATGAGTCGGTCGCCAGTAACATTGAGACATTTGGAAATTACATGATCGACGTGCCGATTCACAATTTCAGCAGCAATGGGTTGGTACTCTCGCAGTCCTAGAAGATCTTGCAAAAAGTCTCGCGCAGCCTTCCCAGAATCTCTAGCATCGATTACAGATAGTGGTAAATCATTTCTTGTAAACTCCCTTCGACTCTCGGTCGGCTTGTATTCCTTTGGGCGACTGAAGATATGTGAAGCCATTTCTGCTGCAAAATGATTATTTTTGAGGAAATGACTACTTCTTAAGTGATGATCGTTGAAAATTGCGATTAGTCCCTTGAGAAGATAACTCTCCATTTCTGAGTTAACAGAATGACTATCGCCTTTATCGTTTTGTAATGCGGTATGTAGTTCATTCAGAACCGCAGTTCTTTGGGGAATTTCTTCCTCCAGGGCATCCCCAGTTCCTCGCAGTTCTTTTTCGAATTCAATTCTCTCTTTTTTCGGAAGTCTGGAAGCTAGTTGTCGGAGAATATCCCGTAGATTAGTCTGGGCTTTCGGAACAAAAATTACTTCTCTTCCTTCTGTGGGTGGAATGCATACCTTAAGCCAGCGAATTAAATGTGACTTTCCCGTACCTGACTCACCTACAAAGGGAACCAGCACGTGGTCATTCCTTTCAAGAAATTTGCCAAGAAAGTCCTGGCTGGTTTCAACAGTTGGTTGTACGCCAGGTGGTGTTAGCAATGCGATTGGTGAATCTGTGTGAACAGCCGCAAAAACGTGGTCGGGTAGTCCATCAGCGTCTGGATTTATGACTTTGAATACGTCCTCCTGACTCCAGCAAGAAAAATTTTTCAACACTCACTCCCCTGTATATTCAATGTGACTGACTCGTTGTATGTGATTCCTGCCAAAATCTAACCTATAAGTTTCTGCATCAGATTTGTTGCTCATCCTGATTACACCGCGAAGTTCTAGTCGTCGCAAAGCAAGGCTAGTAGATTCAGAAAGCTTTCTTTCATCACGTGTTCGTCTAATTAGACGCTCTACTGAGGATCGAAAGAATCCTGTTTCGAGTACAGGTATTTTGCGTCCCATTATTTCGACAAAACTACCTATTGGATGTAACTCCCGATTTGATAATATTTTCTCAAGCCACCGATTAATTGCTCGGGTTGGATCTGAAATAATGTAGTTTTGCTGTTTTAAGGAAATTGCCTCTCCGTAACCTAAAAAACGCATCCAATAACACAACATCGCAGCTCGACCGGAATTCGTTATGTCAAATACATCGTCGCTATCCATATCTTCCTTCATGCGAATTGCTAACTCATCTCCCCACTTGATTTCTGGAGCAACTGACTGTGTCAACAGCCATGCAATTGCATAGGCGACTGAATGATTGTTATTGGGTTCGCCTAATGGTTTCGAAAACAAATTCCTTTCGACAAAATTCAAAAACCAAGCATTACTATCAACGTTTTCACGCAAAACTTCCTTACCCAAGTCTAATTTTCCGTCCTTTTCAGTTATCAACCCCAATAGTTTAGTGTCTCGAACAATGTTGCTAACCTGATCAAATTTAGGGTCTGAAGGCATGAAGTGTGAAACAACATCCTCTCTGGATATAGGTCCGAATTGTGCGACAATTCGAATTAAAGTCCGAATGCGATTAGGAACTGATTCATAGTTTGTAACGATACTCATCGCAGTACCAAATTAAGAAATTCTTGAAGCGAAACTACCTTGCAGGACACTACATCAGCAAATTCTCTGTCCGGCGAACTTGCATCAGACAATCCTTCGGGAATCATAAAAATTGTACCTTGATTGGATGTTCTTGTTATCAAGCGATTCGGAACTACTTGCGCTGATTTACCAAATGAAACAATTCGAGATCCATCAACCCACTTGGCAGGTGTGTAGTCGTTATCAGAAATTACAATCCATGGACGATTGGTCACAGACTGAACTGTAGAATCCACAATCCACTTCGGTGGGTGTTCAATTTGGACAAATATCCTTAGTCCCCATTTATCGAGATTCACTACAGCCTTACGAAAGTCTAAAAGATCTCGTCCCGAAGGGTCTGACTTGGGATAAATTACAACTAGAAGATTTTGCTGTCCCCAAAGACGCATTAATGAATCTGTTAGCGTTCCTTGTAGACGCCATGGTGACCGAAATCTTGGGATCAACTGTCCAGAAACTGTTTCAAATTGCCCTTTTCTGCACAATGTGCATCCACTACACTCAACAGCAACTCGACGAGTTTCTGTTGAGTAGAATTCTGCGATTGTTCGACTAGGACAAATTCCTCCTTCCAAAAACTTTTTCATTAAAGACAATGACTTGTTCGCGGCTTTTTTAATCTCTTCCCTTTTTGGTTCGACTTTCTCTTTCCACGTATTACTACTAAGATGTGATTCGTCAATTATTTCAATATTCATACGAGGAACACTTTGCTCACTCTTTGTTTCAGGCAAGTTTTCTGAATTTCCTTTTGATCTGATTAATCCCGATCTCGCCATTAGTGCAAGTGTCCGCGCGTTCCAGTCAATACTCCTTTCCCCAACCATATCAATGTCTTCTGGACGGTAAGTCGGCGCTACATTTAACGAAAGACAATAATTTGGGTGTTTATATTGTTTCGAGTTTTCAAACATCGCAGTCCAACGTTCAAGACCTCGTTTAATTGAAATTACGCGTTTCGTTGACAATCCATGGGCTACTTTTGAATCAGTAACTGCCGGAATGATCATTGAAATTGCATCACATCCATCTCGTCCAGCACGACCAGCTTCTTGATAAAATCGATCGAGCGACTCTGGGATGCAAGCATGAATTACAGTACGGACATGGGGATAATCGATCCCAAGACCAAAGGCTGAAGTAGCAACAACTAAATCAAGTCTACCTTCGGCCCAAGCCTCAAGTACCTGTTCTCGTTCACTAGATGGCGTATAACCGTGTACCCTCCGAATTCGACCAAAGCCGAGGTTTTTTAACTCCGTATACCAATATTCAGCGTCTTCAACTAATGTCACATACAAAATAGCAGGGCGTGGCAGGTGCATCAGAGCTTCCCTAACGCGCGCTCTTCTTTGAACTAAGTCACTAGATTCGGCTACCCAATATTCTATTTCTGGGCGTACACGGGAAGCTCCGACTATTGGAAGTTCTTCGTCCGGTGTAAACAAATCTACCAAAGTACGTTCAGCTGAATTCGATAGAGTTGCTGATAAAAGAATTGTTCTAAAGCACGATGATTCAGGACTCCTACCTTTCCAGCTATTTAGGTTGCCGGCTATCGTTTGAAATTCAGTCCGAAAACTGGTACCCCATGCATCAACAAGGTGAGCTTCATCGACAATAACAGCACGTAGTGTTCCTCGAATTGCCGCTCTGCTCAGAGAATTGCAAAGCGGACCAACTGTAGCTTCAGGCGATGCGAAGCAAAGACCTTGACTGTCTGAATCAATCTGCTCTCGTATCAGAGCATTGCGATCATCTTGATTGCCCACATATGCGTGTGGTCGAGATGCTCCATCACCGTAATTTATCTCGTGGTCAAGTGCTAAAGTTACAGTCGGCACAATAACCAAAGTCGTTCCTCGAACTTGTCCGGGAGATTCTGACGCAAACCCAACCTTGTCTATAGCTACAAAAATACTACTTTTCCCTTCACCTGTAGTCAAGTCAATCGCAATAGTTGAACTAGGTGGCATTGACAAAACGCAACGAATTGCGTCTCTTTGCCCCGAACTTCTGTAAGTGGCATCTCGTTGCTCCATGGTTTTGCTTGTCTTGAGTTTCAAAACACTAAGAAATGGATCCCCCAATTCGTTTTCCTCACTGAAGAATCGACGCCTGCTGGCCTTCATGGCACTATCATCTGTGGGCCAATTGTGCGAGTCTTCAAGCCAATTTGGACTCCAAGGCTTCGCAATTAAATTTTGTGATTTAGCATCCCCTCTTTTTGTCAATCCAGTCGTTGCTCGAATTTCTGAAGGTACGTCGTAATTCAGTGCTAAGTCGTCCCCAACATTTAATGACCCAAATCTAAGCGCATGTCGCAAAAGGACAGCGAGATCTAATTTAGTTGCTTTAGGATCATCGAGTGCCAAACTTAACCGACTAAATGGTGGGATGTCATCAAATATGGGGGATGTCGGACCGCCATTGAGACGGCCTCTCATAGCGAGAATTGCTTCTTCGTGTGCGTGACTGTTCATGTAGAAGGAATTTCAGGTGATACACAAATGAATCCAATTTCATCTAGTCGGATTTTTGGAACCTCAATTGCAAATCGAATTCTATCCAGTGTTTCTATCTCTTGTTCGAATCCTGGAAGTTTTGTGCCATTCTCCATACGCCAATGAATGCTACGCTGTTCCAGACTTCGTCGTGCACGCAGTTCACTTCTGCGAAATTTATCCAACGCTGAATTGCGAAGTTCCTGATACTTCGCATCAGTTCGAAGAAGCACTTCTCCAGACTGCCTTACCTGCCCTACTGTCTCGTAAAACAATTCGGGATCCATCGCAAGATTCATAAAGTCTGGACGGCTTCCGAGGTTAAAGTCTAAGCGTTGTGTAGAGTTTTGTTTGCTCTGGTAGTCTAATTTTAAAATCTTGAGCAAGGTAAGATTCTTAATCTCATTCCCCATTTCGTCCAAGAATTGTTCATATGTAGATATAGGTAAATAGGATTCTGCTCGTCTCTTGAGGTGCTCTTGGTTACCAATTGACCAAATCGGAGTAGCGTCAGAAATAGATGGTTCGACGACCCAAACTAGCCGAAACGACCGTACCATGCTCAAGAAACTCGACTCCGTTCGCCAAGTAGCATATGCTGTCCCTCTGTCGTCCCACTGAGCAACGCCTTCCAGTGCTGAAAAAAGAATAGAACCCGGCCGCAAAAGCATGACTCGTTCTGTAGAGATCTTTAGAGACTGACGGCGACTCCAAGTGCTTGGGTGCTCAAAAGCAGGCTCAAAAGTATATTCCCAAGGAAACTCAGGTATCTGCGTATGCGGGTGCCAGTAGATTTGGCAAGGAATACTCAATTTTGGCATTGGTGGAGATTGACCCAGTTTAAGGACATCCCAAAACCAAGGGTTGATATTATTGAATATACCAACCTCATCGTATTCGGATTCATCTATTTCATCTACTAATTCTTCTGCGTCATCTCCGAGAAATGCTAAGTCATCTAGTGCATGTTGTTCATCTAATTTTCGCCGTTCAACTTTCAACTCCTCGTCAATTGCATCCTCTAGTTCGCGAAGACCCAAAGGTCCTTTCTCAAAAAGGATTTTCGATATGCGGGTATCAATTTCCTCAAGTTTAAACTGAACATCACTTATTGAACGATTGAATATTCTGAAACCATTTGCCAAAATTCCGAACCATGCGGACCATGCGGCATCTTCATCATCATCAGGAAGCATTACTCGATGCAACAGTCGATCTTTCTTCCTTCCAAACCTATCCAGTCTTCCAATACGTTGCTCGATGCGACTTGCGGAGAATGGAAGGTCAATATGAAGAATTCCATGAGCAAATTGTAGGTTAAGGCCTTCTTCTCCAGACCGATCGCATACCAAAATCCAAGCTTGGTGGTCGACTCTAAATTTCTCTACTGAAGTAGCAATTTCTGATGACGATGCTTTACATGATATCGTTCTCACCTCAAATACGCCGAATTCTCGACGTAAAACTTCAACAAGATTGGCTGCATCATTAGCCCAAGTTTAACATCTGGTGACCTAAGCTGCTGAAAATAAAAAACAAAATAATCCCGATGGCACTACAAAGTCGCCTTCGGGGAATATTGTGCAGCCGGCGGGCGCCGGCCGGGAGAGTTCAGATGACGGTCTTCTGCAGGCGCTTGGGCGGCGGTGCGACGCCCATGGCCTCGTAGAGCGCGGCCTGATCGGCGTCGGCGCGGGCGGTCTTGCGCAGGTGCAGCGTGCGCCCGTCTTCGCGCTGGAACGAGGTGGTCGTGCGGGTGATTCCGGCCAGCTCCTGGCGGATGGTCGTCCAGCTGTCGTGCCAGCCCCGGCGGTCCCGCATCCGGGTGCGCAGCACGCAGACCGCCTGGTAGGCCAGCACCGAGATCAGCAGATGGCCGTCGGCGCGGCGTTTTTTCTGGTGAAACACGGGCCGCAGGCCCAGCTCCGACTTCAGGCAACGGAACACCGACTCGACCTGGGTCAGCGTCATGTAGGTGCGCCACAGCGTCTCGGCGTCCCAGGCCAGGATGCTGCTGCGCAGGCAGTAGACCCCCGGGTGCGTGGCCATGGAGCCGTCGGCCGGCTGCCATTCCCATTCTATTTCCCGCACCCGCTCGCCGGCCTCGTCGGTGATGTAGCTGAGCTGGTAGTGGCGCGCCACGCGCGAGTTGCGGGCGCTGAGCCGGCCGACGCGCTTCTCGACCTGCGCCAGCCTGCTGTGCGCCTTCGGCTTTTTCAGGGATTCATTGATCTTTCCAAGGCCCTTCTCGAAGCGCTTGCGGAAGCGGTCGATGATGCCGCTCTCCTTCTCGGCCCGGGCCTCGGAATAGCAGCGCAGATACGCCTCCTGATGGGTGCTGCCGTCGTCGTCCGTCAGCACCAGAACCTCGCGGTAGAAACGCACCTCGGCGCCGCCGGCGCTCAGCAGCGTCTGCGCCCCGTCGCCGGGCTCGAACTCGCGTAGCTTCTCGCGCGACACCACCAGATGCTGGTAGCCGTTCTGTCTCAGCCACTTGAGATTATCCTCGGTGGCGATGCCGCGGTCCATCACCACCACCGCGCCTCGGGCCGCGCCCAGCTCCGCCAGCATCGCGCCCAGGGTCCTGCACTCGCCGATGTTGCCGGCCAGCACCCGGCTCCGCATGACGAAGCCGGCGGCGTCCACCGCCAGCGCCAGGGTCAGCAGCGGGCAGTCGCTGCGCTTCTCCTTGGAGCGGCCGCGCGCGGCGCCCTCCATATCCGCCATGCGGCCCTCGAAGTAGGTGTTGGTGAGATCGTAGAACGCGATGGTGGGGGTGAGGCCGAACAGCTCGCAGGCGCGCCCGTGCACGTGTTCCTCGATGGCGTCCTGATGCCTCAGAAGCTGGTCCGAGGCGCGGTACAGGCCCATCTCGCTCAGGGCCCCGAAGTCGATGTCCAGCATCTCGCCCAGCGCGCTGGCCTTGCGGAGCCACTGGCAGGTCCGGCGCTCCGAGCCCGGCGCCAGCATGCGCGCCGCGATCGAGGCCAGCGCCCAGCATCTCTGGCGGCCGTTGAAGCCGAGTCCGGCGAGCAGCTGCGGCAGCCCCAGCGCCGCCAGTGCCGCCAGCGCGGCGTGCTCGCCGCCGGCGGTGCGCGCGTCGAAATCCTCCGCGGAGTTCACATCCACCGTCTGGAAGTCCTTCGCCGCCGGCTCCTCGGGTGTGGTTCCGCGCCGCTCCAGCAGCCGTTTGGCGATCCGCCGGGCCTCGGACTCGAGCTCCGGGTCGGGCCCCGCGAAGTCGAAGCTGTGCTGCGCCGCCAGCAGCTCCCCGACGCGCTGGCATAAAAGCTTCCATTTTTCTTTTTCAACGCTGAAGCTGGCGCCCAGGTTCAAAAGCGTGCGCTGGCGCACCTTCTCGCCGTCGCGCTCGCTCTGCACCAGCCGGTAGCTGCCGCGCGCCGTGCCGTCCCTGTTGGTGGCGGTCTTGGTCTTTCTGATGAACATGGCCGTCATTTTACAGGACCGGGAGGGGGAATCAGGGCCAATGATGCAAATGTTGGCACTACTTTCTGGAGAACTGCAGATTGACCCCCAAACAGGCGGAAAAAGGGTCGGAAATGGATGGAAAATCGGGAATTCCGGCTCCGATCAGGCCGGAATCACGGTTTTCAAGGTTCGGGCCGCTGCGGAAATGTTAAACTTGGGTTAGAGTTATCTGTGAAACAGATAATCTTGGGATTATTTTTAGGCCCACCAATAGCTTTCACTAAATCCCATAACGCTGCTACAACTGCAGTATCTCGTTGTTCAGTGTTTTCGGAGTCTCTCGCCCACATCATCATTGATTCAAAGTGGTCTTGTTCACTTGAAAACATTGGTTCTTGAGTTTGCAAGTGATGTAACAACTCTTGTGGCCCACCCCAAATCGCAGAAATAATTCCTTTGTAACGGCTAGCAAGCAAGGAATGCTGTATGTTACTTGACTCCGAAACAGCGTCCAGACGCCAACTTTCTAAAGTTGCTCCAATTCCGTCAACTGACGCTTCGGAGGCAAATTCTATCCGTACATGAGGCATAGCAGGCCATTCGCCTCCTCGCGGAAAAAACCAATCACTAGCGTCAATTCGACGAGTCCGGATAACTCGATCATGCAATCGATACGTTCGAACAATGTACTCCCTGATAGACTCAACTGCCTTGTCCAAATCGAATTGATCTTTACCAGAATTGCAGATTCGATCTATTCGTTCAACTTCGGATTGAATGACATCGTCATTTGGAAACATCTTTGCAGCCTTTAGTACCTGAGTACGCAGGACTATAGATTGCATTCCGTGGCGCAAGGGAAGAAGAAGGTGTCCAATTTCTTGCCGCTTCTCAACCTTGCGGCGAAAGCCAATGATATCATCCAATGGGTAGTTTGCTGGGTCGAGTAAATTCAGCAGTCCAAGCAAGTGTTCTTCTTCACCCAGTGGAGGTGTTGCAGAGAGTAACAGAAGACGTTCTGTGTTGTTGGCAAGTAATGCAATCCTCTCAGCAACTGAAGTAGTGTTGCCTGCCGTAGATACAATGTTATGTGCTTCATCAATTACCAACAGATCTGGACTTAATTCTTCATTAAATTGGAGCACATCTTCATAGGCGCAAATTGATACTTTTGCTTCAACAAATTCAAAAACACCGAAACGCAAATCCAACTCACTGCTCCATTGACTGACCAATGCGTGTGGTACCAACAGAACGATTCGACTTGAAGGGTAATCAATGAGAATCTGCCGAATTACGATACCAGCTTCGCAAGTCTTTCCAAGTCCGACTTCATCCGCTAGCAAATACCGTTGAATGCTGTCATTAAGAACGCGTCTAGCAGCAGCAACTTGGTGCGGAACCAATTCAATACCAGACGAAGTCAAACCGGTTAAACCTTGGGTCGCCGAACGCAACCCTCTAATCTGCTTGAGAGCCTTTCGACGTCGATCAGCATAGTATTGCGCCTCACTACAACCTTCCGCAAGTATGTTTGCTGGATCAGCAAAGACATCTAAGCATCTCACATAAATCGATTGCTCCGGGTATTCAGCAACTTTTTTATTTGGGAACTGAATGCTGTAAATGTAGCTTCCATCATCTTCTACCAGATGGTCAATTATTCGACCAACACGCCATTCCCCGGTAAAATCTGAAATAAATGCTCGGGTCTGTTTGGGAAGGCAGGAATGAATACAGTCACAAATTCGCATTTGATCGAACTCACGATCAACAACTGAATGAAAATACTCTAATGTCACTTCATCGCCAGATAACGCGTGAACTTTTGCGAAAAGACGATTATCTTTTGGAACTGTAACAATAGAATTTTCTTGAATCATCGGCGAGTGGGGATCTTCCTAATCGACGCTAATCAATTGGTAAATCTTGGTCATCTGAATGAGGTGAGAATATTTCTCTGAGAGTTGATTCTATCCCTACCTTTGAAGAATTGATTGTCCAAAAAAAGCAAGTATTGAGGCCAAATATGCGCCACTTCGCAGCAATCTCTGGCCTCAATACTATACCTAATTTATTGGACGAACGATAGGTTCCGACTTGGAACTAATTTGCTGATCGCCATATAAACCTTCATACGATTCGCAACTTGGAATACTGACTCGAATTTTGTCGATCAATTCTCCACGCGTTGTAAAGCAATCAATCGCATTTCGCTGCCTTCCAGAAATTTTGTTCATCCACTCTGTTGACAATGAAAATCGCATTCGTTAAAATTTGCTAACAGTTAGTTATTAATTGCGAGAGAATTGTTTCTTGACTGAATCATCCATTCAAACAACGGCTGCGCTTCGCAAATTCAATCGCAAAGCGATTCTGTCTGAAATCTATCTTCGATCTTCAGTGTCCAGAACGGGTTTGGTTGCCGCAACAGGACTCACCAATACCGGGGTCTCCCGCATCACCCGAGAACTGATTGAAGTGGGACTGGTCGAGGAAGGGTCCCAGCTCCCAAGACGCGGCGTTCCGGGACGCAAGGAAACCGAACTCTCAATCAGCGGCGCCGTCGCACATCTCATCGGAATCAGCCTTCATGTCGACAGCCAGCAGATCGTGCTGGCAAACGCTCTTGGTGAAATCAAGGATCGCGTCAACCTGGACCTTTCATTTTCTGAACCGCCCGATCGGGTCATTGCCCGGATCGTAAGCCTGGTTCTTGAGCTGATCGCCCGCAATCATCTGCGAAAGCGGCAGGTGATTGGCATTGCGCTTGCATTGGCAGGAAAAATCGATCCTTCGCAGGGAATTCTTAAGGACTCGAGAATCTATCAGTGGCAGAATCTCCCGATCCGCGATCTCCTGCGCGCCGAGGTCGGCATTCCTGTCGCAATCGAGAACCTGAACAATGTCATCAATCTCGCTGAATCCTACTTCGGACAGTCACAGCACTGTGACAATATCCTGGCTTTCCGGGTGGGCACAGGTTATGTGGGGGGCAGTCTGATGCTTGATGGAAAACTGGTGCGCGGGCGAAACTCAGCCGCCGGCCTGATTCATCATGTTCCAATGAATGCCAGCTCCCTTTCCTGCGAGTGCGGTCGACGCGGGTGCATCAATACAGTGTCTTCCGGCTTCGGCATTCTTGCTCAATACAAGAATCAGAAACATGTCTCTTTCACACCCGGCGATGCACTCCAGAACACCGAGGAAATCACTGCGATCATCGAGGCCGCCGCAGAGGGTGAGCGCAAGGCGCGCAGAATAATGATACAGGGCGGCGAATGGCTGGGGCAGTATGCGGCGCAGCTGGCAGAGGCAGTCTGCCCGGAAGCCATTGTCATCGCCGGAAAAATCGGACGGTCACCCCATTACTGGAACGGCTTCAACGCCGCGTGGAAACAATATGCTTCGCGCGACAACTGCGAAGCGGTGGAGATCATCCGATCGTCCAAACCCCTGATTGAGGAAACCGTACAGTTCGCAATCGATCGTTTTCTGCTCTCAATGGACCTGGACCTGGAACCGCTCAAAGCGGTCGTTGATGCAGACGAGCAGAAGCTGGCATGAATCAGAGCTGCGACAAGCCCAATATTCTGCTGATGATGGTGGATCAGATGACGATCCGCGCGATGAGCATCTATGGCAATCCAGTTGTGAAGATGCCCAATCTTGAAAAATTGGCTGCCGAGAGCCTGCTGTTCGAAAACGCATATTGCGCCGCCCCGCTTTGCGCCCCGGCCCGATTCTCGCTGCTGACCGGCAGGCAGTCGGTCAATATCAATGCCTTTGACAACGCCAGTGAATTTCCGGCGAGCACACCTACCCTGGCTCACCACCTGCGCGGCTGCGGGTATGCGACAACTCTGTGCGGCAAGATGCACTTCATCGGTCCGGATCAGCTGCACGGCTTCAGCGAACGACTGACCACCGATGTCTATCCATCCACCTATGCCTGGGTGCCGCACTGGGACAAAGGCGCGGGCTACATCACTTCAGGTGTCACCTGTGCCTCGATTCTGGAGGCCGGTCCGTGCATCCGGTCCATGCAGATGGATTACGATGACGAAGTTGAATACCGCGGAGTGCAGAAAATCTATGACTTGGCCAGGTCCGGTCGCGAGCAGCCCTTTTTTCTGACGGTTTCATTCACCCATCCGCATCACCCGTTCACCATCGGCCGCGAATGGTGGGACCGATATTCGCATGACGAAATCGATCTGCCTGCGGTTGATGAGATTCCGTTTGAGAATCTGGATTACCACAGCCGGGGGCTGTATTTCGCACATGGCCGGCACCTGCACGAAGTCACCGAGGAACATGTCAGAAACGCGCGGCACGCATACTACGGCATGCTGTCGTATCTGGATGACAAGATCGGCCGCCTGCTGGAAGTGTTGGATGAAACAAGCCTCGCGCCGAGCACGCTCGTCATATTCACTTCCGATCATGGTGAGATGCTCGGAGAACGGGGCATGTGGCACAAGCACCACTTTTTTGAGCCATCCATCCGCGTTCCGCTGACCCTGCGCTGGCCTGGAAGAATTGATCCTGCAAGATCTGCTGATCCGGTCTCGCATATCGATCTTCTGCCGACACTGATGGATATGCTTGATGTTGACGATGTGCCGGGAAAGTTTGACGGCCAGAGCCTGCTTCCGGCGCTGCAGGGCGGAACCGTCGAGCATCCGATATTCGCTGACTACCTGGCGATCGGCCCCTGCGTGCCCTGCCGCATGGTGCGAATCGGAAATTACAAGTACATGTACACCCACGGCAAGGACGAGCAGCTGTTCGATCTGTCAGAAGACCCGCACGAAGAGAGGAACATTGCCAGTGAATCAGGATGCCTTGAGATCAAAGCGGAACTGAAGCGGGCTTTGCACGCGTCATGGAATGCAGAGGAAGTGGATCAGCGGGTCCGGCTGAGCCAGCGAAGGCGGATCGCGATCAACAGCACACCAGGCGATGCGCCTGCCTGGGACTACATCTACCGCAAGGGTGACAGCGAGCGTTTTGTGCGAAACCGGCAGGTGGACAGCACCAAAGGCAGATACCAGCTGCCGCGGACCTCCCCGATCCCCCCTGACCTGCCGCCGCTGAGCCAGGTTCAGATCGACGATGCAATGAGGCTGGGTGCGCTGCCATGAGCGGCGTTCAGAGTCCCAATATCCTGCTGATCATGGCGGACCAGCTGTCGGCATCGGCATTGGCACTGGATTCAGATCGATACGCGCAGGCTCCGAATCTGCAGCGCATTGCAGACCGCGGCGCGGTCTTTGAGAAGGCTTACTGCAATTTTCCAATATGCGCCCCCTCGCGCGCATCCATGTTCGCCGGAATGCTGCCAAGCAAGTTCGAGCAGTATGACAACTCCAGTGAGTTTCCCGCCGGCATTCCAACCGTGGCTCATTACCTGCGCCAGCTCGGATACCGCGCCATTCTCAGCGGGAAAATGCATTTCATCGGCCCCGATCAACTGCACGGTTTTGAGACCCGTCTGACAACTGAAATCTATCCGGCCAACTTTGCCTGGACCGTTGACTGGTCGAAGGGGTATCGCTACCGGCCAACCAATCTGACCATGGCCCCGGTGATTCAGGCAGGTAAATGCATTCGTTCGCTGCAGATTGACTATGACGATGAAGTTGAGTTCGAAAGCCTGCAGGCCCTTTATGATCTGGCGCGTGACGCAAGTGGCAGTCCGTTCTTTCTGACGGTGTCATTCACCCATCCGCACTCACCCTACGTAACAACCGACGAATACTGGAATCGCTACTGCCATGAAAAAATCGAGATGCCGCAGGTCGATGAAATTCCACTGCATGAAAAAGACAGGCTGAGCCGGAATCTTCATTACTGCCAGGGTCGCGATGAATACCAGGTCGACGAAAAACAGATCCGCAACGCCCGGCACGCATACTTTGGCATGATCAGCTACATCGACGACAAAATCGGCAGATTGCTCAAGGTGCTGAAAGACACTGCTCTGGCGGACAATACGATTGTTATATTCACCTCAGACCATGGCGACATGATGGGTGAGCGCGGCATGTGGTACAAGCAGCACTTTTTCGAATGGGCGAGCCGGGTGCCGCTGATTGTGAACTGGCCCGGAAAGTTCCAGCCGGCCCGAATCGACTGTGAAGTCTCTCTGGTTGACTTGCTGCCAACCCTGCTTGACATGGCTGCTGAAGGAGATGGCTGCGCGAATGTGGTGGAAGCAGATGGGAACAGCCTCTACCCCATCATCGCAAATCAGCGTCACGACTGGGATCATCCCGTCATCTCGGAATTCTCCGCTGACGGTTCGACCGGCCCGAGTCGAATGGCACTCAGGCAGGGTCTGAAGTACATGAACCTCGAAGGTGATGAGGAACTGCTGTATGACCTGCGCACCGATCCCCTTGAGCTTGAGAATCGAATCGACGATGAGCAATATCAGGATCAGATTTCGGAATTGCGCGAAATCGCGCACGACTCATGGGACTCCGGCGAGCTGCGCCTGCAGATCGAGCAGAACCAGGCGCAGCGGCTGTATATTCACCGCGTCACGGGCGGCAGCCCAAGTTACGTGTACGCCTTGAGTGATGACGACCAGCACAAATATGTCAGGAATGCAGGAGCTGCTGACACCAAGGCGCTGGCAAGGTTTCCTTATGTTAAACCGGCACTGCCGCCGTCTTTGGCTGATCACTGACTGCCATGTTCAGAAAAAGCCGCCTGTATCTGATTCTTTCGATCGTCTGCATCGCTGTCTTTGCAGTCAATATCGTCATTGGCAAAATTGAGATTGCCTATCGGATTGACACCCATGTTCACCTGGAAGGCGTGCCTGAGTTTCTGGCGCTCCTTGCGTCCGTCATTTTTTTCGTTATCAGCACGCTGATCAAGGAGCGTTCTGAGAATGACAAATCACATTGATTCCTTGATGCTTTAACCCTACTGGAGGTTTGATTATGAAGACAAATGCAACAATTGATGCTCCGACCAACGAGGAACGGCGCAGATTTTTCGAAGCCAGCGCGAAGTATGGCTTCACTGCGGCGATGATGGCCGGCGCTGGCGGGGCGCTGATGTCTGCGGAGGCGACAGCGCAAACTGCGAATGAGGAGGCTGAGCGCAAAGATGCCGCTGAGTACACCATGACCTTTGCAACAGCCTACATCATTGGCGTATCCAGAGCCTATCCGATCATGCAGCTGGATTTCAAGGAGAACATCCAGAACATGACCAACGGCAAGATTTACGTCAATCTTGCACCTGGGAAAAAACTCGGAGCCGGCGGGGCGCTGGCAAAGAAAGTGCAGAGCGGTGTGATTCAAGTTGCCCAGCACTCGGTTTCCAATTTCGCTCCGTTCGCACCTGAGGCAGACTTGATCAATATGCCCTATATGTGCGCACGGAACCAGGAAGTGGTCAATCTTGTCACCTCGGATGTATGGAAGTCTGTGGTGGATCCCAAGATCAACGCGTCCGGATTCAAAGCCTTATGGTATACCTCAACTTCAGCGCGGACTTTTTCGGTCAGACATGGAATGGACCCGATCCTGGTGCCGGAAGACCTTGCCGGGGTGAAGTTTCGAGTGCCGGGTTCGAAAATGCTGCAACAGTTCTATCGATTGCTGGGCGCCAACCCCACCCCTGTCGCATGGGGCGAAACACCGTCGGCGATCAAGCAGGGTGTCGCAGATGCGCTTGATCCTGTTCTTTCCGGTCTGTACATCTTTGGATTCGGAGACATCCTTTCGCATGTATCGCTCGCACAGTCGGTGCACGGCCTGCAGGTGTACAGCTGCAACCTGGAGTGGTTCCAGAGTCTGCCCCCAGATGTCCAGGAAGGCGTTGAATTCGCAAGCGAGGTGACTTTCCGTCAGAACCTGGCCAAAGTCCCGGCTGCGTTCGCCTACGCTTCTTCAGAAATGCGCAAGGCCGGCGTTCAGATTCACGAGCTCAGCGAAGATCAGATCGCGGCGTTCCGCGAACTGGGCGGTCACCATCGTCCAGAGTGGGATGAATGGAAGGTCAAGCTGGCCGGTTCAATGGCGAATTTCGAGAAGATGCTGGAAGCCTCCCAAACCCAGGGTGATTTTTTCGTTCATAACGTGTAAAGTCTTTGACAGGCGCGCTGATCCGGTCGTCAAAGCTGGATCAGCGGCCGGCTTGCGCTGACGATGAGCATCAGGTTCAATTTCGATGAAAGCGTTGATTGAGGGTTTTGACAGGAATGGAGAGCGATGGCTTCTCCTGGTGTTCTACGCCTTTGTAGTCACGGTGATTTTTGTCGAGGTCATCCGCCGCTTTGTATTTCACTACTCTTCAATCTGGGGAGAGGAGACCGCGCGCTATGCGTTCATCTATCTCGTCTGGATCGGTGCGGCGGCAGCGGTCAAGGACCGAGCGCACATCAGGATTGACATCATCTTCAAATTCCTGCCTGACAAAGGCATCGCAATCCTGTACCTGCTTGGAGATATCATCACGCTGATTTTCGCCTGCGCGGCTCTGTACTGGTCACTTGAGTCTGTAGGAACCTCGATTCGTTTTGATGCCGCGACCCACGGCCTGCGCATCAATCAGGCTTGGTTCACCTTTGCGGTTCCGTTTGGGTTCTCACTCATCCTGATTCGTCTGGTTCAGTCCATACGCCGCGACATCGGGGATATCCGCGCGGGCCGCGCGCCATTCACAGGGCGGAAACTGTTCGGGTAGCCTGAGCATGTACAACTTGTACCAACAGCCTGCTGTCGCCTTTGAGTTCGGCTGGGATGTCGGCGGTCCTTTACTGCTCATTGTCGGTTTGCTCTTCTTCGGAATCCCCATGTGGGTATCCATGGGAATCGGCGTGATTGCAATGCTGTATTTCACCGAAGTCCTGCCCCTGCATCTGCTGGGTGAAAGCCTGTTTGAAGGCATGGATGCATTCGCGCTGATCGCGGTTCCGCTCTTCATTCTCACCGGAGATGTGCTGGTGCGAACCGGACTATCCAACAAGCTGCTGGATATCGCTGAAGCGACAGCCGGTGGCTTTCGTTCGGGATTCGGCTCCTCAACGGTGCTCGGCTGCGGGTTCTTCTCCTGCATTTCGGGTTCAGATGCTGCAGGCTGCGCCGCACTCGGCCGCATGACGATCAATCGGCTCACCAATTCCGGCTATCCGCGCTCATATGCAGCGGCTCTGGTGGCTTCAGGGTCCTGCACCGGGATTCTTATCCCGCCATCCATCGCCTACATCGTCATCGGCTTGATTCTCGGCATTTCGGCTTCAACGCTGTTTGTTGCAGCGGTTGTACCGGGAGTCATCATTCTGCTTTCGATCATGGTCACCAATGTCCTGGTCAACCGGATTCGCGGCTATGAGAATTCAACCAGCCGATTCTCAATCAAGAAATGGTTTAAAACCGTTTGGGACGGCCGTTATGCGCTGCTGGTGCCCTTCATCATTCTCGGTGGAATTTATTCGGGGATTTTCACTCCGACTGAAGCCGCCGCAGTCGCAGTCGTTCTGATCATCACGATCGGCCTCATTCAGGGAACGCTGACGTTGAAAGACTTTCCGGAAATGCTCGTCAGCTCAGCCAAGGTCAACGGTGTGATCCTTCCGACCGTCGCACTGTCGCTTCCCCTTGCGGAGGCTTTGGGCGCCCTGTCAGTGCCGCAGTACTTCATTGAGCAGGTGCTTTCGATTACGGAGAATTACAACTACATCCTGTTGCTGATCATCGGCATTCTGATCATTGCCGGTTGCGTGATGGAGGCGGTGCCGAATATCGTCTTGATTGCGCCTGTCCTTTATCCGCTGTCACAGCAGATTGGCATGAACGAGGTGCATTTCTGCATTCTGATGGTCACTTCGCTGGGCATCGGATTCATCACACCGCCGATCGGACTGAATCTGTTTGTCATATCGGGGGTCACGGGGGAATCCATACTTAATGTCGCGAAATACGTCTTTCCTTATGTATTTGCGATGCTGTGTGTCGCAATTCTGATTGCCTTCGTCCCGGAACTCTCTCTGGTGCTCTTAGGACGCTAACCGCGGGTCAGCGTGTACAGCTTCACCACCTGGTCCGACAGGCAGGTCAATCCTGAACTGGGACGCTGTCTGTTCAGCTTTGTGCTGATTGCAGACACTCACGTCGACCGAGAGAATCTGCCGTCATCCTCACCGTTTCCGGTCAACGCGCTCTGCAATGGCAGAACGCGTTACTGCATCGCGGATATTGGTCAGCTGAGTCGCGAAATGGGATCGCTTGCACCGAAATTCACCGTGCATTTGGGCGATCTGACCCATCCGGTTCCCACCATGGCTGCTTACTCGAAAGCTGTTGAGGACTTTCGCGAAATCACCGCTGAATTGAACATGCCGCTGTACCTGATTCCGGGCAATCACGATGTTGGCGACAAGCCAGTTGACTGGGCGCCCGCAGGCGTGGTGGACGATCGGTTTCTGACCGCCTGGAGCCGTAATTTCGGATGCCATTACCAGTCCTTCAATCATGGCGGTGTGAGATTTATTCTGCTCAATGCGCAGATCATCAATTCTGGGCTGGAGCTGGAGCGCCAGCAGCAAGCTTGGCTCGAAACCACCCTCAAGTCAGCTGATGGGGAGCGCATCATGCTGTTCCTGCATTATCCGCCCTTTCTATACAGAGAAGATGAGACTGAGAATTACGACAATCTTGCGGACCCCGGACGGACTTGGCTTCTGAACTTATGCGTAAAGCACAGCATTGAAGCCCTCTTTGCGGGTCATGTCCATCACTTCTGGTACAACCGCTGCAAGTCCATGGACTGCTATCTGCTGCCATCGACTTCGTTCACCCGGCAGGATTACAGCGAGATGTTTCGCGCGGCGCCAGCTGAGGATATGGCAGACGGGAGGAATGATTCAGCCAAAGTGGGATATTTCGTAGTGCTGGTTTATGAAAACGGTCATGTATGTCATTTTCGAAGCACCAAAGGCAGCACGCTTGAGCGCGCAGAGGAAATCAGCAATTCGCGACAAACCTCGCAAGTTATTGGCCTGCACCCGCGGGAAGCCACAACGAACCGAGTTGGTTTTGACATGCGTCATCCTTGGGCTGAAGTTGTTGAAATCGCGCCATCGGGCGCGCTTGACGAATTCAGTCGAAAGCAAATCCGCAATGACTATCCTCTGTTTGCACTCTGGCAGATGGGGACCGGACTGATGCGTATTCCGACAGGCGACCTGGAGAACAGCGAAACGGCGGCCCGAATGCAGGCATTGCAAGAATCGAGGCATGCGTTCGTCATCACCTCTGATGGTGTGCCCGATGCGAAAACACTTGCATGCCTGACTAGACGCAAGGACCTTATCAGACGATGGGAGATTGCGATACCCATTGCGAAGATTGATGAACTGAAAAATGCCTTGCGACAGTTCAAGTCAGAAACTCAACTGCCGATTTTTCTTTCCAAACTTCGCATGAAATCCGATCGCGTGAAGGACGGCGAGCCGTATTATCACCGGATCAGTCATGGATTTTCCCCTGCAGATGAAGATGAAATCAGCACCCTGATGAAATGCAACGACCAGCACAAGTTGTTCGAAGGCGCGGTGTTTCGCATTGCACGCACCGGCTGCGCGAGCAAATCTTTGGCTGAAATCGAAGCGATTTGCGAACGATTGGGCATGCATGCCTCAGTGACCCTGTTCATGGCAGACCCCAATCCAGCGAAACATCGCTGTGATGATCACGACACTGCGAATCGCATTGCCGAAAGCATGTTTTGTGCCGCGTCTTTGGGCAGGGTGGAACTGTTTGTTGACACGTTCATCGATCTCGACCGGGGGCACAGCGTTCGCAATGGTGTCATTGACCGCCTTTGCAATCCGCGTCCCGCAATGTTTGTTGTGCGAAACCTGAACGCGATATTTAATTCAGAGTGGAAGATTTCGGGTCCGTTGTTGTACGGAACTTTCGACAACGGTCGATGGGTTTGCGCGAAACAGTCCGAGCGCAGTCAGGTGCTGATATTGGCGAATGCTGCCGCCCGCAGTTTTGTGCTGCCAATCAAAGACTGTCAACCGCCGGGCGGCCGCATTGGGCATTTGCTGAATTTGGTCTCCGGAAAGATTGAGACTGTATCAATCACCACTTCGGATACAGAAGTTGTGCTTGAATTTGAACAAACCGCCTCGGGTCCGTTTTTATTTCTCTCTCAACAAGCAGGAAACTGAGGCAGTGTGTAACTTGGCGCTGAATTCTGTTGAGTTTAGAGTCTACAAGATAACCTATCTGTTGCGAGATTTGATCAGAGACGGATTTCCCTTGCTGGTGAAGGTTTTCCTACATTTATGTGGGCTTTGGTTGCCTGTGCCCATGAATCATGACAGAAAGTTGCTTCTTGCGTCGTTAAGCTACTTGGTTAAGCGGGTTCATTCGATGGTGGTCGAATGTTTTTGAATGTCAAGCTGAGCAGTCAAAAAAATCCGTTGAGAAACCCTTCCACATTCTGAAGCGTATTCAAATAAATAGTTCTGATGTCAACTGAGAGGGATTTGAGGAAAGGTTAAAAAAAAATCTAAATCATACAAGTCACAAAATTCCTTGACCTTCGTTATCCGCATTCGAATCAGAAAGATTGCCGCCATTCCAGTGGTCTCGAATAGATTGCGTGAAGCTAACGAGTGCGTCCTTAGAATTTTTCCATTCACTTTCATCAAAGCTGCAATACCATTGCTGGTCAAATTGATCAATTGAAGGAGCGTTGGGTACCGGTCGAGACTTAAATGGAAATTTGTCTTTCAGGTCGTCAAACAATTTAGAGCACAAAAAGATTGAAATGGGATTGAATGCAACCGTCAATCGACCGGTTTCCTCAAGATTTACTGAATACAAAGCATTGTAATTTACATCATTTATTCGAATATCCTTCTGATTGAACGTCATCCCATACTTTTTCGGAAACATAGAACCAGCATAAGGAGATAACGAGTCGATTACATCACTCCAAAATTCATCGTCGATTTTGTATTCTCGACGTGATGTTGCAAGCTTTTGTGTCAGCATTTCTCTTGTATTACCAAGTAGTTGTGTTCGAGTATTGTCAAAGTCTGACTCAACAACTCTAGCTAGAAATCTACTGTTTTCATCTTCGTATCCATGATACGTCACAAGTGAAATGTTCACTTCTTTATCTGCCAAATAATCAATTATTCGTTTCGTGCGATCATCTACCCCGAGTCCAATCAAAACCATCTTTGTCGGCTTCAGAGAAGCTTCTTCAAAGGGTTGTGAGTGTTGCTCGCTGTACCATGTTTCAATATCTTCTATTTTCTCTATTGCATCTCCACCAGAATTATCGATAATGAATCGCAACAATTCCTCTTCGCCCAACTCGTCAATCCATGAACAATAGTCAATCACTTGTGCCACAGCACGTCGCGTGATGGCTCCTCTTTTCAGTTCAAACACGACAAGCTTACCATCTTGATCTATCCCAAGTAGATCAAGCGCATAGTTGGTATCGATTGTCATCTGTCGACCGATTAACGTTAATCCTGAATCAATTAATTCAGGATTTTTTGCCAGCATTTCCTCCAGAGATTCCTCAGCTTCCACCCGATTAATCGGCTTCAGCGATTCGACCTCACTACTTGCAGGGTCTACCTTCCACACTTCAATTTTGTCCACAAGATTTAACCTCGAAGGTAGTCTAGTAAATTCGTTGATTGCTGTTTCTGAATCACTCTGCAACTATCGAAACTGGATAAACAGAGAACAAACTAAATGAAAGAATTCCAGCGACTGAAATTAAGTCAGGCTACTAAGCACATCTTTCGAAAATGAACAAATTCAGACTTCCTGACCTCGATAAATCGAGTGTTTTCAGCTGATTTTCTCAAAGCATTCATTCAATTGACTTTATTCGGAAGAAATTTCGTAAAACAGCGTTACGCCATTTTGAGAGTGGCTAAAAAAAATGATGTGCAAGTCAATCGTTTGAACCCCGTGATGCGACTGTCGATAGCTGTTGGCACACCAGATTGCGCCCCATACAAACACCGTCACTCAATCTATGCCGAATATAGCAACACAACAACTTAGCCGAGGTCAGGAAGTCTGAAATTTAGCTACATTGATGAAATTTTATCGACATGAGATGCATCTACAACCTGCAGTAACTGCGCTCGGATTTCTTTTGCTGTCGCTCCTAGGTCGACTGTGGCAAATCGAATTTCATGGTTCTGTATTACTACAGCTTCGTTCACCATATCGCCCACCGAGGGGTGAAGAAGTAAGCCGGTGGCATTTGCGTCAAGCGAGTCGTCATTATCTTCTTGAGATTTCAAATAAGTGTAAATTTGATATACATACTGGCTTCTAAGTGTTTCTTCCCGAAACCAACCGCGGGTCACCACAGAGTTAAATTTGGTATCAATAACGATCCGACGTCCCGCATCCGAGTGATCTAAGATGATGTCAGTTCGCATGGTAGGAAGGATTTTATCGATGCCCGAACTCTTGCTTTCAATGCGCCAGCGAAACATTTTGCCAGCGTAGACACGCCATCCATTCCCGGAAAGCACGACATTGTAGAAACCAGCAATGCCTTTTTCGTAAAGCTTCTGAATCCAACTGACATCTCTATTCGGCAAGGGTAGATGTTTCGTCCCTGAAGCTTCTGTAGGCAAGGCAAGGTTGAAAGCTAGATATGCTGCATCTATCATTGGGCGGTCATCCGCATAGAGTCCACCGATATGATAAATTAATCCAACCTCGTCGCGTCCTGGACGCTCACCGACAACACCCATACGCTTTAAACTTGAAGCCAACAACCTGCATCTATGAGCCAGCGCATCACTGTGAACTATCTTTGAAATTTCTTCCAAAGCTGATCGGACATAACGGTTTCGCACAGTATTGACAGTCAATTCGTCGAAGCGACACGCCACCTTTCCTCGATCAAGTAGTCGGTGCCTTTCGGTGACTAGCAAGTCAACCCTACCGCGCACACGACAAAGCACAGCCTCACGCGATTGGTAGCCATAACTCAAATTGCGATGAATGCGACGCTCGACCTGGGAGCAAAGAACTTCCGCAACCAAATCTGGAATGTCGTCCGGGTTGTCTTCTACGGCTTTCTTTCCCCCTTCAAAGCCCTTGAATAGATGTGAAGCATACAACATAAGCAACCAGAGATTGCGCACCGGAATTCTTCCGATCCGGTTAATCTTCTCATGGGTGTCCGATGTCATTTCGGCAACAACAATAGTCGCCATCAAAATCCTTCAAGAAGGCGTTCCTTCGCCTTCTGCGATCTTTCAAGCGCGTCGAACCAGTATTCATCAAGGAGCGGCCCGATCTCGGTTTCAACGACTTGGCGAAACCAATTTCTGGAATCACCAATCGAATCACCGACCGCAGGGGTAACGTAACTGTGTCCGATTTGAAACTGAGTCCCGAGACCGGTATCAGCTGAGATTTCTTTGTTCAAAGCTTCGAGACGTTCCTCAATCACAACGAGCACTTCTGAATCTACACCACACTGAGAATGAGCCCACTCGCGCCAAGAACTGCCAAAGGCAGGCTCCAAATTGATAAAGGCAAAACGGCGACGCAACGCCAAATCGACTAAAGCAAGCGAGCGATCGGCAATATTCATCGTTCCGATTACATAAAGGTTGCTCGGAATAAAAATGCGCTCGTCATCTGACCGTTTATAGGACAGCTCCAAGGCAGCATTCGGAGATCGTTTGTCGTTCTCAAGGAGTGTCAGCATCTCACCGAATATTTGTGCTGGGTTGCCACGATTGATTTCTTCAATAACAGCGACATACTTTGAAGCTTGATCATCTATTGCGGCCTCAATGATTTCCATAAATGGTCCATCTACCAGCGCGAGCTTGCCGTCACCCATCGGACGCCAACCACGAATGAAATCCTCGTAAGAAAGGTTCGGATGAAACTGGACTGGCCGAACTTTACTGTCATCGCGCTGCTCAATCAAAGCGAAAGCTAATCGCTTTGCCAGCCAAGTCTTTCCTGTTCCTGGCGGTCCCTGAAGAATAAGATTCTTCTTTGTTCCAAGACGTTCAAGAATTCCCTCAAGTTTGTCTCGAGAAACAAAACATCCTTCCTCAAGAATGGTATCGATAGAATACGTTTCAACAGATGCAACAGTAACCTCTGCCTTAGGTGCTGTATCCGCGTGATCCTCTGGCTCATTAGGAATTGCTACATTTGAGTGATCAGGTTCAGCACCGTACTTATGAGTAAAAGCGGCGAAGGAAAGTTCAGGAAAGGAGTGGACCGGACACTTGTCTTCTTGAAAGCGTGCTTCGAGAGCATCCAGCACCGTAAGATAATCTTTTGCGGTACAACAGCCTTTCGGGCCATTCATTCCAATCCGAATGTTGAGAATCTCGCTAATGTAACGCTGGGAGCGGCTATCAAGTGTCGGGAACTTCCAAGGGCGAATCCAATACATTCCCATGGTAAGGTTCCATTTGACACGAAAACACTGCATGGCTCTATCGAAGGCAACAACAAAATTTGGCCGTACATCTGCAGTATCACTCAAGTCTGCGAACACTATCGCCTGAGAGAAGGCTTCCCATAAAGCGTCAATGTCGTCTGCTTGACGCTTATTTTCAAAACCGAAAAACCATGAATTTTGATTGTTGAGTGCCGGAATTCCCCCTCCAGACACTGGATAAGGTTCGGTAACACCAAGAAGATTAGCCAATTCGATCGCAATGACTCTGCGATTAGAACTAGTAATCTGCCGATTGAATATACCCATTGTCGTAAATGGGCAAATATCCTTAAGCGGGCCAGAGGAACCATCTTTATATCGATCCTGAAGATTGGAGATGCCGTCAACATTCGAAGCGATACCGTGAATTCCTCGCACCAACTCATCACGACGATCTCTGAATGCAAGGATGCCGTCAGCTACAGCCTCATAAAATCGAGTCCAGATGAATAAGTTCGGGTTGTTGCTACTTTCACTTGAAATCATACTTCTCTCTCCTTATCGTCTACAGGCAAATTGACACCACTGCCCAGATCTGCTAATCCCGCACAGAAGAAGACATGTACTTCTCTTCTAGCGTAAGCTGCCCGGTGCCAGCAAAGTAATCGCTGAGTCATCTGTAGCTAAAGTCTCCGCTTGGTGAACTTCAGTAGCAGTGTTATGGTTTACGTTGGCATTCCAAATGCCCGTCGCGAGTTTACCGGTGATGTCCAAAATTGGCAAATTGCATTATCGCTAGGTTTCACCTTCTACCCAAAACTAATTCCGACACAACGCAAAATATTAGCGGACTGCAAAATAAATCTCATACATTTCGGAGCTTGAATTTCTATCCCGAATGTCGTCAATCAACTCTCTGTATTTCTCAAAACCACCTTCCTCAACCAAGTCTTCAAAATAGTTCGAATCCCCGAATTGATATTCCGGTCTTTTCTTTGTGTTCGGAAATATCGGGTCCAGCAACTCGCTCTGGATCGGAAAAAATGCGCCTGGATTGATCAGAAACAGGCATTCCGTCAGCTTAGACGGGTAGATGAACCACATGTTCAGCACCCGATCGAATGTTTCCGGGCAAATCTCAGGATTTTCCGGAGCTGCCTGTCGGAAGAGCTTCCAGAGCAATTCGTGATTGCCCCCATCCAGTTTGCCGCTCATCACATCTTGAAAGAGCAGCGCCTTTTTCGGATTGGGCATGTACTGCCCAGTTCTGGGACGGTCAGATGCCAAATCAAACGTAACGTGCACGCTTCGAAAGATGTCATGCATTGAATCCCAGTTGGTTCTGCTGGCCAGAAAATAGAAGAACGAAAACGGGTCATTCACCAGGTAGATCATCAGATCGGCCAGAGGATCGATATACCGATCACCATACGCATGCATGTGACCGGTGTCCTCCGCCTCTGACCAATCCACTGCCTTGATGTGATCAACCAAGTACTGTTGATCATTTTCGTTGATTTTCAGCGCCAGCTCCCGGAACCACGGCACCCAGCTGTAGTCCGGCACTTGTTCTAATTCTTGTATCTTTGCTGCAATCATTCGATTACCTCCATAAATTCATTCTTCAAGGTTTCGTTCATTCGAACGGCGTTCCTGCCAAAACTTTTAATCAGACTTCAAAGTCAGTTGCGAATCTTCTCCACCAGTTGAGGATTGCTCAGCACGATGTCAAACAGCTCGCCCAATTCCATGCTTCCTGACTCGCACGTATCCCAGGAAAATCTTCCGCGATGGTTCTCTCGAGAATATCGAGACCACTTCATCAGCCGTTCCGAATCACCGTTTCCATCGATCGCGACGATCAGCTCGTTCCGGCCTTTCCAAGACCATGCCTCTCGTCCATCCGCCAATTCGACCGGGTCAGCTTCTGGAATGCCGTTCTTGAATCTGCTGAAGGCTCCGAGCCGGACAAAATCTGTATTGTCATCTGCCGTCGCGTCGAGTACGTTGAGGATTTCGATCAGATCACTTTGCGACACGACTCCTTGGGAAACAAACTCATCGGTTGATCTGTGCCCGAAAGGTCCGCATCTGACTCGCTCACCGAATATGTTCTGTCCGTTTCGTTCGGCATACTCGAATTCAGTGATGGTTCTCGTTTTCAGCTCAACGGTCATCAGACCAAGAATTTCCCCGGTTTCGCTCAACAGGCCATAGAGACGGGTTTTGTTGATTTTGACATCATTGATGTACTCTCTGGCCTCATCGCTGTTCTTCACGCAATTGCTCAGATATCTCCCAAACTGAATCAGTCTCTTCATTTCGCGAACTTCCTCAAGCTTCAAGCCGTTGCTCAATGTCAGGACTTCAGACTTATGCTTCTCATCGTCTGATGGAGCGCTCAGCCTTGAATCATGGTAAACTCTGTCAAATCTTCTGGTGCTTGAGACAATCTGTCGATAGTCCTTCTCCACATGAGAGAATGACTCAATCACGCGGCGGGCTGACGTCTTCACATCGCGGTTTTCGGAATCGGAAGACTGTATCGCATGCCGGCAGGCTCTCAATGTGTCGAACATTTCCCGATACTCTTTGCGATTGCCCTCGTCCAGAACTTCCTTTACTTTCTGGCGAAAATTGTCCGCGTTGTAAGTGTCAATTTTCTCAGCTGCTCTTTCAAGCTGGGCTAGTTGAATTTCAAATTCGTATTGCATGTCGCACTCCAAATGGGTTGTTGGTTGATTGAATTGAAGAATCGCTGTGAGTGCATCGCCACTCTGTTGGGCAAGCACCGAAACGACACTTCCTGTCATGTTGTTCCTCGACAATAGACTCGCTTCCAAAAATTGGCTCCTCAAAGAATCAGAGATGCGCGATAATCTATCTTCACAAGCAAAAGCTCGGAATTGACAGCCTCACCTTGGCCGTTCAGCCAGTTGAAAGCGGAACCGAATCGGGAAATCCCGAAGTTCTTCGCCCAGCAGTCATGTCTTGATTCAGAACGTGCAGAAAGTGTACGCCAAGAATTTCAAAAAATCAAGACTGATTTGACAATATTATTGAATAACCCGTCAGATACTGTCGTATCGAAATTTTTGACATTCAAGCCGAATTGTGATGCGCCGAATGTGAGTTCCGGCGCGCTGAATTCAGCATGATGAGGAGTTTCGCCGAATCTATTGCGATTGACGGCAGTTCAGCAAACCTTGCGCGGGATGCGGGAATTTCAAGTCAATTGAAAAGGTCTCAAGCAGTTTCCGATTGTCGATCTTTCTGGATTCTCGAAGGTACGACCGCATCACCGGACTGATTGAATCACCGGAATCATCGCCATCTGCAGCCTCAGGCAATCCCCAGATCTGTGCCACTAGAGTGAAGTACTCGCGGTAGCGCGTCGGATGGCCGTCCGACACATTGAAGACTCCGATGCCGGAACCAAGCAGGCCGGCAGTGCAGGCGCGGACCAAGTCATCAACATGAATTCGATTTGAAAATCCGCCCGGCGAGTCTTCAGGCAAGGCGAAACCTTTTCTCAATCTCTCAACCGGCACGCGGCCCGGCCCGTAGATTCCTGCCACGCGAAATATCGCCAGGCTCACATTTTGCTCCTTTGCCCAGCTGATGCAATATTCCTCAACTTCTACCCTGCGCCTAGCCCGGTCCGACTCAGGATTCAGCGGTCTGGTCTCATCGACCCATTCCCCCTGGCAATCGCCATACACACCGGTGGTGCTGATCAGCAGGAACCGACGCGGGCTATTCACCATCACATCATCAGCGAATCTTTGAAATCTTGACTCGGGATTGCCCTCGACCGCCGGCGGAATCAGATAGCAGACAAGAGAGTTCTCTCCGGCATCAATTCTGTCGGGCAAATCTCTATCGAGGTCAATTCGAACGGATTCAAGCCGCGGAATTTCCACTCTGGTCGATTGCGAAACGGCGATGATTCGTTCGGACCGCCCTTCCAGCGCATGCAGCAGTCTTCGACCAGTGTAACCGGCACCTGCGACAACGATAGAACTGAGATTGCTCTGCTTCATGGAAATGCCCGCGTCAATTTCGACCGCTCACCTTGACAGTAAATTGACCACAACCGAATTCAGATGACAAAATGCACACCAATCGATTTCACCGCTCTTGCAAATGAGTCAGAACCATCCCTGTCCAATACAAATTCAGTGGATTTTCAGAAAGCCAAGCATCATGCAGAGAACCGAGCAGTCCTTCGAACAACACAATCAGCGTATCCATCTGTCCGACAGCATCATTGACGCCCGATCAATCCCCTGACGATCTAAGTGACGGATACTACATTGTAATCAGGGCCGTATGGAAACCCAGTGATATTCTCCGCACCTGTTTCTGTGACCACCAAGATGTCGTGCTCCCGGTAACCGCCGGCACCAGGCATGCCAGCTGGGATCGTCAGCATCGGTTCCATGGAAACAACCATCCCGGCAGCAAGCTCCGTTTCAATGTCCTCTCGGAATTCGAGCCCTGATTCCCTGCCATAGTAGTGTGACAGAAGCCCGAATGAATGTCCGTACCCGAAAGTTCGATACTGAAGAAGACCCAAGTCATCAAAGTGCTCGTTGAGCGCCGCACAGATTTCAGAACATCTCACCCCAGGCCGGATCATCGAGATTCCAAGTTCGTGGGCTTCCACATTGGCCTGCCAGATTTTCAGAGCTTCCGCATCCACATCGCCCGCAAATAGGGTCCGCTCCAATGCAGTGTAATAACCTGAGATCATCGGGAATGTATTCAAGCTCAGAATATCGCCGAACTTCAGCTCTCGAGTCGTCACAGGATTGTGGGCGCCGTCAGTATTGACTCCCGACTGAAACCAAACCCAGGAATCTCTGATTTCGCTGTCTGGGTAGGTTTCCGCAATCGCCAGTTCCATCGCATCGCGACCCGCCATCGCAATGTCAATCTCTCTCGCACCCAGACAAATTGCATTGCGAATCGCCTCACCGCCAATATCAGCGATTCGCGCGCCGCTCCTGATCAATCGGATCTCTTCGGCAGATTTGACCATTCGGGCATTTGTTATCTCCGCGCTCATGTCCCTGACCATCGCGGGTTTCACGAGATCATCCAGTTTCCTGCGGGCAGCCAGAGTCAGATGATCACCTTCAATGCCGAGCTTGCGAGAAGTACCCAGCGCATGCTTGACAGCGCGCCAGAAATTGTCCCGCCGCCAGTCGGTATAAATCAGGTTCTCTCCATAGCTTCGCCGCCAGGGCTGACCCATGTCGATTGCAGCTGAAATGGTAATGCAGTCATGCTCTGTCACTACGCATGCGTAAGGTCTGCCGAAACTGCAGTACAGAAAGCCCGAATAGTAGGCGACGGTCTGCATGGAGGTCAGCAGCACCGCAGACACTTCTTCAATCGACATCAGCCGACGCAGAGCCAGCAATCTGGACCCGTACTCGTTGTCCGAAAATGGCAGGGATGCTTTGGACCCGTTGTGAAATTCGAAGAACTCGGGCCGGGCGAATCGGATAGTCATTGTCAATCACCTCGAAAGTTCCGGGTGACCGCAATTGTGATGACCCGGTGTTTTCATCCGGGCGTACAGGATGTATCGACAACCGTTTCCAGAGTGCCGGAAACGCATTCAAAAGCACTGCAATTCGCGACGCCATCGCTGCAGGTATCAGCAATTTTACACTTGCATTAACCGAGATGAAGCTTCAATTCTGAATTTTCATCTTCAGGGCATTTCAATACCCGCTCAGATTCGGATGGATTGCAGTAATGGACTCTGAAATAGTGAAAAAGCCAAATTCCTTTTGTGGATTCCAGATGCTTGAATGCGCCTGTTCAAGCTAAGCTTCAAATAATTCAGACAAAAGAGCGCACTGCAGGCGCTGATTGCAATGAATACTATCGGGAACCAAATTCAGTTATCCGCGTGGCTTGTCTGAATGAACCCAAACAAACATTTGGTCAAGAAGCTCCGAGATTGGATAATCTTGAATATCTTGCTCTGAAAATCCTTTACTGAGTTGACACTTGTAATGCCATTCAAAAAAATCTTCATATTCCGCAAAGACTGAACTTGCAGAATCTCTTGGGAGTTCGGAATTATGACTAATCAGCCAGTTTCGCACTTTCCTGAAAGCAACATCCGATTCGCCTTCATGCGCTTCAATGTCGCTTCCTGCCAAATCCGAAATCGCCGCTCGATAGCGATAGGACTGCTCTTCGAGAATCAAAATTACCTTTTCTGAAAATGGATGTCCACCATATCTTCGACACCCGAAATCCAACCCCAGTTCAAACGGCATATTCAATCGATATAACTCATCCGCTTGGCTGGCTTGACACCTGCTAAGATCGTGAACTGAGAATTTCGAAGTCTGAATCAGTTTTCAGATTCTTTCAATTCGTGGTTCAGCGGCATTGCTTTGCTCTGTTGCAATACGAGGCCTGAATCCAAACCGAACGAGGCAAAAAAGTATTGCCTGCATAATGGGTTCGTAGTCGGAATCGAATGGACAATTCACGAATACGTTTTGATGAAAACCGGAATTGGTCAAATTTCAGTTATCCTACTGGTGCAAACGGATCATCTCCGTAGCAATTGCGTTCGTAAATGCGACCATCCCGTCCATGAATGTATACATCTGTTTTCTGTTTCCGGGCAAACTGGCGCGCAACCTCGATTGCTTCTTCCTTGGTATCAATTTTCCGTGTCACTCGGTCAGAGCCAGTTTTACGCACAGCCCATTTGTCGCCTCTGGCAACGACATGTTGCGATTTTCTTTTCATTGCTTTTTCCATTGAACCGCTCAGTTTCAATTGGCGATTTTTCCTTACGACTATCACTGCTTTAAAGTCTACCACACTTTTTGTCGGATTGAAGATCAATTCAATCATCCGACAATCGTTGGCAGTCACAGTAGAAGCGATAGTAATAGTTCAATCGTCTGATAGTCGAATCGAATGTTTGACATACCGAATAGAACCAATTTTCGAAGAATTCTTGAAGAAGAAATGTTGGCGTTCTGATTAGGTGCCGCCGAAGTCGATTGCCAATCCACTGCTCGACAACTGGTCGAGTGTCGGCAATTTCAAATCACAAATCTGGGCAGCGCTGAACCCAGTTGAGAAAAGGCAGATAAGCGCCAGCATTCGGCTTCGCTGCTTGCCGGAGGCGTCAGCCTGTACAAGTAAAATAACAGTCTCACAGCGCGGCCGGGCGCGCCTTCAGTGAGCTCGAACGTCGAAATCAGTTCCGAACTGAATGCCGGACAGGAAGGAATTTCGCAGGTACTGTGTCAGAGCAATAGGATGAAGTAAACCTTCCCCGCCACAAATCGCTGCATCCTGCACCGCATCTGACGGGGAAGGGACTACTGTCAACTCTTACCAGGGGGATGTGTCAAAACCATGGCAGCCACCGCCGCCACTGATCCGGGCCAACTCGCCCTCGTCAAGAATCTCCGGTTTCACCGGCAGCTTCAGGTGCACGGTGTTGGCGTCGTCCTCATGCACCACGATGCTGAGGCCGTCCGGCACTTTGAGATCGAACTCTTTGCCGATCGTCGACTTGGCATCCGCAATCAAAGCATTCCGGAACTCGTCATCCTCGGATGCTTTGTTCAATATTGCATCTAACATTTCTTGCTGCTTCATTTTTTTCGCTCCTTCGCTTCAAGCAGTTCTTTACAGTAGGACGGCAATCATAGCCAGCCTGGTTAAAGCATCAATGAGTTTTGACGATTCATTCATCATGCAGTCGCCCCCCCCAAAGAATGCTGCGGCTTGAATTATATTCAAAGACGCGCAGTCCTGAACCGCTTTCTACAACTGCAGCGGAACGACCGACATGCCGCGGCGCCGGATGCCGCCGAACATCGAACTGACATGAATTCCAATACAACCGCCTGGGAGCGCTGATTCTGTGGAACCGACATACTGGCACCAACGCTGGGCTGACAACGAGATTGGATTTCATCAGGAGAAGATCAACTCAAGATTGAGAAGGCTGTGGCCGGACCTCAAGATTCCCGCAGGAGACACGGTTTTCCTTCCGCTATGCGGAAAGTCTCTGGACATGCTGTGGTTTATTGACCAAGGCTACCAAGTGCTTGGCGTGGAATTGAGCGCGGTTGCCTGTGAGGATTTTTTTGTCGAGAACGGACTCAAATACACCGTGAGCCAGCGCGGACATTTCACTGTTTATGGAAGTGAGGGCATTTCGCTGCTGGCAGGTGACTTTTTTGACTTGACGGCCGATGATCTGTCACACGTCAGCGGCATCTATGACCGGGCTTCACTGATTGCTCTGCCGGATACGATGCGAGTTCAATATTCAGATCACCTGGCAGCCGTTCTGCAAACAGGCTGCCAGGGCATTCTGATCAGCATGACGTACGACACCGAGAAGATGGAAGGGCCGCCGTTTTCCGTCGGCGAGGAAGAGATTCGCAGCCTGCTTGAATCGAAATTCTTCGTCGATGTGATCGCTGAGTCTTCCGGGCCGAATATTGTCGGGGAGTTGAAAAAGCGCGGCTTGGACACCTTGGACGAAAAAGTCTATCGCCTCGCGCGGCTTCCATAGCATCCAGATTCTGGTCTGTCCGCATAAGCCCTCAAACTGCCGCGCCAGAAAGCCCTCAATCGCGTCGCAGTCTGTCGGATACCGCAACCGGTGTCGGGTATCGAAAAACGATGAGATACGACGATCCGACAAACGTCAGCACTGTTGCAACCAACAGGAAATTCGCGACCGTTGAACTGATGACACCGGAAGCGATGGCGACAAACACAATCAGAATTGAGAACTCACTCAGTTGACCCAGTCGGAACCCGCATTCCCAGCAGGTCTTGTCTATCTCTCCGATGTAGCTGAAGAAAAACCGATAGGCAACCGGTTTGATCACCAGCACCAGACCTGCCAAAACAAAAGATGGAAGGACAACCTCAGCAAAGGATCCGCTGTCAAAATGGGCGCCGACTGCAACAAAAAACAGCACCAGGAAAAAATCCCGAATCGCATGCAGCCGGTCCGCAATGAACCGCGCGATCGGTGATGACGCCAGAGCGACCCCCGCAACGAACGCGCCGATCTCATGCGACAGTCCAAACAGAGTCGCCAGATACCCCATCCCCAGGCACCAGGCAATTGTCATCAGAAACAGGTATTCGTGAATCTGGTCAAACTTCTGCAGCAGCACTCTGATGACGAATCTTTCAAGCAGAAATGCAAGCCAGACATAGAACGGCAGGGTCACTATCGGCTGCAGCGTCGCCAATCCAAGCCCCGCGTTTCTACCAAATCCCTCTATTCCGATGAGCGCCATTATCGCAAGCAGGTCCTGCAGCAGAAGCACACCGATCATCAGCTCACCGATGTGCCGATGATGAAGCACCGTCGTCGGCAGCAGCTTGATGCCGATGATTGTGCTGGAGAAGCCTGTTGCAATTCCGGTTACAACCGCCTCGATCTGGGTGAACCCGAACAGATAGGCAACCGAGAAACCCAGAAAGAAAAACAGCACCGAAGTTGCCGCAGTCACGACGGTCACCGATTGAAAAATCTTAAGCAGCTTCTGCGGGTACAGATCCATGCCCAGCAGAAACAGCAGGAAGATAATGCCTATGTTGGCGAACTCATCGACAATCGCCAGTTCCGGAATGAGCTTGAATCCGCCGGGACCGATCAGCGCGCCCAGAACGATATAGAATACTGGCAGAACCTGACGCGCGAACAGCGCGATGGTTCCCAGAATTGCGGCGCCGCAGTATATAAGCACCAGCGAATATTCGATCACTGCAGAGTCTGCTGTGTGTCCCGCATCCATGGTTTTCTGATTCACCTGCCTGGTTGAATTAATTTACTAATGACAATTTCAAAGCCGAAGTCAGTCTCGATTCCGACTGACTCAGGCTTTCCACTTGATGCTGCACCCGATGCTCGGCTTCTGATCCGAAGCGACGGGCGCGCCATTCAGCAGCGCGTCGACTGCATCACTCAAGTCGGTTCCGGTCACCTCTCGGCCATTCCCGGGCCGGCTGTCATCGAACTGCCCGCGATAAACCAGCTTGCGGCGGGCATCGAAAAGATAGAAATCGGGTGTGCATTCTGCGCCGTAAGCGCGCGCGGCTTCCTGAGACTCGTCGAAAAGATACGGAAATCCGTAGCCGTATTTCCGGGCGTCGGCCGTCATTCTGTCCGGACTGTCCGCCGGATAGTTGCTCACATCATTGGAGTTGATTGCGACGACTGCCATGCCCTTTTGCTGGCAGTCTTTCGCAAACTTCGAAAATTCGGACTTGAGGTGAACCACATACGGACAGTGATTGCAGATGAAAGCGATCACAATGCCTCTTGAACTGGCAAAGTCAGCCAGTGAAACGGTGTCGGCAGGATAGTCCGGGTTGGTATTCGGCAAAGAGAAATCCGGGGCAACCGTCCCCAGTTCAATCATTTTCGATTCGACGGCAGGCATTGCCCTCTCCTTCAGTCATAAGGTCAGTGAAAGATTTACGCGCTGGCTTGAGAGATCGGCATGCCGATTCCACAGACTGGACAGGCCGGATCCTTGTGAACCCGTACTTCCTGCCACTCCGCGCGGGCCGCATCAAACAGCACCAGTGTGCCATACATGTCCGGTCCCAGATCGGCGATAATTTTCAGAACCTCAGTCGCCTGCAGCGAGCCGATTGTTCCGCAGAGCGAGCCAAGCACACCTGTCTCACTGCACCGTTCCTGAGGCTCATCGTCCGGACTGTAAAGGCATCGGAAACACGCGCTGTCCTCCAAGTCCGGCCGGTACACAATCAGATGACCTTCCATGCGAATCGCCGCACCGGAAACCAGCGGTGTCCGCGTCTGCACGCAGGCTTCGTTGATGGCGAACCTAATGTCAAAATTATCCGTTGCGTCGACAACCACATCAGCATTGGATACCTGCTCCAGAATTTCCTCGTACTCCAGCTTGCGATTGAGCCCCGTCAGTCTGATTCCTGGGTTGAGGGCTTTCAAGGTTCTGCATGCAGACTCAACTTTCGACACACCTACCGTAGCGGTGCTGTGCACAATCTGCCGCTGCAGATTGGAAAGGTCGACATCGTCAAAGTCATTCAGCACCATGTGTCCCACCCCGCTCGAAGCCAGGTACATCGCGACCGGCGATCCAAGTCCGCCGAGGCCCACGATCAGCACCGTGGAATCCAGAATTTTCTGCTGACCTTCGATGCCGAGCGAGGGCATCATGATCTGCCGGTTGTAGCGCAAGAGTGTGGAATCGTCCATGCGCAAAGTTATATCATTGTTGCCAGTTGCCAACCACCGCTACATTGAGGTTTGACTGAAACTTTGAACGAGTTCACCCATTTCAATGAGCGCGGGGATGCTCACATGGTGGATGTGGGCGAAAAGCAGCCATCGGAAAGAAAGGCCGTTGCAGAAGGCTTCATTCGAATGTCTGCAGCCACCCTTGACCAGATAATCTCCAATCAGAACAGGAAAGGCGACGTGCTTTCCGTTGCGCAGCTTGCCGGCATCATGGCGGCCAAGCGAACCGCGGACCTTGTTCCGCTATGCCACCCGCTGGCGCTGACCCACGTATCGGTGGAACTCGAAACCAGACCGGAGAGCTCTGCTGTCTTCTGCCGCGCAACCGTAAAGACGAAAGACCGCACAGGCGTCGAGATGGAGGCTCTGACCGCAGTTCAGGTCGCGCTGCTCACAGTCTATGATATGTGCAAGGCCGTTGATCGAGGCATGGTGATAGAGAACGTCCAGCTAGTTGAGAAATCCGGCGGCCGCTCCGGACACTGGAAACGTGTCGCAGAGTAAGCTTCATCAACCCAGCCCTGCGGTTGATGCCTGTGATCTGCCGTCAACGCCTTACGATGTCGCGCTGGCAGACATTCTGTCGAATATCGAGCCCATCGAGGCAACCGAAAGAGTCCCGATTCGCGAGTCGCTTCACAGAGTCGCTGCCGAAGATGTCTGCGCAATAGCAAACGTGCCTGGCAGTCGGAATTCGGCCATGGATGGCTATGCCTGTCGATTTGCCGATCTTTCAGCTGCTGGAACTTCGCGCCTGATAATGATCGGGACCTCCTCAGCCGGCAGTCCTTACTGCGGTGATGTCGACGCAAACGAATGCATTCGCATTTTCACTGGAGGCGTGGTGCCCGATCGGCTTGATACAGTGATCATGCAGGAAGACTGTGAAGTCGAGGACGGATTCGTGGTGACCCGAAGAATCCACAGAAGAGGGCAGCACATCCGAGATGCAGGAGAGGATATCGCTGAAGGTGAGACCGCGATTGCGAAAGGACAGTCGATCGGCATGGCTGAATTCGGTCTTCTGGCTTCGGTGGGATGCGAGAGTCTCCTGGTGAGACGCACACCTAAAGTCGCGTTTTTCTCAACTGGGGATGAGCTTCGCGGCGTAGGCGAGCCTTTGGGCATGGGGGATGTTTACGACAGCAATCGCTATACGCTGTATGCCCTGCTTGAGAAAACACACGTTCAGCCCATTGATTTCGGTGTGGTCCGCGACAGCTTGGACGACACCATCAAGACACTCTCGAAAGCTGCGCAGGACGCTGATGTCGTGGTAACCTCGGCTGGGGCGTCAGTGGGTGATTCGGATTTCGTAAAACTGGCTCTGGAATCACTCGGCGAGCTCAGACTCTGGAAAGTGGCCATGAAACCCGGAAGACCGCTGGCATTCGGCAAGATCAGCAACTGCTGGTTTTTCGGCTTGCCCGGCAACCCGGTGTCTGTCGTGGTGACCTTTGATAAATTCGTCAAGCCCGCACTTCGGAAACTCAAGGGAGAAAATCCGGTGAAGCCGCTGGAACTTGCCGCCCGCTGCTCCAGTCCGATCAGGAAGTCACCGGGGCGGCTTGAGTTTCAGCGCGGCGTGCTGCGTTTCGATGATCGCGGTGAGGCCGTTGTTGAGTCAACCGGCAATCAAAGCTCAGGTGTGCTCACGTCGATGAGCAAGGCGAACTGCTACATTGTGCTGCCGCTGGAGTGCGGAAACCTGGACGCGGGCTCAAGGGTGACAGTGCAGCCGTTCGAAACAGAATTCCGGGAGTAGCTCCCGTGTCCGATGATGCTGTTCGGTGGGACGACAAGTATCGAACGCGTCAACACCCCGATATACCGCAACCCGATCCACTGCTGGTTGAACACTTGGAGATCTTCCAGCCCGGACAGCGGGTTGTCGATCTTGCCAGCGGACGAGGCCGGCACTCGCTGCCGCTTGCCCGCCGCGGCTGTTTCGTCATTCCGGTGGATGTCAGTCAGGTTGCGCTGGACATCTGCTATAGCACAGCCGAATCAAACGATCTTGTCGTCCACCCGATTGTTGCCGATTTGCAGAGCTATCGATTTCCACCTGACTGCCTCGACGCGCTGATCTGCTTCAACTACCTGAACCGCGCATTGGCGGACAACATCTGTTCAGCGCTGAAACCGGGCGGGCATTTTGTGATGAAGACTTTCAATGAGAACTTTCTGCTGAAGAACACTCGATTCAATCCGAATTATGTGCTGGCTCCCGGAGAGTTGACTGCAATGTTCGATGAATTGGAGGCTTTATGGCTGAATGATGACTGCAGTGACCGATCAGTGACCAAGAGCTCCATCGTCGCGAGAAGAAATTGATCAGCCAGTCTGCGCTTTCGCGCCAGAATCAACTCCGTTCACCATGCAGCAGTTGTCGCCGGGTTCTGACTGAACAAATATCACCTGATTTCAAAATTGAGGCTTGATTCGTACTTTGCACCGCCTTGGCAGCAGTAGAGGCGTTTTTCAGTTTTTGTCAATTTCATTGAATTCATATATAGACTCGCGATATGCTGTAAGAAGCAGTTCGCAATTTCCTCTGCAGGAACTCCTTTCGACTTTCAAAACGATACTGAGTGCGACGTTTTTGTCTTTATGCGTGGCTCTCAGCGTAAGGTCGACAAAGCTGGACATTAGCCTCAGCGCTTGAACTGCTGCGGCTGCCGCTCCAAATTTGGGATGAGGCATTCAGCAGCCGCGATGCCCCGCACAGTTTTCTGATCGATGAAAGTTGGCGGCTATGTATTCGACTCACAAATGGCAATGCCTGCGTTGCGGAAATTGCCGACAACCACTGACAAAATCTGGAGAGAAAATCAACAATGAACGACTTGAATCCTGTGCATCCCGGTGAGATTCTGAAACACGAATTCATGGTGCCATTCGACCTGTCTGCAACATCTCTGGCAAAGGCAGTCGGCGTGACACCCGCCAGGATCAACGAAATCGTCCGCGGCCAACGGGGAATCACAGCCAGCACCGCTCTGCGGCTGGCGCGGTACTTCAGGACGGACGCTCAAAGCTGGATGAATCTGCAGATTCTTTACGAACTGCAAGTTGCGAAGCGGAGTGAAGCTGAAGCCCTGCGCGCAATTCGTCCTCTCGAAGCGCCCGATACAAATTCGCCTTGACGTTTGAACAGGTGATATTCAAGCAAGAAGGCTCCTTGAAGGACATTCTGTACGGCTTTAGCCCTGGAGCAAAGCAACTCCGGTCTGAAACGAAGGAGTTATGCGAGCGTTCAGATTACGCAGGAATTGCGTTCAGATTAGGCAGGAATTGCGTTCAGATTAGGCAGGATTATGCAGCTGAAGCGGCGAACCTGTTTTCAAGTTCCCCGTTTCCCCGCACACACCCGCAGGGCGGATTAGCGATCCAATCCAGCCGCGTTCAATGTAGAATTGACGCTATCGCAACATAACGAATGCCGCTCTCATTGCTGTGTGCGATATGACCGTATGCACTATATTTGTCAGCTATGGCATTTGCGATCGTCAGGAAGACAAAGCATAACGACCGAATTTGATTGCGAACTGGGATCGCAACCAACCGAAGATTCGGAACTGAAACCGATTAGGAGGAGAGTGAGCCAGATGGCTGACTGACTGGGTGATGCGACGATTCATTGAGCAGCACACATTCTGGTCAATCGTCACGCTGCTGTTTGCAGCCGTTCTGCTGTGGCTGATTTTCGCTGTCTGGCCGCAATGGCTGGTCGAGATCATGGGCCGCAAGAAAACCTTCGTCAACACCCTGCTGAACGGACTCACCCTGGGTGGCTTGTACTTTCTCGTCGCCAGCGGATTCACCCTGATTTTCGGCCTGATGCGCAACGTCAACCTTGCGCACGGCTCCATGTATCTGCTGGGAGCCTACATCGGATACGAAGTCGCCGAAGCAAGCGGCAGCTGGTTTCTCGGGCTGGCGATCGCGTTCCTGGCCATTGCCGCCAGCGGCATGCTGATGCAGACGCTTGTGTTTCGGCGCATGCCGGGCGATGACATCCGCCAGACAATGGTGACCATCGCAATCTCCATCATCGTCGCAGACCTCATGCTGGCGATCTGGACCGGCCAGACCTACCAGTTCGCACCGCCTGAATGGCTGTTCGGCGCAACCCAGCTGCCCGTTGTCTCTGTCATCCGCTCATCGGGAGACGCGGTATACATCAAATACCCCATCTATCGCCTTGCAGTGTTTTTCGTCGCAGTCATCGTGGGAATCGCGCTGTGGCTGTTCCTCAATCGAACCAAGATCGGCATGATGATCCGCGCCGGTGTCAACGACCGCGACATGCTGTCCGCGTCGGGTGTGAATGTCCCGCTGGTCTTTGTTCTGGTTTTCGGAATCGGCGCAGGTCTTGCCGGCTTCGCAGGTGTCGTGGGCGGCACCGCACTCTCGATCTCACCCGGAGAGGATGTGCGCTACCTGCTCGCTTCGCTGATCGTTGTCATCGTCGGCGGGCTGGGCTCAGTTCCGGGAGCCGCCATCGGCGCCTTGCTGATCGGCCTTGCTGAGCAGTTTGGACTGGCGTACTTTCCAACCTACGGTGTGGTGCTCACCTTTCTGATCATGGTGCTGGTGCTCGCGGTGCGGCCGCAGGGACTGATGGGGACAAGCTGGACGAACCGATGAATACGCGGCGATGGTTCTCCGGCACCCTGGGTGAGGCCGGCCTGCAGCCGGGCTTCATTGTTGTCGCAGTGTTTGTCATCGCCTACCCGTGGTTTGCCACTGACTTCTTCACCTATCAGATCGGCGCGTATTCGCTGATTCTGGCCACCATCGCGCTTTCGCTGATGATGCTGGCCGGATACGGCGGCATGATCAGTCTCGCGCAGCTGACAGCCGCAGGTCTCGCCGGCTACATCATGGCCATCTTCGGCGACAACAGTGTCGGTGTCATGGGCCTGGGCTGGCCCTGGTGGCTGACAGTGTTCATCGCAATCGGATTCGCGGCGCTGTTCAGCGCTTTCGTCGGCGCCATCTCAGTACGCACCGAAGGCATCTACACCATCATGATCACGCTGGCGATCGCAGTCGCCTTCTTCTACTTTGTGCGTCAGAACTACACCATTTTCAACGGCTTCACCGGATTCGCAGGCGTGGAGACGCCCACCCTGTTCGGAATCTACTGGCGCGATCCGACACCCTTCTATTACCTGTGCCTGACCATCTCAACATTGGCGCTGGCCGCGGTGTTCTATATCTCGCGCTCCACCTTCGGCCTGACGCTGCAGGCCATCCGGGACAACCCGAGGCGCATGCGCTCGCTCGGCTTCAACGTCCCCTTCCATCGAATCTTCGCCTACTTTCTGTCCGGCATCATTGCGGGCACGGCCGGGGTTCTGATGGTCTGGTTCAATGGACGCATCTCGCCCGGATCAGTCGGTGTCGGCATCGTCATCGATATTCTGGTGATTGCCGTGGTGGGCGGACTTCGCCATCCGATCGGCCCTTTTCTGGGCGCCGTCGTATTCGTGCTTCTGGAGAACTTCGCCATCGACCTCATCGACCGCGAGCGCTTCAATACCGTCATCGGTCTGGCTTTCCTGCTGATTGTGCTCTTCTCGCCGGACGGACTGCTCGGTCTGTGGTATAGATTAAGGGATAAGTTCCGCGCCGCCAGAGCGAACCGCCTGGCAATGAATGGCGTTGAGCAGATTGACGCTGCCGCATACAAATCACTTGATAACCCCTGACTTTAATCAACCAATAATGGAGAATTGATATGTTGAAAATTTTGAAAAAAACCTTTCTGGCGCTGGCGCTGGTTGCTTTCTCAACCACTGCCATGGCGCAGGATTCCATCAAGATGGGAGCGCTGGCCGTTCTGGAAGGCGCCTTCGCCGTACTCGGTGAGGACAGCATGCGCGGCGTGCAGATGGCGCTCGCGGAATTCAACAGCATGGCCGGCGGCAAGAGCATCGAACTCATCACCGGGTCTTCCGACGCTTCGCCGGACAGCGCGGTGCGCGCCGCCCGCAAGCTGGTGGAGCAGGACGGTGTGCAGGTTCTGATCGGACCGCTGTCCGGATCAGAAGGGCTTGCGATCAAGGACTATGCCAAGACACAGCCGAATACAACCTTCCTGAATGGCTCTTCGGCTGCCCAGGACACCACCTTGCGCGAGTCGGCAGAGAACTTCTTCCGCTTCAGCACTGAAGGCGCCCAGTGGATGGCAGGACTCGGTGAGTATGCCTACAACGAGAAAGGCTATCGCAGTGTGGCCGTTCTGGCAGAAGACTACTCATTTCCATACACACAGGTGTTTGGATTTCTGGAGCCCTTCTGCCGCTTGGGCGGAAAGGCGCCGGTAGACGCACGCTTCTGGGTGCCGATCGGCAACAAGGACTATTCGTCTGTGATTGCCGCGCTGCCCGATGATGTTGATGCCATCTATGTCGCGCTGGGCGGCGCCGATGCGATCAACTTTCTGACTCAGTATGAGCAGGCCGGCGGTGATCTGCCGTTGATCGGCGGTTCGATCACGGTGGACCAGTCAGTGCTGGGGTCGAAAGGCCAGACGCGCAGCTTTGTGATCGGCACACCTTCTGCCGGACCGATTTCAGACACGTGGGACGACCCGCGCTGGAATGACTTCGTTGCTGCCTATCAGGCGCAGTTTCCGGACGGCTTTCCATCTCCGTCGCTTTTCGCGCATGCCTACTACATCAACACCAAGGCCGCATTGCTGGGTATTGAGCAGGTGGGCGGCGATCTGTCGGATGGCGGGGCCGCCCTGCGGGCCGCTCTGTCAGCGCTGGAATTCGAAACGCCGACTGGCATGGTCAAGCTGGACGAGCGGCGCAACGCAATTGCCAACATTTTTCTGACTGAGGTCATTGAAGGGCCCGAAGGGAATCTGCTGAACAAGACGATTGCGGTCACCGAGAACGTCAGCCAGACTTTCGGTCTGCCGTATGAGGAGTTCCTGAAGTACGGACAGGTCGGCCGCGAGAATCCGAGCTGCGAATAGCGCTTCCGTGGAAGATTCCCGCACCTCAGCATTGGCCCATCTTCAAAGCTCCGGGCAGAACGCCCTGGAGCTTGAGGCCATCAGCCGCCATTTCGGGGCGCTGGTCGCGCTCGCGGACATCAATATGACCGTGAGAGCAGGCGAGCGCCGGGCGGTTCTGGGCTCCAATGGTGCGGGCAAAACGACACTGTTCAATGTTGTAACCGGGGATTTCCCCCCGACAACCGGACGTGTCAGACTGTTCGGTGAGGACGTGGCGGACATGCCGAGTTTCGAGCGTGCCCGCCGCGGCCTTCGCCGCACCTATCAGATCTCACTGCTGTTCGGCGGACTGAGCGTTCTGGACAACGTCTTTCTCGCCTGCAGCGGCGTGAAACGCGGCCGCTACTCTCTGCTGAGGCCAGGGCAGGATGACCGCACCATGGAAGCGGCGGAAAATCTGATCCGCGCCGTTCACCTGGAGGATGAGATGGACACGCAGGTGTCAATTCTGAGTCACGGCCAGCAGCGGCAGCTGGAGATCGCGCTCGCTCTGGCCGGCGCGCCGCGTCTCATCCTGTTCGATGAGCCGGCCGCCGGACTTTCGCCGACTGAGCGCTCCGAGCTGGTCGAAATCCTGCAGTCACTGCCCGATCACATCAGCTACATCATCATCGAGCACGATATGGATGTCGCGCTGCGCGTGGCTGAGACCGTAACCATGATGCACAACGGCCGCATCTTCAAGGAAGGCACACCTTCAGAGATCGAGAGCGATCTCGAAGTGCAGGAGCTGTATCTCGGACATGCGGCGTAGAAATTCCAACGGACGCCGAAGGTCCGCTTCCGAGCACCTGCTTCAGATACGCGGGCTGCACGTCTATTACGGCCAGTCGCATGCCCTGCAGGGCGTCAATCTGTCGCTCGAGAAGGGCATTCAAGCCGTTGTCGGCCGCAATGGCATGGGCAAGACCACGCTTTGCAACACCATCATGGGCCTGGTGCCCGCCCAGTCTGGATCAATCAAGTTTCACGGACAGGAAATCAGCAATCTGCCGGCTTACCGCATTGCCTCTCTGGGCATCGGCTATGTTCCTCAGGGCAGGCGGCTGTGGCCGTCCCTGTCGGTCGACGAGCACCTGCGTCTCGTCGAGTCCGGCGGCTCCTGGTCGGTCCAGCGAATCTATGAGACCTTTCCGCGGCTCGCGCATCGCCGGCGCAGCGGCGCCGGCCAGCTCTCGGGCGGCGAGCAGCAGATGCTCACCATCTCGCGCGCCCTGCTTCAGGACCCGGAACTGCTCGTCATGGACGAGCCCACCGAGGGACTCGCCCCGGTCATCGTCGATCAGGTTGTGCGGCTGCTCACTGAACTGGCGGCAGAACAGGATGTATCCGTCCTTCTGATCGAACAGAACATATCGGTGGCCACTTCAGTCGCCGCAGATGTCGCAATCATGGTCAACGGAAGCGTTGGACGAATCATCCCCGCCTCAGATCTTGCCAGTGACCGAGTCCTGCAGGAACGGCTGCTCGGTGTGGGCCGTCACTCCCATGAGGATATTGATATCCCAGCCTCACAAGTCTCAGAACCTGTAACGGCTGACCCAATGCCGGAACCATCTCCCACAGAATCTCAGGCGGCAGAAGAAGCAACGGCGGCAAGCCAGATTCAAGATCGAAATGTAACCTATGTTCCGCCCACCCGCTGGTCTAGTGCGGTCTGGAACAGTCAATCCAGCCCGCAGGCTTCAGTCAGCCAGCCGGCCGGTGAAACACCCACGCGCCCGTTCGATGCCAAGCCGGAGCCGCTCCATAAGATTTCCCAACTTTCCTCAACGAGTTCGCAGAACCCGTCCATTTACGTGGCTGGCACATTCGACACAAAGGGCGAGGAGCTGAATTTCATGCGAAAGTGCATCGCCGATCACGGGCTGTCCGTCAAATCGGTCGATCTTTCGACATCAGGCAAGACCTCCACTGCCGACATTCCACCGCATGTTGTTGCCGCCTATCACCCCAATGGCGCTGGATCGGTCAATCGAGGCGACCGCGGCGCCTCAGTCGCGGCAATGGCGGTGGCGTTTGAGCGTTTTGTGCAGCGCTGCCAGGATATCGCCGGCATCATATCGGCAGGCGGGTCCGGCGGCACCTCGCTTGTGACCCCCGCCATGCGCTCACTGCCCGTCGGTGTGCCGAAAGTGATGATCTCAACCGTCGCATCAGGAGATGTGGGCAATTACGTCGGCGCCTCAGACATCATGATGATGTACTCCGTCGCTGACATTCAGGGCCTCAATCGAATCTCCAAGCGGGTGCTGACGAACGGCGCCAAGGCAATCGCCGGCATGGTTGCTGAGAATCGACGCCAGAACCGTCAGCAGACAGCCGAATCCAGCAAGCCCGGCATCGCATTGACAATGTTCGGCGTCACCACCCCCGCAGTGCAGCAGGTCATCAAACTGATTGAAGACCAGTATGACTGCCTTGTCATGCACGCCACCGGAACAGGCGGCCGGTCGATGGAGAAGCTGGCTGACAGCCACATGATTGTCGCCGCGCTGGATCTGACGACGACAGAAGTCTGCGACATGATGATGGGCGGCGTCTTTCCGGCCAATGAGGATCGATTCGGAGCCTTCATCCGAACCGAGATTCCCTGGATCGGATCGGCCGGCGCGTTGGACATGGTAAATTTCGGCCGGCGCGACACGGTGCCGGAGCATTACAGGAATCGAACTTTTGTCGAGCACAATCCGCAAGTCACGCTGATGCGAACGACAGCGTCTGAGAATCGTCGCATGGGCGAATGGATCGCCGATCGCATCAATCTGATGCAGGGGCCGGTGCGCTTCATCATCCCAGAGGGCGGTGTATCCGCACTGGATGCGCCGGGTCAGCCCTTTCACGACCCCGAGGCTGACCAAGCTCTGTTCGAAGCCGTTTCCAGCGGTGTGCAGGAAACAGCCAAGCGCCGTCTGATTCGAACCCCACTGCACATCAATGATCCGGCGTTCGCCGAGCTTGCCGTCCGCACCCTGGCAGAAATCAACCCCTTACCCAACGAGCGAGTACTGAACTATGGCACGATTTGAACGACAGGCGCTGCTTGCGAAGTTTCAGGAAATGAAGCGGCAGGGCATTCCGATCATCGGCGGCGGGGCCGGAACCGGACTTTCGGCGAAGTGCGAGGAAGCCGGCGGCATCGATCTCATTGTCATATACAACTCCGGCCGCTATCGAATGGCGGGACGCGGCTCCCTGTCGGGTCTTCTGGCCTACGGCAACGCCAATGAGATTGTCATGGAAATGGCGCATGAGGTGCTGCCTGTCGTCAGCAGCACACCGGTGCTGGCCGGTGTGAACGGCACCGATCCATTCTGCGTGTTTGACCACTACCTGGATCAGGTCAAGGCAGTCGGTTTCGCTGGCGTTCAGAATTTCCCGACAGTCGGCCTGATTGACGGCACATTCCGCGTCAATCTTGAAGCCACCGGAATGTCATACAGTCAGGAAATCGACATGATTCGCCTGGCACACGAAAAAGATCTCTTTACAACGCCGTACGTATTCAACGAAGAGGAAGCGCAGGCCATGGCTCAAGCTGGAGCCGACATCATTGTCTGCCACCTGGGTCTCACCACGGGCGGATCAATCGGCGCGGCGGCCGCACTGCAGCTTGAGGACTGCCCTGCTCTCGTTGACACCTGGGCCGAAGCGGCGCTGAAAGTCAACCCGGACGTGCTGGTGCTCGTCCATGGCGGACCGGTGTCGATGCCTGATGATGCCGAGTACGTATTGCGGAATACATCAAACTGTCACGGATTTTACGGCGCCTCTTCCATGGAGCGGCTGCCCACCGAAATCGCGCTCACAGAACAAACCAAAGCTTTCAAAGCGATCAAATCAGACTGAGAGGTATTTCACCATGACTGCTGGATTTATTGGTTCATTGATATTGTGGCTTATCGTCGCAATCGTTGTCATTGCAGTGGTCGTCTATCTGCTACACTGGCTGTACCACCGCTCAACTAAGGAACTGGCCTTTGTGCGCACCGGTCTCGGAGGGGAGAAGATCGTCATCAACGGCGGCGCGCTGGTGCTGCCCATTGTGCACGAGGTGACACCGGTCAATCTGAACGTCGTCCGCATCGCTGTCTCCCGAATCAGAGACGATGCATTGATTACGAGAGACCGTATCCGAGTTGACGTGGAAGCTGAATTCTTTGTGCGCGTCATGCAGGAGGAGAAGGCGGTATCAGCCGCCGCCTCGACTCTCGGCCGCCGCACCTTGAATTCGGGTCAGCTGTCGGAACTGCTGTCGGGTAAGTTTGTCGGCGCGCTGCGGTCCGTCGCAGCCGAAATGAGTCTTGACGAGATGCACGAGAATCGCAGCGATCTGGTGGTGCAGGTCGAGGAGCGCGCCAAAGTGGCACTGGCGCAGAACGGACTCGAGCTGGAATCGGTTGCCATCACCGATCTCGATCAGACCAGCCTTGAGTATTTCGATCCGGCGAATCGATTTGATGCGGAAGGCATGACGCAGCTGATTGAGGAAATCGAGACCCGGCGCAAGCTTCGAAATGATGTCGAGCAGGCGTCGATGGTGGCGATTCGCAGCCGCAACCTGGAAGCCGAGAAGGAAACCTTGAAACTTGAGCAGGACAGCGAAAGCTCCCGGCTGGATCAGGCCCTTGCAGTGGAATCAATGCGCGCCGAGCAGCAGTCGGCTGTGCAGCGCAACCGTTCCGCCAACGAGGCTCAGGCCGCGCAATCGCGCATCGACAGCGAGCAGAGCACCCGCCAGCGGGAGATCGTCCGTCAGCGGGTTCTGGATGCGGCCGGAGATCGAAGCGCGCGAAGAGGTTGAGAAGGCCCGCATCGAGCACGAGCGCGCACTTGAGCAGGCTCGAATTGACCGGCAGCACAAAGTGCGCATTCACGAAATCAAGCACCACCATGAAATCGAGCATGCCGATGTGCTGGCAAAAGAGGATCTTGAGCGGGCGAAGATCGTCTCCGAGCGTCAGCTCAAGGAAGCCAGGATCATTGCTGAGGAAGAGATGGAATCCCGCGACATCGCACGCGGCCGCGAGATCGATATCGCAAGACTTTCGGCGAACCAGCTGGTGGAGGAAGCGCGCATCGAGCAGGAAAGAACCTTGGATTCGTCGAGAATCGAGCGCGACCGTCTGGTGCGAGCGGAGCAGATCGCCCAGCGGCAGACTCTGGAAGAGGCGGAGATCAGTGCCAGAGAGGAGGTTGAGCGAGCCCGGATCACTTCAGACCGCGGGCTGGATGAGGTGCGCATTCTCAAAGACCGCGATCTCAAGCGTCTGGAAGTGGAGCGGGAGATGGCGCTGGAACTCGCAGAGATCGAGCGCCATATCAATGTGCTGAGCAAGCAGTCAGAAGAGGCGTCGACTCGCGCCGAGACCGAGACTGCCAGAGCCAGGGCTGTTGAGGCAGAGGAGCGCGTCAAGACTGTGCGGGAGACTGAAGTCGCCGAGCGGCTCGCTTCCGTTGACCGTCTGATGGCGCAGAAGGATGCCGACACCATGAAGATCGCGGCTGAGGCTGAGAAGGTTACCGCGGCGGTTTCCGCAGAAGCGCAAAGACTGCGCAATGAGGCTGAGAACATCCTGACTTACGACACCCGCCAGGCGCTGCTCAGAGAGAGACTGATCGACCGCCTTGAAGGCATCGTCCGCGAGAGTGTCAAGCCCATGGAGAATATCGAAGGCATCAAAATTCTGCATGTGGAAGGATTGGGCGGCGGTGGCGAAAGCCATCGATCGCCCACGGACGAAGTCATCGAGAGTGCGCTCCGTTATCGCGCACAGGCGCCTTTGATCGACGAGATGATGAAAGACATTGGCGTGTCCGGTTCAAATATCACCGGCATGGGCGATATTTTCCGATCTGCCAGAGATGCGCAGACGCTGCAGCAGAATCTGAAATCCGGCAAAAAGGACGACAAATGATGGGTTGATTCGATGCCAACCGCTTACTATTCATGCGTCATTGACGCGCCTGCGAATCGTGTGTGGGATGCCATACGCGACTTCAATGCGCTGCCGGCATGGCACCCTTTCATTGCCGACAGCCGCATCGAGGGCGGCGCGCCATCAGATCAGGTTGGCTGTGTGCGCGCATTCAATCTCAAGGATGGCGGCTTCATCCGCGAGCGGCTGCTGGCGCTGTCTGACTATGACTACTGCTGCATCTATTCGATTCTCGAAAGTCCGATGGGTGTGGAGAATTATGTCGCCACCCTGAAACTGACTCCTATCACCGACGGTGATCGAACCTTTGCGGAGTGGACCGCAGAATTTGAATGTGACCCGTCCCGCGAGCAGGCGCTTGTGGAGCAGATCGGCCAAGGAGTGTTCAAGACCGGCTTTGATGCGCTGAACGAACGATTGAGATTCTGACATGGTCCGCGTAACGCGCAGCACCGTCATTGATGCGCCGATTGCAGACGTTTGGAATGTGATACGCGACTTCAACGACCACGACCGCTGGCACCCGGCAGTCAGCATCAGCCGGATTGAGAATGCGCTCAGTGCCGATCAGGTTGGCAATGTCCGAAATTTTCAGCTGACCGGCGGCGAGCGCGTTCGCGAGCAGCTGCTGACTCTCTCCGATCACAACCACAGCTTTCGCTACCGAATCGTCGATGCCGATGTTCCGCTTCTGAACTATGTCGCTGAGGTTTCGCTTCGACCGGTGACGGACAAAGACCGCACTTTCTGGTTGTGGGAGTCGCGCTTCGACACGCCGCCGGGACTGGAGCAGGAAATGGGTCAGCTGGTTGCGGAAGGCGTGTATGAGGCTGGATTCGAAGCAGTCCGATCTCTCGTTGAACCCGCTGGCCCGTCAACCCAGACTGTCGAGAGCTCTCACCGAAGTGCGGGAGATGAAACTGGCTCCGCGATGGTGTTCGGAAGATACGGCGGACCGGAGGTGTTCGAGATGAAGTCCGTGTCAGCGCCGATCCCGCAGGCTGGCCAGGTTCGGATTCGACAGCGGGCGATCGGTGTCAACTTCATCGATGTCTATTGCCGCACTGGTTACTTTCGCATCCAGGAACCGCCGGGAGTGCTGGGACTTGAGGCGGCCGGTGAAGTGATCGATGTCGGAGAGGGTGTGACTCACCTGTCGCCAGGTCAGCGAGTTGGTTACGCCTGCCTTCCGATGGGCGCTTATGCCACGGTGCGCACCATGAATGCTGGATTGGTTGTTCCACTGCCTGACAATATGGATTTTGCCACGGCCGCGGGGTGCCTGCTCAAAGGCATAACCGCCGAGTTTCTCCTGCACCGAGTGCATCCAGTTCAAGCGGGAGAGACTGTATTGATCTTTGCTCCGGCTGGCGGCGTGGGCAATCTGCTGTGCCAGTGGGCCCGACGCCTCGGCGCGACGGTGATTGGCGCAACCACCAGCCCTGAGAAAGTTCAGGCCGCGCTTGATGCCGGCGCACACCACGTTGTCACTCCAGATGAAGCAAGTCTGGCCGAACAGGTGCGCGATCTGACCGACGGGCGAGGCGCAGATGTGATTTATGACGCAGTCGGCCGCGACAGCTTTGCACAGTCAGTCGCGGCTCTCGCGAACTGCGGGCACCTGGTCAGCTATGGGCAGGCATCGGGTGACATCGGCAGCTGGGACATTAGCTCTCTCGCCTCGAATTCAGCAACACTTTCGCGTCCGAATTACGCGCACTATACAGATTCGCAGGAAAAAGTCTCATCGATCACTTCGCATCTTTTCGACGCGATTGAACGGGGAGTTCTGAAAGTGAGGGTTCAGCATCAATACCGCCTGAGTCAGGCCGCAGAAGCACATCGGGCGCTGCAGAACCGCGAAACCACCGGTTCAATCGTCCTTCTGACCGATTAGCCAATTTGGTAGCAACATGAAGATCGCTGCTTTCAATTGGAATGAGATGAGCTGCCTGGGGCTGGTCAACGAATCCACCGGCGTGATTCAGCGTCTGGATGCTGGAAACCATTTTGACGGAATCGGCGTCGCCTCACTCGTTGGACCAGAACTTCCCGACACTGTCGAAGAACTTGATCTGGCCGATGTTGAACTGCTGGCGCCAATTCCCCGCCCTCATCGAAATGTCTTCTGCGTCGGCAAGAACTACCGAGACCACGCGCATGAATTCGCCAGCTCGGGATTTGACAGTTCGGCGGCAATAGGCGCGGTGCCTGAAGCGCCCATCATATTCTCCAAAGTTCCTGAAAGCGTGATCGGACCCGATGCGCCGATTCGAATTGACAGCGAAGTGTCAGCGGCTGTGGACTACGAAGTCGAGCTTGCGGTCATCATCGGCAAATCCGGTCGAAACATAGCTCCTGAAAATGCTCTTGAGCATGTCTGGGCCTATACGATCATCAATGATGTAACCGCCAGAGACCTGCAGGGCCTGCACAGCCAGTGGCTGATCGGCAAGTCCCAGGACACTTTCTGCCCGATGGGGCCGTGGGCGGTGCTGCGCGACAGCCTGGATCTTGCAGACACTGCCGTGCGCTGCTTTGTCAATGACGAGCTTCGGCAGAATTCCAATACAAGCCTTCTGATATTCGATGTGCCAACCATCATCGCTGCTCTTTCCAATGGCATCACGTTGAGGCCCGGTGATGTCATTGCCACGGGAACTCCGGCAGGAGTCGGAATTGGCTTTGACCCACCCAAGTACCTGGCACCGGGTGATACTGTTCAATTGGAAATTGAAGGGATTGGCGTGCTGGAAAATCCGGTTGAGGCTTGGTGATGGCTGATATTCGATACGGCACGATGGTGATTGAGGATCAGAATCAGGGACCCGCGGTCGTCATGATTCACGGACTCGGCGGCACTTCAAACAGCTTTCAGACACTGATTCCTGCACTGGACAGCTATCGAGTTCTGCGCGTCGACCTTCCCGGCGCGGGCCGATCGGGATATCGACCTGGAAAACCGGGGATGGCTGGGCTGGTTTCAGCGGTGAAGACCGCCATGCAGGCTGCGGAAGTCGATTGCGCGCACTTTGTCGGACATTCGATGGGCACTTTGGTTTGTCAATATCTGGCGGCTGAAGCGCCGAAACTGGTTGCGAGCCTGACGCTTTTCGGCGCGCTGGTTGAGCCGGCTCCGGCGGCGCGTCATGCACTCATGGAACGCGCGGATGCCGCACGCGAGCATGGCATGACGGGTATTGCCGAAGCTGTCTCAACTGGCAGCACTTATGAAGGGTCGCGACGCGATAATCCTGTCATTCAAGCCTTTGTCCGCGAATCACTGATGCGGCAGAATCCAGCCACTTATGCGATTCATTGCGAGGCATTGAGCGAAGCCATAGCCGCCTGTCACGATAAAATCGAATGCCCAACTCTGCTGATCGCAGGAGAGCACGACAGCGTTGCGCCTGTATCCATGAGCCAGCATCTGGCGCGCAGCATTCGAAATGCAAAATTGAATGTCATTCCCAATATCGGACATTGGATAATGGTGGAAGCCCCGCGGCGGTCCGCCGAATATTTGCTTGATCATCTCAACGAACTGACAGAAATGAATTCTCAAATTCAGGAGTAACCAAAATGGCAGACAACAACAATCATTACAGCTGGAGTGGCAATGGCGTCACTCAACCGCACCAGGACATCGTTTTCAGCAATGTCCGCATTCTGGATGCCACAGGCGAGCCGCCCTACAGCGGTGAGGTCACGGTGTCCGGCAATCGAATCAAGTCCGTGAACCGAGCTGACTCAAACCGGTATGCCTGGGGGAATGGAAGCGGCATTCGAATCGATGGCCGCGGCATGACGCTGATGCCGGGAATGATTGATGCGCACTTGCATCTGTCATGGAACAACGCACCCAGCATTGAGTCGATTCAGCTGATGCCGGTTGAGGAGCATGTCATCAACTGCGTTGAAATCGCGAAACTGCTGATTGATTCCGGATTCACTGCCGGCTGCGGAGCGGCGGCTGCGAAACCCAGACTCGATGTGGTGATTCGAGACGCGATCAATCAGGGCAAATGCCCCGGTCCGCGCTATACAGCCGCCGGGCCGGAAATCACCTGCGTGGGCGGCTTGGGCGATACAAGTCTGCCGCACATTCAGCACGATGCGCTGAATCTGGGCATCGTTGTATCCGGTCCGGAGGAGATTCGCCGCGCAGTGCGCGAACTGGTCAAATGGGGTGTCGACACCATCAAGATCAATCTTTCCGGTGAAGAGATCACATCCATGCCGGCCAAGGCGAATCAGTTTTCAGACGATGAAATTGAAATGGCTGTCACCGAAGCGAAACGGCGCGACAAGAAGATGGCGGCACATGCAAGGTCCAAGGAGTCGGTAGGAAAGTGTGTGGAGTACGGAATTGAGTACATCTTTCACGCTTCATTTACCGATGAGAAGGTTCTGGACGAACTGGAAGCGGCCAAGGATAGGCACTTTGTGGCGCCTGGTCTTGCATGGCTGATCAACACCGCGCGAAACGCTGCTGAGTGGGGCATCAAGCCGGGAACTCCCATCACGGATGCCTACGAGCGCGAATTGGAGGCGGCGGTGGACAGCATGAGCAAAATGCACAAGCGCGGCATCAAGGTTCTGATCGGCGGAGATTATGGATTTGCATGGACACCCCACGGCACCAACGCCAAGGACATTGAATACTTTGTCGATCTGGTTGGAATGACGCCGATGGAAGCCATTCTAGCCGCTACACGCTATGGCGGAGAGATCATGGGCATGGGCCACGAACTGGGAATGATTCGGGAAGGATATCTGGCAGACTTGCTGCTGGTGGATGGCGATCCGTTGTCGAACGTGCGCATACTTCAAGATCATTCACGGCTTAAAATGATCATGAAGGACGGCAAGTTCCATAAGAAACCGGAAACTTCGGATATGAGCATCGCTCGGGAAATTCGCTACAGCGCCTAACACCTAGGTATTCAATTGCAACTAACACAGATTACAAGTCATGAACAATGCTGAAGACATTCAATGGAAACGGCGACTAGCCATTTTTGGCACTTCTCTCAAGCGACTTAATGAGGCGTGTGCTCAGGACTCCTACTCACACCTTGAGCGCTCAGGGTTGATCAAAACGTTCGAATTTTGCTTTGAATTATCTTGGAAAGTTCTGAAAGATTTGCTTTCCTACGAAGGTACTATCGAAAAGAGTCCGCGTATGGTCATCCGCAAAAGTTTCGAGCTTGGATACATCGACGAGGAAGTTTGCAAGAATTTGCTAGAAGCGTTGGAATGGCGTAATGTTCTGAGTCATGTATACCAAGAAGACGTGGCGCTTGAGGCAGAAAGGCTTATAAAGCAACATTACCATACTGTTCTCGTGCAAATTCATTCGATGCTATGCGAGAGAGCGAATCAATGACTGACGGACTTAAGCAATCATACCGGACAGCGATCGTAAATTTGCTACGATCAAACGAACGTGTAGAGCGGGCAGTAATTTTCGGATCGAGGGCACTCGGAACCTATTCCCAAGGTTCGGATGTAGACATCGCATTGTTCGGCACAGCACTAACTTTTTCTGACCAACTTCAGCTAAACGCGATGATGGAGGCTCTGACTGTCCCCCAAAGAGTCGACCTAGTCGTTTACAACAGAATCGAAGATGCGCCTCTGAAGGAGCACATTCGGCGATACGGAATCGAACTCTACAGAAGAGAAAATCTCGGTTCAGCTGCTTGACTTGGTCTACCCGCCATATTCCGAAAAACTGGTGTTATTACTGTGCATCAGCCGATACAGGCTACCCGCTTTCTGCAATTTTGTTGAAGAGTGCGAGTAAAGCGAGAGAGCCGAAGTATGCCTCGGAATCCACAGCAGTGTTTGTTTTAGGATTACGCCCGATTGACACGGTCTGCTGCATCTTGTATTAGTCCCCTACCAATGAAAACCTGTGAACCGCGCAACATTTTTTTGGTTCTGGCTTTGCCGACATAGGTTCTGCAAAGTTTCAATCGCTTCAGAATATTTGAAGTGCCTAACCGCTGACGGATGCGTAATGTGTGCAAAATTGACTTCCCGAGGTCTGTAATTCACATGATCCGCCAGCCTTTTTCCAGTCATCAGAATGGCATCTGGTTTGTATTCATCAACTACGGTCTTGAATGGGTGACGTGCTAGGTCCCATTGTCTGGAAGTGGGGCGTTTGCGTGTGCCAGCCATTAACTCCTGTACAAAGTTGTAGAACATTACGTTGGAGTACATCATTTCTTGTACTTCTAGTTCAATCACTTCATGCTGATCTTCGTTGAGCACTTTCGCGATCTTTGTGAAGTATGAGAACTGCTGCTTACCCGTTATGTGGTTTTCAATAACCGTATTGGTAAAGTCGATGTTATCTTCTACCTGTGGATTGACATAGTGGGACTCACCGAGTATGAGCAAGCGTATACCGAAAATTGAATCTCTTCCATAGCTTCTGCCAACCCATGGACGATAGTTTGGTTGCTGTGCATATTCAGGTATTGTTCTGATTTGCATTTTAATTTTTCTGAGCTGAGGTGTTTTCGATTGATCGACCCTCAATTTAGATGGGGTGGGTTCCAAAACTTTCAATAAGCGATTCTTGAAACCACCTAATTCAGTCGTTAGGACAATCTACAATTGAACTGGCGAATTGGAAATATTCGATTCATTTTCGGCCTCGTTACGAAGTAAAGAAAATCAAATATACCTTGTATATCTGGATTGCAATTCCTAAAATACAAGGAATGAAAAATTGCTGGGTTTCAAACAGGCTTCAAAACACTATCACCGGTGTACCTGCGGTGGCTTTGCTCGGTGCTCGTCAAGTTGGCAAGACAACACTTGCCAAATTCATCGGCAAGGGAATGAACTCCATTTATCTGGATTTGGAATCACCTGAAGACCAGTTGAAACTCAGAGATCCAATCAGCTTTCTGAGACTCCATAGCGACAAGTTGGTGATTCTGGATGAAATTCAGCACACTCCAGACCTGTTTATGGTTTTACGCGGATTGATTGATGCGAGCAGAGAAAAAGGTCGGAGCGGCGGTCAATATCTTTTGCTTGGTTCAGCATCCATGGACCTTATGCGACAAACTTCACAAAGTCTTGCTGGACGCATCAGCTACCTTGAGATGAGTGGATTGAATGCGCTGGAGATTCAAAAGGATAGTATTCAACAGCTGTGGTTGAGAGGTGGCTATCCAAACAGCTTTCTCGCAACTGATGACTACCAGGCGATGGACTTCCTCGAACAAATGATCCGCACCTATCTGGAACGCGATATCCCTCAGATAGGTTTCCGCGTGCCGGCGGGAAAGCTGCGACGGTTATGGACTATGCTTGCACATCTGCAAGGCGAGCCTGTCAATCATTCCAAACTGGCCGCTAACTTGGAGGTGGATGGAAAAACAGTAAGCAACTACATTCAGATTTTGGTTGATCTGCTCCTGGTTCGACGCTTGGAACCGTGGCATGCCAATGTCAAAAAAAGACTGGTTAAATCCCCGCGTTACTACGTCAGAGACAGCGGAATTCAACACCGTCTGCTTGGAATCAACAGCTACTCCGATCTGCTTTCCCATCCTGCACTTGGCAAGAGCTGGGAGGGATTTGTTGTTGAGAATATCCACTCCGTGCTGCCGAGTCTTGCGGAGACTTGCTATTATCGAACTGCCGCTGGAGCAGAATGCGATTTGGTAATCAGAACGCCATACTCTGGAGTCTGGGCTGTAGAAATAAAGTATGGCACAGCGCCCAAGCTGGGCAAGCACTATCGGCAGACTTTTACAGACATTGGCGCAACCGAAAAATTTGTCGTGTACAGCGGAAACGATGAGATTCCAATCGGCGATGGAGTTACCGTTATCTCTTTGCCGCGGTTTATGGAAAGGCTTCAAAATGAACAACTGTGATTGGGGAACTGTGAATCAAGTTTCCCCCATCACCTCCAACGATTCAATTCATCCCTTTCCGGCAGCCTGTAGCTCGTGCTTCGACCCCCGCCGGGGTTCCGAATAAAAATTCCTTGTGCTTTCAACTCCTGAATATCTCTGAGTGCCGTGTCATTGGAACACTTGGCAAGCTTGGCATACTTGGATGTATTCATAAACCCTTCGAAATCTGATTCCAGCATACAATTGATGATCAACCGCTGGCGTTCGCTTACGGTCCGGTGATGAGCTCTGTTCCAAAATTCGGACTTGTAGAGTACGTGGTCAAGAGTTGTATCTGCGCGCGATATGGCTCGTCCGAAACAGTCAAGAAACCAATCCAGCCAACTCGTAATTTCAGGAGTGCCGCGTTGCTGTCTTTCTAGCTGGCTGTAATATTCCTCGCGCTCGGATTCAATCTGCGCGGACATGCTGTAGAAGCGGTCACCAGTTTCGTCAGCGCGTGCAAGCGCTATATCGCCAATGGCTCTGGCGATTCTTCCATTACCGTCTTCGAATGGATGAATGGTCACGAACCAAAGGTGAGCGATTCCTGATTTCAGCACTGGGTCTATGTCGTCAGTTGCATTGAACCAATTCAGAAATTCCTGCATCTCACTTTCCAGTCTATCCGCACGTGGCGCCTCAAAGTGAACTTTTTCGCGACCAATAGGACCTGAAATCACCTGCATGGGCCCCGAATTTAAAGTGCGCCAATCACCTACCGTAATTTGGTGCAATCCGCTTCTTCCCGTTGGAAACAGTGCGGTATGCCAGCCAAACAACCGATCGATTGTCAGAGGCTCCGAGTGTTTTTGTGTAGCATCAAGCATCAATTCAACGATGCCATCGACTTCTTGACTGGATGGCACAAGCCCTGTAGTATGTACGCTTAATCTTCGTGCAATGGATGACCGAACCTCTGTTAGATTGAGTTTCTCACCTTCAATGGCTGAGGATTTGACAACATCATCAGTTACAGTACTGAGGCTGGCCTCCTGCTTGAGTTCAAATCCTAGCCCTTCCAGTCGCCCAAGCAAACGGCCTTGGCGATAGCGTGCCTCAACCAACTTTGTAGCGAGGGCTTCAGCACTCCAATTGAAGTTTGGCCAGATCTGATGTTCGTGAATCCACATGATAATCACCGCAATTTTTGCTGTGATTATAGCGTTTATTCACCGCAGATTCAACACATTCATAGCAATTTTTGCGGTGATTAAAGTTTAGATTCACTGCATATTGCAGAAATCAATAGGATGACGATTTTGGATCAACAGGCAATTGTTCGTATAGAGTCCGTTCACGTGCCGCTCCTTCTTCACCCCATTTGATTCAGTGAACAAATTAATGCAGGATTTAGCTAATGTTGTGATTTAATGTTTTAAACAATATCTATTATTCATGTTTATGTCACCTACACCAATCAATCAACGAGAAATTGCGATTCACCTTTTTCACCAGAAGGAGCTGGTCCGTATGTGCGAATTGCGAGACGCGGGTGTCTCAGCGGAGACTGTCTCCCGTCTGGTTCGCGACGGCACTGTCGAGCGTCTAGCACGCGGCCTCTACCAACGTACCGGCGCGCTGCCAGATACCTGGCGCAGTTTTGCAGAAGCCTCAGCTCAAGTACCGAAAGGTGTGATCTGCCTGACATCTGCGCTTCAGTTTCATGAGCTGACACTTCAATTGCCCTCCTACGTCTGGATGGCAATTGACCGCACCGGATGGAGACCTAATGTCGAGCACCCGCCAGTCCGCTTCGTGCGATTCAGCGGACTCAACTTCTCAAGAGGAGTAAAGCGGCATCTTGTCGATGGTATCGAGATGCCAATTTACGAACCCGCAAAAACCATCGTTGACTGCTTCCGCTATCGAAACAAGATTGGACTTGATATCGCGTTGGAAGGACTTCGTAAAGGACTGAACAACCGGTGTGCCACACCGGAGCAATTGTGGCACTTTGCACGCACTGCGCGTATTTGGTCAGTGATGCGACCTTACATTGAAGCAATGTTGACCGATGACAGGTGGAATATCTAATGTCGGCGCCTCAGTGCGCGCCAGACTGCTACAGCACTCTCGAATCAAGAACAGCAATTATCAGCTTCTTCTTACGCATTACGCGCTTGAAAGATTGCTGTATCGACTCAGCGTTTCTGATCAGCGCGACTGGATTGTACTTAAAGGTGGGATGCTGATTGCTGTCTGGCGGAGTGAGCCTTGGCGACCTACTCGAGATATCAATTTCTTGGGTTACGGAGAATTCAATCCAACTGCAGTCGTGGAACAATTTCGTTCCATTTGCTCAGTAGACGTGCCTGATGACGGCTTTTTTTTCGATGTGGCTGGCATTAAATCCTCTCCCATCCGAAACGGAACAGAAAAACTCGGCGTAAGAATGAAATTCAATGCATTCATTGACAGAGCACGCCTGCCAATCCGAATCGATGTGGGATTTGGTGACGTGGTTACACCAAGACCAATCGAAACTGAATATCCAGTTCTACTCGACGGGCCAGCACCAATTTTGCAAATCTATCCACCTGAGACTGTAGTTGCCGAAAAAATGGCCGCGATCATTTCGCATGGTATGACCAACAGTCGAATGAAGGATTTTCATGACATTTGGATGATCGCTGAAACATTGGCTTTTGAAGGCGCAATTCTATCGAGTGCCATTCAAGGCACATTAACAAAAAGTCAGACACCTTGGCCGCTGCAGATGCCGGATGGCCTCAGTGACGAATACGCTCTCGAAAGGGAAGCGATTTGGCAGGCTTTTTTGGCACGCGATAATATTGACGTATCTTCTGCTTCACTTCTCCAAGTCATCAAAAAAATACGCGCCTTCCTGCAGCCCGTATTTGAACGAGCGAAGATTGACACTTGGCCTCCCGGAGGTCCGTGGACATAAAGTTTGCTGAAGTCAGGTGCATGCTGTGATTTAATATTATTAATAAATAAACTATGTATACATTATGTCACTTAATTCGATAAGTCAGCGAGAAATAGCAATGCATCTCTTTCGCCAGAAGGAACTGGTCTGTATGCGCGAATTACGCAATGCCGGGGTCGCAGGGGAAACAGTCTCTCGCCTGGTTCGCGACGGCACTGTCGAGCGATTGGCTCGCGGTCTCTACCAACGCACAGGGGCGTTGCCAGATGTCTGGCGCAGTCAAGCGGAAGCATCGGCGCAAGTACCGAAAGGTGTCATTTGCCTTACATCGGCACTTGAGTTTCATGAACTGACACATCAGCTGCCTACATTCATCTGGATGGCAATTGATCGCACTGTACGAAAGCCTAAAGTCGAATACCCCCCGATCCGCTTTGTGCGATTCGGTGGACTCAACCTCACAAGAGGAGTAGAACGACATCTGGTCGATGGCATAGAAGTTCCAATATACGAACCCGCAAAGACGATCGTCGACTGCTTCCGCTACCGCAACAAAATTGGACTCGATATTGCACTGGAGGGGCTCCGCGAAGGACTGATCAGTCGGCGCGTTCTGCCCGATCAATTATGGGAATTTGCGAGCACAGCGCGAGTCTGGTCAGTGATGGAACCGTATATTCAAGCAATGTTGACTGAAGACACGTTCAACAACTAACAAGAAAAATCAATCGCAGACAACTTTTGCAATCACAATCACATTGACTTCAAACTCTCACTTGAACAGCTCAGCGAAGGCTCAATTAACATGAGCACAACGCTTGATCAGCCGGAATTTGCTTGTCCAACACGAATCCAGTCAGTTATGCGATTATCTGCACAAGCGGTGGCGACCAATAGCACGAGAATTTGAAGAAACTCGCAGTGTGAAGAAAAGTGAATCAACCTCGAATTCAAATGCTTTACACGCCGGTTCTTTCAATTGAGTAACATTGAATGGCTTAAATTATCGAAGCGAAAACGAACAATTGTTAAAGATAGCAATACACTCCAAATCTAATGATCCGCGCCCCTGTCAAACCGGAACTCCTTCGCTGGGCGCGTGATCGCGCCGGAATCGCGCAAGAGACTCTAACCGCGAGATTCAAAAAACTACCTGAATGGGAAGAGGGTCGTTTACAACCTACTCTAAAGCAGGTGGAAGCATTCGCGCGCGCTGTCTATGTGCCGGTAGGCTACTAATTTCTTTCTGATCCACCGGAGGAAAAAATTCCAATCCCAGACTTCCGCACCTTTTCAGGCCGTGCAATCACCCGACCAAGCCCAAATTTGCTGGATACGATCTACGCGTGTCAGGAACGGCAAAGTTGGTATCGTGAATTCGCTCTTATAACCAATGAGCCGATTCTTGAATTTGTAGGCAGCGCTACCATTGATATGTCTCCTGAATCTGTCGCAGCGCAAATGCGGGAAGACCTGAATTTCGACTTGGCAATTCGTCGGAAATGCCCAACTTGGACGGATGCGATGCGACTTTTCGTTCACCAAATCGACGAAGCAGGCATCCTTGTTATGGTGAGCGGTATTGTAAAGAGCAACAGCCACCGCCAACTTGACCCGGCTGAGTTTCGCGGTTTCGCATTATGCGACCCGCTAGCACCGCTGATCTTCGTAAACGGCAAGGACACGAAAGCGGCACAAATGTTCACTCTGGCTCACGAACTAGCACATATCTGGCTTGGCTCTTCTGCCCTGTCGATTCTTGGAGTCGCACCTGAAGCCGGCTTTCAGAATGAAGAGGTGTGGTGCAATGCTGTAGCGGCAGAGTTCCTTGTTCCATTGCACTCCTTGCTAAACGATCTATCGCGAGATGAGCCAATCGCGGATGCCATTTCACGATTGGCGCGTATCTACAAAGTAAGCACGTTAGTCATTCTGCGTCGCCTGCTAGATGCGGGTTGGCTGACTCGCGAACAATTTGACACTGCCTGGCCATTGGAAAACGAACGACTTTGGAATCTTATCCAAGCTGACAGTACTAGCGGCGGAAATTTTCATCGTACCACGGTCACGCGAGTCGGCCGGCGGTTTGCACGCGCACTTTTGGTAAGCACGCTTGAAGGGCAGACACTCTATCGGGATGCATTCCGAATGCTGGGAATAAAAAGAACTGAGACCTTCAACAAGCTTGCGCGCGAAGCAAATCGAGTCGCAAACTGACTGAGAAACATCAATTGAAGTGAAAAAATCGGCTCTTAGCGACTTTGTACCAGAGAGAAATCCCAAGTCTCATTCTTGCTGTAGCGGCACTAACGGCAGAGAGTCTCTGCCGTGTTCAACCATAGAATATGCAAGCAGGCAACCATCGAATCCAATCCCGTCAATGATCACTCTGAGCCGCCTGACTTGCCTGGTACGCCGCTTTCTGCTCCTCTGTCGCTTCCTCTTGGTACTTGTCTTTCCACTCTGAGTACGGAATCCCATAAACAATCTCTCGGGCATCTTCGTAACTCAACTCATGGCCTCGCTCATCGGCGGCTGCGCGGTACCATTTGGAAAGACAGTTGCGACAGAAATTCGCAAGAATCATCAGATCGATATTCTGCACTTCTGTATGTGTGCGCAAGTGATCAACCAGACGTCTGTAAGTCGCCGCTTCCACTTCTGTTCTTGTTCTCTCATCCATTTCAATTCACCTCTCATGCCGTGCTGCGAGGTCCGGCCGTATTGTGCTCAACCCAGCGGCTCTCACCCGCAGCAAGCTGCTCTTTTTTCCAGAATGGCGCCCGCGACTTGAGGTCCTCCACCATCGCCTCGCAAGCTTCAAATGCCGCGGCCCGATGTCTAGACCAGACCGCAACCAGTACAATCGACTCACCCGGATGAATATCACCGACACGGTGCATCATGAGCAAATCTGTCAAATCATGTTCCTCTGAAAGCCTGTCTGCCAACTCCGTCAGATGCCGTTCAGTCATCTCTGGGTAATGCTCAAGCGTCATCGACGACACTTCATCACCTTCATTGAAATCTCTCATCGTCCCGACAAACATCGCCATGGCGCCGAATTGTCCTGCAGGCAGCGACGCCTGGTGCCCGGCAACCTCCTGCAGGGGGTCGAATGCAGATTCAACAACCTCCACTCGCATGTTCAGCCACCAGTCACAGGCGGAAAGAATGCCACCTCATCACCTGAGCGAACCGGCGCATCGAAGTCAGCATACTGCTGATTGATGGCGCATCGCGCATTTCCCGGAATCTCCACATCGGAAACACAAGCATTCCAGGCATCTTCGGCGGTCTGAACTCCATCGCTGTCGATGGTTTTCTCTCTCACACCGACGCGATCAGCCAAGCTGGCGAAAAATCGAATTCTGATTGACATTCCTGATTGATTCAAGCGTGCGCGCTGGCGGCTTCCTCAAACTGTCCCTGCGAGGCAAGCGCATTGACTTGTGCGCGCTGCAATATCTTCTGATGAACTTCCGCTGTCCTGCTGTTGTCTCCGCTCCAGGCTTTCATGGGCGCCTGCTGCAGAGCGCGTCCGTAGGAAAACGTCAGGTACCAAGGCAGGCTCGTCTCAAGCTGGTTCATTCGGTTGAGATGCGATGTCGCCTGTTCATCCGTCTGACCGCCGGACAGGAATGCGATGCCTGGAACAGCCGCCGGAACACAGTCCAGAAAGCAATCGATCGTCTGCCGCGCGACTTCGTCCAAATCGGCTTGATCACTGCATTCCTTGCCGGACAGCACCATGTTCGGCTTCAGCACAATCCCGCTCAAGGCCACACCCTGCTCGTCCAGCTGCTGAAAGACAGTTTTCAGGGTTCGATGTGTGACTTGCCGGCAGCGGTCGATCGAGTGGTCACCGTCCATCAGCACCTCCGGTTCGACGATCGGCACCACATCGGCTTCCTGGCACAGCGCGGCATACCGCGCCAGTGCATGGGCATTGGCAGCCAGACATGCATCAGTTGGTATTCCGGCGCCGATGGTGATGACTGCGCGCCACTTGGCAAATCTAGCTCCAAGCGAAACATACTCCTGCATTCGCTCGCGCAGCCCATCCAGACCTTCGGTCACTTTCTCCCCAAGGTGTCCAGCCAAAGCCTTGGCGCCGGTATCGACCTTGATGCCCGGCACAATTCCGGCATCATTCAGATAATGTGCGAACGGGGTCTTGCCATTCACCTTCTGCCGAATCGTCTCGTCGAACAGGATCGCGCCGCTGATGAATTCTGACAGACCTTCCGCTGTCACCAGCATTGATCGATAGCTCAATCGATTGTCCTCAGTCGACGGCACTCCCAACTTCTCAAATCTCGATGTGCAGGTGCCGGTGCTCTCATCCATGGCCAGAATGCCGCGCCCGCCGGACACCATCTCGCGGGCCGTTGATTCAAGCGTCTCCAAGTTCATGTCTCAATACTCCGTAAGTTTCTGATTCCAGGTTTGCTGACTGACTCTAGGCAGCCATGATCTTCATCGTGTTGGTGCCGCCCTTGACTCCGGCCTCATCGCCTCGGGTAACCAGCAGCAGATCTTCTGATTTGACAATCTTGCGCCTTCTGAGCTCGTCCAGGCCCTGCAGCTCGATCGGGTCTTCAGCATTCTTGTCGACCACAAAATTGATTGGGTACACACCTCTGAACAGTGTCACCCGTCGATGCGTATGACCATGCGGCGAGACAGCATAGATCGGAATGCCCGACAGCTGCTGCGACAGCCATTTTGCTGTCGAACCCGATTCAGTGAGCGCCAGTATGGCGGCAACATTGTAGTGACGTGCAGTATACATTGTCGCCATGGCCACCGCCTCTTCCGTGTTGCCGAACTGATCGTCGCCATGCTCGATTCGATCCATGCCCAGATTGGTCGACTCTGAGCCGCGGCAGATTCGATCGACCGCCGCAACAACTTTGGCCGGATGCCTGCCGACAGCAGATTCCTGCGAAAGCATGATCGCATCCGTTCCGTCCAGCACTGCATTCGCCACATCCAGCACCTCTGCCCGAGTCGGATTCAAGCTTTCCACCATCGACATCATCATCTGAGTCGCGGTGATCACGAAACGATTGCGCCGGCGGGCGACGGCAATCAGCCTTTTCTGCACGCCCGGCAGCTCGGCATCCCCGATTTCCACCGCCAGGTCGCCGCGCGCGATCATGATCCCGTCCGATGCGTCGACAATCTCCTCGATATTCTCAACCGCCTCAACCCGCTCGATCTTGGAAACGATGCCGCCTTCGCAGCCCGTGGCTCTCAGAAGTTCGCGAGCGAGATTGACATCCACCGCGTTTCGGACGAATGACACCGCCAGATAATCCACATCCAGATCACCTGCGGTTCGAATGTCCTGGTGATCCTTGGAAGTCAGCGAGGCCGCAGTCAATCCGCCGCCCTTTCGATTGATTCCTTTCGAATTTGACAGCTCCCCGCCAATCAGCACTTCAGTTTTCACAATCGGATCCATCACTTCGGTAACCCGAAGCACGATGTTCCCATCGTCGACGATCAGGACATCGCCGAGCTTGACATCTTTGGGAAGATTCTTGTAGGTAACGCCAACCCGATCCTGATCGCCGGCGTGGTCATCCATCTCAACGTCCAGAATGAATGGCGCGCCTTCGGCCAGATGGATCTTCTGGTTTTTGAATTTAGCGATTCTGATCTTCGGTCCCTGCAAGTCGGCCAGAACTCCGATCGCCCGGTGCTGCTCAACCGCATGCTTTCGCACCAGCTCGATTCGTTTTCTGTGATCATCGGCAGTGCCGTGTGAGAAATTGACTCTTATGACATCCAATCCCTTGTTCATCAGGCGGACCATCTCGCGGTCACTGTCCGTCGACGGGCCGAGGGTCGCAACGATTTTTGTCTGTCTGAGCGTCATCTGCTAACCTGCTCTCGCGTGCGGCAGACTCGCGCGCTCGGCGCGGCGTTCAAGGGCGGTGAATCCAGGCAGTGAATTTCCTTGAACATATTCCAGAAATGCGCCGCCGCCGGTCGACGCGTAGGAAACCTTGTCCAGACCGTCGAACCGCTCAAGAGCGGCCAGTGTGTCACCGCCGCCTGCAACCGAAAATCCTTCACAGTCCGCAACAGCAGCAGTGATCGCCTGTGTTCCTGCGTCAAAGGGTGGAAATTCAAACGCGCCTACCGGTCCATTCCAGATTACTGTGTTCGATGAACCGATCACATCGCTGTAGCGCTCGCGGGTTTCCGGACCGATGTCAAGAATCATGTCCTGATTTGAGACTTCTGCAACGGGTTTGGAAGCCGCCTCACCCCCTGCATTCAACGATGAAGAGACGATTGCATCGCTGGGCAGTGGAATATCACACCCATTTCGACCCGCAATATCCATAATCCTCTGAGCCTCATTCACGAGTTCAGGCTCATGCAGAGAGCGCCCGACATCAAACCCCCTGGCGGCAAGAAATGTATTGGCGATGCCACCGCCCACGATCAATGTCTGGGCCATTTCAGAGAGCCGTTTCAGCGCCTGAAGCTTGCCATCGACTTTGGCGCCGCCGACGATCGCCACCACCGGTTCAGCCGGATGATTCAGCGCCCGATCCAGAAATTCAACTTCTTTCTGACATTGCAGACCGATGCACGCTGCAGGTGCGAAATCCGCGGCACCTGAAATTGACGCATGCCCGCGATGCGCGGCGCCGAAGGCATCCATGACAAAGACATCGCATAATCCGGCCATTTTTCGACTGAGCTTAGGATCACACGCCGACTCGCCTTCCAAAAAGCGCACATTCTCCCCGAGCGCCACCTCACCTGGCTTGATCTCAACGCCGTCAATCCAATCCGGAATGAAAGAAACTTCACGATTGAGAAGCCTCTGCATTGCCTGCCAGACGGGCCTGAGCGAGAACCGCTCATCGTACTGACCTTCCTTCGGTCGTCCGAAATGCGAGATGACCAGCACGGAGGCATTCGCCTCAAGGGCATGTCTTACCGAATCGAGCGAGGCATGGATTCGCTGCTCTGAAGTGATCTCACCATCTTCCACAGACACATTGAGATCGGCGCGCAAGAGCACTCGCTTGCCCCGCAAATCAACCTGCTGCAAAGTGATCATGCCAGATGCAAGCGTCAGCTTGCATTCATGAATGCGACTGCAGTGTCCAGCATCCGATTCGAGAACGCCCACTCATTGTCGTACCAGCTGCAGACTTTGGCCGCCCGGCTGCCAACCACGCGTGTTGTCGACGCCTCGAATACAGAAGAAATCGAGCAATGATTGAAATCTATCGAAACCAGGGGCTTGTCATTGAATGCCAGAACCCCCTCAAGCGGTCCGGCGGCGGCAGACTTCACGGCGTCATGAATGGCGTCGACCGTAACATCTGATTCAGTCTCTATGGTCAGATCAACCAGCGAGACATTGGCGGTTGGAACCCGCACCGCAAATCCATCAAGCTTGCCATCCAGCTCCGGCAGAACCAGGCCGATCGCGGCCGCCGCGCCGGTGCTGGTTGGAATCATGGACTGCGTCGCCGATCGCGCGCGTCTCAGATCCGGGTGGAAGACATCAGTCAGAACCTGGTCATTGGTATAGGCGTGGACAGTGGTCATCAGTCCGGAGCGGATACCGAATGCGTCATTCAGAACCTTGGCGATCGGCGCGAGGCAGTTCGTGGTGCATGAGGCATTCGATACAACGGTATGCGAGGCGCGCAGAATGTGATGGTTGACACCGTAAACCACCGTCGCGTCGACACCGCCGCCCGGCGCCGACAGCAGCACTTTCGAGGCGCCGCCCTCAAGATGCGCGGATGCCTTCTCTTTGCTGGCGAAAAATCCCGTGCACTCCAGGACGAGATCGACGCCAAGATCGTCCCAGGGCAGGTCCGCTGGATTTCTTTCTGACAGCGTTCTGACGAGATTTCCGTCAACTAGGAATCCGTCATCGACCGATTCGACCGCGGCGCCGAACCTGCCATGCACAGAGTCATACTGAAGCAGATGCGCATTGGTATCCTTGTCCGCGAGGTCGTTGATCGCGACAACTGACAGCCCGTGCTCTTTTGGTGACTCATGCAGCGCCCGCATGACATTTCGACCGATCCGGCCGAATCCGTTTATTGCTACTCTGACTGACATACGCTAAATCACCTGTTTGAAAAGTATTTGAAATGGGACCGTTTGAATGAAATCTATCCGAGCAGATCAAGGGCCGCCCGCTCGACGGCATCGACGGTCAGGCCGAAGAACTCGTAAAGATCCTTGCCCGGCGCGGATTCGCCAAACTGATCAATACCCAGCACCGCGCCGCTTTGGCCCGCATACTTGGCCCAAAGTGCGGTAACCCCGGCTTCCACTACAACCCTGCGATCAGCCCGGGGTGGAAGAACTGAATCTCGATAATCTTGCGGCTGCGCTTCAAATGCATCAACACTCGGCATGGAGACAACGCGGATCGCGTGCCCAGCCTGTGTCAGCCGCTCGGCGGCGCCCATGGCCAGCTCCACTTCGCTTCCAGTCGCAATGATGATCGCGTCGGGCTCGCCATCACTGTCTGCCAGCACATAGCCGCCGCGCTGAATCTGCTCCACCTGCTCGGTCGTGCGAGGATGCTGAGCGACACCCTGACGCGAGAACAGCAGACAGGTCGGACCGTCTTTCCGTTCGACCGCCGCTTTCCAGGCAACCATCGATTCCTGGGTGTCACAAGGCCGCCAGACTGACATGTTCGGAATCAATCGCAATGTCGCCGCCTGCTCAACCGCCTGATGCGTCGGTCCGTCCTCTCCGAGTCCGATAGAGTCATGCGTATAGACAAAGATCGATTGAATGCCCATCAGCGCCGACATGCGGACCGCGTTTCTGGCGTACTCGGAGAACATCAGAAAGGTCGCGCCGTAAGGAATGAACCCGCCGTGCAGCGCCAGTCCGTTGACAATGGCGCTCATGCCGAACTCCCGCACACCGAAATAAATGTAACTTCCGTCGGAAGTCTGATCATCCAAAGGCACAGAACCGCTCCACAGCGTCAGATTGGAGCCCGTCAGATCGGCAGAGCCACCGATCAGTTCCGGCAAGATCGGACCGTAAGCATCCAGCGCCACCTTGGACGACTGGCGTGTCGCTATAGATTTATCCGGTGCCGAGAGAATTTTTTCCGCGGCGAATTCGGCGAAGCCATCCGGCAGCTCTCCGGCGATGCGTCGGGAAAGCTCTTCTGCCAGCTCAGGATATTCGGCGGCATATCGCTCGAATCTCCCGTTCCAGTCCGCTTCCTGATCAGCGCCTCGACTGCCGCAGTCAAATGCCGCGCGGATGGTATCCGGCACATGAAATGCGGGATGCGGCCAGCCGATCCGCTCGCGGGTCAGCGCGATCTCCTCATCCCCCAGCGGCGCGCCGTGAGCTGCGGCCGTCGCCTCTTTGTTCGGTGATCCCCAGCCGATCAGAGTTTTGCAGCAGATCAGGCTGGGCCGGCCGGTTTCGGATCGGGCGGTCTGAATTGCGGCTTCAATCTCATCCGCGTTGTGGCCATCGACGTTTTCCACTACGTGCCATCCATAAGCCTCGAAGCGCCGCGGCGTGTCCTCAGTGAACCAGCCGCCAACCTCGCCGTCAATCGAGATGTTGTTGTCATCGTAAACTGCGATCAGTCTGCCGAGTTTGTGCGTCCCAGCAAATGACGCCGCCTCGTGCGATATGCCTTCCATCAGGCAGCCGTCGCCTAAAAATACATAAGTGCAGTGATCGATGATCTTGTGATGGAGGCGGTTGAACCGGGCGGCCAGCGCCTTTTCCGCCAGCGCCAGGCCCACCGCGTTGGCGAAACCCTGTCCCAGGGGGCCGGTTGTTGTCTCGACACCGGGCGTCAGTCCATATTCTGGATGCCCGGCGGTTTTTGAGTGAAGCTGGCGAAAATTCTTGAGCTCTTCCAAGGGCAGATCGTAGCCCGTCAGATGCAGCAACGAATAGAGCAGCATCGAACCGTGTCCGTTTGACAGAACAAACCGGTCGCGGTCGAACCAGTTCGGATTTTTCGGATTGTGCCTGAGATGATCCAGCCACAGGGACACCGCAATGTCAGCCATGCCCATCGGCATGCCCGGGTGTCCGGATTTGGCGGCCTGCACCGCGTCCATGGACAGCGCGCGCACCGCGTTCGCCAGCTCAAGGCGAGTCGGGGAACTGCGGTCTGAAGCGCTGCTTGGTTCCGCTGCTGTGTCGTTCAACTGTTCTGTTCCGCGTTGAGAAGAGCAATTCCAGCAGGGTTTCGATTACAGGCCGGATGCGATCAGTGGATTACAGGTCAATTATACAAACTGGCTTGAAGTCGCGATTGCCGTGCGCGTTGGCTTTGCGCGCATAGCCGCGCGGGTTCGAGATCACCCGCGTCTCGCCGATCCGGTAGTCCACCGACTCATGCGTATGTCCATGAATCCAAAGATCAGGCGCGAATTCATGCATCATCCAATCCAAAGAAGAGGCATAGGCATTGCATAGGGCGTCACCGACCCGCTTGCCGACCAGCGAGCGCGCAGAAGGCGCATGGTGCGTGACAACCACGGTTTTGCTGACCCCTTCAGCGCCCGCGCTCAGCTCGCTCGCCAGAAACTGCCGCGAAGCCTGGTGAAAGCACTCCGTGTCATAGGGTTGCAGAACAGAGCCGCCGAATCTGATCAATCGATAGTCATTCATCATGCCGCCAGCCTGAATCATGTTGATCTCCTTGTTGCCCTGCACGGCAAAATCGGTCCACAGTGTCGCGCAGATGAATCGGATGTCGTCGATTCGCACTGTTTCATTCTCACAGAAGCGCACCTGGCTGCCCGCGGCCGCTTCCCGCAGCTGCTGATGCACCGATTCAATCTCACCGCGATAGTATTCGTGATTGCCGCAGATGTAAATGACCGGAACATCAGGAAACTCGCGTCTGGCCCAATGCACGCCGTCGGCGCCGAGGTGAATGTCTCCTGCCAGGATGACAACATCGTAGTCAGCGGCTGGCGCGCAGTAGTCTGCAAACTCAAGATGCAGGTCGGAATAGATCAGTATTTTCATTGTCGGAAGCAAGTGCGGAGCACAGCTTAGCCGAATCGGCTATGCCTGCACCGGATAGATTGATAGAATCAAAGGCTTTTCGTTCACCTGAATTTGTACAATTGCCCTGTGCGAAAGTCATAAAATTTCGGTCTGTATAATATTTCGCACCATGAAAGTTTCCGCTTGACAGTTCCATGACCTGGCTCACGAATCAGTTTCTCGTCGCAATGCCGTCCATGTCCGACTCGATTTTCGAGCGCACGGTGGTTCTGGTCTGCATGCACGACGAAGAAGGCGCGCTTGGCATTGTGGTCAATCGCATCACCGAGCTTCTGCTTGAAGACATTCTCAAAGAGCTCAATCTGGACTCCTACGGAAACTCCGAAACCAAGCTGCCGGTTCACTTCGGCGGTCCCTGTCAAGTCGAGCGCGGCCTCGTGCTCCATGACGCCAGTCAATCCTGGTCATCGACTCTCAGGGTGGGCACCGAGTTCGGGCTGACCATGTCCAAAGACGTGCTTGAGGCGATTTCGGAAAACCGCGGCCCTGAGATGTTTCTGCCGGTTCTGGGATTCGCCGGCTGGGAGAGCGATCAGCTGGAAAACGAAATGCAGAACAATATGTGGCTCTCCACGCCCGCCGATTCCTCCATTATATTCGACACCCCGATCCAGGACCGGTGGCTTAAGGCCGCATCACTGGTTGGCATCGACATTGCAACCATGTCCAGTGTTGCAGGACATGCCTGATCATCTGACTGGAAGAACTCTCTCCTGCCAACTGTGCGGTTGAGGCGGCGGAAATCGTTTCCTACTGCCCTGCTTTCACTTTGTCTATTGAACGGCCGGGTTCACCGGTATTTGGATAGCGCTGTCTGATGAAGGGCCCCGATAATATCATGGCGTTCGATTATGGCACCCGCCGAATTGGAGTGGCTGTGGGTCACTCGAAAATCGGGCGCGGCCGCGGGATCGGAGTCATTCAGGTTCGCAACGGCCAGCCGGATCTTGCTGAAATGAGAAAACTGGTGGAGCAGTGGCAGCCGGGAAATTTTGTGCTGGGCATGCCGGGAATGAACGCCGAATCCGACAGCGCACTCAAGAAAGACATCCTTCAGTTCGGCGAGCTGCTCACTCAGCAGTTTGAACTGCCTGTCTCGTACGTCGACGAGACCCTGAGCACTGAAGAGTCCAACTTTCAAATGAGCCAGGCTGACGAACGCATACCGAAGAGCCGCAAGACTGATGCGCGCAACAAGTTCTCAGCACGAATCATTCTGGAGACCTACTTTTCTGAATTGAGCCGTTGAAATCTGAAGTGCGTTGCATGCTGCAAGAAATTCAAACCAAGGCGGAATCATGACTTATCCACTTCCTGATCAGCTGCCCGTCGACAAGATGCTGGCAAGCATGGCAGAGTCCATCAGGCCGATGCTTGATCAATCTCCTCTGTTCATCGCGATCTGCAGCGGCGGAATCTGGGTGGCGGAGCGACTGCACCAGCGGCTGAACATTCAAGAACCGCTGGGGTTTCTGGATATCTCCTTCTACCGAGATGACTTCAGCCGGCTGGGTCTCAATCCCAAGGTCCAAACCTCATCTCTGCCCGTTTCAATCGACGATCGGCATATCCTTCTGATTGACGACATTCTGCACACCGGGCGAACGGTCAGAGCGGCGCTGAATGAACTGTTCGCCTGGGGCCGCCCGGCTTCCGTGGTGCTTGCCGTTCTGCTTGACCGAGGCGATCGGGAACTGCCCCTGCACGCCGAAATCGTGGGACACAGACTGCATCTCGATACAACCTATTTTGTGAAGATTTTTCCGGACGGGCATCTGACCTACGTCAATCTGCAAACCGAGGCGCAGTGATGACCCAGGACATCCAAATCGGAACTGACGGCCGGCTGAATCATTTCATTTCCGTGGAGGAGCTGCCTCGGGAGCTGATCGAGGAACTGCTTGCCACCGCTGAATCGTTCATTGACTTCGCCACGCGCGATACCAAGAAAGTGCCGCTGCTGCGCGGGCAGACTGTGGTGAACCTCTTCTTTGAGCCCAGCACCCGCACCCGGACAACTTTTGAGATTGCGGCCAAGCGGCTGTCCGCCGATGTCATCAACATGCAGTCTGACGGCATGTCGACAACCAAAGGCGAGACCATTCTGGATACTGTGAAGACTTTGCAGGCGATGCACACAGACACCTTCGTCGTGCGTCACAGTTTCAGCGGCGCCGCGGACCTCATCGCCCGGCACGTGCCTGAGCATGTTCACATCATCAATGCCGGCGACGGACGCTATTCGCACCCGACACAGGCACTGCTCGACATGCTGACGATCCGGCAGCGCAAGCCCTCATTCGGCGATCTGACTGTCGCGATAGTGGGTGATGTCCTTCACTCCCGGGTCGCCCGATCTGAAATCAGCGCGCTCAAGAAGCTGGGCGCCCCCGAAATCCGGATCATCTCACCGCGGACGCTGATTCCGACTGGACTCGAGGCGCTGGGTGTCAAAATCTTCACCGATATGGATCAGGGGCTCAAAGATGCGGATGTCATCGTCATGCTCAGATTGCAGCTGGAGCGAATGGAAGGACAGCTGATTCCAAGCGAACGCGAGTATTTCCAGTGCTACGGGCTCACTGAGGCGCGGCTCAAAAACGCCAAAACGGATGTGCTGGTCATGCATCCCGGACCGATCAACCGCGGCCTGGAAATCGCTTCCTCTGTTGCCGACGGCTCACATTCGGTCATTCTTTCTCAAGTTTCGAACGGAGTCGCGGTGCGCATGGCAGTCATGTCGAAAATCATGGGCGGGTCGCGTCCGGCAGGCTGAGTCAGATCCCATGGTCAGTGTCATCCGCAACGGCCGGATTATCGATCCAGCAAATCATCGCGATGAAATCGCGGATCTTTATTTTGACAACCGGCAGATTCTGAATTCTGCTGTCGGCCGCGGGCATTCCATTGACCGCGAGATCGATGCAACCGGCTGTGTGGTGTGCCCCGGACTGATTGACCTGAATGCGCGGATCGGCGAGCTGAGCTCCAAGGGGCAGATGACCATGCACAGCGAGCTTCGCGCGGCACTCGCCGGCGGCATTACGACCGTCTGCATTCAGCCCAATACCGTTCCGGTGATCGACGCGCCTGCGATGGCGCATATGATTCGCGACAGCGCCAAACAACATGGCAGCATTCGGATAGTGCCGCTCGGCGCGCTCACCAATGGACTTCAAGGCGAGTCGCTCACCAACATGGCGGCGCTGAAGGAAGCGGGCTGTGCAGGTGTCAGCAATGCCCGAAATCCCATCCACAGCACTCTCCTGATGCGGCGCGCCATGCAGTACGCAGCGACATTCGACCTGACAGTGTTCATTCACTCGCAGGACCCCTGGCTGACCGGCAACGGCTGCGTGCACGAGGGAGAGATGAGCACGCGGCTCGGACTGTCGGCGATTCCGGAGGCGGCGGAAACTGTTGCCGTCGCCCGCGATCTGGCATTGGTCTCAACCACCGGGGTTCGAGCGCATTTCAGCCAGCTGTCGTGCTCGCGATCGGTTGAGATGATTGCTGAATCCAGGCAGCGCGGGCTGAACATCAGCGCGGATGTCGCCATTCACAACCTGCACCTGACTGAATTTGACATTCGAGGGTTCAACACCCTGTGCCATGTGCTGCCGCCGCTTCGTCAGGAATCTGATCTGAAAGGACTCCGAGAAGGTGTGGCGAATGGCACGATTCAGGTTATCTGCTCAGACCATCAGCCCTGCGGCAAAGACGACAAGCTGGCGCCTTTCATCCAGACCAAGCCTGGCATCTCCGGACTTGAGACACTGCTGCCGCTCACACTGAAACTGGTTGCAGACGAAACGCTGTCGCTTCAGCAGGCCATTGCCTGCCTGACCTGCAATCCGGCCGCGGCGCTGGGACTCAGTCTGGGCACCCTGTCAGACGGCGCGCCCGCTGACATCTGCGTGTTCGATTCGAATGAGTCGCGGGAATTTGATCCGGAGCAGATGGTGAGCAGCGGCAAGAACAACCCGTTTGGCGGGATGCGGATGCAGGGCAAGGTTCTGTATACGATCGTTGACGGAGTCGTCGCGAGCGACTCAGTCTAGCGGATCGGTGAAATCAAAGATTCGATCACCGGCCAGCCGCTGCAGGTCTTGACTGGAAATGGGAAACAGGGAATTCGCGGTGCCGGCGGCCGCCCAGACTGTGCTGTGCTGGAAAAGATCGCGGTCGAATACTGTCTCGATGGCGCTGGCCAGTCCAACCGGCGCCACTCCGCCGATGGCGAAGCCAGTCACTTCGCGCACAAAGTCAGCATCAGCCTTGCCGACTTTCTCACCGGCAATCTCCGAAAGCCGGCTGAGCGCTACACGGTTGCTGCCGCTTGTGATCGCCAGTATCGGCCGGTTCGATTCTGTTGCGAATATCAGTGATTTTGCGATCTGGGAAACTGAGCAGCCGAGCGTTTCAGCCGCAGCTGCGGAGGTGCGGGTCTCGTGATCAAGCAGCTGTATATGGCAGTCAATGTTCAATGCGGACAGAGCATCGATCACTCGCTGATTGGCTGGTCTGAGTTTCATCGGCGGAACGGCAATGCTGCTCAACTTGAAATATTGAGATTCAGTTAATAGAGTTGGTGTTCAATTGGATCTGAAAAATCATCGCGCTCATTATGCATTGCGCCAATGACGAATCTCGCTGAAAACTACCGATTAGTCACACAAAGAATCAGAAGCGCTGAACAGAACGCTGGCCGCACCCGAGGGTCTGCTCAACTTGTGGCAGTTGGCAAGCTTCATCCGGCATCGGCGATCCGAGAACTTGCACACTGCGGACAGCGGGCCTTCGCTGAAAACTTTGTTCAGGAGGCGATGAACAAGCAGCGGGAACTGTCAGATCTCGATCTGGAGTGGCATTTCATCGGCAGCATTCAGAGCAACAAGACGCGTCAGATTGCCGGCAGCTTTTCCTGGGTGCACAGTGTTGACCGGCTTAAGATCGCCAGGCGGCTGAACGGACAGCGGCCTGCTGATCTGCCGCCCCTCAACATCTGCCTGCAGCTCAATCTGCAGGCCGAGGAAACCAAGTCTGGATTGAGCGAGACGGAAGCCGTCGAACTTTTAGATCAGCTGCAGAATCTGGATCGAATCGAGGTTCGAGGCTTCATGATTGTTCCGAAGCCATCACCTGATGCAGCTGTTCAGCGGGAGGTGTTTGCCAAAGTTAGAACTCTGCTCGAAAACGCGAATCGAAATGGCTATTTCCTTGACACGCTTTCTATGGGCATGACCGACGATCTAGAGCAAGCTATTGCAGAAGGTTCAACACATGTTCGAATTGGTACCGCACTTTTCGGCCCGCGTCCTATGCTGGCAAACCCAGAGCCAAAGTAAATTTTTGCACTCTGCACATTATGAAATCAATAAAGGATTAATCTCATCGAAAGTATCTGAGACGACAGATCAATTCGTGATTGTTTGAACTGATCGTCTTTGGAATCGGTTAGTGAGTCGTGCCAAATTTGCAAAATCTGCCCCATGCGTCGGTGAATAGAATTTATACTCTTGATTCTGGACAGTGCGCCAGCCTTCAACAGCATTTCGATTCTTTGAAAATAGTTTATAATTTTTGCTAATAGTCTCTGATTTGGCGACTATTTGTATGATTTATAAACCAAGCGTCAATAGTCGCTTGTGCGGCACAAGTTTCGATATCCCATAGAGCATATCAAATGAGCTCGAAAATCAATCGCGTGTTACAGAAGTGGCCGCATGGCACTGTTGCAACCCTGCACTGGCTTAAGAAAGAAGGGGTTGATCGTCGGCAGGCTAGCAAGTACGTTCGCTCCGGTTGGTTGAATCGATTGGGTCATGGCGCCTATGTGCGACCAGGTTCGACAGTGGATTGGGTTGGCGGAGTTTACGCGTTGCAAGCTCAACTTGAACTTGATGTTTACCTAGGTGGGATTACAGCTATGGAACTTCGCGGGTTTGCTCACTACCTGGCATTGGGTGGGCGCAAAGTACTGCTCTTCCGGAAGCCCGGCGTGAATTTGCCCACTTGGTTCAGGCATCATCGGTGGCTTCCGCCAGTAGTGCCAGTGACTTGCGGCGCGTTTGGTAGAGCAGAAAGCCTGACCTCAATGGTGAAGATTGATGGTGTCGAACTTGCTGTTGCCAGCTTGGAACAGGCTGCATTTGAAATGATGTATCTCGTGCCTAAACGACAATCTTACGAGGAAGCATTCCAAGTCATGGAGTCGTTAACCACAATCCGCCCAAAGGTAGTTCAGAAATTGCTCGAAGATTGCACTTCAGTTAAAACTAAACGCCTGTTCATGCATGCTGCGGAGCAAATTGATCACTGGTGGCTGTCCGACATCAATCTGTCGAATGTCGATTTTGGGTCAGGGAAGCGAAGTATTCACGCAGGTGGACGGTTAGACCATAAGTACAACTTGGTTTTAGAAGATTTAGATCAGCATTAGACCCAAGTTCCGGCCGATTTCAGCCTGATTCGGGGGATAACTGTTTGATATTGAATAGCTTTTCGGCAATTTTTTTCGGCGCGTTCCTGTCCATGTAAATAGACTATAATTGTTCATATATTTCTTGTTTGTCATTAACTTATAGTGTATACTTGTATCCATGTTCGTAGACACCGTCAAAAACCGCAACTCGCCGCCCGCCGTGCTGGTGCGCGAGTCCTACTGGGAGAACGGCAAATCCCGCAAGAGGACCCTCGCCAACCTCTCCAAGCTGCCGCCGGCGGTGATCGAGGCCGTCAGGCGGGAGCTCAAGTCCTCCTCCGACCGCCTGCCGGCCGACTTCGAGGTGGTGCGCAACGTGCCGCACGGCCACGTGGCCGCGGTGCTGGGCACCTGCCGCAACCTGGGGCTGCACCGCATCATCGAGGCCAAGCCGTCGCGGAGCGGGCGGCTGTGCCTGGCGATGATCGCGGCGCGCATCATCGAGCCGCGCTCCAAGCTGGCCACCTGCCGCGGCTTCGGCGGCGAGACGCTGAGCGACTCCTTGGGCGAGTGCCTGGAGGTGGCCGACGCCGACGCCAACGAGCTCTACAAGGCCATGGACTGGCTGGCCGCGCGCCAGGCGCGCATCGAGAAGCGGCTGGCGGGCCGGCATCTGGAGGAGGGCGCGCTGGTGATGTACGACCTCACCTCCACCTGGGTGTGCGGCGAGAGGTGCGAGCTGGCCGACTACGGGTACTCGCGCGACGGCAAGAAAGGCACCAAGCAGATCGAGTTCGGCCTCTTGTGCGACGCCGAGGGCCGGCCGGTGGCCATCGAGGCGTTTTCCGGCAGCGCCTCGGACCCCGAGACCGTGGCGGTGCAGGTGACGAAGCTCAAGCAGCGCTTCAAGCTGTCCAGGGTGGTGCTGGTGGGCGACCGCGGCATGCTGACCAGCGCCCGCATCGACGAGGACCTGAAGCCCGCCGGGCTGGACTGGATCACGTCCTTGCGCGCGGACGCGATCCGCGGGCTGGTGGCGGCCGAGGCGTTCCAGCCGAGCCTGTTCGACGAGCTGGACATGGCCGAGATCACCTGCGAGGCGCTGTATCCGGGCGAGCGGCTGGTGGTGTGCCGCAACCCGCTGCTGGCCGAGCGGCGCCGGCTCAAGCGCCTTGAGCTGCTGGCGGCCACCGAGAAACGGCTGGACGAGATCGTCGCGGCGACACAAAGAGACAAGTACCGGCTGAAGCGGGAGGACCTGATCGTCACGCGCGTCACGCGCGCGCTCGACAAGCACAAGATGGCCAAGCACTTCGAGGTGGAGACCGGGCCCGGCTTTTTCAGCTACCGGCGGCGCCGCTCGAGCATCGAGCGGGAGGCGGCCCTGGACGGGTTCTATGTGGTGCGCACCAGCGTCGAGGACGGCCGGCTTGACTCAGGACAGGTGGTGCACAGCTACAAGCGGCTGTCCAAGGTGGAGCGCGCGTTCCGCAGCCTGAAGACCGTGGACCTGAAGGTGCGGCCGATCCACCACCGGCTGGAGACGCGTGTGCGGGCGCATCTGCTGCTCTGCATGCTGGCCTTCTATGTGGAGTTCGAGATGCGGCGCCGGCTGGCGCCGATGCTGTTCGACGACGAGGAGAGTGGCCGGCTGGCGGTGCGGCTGGCGGAAAAATCCGCCGCCGCCCGCAGCAAGGCCGCCCGCAAGAGAACCGCCGACGGCCGGCCGGTGCACAGCTTTCAGACGCTGCTGCGGGACCTGGCCACCCTGTGCCGCAACCGCGTGCGGCCGATGAAAATGAAACGCGCCGAGTACTGGATGGTCACCCGGCCGACCGCACTGCAGCACAAAGCCCTTGAGCTTCTGGAGGTGAATCTGAAGACTCCCTGAACCTGTCCAGCAGAGGGAATTCGGATCTGATGGTATTTATAATGATATCAAGAGCCTATGTAATTTGGTCGCTGGAACTTGGGATTAAACAAGGGAAGCCTGATTGGGAGCAATTGCCAATTGAAGGTCTTGAACGATTGCCCGCAATTAAGTGGAAGTTGCAAAATATCCGAAAGATGAGCGCACACTCTCTTAATGTCGCACTCACTCGCTTGCGTAAAGTTCTCGATATGTAGAGGTGTTTCAATGCCATCTATGAAGTATGTGTAACTTGGCTCATTTTTATCTAACCACTATAACGGAACAAATAGGAAACGATGAAGACTGATCGAGGCCGATTTTGAGCCAGGAAACCACTTGTTTCAGCAAATCAGCGGTTCAGCAGATAAAATGGCGAAATTCCTATTTTCTGAGAGTACTTGGAACTCGTGTCTTCATTGGCGACTCGATCTAATCTAATTTCCGTCGGCTTCATTGGCGGCGGAAATATGGCCCGCAGTCTGGTTGGCGGACTCATCGCAAACGGTCTGGACCGCGACTCCATTGTCGTATCTGATCCATCGGATGAAGCTCGCCAACGTGTTTCAGGGAAATATGGAGTCCGCGTTGAAAACTCCAATCATACTGTTGTCCAAGAATCTTCAACAGTGGTGCTGGCAGTCAAGCCGCAGGTCATGCAGTCTGTTCTAAAAGACATTGCGGATGCTCTGCAGACATCGAGCCCGCTGCTGATTTCAATTGCTGCAGGGATTCGGTTGCACGAACTGGACATCTGGTCAGGTGGCAGTCTTCGGATTGTTCGCGTCATGCCGAATACACCGGCATTGATTCAGAAAGGCGTCTCGGCCCTGTATGCCAATCCAAAGGTATCTGAAGCTGAAAAAGATACGGTGCAGGCTATTCTGTCCGCCGTTGGAAGCACTGTCTGGCTGTCTGATGAAAGACTGCTAGATGCAGTAACGGCCGTCTCCGGCAGCGGACCGGCATATTTCTTTTACCTGATCGAAGCAATGGAGCAGGCCGCAGTTGAGCTGGGGCTGGATTCTGATATCGCTCATATTCTGGCAACTGAAACTGCCGTCGGAGCTGCGCTCTTGTCTGCTGACAGTCTCGAAAGTCCGGAATCCTTGCGCCGGCAGGTCACCTCTCCCGGCGGTGTGACGGAAGCCGCGCTCAAAGTGCTCGCTGAAGAGAACGTCAAGAACCATTTCATCGCCGCAATTCATGCCGGCGAGCGAAAATCGACTGAAATGTCACAGCCGGAAACCTCGGACTGAGTTACATGGAAATTCCGATTCCCCTGAACCTGCTGCGCACGCTGGTTGAGATTTATGCGGTGATTGCGGTATTGCGAGCCTTGATGCAGTACCTGGACGCCGATTTTCACAACCCTTTTTCGCAGTTCATCGATCGCATAACACGGATGCCTGTCCGGATACTCCGCAAGATCGTACCCCGAATCGGCGGTGCGGACATTGGCTCCCCCTTCGTTCTGGCCTTCATTGTCGCAGCAATCGAGCGGTATCTTTTCATCACCATGCAAGGCGTGAGCAGTGATATTTTCGCTTTGCTCGTCCTGACCCTGGCAAGAATCATCGAGTACGCGATCACTGTAATGATTGTAGCGGTCTTGATTCGGATCGTAATGAGCTGGGTGATCCGTCGCATAACTCCCTTCACCCGCCTGGTATTGACGTTCACCGAGCCCATCATGCACCCCGCCCGCCGCATCATTCCAACATTTGGCGGTCTGGATTTCTCACCCATTCTGGTTTTGATTCTGCTGAATCTAGCCGACTCATTCGGTGTCGGTTTTCTGGAGTCGCTCGGCTATCAGATGCTCGGCTGACATCAGCCACACTTTTTCTGCCTGCAAGCTTAACATGGAGGTTCAACAGCAGTGAGTTCGATTTCCCAAACGTACAACTGGGGAGATGCAGTCAAAGGCATCCTCCACCCGCGAGCAATCTGCATGCTGTTTCTCGGCTTCTCAGCCGGCCTGCCTCTGCTGATGGTGTTTGGAACACTGTCCGTCTGGCTTCGAGAAGCGGGGATCGAGCGGGCAACGATCACCTTCCTGAGCTGGGCGGCGCTCGGTTACTCCTTCAAGTTTGTGTGGGCGCCCATCGTTGATCGGATGCCGCTGCCGTATCTCACGCAGAAATTGGGGCGGCGGCGATCGTGGCTTCTATTGTCCCAACTGGCGGTGATCATCAGCATATTCTGGACTTCGCTCTTTGATCCTCAGACTGATCTTCTGATCATGACGGTGATCGGGGCCGTGTGCATCGGGTTCTCTTCTGCGACACAGGACATCGTCATCGATGCCTATCGAATCGAATCGGCGCCACCGGACCTGCAGGCAATGCTGTCGGGAATGTATATTGCCGGCTATCGCATTGCGCTGATTCTTTCAGGTGCCGGAGCACTGTGGATGGCCGACATTATCGGCGGCGGCGAGTACAGCTTTCGGGCCTGGTCAAGCGTTTATCAGCTGATGGCGGGCTTCATGCTGGTTGGTGTCATCACGACGCTGCTCAATCCCGAACCGAAGCTCGGACAGGCAGAGCAGACATCATTCAGAGGAATTCGGGATTACGTTCGATTTCTGGCTGTTTTCGCGCTGGCGATCGTCGCCTTTGTGCTGGGTTTCTATCTGACCGGCGACATTGTTGCGGCCGCAAAGTCCGTCATGGTTGAGGACTGGGGCGTCAACTCTGCGCCTGCGCGACTGGTTCTGGAAGCCAGCCGACTGGCTTTTTCTGTTTCACTTGCGGCTGCGGTAGCCTGGATGCTGATCAAGGCCCAGGTTGTGCAAATGGAACATATCCATGAGACCTACCTCAACCCAATATCGGATTTCTTCCAGCGTTATGGTCGTCTGGCATTGATCATCCTGCTGCTCGTCGGCACTTATAGAATCTCAGACATCGTGCTCGGAATCATCGCGAATGTGTTCTATCTCGACATGGGATTCACAAAGACGCAAATCGCACAGTACTCGAAGTTCTGGGGATTGATCGCATCGATTGTCGGCGGCTTGGTCGGTGGTGTGCTGTCGCTGCGTTTCGGCGTGCTGCGCACCCTTCTGCTCGGCGCGGTTCTGGCGCCGGCCACCAACTTGCTGTTCATGGCATTGGCTTCAAATCCGATCGAGCAGATGCTGGTTTCAGTCATCGTCGTCGACAGCCTGGCTGCCGGTCTGGCCTCCGCCGCCTTCGTCGCGTATCTCTCAAGTCTCACCAGCATCCGCTTCACTGCAATGCAGTATGCAATCTTCACTTCCATCATGCTTCTTTTCCCAAAACTTGTTGCGGGCTATTCCGGCACGATGGTGGATGGCGTCGGATATCACACCTTCTTCCTGATCACCGCGATCATCGGAATTCCAGTGATCGGAGTCATTCTTTGGGTGCAGCGGCTGGTTGCCGCTCAGCCCGATGAGGTGTCAGCTGAAAATTCCGCTTGAGTGCTGAAAAAGTGATACCGAATTTGGCGGACGCTTGAAGTCCAAGGAAGTTCAATCAGGGAACTGGCATCCGAATTTGAGGGAATTCGCTGATCGGCGAATTCAGCTGTCGAACGAAGACACATTGAGCCAGTAGCGGGTGTATCGTCGTTCGCCAGTTTTTTTCAGCGCTCCTTTAGCCACGAGATCAGACAGGTCTCGTGTGACCGTCGACGATGGGGCGCCGGTAATAGTTGCGTAGTTGGCGGCGCTCAATCCACCCTTGAATCCATCGGGCTCTTCCTTGAACATTCGCAGCAGCGCTTTCCTCTGCCGTAGATTCAACTGGCCATCAAGCCGATCGAACATCTGCGCCTGCTCAATCGTTCTGATCAGTCGTCGATCGCTCCAATTCTGCGCGGCCAGTACGGTTTCGGCGAACCAAGTCAGCCAGCGGGTGATCTCCAATGATCGATTGGTCGTTTCCAGCACATCGTAATACTGCTTTCGATTCCGACTGATCTGCTGCGACAGATTGATCAAGCTGGGCTGGCCGATTGACTGAGCTATCGACTTCTCAGCCAATGCACGGCCGATTCGGCCATTGCCGTCCGCAAACGGATGGATGCAGACGAAATAAAGATGCGCGATTCCAGCTCTGGTCAGAATCGACAGTCTGTCGTTTTGCTCGACAACTCGATTGAACCATTTGACATATCCGTCCATCTCACCCATTACGCGATCTGATGGCGGGGCTTCATAATGCACTATTTCAGGATTGTGCCTTGATACAACCTGCATCGGCTCCAAATTCGTTCGATATCGACCAACTTCTATCATGTCAAATCGCCAATTCATCAACTGCAAATGCCAATCGTATAAGCTTTGGTGCTCTAGAGGCCGGTCGATGGTTTGATAGAGTTTTACCAGCATTCTTGCAATTGCAGACTCCGCAGCGGTAACATTGCGCTGATTGACGCTTATCTCGAACTGGTGACGAATTGAAGATTGCACGGATTCGCGATCAAGAATCTCTCCTTCGATTTCGGATGATGCAACTGCTTCGTTGGTGAGCCAGTCAATTGTCAAATCGGAACGGGCATTTTCCGACAAGTGTCTCCAGGCCCCGATATAACGTCCTGACTGGTGTTGAAACTCAACCTCCAAGGGCAGAATTCGGGCATCATCCCATTCAAACTCAGGCCAGTCGGAAAGTTGCCAAATCCATTGCATTGGGCTATAGAATGATTGTCAATAGCCCATATTTTATATATTGCTGGGCTATAGAATGAATATTTTATCCGCGCAAGTCATGGGTTATCAACAGTCTGAGTGGATACAATTAACTTCGATGCGACAGTAATTTGTGGTGATCAATAAAAAATTTATAGCTATTTTTGAAAGAAATATGTATAAAATATTATCTCATTTCAGGGAAGCATGATATGAGCAAACACACAAACAGCACTGACAGTAAAATTGTCCGGCGAATCCGTTCCCGTGGCCGCGGCTGGATATTCACACCTGAAAGTTTCGCGGATCTCGGAACCCGTCGGGCAATAGACCTCGCCCTGATGCGACATAAGAACAGCGGCTTTATTCGACGACTAGGTAGAGGGGTTTATGATTACCCTGAGTTTGACTCACAGATTGGCGTGCTGCAACCCTCTACGTATGACATAGCGGATGTTCTGGCAGACCGGGATGCAATTCGAATACAACCCACGGGAGCATCTGCGGCCAATCTGCTCGGACTTTCGACACAGGTGCCGACCAAAACAGTCTATCTTACCGACGGCCGTTCACGGACTGTTCACGTCGGACCGCGCCAAATCATCTTCAGGCATACCACCCCTCGAAATATGGCTACAGCAGGAAAAATCAGTGGACTGGTGATCCAGGCACTGCGTTATATAGGTCGAGATAATGTTGATCAGCAAGTTATCGATCATATTGAACGTCGCCTGAATAGTGACGCCATCAAACAGTTGATGAAGGACATACGGTATGCCCCAGCCTGGATTGCAGATATTATCCGTAATCTCTCTCTTCGGTCAAGCAAGGAATGAATGAGCTCATTGCACTGTCGAAGAAGCAACGCCGGTCAATCTTTGCAGATACCAGCTTTGAGTTGCGCTTGACTGAAATTGCTGTCGAAAAAGACTTTTGGGTTTGCTGGGCACTCAACAAGTTGTTTGGACTGCAAAGATGGGGAGAGCACTTTGCATTCAAGGGAGGAACATCGTTATCCAAGTGCTGGAACCTTATTGAGCGATTTTCCGAAGATGTGGATATTGTGATTGAACGGGCGGCATTGGGATTTGGTGGAGACAATGACCCAGACCGAGCGCCGAGCAGAAAGCAGTTAGGAAAGCGCCTTAAGGAACTGGAAAAATCTTGCCAGGAAAGTATCAGCAATGAAATTTATCCAAAACTCAATGCTGCAATTTATTCGGACTTGGGAGACGCATTCAAATGGAATCTTGAACTTGACTCAGATAGGCAGACTTTGTTGCTGACTTACCCTTCAATCTATTCTCAGAACATCACTCCTCTGCACCGCGCTGTAAAAATTGAAATGGGTGCGCGTTCCGACACAGAGCCCACTGAAACCATAGAAATCAGGCCTTATATTTGTGAAACCTTTCCGGACATGTTTGGGAATTTTGGGACGAATGTCAGAGCAGTGATGCCCAAACGCACCTTTTGGGAAAAGGCGATGCTACTGCATGAGGAGACATTTCGACCCGAAGACAAAAAATTCAATCAAAAAGGCAAAGCGCGCCATTATTTTGACCTCTACCATCTGATTCAGGCGGGAATAGGGAAAGAAGCGAGTCAAGACTTGGACCTGTTCAATAGAATTGTTGCTCACCGTCAAAAGTTCTTCCGCTACTCCTGGGTAGATTATTCAACAATGGAGTATGGACGGTTGCGATTGGTGCCAGCAAAAAAAGACAGAGAATCTTGGAAATCCGACTACAACCGTATGCGAGGAAATATGTTCTATGGCGATACTCCGACATTTGAAGACGTTTTGAAGGTTGTAGAGGAGTTTCAGGTCAAACTGAACACTGGAAAATCAAATTCTTGATTAACAATTGGCACGGTGCACTCCAGCTAGCCAAAATACGTACTGTGAAATCACAATCTACGCAGTAATCACTGAAAAGCTGTAGGTGCCGACAACAGGCGCATGATCCGAAAACTTGATGTCGCGATATACAGAAAATGACTCGATTTGGTCTGTGAGACCTGGTGTGATGATTTGATAATCAAGCCGCCATCCAACATTCTTTTCGTATGCATTGCCGCGGTTTGACCACCAGGTGTACTGCCCCGGCCGACTGTCAACGATTCGGTAGGCATCCACAAATCCGGCATCACCAAACAGCCAGTCCATCCAGTCTCGCTCCTGTGGCAGGAAGCCTGAATTTCTGCGGTTGCCTTTCCAGTTTCGAATGTCAGCAGGCCGATGGGCAATGTTGATGTCACCGCAAATGACGAAGTCTCGAGAGTCGCGCTGAAATTGCGTCAATACCGATTTCAACCGGTCAAGTATGGTTTCCTTGAACTGCTGGCGATCATCGGAACTCGTCCCCGAAGGCAGGTAAATTGAAATGACGGTCAATGCGTCATAGTCAAGCCGCACACAGCGCCCTTCTGAGTCAAAATCCTCCCAGCCAAATCCGTACTCGACCTGATTCGGCGCATGCTTTGTGTAGACGGCAGTGCCGCTGTATCCTTTCTTTTGGGCATAATGGAAATACCCTTGGTATCCTTGAGGAGCCAGCATCTCAGGAGTCATCTGCTCGTGCTGTGCCTTGAGTTCCTGAATGCACACAAAATCAGCGTTCTGCTCAAGCATCCACTCGTAAAATCCCTTGCGAGAAGCCGAGCGAATACCATTCGCATTGAATGTCACAACTTTCATCATTTGATTTTGACCGCGCCGCGTTGTTAGTCAAGTAAATTCAGGATCGGGGAACAGTCGCGTGAATCTGACTGAACACTGCAGAGATTTTAGTCAATTCCTGCTCAGCTGGGATCATCCATCGCCCGGCCGCGGCCTGCCATGGGCTTTCGAGTCTGACCCGTACAAAGTGTGGGTTTCTGAAATCATGCTGCAGCAAACCCAGGCTTCAACCGTCATTCCATATTATCTGGCGTTCATTGACCGATTCCCGAATGCGATCGATCTGGCAGATGCTCCGCTCGACGAGGCGCTGAGACTTTGGATGGGTCTCGGCTACTACTCCAGAGCTCGAAATCTGCACCGCGCCGCTCAAATTATCAGAGACGAACTCAACGGGGCGTTTCCCCGAACATTCGACGAGGTGCTTGCTCTGCCGGGTGTCGGGCGCTCAACTGCAGGAGCGATCTGCGCGCTGGCTTACGGGATGAAAACGCCCATTCTGGACGGCAACGCGAAACGCGTTTATGCTCGCTGCTTCTGTGTGGATGACGAAAAAGACTCTCAGCGCACCCGCAGGCTCTGGGAAATTTCCGAAGCTGCCATTCCAGAGAAAGACTGCCAGAAATACACGCAGTACATCATGGACCTGGGGGCAATGGTTTGCACGCCCAAAAATCCAGTTTGCGATGAATGTCCGGTGTCATCAGTGTGCTGTGCCAAAGCCGCGGACCTTGTGGATATTCTGCCGCTGAGGAAACGCTCCGCAGACCGGAAGCAAAAATCCACGACGATGATTATGGCGATGAATCGCTCCGGCGCAATCATGCTCGAACGCCGGCCGTCGAGTGGAATCTGGGGCGGGCTTTGGAGTTTTCCGGAATACAGCGGTCCGATCGAAAGCGTTTCACAATGGTTCATGGAGCGATACACTGTGCCAATCTCGATCCTTCAATCATGGGACACTTTCCATCACGACTTCACCCACTACCGACTGAACATCACACCGCTTATGGTGCGGGTTGAAGATCTTGGGAGTCATCAAATCGAACATCTGGATATAGGCTTCGTACCGGTCAATGGAATGCTTGATCGAGGCGTGCCCGCGCCGGTTGCCGCTCTCATTGAGCGAATTCAGAAGAGTGAATTCAATCCGCAGCTCTGATCTGCTGTTGAAACAGTAAAATTTCTGAACAATTCATCTTCAGACCTGAAAGCAAATGTCAAACACGGTCCATTGTGTTCTCTTGAAAAAGGAACTGCCTGCACTGCCAATGCCGCCCTTGCCGGGTGAGCTAGGTGTCAGAATTCATCAAAACGTGTCGGCAGACGCCTGGCGGCAATGGCTCAGCCACCAAACCATGCTGATCAATGAGAAGCGGCTCAGCATGGGCAACGCTGAACATCGGAAATATCTGACAGAACAAGTGGAGAAATACTTTTTTGGCGGTGATGTCGACATGCCTGAAGGATACACGCCGCCATCTGAGTAGCCAAACTGCGGACGGCGACTCCAAACGGTCAATGATCTTCAGAATTTTGAGCTTTCGCGAAATGCTTTCGCTAAATCCAGCTCTGTTCACTGCATGAAATCCGGCTGTGAATTCAGCGCTGATTCAATCGCTGATGTCAACGTGCACGAAATTCAAGCTGCCTTGACAGTTCAGTCCATACACCTTTCTTGACCTGCCTGAACTCATCGGCCTTGCCAACTTACACGACCCGATTGTTTGACAATTCTGGAGAATCTGATCATCAAACGAGCCAGAAGCAGTTTGAGGGTCATGCAATTGAGCATTATTTTCCGCACCAACTGTAAAACCAAGCAGTGAACAAGAAGGATTCGACTGTTTTCACATCCTGTGTTTCCATCGACCTCGAAGTTGCCAGAGAGAGCGGTCGAATTCGCGCGATCGGCGCGGTGCAGGCAGGAACAGGAGAACGTTTTGTATATTCCGGCAAGGGCATTCAGCAAGCGCTGGCAAGGCTTGACGATTTTGCCGACGGTGCGTCGTTCATTCTCGGCCACAACATTATCGAGTTCGACCTGCCTCACCTGAAGGGCGGCAAGCCGGACCTCCGACTGCTGAAACTGCCCGTTATCGACACCCTTCGTCTCAGCCCGCTCGCCTTCCCCCGCCATCCCTACCATCACCTCATCAAACACTACAAGAACGGCGACATCAAACGCAGTCAGGTGAACGATCCAGAACTGGATGCCCGCCTGGCGCTGGAAGTTTTCCGCGACGAGCTAGAGGCATTGGCAGAGGCGGATGAAAATCTGCTGACCGCCTGGCATTGGCTCTGCACACCCAGATCGGCCAGCATCGATCGCGCTCTGGACGAGGTTTTCTCCGAAATTCGAAAGAAACGCAGGCCAACCGCAAATGAGGCGGCTGCAGCGATTGAAAGCAGACTGACGGACACAGCCTGCAAGACTCGCGTCCGTGAGATTCTGGCGCGCATCGAACGATTCGGCTGGGAATTGGCATACACCTTGGCATGGCTGTCCGTCGCAGGCGATAAATCAGTGATGCCGCCCTGGGTGTGTCATCAGTTTCCTGAAGCCGGGCATCTGGTTCGAAGTCTCAGGGATATCGCCTGCACCGACTCGGACTGCAACTGGTGCCGCGAGAGACATGATGCCCGCAAAGAGCTGAAGCGATGGTTCAACTTTGATGAGTTTCGCCCGGAACCGGTGGACGGGAACGGCCGGCCCATGCAGCAGTCAATCGTTGAGACCGTGATGGCTGGACAGTCCGCGCTGGGAATTCTGCCGACGGGCACCGGCAAATCGCTCTGCTATCAGATTCCTGCGATATCGCGATACAGCAAGACCGGCGCGCTGACGGTCGTCATCTCACCCCTGGTCGCGCTGATGAAAGATCAGGTGGACGGACTTGAAGCGAAAGGCATCGGCTGCTGCGTGACCGTCAACGGACTGCTGTCAATGCCTGAGCGCGCCGAAGCTCTGGATCGGATTCGACTGGGGGACGCTGGCATCGTGCTGATCTCACCCGAGCAGCTGCGCTCGCGCTCCATGCGACGAGCTCTGGCGCAGCGCGAGATTGGCGGCTGGGTGCTGGACGAAGCTCATTGTCTTTCCCGCTGGGGCCACGACTTCCGGCCCGACTATCGCTACGTGGGGCGTTTCATTCGGGAAAGCTCTTCTGACGGGCACATGCCGCCGGTGCTGTGCCTTACAGCCACTGCAAAACCTGAAGTCGTCGCAGACATCGAGAATCATTTTCGAGAGAATATTGGCATCGAACTCACCGTATTCAATGGCGGTTCAGAGCGTTCCAATCTCAGCTTCGAAGTCATACCAACAACCGAGGCTGAGAAGTTCGTGCACATCTACCAAGTCTTGACAGACTACCTTCAGCCGCAAGAAGCCGGCGGCGCCATCGTCTACTGCGCAACGCGGCAGCAAAGCCAGGAAATCGCAGATTTTCTGCAATCGAAAGAAATTGCCGCAGACCGATTTCACGCGGGTCTGCCGCCTGAAACCAAAAAAGATGTGCAGCGGCGGTTCATTGAGGGTGAGTTGAGCGCAATCGCCGCAACCAATGCCTTCGGAATGGGCATAGACAAGCCCGACGTGAGGCTTGTCATTCATGCTGACATTCCGGGTTCGCTGGAAAACTATCTTCAGGAGGCTGGACGCGCCGGCCGCGATCGAAACCCAGCCCGCTGCATCCTGCTCTATTCGACAGATGACGTGGAGCGTCAGTTCGGCATGTCGGCGCGATCTCGGCTCACAAGAGACGAAATCAATGGCATCTTGCGAGCGCTTAGAAGACTCGACCGCAGAAAGCGCCTGCGCGGCGAGGTGGTGGCAACTTCCGGCGAGATACTCGACGAGAATGAGAGCATCGCGCTGGTGCGCGATTCACAAACCGACGATACCAGAGTGCGCACGGCTGTCGCCTGGCTTGAGGAATCGGAATTGCTGACCCGAGAGGAAAATCTGGTCAATGTGTTTCCCTCGTCGCTTCAGGTGAGTTCCTTGGACGAAGCCAAGAAAAAACTGTTCAAAGCGAGTCTCGAACACGAATATCGGATGCAGCTGCTGAACATTGCCGAGGCGCTGCTGCAGGCCGACTCCGACAAGGGGATCAGCACTGACGAGTTGATGGTGGTGTCAGGCTTGAGTTCAGAAGGCGTGCGGGGCGCGCTTTACCAGCTTGAGCGGCTTGGTATTGCGAACAACGACACAGTGATGACTGTATTCGTTCACACGGGCGTAGAGCGATCTTCCAGAAAGCGACTGGAAGAGTCGAGCAAACTGGAGGAGGCGCTGATTGCTCACATGCGCGAGGCGGCCCCTGATCAAGGCAAGGGAGAGACCTCGCAGCTCCATTTGCGGATTGCCGCGCAGACTCTCAGAGATCAGGGTGAGTCAGATCCCCTTCCAGAGCGATTGTGGCGCATCATCAGGGGCATCTCCTACGATGGACAGGCAGAGGATGACGGCGCTTCAGGCAGCATATCGGTGCGGAAGCTGGATGCTGAGACAGCAACGGTCACGCTGCACCGCGAATGGCGCGCGCTGGAAGAGACTGCCAATACACGGCGCGAGGCGGCCGCAGTCCTGCTGGAACATTTGCTGAGCTGCCTGCCTGCGGGTAGCCGCGGCACGGATCTGCTCGCAGAAACCACGCTTGGAAAGCTTCTGCATGCCATTGAGTCTGATCTGGTTCTGAAGACGAAGGTCAGAAAACCGGACAAGCTGCTGGACCGGGCACTGCTCTGGCTGCACGACATGGATGCAATGCGTCTTAACAAAGGTTTTGTGGTGTTCCGGCCGGCCATGACGATACGGCTCGAAAGAAACAGCCGCAAACAGTTCACAAATGCAGACTTCAAGCCTCTGACCCTTCATTATCAGGGTCAGGTCCTGCAGATTCATGTTATGGAGGAGTTTGCCAAACGCGGTCTTGAGACCATGAGCGAGGCATTGCGTCTGGCTATGGATTACTTTTCCATGGATCAGGAAGCATTTTTGGAACGCTGGCTGCCGGGGCGAGATGAGGAGATCGGACGGCAAACGACAACTGAGTCGTGGAAGGCGATCGTCGGCAGCCTGAACAACAGTCATCAGCAGAACATTGTTTCCGACGACCGGGACCAGTTGAACGCGCTGGTTCTCGCGGGCCCCGGCTCCGGCAAGACGCGGGTGCTGGTTCACCGAATCGCTTACCTGATCCGTGTAATGCGGGAGAATTCGCGAAGCATCATCGCCCTGGCTTACAACCGGCACGCCGCGGTCGACATTCGCCGCCGGCTGATTGAATTGATCGGGGATGATGCTTTCGGAGTGACTGTGCTGACCTGTCATGCGCTTGCCATGCGTCTGGCGGGTTTCAGTTTCACTGGAATGTCGGAGCGTCCTGATGATGAGACGTTCCGGAATGTCATGCGCACCGCAGTCGATGTGCTTCGGGGCGGAGAGCTGCTGCCGGAAGAGGCGGACGAGCGCCGCGAGCGTCTGCTGAGAGGCTTTCGCTGGATACTTGTGGACGAGTATCAGGACATCGGGTCCGAACAATATGACCTGATCTCCGCACTTGCAGGTCGAACGCTCTCCGACGAATCGAGCAGGCTGAACCTGTTTGCGGTTGGAGATGACGATCAGAATATCTATTCTTTCAGAGGCGCTTCGGTGAAGTACATACGGCAGTTTCAAAACGACTATGGCCCTGAGCCCTACTGGCTGACGGACAACTACCGATCGACAGGGAACATTGTTGAAGCCGCGAACAAGATCATTGAACCGGCTCGGGAACGCATGAAGCTGGAGCGCCCCATTAGAGTGGACCGCGCTCGCAAAATCGATTCGCCGGGCGGTCAGTGGGAAGGATTGGATCCGATTTCGCAGGGGCGCGTGCAGATTCTGCCGGCAGGCAATGATCCTGTTCATCAGACCAGAGCTGTTCTGGCGGAATTTCTGCGATTGAAAGATCTGGCGCCGAATTGGGACTGGGCGCGCTGTGCGGTGATCGCACGCGAGTGGAGATATCTGGTGCCAGTGCAGAACTTCTGCGAGGCAAACAATATTCCAGTGCAGATGGCGGATGAGGACATTCCAAGATTCTGGCGACTGCGAGAAACTCAGGTGCTGGTCGATTGGCTGCGAGAGCGAAAACCGAACTTCATCGACAGCTCAGCGCTGAATGAATGGCTGGATTCGCGTCCTTCCAACGGTTGGAACGATCTGATTCGGCAGTCGATCGAGGAATTTGAGGAGGAGACTGATGGCGGTGAAACCACGATCGATCATTACCTTGAATGGCTGGCGGAGTGGTGTCGAGACATACGCCGCCGTCAGCGCGGTCTGCTCCTGCTCACCGCTCATCGCGCCAAGGGGCTCGAATTCGATCATGTGGCTGTGCTGGACGGCGGCTGGAGACGCCTCAAGCGGGACGAGAACCCCGACGCACAGCGCCGGCTGTACTACGTGGCAATGACACGCGCCCGGCAGACGCTCATGCTTGCCAGCTTCGACGACTCCGAGGGATTTCAAAACGAATTGCTGGGTGAAGCCACAGCCTTGCGACGCGAGATTACGGATCTTCCCCTGTATTCCGAAGCCGCTGAGCACCGTCATATCCAGCCGTCCCTGGATCAAATTGATCTTGGATTCGCAGGACGCCACTTTCCTGGCAATCCAATTCACAGGGCAATCGGAAAGCTGTCAATCGGCGATTCACTCAACGCACAAGTTGATGACAATGAGGACGGACGCTGGGTGTTGAGAAATTCTTCGGGCGATTGTGTCGGCCGCCTTGCCAAGTCTTTCGAACCGCCATCAGGAATGCGCTGTCGGTCAGCGGAGGTGTTCGCAATTGTGCGCTGGAGCCGCGAGATTTCAGATCCCGACTTTTACGATTCCAAAAAATGCGATGAGTGGGAGACTGTTGTGCCGGCGCTCGTATTCGAGCCTGACCGGACTTAGAATCGGTCTGATTTCAGGCCATACTTCAATCAATAGAAAGTAAACTATCCGCGCACCTGTGCCAACGTTTATATCTGTCGGCCTACTGCGCTTTCTTTCAGATTGCGGCAGTGCGTCGCTCGACATTTGACCGTCCTTTCCAGAGAGAGCCGATGAAACTGTCACGATTACTGATGTCAATGCGGGGGTTGACTGCAACTTCTTTTCTTGCGGTTCTGCTGTTTGCTTATGCATCTGCGGACGCAAGCGAACGGTATTTTCGCTTCGGTTTTGGTCTTGAGCGCGCTGCCGGAACGATTTTTTCGGATGTCGACTGTACGAGCGCATCGCCACAACCGGCGGCTCTGTATGGCTGCGGAACCGGTCCCGATGGCGCTCCGCTGCGCACAGTCGGCGACTTTGGTTCTGACGTTGCTTTTGAATTCGGTGTCGGCTGGAGGCTCAAACCGAATTTGCGGCTAGAAACGCAGCTGGAATTCCGTCCCAATCTCGCCTTCCAAGGCAACGCGAACTTTCTTGCCTCGGAGCGCCTTCAATCGGTCACGGCCGATCTGTCGACATTTACAGGCATGCTGGCTCTCTATTCCGATTTGCCTTCTTTCGGCACTCAGAAGAATAGGTCTCTCACCCCGTTTGTAGGAGCTGGTATCGGCGCGGCGCGCACCAAGATTGGTGAGACGCACATGATGTTCCCTGTTACAACCACCATCGTTCCAGGTGCCAGCCGAACCGATCTCGCGTGGATGATTACTGCCGGTGTCGCAACCGCTATTGATGAGCGCACAACGCTTGAATTCGCCTGGCGGTATGCTGATCTTGGTGAAGTTCGGACGGGGGTCGGTCCTGGACAGGTCGTCTGGCGCGACGGAAGCCGCGACCCGCGGCCGCTCAATCTTGCGGCAACAAGGGCAAAACTGCGAAGTCATGGACTGCGGATTTCCATGCGTCACTCATATTGAGCACGAGCTGATCCAGCAGTCCTCAATAAAATTGAGCCTCAAGCCATCCTGACCCCTCAGTCAGCGTCTCAATCTGCGGAGCTGCTTGCGGTGGAAACGGTCTCGTCATTTCAAGACTGCGAACGAACGATCCATTGCCTCAACAATCGCTGGAACATCATCAATGGAAAGACACAGCGGCGGCACCAGTCGCAGAATGCTGCGATCAGGGCCGGCTTTGCTGGTCACGAGTCCGTTGAATCGGGTCTCTTCAAAGACTATGGCCGTTTCCTCAGTTGCCGGCTCTTTTGTATTGCGATCTTTCACCAGTTCGATCGCAAGCATCAGCCCCCTGCCCCGGACATCGCCAATCACTGGATGATCGTCCATCAAGCCTGACAGTCCTTCCAGCAGTAACTTGCCAACTGCCTTGGCGTTTTGCCGCAATCTCTCGCGCTTTAGGACTTCCAGCACCGCGCGACCAGCGGCGCAGCTCATCGGATTGGCGCCATAGGTGTGAAACAGCAGTTTTTCCGCCATCGGCTCGGCGATGTGCTTCTGCGCGATCACTGCGGCAAGCGGATAGCCGTTGCCAATGCCCTTCGCGGCAACAACGATTTCAGGAACAATGCCATGCTGCTCGAAGCTCCAGAATGATTCTCCGGTCCGGCCGAATCCCGCCTGCACTTCATCCATGATCATGACTCCGCCCGCGGCCCGAATCTGTTCCGCGGCGCCTTCGATGTAACCGTCTGGCATCGGAATGATGCCGACATAGCCTTGGACAGGCTCAATGATCATTGCGGCAACTCTGCCTGCTGTGCCGAATTGAATGGTGGCCTGCAGGGATTTCAGGTACTCGTCGGTTTCATCTCCGAAAGCGCCGCGGTATGGATTTGGAGCCAAGGCGAACTGCACATTCCCGAGCAGACTGACCTCATGTCGAAAACCGGAGATTCCGGTTATGGATTGAGCCCCGTAGGTGGGGCCGTGATATCCGCCCTGCATTGAGATGATATCGCTGCTGCCGGTGTAGGTGCGAGCCATCATCAGCGCAAGATCGATGGCCTCCGCTCCGCTGTTGGTGAAATGCACAACCCAGTCATATCCGTCCGGCATGGTGCCTGCCAGCTCTTCAGCGAAGTGAGCGGGAACCGGATGGTAGAACATGGTTGTGCAGTGCGGCAGCATCGCAGCCTGCTCGCTTGCGGCCCGCACGACATCGGGATGCGCATGACCGACAGATATGCAGACATTCATCGCCAGCAGATCGATCAGGCGATTGTCGTCCTCGTCCCATAGGTACTGCCCTGACCCGCGCTTGACCACCAGCGGTTTCCGGTAGGGCTGAAACTTCCGCTGGGACGCGGCGTAGTATTGCTCGCGGCGCTGAACAACCGCTTGGTACGACCAGTCTGTTTCCAATGACATTGAAGAGCTACCTTTGCTTTCGAATTTCTTTCAGGCGCCGGGTGACGAATTCATCCAGTCCTTCTGCACCACTCGGATCCATCGGCGGTGGCTGATAATCTTCGAGCAGATTTTTCCAGGCCTGATTGGCGCGCTGATGCTGCCAGTTTTCTCCTTCAGCCTGCCACTGCTCGAATGATTTGTTATCTGCCAGAGCGGATTGAAAAAAAGCAGTTTCATAGTGCCGCTGGGTGTGTCCAGCTTCCAGAAAATGCTGCCCGGGCTCGACTTCCTCGAAAGCGTCCCAAGCCTGCGCTTCCTCAGAGAGGTCCACCCTCTCGGCGAATGCGGCCAGCATGGCGCAGCGGTCCGCATCCATGATGACTTTTTCATAGCCAACGGTCAGCAGACTTTCCAGGCATCCGGTTGCGTGAATGATAAAGTTCGTGCCCGCCATGAATGACCCGATCAACTGAGTCGCGCTCTCGTATGCCGCCTGTGCATCAGGAACTTTCGATGCAGTGAGCGCGCCGACAGAGTGAAACGGAACGCCCAGACGGTCAGCCAGGGAACGGGCGCACATCTGAAACTGCATGCCTTCCGGCGTGCCGAAGGTGGTTGCGCCGGACTGCAGAGAGATCGGGCTGAAGAATGTGCCGAATACAGCGGGCGCGCCGGGCCGAATCAATTGTGTCAGACACAGGCCCGCCAGCACCTCTGCCAGTACTTGAGCCAGTGTGGCGGCGACGGATACCGGACTCATGGCGCCGCCCAGAACGAATGGCGATACCACAACAGCCTGGTTCGCGCTGGCATAGACTTTCAGCGCCTCAAGCATGGTCGCGTCCAGCACCAAGGGTGCGTTGGTGTTCACAACACTGTACAGACAGCAGTTCCTTTCGACAAATTCCTCACCAAATACAATTCGGGCCATCTCAACAGTATCCTCAGCCCGTTCTCGAGCGGTAACTGCTCCCATGAATGGCTTGTCGCTCAGCGTCAGGTGAGTTTTCGCCATGAACAGGTGCCGTTCAGGCACTGGCAGGTCAACAGGCTCGCAAACCACGCCGCCCGAATGGTGAACACTGTCGAGCATGTAGTGAAGCCGAGTGAGGTTCTCGAAGTCTTCACAGGTTGAGTAACGTCTGCCGCGGTCGATGTCGTGAACAAACGGTGATCCGAAGCTGGGACAGAAGAGCGAGTTGCTGCCACCGATCTCGACCGAGCGGTCAGGATTTCTGGCATGCTGGGTGAATTCTTGCGGAGCGGACTGCTGAATGATCTCGCGGCAGAATCCAGGCTCAAAACGAACCCGCTCACCGGATACTCTGCAGCCGGCCTGTTGAAAAATGTCCAGAGTCTCCGGATCGTCGCGGAAATCCATGCCGATTCTCTCGAGTATGCGATCCGCGTTATTCTCGATCAGCGACAAGCTGTCATCTTCAAGCAAAGAAATTCTGCCGACGTGCCGCTGGATGTACGGACCGCCTTGTCCGGAGGAATAATTCTGACGGCGGCGATCGCGCCTTGAACGACGACCGCCAAGCCTGCGGCGGGGTGCATTGATTGCCGGCTCATTCATGTTCAGAATTGTATATGAAGCATCAGCGTTTCCCTTTCAGTGTCACTTCTTTCGAATGAATACTTTTTCGGTTCAGCATCAAATAGCCTGAATTTGGAGCGAACAAACTCACCGCTTGGCTAAAATGACGAGTTTGGATTCGAACTGATTGAGTGGGCATTCTTGAGCAGCGACGCAGATATTGTGATTGTCGGAGGCGGCGCCGTTGGACTTTCTGTTGCCTATCACCTGACAAAGATGAGCAGCCTTTCGGTACGCCTTTTCGAGGCGAATCGTATCGGCAGCGGCACTTCCTGGCATGCAGCCGGAATTGTCGGGCCGCTGCGCTCCTCGCTGAACATGACCCGAATCGCGATGTATGCAACACACCTTTTTCCGGAACTTGAGGAGGTGACGGGGCAGTCCACGGGCTATCGGCAGACCGGCGGACTCTGGCTGGCTCAGAATTTTGAGCGGCTGGCTGAACTGCGCAGAATTCACGCAATGGGCAGTCGAGTCGGACTGGGAGTGGAAATGATCAGTCCGAGTGAAGCTCTTTCGGCCGCGCCGCATTTGAATGTGAATGATCTGGCCGGGGCGCTGTGGGTAGATGAAGATGCGCAGGTATCGCCGGTAGATTTGTGTGCGGCTTACGCAACGGGATTCAAGGCTTGCGGAGGGATGATCGAAGAGGAGCAGGCCGTTCGTCAAATTGAGTCCGAAAACGGCCGTCTCAAAGGCATCGTGCTGAAGAGCGGCGAGCGCGTGGCATGCGGCAAGGTGGTATTGAGTGCCGGGCTTTGGTCTCGCAAGCTTGCCGCCGCTGCAGGTGTGAATGTTCCGCTGCAAGCTGTCGAGCACATGTACGTAGTGACGGAACCGGTCCCACAGCTTGCACCCACAGTTCCGGTTGTACGCGATCTCGATGCCGGCGTCTATCTCAAAGGAGATGCCGGAAAAATGGTGATCGGAGGATTCGAGAAGAATGCGAGGATTTGGGATTCGCCATCACTCTATCCGCCTGAAGGCGGATATCTGATGTTTGATGAAGACTGGAATCAGTTCGAACCGTTCATGCGGACTGCTGTGCATCGGATGCCGGCCCTTGAAACAACTGGAATTCAGATGTTCATGAATGGACCGGAGAGCTTCACCCCGGACACCAAGCCGTTGATTGGAGAGTCCTCGGAAATGCCAGGTTTGTTTGTCGCGGCGGGATTCAATTCAGTCGGGGTCATGTCGTCAGCAGGAGTCGGGCGCGGATTGGCCGAGTGGATTCTGGACGGACAGCCCAGATTTGACCTGTGGGAAGTTGACATACGCCGTGCCAGCCCGCTGTGGAATGACACAAGAAATCTTCGTCTTCGGATGCGGGAGGCTGTCCACACTCAATTTGCAATGCATTGGCCGCTGAAACAGCCTGAACCGCGCGCGGGCCTCTGTCGCTCTCCCTTGTTTGCAAATCTCAAGCGCGCAGGCGCGGTGTTTGGTTGCCTGCCGCATTGGGAAGTGCCGCTGTGGTTCGCAGAATCTGAATCGGAGAAAGAAATTCGTCATACATTCAGCGAGCAGCCATGGTGGGGAATCGCCCGGCGCGAAGCTGTTCGCATGGCCAATTCGGTTGCTCTGATCGACCTCTCACAACTCACCAAGTTCGACATTTCAGGCCGTCAGGCGCTGGATGGCTTGCAGTTCCTGTGTGCCGGCGAAATAAACATCCAGCCCGGACGGTCGAAATACACGGTCATGCTCAACGACCGAGGTGGAATCGAAGCAGATGTCACAGTCAGTCGACTCTCAAGAGATCGGTTCAGAGTGGTCAGCGGCGCCAACACCCGATTCCGAGACCTGTCCCGGATGCGCCAGTTGCTGGAACGATATGCACAATTAACAATCACCGATCGAACAGAAGACGAAGCGATGCTCGGTGTGATGGGGCCTCAATCTCGCGAGGCGCTGAAGCGCGTTCTCAGACTCGATTTGGGAAATGACTCTTTTCCCTTCGGGCATGTTCGGAAAGGAACGATCGGTGGCAGAACCGTCACGGCGATCAGACGAAGCTATGTCGGGGAATTGGGTTGGGAGATTTACATGCAGGCGGATGATGCTCCAGCAATGTTCGACTTGATCTGGGCTGCAGGTGAGGATTTTGGCATCTCACATCTCGGCATGCTGGCGCTTGACGGATGCCGCCTGGAAAAAGGGTTCAGACACTGGGGGCACGAATTGGGACCGGATGTGACACCTGTAGAAGCCATGATTGAGCACACTTTGAAAAAAGGCAAATCTGGCTGCTTGGGATGCGATGCGGTTCGGCGGCAACAGCAACAACGCATCTCACAGCGACTGCTGTTATTGGAAATCCATCTGCAAACCTCGGAACGCCCGCTGCTCCTGCATGATGAGCTGGTTCTCACTGAGGATGAGATTGTCGGGCTTACAACTTCCGGAGGCATCGGTCCCAGGACCGGGAAGCTGCTGTCGTTCGCGCTGGTTCAGTGTGAGCCTGGCGAGTCATTCGCCTCGGTCTGCAGCAAGCCCTATCAGATCGAGGTGGATGGCGATCTATATGACGCGAGTGTGCTGACAGAAGTGCCTTATGATCCCGATGCTATGCGGATGAGGACCTGAAAGTGAAGAAGTACGCAAGAATCGTGATGATTGGCGGCGGCGCGATGGGCGCGTCAACACTCTACCATCTGACCAAGTTGGGGTGGTACGACGCAGTGCTGCTCGAGAAAAACAATCTGACACACGGTTCAACCTGGCATGCCGCCGGTCTCTGCACCCACTTCGCCCACAACGCGACGATCATGCAGATGAGAGCGGAGAGCATCCGACTCTATAAATCGGCGCTGGCTGACGATTCAGGCATGGAAGTCGGTTTTCGGCAGACCGGCGCACTGCGCGTTACGCGGTCAGCTGATCGCATGGATGAGTTTCGGCATGTTCAGGGGCTCGGTCGATTTATTGGGCATGAGTTTCACATTGTCTCTCCTGCCGAGATCAAGGAGCTCTATACACTTGCTGAGATGCATGGTTTGATCGGCGGAATCTACGAACCGAATGATGGCAATGTCGATCCGAGTCAGGCGACTCATGCGTTCGCATCAGGGGCGCGGGCGCGAGGCGCCCGCATCTTTCGAAACTGTCCAGTTCTGGCGGTCCAGCGAACTTCCAGCGGTGAGTGGCTGGTGATCACTCCGGCCCATCAGTTTCAGTGCGAGCATATTGTCAATGCCGCCGGCACCTGGTGTCGGGAAATCGGCGCAATGATGGGCATTGATCTTCCGGTTGTGCCAGTGCTGCATCAGTACTTTGTCACCGAGTCAATTGACGAGGTCCGCGATCGAGCAACTGCCCTGCCGATATTTCGAGACCCTGAGGAAAGCTGGTATACAAGACAGGAGCGCGACGGGCTCATTTTCGGTCCCTACGAACAATCACCGGAAGTATGGTCGATTGACCGCATTCCGCCTGACTTCGGCGCTGATCTGCTGCCGCCGGCGCTTGAAAGAATCAGCGGAATCGTTGAAGCGGCCACCGGACGAATCCCAGCGCTCGGCAAGGTTGGAATTCGAAGCAATGTCAATGGCCCGATCACCTTCACCCCGGATGCCAATCCGCTGATCGGCCCGGCATTCGGACTTAGGAACGCGTGGTTGATCACCGGGTCTTCGATGGGGGTGATGGAAGGCGGCGGAGCGGGCAAGTTTCTCGCTGAGTGGATAACGCACGGTGAGCCGCCAATGGATGCGCTCGCTGTCGATTCCCGGCGATTTGGCGATTTTGCCAACCGGGAGTATCGCGTGGCCAAAGCAGTCGAGAGTTTCGCCCATCAGTTCGCCATACACTATCCCAAGGAAGAACGAGACGCGGGCCGGCCTGCAACGGTGTCTCCATTCTATCTGTCTTTGAAAAATGCTGGCGCGGTGTATGGCGCCGCTTTCGGATGGGAACGCCCAAACTGGTATCAAACGCCCGAAAGCGGACCGAAAACGGTTGACAGCTTCCGGAGGACAAATTGGTTCAAGGCTGTGCGCCGCGAATGCCAGACCGTTGCTGAAAGAGTCGGGCTGTGTGATATGTCAGCGATCGCCAAGTTTGAGGTAACGGGTGCAGACGCGGAAAGATTCATGGAAAGCTTGGGTGCAAACTCACCTCCTGCACAAGTTGGTCGAATCTCGCTGATTCATGTATTGAACGAGTCCGGCGGTGTGATGTCTGAATTCGCGGTTCATCGATTTTCAGACGATCGGTTTTACCTGACCTCGGCAGCCGCGGCAGCAAGATTGGACTTCGATCTCCTGCGAAGGCGAGCTTCGGAATTTCGTGTCGAGGTCAGGTCAGTGACTGGAGACCGGGCAGTGTTGAGTGTCGCCGGACCCAATGCGCAAGAATTGCTGAGCACAGTATCTGAATCGGATTTTTCGCAATCAGGGTTTCCGTGGCTCAGCGGCCAGAATGTTTCAATTGGAGGTGTGAAACTGCTTGCACTCAGAATTTCATATACAGGTGAGGCGGGATGGGAACTGCACATTCCCGAGTCGAAAGCCCTGATCGTATACGAAACACTGATTGAGGCTGGAGCACAACTTGGACTTGGTTTTTTCGGCGCTTTCGCCGTTGATTCAATGCGACTCGAAAAAGGATATCGAGCTTGGGGTATGGACTTGACTACAGAGCGAACTCCGCTGGAAGCGGAATTGACTCATCTGGTCAAAACCGAAAACCGACAGTTTGTTGGACGAGATGCACTGCTTCGCCGTCAAGAGTCAGCTGACCGTTGGTCCCTGAGACTTTTCGAAATTCAGTCAGGTGAGATTGATCCGTTCTATCTGCACACCATTTATCAAGGCAGTCAGATAGTGGGTATTGTTTCTTCCGGTGCCTACGGACATCGTACAGGCAAATCGTTGGCACTGGGCTACTTGAATGACACTGCGGTGCCCAATGAAGGCGGATTTGAGATTGATATTATTGGTGCAAAATTTCCCGCAGCAGTTCTTGATCAATCTCCTTACGATCCCAACAATCTGCGATTGCAGGCTTGAGTCGATTCAGAACTTCGGGCGCTATGCCGTGAGATTGTGCAGTGACTTTGCTCATAAAAGTAGTCAATTTACCGGAGCAAACTACCAAAGTGGGGTTTCAATTGTTGGATTCATTTCATTACACGTTCTTGCTGGTTTGATGCCTGATGACAAAATCTGAACTTTTGGAACTGATTGCCAATGGTGAGAATTCTGGTGTTGAGTTCAAGATGGACGATGCTCGTCCAGCGCAGCTCGCCAAGGAATTCGCAGCTCTGGCAAATTTACAAGGTGGCCGCGTTCTGATAGGCATCAGCGACGACGGAGCTGTGGCTGGCATCAAGCGCGATAATCTTGAACATTGGTTGATGAACACGGTATTCGGCCGCTATATTCACCCCACAATCTTCCCATTTTATGAAGAAGTTCAGCTAGACGAATCAAAGCGGGTTGCGGTGGTTTCGTTAAGTCAAGGAACTTCTAAGCCTTATGTGGTTCGAGACCGAAATCGCGAAAATATCTACGTTCGACTTGGAAGTGCATCTCGGCTGGCTACACGGGAGCAACAGGCGCACTTGTTTGCATTGGGCGGTATGCTGCGCGCTGACTTGCTGCCAGTCTCCGGAAGCAAGTTCGCTGATCTCAGCCAAGACCGTTTAATGGACTATTTTTCCTCTATCTTGAAAAATCAGACATTTCCCGCCAATGAGTCGGAGTGGCAAACACAGCTTTGCAGATTGGGCTTCATGACGGACAGGAAATACAGTCCTGTGGTGGTTACAGTTGCAGGGCTTGTTCTATTCGGCAATTCCCCCAGACGGCTTCTTCGACAAGCAGGAATTCGGTGGATGGCATTCAAAGGAACAGAAAAGAGCTGCACCGCTCTGGATGACAGAGTAATCGATGGGGCTTCAGTTGCACTGCGACAAACTGAATCAGGTGCTGGAACGTTTGTAGTTGGAAAAGGCATTCTGGAAAATCTGTTTGATGCAATGCGCCCCTTCATATCTGAAGAAAGTGACAAGCTGCGCGATTCTATCCGACGAGAGCGGTTGTGGCACTATCCTCTTGAAGCCATTCGGGAGGCCGTCATCAACGCTGTCGCTCATCGCGATTGGACCCGCAATGAAGAAATTGAAGTGATCAGGTATGAAGACCGAATTGAAATTCTAAGTCCAGGCAATCTCCCAAATACAATGTCTGTTGAGAAGATGATCGCAGGTCATCGCTCATCCCGCAATCAGTTGATTGTCGATGTATTGCGCGACTATGGGTATGTCGATGCCCGCGGAATGGGCGTTCGTACAAAGATAATTCCTCTGGTGAAAAATCACAATGGCACAGTGCCAGAGTTTGATGCGACAGAAGATTACCTTAGGGTGGTAATTCGCAGAGGGTAATGACTCGCTTGCATATTCCTGCCCAATTTGAACGCGATTCCTGCGTTATCTGAACACTCGACCGCAATGGATGAAACCAAGCATACACTTGGGGGATATCGTCCATCTGAGCTGAAGGAAGTGGTTGAAGAACACATTGCCTCAATGTGGGAAGACTGCCGCAATGAGCCCGACGAAAATCTTGGAACCGGTGTTCTCAGACAAAAGGTTTGCTGCTAAACCAGTTTACAGAAATGAATCATCGGGAGAAAGCGCAAAAGTGCTGAACAAACTCAGGCGCAAAGGAATCGAAATAATTTCAAGTTTGGGAATTGTTTTTCTATAATTTTGCACTCCGTCGGATACCCCTCCGCAGCCACTATCGAATCTCTTGCAGATTCCTGCGAAAGCTGCCCTTCAATTCAGGGGAACTCTCTAGATTCTGGCCAGGTAGCTCAGTCGGTAGAGCAGGGGACTGAAAATCCCCGTGTCGGCAGTTCGATTCTGCCCCTGGCCACCACACTCACCTTGCAACAAAAAAATTCCACGCTTGTGCGGCAATTGCTTTAGACAGTGCAGGTACAAGCGAATCCGAAATTGGGCTGATTGCACAGGAAGAATTTCTTCGGGAACAGCAATACGGAGATTATCTATTCCTTCAAAATTTGTTGAATCCAAAGTCAATATGTGATATTTTCTAATTGATGTCGAAATCAGCTTTCAATCTAATTTCTGTCGTTGACGAACTGACCCAGATCGCGCGAATTCGCGGTCTGAATGATTCACAATGGGCGACACGCGCGGGTCTGCCGAAAGAAACGCTTTGCCGATTGCGCCGACGGGAAAATTGCGATTTCAGCACCCTGCTCAAACTTGCCAATGCAGTCGATGCGCGTCTTGGAGCGCTAGATGAGACCTTGCCAGCCATGACCCAAGACGGTCATTTTCCCGAGTTGCTGACCCGGGACTACGAAGAAAAGCTGCTCGGTCTATGCGCTTCAGGTTCACTGGCGCCGCACCAGTGGGCCGCAATGGGACCGAACTTTTTCATGGCGGGTTTAGCTGTGATGATTGCCAGCGGCAATAATCCTGACCGTCCAAGACTGCTTGCCCTGGCTGAACATCTGTACCCAGGAGCCAGCGAACCGGAAGTATTCGCGCGGTGGTTGAAACGCAGCCCCGTGCAGCCTTCGCGCTTCCTGCCCATGCTGGAAATGTGGATCAAGCATGCGGCCTGATCCTGCGGCACAAGAGAATTTTGTTGCCGCTTTTCAGAAAATCGCAAGGCGCATCTCCGATTCGTTAAGCGGGGCGCCTGAGTTTACACTGCCAGTAAAGATGTTTGTTGCTGGAGGCGCCGCTGTGCACTTCTATACGGGCGATCGAATTTCGAAAGATATCGATGCCGCGTTCTCCCATCGTATTGTATTGCCCGCCGACTTGGAAGTTTCTTATCGCGCTCCGGATGGCGCTGCTCAGCTGCTGTATCTTGACCGTCAGTTCAATGAAAAATTCGCGCTTCTCCACCAGAATGCTTATAGCGAATCGGTTCCACTCGAACTAGAAGGCATCAATCGTGAACTACTGGACGTTCGATTGCTTGCCGCTCTCGATCTTGCTGTAAGCAGAATCAGCCGTTTTGCCGATCAGGATAAAGACGATCTCACATCGTTGACAAAGCGCGGATTGATTGGCTCTAACGCCTTGCGCGCCCGTGCTGAAGACGCAGTCAAGAACTATGTTGGCAACCTGAAAGAGCTGCAGACTTCAATCGATTTGGCATGCAACCTCGTGGCTGATGTAGAAAAATGGATGGGGAGACCGCCTGTTAAGAAACCTTCATCTTCCGCTCGTTGACTGAAATTCCCAGCTTTCAATCGCGCTTGGTGGCTTCACATCTGCGGTCACTGATTTCAGAACTGAAGCTGTGTCGCTTCGACTGAACAATTGAGTGAAACCCGCATCTTGGCCGAAAATTCAAGGTTGGCAATTTCTGCAGTGTGAGGCATATGCTTTCAGATCCAATCAAAAACGCCGCCGCATACACCCTCTTCACGCGGGATTTCTGGCAGCAACTCTGTCTTCTGTAAATTTCTTCAGCGACATTGGAGTCGACACAGCTGTTCAAATTTTTGATTTTTTTTTGAATTGTAAACCGAATAGTGGCAGTCTATGTAAAGATTCACCAGACTTTCTCAGAAAAGCATCAATCGCTCACAAGGAGTGAAGCATTGATGTTTCTTCGAAGACTCCTTACTTCCATTCCTTATTTTGTGGCTTTATCACTGAACTTCGGTGCGATATTTGATTGAACCGACTTCGTCTCTCCACGTCAATTGGCTCAGCCACATTTGTATTCGCACTGTCAACCATTCAAACCAGTTACTAGAACATTAGATTACAGTAGTAAAATAATGATGTATTTTTGTAAACTACTTCGAAATTGGAGAACATGTGATGATTGGAAACAGGCTCAAGCTATGCCGCGCCGCTGCGGGTCTGTCTCTTCGCGACTTGGAAGCAAAGATTGGCAACCGAGTGACAGCACAAGCGATTGGAAAATATGAGCGCAATCAATCAATGCCGAGTTCGGATGTGGTTATTGCTCTTGCTGACGCGCTTGACACTTCTGTAGACTATCTTCTTAGCAAAGACAAAACAGTTATCGTAAGCCTGGATTTCAGAAAGAATGGACTTGTCAGCAAGCGAGAAGAAGCGCATGTCAAGGCAAAGGTACTTCACCTGCTAGATCGTTATCTTGCAGTTGAAGAGCTTCTCCACCTGCCGAGCATGGCTTGGGACAAGCCGCGTGAAGCTCCTTGGCCTGTACTGGAGCACTTGGCTGAGACAGAGCACGCTGCAAACGGGTTACGCGATCATTGGGGGCTGGGCCGCGATCCGATTCCAAACTTAGTTGAGCTTTTGGAAGTGCGCGGCATCAAAGTTCTATCAATTGATTTGCAGAAAATCGATGGTCTGGCAGTGCGAGCCCGGAGCGAGAATGGAAAATTCTCGTCTGTGGTTGTTGTGAACAAACAAAACTGGGGTGAACGACAGCGCTTTACGATTGCCCACGAATTAGGCCACATGGTACTGGAAGCCGCCCAAAAAGTTGATGGAGAGAAAGCTGCCCATCGCTTTGCTGGGGCATTTCTCATGCCAGCAAAACTGTTGAGGGCGGAAATAGGAAGACATCGCAAGTCCATAGGCTGGAAAGAGTTCTTCGCTCTCAAAGCAATGTTTGGTGTAAGCGTCCAGGCTCTCACCTATCGCTGCAGAGATCTTGGAATTATCAATATGAGTATGTTTCAGCAACTGTTTAAGGAGTTTGATCACCTCGGTTGGCGCACTCCGCCATATCAGGAGCCGTATTCATTATCTGGAGAAGAACCCAAACGTTTTGAACGACTATGTTTTCGTGCGCTTGCGGAAGGAGCAATTTCTGATTCCAAAGCTGCCGAACTTCTGGGAACATCGGTTCGTGAAATAGTTTCCGAGTTGGAAGAACCGCCAAGAATCAGTGTGTAATCGCGACTCCCATTTTTATGCTTGACGAATGCTCCCTCTGCAGCCTTTCACTGTAGACAGCAAGAAACCTTGTCCAAGTGGCATTGAACGGCTTGGAATGCCGCGCCGGTTCAGCATCTGGAATCACTCTGTGTTGTAAGTACAATAGACCAAACAGAATTATCGGGAGTCAGCATGAAGGAATCTACACAAGAAAATCATCGGATCGCAGTAGTTGGAGCCGGTTCCTGGGGCACAGCAATCGGAGCCTGGCTTGCGCGAAACGGCCACACTGTGCGAATCTGGGATATCGATCAAGCAGTCATCGGTAACATCAACGAATCCCGCGTCAATTCCAGATACCTGCCGGATGTGCGGCTTCCGGAAAATCTTCAGGGCAGTGAAACACTTGAATCTGCAATGGAGTCCTGCACAACAGTCATTGTTGCCGTGCCCAGCAGGGTATTCGATTCAGCCATCCATTCCGTATCGGAGAATCTGCACCTGATGGACTCCGGAGCCAAACCAGTCGTCATCTGGGGAACCAAGGGATTCGCTTCGGAATCCGGTGATCTGTTGAGCGATGTCGCCAGTCGAACACTCCAAAACCGCGCCATCACGGCGACAATAGCCGGACCGAGTTTCGCTTATGAAGTGATCAGAAACATGCCAACCGGATTTGATCTCGCTTCAGAAAATGCTGAGGATATTGAAGCCATCGCCAATCTTTTTCGGAACGCAACGTCGCTGGTTTACACCACTGACGACGTAATCGGTGTGCAAGTCGGCGGCGCGACCAAGAATGTCATTGCAATCGCCGCCGGCATTGCCGATGGACTCGGATTCGGCATCAACACTCGGGCCCTGCTGATCGCGAGAGGATTTGCCGAAATGAACCGGCTCAATGTCGCGATGGGCGGCAGAACCGAAACGCTGATGGGCCTGTCGGGTTTGGGAGACCTGCTGCTGACATGCAATGGAGACCTGTCCCGCAATCGCAGACTCGGGCTGGGGCTGGGGGAAGGCAGGCCGCTCAATTCAATCCTGACGGAAATCGGTCAGGAAGTTGAAGGACTGCAGTCCGCGCGAGAAACTTACCACGTCGGCAGAAAGCTCGATGTGTTCATGCCAATGACTGAACGCGTCTACAAGATTCTGTACGAGCAGCTGCCGCCCATTCAGGCGGCCAAAGAACTGCTGGCAATCGGGCCGAGCAATCCTGACCGGGACTGACAGCTTGCCCAAATAGTTCGGCTCCACAGTGACAAGCAACATTCTCAGTCGCTACTCATAATTCGTCCGATCACCAATATCTTGATTGTTTGTGGCGAGCACTTCAGTTTATCGCACTCTCTGCCAATACCTCCCGTTGTACATAGTGTCTAAACTCTTCGACATTTGTAAAGCACTTGTAACCGGCTTGACTCGCCGATGCCACAATTGATGCCTCCTCATCAATCAGTAAAGTAACTGGCTGGCTAAAATTCTCTTGGAGTCCTTTCGGCCATGCCAAGTCAAATACAGCCATTTGCTCTCCAGATTCCTCATTCACATGGTCGTAATCCAGTTCACCCTTGGGTAGTCCATTGTCCGCAACCCAATTGTTCAATCGTTCGAGTTCATTTTCGGTTTCGGTCCCATTAATTGTTTCTATGACATTTAAATCCGTACTCAGCTGCACTTCTCCTTCCAACCAATTCTTGTCTCCATGTAACAGTTCTTCCATAACGCTATTGAGCTCGTTCGCGAGTAGCGATTTCCGAGCTTCTAAAAATTGTCGGAAATTCTGAATTTTCCACAAATTTGGGTCATCTGGTATCCACTGTGATGCCAAAACTCCCGGATGCTCATTCTCTACTTTTGGAAAATAATTCTCAGGAAGTTGGTCACCAATTTTTAAGTTTGAATCTTTGGTCAAAAAACAGTAGTTCGCAACGGCATTTACCTCAGACTTGGAAAATCCGAATTCCGTAGCTTTGTAGAGTCTTGATTTAGGAAAAATGTGATGCACTTCTAAGCGATTCAATTTGCCCAGCAGATCTGCTTTTAGCGGCAGTCCCGTGCCCCAATCTTTAGCACCAGCCATCCGGGTCAACATATACAACACGGGATAGAATCGAGCGCCCAGACTCCAACCGGTAAAATGACTAGGTTCAGCCCTTAGCACACCGTGCCATAGTCGCAACTCTTCCAGTAAGCAATCTAAGTTGTTTTCTTTCAGCGACTCCAAATCTTTGTCAATAGTGGATTCCGTAGAACCAGAGAAACGACCCCACATAGCAGCCTGGACATACCAGAAAAGCATCGTATCACTCTCCAACTTGCTCGGTGGTCCTTTTTTCAGATTTTCCCGTTGCTCAAGGTAATAAGCCAATACCGGTATGGCGTAACGACCAAAAAACACTTGGTCATGATCAAGACCTAAACGACCGCTGATCAAATTTAGGCAAGTATCTATATGCTTACTGGCTTGATGCAATGCTCGCTGGATGTCGTCAGATGATTTGTCATGCAAATGTAAAAACTTTGCTTCGCCAGTCAATACCGTATTCATCGAACGCAATAACCAATCGAGACTGAAGTTGTAGCCAGCCTTAGTCCATTCTTCAAGTTCAGACTTCATAGCATTGCGACCGTCAGGCCATTCCGCACAGATTTTTGCCAAGGCTAAGTCTCCTTTAGATAGTTTTGTTCCTCCAGTATTGACGCGGTTGAAAATATCCACAACTACATCAACTGTCTTATCTTTGCCAGTGACTTCTTGGGTATGAAGTTCAATTTCGAATATACCGAGAATACGAGAGATTCGACCAGTAAACTTAACTGCTCTTGGTCCAACATCTGGATTTTCCGCGAGATTTTCCACTAAAGCTTCAAGTCCATCTTGACCATTGATCATTAAATTGGAAACATCGATCCAGTACGGATCATCTTTCATTTTTATCGGCTGATAAAACTCAAAAACCTCTCTCGAAAGATGGAAATACAAGCCAGTAAAGGCATCTGCATTCCCATCAAAAAAACTAGGCGGCTTACCACGAGCAACACCGTATAAAGATGTCATACGTTGTTGTCCGTCTAGCAAAAGATTAACAACTCCATCGGGCAAATCACTATCGCCGCGATATGAGGCTGTCCGCGATGCAGTTATCCAAACCAACAGACCACCAACCGGATGACGTTTGTAAAGTGAATCAAAAAAACCGCGCACCTGGTCACGATTCCAAACATAACCTCGCTGAAATTCTGGGAGCGCATAGTAGCCGCTATCGATGTGATCTAAAATTGTAGAAATTTTCATGTCAACCAAGTCCTTCCAAGATTTATCAATACAAGTTTAACTGCGTTGTGGCAAATATTTTGAAAAATTCTAATGCACAACACTTGCTACGCCAACAAGGGTAAATTTAACCAAAATTTGATAAGCCGCGCCAAAGAATTTGCACACAACATCTAAAGATCACTGCAAATTTTCCGAGCACATGAGATGTGACGAATAGTGCGACTTAACTGCCAAAATAAATTGAGAAAATTTCGCGCAGCTTGTCCGTGACAACATCCGGGCGGTGACTCAGCATTGAGACGTGCCCTAACCCTTCCAGTTCGTGAAGCACACCATTCGGAACAAGATCGGCAACCACTTTGCACATCGACGGGGCGGTCTGCACATCTTCAGAAAAGCTGATGACATGAAAAGGCACCGGGCAGGTTTTTAGCGTTTCGCGGCAGTCAAATTCAAGACACGCCTCCCACTGATCAATCAGATCTTTGGCCTCGCGCTCCGCGAAACGAGCGGTGTAAATCGGTTTGATCTCAGCCCAGAACTCTGCATCATGCAAAGCCTTTGCCGGGAATGCGAACGGCGCGTAATGCGGCGCCAGGAAGTAGTCCGGCAGTTCAATGCCGGCTTTGCGAAGATTGATCTCCGCTTCCATCCAATCGCGCGTGAAACCATCGATGTACGCGGCTGTGCCCATTGGTATTGCAAGCTGCACCTTGTCCGGATAGTCGATTGCAACTTGCTGAGTGACCAGTCCGCCCAGCGAGAGACCCGAAACCACTGCCTGACCTGAGCAGAACGTGTCAATCACCGCGGCGCAATCCCGGGCATAGTCCGACATCGTCCAAGGTGCCGGCGGTGATTCAGTCTCACCTGCGCCGCGCGGGTCGTAGGAAACACAGCGGAATGAATCCGACAGCCTGGTGAACTGCTGCGAGTATGCCTCAGCAGTCTGATCACCGCCCGGAATGAATATCACGTCCGGTCCACCGCCTTCGACCACCACGCGCATGGTGACACCGTCCGTCTCGAGCGAGTGGATTTCAGCATTGGCGCTGAAGCCGGTAAAGACACTCATACCAAATCCCGCGGAACAGGCTCCGACCATGTTATCCTTGCCACGTGACCGTCCGCGTCCCTGGCCTTGAGCTCTGCTGTGATCTTGAAATCCTTCTCAAGCGCTTTGACACAGACACTGACCTCCACATCTGCCAGCCATTCGCCCCTGGCATAATGCTTGGTCCAGACGCAAGTGCCAACGGCTGAGTTGGGGTTATCAGGGTGAATGGTGAATTTCTCCAGACTCGACTCCCGATACTCAATGCCGGTATGCAAGTGGCGATTGAGACCGGTGTCACTCGCGATTTCATACGTCTCAAAACCGCTCGCATAGTCAATATTGCGGCTTCTACTGAAGCCACCTTCAAGCAAGGCTTCCGCCTCAAGCGGCGTCGCACCTTCAGGGTCCTCAAAATGATCGTCCGCGATCTCACCCGGAGACCTGGGCAGCTCCAGCTGAATGTTGGTTAATGTCAGGTTTGCTTTGGTCTGAGACGGCCAGATGATCGGCCAGTAAGCATTTGATAAAGACAGCCGCAGTCGACTTCCTTTGCCGATGCGCTGTCCGCAGGCATTCATTTTGATTTCGATAGGGACCGGACCTTCAGGCATAGCTTGCGGTTCCGCGTGACCATTGCGATGCGTCAAGTTCAAGATTCCGTAGCTGATTCTGGTTGCCTTCCCATCGTCAAGCACCTCCGACAGAACCGCCGCGAGATTTGCCTGCGGCACATCACTGGCAACATCGGCAGTGAGCACTGGAAATCCGAGCAGTTCAAGGTCATCTTCAAACGGTTCCGTTTCGAAACACACCATGCCCGCTTCTTCTGACTGATCGACGGGTCCGTCCGGAAACAGTCCGTAACCGCACCAGTTGCCTGACGCATGGCCCGCATTCTCTGGAGTGGACAGAACCAGCGGTTCGTCAGATATTCCGACAGGCTTGTCGCTGTCCGAAAACATGGACTGCATTTGGACTGCATCGTCGCTCCATTTGGGCACGGTCACCCAATGTCCGGGGCGGAATTCATAATGTGGAGCCGGCACTACAGGGTGCTGAATCCAGGCGCGAAGTTCAGGCTCCTTCATGATGCCGGTATCCATTCCCTTGAGGTGCTGATCCCACCAGCGCAGGCACTCTTGAAGGAAGCCGATGCGCGGGCCTGGCAACGCGAAGTGGGGATACTTGTGCGCCCAAGGACCGACCAATCCTTTCTTGGGGCAGCTCAGATGCTCCAGCATGCGGAAGATGGTGTTGGTGTAGCCGTCAGCCCAGCCGCCAACCAGGTAGACTGGCGCCTCAATATCCTCATACCGCTCACAGATCGAGCCATGGGTGTAGAACTCATCGCGCCGCTGCCGCCGAAACCAGTTGAGCAGCCAGAGACCGTTGTTCTGCAAACGCTCAATCCATATATCGCGCCAGCGGTCTCCGACAATTGCAGGATCGGGTGGGGTGTTGGCAATCGCGAAAGCAGTGGCGCCCCAGCCCAGCTTTTCCACCAGCACCGCTCCGCCCATGAAGTGAATGTCATCGGCGTAGCGATCATCGGTTGAGCAGAGCGAAATCACCGCACCCAGCGCTTTCGGGCGACGGGCGGCGACCTGAAGTCCGTTGAATCCGCCCCAGGAAATGCCGATCATTCCAACCTTGCCGGAGCACCAGGACTGCGCAGACAGCCATTCGATCACAGCCAGACAATCCTCCTGCTCCTGCAACAGATACTCACCGCGGCAGATGCCCTCGCTGTCGCCGGTGCCGCGCATGTCGACGCGGACACCGGCATAGCCGAAGCCGGCAAAATAGGGATGAGTGAGATGATCCCGTTCCACTGTTCCATCGCGCTTTCGATACGGCAGGTACTCAAGTATGGCTGGAACTGGATTCTCCTCGGCATTCTCTGGCAGCCAGATTCGAGCGGCAAGCTGCGTGCCGTCGGGCATTGGAATCCAAGTGTTCTCGATCTCCCGAACTTCATGTGGAAAGTCAGTGCGGACTGGAATTTCAGGCATCATGTGCAAATCCTCTCAATATGGTTTTTACGATACAGATTGTGAACCCAGCCAGAAAGGCGGCATCGATCACGCCGCGGCTTCCCTGACAGGCGGTTTGGCGCCGGGTGCAAGCGGATAATGACACGCGATTCTATGCTCCTCTCCATTGGTGTACGGCTGATCAGAATCACATCGGGTCTGCACCCAGGGGCAGCGGGTGTGAAACTCACAGCCCGACGGCCGGGCCAAAAGGGACGGCACCTCTGCAGGCAGTGAGATTCGGTGGACCGCCTTGTCCGGGTCAGGTTCAGGGTTCGCGCTCAACAGCGCGGCTGTGTACGGATGGGCCGGCGCCCTGAACATCGCTTCGGTCTCGCCCAATTCGACAATGCGTCCCAGATACATCACCGCCATGCGGTCCGCCACGTGATGAACAACATGAAGGTTGTGGGTGATGATGATCATTGCAAGGCTCATCCGCTCGCGCAAGTCATTGAGCAGGTTGAGAACCTCGCCCTGCACCGACACATCTAGCCCGGCGGTGGGCTCATCGGCGATGATCAGCTTGGGATTGAGAGCGATGGCGCGGGCGACACCGACACGTCGGGCCTGGCCGCCCGACAGCTGATGGGGGTAGCGGTTGGCGAAGTCCCCGGACAATCCAACCAGCGACAGAAGCCGCGCGGTCTCTTCCCGAATGTTCGCATCAATCTTGTGAATCAGGAAAGGCTCTGCGACCAGATCACCCACTTTCGTGCGGGGTGAGAGCGATCCCACCGGGTCCTGAAACATCATCGCCATCTGCTGCCGCAAGGGTTTCATTTCAGCGGTGCTCGCCGTGTCAACCCGCTCGCCGATGAAAGTCACCTCACCTTTGGAGATGGCCTGCAGTCCATTGATCGCATTGGCCAGTGTTGTCTTGCCCGATCCGCTCTCTCCGACGAGCGCGAAAGTCTCACCTGCGCTCACATCGAAACTCACTCCGGCCACGCCTAGAATCGGCTGGCGGTTGAACCACGGTCCAACCCGAAATGTCACCTCGACATCGCGAACAGACAGAATCATGCGACTGCCCGGTGACAGCGGGCGCTGTGACCCGCGACTTCAACTTCAGGTGGAATCTGATCACAGATCTGCTCCCGATAGTGGCAGCGCGGCGCAAAGATGCAGCCTGTCGGACGCAATCGAAGGTCCGGAATCTCGCCCGGGATTGTCGGCAGGTGCCGGGTGCGCTCGGACTGGCCCGCCGGATCACACTGGAGCAGCCGTTCCGTGTATGGATGCATGGGGTTGTAGAATATCTGCCGGGTCGAGCCGCGCTCAACCACCTCTCCGGCGTACATCACCACCACATCGTCGCAAAGCTCGGCGATCACCCCCAGATGATGCGAGATGAACAGCACCGAGCATCCCACCTGATTCTGCAGGTCCTGCAGCAGCTCGATCGTCGCCACCTCCAGCGTGGCGTCCAGCGCGGTAGTCGGCTCATCGGCGATCAGCAAAGCGGGCTCCATCATCAGCGCCATGGCGATCGCAATGCGCTGCTTCATTCCGCCTGAGAACTCGTGTGGGAATCGACTCAAAGCGGATGCGGGGTCCGGAATTCGCACCAGGCGCAGCATTTCCGCAGCTTTGGCCAGTTTTTCAGTGCGGCTGAGGCTGGAGCGATACTGGATGTGCAGCATCTGCCGGCCCACAGAGATGACCGGATTCAGCGCGCCCATCGGGTCCTGAAACACAGTGGAAATCCGCACGCCGCGCAGATCCTGCATCTCATCGGCGCTGATCCGAGTCAGATCCTTGCCCTCGAACATAATCTCACCGCTGTCCACCTGCCCGTTGTCGGCAAGCAGACCCAGAATCGCATTGATCAGTGTCGATTTGCCGCAGCCTGACTCACCGACAACGCCGACGATCCGATGATCCGGCACCGAAAAAGAAACATCCCTGAGGGCGCGCAGCTGCCCATTTTCGGTATCGAAAGTGACATTGAGGTCTTTGATCTCCAGTACATTCATCGGCGCACCTTCAGCCGCGGATCGAATACGTCTCGCAGGGTCTCGCCAAGAAAGGTGAAGCCCAGTGTGGTGATGATAATCGGCAGGCCGCCGGCAATTGCGATCCATGGCGTGTCGCGTATCGCGGCAAAGCCATCATTCAGAATCGCACCCCAGGAAGGCGTGGGCGGCCGGACACCCAATCCGAGAAAACTCATGCCCGCCTCGATGGCGATCACCACAGGAATATCCATCGAAGCCAGAATCAGGAGCGGACCGATGACATTCGGCAGAATATGAGCGCGCAGAATGCGTACGGTGCCGGCACCCATGCTTTGTGCCGCGGAGACGAATTGGGCAGACTTCAGCGCAAGCGTCTGGGTGCGGGTGATCCGCGCGTAGCCGGGCACGTTGACCAGCACCACGACCACCACAACTGCGGTGAGAGACGGACCGAACAGCGTTACCAGAGCCAGGGCCAGCATCACAGTTGGAAAACTTTTCAGCGCGTCGAACACGAGAATCATGGCATTGTCCAGCCAGCGCGGTCCGTATCCCGCAATGAGACCCAGTCCAATGCCGATAATCAGCGAGACTGCAGTAGCGAAGAGCGCGACTGAAAGCGCAATTCGACCGCCGTGCAGAACCCGAGAAAATAGATCGCGTCCCAGATGATCAGTCCCCAACAAGTGAGCCAGGGAAGGGTCAAGAAACCGATCGCGCGGTGAGATGTCGTTTGGTTCGGCAGTCGTCAGAATATCTGCAAACACCGCGCCGCCGATCATCAGGGCAACCAGCGCGATCCCGAAGAGACCCATGGGTTCGGCCAGAACCCGGCCGAATGATCTAGTCCACTTAGAAACGGCTTCGAACACGAGGATCAAGATACCCGACAATGAGATCAGCGATGAGGTTGATCAGAATGAAAAGAATGGTCGTCACCAGCACGGCGCCTGATACAAGCGGGTAGTTGCGAGTCAGAATTGCATCATAGACAAGCTTTCCCACGCCCGGGCGCGCGAAGACGATTTCTGCGAACACCGCAGATGAGAGCATCTGACCGATCCCCACGCCCAGCAAGGTGACCGTCGGCAGAATGGCGATCGCCAGAGCATACCGATAGGTGATCAGCCGATCCGGCAAGCCGAAAGCCCGTGCAGTTCGAATGTGGGAGGCTTCCAGAACTTCCAGCATCGAAGCGCGCACCATGCGCGCGAGGTAGCCAACCCAGCCCAGTCCGACTGCGAGGGACGGCAATATCAGGTGCACCAGCTGATCGCCGATATCACCGGCATCCCCCGCACCGATGGCCGGCAGCCAGCGCAGAGTCACGGCAAACACAAGCAGCGCATAAATGGCGACAACAAAAGAAGGCACAGCGATCACGCCGACGCTCAGAACACCGATGACCCGATCAACCATGCCGCCGGGCTGAATCGCAGTCCAGCAGCCAAGCGGGATGCCGAGTGCGATCGACCAGATCATGCCGCCCGCAATCAAAGCAAGCGTGAACGGCAGCTGCTCCATGACAACTTCCGCGACTGGACGATCAGACAGCACCTCGTTGCCGAGATCGCCCTGCCAGGCGTGAATGAAGAAATTCCAGAACTGGATCCAGATCGGCTGGTCGAGCCCCATCTTCACGCGCAGCGCCTCGCGCATGGAGTCCGTCGCCCGGGGGCCCAGGGCGACCGCCGCCGGGTCGCCCGGAATGAGATAGATCATCGTGAACAGCAGCAGCATCACCACTGACACGATCAGCACGGCCAAACCCAGCCGCTTGGCAGAATAGTTCAGCATCGGCTTGGAATCGGGCGGCCCCGCGAGGCCGCCCTCTGTCCGTTATGCAGGCTTGAATTCAGAAAGGAGCGATTCTCCGTTCGGTTTCAGCCCGGGATGAATGGTGTTCCGATGTATGGCGCCGACAACCTCGTGGGTGAGGAACACATAGGAGCCGCTTTCATCCATAAGACCCTGCATCTTCTTGTAGATCTCGTCGCGTTTCGCGAAATCAGCCTCGACGAGTCCCTGATCGTGCAGCGCTTTGTACTCGGCGTTGTTGAAACGCTCCCAGTTCCAGACACCGACCTGCTCCGGTGTGAACCACACGGTGGCCCAGCTTGGATCGGGCTGCATCGAGTACCGCTGGAGCAGCATCTGCAGCTGGTTCCAGTAATTGCCGTCCTTGGAGCCCAGCGTCCAGAAGGTGCCGCTGTCATTCTGCTTGATCTCGCAGTCAATGCCCACTTCAGCCAGATTGGCCTGAATGACCTGCGCGGCTGTCAGGCGATCAGTCTGGTTAAGGATGTCCAGCGTCACCGAGAGATTGGTTGCGCCTTCCTGCTTCAGCAGATCACGCGCCCGGTCCGGATCATAGTCATAAGTCACACTGTCCCGACTGCCGGGCAGTCCGGGAGCGATGATGCCGTTTCCAACCGTTGCGGCACCGAAGTAGGCTGCATCCACCACAGTCTGTCTGTCGATGGCGTGCTGCACGGCCCGTCGAATGTTGATGTTGTCAAACGGCGCAACGTCCTGATTCATGCCAACCCAGACATAAGCCAGGGACGGCTTTTCCAGCACCACCGAATTGTCCGGCGGATTGGCCTTGAGCCGCGGCAACGACGCGACAGAAGTCCATGTGTAGTCCAGATCACCGGCTTCAAACCCGCGTTCAGCGGTGGCCGGATCTTCAATCGGAATGATGTGGATCTCTTCAAACCCGCCGGGTTCATGCGCCCAGTCTGGATTGCGCTTCAGAACGGTCTTCTGCTTGGGCTGCCAGTCAGCCAGCAGGTACTGGCCGGACTGCGCCACCGGCTTGGTGGTGATCTTGTCACCCAACTCTTCCATCGCCCGCTTGGACAGAATGCACGATGCCGGTGTCGGCAAGGTTGTATACCACAGCGGCACGAACTTGTTCTTGAGGTGGATCAGGCCGGACAGCCGGTCCTTGACCTCCACCTCCTTCAGCGCTGACCAGTCTCCTGCATAGGGGCTTTCCATTGCAGGATCAGCAAACCGCTCGATTGAGAATTTCACATCCTCCGCAGTCATATCGCCGTAGCCATCGGTGAAACCGATGTTGTCCTTGAGCGTGAAGGCGATGGTCACATCGTCAAGCTGCTCGATGCTGGCAGCGGCAATCGGCTTCCAGTCCCAGATATCACCGGCCTGCGGAATAATCAGCGGTGCGAATATCGAACGGATAATGTCGGTTTCCGGCAGGGACAGTCGAAACGCCGGGTCCAACACCTGCAGATCCGAGTAGGATCGAACGGTGAGCACCGTGCCGTCCTGCGACAGCGCAAAGCGCGGCACAGCCATTGTCGCGGCGGCACCAAATGCCCCGCATGCGGCCAGAAAAGAGCGCCGCGTCATTTTCAGCTCATTCATGAATCACTCCTAATTTAATCGAGATTATTCAAAAAATCGGTCTACTCAACTGCCAAAACGAATCTGATATTTTTCAGTTTACAGTCTTTTGCTTCCCGCTTCGGCAGCTGAATGACCACACAAATGTCATAGCCAGAGACTATTGAGATCACAGTGCTGCAATAATCAACTGGCTGACCTAATGTTACTGGAAATTGCAGAATTGTAGAAGCATTTTCTTGCAAAATAATCGAATGTCCGCCTGAATTCGCGCCAGCTGCGACAGCAGCACATTTGAACAAGAAAATTTTCCGCAGACGAACGAAAGCAACCCCATGAGAACAACAGAACACTGCTGGATTCCAATGTCGGACGGCACAAGACTGTCTGCGCGGGTATGGCGGCCCGAGGGTGCAGGTCCTTTCCCAGCCATCCTCGAATACATTCCATACCGAAAACGCGACATGGTGCGCGCCCGGGACGAACGCAATCATCCCTATTTCGCCGCAAATGGATACGTCTGTCTGCGAGTCGATATGCGAGGCTCCGGTGACAGCGAAGGCTTCATGGACGATATGTACATGCAAGTCGAGATGAATGATGCTCGGGAAGTCATTGAATGGATCGCCGGCCAACACTGGTGTTCAGGCCGGGTGGGCATGTTCGGCACCTCCTGGGGCGGCACCGCGAGTCTGCAGGCCGCGGTGAATGCCCCTGCCCCGCTTAAGGCAGTGATCGCCAACTGCGCAACGACCGATCGCTTCGAAGATGACATTCACTGGATGGGCGGCGAAATGCTGACCGACAGCTTTGAATGGGGCGCCACACTGCCCGCCATACTTGCGGCCCCTCCTGACCCTGCGAATGTTGGCAAGCGCTGGAGAAAGATGTGGCGAGAGCGGCTGAACGAGCTGACATTCCCGCTCATGTCCTGGGTTGAATGCTGCGTAAAGAATGAGTACTGGCAGCGGGGATCAGTGGAGAGCTGCGCTGAAGAGCTTTCCTGTCCGATCCTGTCAATCGGTGGATGGTCTGACCGATATTCGAACTCTGTGTTGAATCTGGTGAAGATGCGGCCTGACATCAGCTGGGGCGTTGTCGGTCCCTGGGGGCATCACTATCCTGATCAAGGCGAACCCGGACCGGCAATCGGCTTTCAGGACCTGGCGCTGGAGTGGTGGGATCACTGGCTGAAAGGTCATGCGGGTGAATCACTGGACTGGCCCCGATTGAGGGTCTGGAGACGCGAGTTTGATCCACCTCAGAACCGGCTCGCGCTGCGCAACGGTGAATGGATTCAAATTGACGACATCGGGCAGGCAGAGTCCACCACGCTGTATTTTGATCGGAGCAAGCTGGCGAAGGCGCCATCCGAAACAGATCTGCAACTTCAGGTGCCCAACGATTTGCGTCATGGAGAGTGCGCTGGAGACACCGGTTATTTCGGTCGCGAGGGCGGTCTGCCACTTGACCAGTCTGAAGATGACAAGCGCTCACTTTGCTTTGATTCCGAGCCCCTTGCAGAGGATTTCGACCTGTCCGGGCATGCTGAACTGATTATCTGTGTCAAGGTCGATGCCAGAAAAGCACAGCTTGCCTGCCGTATCTGCGAGGTGACACCCGACGGCCGCTCCAATCTCGCGGTGCGACAGATCCGAAATCTCGGAATACAGGACAGCATGGACTGGCTCACTCCGCCCTTCCCAAACGCAGAAGCTTTCTTTCGGATTCGATTTCCGTCGACGGTCTACCGATTCAAGAAAGGCAGTCGAATTCGGCTGGCCATCGGCACGTCTTACTGGCCTCTGGTCTGGCCGTCTCCGCGGCTGGCAGACATTCGAATGCTGGCGCACCAGTCAAGACTGGAGCTGCCTCGCTTCACTTGCGCACAGCCGTTGGCCAAGCCGTTTCCAAAGGTCAGACAACTGCCAGCAAAGCAAACTTGGAAAGTCGACTCTGAAGGCCCGCTGCTGAGAGAGAGAAGAATCAGCAAGAATGGCCGTGTGCTCAGTCGATGGGAGCTGCCCCGAACGACGTTCAATTATCCGGACATCAACGTTGAAATTTCAATCGAAGCCTGGACCCACTACCACCTCGTTACGCAGTATCCTCTTGACGCTTTGTTTCTGATCTCCCATACAATTGAAATTCGCCGGGAAGACGGCTGTGCCAAAATCAATTGCAAAGTCCAAGCGGATGCCGCGGGAGATGGATTTGCGGTAACCGGAAGATTCTATGTGGCATGGAATGACGCCACTGTGACTGAGTTGGATGTCGATGAAGTTCTTCACTTGGACCCGCGGCTGTACTTCTACAGCCAATAGGAATCTGTGAAACGTCTCAGGAAGGAAAATGAGACCCTGACCGCAGCCAGGGCCTCATCGTCTGAATTGGAAGTTCAAGTCTTTGGATAATCTACGAGAGCATGTCAAAAGACTCGATTTTTGAAATCTGCTTGAGTACTGCAGACTACGGCTTCTCTCCGCGCGCGAGTCTGGCATTGACATCATCAATGACACCGAGAAGTTCTGGAAACTCGTCAATGACATAGTGGGAACCGCACTTCATCAGCGTATCCCTTGAAATTGCGAGCCGGCGCGCATACTCCTTGTCAGACATCGCCTCTCTTTCTTCGATCGTACTGATGTTCATGTAGTTGCTGTATGCGGCCATTCCAACAGTCCAGCACCCTGCTTCCAGACCTTCGCCGACACCGCCAACCGTGTCATCAACTTTGATCACTGACTGAATGGGATGAACATCCAGCATGTCCAAGTTCCGATAAATCATGAAAGGCTTCGGGCGCGCGCCGTTGAACACTTCGTCACCTGCGACTGAGGCATCAGGTTTGTACCCCTGCTTGGCCGCATCGGCCTCCAGCATATCGACCATGCTGCGGACAAATCCGGTTGTTGAACCGATTTTGATGCCGGACTTCTGAATCTGCTGCGAAACTTCGGCCACACCCGGAAGCAACTGGGTGTACCGTCCCAGGCAAGCAAGCTGCATCGGTACAAAATCTGCGAACACCTTATCAACATCGGACTGTGTCGGCGCGGAGCCATGAACCCCTTGCCAACGGTCTGCGATTTCCGGCTCTTCCATGAGTTTGGCGATGTGCAGGTCTTTTCTGAGTCCCATCGGACGGCGCGCTTCTTCCATTGAGATTTCTACGCCGTGCTCAGCGAAAGCCTCGACGAATACGATTGCGGGTGCGATCACAAAAGCATCTGCAGTCGTGCCGCTCCAATCAAGAATCAGGCCCTTGACTTTGCCTTGGTATGTTCTGGAATAAACGAAATCTGGTTTCATGCTTTGTCTCTCATAAGTTCTAAATTGTGAGTTGTCCCAATGGGTAATCAATAGAAATTGCTTCCCAACCGTTCGGCTGTAATGTTAGAAACTGGTTGCAGGCGATTGGTGTTGAAGTCAATTGAGGTCGATAGAAGCGTTTCATTTTAGTTTAGATTTGAAGTCGTATCAGGCTGTATTTGGGGTCGCGTATTCCATGAACCACTTGAAGCTTGTTGACTTGACCACCCATTGATCAAACACTTGAGTTCCAAGTCGCTGCCTGCATGGGATTGACGGCGAATTCGCGGCGCGACAAATAGTGCTATCGCACGTCGGAATTGCTTCTGGATTGATTTCGGCGAATGTTCATCGCCAAGGGGATGGTGAAATGGTCACCTGACTGTGCGGTGTGCCAAAGCACACCGCACAGCAGGATGCAATTGAAAATCAGGTATGGTCTGAAGTTTCAGCCAGCGCTGAAACCTTGGAACCTCAATTGATCGACTACCAGGCCCAGTCCGGATTCTCATCTGGATTGTAACCACCAGCCGCACTGTCCAAAGCGGATTCATCCAATTTGACTTTAGGCGGCAGCACCAGGTTGACTACATTCGGGCCATCTTCATGGACTTGAATCGCCAGATTTTCCGGTAAGTTGACATTCAGTTCCGCTCCGAGAGCGGCGGCCGGATCACTCATCAATTGGGTTCGAAATTCTTCATCTTCCGCAGCTTTACTGAGAATCCTGTCTCTAAATTCATTTGAAGTTGACATATCTAAACTCCTTAATGTCCGTAATTCTAAATTTCAAATAAATATACACAAGCATCGCCGAGTATCAAGACAATGCGAACCTTGTGGCGGCAAATTATAAACATAAAGCCAGTCATCGGCGCGATTGACTGTGTTTATAATTCTGTCCTGTCTTTCCAGGCAATAGCAAAGGGATTCATCATTGCCGTCATCATCCGCAAACCAGGTCACACTTCGCGTGACACACTTGGATATGCTCTGATAGGGCACGATTATCTCTTCAAGCATGTTCGACAATCGTTTCCACACTGACTGATATCCGATACTGATTTGAGTTCTGACGCGCCAAGTTGTTCGCTGCGCTTCGCCCCCAGCTTGCACGGTTGCTTGTGCAGGATTCACGGCTGTGGAAACCCTGAGGTGATTTCACAATGACAGAAACAGCCAGCCAAAAGCCGCTTTACGCCAATCAGATGCTTCTGAACAGTGAGCATCTTCGCGGTCTCAATACAGCGAACGAATTTCGAATGGAGTCCGAGCGCCAGCGTCGATTCACCAACATCGCCGCCGCCCGAGCCGGATTGTCCAGCAAGGACCCAATGCTTCAGGCAATGCTTCACTCGTCTCGGGCTGAAGACAGTGAGATTTCACCGGACAGCTTCAAACTGGAGACGTTTGAGGTTGACCGCGTATCCCAAAGTGATGGCTTCGGTTCAGTTGTTGAGCCGTTCAGTCCTGAAGAATTCTTCACACGACAGTATCAGCAGCGCACGCACATGCTGTTTCGCGGACCGTCCGATCGCTTCTCCCACCTGATCGGTTGGAATGACCTGACTGTCCTGATTCGCAGCGCCAACTTTCAGCCGAAGCAGCTGAACGTAGTGATCTCGAATCAGACCATAAACGACGCTGACTACATCCGAAGTTTCCAGTCCGCCGGCGGCCAATCTGATCCGAGAAAATTGAAGCCGCGGGTATTCGATGAAAATCGGCTCAACTATCTGCTGCGCAACGGCGCGAGCCTGCTGATCAACAGCATCGGCGATGTTCACTCCGGCATCAACCGCTTCATATCCTCTATCTCCAATTCCCTTGGAACCTTTACCAGTGGGAATTTGTATGCTTCCTGGCGCGATGTCAAGGCATTTCCCACCCACTGGGACGATCACGATGTCTACATCCTGCAGCTTCACGGCAGCAAAATCTGGAATCTGTATGGAGAGCTTCGGGAGTCGCCGCTGCCCAAGGATGTTGAGCCGAACGTGAAAGTTCCCAGCAAGCCGCAGTGGTCCGGCCGGCTGGAGAGCGGCGACGTGCTGTTCATCCCGCGCGGCGGCTGGCACGATGCCGTAGTGCCCGAAGACTTCGTAGGCCAAGGCAGCATGCATCTGACACTGTCATTCAAGGAATTTTATTCCTCCGACGTGATCAACTGGCTGACTTACAAGATCATCAAGGACTGGGACCGCGCACGCATCAATGTGCCTCGCAATGCAGAACCGGGCCTGGCAGATGAGTATTTCCGCGAGCTGCGGGATGCAGTGGTGGAGGTGCTGGACCACGAGCCGGTGAGAGAGTTTGACGACTACCTTCGAGCGCGCTGGCGCGAGGAGACGAATCTGCAGATCGGAGCTTGGATCGAACCTTGGAACGACCCGCAGTGGCACCGCTACCGCTTGAAACTGCGCGGCTTCCATCAAGCGCGTGTCGAGTCGAATGCGCAGGCAAGCACATTCACACTGACAGCCAATCGCCGCTCAACTGTATTCGACCTTCGATGCCTGGATGTCATTCAGCATCTGCTTGACAACGAAAGTGTGTCTGTAAGCGATCTCAGAGCGTTCGACTTGGAGCGATTCAATGAAAAGTTCATGGACGAAATGATCATTCATCTGGTGAGGCAGGACATTGTCGTCGCTGAACTGCCGGAATCCCGCTAGCGAATTTCCAAGCGCCTCTACTGGAAATTTCAGCCGGACCGATGACCTGCGAATGCCAAATACAGCACTCGACCTGAACATCTGATCGCCCGCCCGCTCGATTCAAAGAAATTCTGCAGCGTCGCGGCGCCCTCGTCGAGAAAAAAGGCATGCCGCTGGACGCCCTGTTATCTGTCACAGCTTCTTGGGGGATGACAGATATTGATAGAGTTGAAACAGTTCTTCGATGTTTCAGCGCCTTCATTCCTCCTTCAAGACTTTCAAGTCAGAATCGATGCAAATCCAGAACTCTGAGCGAGATGGTTCTGGATTCTGAAAACCTCAGCAACCGCTCCTTCATTGGCTGAACTCACTTGGTTTCAATGATTCTGAATGACTGTCGGAAATTGAAATCGAACGGCAGATTTTGCGAATTTCTGAAAAATCTTCGATTCAAGACTTGAAACAGACTATAAAAGCAGTCTAAACATAAACAATTTGGAGGTAGATTTATGAACTACTATCTCAGACTGAGAACTATCGTAACTTCACTTGTTGCGTCGTTTGCTCTGATAGGTACTGCGGTTGCGCAGGATGAACTGATTGTCTACACGGCAATCGAAGCCGATGAGCTTCGCATGTTTGAGCAGGAATTTGAGGCAGACCACCCCGACATCGACTTGAAATGGGGAGCCAGAGATTCGACAGGAATCATCACTGCCAAGCTTCTGGCTGAAAAAGACAACCCCCAAGCGGACATTGTCTGGGGGCTGGCGGCGACGAGTCTGGTGTTTCTGGCCAACGAAGGATACTTTGAGGGCTATGCGCCGAAAGGTGTGGAAATGCTTGATCCCAAGTATGTCGATCCAACGATGGACCCCCCGCTGTGGGTGGGTCAGAGAGCCTGGATTGCATCCATCTGCTACAACACTGTCGAAGGCGAGAAGAATGGCGTGCCCATGCCCTCATCCTGGCAGGACTTGACCAAGCCGGAATACCAGGGGCACGTTGTCATGCCCAATCCAAACTCTTCCGGCACCGGCTTTCTTGATGTGTCAAGCTGGCTGCAGCTCTGGGGCGAGAATGATGGCTGGGCGTTCATGGATGCTCTGCACGAAAACATCGCGTGGTACACCCACTCCGGCTCCAAGCCCTGCAAGCAGGCGGCTGCCGGTGAGATCACCGTTGGTGTTTCCTTCGCCTATCGCGGCGCGAAGCTGAAAACCCAGGGCGCTCCCGTTGAAGTGATCGCGCCTGCGGAAGGTGTCGGCTGGGACTTGGAAGCCTTTGGCATTGTCAAGGGAACCAAGAATCGAGCGGCTGCGCAGACACTTGCAGATTGGTCCGTAACGCGTAAAGCGAACGAAATCTACAATCGCGAGTATGCTGTCGTCGCCATGCCCGGCGTGGCTCAGGAAGTCGAGAACTTTCCGCCGGATCTTCTCGACAAGATGATCGACAACGACTTCGCATGGGCTGCGGCAAATCGTTCTAGAATTCTGTCCGAATGGCAAAACCGCTACGGCGCCAAATCGGAACCGAAATCTTAGCCAGTTCAATGAACCAGGCTGTCGAATTTTCGACAGCGCCCACTTTGAGGATAGATTCCGGGAGCGGTTGATGAACCGGCTCCCGGAATTATCCCTTGACACGCCGGAACTTTGGAATGTCAAGGTCTGATTCATATCTTTCCATTCAGGATTTGACGAAACGCTTCGGTGAGTTTGAAGCGTTGAGTCAGATATCGCTTGACGTAAACCAAAGCGAGCTCATCTGCCTGCTGGGTCCCTCAGGCTGCGGAAAAACGACCGTGCTGCGCTGCATCGCCGGCCTTGAGACTCCGACCTCGGGATCGATCATTCAGAGCGGCCAGGACATCACGCCGCTGCCGCCGGAAGAGAGGGATTTCGGCATTGTCTTCCAGTCCTACGCGCTCTTCCCGAACCTGACGGTTGACGAGAACCTCGCATTCGGACTCAGAAACCGCAAGCTGCCCAAGACCGAAATTCAGGAGCGGGTCCAGCAGCTGATTCTGACTGTTGGTCTCGAAGGCCATAGCGAGAAGTACCCGGGGCAGCTGTCCGGAGGCCAGCAGCAGAGAGTCGCTCTGGCCAGAGCGCTGGCGACATCGCCCGGACTGCTTCTGCTTGATGAGCCGCTTTCGGCGCTTGACGCCAAGGTTCGGCAGCACCTGCGGCGGGAGATTCTTGACCTGCAGCGAAAGATTGGCATCACCACAGTGCTTGTCACCCACGATCAGGAAGAGGCGCTGACCATGGGGGACAGAATTGTCGTGATGGACCACGGGGTTATTGCACAGATGGGCACCCCTCAAGAGATTTACAGCAACCCCACCACCCCTTTTGTCGCGAACTTCATCGGCAAGATGAACTTTCTGGACGGCATCGCCTCGGGCGCCGACGAGATTGTTGTCAATCAGTTCAAGTTTCAATGTCTCAGAGCGTCAGCATCATTCTCTTCAGATGAGCGCGTTCTGCTGTGCATCCGTCCGGAAGACATTGACGTTTATGACACAGACTTCGATGGCGACGGCACCAATTGCAACAATGCGACTGTCATCGACACGGAGTTCCTCGGTTCTGTCTTCCGAATCCGCCTGGCCTTCGAGGACAGCAGCTCAACAGAGTTCATCGCCGAAGTGCCGCCTTCCAATATGCGCTCCCTGAAAATCGAACCCGGTTCGAACGTAACAATCAAGTTCCCGCCCGAGAGACTGCACATCTATCCTGCTTAGCGCTTGACATGGCAGCAGCAAAGGCAATCGTCACCAAGTACAGCCGCGACGACAAGTACCAGGGCACGATCCTGGCGTTTATTGCGCTGGTGGTCGGTGTTGCTCTGCTGCTCCCGCTGCTCACCATTTTTCTGAAGAGTGTCGAGAACAGAGATGGAGAATTTATCGGGATACTCAACTATGTCGAGTATTTTCAGACCCCCGCGCTTGTCGGCTCAATCTACAACACGATCATAATCGGAGTCTTCACCACCGTCATCGTCATCACTCTGGCATTTGTCTATGCTTATGCGCTGACGCGAAGCTGCATGCCCTACAAGAATCTGTTCCGGTCGATCGCGCTGATTCCCCTGCTGGCGCCCTCGCTGCTGCCGGCCATTGCGCTGATCTACATGTTCGGGAATCAGGGCTATATGAAATGGGCGATGTTCGGCAATGAGATCAGAGGGCCGATCGGCATCGTCATCTCTCTGGTCTTCTGGATTTTCCCGCACGTTGTCATTCTGCTCTCAACGGCGCTCTCAACCGCGGATGGCCGGCTCTACGAAGCGGCCAAAGTCCTTCGCACCAGCAACATCCGAACCTTTTTCAAGATCACACTGCCAGCCGCAAAGTACGGTGTGATGAGCGCCTGTTTTGTCGCGTTTCTGTATGCCATCACCGACTTCGGCGCCTGCAAGGTGATCGGCGGCTGGTTCACAGTTCTGTCTCTTGACATCTACAAGCAGGTAGTCGGTCAGCAGAATTTTCAGCTGGGGTCTGTTGTCAGCGTCATTCTGCTGCTGCCGGTTGTTGTCACGTTCATTGCGCAAAGGCAGGTGCAGCGGAAGCAGACCGCCCAGATCACACCGGGTTCCGTCCCCTACCAGCCAAAGCCCAACACTAGGTTCGACACCCTGATGCTGATCTACTGCATTGTCATCACCATCATTCTGCTCGGCATTCTGGGAACGGCTGCGTTTGCGTCTTTCGTCACATTCTGGCCGTACAACCTGAGCCTCTCGCTGGCAAACTACCAGTTCAATCTGATGGATGGCGGCAGCTGGCAAGCCTACCGGAACAGCGTGGAGATGTCTCTCTACACCGCTTTTGTCGGTACAGCACTGATTTTCGGCAACGCTTACTTCATTGAGAAGACCCGAAGATACAGAGGTCTGCGCTCGACCTTGAATTTCCTTTCGATCATTCCGCTGGCCACACCGGGGATGGTGCTGGGGCTCGCGTACCTGTTCTTTTTCAACGATCCGCTGAATCCGCTCAACTTCATCTACAAGACCATGATCATTCTGGTTCTGGCGAACATCGTGCACTACTACACCGTGCCGCATCTGACTGCGACAACGGCCTTGAAACAACTCGATGTTGAATTCGAATCGGTTTCCGCCTCCTTGAAAGTCCCGTTCTACAAGACATTCTGGCATGTGACTCTGCCGATCTGCATGCCTGCGCTCTCGAACATCTGGATTTATCTCTTCGTAACCGCGATCACCACGGTTTCCGCTGTAGTCTTTCTATACGGACATGACACGGTGATCGCAGCAGTCGCAGTTGTCAACATGGATGATGCCGGAGATGTCGCGCCGGCCGCCGCGATGGCAATGATGATTGTGTACACCGCGGCCGGGGTGCGGGTGCTTCACTGGATGCTGACGCACTTCATCGAAAAGCACACGCAAAGATGGAAGCAGTAGCATGGAGCGGTGGAGTTGAGTCCGCGCTGATCGCGAACTCAACATAGACACCGCATCTGCGGGATTCCGGCGTTGCTGATTCAAGTGATGGCGCGGTTTCAATTCTGATCGAATTGCGACGATCGAATTTTCTCGTAGACCTGCGGATTGTTCAGCGCGATTGCAAAGAGCTGCTTAATCGTGACTCGCGAGTCCTCTGACGATTTCGACTCTGCCCAGTGATTGGAATTTCGCAGTCGCGGTGACTGCCATTGAAAGTTTCCACCGATTTCCTCTCTCTTGAACTGCGTCCAATGCTTCGCGTCGGTCGAACTCCTCTCTGCGTTTGTACCGACGATCATTTCGTTCCTGAACTTCCAAATCCATAATCTTCGACCATCTTCCAGTTCAATTGGATCAACATCGGGCATGCCGCTTCTGAAGCTGCTGAACACCCCGCGTCTGGCGAACTCCTCATTGCCATCTGCTGAGACCTCAAGCGAATTCAGCACTTCGAAAAGAACATCCTTCGCTGCTGTGGCTTTTTTTGAATATCGGTCGCGAACTGTGCTTGACTCTGATCGTTTCTGATCAGAATCGCGAACTTCTGCGACACCATTTTCAAAGGTGCGGAGCCACCGGCGCTGATCACAATGAAATTCCGCGATTTCAGCTGACTGCCGATCAATTTCGATGCATGCCAGGATTTCCCTGGCATCACTCAGCAGACCATAGAGTCGAATCTCACCCTCGCCGACTTGGTTGATGGCGCGCTCAGCCCAGCCCGCTCCATCAAGATGATGATCGACGGATTTGTATATTTCCAGCAATCTTTGCGGTTCGCGGATCTCTTCCAGCCAGAATCCGCTTTTCAGCTGCAGATATTCTGACCTGTCGATGGAATTCGCGCCGCTCTGGCTGATGTGGCTGTCGATCAAGTCAAGCGATTTACGGTAACTCCCATTGTTAAGGATTTGTTCAAATGCTTTTGATTCCCTCTCAATCAGACCGAATTTTGAATCGAACCTGACACCCTCGATTGAAGCAGGTGATTTATTGATCCAGCACACCTTCATAACCGGCTTATCATTTCGCTCGGCGGCATACTGATACTGGTTTTCGATCACAAATCCAATCCCTCGAAGCTTCTGCTCCGGCCCGAATCTCGCGAGGATGGCATCGCCCGGCTGTGACTGATGCGGGGAGCAGCTGTCCCCTTCAACCAAAACGCAGGAAAAGTCCGAAAACTCACTCCAGCGGTCTTGGCCATCACCCTTTGCGTCGGTGTCAACCTGAAAGCGCCTCATACCAATATTGAATGCGCTCTGCCTGTTGAGCCGATCGATGAACTGGTAAATTTCGTAATTCTCACAACCCGGACATAAGCTCTTCAGACGCTCAATCAACCTGAAGTAATTATTCAATCCATCCTTCCTATCTTCAATCTCCCGCTCCACATCCAATTCATCAACCAGAAAACGCGATCCCGCTTCAAAGTCCATTGGCAGGAACACGCGCGGATTGATCAGGAACAGGCACTGCGTCAGTTTCTTGACGGTGACGCTCTCAATTGAGAGAACCTCGGAAAACACAATGTGATCAATCACAGACTCGTCCTGAACCGCCTGTCTGAACAGGCTCCAAAGATCCGAAAGCTGTTTGGAACGAGCTTCGTCGTCGCTCTCTCGCACCGCCTGAAACTGCTGGCTCGCGTTGCCGGGCGGTGTTGGAATGCTCATGTCGTAGTCGGGAATTGCCTCCTTCAGCCCGAACAGGCTGTGAACACTCCGGTAGCACTGCAGTCGCAGCCTTCTGTCATTTCTTCGCGCAAGAAAAAAGAGAAAGGAGAACGGGTCCATGCATCCTCTCATCAGCAAGGAATTGATCTGTCCAATCTTCCCCGTCCATTTCACCTGCTGAGCCACTTCGTGAAATTGGATCGGGTCCATGTCAGCCATTGCTGCTGCCAGCTCGCGGAACCATGGCACCCATCTGTGCATCGATTCCTGCTCCAAAAGTTTTCTTGTTTCTTCATTCACTGTATCTGTTCCTCTTTTTTCTGGTTTTGCCAATTGGTTTTCAGCTTGATCTCCGGTTGCCGCCCAGCGGTACAGACTGCACTCTTCCGCTGTCGTCGGCACTGCATTTGCGTATCAAAACTGAAAGCCTCGAATTCTCCCGCTTCCTTAACTAAATTACGTGTCTGACAATGAGCCTGCCCTCAATATCAATGCCTGCGAAGCATCTCGTAGACTTGCGGATTGTCCAGCATGATGTCAAACAGCTGATTCTGACTCATGCTGACCAAGTCTGGGCATTCCCATGACTGTCCTGTGGGAATGTATCGCGACCAGCGCAAAAAGTTTCGAGTCTCCCGATTCAGATCCACCGCAGTGATCAACTCATCGCTGAACCTCCAGATCCACAACTCCCGGCCATCGATCAGTTCCACTGCCTCAACATCCGGAATGCCGTTTCTGAATCTGCTGAACGCGCCAAGCGCAACAAATTCGTCAATGTGGTCAGCAGTCGCGTCAAGCAAGCTCAGCATCTCAATCAGATCTTCCTGCATCAGCAGGGAATCAAAGTCACCGGAGCTGCTGACTGGCAGGATTTCCGAATCGGATACGAGCCTCAAGGAATGGCGATAGCCGCCCCATCGATGAAATGTCGAATGGGGCGTGAAGCACCGCTTGGCGAAGATGCCGCGAGGCGCTCGCTGACTGTGATCTTCTTTGGTCCGGTGATCCCGCACATTCAAGTCGAATCGGCAGATTCTGCGCGATTTCGGATGCACTCCAATCAACGCGAGAATTTCACCCGCGGGGGTGAGAAAACCGTGCAACTGCGCTTTTCCAGTTTTGAAGTGACGGATCACTTCGTCAGGGATTTCCATGGTAACCTGTCTGGTCACCTCAAAAAATTCCAGCAGCCTCTGCTCATCTTGAATTTCTTCCAGCTGAAAGCCCCTTGTCAGCCGAATATGATTCGATTTCTGATTCTCCTCAGCTGACGCGAAATTTTTTCTGATATTCGAGCGAGTGACTTTCACATCATGCGAAAGATTGACGATCAGTGAGACTTCATTCAGAGAGTCAACGATCATTCCGGTTGCGTCCGTCTTCGCAAACTTTTCTGAGCCAACGGACTGCAGCTTGCGCCGGCAGGCTCTCAGATTCGCGTGCAGCTTCTCGAAATCGAGAATATTTCTGCCATCCAAGATTTGTTCCACCTTGCAGCGAATCGTATCGGTTTTGTATGTTTCTATCCCCTTGCCCGCTTTTTCAAGCTGGTCAAGTTGAAACAGGCATTCGTGTTTCAAAATCATTCTCCTTGCTATTGAATTGAGTTCAGGATACGGCGGGCGATTTTTGCCGCTCATCCCGATGCAAACTTGAATTGACAGGTCAATTCAAAACCTGGGAAAATCTGAACCGCCCAGGCATGTGTGTAAATTTGAGGGGATGGATACTGTAACGCAGATCAGAATTAAATTCAAGAGGGATCGAATTCATTCCGTCATAGACTGTCGCAAATAGACGAATTCAATTGATTGGGAAGAATGTCTGGTTGCAGTTTCGCCTGCGACATGGCAAATGGTTCGATTATTTTCGGGCGAGATGGCTGCATTTTCGCTTCGCCGAAATTGTCGAGTATCAACGCATCCTGCATCGAAATTGAACGACAAGCCAAAAATGGCGAGAATTTCAGCGATTCTCAGTTGCCTTTCTGAAGACCTTCAAGAATCGCGGCAACACTGCATTGCTGATCGAACTGTCGCAAGCACTTCGATCCGGTACATTCACATTGGAGGTTGAAACGGGAATGTGACCGAAGCTTATGGTTAATTTTTTCGGTTTTGACCGAAAGCGAAGCTACTCTTTATTCACAGAATCAGCGCGAGCGTAGATCGTAAGCATCAATTCTGACTCATCGATCATCCGATATTCTGGAACCTGACCGGACAATTGCTCACTTCTTGAAAGAATGATTGGCACTCCCTCACCTCGCCTGTCCATGATGAATGACCGGTGAGCCATGATTTCGTCTCGCTCTACCGGACACCTTGCCAGAAGACTGGCAATCGTCTCGTTTCTGGAGACCTGCCTGTAAGGCAGACTTTCCAGAGTCATCGTATTCGCCAGAGGTCCGGGCGTGTACAGTTCCAAACGGTCATCGAACAATCGAAGCCGCACCTTGCTGCCTGCCATGGAGTAATCCCGATGCGCGACGGCATTGGTTACCGCTTCAAACACGGAAAGCATGTCGAATTGCGGCATGTCCTCGCGCCCACCCTGAAGGCTTTTGCGCGCTGCAACGCGCATGTTCTTTCGAACGAAACTGCAAGCATCGAATATCTGTTGATTCAACGGCCCGGTAATATCCAACGCATCCCGCTGATAAGGAGTCTCCGATTGAAATGAAATTGACTTTCCTTCGTATGCCACCGCCTGAATGAAGGCATCGGAAAGAAACTGCTGCGGCTGTCGGCAGGCAAGCAGTATTCCGGCTACCGAGGGTCGCCACGTTCCGCTATCATCCAGCTTAGCCATGGCCAGTTTCGAGAGCAAGTGCTCCGGCTTTTCGGTGATTCTTTTTGTCGCGAATTTCTGCCAGAGCGTCTCATCTAAATCGCTGAATTCAGCGGTTGGAACCGGCAGTTCGTCAAAGCGTATCAGCCTTGAATGGTTGCGCTGCTGAAACAATCTTGCCAATTGATCGGGAGGCAGAGGTCTATTCGAAGAACCGACCCGACGAAAGTAACCACCTGGGCTCTGGTGAACAAACAAACTCGGTGGCACTTCCACTCGAATAACCGGCTGTTCAACCCCATCTCCATCGGGCAGGTACATACGCTCAATCAGAGGAGCACTCGACGGTTTCATGGATTCTTCACAAGCTTGCAAAACTAAGTTCTCCACCGCGTCAAGCTTCTCCAGTGGGATTCCCAGAACCTCTCGCGTTTGGTCATGTACACCAAGCAGCAGATCACCACCGCTCGAATTTGCAAAAGAGGCGATCTCATCCGCCAGGTCATTTTGCTCTGGCCTGATGACTTTGCCATTCGCGAGTCGCACTTCCCTGAGTTCCAGAGATGTTCGATCGTCAAGCCGAAGCTTGTTCAATAGTTCGCAGTGAGGTGAGAGCATGTCAGACAGTACAACTCGAAACTTTCCTGTGCTGTCGTATTGAATTGCGCCAATTAACGTACAAATTTCAGTTCCAATTCCGATTGTCTGGCAACCGCTTAAGTTGGTAAGAATTTGTTGAAGTCAGTCGGCTGGAATGACTTTCAGTGCTTTCGATTCAAGTTTCTCAATTTGACCATAGTCCCAATCGACACGTCAGGACTTTAGTTCCTCTGGCAAGAAACAGTGTTTACCGAATCTACAAGACTCGAATTGTTTGGCAATAGAGCGTTATCAATTCACTGGGAAAGTCCAACCCATTTCGGACAAAAAGCGCGAGGGTTGCTTAGGCCATCCAAAATAGCTTCGCGCATAACTTAGATAGAGATTCTGTGATGATCGAGTAATAGCAACAAAACAATTGCGCCGTTCCTCTTGAATGGCCGTTTCACCCATTTTTTTCGCAAAGTAGGTTGGAAACTGATCTTCAGCTAGCCCAATCACGTAAACATTGCTGTATTCGACACCTTTCGCAGTATGAACCGTTTGCAGACGTACGCAATCCGTTGAAAGGTTTTTCGCCTTGGGAGATAGATCCATTTCCTGCAAGAATAGGTAGAGGCTCAAGTTTTCACCATGCTTGCGATAAACTTCCTCTGAAACTCTCATCCAGTTCTGCCTGTCTTCAGTGTAGTCTGAGAAAGATTCGTGCGCAACCTCGCTTTCGTTCTGAACATCGAATAGCTCAAAACTCTTTCTTACAAATCGGCGATAGTCCAGTGTGTCACATAGCAATTCCAATCCAAGTTCGGCAAAGGAATGGAGAGTTTCACTTTCTTCAAGGTATGAAAAGAAAGAACGAAGCGGTGTTATGCTCTCCACTTTTGCTCTGGCAGAGACTTCTTCTGCAGAAACAGTAATTCCGTTTACCTGCGTTGCTACTGAGCAGAGACGATTCAGCAAGCTGCGGGAGTCTGGCAAGTTGGACAATTTCAGGGTTAGGTGCATCAACTGTATCGGTGGACTCTCGAAATCCTGCCGCTTGCTGACAATCTCTGCTTTCAATCCTGCGAGTTGGATTGCATCTCGAACTTCCATCAACAGTTTATTGCTTCTAGCTATGACCAGACAGGTTTCCCGTTGATTCCTTGGAATGGAATTTAATTCAGTGATCAAACCATTGACTTCATTGTCGAAGTCAGAAAATGATTTTAGCTTAACCCTGCCTTCCACAGGACTTTGAGAAATACTGTCAACTTTGCTTGAGTTGCGGGCAGTATTTTGTGAAATTAACCTATTTGCCCTCTTGACAATTTCCGCTGGGCAACGGTAGTTCTCTGGCAGTTGAATGACTTGAGGCCGGTAGTCAAGTTTCAGTTCTTCCAAACGTCTCGGATCGGCGCCATTCCACTGAAATATCAATTGATCATCATCCGCGACTACAAACAAATTAGCTGTGGTGTCTGGTGCAATCAATCGAAGAACTTTGTACTGTGCAAGATTAGTGTCCTGAAACTCGTCCACACAGACATATTGATAGGCTCTCCTCACCTGCTTCGCAATTCGAGGATATGAACTGAGCAATTCCCGCGTGAAATGAAGCATCGAGCCGAAGTCAAGTTGATTCTCCTGGATCAAGCTGGCCAAGTACTTTCGAAACATGTTCTGCAGTTCTCGACACTGCTCTTCATTGCCATTCTTGAAATACTGCGGCAAATCGTCGACCGAAATTCCATGTGTGAACATGATGTCAATTTTTTTCAAGCAGTCTTCAAAACCATCGAGTTCCAATTCGCCGCGGTTACGCAATTCTGACAGTATTGCGATGCGGTCCTTGTCATCGGTAATCACTGAAAAATTCGGCCTCAGATCCAATTGACTTCCGTGCTGACGGAGCAGATTTGTGCAAAACGAATGAAAGGTGCAAATATTTATCCGCTGTGAATATTCACTTGTCAGTTCTCGGATACGGCTATACATTTCATTTGCGGCTTTAGTCGTGAATGTAATCCCCAATATCTTGAAACTTGCGTTTGGACTGCTCGCGATTAATTTGGCTATCCGCAAAGTCAGTACCGCTGTTTTCCCAGACCCAGGTCCCGCTAGTACCAATAGAGGTCCGTTGTCCCACCTAGCCGCCTGTCGTTGGTTGGAATTCAGCATCTGCGAGGTGACGTTCATAACGAGTCTCCAGCCAATTGTTCTACTCTTTCAAGTATGGTCTTCACCTCGTTTGGCACACCTGCTTCTCCCTGCTCTCGCATACTGAACATCGCCTTCATCGCCGCAGCTGGTTTTGAGAAATTACGAGTTACTTTTAGAATTTCGTAAACCTTTTTCCAAAATTCCAAGCTATCGACTTCAAAACCGTTCAACTCGGCTTTTTTCTGTGGACCGACAGCTTCAAGGTATGGTTGTCCGTATCCACTTGTACAGAGGAGTATTTCGATATTGGGCTGTGAAAGTAAAGATACGTGTTTCCTTTCCGATCTATCTCCAAGCAGGGGCTTTGCACGATTAGTGTATCTTTCACCCTCATCATCACCATCCGCGATCAAATGCCATTGAATACCCAGTGAATCAGCTACTTTTATAAATAAATCGGGCCCTCTGGCGTGAGTAAACTCAATGATTCGAATACCTTTCATGTGAAAATTGAACTTTAGAGCATTGGCGCATTCATTGAATACCAAGACATCCGTTTCGCCTTCAACCAGAATCCAGCATCTGGCAAACAATAGTTCGCCGCGATTTCGTCTCACATGATGATTGAACATCCGCAGCTGATTGGAGTCCAATAAATCTTCAGGAATGGATTTACATTGAGTATTATCATTTCTGCGGCTCAATTTCCGGAGTTGGTGCATGGGGACTTCAGAAAGGATGTCGCCCGAGTGTGTTGCCACTATCTTTTGCCCAGGCAATTCCTGCAGCAGTTGCCAAACAGACCGCACAGCGTTAGGATGAAGATGTGCCTCTGGCTCTTCAATTGCGACAATCGGTTCAGCATTTTCAAATATGTCTGTCTGAAGTCGGGTTTTGAGATAGGCTGCGAACAATAGGAATACTGATAGGCTCTGAGTTCCTTCTCCATGACTTCGAATCGGAATTTTCGCATTGGAAGTCGTCAGCAGGTGAATGTCAGTATATCGAAGAACTTTGTAGACATCTGCGGCAACAGGATCAATGGATACATTGTCCGGCCGATTTCCAACCGCCACGAAACTGGAAATTCGATTGACTTCCTTAGTAACGTCTCGAAAAGTCAAATGTGCATTCACAATCTTCTGATAAACTTCGTCAAGTTGTGACTCAAGCGCCTCTCGACTCGCCTCGTCGATATCCTCGTTTGCCAGAAATGATGCCCAATATGTGGATTGACTGTGGAATTGATCTTTGGCCGCACGCAGCGCTTTCTGAAAGAAAAATGGTCGAAGCTTCCGCAAGTTTCTCAATTCTTGCTGCCTGCCTGGCAATTCGTTTTGAGAGTCATCAAGAAAGCTGATGTTTTGAACCGGCACACCGGCGGTTACATCAAATTGCGCGGTTACCCTGAGATTGATTTCTGCGCAGTCCCGACCAACAATAACATTGTCTAGGCTGTCAGTGATATGGGCAGGCCAAGGATGCTCTTCAGATTCAAAAAATCTGAGAGTGATTCTGATTGGGTCGCAGATCGAAATTTCTGTCCGCTCATTATCACGGTAGAAGTCAAACTCTGAGAAATTACAAGTCTTGTCCGACTTAATCGCGTCAAGGCACAAGCGAAGAGATTCAAGCACACTTGTCTTTCCGGTATTGTTCTCACCGATCAAGACAGTTATGTCACGATCAAACTTCACAGTGGTGTGCTTTATTCCACGGAAATTCTCAATTGTGAGTGAGCTCAGGCGCATGGCAATGTATTGCTCAGTTTATGCGTTTCGATGCTATGATCGTGTAAAAATGTATTTTACTCGGAGTGAGTCAGTCAAAATAGGTCTGCTGCCGCTCAGGGGTTTCACTTGAACTCCAAATATTGCATAAGATGGTAAGGAATGGACCAATTGCGTTAGAAGCGGTTGTCTCGGCAAAACATCAGAGTATTTGTCATCGTAAGCGAAAAGTTTGACTTCCATTGCGTATTCCATGTTGGAAATCTAATTCAGAAAGTCCGAAGTGACATATTTCTACACTCTATTTGAATGGTTCAGCAAATGGACTGTTTTCCCCTCGCTGAAGGAATAAGGAGCAAAGAAGCATTGACGAATCGACAATACACCAGAACTCAGTAACCGCCGTCTCGCAAACCTTGAGGGTCCCGAGGAAACCTAAACTTTGCTACTGTGCTGACATCAAACAGCAATTCAGAATCTATTCTGCATGGGTGAAACCACTGCGGAAGTCGTAAAATTTCATTCATTACTGATCCGCTAATACTCAAACTTTCGGAGAAGACAGATGGCTGGAACAACTCTTGAAGATGTTCTAAGCGAAACGATTGATGCGCGCTATGTCAAGCGACGCGTTGACGAGTGGAAACAACGTGTTACTGACCTTTACGCTACGATTAGCGACTGGTTGCCAGATGGTTGGCAAGCGCGCGAAGGGGCTCCCGTCACAATGCACGCAAAATTAATGCGCAAGCACGGAGTTGAGCCAGAAAAGATGCCAACGCTTGTTCTTTCCAATGGATCAGGGGATTGCGCGAAGCTTGAACCTCGAGGACTGTGGATCATCCCCATCAATGGAAGTGTCGTTTTGACACATGGCGACGAAATTTATCACATCAACGACTATGCGGAAAATTTCGAACAACCGGACTGGCAAGCATCCCACATCGAGCGCAGACCTCAACATAAGAAAGTAAATCAAGAATGGTTGACGCAAATTTTGCGATAGACGATCTTCAGCGCATTGCCAGCTTGCACGAACAGGTTGACAAACAATTTACGGCTCAATTATCTGAGGAAGAAGCAGATAACGCCAAAATTGACGCGGATGATGCAATTCAACACAAGCGGATAATCAATGACCAAGCTTGTTTCGTGCTTGCGTGGGGTCAATTGGAAGCAGGTATAGAATCAGCATGTCGAACAGTCATTCGACATGGACAATCCCAAAGCGACTGGAACAATCGTCGAGTTTGGAGTTCATACAATCCCGATGATCGTCGGCTGTCAGGCTTGAGTTTTGAGAATCGGTTGACGCTGGTTCTTGAGAAAGGAAGTAGAAACTGGAAACAAACGTTGGAGTTTTACCAAACCAGAATCGAAATTGCTCACGGCAAACTCCAGTCGAAACGCATAGAGGTTTCTGACATCATTCCAGATTTCTTCGAAATCCTTTCTTCGCTCGCAAGTGAGTAAGGCTAATTCAACTGAATGCGATTCGCTCTTTGTGCAGGATATCTTGTATTGAGACGAGTTACCGAATATCAGTCAATGACATGTTGAAAACACCACTCCTGAAAATTACTTTTGAATACCAAAATCTTCCGAGTGATTGAACACCTTGCGGGCGTGCCTATTCTTTCAACAATTGGCTGGATGTTGCATCGACTTGTATATTCTTGGCTTGGCCTTCAATCTGAAACTTCAAGTCGAAAATACACTTTTCTTGGCATAAGCGAGTCGTAGGAATATTTCGAAAACAGAAGTAAAGGTGAAAATTCGAACCTTTGAAGTTCCGCAGCGTCAAAGGTATGCCTCTTGATTTGGTGAGAAAATCTGAACAGGGTAAACCTTTCTTTCAGGTAAACCGCCACAAAGACTCCTTTCGTTTTTTGATTCTGTTATCTCTTCGCTAAACATTGTTTTTGACTACGCAATCTTTCCAGTGAATTTTTGCCGAACTCCAGAATTCATGTATAAACAGTTGTTGAGATTCCGACCACCTCATGCACAGAATATTCGACACAAAATTAACCTATAAATTGCTATATTATTCGCAAATGAAAATGCCGGTCTGCTGAACCGGTTTCAAATCCTTAATCTCGTCTGATTCCAATTCGTCTGTTACTCGGCAAGCTATCCCGAAAATGGCTGAAATTGCCTCAATTTCTAACCTGACGCGACTGAACATGCCATTTCAGGCAGGGACTGGACGCATTCTGATCACCCAGGCGGTGGTGACCGCAGTTGGCGCCGCCGCATGCGCCTTTTTCGGAATCGTCGCCCTTTATTCGGCGCTGCTGGGCGGCCTGGCCTGCATTCTCCCGAATACCTACGCAATCTGGCGGGTATTTGGAAAAAACCGTGCAGTTCACCCCGAAGACCCGCGTATCTTCGGAATCATGCTGCGGGCCGAAATGATCAAGTTCGCCACGACTGCCTGTGTATTCGCGGCGATCTTCTGGCTGGTGAGTCCGATCAACCCGATCGCGATGTTCACCGTCTTCACCGTCGTAACTTTCGCAGGCTGGGTTGAAGCCGGCCTTCGCATTCGCTGACATTTCTCATCTGACTCTCGCGGGAACATTCGAATTCAATGGCTAGCGGTGAACCCCTAACTGCATCAGGCTACATCAAGCATCACCTGCAGAACCTGACGTTCGGCAACCATCCCGAAAACGGCTGGTCGATCGCTCACAGCGCGCAGGAAGCCAGTGAGATGGGATTCATGGCCATTCATCTGGACAGCATGTTCTGGTCGATCTTTCTGGGCGCCTTGTTCCTGCTTGTGTTTCGATCTGTGGCCGCGCGCGTAACCAGCGACACGCCGGGCCGTTTTCAGAACTTCATCGAATGGGTCGTCGACTTCATCGATGACAATGTCAGGGGCTCCTTCTCTGGGAAGAACGACTTGATCGCACCGCTGGCGCTGACGCTTTTTGTATGGATTCTGCTGATGAATCTGATGGACCTGGTGCCGGTCGACTGGATTCCTGAACTGGCCAAGCTGATGGGCATCGAGTACATGAAGGTGGTGCCCACCACCGACCCGAACATCACTTTCGCCATGGCGCTGTCGGTGTTCGTCCTGATGATCTACTTCAACATCAAGAACAAGGGGCTGGGCGGATTTCTCGGCGAGCTCACCCTGCAGCCGTTCGGCAAATACATGATGCCGGTCAACCTGATGCTTGAAGGCATCGGTCTCATTGCAAAGCCGCTGTCACATTCACTGCGGCTGTTTGGCAATCTTTACGCGGGAGAGATGATTTTCATTCTGATCGCACTGCTGTACAGCGCCGGCTGGGCGATGGCTGCGCTAGGCGGTGTCCTGCAGTGGGCGTGGGCTGTGTTTCACGTGCTGATCGTGCTGCTGCAGGCGTTTATTTTCATGGTGCTGACCATAGTCTACATGGATATGGCACACCACTCACATTGATCTTGATTTCAATTACATAGGGCTGTAAACACGGAGAAAACATTATGGAAGCAGCATTGTATTTCATCGCGGGTGCCGTACTGCTCGGCATGGGCGCAGTCGGCGCCGCGGTTGGCATTGGCATTCTCGCCGCGAGATTCATCGAAGCCATCGCGCGACAACCCGAACTGCTGCCAATGCTGCGAGTTCAGTTTTTCATTATGATGGGACTCGTGGACGCGGTTCCGATGATCGGTGTCGGCATCGCATTCTATATTCTGTTCGCGGTTGCCTGACGCGCGCCGGTCGAAGTGACGACCGGTTCAAATCAACTGTTGTAGAGCAAAGCAATGAATATCAATCTGACGCTAATTGGACAGACGATAACGTTCATCATATTCGTCTGGTTCTGCATGAAGTTCATCTGGCCGCCGATCATGACTGCGCTCAATGAACGACGCAAGACCATCGCAGACGGACTGGCCGCGGCAGCAGAGGGACAGCGCGAGCGAGAGCGCGGTCAGCACGACGCAGATCAGCTGATCGAGCAGGCGAAATCCCAGGCGCAGGAAATCATCGCCAAAGCTGAGAAGCGCGGGTCGGAAGTTGTGGCTGAAGCCAAGAGCGAGGCGCGCGTCGAAGGTGAGCGCATCATCACTGCCGCACGCGGCGAGATCGAGATGGAGTCCAATCGGGCCAGAGAGGAGCTGCGGGTGCAGGTCGCTCAGCTTGCGATCGCCGGCGCGGAACAGATCCTGTCCAGGGAAGTGGACGCGAAAACGCATGAGAAGATGCTCTCTGACCTGGCCGGCAATCTTTGAGTGACCGAGCCGATTCGACATGAGTGAAGTTTCCAGCATCGCACGACCCTACGCGCAGGCCGTTTTCGAGCTGGCCAAGGAATCCGGCCGCTTCGACGACTGGAGCCGGCAGCTTGCGCTGCTGACGGAGATCGCCGAGCATCCGGACTTCAGCGCGCTGATCGGTGATCCGCGGATCAATCGAGACCAGGTGCTCGATGTGGTGCTTGAGATCGCCGACGACAGGCTGGACGAGCAGGCGCGGAACTTTGTCAGAATTCTAAGCCACTACCGGCGGCTGTCATCGCTGCCCCTGATCACTCAGCTGTATGAGAGTCTGCGGGCTGAGGACGAGGGCGTTGTCGAAGCAGAGCTTGAAGCCGCCTACGAACTGGATTCGGAGCAGCAGGCGCGTCTGATAGACGCTCTGCAGGAACGGCTGGGGCGCAAGGTGCGGCTCACGAGCCAGATCAACAAGGACCTGATCGGCGGCGCGGTGGTGCGCGCGGGCGATTGGGTGATCGACGGATCGGTCCGCACCCGGCTGAACAAGCTTGCGAGCTCGCTGGGTGTGTAGATGTATGAATACAGCGAACTGCCATTAATGAACGAAGAGGAAAAGACCAAATGGCGATGCAATTAAACCCGTCCGAAATCAGTGAGCTGATCAAGGCTCGGATTACGGACTTTGATGCGACCGCGCAGGCGCGAAGCGAAGGAACTGTCGTATTGCTGACGGACGGCATTGTCCGGATTCACGGGCTGGCCGATGCGCTGCAGGGCGAGATGCTGGAATTTCCCGGCGATACCTTCGGGCTGGCGCTGAACCTTGAGCACGATTCTGTCGGTGCGGTGATTCTGGGCGACTATGAGCACATCACCGAAGGCGATACGGTTCGCTGCACGGGTCGGATTCTTGAGGTGCCGACCGGTGAGGGCCTGCTGGGGCGCGTGGTCGACTCGCTTGGCCGGCCGCTGGACGGCAAGGGCCCAATCGAATCACGCGGCAGCGCGCCGATCGAGAAGGTGGCGCCGGGTGTCATCACCCGCCAATCAGTTTCTGAACCGGTGCAGACCGGTCTCAAGTCCATTGACTCAATGGTGCCGATCGGCCGCGGGCAGCGCGAACTCATCATCGGTGACCGGCAGACGGGAAAAACGGCTGTGGCGCTGGACACCATCATCAATCAGAAAGGCACCGGCATCAAGTGCATCTATGTCGCCATCGGGCAGAAAGTGTCGAGCATCGCCAACGTGGTCCGGAAGCTTGAGGAGCACGATGCCATGGAACACACGATTGTGGTGTCAGCGTCCGCCGCCGAGAGCGCCGCGATGCAGTATATCGCCCCCTACTCCGGCTGCACCATGGGTGAGTATTTCCGCGACCGCGGCGAAGACGCCCTGATCATCTATGATGACCTGACAAAGCAGGCGTGGGCCTATCGTCAGGTATCCCTGCTGTTGAGAAGGCCGCCCGGACGGGAAGCGTATCCAGGCGATGTGTTCTACCTGCATTCGCGATTGCTGGAGCGGGCCTCCAGGATCAATCCTGATTACGTTGAGAGCCTGACGGACGGAGAGGTGAAAGGCCAGACCGGCTCTCTCACGGCGCTGCCCATCATTGAGACACAAGCTGGTGACGTTTCCGCATTCGTGCCAACCAACGTCATCTCGATCACGGACGGACAGATTTATCTTGAGAGCGATCTTTTCAACGCAAACATCCGGCCCGCCATCAACGCCGGTCTTTCCGTCTCTCGGGTTGGCGGAGCCGCGCAGACGCCGATTGTCAAGAAGCTGGGCGGCGGAATCAGGCTGGCGCTCGCGCAATACCGCGAGCTGGCCGCATTCTCACAGTTCGCATCCGATCTGGATGAGGCAACCCGCAAACAGCTTGAAAGAGGTCAGCGGGTCACGGAAATGATGAAGCAGCCGCAATATGAGCCGCTGTCTGTCGCTGACATGTCGTTCTCACTGTATGCCGCAAACGAAGGCTATCTGGATGATCTGGAAGTGACCCAGGTCGTGCCATTTGAACACGCCATGCGCGCCTATCTTCGATCCAATTACGCCGATCTCCTGGCCGGAATCAATGCTGATCCGGTTTTCAGCGACGAGGTTGCTGAATCGATGAAGGCCGCGCTCGACGATTTTGTGAAAAACGGCTCCTGGTAAGGTCATACTGCTGAAATCAATCGGACAGAGTTGAAGCATGGCTGGCGCAAAGGAAATACGGACGAAGATCAAGAGTATTCAGAATACTCAGAAGATCACCTCCGCCATGGAGATGGTGGCGGCCAGCAAGATGCGCCGCGCTCAGGAGCGCATGCGCGCCGCGCGGCCCTATGCCGATTCAATACGCCGGGTGATCGCTCACGTCAGGCAGGCCAGACTGGAATACAAGCACGTCTATTCGATCGAGAGGGATGTATCCGCAGTCGGATACATCATCATCAGTTCAGATCGCGGACTTTGCGGCGGGCTCAACATCAATCTCTTCCGATCCGCGCTTGAGTCAATGTCGGAATGGGATGAGAAGGATGTGCCCATCCGATTCGGGGTGATCGGCAACAAGGGGCTGGGATTTTTCCGGCGCCTGGGCGGCGAGATTCTCTGCCAGGCCACTCACCTGGGCGACGCCCCTCAGATCGCTGAGCTGATCGGATCCATCAAGGTCATGCTGGATTCCTACGAGGAGGAGAAGATCGACCGCCTCTACCTGGTCAGCAACAATTTCGTCAACACGATGACACAGAGCCCGCAGATTGAGCAGATCCTGCCGATCAAAGGTGATGAATCAGGAGAGAAACTGCCGGATTACTGGGATTACCTGTATGAGCCGGAATCCCGCCTGGTTGTCGACTCTCTCATGCAGCGGTACATCGAGTCGATCGTTTATCGCGCCGTGGTTGAGAACATTGCCTGCGAACAGTCCGCCCGAATGGTTGCCATGAAAGCGGCATCGGACAATGCCGGCAATCTGATTGACGAACTGCAGCTGATCTACAACAAGGCGCGGCAGGCCGCGATCACCCAGGAAATCTCCGAAATTGTCGGCGGCGCGGCTGCGGTGTAGCAACAACGAACAGATTTATTCGAATCAAGCAGAACAGCAAGAATCATTCCCAGCAAGCAAGAGGACATCATGACACAGGGGAAAATTGTCGAGATCATTGGTGCCGTTGTCGACGTGGAGTATCCGCGGGCCGAGGTTCCAAAAGTTTATGACGCACTCACGGTTGACGAAACCGGACTGACGCTGGAAGTCCAGCAGCAGATGGGTGATGGCATTGTGCGTACGATTGCCATGGGCTCCAGCGACGGACTGCAGCGCGGCCTTGCAGTCACCAACACTGGAAAACCCATCGTGGTTCCGGTTGGCGAGCCCACGCTTGGCAGAATCATGAATGTGCTGGGCGAGCCTGTCGATGAAGCGGGGCCGGTCGAATCTGAAACCCACTGGCCAATCCACCGAAAGGCGCCGGGCTTCACTGACCAGGCGACTGCCGTTGAGATTCTTGAAACCGGCATCAAGGTGATCGACCTCATCATGCCGATCGCCAAGGGCGGCAAGATCGGACTGTTCGGCGGGGCCGGTGTCGGCAAGACCGTCACGCTGATGGAACTCATTCGAAACATCGCAATCGAGCATGCCGGCTATTCGGTGTTTGCCGGAGTCGGCGAGCGAACCCGCGAAGGCAATGACTTCTATCACGAGATGCGGGAAGCCGATGTTCTGAACAAAGTCGCGCTGGTTTACGGTCAGATGAATGAACCGCCCGGCAACCGTCTGCGAGTCGCGCTGGCCGGACTCACCATCTCTGAGTATTTTCGGGATGAAGGCCGGGATGTGCTGCTGTTCATCGACAACATCTACCGCTATACCCTGGCGGGAGTGGAAGTGTCCGCACTGCTCGGACGAATGCCGTCCGCGGTGGGCTATCAGCCGACACTGGCGGCGGAGATGGGAATCCTGCAAGAGCGAATCACCTCCACTCGAACCGGATCAATCACATCGTTCCAGGCTGTCTATGTGCCTGCAGACGACCTGACTGATCCCTCTCCCGCAACCACGTTCGCGCATCTCGACGCGACACTGGTGCTGTCTCGGCAGATTGCCGAACTCGGAATCTACCCGGCAGTTGATCCGCTTGACTCAACCAGCCGTCAGCTGGACCCGCTGGTGGTTGGACAGGAACACTACGATACAGCCCGATCTGTGCAGGGAACTTTGCAACGCTACAAGGAGCTTCGCGACATCATTGCGATTCTGGGCATGGATGAGCTGTCTGAAGAAGACAAGCAGATCGTCTCGCGAGCGCGCAAGATTCAGCGGTTCCTGTCGCAGCCGTTCTTTGTTGCGGAAACCTTCACCGGCAGCGCGGGAAAATACGTGTCTCTGGCTGATACCATCAAGGGCTTTCAGGGCATTGTTGATGGCGAGTACGATCACATCCCTGAACAGGCGTTCTACATGGTCGGTCCGATTGAAGAGGTCGTTGAAGCGCACCAGAAGGCAGCCTAACTTGTATTTGGCTACTTAGCATTCAGTTCAAATGTCAACAATTGCAGTAGAAATCGTCAGCGCTGAAGAGTCCATCTGGTCCGGAAACGGCACAATGGTCTTCGCCCCGGCTGAAATGGGTGATGTCGGAATCGCGCCTCAGCACGCGCCGCTGCTGACCAAGCTGAAGCCTGGAGAGGTGCGCGTGCAGCAGGAGAATGGCGAGGAGCAGTTCTTCTATGTTTCGGGCGGCTTGCTTGAAGTCCAGCCGCACTTGGTTACGGTGCTGTCAGATACCGCGCTCCGCGCCGCTGATCTTGACGAAGCCAAGGCGCAGGAAGCCATCAAGCAGGCGGAACGCGACTTGCAGGACAAGACATCGGAAATGGATCTGGCAAGAGCCAAAGCAGAACTGGTTCAGGCGGTCGCGCAGCTGCGAGCGGTTGAGAAACTGCGCAAATCCGGCAACCGCTGACCGAATCTGATCGGTTCGCCTGTCAATGCTTCAACACTTGGCGGCAAGGAAAGCTGATTGACAAGAACCGAAGTCATCATCCTAGTTGGCGGTCTGGGTGTGCGTATGCGCTCGAACCGCCCGAAAACTCTCCAAGAACTGGGGGGACAGCCCATGATTCGGTACATCGTCAACTGCGTCAGAGAATGCGGGTTTGACCGAATCCATATCGTGCATGGTGATTGCGGCCATGAAATACAGCAGCAGATTCCGGACGATGGCATCAACTGGGTGCTGCAGTCAGAGTCGCTCGGAACGGGACACGCAGCCCAGCAGGCCATTCCTCATCTTGATCCGGCTTCAACGGTCTGTGTGCTCTATGGCGACATTCCGCTGATTCAGCCTGAGACGATAAAACGGCTGCTTGAACTTGCCAACGCGCATTCGCTGTCTGTTCTGACAGTCGAGCTGGACGATCCGACTGGCTATGGCCGGATCAAGCGAGATCAGCAAGGCGCTTTCATTCAGATCGTCGAGCAGAAGGACACTTCGCCTGAAGAGCAGGCGATCAAAGAGGTCAATGCCGGTCCGATGGCCTCAAAGGCTGAGCCTCTGATTCGCTGGCTCAACTTAATTGACAACGACAATGCCCAAAAGGAATATTATTTGACTGATATTGTCAGTTCCGCAGTTGCTGAAGGTGTCGCGGTTGCGACGCATCAGGCATCCGATGTGCTTGAGACTGCGGGGGTCAACAGCAGAATGGATCAGGCCAAGCTTGAGCGCGCATTACAGATGAAGCAGGCAGAACAGCTGATGCAGGATGGGGTGCACATTGTTGATCCCGGCCGATTTGATCTGCGCGGAAATTGCGCTGCCGGCAAGGACTGCCGGATTGATGCGAATGTCATTCTGGAAGGTGAGGTTCAGCTGGCGGAAGGGGTGCAGATCGCTTCGAACTGCGTCATTCGGAACAGCAAACTGGGACCCGGTGTTGAAGTCAAGCCCTTCACTTCGATTGACGGGGCTGAAATTGCAGCGGGCTGCACAGTCGGGCCTTACGCGCGAATTCGGCCTGGGACTGTGATCGGCAGGAATTCGAGAATCGGCAATTACGTTGAGATCAAAGCTTCGGTCATTGGAGAGGATACCAAGATCAGTCATCTGGCTTATATCGGAGATGCCAAGATTGGAAACCATGTCAATATCGGCGCGGGGGTCATCACCTGCAACTTCGATGGAAAAAGGAAACATCAGACCTACATCGGTGATTATGCATTTGTCGGATCGAATTCTGCGCTGGTCGCGCCGCTTGAGATTCAGGATAATGCATTCATTGGCGCCGGCTCAACGATTTCCAAGAATGTCAATTCGGGAGAGCTTGTCGTGGAGCGGGCTGAAGTTCGAACGATCAAGAACAGACAGGCGCGGAACGGTCAGCAGAGACCATCAACACCCAGCAGTCCAGCAAGTTAGAAACAGGAGATCAATCAGAACATGTGTGGAATAATCGGGGCGATTTCGAATTCTGATGTCGTGCCCACTCTTGTGAACAGCATGCGGCTGATGGAGTATCGGGGATACGATTCTTCCGGTATCGCAGTCATCAACCCCCAGGGCGAGCTGAATCGCCAGCGCTGTGTTGGCAAAGTTGAGAAACTGGCTGATGCACTCAGCAACGGCAGCCAACTCAATGGGTCAATTGGAATCGGACATACGCGCTGGGCGACTCATGGCGCCGCAGTTGAGAAGAATGCCCATCCGATCGCCTGCAAAGATCAGATTGCAGTGGTTTGCAATGGAATCATTGAGAATTACGAGGACTTGAAAGCTCAGCATCTGACAGAAGGCGCGGTTTACGACTCAGATACGGATACGGAAGTTATTGTCCATGAGATTCTGAGCGGTTTGAACAACGGTTTCAATCTGCAGGCGGCAGTCCGCGCAACGGTTGCCAAGCTTATGGGATCATTCGCATTCGCCGCGTTGTCGGTTGCTGACCCTGAACAGATTGTTGTTGCCAAGCGCGGCAGTCCGCTGCTGATCGGTCTGGGTGAAGATGAGATTTTTGTCGCTTCTGACGCCATCGCGCTCGCCAAGATCGCGAAGACTATCATCGTTTTGGAGAACGGTGAGATTGCGGTAATCTCAAAGAATTCCGTTCCCAGAATTTATGCTGAAGATGGGCGGGAAGTCCAGCGCATGGATCAATCGATTCCGATACGCGCTGAACTGATTGATCTTGGTCATTACTCTCACTACATGCAGAAAGAGATTTTCGAGCAGGGTTCAGTCGTCGCGAACACTCTGTCCGAGCGAATCTCTGATGATCGGGTTGATGAAACCGCTGCATTCGGTGAGGAAGCGCCAGCAATTTTTGACAAGGTCAGGGCTGTTCGAATTCTAGCCTGCGGCACGAGTTACTATGCCGGAATGATCGGCAGGATTTGGCTGGAGTCGCTGGGGATTCCGTGCGAAGCGGAAATTGCCAGTGAGTTTCGGTATCGCAAGCCTTTTGTGCCTGATGACTGTCTGGCTGTGTTTCTTTCACAATCTGGGGAAACTGCTGATACTCTTGCCGCCCAGGAACAGGCAGCTAAACTGGGTTATGCTTATTCGCTTGCAATCTGCAATTCGCCGGCCAGTTCGCTGACGCGGGCGACTGATTTGGTTTTGCATACCAAGGCAGGACCTGAAATTTCAGTTGCTTCGACCAAGGCATTCACAGCGCAGCTGGTGTCGCTGATGCTGTTGACGGTTGCTATGGCGAAGCGGAGGGGATTCAGCCAGGAGCAGGAAGCGGAGATTGTTCAGGAACTGCGTGCTCTGCCCGCGCGAATTGAAGCGGTGTTGCAGATGGACACTGCTATCGCTAGACTTGCTGAGGACTTTGCAGAGAAAGATCATGTCTTGCTGTTGGGGCGCGGCACTCACTATCCGATTGCGCTTGAAGGCGCACTGAAACTGAAGGAGCTTTCTTATATTCACGCAGATGCCTACCCTGCCGGTGAATTGAAGCACGGACCTTTGGCATTGATAGATTCCAGAATGCCAACTATTGCCGTTGCACCTAATGATCACCTGCTGAGCAAGCTCAAAGCGAACATTCAGGAAGTAAAGGCGCGAGGTGGAAGACTGTATGTCTTTGCTGATTCTGGAACAGAAATCAGCAACGATGAGTTGATTGAAGTGTTTGAGGTGGTTCGATCCGGACTCTATACTTCACCAATCGTTCATGTGATTGCATTGCAGCTTTTGGCTTACCATGTTGCAATTATCAAAGGCACTGATGTCGATAACCCGAGAAATCTAGCAAAATCAGTGACTGTGGAATAATTGGCCGATTTGGATGCTACAACAACTAGCCCGCGTCTTCATCAACTTTCTTTCATTTCAACTCCGTACTTGGAGTGCTTCAATTTCACGAGGAGAAGAACTATATGGCAATCACTGTCTTCAAAGAGTCAAGCTATAGCGTGTCGGGCTTGTTGTCCCGAATCGAGCATGGTGAAATTGCCCTGCCTGATATTCAGAGACCATTCGTTTGGAATAATGCTAAAGTGCGAGATCTATTCGATTCAATGTACAAAGGGTTTCCTGTTGGATATTTGTTGCTCTGTGCTACAGGTGCTGAAGCAAGCGCTAGACAGATAGGAGTTGAAGATAAGCAATCTGTGGCTTCGCTCTTGATTATTGACGGGCAACAAAGACTGACTTCGTTGTATGCTGTAATTTACGGCGCGAGAATCATCAAGAAAGATTTCAGTGAGGGCCGCATCAGTATTGCGTTTCGACCTCACGATGAGAAGTTTGAAGTAACAGATGTCGCAATAAGAAATGACCCTGAATTTATCACAGATATTTCGGAAGTATTTCAAGGCGGCTTTCACAGTTATACAAACAAGTTTCTAACTAAAGTTGAGAATTACCGAGGAGTTGAACTCAGCGACTCTGAAAAAAATCGACTCGTTGAAAACATAGACAGGCTCAAAGATCTGCAAAATTATCCATTTCAAGCAATTGAGCTTGATAGATCTGTCGACGAAGAGCTCGTTGCAGAGGTATTCGTCCGTATCAATAGTAAAGGCGTTCAACTAAGTAGTGCTGACTTTATCCTCACTTTGATGTCTGTGTTTTGGGACCGTGGACGTCGCGAACTTGAACAGTTTTCACGACTGGCAAAAGCATCTAACCCAAAATCCCCATCTCCCTACAACTACTTTATCGAGCCTTCGCCAGACCAACTACTACGTGCTTCTGTCGGACTTGCATTTCGGCGAGGCAAACTACAATCAATTTACTCAATACTTCGAGGAAAGGACCTGGAAACAGGAGAATTTAGTGCTGAACGGCGCGAAGTTCAATTTGAAAGACTGCGAATTGCGCACGAGGCCACACTCAATCTCACGAATTGGCACGAGTACTTGAAATGCCTTCGTCATGCAGGTTTTCGTTCAAGTCGGATGATTTCATCAGAAACTGCGGTTATGTATGTCTACATCATTTGGTTAGTTGGTCGAATAGAGTTCAAAGTAGATTTACAAAAATTAAAGGAAGTGACCGCCCGTTGGTGGTTCATGGCCCATACAACAAGCCGTTATTCGAATTCACCAGAAACACAAATTGAATATGACCTAAATCGAATACGTAGTGTTTCAGTTGAAAATTCTGATGGATTCTGCCAGTTGCTAGATCATATTGTTGAAGACGTATTTACAAGAGATTACTGGGAAATTACACTTCCCAACAGACTCGACACATCATCATCCAAATCACCACCACTGTCGGCGTATTGGGCGGCGTTAAATATTCTTGACGCTGACGTACTCTTTTCTAAACAAAAAGTTTCGGAAATGCTTGATCCTGCAATTACTCCGATTCGAGACATGGAACGTCATCATCTGTTTCCGCGCGCTTATCTGAGTAAGATTGGTGTTCAGAAAAGCTTGATCAACTCAATAGCCAATATGGCATTTGTAGACTGGACTGAAAATGTGAAAATTTCGAATTCCGAGCCTACACACTATTGGCCAATTTTTTCTGAGCAACTCGATTCTGAACAGATTGAACGACAAATGCACTGGCATGCTTTACCTCGCGGGTGGGAGCAACTTGATTATGATAGCTTTCGGGAGAAACGCCGCAAACTCATCGCAAAAATTACAAAAGAAGGATTCGAAAAATTGCGGGCTGCCACCCCTACAGAATCTGACAAAAAGCCACATGTTCGAAAACTTCTCTCTGCCGGAGAATCTAATGTGCTGGAATTCAAAGAACGTGCTAGATGGAGTTTTGGGACTGAGATGAAAGACAAAAGCGAACAAATAATCGTAAAATGCATCGCAGGATTCTTAAACAGTGAAGGTGGAACACTTCTCATTGGTGTTTCAGATGATGGTATACCTGTCGGCGTTGAAGCTGACTACAAAACCCTTTCGAAAGGAAACCGCGATGGATTTGAACTATTCCTAACCCAACTCATCAAGAACAAATTAGCCCAAGTTTAACATTTCCGCAGTCGCCCGAACCTTGAAAACCGCGATTCCGGCCTGATCCGAGCCGGAATTCCCGTTTTTCCATCCATTTCCGACCCTTTTTCCGCCCGTTTCGGGGTCAATCTGCGGTTTTCCAGATTGTAGTGCCATCATTTTCACCATTGGTCTTGATTCCTCGCTCCGATGCCTTAAAATAACGGCCATGTTCATCAGAAAGACCAAGACCGCCACCAACAGGGACGGCACGGCGCGCGGCAGCTACCGGCTGGTGCAGAGCGAGCGCGACGGCGAGAAGGTGCGCCAGCGCACGCTGCTGAACCTGGGCGCCAGCTTCGGAGTTGAAAAAGAAAAATGGAAGCTTTTATGCCAGCGCGTTGAGGAGCTGCTGTCGGCGCAGCACCATTTCAGCTTCGCGGGCCCCGATCTTGAGCTCGAGTCCGAGGCCCGGCGCATCGCCAAGCGGCTGCTGGAAAGACAGGGGCAGGCGCCCGAGGAGCCTGGGGAGAAGGACTACCAGACGGTGGATGTGAACTCCGCGGAGGATTTCGACGCGCGCACCGCCGGCGGCGAGCACGCCGCGCTGGCGGCCCTGGCGGCGCTGGGGCTGCCGCAGCTGCTCGCCGGACTCGGCTTCAACGGCCGCCAGAGATGCTGGGCGCTGGCCTCGATCGCGGCGCGCATGCTGGCGCCGGGCTCGGAGCGCCGGACCTGCCAGTGGCTCAGGAAGTCCAGCGCGCTGGGCGAGATGCTGGACATCGACTTCGGGGCCCTGAGCGAGATGGGCCTGTACCGCGCCTCGGACCAGCTTCTGAGGCATCAGGACGCCATCGAGGAACACGTCCACGGGCGCGCCTGCGAGCTGTTCGGCCTCACCCCGACGATCGCGTTCTACGATCTCACCAACACCTACTTCGAGGGCCGCATGGCGGATATGGAGGGCGCCGCGCGCGGCCGCTCCAAGGAGAAGCGCAGCGACTGCCCGCTGCTGACCCTGGCGCTGGCGGTGGACGCCGCCGGCTTCGTCATGCGGAGCCGGGTGCTGGCCGGCAACATCGGCGAGTGCAGGACCCTGGGCGCGATGCTGGCGGAGCTGGGCGCGGCCCGGGGCGCGGTGGTGGTGATGGACCGCGGCATCGCCACCGAGGACAACCTGAAGTGGCTGAGACAGAACGGCTACCAGCATCTGGTGGTGTCGCGCGAGAAGCGGCGCGAGTTCGAGCCCGGCGACGGGGCGCAGACGCTGCTGAGCGCCGGCGGCGCCGAGGTGCGCTTCTACCGCGAGGTCATCGAGCTGGCGGACGACGGCGGCGGCACGCATCAGGAGGCGTATCTGCGCTGCTATTCCGAGGCCCGGGCCGAGAAGGAGAGCGGCATCATCGACCGCTTCCGCAAGCGCTTCGAGAAGGGCCTTGGAAAGATCAATGAATCCCTGAAAAAGCCGAAGGCGCACAGCAGGCTGGCGCAGGTCGAGAAGCGCGTCGGCCGGCTCAGCGCCCGCAACTCGCGCGTGGCGCGCCACTACCAGCTCAGCTACATCACCGACGGGGCCGGCGAGCGGGTGCGGGAAATAGACTGGGAATGGCAGCCGCAGGACGGCTCCATGGCCACGCACCCGGGGGTCTACTGCCTGCGCAGCAGCATCCTGGCCTGGGACGCCGAGACGCTGTGGCGCACCTACATGACGCTGACCCAGGTCGAGTCGGTGTTCCGCTGCCTGAAGTCGGAGCTGGGCCTGCGGCCCGTGTTTCACCAGAAAAAACGCCGCGCCGACGGCCATCTGCTGATCTCGGTGCTGGCCTACCAGGCGGTCTGCGTGCTGCGCACGCGGATGCGGGACCGCCGGGGCTGGCACGACAGCTGGACGACCGTCCGCCAGGAGCTGGCCGGAATCACCCGCACGACCACCTCGTTCCAGCGCGAAGACGGGCGCACGCTGCACCTGCGCAAGACCGCCCGCGCCGACGCCGATCAGGCCGCGCTCTACGAGGCCATGGGTGTCGCACCGCCGCCCAAGCGCCTGCAGAAGACCGTCATCTGAACTCTCCCGGCCGGCGCCCGCCGGCTGCACAATATTCCCCGAAGGCGACTTTGTAGTGCCATCGGGATTTTTTTGTTTTTTATTTTCAGCAGCTTAGGTCACCAGATGTTAAACTTGGGTTAGGATCCCATACTGCAACATTGTGCCGAATTTCGTTTGAACAGATAGACTCCAAAGATGTTTGCCGAGTGGATGTAGCCGCCTCCGCTAAACCCGTTTTTTCATCTTCCTCAAATAACAAAACGCAGACTGATTTCTGGGTCCGTTTAGGAAATCGAACAGACCAACTATTTGGAGATGATTTAATCAACTATTTGAAGGATCATTGGGGAATATGAATCTTGGCTTCAAATCAAATAGTTGAGTACAAGACCAAATCAACATTATTCAATGGACTGCAACACATAACTATGGCGGATTTCCCGTAATCTTGTTAGGACTTATGCACCAATTTGACTAAAAATTTTAAAATTTCTCTCATACTGCGACTATCCCATGAAATTGAAGTTAATCACCTCTCCTTGGGATGACGCATTCATTGAGTTTCTGAAACAAATTGACCAAGAAGCTCTAATTGTATCGCCGTACATAACCAAAGAAGCACTTCAACTATTGACAACAGTAGGTAATAAACATCACTCCAAAAAATTCAGGATATTCACAGACATTAACGCAGATAGTTTGATGTACGGTTCTCTCGATGTAGAGGCTATTGAAATATTTTCTAAGAATTTCCCAGACACTGTAGTGAAACATTTGCCCGAACTACACGCTAAAGTTTATATTGCCGATCAACACACCGCTATCGTTACATCTGGAAACCTCACTCACTCTTCATTAAGTTCCAATCTTGAATATGGAGTTCAGATTACAGATGAAAAGCAAGTTGGCTTGATCAAAAAAAATCTGCTCGACTACGAAAACAAGTGGGGAGTGCATCTATCAAAGGAAGATTTAATTGAACTCAGTAAAGTTTCCAAACAGTTCAAGGAACTGAAGAAATCCAATGACACAACTTACAATCAACCTGAAATCATGGCACTTAAGAAACAGATTACTCAAAAATTGAACAATGAAGCCGACCGCCAAGCAAAACAAAAGGGGGGTTCAAAATATCAATGGCGAATTGAAAATGGGAGTTGGCACTTGGAACATATTGGTGCACAAATGGTATTGAATGTCGTTGGAGCACTATTGGACAGTGATTCAAACAACTTCAAGAAACTCTCAGGGAAAGAACTCACGACAAATGTGCATCGAGCTAGTCTTTATCCTCCCGGTTCAAAAAAGAATTCAACAAAGTTTCTCGCTGTACCAAGACACGATGACTATGTTGTCTATCCGTATGCGAGTGGAACCTCGGCATACGCTAAGCGATGTATGAAATATGGAGAGCGATGTGAAATTGGGGTAGAAGTAAAACTATTGAGTCAATCCAAGTTTTTTCACACTTAGTGAATTTAAAGTTAAGGTTAGCTGTATGACTTGAAAAAGTTGAACGGAGGTTCAAAGCAAAAGTGGGGCCGACCATCACACGAACTTTGTTTGAAAGTCGCAGAAAAACTGTTTTCTTTGTTTAGCTTCTTGATTCTCTTGCAATTCTGGCTAAAGTTCATTTTTTAGAATAGTTATCGAAAATGAATTCAAGCATTAAAAGTAGCTCCATCCTTGTAGTTAATGGAACCTCTGACAGTGTACGTAACACTGCAGATACAAAACTCGCAAACTATGCGAATGTCGTTATCCGCCAACCAGAGGAAATCACTCAGTCTGACGTATTCGATTCAGACCTGGTTCTTATTGACCATAGGTTGACAAACGAACAGGAACAGAATGCCCTCAGCTACATTCCCACAGTACCGAAAACAGGCATCTCATTAGCGGCGGTCCTGCGGGAGTACGCTGACGAATCCGACGACCCCAGGCACATAACGGCTTTTTGTCTTCATACCGAACTTATCGATCAGATGCGCCGAGGTCTGCCCAGCGCCACTGCGCAGCACGTCATCGCATCACGCAGTAATTTGGAATGGGTGTTCCCGACAGATGAGCCGCGCCGATTCGAACAGATGATCATCCTCGCGCAAGCCATTCGAGAACTTCAATTCGACTGGCCGAAAACCAATGTCGAATCCTCAGAGAAATTGAAGAGCGTTCTCGGATTGAAGGACGAAAATTCATGGACTGACCGATGCTGGCGCGAAGTTCGAGACTACCTTCCTCCTGTGGTCGAGATGTCCGCGGGCAGATTTCAGATTCAGGTCGTCCGATGGCTGCTGCATCAGGTCATGCCGTATTGCAGCTTTCTGGGGGACGAGTACTGGGCCGCAGCCCGACTTCAAATTACGGTTCAAGAATTTCGTCGAGTGACGAAAGGCGGCAGCCAGCTGGCCGAAGACCTGGACTCGATGCGCTACTCAGGACTGCTGTCTGGCTTTCTCGGTGAAAGGTGGTGGCGAGGCGCTATGGAGGATTACGTGTGTAATCTGACGAGACCCCCTCACTACAGAGGACAGATACCGGATGGCGCAAGCAAGCGGGCGGGTGAAACGTTGGAACGTGTCGAACGCGACCACGGCCTGCTTGGCCTGGATCAGAATCTGCAGCCGAAGCAGATTTTTGCATCCATCAAAAATACTGTGCAACTCCAGCTCGATTACTGGCCTGCATTGGCAGAACCACCTTGGATTGAGGTAGAAGATGTCAAGAAGAGCCCTGCTCTAATGGCGATTGTAGATCCCCTCGATGTCGATCGAATCGAAACTGAGGACTGAAAAAAGCGGATTTTGAATGAGCAGACTGGTTCATTGCTTTTACTTTTCAATCTTATCCGCGAAAATCGAGCCTTGCACAGAATCGCAGTGGATCACTTGGATTCAATTTCCATTTGACCTCAGGATGAGTGCGAAGGCAGCATCAGAATCATTGGAGCACCGGAATAAGATGCAGCCAGCAAGGCATAAAAGCAAAATCACCGCGAGAAGACCTCTCAAGTCTTCCATTCCGGGGTAACATTTGCCAATCTTTTTGATCAGATAAGATTGGAGTTTGCTCAAAGTCCATCCAGCGAATTCGTGTCTATAGCTCCCGAATGGTGGCATCAGATTTCTGCAGCTAAGTGAAGATGGGAGATTGATCCCGAAAAACATTTCTTCTGGAATACCAAACACATGAGTTGAAATTTCGCTCATTCCTCGCAAAGCCGCTGTCGCGAAATCAAGTGGTTGGTCTGTTGAGAATCAATTGAGCATCCAGATCTGATCTCCAACAACCCAAGTTTCCATAAACGGGAATTTACGTTCTGAGACAGATCAGAAGATCATTCGAATGATCGTGTGTGCTGTACTTTGAAACGAGGAAACTGCCACAATTATTGTCAACTTTTGTTATATGGTGACTGGTGGCAGCGCGACTCCCAGCCGTCCATATTTCCGCAGTTGCTGAACTGCGCTCAGCTTTTGATTTTCGAGTGATTTCCAATGATGAATACAACAGACAAGAAAATCTGCATTGTTGTAGTCAATGGAGCCTCTGAAGAAAGTCACAACACCACAGCGGCGGGACTCAATCGCTTCGCGAATGTTCGCGTGCGCCATCCGGAGGAGATCACTCAATCCGACATAATCGACTCAGATCTGGTTCTCATCGACCATGAAATGAACAACGGGTCGCAACGAGAGGCTCTCGGCTGCATTTCCACAAAGCCAAGAACAGGAGGATCGTTGGCGGCAATCCTGCGAGAGTGGGTTGACGAATCCGATGCCCCCGAGCATGTAACAGCATTCGCTGTCCAAACATCAAACCTTGACAGCATTCGCGGAAACCTGCCCAGTTCAACTGCACAGCACGTCATTGCACAGCGCAATTGCCTGGAATGGGTGTTTTCTAAAGATGAGCCGCGCCGATTTGAGCAGATGATCATCCTCGCTGAAGCCATGAAAGAACTTCAGTTCAACTGGCCCGCGACCAACGGCGACTCATTGGAAAAATTGATGAGTGTTCTTGGACTGCAGGATGACAGCGAATTGACTGACCTTTGCTGGGATAGGATTAGAGACTACCATCCCCCTGTCATTGAATTTTCCACAGGCAAACATCAGATTCAGTTGGTTCGATGGCTTCTTCATCAAGTGATGCCGTATCCCAGTTTTCTGTGGAACCAGCATCGGGTCGCAGCTGAACTTCAGGTTTCCGTTCAGGAGTTTCGCCGAGTTATGAGTGGCGACAGTCAATTGGCAAAAGATTTGAATTCGTTGCGCTACTCAGGATTGCTGTCTGGCTTTCTTGGAGAAAGGTGGTGGCGAAGCGCAATTTGGCATTATCTATGGGATTTGGCGCCTAACTCATACTCCAATGGACAGCTGAGGAGCGCCCTGAACGAACTCGCGGGCGAAAAACTGAACTCAAAGACACCCTATCCGGCTATGGTTTGCCTGGATCAATTTCTGCAACCGAAAGAGCGCTTTTTTTCCACAGCTGAAGTAGTGCGACTGCAACTTGATCATTGGCCTGCATTGGCGAATTCACCTCGAATTGAGATAAATGATGTCAAAAATAATCCCGATTTGCTGGCGATTGTAAATCCCCTTAATTTGAGAAGTCTAGATGTCGATCACCGGTAGTGAGGCATACTGAATTAGCATGCCCGGCTTGCAGTTTCCAATTATTGATTTTGTTCGCGAAGTTCAAATTTTGCACAGAATCGCAGCGGATTTCCTAGACGACAAGTACATTTGGTCTCTATTTGAGTTCGAGGACAGCATCAAAGGGCTTTCAAAGGCCGCCAAGGAAAGCAAACTTAGGCTGGAACTGGACCCACTGCACACAATTCCAACCAAGATAAAGGGACAAGAAATATATGCAGTCTTTACAGGAGTTTGGGATGTATCTCCAACAGATAAACCCCAAAGAAAGAAATCTAGTCGCAAAATCAGATTTTGCGGGATCGCTTCCACGAAAGTTGAGCTGTACGAAGTTGGCGACAGTGCCGCCCCTATCTCTATGTTGCGCTTCGAGTTAGGCACCCACAATTCACCAGGTTGTTATTTCCATACTCAAATTCTTGGCGAATCTGCCGATCCGCCATTTCCAAATTCACTTTCAATTCCAAGGCTTCCAACTTTGTTTGTTACTCCAATGGCTGCCATTGAGTATGTAATCGGTGAGCTATTTCAGGAAAAATGGAAGAATGCGACTAAGGGCTCGACAGCCGACGCGCACAAATGGCGTAAACTTCAGCTAGACCGGTTGAAACTTCTTTTTGACTGGTATCAAGATTCAATGACAGAATTGGACACATCTCCATGGATGAGTATAAAGTCGGCAAAACCAAAGGATGACATGTTTCTTTCTCGAGCAACTCCTTCCACATTTGACAACCCACACGAAACAGGAACGACGAATCCATACCTGCACTGATAGGCATATATATTCCTGCAACTCGATTTTTTCACCATTCTTATCGCCTCGAAAACGACTTCGAGTGTTCATCCTGTCGCCATTACGCAAGTGGCATTGGAATCCTCATCAATTTGAAATTTCTCGAAACCCCAGTATGATCAAAGGCTTTATCCAGCATTCTGCAATCGTCCAGCTCTTGTCTGATTCAACCGGCAACCATTGACGGATGAACACTGAATCGGCTGACATCATTTCAAGGTGTGCGAAATCTCTGTTCTGCCAGTGCTACAATGACAGCTTGATATCATTTTTCTTTGAAATATGACGATATCATGCCAGAGAAGACTTATCCTCGATTGATCCGCCCGCCCTCGCAGAGCTTCTTTCTCCTCGGAGTACGCGGGGTTGGAAAAAGCACCTGGGCGCGAAAACAATACCCCGATGCAACGTATATCGACCTTCTTGATGAGGCTCGATATCAAGACTATCTCTTCGATCCCAGCCTGTTTGCCGCGGATATCCAGTCATCACCACCTGGTGGCTGGGTGGTTGTTGACGAGATCCAGCGACTGCCAAATTTACTCAACGAAGTGTACCGACACATTGAGGATCGACGAATCAACTTCGCCCTGTTGGGATCGAGCGCGAGAAAGCTCAAAGCATCTGGTGTCAACCTGCTCGCCGGTCGGGCATTGCATAGAACGATGCATCCGCTGACACCAGCCGAGCTTGGCGACGACTTCAACCTTGATTCTGTCCTTGATGCGGGAACGATTCCCCTGGTCTGGGTTGCCAAGGAACGGCATCCTGTGCTCCAGAGCTACGTTCAGCATTATCTTCGCGAAGAGATTCGAGCAGAGGGATTGGTGCGAAACCTTCCAGGTTTCGCACGTTTCCTGCCAGTTGCCGCTCTCTACCATGGTCAAGTCGTCAATATCTCCGGCATTGCACGCGACTGCGGTGTCGCGCGTACGACCGTGCAGGGCTTTTTGAACATCCTTGAGGACACTCTGATCTCGTACCGCCTTCCAGCCTTTCAGCCTCAGCTGCGGTCGCGCGAGCGTCGCCATCCAAAACTTTACTGGGTCGATCCCGGACTGGTTCGCGGGGTGAAGAAGCTGCACGGACCGATCGCACCCGAAGAACGCGTCACCCTTCTGGAAGGCTGGGTATTGCATCTCTTGCGAGCGCACGCAGAAGACCGCGAGCTGTTCGACGAACTGAACTACTGGGCGCCGCATCCAGCGAACAGCACCGAGGTCGACTTCCTGCTGCGTCGCCATAGCGAATTCATGGCGCTTGAAGTCAAGTCACAGCCCCGCTATCACACCCGCATGCTGACGGGACTTCGGGAAATAGCGAAACTTTCCAGAGTTGCGCGGCGCATACTCGTCTACGGTGGCAAACGCTCTTTCCGGACCGAGGACGGGATCGATGTGTGGTCTATTGATCAGTTGCAACACGCACTTGCCGAGAACACACTGTGGCCTTGAACCAGCAACTTAAACAGAGATTCTGCTCTGGAACTTGAGAAGATCTGCTGCCAACGCGACTCGTACAAGTCCCAATTTCAAGCTTTCAAGGAAATACCCCAGATTCCGTCCCAAACTAACCCTGTAAAATACTCCCAAAAACACAGTTAGTATTGGAGACAGTTGCTTTGGCTTTTTTTACTGAGTTACATACTGAGTTTTTCACGCTGCCGCCGAGACTCAAAACTCAATTTGACAAACAGAGGCTAATGATCATTCTATAGAGTCTGAAAATCGCGCCACAATGCTCAACCGAATGCAGAATGTGTCACATAAACTGGTTAGCGCATTCGGTCCAACACACATCTTTCGAAAAACAGCTTAGCCAACAGCCGAATGAAAAATTCCGAAGTCAGTCGCATCAATGAGAAAAGAATTCGAAAAGCAGTTCATTCGAATTTACTTGATTACTACCACAAGCAAAGCAGTAGCCGTGTAATTGACGAATTAGGGCTTGATCACGGAGAAGCAAGAATAGATATTGCTGTGGTGAACAGAAGCCTACATGGTATTGAAATAAAGTCACCGCAAGACACCCTCTTGAGACTTCCATCCCAAGCGAGAGTCTACAATCTCTATTTTGACAGGGTAACTTTGGTGTTTGCTCAAAGTTTCCACAATGACATTGTGAGAATGGTTCCAGAATGGTGGCGTCTCATATCAGTAATTCAGGGAAAACGAGGAGGGCTTATTCTAAACACCATTCGTTCTGGAAAACCGAATACGAACGTTGAAACTGCATCCGTTGTAAAGTTGCTGTGGCGAGATGAAGTGGTTGAAATGTTGAAAGCTAATGGTGTTTCTGGCTCAGAACTTCGACAGTCCAAGTCCACCCTATACGGCAAGTTACTTGAAGAGGTCGATGAGAAGATGGTTCGGAAGACTGTGTGTACGGTACTTAGAAACCGGGAAAACTGGCGCAGTCATTAACGACTTTCGTTATATGGTGATTGGTGGCGACGCGCCGCCAAGTCGTCAGATTTCCTGTAGATGCCGCCAGGCAGCTGCAGTCCCAAATGTACTGATCACCGGCGGAATATTGTCGCCCGAAGTAGTATCCGGAATTCACAAGATTCTCGCAAATGTCCCGATACTGCTTCAACCCAAATTTTCTGACATTGGTTCCTTTATATATCCACCACGCATCGTCTGTTGTGTACCTCAAACTTGCTGATGGCGAGACGATTCTCATGTCTAACCGCAATAGTTTTGGATGAGCGATGCAATAATCTCCAAAGTTTAGCAGTTGCTCACTAGATTTCAATTTAGAACAATATTCCAAAAAAAAATGCCACTCTAATCTATTCAGATAGTTGACACCCTGTTTCAATTTTCCCATTGATTCAGGGAAACTTGTGGCTGCAATTGTGAATGAACGGTACCGCCCGATTTGGTGAAGTTTTTTCACAGAGTTTCGAATTAAATTGGCAAACAGATCTATAGGCTCAAAATTTGGTGCTCCCAAATCCAAAACAAGATCCACATCAGATAAACTAATTTTTAGGTAATTCACCAATGAGTCTAAATTCATTCGCAAGTTTGGCCTTATTAAATCGTTGAATTCTAGTCGAATACACACTCCATTTTTATCTTGATTAACTATTGATTTAACTGCTTTCTGATAAGAATCAATTCTCGTTAAGCCAGTCACTGGAAACACACGACCATTCACTTTCCTTACATCTTGAAATACATATTTCAAAGGATGAATTCCATTTTTCATATAAGCTGTTTGTTCAAGGCAGTGCAAGTCTATACATGCGACTCGATTTTTCCATTTTTTGTCTAATCTTTTCGAAAATGGTTTCAGGTGCTCATCAATGGATTTTGCAATCTTATTGTTTTCGAAATCCCACTCTATGGGTGGAATTTCTACAAGTGGAAGCACTTTGCTTTTGATATTGCTTTCGAGTTGCTCAAGGGCAAGATATTCTCCCTGACGCCATTTTAATATCGGCATGTACATAGACTATCAATCGACTTGGAAAATTCTAGACACTTCTGTGTGACCAATAGTGTCATTCAGTATCGAGTAATCGTTTCGCTCATGCCTTATTCGCCCGGCGACGATTGACGTGTGAACATTAAACTGGCTAGCCTCTTCTCGTACGGAATCTCCATCCAAACTGAATCGAGATAAACAATTATTCCAGAATCTGTTTGGTAGCAGATTTTCCAACGCAAATTCATCTGCTTCTTTTTCCAATTCATCTAAATCATGGAAATCCAAATCATCAAAAAAATCCTCGGATTCGGATTCATCGAAATGAAGACATATATGCGCTAGTTCGTGAAAGAGTACGAACCAAAAATTATCAAGCCTGTCATGTCTGACGGTTATGGCAACAATCGGTAATTTTTCTTCTGGATGACGTATTGCCGCGCCATCTAAATAGGTTTGTGGCAGATGTCGCTCAATTACAAAGTAAATTCCATTATTTCGCAACATCTCTCGTGCCATTAGAGGGCCTTCATCATATTGACTCAATTTTGCTAGTTCTCGAAACCACTCGGCTGTGAGTGCTTCCTTCGCGAAGTCTTTCGACACTGTTTGATACTTGGTTAAGCCAACAACTCTCGCCTGCCATGCCATAAGTGCCTTTTCATCCGACTTGGAACCAGAACGAAATCTTTGTCTGTTCTTAACAAGTTGATCGGGACTATAACCGGATCGAAAGAAAAATTTCTCAACCAAGTCCTTATATTCATGTCTTGCTTGATGCAATGTCCCCGAAAAATCTTCAAACCAACCTCGCTTGTACATTTCATTGATCGGAAATTCTGTAGGTTCAGTTGGCCGGACTGCCAAGACTGCGAAATTCGACAAGTCCAACTCCAGTGCATTAGCTACGTTCATCATCGTTGCTAAATTGGCGATACTGTAGTCTTCGGCTTCATAACGTTGAATCTGTTGCTCCTTAAGATTCAGATTGCTAGCTAGGTCTGCTTGAGTCCAACCGCGAATGATCCTTGCTTTTATCAATGCTTCTGGCAAATCTCGAATTGAGCTCACCAAAATTTCAGCTTGATTGCCGGATGTCAAATTTTCATATTCTTCAATTTGTTCACTCAACTTTTCATATTCAGTTTTCAGTTGGTCTAAACTCAATTTTGCGATAAGCGGGTCCACACCTAACTCTATTTCAGCATTCAGATCAAAATCATCTATCGCTGATCTGAATCGATTTTGTAGGGATCGTGTGATTTTGAATTGTCGTTCGTTTTTGATCATCCATTCCCTCCTTTTATGACTTCACCAAATTTTTCAATCAAGCAATAAATTTCCTTTGCGTTCCCCAGTTTGACGGTCAAATTGAAAGAAATCTAAAATATTCATGCCGAATTGACATTTGATAGCAATAAATTCTCCGAAATATTTCTGCTTTTGCGAAGCTCGTCGATTTGATTCATCCAATAAAATGGCGTCAACCTTAGTAGATTCGACACCTCGAGGGTCCCAACAGACATCAAAATCATTCGGATGATTCTTGGATGTAGTAAAACTACCATCAAGATAAATTCTTTGGCAACCCGCAACTACTAATGACTCACAACCCAAGCGAAAGCCTCTGAACAGATGCATTCGATGAGAGGTAGTAGCAAATCTTTCCTTAATTTCTTCAAGCGTTGCTCTATGTATGCCAGGCGGCAATACATAGTACGAATGCCAATCAGTAAGTTTAATCAAATTCGGAATCAAAGAAATTACACTCGAAACTTTAGCGTTTATACAACCGCGCCCACCGGGAATAAACTCGGCAGAGTCAATTGGAATGAAATTCAATCCAAATGCAACACAACTATTTTGTTGTGTTGATTAAAATTAAATCACCTTTATTGAAAAGATTCTAGTGAATTGGTTCGAATTGTAAAGAAACCAAAACATGACATTTTGCTCTCTTGGGTATCCCTGCCCACTCGAATTCAGCAGCGGATACAATTCGAATCCGACGTTTCTATGCTCGCACCAATTTAACTCTGACTGCAATGCCGCAATCCTACGAATCCCTGCCTGAGAACCTTCCCGTTCCAGTCGATGACGGAGCCTGTGATCATCTGCCTGGAACGCCACTGCCAAACCTTGCTCTCAATTCAACCATCGCAGACAGAATCAATCTGGCTGCTGTCAGCGGTAAGTCAGTGATCTACTGCTACCCGATGACCGGAGTGCCAGGCGTCGCACTGCCGGATGGCTGGGACAACATACCAGGTGCCAGAGGATGCACCCCGCAAAGCCTCGCCTACAAAGACCGCCATGATGAGATTCTTTCACTGGATGCGAAGGTGTTCGGAATCAGCGCTCAGTCAACGGATTACCAGAAGGAGATGGCTGAACGCCTCAGTCTGCCCTTCCCCGTATTGAGTGATGAGCAATTGGAATTCTGCACCGCCTTGCGCATCCCAACATTCTCAGTTGACGGAATGCAACTCATGAAACGGGTTACCCTGATAGCAGATGACGGAAAAATTGAGGCAGTCCACTACCCAGTTTTCCCAAGCGACAGCGACCCGCAGTGGGCGATCGACCGCCTCACCGCGAACCGGCAGACCTGATCAATTCTTCAAGCCGAAGACTCCAAACACCGCATACAAGAATCCCCTGCCGAGCGAAGCCCGACAGGGGATTCTCAAATTGTCGTAGAGGCTGGTCAGACTTCAGATCTGACGCAGCCAACCAGTTCCGTTAACTGTACTTGTCGTCCTCTTCCTTCAGCCTGGCCGACTCGCCCTTCAGTTGAGCGATGTGCCAGGCAACCCAGAAAACGAGACCCGCGATCACTAACAGAAACTCGGTTCCTACAAAGGGATAGATCGGACCGATGTCGGCAATGGTGCCTGCCCAGTCCGTAAAATCGCCTGTAGTCATATCAAATTACCTCCAATTCTAATGTCAGCCGCTCTTGGCAGCGTTTTCTGCTTCAACGATCGCCGCTTCCTCGGCATCGATCATCTCCTGGGTGCCAGTGTCCAGACCGGCAATCTCAACAGACGGCGGAATCCGCAGAATGCCTAGACCGTTCAGAATCTTTGCGATGATCCAGCCCGGCAGGAATCCAAGCACACCGAACATGATGATCGCACCGATGATCTGTCCGATTGGATTGATCGCTGCGAAGCTTACATCGGGTGAGGAAGGATATCCCCAAAGCATGAAGCCGCAGATCACCACGCCGAAGAATCCGGCATAGCCGTGAACCGCAACTGCGCCGACTGCATCATCAATCTTGAACCGGCGTTCCACATAGTAGTGCATCTTGTACATGAAGATCACACCAACAATGGCGATGAACATGGCCTGGATCGGGTGATACAGGTCATTGCCTGCAGATGCGGCAATGATGCCGGCGAGACCCGATGAATAAGTCCAGAAAGCATCGCCCTTCGAGATCCAGTAACCGGCCAGCAGTCCGCCGGACAGTGACATCAGGAAGTTGAGCGTGATCGCGCTCAGCGTCGTCGGACCGAGATAGATGTTGGTGGCTGAGAAGAACACGCCATCACCGTCCTGGACATCCCAGATCGGAACGTTGCACGCGACATAGAATCCCCAGAATCCGGTATAGATCAGAAAGAGTCCGATTGCAACCAGCCACGGGTTTCTCGGGTTGATGTTGCGGGGCGTTCCATCGGAAGCGAACTTGCCGATTCGGGGCCCCAGCACAAACAGCACACCCAAGGCGAAACCGCCTGCAATCGCATGAATCACACCGGAGGCGTAGGCATCGTGATAGCCGAGCAGCTGAACCATCCAGCCGCCTGCATGCCAGCCCCAGGCAGCATCGATGATCCAGAAGACCGAACCAATGGCCACTGCCAGAATCCAGAACCCGCCGGATTGAATTCGCTCAATCACAGAACCGGACACGATCGATGCCGCAGTCCAGGAAAACAGCAGGAACGCAGCCCAGAACACACCGTTGATGCGCTCCCAGCCATCCGCGCCGGCACCCATGTGAGCGCCCATCAGCTGGCTCCAGGGTTCCGCGTGGGGTGATTCCACCAGACCGCCGGTGATGCCAGGCCCGTTGGGGAAGGCAAAGTAAATCCACCAGCCGAAGAAGAAAAATGTGATTGTCACCAGCGGAATCAGCATTGTGTTCTTCATCAATGTATGGATGTGGTTCTTGCGGCGTGACGCCCCCACTTCATACATACAGAAGCCAATGTGAATCAAGAACATGATGACAACCGTAAGCCAATAGTAAAACTCGGTGAAGATTACTACTAGAGCTCCTAATTGGTCATCCATAGTTGACTACCTCCTCAAGGGTTTTGAAACTCAATAGTCCCTGAATGTTATTTTTTTTCGCTTCGAAGATGTCAGGGCGCGTCTTCGATAGCGTGTCAATCACTTATTCTATCAAAGCATTGTACACTAACCCGACTGACGATTCGGCAAGCCGAAGGCGCGAATTCAGTCCGGCAGATCGATTCCAGCGTCGATCGGCTCCAGATCCATGGCCGCGCTGATCAGCGCTTTGGTGTAGGGATCGTGCGGATGGTTGAAGATCTGCTCAGTCGGCCCCTGCTCAACAACGCGCCCGAATTGCATCACAACAACGGAGCTTGACATCGCCCGAACAACCGAGAGATCGTGGCTGATGAAGACATACGCCAGCGAATGAGCTTGCTGGAGGTCTCTCAAAAGCTCAATGATCTGTGATTGCACGGAGCGGTCCAGCGCCGAAGTCGGCTCATCCAGCACCACAAACCTGGGCTTGAGAATCACCGCCCTTGCGATTGCGATCCGCTGTCGCTGACCGCCGGAAAACTCATGCGGATACCGATGACGGGTGTCGATATCCAGCTCCACTTCCTCCAGCACCTCAATTACCCGCTCATCTCGTTCCGTTTTGGTCATCTCCTGATGATGAACTTTCAGGCCCTCTGCAATGATTTCAGCAATGGTCATTCTGGGACTCAAGCTGCTGTAGGGGTCCTGAAACACAATCTGCATGCTCTTTCGCATCTCCCGCAGCTCTTTCGTCGTCCGGCCCTGAATCTCCTCCCCGGCAAAGCGGATGCTGCCGCGGCTGGAGATCAGGCGCAGCATTGCGAGCGCAAGCGATGTCTTGCCGGAACCCGACTCGCCAACCACTCCGACTGTCTCGCCGGCGCGGATGGTGATGCTGACATCATCGACCGCCTTGACATGATCCACCACGCGGCGCAGCACCCCTTTGCGAATGGGATACCAGACTCTGAGCGAGTCAAGCTCAGCCACCACCGGCGCGGAAGCGGCAGGCTGTCCGCCCGTGCCCGATGGCTCCGCCGCCAGCAGCATCTTTGTGTAGTCGTGCTGCGGAGCATCGAATATTTCAGACTTTGCGCCAGTCTCAACAAACCTGCCCCGCCGCATCACGCAGATGCGATCAGCCAGCTTGCGCACAATGTTGAGATCATGGCTGATGAGCAGCATCGACATGCCCAGCTGCTGCTGAAGGTCCAAAAGCAGCTTGAGTATTTCTGCCTGGATCGTTACATCAAGCGCGGTGGTGGGCTCATCGGCAATCAGCAGTCCCGGCTCATTGGCAAGCGCCATGGCGATCATGACGCGCTGGCGCTGACCGCCGGAAAGCTGATGCGGATACGCGTCAAGCCGCTGCTTCGCGTTCCGAATCTTCACCAGCTCAAGCAGTTCCAGTGACCGATCTCTCGCATCCGCCTTGCTCATCGCGCGGTGCAGAATCAGAGATTCGCTGATCTGCTTGGAGATGGTATGCAGCGGATTGAGCGAGGTCTGGGGTTCCTGAAAGATCATGCCGATCTTGTCGCCGCGGTAGGATTCGAGCACGCTGCGCGGCGCGCCCATCAGCTCCTGTCCTTCATACGCGATGCTTCCGCTCGGATGGTAGGCCGTCGGATAGGGCAGAAGCTGGGTGATCGAAAGCGCCGAGACCGACTTGCCGGAGCCGCTTTCGCCGACGATCGCCAGTGTCTCACCTTGTTTGACATTGAACGAAATATTCCTGACCGCGTGGGTGACACTTGCCACTGTCCTGAACGACACCGACAGATCGCGGACTTCCACCAGGGGCGGCGATCGATTCTGAATCTTTGTGCTCACAGTCACTTCGCAGTCTTTCTGGGATCAAAGGCGTCGCGCACCGCCTCACCGATGAACATCAGCAGGCTGAGCATGATCAAGATCACAAAAAATCCCGTCAGACCCAGCCAGGGCGCCTGCAGATTCGCTTTGCCCTGCGCCAGCAGCTCACCCAGTGACGCGGAGCCCGGCGGCAATCCTATGCCGAGGAAATCCAGTGAGGTCAGCACGGTGACCGAGCCCGCCAATGTGAACGGCATGAACGTGATTGTCGCCACCAGCGCATTCGGCAGGACGTGCTTGAACATGACTCGGGTATTGGAGATGCCCAATGCCCGCGCCGCGGTGATGTAGTCAAAGTTCCGAGCCCGCAGGAACTCCGCGCGCACCACGCCGACAAATCCCATCCATGAGAATAGCAGGAGCAGCCCCAGCAGCCACCAGAAATTCGGTTCCACCACACTCGCCAGTATGATCAATAAGTACAGTGTCGGCAGTCCGGCCCAAACCTCAATAAACCGCTGAAACAATAAATCAATCCACCCGCCGAAAAATCCCTGCACAGCCCCGGCGGCCACGCCGATGATGGCGCTGATGACAGTGAGCGTGAATCCGAACAGCACCGAAATCCGAAATCCGTACAGCAGTCTCGCCACCACATCTCTGGCCTGATCATCCGTGCCAAGCCAGTGCACCCCATCGGGTGGTGACGGCGCCGGCGACGGGAGGTCCCAGGCGACAGTGCGATGATTGAAGGGAATCAGCGGCCACAGCATCCAGCCGTCACTTTCAATGAGTTCCTGAACATAAGGGTCTTTATAGTCCGCTTCCGTGGAGAATTCACCGCCAAACGCGGTTTCCGGGTAGGGCTTGAGTATTGGAAAGTAGAATTCGTCCGCGTAGCTGACAAGATACGGCTTGTCGTTGGCGACGAATTCGGAGAATAGCGCAATGATGAACAGAACCAAGAAAACCCAAAGCGACCAGTAGCCGCGGCGATTGGCGCGGAAACTGTCGAGACGCCGCCGCGAGAGCGGCGAGATTTCCATCCCTAGAAACCGGTCTGTCGCAGGTGACTGATGTTCCGTCATATTAGGTTTCCCGAGACTCAAAATCGATGCGCGGGTCGACAATGGTGTACATCAGGTCACCCAGCAGATTCATCAGAAGGCCCAGCAGGGAGAAAAAATACAGTGTCGCGAACATCACGGGGTAATCCCGATTGAACGCGGCTTCAAATCCCAGCAGCCCCAGTCCGTCCAGCGAGAAGATGATCTCGATCAGCAGCGATCCGGTGAATAGAATGCTGACAAAAGCGCCCGGGAATCCAGCAATTACTATCAGCATGGCATTGCGGAAGACGTGTCCATAAAGCACGCGCCGTTCCGCGACCCCCTTGGCGCGCGCAGTCAGGACATACTGCTGATTGATCTGATCAAGAAAGGAGTTTTTGGTGAGCATCGCGAGACCGGCGAATCCACCGATCACCATGGCAATCACAGGCAGCGTGATGTGCCAGAAATAGTCGACGGCTTTGTCAAACCACGCCAGTTCCTCCCAATTGTCAGAGACCAGTCCGGACAGTGGAAACCAGTCAAGATAGCTGCCGCCGGCAAAGATGACCAGCAGAAACACTGCAAACAGAAACCCGGGGATCGCAGTGCCGATGATCAGGAAAATTGTTGTCCAGCCGTCAAACGGCGTGCCATCCCGCGTCGCTTTGATCACTCCTAAGGGAATTGATATCAGATAAACCAGCAGCGTTGTCCAAAGGCCGAGCGAGATGGATACCGGCATCTTGTCGAGAACCAAGTCGATGACGCTCTGATCGCGGAAGAAACTGTCCCCGAAATCGAAAAAAATGTAGTTTCTAATCGTCTGGATGAACCGCACATGCAGCGGTTTGTCAAATCCAAACCGCTTTTCCAGTTCCTCGATAAACTCGGGGTCGAGCCCCTGCGCACCTCGGTACTTGCTGGTGATTCCGCTGGCCTCGACACCGAGCTGCTGATCGAGCTGCTCGATGACTTCGCCTGAACCGGTTCGAGTCACGCGCTCGGTAATGTCTCCGCCAACACCGCTCAGAGTTGCGATCACCTGCTCAACAGGCCCGCCGGGAGCGATGTGAATGACAACGAAGTTGATGACCATGATCGCGAACAGCGTCGGGATCATCAGAAGCAGCCGGCGAATGATGTAAGTGGTCATGTCAGCGGCTTCGAGCTATTCAATACAGTCAAAGGAATTTCAGCAAGGACGCTGAATCGCACGTCTCCAGCAAGAATCGGATTCGAGACTGTCAGTTCTCCCCCGACTGTTTTGCCGCCAGCGCGTCTGCCTTTTCCTGATCGTACCACCAGCGGGGGATCATCGCGCCGGACTTGGTGGGGCGGTCAGGTCGGGAGAACTTGTCCCAGTACAGAATCCTGTCGCTTTGGGTGTGCCAGTTTGGAATGACGTAGTGACCTGCCAGCAAAACGCGATCGAGCACCCGAGTTCGTGCAATCAGCGACTCTCGATCTGGAGCCTGAATGACAAGTTCAATCAACTCGTCGATCACCGGATTCTTGATTCCCGCCATGTTTCTGCTGCCTGGGACATCAGCAGTGTACGAGCCCCAGAAAGAGCGCTGCTCATTGCCGGGTGAGTCAGACTGCCCCCAGCCGGAAACAATCATGTCGAAGTCGAATGCGCGCAGCCGATTGAGGTACTGGCTCTGATCCACCAGCCGCACCTTGGTGTCTATTCCCAGTCGGGTCAGGTTTCGCGTGAATGGCAGCACAATTCTTTCAAAAGCCTGGTTCACAAGCAGAATCTCAAATTCCAGGCGCTCGCCGGTCTCTTCATTGACCAGCTTGAGGTCCTTGACTGTCCACCCCGCCTCAGCAAGCAGATTCAGCGCCGCGCGTATGTTCCGTCGGGCATGTCCGCTGCCGTCTGTCTTCGGCTGACGATAGGGCTCTTCAAAGACTTCAGGCGGCAGTCGATCCCGGTACCGCTCAAGAATCTCGAGTTCCTCACCCTCGGGCTTGCCGGCCGCCGCCAGCTCTGAGTTCGAGAAGTAGCTTTGAGTGCGCGTGTACTGGCTGTAGAATAGCTGTTTGTTCGTCCACTCGAAATCAAATGCGTATCCGAGCGCTTTGCGCACCCTTGGATCGGAGAACTTCGGCCTTCGGGTATTCATGACAAAAGCCTGCATTCCGGTCGGCAGTGAGTGACGAATCGACTCCTTTTTCAGCAGCCCCTTCTCAACAGACGGTACGTTGTAGTCTGAGGCCCAGGCTTTGGCCTGGTTCTCCAGGCGCAGATCGATATCGCCTGACTTCAGCGCCAGCCGGATTGCTGTATCGTCAAGATAGTAATCCACCCGCTCCTCCTGGAAATTGTTCAGTCCGCGCCGGACAGGGAGGTCGACCCCCCAGTAATCCGCAACCCGTTCGTACACGATGTATCGGCCCGCCTCGAAGTCCTTGATTCGATAGGGCCCGCTTCCCAATGGCGGCTCGAGCGTTGTGCTGCTGAAGTCCCGCGTCTCCCAGTAGTGTTTGGGCAGTATCGGCATCTGCCCGACAATCAGCGGAAGCTCGCGATTCTCCTCCTCTGCGAAGGTGAATTTGACGCGTCGGTCTGAAAGTCGCTCCGCCTTGTTGATGCTGCGATAGTAGCTGCGATAGAACTCATGCCCCTGCGTGGTGAGAATCTCAAATGACCACACCACATCATCTGCAGTGATCGGCACACCGTCATGCCAGCGCGCTTCCGGACGCAGATTGAAAATGACCCAGGACCGATCTTCCGGAACTTCCAGCGATTGTGCAATGAGCCCATATTCTGTGAACGCCTCGTCATCGCTGGATGTCAGCAGCGTTTCGACTGAGCGCGTGCCTGCGGCATTGCCTTTGGGAATGAATGCATGAAAGCTGTCGAAAGTCCCGCGCGACGCAGTCCTGAGCGCGCCGCCTTTCGGTGCATTTGGATTGACATAGTCAAAATGCTGAAAGTCCGGGCCGTATTTGGGCTCGCCGTGCATTGCGATGGCGTGGACCGGCGGCGGTGATTCAGCCAGTGTCCATGAACTTGCAAGCAAAAGCGCACACACAAGACTGCAGCGCGGCAGCAGTCTAAGCGCAGTCTTTTTTGTTTGGAGAATTGTCATTCATTCCGTCCTGTTCGAATTCATTCAATCTGTCAGCACAAAGATTTCCATCAACATAGTCTCTTGAGCGCGTGGAACCGGTTGTCCGACAGTTCAATTGCCAATGAGTCAGCAAGTCAATGAACATTATCGGTTGTGTATGTTCAAGTTCGACTCAAAGTAACTCAAGAATGTTTTTGCTCTGAAGCGCTGTCAGTTCGATTTTACCGCGCGAGTGTTTTCAATGTCCAAGTCAATATTGTCCAGTTTATGCCTATCCCCTGCCTTGCAGGTAACTTTCAGAAACATTAATTTTTGTTGAGATTGAGTCTGGACTGCTTAGGCAGCGCTTTTCCGGACAGTTCAGATTCGACAATCATGTTGAATTTGCTGAGCGCGCCTTCGAAGCGGCCGAAATGCAGTTCAGAGTTGGCGCCGGAGTCGAGTCCGCTCTGAATGCTTTCGCCGATGGCGAAGTCTTCTGACAGTGTGCGCGAAGTAATCTCGTGGTTCTTGCGCCAGTGTTCCGCTTCAGTATCGGTGTCCGCCGGCGCCAAAGTGACAAGGCACACCCGGCTGCGGTCAACGGCCAGCGGCTGAATCTGAATCCAGACGAGATGATCCTCCTGGACCAGAAACTGGGCGGACGGAAAGATCGAATAGACGATATTGGCCGCGCGCCGCAATGACCGGCTTTCTTCAGGTAGCGCCATTTCCGCATCAAGACGCGTGCGCGGCAGAACAGAGCGAATATGCCGGCCAAACATTCGGTAGCTTGAAAGGTTGTCCAGAAAATACAGACCGATGGTGTTCTTATGGGCAGTCTGGAAATGATAGGCTTCCAATCCGCCCTCATAAAGAATTTTCCAATTGGCTGCACACTCGATAGTGTCGCCGTGAACTTTCTTGAGATTTCCGGCATTCAGCCATGAGAAGTCCGCCGCGAGGCCATCTAAAAATCCATCGACTTCGATTTTGATATCCTTTTCCGCACAGACCCATATCCAGCCATGGACTTCCTGGCAGCCAAGTCGCTTTAAACCCAGCGCTTTCAGATTGAGGTCAGGGAATCCTGAATCGCCATGAGGTATAGCCAGCAGAGCCCCGCGGTTATCGTAGGTCCAAGCATGATACGGACATGAGAAGCGGCGGCGGCAACCGCTTTCCTCACTGACAAGCCGCGTGCCGCGATGCCGGCAGACGTTGAGGAAAGCATGCACCGCTCCACCGCGGTCGCGCGTCAAGAGCAGGGGCAGTCCGGCCAGATCGCGTGTCAGAAAGGAATCGCGGGCAGCCAGTTCGCTGCTGTGCGCCGCTATGGCCGGCAAGCCGCGAAACAACTCCTGGCGCTCTCTTTCGAATCGCTTTGGACAGGTGTAACGTGTTACGGGTGATGTGGCGATTGATTCATCGAGAAAGAATGATTGCGCTGCACCCAAGGAGGCGAGTTCTTCAAGCAACTCAAGTTCTGTTCTGCGATCCACTTGCTTCTCTCCCGTTCAATGAGCGCCCGACTCTGTCAAACTGTGCGGCAAGATACGGTGAGGCATTTGCAGCGATGATCTGCGCTCGCGATATTTCTGAACAACCCCTGTTGACTCTGCTGCCGCAGTAAGCCGTCCATTGCAAATTTCGCGTTCAATATCGTTTCGTTACTGACCGCGTCATATCGGCTGCCGGCGCAGAGACAAGTCGGAGGAAGCATTCAGGTCCAGTCGTTCGCACAAACGCTGAGCGATCATCGGCACTGATTCTAGCTCCACCTTCGCAGAAAGTACGTCCGCGAGCAATAGATCCTTGTCCAGATAACGATGAAATTTCTCCGTTTCCGGCACCTCTGAATGCATCTGTATCAGGTTCAGCAAGTCCAGCTTCCCCATTGCAATCTCTTCAAGCTGAAGAACCAGGTCCTTGCATTCTGGATCGACGCAGTGGACTTCGAGAATGCCATCGAATGGGGTGACAGAGTAGCCCAGCGATGCCAGCACCATCGCCAGCGAAACTGTGCCGATCGTTCCTGTCCAAGGCGCGAGCAGATATCGGCCCTCTCCCAGAATTTTTATCGGCTGTTCCTCAAGCCCAAACCTGCGGTAAGCGGCCCGAGCCGACGATAGAATCTTAGCCGCAGTCTCGTCCAGGTACACTGGTATCGCATCTGCACACAGCACTTCGCGCATGCGTTCAACGACCTTCTGATGCACCTCACCCGGATCGCCCCCGAAAATCGGCGGCTTCCCTGCATGGTCCGGCGCAACTTGAATCACTTTGTTCTTGTCATCAACTTCCTCAATGCGCCATCGTTTGCCAGCAAGAATGATTGTCAGATCTTTAACGAGTGGCACGTGGGAGGGTATCTTGCCAAGCGTCTTTCCTTTGAATTCAACGCTGAATTCCTGCGGTGTCTGAAACACTGCATAGAAACTGTAGTGCTCAACCAGACGCTCGCCATTTTCACCCAGCAGAAGCGTGCCGTCCGGCGCCTGCTCAATGAGCGCCACCTCGGGGTCGCCCAGTCGACGCAGAAGTCGCTTGAACAAAGACTGATCAACTGATCGGAAAGGACCGCGCTCGCAAAGCACTGTATGTATTCTGCTCACAGACGCGCCGTTTCGCTCGGCAATCACTGAGAGGATCTGATGCGTGAATGTCGACAGGTGAAGCATCTCCTTTTTGGGCGGCTCGCACCAGCCTTCAATCAGCAGCTCGATCATTGCCACCGAGCGTACCAGCTGCAAGTGCATCCGATCCGCCGGATGTGAGTCTGCATCAGTTCGCGCCTCGATGGCGTACATTCGCAGAATGGCTGGCTGACCCGGTCTGCGGCCTGACCGCCCAAGACGCTGGCGCAGTGAGGCAACCGACCAGGGCGCGCCGATCTGTCCGATGCATTCCACCTCTCCGATGTCGATTCCAAGCTCCAGGGTCGAGGTGCTGATCGCCGTTACCGGCAGACCGCCTTTGAGCCGTATTTCAACATATTCTCTATGCTCCCGAGACAGACTGCCATGATGCGGAAAAAATTCGTTGGGAATGCTTCGTTTTTCACACATTGTGCGCAGCAGATCCGAAAAGACCTCCACGCGCTGTCGGGAGTTCGCGAACACCAGGTTGTCTGTGCCGCGAAGATTGTCGAACAGGTGCTTGCCCGCGGCTCGCACCGCAGAGACCTTTTCCTCTTCGGCCTGCTTCGGTTGAGCAGTTTGTGATTCAGACAGCTCATCATCGCCTTGAGCGATGTAGCCGCGCAGCTGAACCCGAAGTTCCTGTCCGTCGGAATGGCTGACCAGCTGAACCACTCTGTCTGGCGATTCGGGACGCAGGTAGGCATTGACCAGCGCCATGTCCCCTAAAGTCGCAGACAGCCCCACCCGTCGAACTCGCCGGCCCAGCGCCAGCTCCATGCGCGTGAGCAAAGATCGAAGATGGATTCCGCGTTCTGAATCCAGCAGTGCATGAAGCTCGTCGATCACAACTGCCTGTGTGCCGGCAAACAGCCTGGGTATGCTCATTCCATGCCTGACGAACTGGGCTTCGAGAGATTCTGGCGTGATCAGCAGGATTCCGCGCGGATTCTTTGCCGCTCTCAGTTTGACCCCCTGTGAGATATCGCCGTGCCAGGGTGTGACTGGAAACTCCAATGACTCGCACAAATCCGCAAGCCGCTGGAACTGGTCATTGATAAGCGCTCTAAGGGGTCCTACATACACCAGGTCAAAACCATTTCCTTTGGTTGTCGCGAGCGCCTTGGAAATGAGCGGGAAGAATGCCGCTTCCGTCTTCCCGCCTGCCGTCGCAGCCGCAATGACGACATCGTCCTCACCATCAATCAGACAAGGGATCGCGCGCTCCTGGATATCGCGAAGAGCGGTCCAGCCTTTTCGCCAGATCCAGCGACGGATCGGCTCTGCCAGTGAATCGAATGCCGTTGACGACGGATCAGAGACGGAAACTGGCGAGATCATCAGCGCCCTTCTGCATGAGTTTCGGGGCCTGATCATCAATGTCGCTCAAATCATCACCTGTGTCATGCACCACCTCGATCCGGCCGACAAGGTCCTGCCAGGTCGCAGCCGGGTTCTGCTCCAATACCGAAAGCATGTTCACGAATGCTGTTACAGTGTTTCTTGGCGTTCGAAAATACGCGTCGCCGATCCGCTCCGAACAGTGCGACATGAAGGCTTTCAAAGCCTCATCCGGCACTGCGGAACAGTCGTCTTCAAAATAGACGCGCCGGATGTTGTTGAGAAGAACATACAGATCTTCCGGTGTCAGGTTGGAGAGGCGCAGCACCGGTCCTGACAGGTCGACAAGACCATCTTTGGCGAAGCTGTTTTCAGCGAGCCGGGATTGAAGCGCCTCATAGCTGTAGAGACCTCGTCTCGAGTCCATCAGGAATTCCGGGGTGCCGCCGAGCACAAATCCGATGTGAGATGCATTCCCTTGCAAGATATCGTTCAGTATGCGGAGAATCTGCTCGTAATTTGATTTCCGCGCCTGACTGCTCGCCAGCTTGTAAAGATTCACCAGCTCGTCCAGCACCACGACCAGTCCGCGATACCCCGCTTGACGCACGAATGCGGAGAATAGCTTCAAGTGATCGTACACACTCGCATCATCGATGATGGTGCGAACGCCGAGCGCATTGCGCGCTTCGGTCTTTGTGGAAAACTCAGCCCGCAGCCAGCGCAGGCAGTTGGATTTCAGCTCCTCAGCGCCTGTGTCATGTCCCTCCCAATATCTGGCGATGACAGTGGCGAAATCATATCCGCCCGTCAACTCTCTGAGATGTCCCAGCTTGTTCTGTATGACGGCGGCTGGTGACAGTCCATCGGAAACTGACTCTTGGACTGCTTGGGTTACGAACCTCTCCACAACACTCGCCAAGCCGCCGCCGTCCGGCTTGGTCCGCGTTGAGGCATTGCGCGTGAGCTCTGCGAAAAGGGAGCGCGCCTGCCCGCCAGTGGCGTGGATTCGGCGGTCCGGCGCCAGGTCCGCCGATAGGACAACCATGCGCTTTTCCAGCGCCACCAGCCGGATCAGATTGAGAAAGAATGTCTTGCCGGACCCATACTCACCGATAACAAAGCGGATGGCGGCACCGCCTTCATCGATTCGCTCGATATCGCGAACCAGTTCCTGGATTTCCAGTTCGCGTCCGACCTGAATGTGCTGAAGCCCCAGTCTGGGCACTACTCCAGCGCGCAGGGCTTGAATGATGGTGTCTCGTTCACGCGGCTTGATCTTGGGAGGCATTTTCCCATTCTGCTTTCAATGCATCAGTTGTCGGGCAAACTCTCCGTTCACCTCATAGCCATTATATTCCTCGACGAGAGCGTCTCCGAAGCCCTCAAACGCCCAATCGTTGATCGTCTCAAGCGCGCCGGCGGCCATAAGCTGATGCTCGTCAGCCAAAGCCGCGATCTCTTCCTCGGTCCAGTGAGGCCGCGTGATCAGCACTCTCACAACAGCTTCGTGTGACGCATCAAGGCCGTCAAACCGATTGCCTGTATCGGGCATGCGATCATCAGAGACATCACCGGCTCCGTCTTCATCGTCGGAAAAGATATCGCTGAGCACTCTGCTGACTCGCTCCGTCTCCTCCATCAAATTCATCACGCGTGCATCATCAAGCGCAATAGATAGTGCAGCTGTCGACTTTGGAGGCGGAGGTATGGCGAACTCGCGCGGAATATTATCAGCACGACGCACGGCAACTGGACCTGGTGCTGATGTGAATGCATGCAAATCGGTGTACACGCGGTCGCGCTCCAGCCCTATCGCCGCGTACAGCTGTTCGATTGCCTGAATATCTTCGGCACCGATAGTGTTATTGAGGGCAGCTGCAGCAACCGCCACTCTGCCAAGCTCGCAGCGCATGCTTTCCGGAATGCCCTTCAATCGACTCTGGATCATCTTCAGGTCCGGTCCCACGGCAATCAGCCATTTCAGGTTCGCTTGCAAGCTTGTGCGTTCGGTGTCAGACAATGAGGCTTCGACTTCGATCATTTTGACCAGATGCGTCTTTTTGGAAGCATCAATGTGACCATCGGTCATCGCCGCAAGCGTTCCAATGACCAGCTTGACAAGGCCGATCAGATAAGCATCATTTGGATTTTCGAGTTCAGCGGCGCTCTTCGGCAGTTGAAAAAGCGCCACCGGTTCACCATAACGCGGCTGACGCAAGGCATAGCGAGGATTCGGCGCCACTCCGATATCGACTTGGGCGAGGGTGTCGGAGATTCCGGTCAGTTGGCGCTTTCCAATCTCTTCGGGTCGGACCCCCTCAATCTTCTCAATGACTTCCTCGACCGGCACCAGACCGCCGGTTTCAATTCGGCTTGCTGCCCAATCCCGAAGCTCCTCCTTCTTGAGACAGGGAAACAGGTATGAGATGGCCTCCGGCAATCGCACGTGGGCCTTGAAGCCGCCCCGCTTTTCAGGATATCGACCGATATAGCGGCTGTATCTGTCCAGTCCAGCAGCGGCTTCTTCAGCGAGTTCATGCGCGATGGAAACAGGAATGGAAAGCCCGGATACGTCAGGCACATGGTCTTGGTTTTCTATCACGTCGATGATGAAGTTGCCCGACGCGGCGTAGTAGTTGAACTTGAGGCGACGCTCTGGGGCGTAGACTTTCAATCCGTCTGGATGCTTCTGATCGAACAGATATCCAAATAATGCCTTGAATTCGGGAAAAACGCGCCGGGCCGGCGAGCGCAATTTCGTTTGAGGATGCCATATATACCAAGAAAGAAGCCAGTCTGCTGTCAATGGCTGACCCATTGCAACCATTCGGCCCAATGCGAAAAGTGTCTTTCTTTGCAGGTGATAGCGATTCTGTTCGTAAATTGGCTCGAATTCGTCGCCGCGAGAGCTGAGAAGGCTGGCTGCATCGACAAATGTGCCAAGATAATTGCGTATGGACTCATTGTGTCCGTAAATCTCAAGCAGCCTTCGCACCTCAGCGACAATTTCATTGCGTTCCGCGGAATTCGCGCGGTCGAGAAAGACCCGCCTTTCAAGTCCGTAGAAATACAGAAAGACATAGCCCACACTGAACCGAGTGTCGGCGCGGCCGCTGCTCAACCAGTCCAAGTAAGTTGCCCGCGAACGCTCGCCAATGGTGGAATAGTTCGGCCAGTAATGCAGGCCCTGCCCCTCGTAATCACCACCAAACTCACTGACACTCTGGCTGATATCGATGAACGCATTGTCTTCACCGTCAAACTCCGAGGAACCGGGAGTTTCGCCCGCGTAAACCATTCCACCGATATCTCTACCACCGACGCGAATGCCGCCGCCCTTGGGAATCCATCCATCTGTTCGCTTCATTCGATGAGTCTCCGTCTCTTTGCTGAAAACTCAAATGCTTTGCGCTGAATCAGGATTGCTTCTTTGCTGGTTGAATTCACTTCCATGATCGCGGCTGAAGGAGCGGCATTCATCCGTCAAAGAGGATTCTCTGAAACAATAATGCCCTGCACAAGTTTTGCTGCAAATGAAACGCAGGCAGAGCGCATCAATCAGAGGGTCTGTTGTCAAGTTGCGAAATATCGGGCGATACTTGCAAAATCGACATGACATCAAGAGGTGCCGTATAGGTTGACGTTGATGAACTGTTCAAATCACCCGAAGTTCAGACATTCATTGACGAAACGGCTGAAACTGAAAGAAAGTCGCAAGCACCTCGAATGCCATCAGATTCGAAAAAGGCCGCCGATTGACCAAAGCCGCACTCTCCAGCGAAGCTCAGGCTAGTCAACCTCATCTTGCGATCTGGAATCATCAGCTTTGCTCGCATCATCAACCCAACCATCGGTGGATAGCCCAAGCAAGTCGGATGCATCCGACTCAGCCGGCAGTTCTTCGACAGAACGAAGCTTGCGTTCAATCGCACGAGATCGTGTTCCAGTCTGGTCTATGGATTTGGATGCAGTGTCAAGCTGCTTCTTCACCTTGTCAAGAACTTCACCGAACTTGCCGAATTCTGTTTTCACAGCGGAAAGCACCGTCCACACCTCACTTGAGCGCTTCTCTATGGCAAGGGTTCGGAAGCCCATCTGAAGGCTGTTCAGGATTGCCGAAAGCGTCGTCGGCCCCGCGACAACGACTCGATGTCGCTGCTGAAGCCGTTCCAAAAGGGCAGGGTCGCGCACAATTTCAGCGTAAAGTCCTTCGGTTGGAAGGAAGAGTATTCCAAAATCAGTGGTGTGTGGCGGCGCGAGATATTTATTCTGTATGTCAGACGCGGCAGATTCAACCGCCCTCTCAAGCTCAGTGGTGGCGCGCTTCACTGCATCGGAGTCGCCGGACTCCGATGCGTCAAGCAATCGTTGATAGCTCTCCTGCGGGAACTTTGCATCAATCGGCAGCCATACCTGACTTTGTGAGTAATCGTCCTTGCCGGGGAGTTTGATGGCAAACTCAACAATCTCGTTGGAGCCAGGTTTCGGTTTGACGTTGCGCTCGAACTGCTGCTGCGTCAGCACCTGTTCAAGCAACGCGCCAAGCTGCACCTCTCCCCATGTGCCTCTGGCCTTGACGTTGGTCAGCACCCGCTTGAGGTCCCCGACTCCGGTTGCAAGCTGCTGCATCTCACCCAATCCTTGGTGAACCTGCTCAAGTCTCTCACTCACCAGCTTGAAAGATTCTCCGAGCCGCTTCTCAAGCGTCCCTTGAAGTTTTTCATCAACAGTGGAGCGCATTTGATCCAGCTTGCTCTCGTTGCTCTTTTGAAGTTTGTCAAGCTGTGTCTCAACTGACTCTCGAAACTTGTCGATGCTGGAGACATTTGATTGTGTCAGGTGCCTCAATTGATTGTCAACTTCCTTGAAACGTGCAGTTTGATTGTCACCAATTGTCTGCAACACACCGGTAAGTTGCTTTACATTGGTATCCTGGGTAGTTTGGACTTCCGTTCGAAGTCTGCTGGCTTCTTGACTGGCTTCCTCCCGACTGACGCGAAACTCCTCCCTCACCACCGGTTCAATGGACTCTCTACGACTTGCCAGACGCCTAACGGCAAACAGATTCCAAATGAGCAAGCCTAAAACTAGGATCAAAAGCACATCGGCGAATTCAGTATTCATTTTTCAATTCTAAGGAGATTTCTCAAAGAAATGTTCAGAAACTTAAACCATTGAAATAGTCGATACAAAATTACGATCGAATCACTGAAAAAGTGCCGCCCTGTCAGCTGAACTCATAATCAGGTCACCGACGGTATGGTCAAGGAAGATTGGGGTTAGAAGTTTTCAAGAGAATCTTCTATCCACACATCGGCGTGTGTGTAAAGTTCCGGTCGGATTTCTTGTCCAAGTGTGCACAGAAACACTTGTTTGCCTTCACGGCGTGCAAATTTAAGCGTTGGTATAAAGTCGGAATCACCAGTTACCAACACTATCGCATCTACATGGTGCTTCAATGTTAGTGCCGCGATATCCAATCCAATTCGAAGATCTACACCCTTCTGCTGAACATTTGGCCTCAGATCATCTGACTGTACGGTCAATGAAGTCTGATGCCCACCCGGTGTCAATTTGTGTGGTTTGACTAGCCAGCCACGGAAAACTAGCTCACCGAGTCGTACGGCAAAATGTGGTTCTTTCCTCAGATTTTCCAGCAATCGTTTGTTCGTACCGTAAACAGCAGTTTTCGAAAAGTCATATTGGGACCAGTTGCCAGAACTTCCAGTTAATGGTATGGGCTTTGATTCTGCCATAGGTTCCGCATCGTAGTAGTAAATGCGGTGCAACGTGTAATCTTCGAGTTCAGCTCGATTTCCGATTTTCTTGGTGAACTCTACGACGTGCTCGGCGGTCATCGGGGCGTTTGACGAACCAAGTTTTCTTTTGAGAAATCCAGCATCAAGTAGAATGGCAAATCTCATACAAAAGATTTAATTGGAAGTGTGAGGAGGGAAAAGTGGCGGGTCAAGTGCGCGGGCCAATTGCACAGGGCAACTGTCCTCTTGGATTGTAGCACACTCCCCGCCCGAGTTTTTAACAGTGGATATTCTATATCAAATTTTGTAGCTTGGTGCAACAATTCTAAATTTTTTGACGGAATCTGAGTCTTCGGTTGATTCCTCTAATTCATGAGGCAAAGAGGCGTCACTGAATCAGAATTTAATGCATAAAATCATTCAGATTAATCTGTTGAAACGACACTATTTTCATTTTGCGACTCTAATGGGGCGGATACTACTGAGTAGCTGTTCAGTTCAATATCGGATCACCTTTGACATAAATCAGACTCGGGCATTTCTACCAATGGCTGAAACTTTTCACTCTCCATCGGTTTGTGAATTCCCCAGTTCCCTTTCATTTCAATCAGAACCCTTTGCCCCTTTGGAATTGAGTGATTCTTGTTGACTTTGACTACAGACAAACTTTCTACAGAATTTGATTCGACAACGACCCTTAAATCGCCAATAAAATATCTTGGGACGTACCCAATTTTTGTTTGATCTGTCGTAAGAATTTTGAGAGCAGATTTGTCTACCAGATTGTCAGGTTCAACTTGAATCTGCAACTTATCGTCACCCACTAAAGAGTTAATTCTAGTCTGTGCTTCAGGATCAGCATATCTCCAACCGTGGAGGAAGAAACGACATACAAAATTGCCATTTTCGTCTCCTACAAGTTTTGGAAATACCTGATATGTGTCAGTAGCTCGCTTTCCACCATTAATTGACAATACATCCACTGAACTGGCACTATCGTCCAACCCCATACTAGCGAGATATTCGCTGCGTTCCGGACGATTTTTCGCCATAATTCGATTCGTAAATGTCGGAAATAAACCTCGGGATACATAAACTCGATCAAACTGCGGGAATGCAAGTAACGGAATGAATTCATCTGTTTCTGATGCGATTTCAGCACCCTTTATATATCGAAAAACGTACATCTCGCTATCAAGCACATCCAATCGACCTACTGGGAAATAGAGGCGAGTTCTTTTATTCTGCCAGCTTAAATATAAAATTTTTTTGATCATTTCACTAGTGTCCCAACGTTGAAGTTGAAATTTGATCTAACTGTTTGATGATGAACAAATATTACCCTATCTGAGGGTGTCCGAGGCTTCAGCGGAGACGACCATATCCGACATCGGCTGAAATTCAGGTGGATATATGATCATAGAGATAATGTCGTTAAATCAAGGGGTTGAACTGAGAATTCGCTCTGGCTGTGGCTGAAATTTCAAGAAGTCACATTCTCTGTCTCAAGAGTCATTACACTTTTCTGCGGATGATCGGAGTGTTTGCATTCCATAAAATCCAATCAATTCAGTCACTTGAAATTTTCGATTGCAATCGGCGGGTTGACCTCTCATCTATATCATTGAATTTATTTGATTAAACGTTGGGACACTAATGTGATCATTTGATTAATTCAATCAGTCGGTCTTTGTTGTAAATCATCAACTTTACTGCGAATTCCCTTTCGAATTTAGTCATCCAATCTTTTGGAACTTGATCTACTACTGACTGAATTTGAAGGGAATTTATTCGTTTGAGATTATTCAAGGCTGGCACAAAAATGTTTGGAAACTTTGAACTAGCTCGTTGCACTAAATCGAAAGGTGAAGGTCCGCTTGCGTCATTATCTGACCAGTAAACTCCTCCCCTAACTTTCGAGCTATTGGCATACTTTTCTACATTGTTGCTTTCAAGAATTAGTTTACGTTTGGAATCCAACAGTTCTCTACCAAGAGAAGAAGCATGATCGAACGTAGGTGCTAATCTACATCTTACCAAATCATTTTCTCTACGAAAAAGCACACCCCAATTTTCGTGATGACGATCAGTATTGCTAATTAATGCATCTAACGTGAAGTATTCAGCTATTCGTCGCCTAGCATTCTCAAATTCATTTGGAGATTCGTACAAATCAAAAACAGTTTTCAATGCTTTTAGAATGTTGACTAAAGTGTGGCTTGATTGATTGTATGTCAAGTTAGGGTCGTAATCAGTTACGGTATACAGTAGCAATTCATTTCCATGAATGAGCGTCCATTCTTTAGCAAAATTTTCAGTTACGGTTCCACGAAATTTGCGATATTTCGCCAATTCGACCTTCGCATGCTCAATACCCAAAAGAAAACAAACTTGCTCAGCAACTTTTTCGGCCCAGTGTTCGCCTGTGCATGGCCGGGGATGCTTAAACAGCCATCGGTTTTGCGAATCTCCACTTTCTTCTGAATCATCATACCAAAACTTCTCTTTGCTGCCCATTTCTTCGGAAATTGAAACATCTTCAGGAATTCGTTTCACTTCATACATTTTGAGAGTAGCTTAGGCGCGTTCAAAGTGGTTCTCCAATAATTTTGCGTTTGATTGTCTTTGGACTCTGCAAAGCTATTCAATTCATACACATTAACTCATCGAACATTTACCACTCTGCGATATGAATTTACGGAATTTTGGTTCACAATAAACCACTCTCCGATGCTCATCAATCAACTACCCATCAACTAAAATCAATCCTCCTAAATTATTGTTCTATTGATGTTTTACTCTGATTTATTGGAAGAATTACAAAATTTGCAAGTTACTAATCAACTAAAAATCTCTTGTTTCGCCCACCACGACACATACCGCATCAGTTTAGGAGTTGCTCGCGGGTTGTCAGGTACGATACCTCCCTCCTTAACAGCTTCTGCCAGCAATCGAGAGGCTTGGGCCTTGTTCTTTTGTGAAATACCAAACCGCTCCCGCAAAGAGGAATTGGTAACATATTCTTGGTTCACATACTTCAGGCAAGCATGCAAATAAGTAGCTCTTACTCTTTCTGTTCGACCCATGCTTGACAGAGGGCGAGGCGCAAACAGCACCACGCGCGTACTGTTACTATAAACTTCCACCAGTGGTGCGGGCAAATGATAAAGCTCGCTTTGCAACACGATCTTATCCCAACCGGTACCTCGTTCCTCGCAAATGCCGACGCGTCGCATAAACGATGCAAGAGATTCATTACGTGACTGTGGAGATGAATCTACAAGTCGTAATGCATCCACCAAAGGCGCACCTGGATTAGTGATCTCAATTCGATCGTCAAAAATTTCTACCATCGGACCCATACCAGTGAGATTGAAGTCCTGATGTATCAATGCATTCGCCACAAGTTCGCGTACAGCTAACTTCGGATAATTTGGTACCGTCCTTCTGAATGCCCCATCAATAACTTCTTTATATGGCAACAGTCCATCGATCAGTCCTATCAAACTTTCAAATCCTGAAGCATAGCCACTAGTCCCAATTTGTTCGCGCAGAGTTTCAATCCGCGATTTTCCGTGATATTGAATGACACGCACAGATTTACGACGTAGTGCACTCCAATCTTCCATCTGCCTTGCAAATAACAAAAGTCCCAAGTTTGTTACATTCCAACCACCAGCATCTGAACGTTGGATTAATTTGTCACGTTTCAATGCATCCAATATGCCTGAACGATTCTCTGGATGCGGTAGTTTTAGTAATTTGAAATACGACGGATAGTCTAGCAATTGGAGTACTTGTTAGCCTGGAACTCGCTCTGCCGCAACGCGGTCTTCGAACTTTGTCTGTTCGAAAAATTCGCCATAACGCACGCTCCTTTTCCGGAAATTCCCGAAGTTTCTTCTTATATGATCCCACGCGTATATACTCCTGACCACTGAAGCGCACAGGCTGATTAGACGCTTTATGAATTTCTAGAACAACCACTGGCAACCCATCAATGGTCGCTTTCAGGAAGCGAAATTGAATTCTCGGCTCAAGCAACTTCAATAGCCAGTGTTCCAACTCTTCGGCACCGACATTTGCTGTGCTCGGATTGAAATTCGTGCCAACTATTGTATGGTGTTTATCCGAAACTCCCCAAATAACATAGGCAAATGCACCATCTCTCTCACCTCAAATACCATTGAGGATCGAAGACATCACTGACGACTAACTCATACTACTGTGCGACCTTCAACAAGACAATCGATAAATCATTGAACGAAAGGTCTTTGGAACGGAAGTGTAACAGAAGAATTTCATTCCGTCAATAGTATAGCAGAATTACCCGTCTTAATTTGACGGATAAATGCCGAGGTCAACGAGTCGAACGAACAATCAGCGTTTTTTAGAGTTCGCAGCATTCCAGCTGGAAACGAATCCCCTGCCCGATGCGGCGGGAAAATCTCGGGTTTTTGTCCAGCCGGAACCCAATGGCAGATTCTGAATTGAACCTCGACGACCGCCCAACCGGCACAAAAACCAAGCTGACAGGCCGATTGTCATTCGGAAGATCTTGGGGTGTCTTGCGATCAATCCCCACATTGCCAGTCCAAAACGTGACGGTCTGTCAACCAGACCGCGCTCGAATATCTGGCTTCTCAGCTTGCGCAGCAGTTTCGGCAGCGGAATCCTGACCGGACATACAGCCTGACAGCGGCCATTGAGGGTGCATGCGTTGGGCAGATTCGCGGCATTCTTCAAACCAACTAGCAGCGGCGTCCAAACAGAGCCCATCGGCCCCGGATAAACCCAGCCATACGCATGTCCGCCGATGGATTGATAAACCGGACAGTGATTCATGCAGGCGCCGCATCGAATGCAGCGCAGCATCTCCCAGAACTCACCCTGCAGCATCTTGGAGCGCCCATTGTCAAGCAGCACGACATGGTATTCGTCCGGACCATCCATATCTCCGCTCTGCGCCGGACCGCTGTAAATGCTCGTGTAGGAAGAGATTTCCTGTCCGGTCGCGCTGCGCGCAAGAATCCGCAGAAACACCGACAGCTCCTTTCTCGAAGGAATCACTTTTTCGATTGACGCGGTAACGATATGAACTCGGGGCAGTGTGCTGCTGAGATCGCCGTTTCCCTCGTTGGTAACCAGTACCGAAGCCCCTGAATCAGCCAGCAGAAAATTCGCGCCGGTGATGCCGACGTCGGCGCTCACAAAATACTCGCGCAGCACTGTCCGCGCTTCATTGACAATGGTGGCAACTTCTTCCACCCTCTCAGTCAGTCCGTACTTGCCATGATGCTCGTGAAAAAGGTCAGTGATCTCGGAACGGGTCTTGTGAATCGCCGGGGCAATGATGTGACTCGGTTTTTCCTCAGCGAGTTGAATGATGTACTCACCCAGATCGGTTTCGACAACCTCCATTCCAGCCGCTTCCAGCGCTTCGTTCAAGTCCATCTCCTCGCCGATCATTGACTTGCCCTTCGCAACAAGTTTTGCGTCGGCTTGCCTGCAGATGTTCAAGATGATTTCCACGCCCTGCTCCGGAGTGCTGGCAAAGTGCACCTTCCCACCGACTTCCTCTACCTGGCCTGCAAACTGTTCGAGATAGCGGTCCAGATTGGTCAGCACATGGTTCTTGATATCAACCGCGCGGTCTCTCAGTTCATCGAATTGCGGAAATTCTTCCACCGCCGCCAGACGCTTGTCAACAAAGCCGCCGCGGGATTTTTTCAGCGCCCCCTGCAAAGACTCATTCAGGAGAGCCTCGCGTGCGCTTGACTTGAACTTCGGGGATGCGATTTCCATGAATGGGTCCGGGCTCAGTTCCGCGGCTGTCCGATTGCCGGATTCTGCCCGAAGCCTGCCAGAACCTCAGCCACGTGTAGAACGCGTATATCGCTGCCCATCCGGCTCAAAGTTCCGGCAATATTCATCAGACAGCCAAGGTCTCCGCCGAGCAGCGTGTCGGCTCCGGTCGCTTGAACATTCTTGGCTTTTTCTGTCGCGATCTGCGTGGAGATTTCAGGATACTTGACACAGAATGTTCCGCCGAATCCACAGCAGGATGTCGATTCGCTGCATTCAGTCAAGGTCAGGCCCTGCACACTGTCGAGCAGCGTTCGCGGCGCGTTTCGAATGCCCAGCTCTCTGAATCCTGAGCATGAGTCGTGATAAGTGCAGCGCCCCTGATACTCGCTGGAGACTTCAAAACCTTCAACCATTGTCAGAAATTCAGTGAGCTCATAAGTCTTTTCTGAAACAGCTTGCGCTTTGTGGAAGGTGTTGCCGGAATCCTCGGCAAGAAGTTCCGGTATGTGAATCTTGATCATGGCCGCGCATGACCCTGATGGCGCGACTACAAAATCGAACCCAGCGAAGGTATCGATCAGCTTGCGTGCGATTTTCCGAGCCCCTGAGAAATCGCCGCTGTTGTAGAGCGGCTGTCCGCAGCAGGTCTGGGTGCGGGGGACATCGAGTTCGAAACCCGCGCTTTCGATCAGTTTTGCAGCTGCGAATCCAATCTCAGGTCTGATCAGATCAACGAGGCAGGTCGCGAACAGCCCAACCGATTTTCCGCTCAGGTCAGTTTTTCTTGCCACAGCGGCCTTCGACTGAGTGAAGCGCTAGTTCAGCAGCTTGTTCGGAAGCCACAGTGCGATTTCAGGAAAGGCAATCACCAGGCTGAGGCCGATGACCTGCAGCAGAACAAAGGGAATGATACCCCGATAAATCTGCTGGATCTTGACTTCAGGCGGAGCCACCCCTTTCATATAGAACAGCGCGAATCCGAATGGCGGTGTCAGGAAACTCGTCTGCAGGTTGACTGCAACCAGAATTGCAAACCAGTACACCAGGTCGATTTTGGCGACATGATCCCCGAAATCCAGCAATTCGACAATCGGCGCGAAGACCGGCAGCACAATCAGTGTGATCTCGATCCAGTCAAAAAAGAACCCCAGTACGAAAACGATGGCCATCAGCACAAACAGAATTCCCCATGTTCCAAATCCGCTCTGCTCAACGATATCGATGACGATATCATCACCGCCCAGCGAACGGAAAACATAAGAGAACGCAGTGGCGCCGATGAAGATGAAAAACAGCATCGCGCCCGTCAGCGCCGAACGCTCGACCACTGAGCGCAGCGTCTTGAAATTCAATCGGCGCTTCATGGCGGCCAGCAAAGTTGCGCCGGCAGCTCCAACACCGGACGCCTCAGTCGGCGTCGCCCAGCCGGCAACGATTGATCCCAGAACCAGGATGATCAGAAATACCGGCGGCACCAGGCCGTTGAATATCATCTTCCAGAACTCGCGGCGGTCTTTCGGTCCCAAATCTTCGGGCAGAGGCGGCGCCAATTCGGGTTTGATTGAGCAGATGATCAGAATGTACACAGCATAGACGCTGGCCAGCAACAGTCCGGGAAATACGGCTGCGACGAACAGATTCCCCACTGACCTGCCGAGCAGATCCGCCATGATGACCAGCATGATGCTGGGCGGAATCAGAATGCCGAGGGTTCCAGACGCGGCGATCGTTCCAGTCGCGAGCGGCATGTTATACTGCCGCTGCATCATGACGGGCAAAGCCATGAGCGTCATCATGACAACAGAAGCGCCGATGATGCCCGTGGTCGCGGCCATGATGGTTCCCATAACCGTAACGGAGAGCGCCAGACCGCCCGGCACCCGTCTAAGAAGCACCTGCAGGCAATACAGCAGGTCGCGGGCGACGCCGCTCTTCTCCAGCATTGTTCCCATGAATATGAACATGGGAATCGCCACCAGCACTAGGTTGTCCGCAATGCCGCTCCAGATTCGTCCAACGATGTTGAAAAACTCAATCGGAACGAATACGTCCAGATAGACACCCAGAAAGCCGAATCCCAATCCGATGCCGCCGAGAACTGCCGCGACGGGATAGCCTGAAAACAGCAGAATCGCCAGAGCCAGGAACATGAAGAGCGGCATGAAATCGATGAAGAAGTCAAGCATCGGTTCGCCTCGTCACTTATCCCCATTCACTGGCAGCTCGACTTCATCCAAGTGAACGGTCTCGGCTTTCTCCCGTTCATTGACCAGCTGAACCAGCTCTGAGGTTCCAAACAGCTGAACAATCTTGCGGAATGCCATGCCAACCGCACTGAGCAGCAATATAACGAATCCAATTGGCAGGGCTGCCTTGATGATCCATCGATACGGCAGGCCCGTCGCAGAGGCGGCCATCTCATTCTGTTCAAATGATCGGTGCCACCAGTCCGCGCCGTAGTAGAGCACGATCAGGCAATACGGAATCAGGAAGAACAGACATCCTATGAGTTCAATCCACAGTTTTGCTCTCGCGCTCAGCCGTTCGCGGACCAGATCAATTCGCACATGCGCGTCTTTGAGATAGGCCCATCCCAGACAGAACAGGAACAGAACGGCATGAATGTGCCATTCGAGCTCCTGCAGCTTGGTTGAGCCAAGCACCAGAAAACGACGGGTGATGACATCGAACACGATGACGATCATCAGGAGTATCGCAACCCATGCTGTCACCCGGCCAATCCAGACGATTGCCGATTCAGTGATCTCATCAAGCCGCAGCAGTGTTTTCATGGCAAGCCAGCCAGGTGTCACTCAGAATGGAGCCAAGGGCGCGGGTTCGCGCCCTTGGCTTTGGTTTCGACGGCATTCACCAAGATGGTGAACTCAAGAAATCAGAGGTATCCGAGCTCGCGCCAGACGGCGTAGTCCGCTCGAAATGCCTGGAAGTGATCCCAGACTTTCTTGAAATCTGGATTGGCGGCGCTCTCTTCAGCAACGACTTCGTGCCACGCGGCTTCAAGCTGGTCCAGAATGTCTTGCGGCCAGCGATGAATGTTGACGCCTTTCTCCTGAAGCTCGATGAGCGCAGGGGCTTGAATGGCTTCACCTTCCAGCAGCCCATAGCGGAAATTGTCCCCGCATGACAGCTCAAGCCAAGCCTGCTGCTGATCTGACAGCGCTTCCCATTTCTCCTTGTTCATCAGCACTTCGAACAGAGTGGATTGCTGGTGCCATCCTGGGAAGTAGTAGTGGGATGCAATCTGATAGAATCCGAGATTCAGATCTATGGCAGGCATTGAATATTCGGTTGCGTCGATCGAGCCGCGCTCAAGCGACGGGAAAATGTCACCGCCTGGAATCAACTGTGTAGAGACGCCCATTTTCTCCATGACTTTGGCGCCCAATCCGAAGAATCGCATTTTCAGCCCCTTCAGGTCGTCAAGCGAGGTGATCTCGTTTCTGAACCACCCGGAAGCTTCCGGAGCGATGACGCCGCAGATCAGAGAATATAGCCCATGCTCTGCGTAAATTTCGTTCATCAGCTCCTGCCCCCCCCCGAAATACATCCAGGCGCCATACTCACCGGCTTGGGGACCGAATGGCACCGCGGCGAACATGGCGAGAGCGGAGTTTTTTCCGTACCAGTATCCAGGGGTTGACCAGCAGGCGTCGACTGCGCCGGATGCAACAGAATCAAAGCATTCCGCGGGCGGCACGAGCGCGCCGGGCTCGAAATACTTGAGTTCGAACTCACCGCCGGATACGCGATCGATGGTTCCGGTCACATGATGACCCAGCGTGCCCAGCTGCGTGAGATTCTTGGGAAACCAGCTCGCCATTTTCCAGCGAACTTTATCAGCCGATACCGGTGCTGAGGCCAGACCGCCAAAGGCGAAACAGGCGGCAACAATGACCGCCATTACTTTACGGGATAGCATAATAGTTTTACCTCCAATTTTTATAAAAGCCCCGCGGCAGAATTGCACACGGGTTGAAATTGATTCTTGAACATTTTAAGAACTTTAACAAATTGAAGTATGGGATTATAGATAAACTGCCTTATATGAAACATCTGCCTGCTTGAAAATTTGAGTAGTTCTGGCGGACGGTAGAATTCACTCGTTCAATTAGCAAGTCCAAGGCGCAATTCAGATCACAGATTCCTGAAGTCAAGATGAACAGAACCGAAACAGATTCGAATGCCATAGCTGACATCAAAAAGGCGCTGAAGGACAGTGAGCCGGTGATTGCGGACCCGTCCGGACGCAAGGAAGCCGCCGTCGCACTGCTAATCAGTCAGGGGCGGAATGGCGCAGATCTGCTGCTGATCGAGCGCGCTCGGCGCAAAGGCGATCCCTGGTCCGGGCAGATGGCGTTTCCAGGCGGACGGCGCGAGCGTCAGGATGCCTCAGCAGTGGAGACTGCAGTGCGCGAAACAGCCGAGGAAATCGGCATCAGTCTGGATGGCAGATCCAGTCTTGGGCGACTGGACGATCTGATTGCACCCAAACTGAGTCACGCGCATGGTTTGATCATCTCCTGCCATGTCTTCGAAGTCGAACGAACCATCCGATTGGTCACCAATGACGAGGTCCATGACACAGTCTGGGTTTCACTTGACAACTTGACAAGACCTGATCGACATACGAAGAACTATCAACCACCGGATTACGATGGTGAATTCCCAGGATTCCAAATCGATGAGAATGATGAGCGCGTCATCTGGGGACTCACGTTCCGAATCATCTGCAGTTTCTTTCGGACTCTCGGATTTTCGGGCTTTTGAGTCGATTTCATGGAAACTTGACTGCCGATTTCAGTATTCGGGTCAAACACAGATAAAATAGACTGACTTCAATCACCGCAATTGGCATCGACTATACCTTTGAACACCTATTTTCCATCCCCTGTAACCGATCGCTTTGATCGACCGATCCGCGACATCCGCGTATCAATTACCGATCGCTGCAACTTTCGCTGCGTCTACTGCATGCCGAAGGAATTTTTCGGCTCCAATCACGCGTTTTTGCCGCGCGCCGAACTGCTGACTTTTGAAGAGATCGAACGCTCAGTTCGGGCATTCGTCGCAAACGGTGTGAAAAAGGTGCGGATCACGGGCGGCGAGCCGATGGTGCGGCGCGATCTCACCGATCTGATTGAGAGACTGTCTGCAGTTCCGGGTGTCGAAGACCTGAGCATGACTACAAACGCATCTTTGCTGACACAAACTGCGGCAGAAAATCTGCACAAAGCCGGCCTGCGTCGAATCACGATCAGCCTGGATGCCATTGACAACGCAGTCTTCAGCGCCATCAATGATGTCAAGTTTCCGGTTGAGCGTGTTCTGGCTGGCATCGAAAATGCCCAAGCTGCCGGAATATCGCCGGTCAAGGTCAACATGGTTGTGGCGCGCGGAATGAATGAGAATGAAATTCTGCCGATGGTTCGCCAGTTTCGCAACACCGATGTCATTCTGCGGTTCATTGAGTTCATGGATGTCGGCAATACCAACGACTGGCAGATGGATAAGGTGATATCTGCCCGCGAGATGCTGGAGACCATTCACCGCGAGTATCCGATTGAGGCCGCCTCACCCACATACCGCGGCGAAGTCGCCAAGCGCTGGAAATATCAGGACGGCGGCGGCGAAATCGGAGTCATCACATCCGTAACCGAACCTTTCTGCGGCACCTGCAACCGCGCCCGGCTCACGGCGGAGGGGAAAGTCTACACCTGCCTTTTCGCAACCAGCGGGTTTGATCTGCGCAAGCATATCCGAGAAGGAGCGGATGTTGAGCAACTCACTGAACTGATTCGCGAGTTATGGTCGGGACGAGCTGACCGATATTCGGAACTGCGCTCGGAGGCCAAGGTCAAACTGCCAAAGGTGGAAATGTCCTACGTCGGCGGGTAGCTCGTCGGCGGGTTCCTCAGCCGTTACTTTTTGACCAGGTGCTCCAGGAGACGGGGCATCAGTTCAACCAGATTGCACGGGCGGCTCCGATAATCGAGCTGGTGTTCAATGAGCAGGTCCCAGGCATCTGAACAGGCGCTCGCTGACCCTGGCAGACAGAAAATGTAGGTTGCGTTGGCAACTCCGGCGAATGCCCGCGACTGCAGAGTTGAAGTGGCGATCTTCTCGTAAGACAGAACCCGAAACATCTCCCCGAATCCGGTGATCTCCTTGTCCAGCAGCGGCCGCACAGCTTCCGGAGTGCCGTCTCTTCCTGTAACGCCGGTGCCGCCTGTCGTGAGTATCACCTGAACTTCCGGGTCGACAATCCATTGGCAGACCTGTGCTCGGACTTGATGAATATCATCCTGAACGATTGTTTTGTCTGCGACGCTATGACCTGCTCTCTCCACCCGTCCGGCGAGCAGTCCGCCTGACTTGTCATCAGCCTCAGTCCGGGAGTCCGAAATCGTGAGAACCGCGATGGAGACTGGTATGAACTGGCGAGATGAGTCCTTTTTTGTCATCGTGAAACCAATAAACTGCAAGTGTGTTCGCGCTCAATTTTAAAGCATCACCGCCAATTCACTGTCAACTGATTGACCGCCATATTTGTCGAAACAGCATTATTGAGCATCAATTCAGCCTCGCCAGCGTTTTGCTTTCTAGGCAGAGGGTCGCGAGATGCTTCATCAGAGACACTTTTGCAGGTTCTCGACACACTTTGCAAGGACATCCACGATATTGCAGCCGCGCTGAAAATAATGAATCACTGACTCAGACGCTGCAGAGCCGATTGATTTGACAGAACAGCATGACTTGTCAGATTAATTCAGGAGATTCAGTTTTGGCGGAGCCCTTAACATTTCAACCAAAATGAATTTATAATCCTGATTAGTTCAACTAATTCGTATTATGCTTCCTGTTCAGTTCAATCGCTCCTGTAACATTCTGCTGCCTCCGGGACAGTCAGCATTTCTATGGGGGCCGCGCCAAACAGGCAAATCAACACTGCTCAAACAGACATTTCCAAGGAGTGTCAGCTTTGACCTTCTCGACAGTGATGTGATGCTGCGCTTTCTGTCGAGACCCAGATCTCTCGGCGAGGAACTGAAGGTATTCGGCGATTCCGCACGAGAGAATCCCGTGGTGATAGACGAGGTCCAGAAGGTGCCTGAACTGCTGGACGAAGTTCATCGGCTGATTGAGTCGGAGCGCATCAGCTTCGTGCTGTGCGGCTCCAGCGCGCGCAAGCTGAAGCGCAGCGGTGTCAATCTGCTGGGCGGCCGAGCATGGACATTCCGGCTGCACCCGTTGACCTGGGGCGAAGTGCCTGAATTCGACCTGCCCACCGCAATGTCTGCAGGCTTGCTGCCCGGACTGTATGGAAAGACAAATTCTCGCCGATCAATTGGCGCATATATTCGAGATTATCTGACCCAGGAAGTGTTCAACGAAGCTCTGGTCAGGAAAACGGCTGCTTTCTCGCGATTCTTTGATGCCTTGCCTTACTGCCATGGAGAACTGTTGAACTATGCTTCAATCGCGCGGGACTGCGCCATTGATGCGAAAACAGTGCGGACATATTTCGACATTCTGGTTGACACACTCGTTGGCTATCGGCTCTATCCATTCGCCAAGAAAGGAAAGCGCCAAGCCATTTCGAGCGCGCCGAAATTCTATCTGTTCGACATTGGAATCGCGAATCACATTGCAGGCAGCTCAATAACGAGTCAGCATGGCAGTGAATTCGGAAGGAGTTTCGAGCACTTCATATTTCTTGAACTCGTCGCCGCGAACAGCTATCTTGAAATGGAAGAGAAAATCGAGTTCTGGAGAACCAAGAGCGGACTTGAAGTTGACTTCATACTGGGTCGCGGCAAGGTGGCGATTGAAGCGAAAAGCCGGGTTCGCAGGAGAGACCTGAAGGCGGTCAAAGCGTTCAAGGAGGAGTTCAGTCCGCAAAGATCGATCATTGTCACCGCTGAACCGGTCAATCGAATTGTTGATGGAATTGAGATACTGAATTACGAATACTTTCTTGATGAACTCAATCAAAACAAACTGCTTTAGCAGAACTGGATCAACCTGATGATTCGTACACTCGACATCCGACTTTGCGAGAAAACACAAACAAGTTGAAGCCAAGACGCCCTGAACACAAAACGCACCGCAGTAAATCGTTAAAATTAGCCTGATGATCCTGTCGTCTCAGCGAATTTTCGCTCAGACGCCTGAAGCGCCGATCAATTGATAGATGGAGAGCAGAATGTCAGAACCCGTTGTCGCGCAAAAAGCGCCGTTTGAAAAAGATCTGAAACCCGGAACTTACTGGTGGTGCCGCTGCGGCCGGTCCAGCAAGCAGCCATTCTGTGATGGCTCTCACGCCGGCAGTGAATTCCAGCCAGTCAAGGTTGAAATTGAGAAGGCGAGAAAATACTGGCTCTGCGGGTGCAAGCATACCGGCAAGCAGCCGTTCTGCGACGGCACGCACAATTCGCTCACTTAGGCCAAGCCAGCGTTCAGGCATAGCAGACTTCATTCAAATCAGCACTGCTGCAGCCAGATGGCAAAACCCAGCACACTGGCTTTAACCCCAGGCGATCCAGCCGGGATCGGCCCTGACCTTGCTGTTGCAGTGGCGAATTTTCGTACAGCCGACAGAATCGTTGCGATTGCGGATGTAAGTGTGCTGGCCCGCCGCGCGACTGAGTTGGGTTTTGAAATCAGCTTTGAGCCGTATTGTCCGAATCAATTCAACTCGCACTTTGAAGTGCTGCATGTGGACTGTCCCCATCCCGTCGCCCCGGGATACGGTGACGAGCGTCATATGAGCTATCTCATCAATACTTTGGACCGAGCCATCGACGGCTGTCTGTCCGGCGAGTTTGATGCTCTCGTAACAGGCCCGGTCAACAAGGAAATGATGCAGCGCGGCGGATTTGATTTCATGGGGCACACTGAATATCTGGCAAGCAGGACTGGAGCAGACTGCCCCGTCATGCTGCTGATGACAGACAGTCTCAAGGTCGCGCTGGTCACCACTCACATCCCTCTCAGTGAAGTGCCGGAACACGTCACGCGTGAACGAATTGTCACAATTGCCAGAATATTGCACAAGGACCTTGCCAGACGATTCGGATTGGAATCGCCGCGCATCGGAGTGTGCGGACTCAATCCGCACGCCGGCGAAGGCGGCAGACTGGGGCACGAAGAGATGTCAGAGATCATGCCAGCAATTGAAATTCTGCAGAACGAAGGCATCAATGCCGCCGGCCCCTATCCGGCTGACACGATATTCGCCTCTCACCGTCTGTCTCAATTTGATGTGATTCTTGCCATGTATCACGATCAGGGGCTGCCGGTCATCAAGCACCGCGGATTCGGAGACATCGTCAATGTAACGCTGGGGCTGCCGATTGTCCGCACCTCCGTCGACCACGGCACCGCCTATGACATCGCAGGCTGCGGCATCGCGGATGCCGGCAGCATGAGAAAGGCATTGTCGCTGGCCAGCCAGCTGTCCGCGAGGTGCCGAAAGTGAGTGCGATTCACAGGCGAAAGAGGCTGGGGCAGCACTTTCTCACCGATGCTCAGGTGATAGACGACATCATCACTCTGATCAGCCCCCGGGCGAATCAGACGATCGTTGAAATCGGGCCGGGGCCGGGCGCGCTCACTCACCGCCTGGCCGCCTCTGATGCTGAACTGCATGCCATTGAAATTGATCCGGCGCTGATTCAGGAACTCCAGCAACAATTCAGTGATGACTCAATGACACTGCATCACGCAGATGCTCTGAAATTCGATTATTCTTCCGTCAGGAGCAAGGGAAAGGATCTGCGAATTGTCGGAAATCTGCCCTACTCGATTTCTACGCCTCTGATGCTCCGCCTGGTGCAATTTGCTGATATTATTCACGACATGTGCTTCATGGTGCAGTATGAGGTAGCCAAGCGTCTGGCCGCCGAGTGCGGAACGCACAGTTATGGGCGGCTCACCGTGTGCGTCGCCCGCACGTTCGAAGTGGAATCCGTTTTTGATGTTGAGCCTTATGCATTCTCACCGCCGCCTGAAGTGCGCTCTTCTGTCATCGTCATGCGTCCCAAACCATTGTCAATGACGAATTCAGAGAAGGAATGCGCGTTCTCCGAACTTGTGCGACTGGCATTCGGCAAGCGTCGCAAGACTTTGAGAAACGCCTTGTCAGGCGCAGTTGATGACGCGGTGTTTGAGCAGGCGGGAGTTGATGCCGGACTGCGAGCTGAGAACCTGAGCGTCGAAGATTATCTCAGACTGGCTGAATGCGTATTTTCCAGAGCGCGCAACACCGAAGAACACTTGATGCAGGTCCATGATTAGCCGCAGTCTACTGCTCATTTTCGCGCTGGTGCTGATTGCAGGCTCGCCTGCGAGGGCGAATTATTTCGACTGCAGCGTTGTCTATGATGAGTTTGATCAGCTGATGATGGCCAATTTTCTGGTTGACCCGGAACGATACGTCAGCAGCATACCCAACACCATCTCCAGACAAGAGTTCCTGGAATACCAGCAGAACCAATTTCATTTGAGAGTCGAGCGCGAGAGCGCTGGCATTGCAGTGTTCCGAACCAATCAGAACATTCGCGGCAAGTTTCTGTTTGTCTGGATGCCCAGCGTCCGGGAAAGGCTCATTCCGCTGGAGATCACAGAATCCATAAGTTTCGGACGGGTGAAAGACGGATATGCGCCGGTCAGGGCAACGTCAATCTACCTGACACCGGGATTCGCGGTCGACTTGGATTCCGCTCAAGTTGTCGATTCCGAAGATGATGCCGCCGATCTCATCTATGAATTCGAGAATGAGGAGTATCTGATACGCGCCATCCCGCCGGCGGAACTCATCTTTCCGGTCGAATCAATGTGTCACCAGGTCACAGAGTAGCGGCAGAATGCCTGCCGCAATTCCACTCTGCCAAGCTGCTGATCAGTCTTGCGAGTAGGAATCGCTGATTTTCGGCATGGTCTTTCGAATCCACTCTTCCGCCAGCCGATTCATCTCCCGAGTTTTCAATTTTTCCGGATAAATCGGCTCGCCGACTCTTACCTGTATCACTCCGGAACGCTTGGTCAGCTCTCGGCGGCGCCAGAAATCACCCGCATTGTGCGCGACGGGAACCAGGGGCACCCCGGCGCGAATCGCGAGCAGTGAGGCGCTGGCATGATAAGTGCCGTGCTCGCCCGGCGGAATTCGGGTCCCCTCTGGAAAAACCACAACCCAGCGCCCTTCCCTGAGCACGCTGGTTCCCTGAGCAACCACCTGCTCAAGCGCCTTGCGCGCGGTTGTCCGATCAATTTTGATTGGATGTGTGGCCGCCAGCCCCCAGCCGAAGAATGGTATATAGAGCAGCGAGCGCTTCAGCACCCAGGCTTGCGGCGGAAAAATGGTCTGATAGGCGATGGTCTCCCAAGCGGACTGGTGCTTTGAGAAGATCACAGCCGGCTGAGCCGGAAGATTCTCCAATCCCCTGACTTCATGCCTCAACCCGCAAATCACTTTCAGCAGCCAGATCATGCAATGGGCCCAAACACCGATGACCCGAGAGCGAAAATTCGGCTCGCAGAAGTAAACAGCTAGCGCGACCGGCCAATAGACGAGCGTAATCGCAATCAGCAATGCAAAGAATATGACAGATCGAATGGCGCTCATTTGAAAGAACAGTCCATCACCAACTGAATCCTCATTCGCTCGATCGCATCGGCAGTCTCAATCAGAATCGAAATCCGAAATTCTGAGCGTGCCGTCAATCATCCGGCCTTTGCGCTTGAGAATTTTTTTCATTTTCTGCCAGAATGCCTGATTCAAATCGAACTTGGCCGCGACCGATGTCCCGAGCAGCAGAATCAGAAGATCCGCACATTCCTCGGCAATCCTGTTTGAACCCTTTCCCTTGGTGACCGCGGCGGAAATTTCACCCAACTCCTCGCACATCAGCGCGATTCGGAATTTAAGGTCGTGCCCGCCGGTGTTCTCCATATCGTGCTTGCTGTGGAAGTCTCTCACCGCATCCAGCATCTGGTCGAAGGAATCCTGGTTCATCATTTCTCCCTTGGAGGTTGCAGTTTCGACAGATCGGCCACCTCGCGGAACAGACCGTAAACAAATCCGACTAAAGCGATGCGGTTGTTTCTGAGCTCAAGATTCTCATCCATCACCATCACATTGTCAAAAAATCGGTCAATCGGATCGCGCAACACCGCGAGTTTGCGCAAAATTTCGTCGTGTCGCGAGGATTCGATCAACGGTGTCAGCTGATTGCCGAGATCATTGGCCTGACAGAACAATAGTATTTCTGCTGATTCTGTGAATCGTTCCGGATGAATTTCAACTTCATCGGAAACATCCGCGCGATTCAAAATATTGCGAATGCGCTTGTTGGCGGCGATCAGATCAGAATACTCTTTCAGATCTCGAAACTTCCGCACTGCCTGCAGCCGTTTTTCAAAGTCCAGCGGGCACACCGGTTTCAACTCAAACACCGCGTTGAACTCATCTGCGGAGTACCCCTGTCCAAGAAAATAGTTGCGCAGGCGCTCCAGCATGAATTCAAACAGATCATCGATTTCATCGGGAGACGGTGTTACGGATATGCCGCTGACGGAGTATTGCGTCTGCATCAGATAAACCTGGCAGGCGATAACCAGAATTTCCATCAGATTCAGATCAACCTCGCGCTCGATGATGATGCAAAGCACTGCAAGCGCCATGCGGCGCAGAGAGAAAGGATCGCGATCCCCTTTGGCCGTCTCACCAACACTGGTAAGTCCGACCAGAGAGTCGATCCGGTCTGCTATTGCGACCGCAATGCCACATTCCGTTTCTGGCAGTTGACCGACAGCCGAAACCGGCATGTAGTGCTCCCGAATCGCCTGGCAGACAGACTCCGAATAACCTTCGCGCTGCGCGTAGTAGCGGCCCATGATCCCCTGCAGATCTGGAAACTCACCAACCATCTCGCTGACCAAGTCTGCTTTCGAAAGCCGCGCCGCGCTTTGAACGGTTTTTATATCTGCATCCATCAAAATCGCGATCTCAACTGCGAGCATTTGTATTCGCTCAGTCTTCATGGCATATGAGCCAAGCTTTCGATGAAAAACCAGACTTCCCAATCCTGTCAGTTTCTCTTCCAGCTTGGTTTTGCAGTCCTGCTGATAGAAAAATTCGGCATCTGAAAGCCTGGCCCGCAGCACGCGTTCATTGCCAATGGCGATTCGACGCGCCCGATTTTCGTCACTTGGTTCGATATTTCCGACACCAAAGAACTTCGGCAGAAGCTTGCCGCGCTCGTCTAGCGCTGGGAAGTACTTCTGGTGCTTTCGCATGGATGAGATCAGCACTTCAGGCGGCAGCTGCAGAAAATCGGCGCTGAATTCACCGCAGAATGCATGAGGCCACTCGACCAGATCAGCAACTTCATCCAGCAAATCTTCATCTTGCATTGCAGTTGCTTGAGCTGCAGTCTCAAGTGCTTGAATCTGCTCCAGGATTGACCGCTTGCGCTCATTTCGATCCGCAATCACGCACCCTTCCTTCAAAAGCGCATCTTGATAAAGCCCGGCATTCTTCAGCGGGATTCGGCCGGCGCTGTGAAATCGATGACCTTGGCTGTGAAGTCCAGACTTAATGGAAAAAACTTCACACGGGACGACCTGATCGCCGTGCAGAAGAACAACCCAGTGCACCGGTCGAATGAATTCGTGGCTGAAATCTCCCCAGCGCATCCGCTTCGGGATGGGCAGGCGCGTCAGCGCGGATTGAACGCACTCAGGAATGATTTCTTGAGCAGACCTTCCCTGCTCCTTGTAGCGGAATGCCAGAAACTTGCCTTTATCTGTTTCCAGAGTGTCCAAGTCCGCTATAGCAATACCGCAGCCCTTGGCAAATCCCTCAGCCGCTTTTGATGGTGAGCCATCATCTTTGTATGCTCGGTCAAGCGATGGCCCCCGGCGAATCTTTTCGACATCTTCGCGGCTAACTTGAACACTTTCGATGCTGACAGCGATTCGACGGGGTGTGGCGAACCACTTCGACACTGCATCCGATGACTCAATGAGTCCAGCCTGCGCCAGTTCAGATTTGAGTTCGCGCTCCAGCGCGTGTCCGAGCTTTGATACCGCCAGCGGCGGGAGCTCTTCGGTTCCGATCTCCAGCAGCAGCGACGCGGACTCCGCGCCCTGACCGTTGATCGCTGACCCTGCATCTGCCTTTGGTTGTTCTGATGCAGTCGGTGAGGATTCTGGAAGACGCGGAAAGCTCTTCGATTCCCGGCTTTCGTAATAGCACTGCGCAACTTCGCGGGCCATCTTGCGCACCCGGCCGATATACACGGCGCGTTCGGTGACTCCGATCGTGCGCCGGGCATCCAGCAGATTGAATGTATGTGATGCGCGCAGAACCTGCTCGTAGGCTGGCAGCGGCAGGTTGATTTCGGTCAGCGAGCCGCAAGCCGCTTCCGCGGCTTCAAACTGGTGAAACAAGGTTTCCGTATCTGCGGTCTCGAAATTGTATGTGGACTGCTCACATTCATTCTGATGGTAGATGTCACCGTAGCTGACACCCCCGTTCCATTCAAGGTCGAACACACTGTCCACCCCTTGAACATACATCGCGATCCGTTCAAGCCCATAGGTGATCTCACCCGTAACCGGACGGCATTCCAAGCCGCCCACCTGCTGAAAGTAAGTGACCTGGGTAATCTCCATGCCGTTCAGCCAGACCTCCCAGCCCAATCCCCACGCTCCAAGCGTCGGCGATTCCCAGTCATCCTCTACAAAGCGTATGTCATCCAGCAGAGGATCAATGCCGAGGGCCTTCAGTGAATCAAGATACAGCTCCTGAAAATCCGGCGGCGACGGCTTCAGAACAACTTGGTATTGAAAATAATGCTGCAGCCGGTTTGGATTGTCACCGTAGCGACCGTCAGTCGGGCGCCGCGAGGGCTGAACGTATGCCGCCCGCGTCGGCTCCGGGCCGATCGCGCCGAGAAAAGTGGCGGGGTGAAACGTCCCAGCCCCAACTTCCATATCGTACGGCTGCAGAATGACACAGCCCTGCTCTCCCCAGTACTGATTGAGAGCAGAAATGATTTGCTGAAAATTCAAGGGAACATCAAGTGTGAACTGGCAACAGGCAAGATCAACGCGTCTTGAGCGGAAACTGCGGTTCGAATCAGAGAAAGGAAAGTGCGCAATGACAAGGCGCTCTCCAGCTGACAGGCGAATTATATCTGTGCATGCTCCGGTCAGGCGGCGCGCTGTCTCCACTCTGCGGGCAACTCGCGCCCCAACTGCTTACCAAGCACGGGCTGTTCTGGAACCCATCAGTTGCTGTCACTCTCAATAACAGAAGGATCCTTATCCACACCGCCAAAATAGAGCTTCTTCACCAGTCGATCGCGGCTTGGCTTGCTGAAATTCAGAATCAGATTCCACTCGCCCACCATATCGAGCTCTATGCGAATCTGATACGCTCCAGCCTCTTCCAGAGCTTCAGCCGCAACCGGGCGTATATTGTGCGCCCCCGGCATTGACGGCATATCCGCGCCGACGGAGAATTCAGCGCCGGGAATGGGATCATTCGACTTTCTCCCCTTCAGGCTGAAGCTGCAATCGTAGACCAGTTTCTGCTCCGTCGAGCGGCACTCCACCTCGACTGCGGCACGCTCGCCGGCAGACAATGCAAGCGGCAGCGAGGTCAGACATATGACAAGAAATGTTCTGAATGCGCGCTTCATCGAACTGGCCTGCTGAGCTAAGTTGTATTGGACTCTGTGTGGGCCGCTATCCCAAGATAATTGGAGACTAAGTGATCATTATGCAACAGTTCCTGCGCACTCCCTTGAAGAGTGATCTGTCCGCTTTCAAGAACATACGCCCGATCGGCCAGCGCGAGTGTCTGTCTGACATTCTGTTCCACCAGCAGTACAGTGAGGCCCTCCTGGCGCAGCTTGTCAATGAGACTGAAGACTTCCGCCGCCATTTTCGGCGACAGTCCCAGTGATGGCTCGTCCAGCAGCAGCAGTTTTGGATTCGACTGCAGGCCCCTTGCAAGCGCCAGCATCTGCGCTTCGCCGCCGCTCAGACTGGCGGCTGGCAGATGCAGTTTGTCGATCAGCGATGGAAACAGGTTGATTGACTTCGCAAACTGCCCCTTTCGGATCAGAAACTGACTTCGCTGATAATTGGCGGCGTGCAGATTCTCCTCAACACTCAAGGAGCCGAAAATCATGCGTCCTTCCGGAACCTGAACAATGCCGCGAGCCACAGCTGCATGCGGGGGAAGTCCTTCAATCGCCTCTCCGCGGAAAAGAATGCTGCCGTTTTCTGAGGCAGCCGTTCCCGAGATTGCATTGAGAATTGAAGACTTGCCCGCTCCATTGGCGCCGATGATCGAGACAATCTCCCCATTTCTGACTTCAAGCGATACACCGTGAACCGCGCGAAGCCCACCGTAAGAAACTTGCAGGTTGTGAACTTCAAGCATCGACTTGGTCTGTCTCTCCGAGATACGCTTCTCGGACTTTTTCATTGGCAAGAACACTGCCCGGCGGCCCTTCTGCAATCTTGCGTCCGAAATCGAGCACGCAAAGCCGGGTGCAGACACTCGAGATCAGCGCCATTTTGTGTTCAATGACGACACAGGTGCGGCCCGGAGCGACGACCGCCTGAATCAACTGAGTCATTTCAGCAGTCTCGATCTGCGTCATGCCACCGGCAGGCTCGTCAAGCAGCACCAACTGCGCGTTCGATGTCAGAAGTCGTCCGATCTCCAGCCGGCGCCGAGAAGGCAATGGCAGGTTCTTGACCAGAACATCTCGCATTTGCAGCAGGCCCACACTTTCCAGCACTCGTTCTATTTCGCGAACTGAATCGGAACCTGAGGCTGGGCGACTTCGCAGGAGACCGAGCAGACCACCCGAAACTTTACGATGCTGAGCGGCCCATAGATTCTGGAAGACTGTCATGGTTGGAAACAGACGCACATTCTGAAATGTCCTTGCAATTCCCAAGCCTGCAATTCTGTGACTGGACCAGCCTGTGATGTCCGTGTTCTTATAGGTGATTCGTCCGGCTTCAGGCTTGTGCACTCCGGTTACGGTGTTGAGAAGCGTCGTCTTGCCTGATCCGTTGGGGCCGATGATGCCGAAAATCTCACCGGCATCGATTTCAAGATCAATGCCGGACAGCGCGGACAGCGCGCCGAACCGCTTGTCAACCCCGCTGAGAGTGAGCATTTCTCTGCCGCAAAAACATGGCTTTAAGCCGATGAACCCGTTCCTCGTCAAGAATGCCTCGGGGCATGAAGATCAGCAGAATTGCGACCAGTCCTCCGAACACGATCATCCGATAGCCCTGAATGAATCGCACCGCCTCCAGAAAACCGATATCAATTATGACCCCGATCAGCGGTCCGAACGCGGTGCCCAAACCGCCGATCAGTCCATAAGCGAGGGCATGCACCCCCAGCATCACATTGAAGAACTGAGGTTCCACATAGGTTGTGAAGTGGGCGTAAAGCGCGCCGCCCACTCCCGCAATCATGCCAGCCAATCCTGTTGCCAGAATACGGTAATGCACGGTGTTCAATCCCTGCATCTCAGTCAGCAGATTATCGGATCCGAGCATTCTGAATATGGAGCCCAGACGGGAGCGCTCAATCAGAAACAGCAGGAGCAGCACCAGAGCCAGCAGACCGTAGATGAGGAGCATGAATTCAGTGAGAGTGATGTTCTGCTCGAACATCCAGCGGATGCCATGGAATCCATCTGCGCCTGCGGGACCCACCATCTCGCCATCGACATTCACCTGGTACTCGACGACCAGAAGAATCAGGCGCACCATTTCGGCAAATGCCAATGTTGCAATTGAAAAATACATCCCGCTGAGCCTCAATGTCAGCGCGCCGACAATCATTGCGACAACTCCGGCGATAAAAGCGCCCGCCAGGATGCCTATCCAGATGGGCAGCAGAAACATTGCCGTCACCACACCGGAGATGTAGGCGCTCAAACCGAAGTAGGCTTGCTGTCCAAAAGATATTTCGCCGGTCACCAGCAGCAGATAGGCTGAAAGTGCGATAAATGAGATCATCCCCATATTTGAAACAATGGTGATGACGTAATCATCCATGGTTCAGACTCTCCGGAATGCCAGCTCCTCTCGATTGAGAATGGGCTGCCCGAGCAGACCTCCAGGCCGCAGAATCAGCATTGCGAACAGAAGGAAGTACGCGCTCAGATCCTTGTACTCATTGCCCAGGTACCACAGCGCGTTCGCTTCAACCACACCCAGCAGGAGTCCGCCCAGTACGGCGCCGGGCAACGACCCCATCCCTCCCAGCATCATTGCAATCAAGCCCTTGAAAGTTGCCCATAGGCCGAAATATGGTGTGATCTGCTGATCCGTAGTCAGAATGGCAAATCCAGCAACCCCGCCAACCAGTGAGACAAGCGCGAATGCGCACACCATGATCCAGACCACATTGATGCCCATGTATGCGGACGCAGTCGGATTTTCAGAAATCGCTCGCAAGGCAATGCCAAATCGGGTTCGGTAAAGCAGAATGCCCAGCAATGCAACCATCACTATTGCCAGAATGAGCATTGTCGACTGTTCCGCCCTGAGCAGAAACGGACCCAGTTCAATGGATTCGGCGAGAAACATTCCGGGAAAAGGGTAGGTTCTTTCGGGAAGCAGATGCGTGGCGGTTTCTTCCAGCTGCATCCAGATGACGAAACTGGATACCATGGCTGCCAGCGCAGCATCGCGGCGGATGGCGCGGAAGCACAGACGCTCCACATACATGCCAGTCAGAATCGTGCAAATGATTGTAGTCACCGCGACGACAAGGACACTGGCCTGGTAGTGGACGTGCAGCCAGGTGCCGATGTAGGCGCCCAGCATGATGCTGGCGCCGAAGGCGAGATTGATGCGCCGCATGACGCCGAAGACGATTGTGAATCCTATGGCCAGCAGCGCATAGGATGATCCGAACATGATTCCATCAATGAAATTCTGGATGAAATCAGTCAAGGCATGCTCCTTGATACGATGGGATGCTAGTTCTGTTTTGAACCGAGATAGGCTCGATGAATTACCTCGTCCTCTTCAAGCTCTCCTGGCGATCCGGAGAAGGTGATGCTGCCGCCTTCAATCAGGTAAAACTTGTGTGCGATCTTCAGCGCCATTCGGGCGTTCTGCTCAACTAGGAAAATCGTGACGCCTGCTGCATTCAATTCAGAAATGATGTTGAATATCTCCTCGACCACCAAAGGCGCAAGTCCGACAGATGGCTCATCCATCAGCAGGATTCTGGGACGGGCCATCAGACCTCTTGCGATCGCCAGCATCTGCTGCTCACCGCCTGACAAGGTGCCGGCCATCTGATCCCTTCGCTCCTTGAGGCGAGGAAAGTGCTGGTACATCCTGTCAACATCTGCTGCGATTTCAGCTGCTGGCACTTTTCTGGAATAGGCGCCGGCGCGGATGTTCTCCTCCACATTCATGCGCGGAAACACCAGACGATTCTCCGGCACCAGCGCGATGCCTTTTGTCACCACTTTTGATGCCGACAATGCAGTGACATCCTCACCATCCAATAGGACGGTTCCCGACTTCGCTGTCAGTATTCCAGCAATGGTGAACATCGTCGTGGACTTGCCCGCGCCATTCGGACCGAGCATGCAGGTGATTTCTTTTTCGGCCGCGTCGAGATTGATGCCTCGCAGCACATTGATCTTCCCATAGGAAGTGACCAGATTGCGGACGCTGAGCATTTCAGGCGCTTCCAGCAGCAGAGTCTGATTCAGTGTTCGAAGTTCCCAAATAGGCTTCTTGCACGGACTGATTCTTCTGGATTTCCGAAGGTGTGCCAAATGCGATCTGATGACCGAAATTCAGCACGGCGATCTGCTCCGTCACGCCCATTACGAGTTCCATCACATGCTCGACCAGCAGAATCGTCACCCCCGAATCTCGCACGTTGCGAATTCGATGGCTCAGATCCTCGACCTCCTGCTGGTTCATGCCTGCGGCCGGTTCATCCAGCAGCAGCAGTTTCGGACGCGTTGCCGCCGCGCGGGCGAATTCCAAGCGCCTCTGCTCTCCAAATGCGAGATTGGAGGCCAGCTCGTCTGATTTGTCACCTAAATCGGCGAGCTCAAGCAGCTTGGTGATTTCGACGCGTGTCTGCCGCGTGGCGCCCAGCCAGCGCGGCAGGAATTTCTGTGCGCTGACATCTTGAGGCGAGTTCTGCGCGACCCATAAATTCTGCCAGACCGTCAGATTGGGAAAGAGCCGTATATTCTGAAAAGTGCGGGCGATTCCGGCTCTCAGCCGGTAATGCGGCGGTTTGCCATTCAGCAACTGTCCGCAGAATTCAACGGTTCCCGCGGTTTCTGGGTACACGCCGCAGATCAGGTTGATAGTGGTGCTCTTGCCGGAGCCATTGGGACCGATCAGGCCGAAGATCTCACCTTCATTGACCTTGATGCTCAGTTCATTGACGGCTTTGACACCGCCGAAGTGCTTGGTCAGTTCGCGCAGTTCAAGCATTACTTGTCCCGGCCTTCCAAACCGACTGCGCGTCTGATGATCCGGGTGGTGCGGACGTCAAACAATCCAGAGGGCTTCAGATTCATCGCGATGATGATCAGCACTCCGAAGGCGATGTTGCGCCAGTCACCCAGGAATCTCAGTCCTTCAACAAGCACACCCTGGATGAAAATGACTGCCACCAAGGTGCCGAAAACGCTGGTGAGACCGCCTAGAATCGGATATGCAATTGCAAACGTCGCAAGCAATACGGTAAATGTCAAATGATCGATATACGTGGCCGTATGCGCATAGAGACTGCCGCCGACGCCCGCGATGAATCCGCCTACCGTCATCGCACTCACTTTGACTGTGGTCAGGCTGATGCCGACACTTTGCGCGGCAAGCTCGTCCTCACCGACAGCCCGGAGCACCGCACCTGCGCGGGATCGATCCATCCACCAGAGAATGGCCATCACCAGAATGACGAATATCCATACGAATATCGTGATCTCCCACGCGGACCATCCATTCGCAACGAAGTATCGGATTTCACGGAATCCGTTTGTGCTGTCAGGCCCCACAACGATATCGCCGCGAGGAACTCGCCAGCTGAGATTGAAGAAAAACAATCGGACGATCTCCCCGAACGCGATGGTTGCCACAACCAGCATCAATCCTTTCACCCGCAGCGCGGGAAAGCCGACCAGAAAGGCGAAGAATGCCGCGATGATCGAAGCGATCAGCAATGCCGGCAGAATAGGGAGTTCGAAGATGACAGTCAGGATGCCGGCGGAATAGGCGCCGATCGCGAAAAATCCCGCCTGACCAAGTGACAGCTGTCCGGTCAGCATCACCACATAAGCCGACAGACCAATGAGGGTGTGGATTCCAATGAGCTGGATGAGGCCGAGATAGTAAGCCATCGGCAGTCAGTCTCTGTTGATAGCTGAGCCGAATATTCCATTCGGCCTGAATATCAGGAACAGGAAGAGCAGCAGCAGAACATAAATGTCGCGTTCGTTGACTCCTCGAAAATACAGGAATAGGTTTTCAAGACTGCCCACCAGCAAGCCTGCGACAATGGCTCCCGGAATGGATCCAAGCCCCCCGATGACAGTCACGATCAAGCCTTTGACGGTCAGTGGAATAGTGATCAGCGGCGACAGCACGCCAACCGCAGCGGCGGTCATCGCCCCTGCGATTCCTCCGAGCAGACCGGCGAGCAGGAAGGTGACGGCATTCGTTCGATGAACGTCAATGCCGCAAAGCTCTGCGGCCACATCCTGCTGAGACACAGCGCGCGTTGCCATGCCCAGCCGAGTTCGGTACAGGACATAAAGCAATCCGATGGTGCTGAGCAGGCTGATAGCCAGAACGAACAGCAGATCGCCCCGAATTCCGTAGACGCCCACCTCGAACATCACGTCATCGAACAGTGCGGGGAAAGTGAGCGGTGAGCCGGCAGTCGTATGGATGATGATCTCGTCAATGAAGAACAGCGCGCCGATCGATGCCATCAATGCGGCCAGGTGATTGTTGATTGGAATGAACCTGAAGCAGACGATGTACACCGCGAAGCCAATCAGACCCGACGCGACAGCGGAGATCAGGAAGACAATCGGCGCGGGGGCATTGATGAAGGTGAAGGCGGCCAGGCCGACATAGGCGCCAGCCAGCGATGCGGCGGCGTAGGTCATGTTCAGCTTCTGCATCGCCCCGAATATGAGGGTGAATCCGATGCCGATCAGCGCATAGGTCGTGCCGAACAGCAGACCATCACCGATCGTCTGGGTGATCTCAACAAATTCAAACCAGAAATCACTCATGCCGAATTCCGCTCATTTCGCAGAAATTGTTGATCAGGTGATTTTTCAAAACCATTCATCGGCGCGGCTATTCGTCGACTGCCTCGACAAGAGGGGTTCGATCTGAACCGCGCTGTTATGTTGCAATTTCAAATTTTATCCAAGCGATTGATCTTTCAGCCTGCCCATGCCCGAAGCGGCTTGTCTGCTGCTTGCTGTGATCGGACAACTCCAGACCACAGCAAATACAGCAGTTGAGCAACAGAAGTCTGAACACCTTGACAATGCTTCGAAGCATGACGATGAAACTGCAGACTCCCGAATCTCTCACACGATGAGCAGGACTGAAACTATCGCTCAGTTATCAGCGAGGGTCGTGAACAACCGCCCAGCTGCTGCTCTGAGCTTGCACAAACACGTAAGGTTTGACTGACTCGCCTTCCTCCTGTATCCGTCCAATTTCGCCCATCAAACCATTGACCGATGCCAATGCTTCAAGTCCATCGCGCATTTTCCGCCGATCTTCCTGAAGAGTCTCAGCTGTCGCCATGATTCCGGTCGACTCAACAACCTGCTTGATGATATGGGCGTTCTCCCAGGCGGCTGCACTGTGCAGATCAGCAGCGCCGCCATTTTCTTCCGCCAAAGCAGCGACTTTAGCCGCGGAATCGGTAATCGGTGCAAAACCTGTCGGAATGTAGATTCCTTCAGCGGCATCAGCGCACCCCTTCAGCGTTTCCGCGCTGGACGAGCTCGTCAGGCCAACCAGCACTTTCGGCTGAATGCGCTGTCGCTTCAATTCCTTCAGCATGCCGCAGGTCGTGAACGGATGCGATGAGATGATCATCATGTCCGCACCTGATTTCTTGAAGGCGCGGGCCTGCACTGAAAAATTCGTATCTGCCATCAGCCAATTCGATGACTTCGTTACTTCCAGCACCTCTTCGTAACCGTCTCTGACCTTTCCAGTGACGCCTTCGATGCCTCCGCCAACCCATTCAAAGCCGTGCTTTGCGGCCATTGGAACGATGACAATGGCAAATGTCAGCTTGGAATGCGCCTGATCTGTTTCGGTCCCGCCATAAATTGTCTTGACATCAGGGTATTCCGCACGCAGCCATCTGAACAGCTCATCGTACATGGTGATTTCGTTCGGAACATTTCGGAATGTCCATTGGGATTTTTTCGCCAGACCGGGCCGAATCGCCGTGTCAGTGAGAATTGGAAACTGCAGTCCGGTATCGGACGCATCATCCACTTCTTTCTGAAAAATTCCGTACATGGCTGCTGCCGCGCCGGAACAGGTCGGGCCGATGCCAATCAAAGCTTCGGTCTGTGACTCAACCTTGCGCGCCACGGCAATCGCCTGATCGGCGTTGCAGGCGGAGTCATAGTATGTGAACTCCATCTGCGCCATTGTGCCGTCGCCGAGCTTGACACCGCCTGCTTCATTGATTGATTGGACAGCCGCTGTCAGCACCGCTTCCGAATTGATGCCAAAAGAGCGCAACGGACCGGATTTGGCGCCCCATCCCGCTATTTTGACGGTTCGGTCAGCCGCATCCACTGACTGGGTGAAACCAGCACCCGCGACCAGAAACAAACAGCCAAATACGACTGCAAAAACTCTATTGCGAATCATGTGAGTACTCCTCCATTTTGTGTAGTGATTTGTCATGATTGGATTGAATCCATCCATTTCCGATTGTCGAAATATGAACATAGATTAGCAGTAGTTTATAGCAAATTGATAAATCCGCAAAATTTTGTGTTTGCAGGCAATCCTCGAAAAGCAAAATTCTGGGCTGCGAATCGCTTGAGACTCGCCCCTGTCTTGACCATTTGATATTCAAAACTCGGTCTTCCATTGTCCGGTAATTTTGACATTTTGATCTTGAATCGCTTTGGGATGCTGGAAAACCAGTACAATTTTGGGACTGGCTAGTTTCAGTTCGTTTCACGAGTGCACGATCTATATTCATCGAAATTCAGAAAGGAACTTTGGCAGTGAAGATGATGCTCGGTCATACCAAGAAATAATTTCAATTCTCAGATCAGAAACAGATTCGACACCATCGAGATTCACGCAGAAAGAAAGCGAGATAAGAGGGTTACGCGATCGAGCAAAGGTGATTGATTGACCTCCTCATATCCTTCCGGTGGACATTCGGAAGAAGCCACATCATTTATGCGCATTCTCATCACCTGCTTATTCGATGCCAGTTTATCAGGACGATTCCATGCTTGAACAATCACTTGACATTCTTGAATTCGACTCCACCATCAGCATTGAGAAAGCGGCCGCCAATTTTTTTGAAATCCGCCGTCTAACCGGTTTTTCTTGGACTGATCTGGCAAAGCTGCTGAATGTAGACCGCCGCACTGTGTTCAACTGGGCGGCAGGTAACAGAGTCAGAAAATCTAACCGAGTGCATATCGCGAGAACGCTTGACGTTCTGCGATATGCGAACCGCGGCTCTGCCAGCGAGAATCGCAGAGCATTGCAGGAATTCGATTCAACGGGCTCAACGACTCCATTCAAAGAGATTCAGGCAAAAAATTACAGAGATGCAAAGCGCCTCGCAGGTCGCGGAATTCCGCACCGTGTCTCAAATGATTCCATTGATCTCGCCCGCCTTGCGACTGGTGAATATCAACCGATTTGGAGGCTTTTCGATGCGGATGGAACCGAGCAGTCTGAACCTCTTTCTTATGAACCTGAAAGAAAATACCAGAAATGGCCCCACAAAATCATGAGCTGAGCATCTCCGAATGAATCAACTGCACCGCAAATTGCGAATGCATTCACTGAATTTGTGTGCGCTGTGTCCTCCGCACCGAAATATCTACAGATCTACTGAGCGCATCGGTGAGGTCTGAATTGATCGAAGGGGCGGCGAAGTCTGTCAGCCACCTCAAGCGACAGATTCGTCAATCAACGTCAACAGACGGCAAGCCTGCCAAGGCCATCGCCACCTCCTTTTCCGAGTACTTCTGCTCGTGCATGTTTCCAGCAGAATAATCGGTGTAGGCTTGCATGTCAAAGTAGCCATGACCGCAAAGATTGAACAGAATAGTCTTTTGCGTCCCTTCCTCCTTGCATTGATTGGCCTCTTCAATGGCGGCAACAACTGCATGATTCGCTTCGGGTGCCGGCAGTATTCCCTCGCTTCGAGCGAATTCAATCCCCGCATCAAAGCACTCCGATTGAGTGTAGGAGCGCGGCCGGATGTCTCCCAAGTCTGTCATCAGGCTCACCAGCGGCGCCATGCCATGGTATCTGAGCCCTCCGGCATGAAAACTGGGCGGCACGAATTTTGATCCCAGGGTATGCATCTTGATCAAAGGTGTCAGATTTGCAGTGTCGCCGAAGTCATACGCATACCTGCCTTTTGTCAATGTGGGGCAGTTAGAAGGCTCGACCGCGATCACATCCAAGTCTGTGCCATCTCTGTACTTCGCGCCCAGGAATGGAAATGCCAGTCCGGCGAAGTTGCTGCCGCCGCCGGTGCACCCGATGACAATATCCGGATAATCATCAGCCATCTCCAGCTGTTTCATTGATTCTTGGCCGACGATTGTCTGGTGAAGCAGCACATGATTGAGCACGCTTCCCAGGGCGTATTTGGTGTCATCTCTGGTTGCCGCGACCTCAACCGCCTCGCTGATCGCAATGCCGAGGCTTCCGCTGCTGTCTGGCGATTCTGCCAGTATTGCCCGGCCGGAGTTTGTCTTATCGCTGGGGCTTGCGGTGCAGCTGGCTCCGAAGCTCTCCATGAACGCTCTGCGATAAGGCTTCTGGTCGTAGCTCACCCTGACCATGAACACCTCGATTTCCAAACCGAAAAATGAACCCGCCAGCGCGAGAGCTGATCCCCACTGACCGGCACCCGTTTCTGTCGCTATCCGCTTGACTCCCTCATCTTTGGAAAAGAAGGCTTGCGCGACTGCCGTGTTGGGTTTGTGAGAGCCGGCCGGACTGACACCTTCATACTTGTGGTAGATTCTGGCCGGTGTATCCAGCGCCTTCTCCAGGCGGCGGGCCCTGTGCAAAGGACTTGGACGCCACTGCATCAGAATTTCCCGGACCGGTTCTGGAATCGGAATATAGCGTTCCATGCTGACTTCCTGCAGGATGATCTGCATCGGAAACAGCGGCGCCAGGTCTTCAGGCCCGACCGGTTGACCTGTGCCTGGATGAATGACAGGCGGCGGAGCTGCTGGCAGGTCAGCCGCGATGTTGTACCAATCCCTGGGGACTTCGGATTCGCTCAATTGATATTTGATGGATTCCACGGCGTGCATCTCCTGAGTTCAGCTTGTTTCAGAATTGTGGTTCGTGTATTGAGCGTATCAGTATATTTTCTGTTCAATTCGGCATTGAGCTTGATTCGGATGCCCTGGCTTCCGAACTGACGCTTTGGGCGGCACGAAATTTTCCTCAAGCACTGCCGTCAGGCTTCTTCGCGCAGTAGCGTCTCAAGTCGTAGAATCCGTCTCGCCACGCGTGATACAGCGCACCGACGGATGCCAGAAAGTAGAGATATTTCGGTGAGGTTGCGCCGCTGAAGTAGATGTTCAGGAAGGTGCGATAGTCATGCTCGAATATTTTCAGATTGTCCATAACCTTGTCTCCAAATCCTTCAAACTCCAGGACTTCGAACCCGGCGGCCTGCAGCTTCTGAATGTAGCTGGATTGATTCTCCAGATCCTTGAATGCCCAGGTGTCGCAAATAGGTTGAATGTATTTTTTATACTCGTCGGGCGAGATTGGATCGCAGCTCATCCAGTCGACTGCGGCGATTCTGCCGCCGGGCTTGAGAATTCGGTAGACTTCGCGGAGGAAACTGTTCCTATCCTCGTAATGGCACGCGCTCTCGATGTTCATCACCGCGTCAATCGAATTGTCCTCAAAAGGCAGACTCTTGGTGACATCCGCATATTGGAATTGAACCCGCTCAGACAGACCTGCATTCCTGGCTTTTTCCGCCGAGATATCCAGGTGCAGCTGATTGATATTGAGCCCGGTCACCCGACAGTTGTGCAATTTGGCCACCAGAATTGCGGGGCCGCCAACACCGCTGCCCGCGTCGACTACGTGATAGTGCGATTGAATATTGGCAGGGGCGGTGGTCAGTTCCACCAGACGTTTACAAGCTCGATCAAGCCCCTTCGAAGAAAGATAGACTCCATCGGGATAGTCTTCAGGATTGGGGCATTCTCCAGGCTCGAAAACACCAAGGTGCAGGTGGTCGCGGCTCCACTTCGTCATGTAGAAGCCTTCGGTCAAAGTGTCGTAATATTCGTTGACCTCTTCAATGAGATCTTCTGGTCTGGAAAACTCACTCATTCTCTCGCTACCTCCGTGTAATGTTGGTTTGAAAAAAATCGATTTCAACGGGCGGAAATCATATCAGATAGCAATGCAAAAGGCTCAGAATTCAGATCGTTTGCAGTTGATGTTTATTTCAGAAATTCACCCTTCGCAGACGGTAGCGGATATAACAAGCACAAAAATGTCTTGACCAGAGCAAAGCAAATGGCAGAAGCATTGATCAATCCGGCGATATTGAGCTGGGCTCGGCTGCGCGCTGGAGTTGAAACGGCTGAGCTTGCTCGCAAGCTGGGTGTCACCGACAGAACGATTGAATTCTGGGAAAATGGCGGGCGGAAACCAACTTTCAGACAAGCAGAAATGTTCGCCGAGTGCACGCACATCCCATTTGGCTACCTGTATCTTTCAACTCCACCTTCGGACGAAATTCATGTTCCTGATCTGCGAAGATTCGGTGGCCGCAAATCTGCAAAGTTAAGCATTGATCTGATCGATACGATAGAGCAGGTGACTTCCCGACAGGAATGGTATCGCAAGTTTCTGTTGCAACAAAACGCCAGTACGATTGAAGCGGTTGGGAGAATGCCTGTCGCAGCAACCGCTCCTGCACTTGCGCTTGACATCCGCGAAGAACTCAACTTACCGCCAGACTTCAAGCCATCGTCCAGTGCCCACTACTTGACCCGGTTGGTGGAACGAATTGAAAATCTGGGGATTCTTGTGATGAGGAGCAGCGTGGCGGGAGACGATGCCCGCCGTTCACTCAATGCTGAAGAGTTCAGCGGCTTTTCTCTTGCAGACCCTATTGCGCCAGTGATTTTTGTGAATGCAGCTGATAGACCCGGAACGCAGGTCTTCGCTTTAATCCAGGGTCTTGCCCTTATCTGGTTTGGCAAGTCTGGAATTTCAGACTTCGATTTAGACACTGAACATGATTTGGTAAAGAAATGCAATGCTGTGGCTGCAGAATTTCTGGCGCCTGATGAGCAGTTTCTGCAGTTGTGGGGCAGCATGAGCGAAGATTCAATGGTTCGACTCTCAAGAATTTCTAGAATTTTTTATGTGAGTCGCTGGATTATCGCCAGGCGAGCGCTGGAACTGAATTTGGTATCTGCGGAATTCTATGACAATTTGACAGAAGAACTGAGCTTTGGATGCTCGAATCCAAGAGTTGATCGCCCGTTTAACGAATTGCAAACTGCCAGAGTGAGTCGAAGGCTTGCTGCTGCAGTCGCAAGTGAAACTCTCAGTGGAAGGCTGTTTTATCGAGATGCCTGGGATTTGATTGGCATTAAAGCCAACAATTTCGAGGAATTTGCCCGCAATGAACTGAAAATTTGAGGTATCTCGCTGATACGAAGCTATCCGTTGAACTTCTGGCAAAGTAAAATCTTACCATCAAACTTTTGTTCACATCAGGGTAATTTGATTTACCCTGTCTGCAACCATTTTGGGACCTATGGCTGCGCAACGAAAAGCAATCGCACTCATCTCGGGCGGGCTCGACTCGATGCTGGCCGCGCGCATCATGCTTGAGCAGGGCATTCATGTCGAAGGGCTCAACATCTTTACCGGCTTCTGCGTCGAAGGCCATACTCATGCCATCCGCAACCGCGATAAAAAGAGGCAGAAGAGAAACAACGCGCTCTGGTCTGCCGAGCAGATCGGCATCAAACTGCATATCATCGAAGCGATCGAGCCCTACAAGGACATCGTCCTCAATCCCAGACACGGCTACGGCGCGCACCTGAACCCCTGTCTTGACTGCAAGGGGTTCATGGTTGGCAGGGCCAAGGAGTGGATGGAGCAAAACCAGTTTGACTTCATCATCACCGGCGAAGTGCTGGGGCAGCGTCCGAAATCGCAGCGGCGCAGCACATTTCCAGTTGTCGCCAGAGAATCCGGCGCCTTCGACCGCTTGCTGCGTCCTTTGAGCGCGAAACTCCTTCCGGCCACACTGCCGGAACGCGCTGGCTGGGTCAATCGAGAACTGCTGTATGACATCGCGGGCCGCGGGCGCCATGTGCAGATAGCGCTCGCAAGAAAGTTCGGCATTGAAGATTACGCTCAGCCTGCGGGGGGCTGCTGCTTTCTGACCGATGAATCCTATTCCCGAAAACTGCAGGACTTCTGGGATCATCAGGAGAAGAAAGACTACGAGTTCGACGACATCATGCTGCTCAAAGTGGGCCGGCACCTGCGTCCCGATACGGATTGGAAGCTCATCATCGCGCGCGATTCCGGTGAGTCTCAGTATCTGCGCGGCTATCGCTCCAGATTCGCGCACCTGTCAATCACCAGCCACTCCGGACCGATGAGTCTGATCGATGGGATGATTCCGGAAGATGAAGTCGAGATCGCCGCGCGCCTGGTCGCGCGCTTCGGAAGCTCCCGCAGCGCTGAGAAAGTCGATGTCGAGTTCACCGACAGGCACGGCAATCAGCGCATGCTGTCCGTCGCGCCGATGCAGCCGACCGAAGTGCAGAAAAGATGGTACGTGTAGATCAGACACTGGACGCCAGGCATCTCATCTGCCCGATGCCGGTCATCCGCACCCAGGAAGCGGTTGGCGAATTGCAGAACGGTCAGATTCTGGAGGTGCGGTGCACTGACCCGGGCGCGCTGGTCGACATTCCCGCCTGGTGCCGAATTCACGGCCATAAGATCATCTCAGCAGAGACGATGGGCGATGAATCCACCGTCCGTCTTCAGGTCTGTGTCTCGCAAGCCTGTGAAAAACGCGGCTGACTCAATTCCGCCCGCACAAAAACCGCTCTGAATTCATCCGCTCACCCGCCTCTGCTTGCAAATGCACCAAATTGGTGCAAGTCTGAGATATCGCGCCCTATAATTGTGCGGATTGCAAGATTTCTGCCCTGATTCACATCAATTTTCTGGCACGATAATTGCTGTAAATGGGGATGTAGTTCATTTCAAATTTTTTTCATGGAGGACAATTAAATGTCAGTCGAAAATGCAATTGAGTCAATTCGCGATCCGAAAGCAGTCGAGAGCGCAATGAAGCTGATTCGGGATTGCGATGCAAAGTGGGTCAGTTTCCGTTTCACGGATACGCTGGGAACGGTGCAGCACCTGAGCTGGCCGATTTCCAACTTCTCTGAAGAGATGTTCAAGGAGCCGGTCATGTTTGACGGTTCGTCGATTCAGGGATGGCAGCCGATCAACGAATCGGACATGTGCATGATTTTGGACCCGAGCGCCTGTGTCATCGACCCTTTTCTGCAGGAAACAACCGTAACCATTCGATGCAGTATCTACAACCCGGCCAAAGACGAGTGGTATGAGAAGGATCCGAGAAGCATCGGGCAGAAGGCGGAAGACTATCTCGCGACAACCGGAATTGCCGACACTGCGTACTTCGGACCTGAGCCTGAATTTTTCATCTTCGACGGGGTGCGCTGGAGCACGCACATGGAGAGCGTATTCTATGAGATCAACTCCTACGAAGGCGCATGGAACAGCAACCAGGACTATGATGCCGGCCCGAACCTGGGACACCGGCCGCGCGTCAAGGGCGGTTATTTTCCGGTTCCGCCGGTTGATTCATTCACCGATATCCGCTCCGCCATGTGTCAGGCGATGCTCGACATGGGCGTTGATGTTGAGAAGCACCACCACGAGGTCGGAACCGCAGGTCAGGCGGAGATCGGCATCCGCTACAACACGCTGGTGAAGATGGCTGATCGCACTCAGCTTTACAAGTACTGCGTCAAGAACGTGGCGAACGCCCATGGCTACACGGCAACTTTCATGCCAAAACCACTGGTGGGCGACAACGGCTCGGGCATGCACGTCCATCAGTCGCTGATCAAGGACGGCAGATCAATGTTCGCCGGAGACAGCCACTGCGGACTCAGCCAGGAAGCGCTGTGGTACATCGGCGGCATCTTCAAGCACGCCAAGGCGCTCAATGCCTTCACCAATCCGACGACCAACAGCTACAAGCGCCTGGTGCCTGGATTTGAAGCGCCGGTTCTGCTTCAGTACTCGGCCTACAACCGATCGGCCTCCTGCCGGATTCCGTTCACTCCTGAATCTGCGCGGCGGGTTGAGATCCGTTTTCCAGACCCCACAGCCAATCCATACCTCGCGTACGCCGCGATGCTGATGGCTGGACTTGATGGCATCAAGAACCAGATTGATCCGGGACTGCCGGCGGAAAGAGATTTATATGAACTCACTGCGGCTGAGGAAAAGCTGATACCCCAGGTTGCGCCGTCGCTGAACCAAGCGCTCATCGCGCTGGACAATGATCGCGGCTTCCTCAAGGAAGGCGGGGTATTCACAGACACTGCCATCGATGCCTACATTGAGCTTCTGTATGAAGACGTGAAGTCAATGCGACTGGTCACCCATCCTCTTGAATTTGAGATGTACTACAGCAGATGACAGTCTGAATGGGTCAAGACGCCAGTTGTCCAAGATCGGAGCCGGCATCCTGCCCTATTCGCAAACTGGCTGCAAGCAAGCGGGCGTCTTGGCGGCCCTCACAGCCGCCAAGTTCGTCAACCTCCCACTGCCGCCTGCGCATATCAGAGCATCGGACTGAATCTGTGATCCTCACCAGTGAATTCTGCGCTGACAATTGAATCCAAAAGTTCAGTCTCTGGCAGTCAATGGTCGATGCGCCAGAATCTGCTGCAGGATCTGAGCACCGCGATCATCTGCTGCGATTCAGATCTCATCATCCAATTCACCAATTCTGCGGCACAGTCGCTGTTCGAATTCAGCGAATCCCAGGCGCATGGCGCGGGTGTGCTTGAATTTCTCAAGCACAAGGATATGGAAGGCATCCTCAGAAAGTGCCTTTGCACATCCCAAGCAACAATCTTGCGACGAGTGGAACTGCAGCTATCCAATCGACAGTCCAAACATGTGGACTGCCTGCTGACACCGCTGCACTCTGGAGACGCCGGCAGCCTCGCGCTTGAAATCAATGAGGTCAGCAAAGCAGTGCGTCAGCGCGAGACCGACACGATGGAGGTCGGACAGCTTGCGAACACCGCCGTGATTCGCGCAATCGCACACGAAATCAAGAATCCTCTGGGCGGGTTGCGCGGCGCGGCACAGCTTCTGGAACGCGAACTTGGCGAGAACCCCGATCTGAGGGTTTATACGGACATCATCGTTCGCGAAACCGATCGGCTCTGCGGGCTGGTTGACAGCATGTCGCACTCGCAGGCTCCGGTCCGGTTCGAGGCGATCAACATTCACGAGGTGCTGGAGCACGTCTACCATCTGGCTCTCGCAGAAGCGCCCGACAGTCTGAAGATTGTCCGCGACTACGACCCGAGCCTGCCACCGGTACTTGGGGATCAGGAGCAGCTGATTCAGGCATTTGTCAACATGCTGCGCAATGCCGTCGAGGCGTGTGGGGGAACGGGCATGATCAAGCTGCGCTCGCGAGTCGAGCGGCAGGTCACTCTTGAGAAGAGACGTTATCAAAGCGCTGCCAGAATCGAAATTGAGGACAATGGCCGCGGCATTCCGCCCGATGTCATCGACCAGGTCTTCTTCCCCATGATTTCCGGCAAATCCCGCGGTGAAGGTCTCGGGCTGTCGATTGTTCACCAGATCGTCACACGTCATGGCGGCAGTGTCAGCTGCGAAAGTCGGCCCGGGCGAACGGTGTTCACCACCATCCTTAAATTTCACGGATCGAACGGCTTTGGCTGACAGCACAATGAAGCGATCGGCGCAAGAAAATCATGCAACTGTATGGATCGTCGACGACGATGAGTCAATTCGCTGGGTGCTCGCGCAGGCTCTGAAGCAGGCTGGGCTTGAGGTCAGGCAGTTCAGCGGAGCTGAAGAGGCGCTCGATCTTTTTGCCCGCGAACGTCCGACTGCGATCGTAACGGATATTCGCATGGAAGGTCAAAGCGGGCTTGAGCTGCTGGACATGGTGCAGAAAGAAAATCCGGAATTGCCGGTGGTCGTGATGACCGCCTACTCGGATCTTGACACCACCGTCAGCTCATACCAGCGCGGTGCGAGAGAGTATCTTGCCAAGCCCTTTGATATCGATGATGCGGTCTCCCTGATTCAACGGGTTCTGTCGGAGTCAGGCGGCATCGAGAAAGCCGTCTCAGCAGACAGTCGGCAGGCTGCCCGAATGATCGGCAGCTCGACCGCAATGCAGGACCTCTTCCGTGCGATAGGCCGACTTTCGAATTCTGACCTCAACGTGCTGATCACCGGCGAGTCCGGAACGGGCAAGGAACTGGTTGCGCGGGCGCTGTATGAGAACAGCATCCGCCGCGAGCGGGTTTTCATTGCGATCAATGCCGCGGCCATTCCCGCTGATCTGCTTGAATCGGAGCTGTTCGGGCATGAGAAAGGCGCATTCACCGGGGCCAGCCAGAGGCGGATTGGACGCTTCGAGCAGGCAAACCGAGGCACGCTTTTTCTGGACGAGATCGGCGACATGCCGCATGACCTGCAAAGCCGCTTGCTCAGAGTGATGTCTGAAGGGAAGTTCTATCGAGTGGGCGGCACAACTGAAGTAACCGTTGACGTTCGAATCATTGCCGCAACCAACCAGGAATTGGAGGAACTGGTCAAACAGAACAAGTTTCGAACCGACCTGTTTCATCGTCTGAATGTCGTGCGGATCGCACTGGCGCCAGTCAGGTCGCGACGCGAGGACATTCCTCTGCTCCTGCAGCATTTCCTGGAGCAGGCCGCCGGTGAATTGCATGCCAAGCCGAAAGTCCTTTCTGACGAGGTGGCGAATTACCTGTCTCAACACAGCTGGCCGGGGAATGTTCGCGAAATTGAGAACTTCTGCCGCTCAGTTACCGCGATGATTCCTGCGCAAACCGTGCTGCTCAATGACCTACCGCAGGTGTTCGGCCATTTTGATGAGATTGATGGAATTCCGCTCGACCCCGAAACTATGCTGCAGAGCGCGATCAGAAAAGCGCTGAATCAGTCAGCGGGATTCAAGGACGGCGAACTCAGAGAGATTGTCGAGCGCGCGATGCTGCAGGCGGTTTTGGAACACACTGAGGGGTCCAAACAAAAATCTGCCGAAATTTTGGGCTGGGGGCGAAACACGATCGCTCGCAAGAGCAGAGAATTGGTTCGCGACAGTGCTGGCGGATGAATCGAACAGAAAATGAGGCAACGCCAGACCATCCAGTCAGATTTTCAAGGTTCAGCGAGAATTTTGAGTAATTCGAAAAATTCGTTAGAATGGTAGCATCAGGTTTGATCAATCCATGGAGGAAGACGATGAATGACTGGACGCCGCTGCACATCGCAGCGAAAAACAATGCTGTGGAAGTCGCGAGAGACTTGATTGAGAATGGCGCAGATGTCAATGCCAAGTGCAATGGAGACATCACACCGCTGCATGTGGCGGCCTCGTATGACTCTTTCGAGTTCACAATTCTGGTTGTGAAACACGGCGCTGAGATTGAGGGACGGGAAGTTGAAGGCTCAACCCCGCTGCACGTGGCAGCAAGAAACAATGCTGTGCTTGTCGCGAAATTTCTGATAGAGTCCGGGGCGGATGTTGAAGCGAAAAACCGCGACGGCGCCACACCGCTGCATCTTGCATCCGGAAGCGGCGCGGTTGTTGTCGCGAAACATCTGATTGATGCCGGGGCAGATGTCAATGCAGAGGATGGCAACGGATCAACACCGCTGCACTACGCGGTGGTTGGAGATTTGGACGAGATGTGAGAGATGACTGAAAAAATCCGATCAATAGTCTGCTTGGCAATGCGGCCTGAACAGCGTTTGACTCAATTTCTGTTGCTGTTCGCATTCATTGCATTCACCCCAGTTCACGCTGAATCCGCCAGCGACCCGACTTTGTGCGCGGATGCAATGGGAGCGGCCGAGGTGCCCAGTGAAGAACTGACCAGATTCATCGATGTTGTGGACCGCTGTCCAAGTGTTGAAGCGAGCTTCGAAAACGGATGGACCGACATGCACTGGGCGGCCCTTCTGAACTTGCCGAATCTGATTCAGCGACTTCACGCCGCGGGACTCGGAATTGATGTCAGAACAGCTGGAGACAGCGGAAAATTCAGTGAACCGCTGATTGACCGCATCCAGTCCGCCGAAACTCTGCAGCTTGCATCACCGCCAGTCAATCCGGCGGCGTATTTCAACTTCGATTACACACCGCTTCACTGGGCCGCCTGGAGCCAGTCACTGCTAGCCACCGAGATGATCTTGCAATTGGGCGCCGGCATCAATTCCAGAACGACTGCTCAAGTCACGCCGCTTCATCTGGCTGTTTGGGTGCAGGCATTCGACGTAGCCGAGTTGATTGTTCAAAACGGGGGAGACCTTGGCGCACAAACCAATGACGGCGCGTCGCCGCTGCACTGGGCCGTGAAAGCTGACAATGAAGACATTGCAAAACTGCTGATTGATGCCGGCGCGGACATTCACGCGACGGCTCAGCATGAAGCGACACCGCTGCATTGGGCGGCAATGCTCGGCTCAACCGAAACCGCGAGATTGCTGATTGATTTCAAAGCCGATGTCAATGCGAAGAGCGTTAAAGATGTCACCCCTTTGCACTTGGCAGCTTGGTTCAACAGGTTGACGATTGCGGAAATGCTGGTCGATAACGGCGCGGACTTCAAAGCCAGAACAGAAGATGGACAGCTTCCGATTCAGGGCGCAATCGCCAATGCCGCCGATGCAACCACAGAATTTCTGCTTGGTCTGGAAAAGTAATCCAGATGCTTGTGTCAGGAATGAGATTATTCAGGCGACTCTGCGAACGAACAGAATTCCTGCTGAAATTTCACGCCCACCCATCCACAGAGCTGATCGAAACTGGTAAAATTAGCGCCGACTGGCTCACCCCATACTTGAAATCTCTTCTAATGGATTAACATCAATGTCCAGCAGTTACATTTTCACCTCCGAATCCGTGGCGGAGGGACATCCTGACAAAATGGCCGACCAGATTTCCGATGCGATTCTGGACGCATTGCTGTCAGAGGACAGGAACAGCCGTGCGGGCTGCGAAACGCTCGTCAAGTCGATCAATACTGACGACACACCGGTTCACCATGTCCTGCTGGCCGGTGAGATCAGCACTCAGGCAAGAGGCATCGACTACGACGCGATCGTACGCGAGACCATCAGGGATATCGGCTATGACAGCGATGCCCGGGGATTTGACTGGAAAACTGTCCGAATCACCAACCTGCTCAATGAGCAGTCGCCCGACATCGCTCAAGGTGTCAACGAGGGCGAGGGCGAGGACAAGGAGCAGGGCGCGGGCGATCAGGGTCTGATGTTCGGCTATGCCTGCGATGAGACCGATGTCCTGATGCCGCTGCCCATCACCTTCGCACATCGGCTGGTGCATCGTCAGGCACAGGTGCGCAAAGCGGGCGCGCTGAGCTGGCTGGGACCCGATGCGAAAGCGCAGGTCAGCGTGGCTTATGAGAATGGCAGACCCGTCGCAGTCGACAAGATCGTGGTCTCCACGCAGCATGATGAGACCGTTGACCGCAGCGCGATCATTGAAGGTGTGATCGAGGAGATCATCAAACCCGTCGTCTCGGAGGACTGGATGCCCGCGTCACGCGACAGCATACTCATCAATCCCACGGGCAAGTTCATCGAAGGCGGACCCAAGGCGGACTGCGGGCTGACCGGCAGAAAGATCATTGTCGATTCTTATGGCGGCATGGCGCGGCATGGCGGCGGTGCATTTTCGGGCAAAGACCCGTCGAAAGTCGACCGGTCCGCAACCTACGCCGCGCGGCATGTGGCCAAGAACCTGGTGAAGGCGGGATTGGTTGAGCGCTGTGAGATTCAGATCGCTTATGCGATCGGAGTCGCAGAACCGGTCTCCACGATGGTGAACAGTTTCTGCACCGCCAAGCCGGGCTTGAATGACAGCACACTCGAACAGATCGTCAAAGAAGTTTTTGATCTGCGGCCCAAAAGCATCATCGATGAACTCGATCTGCTGCGGCCGATTTACCGTCAGACCGCGGCTTATGGACACTTCGGACGGACTGAGGACGATTTTTCCTGGGAGCGGACCGACAAGGTTGATGACCTGATTCAGGCCGCCGGCTGAAACCAGGGATTGCGGACACACTCAAATTTCAAGGAATCACACAACATGCCGACAGCGCTTAAAACTGTAACTCAGGACTGCAAAGTCGCTGACATCGATCTTGCCAGCTGGGGACGCAAGGAAATCGCCATTGCCGAGACTGAGATGCCGGGCCTTATGGCTCTGCGCGGCAAGTACTCGGACGAACAGCCGCTTGCGGGCGCGCGCATTGCCGGCTGCCTGCACATGACAATCCAGACTGCTGTTCTCATTGAGACGCTCCAGGAGCTTGGGGCCGAGGTGCGCTGGTCATCGTGCAATATCTTCTCGACTCAAGATCATGCCGCGGCCGCAATTGCGGCGACGGGAACTCCGGTCTTCGCGTGGAAGGGAGAGACCGAAGAGGAGTACTGGTGGTGCATTGATCAGACAATTTTCGGACCGGATGGCTGGCGACCCAACATGCTGCTGGATGACGGCGGCGACCTCACGCTGGTTCTGCACGAGAAGCACCCGGAACTCATGGCGGACATCAAGGGGCTGACAGAAGAGACCACCACCGGCGTTCACCGTCTCTATGAAATGATGGCGCAGGAGCAGCTGCTCTGCCCCGCTTTCAATGTCAATGATTCGGTAACCAAGAGCAAGTTTGACAACTTGTACGGATGCCGGGAGTCGCTGCTTGATGGAATCAAGCGAGCGACGGATGTCATGATTGCCGGCAAGGTTGCCGCGGTCTGCGGTTACGGCGATGTCGGCAAGGGCTGCGCGCAGTCACTGCGCGGCCAGGGCGCCAATGTGCTGATTACCGAAATCGATCCGATCTGCGCTTTGCAGGCTTCGATGGAAGGCTACCGGGTCGTCACCATGGAAGAGGCCGCCCCTCTCGCTGATATCTTTGTCACTGCAACCGGCAACTGGCATGTCATCACGATGGCGCACATGCATGCCATGAAAGATCAGGCGATTGTGTGCAACATCGGTCACTTCGACGGCGAGATCGATGTCGGATCGCTGCGCGAGCTGGAGTGGGAGAACATCAAGCCCCAAGTGGATCACGTCATTTTTCCAGATGGCAAAAGGCTGATACTGCTGGCCGAGGGCCGACTGGTCAACCTGGGGTGCGCAACCGGCCACCCGAGTTTCGTGATGTCGAATTCATTCACCAACCAGGTTCTGGCGCAGATTGAGTTGTGGAAAAACGCGGACAGCTACGAGAGGAAAGTCTACGTTCTGCCTAAAATCCTAGATGAGGAAGTCGCGCTGCTGCACCTTGAGAAAGTCGGCGCCAAACTGACGCGGCTGACAGAGGAGCAGGCGAAATATATCGGTGTGCCTGCAGCCGGCCCATACAAGCCGGACTACTACAGGTACTGATCAGGGAAACCGCCCGCAGCGGGCCTCCCCGGCATCAGTCGGACTGCTTGCTCAGGCGGAGATATCCGGCAATGCCTGGCTTTCCAGCATTGCAATAGAATCCTTGAGCTGCAGTTTGCGTTTCTTCAGCCGCCGAATTTGCAGTTCATCGGTGCTGCGGTCTTCTGACAGTCTTTTCAGAACGTCGTCAAGATCCCGATGCTCAGTTTTCAGTTTTGCGATTCTTGATTGAAGATCCTCAGAATAATTCGCGTGCATAGGTTAGAGTCCTAGGGAAAGTGTGCTGATTGAGACGGGGGTTGAGAAGGACACAAAAAAACGCATTGCATTAACTCTATATTCTCAAGAGAAATCCCTTAGAGAATGCAATACGTGTTTGCGCATACTTTTCGATCATGTGACAGTTAATATTAGCACCTTTTGAAACTGATTTTCACAAAATTTTTCAGATGAGGCGGATTTTCTGAATCCAGAAGCGCACTGCCATCAGAATCGCACCAGTCTTTCCTTCGAATCCGCGCGAATCATCATAATCCCAGCGTGTTGCTGTGCGCCCAGTTCGGGTCATCAACACTCAAATCTCCAATCTGAGCGGCAAACGCATCAGCGACAATCTGCGGCACGTTGCTTCCGGTAAGCGACTCCAGAAACGAAATCAGATCATGCTTCTCAGTCTCTGTGAGCCCCAGTGGGCGGATGAACGGAGACAGCAGCTCATTCGGAATGCCGCCCTGATCATAGAACTCGATGACATCCATCAGCGTTGCGAACTGTCCGTTGTGCATATAGGGCGCGGTCAGTGCGATATTGCGCAGCGTCTGGGTGCGGAATTTCCAGCGGTCCGCTGGATTCTCCGTTACGCGGTACAGCCCAAGATCGTTGAAACTCTCCACTCTTGAGACCGACTGAATGATCTCATTCGGCACCTCGGTGAACACACCCGGCGCCAGCTGCACGCGTGTTTTTTTCTCTATCTGAGTCGGCGTTCTGCCCGTCGATACCGCATAGCCGAGCCCGGTGTTATGAAACTGGTGATCAATGAACAGGGCATGGTCCTGCTGAATCTGGTGACAGACCGCACACTGCCCCTTGCCGACGAACACTTCAAATCCCCGTTTTGCAGATTCGTCGATCGCTGTTTCAATCTTGCCGAAAAACCATCGATCGAAAGGGGAGTCCGCTGACAGCAGGGTTCGCTGATAGGCGGCCAGTGCGAATCCTATGGTTGCAATGTCTGCTGAACGTCCGTCGAACGCTGCCTCAAAAAGCCCGTCATAATCATCGATGCGCCTGATCTTGTTGATCACATAGCCGATTGACGGCGCGGCCATCTCATTGCGCGCGGTGATGGGCTGCCAGACCTGGTTCTCAAGGCTGATCTCGCGGCCATCAAGAAATATCTTCTTGAGGTAAGCGACGTTGTAGAGTGTCGGCGAGTTTCTGATGACGAACCGGCCCTCGACTCCGACCGCAGTGCTGATCTCGTTGTTGGTGAAACCCTGTTCCGGAATATGGCAGTTGGCGCACGACACAGTGTTGTTGATTGAAAGCCGGCGATCAAAAAAAAGCCGGCGGCCCAGATCGATTTTCTCGCGCGTGATTGGATTGTCGGGGGGACTCGATACAGGGGGAAGTCCGAGCGGAGGATTCTCGACGATCTGAATGAGGTCCTGCCTGACCCCTCTGCGGCTCAGCAGACTGCGCGACTGGGTCTCGTAATCGGCGCTCTCGTAACCCGCTTTGACATCACCGGGTCCGAATGCCTGGCTGGCATCGAATTCCTCTCCCGCATCCAGTGTGCCGCTGGTTTGCGCGGACACACCGAGACTGATGATGATTGCGGCCAGACTGCCGGCCGCAATCGCAATGCTCAAGACTTGTGACTTGCGCCACATCCGCACTTACTGCTTGGACCGCGACTCCATGATCAAAGTCTCGAGGTCGTTCATCAGGATGTCCGGATGCAGGAAGCCGACACTGTAGATGTTGCGAATCTGCCTTTCGGAATCAATCAGGTATACGCGCAGCAAGTGCATGTATTCGACGGTTGCATCGTCTTGATTGCGGTGATGCTCCACGCGCACCGGGTACTGACCGTACCCATCGAGTATCGGCTGCAGGTCCTCCGGGTTGCGTGTTGTGAGAAACTGCCAGCGATTCGATTCCTTGCTGTAGAAGTCTTTCATCGCCGCCAGTCTGTCAGGTGTGTCGAAATCCGGATCAAATGAGACGGTCAGCAGCGCGACCCGGTCAGCGATTTCGGGGCGCTGATTCAGCCGGTCCTGCACCTTGTACAGAACCGCGTTGGCCAACGGGCAGCCATTCTGATCGGTGCAGCGGGTGAAAATGAAGCTCAGAAGCACGAATTTCTCCGACATCAAGTCGAACAGGCGGGCCGGAGAGCTGTCGCTGTTCAACACCTCTCCGTCCGTCGCAGTCTTTATTGCCGGCAATGCATAGCTTCCCGGTGCGGGCGGCTGGTAGGAAAGCTCCCCCCATCCTGGCGCTCGCAACTGAATTTGGACCGCTGCGCTTGCTGCAGCTGGCGCTGACAGGCAGACTGCCAGAAATGTCGCCGTCAGCGCCATGCGAAGCGAGACTATCACCGGCATGCTCAATCCACCAATCCCGGATTCCAATTGTCTGAATCAACCGGAAACAGTCAGCATCTGTCAGCTGTCAGTCTGAATTCTCTCCGATGATTCCTTTTCTGCGGTTTGCACACCATCAACGTATGGGTTGACCATTCCGTACATCGCATAGGACCCGAAGCGCATCTGATGCGCTCGGCCGAGACCGTGCTCATAGAAATCAATCGACCACTGGTGCTCAAGACTCTCGCCATTCCAGTGGTAGAGCTTGACGTACTGCTCATCCGCTTCGCCGGTCTTGTCCCAGTTCCCCAGCAATGAGCTTGAAAAGTACACTCGTTTGCCATCCCAGCTTTGGGAGACCATGTTGATCTGGCTGCCGATCACCTCCTCGTAGACCTGTTTGGGCGCATGCGGGTCGGAAATATCGAAATAACGGGCCTTTCCTTCCAAGAACGTATCGACCCAGAGGCCATTGTCATCAGCGGTGATCGAAATATCTACGGGCAGCGGGACCTCAGCTGGATTGCCAATATCTGCAACCGCCTTGGCCTGCCATTCGCCCGCTTCATCCTCATAGATCAGCCAGATCTGCGAGGTCAGCGCAGTGCTGGTGAAGCAGTATTTGTTCTCCGGGTCCCAGGCGCAGCGGATTTCCAGCGGCACTCCGGGCACATCAAGCACTTTCAAAGGCTTTCGAGCGTGCATGTCCCACACAACCATGGTATTGCCGAATCGCTGCATGGCGTCGGGCGAGCCCAGCATGGCGCCGAAGTCCATCATGTAGTTCGACCAGCCGGTGAACGAAGAGGTCAGCATGATGTTGAGATCGGCCTTGACCCGCACGTCGTATCCATAGCCATCTGCAAACTGACCTGACTTGACCGCTCCGCGCAGGTCCTCATCGGTGGGAATCCAATGCGTCGCGATGTATTCGCCTTCATTATTGTATTCCGCCATGCCGGTTCGACCCCCACCGTCAACGTTGTTCGAAAGCGCGGTGACCATCATTCGGCCAGGCAGAGCGTAAAACGTGTGCGGTCCCACCAAGCCGCCGGTCACATCGGCAAAGTCGGTGATCACCTTGGAAACTCTCGGCTCCGCCGGATCAGTGTGGATGTCGAAAATGAATATCTTGTTGGTGTCCAGTCCACCGGCCCACAGATATCTGCGATCGTCGCTCAGTCCGGAATGATGGGCTTCGTTTCGGCCGCCCACTGAGAGGACGTTGACGATCTTGCCATAGTTGTCGGCTGCCGGATTGGCGCCGATGGTCACCAGCTTGTCCTGCTCATCGCCCACGCCTTCGACACCCAGTGTCCAAACGTAGACGTAGTCTTCCTGTCCAGTGATTTTTGCGATATAGGGTGACATGCATGTCTCGTCTGCCTGCGCCGGCAGAACCGAGAAGAGCGGCATGCTCAAAGCGACGATAAACGCGAGTAGTTTCTTCATTGTTCCTCTCCTCATATTCTTCGATGTCATAATTTTCTCTCAAATACTGCGGCAGCCCGCAGTATCGATCAATCAAGCGATTGAACTGATTCAGTCAATATAGCACATCAGACCGCGCAATAGTTCCGCCACACCCGTGTCGCACCTGGCACAGAACTCCTCTGAGACAATGCTGCGCAACTGCTGACGACAGCCGAGGATAGCGGCAGGCAGGGTGGCTGCAAGCAAAAAGCGCCGGCGGCCTCCGGCACATTGACTGCCAGCAATTCTAATTTTGGCATGAGCGTCTGATCACTGTTTCTGCCGATGTCATGCAAGTCATTGTATTCATGCGGTTTGAGCGGCTGAGCCGACGGGCCTGACCGAGCTCTTTTCCGCCTGCTCAAGCGCCCGAATGAGCTGATTTCGGCGCGTTTCAGCCCTTCCGGGCGTCATTTTCCGCCATTTCCGCCGCAGTTTGCGTTTTTTTTCGCTCCGCGGGTTGACAATATAGACGCAATGGTCTACCATTGGGGTCCATCGGCAATCCGGACGGACTTCAATCGATGGGCAACGCATATTTCGGCTCCAAAGCGACCAGCGGCCTGTGCCAGCCGCTGATCGCGCTCATGCCTGAACACGATGTCTTCATCGAGTCGCACCTGGGCAGCGGCGTCATCATGCGGCGCAAGCCGCCCGCGCTGCGCAGCATCGGCATCGACCTTGACCGGCGCGCGCTGGCGCGCTTCAGCTGCGACTATCCGGTGGAGCTGGTGCACGGCTGCTGCCATGAGTTCCTGCTGAGCTTCCCGTTTCAGGGCCGGGAATTAGTCTACCTCGACCCCCCGTACGTCCGAAGCCTGCGCCGCTCGTCGAGGCGCTACCGCTTCGACTACGAGGACGGCGATCACGTGCGGCTGCTCGGGATCGCGAGGTCGCTGCCGTGCCGGGTGATGATCTCCGGCTACAGCGGCGCGCTGTATGACGAGACGCTGTCGGACTGGAACACGCTGTCGCTGCAGGTGATGAACCAGGCCGGGGTGGTGACCGAGCGGCTGTGGTTCAACTTCGAGCCGGACCGGGCGCACTGGTGCCGCTATGCGGGCCGGGACTGCACCGACCGCCAGCGCATCCGGCGCAAGGCCGAGCGCTGGGGGCGGCGCTACGCCAAGATGCCGCACGCCGAGCGCCTGGCGGTGCTGGCGGAGATGATGGCGGCCGAGTCACAGCTGCCGGGGCGATGAGGAAGCGGCTGCTGGTCGACCGCCTGATCGGCGCGCTGCGCGGTCTTTTCGAGACGGTCGGGGACCCGCGCGCCGGGCGCAACACGCAGCTGCGCTTCGAGGACATCCTGATGGCCGCGTTCTCGGTGTTCTTCATGCAGGCGCCGTCGTTCCTGGAGCACCAGCGGATGTTCGAAAGGTCCAGGGGCCGCAACGCGGCCGGCTCGCTGTTCGGCATCGGCCGGCTGCCCACCGACAACCACATCCGCTTCCAGCTGGACCGGATCGAGTCGGCCGAGATCTACGCGGGGTTCGACATCCCGCTCGGCATAATGACAGAATATCAAGCGCTTGAGCCCTATCAGGCGCTGGGCGGGCGCACCCTGATCGCGCTCGACGGCTCCGAGTTCCACAACTCGCGCAAGATCCACTGCCAGCACTGCCAGACGCGGCTCAGGAACAAGGGCAAGGACAGCGAGCACACCGAATACTATCACAGCGTGCTGGCGGCCGCACTGGTCGGGCCCGGCCACCCCCACGCGCTGCCGCTTCGCCCGGAGTTCATCTCGCCGCAGGACGGCGACAGGAAGCAGGACTGCGAGACCAAGGCCGGCTACCGCTGGCTGCGCGGCAACGCGGCGCGCTACGCGGCTCTCAGCCCGGTCTGCCTGGGCGACGACCTGTACGCCAAGCAGCCGATGTGCCGCCTGGTGCTTGAGGCCGGCGCCGACTTCATCTTCCGCGTCAAGACCGACGACCACAAGACCCTGTTCGAGTATCTCGCCGGCATGGACTGGCCGCGCCGGACCGTCGAGCAGCGGACCCCGCGCGGCCGCCCGAACAAGGAGTTCCATTACCTGTGGAGCAGCTGCAAGCTGCCGCTGGCGGGCGGCAGCAATCCGCTGCAGGTCTACTATGCGGAGCTGCAGATCAAAAACGCCGGCGCCAGAAAACCGACCGCCATCTACCGCTTCGTCACCTCCATCCGGCCCGGCCCGCACAATGTCGCGGAGATCGTCGCCTGCGGCCGCACCCGCTGGAAGATCGAGAATGAGACCTTCAACATCCTCAAGAACCAGGGCTGCCACATCGAGCACAACTTCGGCCACGGCGAGAACGGCCTGTCCAACACGCTGCTGACCCTGAACCTGCTCGCCTTCACCTTCCATGCGGTGTGCTTCCAGCTGTGCGCGCTGTGGCTGGCGGCCCAGCGGCAGTGCTGCCGCAGACGGCGCTTCTTCCTGACCCTGGACCTGTTCACGCAGTACGAGTACTTCGGCAGCTGGCGCGCGCTGCTCAGCGCGGTCGCCCACCCCGAGCAGCGGCCGCTCGCCAGATCGCGCGCCCCGCCCTAGCTGATCCAGGCTGCCCCGCGGCGGTTTCGCGCCGATCATCCGTCATTTTTTTAACCATGCAGGTGTCAACGATGAAACCTGAGCCCTAAAATTAGAATTGCTGATTGACTGCCGAATCCTCTTGATGCCGTGTTATATTAGGCGAAGCTCGAAACGTATTTTATGCTTGACATTTTGCACTCAGATCATGCTTGAGCGAAATGCCAGGTTTTCTCACAGCCAAGATGAATCGCAGGGAGATTGAGATGAAGAAAATCGCAGTTTTGTTGACCGTATTGCTCAGTGTCTCATTGGTGGGATGCGCAAACTTTGATAAAGAACGCGTCAAATCGTCAGTGAAGGGCGCGGTGGCGAAAATGAAGTTTTGGGATAAGGATGCAGATCAGTACACCGTTACAATAACCAACCTTTCCACCGGCACTTACCTGACCCCGATTCTTGCCGTCGGGCACAGTGACACACAGGCAAAAATGTTCGCCTACGGCAAAGCCGCATCACCGGAACTGCAAGCCGCCGCCGAAGGCGGTGACATTGAGGCGCTCGCCGCTCAATTCGAAGCGGCCGGTGCTGAGGTGGTCAGAAATCCAGCCGGCGACCTGCTGGGGCCTGGCGAGCTGACCACATTTAATCTGTCTTTGGACCACACGCGCATCTCGCTGATCTCAATGATGCTGCCAACCAATGATGGATTCGTTGCGCTTGACAATGCGAAACTGCATGTCGGCGCTCAATATCTGTACGCGATCGATGCCGGGACCGAAGCCAATGATGAGCGGATCACCGGCGGCGGCGCGCCGAACACACCCGGAATACCTGCTGATCCGGGCGGAAACGCAAACGCGGATGCTTCCGGAATTGCCAGCGCCAAGGCTGAAGGCAGTGTCGACCGGCATCCGGGAATCATGGGCGGTGAGGGCTCCGCGCTCGATCCCGAAGTTCACGGCTGGAACGGACCGATTGCATCGGTCGACGTTTCGATGTGAATCAAGACTAGACTCATCGCGAGGTCCGCTTGCCGAGCTTGGTTTCAGGGCGGATTCCATAACTTGAAGGAGACATTTGAGATGGGCAATACAAGTGCCGATATGCTGGCTTTGGATCAGAATCATCTGATCCATCCCCTGCAAGTGCGCGGAGCGCACGACAACGCTCGAATCTGGGCCGAAGGCTACGGCTCGACACTCGTCGATACGGACGGCAAAGAATACATTGATGGCTTGGCCGGGCTTTGGAACAACACAGCTGGGCACAGCGCGCAGCCGTTGATCGAAGCGGCGGCGGAACAGTATGCAAAACTGCCTTATGCATCAGGTTATGTCGGAAGTTCCAATGAGAAGGCGATCGAGCTTGCGGCAGAACTCGCGCGCATCTGCTATCCGCAGATCAATCGATTCTATCTGACCTCCGGCGGCGGCGAGGCGACCGATTCGTCAATCAAACTGTCAAGGTTTTACTGGAAGCTGAAGGGCAAGCCGGACAAGACCAAAGTCATCTCTCGCATGCTCGGCTATCACGGTGTCACCTTCGCCGCGATGTGCGCCACCGGCATACCGCCATACTGGCCGATGTTTGAACCGCTCATCCCCGGATTCTCGCATATACCGTCACCTTACCCTTATCGGTATGAATCAAGCGATCCGAATGTCTCCCAAGGCGTCGCGGCGGCGAACGAGCTTGAGAAGCGGATACTCGAGGAAGGGCCGGAAACGGTTGCGATGTTCATCGCTGAACCTGTTCAGGGCTCGGGCGGCGTGATTCCGCCGCAGGACGATTATTTCCCAAGAATCCGCGAGATCTGCGATCAGTACGAAGTGCTGCTGGTTGCCGATGAGGTGATTACAGGATTCGGCAGGACTGGCAAGATGTTCGCGCTGGAGCACTGGGATGTTCAGCCCGATATCATCCAATTCGCGAAAGCCATCACCTCGGGATATTTTCCGTTTGGCGGCATCGGCGTCAGCGATGCGATCGCAGATGCAATGGACTCAAGTGCAGAGCCGTTCATGCATGCCTACACCTACAGCGCCCACCCGATCGGCAGCGCGATCGCCTGTGCCATGATTGACTTGATCGAGCGCGAGGACTTTCCGGGCCAGGCGGCCGCGAAAGGCCGTCGGCTGCAGGACAATCTGACCAGCGCGCTGGGTGACCATCCGCATGTCGGCGAGATTCGCGGTCTGGGGCTGCTGTGCGGTGTTGAGTATGTCAAGGACAAGTCCACCAAGGAAGCGTTCGAACCCGCTGACAAGATCGGTGAGAGGATACTGAATGCGGGAATGGAGCGCGGACTCTTCAGCCGAGTGCGCGGCGATGTCTATTGTCTGGCGCCGCCCATCGTCACCGAAGAGGCGGAAATTGATCGCCTGGCTGCCATTCTGCGCGCCGCTACCATTGACGTGCTGGGGGTGTCGTAATTTCGACTGTCCTTCGCAGGCGGCAGCGGGACTGACGCATTGAACTGGGTTGGTCGAGCAGCAAACTTGAGAGCGGCGGTCTGCCGCTGACGGCAGTGGATCTGAAATCCAGCATCAGAACGATAGTCGACTACCCGAAGCCGGGAATCCGCTTTCGCGATATCACCTCCCTCCTGAGCTATCCGGAGGCTTTTCGTTACAGCATCGATCTCCTGTACCAGCACTATCAGTACACTGAGCTGGACGGATTGGTGGCGATTGACTCGCGCGGTTTTCTGTTTGCATCCGCGCTCGCATATCAGCTGCACCTGCCGCTGTTCTTGGTCCGCAAGGAAGGCAAGCTGCCCGGCGACACGCTCAGCGCTGATTACGAACTGGAGTATGGCTCCAGCCGGCTTGAAATGCATACCGATTCATTCGAGGCAGGTTCGCAGGTTGTCATAGTTGACGATTTGATTGCAACCGGAGGCTCGATCCTCGCAGCTGCCGAGGTGGTTGAGAAAATTGGCGGTTCTGTCATCGGCTGTGCGGTGGTTATCGAACTGACTGATCTGGGCGGTAGAGAACGGATTTCGCCAATGCAGCTTCATAGCCTTGTCTCGTTTCGCGAAGACGAGGTTTGATGCATCGTCGATACGATCATGCCCGAGTTTTCGCGGGGATTTCGCCGCCGCATGATGGTGGGGCTAGCGTCTTGCGAGAGTTTGCAAGTCGCCTTTCAGTCCGCAAGCGAGGCGATTGATCATCTGCATGGACACCCCATCCAATTGGTCAGCGTCAATCCCATTTCCAAGACTGTCTGAATCAGCGCTGAGAGGCGCGGGAATCCTCGATACAAGCTCGCTCCTGATTTCAGCTTGTTGGCTGCTTTCGCTGACCTTTTCAGGCTCGTGAAAATTCCAAACCGAGAACGCACTGAAATTACTTGTGTCCTGCAACGCAAGCCGAACTCTGGCTCGGCGCAGTGAGATTCAGCAGATCAGAACGGATTCAAAGGGAGAGCGTATTTACTGCAAAATCGAAATACGACAAAATCTGTGAGTAAAGCATTAGATTGGTAGGATACGATTGACTTTTCCCCGAATTTATGCGTAGGAAGTTTTTTGGAAATTAGCAAGACAAGTTAAAATTATCGTCATGCTAACAGCAGTAGATTTATTTTGTGGTTCTGGCGGATTAAGTGCTGGACTGATTGATTCCGGCATTGATGTTGTTTCGGCCTATGACAACTGGCCCGTTGCGGTAGAAACCTACGCAAGAAATATCGGAGACCATGCGCTGAATTTCGATCTTGGTGATGTGGATTCAGTTGTGCATGAAGTCTCCCAGTTTGATGTTGACGTTATTGCTGGCGGTCCGCCATGTCAAGACTTCTCGACAGCTGGCAAACGCAAGGAAGGGAAAAGAGCCAATCTCACGGTTTCATTTGCACATATCGTTTCCGGATGCAATCCCAAGTTTTTTCTTATGGAAAACGTTCCGCAGGTGAGGCTGAGTGAATCATATCAAGAAATGCGTGAAATCTTGATTCCAAATGGATACAAGATCATTGAAGTCCTGTTGGATGCGAGTCACTGCGGAGTGCCTCAATCGCGGAAAAGATTCTTCTCATTTGGATGGCAAGGAAATTCCGATATAGTCGGACAGAGACTGGTCTCGTGGATAGACGAGCACCAGACAAGCAAAAAACTAACCGTGAAAGAATTTCTCAAATCTGAAATCGATATTGAGCACTACTATAGACATCCGCGCAACTATTCCAGACGATCTGTCTTTTCAGTGTTTGAACCATCCCCCACCATCAGGGGTGTAAATCGCCCTGTTCCGCCAAATTATCGAGGAAATCACCTCGACAGCGCTCCGCCTGAATCAGTCCGTCCTCTTACGACCTGGGAGCGCAGTAGAATTCAGACTTTTCCATCCGATTGGGACTGGAATGCCAACAACAGAAATGGAGACGCTGAACTGCAAATTGGAAATGCAGTGCCAGTGAAGCTTGCCGCATACGTTACACAGGGGTTCCTTTATGCCGTCTCTTTACGGCATTACAGCTGAAACCTCTAACAGATTCGGAGAAAACTTGTGGGGGAAGAATCAATTCAACACCGCCTTCCCACTCGCGCTATGTCTGTACATGCGGGATCATCACCATTCTCCGGTCAGTGTGATTGCTTCTGAAGATTCAATATTGGCAGATGATGAAGTATGGAGTATGGCCGAGGTTGTCGGTGATGCTGAAGACGAACTTTATTTCAGCTTTGAAGATAGTTTCAAACCATATGGAAACCTATCCCGAAACGTTGTCGACAAGATTGATCTTGTAGTCTCTGTTAACGGAGTGCAGAAGATTCCCTTGGAAATCAAACTGACGGTAATCCCCGATAATTCTACTGTTGATGACGACGAAGCCCATTGGGCACCAGAAATTGTGATGCGTCCCGTAAGTTCAGCACATGCGATGATGAGAGTTGCCACAAGAATGAACCTTAGCAGGTTTCAAAATCAAAAAGAACAAGCGATTGATTCGCTTCGGAAGGCATATAACAAGATTTCCGACTGGTCGAATGCGACTGAGATCATGCAGAATGCTTCATTGATCTATGATGCTCTTTCCAAAACACTAAAAATTACCGAAATACTGCAACAACCATTTTTGGTTCAGCCGACATGGCGAACTAAAGGGCAGTCACTTAATTTTTGCGATCAATGCTTCGATGTTTTCGTATGGTCAGATGTGGCGGTTTTGAGAATTCCTGTTGATCAATTTTCTAAGGAACATTCCCGAACTCCTCAAATGAATCAATCTCCGCGGGTCTCGAGTTTGCCATCGGCTTTGAGGGTATCACGACCTTTGCGAGAGATGGCTAGACATGTAAGAGCTCTTTACGACCTGTTGGTTGCTGGCGACTACGACTACAACGGAATTTATGGGGCAATGGGTCTCGGAACTCAAACAGACAAATCATTCTCTGTTTCTGGGAGAAGCAGTTTAAAGTTCCTGCGGCACCGTCGCCTAGCTACTCCTTTGTTTTCACATGAAATTCTGCACGATCTCATACTGGACAAAGGTGAATTGGAACTGAAACCAGAGCGCAGGTTCGATGCTGCGGTTTTATCTCACATGTCTGATTGACCGATCATTTTTACTTCATCAATCTGGCAACGCGGCGAATAGAATCAGGAGTGAACGGGTAGAGAATTTGTTGAGTTGTCATTGCCCCCAAGCCTATTCGAGCCGAATTCAAAAAACCAAAATTTCATTCTGAACAAATTTCGTCTTTAGGCGACGATTGCCGATTGAGAAAACTAGCGTCTTGCGAGAGCCGGCAAGTCGCCTTTCAGGCCGCAAGCCAGACGAATGATCTCCTGCTTGGGAAATCCCATCCGGTCGGTCAGCGTCAGTCCCATTCCCAAAACTGTCTGAACCAGCTTTGACGGGTGCCGGAAACCTCGATCGAATCCGTCCATGACGTATCCTGTCGGCACATTCGCGGACTTTCGCCAGCGCTGATACTTTCTAAGTCGCGACGGTTGTGCTGGATCGGGATTTTTCTTCGAACCAGCATCCATCAGCACCTCACTCAGCACAGCCGCATCCATCAGACCCAGATTGACACCCATGCCGGCAAGCGGGTGAATGATATGCGCGGAATCGCCCGCAAGAACGGTTCTGCCTGAGAAGTACGCGTTGGCTTCTAGCTTTCGAAGGCTGAACGAAGCAATACGGCTCATAAGACGCAGATCACCCAATTCATAGTCGATAGCGGTAGAGAGACACCGCTCAAACTCAGTCTCAGCCTGCCGCAGCAGCTCCGCCGCGAAGGACGTTTCCGCACTCCAGACAATCGAGTAGCTGCCATCCGCAAGTGGCAGAAAAGCCAGCGGACCCGTCGGCAGAAAAGCCTGCAGGGCAGTGCCGCCGCGAGGTTCGGAAGCCTCTACCTGCGCAACCATCGCAGTCTGCTGATAGCCGGACTCAGACACCTCGAAACCGATCGACTCGCGCACCGTGGAATTGCCGCCATCCGCGCCGATCAGAAGCCGGGAGCTCAACTGCTCGCCATCCGCGAGACACAGTCGCACCTTCGCTTCATCCTGCATCACAGAATGAAGCTGCACATTGAATCTCAAATCAACATCGTCGCGCGTGTCCAATGACTCCAGCAGTGCGGCGGTCAGAACAGACGCCTCAACCACATGACCCAAGTGCGTCTCTGCGATTTCACCGGCCTGAAACTGAATCCGTCCGCCCGCCGAATCCCATACATTGATGCGGCTGAAGGAACTGACCCGATTCGCTGACATTCGCGGCCAGGCGCCAATCGCAGCCAGAAACGTCTCCGAGGCAAGATTCAGTGTGTTGACTCTGAGGTCATAGGCGGATTCATCAACCCGGGCTGGGCCGCCGGACTCCAGAACCAGCATCCGATAGCCGGAATCTCGCATCGCGGCTGCAAAGGCCAGTCCAACCGCGCCGGCACCGACAATCGCAATGTCATGGTCGAAAGCGCTCATTGCGGGATGCCAGCTGGCTTGAAGTCAGCACGCGCGAGTTCCGGCTGCCGGCCATGCAGGCCCATCGTGCGTTCCAAAAGCCATCGTTTGGCTGGCGGCAGCACCTGAAGCAAGTCAAGTCCCAGATTTCGAAGCGGCGTCACCACCGGATACTCATTGCCGAAGGCTTGAATCATTCCATCGGTGAAGAAGGAGACATTGCTGCTTTCGCGGGCGCGCCAGCGTTCGTACCTCACCAGAACATCGTAGCAGCCGATGTCCCAGCCGCGTTTTCGATGATCATTCAGCACCTGCGCGAGCGCCGCGACATCGCGCAATGCAAGGTTGAAGCCCTGCCCCGCGACCGGATGCACGGTGTGTGACGCATTGCCGACGACAACCGCGCGCGGTCGAACGAATTTCTTGAGATGACTGAGCGCCAGCGGATAGGACTTGCGCTCTCCGACAAGCTCGCGAAAATGACCCGCTCTGCCGCCGAAGCATTGCTGAAGCCTGTTCACAAACTCTCTTCTCGAGAGCTGCAGAGTTTCTTTCAGATCATCGGGCTCCCGGGTCCAGACTACGGAATATCCTTTTTCGCCGATCGGCAGCAGCGCAAGCGGGCCGGACCGGGTGAAGTGCTCGTACGCTCCGCCGCGATTCTTGCGGTCCGACTCAATCCGGCAGACCAGCGCGCGTTGCCGGTATTGAAAGCGACGCGGTGAGAACTTCAGCTGCTCGCGCAGCAAAGAATTCGAGCCATCCGCAATGACCAGCAGCTGGGCGGACAACCGGTGTGCGCAGCCGCCTTCGATGTTGCCAATCTCAGCCAGAACAAGCTGGTTGGAAAGCTCTAAATTTTGCACCGTCATAGGACTGAAAATCGAAACGCCGTCGCACGCTTCCAGAACCCGAAGCAACTGCACGCCCAAAGCGCGCGCCTCGACATTCCAGCCCAGAGCTTCGCATCCAACGTCTTCTCCATTGAGACGCACATAACCGCCGGAAGCCGCGTCGCTGACCACGATATGTCGGATCGCCGTCGCCTCTGCAGCGCTCAAGCCCTGCCAGACATTGAGATTGCGGAAGATGATTCCTGAGCTGTAGGTCAAGGCCAGTGCGCGGGCATCGAAGCTTGGCTGACTGGCGCCCGAGTAAGCGGATGCCTCGATCAGCGCCACCTTGAATCCGTCGCGCGCCAGCGCGCAGGCAAGACTCGCACCGACCATGCCGCCGCCATTGATGATCAGGTCGTAGTGCTCGGTCCTCATCGATACTGACAGCTCGAACTGCCGACTCCAGTTATCCAGACATCAAATGCTCTATGTCGTCGATCTCTTTGGGAACGCCCGAAGTTGTGATCAGAGGATTATCTTCGGTCACCAGAACATCATCCTCGATCCGGATTCCAATGCCGTGCCATGCTTCGTCGAGCTTTTCCGACGGCGCCAGATAAATCCCGGGCTCGATCGTCATATACATGCTGGGCTCAAGCATGCGCCATCCCTCATCGTCGCGATAGGCGCCGACATCATGCACATCCAGACCTAGCCAGTGTCCGATCTTGTGCATGTAATACGGCTCATATGTCTTCTTTTCCAGCGCTTCGTCTTTGGAGCCGGTCAGAATGCCAAGCTCAATCAAGCCTTCAACGATAACTTCAGTCGCAGTGTCTGCGACTTCGCTGTAGCGATTGCCGGGCCTGACCGCATCTATGGAGCGTTTCTGCGCTTCCAGCACGACCTCGTAGACCGCGCACTGCCGGTTGCTGAACCTGCCATTGATCGGAAACGTGCGGGTGATGTCGCTGGCGTAGCTGTCCAATTCCGCGCCGGCATCAATCAGCAGCAAATCACCATCCTTCAATAGATCTGAATTGCTCGTGTAGTGCAGAATGCAGGCGTTCTCACCTGATGCGACAATGCTTGAATAAGCCGGTTCGCAGCCATGTTTCCTGAAGCCGTATTCGATCTCGGCCTGAATCTCATACTCTGTCATGCCGGGTCTGCAGGTCTGCATCGCCTGTCTGTGCGCCGCCGCGGAAATCTCCGCGGCGCGCTTGATTGTCGCGATTTCATCAGACTGCTTGAAAAGCCGCATCTCGTGAAGAATCCCGCTGATGTCAACGATCTCAGCGGGCGCCCGAATGCCGGTGCGAACTTTTTTTCGAACCTCATTCAGCCACTTGACGACATTGGTGTCGAAGTCCGGATAGCGGCCCAGGGAGCAGTAGATCTGATCTCGATCTTCCATCAATTCCGGCAGCCGCTCATGCAGTTCCGAAATGGGAAATGCGGCGTCCGCCTGATACCGCTCAACGGCGCCTTCGGTTCCCGCGCGGCGTCCGTCCCAGGTTTCCTTCTTTGGATCGCGGGGCCGGCAGAACAGAATGTAATCACCAGACTCACTGCCCGGCGCCAGCACCGCAACCGCTTCAGGCTCGGGAAACTGCGTCAGAAAATAAAAATCGCTGTCAGGCCGATACGGGTACATGACATCGGAATTCCGAGTCCTGTGCGGGGCGGTTGGAATGACCCCGATGCCGCCGCCGATTTTTTCCAATACCTGAGCGCGTCGTTTGCGGCTCAGCGCGTTGTCCACCATCAACTCATCTCCTCAGCCGACTGAAGCGGATTCATATGCTCAAAAACCAATTGAACACCGACTCTCAGGTGCTCTTCCAAAACCATGAATGACTCATCAAGAATATCCTCCGACTCATCGTCATCAACTTCCAATTCAACCATCTGCTCGACATCGCTGACGAATTCAACACAATCATCCGGCAACGCCTCGACCGCAGTCTCTGCGTAGTCAACCAGCGCAATCAGATAGCCCCGGCACCAGGACCCGAGCATGCCCGCGCGGTAGTCCAGCGAGTTGCCATCGTCTGGCAGCAGCACCTCGAATCCGAAACCATCCTTCTCCAGTTCAGTTCGCACCTCCTGATACATGTCCAGCACTTGATCCGAGAGCAGCTGGTAGTCTTCCTGCGGCATGTGGCGTCCGGACATGAGCACCGGAAGCCAGTCATCAATTTCGCGGTCTTCTATGCCTGCGCAGATCAGCCCCGACAGCATCCCGTGAAAATGGGCCGCGTCAATCTGAAGCTCGAACTGCTTGAGCGTGTGCTCGACTTCCTGAAAAATCAGATTCATTCAGTTTCAATAGTCTTGCAAGTTTTGAATCATTGGCAGCCGCAGCGCGCAACACACCGGACAGGCATCCAAGCTCTCGATCTGAAGTCGGTCACCATACTTTGTTTAGCGATTCATTCACTGACTTTTCGGCAAGTGACTACTTGTCCTGTCGGCGCTGAATGGAACAAATCGACCGTTGCCAGTTCCGTTTTGCCTCAAGTTCAAAACCGGTGTTTCAACGGCGATATTCGACTGCCCGCTGCTGGGCAGTTTTCGCCACATAGCCTGCCATCAGTCCAATTATCGCGCCATCAGCAACGAACCAGAATTGAGATGTCAGCACACCGAAACTCAAGTGCACCGTCATCGACAAATTCTGCATTGTTCCAGAGGCGAACAGGACCACAATCAGATTCAGCCAGGCGCCGATCAGCGCTGAACGCTGCCACCATCGCCAGCGCACAATTTTGAGCTTTGAAAGGTCTGCAACATTCGATGCTGCCGCCACACCAGCGACTGTTGGGTACCAGAACAGCAAGGCCCAGCGCTTGAGCGGGTCGAGCTCAACAACAAAGAGCGGCAGCAGGAAGAAGACAACTGCTCCAGCCGCAAACCCTGCCGTTTTGGCCACCGCAATGCCCGCAATTAACGGCGGAAGATGTTGGTGAATGAATCGAATCACAAAATTCAGAGGTCAAGCGGCGAAGTTTGAGAAAGGAGTGTGATGACGGCTTCATAGTGTCAAATTCGAGCGCCAGTTCGTATATTCTATTTGACAGTCGCAAGTGTTCTGCGCATTCTGACATTCTGTTCATAAAAGGCAATTCTTCAATGGCTCATTCAAATCCAGATTTAGATCTTCTTGATAAGAAAATTTCCGAACTGATCAGTTATTGCCAGAAACTGGAGCAAGAGAATTCAAGTCTCAGGCAGGCGGTCGCCGATGCTGAGGCACAGCGTTCGCAACTGCTGACCAACAATGCATCCGCCAGTGAACAGATTCGCCAGGCGATTGACAAGTTGCAGGCGATGAATATCGCAGATTGAATGATCGCTGAAGCAGCCCGCTGAATCCCCACCTTTGTTCGATGGAGAATCAGTTCTTCAGTTCATGCGACGTTTAATGGACGCGATTTTGCTGTAGATGTTGTTGAGAGCGGCTGCACATGCCGCATCAGCGCCAAGAGGATGCGTTCGACGTAACTCAGCCGTCGGCAGATGAAATTGAATGCGGGTTAATTTGAGCGCGCGTCCCGATTTCAAGCATGTGTTCGGAATGGCGAGCTCAAAACGCGGTGACCGCAAGAATCTGCCAAGCCACAGCGCGAGTGCGGAATTCTGCTTGCTGCGGCAGCTCTTTCAACCCAGCAGGTTTCGTTTCAACCTAGCTTTGAAATAGTCTCTTGTGCGGATGGTGGCCGTTGACCCGGCTCACCATCCAATCGATTCCCTTGATTTGGCCGAGCTAAGTCAGCCAGCGCCGTAAGCGTCCACTGAACGGTGAATGAGGTCAAGCGCGGATTGCCTGACTTCAATCCCAGCCATCCCAATCTCCCATCGGATTGTCAGACCCACCACTGACCTGCTCCAAATCGCTTGCGCTCAGTTCTTCTTTCGGCGGCAGCACCAAGTTGACTGATGATGCACTGTCTTCGTGCACTCGAATGTCGAAGCCATCTGGAAGTTTCATATCTAACTCCGTCCCAATTGCGTCGGTTGGATCTTCCATAAGCCGTGTTCGAAATTCCTCATCTTGTGAAGCCTTGGTGAGAATTTGATTTCTGAATTTTTCAGATGCTAACATATATTTCCTCGTGCGTCGTGATTGTGCTGAAAATTCACCCATCTGCGAAACCATCCAGAGCTCTTATAGCTGAAGGCGCCGCGTCACGGTGGAAAAAGAGGCGAATCTGGTCCAACTTGTGGCAGATTCAATAGAACAGCCAGCCAGGGAAGTTCGCCATTGCGGACAATAATTTTATTGCAAATCGAATCGCAAATCGAGAGTGTTTTGACAATGCGCGGCGCTTGCGGGCAGTGACCCGCGGCGGCAGGTAACCCAAGCGTCGGTCCTGGGCCGGGGTCGCACCGGTGTCGTTTCAATCGGTCCTGATTCCAGTCAATGGGACAAATCGAATCGGACGCAAGAGTCACAATGACATGCCGACGCAGTGTTCAAGAATCGTTTTGGTCGAATCGACTGATTCCTGCCTTTGAGATGCCAGGTGCGAGAGCATTCGGTGAAGGCACCGTGTCGAATACTAACCGCTCCCGCGACGGTTATGATTCTTCGCCCGCTGACCGCAAGGCGCATCAGGAAGCCACTGCGGTCTGGACGGAAGGCTGTGCCGATCCGAATTCGCCTTCAAGTGATTCATTGTCACCACCGTCCAGAAATCGGCTTATCATTTCGCAAGCCGAGCCTTCTGATTGATGCGCGACTGGTGGCTGAATACCAGTTTCCTCAATGTCAGCTGTCTGGAAGCGCCGCAGTCAGATCCAGCTCAGTCTTTTCCGTCACATTGAATGAAACTGCCAGATTTGCCGGTCGGAACTTTCATCTCAGCAAGCACGAACGTTCCTCAGATTTTTATGGTTGACTTCAAACATTCCGCTGTGGTATATTGTATACAATCCAATTTGACGCCAATATTCACAAGTCAGGGGGAACGGAATTATGGCACAGGCAGCAGCAATCGAGCGCGATCAAACCGATCAGGTTGAAGCGCCGGCAGTATCAGAAAAGATCACCGGCGGACATCTGGTCGCCAAAGCCCTCAAAAACGAAGGCATCGATACAATATTCACGCTTTGCGGCGGACATATCATCGACATCTACGATGGGTGCATTGACGAGGGCATCCGGATTATCGACGTCCGTCATGAGCAGGTCGCGGCGCACGCCGCAGACGGCTACGCAAGACAGACCCTGAAAACCGGCTGTGTCGTCACCACTGCCGGACCGGGTTGCACCAATGCGGTTACCGGTGTCGCCAACGCGTTCCGGGCAGAAAGCCCTATTCTGCACATCGGCGGTCAAGGCGCGCTCAGCCAGCACAAAATGGGCTCATTGCAGGATTTGCCGCATGTTGACCTGATGGCGCCCATCACCAAGTTTTCCGCCGGAGTGCGCAGCACCGAGCGCATTGCCGACATGGTTTCCATGGCCTGCCGGGAAAGTCACAACGGCGCGCCGGGGCCTTCGTACCTTGAGATTCCCCGCGATATTCTGGATGCGGAAATCGACCTCAAAGACGCGCACATTCCAAAACCGAACGCATACCGGGCCTCAACGAACGTGCTCGGTGACCCCGCCGACATCGACAGGCTGGCCGGACTGCTGGCCAAAGCCAGAAAGCCATGCGTCCTTTTCGGCACACAAGTCTGGACCTCGGGTTCGACCGATGCCGCGATCGAATTCATTCGGGCATTCAATCTGCCGGCGTACTTCAACGGGTCGGCCCGCGGCACCCTGCCCCCGGGTGATGTCAATCACTTCCATCGAACCAGGCGAACCGCGTTCAACAACGCTGACCTGATTCTGATTGTGGGAACGCCGTTTGATTTTCGCATGGGATATGGACGGCGGCTGCGCGCTGAGGCAACTGTGGTGCAGATCGATATGGACTATCGAACAGTCGGCAAGAATCGCGATGTGTCGCTTGGTCTGGTTGGCAGCCCGGGTTCAATTCTGCGCGCGGTGGTTGAGGCCGCCGGTGGCAGCGCTTCGGCGGATACAACAGAGCGCAAGAACTGGCTGAGCGAATTGCAGACTGAGGAGCTGGAGAGAACTGAGAAGCTCAAGCATTTGTTCCTTTCGGAACGCAAGCCCATCCATCCGTACCGGGTCGCGTGGGAAATCAACAGCTTTCTAACGGAAGACACCATCTACATCGGCGATGGCGGCGATGTGGTCACCATTTCAGCTCAGGCAGTGCAGCCCCGCACACCGGGTCATTGGATGGACCCGGGGCCGTTGGGAACACTGGGTGTCGGCACCTCTTTTTCCATGGCCTCCAAACTTGCCCATCCTGAGAAGGAAGTTCTTTGCTATTATGGAGACGGTTCATTCGGAATGACCGCGTTCGATATGGAGACAGCCAACCGATTCGGCGCGCCGTATCTGGCAGTGATCGGCAACAACAGCGCAATGAATCAGATTCGCTATGGCCAGATTGCCAAGTACGGATCAGAACGGGGTGATGTCGGCAACCTGCTTGGCGATGTGCCCTTTTCAAGATTCGCTGAAATGCTCGGCGGCTATGGAGAAGAGGTGCATGATCCGGATCAGATCATGCCGGCCCTGCTCCGCGGCAGAGAGCAGATTCACAAGACCGGACTGGCCGCCGTGATCAATATCTGGGTCGATCCCTCGGAGTACGCTCCCGGGACGAAAGCTCAGACAATGTACAAATAGTTTTGATTCCAAATCACTTAGGAGAACCCAATGAGTAAAGCCCTGGATGGAGTGCGCATTCTGGACATGACGCATGTTCAGTCCGGCCCTACCTGCACGCAGCTGCTTGCGTGGTTCGGCGCGGACGTGATCAAGGTGGAACGGGCCGGAGTCGGCGATGCGACACGCGGGCAGCTGCGCGACATCCCAGACGCAGACAGTCTGTATTTCACCATGCTGAACCACAACAAACGCTCTATCACGCTCGACACAAAAAACGAGCAGGGCAAAGAGGTGTTTGATAGACTGCTCAGAAAATGCGATGTGCTGGTTGAGAATTTCGCTCCCGGAGCCCTGGACCGAATGGGTTTCTCATGGGAGAGAATTCAGGAGATCAACCCGCGGATCATTTACGCCTCAGTCAAGGGCTTCGGCAAAGGCCCCTATCAGGACTGCAAAGTGTACGAGAATGTGGCGCAGTGCACGGGCGGGTCTGCCAGCACTACAGGTTTTGATGACGGCCCGCCGACTGTGACTGGCGCTCAGATCGGTGATACGGGCACCGGACTGCATCTGGCGATCGGCATTCTTGCGGCGCTGGTGCATCGTCAGTCCACAGGACTCGGACAGAGAGTGGAGTGTGCGATGCAGGACGGTGTGATGAACCTGTGCCGGGTCAAGTTCCGCGATCAGCAGCGCCTGCAGCACGGGCCGCTGACCGAATACCCCCAGTATCCCAACGGTGAGTTCGGCAGTTCAGTCCCGAGAAGCGGAAACGCGTCAGGCGGCGGACAGCCCGGCTGGGCGGTCAGAACCAAGCCTGGCGGACCCAACGATTACGTCTATGTGATCATCCAGCCGCCGGGCTGGGCGCATCTGATGCGAGTCATCGGACGCGAGGAGCTGATTGATGATCCGGAGTGGTCGACTCCGCAGGTGCGCCTGCCCAAGCTGGATCAGTGTTTCGCCATGATTGAGGAGTGGACCAAGACCAAGACGAAGTTTGAAGTGATGGAGACCCTCAACCCGCTCAATGTGCCCTGCGGACCGATCCTGTCGGTTGAGGAACTGATCAGCGAGGAAGCTCTGGTGAAAACCGGCACCGTGGTTGAGGTCGATCACCCGGAACGCGGGAGGTACCGCACTGTCGGCAATCCCATCAAGCTGTCGGCTTCACCGACTGAGGTGGTGCGCTCGCCGCTGCTCGGCGAGCATACGGATGAAATTCTCAATGAAGTCCTGGACTACAGCGCAAGTGAGATTGAGAAGCTGCGGGAAGCAGGCGCAGTCTGAGGAGTTGAACCATGAAATTGATTGTTCACGGTCAGCAGGGGTTCGGGCAAGCAGTATTGGAGCGTCTGCTGGAGCGAGGTGAGAATGTTGTTGCAGTGTATTGCGCGCCTGACAGCGGTGGACGGCCCGATCCGCTAAAAACAGCTGCAGAGCAGGCAGACATACCGGTCATGCAGCCCGCGTCGTACAAGACTCAGGAGGCCGCGGATTCCATGAGCGCGCTCAATGCCGACCTTTGCATCATGGCGTATGTCACCTTGATTGTTCCATCACATGTGCTGAACATTCCAAAATACGGCTCCATTCAGTACCACCCTTCTCTGCTTCCTGACCACAAAGGGCCGAGTTCAATCAACTGGCCGATTATTCAGGGCAAGAAAAAAACCGGCCTGACAATTTTCTGGCCGGACGACGGGCTTGATACCGGACCGATCCTGCTGCAGAAAAAAGTCGATATAAAGCCAGACGACACCTTAGGCACTCTTTATTTCAACCAGCTCTTCCCTCTGGGTGTCGACGCCTTGATTGAAGCGCTGGAGATGGTCAAGAACGGCACCGCTCCGAAAAGCCCTCAAAATCCAAATGCCGGCAGTTACGAAGGCTGGTGCGGAAAAAATGACGCGCTGATCGACTGGAGCCAACCCGTTGACCAGGTCTACAACCTGATTCGCGGCACCAACCCGCAACCGGGGGCGTGGACCACCAACAGCGGTTCAGTCGTCAAGATTTATGACTGCGAAAAAACGAACCATGCCGATGCCGATCCCGGAACTGTTACGGCGATTTCTGAAAATGGCATTCACATTGCCGCCAGAGGCGGCGAGATTGTCGCGCAGCGATTGCGAGGCGAGGCTGGAAAAGTCTCTGCTGAGGGTTACGCTGAAGAGGCAGATCTTTCCGCGGGCGATAAATTCGGCAGCTGATTCACCCGCAGGCTGCAAGCCTTGCAGCCATAAGCTCACTGTCAGGTCGAATTTCTATGCTGTCGGCAGTCTGTCCACACGCGCCGCACAGAACTTGAATTCTGGAATTTTGCCGATCGGATCCAGCGCCGGATTCGTCAGCAGGTTCGCGGCCGCTTCGGTGTAGCAGAATGGGATGAATATCACACCTTCAGGCACCGCGCTGTCGCTTCGGGTCCTGATTTCGATCCTGCCGCGCCGAGTCTTGATGCTTATTCTTTCGCCCGGATCGATCTCAAGCGCCTTCAGCTGAACGGGTGACAGGCTGGCAACGGCTTCAGGCTCGATCTCATCCAGAATCCTGGTGCGACGCGTCATCGTGCCCGTATGCCAGTGCTCCAGCTGCCGTCCGGTGGTCAGAATCAAAGGATAACTCTGATCCGGCTGCTCATCCGGCACGGTGTAGTCTGCCGGCACCAGTTTCGCCCGGCCGGTCCCAGTTGGAAATCCATCCCCGAAAACGATTTCGTTGCCCGCCTTGTCCGGTGCGTCGCAAGGATAGGTGACTGAGCTTTCGGCGGCCAGCCGCTGCCAGGAGATGTTGTCAAGCGAAGGCATGAGTCCCGCCATCTCTGCATAGATGTCGTGCGGCCCGGCGTAGTTCCAGTCAAGTCCCAGACGGCGGGCGATCTCCTGAATAATCCACCAGTCCTGCCGCGCGTCGCCCGGCAGCTCAAGCGCCTTGCGGCCCATCTGCACCTGCCGGTTGGTGTTTGTGACGGTGCCGTCCTTTTCGGGCCACGCTGAAGCCGGCAGCACAACATCGGCATAAAACGCGGTTTCTGTCATGAACAGGTCCTGCACCACCAGATGCTCCAGCTTGGCCAGCGCGGCGCGCGCATGGCTCGCGTCCGGATCAGACATGGCCGGGTTCTCGCCCATGACATAGATGCCGCGAATCTCACCCGCGTAGACCGCATCCATGATTTCCACCACCGTCAGGCCTTTTTCCGGATCAAGCGAAGTGCCCCAGGCATCCTCGAACTTGGCGCGGATGTTCTCTGTATCGACCGCCTGATAATCCGGATAGACCATCGGAATCAGGCCCGCGTCCGAAGCCCCCTGCACATTGTTCTGACCGCGCAGAGGATGCAGGCCGGTCCCAGGCCGGCCGACATGACCGGTGACTGTCGCCAGCGCAATCAGGCATCGCGCGTTGTCCGTTCCGTGGGTGTGCTGGGAAATGCCCATGCCCCAGAAGATGATGCCGCGCTGTGCCGCGGCGAATTTCCGCGCGACAACGCGCAGCGTCTCAGCATCAATGCCGCAGATTGAGGACATCTCTTCTGGCGTGAAGTCCTTGACATGCTGTCTCAGGTTCTCGAAACCTTCGGTGAACTGACTGACATAATCGGCGTCGTAAATCTCTTCTTCGACAATGACGTTGAGCAGTGCGTTGAGCAGTGCGACATCGGTTCCGGGATTGAACTGCAGCATGTGTGTCGCATGGCGGGCTAGAGCAGTCCCGCGCGGGTCGATCACAATCAGCTCCTTGCCGTTCTTTCTCGCCTGCTTGAAGAACGTTGCGGCAACCGGATGATTTTCAGTCGGGTTGGCGCCGATCACGATGACTACGTCAGAATCGGCACAGGCGGTGAACGGGGCGGTGACCGCGCCTGAGCCGATGCCTTCCAGAAGCGCTGCGACCGAGGATGCGTGACACAGGCGGGTGCAGTGATCGACATTGTTGGTGCCGAAACCGGTTCGGACCAATTTCTGAACCAGATAAGCCTCTTCGTTGGAGCCCTTGGCGGAGCCGAAACCCGCCAGACCCTTGGACCCCGCCTCAGCGAGTATTCTGCGGAATCCAGCCGCCGCCAGATCCAGCGCCTCGTCCCATTCCGCCTCGCGGAAGTGACTTGAGGGATCGGCCGGATCGACAGCATCGTCGGCGCGCTTTCGCACATCATCGCGCCGAATGAGCGGCTTCGTCAGCCGGTGTGGGTGGCGCACGTAATCAAAACCGAATCGGCCTTTGACGCACAGTCGATTGTGATTCGCAGGGCCGTCTTTGCCCTGCACCGCGACGATCGAGTTCTCATTGATCTGGTAGGTGATCTGACATCCCACCCCGCAATAGGGGCATACGCTTTCGACTTCGCGAAGCGGAACCTGCTTGTTGACGCCATTCACATCAATCACCGAGGCTTCAATCAGCGCACCCGTCGGACAGGCTTGAACGCACTCGCCGCAGGCGACACAGGTGCTGTTGCCCATCGGGTCGTCGAAATCAAACACGATTTTTGAATGATGCCCCCGATAGGCCATGCCGATGACGTCATTGACCTGAACCTCGCGGCAGGCGCGCACACACAGATTGCAGTGAATGCAGGCATCCAGATACACACCCATAGCGGAATGGCTCCGATCAGGCTCCGGTGTCGCTCGCTCCGGCATTCTTGCCATGCTTGGCTGCAGCCTGTCGGTCCACTGCCAGAAGCGCGAATCAGGGTCATGCGCCTCATGCCTGTCCGGCTGGTCTGCCGCCAGCATCTCAAACACCAGTTTGCGGGAGAACTCAGCCCGTTCGCTGCGGGTGCTGACTTTCATCCCCTCCGCCGGCTTTCGAATGCAGGACGCCGCCAGGACGCGTTCGCCCTCGATCTCCACCATGCAGGCCCGACAGTTGCCATCCGCGCGATATCCGGGCTGCGGCAGATAGCAAAGATGCGGCAGCTGGTTCTGATGCCGATTGGCAACCTGCCAGATGGTCTCGTCAGGCAATGCCTGAACCTCAACGCCGTCAAGCTCGAAACTTATGCTCACACTGTCTTGCATGCCACATCATCCCCAAAAAATCTCATTACAGAAAGCAGCGGATTGGCGGCCGCCTGCCCCAATCCGCAGATGGATGCATCGGCCATCGCGCGGCTGATGTCATTCAGCACTGCCTCATCCCACAGATCGCGCTCCATCAGCTTGACCGCTTTTTCGGTGCCAACGCGGCAGGGCGTGCACTGACCGCAGCTCTCATCCTCGAAAAATCGCAACAGGTTCAGCGCGACATCCTTCATGCTGTCCTGATCACTCAATACAACCACCGCGTGCGATCCGACAAAACATCCGTATTCATCCAGGGTGCCGAAGTCAAGCGGCAGGTTGTCGAGCGATGCCGGCAGTATGCCGCCAGATGCGCCGCCGGGCAGATAGGCCTTGAACGTGTGCCCGGCTTGCATGCCGCCGCTGAACTCGTCGATCAGCTCCCGCACCGTCACTCCGGCAGGCGCAAGTTTCACCCCCGGTTCAGCCACCCGTCCAGAGACAGAATAGCTGCGAAGACCCTTGCCGCCGTTCCTGCCGTGGCTGGCAAACCAGTCAACACCCTTCTCAATAATGTCGCGTATCCAGTACAGGGTCTCAACATTCTGCACCAAGGTTGGCCGGCCGAATATCCCATTCTCAGCGACATACGGCGGGCGATGCCGGGGCAGGCCGCGCTTTCCCTCAATGGATTCAATCATCGATGATTCCTCACCGCAGATATAGGCTCCTGCCCCGCGGCGAAGCTCGATCCGGGTGTCACCGAACAATCCAGCCTGCTTGGCGGCCTCAATTTCAGCCAGCAGTATTTCGCGGGCTACGGGGTATTCATCGCGCAGATAGATGTAGACGGTCTCCGCCTCAACCACCCAGGCTGCGATGGCCATCCCTTCCAGAAAACGATGCGGCGCGCGCTCAAGGTAGTATCGATCCTTGAAGGTGCCGGGCTCGCCTTCATCTGCGTTCACAGCCATCAGCCGGCTGCCCGGATAGCTGCGCACGATCTTCCATTTGAGTCCGGTTGGAAACCCTGCGCCGCCCAATCCGCGAAGCGGAGAGTCCTGCATGATCGACACGAGCTCATCAGCGGTGCGAACCCCGCTGCGACATTCTTCCAGAAGCCGATAGCCTCCTTGCGCTCGATACTCCGAAAGACTTTCATATTTGGGAATGACCGGATGAAACTCTCGGTTGTCAACCGCCGCCCTGATGCTGTCAGCTGTCGCATGATCGACATGCCGGTGCCCCACTTCAGCCACCGGCGCGGTGTCGCACCGTCCCATGCAAGGCGCACGCACAACCCGGGCAGACGGGCCCAGATCACTGGACAGTTCGGAAATCAGCCGTTGCGCGCCGTACAGCTCGCAGGTCAGGCTGTCGCAGACTCGCACTGTAGTCGGCGGCAGTGGACTATCGTCTTCGTCGACGATGTCAAAGTGCGCATAAAAGGTGGCGGTCTCGTAAACCTCAGTCAACGCGAGCTGCATCAGCGATGCCAGCGCAACCAGATGGCCAGCGTGCAGACATCCGTAGCGGTCCTGGATCAGGTGCAGATATTCAATGAGCAGATCGCGGCGAAGCTCATCGGCCCCCAGCAGATCGCGCACTTCCTCAACGTGCTGCTGATTGACCTGGCGCCCCTTTGGCAAAAACGCAGATCGCGCCTGCCCGCGCCGCCGACTGGATTTATTCATCGTTGAATTAGCGTTCTTGATTCTGATTCACTTCCGGCCATTCCAATTCGCTGTGACCTCAAACCGGCCAGCTGATTTCAGCCAGCTGCCAAAGTGGTGTATTGTATGCAATTCGATTGAGCTGTTGAGCAGTGTGCGGTGTCTGTCCGGCTGAACATCTTCTCTGAATTTTTCAGCAGAAACACTACAATATTTGCCGTGACAACTTCATTTTATTCGAATGTTATCACTGAATTGCACTACATCGAAAAGGGGAGTCTGAAGACACAATGGCCGCTGCAGAACAGTCAGCTTCAAGCGCCCGCGGTCGCTTGAAGCGACGAAACCTGAAGCCTGCGGCACCCATCATCCATGCAGGGCTGGAACGGGAGATTCCGCCCTACGACATGATGAGTGAGGAAGGGCTTGAGCTGATCGAGGACAAGACCGAAGAGCTGCTGCAGGAAGTCGGGATTGAGTTTCGCGGAGACGACGAGGCGCTTCGAATCTTCCGGCAGACGGGCGCCGATGTCCAAGGCAAACGGGTGCGTTTCGATCGGGGGCATCTGCGCGACCTGATCAAAACGGTGCCCAGCGAATTCACCATGCACGCGAGAAATCCGCAGCGCTCTGTCAGACTGGGCGGACGGCACATCGTCTTCGCACCGGCCTATGGCTCTCCGTTCGTGTCGGACCTTGACCAGGGCCGCCGCTATGGAACCATCAAGGACTTTCAGAATATTGTCAAGCTCGCATACATGTCACCCTGGCTGCATCACTCCGGCGGCACAGTCTGTGAGCCGGTCGAGCTGCCGGTCAACAAGCGCCACCTGGACATGGTCTACTCGCATATGCGCTATTCCGACATGCCGTTCATGGGATCGGTCACCACCCGCGAGCGGGCGCAGGATTCGATCGAGATGGCTCGCATCCTGTTTGGCCGGGACTATGTTGACAGCCACTGTGTGATCAGCGGCAATATCAATATGAACTCTCCCCTTGTCTATGACGGAGCCATGTCCGGAGCTCTCAGGGCCTACTCTGAGGCAAATCAGTGTCCCATTGTCGTACCGTTCGTACTGAGCGGAGCAACCGGACCCGTAACTATTGCAGCCGCCACTGTCCAGTCGCTGGCGGAGGTGATGGTCGGCGTCGCGCTGGGTCAACTGGTCCGCCCGGGCTCACCGGCGGTGTTCGGCAACTTCATCACCACCGTCAATCTGCGCGCGGGTGCGCCGACATTCGGAACTGCTGAGTCCGTCGCATCCTCTTATGTCGTCGGACAGATTGCCAGACGCTTCGGCGTGCCGCTTCGCTGCAGCGGCGGCTTTACCAGCTCACCTTGCGTCGATGCGCACTCAACCAATGAAAGTGTCAATTCGCTCAACGCGGCGATCCTTTGCGGCGCACATTTTGTGCTGCATGCTGCGGGCTGGATGGAGAGCGCGCTGACAGTCAGCTATGAAAAGCTGGTCATTGATGCGGACTACCTGGGTTCGCTGCACAAATTCGTCAAGGGCATGTCGCTTGAACCGGGTCAGTTCACCACCGAATCATTCGAGGAAGTCGGTCCGGGCGGACACTTTTTCGGCAGCGCGCACACATTGGAACACTACGAAAAAGCTTTCTACGAATCAGAACTCTTCACCGTTCCCGCATACGAACAGTGGGAGGAGGAAGGCTCACAAGACATCGCTGAACGGGCGAATGCCAAGTGGAAGCGCATGCTGGCGGACTATGAGATGCCCGATATGGATCCCGCTGTCGACGAAGCACTGCAGGCGTTCATGAGCAAACGCAAGAATGAGATGCGGACATCTGGCATTGATCGCGGCGCGATTCGCTCCGCTTCGCGCGGGCCGCAGTCTAGCTGATCAGGTCTTTCACAAGCCCACCGATTCCCGCGGGTTCTCGGTGACATGCACCCCGCATTCTCTGAGCACTGAAATCTTCTCTGTTGCGGTACCCTTGCCGCCGGCAATGATGGCGCCGGCGTGACCCATCCGCTTGCCCGGCGGTGCCGAAACGCCGGCAATGAACGCGGCAACCGGCTTGACCGCGTGTTCCGCAATCCAGCGTCCGCAGTCCTCCTCATCCGTTCCGCCGATCTCGCCGCACATGACGATCGCCTCCGTCTCAGGATCTTCATTGAACCAGCGGATGACATCCACATGCTTGGTTCCATTCACCGGGGTCTCCGCCGATGCCGACACAGGTGGACTGACCGATTCCGAGCTTCGTCAGCTGGTCAACCACCTCGTAAGTCAGCGTGCCGGAACGGAGACCACTCCAATGGATCCCTTGCGGTGAATGTAGCCCGGCATGATGCCGATCTTGATTTCTTCGGGCGTAATCACGCCGGGACAGTTCGGCCCGACCAGAATCGTGCTTCCTGAACCGCGCATTTTGCGATCACGCGTGCTGCACCATGTCCTTGACTGGAATGCCCTCGGTGATACAGATCACCAGCTTCCATGTTCCGCGTCGACTGCTTCGTCGATGGCCGCCGCGGCAAAAGGAGGTGGTACGTAGATGACCGATACGGTTGCAGTTGGTCTCCGGCCTTTGCTTCGGCAACCGAGTCGTACACCGGCACACCTTCCACGATCCTGGCCGCCTTTTTTCGGCGTTACACGCCGGCGACGATACGCAGCTCTTGCCATTGCGCGTACTCGATCGGCAGTGGTGCCCGTGTGGAACATGCGGCCGGTCTTGCCGGTAATGCCCTGGGTGACGACGCGCGAATCTGTCGCGGTTGATCAGTATCGACATTGGTTACGCTCCCGCCGCGGCCGCGGACGACTTTTTCGGCCGCATCGGCCATGGTGGTTGCACTGATCAACGTCAGGCCCGACTCATCCAGTATGCGCCGGCCCGGTCTCTACATTGGTCCCTTCCAGACGCACAACCACCGGCACCTGAGCGCCGATCTGTTTCAATGCGGTCACCAGCCCTCTGCAATCACATCACAGCGCATGATGCCGCCGAAAATGTTCACCAGCACCGCTTCAACCTGTTTGTTTCGGAGCATGATGTTGAACGCCGCAGTGACCTGCTCCGTTGTCGCACCGCCGCCGACATCGAGAAAATTGGCGGGCTGCTCACCGTACAGTTTGATAATGTCCATGGTGGCCATGGCCAGTCCCGCACCGTTCACCAGACAGCCGATGTTTCCATCCAATGAAATATAGGAGAGACCGGCATCTGACGCTTCAATTTCAGCGGGTGACTCCTCGTCGAGATCGCGGTATTCGACAATATCGGGATGCCGGTAGAGCGCGCTTTCATCAAACGTCATCTTGGCATCCAGCGCAATGACATCGCCTGACTGCGTTACCACCAGGGGATTGATTTCAGCAAGCGAGGCGTCATTGTCCCAGAATGCCTGGTAAAGCGCCTGCAGAAATCCAGAGGCCTTCTCGACCAGAGGTTCTGGAATGCCGGCAAAGCGAGCCGCAGCGCCCGCATCCTCATCGGTCAGTCCAACTTCCGGATCAACGTAGGTCTTGAGAATTCTTTCCGGAGTTGCCGCGGCGACTTCCTCGATTTCCATGCCGCCTTCAGGACTGATCATCAGGACGACGCGCTGCGTTCCTCGATCGACCACCAGCCCGGCATAAATCTCCGACTGAATTCGAACACCTTCCTCAATCAGCAGCTTTCGCACCCGCTGTCCGCCCGGCCCGGTCTGCGGGGTGACCAGAGAGTGATGCAGAATCTCACCGGCAGCCCTGAGCGCATCCGCTTGCGAATGAACCACCCGCACGCCGCCGCCCTTGCCGCGGCCGCCTGCATGAATCTGGGCTTTGACAACCCACACGCTTCCGCCGAGCTGCGCCAAGGCATCCGGAACTTCCTCAAGCGAATGGCAGACCACGCCTCTTGGCGTTTCCACCTCGCATTTGCGCAGTATCTCTTTGGCCTGATACTCGTGTACTTTCACATCATCTGCCTGTCATTCGAAATTGGTTCGATTCCTGCATCAGACTATACCAGAAATCCCGCTAGCGCAGAGCCCGGCGAACGGCGCTTCCGAATTCAACCGGCGATTCAACCATCGTCACATCCGCCTCCCGCAATGACTGAATTTTCTTTTCGGTGCCGCCTCTGCCGGCGGCGATAATCGCGCCGGAGTGCCCCATGCGAAGATAAGGCGGCGCGTTTCGGCCGGCGATGTAGGCGATCACAGGCTTTGGATAGTCCTGGCTCGCCAGGTACTCGGCCGCTTCCTCTTCCACCGCGCCGCCGATCTCTCCGATCAGCAGCACCGCTTCAGTGCCGTCATCATCCCGAAACAGTTCCAAGCCATCGACGAACGTCATGCCGGACACGACATCGGCGCCGATGCCGATGCAGGTCGATTGGCCGTAGCCTTCGCGGCAAAGCTGCGCAACCGCCTCATAGAACAGAGTGCCGGACCGGGAGACGACACCGATCTTGCCTGGCTGATAGATCGAGGCTGGCATGATGCCGATGTTGCACTGGCCGGGCGTGATGACTCCAGGACAGTTGGGACCGATCAGACGGGCTGAACTGGAAGTGAGGCGCTGCTTGATCCGCAGCATGTCCAGAATGGGAATGCCTTCCGTGATGCAGACGATCAGCGCGATTCCAGCATCAATGGCCTCCAGCACCGCATCCTGCGCCGCGTCCGGCGGAACAAACAGGACGGAAGCGGTTGCCCGCGTCGCCTCGCGCGCTTCTTTGACAGTATCAAAAACGGGCAGATTCAAATGCATCTGTCCGCCGCGCCCCGGAACCACGCCGCCGACAATTTTGGTGCCGTACTCAATGGCTCGATGTGAGAAGAAACTGCCGCGGTAGCCGGTGATGCCCTGACACAGCACCCGAGTCCGAGAGTCGACAAGAATGCTCATCGACTATGACCGTACCGTGCGGAGCAGAATTTCGATGGCCTCACCCATGGTTTGCGCATACTCGATGGGCAATCGGGAATTCCGAAGCAGAGTCAGTCCATGCTCGCGTTTGGTGCCCGCGAATCTGACAATGATCGGACAGCGGATCTTCTCTTTGTTGTGGGCAGTGATCAGCCCTTCCGCAATCGTGTCGCAATGGGTCAGCCCACCGCCCACCGCGTTCACGAAAAGCGCCCTGAGAGACGAGCCCTCCAGGACAGTCCGGCAGGCGCTGGCGACATCGGGCCGCGTGGCAATCGGTGGAAGGTCAAGAAAGTTAGCCGGCTCCAGCTGATGCAGTTTCAGCAGGTCCATGGTCGCGAGCGCCAGGCCGGCGCCGCCAACCAGCAGACCGATGTCCCCGTCCAGGCGCACATAGTTGTAGCCGCTCTGCGCGCGCAGTTTTCGATCGTGCAGTCGATTGCGCTCCCGAATTTCGGTGAATTCCTCATGCCGGAACAACGCATTGTCATCAATCTCCATCTTGACATCCAAAGTCGCCAGACGGCCGCCATCAACGACGGCCAGCGGATTGAGCTCGATTGACAGCGCATCCAGCCGGTTGACTGCGCGGTGCAGATTTCGGCAGGTTTCGACATATTGCGCGGCGAGCTCGCCGCCGAGCTCCATACGCTCGGCCAATGCGAGCAGCTCGCTCTCGTCGGGCGCCGCGTCAATTGACATGCTCAAGCGCTGGAGTGTGTCCGGCTGATCTTCAAGCGCAGTCTCAATGCCAGCGCCGCCCATGCGGGATGCCAGCAGCACCAATTCCCGCGTGTAACGGTCAAGCAGAACAGCCAGATAAAGCTCGCGCTGAGTCTGCATCGCCTGCTCGACGTAGACAGCATCGACCTGAATTCCGTCCTTGCCGGTCTGCGGCGTCACCAGAGTGGCGCCCAGCAGACTTCGAGACTCCCGCTCGACATCAGCAGCCGTGCCAGCCATCCGTATGCCGCCGAACCGTCCCCGGTCGCCAGCCAGTATCTGCGCCTTCACCACCCAGGGACTGGACTTCATGTGCTCAGCGGCGGCGCGCGCCGCCTTTGCGGAGTGGGCAACGTCACCTTCCGGAAAGAAAAAACCAGATTCCTTGAGAAGGCCTTTTGCCTGATATTCGTGAACAAACATCTGCCGATTCAGATCATGAGCGTCGACTTCAAACCAATTGTCCGATTCATTTTAAACGAACCGCAGATCGTAAAATCGCGTTTGGATTTTATGTATTATTACAGGTTCACTGAATACGCTGTTTGGAACCGGCCGTTGGCGAGTGGATTTGCTTGTACAAGTCGGTATATCGTATACAATATACAACGTATTCACATTCAAAAATGCGCTTTGCGCATTTACCAATAATGATGGAGAAGTTGATATGAGAAGTATCAAATCTATGCTGGCAGTGGCATTCAGTGTTGTCGCACTGGGGTTTCTGTCATTGACACAAATGCAGGTTGCCTCTGCGTTTGAGCCGCAAAAGCCGGTTGATTTCGTGATCATGGCCGGCCAGGGCGGAGGTGCGGACAAAATGGCTCGGCTGATGCAGACGATCATTGAGAAGCACAATCTGTCCGGCAAGCCTTTCGTGCCGATCAACAAGCCAGGCGGCTCCGGTGCGGAAGCGCTGATTCACCTGAACAACACCTCCGGTTCCGCGAAAGACCATACTGTAATGGTCACGCTGAACAGTTTCTACACCACCCCGCTGCGTCAGGCGAATCTGGGCGTTGATATCTCAACCTTCACCCCGATCGGACGCATGGCGGAAGACACCTTCCTGCTGTGGGTGAACAAGGACAGCGGCATTACGGATTTCGACGGCTTTGTCGCGGCAGCGAAAGAAGCTGGAGAGAACTGGATCATGGCCGGCACTGGAAAGGCTCAGGAGGATCAGCTGATTACAGATTTTCTGAATCGGACTTATGGTCTCAGCATGAACTACGTGCCGTACAAGGGCGGCGGCCGGGTTGCGAAAGAACTCGCTGGCAACAATGCGAATTCAACCGTGAACAACCCGTCCGAGCAGCTGGGCTTCTACCAGGCCGGCAACACGGTGCCGCTGGCTGCGTTCACCACGGATCGGCTGGACAAGTTTCCGGACACCCCCACGATGGCCGAGCTGGGCAATCCGTTTGCCTACTACATGCAGCGAAGCGTGGTCGGACCGCCTGGAATGTCCGCTGAGGCAGCCGCCTACTATCAAAGCCTGTTCTCGCAAGTGTTTGAAACCGAAGAATGGCAGAAGTACAGAACCGACAAGAGCCTGTACGGTGACTTCCTGACCGGTGACGCGCTGAAGGAATACTGGCTGGCTGAACGAGCCATCCACGAAACAATGCTGAAGGAAATCGGCGAAATCTAAGCTTGCCGCCAATCTGCATTAATCCGGCTTAGTTCGATGCGCAAAGCCGAATTGGTGATGGCCATTGCGATGGCCATCGCATCCATCGGATTGATGTGGAAGAGCGCAGAACTCCCCATCGGCTGGATCCCGCGCGAGGGTCCAGGCGGTGGGGCTTTTCCATTCTGGCTGTCCGCGGGCATGCTGGTGTGCTGCATCTGGATCATCGTCCGCTGGTTTCGCGGCTATTTCGATTTTCACGGCGAGCAGCCCTACATGGACCGCGACACACTGATTGTGTTTCTCACCGGCGCGGTATCACTGACTGTCATGGTCGGCTCGATCTACCTGGTTGGCGTCTACGGCGCGGTGCCGCTGCTGCTCATCTTCTACATGCGGTTCATCGGCCGGCATCCATGGACGCTCACTGCAGCCTTGGCTGTTCTATTTCCGGTTGTAACTTTTTTCTTTTTTGAGATCATTCTTACAATAACGCTGCCCAAGGGCCTGACCGAACCCCTGTTCTACCCGCTTTACGATATCTTCATGTAGGCGGAGCGAAATGGAAATTCTTGCCTCTTTGCTGAACGGATTCGCGATCGCCTTTGAGCCGCTCAACTTCGCGCTGATCATCGCGGGGGTGACCATCGGTCTTTTCATTGGCGCCATGCCGGGTCTGGGCTCCGTCAATGGCGTCGCCATTCTCCTGCCGATGACCTTCCTAGTGCCGCCCACCTCGGCAATCATTTTTCTCGGCGCCATCTATTACGGCGCCATGTACGGCGGAGCGATCAGCTCAGTCATGCTGGGCATCCCCGGCGCTTCGACCGCGGTGGCGACGACTTTCGACGGCCGTCCGATGGCGAAGTCCGGGCTTGCTGACCGCGCGCTCATTGCGGCAGCCACCGCCTCTTTTGTCGGCGGCACGATCTCAATTGTTCTTTTCACCATGTTCGCGCCGCCGCTAGCTGAAGTCGCATTGATCTTCGGCGCACCGGAAGAGTTCGCGCTGATGCTGCTGGCCTTCGCCACCTTCATCGGGCTGAGCGGCGACGACATACCGAAGACTTTCTTCTCGATATTCATCGGCCTGGTGCTGAGCGCAGTCGGCCTCGACATCGTCAGCGGCGAGCCGCGTCTGATCTTCTTTGATATTCCCGGGTTCTTTCACGGCGTGAATTTCCTGGTTCTGGCGATCGGAATCTATGGCATCGGCGAAATCCTCTGGACCATGGAAGCCCAGAGAGGCGAGGTTGAGGTCTCGCGTCTGGAACTGAGCTTCAAACGATTCATCGACGGAATTGTGAAGCTCAAAAATGCGGTTACGGCGATGCTGATGGGCTCTTTTCTTGGATTCTTTGTCGGCATTCTGCCGGCGGCAGGCGCGACGCCGGGCTCGCTGATGGCCTACGGCGTGGCCAAGACCATTGATAAAGAACCGGAAACTTTCGGAAAAGGCAACGTCAAGGGAGTCGCCGCACCGGAAGCCGCCAACAATGCCGCAAGCACCGGCTCGATGCTTCCCATGCTGACACTCGGCATCCCCGGATCACCGACGACTGCAATCCTGCTCGGCGGAATGGTCATCTGGGGTCTGGAGCCCGGACCCAGACTGTTTGTCGACCACACCGAGTTTGTCTGGGGTCTGATCGCCAGCCTTTACGCCGCAAATCTGCTGACCCTGCTGATCAACCTCGCATTCATTCCGGCATTCATCTGGGTTCTGAGAGTGCCCTTCACGATTCTCGCGCCCACCATATTCATTCTCTGCATCGTGGGCGGCTATGCGCCGACACTGGACTTGCACGATGTCTGGCTGATGCTGCTGTTCGGCATTGTCGGCTACCTGATGCGAAAACTGGACTACCCGATGGCGCCGGCAGTGCTCGCCATCGTTCTGGGACCCCTGGCGGAGACTTCGCTTCGACAGTCCCTGCTGATCGCGCATGGCTCGCCGATGATATTCGTCGAGCGTCCGATCGCGGCGGCGATCATGCTGTGTGCGATTGTTCTTCTGTTCCTGCCGCTGCTCAAACTCGTCTTCGGCAAGCGCAGAAAGTGACCTGCGTTGTGATATGGTGATACACACCCGATTGATCATCATGACATGAACGCACAAGAGTCTCCGTTCAGACACCTGTTCCAGCCGATTGATGTCGGACACAAGACGCTCAAGCACCGCTTGAATTTCGGCGCGCACACCGCCAACATGGCAGTTGACGGCCTGCCCGGCGAACGGCACCGCGGCTATTACCTGGAGCGAGCCATCGGCGGCGCCGCCATGATTGTTGTGGAGCCGGTTCCGGTGCATGCGTCCGCGGTGCTGACGCGCGGTAATTTCCGGCACAGCGACGATTCGGTCATTCCGCATTTCCGCAGGATCACCGACAGCTGCCACGAGCATGGCACCGTGATGATCCAGCAGCTCTATCATGTCGGCCAGCATGGCGACTGGGACAATTCGTTCTCGCCGAACTGGTCGCCGTCCGGCCTGCCGTCGATGCACGATCACGATGGTAGCATGGCCATGTCAGCTCACCAGATCAATGAGGTGATCGAAGCCTTCGCGGCGGCCGCGGTACGCGCCAAGCGCGCTGGATTCGACGGCTGCGAGCTGATGGCCGCCTACAATGCGATCATCGAGCAGTTCTGGTCTCCGTTCACCAATCGCCGCGACGACGCCTACGGCGGATCATTTGAGAATCGAATGCGGTTTTCCACTGAACTTCTGAGCGCCATCCGCGACGCGGTGGGAAATGACTTCATCATCGGAGTCTGCACCAGTTTTGATCCTTTGGTGCCCGATGTGCTGCCGCTGGAAGCCATGCAGGAGATTGCTGAGCATCACGACGCGCGCGGTCTTTTCGACTATGTGACGATCGGTACCGGCGGGTATTACAACTTCACCATGATCATTCCGACCGCCATGCACGAGGATCAGCTGGGCGTGCCGTTCGCCGCCAAGATCCGCGAGGTGGTCAGGCATGCGAAAGTCCAGGCCGAAAGCCACATTCGGACCCCTGATGTGGCTGATTACGTGATCGGTTCAGGGTCCGCAGACATGGTGAGCATCGTACGCGGTCAGATTGCCGATCCGCATCTCGCCAACAAGGCCATGCAGGGACGCGCCGAGGACATCCGCCCCTGCCTGTCCTGCAACCAGATGTGCTGGGGACGGCGCTTCAAGGACTACTGGATCAGCTGCCTGATCAACCCTTCAGCGGGCCGCGAGTTCGAGTGGGGCGGAGACCGATTTGACCGGGCCGGCACGAGTCGCAAGGTGCTGGTGGTTGGCGGCGGACCGGCGGGCTGCGAAGCCGCCCGGGTCGCGGCCGAGCGCGGGCATGATGTCACGCTGGTTGAGGCCGCCGGACAGCTGGGCGGACAGTTTCGCCTGGCCGGACTGCAGCCGCGGCGCGGTCAGATTCTGGATTACATCGACTGGTTCGAGCGGCAGCTGCATCGGCTCGGTGTCGATGTGCGGTTCAATACGCCGTTCTTTTCGGAAGATGTCATTGAATTCGGTGCGGATGCCGTGATTCTGGCGACTGGATCACTGCCGTCGGAAACCGGCTATCAGCGCGGCATCCCGACACGCGACGAATTGCCCGGCGTCGATGGGCAGAACGTCTGGCACGCCGAAGATGTCATGAACCGTTCAGCGAATTTGGGCGAATCTGTATTGATGATGGATGATGTCGGCACCTGGAAAGGTGTCGGCACAGCCCTTTACCTTGTCGAGAAAGGTCATGCGGTTTCAATCGTTACGCCCTACCCGGTCGTCGGGCGGGAAGTGACGCGGACAGCGGCCGATCTGCCTGTACGCGAGAAATTGAGGCAGGCTGGAACTCGATTCTATCCTGAATCGGCCGTTGTCGAATGGCGCGGCGCGAGTGCGGTCATTGCGGATCTTCTGGACGGATCAGAAACGGAAATGCCGTTTGACAGCCTGGTGCTTGCGACAGTCAACGTGCCGGTGAACGACTTGGAGCTGGAACTGCGTCAGCAGTCCACTGAGTTCGAGATTCTCGTTATTGGTGACTGCCTGTCACCCAGGCAGACACCGGCTGCGACTTATGAAGGTCGCAATACAGCCTTGCAACTGTAATCCCTGCTGACGAGACAGTCAGCCTGAAATTCTGATTGTCGCAAATAAGCCGGTCAATCAGTGTAGTCGACAGGCACTGCGTAGACTCTGGCCCTGATTGTGCTGCTGGGACGAACCTCAGTCGTCGCTCGGAACATCTGTCCCTGGTACTCATAGGTAACGTAGTAGCCGTTCAGTTTACGCGTCTCGACTTCTTTTTCAACTGTTGTGCAGCGCGTTTCCGTTCGCGTCCCGCCTTTGCTCTGAGCCTGCTTCTTCTCCAAATCGCTCGCGATTGATGCGCCTAGTAGAGCGCCGATCACAGTGCTGGACTTGCTGTCGTCATCAATCTCCTTGCCGATCGCTCCGCCAAGCAGCGCGCCGATCAGTTCCGGTGTATCCGAACTGGTTGAACCGCCGCCGCTGACCTGAACTTCGCGGCATTCCCGAACCGGTTTTATCTCTGTGACTGTGGTATATCGCTCTGAGAATGCGATGACCGGGACCTCAACTATGAATTCGCCGGAAAATTCTGCCTGAGCAGCGCCACTCAGTGCGATACTGGCAAGCGCCCATATGCTGAGGGCGGCGCCTATTGTTCTTTTCATGTGCTATTCACCTCGTGGTAAGTTAGGAATGGCGATTCCTGTATTCTGGTACTGACGGCATTATATAGAAAGTCCGATTCACTCCGAAAATATGCAATTGTCATTATCTGAACCCATCTTGTTGTGACTGAAATTCCCGCACTTTGTTCGCCTCTGCGTTCAGTCGATCCGCGATTCCAATCGCCGCTTATGGCACACGCTCAGAAATCGCTATTTCAACAAGGTCCTGATCCACACCCGGGCGAATGGGCTCGGATTGACCGAAATAGTCGCCGCTTTGAGCCTTCGGCGCTCCAGAAAATGACACCCGCGCAACGACAAACACCTGCTCGAACGATGAGATATTGAGATTGGGAAGCATGGCCATGGAATCATCCAGATCTGCAGTGATCGGAAGGTCTTTGACCTGCATTTTCAGCACAGCCAGCGGCGCCGGCGGACCGTTGAACGCACGCGCGAACACAAAAACCACATCCTCTGGACTGACCTCTTCCAAAACGAACGGATCAATGGACACCTGAACCCTGATCACCGGCCCGGCCGACTGTGCTTCGCCTGATACAGCGGAATCTCCCAATCTGGCAAGCTCAGCTGTGCCGCTCTCAATCAATCGCCTGATCTCAGCGAGAAGCTCTTCGTTCTGCGTCGTGCCCTCAGCTCGCTTCCAGAAGTCCAGCGCCGCACGCACGTCACCCCGCTCACCGGCAGCCAGTCCGGCAAGCCAGAGTCCGCCGGTATGGTTCGGGTCAAGTTCCAACGCAGTCTGGATCAAGACTTCAGGCTGACCCTGCAGCACACCGTTTCTGGCCATAGCCAGCGCGTCAGCCTCGCGCACCAGAAACTCCGCGCTGTCTCCCTCCAGCCCGCGCACCTGCCTGAACGCTCCGGCAGCCTCGGCAAAACGCTGCTGGGCGACAAACAGCTGCCCCAAGGTGCGCCAGCCCAGCGCATCATCTGAATTCTCAGCCAGATGTCCCAGCAGCCGCTGAGTGAGCTGGTCCAAATTCTGCATGGCGTCTTCAGCCGCTTCACTGACCGGCGCGGCTTCCTGAACCTGCGCGACTTCGGCTGACGGCGAGATGGCGACACCGCCGGGCTCACCTACCAGCAGATACATCACGCCGGCACACACTGGAATGAGAACTGCAACCGCAGCGGCGATCAATTTCGCCGCCCTGCCCCTGTTTTCCGCAGCCAATGCCGTCTCATCCGCTGACGAATCTCCCACATCGCTCAGCAGCTCGCTTTCGATTTCCTCGCGAATCTGGGCGGCATCCTGCGGGTCAATCTCGCCGGAACTCTCGCGCTGTCTCAGTTCTTCCAGACGCTGCCGGGCAACGACAATATTCTCCTGTACGCGATTCGAATCCTGCCGGCCAGGCTCTCGCAGGATCACCGGCACGATGATCCATACAGCCAGGGCGGCCAGCAGCAACGCGGCCAGGTAGAAAATGACAGAGATCAAGGCGGGCCGCGCTGCTAATCGTCCAACAGCTGCCGCACCTTCTGGCGCTCAACCGAACTCAGGCTCACTGCGGAGCGGTTACGCGTGCGGCGCCAATACACCAGCACAGTGATCACTGCCAGCAGCAGAAATGCCAGCGGTCCGAACCAAAGCAGAAACGTTGAGGTCCTGAGCGGCGGACGGTACAGAATGAACTCGCCGTACCGCGCCACCATGTAATCGAGGATCTCATCGTTGGATTTTCCGGTTCGAACCATTTCATAAGTGCGCCCGCGCAGGTCCTCGGCCAGCGCGGCATTCGAATCTGCCAGATTCTGATTCTGACACACCATGCAGCGCAGCTCATCGATCAGATCAAGATAGCGCTGTTCCTGCTGAGGGCCGTCAAATTGCAGCACTTCCTCCGCCGCCTCTGCAGATTGAACAGCAATCAGCAGCAACAGCATGCCGATCAGCCATTGAATCCGTATCAGGACTGCTGTTTGCTTGCGTTCCATAATGGCAGAATCTCTCGCTCGGCAACCTCAGTCGAAATCGGTCCGATGTGTTTGTAACGAATCACACCCTGAGCATCGATGACGAAAGTTTCCGGCACACCGTAAACACCCCAGTCGATCGCGGCGTCTCCATCCCGATCAACGACTGTGACAAAATAAGGATCGCCCCAGTCCCGAAGCCAGCGGCGCGCATTCTCAGCTTCATCCTTGTAATTCAATCCGGCAATCGGCACACCGCGCTGCGCCAGATCAACGAGTATCGCATGCTCGTCGCGGCAGGCGACACACCAGCTCGCCCAGACATTCAGCACCCAGAATCCGCCAGACAGCTGGGCAGTGCTCAGTGTCAGATTGTTCCCATCAAGCACTGGAAGCTCGAACGCAGGCGCCGGTTTGCCGATCAGCGGTGACGGCACCAAGGTCGAATCCAGTCTCAATCCGGCCGCGAAAAATCCGGCGACCGCAACAAAGACTGCGAAAGGGATCAGAAACTTCGGCTTGGTGAGCAGCCGCTTTGCATTCATCGCGACTCGGACGCCACGTTAGCTGGAATGACGCGCCCGCGAACCCGGCTGGAACTTCTCAATCGCTTGTCGGTGGCCGCCAGAAATCCGCCGATCGCCATGAAAATCGCGCCAAGCCAGATCCAGCGCACAAACGGCTTGACGTGAATCCTCACACTCCAAGCGCCAGTGTCATCCAGCCGCTCACCAAGCGATACATACAGATCTCGAAAAGGTCCTGGACGAATGCCCGCTTCCGTCATGGGATCCGCCTGAATGGGGTAATAGCGTTTTTCCGGATAAATGGTTGCGATGTGCCGATCGCCGCGGCTGGCATTGACGGTCCCCATGAATGAAATGTAATTCTGAATTGGCTTTTGCTGCACGCCATCAAACTCAAAGGTGAAACCGCCCAGTTCATAGCTCTCTCCCGGCGCCATTCGAAGATCCTTCTCCTCTTCATACAGACTGACCATGGTGACGCCAACCACAAACACGGCGATGCCGAAGTGAGCGATGCTCATCCCCCAAATACCTCTCGGCTGATTGAGAAGGGAGTAAATCTTGTTTTTCCTATGTCTCACACGGTCATAAAGTCCATAAACTGTGGATGATGCGGTCCACAGAGCGAGCGTCAGGCCGACTGCCGCCAGCCATTCGTAGGGCCCGTCGCTCAAGAGCGGCAAAGTGCAGCCAAACAGGACGCTGACTGTCAGCAGCAGCCAGAGTTTGCCCATCAGCCGACCAAACTGATCTCTTTTCCAGCGGGACAGGGCAGCGATGCCAACCAGCGCGGCAACCGGCAGTGTCAAGGGAATGAATACCGCGTTGAAATATGGCGGACCGACCGAGACCTTGCCCAAGCCGAGCGCATCCAGAAACAGAGGATAGAGCGTGCCGAGCAGAATTGTCGCGGCCGCGGTCACCATGAACACATTGTTGAGCAGCAGCCCCACCTCTCTCGAGACCAGCGCGTAGCTGCCGCTTGAGCGGATGCTGGGGGCGCGGTAGGCATAAATCGCCAGCGAAGTGCCGATCACCAGGCAGATCAATCCCAGCAGGAATATGCCGCGGGAGGGATCGGTTGCGAATGTATGAACCGAAGTCAGGACTCCGGATCGCACCAGGAACGCTCCGATGAGGCTCAGCGAAAATGCCAGCATCGCCAGCAGCACAGTCCAGGATTTGAAAAGTCCGCGCTTCTCGGTTGCCGACAATGAATGAATCAGCGCAGTGCCGACCAGCCAGGGCATGAACGAGGCATTCTCAACCGGGTCCCAGAACCACCAGCCGCCCCAGCCCAGCTCGTAATAGGCCCACCAGCTGCCGAGCGCAATCCCCAGCGTCAGCGAGACCCAGGCCAGATTGGTCCAGGGCTTGGACCAGCGCGCCCAGGCGGCATCCAGGCGTCCGCTGATCAGCGCCGCAACCGCAAAGGAGAATGCGACGGAGAAACCGACATATCCCATGTAAAGCATCGGCGGATGAAATACCAGTCCGGGGTCCTGGAGCAGCGGATTGAGATCGCGGCCTTCCGCCGCGGCGGGTATGACCCGCCGAAATGGATTCGAGGTCAGGATCAGAAACAGCAGGAAACCTATGCTGACTGTGCCAAGCACTGCCAGCACCCGAGCCAGAAAATCTTCGGGAACCTCCCGGCTGAACCAGGTCAGCGCAGCGGTCCAGCCGGCCAGCATCAGCACCCATAGCAGGAGAGAGCCCTCATGGGCGCCCCAGACGGCGGCAATGCGATACATGAGCGGCAGCTCGGTGTTCGAATTCTGCACCACGTACATGACTGAGAAGTCGTACGCGATAAATGCATAGGCGAGGCAGACAATCGAGATCGCAAGAAACAGGAACTGGCCTCTGGCGGCGAATTTTGTCGCGGCGTACAGCGAGGGAGTGCGAAGCAGCTTACCAGAAATCGGCAGCGCGGTCTGCGCCATCGCCATGCAAAGCGCCAGCACCAGAGTGAACTGACCAAGTTCCGGAATCACTGCCCCAACCCGTCTGTTCTACTCTGCCTGCAGCGTTTTTGCCGCCTTGATCGCATCTGCGACCTCGGGCGGCATGTAGTTCTCGTCATGCTTTGCAAGCACTTCGGTTGCCTCAAAGATGCCATTGGAATTCAGTGTGCCTTTGGCAACCACGCCCTGGCCGTCTCGAAACAAATCTGGAAGGATGCCGGAATACAGAACCGGAACCGAATGCAGGGTGTCGGTAACGTCGAATCTGACCGTCAGATTGTTGTCGGGGCGCTCGACACTGCCTTCAACCACCAGCCCGCCGATTCGAAACAGTTTTCCAATGGGCGCGTCGCCGGCCTTCACCTCGCTCGGGCTTACGAAATAAAGCAAATTGCTTTGAAATGCGTTCAGCGCCAGGGCCAGGGCAATTGCGGTGCCGGCAACAATCAGTCCGGCCATTCCCAAGCGCCGCGCTCTTCTCGGAGTCATCTGTCTGCTAACTCATTTCGTTGGTTGTGGCATTGTTGGAGTCATTTTACGCTGAAAATGTTTTTCAGCAAACCGCTGGCAAGAAAATTTTGTTCTTTCGGAGCCAAGCATCTGCAGAAATCCGGCTATCGATTGCGGCTTGGACGCTTCTCTGGGCGAACTGGATTATTGTCGACCGTTAGCTTGTGGCTGCTGCGTTTTCTGCATTCAGGTCGCGAGCGTTGCGCGAGCATCACATTCAGAATCCCAATAGACCAAAGACCCGCAGACTTGAGAGTCTGCAGCCGTATCAGCTGTGCAGCTTGGAACCCTGTTCACAGAAATTCGGAAAATTTCGAATCTGTATAATGCGACCTATGCGCTATTTCAACACCGCCGGCCCGATGATGCCGGAAGAGAATTACTGCATTCCCCCGCTTGATCGTCTCGATCAGAATCAGATTTTTGATCTGATTGACCAGAAGCGATACTTCATTCTGCACGCTCCCCGCCAGACCGGCAAGACCTCTGCGCTGCTGGCACTGCGGGACGAGCTGAACCGGACTGGAAAGTACCGGGCAGTGTACACCAATGTCGAATCGGCCCAGACCGCGCGCGAGGACGTGCATGCCGCGATGCGCAACATTCTTGGCAAGCTCGGCGGCGCCGCGAGAATTGAAGTCAATGACCTGTTTGTTGCCGACAACTGGCCTGAGGTTCTCAAGACATTCGGCGGAGAGGGCGCGCTGCATGAGATGCTGCAGCGATGGTCAGAGTCCAGCCCGCTGCCGCTGGTGTGGATGGTGGACGAGATCGACGCACTGATCGGTGACTCTCTGGTTGCAGTGCTGCGCGAGCTGCGGACGGGCTACGCAAGGCGCCCGGAGCACTTTCCTCAGAGCGTCATCCTGTGCGGCATCCGGGATGTGCGCGACTACCGCATCCACGCCAGCTCCGAGAAGGAGATCATCACCGGCGGCAGCGCGTTCAACATCAAGGCGGAGTCGCTCAGGCTGGGCGATTTCGATGAATTTGACACGCAGGATCTGCTCCTGCAGCACACTGCAGAGACCGGACAGCGGTGGAGCGAATCGGCATTGAAGGAAGTCTGGCATTCGACTCGGGGGCAGCCGTGGCTGGTGAACGCGCTGGCGGTCCAGGCCATCAAGCTGGTCGAGGACCGCGGCCAGCACATCGGGGCCGAAGACATCCAATCTGCCCGGGAGGTTCTGATTCGAAGACAGGACACGCATCTGGACCAGCTGGCGGACAAGCTGCGTGAGGATCGGGTCAAGCGGGTGATCGAGCCGCTTTTGAGCGGCGCATCGATTGAAGGCGAACTGCGGACCGACGATGTTCAGTATGTGCGGGACCTGGGGCTGATCCGGGCGGAGAAGCCGGTTGAGATCGCCAATCCGATCTACCGGGAGATCATCCCGCGCCAGCTGATCAATTCGGCTGACGAGCACATGCCGTACGAGACTGCATGGTTTGTGGAGGATGGCAGGCTGGTCATGGAGCGGCTGCTGGCGTCATTCCAGGAATTTTTCCTCGAGAACTCACAGCACTGGAAGAGGCGCTTCGACTACCAGGAGGCATGGCCGCAGCTGCTGCTGCAGGCATTCCTGCAGCGGGTGGTGAACGCCGGCGGCCGGATCGAGCGCGAGTACGGCCTGGGACGGTGGCGCACCGATCTGCTGGTGGTGTGGGGCGAGGCGCGGCAGAAGGCGGTGATTGAGTGCAAGCTTCGGCACAAGGGGCTGGAGCGCACCATTGAGGAGGGATTGCCGCAGATTGCGACCTACATGGACCTCTGCGGCACGGATGACGGCCATCTTGTCATCTTCGACCGCTCCGAGAGCCGGACCTGGGAGGAGAAGATATTCAGGCTGCAGAAGACGGTTGGAGATAAAAGTGTGACCGTCTGGGGGATGTGAGTTGCCTGGATCCAATGCGCATTTGCTGTCGAAGGAGCTGCTGGCCTTGCCGGACTGATCTCTTCGGCTTGAATGTTTGAAACTCAGCCGGGTTTGAGTTTCGATGCCGCTCGCCGCTCCAGATGCATGCCAACAGAGTTCCTAAGAGCGTAACCGCACTTTCCCTGTATGAGGGTGTGCGACAAGAAAGACTGAGTTGTGATTACTCAATTCGGCCGGCACCAGCAATTCTGCTGATTTGCCGTCCAATGCGATCTGAATCTCTGGTAGGCCATCGACAGCAGGAAGCTTGAGATTCGGCAGTGCCAGTCGGCGCTGACAGCGCTGCGGAAGGTGCCCGAGGCTTTCTGCTTGACCTTGGTTATGGAGACTTAGCGCTCGGCGCGGCTGCTTAAGAACGGCACCTCGGAGCGCTCAGCGAAGCACTGCATCTCGCGCTCGCACGTCTCGAATGCCTCGTGCAACATCTGCGCGGCGCATCCGAGCGCAGTCGCCAATCGCCTGATTACACACTTCGCATTAGCTGATCAGAACTGCCTCGCAGTGCCTTCGCACCGATCATTCTTCTTTTACCACACAGGTGTCAACAATCAAACCCAAGCTTTGAGTTTTGAATTGCTGATCCGCGCGTACAAAGACATTCGAACGACCGGTTCAGAAGGGGTGATTGAATAGCGAAGTCCGCATAGAGGATAACGACTCTTTATTCTCGAATCACCGCCCAGTCAGCGGCCGAATTTTGTTACCTTGAGCGGATGCGGCTTGCCCGCGAAACGAACAACACTGACTGCACACCTGGAAGCGGCAACCCTGCACTTGGTGCAGCAGTCAGCTGTTCAACTCGGGATAACTGTCCATCTGTCAGCTTTTTTCGCGAAAACCGGCAAATCCGCTACTCGGTCAACCGAGTCATCCAAGAATCACCATGTTATTGCGCAACACCCGCGACGCGCAGCAGTTCCGCCAGCTCCGCATGTCCTTCGCGCTCGGCAACTTCCATTGGGGTGAGTCCGCTGTCGTTCTGCGCATTGACATCGGCGCCAGCCTCGATCAGTGCCGCCGCAATCTCAAGATGGCCTCTCCGCGCCGCGCTATGCAGCGGAGTCCAACTTTCAATGTTCTGTGCATTGAAATCGGCACCGGCCTTGATCAGTGCTACCGCAATTTTATAACGACCTCTATGCGCCGCAAAATGTAGCGGGGTCCAACTTTCAATGTCCTCTGCATTGATATCGGCACCAGCCTCGATCAGCGCCGTCGCGATTTCATAATTACCTCTACGCGCCGCAAAATGCAGCGGGGTCGTACCAATCCTCAAATGCACATTGACATTGGCGCCAGCCTCAATCAGAGCCGCTGCGATTTTATAAAGGCCAGGATCAGAATTCGCCGCCGCATGTAGCGGGGTCCGACCATCTTCGTCCTGCAAATCAACATCGGCACCGGCTTTGATCAGTGCCTTCGCAATCTTCAAGGCGCTTCCTTCTCCTAATTCGTAGTCTAATTCGTAGTCTTCTTCAATTACGTATAGTAGCGGGGTCCGACCATCCTCGTCCTGCACATTGACATCGGCGCCCGCCTCGATCAGAGTCGCCAGAATATCGGTGCGGCCTTCCCGCAGCGTGTAGTGCAGCAGGGTTTCACCGCGCCTGTTCTGCACACTGACATCGGCACCGGCTTTAACCAGAGCCACCGCGACCTCAAGGTTCTTTGATGACCGCCCAATGTCGTCAATTATCCAACTCAGCGGGGACTCGCCATCCTCGTCCTGCGCATTGACATCGGCACCGGCCTCGATCAGAGCCATCGCTAACTCAAAGTGACCATCATTTAATGCGACTATTAATGCGAAGATTAGCGGGGTCATGCCTTTCTCTAGGTTGGTGGGTAGCGAGAGCAGGAAAAGGTCTTTCTCTATCCGCACATTGACATCGGCGCCAGCCTCGATCAGAGTCGTCGCAATTTCAAGTCCCTTTGGCAGCTCCGAAAAATTACCAATTGCCCAGAATAGCGGAGTCATACCATCCTGGTCCTGCGCATTGACATCGGCGCCAGCCTCGATCAGAACTGCGAAAACCTCAGGGTCAGGGCTGTGCCTGTGGTTGCTCACTGCCCGGAGTAGCGGAGTCATACCTAACGCGCCGTCCCGCATATTGACATCGGCGCCGGCCTTGACTAGTGCCGCCGCAATTTTATAATGACCTTCAGACACCGCAAAATGTAGCGGGGCTCCACCCAACTGGGCCCGCACATTGGCGTCGGCACCGGCCTTGATCAGTGCTACCGCAATTTTATAATGACCTCTATGCGCCGCAAAATGTAGCGGGGCTCCACCCAACTGGTCCCGCACATTGGCGTCGGCACCGGCCTTGATCAGTGCTACCGCAATTTTATAATGACCTCTATGCGCCGCAAAATGTAGCGGGGTCCAACCAGACTCGTTCCGCACATTGACATCGGCACCTGCGACTATGCAGGCGCGCAGGTTCTTCGCGATCTCACTGGCTGGGAGCTCCCAAAACTGACTCTCAACAAGCCTCCCTTCTCGGCAGTCGGCCGCCTGTGCGCTACGCAGCAGCTCCGCTACTGCGGCTTCCCCCCCCCGAAAATAATGGCCATCGCGAATAAAATTTTTGCAAGAGTTCTCATAATCCACCCCTGTCGCTGCGGATAAGTTGGAATACTATCGCTGGCATTGCATCATGCCGCACGAATTTGAAAGTGCGAGATTATATGAACACTCGAAGCTAAGCACTGTGCAAATGCAGGCGGAGGATTTTTCGTTGGCATCAATTTACCGGCGCGCGAAAGCAAACTCTCGCTGTCAGAGGTTTTCGACCGCTCTCAGAACCGGCCCTGGGATGAGAAGACATTCATGCGGCGACAGACAATCGAAGACAAGTGTGTGCCGGTCTGGGGGATGTGAGTTGCCTAACTCCAATGCGCAATTGTTGTCGAAAAAGTTGTTGGCCCTGCCGGACTGATCTCATCGGCTTGAATGTTTGAAACTCAGCCGGGTTTGAGTTTCAATGCCACTCGCTGCTCCACATGCATGCCAACAGATTGCCAAAGAACTCGCATTCAACTAAGTCCTGCAGAGCCCTTGAATAACGCGTGCGCAGACTGAGTGCCAGATCGCACACAGCTTTGAAGCGGCAATTTTCAGATTTTGTAGATGAAGTGAACCATCAGAATGATGACCGCCAGAAACAGCACCGTCAAAACTCCGCCGACACGCATGAAGTCAGTTACGCGGTAGCCTCCGGGCGCCTGAATCAGCGCATTGACCTGGTGGGTGGGAATCAGGAATGAATTGGAGGTGGCAAGCGCCACAGTCAATGCGAACACCGAAGGATTGGAGCCGATCTCAACTGCCACATTGATCGCAATCGGCACCAGCAGAACTGTTGCGCCGACATTGGACATCACCAGCGTGAATGCTGTGGCCAGCACCCCGAAGGCGAGCAGAAACACAACACTCGGCACTCCTTCAAGCAGTGTTACAAACTGCTGCGCAATCCAAAGCGCGGTACCGCTTCGCTCCACCGCAATGCCCAGAGGCAGGAGACACGCAAGCAGGAACACGCTCTGCCAGCCGATTGACTGATAAGATTCTTCAATGGTTATGACCCGGGCAAGGATCATGAGCAGCGCGCCGGTCAGCAAAGATGTTGAAAGGCGCAAGTCGGTGAACAGCACGAGGGCCAGAGTGATCCCGAATATTGCCAGTGCAATCGTCATTTTTTCGGGACGCAGATTCTCCTTGGGAAAGTCGGTCGCGGCAACCAGTCCCAATGAGTCGACAAACTTCTGCAAGTCGCTCCAGAGGCTGTGAACCACCAATGTGTCACCGGCCCTGATTTGAATGTCAATGAGCTTCTCCCGAATCGGCTTCTCATCCCGATACAGCGCCAGCATTGTCACATGGTAAACCCTGCGGTACCCCAGATCACCCATGGTCTTGCCGATCGCTGACGAATTCGGCGGCACCACAACTTCCGCAATTCCCGAAGCCGTTGGATTGAACGCTTCCTGGAACACCCGAATCTCAGGTTGCAGTTTCAAGTTGTAGAGCTCGGCCATTTTGGCGACTTGCTCGTAGCGCCCCATCACCGCAATATCAGAGTTTGGAACAATTTCAGTGCTGCGCGCCGGTTCAACGATGACTTTGCCCGCCGTCCTGATCGCAATGATCCGCTCCTCGTAGCCCCCTTCATCCTCCATGTCGCCAATCGTCTTGCCAACGATATTGCTTTTGTTGGTGACGGTGCACTCGTAAACCTGCCCGGTGATGCCATAGACATCCAGGATATAGGAAGTGACCGCACCGGTCCCGAGCGCCTTTGAAGTGCCTCTCGGCAGAACCCGTTTGCCGAACAGGAAAAAATAGGCCACACCGAGAAGAAGGAGCGCCACTCCGATCGGAGTCACTGAGAACAGTGAGAATGTATCCATCTGAGGAACATCGCGGGGCAGTCGCTGATTCGAATAATCAATCAGATCGTTGAGCAGAATCAGAGGACTCGAGCCGATCAGCGTCAGAGTGCCGCCAAGAATGGCGCAATAACCCATCGGCATCAGCAGACCGGACGGAGCGACACCGCTTCGCTTGCTGATGCGGTCAACCACTGGAAGAAACAGGGCAGCCGCACCGATATTCTGCATGAATGCCGAAATCACGCCGACCGACGATGAAACCAGCACCATGATGCGCCGTTCGGTATTGCCGGCAACCTTCAGAATGTAGGCGGCGAGACGATTCAGCAAGCCGGTCTTATCCAGAGCCGCACCGATGATCATCACCGCAATGATCGAGATGACCGCGTTGCTGGAAAATCCATCAAACAGGTCAACTGCCGGCACCAGCCCAGCGTAGTCCGGAAGCAGACCGGTCAAGCCGATCAACACCAGGATGAGCACCGCCACAACATCGACACGAAAAATCTCGGAAACGAACAGAATGATTGTAAAGACCAGTATCGCAAGCACCGCGATGATTTCGGTCGTCAGCGGAATCGTGTCAATCATTGAGTGTCCGCGCGATCAGGATTTGATGATGGGAACACCCGGCAGCGCGTTATCACTGACACCGGAATTCATTTTCCAGACAGCTGACATTGGTGCGGACAGATGTCACCCCAATTGAGCGCGGTGCAGGAGAGATGGTGCGCCGCAACAAAAAGCGGCATACTGAATCACAGATAAATGCAGACAGCTTCTCACCGGCACCGGCGAGAACAATTGGTGACGATCGCAATCTAAGCCCAGTCGACACTTCGGGCAATCACGAACTTGAAGATTTCATGGATGATGATAATTCAGACTGAGCCGCATGAACCGAAACAGGCGAATATCTTGGCTACTGGTCGCGAACAACTGTGCCTCGCGCAATTTCGTCTTTTGGCATTTCCCATGTGAACGATTTTTTCGTATTCCAACTAATTTCGATGACAATGGGTGAATTGACTCACCCATCGAAAAACGGGGCGATGAAAAGCATTTGTCTTTGTTATTTTTCTCCGGCTGGCGGTCGAGAACGCCAGAAATCTGCGGAAATTTTCTGAATTCGTATTATATTCTTTTGTGCTGACACAATTGATAAACTTCACTAAATCAGCGGGTTTAGACGGTCATTCCTTCGTTCTCGACGCTGACTGACCGGGCCATGCCGGATCGCCGGAGTCCATGCTGATTTGTAATACAATGCGGATACTGTATCCCGCTCACCGATGCTGTTGAGGAACGGTTATGAACATCAAAATCTCGTGCATCCAGAACTGCGCGACCGATAATCTGAACGAAAATCTTCAGGATGCTTTTGCGCTGGTGAACGAAGCCCGCGAGGCGGGCGCGGAGCTCATCTGCCTGGCGGAATTCTTCTCTTTCCTGAATCTGGATGACAACGGTCTGGATGTGGCGCCTTTCGAAGAGGCGAAGCACCCCACTTTGGCGGCATTCCGATCACTGGCAGAAGAAATCAGCGCCTGGATTCTGCTGGGGTCCATCGCAGTTTATGATTCCGAAGGCAAAAAGCGCAACCGCTCGATCATGCTAAGCCCGCAGGGGGAGATCACTGCGCGCTATGACAAGATTCACATGTTTGATGTGAACCTGCCCAACGGCGAGGTGTATCGAGAGTCAGATGTGTTCAATCCTGGAAGCGAAGCTGTTGTCGCACATCTGCCATGGGCGTCAGTTGGACTGACGGTCTGCTACGATCTGCGCTTTCCGCATCTATATCGTTCTCTGGCTCATTCAGGGGCGCAGATACTCACTGTGCCAGCCGCTTTCACGCGCACTACAGGGAAAGCGCACTGGCACGTCCTTTTGAGAAGTCGCGCAATCGAAACAGGCAGTTATGTGGTGGCGCCCTGCCAGTATGGCGATCACGGCAAGGCGAAAACCTACGGTCATTCCCTGATCATCGATCCCTGGGGACGAATTTTGGCGGACGGCGGCGATCAGCGAGGCTATATAATTTCTGATATCGACCTGTCTGAAGTTGACGAAGCGCGTCGGATGATTCCCGCACTCGAACATGATCGAGACTACCGCGTGGCGAATCAGAATGAGCCGCAGCTGCTTCGACAGGCATCCTGACAGCCACCCAATCATGACATCAACTCGAGTCCAGTCACTATGAGCGAAACTGTTCTTATCACACTGATTGTTCTGCCAATCGCGATCAGCATCGTCATCATGCTGGCGTTTCGAGGCAAGGGACCGTCCACAGTCGATCAAGACGATCACTGATGGCATCAGTTCAAGTCAGCGGAAATTGAACAATCCCTGACTTCGTAGCCGGTCAGCAATAGCGAAGAAATATGCCGGCCCGCAGCTTCGGATCGAACCAGGTCGATTTCGGCGGCATGACACAGCCTGCGTCGGCAACATCCATCATTTCCTGCATCGTCGTATCGACGCAGGCGAATCCGAGCCGCCACCCCTCACGGCATCGATTGATCAAGCCGGACACGCCTTCACTGCCGGGAGTGTAGCTGAGCCGCTTGTCTGAACGCGCGTCATGGATGCCCAGAACAGGCGCGAGCACCTGTTCCTGCAGAATTGACACATCCAGAGAGCCAACCGGATCATCGGCTGGCACCATTGAGTCGGGTATCTGCAGCTGGAAGAATTGTTCATCAATCAGCATGGTGATGTGTCGGGCTCGGTCCGGCAGAAGTCCGTCGCTTTTTTCGCCGTTCATCTCCTCAATTCTGATGCCGGTATTGCGAATCGCATCAACCAGTCCAGCGACGCTCAGATCACCCAAGTCCCTGATGCAGCGGAAATAGGAATAGATTCTGAGCTGACTTTGCGGAAAGAGCGCGACAAACAGCTGTCCTGACTCTGATGCGCTGGAATGTTTGGAAGCGGACTGCGCGATGTTGGCGCCCGCCGCACAGCGATGGTGTCCGTCCGTGAGATAGGTGTACTCAATCTGGCTGAATCCCCGTTCCAGCTGCTCCGCGATCTCAGCGTCATCCACGCGCCAGACCGTCTGCTCCACATCATCCCAGGCGCTGAACTCAAGACAGGGCTCATTGCGCTTCGCTCGGCTGACTGCGTCATCAATGTCATCCCGGTCTGAATAGCCGACACAGATCGGGCTTGATGTCACGCCGACGGTCTGCTGATAGTGCGTCAGCATGTTCTCCTTTTCCAGCTGCGTGTCCTCGTGCTTCTTCAGGCGGCCGCTGACGTAGTCTTCCACTGGAATGTCCGCGACCACGCCGGTCTGCTCATGATTGCCGCAGCGCAGCTGGTACAGGTAGTAAGCTGGAACCTCAGTTTCGAGAAACGACTTGTTTTGAAGCAGACGGCTGAGATTTGAACGATTCAGCTCAAGGATTTCCTCAAGAGTCGGGCCCGTGTCGGTAAATTCCTCCAGCGTGCGCATCACATTGCCATAGTTGCCCGGATGAGCATCAGCAAACACGCGCCGCTCGGCCGGCGTCATCGCATCGTAAGATGGCGTGACGACTTCGCCAACCCTGTCTGGATCGACCAAGTATCCTTCGAACTTTCCAATCTGGGGCACGGAACCTTTTCCCTTAGTAATTCAGACTCAAGAATTGGCTGCTCTGAACGCGTCCATGAAACTTGCGAGCTTCTCGGCACCTTCCATTGGCATTGAATTGTATATGCTGGCGCGCATTCCACCGACGCTTCGATGTCCCTGCAGGTTGACCATCCCCTGCTGTTCCGCTTCGGCAAGAAACTTAGCCTCCAGATCGTCATTCGGCAGACGGAAAACAACATTCATGCGGGACCGGCTCTCGCCCTGCACGGGGCAGTCATAGAATCCATTGCTCGCATCGATCGCATCATAAATATGCCCAGATTTGACAATCGAAACTTTTTCGAACTCTTCCACCCCGCCGCGCTCTTTGTACCAATTGAGCACCTTTCCGGCAACATAGATCGGAAATACCGGGGGAGTGTTGAACAGCGAGTTGCTGGCGTGATAGGCGCGGTAATCAAGCGCTTTCGGAAGCTGCCGGGGGGAAGCTTCCAGCAGTGACTTCCGCACGATAACCAGCGCGACCCCGGACGGGCCGACATTTTTCTGTGCTCCGCCATAAGCGACATCCATCAGGTGCCAGGGAACCGGCCTTGAAAGATAATCAGATGACATATCGCCAACCAGCGGCACTCCCAAGTCCGGCCATTCAAAAGTGCGAACACCGCCGATTGTCTCATTGGTCGTGATGTGCAGGTACTTGGTGTCGGGCTTGAGTGAGATTTCACTTGCCACGGGTGTTCTGGCGAAACTCTCGTCCGTCCCGTCCCAGGCAACGTAGGTGTCGGCATAAATGCTTGCATCATTCAGAGCCAGCTTCGCCCAATGACCGGACTTCACATACGCGGCGGTGTCAGATTGCGACAGCAGATTCATCGCCGCCATCCCGAACTGCATCGTGGCGCCGCCCTGAATCAGCAGAATGGTGAAGTCATCCGGAACCTTCAGCAATTCTCTGACCAGGTCAACTGTTCCGTTATGAACCTCATCGTAATCAGGACCGCGGTGGCTGTGCTCAACGATGGACATTCCGGTGCCCTTGTAGTTCACCAGTTCTGACTGTGTCTCCTCCAGAACCTCAAGAGGCAAAGTACAGGGCCCGGGGCAAAAGTTATAAACACGCTGATTCAACTCAGATCTCCTTTAACATCAAATTGCGAAATAGGGGGTAAATCTTACGCTCAATTGACGCAATTGAGCTTGGTTCCATTCTCGAAAGCCTGAACGATGTCCATTACGCCGTCAGCCACAGCGTTCTGCGCCTGATCGGTCGATGCGCCTATGTGATGCGTACCGTAGACTCTCGGATGCTTGGCCAGCTGACAGTGGAACTCGCAAGCCGACTGTCCCGGCTCATTTGGATAGACATCAAGTCCGGCGCGAATTGATTTGCTATCCAAAGCGTTGAGCAGAGCCTGCTCATTGACCACATCGCCGCGCGATGTATTCAGCAGTATCGCTCCATCGCGCATTTTAGATAGGATATCCGCATCGATCAGATTCCGGGTCGAATCCGCAGCCGGCACATGCACGCTGACTATATCGCTGCCGGCGACCAGATCCTCAATGCTCTCGACGGTGCTCACCCCCAATTCCGTCATCCTCTGTATTGTTGCTTCGGAGCGATTGGGCTTGCTGATCATCAGAATTCTGAGACCAAACGCTTTTGCCCGTTCAGCAACTGCCATTCCTATAGAACCCGCGCCAATGATGCCGATGGTGCGACCCATCAGTCCCTGGGCGGATGAAAACTGTTTCTTGTTCCACTGTCCGTCGCGCAATTCGCGGACGTTGTCAGGAATATTGCGATCAATCGACAGCAGAAGACCCATCGTCAGCTCGGCAACGGCAACCGCGTTCTTTCCCGGCACGTTGCAGACTGCAATTCCGCGTTCTGCGGCGAATGCCTTGTCGATTGTGTTGGTGCCCGCTCCGGCCCGAATGATCAATTTGAGATGATCAGCCGCCTGAAGCGTCTCTTTCTCCACCTTGGTGCCGCGCACAACAAGTATGTCATTACCTGCAATACTGTCAGGCAGATCTGCAGCCTGCAGCTCCGGCTGATAACTTGTGGCGTGCCCGGAATCCTCAAGCTGCTGCAACTGATTCGCGGGGAATTTATCGGCAAAAAGTATCTGCATCTTTCCTAGGAAATAGGCATGTGGAAGTTGCGAAAACTGTGAACCGGCCTTCGCAGGAAAAGGCTAATTTTATAGGAAAACAGCGGCTGGTTTGGCGGATTTGCAGTGCGACAGTGCGCTCAACAGCAAGCAGTGCCGCGAGTGCATTGGTGAGTCAACTGAGGTGGGTTCTCAAAGTGGAGTTTCGCGAATGTCATTCGCCGAAGCTGGGGCCACCAGTCATTCTGATAATCAAGGCTTCACCGCGCGAAATAGCGTTGGACGCATCTCTCCAGCGTCCACAACCTTCATCTTCAATGTCGAGCTTTGGACTCGGGCGTCAGTTTGGAGCTTCCCGAACTTTCGCTCGAATGCCTCCCGATTGGCGCCGCTCACCTGGTCGATCTCCTCTCGCACGGCTTTGCGATACCACGCGTTCCTGTCGCGCAAATGAATGGACTCGAATCCAATCGTGTGTAAATATCCTTGCAACTCATCCGCGGTGCAGAAATGAAAGTCGAGCTGCGAAAAATCCAGCCATGCCTTGACCCGTTCTGAGTCCCCCGTTTCTGCGCTGCCCAGCCAGTCGCTGCCAGCCAGCATGCCCCCCGGACGCAATACGCGAAAGAACTCCGCATAGATCATCGGCTTGGCCGGCAGGTGAATGATCGAGTCCTTTGAAAACACCGCATCAAACTGAGCATCTTCGAACACCAGCGGTCCGGGTTCGATCAATTGATATTCGATGCGGGCTGACAGTCCACATCTTTCTGCATCGGACCGGGCGCGGTCGAGCAGAGATTCGATGACATCAACTCCGACAACTTTCGAGGCACCGTATTCCGTGATCAGCAGTCGGTCAATTCCTCCAATTCCACAACCGAAATCCAAAACCGACCTGTTCATCAGATCGGTGCCTTGCAGAATATCTGCAACATATTCAGGTCCGCCTGGGGATAGAAACCCCTCACCCCACAGCCATTCCAGACCTGCTACGAATTTTTCGTCGTAAGACATGAAGACATTTGCGATTTACAGGTGAAATTGAAAAGCTTTGGTTCCGAGCTGGAAAATTAATGTAATTCGAAGTGAACTTCAGATTTTGGTGCACCAGTCAGCCAGCGATTGCAGTTGAATCAAATTCTTCACTGCTGCGAATCTGAGATTATCCATAGTGGATGATATTGGCAAGCATAAACGTCCTCAGCCACGTGGTTAAAAGATCAATGGATTGAGATCGGACATTGAAAATAAGCTGTCTCGGCCAGCGGCTGCCGGCCTATTGCGAAACAATTAACAGTTTAGTCTTGTCATATACCATTGTAATATTATTACAATCAGTAGACTACATGGAGGTGTACCTAATGAAGATACTACCAGCGCTAACCACATCAAGAACTATATCTTTTTTACTGCCAGCAGTGATCGGACTGATGACCGCCTCTGCTATGGCTTTCGACTACTTTGAAATTTTTGGCGAACCTAAGCCGATTTACTTGTCGACCTCACAAGAGGCAGGCACGCTCTCTGGCCACCCTGAATGGAAGTGTGAGATGACATCCAATCAGAGCCATGTTGACGGACCCATAACTTATCGGTGCCTGTCGTTATATGGAGAGGAGCATTTCATGGTCTGCCATTACGCTCAGCACTACAGCTCCTATCACGTTCCGAGTTTCGACTCCGGGTGTTCGCTTCCTGGATCGAGCATTGTTTCTATACTGCCATATGGCAAAATGCCCGGCAGTTTCATGGATGTCAACTCACTCCCAAATTGGCAGTGCGGTGAGATTGTATCGGAACATGAATTGAAGCAGGCAATGTTGATCTGGGGCGCTATTGAAACGGAGAGTCAAGAAAACTCGAGCAAAGGAGTGAGCCATCAATTGCCCGAGTGGAAGTGTATGAAAGTTTCCGATCAATCGGCAATCGATGGAGCGTTGCAGTTCGAATGCCGCTCACTCTACGGTGAAGTCGAGACGATTGCATGCAGCTCCCAGGAGGAAAACTGCGCACTTCCCGGTCCAATACGAATTCGAAAGGACAGCATTGGATAGAAAATCTATCCGACATGAAGAAGAGTTTGAGATTCTTCACGATGTGTGCATCGCATTTCGAGTATCGCTTCAGAATCAGCACTCGCTTCAAGTGGAAATCCAAATCGATCGACAAATTCATTGGCAGGAATGCTTCAATTGAAACATTGAGGGCGCGACCTCGGACTGCTCTGAAAATTGAAACCATTTTGGCAGCCGTGCAGTTTTCACGCGAAACGGCTGCCTAATCTGTCGGTATAGTCTTTCCAACTCTACCGGACTCAACCCGTCCACAATCTGAATTGTCCACGGTGTGCAGCTGCTGAGGAAATAAGCCATAATTACCTGCTTTCAAATGCCTTGCTGAATTGGCGCAATCAATGTGACACCGATGTACTGGCTCTCCACCTTTGAAACGAGTTGAGGGGAATCAGCAGACTGTATCGGTTGCTGATTTACGCGATTGTTCGGTACGGGCAACGAGATTTCGGAGCAGCATAATCGCTGCTGGAATTGTCCAATATTGCAAGTTTGGCTATGGGTAACCTGAAAAAAAGAATTGAAGCCGGTGAGTTCATCGTAACCTGCGAGCTTACACCGCCGAAAGGCATCGACCTGCAGCCGTTGTTCGAGAAGGCAGACTCGCTTAGAAATCATGTGCACGCATTCAATCTGACGGAGTCGCATGCGGCCCGTATGGCAATGGACCCCACCGCAGTCGCGCACCTGCTGCTTGATCGGGGCATTGAGCCGATCGTGCAGATGACTTCCAGGGACAAGAATCGAATCGCAATCCAAGCCTGCATGCTGGGTGCAGCCGCACTGGGAATTGAGAACCTCGTGTTCATGGGCGGAGACCCACCGAAGAACGGTGATCACCCCGATGCAAAGCCAGTATTTGATCTGTTTGCATCCCAGCTTCTGGATGCTGTCAATGCACTGCAGTCCGGCACTGATTACACCGGCAACAAGCTCAATGCCACCCCTGCATTCTGCGTCGGCGCAGTTTTCAACCCTGGATCGACCAATCCCGACGTAGAAATCGAGAATCTGCATCGGAAAATCGAGGCTGGAGCCTCATTCCTGCAGACTCAGGCTGTGTACGATGTTGATGAGTTCAGCAGATTTCTTGACAAAGCCGGTGGGATCAGCGTACCGGTTCTGGCGGGTGTCATTCCGATCAAGTCAGTCAAAATGGCTCAATACATGAATGAACGCGTGCCTGGAATCACTGTGCCAGATCACCTGATTCAGAAAATCGCAGATCAGGGTGAGGATAAAGCCGCCATAGTTGAGACAAGTCAGCAGATTTCCGCGGAAATTGTCCGAGAGCTTCGTGCCATTGCCGGTGGGCTTCACATCATGGCAATCGGCTGGGAAGACAAGATTCCTGCGATTCTCGAACTGAGCGAAGTGTGAATCAGCAACTGAGATTCTGACTACTGATTCTGTCCGCGTGACCGTCGCGTCGAACGATATCTGCCGAAGCCGATTTCTTCTTCTTTCCGACGGAGCCATTCCACCGTCAGTGGCGGTCCAAGCTGTCTGCCAGACATTCTGATTACATTCAACTCAGGTTGGTGGCAGACGTGATGCTGTTATGTTTCACCGACTGAAACAGAATTGCAATTCGAATCGGAAATCTGAGATTTGGTGAGCAACGAGCCAAACTGAATTCCACAATTGCGATCTGCAGGTATGAACCCATCATCAGTTTTGTGAGCGCGAATTCATAATGAATTTCCAAATTGCGGGTTGATCCCGTCCGTCAATAGATCTTCCCTGAGTTCACCCGTTGAATTGAACTTCGATCTGAAGAACAGCTTTTCGAACTGTTTTCTCATGTTTCAGGGCATTCACATCGGTGTTGAGTGCATTGTCAGGAAGTTTTCACAGCAAAAAGTGCTATATTCAAGAAAATTAGTCCAATCACAATCGGGAATTTGATATGAGCTCACAACAAGAAAACACATCAACTCCGAATGATTCACCTCGAAAGCGGGTCAAGAAATCAGTCTATGAAAAGGAACTCTTTCGGATGCAGCTTGAACTCGTCAAGATGCAGGAGTGGGTGAAAGAGAGAGGCCTGAAAGTCGTTGTCATCTTTGAAGGCCGAGATGCTGCTGGAAAGGGAGGAGTGATAAAGCGAATCACACAGCATTTGAGTCCAAGAATCTGTCGGGTCGCGGCGCTGCCCGCACCGACGGAACGCGAGAAGACACAGTGGTACTTCCAGCGTTACTGTGCGCATCTGCCGGCAGCAGGCGAGATTGTTCTTTTCGATCGAAGCTGGTACAACCGGGCTGGCGTCGAGCGGGTCATGGGGTTCTGCACGGAAGAGGAGTATCGCGAATTCATGCGCAGCTGCCCGGAATTCGAGAGAATGCTTGTCAGATCGGGCATCACCCTGATCAAGTACTGGTTCTCAGTATCTGATGATGAGCAGGAGAAGCGGTTTCAAAGTCGTTTGCTTGAACCGCACAAGCGCTGGAAGCTCTCGCCCATGGATTTGGAATCGCTCACTCGCTGGCTGGAATATTCAAAGGCAAAAGATCAGATGTTCGCCCATACGGACATCAAACAGGCCCCTTGGTATGTTGTCAACGCAGATGACAAGCGGCATGCGCGCCTCAACTGCATTCGTCACTTCCTGACCATGGTGCCGTATGAAGATCTGACGCCAGAGCCGATAAAGCTGCCAGAGCGATTGGAAGGGGTGGGTTATGTCAGGCCGCCGATTTCCGATCAAACTTTTGTTCCGGAATTCTACCCGGGAAATGAAGATTCCTGATTCAGTCTTGGCAATCGGTGCTCTTGCGACAATCCGCTTCAGGAAAAGCTCATCGCATTGGACTCAAGTTCCAGCGACTGAAGGTGCATAAGCGTTTGTGATCGTTTTCAAATTCAGCTGAACCAAATTCCAGTCACTGGACAGGATCGGAGATGTCCAAAGTCTGATTACAGCAATCAGGCATGTATCGCCGCAGTGCTTAGAGTTGGGTGATAAGCCTGCATTCGGCGCGTATCAATTTCAACCGCCGAACCTGGTTCATGCTGTTCGTCACTTGAGGCTGAAGAAAACTATGCACAGCGGCAGCCTGGGTCGCACCGCTCTCTTCGCGCGGCCGACTCGGTCACACAGGAACAAGCATGTTCGACCGCCTTTCCCTATCCAATGAAAGGTCAGGAGCTCGAATCCTGTTTCTGTTCGTCTTCAGAATGATGAATGAGCCGGGCAGCTCAGTCTGTCTTTCGAACGCCTGCAAGAAAGGTCCGAATGATCACGAAGAACGTCAGCGCCATCAGCAGCATTGCCACAGGCCGGCGAAAGAACATGAAAGTGTCGAACTGCGAAGTGATCACCACCTGCTGAAGCGCCCGCTCCCACTCGGGCACAAGAATGAATCCGATGAGAAACGCCACGTATGAGAAATCAAACTTGCGCATGAAGTAGCCGATGACTCCGAAAACCAGCATCACAATGACATCGAACATGGACGACTGCCCGAGGTAGGCGCCCATGATGCAGGTGAATATCACAATCGGATAGAGTATCACGGATGGAATCTGAACCGCCTTGCAGAACAGCTTCAGGCCGAATCGGCCGATAACCAGAAGAAAGAAGCTCGCAATGACCAGACTGCCGAAAACACCGTACATCAGCTGCGAGTTCTCCTCGAACAGCAGCGGGCCGGGCATCATGCCGTGAATCATGAACGCCCCCATGAGCATCGCCACCGCCAGATTGCCGGGGATGCCCAGAACGAACAGCGGAATCAGGCTGGCGCCCACAACGGCGCTGTTGGCGGCTTCGGATGAGGCGATCCCCTCCAATCGTCCCTTCCCGAACTCTTCAGGCTTCTTGGAGCGCTTGAGAGCCTGATCATACGAGAGGAATGAGGCCACCGGCGCGCCCAAACCCGGCATCGCGCCGACACCGATTCCGATGCCGCTGGCGCGCAGCAATGTTCTCGTGCATCCGAAGAACTCTTTTTTTGATACGAACTTGTCTTCCGGCTTGTCCGAGAAACTGCGAGCCGCTTCCTCAGAGCCTGCGCGCAGTTTGAGCCGTTCAAGCTGAATCAGAATTTCCGAGAACGCCAGCAGTCCGATCGCAACCGGAATCAGCGAAAGTCCGCTTTCCAGTCGATACAGGTCAAAGGTGAGACGCGGCAGCGCGGTAACCGGCTCAGTGCCAACCATGCCCACCAGCAGTCCGGCGGCAGCGGCGATCAGACCGCGGGAAATCGACTTGGTACCGATGCCGGCAATCACCGTCAGCGCGAGAGAGATCAGCGCAAACATCTCAGGCGGCCCCATGTACAGGGCAACCGTAGCGAGAGGCGCGGCAATCAGAATCAGCACCGAAGTCGAAATGAAATCCCCGGAAACCGAGCTGTAGAGCGCCATTCTGAGCGCCTTCTCACCCTTGCCCTGCTCCGTCAGGGGATATCCGTCCCAAGTGGTCGCGGCAGCTTCTGGGGTGCCGGGTGTCCGCAGCAGAATCGCGGAGATCGCTCCGCCAAAGAAAGCCCCCTTGTTCAAGCCTACCAGAAATCCGATGGCGGCAAGCGGAGACATGTAATAGGTCAATGGAATGAACAGCGCGATGGCCATCGGGCCGTTGATTCCCGGAATCGCGCCGACGGCGACACCTGTGGCCACACCGACAAACACGAACATCAGACTCACAGGTGACAGCGAGTCCATCAGTCCGGCAAGAATCATCTCCATAATTCAACCCCGCGACTGCGAAGGTTCATCAAAGGCCGGGAATCGGAACACCGAAGCCGTATCGCATCGCAGCATACATGAGCGCCACTGCAGCGACTGCCAGGACAGCAATCCTGACAGGACTGCGCGCCCCGACCAGATACTGCAGCAGGAGCAGGAAAATCAGGGCAGAGGGAAGATAACCGATGGTATGGATGCCGATCACGTAGAGCGCGGCAGGCGCCATGAACTTGACCAGATGTACAATGTCCACACGGCCGACTTGAGTGAAACCTGAACCACTCCCTTCTTCAGGGTAAGTTGCTTCTTCCTCACTCAATGGGGCGCCGCCCCTGACTGCCGCCAGCGAGCGGGCGATCGCGAGTATGGCCATCACGAGCATGACCGAGACCGCGACATTGGGAACCAGCGCCGGTGATGCGCCGTAACCGGGATAGGCCGGGGTATACACCGGAATCGCCCAGACGAGAAACAACACGCTGGCCAGTGCGATGACCGCATAGGCCAGCATGTCGCGTCGTATCCTGCTCAAGATACCGCCCAAAGAGCAGCGGATGGCAGATCAGTTCGAATTTGCTTTACTGACTCTTTGCCTGCTCTCCAAAAAGGTCATACAGATCCTTGAGCGACTGTTCCGCATGATCCCGTCCCCAGGTAACGGGCAGCATCAGCAGCTTCTCGGTGATGAATGAGTTTGTATCCGCATCGTTCGCGAGCTTGTCGGTTGCGGCGAGGACTGTTGCCGCAACATCATCAGGCAGCCCTTTTGGCGCCACCAGTCCAACAATCATTTCCACCGCCTCATCATAGCCCTGTTCCTTGAGAGTCGGCACATCGGGAAGCGGGGGCAGTCGCTCATTGAGCGCGGACGCAAGAAGTTTGAGCCGGCCGGCCCTGACGTGTTCATACAGGATTGCACCGACATAGCCGATATCCGCATGTCCGCCTGTTACAGCCTTGATGACTGAAGGGCCGCCTTTGCTGGGAATCAGCGAGATGTTGACACCTTCCGCCTTCGCGATTCGCTGAATGGCATCCCGGTCATCCGCACCATGGAACATGCATACCAGAGCCTCATTGTTGGCTTTGGCCCATTCGAATGCCTCTTTGAGCGTGTTCCACGGACGGTCCGGCAAAGAGATGAAGCCACTTGAGTTCAAGGCAACAAGAGACAGGTAATCGAAATCATCAAATGTGTATTTGACTGGTGAATGATGCGGCTGATAGGTATAGGCGGTCACCGCGGCAACACCCAGGGTGTAGCCATCCGCTTTGGCCTTGCTGAGCTCAGTCGCCATGACGCTGCCGTGCGAGCCGCCGGTGACATTCTTCACGTTCACAGGCTGCCCGAGCTCCTTGCTCAATCGTTCTGCAAGACCTCTTGCAAGACGGTCAATCTGAGCGCCCGGCTGAACCATTGTCATCAGTGTGACCGGCCTTTCCGGATATTCTGCCATCGCAGCTGGGATGATCAAGAACCCGGCCAGGATCAGTCCGATGATTTTAAGAAAAGACTTTCGCATAATTTATCTCCTACAATTACTGAAAACAGTCATTAAAAATAAATTGCAGTCTTTCAGCTCTTGACTGCAATCCGAAACACCGAGCACAGCAATCAAGTCCAAATCTTCGTTTGAATCAGTTGCCAGCAATCGGCGAAGTTTATATTGTATGGGTAACAAAAAATCAATGGAGCGAATCGTCTTTTGTGCCCGAATTCAAAACACACGCTTTTTTGCTCAAAATTCGATTGGGTCGTTCTGTTCTAAATACGATGAACTTCGGTGATTCTGCTTGTAAGTCGACAGAACTATGCCGTCTGCTTGCAAATTGCAGGTGCAGATAAAATTTCCGATTCTCGGCTCGGCTGAAACTCATCCATTGATTCAATCAACACGGCGGAGGTTCTGATGCAGCTCAATTGGCCCAGGGAAAACGCGATCGAGCCGGACCTGGAATGCACAACCTGGTTTCACCCTTCCAGCAACTACTGCCTGGATTTCCATGGCGATCCGAAAGTTTCGGAACTGAAGGTTTTCTCTGATGGAAATCATCACATGGCTCTCGAAGAGACCTTGGAATCGTTCCGATCAAGCCGCCGGCTCATGTCTGTTTTCTACTGCACGACACCACCCAAGGTATATCTTGACTGGATGGAACACGATTCAATCGAGATCGGCAATCTTCGCTTGAGCGTGACCCCGGACATTGTGATCAGTCCAGATGACATCATGGAGAAACTGATCGCAAGAAGAAGGGTCAGCCGCGCAGCGGTTTTCGCGCAAAGCCGCGGCAACAGCTTTCTGGTTCGCAAGGGGAACCCGAAAGGCATTCGCGAGGTGCGCGACCTGCTGCGCGATGATGTGCGGCTGTTTCTATCCAACCCCGTAACGGAAAGCGCCAGCCATATGGTGTATCGAGAGACTCTCGAAAGGAGCGCAGTGAAGGAAGGACTCGATTGCAATGCAATCGGAGATTTGCTGGAGTCCGGGGGGAAGGCGCTGTTCGGTGATCTGATTCACCACCGCGAAGCCCCGCAGGCAGTCGCTGACGGGCGTGCGGACGTTGCCGTGGTCTACGATCATCTCGCGCTTCGCTATATCCGGATTTTTCCTGAAGTTTTCGAGCGAATGCCGCTTGCCGAAGGCGAGCACAATGTCACCACGCGTTATGCCATCGGTCTGGCCAATGAAACCATCAAAGTGGCTTGCGACGCATTCGAGTACTTCTTGAGCGATACCGCCCGGTCGATCTATCAGCATCATGGCTTGCAGACAGTTCAGTCAGATTAGCTCAGCCTGAGCGCAATCGACGTTCGAAAACTGTCAGTCCAGTCTCAGCACAAAAAGGTGGAGTTCTGCCGAGTTCGCGGGCAGCGCCCGACAGTTTGAGGCAAGAAAATTACCGGAACTGGTTTCAGTACAATACACACTTCAAATTGAGCGGTGTTGTTCAATTTGAAACAAGAAGAGGAGACTAATGATGCCAAACAATCAGAACAAGGGCTCAGACTGGTCGCAGTTCAGTACGACTGAGGCAGAGATCAGAGAGAAGCTTGGCGACTACTTCGCACCAGTGGGTTTATATGACAAAACCAGGAACATGCCGTTCCTTGGCAGTGTCAGCTGCAACGTCGACAAGCTCATTGCCGGCGAATGGACTGAAATCGTGCTGGACTACGAAGTGGGCGCTTCCGGAATCGCCGACGGCGCCTGGATCAAGGCAACATTCAAGTTCTACTCCGACTGGGCGCTGTTCCAGACCACCGATCCGACGGCGGCCAACTATGTTTCCGCTGAATATCAGGCGGGTCCGCTCTGCGAGGGACAGAGCCCCGCGACCGTTCAGTCGCTCAAGGTGCGCTTTGATCAGAAAGGCCATGAGCGGCCGTTTCAGAAAGCCGTGATCGTCGATACCGTGGATGGTTTTCTGAAGCCCGGCGATCACATCATCATCCGACTTGGCGACCGGCGCGGCGGCGGACCCGGCACGCGGGTACAGACCTTTGTTGAGAAGGGTTTTCGGTTCCGCTGCTACATTGACCCGCTCGGCACCTCCCGTTTCTGCGCAATACCCGGGGATGTTGTCATTGACGTCGTGCCAGGAAAACCTCATCAGCTGGTCATCGCCGGCTCGCGCATGCTGCGGCCAGGTGAGCCAATCGTTTTGGGTGTCCGAGCGGAAGATGTGTGGGGCAATACCTGCTTCGACGAATCCGAAGAGGTCGCGGTGACAGCAAGTCTGGACGGCAAACATGTTTATGAGCGGAAGATCGCGCTTGCCAGCGAGGGATGGGCGTTCGCTGAAATTCCCGATCTGCCGACTGATACTGCAGGAGAATTGGCGATCACCGCTTCGATGGTCAGCTCGCCGCAGGTTGAAGATGCCAAATTCTTTGTCACGATCGATGAATCATGTCCCAGTCCGCGCGTGTTTTTCGGTGATCTGCATGTTCACTCCGACAATACCGTCGGGACAAACGACACGGTCTACAACCTCACCTACGGCCGCGACATAGCCAGACTGGATTATCTTGGCTACACCGCGAACGATTTTAATATCACCAAGGCGAACTGGGATGATGATGTCGAACTGATCCACAGCTTGTGCGAAGATGGAAAATTCATCTGCTTTCCAGGAACTGAATGGTGCGGCAACTCCTGTGCCGGCGGTGATCACAACGTGGTTTTCCTGCACGGCAGGACACCGGAGTTTCCGTTTGACGCGAAGGGCAATATCGCGCGCTCGTTTGAGTGGAACGAAGATATGGATGCCGACACAATTCAGCCCGGCGCCTGGCCGCTGGAAGAGTTGTGGGGGACGTATATCCACGATCCGGAGGGGCACCTCATCATGCCGCATGTCGGCGGGCGGCGATGCATTATGGACTGGCATCATCCGGTCATGGACCGGCTGGTGGAAATCACTTCAGCCTGGGGGCACTTTCCGTGGCTCTATCAGGAGGTGGCGGCGCGCGGCTACAAGCTCGGCGCGGCGGCCAATGGCGACGAGCATCGCGGGCGCTGCGGCGGCGGGGTTCCCGGAACAGCCGTCTTCGGCACCAAAGGCGGCGTCACTGGATTAATCTGCAGCTCGCTGGAGCGCGAAGCCGTCGGCAAAGCGTTGCGCGCGCGGCACACCTGGGCGACAACCGGTGAGCGCACGGTGGCTTTGAGCTGGTGCGGTGATCATCTGATGGGCGACGAGTTTGAGCATCAGGGCGCCGCAAAGCTGGAATATCGTCTGCTGGGCGATTCAGGCTGGGATGAAATTGCGGTGTTCGATCACACAGGGCTCATCCATAGACGCAACCTGCAGGAAGAAGCTGGTTTTTCAGAGCGACGAGTTCGAGTGAGAGTTGGCGGCGCGCGGATTCGCGATCGCTATCGCTGGGCTGACTGGCGCGGCACGATTGACATCCGCAACGGCGTGATCAACTCCTTCAACGCTTATGGATTCGAGCACATTGAAGAGACAATCTGGCGGGCCGGTCCGACAGAAATCGGCTTTCGAACCGACACCTATGGCGACACAGACAGCTTCGAGATGGACATCTCCAATCTTGCCAAAGCCAGCATAAGGGTTTCAGGAACTATCGATGGCTATGTGAAGGTTGGCAATCCGCTTGACGGCAACCCCTTCGTTCACTGTCCGCAGTTTGACTTTGAGGTGTCTGGCGCAGAACTGATTGAGAGAGGCGGCGTTCGCAAGGAACTTGGCGGCACCGATATATTTGTCGCCATCGAGCGTCTATCCGATACAGCAATGCCCCGGGATGTGAGCGGCACTTTGGAAATCAATCCTGACAACGGTCCGCACGGCTTTCGTCCTGTCTATGTGCAGGGTCAGCAGATTGACGGCGCGACGGCTTGGACATCGGCCATGTACATCGAGTTCAAATAGGGAATGCGGTTGCAGAAAGGGGCGACGATCTTCCATCGCCCCCCTTCTCACAGAATTCAGAACTGCGGCACCAGATCCAGTCGGATAGTGTTGTCTGGTCAATTTTTCAACTGCCAGTTCTCGCTGTAGACATCGAGCCAACTGAATAATGTGTAGGTGGTTCAATCACAACACAATCTCTTTGAGTAGAATTGTCTCTTTTGTGAAACACCTCGCTAGGCGAAGGATCTGAAGTTCATCTCACGGATGAATAGCTTGCCATAATTCGATTGGAAGGATTATTTTTGTTTACATTTGAGTTCTTTGTTAAATAACTGACTTTATTCATGATTTTATTTTTATGGTTAGCCGACATTTATTTGAAGCTTTTGGACAAGCCTCTCGCACCAAACAGTTGATCAATGAATTTCGCTCTTTGACCTGCTCTAGTTAAATCATCCCACTTTTCTTGAACTTTATCGACAATCTCTCTCTGAGTTTTTAATGGCGGACAAAATACAAGTATCTTTTGCATGTGTTCCATGTTCAAGCCTGGTTGTGCCTTTTTCGCATAAGCGTGCATCTTGACTTGTTCCAAAAAAAAGGAACTCATAATGTAGTACAGAAGGTAATGTTGTAGACACTTATCCTCTACAGCGCGCATTCGAAAGACGTGCTCATTGACCATAGCAGGAGGGTGAGAGGTTTTGGAAAGGAACATACCACCCTTTCCAGTTTGCGCTCCGTCTTTGCAAAGAAGTATGTCATTAAACTCAAGGCGCCCCCTATTCTGGTTATCAAAAAATGATTGTGGAACAAACTTCATGCCATCGAAAATAACTTCTCCGATATCGCCATCAATGTGCTCGCCTCCAAGACTCCATACCCCCTCGTTTACTGCACCACCACGTGGACGTTTCCCAGACTCATAATCTACGATTGACGCTAACGAGACCAAGTAGTTCGGGTTCTCATGCTCGATCTTCACTCTCCACAAGCGTATGCGATTAGAGAAAGATTCGCCATTCCAATCAAACATGTCGTTCATATCCATAAGCTTCACATACTCGGAAACTGAATCATCTATTTGATTAATTGCTTCCCCCTCCATAACCGAGAGAATGTAACTGTTCGCTCGTTCCTTTGATCGCAAGTTGCTTTCATCCAGTAATGTAGATTTCTCGAGAGTTTTTATTCCTTCACTGCCTTTTCTATTGCTAAATTTGTATCCCAGAAACGACTCTTGTTCTGCGGTCTTATCGCCACTTTTAACGACAACAACCTTTTTTCCGTTGCATATTGACTTGTAATCACTTTCTGACTGAAGGTGGACCATATTTTCTCTCTTGCGCAGAAAAAGTACCACTGCATTGATCCCTGTAGCCATGAATGCCTTACTTTTCAGCGCAACAATCGCATTGATTTCAAAATTCTCCAATATTGCTTTTCTCGCCAGTTCATAGATTCCCAATGTATTCAGTATAGAATTAGGAAGAATAATTCCCGCTACACCTCCAGGACGTACAAGCTGAATCATTCGCTCGACAAACAGAACTTCTATATCCTTACTAGCATCTGGAATCTGATCAAAGAGTGAAAACGAATTTGACCCACTTTCAACTGTTGCCTTGAAACCATCTATTGCGAAGGGTGGATTGGCGATAAGCACGTCAAATTTTTCGTTATGACTGCTATTGCATGCAAGAACTCCCTTATAGGCAGCAGTATTGAATGGATCGATACCAGATGCATGAACGATCTGTGCATCTCCATCTCCGTGAAGAAAAGCAGCGAGTTTGGCTGTCTTGACCAAACGGTAGTCTCGTTCGATTCCGTAAATGTGTTCTTGTGCCCACCCAAATTGATCTGCCAAGTATGCAGATCGTTTCCTTATTTGGCCTGGAGTCATTGAAACTTCATCAAGATTTTCAATTAGTTCCTGAAGTACATCCATGGCCTCTGTCAGAAAATGACCACTCCCACATGCGAAATCAACCACATAGGGAAGGAATCCCTCATCCCTTTTTGAAATTCGATTTTTAATAATTTTTTCTAGAGGAAGGCTTTTCAATATGAATCTCACAAGTGGAACTGGAGTAAAGAATTGTCCTGACTCTTGCTTGAATCCCGTACTTAGTAAAAGCTCAAAGAAGTCACCAAGAAATTGTTGCCGATGCGTATACCTGATTTGCCATCTCTGAAGTAGTTTTACGATTTCAATAACAACTTTAGTATTCGTCAGAAAAGATTCTTCATTGAATACATCGACAAATGAAAACTCTTGACTTTTGTATAACCGCAATTCCTTGAAAATTTTTTCAACATCGGAATTAGTCACCGAACCTTGAATATCGTCTAGGCTGTAGTCAGTAATATTTTTATCAAGATACCGTTTCATCCCTTGTTTGTACAAGTCATTCAAGCGATGCATCAAGTCTTCGGGATTGTCACGCCCCTCAACATATTGAAATTCCAATTCTTCAGCATCTTGTCTATCTTCATCAAATATCTTGCAGAGAAACAAGTTAAATATCTTGTTAAACGCATTTCCTTTATCGGAGATAACGTTATGACGAAGAATTTCCAGAAACTGGTTATAGATGCGTTTGCCATCTTCCTCTTGCAAAGCAATCAAGTCTTTTTTTTGCAACGGCTTGATCTCGATACCATAGCGACCAATATCCTCCTCAAAAATTCCACTATCAAGGAATTGTTTGTTCCACCTAGCATGCACCTCCTTAACGTCACCAACACTGCGGAATGACTTTTCTATCGGAACAATAGCGTTTTGATACTCAACCCTCCCTTCACTCAGACTGGAGGCATACAGACAAAGCCAATCCGCAGACCTGTTTTGCTGCCAATAGGAAAGTATTTGACCTCCATCGTCCAATGTTTTGCGTTTTGCTTTCTCGTATTCTTCACCCGCAGTCTTACACTCAATCATCAGATAGGCAGATTCGTTAAAATCACTCTTGTTCACAAGAATGTCAAGTCTGCCTGCCACCCCGTGACCGACTTGCCATGATTTTTCAAGTTCAATTCTGTTTGGTGGATAGTTTTTCGTTAATAGTCGATCTATACATTCAAGCACTACGAAATTCTCTGCATTAGAAAATCCAGAAACTGAATGATGATGAACCTTTATTTCTTCGGGGTACGAAATTGCTTCTTTCGAAAAATCAACTTCTATTTTGCAGTAGGCGGCACTATAGACTTTTGAATAAACTTCCCCCTCACAATCAGGCGATTGAGGCGGGGGGGGGTAAAGTTTAAACAGTGTAGTAATTGCCGTATTTGATCCGGTGTCATTTGAATTTCAGTTCACTTGTTGGTCAATTTAATATACTCAATTCACTCGTCCGTCAATTCCACCAACCAATTCTTTGTGCTCCAATCGTTTCGCTTCCATCCTTGAAACGATAAGCTTAAATTTGGTCAATAGCGTCATTCTCGCGAAACTTGTGTCTCCCTGCAGACTCTTCAACATATCTGTGAAGGTACTTATTACTCATTTTGTGGAATGTGCCTTTGCGTGCTCTTTTCAGCATCAATTAGAATGACTCCACTCCGTTGATATGTGCTTGTTCGTTGACATTTCCCCTGACACTGTGTTTTACGAATTCATATCATATCCATCAAGATTCTCATAAAATTTGAAATCATCTGCATAGACGTTGTCCCTTCTTCTACATTATGATCGAATCAATGAAAATCGGAACGACTGCACATAGAGCAACCTATCGGGATGTACTGGACGCGCCATCAAATGTAGTCGCAGAAATCGTAGACGGCAAACTCTACATCCACCGGAGGCCCTCTCCACAATGTCTATTGGCCAGTTCAAGACTCGCGCGGCGAATTGGCGCACCTTTCGATTTCCACGATGGCGGACCCGGCGGTTGGTGGATTCTCAGTGAGCCCGAACTGCACCTTGGTGAGGATGTTGTCGTACCTGATATTGCGGGATGGAGACGCGAAACAATGCCCGAAATTCCAGACGAAGATTGGTTCTCGTTAGCCCCAGACTGGGTGTGTGAGGTGCTTTCTGATTCGACTCGAAAGCTTGATCGCGGTGGAAAGCAGATGGTGTACGCCAAGGAAGGGGTGGAATACCTCTGGTTTGTAGACCCCAACGCCCGCTCGCTGGAGACATTGAAATTGGAGGGCGCCAAGTGGAAACTGATAGACGAGTTGTTCAATGATGCACCAGTTGCGCTATCTCCATTCAAGGCAGTCAGTTTCAATCTCGGCAACTTGTGGCCACCGCCAGCCACTCGTAGAGAAAAACCAGTTGCTGATCTGGAGTGATCTGCGAGCCGACAATGAATTTCGGAAATTCAAATCTCAACTGCCATTGACTTTGACGCGCGTTTGCCAATTCCGATTTTACGATAATTCCAAGCACGCTGGAATTTAATGCTCACCGGTGCATGGCTGTTGGGGCGGTATAACAATCCCAACGTTCTAACACGGACAGCACATTCGTCGAAAAATTACTGCTTCTGCACTTGTTCCTTGTGAGTGTCCGCTGTAACCCCTTCATCTCAAGAGATCACATAACCATCTTTCTGGCATTTTTGGAATTCGGAAAATTTCGGATCGAAGGCTGATGTGCAGATTTTAGATCCAACAGGCCGTTGAAAGCCGAACTGTCAAGCGCATCAAGCAACGCGTATCAGACGCGAAACTCCGCCTCTCGCCCGACATCCAGCAACCACCGCCAAAGGTGGTCAGCAAAGCTGCGCCGCACAATCAGATCCAGCATCGGCTCTTCCTGAGTGTGATTCAGAACCATGATATTGGCATGCGCCATCACCGTCTGAACGCACTGCCCAAACTGGAATCTGGAGGGATCAAGATCAATGGCAATGCCTCTGCATAGGAATTCAACTGCCCGCGGGCCGGATGTCCGAATGATTGTCTGCGCGCTGCCAAGCTTCGACATGGTCGCGAATCGACCCGCGAACAATTCGACTAATCTCTCCTCAACCCGATCGGACTGATCCGGGGGAGAGACAATCAGCCACTCGTCAGGCCCCAGCCATGCGCACAGCAGATTCTCGTGAATAACGAATGTATTCGGCTCTACCGGAATTTCAAACCCAATCTCAGCCTGCAACCGACCAACCAAATCGCGGTCGTCTGGCTGCAGTCTGATGTTGAAGTGCTCCAAAATCGGCAGCTCGGAAACCGTTACACCCTGGAATTCAGCACGCGTTCCATTCGGCCCCGAGTGCTCTGCAAGCGGTGACTGAGCGGTCATCTCATACATTCTGACGCTCCCCTTCAGGATCGTAGAAGACAGGGCTGGAAATCGTCACAGGCACCGATTCACCGGACAGCAGGGTCGAATGGATTTTTGCACCGATTCGGGATTGCCCGCCCTTCACAACAGCCAGCGCAATTGAGCGCCCCACAGTTGGGCTCCAGTAGCTTGATGTCACATGCCCGATCATGGGCACCGGATAAGAGGTTGACGGTTCATCCACCAACTGCGCGCCTTCCGGCAGCACAATGTCCTGATCTTCGGTCAGCAGTCCAACCAGCTGTTTCCGATCAGGGCGGACGCAATCAGACCGGCTGAGAGATCGCTTGCCCAGAAAATCCTTTTTCTTCGACACGATCCAGTTCATCCCAAGATCAATTGGAGTCACCGAGCCATCCGTATCCTGGCCGACGATGATGAATCCCTTTTCCGCCCTGAGAACATGCATGGTTTCGGTCCCGTATGGCGTGATTCCAAATTCGCGGCCGGCTTCAAACACCTCGCGCCAGACCTGCAGCCCGAAGTTTGCCGGCACGTTGATCTCGTAGGAAAGCTCGCCGCTGAAACTGATTCGAAAGACGCGGGCCGGCACACCGCACACTGAGCACTCTCTGAAACTCATGAACGGAAACGCCGCGTTGGACAAGTCAACTCCGGCAGACACTTTCTCAAGCAAGTCCCGCACCTTCGGTCCGGAAATCGAGATGACCGCCCACTGATCCGTAACTGAGGTGAAGTAAACCTGCATTTGCGGCCATTCGGTCTGTCGCCACTGCTCCATCCATGTCAGCACATGCGCGGCGCCGCCGGTGGTTGTTGTCATGTAATAGTGATTGTCACCCAGCTTTGATGTGACACCGTCATCCATGACCATGCCGTTCTCACCCAGCATCAGTCCGTAGCGACAGCTGCCGGTCACCAGCGAATCCCACGCATTCGTATAGACGTAATTCAGAAACTCAGTCGCATCCGGACCGAATATCTCGATTTTTCCGAGTGTGGAAGCATCAAGCGCTCCCACCTGCTTTCTGACCGCCATGCACTCCCGGTTGACCGCCTGCTCCATCGATTCACCGTGCTGAGGATAGTACCAAGGCCGCTTCCACTGACCGACATTCTCAAATTCCGCTTTCTGCTCCACATGCCAGGCATGCATGGCCGTCTTTCTGATCGCATCGAAAAATTCTGGACCCACCTCGCGTCCTGCAATCGCGCCGAATGTCACCGGCGTATAGAGCGGGCGAAAAGTGGTGGTGCCTGTCTCCGCCAAATCCTGGCCGAGTTCCTGCGACAGAATGGCCATGCCGTTGATGTTCCCCAGCTTGCCCTGATCGGTGCCGAATCCCAAAAGCGTATATCGTTTGAGATGCTCGATGGAACGGTAACCCTCGCGGGCGGCGATCTCAATATCCTTGGCAGTGGTATCGTTCTGAAAGTCCACAAACTGCTTCTTGGCAGATTTCTGACTCGGTACGCGCCACAGCGGCTGGACATTGAGTGTGTTTTGACGCTCCGCGTCCGAATCTTGGATATCTTCAACAGACTTGTGTTCACCGAATCCTGCCCTCACCGCGGCGGCAGCACCCGCTTTCTCGCCTTCCTGAACAGCGATTTCGAACAGAAAATCCGCATTGGCAGCGCCGACTGACTGCTCAGCCTGCATGGGTTCCCCCGGCACAAAGCACGCATTGACCGAATCGAATCTTGGCTTTGCACCGGATTGGGCATGCAGATGAACGGCCGGACTCCAGCCGCCTGAAACCGCCAGCAAATCACAGTTGTACTGAGTCTGGCCGCCGGTCAGAGCCTCCCCGCTGATTGAAAGCTCCAGGGCATTCACACTCCTGACGCGGTTGATTCCTCTGGCGCTCTCGACCGCACAGCCCAGTCTCACTTCAACACCCTTAGTCTTCAACGAGTCAACCAATTCGGCGGATACGCCCTGACGGCTGTCGATCATGGCAACCAACTGGATGCCAGCCTCGATCATGTCGAATGCAGTCTGGTAGGCGCTGTCGTTGTTGGCGAACACCACCGCCCGCGTCCCAGGCTTGACCGCGAACCGGTTGATGTACTCCGACACTGCAGAACAGAGCATGACACCCGGCAGATCATTGTTTCCGAAAACGATCGGACGCTCAATGGCGCCGGTTGCGAGTATGACCTGCTTCGCCCGGGTCCGCCACAACCGCTCGCGCGACTGACCTTCATGCGATGCCGGCAGATGATCCGTCAGCCGCTCATTCATCACCAGGAAATTCGCGTCGTAGTATCCGACAACTGTCGTGCGCGGCAGCAGCCTGACATTCTCAAATTCAGCAAGCTGCGCGAGCATGTCGTTCAGCAATTCTCGCTGATCTGCATCGCGGCTGCGCAACAGGCCGCCGCCGAATTCGCCATTTTCATGCGCCAGTACCACGCGCGCGCCGCTTTTTGCGGCACTGAGAGCCGCCGAAAGGCCCGCGGGACCGCCGCCCGCGACAAGTACATCGCACCAGACATTGACCTTTTCATATCGGTCCGGGTCCGCCTCGGATTCTGCCACCCCGAATCCGGCCGCCTTTCTGATCCACTTCTCATAGATCATCCACCACTTTTCCGGATACATGAAAGTCTTGTAGTAGAATCCCACCGGAATGATCGCGGAGAAAAGGCCGCTGACAGCGGACAGGTCGAATTGGACGTTGGGCCAGCAGTTCACACTCTTGACTTCCAGACCCTCATAAATCTCGACCTGCGTTGCCTTGCCGTTGGGAACCGATCGGGCGCCCCATCCAACCTGAAGCATCGCGCACGGCTCTTCCGGACCGCTGCCCATGATGCCTCGGGGCCGGTGATATTTGAAGCTGCGCGCGACCAGATGAATGTTGTTGGCCAGCAGCGCTGATGCAACCGTATCACCCTTGTATCCGGTCAGCATCTGTCCGTTGAACTTGAAATTGACCGGACGGCTTCGATCAATTCGACCGCCCGCCGGCAAACGATGAGAGTCACTCACGATTCTTCCCCAGGCACCGGATCGCCGGGCTTGTAAGTGGCGCCGAATTCATAGGTCACTGTGTTTCGCTCGGCGTTGAACCAGCGTCGGCACCCGCCGCTGTGATACCACTGCTCGCGCTGATCGCCTTTGATGTTCTTGCGCATGAAAAGATAATCGGCCCACTGCTCATCCGTCAGCTCCTCCGGATTGAGCGGGCGCACGATATGCGCTTCCCCGCCGCAGCTGAATTCAGCCTCTTCCCTAAGTCCGCACCATGGACAGTTGATCAGCAGCATTCTGATTTCCCTCTCCAGTTCGATCTAGTGGGCGACGCCCGCGGCGCCGTGCTCGTCAATCAAGGCGCCCGATGTGAACCGCTCAAGACTGAACGGCGCGTTGAGACGATGCGGTTCATCGCGCGCAATGGTATGCGCGAAAACCCAGCCGGAACCCGGCGTCGCCTTGAATCCGCCCGTGCCCCATCCGCAATTGAAATAAAGCCCTTGAACCGGCGTCTTGCTGATGATGGGCGAGGCGTCCGGACACACATCCACGATGCCGCCCCATTGCCGCATCATTCTGACTCGGCTGAAAATCGGGAAGAGTTCAACGATCGCCGCAACGTTGTGCTCGATCGTCGAAAAACTGCCGCGCTGACCATATCCCAGGTACGAATCAACACCGGCTCCGATCACCAGCTCACCCTTGTCGGATTGACTTATGTATCCGTGCACCGTGTTGGACATCACCACGGTGTGCAGCACCGGTTTGATCGGCTCGGATACCAGCGCCTGCAGCGGACGGCTTTCGATCGGCATCCGCAAGCCTGCCATATCGGCGATGACGCTGGAGTGTCCGGCCGCGACAACACCAACCTTGCCCGCCATGATTTTTCCGCGCGTCGTCTCGATCCCCCGTACCTTTCCGTCTTCCCGAATGATGCCGGTGACCTCGCAGTTCTGCAGAATGTCAACACCTCTCTTGTCCGCGGCGCGTGCAAATCCCCAGGCGACGGCATCGTGCCTGGCCACTCCGCCGCGCGGCTGAAAAGACGCGCCCAGAATCGGATGCCGGGCCGCGGGCGAGGTGTTGATGATCGGGACGATTTCGCTGATCCGATCCGGAGTCAGCACCTCGCTGTCGATGCCGTTCAGCCGATTCGCGTTGGAGCGGCGGTAGACATCGCGCATGTCCTGCAGGGTGTGCGCAAGATTCAGCACACCGCGCTGGCTGAACATGACGTTGAAATTCAGCTCCTGCGACAGCGACTCCCAGAGCGCCAGCGACTTTTCATAGATGTGCGCCGACTCGTCCCACAGATAATTCGATCGGACAATCGTTGTGTTCCGACCGGTGTTGCCGCCGCCGATCCAGCCCTTCTCAACGACTGCGACATTCGTGACGCCATGCTCCGCCGCCAGGTAGTAGGCGCTCGCCAGACCATGCCCGCCGCCGCCGACAATGATGACATCATAGGCGGACTTGGGTTCCGGATCGCGCCAGGCCCTCGGCCAGTTCTTGTGCCGCTTGACTGCGTGACGGGCCAGGCTGAAAAGCGAATAGTCCTTCATTGACGCTCCGCCCAAACCATAGGCTGTGATTCAGTCTTTATCGATAGACTGGAAATCGACTGCAAAGCTCAAGAACCTTGCCCTTGACCTCATCAACAACCGACCGGCTCTCGATGTCATCAAGTATGTCGCAAATCCAATGGGTGAGTGTCACCATCTCCTCCTCCTTGAAGCCGCGTGTGGTGGATGCCGGTGAGCCGATTCGAAGGCCGCTGGTGACAAAAGGTGAGCGGGGATCATTCGGCACTGTATTCTTGTTGACGGTTATGTTGGCCTCGCCGAGCGCATTGGCCGCGTCTTTGCCAGTGATTTCCTTGTCGATCAGATCCAGCAGGAACAGATGATCGTCCGTGCCGCCGGAGACGACCTTGTAGCCGCGCTCCATAAATGTCTTCGCCATCGCGCGTGCGTTGTCCAGCACCTGCTGCTGATAGGCAGTGAACTCGGGCTCAAGCGCCTCCTTGAATGCCACGGCCTTGCCGGCAATGACGTGCATCATCGGGCCGCCCTGACCGCCCGGAAACACTGCTGAAGCCAGTTTTTTCTGGATTTCCTCATTCTTGCGCGCCAGAATCAGCCCGCCTCTCGGTCCCCGAAGGGTCTTGTGAGTCGTAGTCGTGGTCACATCCGCAATCGGCACCGGATTGGGATAGAGCCCCGCCGCAACCAATCCCGCGACGTGCGCCATGTCGACAAAAAGATAAGCACCGACATCGTCGGAAATCTGACGGAACCGATCCCAGTCCATCACTCGCGAATAGGCGGAAAATCCGGCGATGATCATCTTCGGCTTGTGTTCTGCGGCAAGCTCCGCTATCTGCCCGTAATCAGCCAGTCCCTCGGAATCGACCCCATAAAGCACTGAGTTGTAGATCTTGCCTGAAAAATTGACTTTGGAGCCGTGCGTCAGGTGTCCGCCGTGATCGAGACTCATGCCCAGTACAGTGTCGTGCGGCTGCAGCAGCGCCATGAAGACCGCCGAGTTCGCCTGCGATCCTGAATGCGGCTGAACATTCACATAGTCCGCGTCAAAAATCTGCTTGGCGCGCTCGATGGCCAAGTCTTCGGCAATGTCAACGAACTCGCAGCCGCCGTAATAGCGCTTGCCGGGGTAGCCTTCCGCGTACTTGTTGGTCAGCACCGAGCCCTGTGCCTGCAGCACCCGCGGACTCGTGTAGTTCTCCGAGGCGATCAGCTCAATGTGCTCTTCCTGGCGGATTTGCTCATTTTCTATGGCTTCCCACAGTTCGTCATCGTAGTGCTGAATTGAGTCAGTCTTGTTGAACATCGATCTCTCCTTGAAAACAGCAAAACACAGGTTTGCCGTCTTTGTGCAAATTGAAGCGGAATCGGAATACATTGTATTTCTGTTCGAATGGCGGCATTGCAAATTTCGCTGGTGGCCGATAGCGCGGCTCAATTCGGAGCGTCGCAATTTCACTACGGACTGGACGGGAGTATCAATTGACAGATCTGGCTGAACCGCCCTTGGCATTCAACCGCTTTGCTGAAATCGGCAGGTGCTGCGCATCACTCATCACCGACATTAAAAATATAATGAGCGCCATGACTGTTCAAGATCAAATCACACAAACACTTTCTGATGCGCTGAAGCCCGCGCATCTGGATGTGATCAATGAAAGCGGGATGCACAACGTGCCGAAAGGCTCGGAGACACACTTCAAGGTGGTTGCCGTTTCCGATCAGTTTGCCGGCGAATCGCTGCTCAATCGCCATCGAATGATCAACGACCTCCTGTCTGCCCAGCTTTCAGGCGGTGTGCACGCCCTGTCCCTGCAGACGATGACGCCTGCTGAATGGCAGGAAAGCGGCGGCGCGACGTTTGACTCACCGCTTTGCCGCGGCGGATCAAAACACGACAGGAAAACCTGATCGAATCAGATTTTCTGTTCGACGCGCATCGCTGGACAAGGCCGCGATCCGCGTTGCCCGCTTGAATTCAGCGCGATTCCGAGTCTCGCTTTCGCGCCGGTATTATCATCCGCGCTCCTGGATGCGCAGGCACTCGCGCCTCAACGCTTTTCCCGAGAGACGCTCAGGCTTGCGCGATCGAAGCAAATTTGCTTGGCGAAAGCCTGCATGTCATCAGGTTTGATCCGATCCGAATCAAATTTGATCTGGCGCGAAGCACTCGCAGGACAGATTTCAGTTGCCTCGTCAATCTGGCTTTCTTTCACTGCCTTCGTATCTGACTGACTCGTGAAAATAAGCATAAAGGACATTTCCACACCGACTTGAGCAAAGATGTGGTCGTCTCCGCTGAAAGAGTATCTTGATTTTCAGCTAACCTTCCTCAACGTTGCGCCTTAAGATTTGCTTTGCTCAGCCAATCATCAAGAAAAGTGGTGTGTACACTGCCTTCGATGACATTCTTATCGTTCAGCAGTGCTTGATGCAATGATTTGGTCGTTTCAATTCCCTTGATTTCCAGTTCACCAAGAGCGCCTTTCATCTTTTCCAGCGCTTCGGAACGATTTTCGCCCCAGACGATCAGTTTGCCAAGCAATGAATCGTAGAATGGAGGGACCGTATATCCGGGATAAAGCATAGAGTCAAATCTTACCCCCGGGCCGCCCGGTGCAGAATAATGGGTGATCTGGCCTGGACTCGGCATGAAGCCATTGCATGGATCTTCTGCATTAATCCGACACTCTATTGCATGTCCCCGTATGCGGATTTCACTCTGCTTTCGGTCCAATGCGGCACCGTCAGCAACTCTGATCGACTCGCGTACCAGATCAACACCAGTGATGCACTCGGTGACAGGATGCTCCACCTGAATGCGAGTGTTCATCTCTAGGAAGTAAAAGTTTTCTGTGGCTGAATCATACAGAAACTCCAGCGTCCCCGCGCCTCGGTAACCAACACTGGAAGCGAACTCTCGAGCCGCACCGCAAAGCCGCTCCCTGGTTTCCTCCGACAGACATGAGGCTGGCGCTTCCTCCCAAATTTTCTGCCGGCGTCGCTGAAGCGAGCACTCGCGATCATAAAAGTGCAGCGCTGAATTCCCATCACCGACGATTTGTACTTCGACATGCCTGGCGTTGTCAATATAGGACTCGATATAGATTCCGCCATCACCGAATGCAGCCAGCGCTTCCACACTCGCCTGCGGCGCCAATTTATCGAATTCTGCTTGATCATGCGCGATCCGGATGCCGCGCCCGCCACCACCAGCAGTCGCTTTGATCAGAACAGGAAACCCGACTTGTTCCAGAATAGATTTCGCAGAATCTAGATCTTCAATCCGCCTTTCACTCCCGGGTACGGTAGCAAGCCCCACTGCGGTCGCCACCGATCTAGCCGTAACTTTATCCCCTAACTCGCGGATGATCTTGCCTTTGGGTCCGATGAAAATCAATCCTGCAGATTCAACTGCATCAGCAAAATCGCCATTTTCCGCTAGAAATCCGTATCCTGGATGCACTGCATCAGCACCAGATTCAGCAGCGGCAGTTACCAATGAATGAATATTGAGATAAGATTTTGTAGCATGCGGCGCTCCGATCAGGATGGAATCGTCTGCAAGCTGAACTGGAAGCGATTCGGAATCTGCTTCACTATACGCTTGAATCGTGCGGATGCCCATATCTCTCGCTGCACGAATGATTCGTACCGCGATCTCGCCGCGATTGGCGATCAGCAGACTCTTGATTCCCATTCGGATGTCAGGATGCAGTCACTGAGCACGATTAGGGGCTGACAAACAGAATACCGCAACCGCCGCAACAGAAAGTGATTTCATCGATCATCTCACATTTTTCTCTTACTTGTCCAGTGACGAAAGTGTCTGTACTTTCCGATACTGATTCGTTCAGCCATCTTCCTTGCCACCACTTGCAAACCTGCAATCGAGGCGTCTTTGAACCGCATTATAGGAATGCAACGTTTACAAAATAGTAATTTTTGAGTGTGATATCAATAAATTCGATGGTCATTTTTTCGGCAGGTGCGCTATTTCATCGCGGTGGCTGATGCGGGCAAGATTTCCGCAGCCGCCGCCAACCTTCATGTCTCTCAGTCTGCCGTCAGTGCCGCGATTGACAAGCTGGAAAAGGATATTGAAGCGCCTTTGTTCCAGCGTCGCTCCAACGGAGTTGAGCTGACTTACGAAGGCCATCAATTTCTGACACATGCGCAGAACATACTGGCTGCGGTGTCTGAAGCCACTCGCGGCATCCGCCGCTCCGGGCGATCTTTGAGAGGCGAGGTCAGAGTCGGCGTGACCTACACGGTGGCCGGTTACTTTCTTCCGCAGACTCTGATGCGGTTCAGCCGGTCCTTTCCGGATGTCCGGGTGCAGATGACAGAACTGCAGCGAACAGATATCGAACAGGGCATTGTGGAAGATGACTTGGATATCGCAGTGATACTGGTTTCCAACCTGCAGAATGAAACCGAAATCGACTCGCGGGTGCTGCTTCGGTCCCAGCGGCGTCTTTGGCTGTCGGCCGATCACCCTCTGATGAGTGTGGATTCCATCGGTCTTTCAGAAGTGGCTGAGCAGCCTTATGTCATGCTGACCGTGGATGAGGCAGAACAATCGGCGCTGAGGTACTGGAAGGCCGCGGGGCACATGCCCAACATTGTGTTCAAAACTTCATCGGTTGAAGCCGTGAGAAGCATGGTTGCCACCGGAATGGGAATCACGATCCTGTCTGACATGGTCTACAGACCCTGGTCTCTGGAAGGGCAGCATGTCGAAGTCAAGCCGGTTGCTGACACAGTTCATTCTATGGATGTCGGGCTGATCTGGAAGAAAGGCAAGGAGATGAATCCGCAGACGAAGGCATTTTTCGACTTTCTGTGCATCACCTTCGCAGACACTGGATTTGGAGTCAGCGGGACTGAATTATGATGCCTGTCAATCGCCGGTGGTTTTTGATCCTCGGTCGAGAATGAAATAAAGATGAATCATCCCCTGATCTGATGCGCTCCTGCATCCGTCGATAATTCCCAATTGTTCGATTCTCATCCCAATTGACTTCAATAGTGAAACTCAATCGAGAAATTCTGGCTGGAAATAAAGACAGAAGCATTCAGCGCGAGAAGCGGCAGCAGCACGGCCTGGAGCATGTTCAGCATCCAGGCCGAAATTGCAGTTTCACCAGCTCGATTCTCAGCGCCGGCATTCAGTCGGCAAAGATTTGAAATGTCTGTGGAGGTTATACCTGCCGCGTCTGAGCAGTGAGGCTTCCACCCGAATCAGAAACCTCTCCAGCCCGCACAGTTCAGCGAACTCTCTGAGTTGATCCTCGGCCGAAATTGCCAAGGACAATTCATCATCAGAAACTGCACCTATGAAAAGTCATGAGAAAGAGGCTTTTTGCACCCCACTCATCAGCCTCCGAATTGCAAAATTCCTTCGCCGATTTACCATTGCGGTCCAGTCAACCCATTGTCCAACTGGCCACCGGAAATAGATTGCAAGTCTTCTTCTCCCAACTGCAGCTTTGGTGGCAGCACCAGATTGACTGTGTTCTGACCATCTTCATGTACGTTGATAGTCACGTCTTCGCCGAATTCAAGGTTCAGTTCCGCACCGATCGTTCCAGTCGGGTCGCTCAAGAGGCGCGCCCGAAATTCGGCATCCTCAGCTGCCTTGGTCAAAATTTGATTTTGGAATTCTTCTGCCTTCGTCATCTTCACTTCTCCTGTGTCTTGACTTCCAGAATGTCGAGGAGATCGATTTGCAACGCATTCCCGCAGTTGCTTACCGATCATATAAGGACGATTTTACTTGAGAGAGGACGAATTGTCGAACCGTTTTGCCAAATCAATATTGCCACGCACATAGTCCCTTGCCAATATTCAGTTCAGTCAAAAGCCCCGTCTGTCGCCGGTGCCGCAATCACCAAAGGAACAAATTTTTCGATTTCCATCAAATCAGACAGTTACGAAATTAGCGCCTTGAAAAGTTGGTGTTTACAGCAGCTTCAGGATCGTGTCAGCGTCGCTTACTTCAAATGCGCCTGGCTCTTCGTGATTCAAGGCAGTTACGACTCCGTCTTCAACGATCATGGCGTATCGGTCAGAACGAATTCCCAAGCCCCGATCAACCAGATCAAGCTGCAGCCCTACAGTCTCTGTGAATTTGGCGCTGCCATCTGCAAGCATGAGAATTTCCTCCGCATTCTGGGATTTGCCCCAGGCATCCATGACAAAGGCGTCATTCACCGAAAGACAGGCTATCTGATCCACGCCTTTGGCGAGTATTTCATCTGCTCTTACTACGTAACCGGGAAGGTGAGCTTTTGAACAAGTCGGGGTGAAAGCGCCGGGCAGTGCGAACAGAACCACTTTCTTTCCTCCGAATATCTTTGCTGTCGAGATGTTCTCCACCGAGTTACCATCCATTACCTGCAAGTCCATTTCCGGGACTTTATCTCCCACTGAGATTGCCATGCTGTTGTTCTCCTATCGGATATTTGCTGAATATGAAATGATTATTCACCTTCGATGGACAAACCAGATCAATCTGATTTGGGCGCAAGCAATGGTTTCACCCAGCCTGTTCCAACAATCAAAGGCAGTTGAAGAGTAATTAAAATTAAATTTGAGTCCCCTGTCAAACTGAATTGGATTCTTTCTGCGTCATTTCCGCGCCGAATGTCAGCAATTCGGAGGTTGAATGCAGGATTTATCTCTTTCTTTTGCCAGACACTGGAAGAAGTCTGCAGGCTTTTGCGCTGTTGTTCAAACGCGGGTTTGTTCTCTCATTCCGATTTCAGCATCTTGTTCGGGGCGAATCCAGCATCGTCATAATTCGATCACCGCTGATCCGTTGACACGACCTTGCCTTAAATCATCGAGCGCATCATTGACCCGATCCAGTGAGTAACTCTGAGTCGCAGACCGAATGGGAATTCTTGCCGCGAGTTCCAGAAACTCCCAACCGTCGCGGCGAGTCAGGTTGGCAACCGATCGCAAAGTTCGCTCACCCCACAGAATCTCGTAAGGAATGGACGGAATATCGCTCATGTGTATGCCCGCGCATACGACCACACCGCCTTTTCGAACCGCTCTGAGCGCCGCAGGCACCAGTTCACCGACAGGCGCGAAAATGATTGCGGCATCCAGTTCTTCGGGTGGACTGTCGCTCGAACTGCCCGCCCAGCAAGCGCCCAACTGCCTGGCGAAATGCTGTGACTCCCTGTCCCCAGATCGGGTGAAGGCGTGAACCTGTCGGTTTTCAAACCGCGCCAGCTGCAGCAGAATGTGCGCCGCAGAACCGAACCCATAGAATCCGATCGATTTAGCGTTTCCCACCATTCGATAGGCTCGATATCCGATCAACCCACCGCACAGCAACGGAGCCGCCTCAATGTCAGTCAGATTTTCATCAATTGAGAAGCAGTACCGGGAATTGGCAACGGTGTATTCAGCGAATCCACCGTTTAAGTGAAACCCTGTGAACTGCGCCTCATTACACAGGTTCTCCTGCCCGCCGGCGCAGAAATCGCATCGGGAGCAGGTTTCGCCAAGCCAGGGAACACCCACCCGGTCTCCGACACTGACATCTTCAACTTCTGAACCCAGTTCAACCACCTCACCGACGATCTGATGACCGACAATCAGGGGAAACTGAGGCGCATCGAGCTCGCCATCCACAATGTGCAGATCTGTGCGGCAAACTCCGCAGACCTTGTTTCGCAAAAGGACCTGATGGGGACCCGGTGTGGGTGCGTCGACTTCAGAGATTCTGAGCGGCGCACCCGCTGATTCCAATAGCGCGGCACGCATCAGCAACCAACCGAAATTCAATTCAGCACGGAATTGGGAAACCGCGTCCTATTGCACCGGCCGTCTGCGGATGATCTGTGTCAATCGGGCTGTCATGGCAGTCTCGCCGCGCTGGTTGATCATGCTGCAGAATATCTCGACATAACCCCGATCGTTTCTGGAGCCTGATTCCCGAGCGCTCAGCACCTCGCTTTCCATATGCAGCGTATCGCCGGGTCGAACCGGAAGCAGCCAGCGAAGCTCGTCCATTCCCGGCGAACCCATGCCCTGCTTGAGCATCCCTTCCTGGATGTACATGCGAAACACCAGCGACAGAGTCTGAAATCCACTGGCGATCAGTCCCTTGTACTGGGACTTCGACGCCGCTGCAACATCAATGTGAAACGGCTGAGGATCGTATTTGAGCGCAAACTCAATAATGCCGCTCTCTGTGAACGTTACACCCGCGCTCTTGAATTTCGCGCCGACCGAGTAGTCTTCGAAGTACATTGAATTGATTCCTCATTTAATTTGTTGTTTTTGAACCGAAATAACGCAGGCTGGTCAGCAGGGACCGGTTGTAATGATAGTGCATCTGATCGTCGGCGTACCGGTACTCCGAGCCAACGGGACAGCTGATGCGAGACAAGCACTGGTAGGCACAAGGCGATTCATCCTTAATTCGGTGGCGCCCGCAAGTCTCATGCTTGAATCCACCGATTTCGCCGACTGCGGCAGATGGGCACACAGACTGGCAGGGCTTTTCGAGGCAGGATTCACAAGGATGGTCAGCCATGAGCGGCTGAGATGCTGGGATGTATGTTTCCACGAGGAACAGTGCTCGGTACGCGAACCACGGCCCGTATTTCGGGTGAATGGTGACACCCATCGGCGAGATATGGCTCCAGCCAGTCAGCGAACCGAAGCTGAGCAGGGATACGGGATGGCCAGACGGATACAGAATTTTGGTCCGACCATTCAGAAATCTGTCAGCAAACTCCTTAGCAAGCATAATGCTATATTGATCAACCGGATCGGCGCCTTGGATGCCGGCTTGCTTCATCGATTGCCAGAATGCGCTGCCAGCGTTGGCGATCAGCACCGTTGTGGGAAACCGAGTCAGATCCAATCCGGGCGCGGCATTTTCGATCAGACCGGAGACATCTGATGTATCGAAAGCATGGAATAGGTTGATGCCCCGAGATTCGAGGAATTTCAGGCCTTTTGAAAGATTCATTGGAATTGGGATGTCGGCTTGGCGATCCGATGCAGTGACGCTCGAATGGAACACCTGATTTTAACCGTTTTCCACCTGTGCGCTTGCGCAGAAACTGGTTATTGAGCAATGTCTGTCAAAGTTGTCGGGCATCGCGGCGCTCGCGGCATTCTTCCAGAACTGAGTTTGCCGGGCTTCTCAAAAGCGCTGGATCTCAATGTGGACATGATTGAACTGGATGTCGGCATCACTCGCGATGAAGTGGTTGTCGCTCATCACGACCGCATGCTCAATTCCGATATCACCCGAGACCGAGCCGGCTGCTGGATTGAGGACGATTCAATCAGGATTGTTGATCTCACGTACGCTGAGCTGCAGGAGTACGACATCGGCCGAATCAGACCGGAGTCCGCCTATGCCAGCGATTTTCCTCACCAGGAACCGCATGACGGCTGCCGGGTGCCGAAGCTTGAGGAAGTCGTCAATCTGGTTCGCTCAAGAGATTCGCGCGCGGCGCTCTGCATTGAGGCAAAGTATTCGCCGATGGATCAGCGGGAGACGCATCCCCGCGAAAAGTTTGTCGAGATCGTTGCCGATGAGATCATCCGGCTGGAAATTGTGTCCGCTTCGATCATTCAGTCATTTGACTGGCAGACAGCGCACGCGATTCGAAACCTGGTTCCTGGACTTGAGGCATGGCATCTGACCTCTCAGCTGCAGGGATACAACACACTGCATGAATCACTTGACGGCATGTGGACTGACGGCATGCGGTTGGCTGAGTTTGCAGGGTCAGTTCCAGAAATGATCGCCGCGGCTGGCGGCAAAGTCTGGAACAGCGACTATCAATCATTGAACGCAGAATCGATAAACGAGGCGCATCGACTCGAGCTTGAGGTATATGCCTGGACTGTGAACATTGAAAACGACTTTCAGGCGTTGAGCGATTCCGGCATCGACGGAATAATCACCGATTATCCAGATCGCCTGATCAGGTTTCTGCAAAGGCAAGCGTGAGTGAGTTCCGCTTCATGCAATTGACAATGAAATCGGCAATCTCAACATAGTCATCGAGATTCAGCTTTCGAACACCGACATCAAGTGACTCCGGCGCGTCCGTTGCAACTGCGATGATGTGACTGTCGGACTTGGCCAGCAAAGGTCGTCTGATATTGGAGCGATGAACTTCGATTTTTGTGAACGGCTCATGTTTGAACCCTTCCACAATGATGAGATCAAGCGTCTGACCGGCGTAGCATTCAAGCAGTTCCTGCAATGTCGGCTCCCGCTCCTCAACCGCCTCTTTGACCCACGCAAGTCTCTGCCTTGACGCGATCAGAACCTGCTCGGCGCCCGCATTTCTGAGTTCATAACTGTCTTTGCCGGGGGTATCAATGGTGAAATTGTGGTGGGCATGCTTGATCACGCCAATGCGCAGGCCGCGGTCCCGCAGCACGGGTATCACGCCGCTGACCAGTGTCGTCTTGCCGCTGCCGCTGAACGCCGCGAAACCGACAATCGGAATGCTAGAGGAGCTCATCTTTCCTGACCCGAAGTTCGGCCTGCTGCCGTTCATCTTCCGAATTGATGTTGAGAAAAAAGTCCGGTGAATCTGAAAAATCACAGGTTTCGTAGTTGTGCCTCACAAACCACCGGTCGATCTTTCGCTCTCCCGAAGCCAGAAATTCCTTGAGATCATCGTCAAGTGCGGCCTTTGCCAAGATATAGGTTGGCTGCATACGCTTGGAATCGCGCGCCACCACGATGGCGGTGTCTTGAAAAACCTGACCGGACATCCGCATGACATAATCCCGATTGAGAAAGGGGCCGTCGCAAGGCGCGGTGATCACCCATGGCGACTCCGCAGCCATCATCCCGCTGGCCAGTCCGGCCAACGGACCCAGAAAACCGGAGCGAAAATCTTCTATGACCGACACGCCCAGAGCCTGATAGCGGTCGCGATTGCGATTCGCATTCACCAACACCCCATCAACCTGAGGAGCAAGCAGTTCGATGACTCTCTCACACATGGTTTTGCCATTGATCTCGACCAGCCCCTTGTCTATCCCGCCCATTCGGCGCGCCTGACCGCCCGCCAGAATGATTCCGGTGATCTGTGAAGGATCGATCATCTTCCGCACCTTGCTTTGCTAGGCGATTATCCGGCCCTGATCAAGCTCAATCACACGATCGGGCTGATAAAGATCAGCTGATTCATGCGTTGCAATATACACTGCGCTGCCACCGGACGCCAGATCCCGGATCAGCCGGAATGTCTGCCTGCGGGCTCCCAGGTCCATCGCCGCAGTTGGCTCATCCAGCAGCAGAAGCTTCGGCTCGAGAATTCGGGCGCGCGTCAGCGCAACCCGCTGCTTCTCACCGCCGGACAGGTCTCGGGCATTGCGCTTCGCAAGATGGGCCAGTCCGGCCCAGTCCAATGCCCTTTCGACCTCGCGATGAACGTCTGCGCGGGCGCGGTTTCGAAGCTTGAGCCCATATCCGACATTCTCTTCCACAGACCGGTCGAACAGATAAGGCGACTGGTGCAGGTAGACAACATCAGCACGGAATTGGCGAAACGTCTGGCGCCAGGACCGGGCCGTGCCGTTCACAGTTGCAACACCTTGATCAGGCATCATCAGACCGGCCAGAATTTTCAAAAGAGTCGATTTTCCGGAGCCATTCGGACCGTGAATCACAACGCACTCATCCTGATAGACAACAAGCTCATCGATGTCCAGCACCGGACGCTTGGAGATGGACTTTCGAACACTTCTGATGGAAATCAGCTGCTGGTTATCGCTCATCATCTCGCCGCGTCCGTCAGTGCCTCGCCATGTCCCGACCCCGCACCGTCGCGACTGCGAAGTTGAGAGCCAGCGCCAGTGTGATCAGAACAGCTCCGAGAGCAATCCCCTGCTCAAACTCGCCCTTGGAGGTTTCCAGCGCGATCGCAGTGGGAATATTGCGCGTGTGGTGCAGAATGTTGCCGCCCACCATGATTGAGCAGCCGACTTCCGAGACCACTCGTCCAAAACCGGCGACGATCGCCGCGATCAGCCCGAACCTCACCTCGCGCATGATGGTGAACATCGCTCGAAGGATGCCGGCGCCCAGAGTTCGGGCAGTCTGCCAGGCGCTCAGGTCGATGCTCTGCAAAGAGAGGTGAATCATCGCAACCAGCAGCGGAAAGGCCAGAATCATCTGACCGATGATCATCGCGCCCTGTGTGAAGAGGAGCCGCCAGCCGCCGAACGGGCCTGAACTGTAAAGCATCATGTAGAGCAGCAGGCCCACCACCACCGCTGGCAGCGCCACCAGGGAATTGACGATCGTGATCAGCGCCCGCCGGCCGGGAAAACTGCCGAAGGCCAGCGCGAACGCAGCCAGTATCGCGAGCGGAACAATGTAGAGAATCGCGCGGAATGAAACTGAAAATGAAATCGCGACAATTTCCCAAATCTCCCGATCTCCAGTAAACAAAAGGCGCAGCGCTTCAACACTCGCGCCGATCAGTCCGTCCATGTGAATTCAATTCAGTTCGCCAGATTGGAACCGCTGGCATTGGTGGTCGATATGTTCAAAGTGAAGGAGCGCAAGTGGGCGGCACGGCTAATCGATCACATAGAACAGCTGCTCACCCTCAACCTGATGTCCGGATATGATTGATTTGGCCTCATCGCTCTTGATCCAGTCAATCATCTGCCGGGCGGCCTCACCGTTGACCTGGGCATGCTTTTCGGGATTGACTGCAACAATTCCGTAGACGTTGCGGCCATCGCGGGCGCCCTGAACGTGAACGGGCAGAGACAGCCGTCTCTTCAAAGCCAGCCAGGTGCCCTTGTCGGTCAGAAGATAGGCCCTCAGCTCATCGGCGATCTGCAGAGCCCGGCCCATGCCAAGCCCCACCTCCTTGTACCATTCGCCGTCCGGCTGAATGCCGATCTCGCGCCAGATCTCAACTTCTTTCTTGTGCGTTCCGGAGTCATCCCCGCGGGATACAAAAAGCGCCTTGGAATCGGCGATTTTTCGAAACGCCTCGCCGAGATTCGACGATCCGTTGATTCCTGCCGGATCATCTGCGGGTCCGGCAATGACAAATTCGTTGTACATGACTTCACTGCGGTTGATGCCGTAGCCGCTTTCAACCAGCTCCAGCTCGGCTTTTTTCGCATGCACCAAGGCTACGTCAACGTCGCCGTTTCTGGCGTGATTGAGGGCGCGGCCGGTGCCCACGGCGATCACATGAACCAGAATGCCGCGGCTGTCTGTGAATGCCGGCACCAGCTTCGCCAGCAGACCGGAATTCTCAGTGCTGGTTGTCGTGGCCAGCCTCAGAATGCCATCTGCGGCGTGACTGATCGAAGTCACTGAAAACAGCAGCAATATTGCCGCGAAACCAAGTGGAAACCGTACTTTTCGCACTAGATAAACTCCAATAATTCCCTGAATCGATTATCAATTCAGATGTTGAATCAAACAGCCGCAAACAACGATCTGAGTGTGGGTCCGCTTCACCGAGACTGTTGAAGACAGGTGAATTTCCATCCATTCATCAACAATGCTTCTATTTTACCTTTTCGCGCTGCCGCTGCCGAATGTAACGCTTGCCAGGCTGAACACAAAGAGACAGATTCTAGAAAGTCACCGAAATCCGTTCGAAGTTTCCAACTCGCGTCAGAAAATCTGTGGGCTATAATTTTTGTCAAGAATCCACTTTCAAAGGCTGATGCAAGCCCGCCGTTCAATATTGAATGCTGTTGATTACTCCAACCCCCTGAACGACTGACGAAAATGAGATTATTTCGCACCTGATCAAAAGTTTACATTAATCATCTTTCGAATCTGCAGCCTTAGTTTTGAATTCTGTACCACACCTCAAAGTCAAAATAGGCGGCCGCAACTTCCAGATCGGATGCGAGCCCGAAGAGCATGCCACTTTGCGCGCCGCGGCAAACATGCTGAACTCAGAAATCTCCAGCATGCAGGACAATTCTGCCGGGCAGAGCGTGTCTCTCGAGACCGCCGCAGTCGTGTCAGCTCTCAACTTCGCCGCAGACCTTCTGCGCAAGCAGTCACCCGGTCCGATTCAGGATTTCAGCCCCCAGATTGCGCAGATGATCGACAAAATCGATTCTGCACTGACTGATTGAATTTATAATTCCCACCGTTTGAACGCCGCCTGTAGTGTTCGAATCAGTCTAATTCCCTTCGAACCTAAAGAAATTATCAGGGAACAAACTGAGTCAGCTGTTGTGAGCTTGCCGAGTCGCAATGCACCTGATGCTGTCTCACCAGTTGCCCACTTGACCATAGCGGTTCAAGGCTATGGGGGCTGGTACGGCACGTGCGGGCGGCAGCTGAAATTTCGGCTTTTGCGCGATGAAGTCAATCCAGTCCACGGTCCGCAAAGACATGCGGGCGGCCCGCCGAGCCCTGACTTCCGCTGAGCAGCATGACGCCGCCGTCGGCCTGCTGAGCCAGACGCTCAGACATCCGCTGTATCAGCGAAGCCGCAGAATCGCCCTCTACCTTCCGAATGACGGAGAGATCGATCCCACTCAGATCTTCAGCCATGCGGTCAGTCGGGGCAAGGAATGCTACCTGCCCGTCCTTTACCGCGGCGGTGAGAACCGGCTGCTGTTCGGACGGACGCGGTCACTGCACGATCTGTCACCCAATCGATTTGGCATTCCAGAGCCTGATATCGCAAAATACGGCTGGGTTTTCGCCAATCAGCTCGACTTGATCCTCGCGCCGCTGGTTGCATTCGACGATCAGGGCAACCGCATCGGAATGGGCGGCGGCTTCTACGACAGCTCGCTCAAGCATCTGCGGCACAGCCGGAATTGGCAGAGGCCCTGCGTTCTGGGGCTGGCGCATGAGTTTCAGCGCGTCGCATCGATCGGCCGAAACGCCTGGGATGTTCCGCTGCGCGGGGCGATAACAGACCGACAGATTTACAACTTTACAACTTGAGCATGGAAAAATGAAGTACTGGCTGATGAAAAGTGAACCGGATGTCTACTCGATCGACCACCTGGCGGCTGAGCCGGATCAAACCGATTACTGGGATGGCATTCGCAATTACCAGGTCCGGAATTTCTTCCGCGACGAATTCTCAGTCGGAGACCGGGCGTTCTTCTACCACTCCCGCTGCAAAGTGCCGGGGATCGTCGGGACGATGCGCATTGTCCGCGAAGCCTACCCGGACCCGACGGCTTTCGATCCAGCAGAGAAGTACTACGATGCCAAAAGCGACCCGGACAATCCGCGCTGGCTGATGGTCGATGTCAAGCTGGTGCTGAAATTTCCGAAAATCGTCGCCCTGAGCGATCTCAGGGCAGAGCCTGCGCTGTCAGGCATGCGAGTGCTGGCGCGCGGCAATCGCTTGTCCGTCACACCGGTCACCCAGGAAGAATGGGAGATTATTCATGCAATGGCCGGATGTGAGTGAATTTGTTCCTGTACCGGCATAGTGCGTTGAATCTTCTACAGCGCATCCTGTGAAAGCCGCTGGCAGCGATAACGCCATCCGCGGCCCTGTGCAACGACGCAGGCGATCAAGTCATCCGACGGTTCAGCCTGAGCCACTTCCCACTCTGCTCCCGTCTCGTCATGCACGCAGATGCGAGCTGAGTTTTCGGCATCAACCAGATTCACCTCGTTCAGCCGGTACTTGATGCCAACCCCGATTGCCTTGCCATACGCTTCCTTGCGCGTCCAAAGCGACAGAAAGTGAAGTTTCCGCTGTTCCGCCGGACAGTCGAGATGCTGATCCAGCTCCTGCGGCGTGAATTTCCGTCTGGCGATGATGGGGTGATTCACCTGGCGGTTCTTGAATTCGATGTCCACACCGATCTCTGCATCCAGGCAGAAGGCGAACAGCGCTTCGTCCTGCGTGTCTGTTGAATTGAAGTTGAGCGCCGGCCCGTCAGCCGGCGGCAGGTAGGGCTTCCCCAGCGGTCCCAGACAAAACCGGACTGCAGCCGGCTCAAGTCCGGTGTACATTGCCAGCAGCTGTTTGAGCATCGCCCGCGCTGAGATGAAACGGGTCCGTGAAATCTCCATCGCATAGCGATTCGCCCGCGCCAGCTCGCGCTCATCCATGCACCGCTCAAAATCGCGCAGCTTATCATCGCTTGATATCAGTGAGGCAGACCACAGATGCACCTCTTTGGGGCGCAAAGGCGGCGGGCTGCCGGACCTTGGCCAAGGCAGAGGGCAAACCATCGCGGATGCGGCGGTTATCTGTCAGTAAAATCCGTTCCCTGCGTTGTCATTCTGCTTGACCTGAGCGAGCGCCTGCTCCTCAACGCTGGTGTCGGCGCCTTTTTTCTTCTTGTCGATGATCAGCCATTCCAAGCCCTGCTTGTCAAACAGCTGTGTCTCCCGAGAGCCTTTGAGAGCTGCGACGGTGCCTTCTCCTGGAATCAGGTAAAGACCGATGAATTCCACATCACTTGATTTGTTCATACCCACCTCTGCGAACGGGTCTTAGGTTAGAAACATCCTGTAGACAGGATTGTCGGTTTCATCCACGTAGGTGAAGCCGACTGCATTCAAGAAATCCTGAAACTGATGCATCTCTTCGGGCGGAACTTGAATGCCGCACAGCACTCGACCGAAATCTGTTCCGTGGTTCCGATAATGAAACATGCTGATGTTCCAGGAGCTGCCCATCCTCTCAAGAAATCCAAGCAGCGCGCCGGGACGCTCTGGAAACTCGAATCGATAGACTTTCTCATTGTCGGCATTCGGCGCGCGGCCGCCCACCATATGCCGAACATGAATCTTCGCCATTTCGTTGTCAGTCAGGTCCAGCACAGGATAATCGTTCTGCTCTAGCTCCGCAACCAACTGCGTGACTTCCTCGCGGCGGCTGATCTGGATTCCACAATAGACATGCGCCTCCTCCGAATTCGAGAATCGATAGTTGAACTCTGTGATATTCCGATCGCCGATGGTTGAGCAGAACTGTCTGAAACTGCCTGGCCGCTCCGGAATGGTGACCGCGACAATCGCCTCGCGCCGCTCTCCGATCTCCGCCCTTTCAGAAACATGACGAAGACGGTCGAAGTTCATATTGGCGCCGGTGTTGACCGCGACAAATCCTTTTCCATTCCGCTTCACGCGTGCGCAGTAACGCTTGAGGCCGGCGACTGCAAGCGCGCCGGACGGCTCCACGATCGTCCGCGTGTCCTCAAAGATATCCTTGATTGCCGCACAGGTCTCATCGGTGTTGACACGGACGATCTCGTCGACATACTTCTGACACAGGCGGAACGGCTCCTTGCCAACCTGCTTGACGGCGACGCCGTCTGCGAAGATACCAACCTCCTTCAGCGCGATTCGCCTGCCGGTCTTGAGCGACTGCGTCATGGCGTCTGAATCCATCGGCTCGACACCGATGACTTTGACATTGCTGCTGACGCTCTTGACATAGGTGGCGATACCTGCGATCAGGCCGCCGCCGCCGACGGGCACGAATATCGCATCCACTCTGCCAGTGATCGAGCGCATGATCTCAATGCCGACGGTGCCGTTTCCAGCGATGATATCCGGATCATCGTAGGGGGAGATCAGACGCAGTTTCTTCCGCTTGCAGTACTCGCTCGCGGCAACGCCCGCCTCAGCATAGCTGTCGCCGATCAGCTTGACCTTCGCACCGAATCCCCTGACCGATTTCACCTTGATCTCCGGACTTGTGACCGGCATGAAAATCGTAACCGGACATCCGAGCGTCTTGCCTGCCAGCGCAACGCCCTGAGCGTGATTGCCGGCGGACGCGGCCACCACCCCTTTTTTCAGCACATGGGCCGGAAGGCGCGACATCTTGTTGTACGCGCCGCGGATCTTGAATGAGAATATGGGCTGCTGGTCTTCGCGTTTCAGCCAGACATCATGCTTCAGTCTGCGGGAGAGATTGGTCGCATAGTCCAGCGGGGTGTCGATTGCGACATCGTAGACTCGCGCCAGCAATATGCGTTGAAGGTATTTCGAATCCAAAGCTGCCAGCGTGAATGCAAAGTGGAAATGAGATCAATTCTATGTGAATCAAGGAACCCGAGATGGAGACAGGATCGCTTCAATACGCGAAGTCAATCGGTTCAAATTATAGCCAATCAAGCGGCTCAACCACTGAGTTCGTAACGGCGCGATCTTGAGAAAAAGAGGTCAGACTGCGACTGCTTGAAACTGGATCAGCCTGACTGCACTTGAGTCAGCAGCCCAGTCAGCTCTTCAACATCGAAGTAGCCATAGGCAGGTGAAGTCGGAGTCAGATTGCCGCTGCTGTCGATGAACAGCAGCGCTGGAGGGCCGAAAACCTGGTAGCGCTTTCTTATCGCGCGGCTGAATCCATCATTCGGATCAGTCACATCAACCTTGATGCTTTGGAAGGATTCACTGAGTGTCGCAACGATAGATGGGTCTTTGAACGTGGTTCGGTCCATCCGTTTGCAGTCCAGGCACCAGTCGGCATAGTAATCAATCATGACGGGCTTGCTCGACTGACTGGCCTGGACAAGCATCTGGTCGAATTCATCCATGGAAGTGACATAGGTGAACACCTTCGCGCTCGAAGCGGAAACCTGGTCCGAGCGAAGTGTGCCGCCCGATGCAACCAATTCGGAAATTTTCGTGAATGGCTCGTTGAAATCGCGATACCCGAACGAAGCGCTGACAAGTCCAATCACGCCAAACAGCAGAACGACAATGCCGCCGCCCTTCAACAGCTGCTGCCGGCTGGAAGCAGGTGACCTCAGTCTTGAAGTCGCGCCGCAATAAACCGCCAGAATAATGAAAAGCACAGACCAAAGGGGCAGTGCCGGCACTTGGGGAGTTCTGCCCGCGACAAAGATCGCGAGCGCGATCATCGCCACTCCCGCGACCCGGCGGGTGAGCTTCTGCGAGCTTTCTGATGATGCGCTCAGATTCTGAGTCTTCGAAATCAGCCCGCCGAAAACCAAACCTGCCGCCAATGCGACAGCAATTCCTGATATCAGAAGATCGTCTTCACCCACGTCGCCGATATCAAGCCAAGCATTCAGCAACAATGCTGCCAGCAAGAAAACTGCCGCCATCAATCCGATGTTTCTGTCGGTAAACAGTCGTTTCCAGTCTTTGTTCCTCTGCGGTCCCCGTTGAAGAATGTCGAAATTTGGCAGCGCCAGCAAGAACAGAATGACCGAAGCCGCGCCTAAAATGAAAACCGCTGGAAAAACCAGTGTCAGCAGACACACCAGCACAAACGCTAGAACAATGAGTGCAAAGGATACAAGTGACTGACTCAGGGGAGTATTTGAATGTGAAGCAACGCCGTCCAGTTTATCGGCATCGGTCTCATCTGATTCACCTTCTATCGATTCAGACCGGTCAACTTCCGGCGAAGATTTTGAAAGCGAAATCAAGGCGCCTGTGAGAAGTGCACCGAATATCGCCCACCACTCCATTGCAGATGCGGCGAATTCCAAACTGACATCTGTCTGCGCGGCCGCCACCGACGGGATGCCAGCTGAAAGCATCAGGAATTGAAAGGCTCGAATAAACAAAATTGGATGACTTGGCAGAATCTGCTGGTTGCTGAAAAGTGTGCTTATTGTATTGAATTCGCGACTTCGACTTGAATTGACAGACTGTGACACCGATATGGTTCGAATGTTCAATTCCGCAACGCCATTCGCTCTTTGCGTGGAGTGCTGATATTATTTGTGCGGCTGAAAGCATCTCATCGATTTACTGAAAATAATTCTATAAACCAATGGTTACCTTCATTCCAAGCGTCGATCCTGCGGAAATTGAGAATCAAGGCGAACGGAAAGTCGCCGAAGCCTTCGCTGAGCACCTTGCGGACAACGTCCGCGTGATTCACAGCCTCAACTGGGTGCGAAAGCGCACTTCAGGACCTCTTGTCGAAGGCGAATGTGATTTTCTGGTTCTTGATCCGGCAAACGGTCTGCTTTTCATCGAGGTCAAAGGCGGCATTCTGGGATTTGATCCGGACAGCGGTGAGTGGTGGCGGCTTCTGTCGCACAATAACAAGGTCCCGCTCAACAAAGACCCCTTCAGTCAGGTCCAATCCAACATGCATGCGATCGTCGAGCACATCAGGGAGCGGCTCAGATCTTCGGATTTAAGCTTCACCTACGGTTTCGCAGTTTTCTTTCCCGATGGATCGTTCCAGGGGCAGGCACCCATCGGCATCACCCGCCAGCAAATCTTGGATGCGACTGATCTGCGCCAGCTCAGCAAACGTCTGCGCAGCATATTCAGCCTGTTCCAACGCTCGCTTGACAAGACACTGAGCCGAGACAGACTCAGGGAGATCGAGCGCGCGCTCTTCGCAAAATACGATGTCGTGCCGGTTGAGTGGCGAGAGGTGGAGCTGCAGGAAAAACGGCTTCATCGGTTGACTGAAGAGCAGAAAAGACTGCTTGGCGCACTCGCGAATCAGACTGCGGCATCAATTCAGGGCGGCGCCGGAACCGGCAAGACACTGCTGGCTCTGGCGAAAGCGCAGCAGGCCGCTCAGTCGGGCATGCGAACGCTGCTGCTGTGCTACAACCGGCCCCTGCGAAACTGGCTCAACGACACCGCTCAATTGGATTTCGAGCAGAAATTGAAAGTCCACACCTACCACGAATTGGTTCACGAGACGTGCAAATCCGCGGGAATCGAATTCGATCCGGCCAGCGCGGAGAATTCGCGGCAATTCTGGAATGATCAGGCCCCAGATCTGCTGATGCAGGCATGCGAGCTTCTGCCTGACAGCCAGAAATTCGATGCGGTGGTTGTTGACGAAGGTCAGGATTTCCAAGAACTGTGGTGGCACAGTCTCGACTCGGTCTTCCGCGATCCAGATCAGAAGCGGTGCTTTTACGTGTTCTTCGACCCCAATCAAAACCTTTATCTGCGACACGAAGTGCAGCTGCCGTCCGAACTCGGAGCCCCTATTCTGCTTGAGCAGAACTGCCGGAACTCCCCTGAGATCGCGGAGTATTGCAGCCTTGTGATCAACAACAGTCTGACCAGGCGGAATCATTCACTTGAAGTGTTTCAAGTGAAAAGCCGGGAGACTGCCTTTCGGAAAATCACAGATTTGGTCAGCCGTCTGTCAGCCTCCGGCACAGGCGGTCTGAAACCATCGCAGATTGCCGTTTTGGTTCCGGGCTATCCTGTTGATGACTGGCCGGAGAGATTCAAGCGGATCAGTGCAACCCGAGACCTAGATGCCTGGCGAAATGATCAGGGAATACTGATTGAATCCTACGCTCGGTTCAAAGGGCTTGAGGCTGATGCGGTTGTGATACTGACCGCACCTCTTGAAAATTCGGATGACAGGATTCGAAGACTGAATTATGTTGCCTGCTCCAGAGCAAAGCACATACTGAAGATTGTGGAAGTTGTTGAAGAGTAATCGAGGCGAAGTGGTTTCGGTGATTCCAAAGAGTCACTCAGTCAATTTTCCCGAAAGCGCTTCGATCACTCGAAATTCAGCAAACTGAATCAACCGCTCTTCGAACCGGTTTGTGGCACTTCAGTCTCCAGAGCTTTCTTCAGTTCTTCAATTTCACCCAACGACAACTCACAAATTCTTTGAACTTGCTGATCCGACATGCCGTCTTGAATCATGCGTATGGCAACCTCTCTAGTGTCAAGTCATTCATCTAATGTCGGATAGAGGTGCTTCAGCTTGATTCTGGCATCCTGCGTGGTGAACTGCCAGTTCACCTTGGCATCCGTGCCGTTGCGCCTCTCCCGCCAGGCGGTCACCTCCGCATCGGTCTCCTGCATCGTGCCGATGCGTCGGTTCAGGCACTGGCGCGACATCACGCTGATCTCCGACTCCGCCACATTCAGCCAGCTGCCGTGCTTCGGCGTGTAGACGAACTCGAAGCGCTCCAGCAGCGCCCGCGCCTCCTCCGGCGCAAAGGTCTCATACAGCGCGCCCGGCGTGTGCGTGTTCAGATTGTCCATCACCAGCGTGATCTTCTTGGCCTTGGGATACGCGTCCGAGATGTCTTTCACAAACGCCGCCCAGTCGGTCTTGGTGCGCCGCTTCGACACCTTGGTGAGACGCCATCCTGCCAGCGGCTCCGAGGCCATGAAGATGCTGCACACCCCCAGCCGCCGGTACTCGTAGTCCACCCGCCGGCAGCGGCCCGGCGCGGCCGCGACCGGCACCCGCGTCTCGGCCAGCAGCTGGCGCGGCGTCTCATCCATGCAAACCACCGGATAATCGACATCATGAGGACGTTTATAGACCTCCAGCACCTCTTCCATCCGGGCCACGAACTCGGCATTCTGCTCGGGCGGGATCACCCATTCCTTCCGGCTCCAAGGCTTAAGTTCGTTTTTTTTAAAGCCTGACGCACTGTTTCATGCGACACGCTGTCAATGATCTCCAGCGCCACCGCCCGCTCCGCCAGCAGCCGCAGCGACCACTGCGAATGGCCGGCCGGCGGCTCGCTGCAGGCCAGCGTCACCAGACGCGCCTCCACCTCGCCGTCCACTTTGCGGTCATAGTGCGGGCGCCGGCCCTGCCGGCCGCCCAGCGCGATCTCCAGGCACTCCTCACAGCAGCGCTGCTTGACCCGGTCCACCTTGCGCGCGCTGATCTGCAGCATCTCAGCGATGTCCTCGCTGGTCTTGCGCTTCGGATTGAACTCGCCCGCATCGCAGTTCAGCAGAATCAGCGCATTGATTACCTTCTGCGAGGCATGCTTGCCCTTGCGTATGATCTCGTGCAGCTGCTCGCGCTCATGCTCCTCCAACATCACCACATATCGCTTCATGATCGGTTCCCCGTCGCATTCTTGTGAAAAAATTTAACGAGCCTATATTATATTTTCTCCCGACTTTTCTCGATTGACCGAGCACTAGCGTAATTCTTGGAGCCTTGTTCCTTGCCCTTTTCAAAGACCTCAGTCATTGTTTCGGGCCACCCGTCCTCAGACGAAAGGTCCCAGAAATCCGTCCAGTGCTTACCACGCAATTCTCTGTCCCAGTCCAGTCCCACTTCAATAAACCTGCTTTCTAGCGATAACCACAGACACAATTCGCCAGTTGCAGCTTTGCGTCTTTCGCAAGCCGAGCCAGCCCCTGTCAAATCGGTCCAAAGCTCAGCCCGAATCAGGAGTTGTTTCTCAACTCCTTAATTTCTTGTAAGGTTAACTTTGAGATTTCTTGTACCGCCTGATCCGACATTCCGCCTTGGATCATGCGCACGGCAACCTCTCTAGCGTTATTCTGGGCACCTTTTTCCATGCCTTTTTCCATGCCCATTTCCACGCCCATTTCCACGCCCTTTTCATAGACCTCAGCCATTGTTTCGGGCAACTCGTCCTTCCAAATTTCCAGCACTTCCTGCATATAACTATCTCCCGGCGCTTTCGTCCGCAGTTCTTCACCAATCAACCTTATTTTAACGATTCCGGCTGTTTTTCCAAAATAAATTAGCAGACTTCGCAACCAAATGTTTCTGCGCTCTTCCGGAAGCCGACGCGACTCCTCTATCCAGTCCATCAGTTCCTTCCAGTCAGCATCCCAGATGTTGGTCATGGCCCTGATCACCAAGCGCACCTGATGCGGCAGTCTGATAAGTCGCTTCTGTATCGCCGGGTCCCGCAGACTGACGAATATTGCGTCAAAGCCGATCAGATTGCAGCCGAACTCTGACAAATACTTTTCCGGCAGCTTCGCATGCTCGAACTCAAAGAAGGACTTCTTCTTTCTCCACGGCTCCTTACCATGGAAAAGGATCACCGGCAGCACGCCATTCGCGTTTTCATCATACAGAGCCGCCATGTACCGCAGCAGCTGGCGCATCACACCGTCGTCAGGATGGCTCTTGTGCTCGACAATGATGCTGACGGCCACATCGCAGCCGCCCTTGAGCGGCACCTTGATCAGCAGACGGAGTACCCGGCCTTGAGAGCCAGCGCGCTGACCAGAGTGTTGGACTCGACTGTCAGACTGTCCAGGTCGAACAGCGCCAGCTGGCTCGGTGTCAGGGCCAGCCGCAGCAGAGCCTCGGCCGACTCTGGATGCTTGAAGTTGGCGCCGAAGAAATTGCTGTGCCATGGACCTAGCGACTGGTGGCTCTCAGTTTGATCGTAATGCTCAGCCATGGTGCCTCGCCTGATTCGAAATGGTATGAGAAGACAGCGTTTGAACGGTCATGTGATTGCTGCCATTAGATTTATCTGTGAATTTGCGGTATCAAAATCGGCATTTCGCTTGAGTTTCATACCATAATGCACATGAGCTTGCGACGAAGCAATACTTTCGGTGGGATTCAGGGCAGACTGAAGTCTGAAACAGCATCGTCCGACAGTTCAATCGCTCATTTGGAACTGGATTTCGAAAATCCGCCTTTGATACAATTCTGCTTCCCAGTGATGCGTTGGAGGCGCCAACAGATGATTTGCTTGGACGGACTGATCATCTGCATTTTTCAGAGCAGGATGCTCCAGCACTTTGTGAACTGAGCAAGTTGAAAGGACGCGATCGAAGGCTCGCCGGGGATAGTCAGGCGAGCAGAGAATTAGCTGTCAATTAGAGTATCCAGCCAATTCGAGCAAATGTATCAAGCAACAAAGATGGATGGAAATTTTTACAGGAAATCCTGCAAAGAAAAACAGATTTTGTTAATCGCGAGTCGGTCGAATCAGCATTCTCATCCAGCATTTTCTGAAACTCGAACAGTCAACGCAAACTTGGCGACTTGCCGATGAACACCCAAAAGATGAAAGAAATTGCCGCTGAAGCGGCGCTCTCGCATATTGACATCGGTGATGTTGTGGGTGTCGGCACCGGTTCGACGGCGAACGCGTTCATCGATCTGCTGCCTGGAATCAAGGGAAAAATTGACGGTACGGTAGCAAGCTCAAAGGCAACCGAGGATCGATTGCGCGGACTCAGCATACCAGTGCTGGACCTCAATCGAACGGGTCCGCTGCCCGTCTATGTCGATGGCGCTGACGAAGCAACCAGAAACAGGCACCTGATCAAGGGCGGCGGCGGTGCTTTGACGCGGGAGAAGATCGTTGCGGCGGCCAGCGAGAAATTCGTCTGCATCGTTGATCAGACCAAGCTGGTCGATGTGCTTGGCAGCTTTCCGCTTGCCGTTGAAGTCATTCCGATCGCCCAAAGCCTGGTCAGCCGCGCGATCATCAAGCTGGGCGGACTGCCCGAATTGCGCGCTGGATTCACAACGGACAACGGCAACATCATCATCGATGTTCGAAATCTGGACTTGCAGGATGCAGCTTCAGTTGAGGCGGCGCTCAACAGTCTGGCCGGAGTGGTGTGCAACGGACTTTTCGCCCTGCGGCCGGCCGATGTGCTGATTGTGGGCAGCGAATCTCACGCAGACACTCTCTGATCAGAATTTAGGGACAGCAGGCACTTAGTCAATCGGCCAAGGCTTCCCGATCTACTGCTTCAGCACAACCGCATCACCGACAATCTGGTGCAGGCTGACGATCATTCTCATATCCAGCCCGTAGCGCGGCAGCACTGAGGTGAACTGGCTCTTGCAGATCGCACAGATCGCAGCCATGTGAGTCACGCCATGATTTTTGATGACCTCTTCCAAGGCTGTGACCCTGGGCGAGGCGCCGCTAACCCGAATTTCCATCAGTTCATCAGTCAGCAGACCGCCGCCCCCACCGCAGCAATATGTATGCTCGCGTATGGACTTCGGCGCCATGTCAACGAAATTCTCGCAAGCCGCTTTCAGCAAAGCTCGGGGAATTCGGTAAACATCTTTCGGGTGATCCCCCATTCTCGAACCGCGCGCCACATTGCAGGAATCGTGGAATGTGATGACCTTGTCACGGTGGACAGACTTGTCCAGCTTCAGCCTGTCTCTCTGCAGCAGATTGTAGGTGAACTCGCAGATGTGCAGAGTCTCAAATCCAGGCGGCTTGGCTGATCGATCATCTCCGATCAAGTTTGGCCAGTAGCTGCTCGCAACCCGCCACGCGTGGCCGCATTCTCCAACCGCGACGAGCCTGACTCCGAGCTCCCTCGCAGTTTTCCGGATCTGCTCTGCCGCGGATTTCATTTGTTGAGTGTCACCCACAAACAGGGCAAAATTCGCGGCTTCCGACGCTTCAGTCGAAAGCGTCCACTTGATCCCCTGCTGGTGAAATATCTTCGCACAGCCAATCAGTCCGTCAACGTGCGGTTCGGCGAAAAAATCTGCTGAAGGAACCAGCAGCAGCACGTCGGCGCCTGCTTCGTCCAGCGGAAAGCGAACATGAACACCGGTTTCGTCGAAAACATCCTCCTCCAATCCAGCCAGCGTGTCAGCAATCGCCGGTCCGATCATTCCCAAGTTGTTGCCGGTCCGACTTACGTTGTCAAGAACTGTGTGAATGTAGTTCTGCTTCAGTCCGACTGCATCCAGGATGGACCGGCCCGCCATCGTAATTTCGGCGGTGTCGATTCCAAATGGACAGTACACCGAGCAGCGGCGGCATTCCGAGCACTGGTAGTAATACGTGCTCCAGTCTTCCAGCATGTTCTCGGTCAGATCAAGCGCACCTACAAATTTCGGAAATAATTTTCCCGCAGCAGTGAAGTGGCGCCGGTACACTCCTCGAATCAAATCCTGTCGCGCGACCGGCATGTTGAGGGGATCGCCGTCGCCCAGAAAGTAGTGGCACTTGTCGGTGCAGGCGCCGCATTTGACGCAGCTGTCCAGAAAGACCTTGAGCGCGCGGTTTGAACGGACTTCCTCCCCGAGCTTCTCGATCGCCGCAGCCTGCCAATTCTCAATCAATCCGCTGCCGCCGCTGGCTCGGAAATTCGGCTTCACCGCGGATGTCTTTCGCGGCTCAATCTTTCGTGTTGTTCGCGCGCTCATCTTCTACTCTCCGCCGCCCTTGAGCTTGGCAACGGGATATTTCTGGTTGTGACTGGGGCTGAAGAAATACCCCGGAAAATGAATCAGCTTGCTGAACGGAAAGATCAATGCCAGAATCAATACACTTGCAAGGTGCAGGTAGAGCACACCGTTTTCCGGCAGCGCCACCGGAGACAATTCCACAATGCCCCGCATGAACGAGCGGGTCGCCATGATGTCCACCGGCACCGTGTAGCGAAGCGCAAGCCCCGTAACGCCGATCAGCAGAATCAGAATCAGCATCGCATAATCAGATGGGGTGGAAATGTAGCGCACCCGGTCAACGAACATTCGCCGGCCCAACAGTCCCAGCAAAGAAACAGTCATCAGCCAGGCGGCAATATCCCCGGGAAAGAAAAGCATGATCACCCATGGCTCTATCGATTCGGTAACGAAAAAGAGGTGCCGAAGCAGCACAACCGCCAGCGCGTAGTGAAAGATCCATCCGAACAGCCAGGTCCATTTGCTGGCCTTGAACAGGCTCTCGAACAGGATGGCTTCTCGGGCGATACGCAGCAGAACGCCGCCGCGAGACTGAGGGGCCGGCGAAATCGGCAGCAGATGATCCACCGGAATCCTGGCATAGCCCCACACCTTCCACAGAATTCCGCATGCAAAGACGATGCCGGTCAGGTAAAACAGTATCGCAAACAGAACTGACACGGAATTGTCGCTATCGCAGAGCTGGAACTTCCATATATGAGAGAATCTTGACTAAATGCATCCCGTCGGTTTGGGCAGTCCCGCATACCGGCAGGCTTGTTTCGCAGGCCCGAATGGAAACAGCTCATACAGGTACGGACTGTTCGCCTTCTCTTTGCCCAGACGCTTGCCCATGTGACGGATCAGGATGCGGATCGGCGGTGCGATGGCGAATTTTGCGTAATAGTCTCTTAGAATATTGATGGCCTCCCAGTGATCAGGTCCCAATTCCAAATCATCATCTGCCGCCATCTTCTCCGCCAGCTCCACCGACCATTCGTCGGGGTTGATCAGAAAACCCTCGGTGTCTGTCTCGAATATTCTGCCGTTGAACTCAATCGTCATTTGATCGGATCCATTTACAGCCAGGAATGGACGGCATCATTTCGCACCGCGAGCGAGACGAATCCGGTGTAGTCCACCACCTCAACTCCCGCGATCAGCTGCGATTTTTTGATGCCGCGGCATTCAAGGTCCGCCTCAAGCGCGAAAATCTGGTGACAGGCAAGTGAGTCCTCAATCAGAGCAGTGTGTTTCGTTCCACTGACCGCGGCGTACACGCCATCCTCGATCAGCAGAATATCGCTGCCTGCTTTGGCTAGCCGCAGACAGCTCAGCAGACTGGGTCTGTCAGTCAGCGACTTGTTTACCGTGTGAAGCATTGCGGCTGCTAGAATTGCAGGATCACGTCTTGCGAGTGCATGATGTCAGCGAGCTGCGCGGCTGAAATGAACGCGACCGCACTGCTGCCATCATCGTGCAGCACCTCGATCAAGTCTGATTCATTCAGACCCCGGTCCGCCATCGATTCTTTCTCCACGTACAGGCAATTGACACCGAAATCACTCAGCGCCGGGAAAGTCTTCGCGTAGTGCCTGAATCCCAATACTGCCGGATTCTGACCCTGCACCAGCTGGTACACGCCATCATCCAGAAATGCCGCGCTCAAATCCTGCTCGAACGCCGAAGCCGCGAGCAACGCATCCAGCGCTTCCATCCCGTATGCCGAACCATACGGACCTCTTCGATTGACGAACATCAGCTTCTTGGCCATCGGACAGCGCCGCTTATCTGTCAGTCGCCAAATACAACGGTTCGGTCCGCGTGGATTGAGCCTTCGATAAAGTACCCGAAACCGGCAACCTTGAAGCGTTCGTGCAGATTCACCGCCGTCTCGCCGCTTTGCCGCGCCGACTCTTCACCGAGAACGCCGCGACGCAAAGATGCCGCGACGCAGATCGCGAGATCAATGTTGTGACGCTCCGCCAGCTGTGCCCAGCGGGCGATCACATTCCGGTCGTCGACGGGTGGGGAGCTCAAGCGGGTGGCGTTGTGGACGCCATCATGGTAGAAAAACACGCGCAGGACCTCATGACCGCTTTGGAGCGCCGCGCTGGCAAACTGATATGCGGTGTCAGATGCCTGATGTGTGTAGGGGCCTTCGCTGACCAGAATGTTGAATTTCATACGCGGGATTCAGTTTGATCACAATCTGCCGAACCAATTCGGTTCACTGCAGTCTCATTTTATCGAATTCACCAAGTTCGTTCATGCTCCAGGAATTCGGCACTCGCGTCAAAGGAAAGCAAGATTGGATTCGAAATGATTCGGCTTGTTGCTAAAATTCTGCACTCAGCCCGCAGTTTCGCAGGGCATCGTCCTTCTGACTGCAAAGTCCGGTCATCCGCCAGCAAATCACTCATGTTCAACTGCACAAAAGCGATCAGTGTGCTGGTTATCGCAATTCTGCTGTCTGCGATCGAACTCAATTCCTACGCGCACGCGGCCAACCCGGTCGCGACGGAAAACCTGCAGCGTCAAGCCAGGCAGTTCATCAGCATCGTACGAGAGAAAAAGCAGTTTTCTGACGATCTTCTAGTCAATGCTTATGTCATCGATCTTGCAAAGCGACTTGCCGAAAGCGCTGATCTGGACATTGACCCGCTGCACTACTACGTAGTACGCGACCCCGCAGTCAACGCATTTGCGGGGCCGGGCGCGACTTTCTTTCTGAACTCCGGACTGATCGAGCTGACCAGCAATGAAGGCGAGCTGGTCTCGGTCATGGCGCATGAGCTCGCGCATTTCAAACAGGACCACCTCAATCGTCTGATTCAGGCGTATGAGTCAACACAGGTGCCGTCGATCCTAGCAGTTCTCGCGGGCATTCTGATTGGCGGCGATGCCGGCATTGCGGCAATCGTCGGCTCGCAGGCCGCGCGTGTTGAATCGGTCATCGAGCACACCCTTGCTTACGAGCGCGAAGCGGACAACACGGCAGTGCGAATGATGGCCGCTACCGGCTACAACCCAATACATGCCAAAAACTTCATGGAGTCGCTTGAACGGGAGATTCGGGAGCGGGGCGTGGTTCAGTCAAACATTCACAACACACACCCGGTCACTCCGGAACGGATTGCCGCCATCGATGCCAGGCTTCGGCGTTTTGCCGATCAGTCCTTTCCAGAATTCACGTCTGATTTTCTGTACTTCAAAGCCAGAAACCGCGTGCTCTTCCACTGGGAAGCGAAAAAAACTTACCTTCACTTCGAACGGAATCTGTCCAAAGGCAGCGAAGCCGAACGATTGGCAACCCACTACGGCTATGCTCTGGCACTCGCAAAAGACGGCAATATGGCCAAGGCGCGTGCAGTGTTGGATGAATTGATCTCGCATCAGCCGGATAATTTGTGGATTGTGCTGGCTCTGGCGGAATTGAAGCTTGCTGAAAATCCCGCTGAGGTCGTTTCGGCTTTGAATCCTTGGGCGATCGCTGAGAGCCCCAACCCGGCAGTCATTCATCTGTACACCCGCGCACTGCTTCAGGTTGAAAGCGCAGAACAGGCGAATCGATATCTGAGAAAACATCTCGCAGCGAATCCTGAACATATCCAGCTCCTTGCGCTGAACGCCCAAACTGCCGCCCAAGCCGGTGCGGTTGGCGAAGCCTACCTTGCCGATGCGGACTATCATTTCAAGATCGGTGATCTGAGAGTCGCTTTGGGTCAGCTGAAGTATGCTGAACAGAACTCAAAAGACTTCATCACGATGTCAATCGCGCAGGAGAAGATTCGCCAGGTCAGCAGCGAGATTGCCTGGAGAAACAACTGAATTGGCAGAACTTGTCTCTTTCCACTGACTGCGCTGTGCTGTCGAGGGGGACTTTGGTCATGCTCAGCTGCACTGAGCGAACGCACCAAGTTCCGCAAGCTCCATGTTCAGCCGCCAACCCCCTCTCTGTTGCCAAGCACATGCGCCCAACTCAGGTAGGCCCGAATGTGTGCCTCGACATTGTGCACGCGCAAGATGTCAACCGACTGGGCGCACAGATTCAGCGAGGCGCCGACGGTCTCTATATCCAGCTCATCACTGCTGAAATCAGAAAAGGATTTGAGAAATCGCTTTCTTGAGTGACCGATCAGCACCCGATGACCTTTGCTGCGAAATCTGCGCACCGATCGCATAAGTTCCAATGACTGCAGGCCGCTCTTGCCGAACCCTATCCCAGGGTCAATCACAATATTGTTGAGATCAAGGCCGCCAGCCTCCCACAACTGACGTCCCTCGTCAATCCAAGCCTCAAAGATCTGACAGGCGTCGTCCTGAGGCCCGATGGAGATGCTTGGATCAACGGGTACAGTGACACTGTGCATTGCGATAAAGGTCTTGCCGCTCTCCCTCGCCAGCGCGATCATGCTGTCATCGCGCAGTCCGCTGACATCATTGATCATATCGACATCGCAGTTCAATGCTCTTTCGGCATTCATCGGGTGGTAGGTGTCAACGCTGACTTCAGGTGAAAGACAGGTGTTTTTGCAGGTTTCTTTCACCATTTCAAGAACCGGCTCCAGACGCTGCCATTCCTCTTCATCACTCAGAGGAATCGCTTTCGGCCTCGTGGACTCGGCGCCAATATCGATGATGTTCACACCGCTTCGAATCATTCTGTCCACGCGCTTTTGAATGTCATGGAGGGTTTGATCCTGTCCACCGTCGGAAAAAGAGTCTGGAGTGATATTGAGAATGCCCATCCATATCGGTATGTGCAGCCCGATGCTTGAATCCATGCTGAGTTCAAAGGCAGTTTTGTCGCCTTCTTTGGTAACCGGCCAGCCTGGTGCCACATGCAGAAGCGGTGAAAGCACATAAGGCCGTCGGTAGTTGATTGAGATCTCTCCCGTCGGCGGTGGATTCGTCGGTGTTGTTCGGTCCCAAGCAACGATGTCAATATCCAGCTCGCGGGGACTCCACTTGCTCTCTCCGGGTTTGCTGAATCCTCGCTGTATTGCTTTGGTGTCGCTTTGAAACGCGTCGAACTCCTTGGCTGTCTCGCCGATGATCACCAAGTTGAGAAAAGGCCGATTCCACTCGGGGAGCGATTTCGGAGGCAGCTGCGCCGGCGATTCGACGGTGGGGGATATTTGCTGAATTGAAAAACCTGCCCGAACCAGATGTTCAATTCCGGCGTTCAAATTGGCTCTTCGATCGCCGAAGTTGGATCCCAGACTGAGTACGACTTCGGTGCGCTGCTGCATCGATTGTCAAACCGGGTTTCAGAGTCGAATCGAATTATGTGTCGTAGCGAATGTACTGGAACCGCGGATCAGCCGGCGTGCCTTCCAACGCGCCTTGATCCAGACCCGGCTGCCATTGAACCACCTCTTCAATCTTCCTGGCCAGCTCAAAGTCCTTTTCAGTAACACCTTTCGCCTCATGGTTCATCAGTTTCACAATGACAAAGGCATACGAAGCTGAAATTTCGGGGTGGTGCCAGGCGGCCTCAGCGAGATGACCGACAGCATTGATGACCATCAACGTGCCCTTCCAGCCCGCGGTGCGATACTTGCGACAGATCAAGCCGTGCTCATAGTACCAGTGCGGCAGCTCCTCCGCCAGTCTGCGCTCAATTGTCTCGGTGTCGAAAGTCTCGTCTTGTTTTCGATCTGTATCCTGTTCAGACATTGGCATCCTCCGCCTTTATTGTCGTTCAGCCTGATTCATTCTCTGGCGACTGGTGCGCCATAGTTCGAATTTGGAAAGAGTCGCAAATTTCGCAGCAGCACAATCCATGCTAATTTACAGCATTTTTGACTCGGCTGGGAAACTGACTCCTAAAAAGAGAATCAGGATCGGAAGAAATTGAAATAGCCCTGTATATTCAATAATATACGCAAACAACTGATGTCACCGAGTGGACGATGAAATTAGAGAATTAATACAGGGCTACTGACATTTTACCCTACAAGACCGCCAACGGCAAGCCCACTCTCACCTCGCGCGGTGGCCTGAAACTGTCCGGCAAAACGGCTGGAACAGAACCAGACCGTCAACCGGCTGGAGCCCAAGGGCGCGGAGCGCAGCCCTGCCTGCCCGGCCAGCGCGATTTTCAAAGCTTTCGTGCTGATGCTCAGAGCAAGCGGCTGAAAGACTGATTCCAATTTGCAAGCAGGAGTTTACCGACAGCAATCTGTACCGAATTGGTGCAGAAAAATTGCGATATGACGATCACAATGCCAACTCCGGCAGGTCAGAATACGATCCGAATACGGTGTCTATTCAACCAGCCTGATATTTTTCAGCCACACTTTCAGACCGGGCTCAGCATCTTCAAGAACAAGATCCAGCTTGTGCATGCGAGCGACGGCTGCAACCAGGCTCAATCCCAGTCCATTCCCGGGTGTCGTGCGACTGCCGTCACCCAGTCTGACGAATCGCTTCAGCACTTCCTGATGGTGTTCCGCCGGAATTCCAGGGCCGCTGTCAGTGATGGCGATTGCGAATCCATCCGCTGACTGCGCGCCCTTGATCGCGATGCTGCCCCTGTCCGGTGTGTACTTGAGCGCATTGTCCATCAGATTGGCCAGCGCCTGAGCCATCGCATCCCGATCGACGAATATCGTTGCTGACTCAGGGTTGATGGACGTTGTCAGCGCAATGGATTTGCTGTCCGCAATCGGCCCGTAAAGATCAACCAGCTCCTCAATCAGTGAGCTGACGGCAACCTCGCTGAATGATTCGCCGAAGGGCTTGTTCTCCAGCCGCGCGATCCGCAGCAGCGCCTCAAATGTCCGCAGCAGCGAATCGGCTTCCGCGATCGCCTTGTCGACTGACTCGCGCGCTGCTTCCAGCTCCTGATCCGGCCGGCCGGTCAAGTCTCTGGCGATCTCATCAAGATCATTGCGCAGCCGCGTGAGCGGCGTTCGAAGATCATGCGCGATGTTGTCCGACACACTGCGAACCGTCTCAACCAGGGTCTGAATCCTGACCAGCATCTGGTTGATGTTGTCTGCCAGCTCATCGAACTGATCGCCGCTGCCGTCATATTCGACGCGCTGTGACAGATTGCCCTGCATGACCGCCCGGCTCAGCGCATTGACATTCTCCAGTCTTCTTGTCACGATTCTCGAAACCCAATAGGCGCCGAGAATCGCGAGAACCACCGTGGCAACGACACTCCACCAGAACAAGCGGAGATATCCTTTCTGCAGAGCGTCGATTTCTGTGATGTCCCGACCGACGAGCATGGTGAATCCGGAGTTTCCGAATTTCACTACAACCGCACGCACCGGGCGATTCTGTCTAGTGTCGTCCTGATTGACAATCTGGGCAATGAACTCAACCCGATCTTCATCAGACTGCAGAATCTCATCGGGCCAGCGGGAGAGATTGCCGGCAATGTAGCTGCGATGTCTGTCGACCAGCAGATAATTGGATGGGTCGCTTTTCGCATGTATTTTCCGGCGGTTCTCAAGGTAGCTCCGGATGTCACCCACGGCAAAGAATTCTGAAGTCGGGAAGTCCACAGCCGCCAGAATGCTGGATACATCCTCATCAATCTGCCGGTCAGTCTGCTCGCGGAGAAACTGAAATGAGAAGACGTACAGAATGGAGAGCACGACAATGATGGACGCGCAGAACAGCGAGGCGTAAATCACCGACAGGACAAAGGTATGGCTTTTGAAAAATTTTGGCATGGAGTATGCCGCTCGGAACCTTTGCAGGGGCAGTAGTCTTGCCGGCGGATCAATCGCCGTCGTCCGGCGGACTCACGCGGTAGCCGGACCCGCGAATTGTATGAATCAGAGGGTAGTCGTAGGGAATGTCAATTTTCGATCTCAGCCGCGAGATGTGCGTGTCCACAACATTGGTCTGCGGATCGAAGTTGTAGTTCCAGACCCGCTCCAACAACATGGTGCGGGTGACCAGCTGCCCGCTTGAGCGCATCAGCGCCTCAAGAATGCGAAACTCAATGGGACGGATGTCGATCTTCTCCCCTCTCATCCTGACCTCCCGCTTGATCAGATCCATGCTCAGGTCACCGGCTGTCAGCCGGGTTTCGACTTCTTTGTGATCCACCCGTCGAACGATCGATTCGATTCGGGCAAGCAGTTCCGCAAACGAGAAGGGCTTTGTCAGGTAGTCGTCACTGCCGGACTTGAGCCCTTCGATTCGATGATCAACCTCACCCAGCGCGCTCAAGATCAGGATCGGTGTGGAGACGTTTTCGTTCCGCAGCTGACGAACCAGATCGATGCCGCTCAGCTGCGGCAGCATTCGATCGACAATCAAGGCATTGAAGTCCTCAGTCCGCGCCCGGCGCAGTCCATCGATTCCGTTCGCGGCTTCCTCGGCTATGTGACCCGACTCTTTAAGGCCTTTTACAATAAATCGCCGCGTATGCTCATCGTCTTCAACTACCAGGATTTTCATGGATGCCTCACTCAAGCTCAAGTTGCGAATTCGAAAAGGTCGAACTAATCATATCGAATTTTCAGGCAAAAAAATGCCGGGCGTTTGGAATGCGCCCAGCAAATTGCAAAAACCACTCTGGTTTTAGGAGGAGTCAGTCATCACTAGGAGAGCGCCACCACAATGAACAGCTGTTCGCCTCTGCCGTCGGCAACCAGCATCAGCGCACTCGAATTTCCGGATTCAGCGGCCGACTGAATTGCCTCTCTGGCATCTTCCGATGAGCGAATCGGGCTGTTGTTGATTGACACGATCACATCACCCTCTTTCAGACCGGCTTTTGCGGCGGGACTGTCCGGCTGAACTTCGGTTATCACAACGCCCTCGACAGACTTTTTGATGCGGTACTGCTTTCGGAGTTCCGGGTTCAGCTTCGCGACAGCGGCGCCGATTGACTGCTGCTCCTGAGCCTCCTCTTGAAGAGCGGGCTCGCTTTCAGGATCGCCGAGAGCCAGCATGTCAACGGTGCCCTGCAGTTCCACTCGGTCTCCATTGCGCAGCACTGAAATTCCGACATCGGAGCCGGGCGCTGTCATTTTCACAATTTTTGACAGCTGGCGGATGTCCTCAATTCGCTGGCCGTCAAACTCAACAATGATGTCGCCAACCTCGATGCCCGCATTCTTGGCGGGGCTGTCCGGGTCCACATTGGTTACCAAAGCCCCATGCGGGTCTTCCTCATCCAGATTCATGGCACCGGCAATCTGCGGGGTGACATTCTGGATTCCAACACCAAGCCAGCCCCGGGTAACTCGGCCTTCACTTTGAATGGTCGTCACAATGTCCTTCACCACGGAAGAAGGCACGGCCAGACCGACACCGGCGGAAGCGCCGCTCGGCGAGATGATCATCGTATTGATGCCGATCACCTGCCCGCTGGTATTGAACAGAGGTCCGCCGGAGTTGCCGCGGTTCACTGCGGCGTCAATCTGAAGCAGGGGCACTTTCGGCGAGTCGGCGGAAAGATTGCGGCCCATTGCGGAGACGATTCCCAGCGACACAGATTTGCTGAGCCCGAAAGGATCGCCGATGGCGATCGCCCAGTCACCGACTCGAACCTGATCGGTGTCACCGAAGTCCGCATATGGAAGCTGCTCATCCGTTTTGACGCGCAGCACTGCCAGATCAGTCCAGTCATCCACACCGACAACTTCCGCCTCAAGAATCGTGCCGTCATGCAAAGTCACTCGGATGTCCGCCGCGTTCTCAATGACATGATGGTTGGTGACGATGAGACCCGATGGATCAAAGACGACCCCGGCGCCGACACCGGAGAATTGACGGGGCGCCCGTTTCTGAGGCTTGTCCTGAAATGGCGACTGCTCGAAGAAATCCCAGAACCAGTCAGGCGCCTGGCCTGGACCGTCCCAGCGGAACTGTCTGAAGAAATCGCGGGCCGGATTGTCCATGCCGTAGCTTGCCGGTGTCTTTTTGGTCACCTCCAGCGAAACGACGGCGGGGGTCACGGCATCGATCATTTCGGCGAATCCGCTTGAGATTGACAGTTCACCAAGATCGGCGCTGACGGGCTTGGAGCCTTCGACCGCGTGAACGACAGACCCAGCTCGCAGCACCAGGGCTGCCGCAGTGATTGCGACGGCAATCGCCAGCGCAATCGACAGTTTGCCCAAGTGAAGATTCTTGTAAGTTCGCATTTTTTCCATGGAATGCACCTCTGGTTGAAGTGATGTTTGTAATGTTGAGAAAATTCTATTCAATCCAATATTGACGGAGTTTTACAGAACCATTACATTTTGTTAAGGTTTGGCGCAGTCTCGGTCCGACTGATTGCGATGGCCGACGGCTGACAAGGCGGCAGAGGAATAAAGGGGAAATCAGACAGCTGCAGCAGCGGCGAACCGGCGAGGAAAGATGTCGGGCGCGATCGAAAACCGAGTTCCGGCTGAACTCAGGTCACAATATTCAGCCGGCTGAACAAGTCTTCGGGTAGTGGTCGAGTGATGCCGGAGCTGCCCGGCAACAGCGATTTCAGATCCTGCAAGGCCGCATTGAAATTGTCATTCAAGATGATGTGATCGAATTCCGCACAGTGATTCATGTCATCGATGGCCATCTGCAGCCGCGTCTGAATGGCTGAATCTGAATCGCGCTTGCGTCTTGTCAGCCTGGATTTCAGAGTTGAGATCGAAGGCGGCAGCAGAAACACCCGGACGGCGCAGTCAAACTGGCTCGCAACCTGCTGCGCGCCCTGCCAGTCTATGTCCAGCACCACACTCAGACCGGAGTCAAGACTGCTCTCAATCGTTTTCCTGGATGTCCCGTAGTAATGACCGTAAACGTTCGCGTACTCAACAAAATAACCAGCCTCAACCATCTTCAGAAAGGACTGTTCCGAGACGAAGAAGTACTCCCGCCCATCGACTTCGTTGCGTCCGATCCCGCGGGTCGTGTGAGAGATGGACAGCACCGCATCGGCCTCGGAACTGACCAATGCCTTCGCCAGGCTGGACTTGCCGGTCCCGGAAGCTGCGGCAATGATCAGAATGACCGGGTCAGGTTTGGACAAATGAACCACCATTCACTGCCGATCGGAAACGCGCGGACTATTCGACATTCTGAATCTGCTCGCGCATCTGCTCCAGTGTCACTTTCAGATCGACTGACAATGAACTCAAGGGGTGATGCAGCGTCTTTGAACCGAGCGTGTTCACTTCGCGCACGAGTTCCTGAAGCAGAAATCCCAGCCGCTTGCCGACTACTGAATCTTCGGCCAGCACCCGCTCGAATTCTGCGACGTGCAGATCGATTCGGTCGATCTCTTCGGCGACATCAAGTTTTGTCAGCATCAGACCGACCTCCTGCTCCCAGCGCGCCGGGTCGACCTCAACATCGAGTTCCGCCAGTTTTTCGCGCATTCTCTCCTGAAACCTGGCTTGCGCTTCCGGAATCAATCCTCTGGCCTTGACGCTGCCTGATTTGAACTGCTGAAGCTGCTCCTGCAGAATTTCCTCGACCAGTCGGCCTTCTCGATGGCGATCGCGGATCAAATCGCCCAGTGTATCTTCGAGTGACTGGATCAATGCTTCCGACAGCTCCTCACCGGGCTCCTCATCGATCTGGATTACTCCCGGCCACTTAAGAACTTCGGCGACGGTCAGCTCTGGGGCTTCCGGACTTCGACGCTTGATTTCCTCAGCGTAAACCATCAGCGATTGCAGAACCGACTCATCCAAGCGTGACTTCTCAGTTGCGGAAACCGCTCTGGAAAACAACAGGAACGCATCAACTCTCCCGCGGCTGAAACTCTCAACAATCCTGCGGCGAAATTGCGCTTCCAAGGGTCGAAACCGCTCGGGCATCTGAATGCTGATGTCGAGCGACCGATGGTTCAGTGAGCGCAAAGACCAGGTCATCTCACCCCAGCGCGTCTCCTCCACCCGCCGGGCGAATCCCGTCATGCTGGAAATCATGATCGCATCAGACTGAAGTGCGGTTCAAAAATCAGAGGGTTCGCTATCGACATGATTTTCGGGAATTGACGGTGAAATCTGGTAGATCAGATTCTTCGACCCGCGATGAATGCGGTCACCTGATCAATGGCAGTCGCTCATTATGATTGGTTTTCGAGTGCTTGAAATAGTTATTGCAGATGTGATGCATTGAATCAAAGCCGCTTCAGTCAGTGAATAAGGCTTGACAGATTGCAATAACACCACCTTTCCCAAAGAATCACAGCGATAGTTCTTTTCAGCGGATCTAACTGAAAGGCAAATGAGTCATCACCGCCAGCCAATACCTAAGCCGGGGTGGTTGAGACTGCTTTCCTGATCATTGACAAACTTCTGAATGAGAGAGGCGGGAGAAATGCGGAACTCTCGAAATTTATTGTTCGAATATCGGGCTTGACTTTTGGGCGGGGGGGGGTAGAATTCCCCGCTTGGCAACACTCCGACTGTCGAAATCAACGAAGCGTTCTTGACTGACGCTCCTTTGAAGTCACAGCTCTCGGGTGATTGACCAGATTGAAGTAACAATGACAAATCTAATTTTAGGAGGTCACCATGATCGGAAGAACTTTTTCTGCAATTCTGATGTTTGCAATTTTAAGCAGTTCAGCGCTCGCCTGTCAGTTTGAACCGGGCGAAGACTGCTCGGGCGTGAATCTCGAAGGAGTCGATCTGTACCAGATTCTGGCTAAAGGTCAAGGGAAATGGGGTCTAGGCGGAATTAACTTTCAGGGGGCGCATCTGAAAGGTGCGAGTTTCAGAGACATGGAACTCGTAGATGTAAACTTTGAAGATGCAGACCTGATAAACGCTGATCTCACCGGTGCGAATTTAACTGGCGCAAACTTGAAAGGAGCAATTTTGAACGGGTCTAATTTGACAGAAGCCAGTTTCCTGAATGCGAATCTTGAAGGCGCCTATCTGAGGTGGGCAAAAATTGCCGGTACCTTATTTCTGGGCGCCAATCTGAAAGATGCGAATTTCGGCGGGGCAAGTTCGTCTTTCACAGATGAGCGCACACGAATAACGACATCTAAGCCCGCCTATTTCGAAGGCGCAACATTCAAGTGAACTTTGCAACGGAAGAATGACACGGACAGACTTCAAGAATTCTGACGAACAAACCAGACAATGGAGAAGACCTATGAGAATGTTATCGCTGACCGCACTGATTGCGGCTCTCATCACAAACCCGGCCATGGCGGCTTGTGACTACTCGGATTTGAAACCATTCGCCAACTGCCCGAACTCCACTCTTGCGGGAATATACCACCCTCAAGGTGTCCTGGTAAATCTTGAAGGCATCAATCTTTCAGGCTCGCACCTGGTCAAAGCGGAAATGAGTGAATGGAACTTGACCAATGCCAACCTGGAAGGAGCCGATCTTTCGGATTCAGACTTGTCGGGCGCGCGGCTTCAAGGCGCCAATCTGAAGGGGGCGAATTTGAGCCGGGTGAATCTTTCGAAAACGCACGTCAAAATCGTTGAATCCCAAGGATTTGGCGCTCTCACGGTAACCGAATTTTTTGGAGGTGAAACTAGCGTGCAATTGGAGTCCGGCGCCGATCTTCAAGGGGCCAACCTTGAGAATGCCAATCTCGAAGGCGCACTCACGGAGGGCGCCAATTTTGCCGGCGCCAACCTGAAGAATGCCACCTTGGACAACCCGACATACTGGCAGGCGAAGCTGCAGGGAGCGAAGATGTAATTTTGAAAAGCTCGGCTGAGTCAAGTATCGGAGTTCTTCGGATCAGAAAACAGCGAGAGTTGATCCGAAGGGCCGAATACTGGCTCACTGCATTCATCGTGCGGGAAGGCGGCCCGCGCGGCTGGTCATCACTGGAAGAGACGCTTGGACCGATTTCCGACCTTGAATTTCTCTGCTGTAGTGTTTACCGACGGGAGACTCTTTCCGTTTCCCGTCGGTGCCTTTGTAGACACTGGAGAAGACTGGTCGGTGAATCGGTCAGCGCCCAACAAACTGGAAAACTAAGCCAACTTCCCAAACTATAATTTTCCACTTCCGCCAGCACACCAATATCAGTGTTTCTGCGGCAGCGTACATCATCGTATTGCTCTAATCACTGGAGTTTGTAAAAAGTTATGACCGAGAGTATGGAAAACTATCACGCGGTCGCTGCAATGTCAGACTTGGAGGACCGAGTGCCCTATCCGGTTGACATCGGCGCCGATGAGATTGCTTTAGTCCTGATGGACGGCGATGTTTATGCGATCAACAATGTCTGCACACATGAATATGCCTGCCTTTCAGACGGCTATATTGAAGACGACCGCATTGTCTGCCCGCTGCACCTGGCGGAGTTCAGTGTCAGAACCGGCGAGGTTGTCGAAGACCCCGCGGAAGAGGACCTGCAGACCTATTCCGTCAAAGTAGTCGACGAACAGGTTTACGTCAAACTCTGAACCGAATCAGACTGACTCGCGTCAGCTTGGCAGATACTCAGTCGATCAGGACTGAAGCAGCTGATCAATGATTCGGGCCGCTTTCTGGCGCCCATCCGCTTTTTTCATGTGCGCGCTGGTTGCCTGCAGCCGGGCATGCATGTCCTGATCGTTCAGCAATGTCTCAATCGCCTGCGTGAACTCCGCATCCGTCCAGTTGGCGCGATGCATTTTGAGGCCGTGACCGGTTTCCTGCACACGGGTGGCATTGTCATGGCCGTCCCAGACATACGGCATGATGATCGCCGGCTTGCCGAAGTACAGGCATTCCGTGAAACTGTTGTTGCCGCCATGATGGATCACAGCGGCGCACTGCTCGATCACGGACGGCTGGGGATACCATGAGTCAGCATGAACGTTGTCGGGAAAGGAGTCGTAGGCGTCGCCATAGTCGCCGATGTTGACCAGCACGCGGTACTCCTGCCTGCCCAGAACGTCAATCATCCGCTTCAGCAGATCTGTATCGCCCGAGCCCAGCGAGCCGAAACTGAGGTAGATCAGCGGCGCATCGTTGTGCTTTTTGAATTCCGGAATTTCGTAGAGCTCTCCGGTTCTGACGCAGCCTTCCAGATACTGGTACCTGTCCGGGTCCAGCGCGTGTTTGCGCTTGTACTGGAGCGGTTCAGGATAGAGCAGAAGATTCATATGAGGGGATGCCTCGAAAAACTGCCCGAGCGGATACGGCGCCTCTCCGCACGAGGCAAGAAACTCGTTGAAGTCCTCATGCACGTGCCTGACGGTCTCATTGAACCGGTCTCTGTATGCTTCAAAGCATTCCGTGTCATTCTCACCGCAACCTGACAGGTGCGGCGGAATCAGCGGGTCCTCGATCTCATTCTCGCTGCAGGAGATGATCCGAATCCAAGGCACGCCGAACTGCTTGGCTGCCGGGAACAGAATCACATTGTCGATACAGATCAGATCCGGACTGAGATCACCGAGAACTGCGGGCAGATCCTTCTCAGCCCACTTAGCGGTGTCAACAATCGCCTCCCAGCACTCCTTGACGTAGTTGTCGATCTGCTGGTACGGTGTCAGATTGAAATTCGGGATGTGGCCGTCAATGAAGTTTGACCAGTACTTCGCCATCTCTTCAGGCGGCATCTCTTCAGAAAGCCGCACCGTCCGCTCTTCAAATCCATAGTCGCTGAACACGCCGGCAAAGCCGGGATCGGTCAGAAACACGCAGCGATGCCCGAGTTCTGTGCAAGCCTGCGCAATACCGACGGAGTTGAGCGCCGGCCCGAATGCACCCTCCGGAAAGAATGCGATAGTCTTTTGATCAGTCATTCGTCGATACCCGTTGATATGAGTTGATTTTGATCGCTTCGATAATTCTTGCTTATGAAATTAGTATATTGAAATTTGGATTGCAAGAAAACTCGGCTCGCAGCTTGGTGATCACACAATGAACTCCGCCCTGCCATATCAAAATTCTCAAAAATTCAGCTTGTATTTCAAACTCGCAGTGCTCGCATGGATTCTGTCGCTTGCCACAGTCGCTGGCACCGCGGGTGCCAGTGAATCTGCTGTCAGTGTCAAGATTGTCTCAGATGAATACCAGCTGCAACTGCCGAAGCGGTCTGAATCGGATAGCCTCGCTGAGCGGCTGCTGCTGCGGGATTCCTCTGATCTCCTGCTTGATGCAACCGAACTGGCAATGCTTTCAGCTGAAATTGAATCGGCGCTGGCAGCAGTCCGACGATTTGATCCGTCGATGTTGGAAATTACAGCAAACCCTCGATTTCGGCTCGACGAGATGCTGATAAAGTTCGATGGGGATTTGGAAACAGCCATCGTCAATCTGCTGACGGGGGATGCCGGTGAAATCGAACTCAATACCGGCTGGAAGCGATTCGACAGATTGAATGCGACTCTGGGATTGTTCGCGATTGAGCGCTTTCAACATGTGGGGATTTTCATGTTCTATTTTGACAAGCCGGTCAACCTGCCCGTTGCGATAGCTCAATACACGAAGATCAATGGCATCAGGTTTGCCGAAACGAACGACATGCTGCATCATGCTTCGGATGTTGAGATAGTCCGAGATCATGGTAACTCCGCCTGGCTTCTGACTTTCAAGAAGCCAGCCGATGATCTCAATCCGCCTTCCGGAATAACTGAGGATTTCTTTTTCAGGGTTGAGAATGGAATGGTTGAGAAAATTCAGCCGAATTGAAAGATTGGGTCTTTCGCGACATTCAAGCTGATTTCAGATTCAACCGCGGATGTTGCAGGATTTCAAAGAACAAGCCAACCGCAGGGCTGTTTTTGCACTCATGGCGGGAGGAGCAAATATTCAGGCAAGTTAAATTACTGCGAAGCAGTGTCTCTTCTAACAAATAAATTTTATAAATCATTGATATTGATTAGAATTTAATTTTGTTGCTTCAATGATGGTTACTCTACCAATCGAAGTTACGGGCTTTCAATTATGTAATTTGAGAATCTTAAAGTTAATTTCGGACAAACCCATTTTGTTGTCATGCATCGTCATACAAACAATCGAGACAAATAAATTGAATAGAGACTGGAACTTTATCCTCAAATTTCATTGAGAATTGCGGAGGTGCAGATTCCTTTGAAATCACAAGGCTGGCATCTGTTAAGTGCCGGATTCGCTATTAACTCACCGTGACGAAGAGCCTCTGCAGCATTGCACGCACGATGTCGAACATCATCAATAAACGCCTGATCCACCGAACGTTTCTTGCGATTTCCTTCATCCAATTCGTAAATTTCAACAAAATCCGCATTCTTTCCAGTAAGCTCCTTATACCCCAGGGCATACGTATGGAGTTGGGCTTCGGTAACGTCTTCGGCTTGTGCTCGTTCACTGGACTTAAGGTCGACGATTATCGTTTCATCTCTGTCGATACGTCTCACTAGATCAATGCGACCGATGATACTGATTCCGTCATCAAGATTAATTTCCACATTTTTCTCCGAGAACTCGATATTCTCAAACTCTGATTTGTTGTCATTCAAATATTGGGACAAAACATTCTCGGCGGCATTAGTCAAACTGCGTTTGAGTTCTGGATAGGCGTATGGTACGTGAAGATGGGTTGCAACTAAACGAGGCACTTCATCAGACGAAGCGATTTCTCCTCGAATTGCGCGCATGTGCACCTCTGCGAGAGCATCGTGAAGTGATTTTCCGTAGCCAAGTGCTAGTTCAATTGGCGCATTGAAGCCGTAGAGAATTCGCAATTTGAACTGGTACGGGCACTCAAAAAAATATTTTATATCGGAAAACGTAAAAACAACATTCGTAATCCCAGATTTCGGCTGTTGTTGTAACCGTCTCCGATTTTCGTAGTTCGGAGTGAGTCGTTTTACAAACTTCGATGGGAGAACATCATCCCAAAATTCAGATGGTTTTTTATAACGATTCCCTTTACGAGGAATTGGTGCCCATGACATATGCAAGTATTTCCGACTACGGGTAATCGCAACATAGAACAAACGACGTTCGTCCTCTAGCGAGTTTCGATACCGTTCTTGATTCCTCACGCCATCTTCAGGAATTAGATGCCAAACTGTTTTCCCTGCTGTTTTAGCGGATGGAAAGCGGTTGCGCAACAACGCGGGAACAAAGACCACGGGCCACTCCATGCCCTTGGCTTGATGAATCGTCAAGACCGTGACCGCGTCAAGGTTCACATACTGATTGTCCTGCCCACCCTCAGGATAAGTGTTATCAACCTGGTACTGAAGAAAATTAGCGAAATCTTGGTACTTCTGAACTGGATCGGAACGAAAGTGGATAGTCTCAAAATCGGAAATGACCTGACTGAATTTTCCGAGATTGAAAAATACAATCTCGCCTCGGTTGTCAGGAACCTCTTCCTCACGAATTCCAGCATCATTGATGAAATCCAAAAATACTCTTTGAATTGAGAAACGTTTCTTTCGTGTTTGATTGGGATCATAAAGTAGTGCTCGTGTTTTACTCGCATTTTTGATTGCTTGTTTCAGGGAAATTTGGTTCAATAGAATATTCGTACGTTGCCAAGCAGCTTCCAACGCACATGCATCAATCCGGCTCACCATGAAGTAGAAAAGCTGACGTGATGCGTCCGCTTCAAGTGTGTCAAACAGATTGGTCATTCCGGTGACTACATATGGAATCTTTGCAGCTTTCAATGCTTCAATAATTGATTCGCCGTTGTTTCTTACGCTTCGCAGAAGTATGGCCATATCAGACCAAGAAAGGCCACGAGATTGACCATTCTCTTCAAATGCTACGCCGCACAACGAACAAATTGTTTCGGCGATGTGCTCAGCTTCTTCTGCAGGTGAGTCAAAATTCAAAGCAACGATGTCTCCATCGTGATAAGTTTGACTGCCTCTAGGTTTCATTGATTTCTGCAGTCTGTTGGAATTTTGTTTTATGAATGCTTGTGCAACATCAATGATGCGCTCACTAGACCGAAAGTTTTCCTCCAACCAAATCTGCTCAACATTTGGATAGCGACTTTCAAACTCTAAAATATTTTGTACATCGCTTCCGCGCCATTGATAAATGGTTTGATCATCGTCTCCGACTACGCAAACTTTTGCACCAATTTCGTGCAGTGATCGGATAATCGACTCCTGAACAGGGTTTATGTCTTGATATTCATCAACAATGACATATTCGACACGCTGACTTAAACGTGCTCGAACGTCTTTGTTGTTGCGAAGCATCTGTTCCGCTTCTGCGAGAATTGAGGAGTAGTCAAGAAAACGATTCTCTTCTAGGAGCGATTGATAGCATTCCAAACCTTCCATGATTGAACAGTTGGATAGATTGTCTAATTCCAGATTTGCTTCTCTAAGGATGGATAGGGCACTGATGTAATTGCCTGTATCTTTGTAGCGTTGAAGTGGGGAATTCTTCAAATCAGTTGATTTTGTCAAACCGGATTTTCGAGAGTTGCGATTGACAAAAAGCGTCTGCTGAACATCGCTGAGGACATCGTATTTCAGGAACTTGTGATCTTCTGTTTTTAAGAGATCAAGACAGTATGCGTGAATTGTTCCAACGAACATCTCGACCATTCCCGTAACTTTACCTAACTTTTCCCGCGTCCTTTTGATGATTCGATCTTTTAGTTCAACAGCCGCCTTCTCCGTAAATGTGAAAGCGATTATGTTCTCGGGCTTCAATGACTCTTGTCCAGTTTGCGACAAGAGCCTGACAACGCGTCTCGCTACAACCTCTGTCTTTCCAGATCCTGCACAGGCGATCAGTTGCATGTTTGTCAGACCAATTTCCACGGCCTTGCGTTGAGTTTCTGTCAGGTTCATGACATTTCCGTTGCGAGTTTTTCCCATCCGTAGTCAAATATGAAATTCTTAGACTTGCCTGCCGGGTCTTGAATTCGAATAATGTTTACCTGGTCGGGATTTTCAGCGTGCTCGACCACATAAAGCCAATAATTTTCACCGTAATCCATCGCCATTTGAAACTGAGTACGGGAAAGCACAACCCAATTGCCATTGAACGCTCCGCTTATCGCCTTCACTTCAATCCACCGTAAATCGTGGCCCGCAGCGTCCCTTTCGACAAGATCAAATCCGGGATTGTTTTTGGCTGTTCGATTCAGCTTAGGCTCTTGTTCAATAATGCATTTGATCCCGTAATCCTCTAGTTCGATTTTCCTTGCTTGAATTTCACCACTTACTTGGGATACGTCATCTGTGGCATCCACTTCAATATAAGTTATCGGTTTGGGCGGTCGAGGACTCAATGTCTTGGTACCGTTCCTTGAACGCCCTTCTGAAGTTGAGCCACCATTAGTAATTGCGGAAGAATCTCCGTTATTGTTGGAATCCGCTTTTGCGCCATTTCTTGGAATACCCGGTTCGTCGGGCTTTTTACTGCTCTCATATCTTCCAAGTAACTCCATGAATTGCGCTTCAGTCGTCAATTTATACCTACGGAGCAGAGTAAGGACATTTGGCTCAATGCCTGCTTTCTCGGCCAACTGATCAAGGTCGCTTGGTTTGAATTTTAGTTTTTCCCTTAACACATGGTTTTCTTGCCAATCAAGATGTTCGAAATTCAGTTCGGTAGGTGAATGAAATGCATCATCCTTTCCAACTATCCATTGAGTGCTACACAAATTTTTAACAAATGCTGCGTCGAAACTACATTTCCTTTCCTTTTGGTAAAACCACTTGTAAGTACCTTGAAATGCAGTCTCGCCCGATTGTTTTTCAAGGTCGCAAAGTGCATCCCACAAAAGGCTAGCCTTACGTCGTGCTCTTGAAACTTTGAGTTTAGGAATGAGATTAAGCAATTCATCTAAACCGCGTATCTTTCGATCACAAAAATACTCATTCCATGTACTTCCTTCCCATCCTTTACGCTTTCGCATTTCTTGGGCTTCTTTCTCAGAAAATCGTTTCCGATTTTGGAACTCTTCTGGTTGCAAGTAGCGCGCAGCACCCGCCGCCACAAGCAAGTTACGACCTTTTTCAGTCGAAAGTAACTGGACATTTGATCTCAAGAGTACTCCGTGAACCCCTTTGAAAAGTTTACTCAAACGCTTCGACGCAATGTAAATCTCCTTCGGTCGAGCGAATACGATTTTTTTTGAAGCGGCATCTACGGCTCTGACAAACGACGCATTCTGCAAATTTTTCAAGAGACTCTCACGTCTTTCCACTGAATCAGTTTCATATGCGTCAAGAATTCGCTGCAAATCTGACTGATATTCTTGATCTGAAGGAAGCACACCAGGCTTATACTTGGGTAGCACATTGAAAATGACATCATCTATTAGGTCAGGCTCTGAAACTCCAACCTGTTCGAGAAAATTACGTGCCTCTTCGGTTTGGCAGATTTTTTTGCTAACGGTTTTAAAATCCGTTTTCTTGTCACTGGGAAGAAAAACTTGAACTTTTCCATCGTCATCTTCAATTGGAACATGAGATCCGTCCTCCAAACGTAATAAAGGAAGAGCCTTGAACTTGATTTGTTTTCGCAGTGCGAGTTGTTTCGAAAGGAAAATGTAGAGTTGTTCAATCCAAGCATCCGACTGTTTTTCAAGGAATGAAGTATCGAATTTGAACACTATGTCTTCCGGGGTGACCTCCTGCACATTGAGGACATTGATGAGATAACGGTGAAGTGTCTGTGCACGGTCTTGGGTAATGTTTTCGTCTAGCCATTGGAGATTCTTCTTTGATTTATTGAAAATTTCCGAGAGTTGTTTCGAATCCAATAACGTTCGTAACTCTCCTCCGCGCGCCAGCATAGCGTGGTTTGCTCTGACATAACCTTTTTCGTGCGTTGGGAGAAGACGATACTGTTGCAGCGCGGCCCTAGTCTCTTCAAACATTGGTTGGAACATGTTATCTTCACCAAATTTCTCAAGATCAAGTGGAAGCAATTGCAGTGCGCTGGAATCCAACACGCCCAACTCACGCAATCCTTTAAGTGCGACGACAAACAATTTCGCGGTCATGTCAACCAGATTAAGATTCCATTGTTCGTATCGCTTGATGTTGTCTCGACTTGGTGTTGTTTGGTAAGGACCTTGGATCAGGAAATTGAGATTAGTTTGCACGATGGTGGGAAAATACACAACAAGCCCGGTATCTGTTGACGGGATTACTCGAAGGGGAGAATCGGAATCGAACTTCGCCAAAAAAGCCAGTTCTATGCAACCCACCTCCTTACCGCTATCACTGTCTGTAACGCACTCCGAAAACACGATCCAGTTTTCGTTCTGAACGTTAGGTCCGCCTATAACTTTGTTTGAAACGGCAACTCGTTCCGCTCCATGCCCAAGCTGAATCCTTGGATCTCGTGAATACGTACCTTTTTCTGTACCTATAAACGACCACTTGATCTCCTCGATTTGCCGAAGAAAAAGCACTGTTCTCATTCCAAGTCGCTTGAGTGCGTTCAAAATTTCTTCAGTTGCGCTGTCGTCCTCCTTTCCAAAAGGCAAGATAATCCTTGTCTCTTCATCTTCTAATTCTATAGGCGCAACTTTAACAGGATGGACGTATCGATCTATTTTGAAATGGTTCAATCCGGAATGTACTATCGGACTATCTGTGTAGGTATTTACCGACTTGAAACCGATTCCGAAACGCCCAATTTCGGTGATGTCTTTCGTGCCTTCATCGATTCCACAAATTCCACGCACGTCATCCTCTGTAAATTCTTCGCCAAAATGTGACACTGTTAACTGGGTCTTAGTCAGTTCGAACCTGACAGTCCGTTTTTTCCAGTCCGATGGACGACGCTTCAGCGCATCCTCGGCATTCTGCAGAAGCTCGTAAATGAAGTGCCACCGGTCGGAGTAGCGATTGGCAAGTAGCATGTCACCAATGCGACCGATATCGGTGCCATACTTGAGTTCATTCTCTCTACTTAGTGCCTTAAAATTAATCATGTTTATCTACACAAAGTTCAGGATAGCCGTGCAACGATCAAGTGTCTACAGCAGCCTGCAAAAGTCGTATCGGTAATCGTTGGCTCCGACTACCAACGGATGCATCGGTACACACGCTCGTCGACATGGTTTGAATTGGCTGGTGGGCCGTCAGGGATTCGAACCCCGGACCAATTGATTAAGAGTCAACTGCTCTGCCAACTGAGCTAACGGCCCCATTCTCGAAATTCGCCTGCCTATATTGTATTTTCACATGTCAGAATTTATGCATGTAGCGTCTGTTTGAATCGCAGATAATAGATTGAGCGGCTGATCGCGCAATTATTGACTGAATTGACGGGAGTCAGCGAAGTAGGGACACTTGATCACAGATTCTATGACCTTCATTCGAAGTCGTCGGTGAACTAGAACATGATTCGACGTATTCTAAAATTTCTGCTGCCCATTGGAATCATCGGCATTGCGGTGGCAGGATTCGGGATGCTGAAAGTTGACGAGCCGGAGGCGACACCTGAAATCCCCGAGGCTCGGGAATGGCTGGTTGACGCGCAGACTGTCAGCAAGCAGGTGCTGGTGCCGACAGCGAATCTCTTCGGCCGCATCGTCACCCCCTCAAACTCAATCTTGAGCTCGATACTCGACGCGGAAGTCGTCGAGGTCCGCGTTCTGCCCGGCCAATCGGTCGCAAAAGGCGATGTGCTGGTGCAGCTTGACTCTCAGACAATCGAGACTCAGGTGCGGCAGTTTGAAGCGGATGTTGCCAGAATCAAGGCTTCAATCGACCGCGAGGCGCAAAGGCTCGAAACCGACAGGGAAATTCTGGCGCATGAAGAGCGATTGCGGGAGCTGTCAACTGAATCACTCGCCCGATATGACACGCTGAAGAGCCGGAATGTCATCTCCCAGGCTGAATTCGATACCGCTGAACGTTCAGAGCAGCAGGCGCGGCTGGCCGTCACTTCGCGCCGCGCGGCGATTCGGGAGTACTCAAGCCGCGTCGCAGTGCTGGAAGCAGAACTGCAGCGCGCCAGCGCGAGCCTGGACAAAGCCCGCCTCGATCTTGAGGAAACAATCATCGCCGCCCCTTATGACGGCCGCATCACGGCGGTCCATGTCGCGATCGGAAGCAGGGTGAGAAACGGCTCAGCGCTGGTGGACATGTATGATCAGACTCGGACGGAAGTTCGAACCCTGATTCCCAATCGCTACATCGAGCAGGTCCGAAAGACCATCCGCGAGCATGGCTCGCTTGAGGCAAGCGCTGAGCTCGACGGTGAGCGGCTGCATCTCAAGCTGAATCGGCTCGGCACCACCGTGGACCCGGGGCGCGGCGGAATCGACGCCTATTTTCATCTGGTTGAGAATTCAACCTATCCCGAGCTTGGCCGTTCGGTCAGTCTCGACCTGTCGCTGGCGCCGATTGCCGATGCAATCGCATTGCCGTACCAAGCTGTCTACGGCTCCAACAACGCTTTCAAGATCGAATCAGACCAGCTGCAGCGGATCGAGATCGACAGACATGGCAAGATTCAGCAGGGCGAGGAAATCCGGGTCGTTGCCACCAGCGATCAGCTGAGCGACGGTGATCTCGTGCTCGTCACACAGCTGTCGAATGCCAGCAGCGGTCTGGTGGTGACCGTTTCGGATTCGGAATAAGCGGCTTGTCCAGCGACGGCGCGGTTGGCTGACATGGAACGCAAGAGCCTGATCCAGATATTCGTAACCCATCCGGTTGCCATGAACATCATCATGGTGGTGTTTCTGGCAGTCGGCGCCTACGTGGTCTCGCGCATCAACATCCAGTTCTTCCCGGATGTCTCGCTCTACTACACCAGCGTTACAGTCGCCTGGCCGGGCGCGTCAGCCGAGGATGTGGAACGGTCTGTCACCAACCGTCTTGAGCTGGAGCTCAAGAACACCGACAATCTCAAGGACATGCAGTCGACTTCCGCCTATGGCGTGTCGAGAATTTTTCTGGAGTTCCATGAGGGCACTGATGTCAGCGCCGCCACTGACGATGTCAAAAGCACCGTGGACCGAATTGTTCCTGATCTGCCGGACGATGCCGAGCGTCCCATCATCACCGAAATCGTCAATTACGAGTCGATCGCGAAACTGTTTGTGTCGGGCAACTCGATGAGTCAGCTTCGGATTCTCGCCAACCAGTTCAAGGACGAGCTGCTGGCCCGAGGCATCGGCAAAGTCGATATTTCCGGCCTGCCGCAGGAAGAGATCTCAATTCAGGTTCCGGGCCAGACTCTGCGCGATCTGGGACTGTCTCTCAACCAGATCGGCGATCGAATCCGCGCTCACTCCCGCGATACGTCAATCGGAATTCTGGGCCGCAATGATGTCGGCCGGGAGCTGCGCATCGTCGATCAGCGGCGCTCAGAGCTGTCGTTTGAGGATGTGCCGATCATCGCGGATTCCAATGGCCGTTTCATCGTCCTGTCGGACATTGCGACCATCCAGCAGCAGCCAAAGCCCGAGCAGGTCTCGCTGAGCTACAGCGACAAGCCGGTCGTGTACCTGACTCTGAAGCGCCAGACCACCAGTGACACGCTCAAAAGCGCCAATATTCTGTACCAGTGGCTGGAAGAGACCCGGCCGACACTGTCACCGGGGGTGGAGATCGCCATATTCGACGATGCCTCGATCGCACTGCGGGACCGAATCGGAGTGCTTGTCAACAATGGAATCGCCGGACTTGTTCTGGTCCTGATCGTGCTTTACCTGTTCCTCAACCCGCGCGTGGCGTTCTGGGTTGCGGCCGGCATACCGATATCGCTGATGGGCGCGGTGACGGTTCTTTATCTTCTGGGCGGCACCCTGAACATGATCACCCTGTTCGCGTTCATCATGACGATTGGCATCATCGTCGATGACGCCATTGTCGTGGGGGAGTCGGCGCTGACCAACTATGTCAGAGACCCATCGCCGGTCGACGCGGCGTATCGGGCGGCCAGACGCATGTTTCTGCCCATACTTGCGGCTTCGCTGACCACTATTTTCGCTTTTGTGCCCGTCGTGGTGGTGGCCGGAATCATGGGCACTTTTCTGTCCAACATTGCGATCGTTGTCATCTGCGTCGTCGCCGCCTCGCTGGTCGAGGCATTTCTGATTCTGCCGGGGCATCTTCGCGCCTCGTTCGAAAGCATCGCCAGAAAAGGCAAGACGCTGAGACGCTCGTTTGTTGACCGCTACTTCACGAAGTTCCGCGACACCGTCTATCGCAGCTTGCTGACATTGGCGGTCAACAACCCGTTCACCACCATCGCCATCGGCGTGGCGTGCCTGGTCCTGACAGCCGGACTTTTCACATCCGGAAGACTCAACTACAGTTTCTTTCCAACCCCTGAGCTGAATTCAATGTGGGTCAATGTCACCTTCAGCGCAGGCACGCCTGAGGAGACTGTCAATGAATATCTTGAGATCGTCGAAGATGCGCTGTTTGAGACTGAAGAGGAATTCGGCGGTGGTCTGATCTCGAGCTCGTTCATCCTGCATGGCGCGACCAGCAGCCGCGAGCCGGGCCAGGTCAGCAAGCGCGGCCCCAACCTGGGCTCAGTCGGTGTCGAGCTGATTCAGTCGGACCTGAGAGAGATACGAACCAGCACATTTCTGAGAAGCTGGCGCGATCGGCTTGACTACGTGCCCGGGCTTGAGAATCTGGTTGCAAGATCACCGACCGCGGGCCCGCCCGGACGCGATATTGAAGTCCGGCTGAGCGGCGAGTCGAAATTCGAGACCAAGAACGCGGCGCTGGCGCTGATCGACTATCTTGAGAATACACCGGGTGTTTTCGGTGTCTCGGACGACACAAATTTCGGCCGGCAGCAGCAGATCCTGACACTCACCCCGCTGGGCCATTCGCTTGGCCTGACAGTAAACGATGTGAGCCGGCAGCTGAGATCTTCTGTTGAGGGATTGCAGCTGCAGTCTTTCACAACTCAGTATCAGGATATTGAAGTCAATCTGTCACTGCCTGAAGCGGAAAGAAACCGGCTCAGCGAACTGGAGAACATGCACATCATCCTGTCGTCCGGAGAGTCCATACCGCTGCTTGATGTTGTGGTGATCGAATCGGCCCGAGGATTTGACGAGATATCCCATGCCAAGGGCGAGTTCAACATTGAAGTGGTGGCCAGTGTCGACAGCTCAGTCGCGAATGCCGCGAGAATCTCGCAGACCCTTGAGTCTGAGGTTCGGCCCGAAATCATGCGGCTCTACCAGGTGGAGTGGGGTGTCGGCGCCCGCCAGGAGGATCAGGAAAGAACCGAAACGTCGATGAAAAACGGCGCGATGATCGCACTGCTCCTTATATACCTGACGCTGGCGTGGATTTTCGGCTCCTACAGCTGGCCGTTTTTTGTGATGCTGGCGATCCCCTTCGGTGTCGTCGGCGCCGCCTGGGGGCACTTCTTCCTCGGTCTGCCGGTAACGATCATCACAATGATGGGGCTGATCGGACTGTCCGGAATCGTGGTCAACAATGCCATTGTGCTGGTCGTCTATTACAAGAACAACCGCGAAGCTGGACAGCCGCCTGTGGAGGCGATGATCGATGCAGGCTGTCAGCGGCTGCGCCCGGTCTTTCTGGCGAGCCTGACAACGATCGTCGGACTGCTGCCGCTTCTTTTCGAGACCTCGACTCAAGCCCAGTTTCTGATCCCGATGGTCGCCACACTGATTTTCGGATTGGGGTTCTCAGCGCTGCTGGTTCTGTTTTTCATACCCGCAGTTCTCACGCTGTACGAACGGATCGCGATCCGCGTGGCTTCTTACAGAAAATCAAAGTCAGCCGGCCAGCTGGACGCGGCCGGCTAGAATTTCAGTGTCATCGATACCGGCTTGTGATCGGAGCCGTCCGCGCCGGTGTGAATCCTCACCTTGCGGATTCGGTGGCTGAGCGAGTGGCGCACAAAGCAATAGTCCATTCGCACGTCTTTGCCGCGCCGCTCCGCGGTCACCCCGGACATCTCTGAGTTGCCGGCCACTTTCCAGGCATCGACAAAGCCCTCTGGATTGATCACGCGGCCGCCGTAGTCGGAGCGGATGCCGACGATGCGGGAGTATTCCTCGGAATCCGGGGTGAAATTGAAGTCCCCCATCATAATGGACTCTCGAGGCAGCGTCGACACATCCGCCTGCCCCGCAAAGTCAGTTTTCGGCAGCCTGCCTGCAATCGGCCCGCCCTCTCTGACCGCATTCTGATCGATATCCAGAATCCGATCGATCTGCTCCAGCCGCACCGCGGAGCTGATGTGTGTGAGGTGGATGGAATAGACGCGAATCCGATGTCCAGCGCAGTCAATGACACCTTCCAGCGCGCTGCGCTGGATGCTGAGCGGACCGACGGAAGCGTATTTGGGGAGCAGGTGATGACGCGAAGTGATGATCGGAGTTCTTGACAGCAGCATATTTCCGAACTGCCGGCGCCGATGAATCACTTTGCCGTCAGGTAGCGTCTCATCGGCCGAGATGTCAACCCCGGCGCCATACACCCAGTGGTGGTATTTGAGCCTTTTTGCCAATTCTTGAACCTGATCCACCTCACCCGAGCGCGGAAAATACCGCTCCACCTCCTGCAGCGCAATCACATCCGCGCTCTCAACGGTGCGGGCGATTCGGTCAAGGTCGCAGACACCGTCCAGACCGCGGCCGAATTGAATGTTGTAGGTCATGAACTTCATTTCAAATTTTCCTTGACTGGATCTGTGGTTGAATGCATGCAGCAGCGAGCGGGCATCACCCGAATTCCGCCAGACCGAACATATTGTTTTCCGGGTCCGTCACAATCGCGAATTTACCGATGCCAGCCTCGCTGATCGGACTCAGAACGACAGTCCCGCCCAGACGCATGCAGGTATCCAGCTGGGCATCTACATCTATGGACTTGAAATAAGGCATCCATATCAATTGACCGCCCACCTCTTCGACCCGATCATGCATGCCGCCAACGATGCTGTCACCCGCCATGAACTGCCAATATGTTTTATCGTTCACATGATGCTCCTTCGCTGACCAGCCAAACACGTCACCATAAAACGCAATGGACTGCTGTACATCTGCACTCGACAGCTCAACCCAGCAAACCGCATTGGGAACATCACCGACATCGGCGCCCGCATGGGCCAGCGGCTGCCACAAATGAATGACTGTGCCGCCCGTGTCCAAGCAGACAGCCATGCGACCAGCCTCCATCACATCCATCGGCTCCTTGCAAATCCGTCCGCCTGCGGCAATGACCCTGTCAATCTTATCTTCAACATTCTCAACCAGCACATAGACACCCCAGTTCCACGGCACACCGCCGGGCAGGGGTTCGCTGCAGGGTCCGACCCCCGCGACAATCGCGCCGTTCAACGATTCTTCAGCTGAATTCAGGCAGGCGATGGAGTAAACCAGCTGATCATTGTCGTACTGATCAACAAACTGCCAGTCGAACAGTTCAGAATAAAACCGCCGGCCCGCATCAAAGTCTTTCAGGAAAGTATCGGTCCATTGGATCAGATTGAAATTCATATCCATCTCTTCTATCTGCTGGTTGCTGGGAATGATTATCTCATGCGCGTCAGTCCGGTGCAACGACTTCAACCCAGTGTTTCACCGGCACATCAGCCTGAGTCTCCAGGTGCATCAAGCAGCCGATGTTTGCGGTGACAATACACTGCGGCGCGCCCTGCTGCAGCGCGGACAGTTTGCTGTCCAGCAGCTGCTGCGAGATTTCGGGCTGCATCAGTGAGTAGACACCAGCCGAGCCGCAGCACAAGTGACCATTTGCGACCGGAGTCGTCTCGATACCGTGCCGGTGCAGAATGCTCTCTACCGAATGAACGATTTTCTGACCATGCTGCAAGGTGCAGGGGGACTGAAACGCGACTTTGTCATAGCGTGTTCTGGACGGACTGGCAGCCAGGTCACCGTTCACCTCGGAGATATCCAGCACCATTTCGGCAACCCGCTTCGCTTTCTCGACATAGTCGGGATCATTTCCCAGCAGATAGCCGTACTCCTTGATGGTGACTCCGCAGCCGCTGGCGGTCGATACTATCGCTTCTGCACCCGTCTCAATCTGCGGCCACCACGCATCGATATTCCGCCTGGCATATCGTTCTAGAAATTTCCGGTCACCGAGATGCAGTCCCAACGCGCCGCAGCAGGCATCATCCGTTTGAATCGCACTGATCGAATGGGTATCAAGAAACCGCGCGGCTGCCGCGTTGATGGCGGGTTTGGCGGCTCGCTGAATGCAGCCTTGATGAATAATCATTCTGCGTTCATGCTGTGTCTTCGGCCATGGCTTGGCCCGCTGGTAGGATGGAACTTTCTTTTTGAGAAATCTGGGCAGCGCGGGTTTGACCATGCGCCCGCACCACAGCATCGCACTAGTCAGGAATGCATTTGGAATGAGCAGCTTGAGCGCGCCTCGCACAATCCGTTCAGCGAAGCTGCGAGGCACCTGCTGACCCACCAGATCGCGTCCGATGTCCAGCAGTTTTCCGTATTCCACTCCTGACGGACAGGTTGTCTCACAGGACCGGCATGTCAGGCATCGGTCCAGGTGCAGCTGCGTCCGCTCGGTCGCACGCTCTCCTTCCAGCACCTGCTTCATCAGGTAGATGCGCCCGCGCGGACCATCCAGCTCGTTCCCCAGCAACAGATAAGTCGGACAGGTTGCAGTGCAGAATCCACAGTGCACGCACTTTCGAAGGATCGATTCCGCGACCTGTCCCTCGGGAGTGTATAGAATGGATTCAGTCAGATGAGTCTGCATTGTCGTCCGTAAGATTCAGGTGCGAATGCAAAATCAGCAGTCCGCATACATGATGCCCGGGTTCAGGATTCCCTGCGGATCGAACGCCGACTTCAATCGGGAGTGCATGCCTGCCTTCAGCTCGTCAATCGGTGTGAAGCGTCCAGTCGGCCAGTCTGAATTCGGCCTGAACATGGTTGCATGTCCTCCAAGTCTTCGCGCCTCGTCAAACACCGAGTCGGGCGCGCTGTCGGTGTAGACCCAGCGCAACGCACCGCCCCAGTCCATCAGGCAATCGTCCGCCAGCTTCAGCGGCGGGGCCGTTGCGCCGACAGACAGCCGCCAGAGAGACTGATTGCGATTGAAGAAATTCAGCCGATGCTCCTTCAGATCATGCCAGTAATCGGCTCCGGCCTCATCAATCTCACCGCCGATCTGTGATCGCGCCGCACTGACACCATTCTGCGTTCCCGACAGCCGGACCCTGAACAGCCCCTTCCAATAGCTCAATCCTGAAATCGGCAACGGTAACCGCATCAGCCGCAGCATCTCGGCGATCGCCGCGCTTTCATCAAGTTCCAAAACCAAAGTAATCTCCATTTCGGGCTGAGGCAGCACTTTCAGCGAGACTTCGCAGATGACACCCAATGCACCGAGCGCGCCGGCCATCAGTCGGGACACATCGTAGCCGGCGACATTCTTGATGACCTGTCCGCCGAATGACAGGTACTCACCTTTGCCGTTTATGCAGCTGACACCGAGAACGAAGTCGCGCGCCGCTCCGGTGAACGGTCTGCGAGGGCCCGAGAATCCACACGCGACAGTTCCGCCCAAAGTCGCATTCTGACCGAACCGCGGCGGCTCGAACGCCAGAATCTGGCGCGACTCCTTCAGAATCCGGTCGATCTCGGACAAGCGGGTGCCGGCTCTTGCGGTGATCACCAGTTCCGACGGTTCATAGGAGGTCACTCCAGAATGCCGGCTCACATCCAGCAGCTTGCCAGCCACCGGATTGCCATAGAAGAATTTGGTGCCGGCGCCTCGAATCCGAAGGGTTTCAGAATTCTGGTAAGCCGCCTTGACGGCCTCGATCAGAGGCTTCGTGGAATCGTTCTCAACCAAGTCAGAATCGCTCAAGATCGCGGTGCGGAATATTGCCTTTGTGAACATGCATCGCGCCGAATTCGGCGCAGCGCGCCAGTGTGGGCACCGCCTTGCCCGGATTCAGCAGCGTATGGGGATCCAGCGCCGCCTTGAGCTGATGGAACTGCTCCAGCTCGGCATCTTCAAACTGCAGGCACATGGGGCGAAGCTTCTCAACCCCGACACCGTGCTCTCCGGTTACGGTGCCGCCCGCTTCAACGCACAGCTCAAGAATTCGGTTGCCGAGCTCTTCGGTCTTCTCGAGCTCGCCCTCAACGTTTGCGTCATACAGAATCAGAGGGTGAAGATTGCCGTCGCCGGCATGAAACACATTCGCCACCCTGAGACCGAACTCCTTGGACAGCTCGGCAGTCCGCCTCAGAACCTTGCCAAGCTCGCGCCGCGGTATGGTGCCGTCGATGCAATAATAGTCCGGTGAGATTCGACCCACCGCTGGAAACGCCGCCTTGCGGCCGGACCAGAATCGGTTGCGCATCTCCGCATCTCGGGCCACCCAGGTGCCGGTTGCCCCTTGAGTGCGGAAAATGCTCTCGACCTTCTCAATCTGCGCTTCAACCTCTTCAGCCGTTCCGTCAAGCTCGCACAGCAGAATCGCCGCGGCATCGACCGGATAGCCTGCGTGGACAAAATCTTCGGCTGCGACAATGGCGTAATTGTCCATCATCTCAAGACCGGCAGGCAACACTCCTTCACCGATCACCGCAGCAACCGCGTCTCCCGCTTTTTCAAGCTCGTCAAAGGCAGCCATCACAACCTGTGCGACAGGCGGTATGGGCAGCAGCTTGACCAGCACCTCAACCACAACCCCCAGCATGCCTTCCGAACCGGTCATCAGGGCAAGCAGATCGAATCCTGCTGAATCCAGACCCTCACCGCCCACAATCATCAGCTGGCCATCGACGGTGACCACTTTCAGCTGCATGATGTTGTGCACGGTCAGTCCGTATTTGAGGCAGTGCACACCGCCGGAGTTCTCCGCGACATTGCCGCCGATCGAGCAGGCAATCTGAGACGATGGATCAGGCGCGTAGTAGAGCCCGAGATGACGCACTGCCTCAGAGATCGCGAGGTTGGTAACGCCGGGTTCAACCCGTGCTGTTCTTGCACGCTCGTCAATCTTCAAGATTCTGTTCATTCGGGTCAGACTGAGAAGCACGCCATCTGGAAGCGGCAGGGCTCCGCCTGACAGTCCGGTACCGGCGCCTCTCGTCACAACTGGAACTTTTCTGGCTGAGCAGGCTTTCATCACAGCCTGAACCTGCTCGATTGAGGAAGGCAGCACAACCATGAGCGGAAGCTTGCGATAAGCGGTCAGCCCGTCACACTCAAACGGCCTCAGCGCTTCCGTTTCAGTCAATACCGAATCGGAACCGACTATTGATCGCAGTTCAGCCGCCAATGCTTCGTCAGCGTTCACAATTTCCGCCGCTGATGCCATCTAGAAATCCTCTTCGAACGATGCAGAATGGGGATTTTTATTATAGCCATCGGTTATCATTCCTGAACTGATCTGAATTGCTGCGAATACGACATGGAACGCCGATACACGCTGAGTGACCGACTCATCGGGCATGCAGACAACATGCTGCGAACGCTTGGAGCGAAGCCGCAGGCGGCTCGACCGTCTCCCGCGTCGCCGTTGAATGCCGATCATCTGAATGATGCGGAAAAAAAGGAGTCGGCTCGTCTGATGCGGGTCAATCACACCGGTGAAGTCTGCGCGCAGGCGCTTTACCAGGGCCAGTCGCTGACTGCCCGATCTGCCGACCTTCGAGACAAGTTCCAGCAGGCTGCCAGTGAGGAGAATGATCACCTCGCATGGTGCGAGGAGCGCATTGCGTCATTGGACGGCAAAACCAGCCGGCTGAATCCGTTCTTCTACTCCGGCGCCTACGCAATCGGGGCTGTCGCCGGTCTCATGGGGGACCGCGTCAGCGCCGCGTTTCTTGCTGAAACGGAATACCAGGTTGCCGATCACCTCGACCGGCATCTGGACCGGCTGCCGGCCCAGGATCAAAGCAGTCGCAGCATTATCGCCCAGATGCGCGAGGATGAACTGAAGCACGCGACAACAGCGGAACAGGCGGGTGCGATACCCTTGCCGCAGCCTGTCAAAGGCTTGATGCGCGGCATGTCAAAGGTGATGACCGGACTGAGCTACTGGGTCTGACTGGCACACGCGGCTTTCGGCGGTCTGCGCGATTCAGGCGCTTCTGCACTTGGCAGACTCACTCTTCTGGAACCTCGCGAGTTTCGCCGTCAGTTCCCAGATAGCGCGCGCCTGACTGCGAATAGAAAGAATCCTGACCGCTAGAGCGCAGCACATCGAGCATGTTCGGAACCTTGCGGCCCTCGCTTTCAAGCCGGCTGGTGACATCGTCGGGGCCGAAGTGATCCAGCAGTTCGAAGGGACCCATCCTCCAGTTGAATCCCCAGCGCATCGCGCGGTCAACATTGACAATGTCGTTCGAGATTTCGGGCACCAGGTCTGCCGCATAGCTCAGCGTCTCTGAAATCAGGTTCCAGACAAATGCGCCTTCGGCGTCTGAACTGAACATCAAATTCTTCGCTTCCTGATCCACACAAGTTCTGGCCGCATCGGTCCAGCCGCCGCTTGAGGGGTCGTACATCTGCTTCAACCGGCTGCCATCGTCGTTTTTCAGCATTCGGTAGAATCCGCCGCCGGTCTTTCGGCCCAGCTGTCCCGAATCATGCATGGCGCGCTCTTCCGGTGGAAACGCAAGGTATTTCCTTCCATCATCCTCGGCCGGCAGATTGTTGTCCAAATTGGCTGCAACCAGCTGCATCACGTCAAGTCCAACCAAATCGATCAGGCCGTAGAGCCCGGTTGACGGAATGCCGAGCGCAGCTGACATCAGCGCGTCAATCCGCTCGACAGACAGTCCGTTCTGACGCGCCTCTCGGCCCTTGTGAAAACCGGCCAGCATCCAGAAACAGCCGATTCGGTTGCCGATGAAATTGACCGTGTCCTTGGCGTAAACCACGCCTTTGCCCAATTGGCCCCTGGCGAACGCAGCCAGCGATTCGATGACATCCGGTGAAGTATGCTCACCCGGCACCACCTCAAGCAGGCGCATCACTTTGACCGGATTGAAAAAGTGCGTCACCGCGATATCGTTCTGGAACCGCGTCGGCATGCCCTCGTAGATCGACTGCAGCGGAATCCCTGAAGTGTTGGTTGTGACTATGGAGCCGTCCTTCCTGACGGGCTCAAGCTTGGAAAACATGCTGCGCTTCGCTTTCAGATCCTCGACAATCGCCTCGCAGATCCAGTCCGAATCGGACGCGAGTTCGAGAGAGTCCTCGAAGCTGCCGGTTGCAATGAGTTCCGTCGCGTTTGGATCATCCAGCATCGGCGCGCGGCCCAGCAGCATGCTCTGCTTGCCCCGCTCCGCCAGTTCTTGAGAAATATCCAAAAGATTGGTCTTGCAGCCCGCCGATGCGCAGGCCGCGGCAATGCCGCTTCCCATCGTTCCGGCACCCAGTACAGTAACTGAATTGATATTTCGAATGCTCACGCTCTACCTCAGTTTGATTAGATGTTGATCAGGTGTCAAGCCGACTCGGAAGCCGGTTTCAAAGTTTTCCATATCGGCCGCTCGTCGATCGGCCAGTGAAGTATCGCCGCAACGACACCCAGTGCGACACAGATCCACCAGACGACCTCATAAGACTGAGTGGTGTCAAACAGCACGCCGCCCCACCACACTCCCAGGAAGCTTCCGATCTGATGACTGAAGAACACAATGCCGAACAGCGTACCCAGATAGCGCGGGCCGAAAATCTGACCGACGATTCCCGATGTCAGCGGAACCGTCGCGAGCCAGAGTATACCCATGGCGGCGGCGAAAATCAGCGCAGAGACCGGCGACGGCGGCAGCAGCACGAAAATTGAGATGACAATAGCACGCCCCATATAGATTGCGCTGAGTATGCTTTTCTTGGTCATTCTGCCGCCCATGTAGCCGGCGATCAGGGTTCCGAAAAGATTGAACAGTCCCACAAGCGACAGCGCCCACGCGCCGATGCTGCTTGAAAGCCCGATGTCAGTCAGGTATGCCGGAAGATGTATGCCGATGAAGGTCACCTGAAAGCCGCACACGAAAAATCCTGCCGTCAGGTAAATGTAGCCTGAATGCCTCGCTGCCTGGGACAGGGCATCTCGCAGAGTCTGCTCAGGGCCTGACTCCTGCGGTTTTCCCGACAGGAAAAATGCCAGTGGAATGACCGCCAGCATCAGCGAGGCCAGAATGAGCAGCGTTGACTGCCACCCGTAGTTCAATATCAGCGCATTGCTGATCGGCACCAGTATGAACTGACCGAATGATCCCGCCGCCGCGCCGATGCCAAGCGCCATCGATCGATGTCGCTCATCGACTGAACGGGAGATGACCGCCAGGATAACCGCGAATGTCGTGCCCGACAGGCCGAATCCGATCAATGCGCCATTCGAGATCGAAAAGGCAAGCGGCGTCGATGAGATGACCATCAGCCCCAGACCGGCCACATAGCACAGTCCGCCAATCAAGATCACGCGGCCGGAACCGTAGCGGTCCGCTATGGCACCGAAAAACGGCTGCGAGAAGCCCCAGAAAAGATTCTGCACCGCCGCCGCGAATGCAAAGACACTCCTTCCCCAGTCATACTGTTCGGTGATCGGCACCAGAAAAACGCCCATCGTCGAACGCGTGCCGAATCCGATCAGAATGACCAGACAGCCACAGGCAACAATGACAAATGGATGAAACCAGTTGAATCGGGACTTATCGATATCCATGGAATCGCGACGGAAGAATCAATGAGAGCATTTGTTGAGATGCGCAGGCAAGCCGGAAATCATTCTCAGCCCGGCATCACCTCAAGATTGTCAAGCCCGACGGGTGAGACACAGGCAACGCGGTCATCGCACTGTTCAAGGCGGCAATTATAGTGTCTCAAATCGACGCTTGAGGATCGCGGCGCGATTTCAATCCAGTCGATCAAGCGCTGGTCACATTCCAAATCCAGCGCAGGCAGTGAATTTTCTTGCATTTATCTTTCCGATTCGAAAGAAAACATTTTCAGCGGCAAGCGCCAAGGGTAGAGTAAAATTTCGGGCAAGGGAGTTCAGGGACAGAGGATGTTCATTCAGAATGCCGCCGATTCCGGCGCCAGCCTGTCACAGGGCATGCCTCAAGCCTGCAGGTTTTTATCGAAATTCCCGATGCTGGAACACAGGATCAGCGAGCGCCGAGTCTTGCAAGAATCCTGTTGGATCTGAATATCGGGTTTGACGATGGAGCCAGAAATCAGCGCGGCTGTGTCCCAAAACAACCGAATTTGAAAGAGTCGACAATTCGCGTAAGCAAGCGGCGGTGTAATGAATGAATCGTTACTGCTTGCAGTTGACTGAGTCAGGCTGGCTGAGACAGTCGCCTTGCTGGTCGACAACTGTCAGAACTAAGGAGAAAATCAAATGCAGGAACGTAAACAGATATTGAATTCCATTCTTACGAAGGCGTCTGAAGATGCCGAATTTCGAAGCGCGCTGCTTGCGGACCCCAGTTCTGCGATCGGCAGGGAGTTTGAAATTGATGTGCCGGACAGCATCAACATCGTGGTGCATGAGAATGATTCCAACACCGTGCATCTGACTTTGCCGGCCAGACCGATGATTCTTGACGAAGGCGATCTGGCGCAGGTGAGCGCCGGCGCCTGCCTCACCGGCACGGGCGCTTGCGGCTGATCTGACAGCTGATGCGGTATCCGGCGCGGAGACCGAACAGAATCGAAACGCCGGATTCAAACCTCTCCCAACCATCGGCAATGCCACGCGTGTGCAGGGGTTAAGGCAACCACGGGCTGAGCAGCCTCAAGAAGTCGAATGCGCGACCTGCGCGTTCATCAACACAACCCCCGTCTCGGCATAACCGCCGTTTCAATTCAATCAAGGCAAACAAAAAAGTCAAAAAGCAAATGAATTATGTTGTGAACATTGCCGAATCTGTACCGGTCAGGGAGACTCCGCCCATACCGATATCCGATCACGAAGCATCGGTCATCGACTACTACAATCGCTGGCATGATTTCTATCTGAAAGTGGGGGAATGCCACCTCATGCTGTTCGAGCCGGGTCAGGCGCCGGATGAGCTTGGCCTTGCGCTTGAGCAGATTCCGGAAGCCCGGTCAGCCGGCATGCGGCGGATGACTGAGGCGGTCGTCGGACCCGCTGGAATCGGCAGCAGCGATTATGTCGTCGACGCCGGATGCGGTCTGGGCTCAGTCGCGATTCAGCTTGCCAGCAAACACCAATGTCGGGTTACCGGAGTCAATATCACGCCTCGTCAGATCGCAGCCGCCAAAGTTCGGGCTCTGCAGGCGGGGCTGTCTGAACAGGTGGATTTTCAGTGGGCGGACTGCTCGCAGGCGCTGCCATTTGATGATGGGTCGGTTGATGTTGTCATCTGTATCGAGGCAGCCTGCCATTTCAGTGACCGGAGCCGATTTCTTCAGGAAGTCAGCCGCATCCTCAAGCCCGGCGGACGGCTGGCTGTCGAAGATGTCATCATTCCCGATGATTTCACGAACGCAGACTGCCGCCAGTACATTGATCCGTACTGCCGCGCATGGACCTTGCCGAATCTTGAGAGCCGCAGAAGCTACACTCAGAAACTTCACGCGGCCGGATTGGAGGTATTGGAATTCACCGGCTTTGACGGTGCCGATGCCTACAACATGCGAATCGCTGAAACCCACCAGAAGAACTCAGCATGGTGGCTGCTGACCGGTTCTGACAATCTCGGACTTCGGGAATGGCACCGCGCCTGGTCCACATTCGCCCGGGGATTGCGCAATGAGCACTTTGCCCTGAAACGTTTCCTGGCTCAGAAGCCTGAAGGTTGACCCAGCATTTCGAAAGCTGGCTTGCAGCACCAGTCATCTGCGCGGCTGAGGCCGCTGCATTCAGGCGCAGACCAGACCGAAGTATGCCTTGATGTCCTCAAATCCGGTTTCGGTCAGCACCAGTTTGACGTGATTGATTCCGCGCAGCAGCCTGAATTCACCGGTCTTCCCCCATAAGATCACCTGCTGCATTGCGGCGGGATCGAGACCCGCCAGCTTTTCCGCCAGGCATCCTTCTGCAGCCAATGCCTCAAGCTGGCTCGGCAAGGTGGCCTGGTCCTGGCGCAGATACAGCCCGATTTTCCTCTCAAAGCTGCCGCCGCGTGCATAAAGCATCACCCCAAGCTTGCTGAATGCGCCGCGTTCCGTCATCCTGGCGATCATTTCGGCCAGCAAGTCGCAGCGGCCCTGCCAGCCGATGCGACTCAGAAAACTCTCAACCTCAGCCCCATCGCTGAATCCCGTTGCGGTGAGCCGAAACCCGCGGCCGCGGCCCGGGAATGCGCCAAGGGAGATGAAGTTGACATCGCCGGGAATGGCGCGGCCGAAATCCCGCGCCAGACGGAGCTCTGCCGGATCATCGGCCCAGCCGGCAGCCGCGTTCAGCGCACTCAGCACCGCATCGGTATCGCGCGGCCGTCCGTCTGCACTCTTGCCAAAGTACAGGAACACGCCAGGATTGCGATCCTCCGACGAGACTGCAGAAGCGATATCGATCTCAAGCATGATGCGCATGATCTCGCGCTTGAGAGCTGAGTCTTCATCTCTGAGTGTGTTGAGCAGATGAGCGAGCCGGACCATGAAAGGCGGCGCGTCCTGCTTTTCCGCCTGATTGCGAATCCAGTCCGCGGTCAGACCTTCGGCGGTCAGGGTGATCCCGAAATCGGCTCGCGGCTGAGGTTTGCGCAATTGAATCTCAAATCCGAAGGGAATCGCGGCGCAGCTTGGCGGCCATTGCCGAGCCGCGTCGATCACGGGTTGCCAGCCTTCCTGATCAAGCAGGGCCGGCGCAACATAGCCAGTCAGCCCTGCAAGAAGTTCACCAAGCGATGAGCCTTCCGCTGGCAGACGTTTCTCAATGGAGCGCCAATCGGTCCGCAGGTGATGAAGACTGATATTGAATTGCTGATCCATAATCTTCCAGACGCGAATTCTGCTGGCTGGATCAAGCCGCGGAATCAGCCAAACGCACGAACCCCGAGAATGATGTCGCGTTTTCGCAGAGCTTCGAGTATGCCGATTCCCTCCTGCACCCGCGCAGCGGGTTCTGCGAGCGAAAATCCCGATTCTGATTCAATCAGAATCTCTTCGCCGGAGCAGCCGTCGACATTGTCTCGAACACGAGCCGCAATATCGGCTGCCAGCCGGTTCAATTCAAGATAGCTGCATCTGCCCTGCCGGTTGCGGTAAACAATGAGCCAGACGGGTTCCAACGGTTTCGTTTCGGGAATGAAATCTTCGCCGATCCGATGCACCGGCCATTCGAAACACAGCAGCTTTGCCAGCTCACTGAACACGGGTATGCCGGCAAGCAGATCTTCCTCTGAGTCAATTCCATCCTCTGAGATTTCCTCAAGAGCATTCACCTCTTTGATGGCCAGGGAATAGTCCGCCAGATCAGGAATCCAGCGAGGCAGTTCAAGCGCTTGACTCTCAGACTTCAGCCAGCGACAGAACGCGTCCTCAAACGACGACACGCCATAAAGCGACTCGCGCGGCAAACGGACATACTCGTTCAGCAACGCAATCACGCGTTTTTTGCCCAAGCTGTCGACAAGACCGGACATCCAATTCTCCAATACCCGATAGAGCTTGTCGCGATAGTGTCTTGCGTACATCTCCATGTACACGGCATCGGTGCCCGGCGGCAATGGCGAGTTTTCCGGATCGCGGAGATAACGCGTGAACTGCCGCTGAATTTCAGCGACGGAATATTCTGTCTTGGCCTGGTGACCTTCGCTTGCAGTCATCGGGAGGCGACAGCCGCTTGCGGCTGCCGGCGGCATTGAATCTCTCGGATGGCGTCGAGTTCAGCGAGCAATTCCGAAACTGGCGGAATGTTCTGGTCCCGCTCCACGCACGCGGGAAACACACCGTGCCGCGCATAGGCGGCATCCAGCAGATCGAGCACCGGGTCCGCGATTGAATGACCGTGGCTGTCCACGTAGAGCAGCAAGTCTTCCTCTCCATTTCTTGCGCGGGCAACCACTTCGTGTCCCGCCATGTGCGCATAGGCAATGCGTCCGTTTGGAATTGCTTCGACAAGCGACTCGGCATCGTAGCCGAAATTCTGACTGTTGAGATACAGGTTGTTCACATCCAGCATCGCCAGGCAGTCAGCCTCCTCCAGCACCGCAACATAGAACTCCACTTCGGACATCTGCTGACCGGGGGCAGCCAGATAGGAGATATTCTCAATGGCAACAGGCCGCTCAAGAAATTCCTGAACTCTCCGAATCCGACGCGCGGTGTGGCGCACTGCCTCCTCGGTGAAGGGAATCGGCATGAGATTGTGCATCCATTCCTCGTCCGAGCTGTGACAGAGATGATCGCTGAACAGATTGATTTCATAGCGATCAAGAAAGCGCCGGATATCCGACAGATAGTCTTCATTCAGCGGATGTGACCCGCCTAGATTGGAATTGAGTCCGTGGCAGATCGCCGGCACCTGCTGAAGCACCGCCTCAAGCTGACGCAACACCAGCCCGCCCCTACGAAAGTAATGTTCGGCGGTAATTTCTACAAAATCAACGCCGGGCGGGACCGCTTCGGCGAACTGCTCGATGTATTCGAACCTCAGCCCCAGCCCCGTGCCATGCACCGGCACATCAGGTCTCATTCCCTTGCCCCTGTAAGCATCCGTCAAATTCTCGATTCGCCCTGAAAGCGCGATTTCCAGTTCCAGTCCTACCGTTTGATTCTTGACAGTTTGGAAAATTCACCAGTTGGCTGCATGTATCCACTGTTGCGCCCTCCGGCATGGCTGTATATTAAAGCACACCATTTAACAGCAATGCCGATTTTATGGAACATAACATAAAATGTTGTTTTTATGTGATTAACAAGATTTCTACGAGTATGGATAGAATTCTGGCCAGTTCACAGTTCACAACCGAATAATGCCTGATCATGCAATGGCTGCCCAGCAATGCACCCTCTGTCGATATTGTCAATCCTCAACTTTCCATCCTCAGACCGACAGATCAAGTTCTGCGATTCGTCCTGATTCAGTCCAACTGAATTCGACCGCGGCCTTCGGACATAATTTGCAACCGTCAACATACGCTAAAATTCGTAGGCGTTAACCATTTGAGACCTGCTGCACTCCACTTGACCGCAACAATTCTTATCCAGATTCCGATTCGATCATGTCCGGAAAATTCATGAAGTTCGATACGCTGTCCCTGCATGCCGGACAGCACCCTGATTCAGCGACACGAGCGCGCGCCACGCCCATCTACCAGACCGCATCCTATGTGTTTCGCGATGCCGATCATGCTGCTTCGGTTTTCAATATCGAACGGACCGGACATGTCTATTCGCGCATCTCCAATCCCACCAACGCGGTCTTGGAAGAGCGAATCTCAGCTTTGGAAGGCGGTGTCGGCGCCATCGCAACGGCCAGCGGCCAGGCGGCCTTTCATCTCGCGCTGGCAACCATACTCTCAGCCGGCTCGCACGTTGTGTCTTCACAGTCGATCTACGGCGGCTCGCACAATCTATTGAGCTATACGATGCCGAGATTCGGTGTCGAGACAACATTTGTCCACCCGCGCGATATTGACGGCATTCGAAACGCGATTCGTCCGAACACACACCTGATATTCGGGGAGGTCGTCGGCAATCCCAACTGCGAAGTTCTTGATCTGCCGAAAGTGTCGGAAATCGCGCACGAGCATGGCATCCCGCTTCTCATCGACTCCACATTCACCACACCCTATCTTTGCAAGCCTTTTGATCTCGGCGCTGACATCGTGTTTCATTCCGCAACCAAGTTCCTGAGCGGTCACGGCGTTGTCATCGGCGGAGTGCTGGTTGACAGCGGAAAATTCGACTGGATCAAATCGGGCAAGTTCCCTACGCTGAGCGAACCCTATGACGGATTTCACGGCCTCAACTTCGCTGAGGAATTCGGACCTGCGGCCTACATCACGCGGGCGCGCAAGGAAGGCGCCAGAGATTTCGGCGCCTGCATGAGCCCCACCACCGCGTTTCACGTCCTGCAGGGTCTGGAGACACTGCCGCTCAGAATGGAAAGGCATGTCTCGAACACCCGAAAAATCATTGAGTTCCTGAATTCCCATCCGGCTGTTGACTGGGTGAGCTACCCAGAGCTGCCGGATCATCCAGACTATGAACTGGCCAGGCGCCAGCTGCCGAAAGGCGCCGGCGCCGTCTTCGCTTTCGGAGTGAAAGGCGGTCGACAGGCCGGACATCAGCTGATCACAAAACTGAAACTCTTCTCTCATCTGGCCAATGTCGGCGACGCCAAGTCGCTTGTCATTCATCCGGCATCGACAACACACCACAGAATGGACGCACAGGCGCTGGAAGCGGCCGGCATATCCGAAGGGCTGGTGCGCTTATCTGTCGGGCTGGAAGATCCAGACGATCTGATCGCTGATCTCGACTCGGGACTCAAAGCCTCTCAGCGAACCCGCTGACTGGAAGCCATCTGAAGTTCCAAAACATCCTGACGTTATGAATGTTCTGGTCCAAGGCAGTCCGGCTTATGCGTTTACCGGAGGGCGCGATATCGATCCCGAGCGGCCCGCTGTGCTCTTTGTGCACGGCGCGTCACTGGACCACACTGTGTGGACTTTGCCGGCGCGACACTTCGCCAGGCAGGGCTATAACGTGCTGGCGGTCGATCTTCCAGGTCACGGCCTATCCGAGGGAGAATGCAAATCGGAGATTCCCGGTTACGCCGACTGGCTGATTGATTTTCTTGATGCTGCGGGCATTGAGCGGACCGCGCTGGTGGGACACAGCATGGGCTCTCTGATCGCGCTGGATTGCGCGAGCCGCCACATCGAGCGAATCCGATCACTCGTATTGGTTGGCACCGCAGTGCCAATGCCGGTGACTGACCTGCTGCTGAATGCCGCCAGAGACAATGTTGAAGATGCCATCGAGATGCTCACCGCCTGGGGCCACAGCCCCGGCGCGCATTTCGGCGGCAATGAGACGCCGGGCATGTGGATGATCGGCGGTCTGATCCGCCTCTTCGAGCGCGGCGGCGAAGGCGTCCTGCACAACGATTTAGCGGTCTGCAACAATTACCTCAATGGAATCGAGGCGGCCGGCAATGTGAGATGCCCGACGATGCTGATTCTCGGGCAGCACGACATGCTCACCCCTGCGAGAGCGGCGCGGGCAATGGCTGCTGAAATCGACAGCGCTGAAGTCGTTGTGCTCGAAAAAACCGGTCACACCATCATGTCGGAAAAGCCCGATGCACTGCTGGACTGCCTGATCAGAATTGTCTGACAGAATATGAACCGCTGACACAGCCATCAGATTATGGATACATTCTCCTCACAACTTGCCAATTGGACAACCAATATCTGGATTCAGATCGCAGTGGTGCTCGCGATCACTTTCGTTGCGAGCCGCGTCCGCCACGCAATCGTCAGCAGAGTCGAACGCAAGCTGGCAAAGACAGAGCAAATCTGGAGCCTGTCAACGGTTGAGGCGGTTCGACAGCCGCTGGCGCTCCTGATCTGGATTGCCGGCGTCTCGTTCTGCCTTGACATTATCCGAGCTGAGTTTGAGACACCGATCTTCGATTCGATTCCGGCGCTTCGGATCGTCGCGGTCATCGCAACGCTGAGCTGGTTCCTGATCAAGCTCAAGTACTACTATCAGGAGCATTACATCGAGAAGAAACTGGCTGAGAATCCGAGCTACGACCGCACCGCAGTTGATATTGTCGGCAAATTTGTGCGAGCCTGCACGGTTGTGCTGGGCGCGCTGGTGGCAATGCAGAGCCTGGGGCTGAACATCGCCGGCATACTGGCATTCGGCGGCGTTGGCGGCATCGCGATCGGATTCGCGGCCCGCGAGATGATCGCCAATTACTTCGGCGCCATCACGCTGTTTCTCGACAAGCCGTTCAAAGTCGGAGACACCATTACATCACCGGAAAAAGACATCGAGGGCACCGTCACCTCGATTGGCTGGCGACAGACTGTCATCGAGCGGTTTGACACAAGAACGCTCTATGTTCCGAACTCTGCGTTCTCCAGCATCTCAATCCGCAACCATACGCGCCAGAGAAACCGGCGAATCTACGAATATGTGGGCATTCGATATGATGACTCGGCCCAGCTTGAGGCGATTGTTTCGGACATCAATGAGATGCTGCTGAACCATCCTGCCATTGATCAGAGCAATTCAATCATGGTGAATTTCGACCGCTTCGCCGCCTCGTCGCTGGACATTTTCATCTACTGCTTCACCAAGGCGACAGCCTGGGCCGACTATCAGGCCGACAAGCAGGACGTGCTTGTGAAAGCCATGGACATCATCGCCGGACATGGCGCTGAAATCGCGTTTCCAACCACAACCGTCCATGTGGCAGATGAGGTTGCGCTGAACACTCTGGCAAATCAAGGCAAATCGCAGATTGAATAGCCGCTGATCGGCGCTTCGCCGCGCTTTCAATTGCGTCTGATTTGCCGGACTCCGAGCGTCCCGCCTGCCCGTCATTGCTGTTTTCGCACCGTCATCTCCCGGCGAAGAATGTAAAGGGTGCTCAGAATGATCACCGATGCGCCGCCAAGCGCGGATATCGTTGGAATCTCACTGAAAATGAAGTATCCGGCGATCACCATGAAAATCATCCGGGTGTAAAGAAACGGCGCGACGAACTGCGCGTCGCCCAAGGCATAGCCGCGCACATCCATATAGTTGCGAAGCGACGACATCGCTGCAACCAGTGTCAGCAACAGCCACTCTCTGAGGTCCGGCGACTCCCAGACCAGCAGCGCAGGCGGCAGACTGCCAAGACCCAGTATGACTGAGAAGTAAAGCACGATCGTGCCGGCGCTTTCGGTTGTCGACAGTTGCTTGCCCATCACCAGTGTCAGTGAGAATGCCACCGACGCGAATATCGGTGTCAGCCATTTGATGCTGATGGGATCAGGCAGGTAGCCGATCACCAGTACCGCGCCGAAGAATCCGAGGACTGACGCGCTGACTCGGCGAATTCCGATTTTTTCCTTCAGCATTGGCACGCTCAGTGCGGTGACGAAAAGCGGTGTGGTGAAAAAAAGCGCAGTCACCGTCGCCAGCGGCAGAATCTGCAGAGAATAAAATCCCAGGTTTATGGCGACGACCCCGATGGCCCCGCGTAAAATATGCATTTTCAGCCGCTTGGTTCTGAGGCTGAAATCCGCTTTGGGCAGCGTGAAGGTCAGGATGATGAGCGCGCCGAGCACGCCGCGTATGAACACCGCCTGTGCGGAATGTATGGAGCCGGCCAGCTCATGCACACCGGAGCTCATGACCGTCGCAACCACAGCGGACCCGACAATCCAGGTGGCGCCTCGCAGATTGTTCGCAGCGCTTGCCAATTAATCTCTCAATTCAGGCCCGGAAAACACAGGAGAATCTCAGTATGGAATTCGGTTTGGAAGGAAAAAACGCACTCATCTGCGCATCCAGCAAGGGGCTTGGCAAGGGTTGTGCCAAAGCTCTTGCAGCTGAAGGTGCGAACATCTGGCTGAATGGCCGAAACCAGGAGTCTCTGGATGCCGCCCGATCGGAAATCAAGGCCATTGCCGCGGGCACAGTCAGCAGCATCTGCTGCGACATCACAACCGCAGAAGGCCGCGACAAGGCATTGGCAGAGACACCGGCTCTCGATATACTGGTCAACAATGCCGGCGGGCCGCCCGTCGGTGACTTTCGGGACTTCACGCTCGATGACTGGCGATCGGCACTCAACAACAACATGCTGGCGCCAATTGATCTTTTCCAGCGTGTAGTCGACGGCATGATTGAGCGCCGTTTTGGACGCGTGATCAACATCACCTCTTCAGCGGTCAAAGCGCCGATTAAGAACCTGGACCTTTCCAATGGCGCGCGTTCGGGATTGACTGGATTCTTTGCAGGCGCCTCGCGGCAGGTCGCGCCTTACAACGTGACTGTCAATGCCATCCTGCCCGGACAGTTTGATACTGATCGTCTTCGCACCAGCATGACCCGGGCCGCCACCCGTGCGAACCAGTCGATCGAGGAGCTGTTGGAGAAGGGCAGGCAAAGAATTCCAGCCGGACGCTTCGGCTCACCGGACGAATTCGGCGCGCTCTGTGCCTTTCTTTGCAGCACGCACGCCAGCTACATCACCGGTCAAAATATTCTGATCGACGGCGGTGTTGTTGCTGTCAACCCGTGAACCGGCCCGCCGGCAGTTCCAGCTGGATGGTCTCCTGCAGGAGACAGACCTCGTCATTGCAGGCTTGCAGCTGAAGGTTGAGCTTCACAGCGGAATATGATTCGCCAACCGCGCTGAGCTCCACCGGAATCTGGACGACTCCGCTGAATACGGAGAGCGGCTGGTCCTGAAACGAAAGGCTGACTTCGTCCGCCGGCGGATAGCTCACTTGCTCAATCTGCCAGCCTGGCGCGGCATTGGAAATGTGGGTGGCGATCAGATTCTCAGCCAGGGGTCGGTCCGATTGGATGTGCCAGCCATCGGCCAAGTCAATCTCCACAACCGCATGCAATCGGCCTTCAGCGTGTTCCATCGTCTGAATGGAAACTCTTGAGTTGCCCGCTGCCGTGTATTCATGGGGTCCGATTGATCCCGCGCGGTGCTCTTCCAGCGCTTTCAGCGTGTAGCCGTAGCTTCGCGGTATCTGCAGAATCTCGGCGGCAAAGGTCTGAAACAGCTGCTCAGCCAGTCGATCATGCACGAACTGGCCGGTGCGATGAAAAAGCATCGACAACGCTCTTGCCGCAACAGCGTTGCCGGAAGGCAGCGCATCATCGAATCGGTCTTTCTGCCTGGCAATCAGTGTCTGCGCATCATCTTCAGAAACCGAATAGAACCCACCCCGCTCGGAGTCCCAGAATCGCTCCACCATCGAATCCGCGAGAACTCGCGCGCGTTCCAGCCATTCCGCATCATCCGTCTCGTCATACAGCGTCAGCATCGATTCAGCAAGATTGGCATAGTCCCGAAGTTTGCCGGACTCGCTCAACTGACCGTCACGCATGATCCGATAAAGGTGCGATTCCCGCTCATCCCAGACATTCGCCCAAAGATGTTCGGCTGCGGTCCGCGCCTCATCAAGGTAGCGATCATTCGAAAGGACCGATCCGGCTTTGGCGAGCGCGGTGATCATCAAGGCATTCCAGGCGGTGATCACCTTGTCATCCAAGTAGGGTTTCTCTCGCTGATCGCGCACCTCGCGCATTCTTGCCGCGGTTGCCGTCAACTTCTGAAGATACGCTTCGACGCTCATGCCCGCCTCGACGGCTCGGGCTTCAGGAAGACTGGTCAGATGCAGAATGTTCTCACCGTATTCAAAATTTCCCGCTTCAGTAATTCCATAGTGATCAATGATGAAATCGGCGTCGGCACCGAATGTGTCAATGATCTCTTCCTTGGTCCAGACGAAAAAAGTCCCTTCCTTTCCCTCGCTGTCCGCGTCTGTGGCTGACCAGAACACACCCTCGTCGCTTTGCATATCGCGCAACACATACTCAAGTGTCTGTTCGGCAACCCGCCGATACAGGTCCCTGCCGGTCAGTTCATACCCCTGCAGATAGGCCCGAGCCAGAAGCGCCTGGTTGTACAGCATTTTTTCAAAATGCGGCACCAGCCATTCGTTGTCAACCGCGTAGCGATGAAATCCGCCCCCGACATGATCGCGGATGCCGCCCATCGCCATGTCGGTCAGCCGGTCCTCAGCCAGCTTCAAAGCAGTGTCGTCATCATGCCTGAGCGCTGTATCCAGCAGCAGAAAAAGTTCTGCTTCGGCGGGAAACTGAGACCTCGGCGGAGCATACTCGTCCATCAGCTGCGCCTCTTGAGATAACTCAGCGACAAAGAGATCGACCTGCGCTCGGCCCAGTTCAATCTCCGCGCTGGACGACGCGCCGAAAGTCTGGATGTTGTGGGTGACCTGGCTCGCGAAGCTTTCGATTCCGACTCTGTCGCTCTCCCAGACTCTGTGTATCTCAGTCAGGATCACCTCAAAATCCTGCGGCGGCACATAGACCATGCCGTGGAACGGCTTGCCCTCAGGGGTGATGAACACATGCAGAGGCCAGCCGCCCAGCTCACCCATCATCTGAACTGCCAGCATGTACAGCTCATCCACATCGGGATTGATCTCGCGGTCCACCTTGACCGCAACATAGCACTCGTTCAGCAGCGCCGCGATCCTCAGGTTGTCATAACTCTCCTCTTCCATCACGTGGCACCAATGGCATGAGGAATATCCGATAGACACCAGCATCGGCCTGTTCGTCTGCCTAGCATGGGCGAACGCCTCTTCACCCCAGCTGAACCAGTTGACAGGGTTGTGGGCATGCTGATTGAGATAGGGTGACAGCTCCAGAATCAGGCGGTTCGCATAATGAGGCGCGCCATCAGCATGCCGGTGCTGAGTGCGCACTTCCTGTTCAGGATTGCGCTCCTCCCAAGCCTGATCTATCGCCTGCTGGACATCCGCCGGCATCTGCGGCGCTCCGGGCAATGGCAGGAACTCTGCTGCAGCCGCGCTGTGGATCGATCCGATCAATCCAAACAGCAACAGTTGCGCAATTCGTCGAATGAAGGGGGCTCTGTTCATCATCAGTAGGTTCGATAGCGATTGAATGCCCTCATTGCATCAATCCGCCCCCAGATCAGGCCGGTGAGCAGACCTGCAGTGTGCGCAATGTTGGCGACGTTGGGGATCAGGCCGATCCAGCAGGCAACGAACCAGATCAGCATCAGCGGCACGACGGCTTTCGGAATCACGCCTGCATAGCCGATCGGGTTGAAACGCATCTGCATCCAAACGTAGGCCAGAAAAGCATAGACCACACCCGACATGCCGCCGAAAGCGGGCCCTGAGAAGAAATACTGCGCAAGATTCGAAATCGACGCGGCAATGGCAAACAGAAACAGGTAGGCCAGCCAGCCGGTGCGCTTTTCAATCGCGCCGCCGCACACCCAAATCCACAGCAGATTGAAGACCAGGTGATAGATGTCAAAATGAATGAATACCGGGGTAATCAGACGCCAGAGCTGGCCCGCCCGAATCTCATCCAGCTCGCCGAAAGACGAGACCGATATGAGAGCGGTGGAGACAATTCTGCTGTCCTCACCGAAGCCACTCAGCAGAGTGACGAACACCGACATGCCGATCAATCCGTAGGTTATCGGCATGTCTTCACCCAGTTCAAGTTCATTGGTTCGCGTTCATTCATCGATCAGTTCTATGCGATCTGCATCACCCAAGGTTACGACACGCCCATCCAGTGTGGTGAACGTGCGCCCCTTGATATCCTTTTGGCGCGCCTTGTAGCTGAACGGCTGTTCCTGCTGTGCATTGATCACCCGAATAGTGAGGACTGCATTGTCAGACTGCCACTTGAAGTAATACACCACGCCGGACGAGAGCGCGAGAATCCCCGCCACCGTGTAGAGCACCCATTTTGAGGGTTTGTTGGCGAACACGGCTCCGGACCTCGCTTTCTGCACCGCTTGAGACACCGGTCTGAAACGGGCCTGATAGACCAGCAATACGACAACGATGACCGCAATGGTAAAGAGGATCTTCGTTAGCATAAACGATCAGGCGATTGGACTCAGACAGGAGAATGACGGCTCGGAATTGCTGATTTGTATTTTACGACAATAGGCAACGCCTTTCGTTTCCGCTGAAACGGCAGTTTCGAGTGGTTTGTTGGATTTGAGTGCGGCCAAGTGAATACCAAGTCTGGCATAAGAAGTCAAAATCGCCGTCGAGCACAGAATAAAGCCAGGAATTGATGACGCAGCAGTTATATTGTATATTTGCTATGATCTCAATATTTACTGAACAGTAAATAAGTGGTTTTTCTGATGTTTGATGAACAGGTTAGCGCGGACAGCTTGCTCGAACAGTTTTTGCAGACTTTGCAGGAACTGCCTGAAGTTGACGCGAATAATAGTCTGCTGGCAAAGTCCGGCAGTCCAGATCAAGATTATGATGCCTCTATTGAAGTCACTGTCGGCAAAAGGTCTGTCACTCTTATGATTGAAGCAAGAGCAAATCTCTACCCTCGCGACGTTCGACAGTTGATTTGGCGAATCCGAGAATCAGCACGCAACCGGACACAGCCAGCAAAGAAACGGGCAGCAGTATTGGTACTTTTGGCACCAGCCATTTCTTCCGGAGCGAAAGAACTGCTGCGAAACGAACGCATCGGATACTATGACAGCGGGGGCAGCATTTTTCTCTGTGCTCAAAACATCTACGTGTATGTGGACAAGCCGCTTCCAAAATTCTTGTCTAAATCCATTCAATCCTTGTTTTCAAACCGCCGTGCTCAGGTGCTGCACCTTTTGCTGATGCGGCACAATGAGTGGTTTGGTGTCAAGGAAATCGCAAATCTGGCGAGGGTCTCGCCCGCGACTGCCTCGCAGGTTCTGAAGGAACTTGAGAGGTATGACTGGGCAGTGTCGCGCGGACAGGGACCGGCGAAAGAGCGCAATTTGAACAGTCCAGGCGCCCTGCTGGATGCGTGGGCCAAACAACTGGAAGTAATGCAGCCGCTTGCAATGGACCGTTACTTCATACCGTTGGTTCCCAAAGAGGATCTAGTCCGGAAGTTTTCTGACGCCTGCGCTTCCGAAAGGGTCGAATACAGTATCACCCATCAGGCGGCCGGCCAACGGTACGCACCTTTTCTGACCGCAGTAACGCAAGTTCGCTGCCGTATGTTGAACAGTGCTGCAGCAGATAGGGTTCTACGGGTCCTGAATGCGGAATTGGTGAACATGGGCGCAAACTTCGCTGTCATTGAGACTAAATCATCCAGTGAATTGCATTTCAAAAGTTTGGTTGATGGAATTTGGCTGGCGAGTCCCATTCAAGTCTATCTCGACCTGATTCGCAGTGAGGGCCGCTCGAAAGAATTGGCGCATCATCTGCGCCGGGAAGTGCTTGGATTTTAGCGACAAGACTCGAAACCCTGATCTGCTACAGTCACTCCGAGATTCGGTTCGACTGAAAGCGAAAGGAATCACACCATTCAGTGTGAAGTTATCCGTGCGGAAGTCCGCGAAAGAATTGAAGAATGTTAAATTCAAGGTCAGTGTTCATTGAACTTGGCAAACTTGAATCAACAATTGAACTCATCCTGCCATTTCGAGATTCCGATTCCGGTTGCCGAACGCACCGCTGATTGCTGATTTTGGAATGCTCCGGTGTTCTGTCGATGTCTGCCCTCACTCACTTCGACAGTCTATTGTTCCACTGGATTGTTTTCAATTTCAATCACCTTTCTCTGCCTGCAGCACTTTCTGTCGCTTAAAATCAGGATTTTCTGTCAGTCAGCCTCCTACGTCTGAACCCAACTGCTGTTTCTGATTCGGCAATCTGCTGCCGACTTCACCGAATTTCTCTAATCAAGTTTCTTCAATGCAGCGATTAAAACTGACAATCGCGCTGATTTGCGTTGCTCACGTTGTGGGGATGGTTCCGTTTGCAGTCTACCCTACACTGATTCCAACTCTGCAGCTCGAGTGGGCAGCCAGCAACACCGAAATCGGCTGGGTGGCTGGCATCTATTTCGGCGGATATCTGCTCGGGGTCTTTCTGCTTGTTCCGCTGACCGATCGGATTGACGCCCGACAGATTTACCTTTGTTCAATGGCGCTGACGGTGCTCGCGCCATTGGGATTTGCGTTCCTGAATTCTGGCGTTTCGACTGCGAGTTTCTGGCGTTTTCTTCAAGGTGTCGGTCTGGCCGGCACCTATATGCCGGGACTCAAAGCGTTGGTTGATGCTGCTCCTGACCGTTTCCAGAGTCGGACCGTCGCAGTCTACACCATGTGTTTCGGTGTCGGCGTTGCCGTCTCATTCCTGGTTTCTGGATTCCTAGCTGGCCTGCTGCCCTGGCAGCTCTGTTTCGCCGCCTCATCACTCGGTGCGCTCGCGGCATTTGCCATCGCGCTGGTTTTTCTTCCGCAATCAACACCGCTTCGCGCAGCTGAGAAGTTCAGACTTCTGCCTGACCTTAAGCCGGTGTTTCGAAATCGAAAGGCAATCGGCTTCAGCATTGCATACAGTGTTCACAACATGGAGCTTTTTGTGTTTCGCTCGTGGACCGTGACATTTCTGGTGTTTGCAATGTCGGGCAGGGAATCGCATGTTATCGGCAGTCAGTGGAATCCGGCGTTCATTGTTGCCTGCGCAACCTTTCTCGCGCAGCCGTTCAGCGTGATTGTCAATGAAATTGCAGGCCGGCTGAACAGAGTCCATGTTATTCTGACTGTTATGGGGCTGGCTGCGGTAACCGGCATTGCACTCGGTTTTTCCAGCCAGTGGTCCATGATCGTGATTCTTGCTCTGGTGTGTCTCTACGCGATTCTGTCTATTGCAGATTCAGCGTCAATCTCGTCTGCGGTGATCGCTTCCGCAAGCGCGGAGGTCCGGGGCACGACAATGGCAGTGCACGCACTGATTGGATTCATCGGCGCTTTCATCGGCCCGATCATATTCGGTGTGGTGCTGGACTTGGCGGGCGGCGGCGACAGTTCCTTTGCCTGGGGTGCGGCGTTCACCGCGCTGGCGGTGATCATTCTGATCGGCCCGCTGGCCGTTCTCAAGATGTCAAATCAAGAGGCGGCTTGAAGTGAACCGCTGAGTCGTATTTGGATAGATTTGGAACATTTGAACAAATTGCGAGTCAAGTATGAAAGACGATAAACAACGGAAATCAACGATGAACCGAACTATAGTGCGTACACCTTCTCGCCCCGCTGACCGCTTGCTGTCAGTACTGATCTGCACAGCATTCTGGCTGGCGATGTCCGCGGCACAAGCACAGAGCTTCCCCTTTGCCCGAGACTGGCCGAATACAGATTTCGACAACAGCGTCATCAATCTTGCAGAAATCCGATCAGGCGGAGTGCCGAAAGACGGGATTCCATCGATTGATCACCCGGAGTTCGTCTCGGTTGAGTCAGCAGTGAAGTGGCTGAATCCAAGAGAGCCGGTGATTGTTCTGGATGTCCTGGGTGAAGCCAAAGCCTATCCACTGCAGATTCTGATCTGGCATGAGATTGTCAATGACACGCTGAATGACCGATATGTTGCTGTGACTTTCTGTCCCTTGTGCAATGCGTCCATTGTGTTCGATCGAAATCTTGATGGCGAGGTCCTTGATTTCGGGACGACCGGGAATCTGCGCAACAGTGATCTGGTGATGTATGACCGCCAGACTGAATCCTGGTGGCAGCAGATCACCGGCACTGGCATCGTGGGCCTCTATGCGGGTATTGACCTTGAGCTTCTGCCTTCGCAAATCACTTCTTTCGAACAGTACGCAACCGCCTATCCTCAAGGACAGGTGCTGTCACGCGATACGGGTTACCGCCGCGATTACGGAAACAACCCCTACCGCGGATACGATGACATTGACAATGTTCCATTTCTGCTGACTGACCCGGCTGACCCCCGACTGCCGGCAATGGAAAGGGTCGTCAACATCACGGTGAATGACCGGCACCGAGTCTACCCGTTCTCTGCATTTGCGGACGAACCGGTCATCAATGACCGATTCAACGGGGTTCCTGTCGTGATTTTCAGCATGAACGATGCGGCCTCCGCGCTGGATAAACGCAGCATTGCGAAATCTCGAATCATCCCCTCTGCCACTGCATTTCGTCGCCAGCTTGGAGAGCGTCTGCTGGATTTTGAACTGCGCGATGATGGGAGGTTCTACGATGTGCAGACTGGCTCCGAGTGGAATCTGTTTGGCCAGGCTGTTGCCGGGCCGCTCAAAGGCGAGGAATTAGTGGATATTGTGAGCGGTGTGCATTTCGCCTTCGCCTGGCTGGCGTTTCATCCAGAATCGGAAATTTATCGCCTTCAATAGGTGTGAATCTGTCGGACTATGAACTTAAAGCGGAACATTCGGCTCAATCCGCTCATGCATCTCAGCTGTCTGTCTGAGATCGATTCAGAAATTCAAGAGGCAATCTCACATCATCTTCTTCATTTCAACAGCGTCGAGGGTGACATCTCTCAAGAAGTAGCTCACATTCAGTGAGTTGTTTCTGGCTGCAGGTTTGGCAGATTCGTCAATTGCGATATTTATGACTGCTTCGCCTTCTGAAATATCGAGATTGTGAGAGATAAGGTAAGGAGCGATATCATTCGCTTCTGTCAGAAACTCCGCAAACGAGTCTGCTTCCAAAAAGAGGCCGGGGATATCTTTGCTCGCACCTACCCAGATTCGAGCCTCAGAATCGTAGGATAGATCAATGTGAAATTCATTTGGATTTTCTTGAAATTTCATTTTCTGTAACTCAACTGCAGGCAATCACAAAAGAATTGAGTAGACAATTTTACGACCTTGTCCGTGATAGAGCACCCCTTAATTTCTATGCAGTCTCAAGTTCGAGAGATGGCTAAGGGTAGGTGTCTCTTTGTTCTGGAGTTCACATGCCCACATACTCGACCTTTATTCGCTTCGGTTTTTTCGATGACAAGTCAAAACTGATAAAATCAAGCGTTTCTAAGAGGAATTCGAATACATGTCGGTTGGAGGCAGAAGTCATCGCAGAAATGAAATCTGAACAGAATCGACTTCAAACGCCTTCAAATAATTCGACTGATGAACAATTCACTGCAATGGACCTGGCAAACTGACCCACTGAGTTCAGCGCTCTCCGTTTCGAATTCAATGAACACGGCAAATCTCAAGAATTTTCCCACCAATCGGTTTGAATGAGTTTGCCGCGCTTATTTGTGATTTTGTAGGAGCGAAATAATTCGCAACGAAATCTGGCCAATCATGCGTCTTGCCGGACCCGTTCTGCTGGGCCGAGCCGGCGCGATCCTCATCATCACCATTGATGTCGCAATGTGCGGCTATGCCGGCACCCGCGAAATCGCCTACTATGGTCTTGCCAACGGTCTGCACGTATCGCTGATTCTGATCGGAATAGGCTCGGTTCTGCCCGTCGCCATTCTGACAGCCACCTACGACGGCAGCGGAAACTGCGAGAATTGCGGTGAAATCTGGCGCGTCGGCCTGCTTCACGCGCTTGTCATCGGCATCGCGCTCGGCATACTGATGCAGTTCGGCGAGTACTTCTTCTACCTGGTTGGCCAAAGCGACCAGCTTTCGATCGGCAGCGGACGGGTGCTGGCGATGCATGGACTGGGTCTGGCTGGACTGCTCTGTCTGATCACGACCTCCCTCTTCCTTGAGGGACTGCAGCGGCCCGTGCCTGCCATGGTGGTCACCCTGGCTTCGAATTTTCTCAATGTCTACCTGAACTGGGTTTTCATTTTCGGCAACCATGGTGCGCCGGCGATGGGAGCGGAAGGCGCGGCGCTCGCAACAAGCATCGTCCGGTGGGTTGGATTTCTGGCGCTGCTGGTATATGTCTTCTACGCATTCGATCGGGTCCGTTATGCCATCATCGGCAAACTGACTCAGCTTAGAGAGTTCTCAAAGAATCTGCGTCAGCTGGGCTATCCGACAGCCATCGGCCACGGCATGGAATCAGCTTCATTCCTGGTCTTGACCTTGTTCGCTGGTTACATGGGCGTGCTCGAAACCGCAGCTTGGACAGTCGGCATGAATCTGATCACCATTGCGTTCATGGTCGCGCTGGGCTATTCGATGGCGGCGACTGTCCGCGTCGCTAATGCGCTGGGCAAAAACAACCCGCACCAGGCGGCAACATCCGGTTGGACTGCATCGCTGCTTGGCACTGTCTCACTGGGAATTATCGCAATTCTGTTTGTCGCCGCACCAGAGCTGCTGTCCAGAATTTACAGTCAGGACCCAGCGGTGCTGCAAATTGCAGTTCCTACGGTGATTGCCGCCGCTTTCATTCTCATCCTCGACGGACTGCAGGCCGTCGGAGTCGGAATCCTGAGAGGCTATCAGGATATGTGGTTCATCACCCGCACACTGATCATTACATTCTGGGTGGTGATGATTCCGCTGGCCTGGCTGTTCGGCATCCACATGGATGGCGGTCCGCCGGGACTGATGTGGTCAGTGGGCGTCGCGTGCGTGGTTGCTATCGCAATGATGGTGTTCCGTTTCAGGCGCTTGATCGCAAAATCATTGCAAACACATCGAATGCGGACCGCGCGTTGAGGTGTCAATCGCGGCTCCCGCTACCGTCCCCACAATCTCAGCCAATCCGGCACGGCATGTTTGCGATTCTCGATTTTCTTGAAATTGCGTTTCTTGGGTCCGACATAGAGCTGACGCGGCCGCCCGATTTTCTGACTCTCCTCACCGAACATCTCCTTCCAGTGCGCAATCCAGCCCACGGTCCGGGCAATTGCAAACAGCACTGTGAACATTTGTGTCGGGAATCCCAGAGCTCGCAATATGATGCCTGAATAGAAGTCAACATTGGGATAGAGTTTCTTCTGGATGAAATATTCATCTTCCAATGCGATGCGTTCCAGCTCCATCGCAATGGGCAGGACCGGATCCTTCACGCCCAGCTCTTTGAGCACTTCGTGGCAAGTCTCTTTCATGACTTTGGCCCGCGGATCAAAATTCTTGTATACACGGTGTCCGAATCCCATAAGACGGAAGCTGTCATCCCTGTCCTTCGCCCTGGCAATGAACTTGGGAATATTTCTCTTGGTGCCGATCTCATTCAGCATTCTGAGCACAGCTTCATTCGCGCCGCCGTGCGCGGGCCCCCAAAGCGACGCAATTCCCGATGCGACGCAGGCGAAAGGGTTTGCGCCGGAGGAGCCTGCCAGACGCACCGTTGATGTTGAGGCATTCTGTTCGTGATCTGCATGAAGAATCAGAATCCGGTCTATGGCCTTTGCCAGTATGGGATTCATCTCGTAGTCCTCGGTTGGAACCGCAAACATCATTCGAAGCAGATTTTCCGCATAAGTCAGATCGTTTCGGGGATACATGAAGGGCTGACCCAGCGAGTACTTGTATGCGTACGCGCCGATCGTCGGCATCTTGGCGATTATTCTGTGGGCCGCAGTCATTCGCTGAATGGGATTGTGAATATCGGTATCATCGTGATAGAAAGCGGACAGGGCGCCAACCACACCGACCATGACCGCCATCGGGTGAGCTGACCTCTTGAACCCCCGATAGAAAGATGCCAGCTGCTCATGCAGCATCGTATGCATGGTGATGGAGTGATCGAACTCCTTTTTTTCTGCCGGCGAGGGCAGTTCACCGTGCAGGAGCAGGTGGCAGACATCCAGGTAGTTTGAATTGGCAACAAGCTGCTCGATCGGATAACCGCGGTGCAGCAGGATTCCTTTCTCACCGTCGATAAAGGTTATCGCTGACTTGCAGGAGCCGGTTGATGTGAACCCAGGATCGTAAGTGAACATGCCGGTCTTGGCATACATATTCGATATGTTGACCAGGCTGGGACCCTCGGAGCCATCCAGAATCGGAAACTCATAAGACTCCCCGGTTCGATTGTTCGTCAGCGTTACAGAGTCTTTCTCAACGGCACTACCTGCCACGGTTACCAGATTTTTTTTCATTACTTCACCATATAACGCCAAATGTTAACCTGCTTTTTTCGCGGACAGACTATTTTACTACGCAAATTTGGAGAATCCCTGAACCGAGGCTGAAATCAGCAATTCCGCATCAGACTCAAGCTGTGAAACGACAATATAATCCTGCCGCATTGGTTGGAACGTCGCCGATCGTCAAACCTATGTGTTGGCAAATTCCAGCCTATTGCCATTCGGAATCTTTGACCGCACATTTTGATGCGATTCCCGCAACTCTCGCCCATTCGATTCAGGGGTGCTTGATTTGAAAGAAGTACAAATTGAGACGGCCAATCTCAACCTTGCGGCACTTGTGGCAGGAAACCGCACTGATCCACCGGTCATCGCACTGCATGGCTGGCTGGACAATGCGGCAAGTTTCATTCCACTCTCCGAGCACCTGCGCGGTCTTCAGCTAGTCGCTCTCGATTTTCCGGGACATGGAAAATCCGAGCACCGCAAGGGTGCCAATGCCTATCACTTCATCGACTATGCGGCTGATGTCATTCTTGCAGCCGATGCGCTCGAATTAGATCAGTTCACCTTGCTTGGCCACTCGCTTGGCGCAGGAGTGGCGGCAATCATTGCCGCAGTCACCCCAGAAAGAGTCAATCGGCTGGCGATGGTTGAAGGTCTCGCCCCATTCACCGCTCCGGCTGAGAAGCTGCTGACTCAGCTTCGGCGCCATATCGATGAAACATGTAAATCAGCTTCGCCGGCACGAATCTATGAAACCATTGAAGAGGCCGCGCGTGCTCGACAGCAGGCGGGGGACATGTCGCTGGCTTCTGCAACAATCATCGCCGAACGCAATCTGACTGAAACATCCCCCGGTTACGCTTGGAGGACTGATCGCCGGCTGAAGAAACCCTCCCCCGTCTATCTGATGGATGACCATGTTCGCGCCTACCTGAAATTGGTCAAGTGCGAAGCATTGCTGATTCGGTCCGATCGGGGGATTCTCAAGAACTGGCCAAGGCTTGCTGGTCGAGAGCCACTGATCCCCAGTCTTGAAGTAATCGACATCGAAGGCGGACATCACTGTCACATGGATGACCCCGAAAGTGTGGCCAAACATCTGATGCCGTTTCTGAATGGTGCATAATCTCAAACGGATTCAGTTTTTAATCTTCCGCGACGGGTGAAAAGCGATGGATGTGCAGCCCGAAATCAGTTCGAGCAAAGGATTTCAAAACATCATTGGCCGAATACGCAACATCAATCTCAAGAAACTGGGGCTTTACGGGTTTCTCTTTTTCCTGATCAAAGGCTTGCTGTGGCTGATCGTTCCTGCGGCCATCATTTACTTCGGCTTCGGTACTGACTGAACAGATATATTCCCGCGAACTCCTTGACTGCCGATGCAGCGTTGCAACGCAGTGCAGGATGCAAAGCGGCAAAGCAGCGCCACTTGAATTCTGACGCTCGCGCGTCCATATATAATCGTAGAACCACCCTCAATCGAAAAATACGGCTCATTCATAACTATGGCAGCAAAGAAGAAAAGGATGTATCGCATCGTTTTCCACAACCAGACAAAGGTGTACGAACTGTACGCCAAGCACGTTTCGCAAAGTGACATGTACGCCTTTGTGGAAGTCGCCGATATTGTCTTCGGCGAACAGTCTCAGCTGGTTGTCAATCCAGGGGAAGAGCAGCTCAAGACTCAGTTCGAGGGGGTGAGCCGGACCTACATCCCCATCCACTCTGTCATCCGTGTCGATGAGGTTGAGAAAGAGGGAGCCGCGAAAGTTCATTCAGGTGGTGAAAAGGGTGTCGTGACACCTTTCCCAGTGCACTACCGAGCGCCAGAAGGCATCTCAAGCGATTGAACTGATGCGTCAGCAGCCGAGCTGACGCCGCCAGTCGATCTAGTCGATCAACTCAAATCGAGGGTGGATTTCCTGTCCTTTTTGGGCGGTTCCAGTTCGCCCAAAGTCTGCATCGTCTGCTCAATGAAGTAATCCTCTTCACCGCTTTGCGGCTGGCACAGTTCCGTGACACCGTCCGCAACAGAACGATATAGCTTTTTCTGCTGCTCATCAATCTGACTGATCGCTGAAACTGTATCAATGAAGTGATTGCGCACACTTGCCCGATAATCGTCGTACTCTTGCTGCAGCGCCGCTAATTTCGCATTGCCGTTTTTGTCTCGGCCGCGCATCCGCGCAACTGCGAAACCGACGATTCCGCCAACGATCATGCCAACGACAAGAAGAATCAATTCATTCCCCGATTCCAACTTTATTCTGCCACTGTCTGAGCCAAAATCTTTAGAAAAAGGGGCGAAGCCCCCTCTTTGTTGATTTTATATCCCCACACGGAGATTGATATTGAATTTTTATTTCAGCTGATGCTGAAACCTGCTGATCAGGTGAAAAAATTCAACTGAGCCTGACGGTGAATCCTGTATAAACCGCTTGCATATTCTAGGATTTTGTCACCTTGATATTGGTGAGGAACGTCAGAAATGAAAGACCCAAACATACTCATTCTAATGGCCGATCAACTGGCGCCGCACTATACCGGCACCTACGGCCATCCGGTTGTGAAAACTCCGAACATGGATCGTCTGGCTGAACGCGGCTGCCGATTCGATGCGGCCTATACCCCCTACCCGCAATGCGCTCCAGCCAGATTCTCGATGCTGTCGGGGCAGCAAGCCTGGAAGATTCGGGCCTACGATAATGCAGCGGAATTTTCCTCTTCCATTCCAACAATCTGTCATTACCTCGGACGCATGGGCTATCACACCACCCTGACAGGAAAAATGCACTTCGTCGGACCCGATCAGCTTCACGGTTTCTCAGAAAGATTGACGACCGATGTCTACCCGGCTGATTATGCATGGACACCGAACTGGGAGCAGGCCGGCGAGCGAGACGATGAGTGGTACCACAATTTGGACAGCGTTCATGATGCCGGATTTGCGGACATGACATTTCAGCTTGAGTTCGATAATGAAACCGGGGCTCAAGGCATTCGCAAGCTGTGGAATTACGCACTCAATCCGGAACAGCAGCCATTCATGATGACTGCTTCCTTCACGCATCCGCACGACCCTTACGTGGCTGAGCGCAAATGGTGGGATCTTTATTCCGAAGATGAGATTGACATGCCGCGACTGGATTACAAATCAACACCATTTGATCCGCACAGCTCGCGTCTTTTATGGGGTATGGGAGCAGAACTGGATAGGGCGCAGGAATCATCGATTCGCGCCGCGCGCCGCGCCTATTACGCCAACACATCCTACGTTGATGACTGGATCGGAAAGTTCATCGACACGCTCGAAACGACTCGCATGCTGGATAACACCATCATAATCGTTACTGCGGACCACGGTGATTTTTTGGGTGAGCGGGGACTGTGGTACAAGATGAGTTTCTTTGAGCATTCTGTCAGAGTGCCGCTGATTGTGGCCGGACCTGATATCCAGCAGGCAACCATCCCGAACGCTTGCTCGTTGGTCGACTTGGTGCCTACGATACTTAAACTGGCCGCCGGAAGAACGGACCGCAATCCCGCCTACGATCAACCGCTTGATGGACGGAGTCTGCACAAGTTGCTCACCCGCGACGGAGTTGATGAGGAAAGTTTCGCCATCAGTGAATATTCCGCTGAGTGCGCATCTCACCCAATGGTGATGATCCGCCGGGATGAGTACAAATACATTCACTGCGAAAGTGATCGGCCCCTGCTTTTTGATCTGCAGGACGACCCGGACGAAGTGAACAATCTGGCGGAAAAGCCCTCTTATCGGGAAGTTGTCAATTCATTTCAGGAAGAGGTGCGGGAGAGATGGGATCTGAATCGCATACGCGACGACATCATGGCGAATCAGAAAGCGCGGCGTCTGATTCACAAGTCGATGCGAATGAATTCAGATGTATCCTGGGACTTCCAGCCGTTCCGCGATGCCTCGCAGGAATTTGTCAGATCACACAAAACGTGGATGGAAATGGGCGAACGGGGAAGGTTTCCACCCGTCGACTACTGACCCTGTTGATCGGAAGCGCCTGTTGAGACTTTTGACGGTCTCACCGTCAGATCACCCAACGACACCGATGAATTGGATTGAAGGCGTTAACGGGGTCGCATTGACTCGGGCGGCCAGCCATTTTGGTTCAAGATCGTCACTTGCGATCTCCCCAAATTTGGAAACGACTGTCGCCAAGGTGATTGAGCATCGTCTCGCACAGCATGCTGCGCGTGAATTGCCGGTGCACAGGAAAAGCACATTGATTGGTCTATCTTCTGTCGCTTAGATGCCTGCACATAAGAAGATAGGTCAAGTCTGGTTAACGCAGAAATTTTATTTGATTGCCTCTAGATTCAGAATTGTGGCAAAATTTTCGGCAACAACAATGCGAATCGAATCGCGCGTTAATTCTGAGGGATATTCAAAATGTCTAAGGTATTGCTGGTAACAGGCGGGAGTCGCGGCATTGGCGCGGCTACGGCTTTGATGGCTACTCAAAGAGGATACAGCGTCGCAGTGAATTACGCTGAACGACGGGACCGGGCTGACGAGACTGTCGCGAAAATTCAATCAGTTGGTGGGACAGCTGTCGCTTTGCAAGCTGATATTTCGGATGAAGCGCAGGTCGCTCTCATGTTCGAACAGCTTGACCAATGCTTAGGTTCAATCAATGCTCTCGTCAATAATGCCGGCATTCTTGCGCCGTTGATGCGCGTTCAGGACATTGATGCAGACCGAATCAGAAGAATCTTCGATGTCAATGTAGTCGGATCATTCATCTGTGCGCGCGAAGCAATTCGAAGAATGTCCACTGACAATGGCGGCGACGGCGGTTCAATCATCAATCTGACCTCTGGCGCAGCGCGGTTGGGAGCCGCAAATGACTACGTTGACTACGCCGCTTCAAAAGCGGCGATCGATACATTCACCATTGGCCTGGCAAAGGAAGTTGCCAGTCAGGGAATCCGTGTCAATGCGGTACGCGCCGGATTCATCAAAACTGAAATGCATGAAAGTGTGGGTGGAAGCCAGCGATTCGCGCAGGTAAAGGATACGATCGCGTTGAAAAGAATCGGACTGCCAGGGGAAGTTGCCGAGGCGATTCTCTGGCTGCTCTCAGATAAATCCTCGTACTGCACCGGCACAATTTTGGACGCAACCGGCGGTCGTTAGTCAGAATAATTCACCAGCGCATAACAATTGCAATCGAATCCTGACCCTTCGACATTGGTTTCACCAGCAATCGGAGTTTCGAGCATTCAGAAAAAGAACAATTCAACCAATTGATTATTCGAAATTTAGCCAAAATCATGTGCAATCAATACCTTTTGCGCCCTAATATTCTTGGGAAAGTGAGATTATTCGCAGACGGGGCCGGAAACTTCCCTCTGAATTTTGATCTGAAGCGACTAATTCAGAAAGTCCACAATATGACTAATCAATGCTTCACCTAATTTAATCGGCACTGCGTTGCCAACCTGCCGGCCAGCTGCAATCAGTCCACCTTCGAATATGAAACTGTCTGGAAAAGTCTGAATTCGGGCAGCTTGACGGACTGTAATTCCATGATGTTCAATGGGGTGTACAAACCTTCCCTTGGAGGGATTGATGCACGCGGTGGTCATGGTTGGAGCAGGCTTCGATTTGTCGATTCGACCGTATACATCCCTATGGCCATCATGGATTTTGTGGCACTTCAGCACTCGCCCTGAGTCTTTCCTGCTGCCACCATTAAGTGGTGTTTTCTTGAATACCTCAATAAGCTCAATGCCATGGTTCATGTGCAGCGAATTGGAATCCCCTTCGGGTGCCTCCTTGAATGCATCGGCACAATTCGCCCACTCTTTCAGTCCATTGGCTCCTTTGGCGGCATGTGTTGGATTTGGCGGCCAAATTAGTCGCTTGATTTTGGTGTCTTTGTGCAAACCAAGAAAAAATACCCGCTTTCTTCTTTGGGGGACTCCGTAATCTCGGGCATCAAGTTTTACAGGGTCCATAGGAATATACCCAGCCTTGCTTATCCCGTTCTGGAATTCATCCAATATTTGCCTGTGTCTCGGCCACAGAATTCCTGAGACATTCTCCAGCAAACAAGCCTTCGGACGCAATGCTTCAACAAACTCAAAATACTTGAAGATCAGTGAATTGCGAGGGTCGTCAACGCCAGAATCCTTGAGTCTGTGAGTAGAAAAACCTTGACAGGGCGGACCTCCCAAAACCAAATCACAGCGGTTATCGCGATCAAAATGTTTTGCCGCCAAAACATGAGGATCAATATCAAGAATATTCTGTTCATAGAGTGTGGTTGTGCCCTCACCTTGGCAAAAATGTCTGCGGTAAGTCGAGGCGGCATGTCTATCGAACTCAACTGCGAATTCGATGTTGCAGCCAGCGAATTCGGCTGCCAATGAAAATCCGCCAGCCCCAGCAAACAGGTCTACGACATGGAACTTTCTTTTCAAGCTTTCGGCCAAAATAGATTTGCCACACACAGGAGCGGAATTTCTCGTCGTAAAGGTCACCTGAATCTACGCAGGCAAATTGGCTTCGCGATAGTGAAATTGTTGGGTCGTATCACTGCCGCAATTGAAGGCCGTACAACTCTGCGCCTGACAAGTTCCAAATCTTGGAAACGCATTGAAAGAGAATCAGTCGCTTTGCAGGATGTCTTTCACAATCTGCTGAAATCGAGCGACATGCTGTTCCATCTGCGGAGATAGCGGACCGGGCAGATAGGCACCGGCGCGCATGTTTTTCGTGACATCACCGCAAATGCCAAAGTCCTCTTCAACAATCTGCCTGCCCCACTCAAACGCCTCGCGCCGAGCATTCTCATCCAGTTCGCCGTACCAGGTCCAGTTCTTCGATCGAACGTGATTGGCACTCTCAGATTCAACGCGTTCCGCTTTGAAAATCTTGTCACCCAGCACCAGCTGCAGCCCCGGAAAGTGATAGACCCACAGTCCCTTGGCGCCGCGCGCTTCGCGTGCCCCGCCGCTGGCGCCGTGCGTTACGTCGAATGCAACAGAACGACCATCGTTAACTGAAAACAGCTTGACATCACCGCCGGCCAGCGATTTTCCCAATATCGGGTGAACCAAATTCAGGTGATAGCCTTCCACAGTGTTGTCGCAGTAGGCTTTCCAGTTCAACTCCCCTTCAACCGTAAACTCACCATGGTAGTCAAGTTCATTCGGACCGGGAAACTCCTCGCTCAGTTCGGCAACCTCACCCAGCCATTCGTCGAAACTGCCGCCTCTGCCGGCAGCCACCCTGACGAACACCAGTCCTTTCCAGACGTGCACATCAATTTCGATGAGCGAAATCGCGGTGTCTTTATCGTTCAGCTCTTCGCCGAATCGCGGCGCGTTCTGCAATCTGCCCTGATCGTCGTAAAGCCAGCCGTGATATGGACAGCGAACAGAATCGGCGCCCATACCGCTGCCGACTGGCAGCAGGCTGGCGCCTCGGTGGCGGCAGACATTCAAGAATCCTCGAAGCGCTGAATCCTGAGATCGAAGCGCGAACACCGGCCAGCCGCAGATTCGGTCACACAGATAATCGCCTGGATCAGCCACCTTGTCGGCAGGACCCAGCAGCCACCAGCTGGGCAGAAATATCCGTTCCTGCTCCATGCGATAAATCGCAGGATCAACATACCACTTCGACTCAAAAGACTTGACTGTCATCGAACTATCCTGAACCTTCCATTATGCCAGCGCCTTGTTCTGGGAACTGCGATGCTTGATGAACCGCACGATCTGCTCAGCCACTTCAGGCCCCGCTTCCAGCAGTATCGAATGCTTGTACCCGGGCAGAATCACAAGCTCCGAATCGGGCAGGTGATCGGCAATCAATCTGTTCAGCCGCGGACTGCAGCCGCCGTCATTCTCACCGGTCAACACCAAAGTCGGCACAGTGATCTCATGCAGCCAAGGCAGCATTTTGGTGCCCGCGTAGATTCTGAAAACATTGAGAAAGCTTGCCGCGTCGGTGTCAGTGACCTGCTTGAGCCTGGCTTCTACGATTTCCGGATGCTGAGCAATGAAACGGTCTGTGAACCATCGGTCTGTCAGCGTGCTGAGCACATTCGGTATTCCTTCGCGCTCCATTGCATGCACGACACTCCAGACCTTCCTGCTGTCGTCCTCACTGCGTCCGGCGGCGGTCGACAGCAAGGCAAGCGAAAGCACTCTCTCAGGATACTTTCGGGCATAAGCGGGGCCGATCATGCCGCCAAGCGAGTGACCGGCAATATGCGCCTGATTCACACCGATGCGCTGCCGGACTGATTCGAGGTCATCGACCAAGTCATCCAGCCCGAAGTTCGCCTCTGTCAGCGGCGCCTTTCCGTGACTGCGAAGATCGTAGGTGATGACCTTGAAAGACTTCTTCAGAATCGGAGTCAGGAATCGCCAGATTTGGCGATCCGCGCCGATTCCATGAATCAGAAGCAGCGGCTCACCCTGTCCTTCAATCGTATATGGACACTCTGCTGCCGACATTATTTCAGAGATTGGATCGAATCATTTGTCATCGAAAGTGCGGCATCACCTCTTCTGCGAGGCACTGAATGCACTCCATGGTTTCCGCCTGGCTGACTCCGAAGTTGATATTGAACACCATGCGATCGATCCCCAGCTGCTCATACGGCTTCAGTCTGTCAACCATCTCCGCCGGTGTGCAGATCAGCAGGTTCTCGGCGAGTTCCTCGATGGACTGTGCGCGCGGCAGCGGCCGGATCATGCCGGCATCAACAATTCCAGGACCGGTGAACACATTGTCAAAGCGGCTGTAGTACGCATTCGCAGTCTCAACGTGTGAGCGGCAGTCACGCTCGCTTTGCGCAACAAAGCCGACTCGAGAAAGCGTCAGGGTCAGCTCCTCACCCTCATCTGCCAACTCTTCCTTCGCGCGACGGAAAGAGTCCACCTGCCGCTTCAGCAATGCCTGCCCTCCGGCCAGCGGTGTCGTCTGAATGTGCATGCCCTGCCTTGCGTAATCGTAGACTCGATCTGGATTGACGACCGCCACCATCATCGGCGGACCGCCAATTCTGACCGGACGCGGCATGATCGTCAAGGGTTCAAACGAGTAATAGCGGCCGTCCCAGGACACCTCCTCCTCACTCAGCAACGCCTTCAGCACCTCCAGAGCTTCATCAAAACGTTCCTGAGTCTCGACAATGGGTACGCCAAGCCGCTCCATCTCGAACTTATAGGCACCGCGCCCGACACCAAGCAGCAGCCGCTGCTCAGTGAAGATATCGGCAACAACAATCTCCCCGGCAAACACCCGCATATCGTGCAGCGGCAGAACCACCACCGATGTGATGATCTTCACACTGTCTGTATGCGCGGCGATTTTGACCGCGAACTGAAGCGGCGCCGGCATCATCAGACAGTTGATCAGGTGATGCTCGGTCATCGACACGGATTCGAATCCGAGACTGTCCGCAAGCATCGCCTGGTCCAGCATATCCTGGTAGACGCGATCACCGCCGTACGACTTGACCGGGTAGTCTGCCGACAGTTGAATGCAAAAATCCATTGCAGAACAATGCGGTCTACTGTCTATTCGGCAGCCAGGACACTGACAATCCTGGTGGGATTCGATCGCTGCTGTTTACGCCGCGGATTTGCTGGCCGATTCGCGATCAAGGTCCAACTCATCGAACACTCTGATCAGCGAGTCGATAAGGTGGTCGATCATCTCATCGGTGTGCAGCGGAGTCGGTGTGATCCGCAAGCGTTCGGTGCCGACAGGCACAGTCGGGTGGTTGATGTGCTGCACAAAAATATCGTATTTGTCCAGCAGCAGGTGACTGGCCTCTCGGCATCGGTTGGCGTCACCAACCATGACCGGAACAATGTGACTCGGATTCGGCAGCACCGGCAGTCCGGCATCCGCCAGCCTGCTTTTCACAACATTCACATTTCGATGCAGCTGAATTCGGGCTTGAACATCTTTTCGGACATGACGGACACTCGCAATCGCACCCGCCGCAGTTGCCGGCGGCATTGCGGTGGTGAATATGAACCCGCTTCCGTAGCAGCGGATGAAATCGATCAGTTTCGCATTGGCGGCTATGTATCCGCCCACCACGCCGAATGCCTTGCCCAAGGTTCCCTGAATGACATCCACCCGGTCCGAGAGTCCCTCGCGCTGCGCCACGCCGCCGCCTGATTCACCGTACAGTCCCACGGCGTGAACCTCATCCAAATAAGTCAGTGCCTGATAACGGTCTGCAAGATCGCAGAACTCCTTGATCGGACCGATATCACCGTCCATAGAGTAAACGGACTCGAATGCGATCAGTTTCGGACGATTGATATCGACACTGGCCAGAAGTTCTTCCAGGTGCTCCGGATCATTGTGACGGACAATATGCCGCTCGCATTTTCCGAATCGCACACCTTCGATCATGGACGCGTGATTCAGAGAGTCTGAAAAAAGCACCATGTCGGGCAGGCCGCCCAAAGTGCTGAGGACGGTTGAATTGGCGACATAGCCTGACGTGAAAACCAGCGCGCTTTCCTTATCGTGAAGCTCGGCAAGCTCCTTCTCAAGCATGACAAGCGGATGGCTGGTGCCGGCAATGTTGCGGGTGCCCCCGGCTCCGGCACCGATCTCTTTGACCGTTCGACAGATGGCTTCAGCGATATCCGGATGCTGCCCCATGCCGAGATAATCGTTGCTGCACCACAGCGTGATCTCCCGGCCGATGGAATGATTCATCGCGCGCGGATATCTTCCTGCGCGACGCTGAAGATCGGTGAACTCGCGGTAGTTTCCGGCATCAATAAGCCGGCTGACTGACTGAGTGAAAAGAGCGTTGTAATCCATCGCTAGCTGACCATTTGTTCAGCCAAGCAAGGAAACAGAATGATTGACAGTGCACTCGACACAGTGCGAAAATCCTCCACTTGCTAATTTTTATTTCAACAGCAATTGCTGTTGAAGCTCAGTTATAGGGAATTATCTAATAAAGTTGGCAAATTCATGCATCCCAATTTCACGAGCAATTATTCTTATACGCAATTATTGATCTCGATTGAAGAAATTCTTCAGATCTATCGACACAGCCTGCTAATGACACAGCTTTCGAACCCAGTACGATCTGTAATCTTCGATGTTGACGGTCTCCTGCTGGATACGGAGCCCGTCTACACCCGAGTCACACAGGAAATCGTCGCACGATTCGGCAAGACTTTTGACTGGTCAGTCAAGGCTTATATGATCGGCCGCGCAGAAGAGGACTCCGCCCGCTTTCTGGTTGAGACGCTCAACCTTCCGATCACCCCGGAAGAGTACCTCGCGGAACGCAATGCAATGATGCCTGAAGGTTTTGCACAGTGCGATGCCAAGGCCGGGGCTGAAGCGTTGGTGCGGCATCTGTATCAGCACAATGTTCCGATTGCGGTCGCCACCAGCTCTTCCAGAGAGATGTTTCTGATCAAGATCACCAGGCATAAAGACTGGTTCGACTTGTTTCCGGTCATTGTGACGGGTGATGATCCAGACATTCAAAGAGCCAAGCCGGCGCCGGATATTTTTCTGACGGCTGCGAGCAAACTGGGCGCTGATCCGCACTCCACTTTGGTGTTTGAGGACGCTCCATCTGGTTTAGCTGCCGGAATAGCGGCAGACATGAGGGTTGTCGCAGTGCCTGATCCCAATATGGACCGCACCAAATACGAAGGGGCCGCAGAGATTCTGGACAGTCTGGAGTCTTTTGAGTTCAAAAAGTACGGGCTGCCAGAACCGAGGCGATAGTCGAGAATCCCTGTACTTTGGCAAAGAGGCGATTCACGATGAATGGGAGCAGCCGCCTTCTGTTCAGCAAATCTTCCGCCTCCACAATTCGTCCAAGATATCCATCCACCGGCTCGAGTCGAAGTTCGATGTCGGCTTGAAGCATGGATCGTAACCGCCGAGTATCAACTCCGGGAATTCTGTGCGATCAATCGAACATCAGCCGCTCACCTTTTGGCTGCGGTACATTCCGATCAGTTTCCTGCGCCACCTCTATCCAGAATTTCATCGCATCCTGCACATTTTGCAGTGCAGTCGCCTGATCGTCGCCGTGCGCCATGCAACCCGGCAATTCGGGCGCCTCAGCAATGAAAACCTGATCTTCGTTGCTCCAGTAAATGATGATTTGGTACTTGTACATCAAATTTCAGTTCCCTTTTTGAATTTCAATACCGTCTCCTTGACCGGCTTTACTTGACAGCAGTTCGTGTGTTCTGCACACTTGGTAATTTGAAAAACTCAGCTAAATTTACCTTATCAATGGGAAAGAAACAGATGAGGGCCGCAAAGAAATACTATCCTGAATGTTAGACGGTGCATTAGTTATACTAAACTTGGTGATGCTTATAATGATATAGACAAGTATTTGAAATTGTCTACTCGAGTGTTTATATTGAAACACCCGTTCAACAGGCCATTCTTTATGGCACAAGCATTCTTACACCCATAGATCGAAATCAACCTAGGAGCAAAAACTATGAAAGCAATAAAACGAAACGTCTGGAGATTGGGGTGAAACCTAGTACCCGGCAGCCCAACAAGACAGATTTGAATGCCATCTTACGAGTGAATGCATTATTTGACCCAGCAATTAGATCAGTCTTCACACTAGTTCAAGTAAAGCAAGAAGTTCAATGATCTGTCTATATATTCCACAGTCCATTGTTAATTCTCCCTTATCGGTGAGAATAATCAAATTGAATCAAAGATTACGTTTACAGAGGAAAACAAATGAACCCAACATACTGGGCAATCGGTATTTTGGTGACAGTATTTGGTATTTCGGTGTCAGTAACAATTGCGGCCATTACAATGGCATATAAATTTGGCCTATGGAAAGGAGAGGTAGATAACGATCGAGCGAATTTTAATGATTTTATGAAAGAAGTCCGTTCGGATATCAAACAACTATTGACGCGATTACCAGAAAAACCATTATCAAGTTCAAGCCCGATCCGACTCACAGAACTTGGAGAGCGAATATCACAAAGTATAGATGCTAAGTCTTGGGCAGAAGAAACAGCAAAAAAATTAAAGAGTGATACAGAACATTCAGATCCTTTTGAAATTCAACAAAAGTCATTTGACGAAGCAAAAAATTTTGAACCTGATGAAATTCTACTCAAGAAGATGCGAAATTCTGCATTTCAAGAAGGCATAGATATAGATGATGTGAAAGATGTTCTCGGAGTAGAACTAAGAGACCGTTTGCTTTCTCTACACGGAATAGCAAAAGACTCCCTCGATCAATGATCATAGGAATTCAATAAGCCAGCCGATTGGCTGGCTTATTGATTTAAGCTTCGGTGCTCACCAAAGTTTCTCTTATAAACAATTTGGTGAAACCCGAGAATCCGTTCCTCAAATCTTAGGTGCATCATAAGTGCACAAAACCCAAGTCTATGCATCTCAATAATATGCAGACACCCGCTCACCGGCGACTCACAAATCGCCACGCCGCAAGCAGGCCGAGCAACGCAAATGGAAGCCCTGCGAAATAGACCCATCGGGCCACAGACTCGGTTGCCTCTCTGGTGGCATCCAGATCCAGTCCCCTGGCATTCGCGATGATTCCAATATAGGCCGCGCCTAGAGCGAATCCCAATCTGTGGACGGTTGGTATCGATGCCGACACCCGTTCGCGGTCTTCACTATCGACCAGAGAAAGCAGCCGGCGAAGTATGCTCGCCCAGGCAGTGCCGAACCCAGCGCCTTCCAGAAACGTGAGAATAGCCAGCAGATACACCGGGCCTTCGGTGATCGCAAATATGAATCCGATGATCCCGAAAGTCAGCAGCGAAGTGCCCAGCAGAATCGCCTTGGTGTCCTGAGAAGGCAGAATTCCAGAAACAAGAAGAGCGCCAACGCTCCATCCCAGTGCCGTGAAACCGACAACATATCCGGCTTGAATGACGGAAGCCTGGTGAAGCTGGATGATGAACAGCGGCCCATAGACGGAGATTGCGATCGTCGAGAGTGCAAAGCAGAGAATCATGGTCAATCCCGCGCCGGCTCGATTGCGAAAGCTGATCGGACTTTTTGGCAGCAGGCGGTTTCCCTGCCCTCTGGCATCCATTCGCAGAAACCACACCAGAACAACGATGCCTGCCAGCACGAAAATGGGCGTCTTTACAGCTGAAACATCGATTCCTGCAGCCGCGATGAACAGCACGCCAACAGACAGCAGCAAAAGCCTTCGAATTGGAAAGCGACTGTCTGCCGTACCGAATTCCTGACCTGATCCTTCCGAGATATTCCGTCTGATCAGGATCGTAAGAACCACTGACAGCGCTGAAAAAAACCAAAATGCGCTTTGCCATGAAAGATGCTGCACAAACAGTGCGCCGATCAAGGGTCCCATGAATGCCAGGGCACCCCATATTGCGGATACGACCGCCATCGCTTTCGGCATGAGACGTTCCGGAAAGAACACACCGATTCCAATGAATGAGATGGCCACCAGCGCGCCGCCGCCGATGCCCTGGAAAAGTCGGCCGATCACGACAACCGGCATGATCGGCGCCAGCGCACAGATCACACTGCCCAAAGCGAAAAGCAGGGCCGCCAGACTCATCGGGCTGCGCATCCGATAGCGATAGACGAGCAGCCCGCTGCCGATGCCCACCGTTATGGATCCGATCTCGTACAGCGCAAACGCCCACGGAGCCAGTGAAATGCCGCCGATATCTGCGACGATGCTCGGCACCATCGTCGACATGGCCGTCACCATGGAGGCGTGCAGCCAGATTGAGAGGCATAGCAGCGTCAGCGATCTGCGGTGGTCCTTCTGCAGAATCTCTTTCCAGCTGGAGCCGGTGATGTTCGCTCCGATCTCAGTATTCATGCCCTCGGCCTGCAAGGAGAGTGTTCACTGGCGAGTGGTGGATTGTTCGGTTCTCTGACCTGCAAGCATCGCCCATTGTCCCATGACTTCAGCATAGAATTCGAACTGGTCCGCGTAAGCCTCTTCAATGCGCTCAATCTGCGACTGGAGTATGCCTGAAAGAATCAGCCAGCCGCCGGGCCGCGTCAGTCGTATCAGCCTCTCTGCAAGATCGATCAATGCGTCGGCCTGTATGTTCGCCACCACAACGTCCGCCTGCAGTTCACTCGGCACCTGGTCCGGAAGACAGCTGGCATAAGAATGTTCAACATCATTCAGAGCGGCGTTTTTCCGGCTGTCGACCAGCGCTTGCGGGTCAACATCAACACCCCATGCGAATGCCGCACCGAGCCGCAGCGCAGATATCGCCAGTACTCCGCTGCCGCAGCCGTAGTCAACAACTGTGCAGCCTTCCAGACTCAAACCGGAAAGAAATCTCGCGCAGAGCAGTGTCGATTCGTGATGCCCGGTACCGAAAGCAATGCCGGGATTGATGATGACGGCAGATTTATCGTCGCCCGCGATGTCGTGCCAAGGCGCAACAATCCTCAAGTTCTGACTGACTTCGACAGGCTCCAGGCTCTTCTGCGATTCAGCAACCCAGTCCCGATCTTCGAGCACCGTCTGGAAGATCTCAAAATTCTCATCTTCGCGGCTGAATTTCTCGAGTTCATCCAGAACAGACGCAAGGCCAGCGAATTTCACATCGTACAGAGCCTCAACGCGGGTGCGCCCGTCATCTGAGACATCAACCGATACGGACAGAGCGCCTGAATCCTCAAGAAAATCGCTGGTCGAATTGATCTGCTCGCGGAGACAATCGACCGATATTTTGAGCCACGCAGTTCCGGCCGATGCCACGGTCAGCTTCCCAGTGAACGCTCCAGGTAATTGATGTCCACAACACCGCGGCGAAATTTCTTCTTCTCCAGAATCCTCTGATGCAATGCGGTTGTCGTGTCAACCCCTTCGATGACCAGTTCCTCCAAGGCGCCCTGCATCCTGACAAGCGCCTCGTTTCGATCGCTTCCGTAAGTGACGACTTTCGCGATCAGGGAGTCGTAGTGGGTGGTGATCTCATAGTTGGAGTAGATGTGTGAATCGATTCTCACACCCGGGCCGCCGGGCGGATGGTAGCGGGTGATCACGCCGGGGGACGGCATCAGAGTTTCAGGGTGTTCCGCGTTGATCCGGCATTCGATCGAATGTCCGGTTATCCGCACTTCGTCCTGTGTGAACCGCAGCGGTTCAGACGCGGCAATCCGAATCTGCTCCTTGACAATGTCAATGCCGGTGACAAACTCAGTGACCGTGTGCTCGACCTGCACCCGGGTGTTCATCTCAATAAAGAAGAACTCATCGCCATCGTACAGAAACTCGAACGTTCCCGCGCCCAGATAGCCAATCTCCTGACAGGCCGCAACGCACTTCTCACCCAATTTGCGCCGCCGGTCGTCCGGAATTCCGAATGCCGGCGCCTCCTCAATCAGCTTCTGCCGGCGCCGCTGAATGGAGCAGTCCCGATCACCCAGATAGATCGCGCTGCCGAAACTGTCAGCCAGCACCTGGATTTCGATGTGCCGCGGAGTGCTGAGAAACTTCTCCATGTACAGCGTCGAATCTCCAAACCCGTGACTGGACTCACCCTGTGAGATGGCCAGCGCATTCTCAAGCTGTGATTCATCCTCAACCAGTCTCAGTCCCTTGCCGCCGCCGCCGGCGGCGGCCTTGATCAGGATCGGATAACCGATACTGCGGGCCTGAGTTCTGACATCTTCAAGGTCTTCGCTCAAGGCGCCGCCTGATCCCGGCACACACTGCAGGCCGGATTTTTCCATGGTGTTGATGGCCTCAATCTTGTTTCCCATCAACCGAATGGAATCTGGTGACGGACCGATGAAGATGAACCCGCTCTGCTGCACGCGTTCTGCGAAATCCGCGTTTTCCGCCAGAAATCCGTATCCAGGGTGGATGGCGCTGGCATTGGTGACTTCCGCGGCGGCGATCACCGCGGGGATGTTGAGGTAGCTTTGCGCAGCTGATGCGGGCCCGATGCAGACCGACTCATCGGCGAGCTTCACATACTTCGCCTCGCTGTCAATCTCCGAATGCAGCGCGACTGTGGCAATGCCGAGATCGCGGCAGGCCCGCAGCACGCGAAGAGCAATCTCGCCGCGATTGGCGATAACGACTTTTTCGATCATTCACTCAATATGAACAGCGGTTCGCCATATTCAACCGGATCGCCGTTGTCCTTCAGAATCTTCACGACGGTGCCGCTGCGCTCTGCCTCAATCTGGTTGAAGATTTTCATCGCCTCGATCAAACACAGCGGGTGCCCCACCTCAACCGAATCGCCGACTTTCACAAATGGGTCATCCGCGGGCGAGGGCGAGGAGAAGAATGTGCCAACCATGGGCGAGAGAACCGAAATGCCGCTTTCCTCGTCACCCTCATCTTCCTCGACGATTATTTCATCCAGAGAGGGGACACCTTCCATCGGCACCTTCACAACCTGCTGCACCGGTGCGCCGGAGACCTCCGTCAAGGTGCGTGTCAGCCGAATGGACTCCTCGCCTTCGTGAATCTCAATCTCGCTGAGATTGGAGACGTTGAAAATTTCGATGAGTTTGCGTATTTTGCGAAGATCCATGTCAATCAGCCGCCTGCTGCTCACTGAGATGGGAAATGGCGGTCTGAATGCCGAACTCGTAGCCTTGCGCGCCGAGTCCGCAGATCACACCGACTGCGATATCAGAAAAATAGGAATGATGGCGAAAGTCCTCGCGCTTGTAGATGTTGGACAGGTGAACTTCAACGAACGGAATCGCAGCCGCGATCATGGCATCTCTCAGCGCCACGCTGGTGTGCGTGTAGGCGGCCGGGTTGATGACGATGAATGCGGTGCCATCGGCTGCCGCGGACTGCACCATTTCAACCAGTTCATGCTCGGCGTTGCTCTGCCTGGCGGTCAGCTCATGTCCCGCTTCCGATGCGATTTGAGAGGCGCGCCGGTTGATCTCGTCAAGTGTGCGCGCGCCATAGTGCTGCGGCTCTCTTGCGCCGAGCAGATTCAGATTGGGGCCGTGCAAGAGAAGAATTTTAGCCATCATCGCTTCAGGTCAGAAATCACTTGTGAATTATAGCGATTTTAATGGCAGTTCGAATGATTTTAATCGCAGTTCATTGCATTTTGCGAATTATCGTTTCAAATACAGCGCTTGAAGCCTGTTGAGTCTCGGACCGCTCTAGTCAACCAGGCTCTGCAAGTCCTGTTCAGACAGCGGGCCGGCGCGGGTGAAGAAAAGCTCACCGGATCGGTCGTAGGCGACGGAGTAAGGCAGCACAAGCTCTGTGTTCTCCATGCTCACCAAGAGGTCAGTGACGCTGCTCTGATTGAACAGCAAGGATGGAAAGCTGATTTCATACTGCGCGAGGAACGATGCGGCGGCCTGCTCTTCATCGACGACGATCCCAACGATCTGTATCGCATCATTGTCTGCATTGAACTGATCCAGAAGCGGCATCTCCTCGATACAGGGCGGACACCAGCTGCCCCAGAAATTAAGCAGCACGATTTTGTCCGCCCAGTCATCGACTCTGACCGGCCCCGAGTTCAGGACTTTCCAATGATTCTCGAACTGGCGAAGCTGATCGACATGCAGGCCGGGGACCTGCGCGTCGTCCATCCACTGGCGCCACACAATGCCAGCGGCAAGCGATGTCAGCGACACACACAGAATGGCGCCGACAAACAGCACCCGCCTTCTGGAATTGGATTGATTCGTTTGATCCTGCAATGGCAGTCACCCGATCAGGAGCACGCCAGTGACCCGCCTGGATCAGGCAATCGTCGAGATGAAGGGGCTGTACGCGGCGATCTGCGGCAGGGGCTGCAATACATCCCGATTGCCGAACATGCCGCCGATCAGACTGAGTACGCCCCATATCAGCAGCACCAGACCGATCCCCTTGCAGAAGTATCGCCAGCCTCCGGCATCCGCCGGCAGCTCTTGAGAAGCGCCAAGATAGACACCGGACACAATGAACAAGGCGCCCCAGAGAAGGAGAACCGGCACTTCGGGCAGATTGCCCAGCAGATAGATCGCCACACCGAGCAGCAGCACGCCGAAGCCCTGTTTCAGACGATCCATCCAGGGACCCGCTTTGGGCAGGGCGATGCCGATGCCAAAACCGATTGCAATGAGTATGACGCCCATGCCCAGGGCCATTGATGTCATCATGGCCGCACCTAGAATCGGATCGGCCCTGGCAATTGCAATGCCCAACGCTGAGATCAGAAGCGGCGACACGCAGGCGCTCACAACAAGCGCTGAGAGTATCCCCAATATGAAAACCGCTCCGATCTTGCCGCCGCCGATGCTCATGCTGCGCTCCTGAATGCGCGATTCCAATGCCACAGGCATCCTGATCTCATAGAGACCGAACAGCGACAGCGACATCAGGACGAATACCGCGCTCATGATGCCGATCGCCCAGGCGTTCTGGAAGTAGGCATTCAGCTGATCGCCGGTCGCACCGGCAACCCCGCCGATGAATGCGTAGGCGACTACGGTTCCAAAAACATAAATGATTGACAGCATGCCGCCTCTGATTCGGCTGTCCTGACCCTGTCCGATCACAATGGATGACAGAATTGGGATCAGCGGCAGCACGCAAGGTGTGAATGTCAGCAGCAGTCCGGTGCCGAATGCGGAGATGATCAGCCACCAGAATCCAAGGTTCTGCCAGCTTGAGGAGCCGGATGGCGGTATGGATGATGTCTGGGCCTCGGCGGCGTTTGCAGATCCGATCAGAGCCGGAAGTGCGATATTGAAGGTCTTGGCAACCGGTGGATAGCAGATCAGATCCTTCGCGCAGCCCTGGAAGTTGACGGTCAATTCAAACTCTGAGGCGCTGGGCGTCGCTCGAACAAAAGGAATGTCAACCTGAAACGGCTCAGGATATATGACGACATCACCGAAGTAAATATCGCTATAGGCTTGGCCGGATGGATAGACGGGATCAAGCAGTTTTCCATCGCCGGCAGCCTCAAAGATCAGTTTGTCCTGATACAGATAGTAGCCTTTGGTAACCTCGACTGACGCCAGCAGCAGCGATTCCTCGACCTGAGAAACTTCGAATTTAAACGCCTGATCAACCTCAAGCAGGCTGTCCGCGGTGACACTGGGCAGGTCTGAGAGCAGATCCGACAAGGAGCCAAATGAATCATCCGATTGCGTCAGTGAGGATGGGGTCTCGCTCTGCGCTTCAGCGGCGGCGATGAATGCCAGCGGACTGGAAACCTCATTCTTGGTGGGCGGATAGCAGATGCCGATGGGCTCGTTGCAGCCCTGCCCCCAGACCGCCAGCGATACACCCGTGACTGAAGACTTCGCCTTGAGGGGAATCTGCACTTCAGCATACTCCTCATAAATAACAACCTCACCGAAGAACTGATCGGTCTTCGGTTTGCCTGGCGACATGACCAGGTCTCCGACCTCAACACCCTCGGTTAGCGACTCGACTGCGAACTTGTCCTGATACATGTAATAGCCGTCGGCGATCTGCCAGCGCGCGATCAGTGTGCTGTCGGCCCATTCGCTGGAGAATGCGAATGCTTCCTCGGGCGGCAGCAACTCTTCGTCGCTCTGGGCGAACGCGGCGAAGGCGCCGAAACACGCAAGCATCAATGCCAGCGTGCCGGTCATCCATCGAGCAATCAATTTCTTGGTAACTGTCTTTAGCATGCTTGATGTGGATAGGGAGTCAGAGTCGAAAATCTTCCGAACCGTTGCGTTAACTTTGATTCGAAAAATTCAATCGGGTTTCATTTTATTGAAAACCTGCCGGCATGAACAGGCATATCAGTTGTGCACATCGGCACTCCGGTGCATCAATCTTTCACAGCAAGCACGCGCATCCGCTGAAACGGTTCATTTTTTTTCAATGTCGCTGAACAAAAAAATAAAACAATATTGATAATGATTATCATATTCGTTATACTTATCACCACCTACAATTCAATATTGGCTTCAAGGAGCGAGTCACATGAAATTTGCAAGTCCACTGAAGTTCTTTGCCGCTCAGTTTGTTTGCGGCATCGCCCTCTTTTCAATGACCGCATTCGCCGTCGCTGCCGATGACAACGTCGTCAACATTTACTCGGCAAGGAAGGAAGCGCTGATACTGCCGCTTCTCGAGCGATTCAAGGCGGAGTCCGGCATTGGATTCAATCTGGTCACCGGCAAGGCGGATGAACTCCTGAAGCGCATTGAGCTTGAAGGTGATGCGACACCCGCTGATGTATTCATCACCGTGGATGCTGGACGGCTTCATCGCGCCAAAACTGCCGGTGTGCTGCAGTCGATCAGCAGCGACGCCGTGTTTTCGGCAGTGCCGGAAAATCTGCGGGACCCGGATGGACTTTGGATCGGCCTCTCCATGCGAGCTCGAACCATCATGTACGCCAGCGAGCGCGTCAGTTCACAGGAGCTCAGCACATACGAACAGCTTGGCGACAACAGCTGGCACGGCCGGATTTGCATTCGCTCATCATCAAACATCTACAACCAGTCGCTGCTCGCATCAATGATTGAATCGATGGGAGCGGAAGCAACCGAAGAGTGGGCCGCCAAAATCGTCCATCACATGGCAAGGCCGCCATCCGGCGGTGATACAGACCAGATCAAAGCCGTTGCGGCCGGGCTCTGTGATATTGCGATTGCAAACACCTACTACTACGGAAGACTGGCAGGAAGCGACGACAGTGAGAATCAGGCAATCGCCGCCAAGGTCAATGTATTCTGGCCGAATCAAGGCGAAGGCGATCGGGGCGTGCATGTCAATGTCAGCGGCGCCGGCATTACAAAGCATTCCAGAAACCATGACAATGCCGTTCGACTGATTGAGTACCTGGTGACCCCGGAATCCCAGATCTGGTATGCGCAGGTCAATCACGAATATCCGGTTGTGCCGGGCACGCCGATCTCCGAAGTTCTTGCAGCTCTTGGCAGTTTCAGAGCAGATGCCGCGAACATGTCTGTGCTGGGGGGGAACAACCGGCAGGCAGTGGAACTGATGGACAAGGCGGGTTGGAAATAACCCTCAGAAAAGATGACTTGCGGCGCAGCGGCATTCTGCAGGATTCAGGCACCGGCACGCCGGGTTCAGCCGGCGCCTGAATTTTGCGCATTCACTGCCAGATTGAAATCCAAAGGTCGACCGGACATTCAGGTCCAGACAATTTCAGTCGCCTTGAATAAGGGACTGCACCGCTATGCGGCATCATCAAGGGCGCTCGGCAAGAGGCCATCGGAAGACAGGCGCTCATGGAATTTGCATATTGAGTCCGCCGGTATAATCTGTGAGCGATTTGGGCTTGGCCACCATTCACAACTAGCCATTGAAATCGGCGATTCCCCATCCCTCCAAAACTGACGCATCAACCTTTGCCACTGTTTCGCAACTCAAGAATCAGCGGACTGGGCATCGCCGCACCGCTGACTGCCCTTCTCGTTATTTCGCCCCTCGCTATGATTGCGGGCTCGGTTTTCGTTGCAGACAGCAGCGAGACACTTGCGCATTTATGGAATACTGTCCTTGCAGAATACGTGCTGAACTCTTTTCTGCTGGCAGTGGGTGTGGCTTTTCTGACATTGCTGCTGGGTGTCCCGGCCGCATGGTTTACCAGTGTCTGCTCATTTCCGGGATGCCGCGCATTCGTCTGGATGCTGCTGCTGCCTTTGGCATTTCCCGCCTACATCATTGCTTACACCTACACGGGTGTCTTGGATTACGCGGGCCCGGTCTATTCTTTCTTTCGAGAAGTCGCCGGCAAAGAGCTGGCCGACGCCTGGTATTTTTCGATCCGAACCGTTTCCGGCGCCATTCTCATGCTGGGGCTGGTTCTCTATCCCTATGTGTATCTGCTGACGCGCACAGCATTTCTCGAGCAGTCTGTCAGCTTCATTGAAATCAACCGGATGCTGGGTTACAGCATCACTCAGGGGTTTTTCAGGCTTGCCATCCCGCTCGCCCGCCCGGCCATCGTAACCGGACTCTCGCTGGCGCTGATGGAAACTCTGGCCGACTATGGAACAGTCGCCTACTTCAGCATCAGCACATTCACCACCGGGATTTTCCGCACCTTCTACGCTTTCGGCGACCTGACGGCGGCAGCCCAATTGTCCACGATGCTGATGCTGTTCGTTGCCTTGCTGATCTTCTCTGAGAGATATGCTCGGCGGCAGGCGGTGTTTCACGAGACCGCGGGACGCAAAACGCATCAATCGCGCATTGTTCTACGCGGCAGGAATGTCTTCTGGGCCTGGCTTTTCTGCCTGACGCCGGTGCTTTTCGGCTTCGTTGTTCCAGCGCTGATTCTGCTGAAATGGGCGCTGTTCGATTCTGAATGGGCGCTGACTGCCTTTGTCGACCTGGTTTGGAATTCGTTTCAGCTGGCGATCATGGCGGCGCTGATCGCCTGCGCGATCGCCATCCTGCTGGCTTACGCCAAGCGGCAGACCGAGCAGAAGCTGGTTCATGGATTCATCAACGTTGCCAGCCTGGGGTATGCAATTCCGGGCGCCATTATCGCGGTTGGCGTGATTGTCCCGCTGGCATGGCTGGATCATCGTCTGATCGGGCTGTTCAGAGGTCTGTTTGAAGTGGAGATCGGACTGGTGCTGTCTGGATCGATTTTCGCGCTGCTGTTTGCCTATACGGTGCGATTTCTGGCCATATCGCTTGGAACAGTGCAGTCGGGACTCGACAAGATAAAGCCCGCCATGGATCAGACCGCCCGCAGCCTGGGCTATCGGAAAATGGAGGTGCTGCGCAAGGTGCATATCCCGCTGATGAGCACTTCGCTGATCACTGCGCTGCTAATCGTGTTCGTTGATGTGCTGAAAGAGCTGCCAGCCACGCTGATTCTGCGGCCCTTCAACTTCAATACCCTGGCAGTCAAAGCCTACGAGCTGGCTTCAGATGAAAGGCTGTATGACGCCGCGCTGCCATCCATTCTCATTGTGGTGACGGGCATCATCCCCGTTATACTTCTGAGTCGAACCATTTCTTCGCCGCATCAAAAGAATGTCTGAGTTTGAATTTTCCGCCACTGAATCGGCAATGCAGAATCGTCCGCCATTGCTGGATATTCAAAATGCCTCGTTCGCGCACAAAGACTCGACAGTGGTGCATGACATCACCCTGAGACTTGAAGAGGGAGAGATCGGCGCGATTGTCGGTCCCAGCGGCTGCGGCAAGTCCACACTGATGCGCGGCATTGCAGGATTCGAGACGCCGATCTGCGGAAGCATTGCGATGAACGGCGAGATGCTCTCAACGCCGGACTGGATCGTCGAGCCGGAAAACCGCGGCGTTGGCATGGTGTTTCAGGAAGTCACGCTGTTCCCGCATCTCAACGTGGCGCGGAACATCAGCTTCGGTATTCGCAAGTGGCACCCGGAAGCGCAGACACAAAGGATCAAGGAACTGCTGGAACTGCTGGGCCTCTCCGGATTTGAGAATCGTCATCCCCACTCTCTGTCGGGCGGTGAGAAGCAGCGCATCGCAATCGCCCGCGCGCTGGCGCGAAAACCGGATCTGCTGTTGATGGATGAGGCATTTTCCGGCATTGATACCGAACATCGTCACTCACTTCTGCCACAGGTGCGAGCGGTGCTGAAAGCGGAGAATATCGGTGCGATTCTGGTCACACACGATCAGAATGAGGCATTCGCACTCGCTGACCAGGTTGGGGTGATGGAAAAAGGGCGTCTGCAGCAGTGGGACACACCTTTCAACATCTATCACAAGCCGCGCGATCGATTCACGGCTCTGTTCATCGGTGAAGGCGCGTTGATTCCTGCAACCGTTGCTGGAGCAAGGCTCCTGGAGTCTGCGGTTGGCTCCCACATCATCCAGCAGAGCGACAAGCTGGAAGTTGGCGAGACGGTCGAGATCATGCTGCGTCCCGACGACATACTGCACGATGACGAAAGCCAGCTGAGAGGCGAGGTCATGCAGAAATCATTTCGCGGCTCGCATTTTCTGTATCGGATTCGGCTTCAATCCGAGGAAATTCTCTATTGTCTGGCCGATTCGCATCACAATCACAATGTCGGAGAATGGATCGGAATCAGTCCGAATGTCGAGCATGTTGTCATTTTCAACAAGCGCAATGGAGAGCAGCTTGAATGAATGATCCGGGCAACGCCTGACTCTGTTGCGAGTGTTCAGATAACGCAGGATTCGCGTTCAGATAAAACAGGAATCGCGTTCAAATTAGGCAGGATTATGCAACGCGCCTCAGCCGATTGCCGGTCGATCAGCCGCATAAACTTTTCTGATCCGCAATCCATTCGGGCTGGAGCACGGCCTCAGCCCGAACAGATTGCCGTATAGAGCACCATCAATTTCGGAAAGAAATTGACAGCGCTTCAATCCATCAGTTATTCAAACGCTTGCATGTATGGATTTTCTGTGCTGCGGTCGACGATTTTGATGTAGCCGTGATCGGTTACCAAATGACAGGCATTGCATGCATTGATCATCTGAGTATAGGCTTCAAATGCCCCCTCCATATTTCCAGCGTCAAGATTGCTCCCAACGCTTTCCACAGCTGGCGTCAGCATTCCAATTGACAGCTGACCCACTGGAAACCCATCGTATTCCTCAATCTTTCCGGTGGCTTCCAGGTTCTCTTCAATTTCGTGCATGTAGAAATCGGCCAGCTCGGCATTTCCAGCGCGAATCGAGAGCCCTGCCTTATGTGCGAACTTCTGAAAATTCCCCATCAGGTCAATCAGTCCCACATCACCGTCAGACTGACTTGCGATTGGAGTGACAAAGAAAATGCCTGCTACAATTGAAGGCAGCAAAATCTTACTGATTCTCATACGAATTACCTCCTGAAGCTTTTTGTAAGCTAATGAATCGTAACAATATGACAATTCAAAGAAGATTTCAATCGGCTTTTGGTTTCAGCCGGTTAACAAACGTTATAAAAGAGATGCTGTTTGCAGGGTGACCGGGCGGAACCTGCCGCAATTCCAAGACTGGCTTGTCAGATTTCGAGTGATTATGAATGACTTGCTCGTTGTGCAAGCCGTACAATTGGAAGCAACGAGCAACGGAAAATGAATGGCCAATTGAAATTGGAGCACACGCTGTTCGGGGAAACTCTCTGTTCCCCGGCCGTTTCGCATCACCATCACCAGATTGGAGAACGGCTCGGAATCAGTCCGAAAGCCGAGCATGCTGTCATTTTCTACAGACTCATCGGTGAGCAGATTGAATGAATTTCGCTTGAAATTGCCGCGGTTTGCCCCAAATGGTTAATTGAGGAGCCGCTTTTGGACGCAACAACGAAATCTTTCGCGCTGCCTGCTTCGGATGGGCAGCTGATCCGCGGAATCAGCCGCGACAGCGGCTCCGGTCCGGTGGGCGTGTTTCTGCATGGGCTTCTGTCAGACGCTGAAGGCGACAAGTCCATGACACTTTGGAACGAAGCCATAAGACTGGGTCGATCCTGGGTCCGATTTGACATGCGGGCGCATGGCAAGTCCGACGGCACGTTTGACGAGTTCGCCATTTCCCGCGCGCTTGAGGATGTCAGGCTGGTTTTTCAGCTTTTTCCAAACCGCCCTAAGATTCTGATCGGCTCCAGCATGGGCGGATGGGTTGCCGCACAGCTGGCAACCGAAAATAAATTGAACATTGCCGGCACTGTTCTGATCGCGCCTGCCTTTTCGTTCATGATGCAGCTCTTCCACAGCGTCAGTCCGGAGCAGCGGCAACAGTGGACTGATCAAGGCTCGTGGACCTTCGAGGGGGATGGACTCGAGGACGATTTTGCACTTTCGTACGAAGCGGTGGTGGATTCGAAGCAGTACCACCTGCTGGGACGGGCTGTAGATTTTCGATGTCCGGTCCGAATCCTGCATGGCAAGCTGGATGATGTCGTGCCCGCAAGCCAGAGTGTTGAATTCCTGAACCGCATGCCGGCTCACACGGACGTTGAGCTCGAGATTCTGCCAAACGCCGATCACCGCCTGACCGGCCACATTGAAGACATCGTGAACAAGGTCAATGAGATTTGGCCGCTTGCAGTAGAATCTGAAACTTGAGGCTATGAAACCGCTCGCGATCATTTTTCTCTGCTTTCTGATCATTCCGACAGCAGAAATCTACCTGCTGATTCAGATCGGACAGGTGATCGGAGCTGGCTGGACGATTTTCGGCGTTGTCGCGACCGCAGTAGTCGGTGCGTGGCTGATCAGAATCCAGGGCATTCTGACACTGCACAGAGGTCTTGAGACACTGCGCAGAAAGGAAGTGCCGGCGATCGAGCTGATCGAGGGTCTGTTTCTCCTGATTTGTGCGGCGCTGCTCATCACACCCGGATTCGTCACGGACTCAATCGGATTCCTGTGTCTGATCACCAGTGTGCGGCGGGCCTTGGCGGCAGTGGTGCTTCGCCATGTCATTGTTCACGTCAAGACAAAACAAAGCGCTCAGGGCGGTCCGAAGACCTACGACGCCCGCTTCAGAGAAATCAACAACGATTAGAGATTTTTCTGAATTTCCGAGGCTCGCGTCTGGGAAGCAGGGATGAACTTCGGCTGCCGCGTCTATTTTCTTAGTCTGACTTCCGCAAGTCAGCTGTGCCGGTGGCTGCGGTCTCGCGGCGGCATTCCTGTCGCACCTTTGTTTCAAGTCCAGCAGATTCACAGTCTGCGCGATCAGACTGAAATCGCATCCTTCTCAGTCAGCATTTGAAATGTCTGCAGCCCTGTCCATCCGCGGACTCAGCAAGTCCTATCTGGAAGGCGGGCATCAGCGCATGGTGCTCAATGATGCGAACGGAGAGTTTGAAGCAGGTCTGATGCATGCCATAACCGGACCCAGTGGCTCGGGAAAGTCCACACTGCTGAACCTTGTGGCCGGCATTGACCTGCCGGACCGCGGCACGATTTCAGTGGCTGGACAAAGCATCACAGAGCTGAGCGAAAGGCAGCGGACGTTTCTGAGGCGCCGGAAGATCGGGATCGTTTTTCAGTTTTTCAATTTGATTGAATCACTGACAAGTCTAGAAAACGTGATGCTGCCCTTGGAACTGAACGGCGAATCGGATAGGGAGCCGCGTGCCCGAGACGCGCTTGATCGCGTCGGACTTGGAGACCGGCTCGAGAGTTTCCCTTCCAGCCTGTCCGGCGGAGAGCAGCAGCGTGTCGCAATCGCGCGGGCGATTGTTCATCAGCCCGATTTGATTCTGGCGGATGAACCGACTGGAAATCTGGATGAGCGCGCCGCTCAAAGGGTTCTCGCGACGCTGGCTGAGACGCGCGGTGAATCGACGGTTGTCCTCGTAACCCACAGCATGGAACTGGCTGAGCAGTGTGACCGCCGGTGGCAGCTGCGTTCCGGCTCGATTGAAATGCACTGACCTCAACGTGAAGATCGTTTTACTTGCCTGGATGCGCGAGATCGTACGCGCACCATTGCAGTCATCGCTGTCCATTGTCGGTGTGGCGCTGGGCATCACCGCATTCACGGCAGTCAACGTTGCCAATCACAGCGCGAGCGAGAGTTTCCTTGCGGCAAGCGCGGCGATGACAGAATCTGCCACCCACACGATTGCCGGCGGGCCGGGCGATCAGCTCTATCGTCAGATCAGACTGACGACTGGCTTTTCTGCACAGCCGATCGTTCAGGGACGGGTTCGAGTGGCCGATGCAGACAGCGCTTCCGCCATCATCTACGGGATCGATCCCGTCGCTTATTTTCAGTTTGATGATGGCTCAGGCGCAGCCGCCGCGGGTTCGCAGAACTTCAGCCAGCTTCTCGCTGAATCGTTCAGCGCTTTCGCGACAGCCGATACGCTTCATCGCTTGGGCGCGGATGTCGGTGACAGAATCAGAGTGCGGCACGGGCAGAAACACTTCGAGCTTCACATCACAGGACTTCTGGAGACGAGCACACCGCTGCAGGAACAGTCCTATCGGCTGCTTTTTCTGACGGATATCGCGACCGCGCAAACCGTGCTCGGAATGCGCGGCCGGCTCTCGTCAATTCAGCTGCAGCTGCCGCAAGACGAACAGGCGGTGCAGCAGATTGAAAACCTGCTGCCCAGAGGGGTTGAACTGGAAGGCAATGTGAACCGACAGCGGTCGATGGCTTCCATCACGGAGGCATTTCAGACCAATCTGACGGCGATGAGCCTGCTTGCGCTGCTGGTTGCGATTTTTCTCATTTACAACACGATGACCTATCTGGTGATGAGACGCAGACCAACCATTGAAATTCTGCGAGCGCTGGGTGTCTCGAGTCCCGGAATTACGATCTGTCTGATTCTGGAAGCGGCATTCATCGGTCTGGCGGCATCGGTGATCGGATATTTCGCCGGCGCTCAGCTTGCCAAAATTCTGCTGACGCTGGTTGAGCGATCGATCAACAACCTCTACTTCCCAATTGATGCGGGAATCACCATCCTGTCGCCATCGGCCTTCCTGCTGGCGCTGGCTCTCGGCATCGGTTCAACTCTGCTTGCCACACTGCCCGCGCTGAGAGAGGCGCTGCTCACAAAACCGGCATTCGGCACGACACATCGGCGCACACTTCGCGGAAGACGCAGGCGCACAGCGATTTTTCTGATTGCGAGCGCGGTGTTTGTTTTGCTGGGGATCGCGATGATGCGGCTTCACCCGACCAGCGTTGTTCTTGGATTCGCGAGCATTTATCTGATTGTCGCCGGATGCTTCTGTCTTGTTCCGATACTGTGCAGGATTCTGGGCCGATTCCTGCGCGCGGCATCCAAACAGCTGTTCGGCGTTCGCGGCGTTCTGGCAAGCCGGGGCCTGGCAATGGCTGGCGGCAGAACATCAATCGCGATCTGCGCGCTGTGCATTGCCATTTCAGCAACCATTGGCGTCGGTGTCATGATCAGCAGCTTTCGGACCGCAGTGGACGGCTGGCTGAGTGACCGCATCAGCGCAGACGTTTACGTCTCGACACAGGGGCACGGTGATCAGTTGAGCGGGCCGGAGATTGACCGCCTGAAGGAGATCAGCGGAGTCGAGTCCGTCGGCGTTGCGAACTGGACCTGGCTGCAGGGCCCAGAAGGCCGATCGCGATTATTTGCGGTCGACTACGGTGAGCAAGCCTTCCGAGGTTACCGATTTATTTCGCAGGCGCCCGATGTCTGGGAGCGATTTCAGGAAGATGGCGTCATCATCAGTGAGCCGTATGCCTGGAAGCATGGTGTGACTGTCGGAGACCCGCTTGAGTTCTGGCGAGGCGCTGACGCGATCCGAATGCCGGTTCTCGGTGTCTTTGTCGATTACAGTTCCGATCGCGGTGTTGTTATGATGCATCGGGAGGTCTTTGTTTCTAAATTCGAAGATCAGACGATCACAACCGCCGCTCTCTTCGGTCAGACTGGCAGCGACACACAGGCGATTCTGAGCGCGGCAGAAGAATTGATTGCGTCACCTGGAGCGAATTTATGGAGCGCGAGCGGACTGCATGAGGCATCGATGGAAGTGTTTGATCAGACCTTCGCGATCACTGCGGTTCTGAGAAGTCTTGCTGTGGTTGTTGCCATCATTGCGGTTGTCTCAATACTGGCAATGATTCAGATTGACCGCGGATCGGAGCTTCGCGTGCAGAACGCAATTGGATACACCGCCCGAGAAATCTGGGCTTCAGCGTGCATTGAATCTGGAGTTCTGGGCTTCATTGCAGGAGTCTTGTCGATTCCAGTGGGTCTGATCCTGACCTGGCTGCTGATCTGGGTGGTGAATCAGCGATCATTCGGCTGGACCATGCAAATGCTGGTCGACAGTTCCATTCTGATCGAAGCGGTTATGCTTGCTGTGATTGCCGCGCTGCTGGCTGGCATTGTTCCGGCCTGGTGGCTGGCATCGAAAGCCCCGCGACAAACGCTTGCGGTGGAATAGATGCGGGTAAGTCGAACCGGAATGATTGCTGCCGCATCAGTTGCCGCTGCCGTCGCTTTATTCGGAAGCTATCTGTATTTTTCCAGCGCTCCTCCGGTGGCGACAGAAGCTTCCCAAGCGCCGCCTTTGGGAACCATGCTTCAAGGCAATGCTGACAACCGGTTTGAACCGGTTGTCGAAGTCGCGGAGTTTGAATTTCCGCGCGACCACGGGCCGCACCCTGAGTTCCAGACGGAATGGTGGTACTTCACTGGCAACCTGAGCAACGACCGCGGCGAGCGATTCGGCTATCAGTTCACGATATTCCGCCGCGCCGTTGCCGCCCGACAGCCGAATCTTGATTCTGACTGGGCGGGCAACCAGGTGTATCTGGCGCAGGCAGGCGTTACTGATGTGCAGTCGCAAGACTATCTGATCGACGAGATCTACAGCCGCGAGGCGCTCAGCCTGGCAGGCGCGCAAGCGGAGCCGTTTTCGGTCTGGGTCGAAGACTGGGTTGTCGAAGGTTCTGCAGGACATTGCGAAGGATGCCTCAATCTCAGCATCCGCATGGAGTCGGATGAGTTCACGTTTGACCTGTCACTCAGCAGTGTGAAACCCGTCGTACTGCATGGTGATCGCGGTTTTAGCCGCAAGGGTGAAATTCGGGGCAATGCATCCTATTACTATTCGCTGCCGCGACTTCGAACAACCGGCACACTGACCATCCGCGGCGAATCGCGGCAGGTTTCGGGCGACAGCTGGATGGATCATGAGTGGTTTTCTTCAGTGCTTGACGAAGAGCAGTCTGGCTGGGACTGGGTTTCGCTGCAGCTGGATGACCAGCGCGAGCTGATGCTGTTCCAGATTCGGCCGCGGGATGCCGCTGCAGAATCATTCAAGTACGGAATTCTGATTGACCAATCTGGCACATCCGCGCTGATTCCGCCAAGCGAAGTCCATCTAAGTCCATCAAGAACATGGCGGAGCAGCTTCAGTGAAATTGAATATCCGGTTGACTGGAAAATCGAAATCCCTCCGCTGGACATGCAGCTCGATGTCGAAGCGCTGCTCGACGGGCAGGAACGCGTTGACTCGTTTCGCTACTGGGAAGGCGCGGTCAAGGTGAGCGGCATGGAAGGCGCAAGCTCGATCGCCGGCCTGGGGTATCTGGAGATGACCGGATATTGAGTTTTACAGGCTGAAGTCGTCAGGTCGCGGGTTGGGAATCATTCGCAACGCCGTTCCGGACGATTTCGATTCAGGTGATGAACCTGCTATCATCAAACCTGCAGGTGCTGAATTGAATGCCGCTTCCGATCGTATATTCTTGGATTTCGCGACTCACCTGAAATCTGCACTGCATGAGATGATCTGCTGAATAAGTTCAAGAGCAACTTCTGAACAAACACAGGAAATGGACAGTTTCGTATACCGTAAGAATCTGCTGGACCCAGGGCTGGTGCGGCAGCTGTGCCAGCGGTCAAATCGACCGGGGATGCTGCGTCTTTGCATTCATCTCGCGATCATTGGCGCTGGCGCCGCGCTGGTCTGGATCGCAGGTTTCAGCTGGTGGCTGCTGCCGGCATGGACTGTGTATGGAACTGTGCTTGTGTTCCTGTTCGCACCGCTGCATGAATGCATCCATAGAACTGCATTCCGAAGCCGCAAGCTGAATGAAGCCGTTGCCACCGCAGTCGGATTTCTGCTGTTGCTGCCGGCGAACTATTTCCGCGCTTTCCACTTCGCGCATCATCGCTACACCAATGATCCGGAAAAGGACCCGGAGCTGCTGACTGCCAAGCCCGCGAGTGCCCAGCAATATGTTTGGGCGATGTGCGGACTCGCTTCCTACTGGTGGCCGCAGATTCGAACGATTCTGCTCCACGCCCGGGGGCGGGTGGACGAAGCATTCATTCCAGAATCAGATCACAAAAAGATCATTCTTGAAGCGCGCCTTCATCTCATTGCCTATGGAACAGTTTTCGGCATCTCAATCGCATCAGAAACGATTATTTTCCTCATGTACTGGGTTGTGCCAGTCATGCTAGGCATGGTTGCGCTGCGCCTTTTCCTGCTCGCGGAGCACGCCGGCTGCGAGCTGTCAGACAACATGCTGAAAAACACGCGCACAACACTGACCAATCCAGCGGTGAATCTACTAACCTGGAACATGCCCTACCACTGTGAGCATCACGTATTTCCAGCCGTGCCCTTTCATCAGCTTCCTGCGCTGCACCAGCACCTGAAACCTCGATTGGCTGTTGTGTCAGATGGCTACCGTCGGTTTCACGGAGAGTTTCTCGAGTCAGTCAAGACGGGTCAGGCGTAGTTCGCATCTTTCAGCAGCGCATCGATATCCAGCGCGCTTTCCAGCTGATCGGCCAGTTCATCGAGCGCCATTTCGACTTTGTCTCGATAGGCCAGATCGGAACTCGCGCCCTGCCGCATCTGGTTCAGCCAAGCGCTTCGAAATGAATCGCTCCAGAAAAGACCATGAGCATAGCAGCCCACCACATTGCCATCTGCGCTGACCGCGCCGTCCTCTCCATTTTCAGTTCGAATGTACCGGCGGCGCGTATCGCTACCAGTCGTTCTGCCCATGTGAATCTCATATCCTTCAACCGGCTGTCCGTTTTCCAGGCAGACGCCTTGAAGCGGCCGCACCGTTTTTTCGGTCAGCATTTCGGTTTCGACATCCAGAAGACCCAGGCCATCCGCTTCCTCCGGCGGTCCCTCGACTCCATGCGAGTCTGAAATCTTGCGCCCCAATAACTGGTATCCGCCGCAAAGTCCGACGACTCTGCCGCCCGCCCTTGCATGAGCGATGATATCGTGGTCCCAGCCCTGCTCTCTCAGATACCGAAGGTCTCCCAATGTTGATTTGCTGCCCGGCAGAATGATGACATCTGTGTCTCGGGGTATCGGTGTGCCCGGCGCCACGTAATTCAAGTGGACATTGCTCTCAAGGCGCAAAGCATCGAAGTCATCAGAATTCGCAATTCGGGACAGCATCGGCACTGCGATCTTCAACTGACCGCCTTCAGCGGGCGATGTGTTTTTCGAAATCACCTCCATTGAGACTGAATCCTCATGCGGCAGCTGGCTGGCAATTCCCAGAAAGGGAATGACGCCGCGGCATGGCCAGGAAGTCCGCTTCTCTATATCGCGCCGGCCGCTGTCGAACAGCGAAACATCGCCGCGGAACTTGTTGACGATGAAGCTCCTGATGAGGGCTGAATCAGCTGAATCCAGGACGGCTTTGGTGCCAACCACGGATGCAATCACACCGCCGCGCTCAATGTCCGCCAAGAGGCAGACAGGCACCTGCGCCTGTCTGGCAAAACCCATATTCGCGATATCTTTAGCGCGCAGATTGATTTCTGCGGAGCTGCCGGCGCCTTCAACCAGAACCAGGTCAAACTGCTCAGTCAATTTCCGAAAACTCTGCAGGACGGGTTCCATCAGCGATTGCCGCTGAACGAAATATTCTTTCGCACCCAGGTTGGATACCGCTTCGCCGTGAACAACGACCTGCGACTCCCGATCAGTCTGAGGCTTGAGCAGAACTGGATTCAGATCAACGGACGGCTCGATTCCTGCGGCTTGGGCCTGCAGCGCCTGGGCTCGCCCGATCTCGCCGCCGCTCGGACACGCGGCGGCATTGTTCGACATGTTCTGGGGTTTGAAAGGCGCAACGCGGATGCCGCGTTTCACGGCCGCGCGGCAAAGCCCGGCGACGATCACGGACTTGCCGACATCCGAGCCCGTGCCCTGAATCATTAGAGCTGCTGTATTCAATTTCGCGGGCCGAGCTTCATGTAAGTGACGAAGAGCGGTGCAGCACAATTTTTTCGAAGATTTCCATGCAGACGAAAGACTGATTCGACTCTTTGTGTGACTTCAGCAGGCTGAGTTTTGGAAAGTGAATAAACACAGACAGATTCGGCCGCAGCCGCATCATTCCTGTGAATTTTAATTCGAACACAATACTGTGTGGGTTATTGAAATTCGTATAATTCACTCACAATCAGGGAATTGATGAGTCGATCCCACATTTATTTCAACACTGGAAATCGTATCACAGGAGAAGTGAAAATGACCACCGCAGACGAATTTCGAAGTCAAATTCTCGATAAAGCCTCAGAAGACGATGACTTTCGCACCCAACTTCTGGGTAATCCAACCGCCGCAATCAGCGCTGAGCTTGACATTGCCATGCCGAATGGTTTAACTGTTGAAGTCCATGAAGATACCCAATCGGTCGTTCATCTCGTACTGCCGCCGAAAGTTCAATTGGATGCCGGCGAATTGGAGCAAGCCACCGGCGGAGTGACTCCAGCCGACCCAAATGAACAAATAGGAAGCGGTTGGTAACCGATTGAATTTCTGAGACCGGGCATTTGAGAATCGATCTCAAGTGCCCGCCGAATTGGGGCAGACTTGAATCTGACTCGACATCAATCCGCCGCTTGTCTCTGAAGCGGCTCCTGTTCGCTTGAAGGAGTTTCAGACCTTGTCAATTGAGAGAATTGATTGAAGCGGCGCCGAACAGCCAATGCGGCAAATCTGCAAACACTCGCAGTGTCTTTTGTCACACTGACCCAAAGATAAGATCAATCTCACCTCCTGATCGGATTCAATAATCTTGATTCGATCTGACTCCTCTATATAATCGCTGACAGCAGTGGTTCCCGAATCCGGGAAGCAATATGGAACAAGGTAAGACAATCCAATGCCTTGGCTGCCCCCGCAACTGTGTGCGGTAGTGACTGCTCATTGATGCCACTGGGAAACTGGGAAGGCTGAGCAGGAACCTAGACCCGCGAGCCAGGAAACCTGCCATTGCCAGCGTTGCCCAACCGCCAAACGGGGTGTTTCGGCGGGACGGAAGCCCGTTATCGGTGGCGCGCCGAATTTTGCTGGAATTTTGCGACCGTACATCGAGATATGGGATTCTGTTCTTATACTGCCATCAAATTGGCTTCTGCGGATTGCCTGCAAGAGCTGAGCTCAACGCTAAAGTTCATCTTGATCAGACTATGCCGTATTGACGCGCAGTGTGTTCTATCGTAAAAATTCCTTGAACTTCATGTCGACCTGCAGTACCTGTGAACCACACCCGCAAAAGTAACATCATTTACTGCCTGCTGCTGTCTCTAGTCGTGCATGCGGGGCTCTTGGCCACTTTCGTGCATGCGGTGAAACGCCCGCCCGAGCCAATTGCACTGATCACGCCGATACAGGTCGCGTTGGTACATGAAATTTCCGATTCACTGGGAAATTCCCAATCTGAATTCGGCGGCATTGATACAGACAACACCTTAAGTGGGCAGGAAGCGAAAAAAGCACTGGAGAAATCCGCGGCATTATCCCAACCCTCAGTATCAGATCAGTACGTTGCCGAGTCTGAAAATCTCCAGGTTTCGGAAACTGCGCCGGTTGACCAGACAGTCCAACCCGCTGAACCACAGCCGGAACCTGTTCTAGAAACGAGTGATCCGATTGTCCCTGAAACCGAGATAACCAATGACGAGAATGCAGGCAGCATTCAAGCGAAAAACTCAATTTCAGAGTTGGAAACTGAGCCCGCTCATAACGATGACATTGAGATTAGTGTATCGAATCGAGAGTTTATCAGTGAGCCAGTTGCAGTAGAGGAATTGAGTCAAGAACCGCAAGACATGCCAGATTCGGTTCCAGTTGATCAGAAATTGGAATTTGTGCAGGCACCGCAGGATTTTGATGTTCCTGCCGATTTGCCGACTGAAGTTGCTTCATTGGCTGAGCCGGAGAACCTCGATCGATTGGAGAATGTTCCAGAACCGATTGCAATGCCAGTTCGCACGTCACCGAGTGCGCTAGAGGCGGTGAAGACTGCTGTTGAGAGCAGTGAACCACCGCCTGCATTGGAGAATGCTATCGAATCTGAGTCGATCGCCGCGAAACAAGCACTGCCGAAAGAAGAATCAGCAATCTTGGAAAACCCCTCTGCTTCACCCACGGAGAGCTTGCCTGTTGAAATTCCGTTGGAAGCCGAAACTGACTGGGATCAGATGACAGTTGAGCTGGCTTCATCAATCGATGAATTGAATGACTCCGCTGAATTTGAATCCAATGCCCCACCAGAGTCGGTTGCTGACCTGGCTTCTGCCTCTCCCATTCAGTTGACCGCACTTGATATAGACAGTCAGTACTTCAGCTCGAACAGCACTTTGACTGACATTAAAGAAGTCGCCGCGACAGAACCGGATTCTACTACCGAAGAATTTCAGGACCAGACACTGGAAGTTCCTCTTTCAAGCGATTATCCGCAGTCGGTTGTTTCAGATGAATACGAGTCTGAATCAATTGCCTCAGTTCAGCCGCTGCAGGAAGAAAAGCTGGAGTTGCCGGATAGCCCTTCGGTTTCGCCCGAAGAGAGCATAGCGGTCGAAGTTCTACCAGAACCCGAAACAGACTGGGACCAGAGGACAGTCGCGTTGGTTACGTCGCTGGAAGTGCTGGATGACTTGGTTGAGCCCAGTATCGGTCCCTCTCCGGAACCGGCTCCTGACCTGATTCCCGCTCCTTCCATTCAATTGACGGCGCTCGATATCGACAGCCAGTACATCAGCATGACCAGTGCTTTGACTGAGATTGAAGATATTGCCGCGCCCGCATCGGCGCCTGCTCTTGAACACTTTCAAGACAATAATGTAGAAGTCTCTGTTGAGAGCAATGCGCTGCCACCCGTCCTTTTCAATGACCGCGAATCTGAGTTGATCGCTGCTATTCAGACAACGCCGCAGAATACAGAACCGGAGATTCCGGAAATTCCCTCTGTTTCACAAGAACAGAGCTCAGCTGTCGAAGTTGTGCCAGAACGTGAAACCGACTGGGATCAGCGAAGAGTGGCATTGACTTCGTCGACAGACGAATTGGATGGTCCGATTGAGTTTGTAGTCAGTTCTTCTCCAGAACCTGTTGCTGACTTGATTCCCGAATCCCCGATTCAGTTGAGCGCGCTTGATATTGACAGTCAATACCTGAGCATGACGCATGCTTTGACCGAGATTGCAGAAGTTGCTGCGACAGAGTTGGAATCGAATGTCGAGAGCGTTCGAGAGGATGAAGTCATTCTTGATGCAGAGGATGCCGATCAATTCGCAGGCATTCTTCCTGATTTCGAACTGAATGAAGACTCATCTAGAATTATCGAATTTTCGATTGATGAAGTTGAGACTGAAACGCTTTCTGCAGATGAGCTTGATACTCAGTTTGTGAGCATAGCGGACTTTGATACATACATTGTGGCGAGAACTCTTCCCGAAGTGGATTCAATTGCTGTAGCTGAACTGGAAGCCATCCAGAGTGATAGACCTGTTGAACAACCGCAAACTGAATCAAGTGAATTGTCTGCATCAGTCGCAGAATCAGCACCTGAACCCATAGAAGAAGAGCTTGCTAAAACAGTTGAATCGGAACCGGCTTCTGCTCAGGTGGAAAAGTCGCCCGTACCTGTTGTTTCCTCTGATGAACAGCTAGCCGCGATGGAAGAACAACCACCTCTAGAGGCCGATAAGGAATCGGCTTTGCCTGAATCTGTCCAAAAGGAACAACCGAAGTTACCAAAACAGTTCTTTGCAGCCAAACAGTCTGAACTTGCACAACCCTCTGCATCGGAATTGAAGATTGATACAAGCGCTGCGCAGCAGGCTTCGCTCGGCAGGGCAGCAGGTGAATCACTGCCCAAATACGGAGTGAAAGGTCTGCCAAATCCAACTCCGAAGTACCCTCGCCGCTCGCGTGCGAAAGGAGAGCAGGGGAAAGTCATTCTTCAGGTGGTTGTCAATCAGAAAGGCCGCGCTGATGAAGTTACGGTTTTCAAATCGAGCGGCTACTCAAGACTTGACAAGGCGGCAAGAAAAGCGGTCAGGAAGTGGAGGTTCAAGCCCGCTCAAAAAGACGGACGATCAATTCAAGGAATTGTTCAGGTGCCGATATCTTTCGTGCTTGAACAGTCTTGAAATGCCGATGCTTTATCGTGCAGCAAACAAGTTGCAATGAAAACGTCGGTACAGTTCTCCGATGATGCTGGACACCCTTCAGTAATCAGTACGTAAATCATGCCATTCCTGTCTCTTCTTGATGATCGGGCCAAACCTAAAGGTTCCAGAGACCCGCTTGGCTTTGAAATGATTTGGACACATTATGGGCGGCAGGTAATCGGCAATCTTACGACGATCACAAATTCGTTGACGAATTTCGCTGTTGCCATTCTCGGATTCCATTGGGCAAATGAAATTTGCAAAGATCTGCCGGATTCAGATCGGCACACCAAAGTTCGAGATACCTTTCTTCGCTACGAGCAGGTGGTTGCTTATCTGCGCTTTCTGTCTGAAGATACTGGCAGCATCATGGGCATTACACGGGTCATTCGACGCATGAAGGATGATCAATCACAAGTCAAGCTTGGCATTGGAAATGAAGAGCAGATTCTCAGTGACCAAGTCAGCTACGGACTGTGGGGCTTGTATTCCTCAGCGATGGATGCCACCAGATTGATCAAGGGAAATGATAGGATTCCTATAGATCAGGGACTGGTTATCGCGAAAAGAATTGAAGCTAAGCTGGAAAAAAAACAATTGACTGATCTGATTAAGAGTAAGAAACCAGTGTCGAAGAGTGAATTGAATGAGTTGGCAACTGCTTTTCGCGACGCCATCAAATCCGAAAAGGTAAGAGAAAGTCTACGAGATGCCTTGCTGAAAGGAACGGAGAATACTCAACTGCAGCAAGCGCTCTGGTCTTGTACTCAAGAAATAGCTGAACGCAAAGAGGCGGTCAACAGTGTTGCAGACTTTATCGATAAAGTAAAGAGTTGTGATCCTGATTCAGAGTTGGCTGAGCGGCTTTCCGAAATTGAACGGGTTGAGCGAGTGCTGGTTGCAGCTAACAACATCTTCAACTATTGTCGTCGGAAGGATGGCTCAAGGATTGATGAAATAGTGGGTGCCTTGAAGCAACATTACAGCCATCATCACATGTCGGAATTACCGAGACTCGATGGTTTCCCAAAATCACTTGGTAATCAGCAAATCAATCTCCTGAATAAACTAATGGAGACATTGAGGCAGTGTGATTACGCCGACGTTATTCGATGGCTCCTCGAACTGAATCAGTTCGTAATGAAACGGCGAGACGGCGCGCCTTGGGTACATTTGGAGAACGACAAAATTCTCCGAGTCAAAGTGCCAAGTGAAACGGCGTCTTTGCTTGATCCGCACGAACTTGAGAGCCAGTGGGACTACGACTATTTCATCGGATCTTACATCACAGTCGCAAATCAGGGATTCAAGCTGGGATGGAAAACGCGGTAGTATCAGATCAGTTGATTCAACGGCTGGCTGACCGAAAGGTAAAGGCGGCAGTATTCACTACATTCAATTTCGAGCCGGAGTTTTTCGATCTTGAGGTGGTTCCGCTCCTGCTGCCTGGAAAGAATCAATTCTCCTCTCATGCGCCAATCAAACTGTTCCAGGTACGCGAAACCTTGCGGGAATCGTCGATCGCTTTGGAGGTATTTTTCGACCTGAAGATATTTCGTAAATCTACCTGTACCTCACCTGGAATGGAATACCTGTCTCATGGTGTTCATCGCGGAAATAGCGCCTTTCATCCTAAACTTGCATTCATTCTCGTTGACGACGAAACAACAGAACGTGAAGTTCTTTTGGTCGGGGCCGGTTCCAACAACCTTACGATGGCAGGCTGGTGGGACAATATTGAATGCGCGCACTGGGAAACGGTTGATCCCCAGAGTGTCGATACTAAATTCCTTGAGCAACTGAAAGCTGATGTGCAGTGGTTGAAAAACGAGCGGATGTTGTCGTCCGAAGACGATCGCTCAGCATTGGATCAGGTGGACAGATTTCTGAACGAATGTTCTGGCAGCCAGGCTTCTGGGGCTGACATAGATTTCTTTTACTACGGCATAGCGGACAGCAATCAGTCCGGCAGATTTGTTGGATACGCAGAAAACGAAATGAAAAGAATTCTTTCGCGGCACAGAAACTGGACGCTGGAGATCATATCTCCGTTCTTTTCAGAGGATAAGCATAGTGATTTGCATACACGGTTTTTTGACTTGGGTGTGCGCGAAATTCATATTTTTCTCCCAAAAAATCAGGAAAACGAAGCCGTATGCCACCGGGATTACTATGACTTTATCAATGAGCAGTCAAATATCCATTGGGCAGAGTGGGAAAATTCCGTAGCTAGTTCAATCGGTCTCAGTGGAAGAGCGTTTCGTCATCTGCATGCGAAAATCTATCACTTTTACAACCAGACTGAATCGTGGGTATTTGTGGGCTCTGTAAATTTCACGTACAAGGCGTTTAACGAAAATATCGAGGCTGGATTTTTTGTGAAACTGCCCAATCCGAATCCGCTTTTGACAGCGATAGCAGATACCAGTGCCATAGACAATTTCGATCCGCGACAGGAAGAGACTCATGTTGGTGAAGAGGAGGCATCAGCGGAACCAATTCCGATCATCGACCTGTCCTACGACTGGTTGAAAAAGTCGTTGGCCGGCATAACCGAACCAGAAAAGAATTACAGGATCAGCATACTTTCACCGGAAAGCAATAGCGTAGTCAGTGACTGGCTGATCACTGGAAGCCGATGTCAATATGATGGAGACACGACTCAGTTGGAGTTGCTTCTGAAAGGCGGTTCGTTTGTGACAGTACGCGGGTATGACAGTCAAACCAAAGAACCATTTCCTGATCACTTGCTGATGATCAAACAGACGAACTGGAGCCATAAACCATTGGAGCTGCCGAATATATCCCCTCAACAAATTTTGGCGATCTATACTGGCATGTCACATGAACAACGTCAGATGCTGCTCATGGACGCTCAAATGCGTCACTTGATATTGAATGGGGAGGGAGGTGAAATTACCTTGTCAGCTGAACCATTTACGGAGTACCAATTCTTCAGTGAGTACGCGGAGATATTTCACTCACTGAAACGCTTACGCCACCGAATGATTGAAGCGAAAAGAGCTGGCGATGAAAGTTCGTTCAATTATTACCTCACCGGTACAGGCATTGACAGTCTGCCAACTTTTTTGGACAGAATTCAAGATGAGAATTTCAAAATCAGCAAGGTGTCTGCCTACCTCATTTTGTTGTGCGCCAAGGAAATTTATCAAGAACCCGCGCTTTCCGATTGTCATGGAGTGGCGAAAGAATTGATTAAAACGGAAGTGAACATCACGAAAATCAAGAATTCTGATGCGATACAGCTTGAGGGGCTAGAAACTGAACAACGAGCAAATTTCTTTACTTGGTTCGAAACACAGTTTTTCAGAGACTATAAGCCGGTCAGGGAGTCACCATGAGCATTAGACCGATCGATCTGGATACAGCGCGAGAATTGCTTGATTTCTCAGGTGGTGACCAGGATTTGATCAATCTGGGAGAGCAGCAGCTCAAAGGCACCGTCGCACTTCACAACATGATCGCACACCCAGAAATAGGTGTGGGGTATCTCGCTGATGAAGTCGGGATGGGCAAGACCTATATGGCACTCGGTGTTGTTGCATTGATGCGCTATTTCAATCCGGCTTTACGGGTCCTCTATATCTGCCCGAGTCGAAACGTACAGGAAAAATGGTATTCAAGAGAGTACCTGAATTTCTGCAAGCACAATGTCAAAGTAAGCCACTTCCGAATCAGAGGCCCTGACGGAAAACCGGCAGCACCAGCCATCAGCTGCCGCAGTGTCACCGAATTGATCCACCACGCAACGACTGGTTTTCACGCAGATTTTTTTGTTCGCATGAGCGCTTTCAGCATAGCGTTGAGCAAGGATGATGAAAAAGCATGGAAAGCCAAGTTGGAAGAATTGCATGAGTTGTGGCCTGCATTCAAGGTTCCGAAAACTCGCGTAACATCTAGGTCAGTCAAAAATCGCTATGCATTGGCACTCAACGAGGTGTTGCCGGAATTTGACCTGGTGGTGATTGATGAAGCTCACAATTTCAAGCATGACCTTGAGAGCAGCGACAGGAACCGCGTACTGTCGACTGCGCTGGGTTTTCGGAAAGCCGAAAACTGTGTAAGCCGCGTCAAGAATGCGCTCCTGTTGTCAGCCACACCTTACGACAGAGTTATCAACCAATTGTGCAATCAGCTGAAGCTTGTTGGGAAGGGTGACTTACTGCCTGAAGATATCACTCAGAAAGATAGGGACAGGCTTGAACAGTGCTTGTCAAAATTCATGGTGCGTCGATTGAACGTCCTTGATATTGCTGGCGAGCCACACACGCGCAACATGTACCGAAAGGAATGGCGCTCTGGAGAGAAAGCTGAAATAAATCTTGATTCCGATCTTCAGAAGTTGGTGACAGCGCTTGTTCAGAAAAAAGTGGGCGAGACGCTTGCGAAAGACGGAGGTTTGCCAAGTTTTCAAACCGGATTGCTCGCGTCTTTCGAAAGTTATGCAGAAACCACCAAATCCGATGATCCTGTAGAGTTTGACGGCGACATAGCAGACAAAGGCGGAGTGCATGATGCCCGGGACAAGAATGTAATTGGCGCTATATCAGACAGCTTTATTCAAGCGGACTTGGGAAGAAGAACTCTGCCGCACCCGAAAATGGATTCGGTATCGGAACAGTTGGCCAAGGAGCTTTTTCAGCGAGGGCGAAAGCAACTTGTTTTTGTGCGTCGAGTAAAGAGTGTGAAGGAGATTAAGCGGAAACTGGATGATCTTTACAATAGTGATCTTGCTGAATATATCCGCAGTGAGTTGAAGTCGTTCCCCGAAGAATTGAGTTTACTTGAAGAAGTAGTCGAAAATTATTGGCGAATTAGCCATTCCCAGGATGAAGATATTTCGGGTGGTGAATTTATCGCTGATTACTTTGAAGAAGGCACAGACGAGGTGGATGACAAACAGCCCCCCAAGAAAGATACATTGTTCGCTTGGTTCTTTAGAGGAGAATTACCACCTGAGTTAAGCCAACTATTCAAAAACAAACGAGGAGGTTTCGCTGAACCTAATTCGATGCGGAAAGGACTGGTTGCAAAAAATCAAAGTAGTTCTCTGCTGATGGAGATCAACTGGGTGAACCTGTTGGTTCAGTGTCAGGGCGAGGACATCGACCAATTGCTCAACGACTACGGGGATAAGGTGGCGGATATTGCGAGAGATTTCATTAGCGCTTCTGACAAAAGCAACTGGTTTGTGGAATTCAATGCTTGTCAATATGCATTCGTGCACTGGTACTCCGAGTATAAACAGTTACCAAAGCTTGAGACACTAGCGAATTATTTGAAGCCAAAATCCGCCTCTGACAAGAAAAATTCATATTCTGCTCAACGATGCGGTGCCTTGCTGCAAACCTATACGTTCTATTGCGCCTTGCACAAATCCAACCTGCTGGATTCACTGTTTCCTCACCTGAAATCAATTCTAACTGACCTGTTGAATAATGGAAAAGAAATCTCTGAGGAACAGTTGCAGAAGCTGAGTATTCACGGTGCCCTTTTGTCATTGTGCCTTAGAACCGGACATGGTTTGATCGACTTGTATCTTGCACGAATTAGACAGGGTGCGGACAAACCAACCGCCGAATCTGGCGGTGCATGGATGGATGATTTGGTTTCAGTATTGAATCGGCAGTCGACCCAAAATGACTTCAACACATATTGGGAGTGTCTGAAGTTATCTGAAAATCTTGACTTGATCATCAAGACTAATTTTCCCGAAATCTACGACAAATCACCCCAAGAATATCGACTGTTTCTGGCACGAGCCTTGAGTCCTCTTGTTCCCATAATGGGGGCGACAGGCGATACAGCATCGACACGGTCGGCTCAGGCGCGCAAGTTTCGAATGCCAGGTTATCCTCTGGCGCTCATCAGTACGGATGTATTTCAAGAAGGAGAGGACCTGCATACATTTTGTGATTCTGTAATGCACTACGGATTATCTGGAACACCAGTGAGCATAGAGCAGAAGATCGGTCGAGTTGATCGAGTGGGATCACAAGCCGAACGTCGGCTGTTGAAAATCAAAACAGGTGCGGCATCAACAGACGATTTGATTCAGGTTTACTTTCCCCATGTCAAAGAAAGCATTGAAGTTTTTCAGGTGCGCCAACTGTGCCACAACATCAATGACTTCTTAAAATCTCTGAATTCAGTCGGTTCAATGGCCAGCGCGAATCAGGACCGGGTCAACCCTGACGAGGAGATCATCAATCGGTCGGCTGTCCCAGATCAAATCGACAGTCTTCTGAAATCTCCCTTTGAACCAAAAGTGCTGAAAAGTGAGCCGCAATTCAACCAAATTGAATGCATCCGAGCTGCAGAACAACGCACTCAGAGCGTAACCAGAAATATTGATCAGCGATTGAAAGAGATTCTCGACGAAGAAGAGGTATTGGATGCGGAAGACATTGAGTTAGTGAGAGATGATGGCACGAAAATTCCAGTACGGATCAGCTTGAAGTCCGCGCGTGCCAGCGGTGAAATTCTGCTCCATGTTCTTTGGAAAGGCGAAACTGTCTCGTTGCGCGAAATGAATCGAGCTGAGTTGAATGAACATATGCAATCTGCTCGCAGGCGGATTTACCGGACACACGCGAGCGAAATCGGGAATGGTGAAATTCAGCTTGGTTATGACTCCGAACTGCTTGTGGGTGATGAAACTGCGACTAGTTTCGATGAGATAAAGACGTTTTTGAATCGATTTGAGCGAACCGAATATTTCGAACATTACCTTAAACCCACATCCGAGTTAATCCGGCAGTATTGGGAAAAAGCCCAAACTGATGGGCAAAAAGAATTTGATCAGGGCCTCGTACTAATGGAAGGACTCGAAACGGACGGGGCATTAGAACTGACGTTTCTGTTTGGTTCGCAAAATTATGTACGTACTCATCAAGTGCGAATATATGAGTTGGACGGGCGCTGTGTTTTTTTCGCTGAGGCAGCTTCTGCGGAAAGGGTAAATGATTTAACTTGCCAGCAAATTATTAAGCTCACCTGGCTCTACAATCGGAATGTCGATCTTGCGGAGTTCATGCTTGATGACAAAGGAACTCTGGTTGGCAGAGTAGTCCACCCAGTCCGCGGACTCGACTACAAAGAATTTGCCTATTGCGCTTATACGCTGGCCGTAGCTACAGATCGTCTTGAGTATCTCATTGATAATCGCGACAGATATTGAGACGATAAGGCTTCGATATTGACAATGATGTATACACAACTGTGCCAAAAAAAATTAATCGACAGGAGCGCACCATACCTAATCCGGAAATGTGAAGACCCTGCAATTTCAGGAAAGTTTTAAAGGGTTATTTGCCCAACTGAACCAATGAATTTCATGGGATACTGGGAACAAAACCACCAAAGCAACAGATTAAACGCAACTGAAACAGCACAGTCCTGCATTTTGAATGGAGGCATTTGTGATTTTGTGATTTTGCAGATTTTTTTACACGAGATTAGCTTGAGGCAGGACGCATGCGAACACTATTTCGATTAGTAACGTTACCTTTGATCGCACTCTGCTTGACGGTCACTGCAACTACGTTCAGTGATGAGGCTCTGGCAGCCAGAAAATTTAATGATGTGAAACAAGGCTGGTCTTTCAATAAGGGCTTGCCAGCAAACTTCAAGAAATATGGATACAGAATTGTGAAAAAAGCAGATGGCCATCCAGTGCGCGATGGAAAAAAATCCATGCGGTTTGAGGTGCGAGCAGGCGATTGCAGCTGGTCGTCTGGATGGAGTGACTGCAAGAATGATCGGGAGCGACACGAGCTTCAAAGCCGAAAAAGGTGGAGCGGGGGTGAGTACTGGTATCACTGGTCTATCTTTCTGCCGGAAAACTACCCTGTAATCTACCCTGTCAAGGTTGCTTTAGCGCAGTTCCATCAGAAAGATGCGCATGTTGTGTGGATGTTTCAAAATGGAAATGGTGGCTATTTCGTCGACAATCAAACGGTTGGTCATACTATTGATAATCCAAGAATTCTGTCGGACGGGGAAATGCGGGGCAAGTGGTTTGACATACTCGTGCATGTTCGCTGGACGCACAAGAAAGAAGGATTTTTCCGCGTCTATGTGAATGGTGAAACCAAACCGCGTTACAAATGGACTGGACAGACCAAAACAAAAGGTAAAAAAGTCTATTACAAGTTTGGGATCTACCGCACGTATGTCAGCTGGAAGCCTGGCGGACCTCCAACGCAAGTCGTTTACTACGATCATGTCAATCGGGCGAAAAAGTGCGAGAGAGCCACCCGATATTTCGACTGCGACGCAATCGTGGCCAACGAAAGCAAATAACCTAGCAATAGTTTACCGAGTTCAGCGAAATCACTGCGGAACGGCTCTCTTTGTGATTTCGACAGATTGATTGTAACTCATTGACTCAATGGATTTATGACCTGCACGACCCGAGCGGGTCAGGCTTCGTGATGGGGCGGATGCGCGTGTGACCTAACTCGCCCGCCCAACGCTTCAGATCCAGCGTCTTGTACAGCTTATTCTGGACGCCGGACCGGCTCAAGAGTGTCATCTGCATCTTCGGCGCGCCGTTCCTGCGCGATAAATCTACAGCCAAAACGATGCGATCGGTAGTGCGAAAAACTGATTGCTGAACTGAACAGCTTTCTTTCCTGGATGGACCACGATTCCGCATTTGAATTTCTTCCCAATGTCGCCTTTCAGCGCTTCCAGACTCCGGAAGTTTCTTGAAGAGATATTGCTTGTGGATTTCACCTCGATTCCAACAATTTCGCCGCGCTGTGACTCAAGCACGAAATCAACCTCCTGCCCCGAGCTTGTCCGATAGTGATACAAACGAGTGCGCGTTGACGAGAATGTTGCTTGTTTGGCCAGTTCCACCGCCGCGAAGTTTTCCATCACCCTGCCCATCTGCGTCCGATCTGCAGACTGAACAAACCCCAGCTCAGCATTCAGCAGGTGCAGCAGAAGATTGAGATCGCAAAGGTAGACCTTCGGTGTCTTGATCAGCCGTTTGCCGAGATTGGGTGTCCAAGCCGGCACCGAAAGTGTCAGGAACAGACTTTCCAGCAATATCCGATACTTCTTGACGGTTATGTGATTCAGAGCCAAATCCCGCGCCAGAGATGATTCGTTCAGCAGTCCGCCGGCGCGCGCGGCCAGCAGACTCAGCATATCCGGCAGACTCGCCAATTTCTGCACTTCCAGCAAAGAGTGAACATCCCGATACAGAACAGTCTGAAGGTAGCTGTCGCACCACTCCTGCCGCAGCGCTCTGTCTCCGATCGTCAGCAATTCAGGAAATGTCGCGTCTGCCAGAACCTGCTCCAGATCAGACTCAGACGCATCGCCAAAGTGAAGTTCGCTGCAGAAGACTCTGTCAATAAAGCTCCCCTCTCTATTCTTGTCCAGCTCGCGCGCCGACAATGGCAGGAGCGTATGCGTGGACATTCTTCCAGCCAGCGCGTCAGAAAGCTGTGGCAATGCCATCACATTGGCGGACCCTGTGAGCAGAAATTTTCCGCGCCCGCCGCCATCAGTCTGACGATTTTCATCAACGATAATTTTCAGCGGTCGAAATAGCTCAGGCACCAGCTGAATCTCATCCAGCACCGCATTGCCTCTCAGACTGCGGAGGAAGGCTTCGGGGTCATGCTGTGCGGCGGACCGAGTCTGCAGGTTGTCGAAAGTGAAGTAATTCGCCTTGTGTCGGCTTTCCGAAATTCGCATGACCAAAGTTGTTTTGCCAGATTGCCGGGGTCCGGCAACATAAACCGATGGAAATGCTGAGAGTGAAGCAACAATCCTGTCCTCGATCAGGCGGTCGATGTACTGCATTGAATTGGTAAATTCGTTAACTTGATATAAGATAATCTTATACTATACTGTAATATTATCTGACCTGATCAAGATTTCGAAACTTTATCCAGAACGCTTGGACTGACACCAATATTGACTCAGACATCAAAAAAAATCGTAACTTATTCTCCGTTTTCCGGATTGCAAAGACAGATCGAATTTCCACGACCCACTTTATCCAATTGCACACTACTGAAGAATCTAACCACTTGTGGCTGTCGGAGCTTGTTCTGTCAAAGGTGGTTTTTGGCTCCGGATGGCGCAGCATCCACGCGGGTGAACAACTGAACAAAAAGTATGACTTGATCGTTGAGAAATTCGTGAGGTGCTAGTGCCAAACATGGCACTGTCTGAACAATCTCTTGCTCATGCGGAGCTGTTGCTTCCAGTTGACCTGAAGACTGCTCCTAAGGCGAAACTATGAGCATGGGAACAGCGAAGAAAAGAGCTCTTTTGGTGTTTCCGCAAAATTCAGTTGCTGAAATCTGCTCTCATATCAGCCTATGCGGTCCAAGGATTGATAGTGGCCAATCCGGCCGTCTCGAACGGCAATGTGTCCCGCGTCGCAACGATCATGGAATTAGCCGCGGCGGTTGCCGCGATGAATCCATCGGATACTGAAATTGCCTGCCCAGCTGATCGCGCTTTCGCCATCAGTTCAGCATAAGCTTGAGACTCAACCAGAGTGAACGATAGCACACGACCGGCGAATCTCGGAATCATAACCTTCTCCAGATTGTCGTGCAACAGCTCTCGGCGACGACCTTCCGGAAGAGTCTGTACACCAGATCGAAGCTCAGCGACTGAAACAGCAGAAATGTACAACGTTTCTAACGCCTGTGCGTCAAGCCATTGGATAACCCGCGGTTCTGGAACGAGGCGCAACGGTTCTGAAACCACGTTCGTATCAACCAGAATCATTCGAAATCAATCGGTTTGACTGACTCTCTATCGCGTCTGGTAAAGGTTTCGAATTCCTCGTCAGTCAATTCAATTTGACGGCCAGCATCAAATAGCAGCGACCCCAGCCCAATTCGGTCTTTCGACAAAACCGCGGCTTCCAGGATGGCGCGCACCTCAGCTTCAGTGCTGCGGTTGCGCTTTGCTGCACGCACACGAAGTGCGCGATGCACCTCGTCAGGTACATTGCGAACGGTAAGAACAGCCATAATTCAACAGTCATAGTTGCTTTCAGTGCATGCATAATATCACAATGACAGCATTCTATGTGTTTGAATTCAGACTCCCTGACCTCGGCTGAGTTGCCATGTTGGTGTTTTCGGCATAGATCGAGTGACGGTGTCCGCTTGGGGGCGGATTCTTGGTTGCCAACAGCGATCGACAGTTGCATGACGAGGCTCGAATGACTGTTTTGCATAACATGCATTTTCAGCCTATCGCGAAATAGATCAAGACTGATTTGCGAAGTTTCTTCCAAATCAAGTCAATAGAATGAATGCTTTGAGAAAATCAGCCGAAATCTCTCAATTTATCGAGGTCAGGAAGTCTCAATGCACTGCAGGTTTGGGAACAAGACAGAATTATTCCGGCGTCCAGTGATGGGGTTGGAACTCGGACATCTGAACTGATCTCATTGACCGAATCTGCTGCTTGACTCCAAGCGCCTCGCCAGACACTGTCAGCCAGGCTTATTGGGCCGCTCTAAGTTGGCTGTCAATTTGCTGCACATCATGCAATATCAGGAAAGTATAGCAACCAATCGATAACGCACCGCCTGATCACAATTCGGATGACCGCGCGAAAATTGCGAAAAAAATGTTGGATCAGAAAAATTGCACTAAAATACGGTTTCGCTGTCTGAGGTGTTTGTTGCCGAATCGATCCGAATTTCCGGCAACACTTTAAATGGGAAGTCTGGTGAGTGAGGTCATATAACCGGATCAACTCTCGCAATTCCAGCGCTGCCCCCGCAACGGTGATCAGCATTCATGCTGTCAGTCCGAAACCGCCCTCTTTCAGGCCAAGAATTTCGTTTTAGCGGAGGGCTTCAACGTGGCATCAAGAATTCCCACCGCCTGAACTTCTCCCAACGCAGCGCAGATTCCAGCTGAGAGGTTTTCTTGCATTCACTCGGAAAAGTTTACGCCGCAGCCCGGCGAACGCGAAATTCTCTCACTCGTGTGCTGTCGCTGATTTCGATACCAGCCGCAATTGCCCCCAGCACACCACTGAATGCAACCATTGCCGCCTTGCGGCACCGGAATCACCGCGCCCGCGTGAATCGCTCGCAACGGTTCTGAGATGGACGCGATTGACATGACAGCCGTGGACAGCAATGATGGATGATGAAGCAAAACAGCAGCACAGCGTCACCATGAAGCGCAAGAAGCAGGCGATCGATGAGCAGATCGCCCTCGCACAGGAAAAACGCGGGGTGCTTGTCTTGATCACCGGCGACGGCAAGGGCAAGACCACCTCCGCCTTCGGCACCGCAATCCGCGCTCTGGGACACGGAATGCGGGTTGGAATCATCCAGTTCATCAAAGGCACTCAGGCAACAGGCGAAGTCATCTATCTGACACAGCAGCATCCGCAGCTGGCCTACCATGCCATGGCAACTGGCTTCACCTGGGACAGCCGAGACTGGGACAAGGACAAAGCCGCCGCTGAGGAGACTTGGGTTTATGCCACACGCATGCTGGCGGACCCCGAAATCCAGCTGGTAGTGCTGGACGAACTGACCTATATGCTTACGTACGAATACCTGAGCATGGCCGATGTGATTGAGGCTGTCCGCCAGCGCCCGGCAGGACAGAATGTGATTATTACGGGCCGCGGCGCGAAGCCGGAACTGATTGCAGTCGCTGATACCGTCAGCGAGATCGCTGCGGTCAAGCACGCATTCAAAGACGGTGTGAAAGCCCAGCCCGGTGTGGATTTCTGATGCCCAGGTGGTTGTTTCGAGCCGGATTGGCATGCTGTTTTCTGAGCGCGGTTGCGAGCGCCGAGCAGACAGCCGCGTTGCCAACCATCGTCTCGACTCACCTTTGCGCTGACCAGATGGCTCTCAGCCTGGCGGCGCCGGAACAGATTCTTTCGCTCAGCTACAAGAGCCAGGACCCACTTCGGTCCCCCCATGCCGCGCGTGCGCTGGCCTATCCCGCCAATCGCGGCAGCAGCGAAGAAGTGATCCAGTTCAAACCGGATATCGTGCTGGCCTCGCGGCGCTGGCGAAACCACCCGCAGCAGCGGCAGTTCACTATGCTGGACATACGAGTGGTGGTGGTCCCCCTGTCCAACAGCTGGCCGGAGATATTCGCCAACACCCAGTGGCTGGCCGATCAGATCGGGCAGCCGGAACGCGGTCAGACCCTGATTTCGGATGTGCGGCGGCGCTTGCAGGTCTTGCAGGAATCGGTGAGAGTGTCAGGCGAACCCGAGCAGAGCCTGCTGTACCTGCGCCCCAATGGCGGCAGCAGCGGCGAGGGCACCTACATTGACATGCTGATCCGCGCGCTGGGCTTTCGCAATCATGCGGCGGCGCTGGGGCTCAAAGGCTGGGGGCAGCTGTCACTGGAGAATATCGTGATGCATCCGCCGGATTATTTTCTGCTCAGCGGACATGTCCGCGACAGCACACGCGGCAACAGCCGGCTGTCGCGTCATCCGCTGCTGCAGCTGCTGCTGGACGAGCGGACGGTTCTGGTGCTGCCAGCCGACACAGGCTATTGTGCCGACTGGCAGATTATCGACACCGCAGAGTACCTTGCCGAACAGTTGGCGGCAGCAGCGAACGGAGCTGGCCGATGATCGGACAGGCAGCTCATCGACGCTATCTTCTCTTGAACAGCGGCCTGCTCATCCTGTTGCTGCTGTTGGCGCTGATCTCACTTCGTATCGGTCCCGTGCCGATACTCACCAGTGAGCTGATCGACGCCCTGATGTACAGTGACCGTTCCGACCAGGCGTTGCGCCATGGCATGATTCTCACCGAGCTGCGCCTTCCGCGGCTGCTGCTGGCGATACTGGTGGGCGCCTCTCTGGGGGTTTCGGGCGCCGCGTTGCAGGGGCTGCTGCGCAACCCGCTGGCCGAGCCGGGCCTGCTCGGCGTATCATCGTGTGCTGGGCTGGGCGCGGTGATCTGCCTCTACTTCGGACTCAGTGCGCTGAGCATCTGGCTGCTGCCGGTCATGGCCATGACCGGCGCCGCGCTGGCCACCCTGCTGCTCTACTGGATCGGTCGTCGCCGTGCCGGCAACCTGACCCTGATCCTCAGCGGCATCGCGCTGTCATCACTGGCCGCGGCGCTGACTTCGCTGGCCCTGAATCTGGCGCCCAGCCCGGCTGATGTGCGGGATATGGTGCTGTGGCTGCTGGGATCACTCAACTACCGCAGTTTCACCGACATTCAATTGTGCCTGCCTTTTGTGATCGCGGGCCTTGCTCTGCTGCTGAGCTGCGGGACCAAGCTGGATGCATTGACCTTGGGCGAGGGCGAGGCGCAGAGTCTCGGTGTCAATCTGCCCGCCCTGCAACGACGGATCATACTCGGCACCGCCCTGTCCGTCGGCTCCTGTGTTGCAGTGACCGGGGCGATCGGTTTTGTCGGGCTCGTGGTGCCCCACCTTTTGCGCCGCTGGGTGGACTACCATCCGTCGCGGCTGCTGCTGAGCAGCGCGGTGGGCGGCGCAGTGCTGCTGCTGACTGCCGATATCGCCCTGCGTTTGCTCAGCAGCACGCAGGAAATCATGCTCGGTGTGGTCACCGCGCTGATCGGCGCGCCGTTCTTTCTGCTGCTGGTGCTGCAGCAGAAGCGGGAGGCATTATGAGCGCGAAGCCACTCTTGAGCGCCAGCAAGGTGAGCGTGGAGCGGCGGCAGCGCACGCTGCTCGGAGACATCTCGCTGCGTCTCCAGCAGGGAGAGCTGCTGGGGCTGCTGGGTCCCAATGGCGCCGGCAAGAGCACACTGATGAAAGCCTTGGCTCAATTGCTGCCCTATCGCGGGGAGATTCGCTGTCAGGGAAAGCCGCTGCAGCAGGTTTCTGCCGCCGAGCGCGCCCGATTGATTGCCTATCTGGAACAGTCGGTCCAGAAAGGCTGGCCGATCGCGGTGCGCGACTATGTGGCGCTGGGGCGCCTGCCCCACCGCCCGTCCTGGTATCGCACCGCGCATCAGCATCGCGACCGGAAGGCGGTTGAAACAGCCATTGCGCATGCCGGCCTCGGCAGTCTGGACGACCGGCCCGTGACAGAACTCTCCGGCGGCGAATTTGCGCGTGTGCGTCTGGCGCGGGCGCTGGCTGTGCAAGCTCCCCTGCTGCTGGCTGATGAGCCGGTGTCGATGCTCGACCCCTTCCATCAGCTGCAGGTGATGGAATTGCTCCGGCAGCAGTGCCGCGAAGGCAAGGCGGGTATCGTCGTGCTGCATGACCTGACCCTGGCCAGCCGTTTCTGTGACCGCCTCATGCTGCTGGACAAGGGCCGCGCGGTCGCGGCAGGCGCGCCGCAGCAGGTTCTCACCCCAGCCAATCTGCAGCAGGTCTATCAGGTGCAGGCCATGGTGGGCGAGCACCAGCAGCAGCCCTACATATTGCCCTGGGCCTGCCACACCACCGAGTCGCCGGGCAAATTGAGAAGTCGATTCCAGCCATGATCGCTTGTGAGAACCTGTGAGGATGACACACATCACTTCCAAGCCGCCTGCCTGGCGCCGCAATGGAATCGACTCAATGCATAGATTGACTGTTCTGCATGACTCGATGCAGATTCATGCGGAAAAATGACCGGAATTTCAACGATGTTCTGGAAAATCACAGGATTTACAGCCTTTGGAGGACTGCAAATGAATATAGTTAACACCGTTGCGGGGCATCGGAGCTCCGTCACCGGCCGGGTGTATCCGCGCCGCGGCCGGATTCCGTGCAGAACAAATGCACCGCCCGTTTTCCGTCACCTTGTTCCTGAACTCTATTCGAAGGAGCCTGACCATGCTCAGTAAAAACCATCGCAAAATTCCGGCAACAGTGATCACCGGCTTTCTCGGCAGCGGCAAGACCACATTGCTGAGAAACCTGCTCAATCATGCCGAGGGCAGACGCATTGCGGTCATTGTCAATGAGTTCGGCGAACTCGGCATCGATGGCGAAATTCTCAAGGGCTGCGGAATCGGCTGCGAGGAAGAAGGCGGTGAGGCCGGCAGCCTGTACGAGCTGGCCAACGGCTGTCTTTGCTGCACGGTGCAGGAAGAGTTTTTTCCGGTGATGCAGGAACTGATCGAGCGCCGCGATCAGATTGACCATATTCTGATTGAGACTTCCGGACTGGCGCTGCCCAAACCGCTGGTGCAGGCTTTCCGCTGGCCGGAGATCAAGAATGCCTGCACCGTGGATGCGGTAATCTGCGTGGTCGACACCCCAGCGGTGGCGGCCGGCCGGTTTGCCGCCAACCCTGATGCTGTGCAGCTGCAGCGCGAGGCCGATGACAACCTGGACCACCAGTCGTCATTGCATGAGCTGTTCGAAGATCAGCTCAGCGCCGCGGACCTGGTCATACTGAGCAAAACCGACCTGGCGGATGAAGCGGCCATCACCGCAGTCGCGGCGGAAGTCGAAAGGGAAGTGCCGGAACAGGTGAAGCTCATTCACAGCACTGCCGACGGCGTCGACATGAGCCTGCTGCTGGGGCTGGACCATTCCTCTGAAGAGAGCATTCATCTGCGTGCGAGCCACCACGATCACGCGCATGGCGACGATGACGCCGATCACGATCATGATCACGGTCACGACCAGTTCGACTCGATTGTGGTTGAGCTGGCGGCGGTGGAGAAAGCCCCGCTGTTCGCAGCTTTGGAGAATTTGGTTAAAGAGAACGCCCTTTACCGCATCAAAGGCTTCGTCGCCCTGCCGGACAAGCCGATGCGGCTGGTGGTGCACGGTGTCGGCACCCGCTTCGACAGTTATTTCGATCAACACTGGCCGGCCGATTCGGCGCCCAGCACCCGTCTGGTGCTGATCGGCAGAGATCTCAACCCCGCTGACATGCAGCAACGGCTCGAATCTGAACTGGGTTGCTGAGGGCGATCGGGATGCATATGCTCGCCGCGCAGCCGGGTGGCTTTGTCGATGATGACTCGATCATCACGCGCCTGGATCAGACCCCCGCTGAGCTCGTAATTCTCAGCACCGCTGACACCACCCTTGCCCTGCTTGCCGCCCAGCACCCGCGCGTGAGCGGTGACTTGGCGCTGCAGGACTATCCTGAAGTGCGCCTGGCCAACCTGCTGCACCTGCGCCAGCATGCGTCCATCGACCTGTACATTGATGAAGTGCTTCAGCACGCCGAAGTGATCGTGATTGATCTCCTCGGCGGGGAAAGCTACTGGCCCTATGGCACCGAGGGCGTTGTCGAGCTTTGCCGCAGCCGCGGGATCGCGCTGCTGATGTTCTCCGGTGACAACAGCGAGGACCTCAGCCTGCTGCAGAGAAGCACCGCGGCGATGGATGTTTGCCGCCAATGCTGGCGTTACCTGCGCGAAGGCGGCGCCGACAACGCACAGCAGCTGTACCGTTATCTGGCGCAGCAGTTTTTCAATCGGGACATCCCTGTGCTGCCGCCGAAACCGATCCCGGCAATCACCGTTTTTCATCCACACAAATCCATAGCCGCCATTGATGAATGGCGCGCAGACTGGGACGACGCGCATGCTGTCATCGCGGTCGTATTCTATCGTTCCCATCTGCAGGCCGGCAACACCAAAGCTTTCAGTGCATTGTGTGATGAACTGCTTGAGCAGGGATTCAATCCGCTGCCGGTGGCGCTGAGCTCGCTGAAAGACGAGCTATGCCTGGAAACCCTGCGACAGCTCTGCCGCGAGCACAAGGCCCAGCTGCTGTTGAATACCACCGCCTTCGCACTCTCTTCGGTGAATGCGGCGGACAGCTCGCAGCCGTCACTGGTGGATGACCTGCCAGTGCTGCAGCTGATCATGAGCGGCGACAACCAGCAACGGTGGCAAGAGGATGCCCATGGTCTGCGCCCCCGGGATATCGCCATGCACGTGGCCCTGCCCGAGGTGGACGGGCGCATCATCAGCCGCGCGATCAGTTTCAAGGGGCTCAACTACCATTGCGAACAGACTCAGACCGATGTGGTGCAGTATCAGCCGCATCGCGAGCGCATCGCTTTTGTCGCGCAGCTGGCAGCCGCCTGGTGCCGGCTGCGGGCCAAGGCCAACAGCGAGAAGCGGATCGCCCTCATTCTCGCCAACTACCCAACGCGCGAGGGGCGGCTCGGCAATGGCGTCGGGCTGGATACACCGGCTTCGGTGATTACGATACTGCACGCGCTGCAGCAGCAGGGCTATTTGATCGACAATCCGCCGCCGGATGGCGATGCGCTGATGCATGCGCTGCAGCAGGGCATCACCAACGACCCGAGCAACTGGACGGTGCGCGCCGCATGGCAGAGCCTGGCGATGGCTGACTACATGGCCTTCTTCGCGCAGTTGCCTGCGGCAAGCCGCGAAGCGGTCAATGCCCGCTGGGGGGCGCCGCACCGCGATCCGATGCTGAGACAGAACCGCTTCATGATCGCCGGCCTGCGCTGTGGTCAGGTTTTCATTGGCATCCAGCCGGCGCGAGGCTATCACCTCGACCCGATGGCCAGTTATCACGACCCGGATCTAATCCCGCCGCACTGCTATCTGGCTTTCTACTGCTGGCTGCGCCGGCGCTACCGCTGTGACGCCATGGTGCATGTCGGCAAGCACGGCAATCTCGAATGGCTGCCGGGCAAGAGTGTGGCGCTCAGTGCGGAATGCTGGCCGGACCTGGTTTTCGGCCCCATGCCGCATCTCTACCCGTTCATTGTCAATGACCCCGGTGAGGGCGCTCAGGCCAAACGCCGCGCACAGGCAGTGATCATCGACCACCTGATGCCGCCGCTGACGCGCGCGGAAAACTATGGTGAACTGCAGGATTTGGAGCGGCTGCTGGATGAATTCTACGAAGCGCGAACAATGGACCCCAAACGCGAGAAGCTGCTGCGCAAGGAGCTTCTTAAGCACATTCTGACGCAGGACCTGCACCGCGACCTGGGCATTGGCCAGCCGCAGAATGAAGCAGAAGAACAGGCGTTGCTGAACAGCACCGATGCCTATCTTTGTGAGCTGAAAGAAAGCCAGATCCGCGATGGACTGCATGTCTTCGGTCATTCTCCGGCCGGACAGCAGGCCAGCGACACCCTGGTGGCGCTGGCGCGATTCCCAGTCGGCCGGGGCGAAGGAGCAGACAACAGCCTGATTCGCGCTCTGGCGGAGGATCTGCTGAAAACTGGGGAGGCCGGCGAAACGGACGAATTCGATCCTCTGGATTCCGACTGGCAGCAGAACTGGCAGGGTCCTCGCCCGGCCCGCCTGCAGCAACTGAGCGAGGAACCTTGGCGCAGCCATGGTGACACCCGCGAGCGACTCGAGTGGCTGGCTCTGGATCTGCTGCAGCAACGCCTCACGACAGATGCGTTGCGGCAGCAGGGGCTGCCATCTGCCGCCCTTGTGATGTCGCGCGTCTATGACGATCTGCAGCTGCGGCTGGCTGCCTGTGGAGAACAGGAAATCCATCAACTGATGCAGGGGCTGAACGGACGCTTTGTTCCTCCCGGCCCCAGCGGCGCGCCTTCGCGCGGCCGCCCCGATGTCCTGCCGACGGGAAGAAATTTCTTTTCCGTCGACACCCGGAGCATTCCCACCCACACCAGCTGGTCTCTGGGCTGGCGCTCGGCGGAGCTGCTGGTGGAAAAATACCTGCTTGAGGAGGGGGATTATCCCAGCTCGATCGGCTTGTCGGTCTGGGGCACCGCAACCATGCGTACCGGCGGTGATGATATCGCCCAGGCGTTTGCCCTGATTGGTGTGAGGCCGAAATGGGCGGATGGCAGCCATCGGGTCACCGATTTCGAGATTCTGCCGCTGGGTTTTCTCAACCGTCCCCGGGTGGATGTCACGCTGCGAGTTTCCGGTTTTTTTCGCGACGCGTTCCAAGGTTTGATTCATCTCTTTGATGCGGCGGTGCAGGCCGTCGCCGAACTGGATGAACCCGCCGACATGAATCCGATCGGCGCCCGAGTCCGGCGCGAGACTCAGACTCTGGTGGAACAGGGGCATGGTGCGGAGCAGGCGCGGCAGCTGGCGGGCTACCGAATCTTCGGTTCCAAGCCCGGCGCATACGGCGCGGGTCTTCAGGGGCTGATCGACGGCGGACACTGGCAGGACGATGCGGACCTGGCGACGGCGTACCGCAATTGGGGCGGCTATGCATACGGCCAGCAGACCTATGGCGAAGCGGCCCGCGAACAATTCAGCGAACGGCTCACCCAAGTGGAGCTGGTGGTGCAGAATCAGGACAACCGCGAGCACGATCTGCTCGATTCCGATGACTACTATCAGTTCCAAGGCGGAATGACCGCCGCCGCGCGTCACTATGGCGGACGGCAGCCGATCGTCTATTTCGGGGATCACAGCAATCCGCAGTCGCCGAAAATGCGCAGTCTGGAACAGGAGATCAGCCGTGTGCTGCGCGCTCGGGTGACCAACCCGAAATGGATCGACGGCGTCAAGCGCCACGGCTACAAAGGCGCTTTCGAGATGGCGGCAACCGTGGACTACCTGTTTGCTTATGACGCCACCGCACGCGTGGTGCGCGATGACCAGTATGCGCAGCTTGCGGATGCCTACCTGCACAACGCGGACCGCCGCGAATTCCTGCAGCAGCACAATCCCGCGGCGCTGCATGACATCTGCGAGCGGCTGCTGGAAGCCATGCAGCGCGGACTGTGGCAGAAGCCCGCGGATCACCAGCCGCGGATTGAAGAATACCTGCTCGACAACGAACAGCGGATGGAGGGTTAGCCATCATGCCTGCCGACATGGCAATCCGAGAATCCTCAAGGAGACAAGACCCATCATGAATCAAGTCAAGGAAATCCATTTTCCATTCAGTGCGCTGGAAGGCCAGCAATCATTGCAGACCGCCCTGCTGCTGAGTGCGATCGACCCGCTGATCGGGGGTGTGCTGATCGACGGTCCGCGCGGCACAGCCAAATCCACGGCGGCGCGCGGGCTGGCGGACCTGCTGGACGGAGCCAGGCTGGTGAACCTGCCGCTGGCGGCCAGCGAGGAACAGCTGATCGGCTCGCTGAACATCGAATCGGCACTGCAGGATGGCCGCGTGGACTTCAAGCCCGGACTGCTGGCGGCAGCCGATAACGGCGTGCTTTACGTGGACGAGATCAACCTGCTGCCAGATCATCTGGTGGATGCCCTGCTGGATGTGTGCGCCAGCGGCATCAACCGGATTGAGCGCGATGGCATTTCCCATCAGCATCCGGCGCGTTTTGTCCTGATTGGCACCATGAACCCCGAAGAAGGTCATCTGCGTCCGCAGCTGCTGGACCGATTCGGCCTCTATCTGCAGCTGCCGGCCCGCATTGAACCTTCTGTTCGCCGGCGCATTGTCGAGATTCGGCTGGCTTTCGATCACGACCCGGAGGCTTTCACTGTCCGATTCCAGGCCGCGCAGCAGGCGCTGCGGCAGCGTCTGCGAAAGGCGCGCGAGCGATTGGCGGAGATCGATTTTTCCGAGACGCTTGCAAGCAGGGTGGCCGCGATCTGTTACGAGGCTCATGTGGAAGGCGTGCGCGCCGATCTGACACTGCTGCGAGCGGCGCGGGCCCATGCCGCCTGGCAGGAGCGTTTTGACATCATCGATGAGGATTTGACGGCGGTGAAAGACTGGGTGCTGGCGCACCGTCTGCGGGCGCCGGAGACGGCTCCGTCAGATGCCGCATCCCCAACATTCCCTGTTTTCGGTTCCGCACATCAATCAGACTCAGGAGACTTTTCTGATTCAGGCCAGCCCGGTCAAAACCATGCAGAACCGGACGGAGATCAGGACTGGGGGGCAATGCCACCGCAAACACCGGATATTGCCGCGGTGAAACCGGCAAAGCCGCTTTGGAAAAGCAAAGCAAAAAAGTGACCGGCCGGCAGCACGGCCAGATAAAACAAACTGCTGCACGAAGAACTGCGAAGCACGGTGCGACGAACGCGACCCGCGTCTCCCCCGCGACAGCCAGCTCAGCCAGCGCGCCTTATGGCCAGCTCAGCCGGACAGTGCGCTGGCCGCGGACCTTGATGCAAAAAGGCAACCAGCCATTGTCAGCAGAACATCTGAGTTATCAGTTCCGCCGGCCAGCGGCGAATCGGCTCTGCTGCCTGCTGCTCGATTGCTCTGCATCCATGCTGCGGCAGCGCAAGCTGTCTCTGGCCAAGGGATTTATCCTGCAGCTCGCGCGGCAGATTCATCAGCAAGGCGGGCAGCTGGCAGTGATCGGATTTCGCGGTGATCAGGCCAGCATCCTGAAACAGCCGGATCAACTCACCGGCAACAATGAGCGCTGGATTCGAAGCATTCAGGGCGGCGGCGGCACACCGCTTCGCCAAGGCATCGCGTCCGCCGAGCGATTCCTGCAACGCTATCAGCGGCAGTTTCCGGGGTCGTCGGCTGATTGCTGGCTGCTGACCGATGGACGATTTCGCGAGTTGCCCGAAGCTCCGCACGGGGCAATACATTACACCGTGATCGATTTTGAGGACGGGCGGCTGCGGCTGGCCAGAGCGCGGCAGCTGGCACAGCGATGGCGCGCGGACTACCTGCAGGCGATCGATGTGCTGGGGGCGAATGAGCATTCCGGATCGCCCGCCGCTGATCGCCAATGATCCGGCAGTCAGCATGAAAGGCATGTGAAGGCCAGTGGACATCGCGGCTGATGAGTCTGCGAATTTCGATCTGCAAGACCGTATCCTTACGCGTTTCGCCGGCTGCTGACTGACAGGCGGTCGTGTGCAGAATTCGTTTCAATCGCCGCATGGTGATTGCGTGTTGGACTTCTGCCCTCTCATTCAGCGTCAGTCAGGCGCATGGAGTCGACAGTTCTGTTCGCTGACAGAATCAGGATCATGGCGCGCTCCTGCGACTGACAGCACCCGGGCAATCCAGGCATCGGTGTCACCATGGCCTCATTTTTTCGCCGAAATGCGCTGAATGTTATAATATAACATTCATTGACTGAGGCAGCCGCGCGCGCCCTGAACACCGGATTGCCGCCTCAACCCCAACGTTCCGAAGCATAGCTTTTCTGAACGAATCAGACGAGAATTTCGATGACCCTGAATAAACAGACCATTTCTGACCATCCGCGCCTCCCGGTAACCGTTCTGTCTGGCTTCCTCGGGGCTGGCAAGACCACGCTTCTCAACCGAGTGCTCAACAATCGAGAAGGGCGGCGAGTCGCGGTCATTGTGAACGACATGAGCGAGATAAACATCGATGCGGCGCTCGTGGAGCGCGGCGGTTCGGAACTCTCGCGAACCGAGGAGAAGCTGGTTGAGATGTCGAATGGGTCTATCAACACCCCACACTTGACAAAGCGTTCTGACTGTCATTTTCGGTTTTCTGTCTCTCTCTTGCCTTGTAGCTGTTGATCGCCTGCACGGTGTGCATCAGTTTCTGAGTCGCTCTCCATAAGATCTTGGTGCCCGGCACCGGCTGTCTTCTCGTCGGTCTGAACCCGACCGCCCGGCCGAGTCCGACCACGTACTCGCGGACCGTGAGGTCCGGCGGCGCGCGCGGCGGGCTATGGCGGTCGATCTCGTACAGCATCACCTGGCGCGCCTCCAGTTCGTCGGCGGGCACCGCCCCGGCCGCGGGCCGGTCCGGCTCGCATTTCGCCAGCCGCTGCAGGTCGAACACCCGCCAGGCGGTGATGGCGTCGAAGGCCAGGCACTTGAGCAGGTCCTCCGCGTCGTCGAAGCGGCGCGCCTCCGACTGGCAGCCGCTCTTGAGCACCCGGAAGAACTCCTCGATCCCCCAGCGCGCCTCGTACCACTCGCAGATGCGCACCGCGTTGTCCGCGTCGGCGCCGCCCTCGGAGCACAGCAGGAACCAGTTCAGCGGCTCTTTCACCCCGGCCGGCGGCGACTCCTCCAGCACCGACACCGCGGTCACCGGCACACTGTCGGTGCTGGCGCCCGGCGCCTTCAGCTGAACCTCGGCGATGCGCAGCGTCACCTTGGCGGTGCGCGCGTCGCGGGCCCGCCTGCCGCCCTGCGCGCCGATCTTGATGGTGCGCGTGGCCGCGGCCGGCAGCGACTCCACATGCGCGCGAAGGTCCTCCGCATGGCCGTCCTCATCGACCACCTTGCGCCGCCGCGAGCCGTTGCGCCGCACCAGCAGACCGACTTGGCCGCGCAGCGCCCGCTGGCGCTCGAACAGCCCCCAGATGTCGGACTCGCGGTCGCCCACGCTGATCACCCGGGTCTTGGCGCCGCAGGCCGCCGACAGCTCGGCCGCGGTCTCAAGCCCCTCCACCCAGCGCCGCGACTCCTTCAGATCGTCGTCGGCCGCGCAGCGCGGCCGGAAGCTGCCGTCGATGTCCAGCACGCCCAGCACCCGGCCGCCCGGCGAGAATGCCACATTGGCGTGCGCGTAGATGCCCTGGGCGGTGCCGCCGATCTTCATCAGGCCCTGGGTGGTGCCCTTCAGCGTGTCGTAGTTGAGGCCCGTGGTGTCCTGCACCGCCAGCACCACCTCGTGCAGCTGGCCGCGCGACACCGTCGCCTGGCGGTGCGATTCCAGAATGTCGTCCATGGTCACATTATCGCTCGAAAGCAGTCGGTAGGCGGCCTTGCGGCCGGCCTCGGTGGCGAACACCTGCGGTGTGCGGGCGCCCGGCTCGCGTTGCCAGGCGCGGCCCATCGCGCGGATCCTTTTGCCCACCCGGCCGTCCGGATGCGTCGAGGCGCCGTACTCCACGTCGGTCCAGTGCGCGTCGTCCGCCAGATGCGGCTCGCGCGCCGGCCGGAAGCGCGCCGCCGCCTGCGCGCACAGCCCCTCCCGCCAGCCTTCCGCCAGCGGCCGGACGAACACCTGCTTGCGCTCGCCCCCGGCACAGCGCCGGCCGGAGGTCTCGCCGACCAGCTCCCAGCCGGCCGCGCGGTAGCTCTCGCCGCTGTGGGACCGGTCGATGTGGGTGTACGCCAGCAGCGGCTCCGCGCCGTACGCCCGCAGCCAGTCGCCGGGCAGACGCTCAAGCGCCGCGGTCAGCGCCGCCGACGCCAGCCCGCGCACCCGCACCTCGGGCAGGATCAGGAAGCGCGCGTTGTTGACCACCAGAGACAGATTCTCGGCGCGCTGGCGCTGGCTCCAGCCGATGAAATCGTCGCGCGCCCGCTCATGCCAGCTGGCGGCATGGAATGACAGCCCGCCCACGCGCCCGCAATGCTCGCTCACAATCCAGTACTTGATCGCCGCGCCTGGCAGCCGCGGCTCGCCGCGCGGATGATGCGTCTGCATCATCGCCCGCCACTGCCGGCTCTCCTGCGGCGCCACCGGCTCGATGGAGACCGCGCCCAGCCGGGCCAGACCGCCGCGCAGCCGGATGGCGTCGGCAAACACCGGAAGCGGCGCCTCGGCCGGCCGCGCGCCGCGCAGCTCCGGCAGCGAGACGCCGCACTCCGCGGCCAGCTTCGGCAATGCCACAAACGCCTGCGTGACGCACAGATCCCCGCCGGCGTTCAGCCAGCCGGTCTGATCGCAAAGAGCTTTCGCCAGCGCATAGCGGCTGTACCGGCCGCTTTCAGCCGCCTCCCGAAACCACTCGACCTCCTCACTGCCGAATTGTCGAAGACCAATCTGCATGCGGAGAATTAAATCATCACTGCTACCCTTTTGTCAAGTGTGTCTGTTTGATAGCGAATGGGTGCATCTGCTGCACCCTTCGCGATGATCTGCTCGCGGAGGTTTCACGTCTTGCTCAGGAGCGGCGTTTCGATTACCTGCTCATCGAGTCCACGGGAATCTCGGAACCAATCCCTGTGGCGCAGACTTTCACCTTTGAGGATGAGAACGGGGTGAGTTTGAGCCAGGTGTCGCGCCTTGATACAATGATTACGGTTGTGGACGCGGCGAACTTCCTGCGGGATTACAACGCCGCCGAGGACCTCCAGGATCGCGGCGAGTCGCTGGGCGAAGAGGACGACCGCACAGTCACACATCTGCTCATCGACCAGATCGAGTTTGCCGATATCATCGTGCTGAACAAGCTTGATCTCGTCAGCAAAGAACATGCGCTTGAGGTTGAGGCCATCGTCAAGGCGCTCAACCCCGGCGCGAAAATCCTCATGGCGACTCGCGGTCAGGTGCCGCTGGATAGCGTATTCGACACGGGCCTGTTCGACTACGACAAGGCGGCGAGCTCCGCCGGCTGGATTCGGGAGCTTCAGAATGAGCACACGCCGGAGACTGAAGAGTACGGGATTTCGAGCTTCACCTACCGCACCTCACAGCCCTTCGACGCTGCGAAACTGTGGACCTATCTGCACCGCAGCGAGAATTGGCGCGGCGTGCTCCGCTCGAAGGGCTTTTTCTGGGTCGCGGCTGACCATCGAATCGTCTACGAGTGGGCCCAAGCTGGCGGCGTCAGCAATGTGAGCCCCATGGGAGTGTGGTGGGCATCCGTGCCCCGCGAACACTGGGGGCATCCCGATGGTCAGCGGCCTGACCAGCGCCCTGGCTGGCATCCTCGCTTCGGTGATCGCGCGCAGCAGCTTGTGTTCATTGGCCAGCAGATGAACGAGGCGAAGATGCGAGCCCGCCTAGACGCGTGCCTGCTCGACAGGCGCTTGGCCGATGCCGGCAGTGAAGCTTGGGAGAATCTGCAAAATCCGTTTCCAGAACTTGAGATGATTGAGGGGTCAGCATGACCGATGCCGCCTTATGTGCAGCAGCCTGTCAATAACGCAGCGCTTTTCCAGATGTGCTCGGTTGACCGCATTCGGATCGCAAAAATAAATTCTGGATCAAAAAATTGCACTAAAATACAAACTTGCTGTTTGAGGTGTCTGTTGCCGAATCCGTCCGAATTCCCAGCAACACTTTAAATGGGAAGTCTGGTGAGCGAAGCCATTCAATCGGATTAACGCCTCGCAATTCCAGCGCTGCCCCCGCAACGGTGATCAGTGTTTGCGCTGTCAGCCCGGAACCGCCCTCTTTCAGGCCAAGAATTTCGTTTTAGCGGAGGGCTTCAACGTGGCAACTAGATTTCCCACCACCTGAACCCCTCCCGATGCAGTGCTGATTCCAGCTGAGAGGGTTCCTTGCGCCTATTCGAAAAAGTTCACGCTTCAGCCCGGCAAAGCAGAGGGAGCTGGAGCGCATCCGATCTTGTCGCCTCATTTGAAGCGGTGTTTGCGCACTCTGCGCGCTCCGCTCGAAACTGAATGCAACGCGCGCCTCGAAAAAGGAAATCCTGCTCTTGAAAAAATCTGCCACCATTGAGCCAGCCCGGCGCCCACTGACGGAATCTCCGCAAGGAGCGGATGCCCTGTCCGCGACGCGGGCAAAGGGGCAGATGAGCGGCCAGCCGTTCCTTGTCGTCGAAAAGCTGCGTTTTGATTCGGCAGGCGGCGCCGCCTTGGTGCAGGACGTATCCTTCAGTGTGGATGAGGGCACCATTCTAGCCATCGCCGGACCGAACGGCGCCGGAAAAACCACGCTGCTTCGGCTTTTGAGCGGCTCCATTGCGCCGACAGGCGGCGATGTGCGGATCAACGGGCGCAATCTGAAAAGCCTTTCCGCGACGGAGCGCGCCCGCATCATCGCCGTAGTCAGCCAGCAGGAGATGCCCGATGGGCGGCTTTTCCTGCGCGATTACGTGGCCTTGGGACAGATTCCGATTCTGGCAGACCGGTCAAGCCAGGCGCATGCGGAAGAAGTGCATCGAATACTGCGCCTCACAAGCCTCACTGACTTGGCCGATAAGCGGATGGCCGTGCTGTCGGGCGGCGAACGCCAGCGAGCGCATATCGCACGCGCCCTGGCGCAGAACCCGTCGCTTCTGTTTCTCGACGAGCCTACCAACCACCTCGATCCGGATGCCAAGGGCCGCATGCTGTCATTGGTTACAGAACTGGGAATCACGGTGGTGATGGTGGTCCACGACCTGGTGATGATTCCCGAGTTCGCCAGCCATGTCGCCCTGATGAACTCAGCCCGGATAACCGGATTCGGCCCTGTCAACGAGGTGCTGACTCCCGCCCGGGTCCAAGAAATTTTCGGCGTCACCTACCTGCATTTCGCACATCGGGGCCGACTGATTCCCGCGCTGGATATTCGAAAAAATGCAATCTCAAATGAAAGGAGAAACCTATGATACGCTCCATCTTTGCGGCAGTCCTGTCTGCTGTCTTTGGCAGTGCCGCCGTCGCCGACATCAGTGTCGACAATTGCGGTGAGCCGCTGGTTTTCGATACCGCACCCGAGCGGCTGGTGGTGCACGACATGAACATGACCGACATGGCCTTTGCGCTGGAACTGCAGGACAAGATTGTCGGCCTGACAGGCATCACCGGCTGGTACAAGACCAGTCCTGAATTTGACACTCTGCGCGGCGACATACCCGAGCTGGCGCCGAAGTATCCAACCATTGAAAACCTGGTTTCAGTCGATCCGGATCTGTTCTTTGCCGGATGGTACTATGGCATGCGCCCCGGCGGCGATGTCACACCCGACACGCTTGCGGAGTTCGGCATCAAGACCATGATTCTGACAGAAAGCTGCGTGCATCTCGACAAGAACCGCCCCGTCGCCAGCATGGACCTGCTGTTTGACGACATTCTGCGCCTTGGCAGAGTCATGCAGGTTGAGGACCGGGCCGAAATGCTCGTGGCTGGCTGGAAGGCGGAGCTTGCCGCCATTGAATCTCAGACCACCAGCTTGGAACGACTCCGCGTCTTCCTGCTGGACGGCCCGGCCGATGCGCCTTTCACCTCCGGCAAGTTCGCCATTCCGGATGCAATGATCGCAGCTGCGGGCGGCGTGAATGTCACCCATGATCTTGATATGAGCTGGGGCCGCACTTCATGGGAGAAGGTGGCTGCGGCTGATCCGCAGTTTCTGGTGCTGCTTGACTATCAGACCGGAAACGGCGCGGTCGACACCTTCAATTTCCTGCAGGAGCACCCGGTGATGTCTCAGACCGACGCGGTCAGGAACGAACGCTGGATCGGGTTGAGGTATGAGGAACTGACACCCGGCCCGGCAAACATACGCGCCATCGTGAAAATGGCGCAGGCGATGCATTCAGGATTGAACTGACTTGACCCGATTGGATCTAGCCAATTTCACGGGGCTGGTTGTTTTAGTCGCCCTTTTGCTGGTATCGACACTTTATGGCACAACGCCAATCCCGCTTTCCGACGTTGTCGAGGCGATTGCACTGAGCAGCGGGCTCGTCGAGGGCGACGCGTCTCCGCTGCATCGGATTGTGTTCGAGCTACGCTTGCCGCGCGCGTTGTTCGCAGCCTTGATCGGCGCCGGGCTGGGCATCGTCGGTGTGGTTCTGCAGACTACCACGCGCAATGATCTGGCCGATCCGTTCCTGTTCGGACTGTCATCAGGCGCGGCTGCGGGCGCTGTCTTCGTCATCACGGTGACGGGTGACATTCTGGGCATCTGGACACTTCCGCTGGCGGCGTTCTGCGGTGGCCTCGTCGCCTCCGGCATAGTGCTGGCGCTGGTCCACAGTCTTCGCACCAGCGCGCCGGAAAAGCTGATCCTTGCCGGATTGGCAGTGTCCTTTCTCTTTGCGGCAATCGTCAACTATCTCATTTTCGCCGGCGACAGCCGCGCCGCGCATTCGGTGATCTTCTGGATGCTGGGCGGTCTTGGTCTGGCCCGATGGGAAACCTTCCCGCTGGTCTGCACCGGACTGGTTCTCATCTTGGCCTATTCTTTGTATCGGAGCCGCTGGATGGACGCGCTTCTGACCGGCGATCTCACCGCATCGACCCTCGGTGTGCCGGTGCAGGGGCTGCGGTTCAGCATGTTCTTCGTGGCCGCGCTGGCCACGGCCGTGTTTGTGTCTGTCGCCGGCGTGATCGGCTTCGTGGGCTTGATGGTGCCGCATCTGGCGCGCGGAATTGCGGGGCCGCTGCACCGCCAGCTTCTGCCGACGGCAGCCATCGTAGGCGCCGTTCTGCTCACCGTCTCGGACTTGCTGTGCAGGCTTCTTCTTGCGCCGCAGGAACTGCCGGTGGGTATTGTGACTACGTCGATCGGCTCCGTCTTTGTATTCCTGCTGCTGATCAGAACGCGGAATCTGCAGCGATAGCGGAGCATGAAATCAGGCGAATTATCAAGACCCGCCTGTCGCAGCCTATCAAAAATGCAACGCTTGCCCAGATCTCGGATGACCGCGTGCGGATTTCGAAAAAACTGCTGGATGCAAACAAACTGCACTAAAATACGATTTCGCTGTTTGAGGTGTTTGTTGCCGAATCGATCCGAATTCCCGGCAACACTTTAAATGGGAAGTCTGGTGAGCGAGGCCATTCAATCGGATTCGCGCCTCGCAATTCCAGCGCTGCCCCCGCAACGGTGATCAGCGTTCGCGCTGTCAGTCCGGAACCGCCCTCTTTCAGGCCAAGAATTTCGTTTTAGCGGAGGGCTTCAACGTGGCATCAAGAATATCCAGCCGCCTGAACTCCTCCCGATGCAGCGCTGATTCCAGCTGAGAGGGTTTCTTGCATTCATTCGAAAAATTTTGCGCCGCAGCCGAGCAACTGCGCGGTTTTTTCATTTGTGTGCTGATGCTGATTTCAGCTCCCTTCGCTGCAACTCACAAAAAATTCATGTTGTCGCATTGAATTCAAGAGACTCCGAGGAACATTCAATGTACCGAGCTTTAGCTATTCTCAGCGCATTTGCGGTTTTGATTCCGATCCATGCCGTGTCTGCCCAGCAAAATGACAGTGAAAATGTGCTGGAAGAAATTGTCGTCACCGCGACGCGGATTCCCACACCCTTTTCCGATACATTGCCTTCAACAGCAATCATCACAGCGGAAGACATCGAACGACTCAAGCCGCAGGACCTCGGTGATCTGCTGACTCGAAAAAGCGGCATCAGCTTCAGAGACAGCGGCGGCATGGGGTCTGCCGGCGGATTTTTCGTTCGCGGCGCGGAAGACTCCCAGGTTCTGATATTGATTGACGGCATCCGTACCGCAAGCGCGACCAATGGCGCCACCGCAATTGAGCGAATTCCACTCGATTCGATTGAGCGCATTGAGATCATCAAGGGTCCGATGTCCGGTATCTATGGATCAGATGCGATAGGCGGTGTGATTCAGATCTTCACCAAGCAAGCCGATCAGGACGAGGCATACGGGTCTGTCGAAACCACTGTCGGCAGCAGCCAGTTTCGGAAAGTTCACACCTATGGCGGTGTCGGGACCGATGCCTATTCTTTGCATGCCTCTCTGACAGAGGAAAGAACAGACGGCATTGATCGCACCGCATTTCAGGGCGGCGGCAACGAGGACCGCGACGGACTGGAGCGCACATCCGGCAATTTTTCATTTTCAATGGAACCCACAGAGGATCTGTCCATCAGGATCGGGCATGTGTCAAGTTCTGGACGAGTGGATTACGACAACACATCCACTTCCTCAAACGCCACCAGAGGAAGGGCTTTCAGGGGAGTCGGCTGGCATCAGCGACTCAAGTTGAACACCAGCTCTGTACGGGTGGACTACGAGCACTCTGATATCCTGGATATCGTCGGAATATTGGGAGCGACTTCAGACAGGCGCAGAAATCACGAACCGGACCGAAATCGAGTGACCCGCTTCTATTCCGATACGACTGAAGCGTCTTTGCAGGCAAACCTCAGCTTCTCTTCAAAAAATCAGGTTTCAATCGGCGTCGACGGTCAGAAAGATGAGATCGAGTCAACAGACACATACTCAGCGACTGATCGGAAGAACAAGGGGTTTTTCGCACTGTGGCAGTATCAGGGCGATCGCTATGGATCGGTCATCAATGCGCGGCACGACAACAACGACACCTACGGTTCAATTTCAAATTACAGCGCGCAGCAATCCATCGAACTGACTGATGAATACGAACTGGTTGTCAGTTATGGCACCGCATTCAAAGCGCCGACTCTGAACTCGCTCTTCTATACGGATGGATTTTTCTTTTTCGGCAATCCTGACCTGAGTCCGGAGGAAAGTCAGTCCTATGAAGTGTCACTGCGTGCGGACTTCGATGACCTCTACTGGCAGATCAACACCTACAGGACTGAAGTCGAAAACCTGATTGAGTGGCAGTTCGATGCGGCGGCGAGCCGATTCAATGCTGTCAATATTGCCAGAGCCAATCTGAAAGGCACTGAGATTGAATTGAGCCGAGAGTGGGGCGACTACACCCTGAATGCGAATCTGGACTATCTTGACGCTGAAGACGGGTCAACCGGACAATTTCTGGACGACCGGGCGCGGGCATCCGGATCGATTGAATTGGGACGGCAGCTCGATAACCTGTATATAGGCGTTGAGGGATTCTTCGAGCACTCTCGCCATGACCGAGGAACTCCACTGCCTGGTTACACACTTTGGGGTGTGCATGCCAGTTACAACATTTCAGACACATTGTCTCTATCGGGTCATCTGGACAACATTTTCGACAAGGAATACATCACCAACTTGGCAAGTAACGACAACCCCTACCAGAATGAGGGACGAACCTTGGAAGTGACATTGGCGTACAAATTCTAGCCATGCATTTGTATGAAACAGCAGTGTCGCATACAATCAAGAGGCAACCTGAACCAAACAGTCAAGACAAATCAATCAAGTCCCGCTAGAGGCCGACGCAATGAATGACATCAACAAAAAGCACAAGATCAAGATGCAGAAACAGAAGGCCAAGGTTGATGCGCGGATAAAGGAAGCGCAGATTGAAAAAGGTGTCTTCGTATTGCTGACCGGCAGCGGCAAAGGAAAAAGCAGCTCGGCCTTCGGGATGATGCTGCGAGCCTTGGGCTACGGACAGAATGTTGGGGTTGTGCAGTTCATCAAGGGCCACCGCACCACGGGCGAGTCGCTGTTCTTGAGTGAGCTGCATCCGGAAGTCGACCACTGTCAGATGGGCACCGGATTCACTTGGGATACTCAGGATCGAGTTCGCGATATCACAGCGGCAGAGAAGGCTTGGGAGGCTGCCAGCCGAATGCTGTCGGACGATTCTTATGATCTCGTCATTCTGGATGAATTGACTTATATGCTTGGCTACAAGTACCTTGATTTGGAAAAGGTGCTGGATGCCATTGCAAACCGACCAGAGGAGCAGAGCGTCATCGTCACAGGCCGCGGTGGCGGGGCCAGGCTGAAGGAGCTGGCGGACACCGTTTCGGAAGTGAAGGAAATCAAGCATGCATTCAAGTCCGGCATCAAGGCGCGCCGCGGGGTCGATCTGTGATGCTGTCCAAATGGAATGGCGCGCTTTTCGTTTCTGGCGCCGCCCACCTGCAATATTGATTGCTGAACTCAGCCAATTCGGGGATTGTCGCTGACTCAATTTCAGGCTTGACCAGCGCCACCGCGGGTACTCCACTCCACATCAGCTTCAAATTGCCCGAACTAGCCCAATGCGACTGATGCTGCCCAAACCCTGCTTCGCGCTGCTGGCTGTATTGTCGATTGCAGCGGGAATTGCTGGACTTCTGGTCGGTCCCGTTCATATCTCACCTGCTGTTCTGCTTGACATGCTGATGTCTGACAATGCCCAGACTCGCGATCAGATGATCATCGAGGCCATACGACTGCCGCGCATGCTGCTGAGTTTCCTGATCGGAACAGTCCTGGCCATCTGCGGGGCGGTGATGCAGGGGCTGTTCAGAAACTCACTGGCAGACCCGTCCTTGATCGGCGTGTCTGCCGGTGCGTCAGCTGGCGCGAGTTTCGTCATTGTATTCGGCGCACTGCTTTTCCCAGCTTCAGTACTGGGTCTGCCGGTGGTCTCAATCGGTGCGTTTGTTGGCGGACTGGCGGCAGCCTGGATTGTCTATCGGCTGGCAAGCGGCAGCGAGGGCACATCGGTTGCCACCATGCTTCTGGCTGGAATCGCCATCAGCGCGCTGGCAGGCGCCTTGAATCAACTGTTCAGCTTCCTGGCTGACAATGACATGCTGAGACGGATCAGCCTGTGGCAGATGGGCTCGCTGGAGTCGGCTGACTGGCAGCAGATCGGGTACTGCGCGCTGGCAACCGCGCTGCTGCTGATTGTGCTGCCGCGCGAGAGCCGGGCGCTGAATGCCATGCTGCTCGGCGAATCGGAGGCCCGGCACTTGGGAATCGGAGTCGAATGGCTGAAACGACGCCTGATCATCTATACATCGCTGGGTGTCGGCATCGCGGTGTCCGTCGCTGGAACGATCGCATTTGTGGGTCTCGTCGTTCCCCACCTGATACGGCTCCTGATCGGACCCGATCATCGATTCCTGCTGCCGGCGTCAGCTCTGCTAGGCGGACTGTTATTGGTTTCAGCGGATGCTGTCGCCCGGGTTGCGGTTGCGCCGGCCGAGCTTCCAATCGGTGTGGTTACCGCGATTCTGGGGGTGCCGTTCTTCATTTCCATTCTGATTCGACAGCGGAACAGGGTCTATGCTTAGCGCAGATTCAGCATCTTTGTCCAGCGGAAAAATTCTGCGGGTTGAGGACTTCAGCGTCAACTGCGAGCCGGGCCGCGTAACCGCCCTGCTGGGTCCGAATGGCGCCGGCAAAACCAGCCTGCTGAAGCTGCTGTCCGGCGAACTTAAGGCGGACTCCGGCAAGCTGAGACTGAACGGGCGGCAGATTCACGATTGGAAACCCATCGAACGGGCGAAGATGCTCGCATGCCTGCCCCAGCATTCAACCTTGAACTTTCCATTCACGGTAGAAGAGGTGGTGCTCATGGGCCGGATCCCTTACGATACCGGCACCGTCAATGACCTTGAGATTGTCCGCCAGACACTGGAAGCGGTGGATGCCTGGCACCTGGTTCATCGAAACTACACGGAGCTTTCCGGCGGAGAGAAGCAGCGCGTGCAGCTGGCCCGGGTGCTGGCACAAGTTTGGCGGCCGTCGGAAGTCGGCGGGGAAACAAAAAGCCGAGTTCTGCTGCTGGACGAGCCATCGTCATCACTGGATATCGCGCACCAGCAGCTGCTTCAGGGCATCGTTCTGAAAATGGCGCAGCAAGGCGTGGTCGTTGTCATGGTCGTCCACGACCTAAATTTTGCCTTCTACTGCGCGAATCAGTTAATATTGATGTCGGAGGGTAAGCTGATCGCACAGGGCACACCTGCTGAAATGATGCAAAATCATCTGCTGCAGAAGGTTTTCGGTGTCGAACTGGAATTCATCGCGCATCCCTTGACCGGCAAACCTGTCGTATTATTGAAATGAGGACAGTTGGTTGACTGCGCAATTGGAACTCATTCTCGGCGGCGCCCGCTCAGGGAAAAGCCGGCTGGCGGAACAGCGCGTGCTCGACAGCGGAATGAAGAAAGTCTGTATTGTCACTGCGACCGCTGAAGACCAGGAAATGGCAGCGCGGATCGAGCAGCATCGGCAGCGTCGCGAAAAATCAGCAGGCGGTGAGGCTTGGCATCTGATTGAGGAGCCCATTCATCTGTCAAGCGCGTTGCAGACAGCCCAAGAATCGGATGCCTGCATCCTGGTGGACTGCCTGACATTGTGGGTCAGCAACTGCCTTTTCAAACAGCGCTGGACATCTGAGCGAGACGCCTTTCTCACAGTCCTGCCGGACTTGAGAGGCAGAATAATTTTTGTCAGCAACGAAGTTGGATCGGGCATTGTTCCGTTGGGCGAGGTGACGCGTCAGTTCGTCGATGCCGCTGGCGAGCTGCATCAGGACCTTGCCGAACGCTGCCGCCGCGTGACGCTGACAGTTGCAGGCATGAGCATCGAACTCAAGTCAGAAAATCCGCAGACCAGTTGAACAGGAAGGATAGATGAATTGGTGGGCTGAACCAGCAAAATCTGTATGCCAGAAAAGTCGCGATGAGGCCGCTATGCGGCAGCTCCAGCTGACCAAACCGCCGGGCTCGCTGGGTGAATTGGAAGATGTTGCCATCGCGTTTGCCGGGTGGCAGGGTCAGCCGATCCCGAAGCTCGATTCGGCAAGCGTTCGAATATTCGCCGGTGACCACGGCGTGGTTGAGGAAGGGGTTTCGGCGTTTCCTCAAGCCGTCACCGGTGAGATGGTTCGGAATTTCGCCGCGGGCGGCGCCGCGATCTGCGTGCTTTCAAAAATGCACGGTGCGGATTTTTCGGTGGTGAATGTCGGCACGGTGACGCCGCTGGAAGACTTGCCGGGTGTGGCGAATGTTCAGCTGGCAAACGGAACCGCCAACTTCTGCAAAGAACCAGCCATGTCCAATGAAACCGTGCAACGCGCACTGCAAGCCGGCCGCGACCACAGCCCGCAGAATTCGGATCTGTTTATCGGCGGTGAAATGGGAATTGGCAATACAACATCGGCAACGGCGATATTCTCCGCCTTGCTGGATACAACAGTCGATGCGATGACAGGCCGCGGCACTGGTGTTGATGATGCTGGACTCAAGCGTAAAACTGCCGCGGTTCAAACTGCGCTGGCTTTGCACCGCGAAACCATCGCCAGCGGCGCATTGGGCACTCTGCAATGTGTCGGCGGACTGGAAATCGCCGCGCTGACGGGCGCGTATATTGCCTGCGCGCAGCGGGGCATTCCAAGCCTGGTTGACGGATTCATTTCAACTGCTGCGGCATTGGCCGCAATCAATCTCAATGAGGGTGTGCGAGACTGGCTGGTGTTTGCCCATTGCTCAGATGAGCAGGGTCACCAGAAAGCCCTGTCGCTGATGAACGTCACACCGCTATTGAGTATAGGAATGCGGCTCGGTGAAGGCAGCGGCGCGGCAGTTGTGTATCCGATCCTGCAGAGTGCGTTGAAGCTTCACGCCGAAATGGCGACATTCGAACAGGCCAGTGTCAGCAACAAGCCAATCTGATTCACTCAGTTGCACCACCATTGATCTCCTTCGCCATGGCGTCTGCGAAGGTGGTGACATTCTGCGAGGCTCAACCGATGTCGCTCTCCTTCCTGAAGGGATGGCTCAGATGGATGACGCCATCCGTCACCAGCCGGACTGGAACCGAGTCATATCCTCGCCGCTGAAGCGCTGCCGCGAATTCGCCGAGCGCATCGCTGAGCAGCGCGGCCTTGCTGTTCACGTCGACAAAAAGTGGCGCGAGATTGATTTCGGTGAGTGGGACGGGCTGAAGATTGAGTCGATCCAGGCGAATTTTCCGAAGGAGTCTCAGCTGTATTACTCACAGCCCACCGAGTTCACACCGCCGGGAGCAGAATCGATGCTGGATTTTCAGGAGCGGGTGATCATTGCATTCAATGCGCTGGTTGAACAGTATCGGGGTGAGCGCCTGCTCGTCATCCAGCACGGCGGCACGATCCGAGTGATTCTGGCGCATATTCTGGATATACCGCTATCTCATTCCAATCGAGTAGTCATACCCTACGCCTGTCTGACTCGGATTCGCGTCTATCACTCAGCGGATGGAAATTATCCAGTTCTCATTGCCCATATTCCGGGCCCGCCTGCGAACGATGAAATCTGACCTCACTCATCATTTTCAGTCGTTTCGGGCCGCGGTGCAGTTCATGACTTGCATTCCCGCCGGTTCTGTGGCTGACATCTCGCCCGCGGCCCGCAACGACATGCTGATTTGGTACCCGGCAGTGGGGGCTGTTATCGGAGTTATTCTGATTCTGGGTGAGTGGCTGTCGTCACCATTGCCTGACTTCCTGCAGGCCGCCTTGATCTTGACACTGTGGGTGGTTGTCACCGGCGGACTGCATCTGGATGGACTGGCGGACTGGGCAGATGCCTGGGTGGGTGGATTGGGCAGTCGGGAGAAGACCCTGAAAATCATGGACGACCCCCGATGCGGAACCATTGCGGTTATTGCTGTGACCCTGACTTTGATTCTGAAATTCTCAGCCCTGATCTCATTTCACAACTGGATCATGCTGCTGCTGATCCCATTGCTGGCCAGGCTGATGATCATCCCGGCATTCTTGTGGGTGTCATACGCCAGAGAATCCGGGTTGGGCGGTGAGATTCAGCAGGCGCTTTCAGAAAGGAAGCGGAATATCTGCAAGGGCATTGTTGCAACCGCAGGCGTTTCTTCGCTGGTTCTGGTTTCGTTTCAGCTGTGGATTTTGCTGGTGATTGCGCTGGCCGCTACGTTCTTGCTCTGGCGTTCCGCGATGGTCAGGCGGCTGCAGGGGTTCACCGGCGATTGCATCGGGCTGCTGATTGAGCTGTCAGAGGTTGTGCTGGCAGTGGTTTTCGTCGCGTTTGTGTGGACGACTTGACTGCGCTGAGTGTCATTGCCGCGGCGGTCGCGCTCGACTGGGTCCTCGGCGAACCCAAACAATTTCACCCGTTGATCTGGTTTGGAAGTGTTGCAGACCGTATTGAAGCAGTCAGCGAACGGCCCGTCTTTGAACGAATTCCACCTGTCTCGCGCGGATTTTGCTGTTGGCTGATTCTAGTTCTGCCACCTGCGCTGGCGGTATGGCTGCTGCTTGTCAGGCTGCCACCTGCCGGGCAGTTGGTGCTGGAGTGTCTCGTCTTGTACTTCTCCATCGGCTGGAAAAGCATGCAGGAGCATGCCAGCGAGGTGCATCAGCAGCTGATGGAAAAGAATCTGGACAAGGCGCGGATGTCAGTCAGCAAAATTGTGAGCCGCAAAACAGACGAGCTCGACGAGCGCGGCGTTGCAAAAGGCGCCATTGAGGCAGTGATCGAGAATGGCAGTGACTGCGTGCTGTCTCCGATATTCTGGTATCTGCTGCTGGGTGCGCCTGGAGCACTGATGTTCCGCCTCGCCAACACCTTGGACGCCATGTGGGGAAACAAAACTGACCGCTATATTCACTTCGGCCGTCCATCGGCAAAATTTGATGACTTCCTCAACTGGGTCCCGGCCCGTTTGACCGCGATCAGCTATGCAATCTGTGGAAACTTCGGCAGCGCCTGGTGGTGCATGCGAAATCAAAAAGCTGTATCTGAAGGACCGAATGCGGGACTGGTGATGGCGGCCGGAGGCGGCGCGCTGAATATCAAGCTCGGCGGCCCGGCCATCTATCACGGGAAACTTGATGTGCGTCCCATTCTTGGGATCGGGCGGGAAGTTGAATCGCAAGACATTGTTCGGTCGATCAGACTATTGCGGCGAACCATCGCTCTTTGGATTCTGTTCCTGGCGATTGTCTGCGCGCTGTGGCTCTGGGCCGACTTCAACTTCATTAATTGAAACTTCAAATGCAAGTGAATTTGCTTTCGAAATTCGTTGCGATGCTCTTTGGAATCGCAGTATTTCAATGCACCCTGCCCGCATTCGGCGGCTCCATTTCCGTTGTTGATGATAGCGGTGAGACGGTGGTTCTTGAAAAGCCCGCTCAGAGAATCATCACTCTGGCGCCTCATCTGACTGAGCAGGTGTTTTCTGCCAGCGGTGGAGACCGGATCGTCGCCACGGTCAATTACAGCAACTTTCCTGCAGCCGCAGAGGAAATCATGCGAATCGGCAGCTACAAGAAAATCAGCTATGAAATGGTTGTTGGACTGAATCCAGATTTGATTCTGGCGACAGGTGGCAACGGCTTGGAGATGATCAATCGATTGCGGAATCTGAATTACACAGTCTACGTCGACGAGCCTCGCGAACTGGATGATGTGGCATCGGCTCTTGAACGGATTGGAATGCTGCTTGGCACGCAAGTCAGCACTGAACAAGTGGCGCTGCGCTTCAAGAAACGCTTGAAGGAGCTGCAGAACCGCTATAGCAGCACTCAAGTCATGAAGGTGTTTTACGAGGTTTGGAATGAGCCGCTGGTCACAATCAATGGAGAGCACTTGATTTCAAGTGTCATGCGCCTGTGCGGCGGGCGAAACATATTTTCTGATGCGATTCCAATGGCGCCCAGGATCAATATCGAGTCTGTAATCCGACGAGACCCGGATGTGATAATCGCAAGCGGCCATGGAGAGCAGAGACCGGACTGGCTTGATGAATGGCTGCAGTGGCCTTCCATCAGCGCAGTTCAGAATGGACATCTGTACTTCATTCCACCGGATATTCTGCAGCGTCATACGGTCAGGATATTGGATGGCGCCGAAAGGATGTGTAAACTGCTTGATACAGCAAGGAAAAGCGGTTGATCAATTCAGTTTTTCAATTTGAAAATAACGCGACGCAGGCTAGCGGCTCAATTGCTCCGCGAACGTTCTGCATCCGTCCTCGTCACCATCAAAATCATAAGTTGTCACAATTTCAATTGATGAGTATTGGGTTGATCTTACAAATACCCGCAATTGACACGTGTAGTGATAGGCTACAGGAGTCCACCAGAGAAAAGCACCTTTCCACGGCGCACGATATAAATGGGCTATACCAATGTTCCGAGCACATGCAACCGCGTGCAAAACAGGATTTGCAGCAGATTTGGATGGCCGAGACCAGAGCGGATGCCGAAGCCGCGTTTAAGTCGTTTGTCGCGTCCCATCAGGACAAGTATCCAAAGGCGGTCGAGATTCTGGTGAAATATCGCGATGAGCTGCTGGCGTTTTATGATTTTCCGGCCGCACACTAGCAGAGAAATCGCACCACCAATCCGGTCGAGTCGACGTTTGCCACGATTCGCCACTGCACACGACGCTCGAAAGGGCGCCTGAGTCGAGCGCGCATGCTGTACATGATGTACAAACTCGGAATCTACGCCAAGCAACGATGGAGACGGTTGCGCGGATTTAGGAAACTCGGTCAAGTCATTGAGGGGGTAAAATTCAAAGATGGAATTGAGGTGATGCAGTCAGACAACCAAGTGGCCGCTTAAATACAACGTCCCCGCCAAGCATCACTTTCGCTAATACCTCATTAATCCTCACAAGATTGCTTATTCCGAATCTAAATCGTTGTATAAATTGCATAATATCAATAGGCAACAGACTAAAAATTGATATAACAATATTGTCAATCAATCCTCTATTTTGTATACCTTCAAATGTCTAATCGAAGTTTTGAGGCACCTGCGCAGTCAAATTTAGTTAATTCACCCGTTGAAAAGTTTCCGATTGAACGTACCATTCACTCTATCTTTGAAAGAAAGGCTCAAGAATCTCCTAACAGGTGTGCGATTCGATCTTTGTCACATCAAACTACATATTGTGATTTGATCAACGTTGCAAGTAATGTCGCACAATCTCTCCTTGCACTTGGTCTGCGAAGCAGTGATATCGTCGCGATTTGTATGACAGCAAGTAGTTCGGTTGTTGGCGTCTTTCTCGGCGTGATGAAGATTGGAGGTATTCAGTTATACCTGAACCCAAACTATCCAAGAGAAAGACTAAATTACTACCTGCGTGATGCGTGCCCTAAGTTGGTTATCTATGATTCGGAGACAAAGAAACTTGTTGACAGTTTGAATTGTTCAACCATTGAATTTTCCAAGCTGAATGCACCATCAGTCACAATGGCTCCAATTACTCAGGAATCTGATGTCTGTTGCGACGACCCGGCATTCTTAATTTACACTTCAGGAACAACTGGAACACAAAAAGGAGTCGTTGGAAGCCATAGGGTGATGATAAACGGAATGAATTGGGAAAGATCATACCTATCTCCTGACATCAACAAACGTAATCGAGCACCACTCAGTTTTACTACAGGATTGTGGGAATTATTACCATTGGGTGACGCTGAGGTCGTAGTTGTTACTCCTGAATTCTATCAATTTGATGCCGCTAGCACGGTACAAGCACTATCTACTTTAAATGTAAACTTGGTTACGGCAGTTCCTTCAATCTTTCAAGCTCTTTTATCATACTACAAGAAGACTGCTGAGCAATTCCATGTACCGGAGTGTTGGATGCTGACAGGTGAAACTCTGAATTTCTCGCTTCGAGACGAGTTTGTGCAAATTTTTAGAAATTCTCGTCTAATTAATTGCTATGGATTGACTGAATTTTGGGATGCTACAGCCGTAGACGTAACTAATTTAGACTTGAAGTCAACAACATCTCTCCCTCTAGGAACCCCGATACCAAATGTAAAGGTTCATATTCTGGATTCTCAGCATAGTAAATGCCCAAGTGAAGTTACCGGTGAAATTTTCCTAGAAGGTGCAGGAATTGCATTGGGTTATTTGAATGATCTTGATTCTTCTAGTGGGCGATTTATAACCCTAGCGGAAAGTTCCAAGCGCTTACTCCGTACAGGTGACTACGGGTATATGGATACGCGAGGAGTTCTTTGGTTCAAGGGGCGCGATCAGTCATTTGTCAAAATTAGGGGAAATCGTATAAGTCTTTCCGAGATCGAAAATCAACTTCGATCACATTCATCCCTATGTGATGTCGCCGTTACAGAAGACGGTGAATCAGACGCAGATACTACGCTCTGTGTTCACTACGTTCCAAAACCAAGCACAGTCGTGACCGGACGCGATCTCAAGCAATACCTAGAGAATCGGTTGCCAAGATACATGATACCCAACAACTATCAGTCCCTCTCAATGATGCCAGTGACACCTTCTGGGAAAATTGATAAGTTATCTCTTTCGAAATATGTTCCAGGACGTACTGAGCGGTTGGTACCATTCCAACCTGCCACTACGAAAATCGAAAAACGGATTGTAACTCTATTGAATTCATATATTTCGGTTAATTTTGTGGGTATCGATGATGATCTGTTTACTCTTGGGATTGATTCGCTTTCTGCTATGATGCTTTTGACGACATTAGAATTCGAGTTCAATATTCAAATTCCATTGTCGAAATTTATTACTTCTCCTTCGATTCGAAATCTAGCCGAATATATTAACTTAGGAGCGACGACTTCTCAGATCACATTAGCTTCTGCTTCGCTTCAGGACAGAAACAATGCAATGGGCGAAGGTTCGCCTGAAAATAATGTTTTGAAGAGAACACAAAATGTATTTGTTGTCTTGAAGGGTGGTGGCAGTGATCGTGTCTTACTCTGTATCCATCCAATTGATGGGTCGTCATTTTGCTATTCTGAAATGGCTGCAAATCTTGTCACTTCATGTGCCGTGGTTGGCGTCAATCAACCTGGACTGAGGATAGATGAAGAACCGATGGATGGTATCATTGAATTAGCAAATTACTATTCTTGTGAGATTCAACGAAAGTTTCCTTGCTCGTCGATTGTAATTGCCGGCTGGTCGATGGGAGGTGTCATAGGATTCGAGTTAGTGCGTCAACTCAAAATTCGAGATGTACTAGCTAACGAATTAGTACTCTTAGATACGATCCCACCACATTTGGATGATACTCATCACAGAAATTTGCCAGCAGGTGTGCAACGATGGTTGAATGGATTATTTGTCATTCTCGGTGACGTTACTGAGTATGAAGACCCTGCTCACAAATTTTGGTCACTCGACGAAGAGCAACGCCTACGACACGCATTGTTTCTTGCCAAAACCGAAAATTGGCGAGCATATTCTAAGTTTTCATCCGTATACGAACTAGATAGTCGCCTGAAGCTAGCTCAGGCAAATGTTGACAGTCTAACTAGATTCACACCGGAAAAATGTAATTGCAATATTACATTTTTACGTGCGGCTTCTGATGAAGATTTTGATTCGGCTGGATACTGGCGGCAACTGACAAATGGAGAGTTTCGAGTAGTTGATATACAAACATCTCATGGGCGAATGCTTGCGAACCCGCATGCAAGTTTAGTCGCAAAAGAACTCGATACCGTCTTAAATGCATGATTTGCAGTTCACTAAGAAAGTTCCCGATATTTTCAGTTTTACCTGTCGTCGCCGGACCGCGCAGCGGTGCCGTGTGTGAACGAATAAACACAAAAACGTCTCTAAACTGTGAACACTAGTTACCGTTCCTTTTGTAGAAAATTCGGATTTTGTATTCATAATTTCTTGATTTAATTTTTTTTCCAAATGTCACGAGATTCCAAACATGATGTGTTGTTCGAACCTGTACAAATAGGGCCGGTACGAGCTCGAAATCGTTTCTACCAAGTGCCGCACTGTAGCGGAATGGGGTATGCACGACCTAACACTTCGACTGCTATGCGCGGAATGAAAGCTGAAGGAGGATGGGCGGTTGTATCTACCGAAGAATGCGAAATTCATCACACATCAGATTTATCCCCTTATGTAGAACAACGATTATGGGACGATACAGACATCCCAATGCACGCTAAGATGGTAGATGCAGTGCATGCACATGGGTCGCTCGCGGCAATTGAACTGGCCCACGCTGGCATCGAGGCTCCCAATTTTTTTTCGAGAGCCACTACACTCGCTCCTTCAGCCGGTCCCTGTTCAGAATATGACCCGGTTCAAGCGAGATCAATGACAAAAAAAGACATTCGTCAAATTCGTGAAATTTACCGGTCAGCGGCTCTACGTGCTAAGTCTGCAGGATTTGACATTATTTACGTGTATTCATCCCACGCCTTCACTTTGCCAATGCAATTTCTTTCTCGGCGGCAGAATCAGCGTACCGACGAATACGGAGGTTCTCTTATAAATCGTGTGAGATTATTAAAGGAAGTCATTGAAGATACCAAGGATGTAGTAGGAGACACTTGTGCGGTTGCAGTTCGCTTTGCAATCGATGAACTACTAGAAGATAAAGGTATTGAGTGCGATAAGGAAGGAATCGAAGTAGTAAGTTTGCTTGCGGAATTACCGGACCTGTGGGATGTGAATGTTAGTGACTGGGCCAATGATTCGGCAACATCAAGATTTGAAGAAGAAGGATTTCAAGAACAATATGTGGCTACTGTAAAGGAAGTAACAACAAAACCGGTTGTGGGGGTGGGAAGATTTACTTCACCGGATACGATGGTAGCTCAGATACGTCGCGGAATTCTGGATATGATCGGAGCGGCACGTCCTTCCATAGCTGATCCATTTCTGCCTAAAAAGATTGAGCAAGGCAGGATTGATGACATTCGGGAGTGTATAGGTTGCAATATTTGTGTAACCGGCGAATTCACGATGACACCAATTCGTTGCACGCAAAACCCGACGATGGGGGAGGAATGGCGGCGCGGTTGGCATCCTGAAATCATTCCTCCGGCTAAAATCGAGGAATCAATATTGATTATTGGCTCTGGACCCGCCGGATTGGAATGTGCGGTTTCACTTGGTAAGCGTGGTTATCGCGTCATTTTGGCAGAGGCTGCGAGCGAAATCGGAGGACGAGTGAGCCGCGAATGTAAGCTGCCCGGGTTGTCTGCATGGAGTAGAGTACGCGACTACCGACAACAGCAGTTGGAGAAACTAAGTAAAGTAGAAGTGTATCTAAACAGTAACTTGGAGTTGGAGGAAATTTTACAACTTGGAGTTGATCACGTAGTTGTCGCTACGGGGTCGCGCTGGAGAATTGATGGCACTGGACGTAATCGTAGCAGTGCCATTGAGGGAACGGATTCCGTTAAGATAATTACACCAGATGATATTATGGATGGATCGGAGTCGAGTGACGAATTCTTTGTTTATGATGACGATCATTTTTATATGGGTGGAATTATTGTAGAGCATTTAATTGGTCAAGGAGCGAATGTATCAATTGCCACTCCCGCACCAGATGTGTCGCATTGGACACATTACACGCTGGAGCAGGAAAAAATTCAATCGAGACTAATGAAGCTAGGTGCAGCTGTTTATACGAATGTACTGCTGGAGAAGATCAACAATAACCACGTTAGTGTTCGCTGTGTATTTACCGATAAGGTATCGGAGATTTGTTCGGGACAAGTCGTACTTGTCACTTGCCGTGATTCGAACGATTCTCTTTACAATGAATTGACTGCGATCGTAGAACGTACTCCCGATTCGGGCATTAAGTCAGTTGATAAAATTGGAGATTGCTTGGTACCTGGAACAATCGCGGCAGCGGTGTATTCGGGGCATCTGTGGGCTAGAGAATTAGGGGAGAAGAGTGGGGAAGCCTATACACCACCTTTTCTGCGGGAGCGTCTTCTACTCGAATAGTGTGAAATTACAAACGGTTTCAGGTGATGCTAAGACTACAATTGCTGATCCATGCAATTGATGGACGCATTACTCTCTTATCCCCAGCTTAGCATTTGTTTTGCAATTTCATGCTCGCGATTAAATTCCTGACGGGGACTCACAGAAGCCTATATTCGGTGTTTTGCATACTGCTTCGCTCGCTCAATGTGAATTCAGGGCAAGCATAGCCGCATTTGCACAACTTCACTTTCACCGGTTAGTCGAGTATTTGCATCAGCAGATTCAGATGCCGGCCAACCCGTCGAAGCCGGTTAGTTTCTCGTCGGTGTGCTGTCCATGGTCGTACGACTATGATGCAAATTTGCACCAGATTTGCACATTAACGTGCCGTTCAGCACCGAACTATAGGCAATTCAAGATTCTCACCCGCCCAGCGATCGGTCACGACTCAAATGGCCATACCTTCTTGCTGAGTCTATCTCATTTTTCGTTGGTAATTGGCAATTACTGAATGAACTTCACTGCATTTGCGTATTCACATAGAATTGGCAACTCCAATCCTGTTTGTGAGATATGTAGATTAGAATTTTTTTGGTCGATAAACCAGCCAGCCAACAGCCAGACCGATGAAGCCTGCTTTTACATTGAAAAAAACACACCTTCCATACCAACATTGTCCAAAGTGTGACCAACAATGTTCCGCCGTATTGAATTGACACGATTTGATTTTTTTTGCTTATGTCAAGATAAAGGTATTTGATCGAATTGAACTGATTGGCTGCAATTTTGAAAAGTGAGCGACATCTAGTTTTACATTGAACGCGATATGTCAAATTACGACAGGTTCTTCAAGCAACGATGCTGTTCGAAGTGTTGTTGCTTTCGTATGTTGAAATCACTAGTGTCCGGTTGTTTTATCGAATAAATTCAATTGCTTATAAGGCCCGCACTCCTCCGTTTTGTGGCCGTAGTCGCTAAGCAGTTGATCCAATGGGACTTTCTCAAACAGGGTTGTATCGAGAATCTGCAAAATTGTGTAGAGACTGAGGTCAATTTCCAGCTTTTTCTTGATGATCGCGATCAGAACATAGACCGAAACAGCAATCCAGATCTGAGATTTCACCGCATTCTCGCTTTGCCTGTAGAACGTTTTGATTCTCAGATGCTGTTTGATTCATTTGAAAAACTATGTTGCGCGCCTGAATATGTTGCGGGATCGGCTGCGAGCCGCGCCACACGCGGGTCTGCGCGCGATTTCCGCAACATAATATTTCATCTGAAGTGTGCGAACATGGTTGTTTTTTCAACCAATTGGAGATTCGATCATGTTCGAAAAACTGTTTTCCCGACCCGCCGCGATTGCGGCCTACCGGTCAGCCCCTCTTCTGCAGGAGCGGCTGCGGTACCTGTCGCATTGTGAGCAGTGCGGCGCGCCGCGGTACACGTTGCGCGCGATCGCCGCCAATCAACTGAGTCTCATCGCCATTCTCGATCTGACATCCGACAGGCAGGTCAGTCGGAGCCAGATTGAGCGGGCCGCGCGGCGATGGGCCGAGCCCAGGCCGCAAAGGCGCGGGCAGATGGCATCAGAAAAGGCCACCGCCGCGTTCATCAACCGTGCGACGCGTTGGATGAGTTTCATTGGCCTGCTTGAGCGCGCCGAGACTCCTGAAGCCTGTCAGCATCCTGAGATACGCATCTACGAGAGGTGGATGCTTGAGGTGCGCGGACTGTCGGTGCATACGGTGGGCTCCAACATTCGCGTGATCAGCCGCTTTTTTGATTGTCTTGACGCGCGGAAATCTGAGCTTTGCGCCGTCGATGCCGTTGGAGTTGAGGCGATTCTGACCAGCCGGCTGAACCGTCGTCAATGCGGCTCCGCCACCGCTCAGCATGACGCGGGCTGCCTGACGAGGTTTCTGCGTTTTGCCGAGCGTCAGGGCTGGTGCGCCGCGGGCATCGCTGAAGCGGTCACGCTGCCGCGCCGGCGGCGCGAGGAGACGATTCCGAAGGGACTGGACCGGGACGAGGCGCTGAGTCTGCTTGCGACTGCCGACGGGGACAGTCCGGCTGATGTTCGGGACCGGGCGATTCTGCTTCTGCTGATCACCTATGGAATCCGTTCCGGCGAGGTGTGCGGACTTCGTCTGGAAGACATCGACTGGCAAGGAGAGACGCTGCAGGTGAGATGCCCGAAGCCGGGCCGAACCAGCCTGTATCCTCTGTCGGCCGCGGTGGGGCATGCGATTGCCCGTTATCTGCGCGATGTACGTTTCGTCGTTCCGCAAAGAGCTGTGTTCCTGACGCTGAGGGCGCCGGCGCGCCCGTTGAACGGATCCAGCGTCTATGCGCTTGTCGCCCGACGGATGAGGACGGCCGGAATTGAGGCGAAACGCTCAGGCCCGCATGCGCTGCGGCACTGCGCGGCGCAGCATCTTCTGGACCGCGGCTTCTCGCTCAAGCAGATCGGTGACTATCTTGGGCACCGCAGCCCCCAGTCCACTTCGATTTACGCCAAAGTGAATCTGCACTCGCTGCGCAAGGTTGCTGACATGGATCTGGAGGGGCTGGCATGAAACTCAGAACCTCAATCGACCGGTACATCGCATGGCGGCGGCTTCACGGCGCCCAGTTCAGGAATGAGGCGGGAATGCTCGCGAGCTTTTCCGGCCGCTTTCACCCAGAGACAAAGTGTGACGAGGTCGCGTGTGCGGATGTGTGCTCGTTCCTTGCAGATGCCGGAAGCCAGGTCCACTCCCGGATAGGCCGCTACCGGGCGCTTGCGGGATTTTTCCGCTACGCGGTCAGCCGCGGTCATGCGCCCCGATCTCCGCTTCCGGCGCGCGACTCCGAACCGAAGACCCCGAAGTCGCGCCTGCCGCATGTCTATTCGCGCGACGAGCTCGGGCGGCTGCTCGAATCCATCCGGGACTCTCGCGGAAAGGCACAGAAACTGGACGGGCTGACATTCCGCACCCTGCTTCTGCTGCTCTACGGCACTGGCCTGCGCATCGGCGAGGCGCTGCGTCTGACAATGGCGGATGTCGACCTGAACAATGCGGTGGTGACGGTGCGCCAGACCAAGTTCAACAAGAACCGGCTGGTGCCGCTCGGCGGCCCGCTCAGCAAAGTGATGCGCTCATATGCTGAACAGCGGATGCCGCGCGGACTTCCGCAGCTGGCGGACTCAAGTTTTCTAGCCAACCTGGACGGCACGTCAGTGCGATACTCCACGGTCCGCGGCGCCTTCCGGAAGCTGCTGGCCGACGCGAATATCCAGCCTGCCGGCGAGGGCTTTCAGAAGCCGAACCTGCACAGCTTCAGGCACACTTTCGCCGTGCATCGCGTGACTGCCTGGTACCGCGCCGGCGCCGATGTGCAGCGGCTGCTGCCAGCGCTGTCGGCCTGCCTCGGACATGCGAGCCTTGAGGGCACCCGGGTCTATCTGTCCATGACTCCCGAACTGCTTCAGGAAGCATCCTCGCGGTTCGACGGCTGGGTGAACGGGGGCGGCTGCCATGAATGAGCGCGCATTGCTCGGTCACTGGCTCAGGCGGTTTCTCACGGAACACATCGCGACTGAGCGGAACCTGGCCGTCAACACCCAGAAAAGCTACCGTGACGCGTTCACTCTTCTGCTGCCCTTCATGGGCCGCTGTACCGGCAGGACGGTCGACCGGCTGCAGTTCGGCGACCTCACCGTCGAGCGTGTTCTTGCGTTTCTCGATCACCTCGAGGCCGAGCGCGGCTGCTCGGTGAGGACGCGCAACCATCGCCTGACTGCGATTCGGTCGTTCGCCAGATACGCGGCCTCCCGAGAGCCGACTTGCGTGGAATGGGCCGCCGAAATCCGCTCCATCGGTGCGAAGAAGACGGTGTCTGAGCCCCTGTCGTGGCTGACGAAGCAGGAAATGGATGCCCTGCTGCAGGCGCCTTGCGACAAAAGTGCCAGAGGCAGGGCAGAGCGCGCTGTGCTTCTGTTTCTGTACAACACGGGAGCGCGCGTCTCCGAGGCGGCGGGACTTCGCGTGGGCGATCTGGACCTGGATGAAAGAAGCGGCCGGCACGCCAGTGTCAGGCTGCATGGCAAAGGCGGCAAGATCCGCACATGCCCGCTGTGGCCGAGAACCAGAGATGTCCTTCTCGACCTGGTGCGGAACAAGCCATCGTCAGATGCGGTGTTCGTCAATCAGCTTCAGCAGCCCTATACGCGGTTCGGCATTTACCGTCTGGTCGAGCGCAGTGCGGCGAGTCTGCCCTGCCTGTCCGGACGGCGGGTGTCGCCGCATGTCATTCGACACACCTGCGCCTGCCACCTGCTTCAGTCAGGCGTGGACCTCAATACGATCAGGGCGTGGCTCGGACACGAGCGCCTTGACACCACCAACATCTATGCGGAAATCGACCTGAAAATGAAAATCAGGGCGATGGAGCATTGTGAGATCAAGGATGCAGGCTCAGCGCCGTGGAAACGCGACAAGGGTCTGATGGAGTTCCTCTCCAATCTCTGAGGGTGAAAAATTATGTTGCGGGAATCGCGCGCAGACCCGCGTGTGGCGCGGCTCGCAGCCGATCCCGCAACATATTCAGGCGCGCAACATAATGGTTCATATGTTGCATGCAACATATGAACCACAGCTCTATGTGCCATCGGTTCTTGTACAGCTCCGCGATCTTCAGCGCCGGCAGTTCGGTGTTGTTGGTGAGGAACACAAAAGTCATGCCGAGCTCCCGGTCATGGTATTTGATGCGTCTGAGCTGATCGGGATAATTCTCCGAGCTGGGCGTGGCGCTCAGAACGCCGCGCTGGTCCGCCATCAATCCGCGCACCCGGTCATTGGCATGGGAGTAGATGCGGCGGAACTGGGTGTTCGACTTGGCGCGCAGCACAAAGTGGCTGCCCATGCGGTGGAACAGATGCAGCCGCTCGAAATCCAGATAGGCGCGGTCCATCACATAGATGGCGCCGGCTTCCGGCACCAGCAGGTCCAGGATGTTCACATCATGCAGCTTGGCATCGGTGATGTGCATGAACGAAGGGATGTTTCCCTGCAAATCCAACAACGTATGCAGCTTGACACCGGCCTTGGTGGTGCGGAACTTGGCCCACGAGAACAGCGACAGGCACAGGTCGATGGTCGATGAGTCCAGCGCATATACGGTCTCTTTCAGGTCCAGCTCCGTGTCATTCTCGTCGTACAGCGGCCGCGCCCTGCTGATCAGCTGCTGCGACGGTTCAGCTGGGCGAGCGCCATGGCGCGGTACTGCTGCGAGCAGCGGAAACGGTGCACCTTGCGGTTGCCCTGGTAGCGTTGCACGCATGTGTCGAAGTCTCGGCGCGGCAGATAAGTCATAATCTGGGAGAAGATATAGTGTCCTTGATGCATGATTTGTCGTGCTCCTGTTGACATTGGACGGCGACTGAAGACCGGATTTGGCACATGCTGATGCTCTGAAATCGCGTACAGCCAAAAACACCAGTTTATCATTTTGTAATCAACAAGATACAAGATTCTAAAACTTCAACTACCGGACACTAGTGTGTTGACATGTATAAATTGATTCGAACATGATCGTATCACCATTAAAAAAAATACGATCATAATCACATAGTGAAGGCACACTATTATGTTGCGGATTGATTAACAGTCACCCGATTGATTCAGCATCAGAATCAGATTCGCGACATCGTCCAAATTTTGCCACGCCTGTTATACCAGTGAACCACCTCGCAATAACTCCAGCCGTGCTCATCCATTGTGGTGGCAATCGTTTAGTACATGATACGCCGCGAGTTGTGGTTTACTCATCTACACCCGTAAATCAGTCACCGAGCATATCCAACTGAAGCGATTCTTCCGCCTGACTATCCATCCTCACATGTACAGAAAAGCTGCGTCGGTCAGGTGATCCATATCAGGCTTTTTCATCGTCTCGGCAAATCTCACCGTTCCAGCACCTATGGTGTGCATATCGTCGGTTTTGTATATTGTGTACAGTAGATTGTTCATAATTCCTGTGAAACATTAGTTGCCTTTCCCTCGCTTCCAATGTTCACCCGTCGAATGAACCGCTGCGGCAAAGGACTTTCATTTATGCTTTTGTTATAAAGGGATATTTTTGGTAGCCGCGCTATCGCGGATTAAGGGAAACTATTAACTATTTTATATATCACATGCTCAAAGATGAGTTCCATCAACTAACTAAATTAGCGATACCGCTTGCAGGAAGCTATGTTATGGAACTAATTATTCTATTCACGGATATTGCTGTCGTCGGTAGACTAGGTGCTGAGCATCTTGCCGCTCTCACTTTATCTATTGACGTACTATTTGCCTTTTTATTATTCCCAATGGGAATTCTCTCAATAGTATCTGTATATGTGGCTCAAGCATTAGGTAAAGGAATTCTATCTGAAATTAGAAGTTCTACATGGGGTTGCTACTTGATCTCGATAATTTTGTCAATTCCATTCACCTTGCTTTGTTTCTCTATTCCTACTATGTTTTCCGTGACAGGACAAAATGAACAAGTAGTACAGTTGTCAAATCTGTATCTCATTTCAATTGCGCCATCAATTTTCCCTACACTGCTTTTTACAGTTAATCGCAACGTAATTGCAGGCCTACAAAATGCTCGTATTATTGTTTACATCATTCTATCCGCAGCGACAATGAACGTAGTTCTAGACATTGTATTAGTGTATGGATTATTCGGTTTTCCAGAATTCGGCATTGTAGGTGCAGGAATTGCTACAACCATAGTATCTTGGTTTGTCGCAGCCTTCTCGGCTTTATGGCTTTTCAACGCACAAATTTCGGGGGAACGCTTGTTCCGCATTAAACCTCAAACTGAAATTCAAACCATGTATGAAATCATTAGAGTTGGTGTACCGGCTGGAACCGCTAATACTTTAGAATATGGAGCATTTGCTGCATTGCTTGTAATCATTGGTGCATTTGGTGTTGATGAACTGGCTGCGAGCGAAATCGTCTTTAACACATTATTTGTCGTAAGTATGATTTGCTATGGGCTAGGTGACGCGGGTAATGTTAGGGTTTCATTTCGTCTCGGATGCGAAGAACTTGATAAAGCAAAGCAAGCAGGGCAACTTACATTCAGTACAACGTTAGGTGTAGTTGGTGTCTCTTATTTACTAATTTGGTTTTTCGACAAAGAGATAGTTTCGCTTTTTCTTGGATCAGAGACTTTACAGTCAACTAATTTGTATTCTCATGCAGAAATCTTTTTCTTGTTAGGATTTCCATATCTATTATTTGAAGGATTGCAAGTCGTGGCTGCTCGAGTTCTAAGAGCATACAAAGATACGAAGACTGTAATGTGGGCATCCATCATCGGACATTGGATTATTGCTGTAGTTGGTGGTTATATCTTGGCCCACCAATTCGAACTTGAAGCAATTGGAGTGTGGATTGCCTGTATCCTTGGATTGCTTGCAGTAGCCGTTGTACTAATATTTCGCTACAAATTAATCATCAGTAAAGAATTGATACACCCCATCGGATAAAGTTGAAATTAAACGCGAAAACCGTACTATGAATACTAACTGTCTATTCTCTATTAGGTCGCAATTGGTCGCTGAATAAATTAGTCCCTTACCAAGGAAAACTTGTGCAAAATGTTACGTGTTCAGTTATGTTGCGAATATTTTACAAGTCGTTGATAAGCAATCGATGAATCAAATTAATCGCAACATAGTTTATCTCGCTTTCTGCGATCATGGTTGATTTACCGTTCAACAGGAGAATTGACCATGATCAAAGCTACCCTTGCGTTTCCGAAGCCTGTTTCAGCTGAAGCCGCAGATTTTCTGCGGCTTGGACAGCAGGAGCGCGGCTAGTCTGCCGCAACGTCCCGCAGCCATCAATTCGCAGTCAATGCTTTTCTCAAGTGGCTGCGGACACGCGGAATTGAATTTGATCAGGTCAGCATCGTCGATGTCGAGGCTTATCTGACTGACCATCTGGCACCTGCCGACTACAGCCGCGCGACGGTTCATGCCTGCGGCGGCAGGCTGAGGGCTTTTTCTCGATTCGCGGAACAGCAGGGCCGGTGCATGCCGGGCATCAGCCGCGACGAGTCGGTCCGGCTGCTCGCCACCGCGGAGGGAGACCGGCCGACTGCCCTGCGCGCCCGCGCGATTCTGATGCTGCTGATCACCTACAGTCTGCGCGCTGCGGCTCGGTGACATTGACTGGTGCGAGGAGTCCCTGCAGGTGCGCCGACCCAAGCCGAGGCAGACCCATCACTATCCGCTGTCGGCCGGGGTCGGAAATGCGATCATCGATTATCTTCGCAAGGCTCGGCTGTCCTGCGATGATCCGGTGCTGTTTCTCTCGTTGAGGTCCCCGGCTCGGCCGCTCAGACCCGCAACCTCCGGCTCAACGCCATCCGCGCGTTCGCGCGCTACGTGGCCTCGCGCGAGCCGGTCTGTGTCAAATGGGCCTCATTGATTCGCTCAATCACGGCGAAAAAAGCCGCGCCGCAGCTGCCTTTCGCGGCTGACCAAAGCGCAGGCCGAAGCCCTGGTCAACGCGCCCTGCGTGAGAAAAAGACGCGGACGGGTCGAGCACGCGCTGCTACTGTTTCTCTACAACACCGGAGCCCGCGCCTCCGAGGCGGCCAGTCTGAAAGTCTCGGACCTCCAGACCGGCGGCCTCGACGGCCGGCATGCGCTGGCCGTGCTGCATGGCAAAGACGGCAGAGTCCGCCACTGCCCGCTGTGGCCGAGAACCGAGCAGGCGCTCGCTCAGATCACCCGCGGCAGGAAGCCGGACGACGCGGTCTTTGTCAGTCAGCTTCGAGAGCCATACACCCGTTTCGGCGTGTACCGAGTGGTGGAGCGCCACGCCGCCGCAGTGCCGTCGCTGGCCGGCCGGAAAGTGACGCCGCATGTGCTCCGCCACACCTGCGCCTGCCATCTGCTGCGCGCCGGAGTCGACCTGAACACGATCCGCGCCTGGCTGGGTCATGTCAGCCTTGACACAACCAACATCTACGCGCAGATCGACTTCGAGACAAAGCGCAAAGCGATGAATTTTTGTGATCTGGCTGATCCGGAAGCGAAACGCTGCTGGAAAGACGATCCCGGCCTGATGGGGTTCCTTGATTCACTTTGCTAGCGACATCGTGTGAAAGTTTATGTTGCGAATATTCCGGCCAATCGATTGCTTGTCAATAACTTGTAAAATATTCGCAACATAACTGAACACGCAACAATTTGCGCAAGTTTTCGTCGGCAAGGGACTAAAGGATAGCAACTTGATCAGTTTCCAAACTCGTTGGTGAAGATCCACAAACTTTCCACAATGTTGATCATAATTAATTCCTTTGACATAGGCACAAAATGACACTTAAAAATCGAATAAGAACAGTAGTCTTTGACCTCGGCGGCGTGGTCGTGAACCTAAATTCCAGAGCTCCGTTGAACAAATTGAAAGAAATGGGAGTAGATTACCTTGATCCGAGGGATTTTGAGGATAATTTCAATTGTGGGATTGACAACTACACATTAAGAGAACGTGCTGTAGCCGGTCTCATCTCAAGTGAAGAATACATCAATGAAATTCAGAAGCTCTCGCAGTATGATATACCTGCCGATAAAGTACGGGATATTCTTAATTTAGCGATTGCGGATTTAAATTATGATGTTATCGAAATATTACAAGAATTGAGAAAAAAGGACATTCTACTCGCGTGTTTGAGCAATGTGGATGAAATTCATTGGAATTTTCTAATCGAGAAATATAACATTGAGTCATATTTTGACATGTGTTTTTGCTCGTACAATTTGAAACTCGCAAAACCGAGCCCTGAAATTTTCCACAGAGTTCAAGAGGATCTGTCTATCTCAAAAAAACAGATATTTTTTACTGACGATAATCCAAACCACATTGACTATGCGAGAAAAGGGGGTTGGCATGCGACGCAGTTTGTATCGCATGAGTACCTAAAGAGCGAACTGAAATCGTTGGGAATCAATGTTTTTCGTGGCGAGCGAAATCAGAGAGGTCCGTTCGCAGTCCAAAAAAGTTCAATTGCGTATGGCAGTCCATGGCTTACTCTCCATAAGGAGGTAGTAAGAGACAGCAACGGATTCAGTCGCGAATTCGGGCGAGTGACAGCGGCAGACGGAGTAGCTGTTCTACCTGTATATCGAAATGGTGAAATTCTCTTAGCGAGGGAGTTCCGATATGCACTTGCAACTGAAAGTCTTGAAGTATTCAGCGGAGGACTGGATCCTTCTGAGTCAGTTATTGAATGTGCTAAACGAGAACTCCATGAAGAGTCAGGTTATAAAACCGATAAGCTCATTTCAATTGGAAGTATAGATCCGTTTACGTCTCTCATTGATGCTCGTGTCCACCTATTTCTTGCATACATAGATGAGGCAAATTGGGACTGTCCTAGTGAAGCAGATGAAATTGAAACAGTCCGCCTTAGTATTCTAGATGCTCAACGATTTATTCTGGATGGAACAATCTCACATGCTCCAACTCAAATACTTATTTTCAATCTCATGAAAATGGACAAAGTCAAACTTAGATGAGACATTCCGCTGGACGACTTTCGAACTCACCAGAGCAGCCGGTGGCGTAGCAATAGTGTTGTTTTGTTCAAATAGACCGATTCAAGCCACCCACCATATTTTTACTGCAGGAATCGCAATTTGCGAGTTTTGACTGCAAAAGTATCAATTGTGCTTCTGATAGCTACCCGCAATCTTGGAACTTATCCGATGTGGCGCGAAAAGTGCTTAAATTCGAGATTGTAATGCGCATCAACTCGTCACAATTCGCAATCTTGTGCGCCTCGAAAAATAGTACGTTTGCATTACCCTCTCGCTGATAGCGCACCGAGTAAATTCGCCTTCATCTCGCTTTATCACTTCTGAGAAAAAACCAAATCTGGCGTATCGAATGTTTCAATTGAAATTAATCTTGAGTCTTCTAAACGGGGTCGCCTTGAACGCCGCCAATGAATGTTGTCGAACTGAATCGGACCAGTCTTTTTATCGGGGACCTTTCCGCCAATGAATATACGGCCTCTGAATCTCACGCCTGATTTGGTTTTTTCTTTCACGATAGTTGCCCGGTCAACCGGGGCTGCGGGCTTTTAAGGAATTAATTTTAGCTGTCTGATTTTATGAAATTCGCAAAATTTGTTCCTTTGCCGATGTCGGCTCCGTCTACTGACAGAGCTGGAGAATAACCAGAGTAATACTGCAAAGTTCAATCATGAGTGTTGATTCTAATTGATTAGCTGTGGGAATACCTTTACTCTATTGACGAACGTAAAATGAACACTAACCCCACTTATGTCCTGGGGATCCAATGGGATGTTGACCCATCAGCAAGTATCGCGTGTGATGGACGTTTAATTTCATATAGTGAAGAAGAACGTCACGTAAGACTAAAACACGCTAAAGGTCTCTTCCCTTCTCATGCCATAGAAAATTGTATCAAGTCGGCAAATATTTCACCAAAACAAATATCTTCAGTTTCACTTAATTGGGATATTGATCGATTTGACAATGGTGAAATTATGTCACGCTATCGTCAAATAAACAGGAATTACAATGTAGACAGAGGTACGCTCAATTGGCAAAAAAATAATATTGAAAAGAGAAAGTGGTCAAATATAGTTTCAATATTATCGTCCGAATGGCGCCAGCTATATCCAAACGTTCCGTTTCCACCTCTTCAGACCGTCCCACACCATTATTGTCATGCTGCGCAAGCCTTTCTCCAGAGCGAGTTTGAAGAGGCGCTATGCCTAACCATCGATGGATCAGGTGATACCGAGTGCACTGTAATCTGGGATTGTTCAAGTGAAGGAATAATCGAAATTAGACGTTTCGAGATTCCACACTCTCTTGGTTGGTTTTATTCAGCAATTACTGAATATTTGGGATTTGATGCATACGATGGTGAGTATAAAGTTATGGGACTTGCATCTTACGGTAAACAGAATGACCAGATTGAAAACGCTTTAAGAAAGGTGCTGTCAATCGACCGTAATGGGGGCACGTACAAAGTTGACGCAAGGTACATACACTACGGTAGTCATAATTATTCTGGGCGATTCACTGATCTTCTAGTCGACGAGTTGGGCAAGTGGCCTCGTCATAAGAATGATCTAATTTCTAGGTGGCATGAAGATGTTGCATATCAAGCTCAGGCATTATTGGAGGAGTCCGTAGAAGTTCTAGTTCAGTGGGGTGTGCAACAGACCTCATCGTCAAATGTATGCATTGGCGGTGGGGTTGGGTTGAATGTTAAGATGAATTCTCACATAAAGAGTCTCCCTGAAGTATCTGACATATTCTGTCATCCACTTTGTTCGGATGCTGGTGGTTCGGCGGGGTCTGCAACTGTCGTATCTAGTAACCAATCAAAAATCCGCCCGGCACCAGTTCGTTCTCTTGCATTAGGATTGAAGGAAGATTCAGCGTCAGTAGAAGAAATTCTCAATGATTGCGGGCTTGAGTATTGTAAACTTCCTGATCGTTCATATAGCACTGCGAAGCTACTTGCGGAGGGGTTGATCGTCGGTTGGTTTCAGGGCAATATGGAGGCCGGACCTAGGGCACTTGGAAACCGGAGTATTTTAGCTGACCCAAGGAATGTTCAAACAAGAGACTACGTCAATAAAGCGATAAAATGCCGCGAGAATTGGAGACCATTTTGCCCATCGATGCGGATTGAAGATGCCAATTATTACCTTCTAGAATGGACAAACGCACCTTTTATGACAATTGCTTTCGAGGCATCCGACAGGTTGAAAGCTGAAGCTCCGGCCATAGTTCATATCGACAACACTGTTCGTGTTCAACTTGTGGAACGGGATGTAAATCCACATTTTTATGATGTCATTACTGAGTTCGGCGAATGCACAGGTGTTCCTGTAATTCTGAACACTTCGTTCAACGTAAATGGAGAACCGATTGTTTGCAATGCCCTAGATGCTCTAAGAACATTTTGGTCAACTGGACTTGACGCTTTGGTGATTGAAGAAATAATTCTGATAAAGCCAACTAGAATCAGTGAGGTAATGGAGATTCTACAATTGTAGAAATGTGATAAATATACTGATTTGAGTGATGCTTCTCATTGATTAATAGACTGGATTGATTTATCAATTGCTATGATTGGATCAGCAGTGTTTGTCGGAGCGCATGCGGACGATGTTGAGATTGGCTGCGGTGGCACAATCTTCAAGTTAACTAGTCTAGGTTGGAAAGTATCGATTGTTGTGATGACGGATGATGCAATTTGCTCTCAGAGAGCTATGCGTAGGAAGGAAGCGATATCTAGCGCCCTCCACCTCGGTGTTCACAATGATCAAGTCCATTTTTTAGATTTTTCAGATGGATACCTCGTAGAGAATTCCGACAGTGTGAGCCGAACAAGAAAATTGTTCCGAAATATTGGTCCAATAGACCTCGTGTTTGTGCATACTACAGCGGATTCGCACGGTGACCATCGGGCATGCGCCGGAATTATCAGGGCAGCACTAAGAAGTACTTTGGTACTGGGCTACGCTGTAACCAACAGCGTAGCGCTATCAGATTTTCGCCCCAAAGTATTTTTTGACATCACCAACCATCGAGTGCGAAAGCAGCAAGCACTCAGAAAATATGAGACTCAGATTCGTCTAGAGCGAATTCATTGGTCGGAAATCTCCCGGTTCGAGCAATGCTTTGGTACTAGATCTGGGCTACAGTGTGCCGAGGCAATGGAATTGGTGTCGGTACCTGACAAGCTTCAAGCTCGTCAGATTTTGTTTGCACTCAATGACTCTCGTTTTTCGGCATTTTGGACGCTTGCTTCAATGAAAAGAGAGATTGTTGTAATCGAATCTCTTCATAGTCGGCCTGAGAATAGCCCATTTTTACCAGTCGAATTCAAGGAGAGTGAGGGGTTAGAGGCTTTAAGGAAAGCATTCTTTCGTGAATGGGTTGGTGAATATCCTGTAACTCAAATTTCCAGTGCATCTACGGAGGCTTCGCGTTTGCTGAACAACTCTTGTGTTGTAGTAAGCGGTGGCCCATCCTCCAATCAAATTACGCACACATATTTCAATGAAATTCCTTACTTGAGATATATCGTTGGATCTAGTAAGTTAGAAGGCCGACCAGCTCGAATATTTGATCGCGAGAAAGAAGAATTCATTTCCGCTGAATATAGAGCACAGAATGAAGGGAAATTATTGATCGAGCGCGATTTCGGAGTATTGTCGATAGTGCCGAACCCGTTCTCAAGCGAGCCTGGAATTTTAGTAGGGTGTATGGGAATTCATAGCTTAGGAACAAAAGGCTGTTTACTCGCTTTGTCGAACAACAGTTATTTGAGAGACATCTGTAGTCTATTTGTCAAAATTAATCGAGCCGAATTCTCATTTGGTCAAGTCCTAATCAGTATCACACATGAATTTGAACGAATTGAAATTCATGAACTATCTCACTACCGAATAGATTCAAGTATGGCAGAATTACCTCAATGAAAACGCTACCCTAGTAGTTGATTTTCCTTGGCAAAATTCAAATCATATAAGGGCAATCTGAGAAAGACAAACACTCAGAAAGGAAGTTATTCTATTCAAAAAATTTGGTTCAGAGGCGAATGGTGAGGATTTGGATCACCTCACAAGTCGTGCCGCATTGTAGATGTTGCGAATTTCCAATTAGCTTTCTTTGATCCACTGAATTGCTTTGGCAACAGTCTTATCGTCAATACCCAGCTGTTGGGCGATCTTGCTGTAGTTCATTCCAAGTTTTTTCAAATGCAACGACTTCCTTGAAATTTCTTGATATACCGGCATTTCTACTGTATTAAGTAGAATGATTTGAAAGTTAGTGTTGGCAATGATGCGGATTCTTACCATCCAAGTTCTTGTTTTGGTTTGAATTGTGCCAGTCTGCACCCCATAGATTAAAAATTGGACTACTAGAGGTGGAGTAGACAATATTAACTCCCGATAGTTCGTTGTTCCAAACGTAAAACTTTCGTCCTGCAACCTCGTCTTCACTGTCGGGAATTCCCAATCTATCGAAAACCACTGATATGGGTAATCCGACTCGATCGTCCATTTCTTTTCCGATAATTTGTGACGGGTAGAAATAACCACCACACCCAGTAAAAAAAATCACAACTAAAGCCACGCTGGTTGTTCTGATCCCATTCATAAGAAGTTTATTCACCATCCAATGCTTGAAAATAGTCAGAGTTTCATCCACACTTTATTTCTTTTATCAAGAGTAATTGTCCACTCGTATTTGCGAAGAATTGAAATATGGGCAGATAGAGAATACAACAGAAAGAGTTAGGGTAAATTTAGAAATTCGTTCAGCCGAATATCGTTCACTACAGATATCAACTCATTTAATTTGGTGGACAAAAATTTACGCTGTAGCCAACAGGCTTGAATTTTAAAAATTATTTTGATTGAATGAAATTCCGCAATTTGTCGTGGTCCAGTGCGCGAACTGTAATGCCATTACATCCGACCATCGTTTCATTGACAATCATTGACTCGATCACTGATTCCTCAGTTGCCTGAACGACCGCTTCAAACAAAGGATCCAAGCACTCGTTTCGAAGGTGTCGCGATGTGACCCATTCATCATCTTCTTCAACTGGCAAGGCAGTGGAAAGACTCAATATCAGATCTCCTGATCCGTTATTGCCAATCGTTCCAGTTCGCCCCAAACCCAGCACCACCCGACGCGACAGCCGCTTCAGCTGATGCGGCAGCAGCGGTGCATCAGTAGCAACGATCGCAATGACTGAACCTGCTCCCTTGGCGCGAATTTCACCGCCGGGCAGAAGCTTGCCGACAGGTATGCCTGCAATCATCAGGTCTTCGCGAAGACCGAAATTTACCTGCAGAAAGACACCCACCGTGTAGGTCTCACTTCCCAAGACAACTCTCCTTGATGCCGATCCGTTGCCACCCTTGAAATCGTAGCAGATCATGCCAGTCCCGCCGCCGACACTGCCCAATTCAATCGGACCGCTGACGGCCTCATCAATTGCGGCAAAGACATGCTCCGTTTTCACATGAAAGCCATTGATGTCATTCAACTCGCCATCATAAGTTTCAGTCGCCACCGGCAGAACGCCCTCTGCAGCCTGTTCAGGGAAGTGGTTCACAACCCACTTGACCACCGCATCCTGAGCCAGCCCGCACGAATGGGTGTTTGTCAGCACAATCGGCCACTGCAGCAGCCCTGACTCCTCAACCCAATGCGCGCCGGTCATCTCACCATTGCCATTGAAACTGAAGAATCCAGCATTGCAAGGAATGTGCAATTCATTTCGCGGCCGCGGCAAGATTGCCGTAACACCAGTGCGAACCGGACCTTTGCCCACCACTCTGTCGCCACTGCCAGAGATCAACGTTCGATAACCGACGCCAACTCCGGCAACGTCAGTTATCGCATTGAATCTGCCAGTTGTGCCAGAAAAAGGTATCGGAATCGCGCGTGAACGGAACTTGCCTGACGGGGTTTGCAGTGTGCAGTCGATCACGAGTTGCAGGCACTGTTTCGGAAACGATTGAATTTTTCGGCCGGACTCAAGAATCAGATGTCCAACGGACTGATCAGCGCTTGCGGATTGCAATCAGTAAGATGTCTGTTCTGGAAATTGAAAATGAGACCTACGGTGGATCATGGCAGATTCACCGCTCGATTTTGTCATTCATCGACATGGTAGATTTCCGCCTTGCCCTCTTTTGGCATGGAGCATTTTCCAGAATTCTGCGCACCCTCACAAACACCATAAAGATAAAGCGAGTGGTCCTGAAGAACAAATCCGGCAGTATTCGCGACTTCCCGCTGACGCTCTTCTATCGCCTCATCAATGAACTCGAACACACGCCCGCATTCAACACACACCATGTGGTCGTGATGGTCTTCATCATTCAACTCGTAGAATGCTTTATCCCCGTCAAACCGATGTCGCAAAACAATTCCGGATTGCTCGAACTGTGTCAAGACGCGATACACAGTTGCGATCCCAACTTCTTCACCTGATTCATGGAGCGCACGGTAAATGTCTTCCGCACCCATGTGGCGTTCCGGTGAGTTTTCCAAGATATTGAGGATCAGCCGGCGCGGAAGTGTGGTTCGTAATCCCGCACTGACTAAACTGGATTCATTCACGGCTGCTTTCCTCCTTTGATGCGCGGACTGCAGTCATTTTAGCCGATTGGAATCGAACTTCCGGAAAAACCCCGAAATTTCGGCCAAGCGAAATGCGGATGAAAGTAATTGCTCATTATTATGAGTATGAATAATAGTTGTATTGATTAAGCGTAATAGTTATATTGAGTAGTTCTAATATTCATGTTGAGTAATCTATAGTGCCAGCAAGTCAATCCTACACTAGAGAATTAGCTAATACCTTGCTAGAACGGATACGCGAACCGCGTCGATTCATTCAAGTCGTCATTGGATCCCGTCAGGTTGGCAAATCAACGCTGGCCAATCAAGTCGCCCGAAAATCCAGAATGCCTTTCCACTGTGCCACCGCAGATGTTCCTGCATTTCGCAGCCTGGCATGGATCGCCCAGCAATGGGAGACTGCACGAACGCTAGCCAGGAACTCGGCAGATTCAACATCCCTGCTGATTCTTGACGATGTTCAGAAAATTCCAGACTGGTCGGAAATGGTCAAGCTGCTGTGGGACGAAGATGACCGGGCCGGGCGGCAAGTGAAAGTCATCATATTGGGTTCCACCCCATTCTTGATTGATAGGAAGCTCACAGAAAGTCTCGCCGGACGATTTGAAACCTTAATTCTGCAGCACTGGAGTTTCAGCGAAATGCGAAGTGCATTCAACTTCAGTCTTGACCAGTACCTGTTTTGCGGAGGGTACCCGGGAGCCGCATCATTGACAGACAACCTGGCGCGCTGGACGGACTATCTCCACAACACAGTGATTGAACCGGCGATTTCGAGAGATATCCTGCTGTTGACGCGAATCGACAAGCCGAGACTGCTGCGTCAGTTGCTTCAATTGGGATGTGCCTCCTCAGGTCAGATCGTTTCTTACAACAAGTTGCTGGCTCGACTCCAAAGTGCCGGCAATACAACAACACTCGCCCATTACCTCGATCTTCTCACCGAAGCGGGCATGCTCACAGGCTTGCAGAAATTCGCGGGTGGAGCAATTCGAAAGCGCGGTTCCAGTCCCAAATTTCAGGTATTCAATACAGCGCTGATGTCTGTGATGGATGAGCGGACAATGGATGAGGCTCTCAGCGACCGCGAGTTCCGAGGCCGTCTGGTGGAATCGGCGATTGGCGCTCATCTGGTGAACGCCGCCAGCCGGAATATCAAGGTGCATTATTGGCGTGAAAACAACCGTGAAGTCGATTTCGTCGTTGAGACTGCCTCGACCTTGACTGCCATCGAAGTCAAAAGCGGCCATAAGCGCGAAGCCCCTCCCGGCATCAGTGCATTTTCAACCGCATTCAAGCCAACAAAAATCCTTCTCATCGGGGATCAGGGTATCAGTGTCAGCGAATTCCTCTCCTATCCAGTGGAACACTGGCTTGCCTGAAGAATTTCCGCCCGTTACCAGCCAAAATCAGTTTCACACAAAGTAAAATTCTTGCGTTCTATGAACCTTTGGGGCTGATTAGCCGCTTGATTTTCAAATTTGTTACATTTCGAGTAGCGAAAATTGTAAATTAGGCGAACTTTCTGGTTAAATTTCACCAAAAATTTGACTCTTTGTCAAAATTGTTAAACCTATGGAGGATCAAATGATTTTCAGAAAAACATTATTCGCCGCAGTTGCTGCATTTGCTGTATCCGGTGCGGCACAGGCCGCCGATGAGGTCAACGTTGCGTTCTTTCTAGAATGGGCGACGCCGAATCAGGTTGCAAAAGTTGAGAAGCTTTATGACGACGCTTTGGGTGTGCCAGTGAACTGGACGAACTTTGATGCAGGAACCCAGATGACTGAAGCAATGCTCGCCGGAGACATCGACATCTCCTACAGCCAAGGACTTGCGCCTTTCATCAATGCCGTGAACGCAAATGCACCGATCAAGCTCGTCGCCATTGCGGTTCAGTATCCCGCCAATGATTGCGTGGTGCGCGACGGTGAGGGAATCGACAAGACCAATGCCACAGAACTTGAGGGCAAATCGGTTGCCGTGCCCATCGCGACAATGGCGGACTACAGTTTCAGAATGATGATGCGCGCGCTCGAAGTTGATGTTTCCAAGATCAACGTCGTCGACCAGGTTCCGGCTGACGCCGCGGTGTCTCTCGCCGACGGTGCAGTCTCCATGGCCTGCGGCTTTGGCGCAGATTCGATGGCCAAGATGTATGAAGTTGGAGAAGTCCTGCTTTCCGCAGCAGACAAGGAAGCGGCTGGCATCATCAGCTTTGACGTCATCTCGGTAACTGAGACCTTCGCACAGGAAAACCCAGATTTGCTGAGAACTTTCCTGAGCGTGACTGATGAGGCGAACATGGCATTCGCGGCCGATCAGTCCAAAATCGATGTCATCGCGAAAGACGCCGGTCTCAGTGTAGAGATGGCAACCAATCAGATGTCAGAGATGTATTTCCCAACCGCTGCGGAGCAGCTGGCGAATTACTTCAATGAAGGCGGTCTGGCCAGTGTCGCCATTGCGGTTGTCGGCGGTGCGTTCGCCACTCCCGAAAACCCCGCACTGGACGACTACAGTGCAGTCATCGACACCTCTTTCTTGCAGTAAGCAAGTCTGAACATGCATGAGTCAGGCCGGAGCAGTCTGGCCTGACTCATGATGCTTGCAAATCTGATGGTCCCGCGTGCAGACCAGCCTCTGATCGGACTCGATAGATGAGCGACTTGGTAGCAACCAATCTGGATATGACTTTCGCCATGCCGGGTGAGGCCAAGGTGCACGCGCTCCAGGATGTCACATTCACTTTGAAGAAAGGCGAGCTGCTTGCCGTCTTGGGACCTTCAGGCTGTGGAAAAACTACCCTGCTCAATATTGTCGCTGGCTTCCTGCATCCTACCGGCGGCAACATCACGCTGGGCGGAAACATCATCGAGAAGCCCGGGGTCGACCGCGGCATGGTTTTTCAGCAAGGCGCGCTGTTCGAGTGGCTCACTGTGGCAGACAATGTCAATTTCGGACTGCGCATGAAGAATGCGGAGAAAGCCGAAATCGAGCGCAAAGTCGATGAGTGGCTTGACATCGTCGGACTGCAGGGGTTCGGTGACACGCCGACTTATCAGCTGTCGGGCGGCATGCAGCAGCGTGTGGCTCTGGCCCGCTGCCTGATCAACGACCCGGATGTCATCCTCATGGACGAGCCGCTCGGCGCGTTGGATGCCCTGACCCGGGAGAAGATGCAGTCTCTGGTGCTGAAAATCTGGAAAGAGACCGGCAAGACCATCATGATCATCACCCATTCCGTCGAGGAGGCGCTGCTTCTGGGCGAGCGTCTTTTCGTGATGGCGCCCCGTCCGGGAAGACTGCACAAGGAATACCGGCTTGGGTTTGCTGAGCAGGGACTGACTGGAGACCCAAGAGAGATCAAGAACGATGATAATTTCGTCGAGACCAAGGAAGAGATTCTGGAAATGATCTGGAACATGGAAGAAGAGATCATGGGCAAAGTCGAGAGCAGCTAGCGAGTTTCGCATCTGAAGCCATGTCCATCGTCGGCGCAATCTACATCATCCTGGTCGCATTGCTTCTGTGGTCGATCTACCACGGCCAGAAAGTCATTCGCACCGAGAGAACAGATGCCGTTTTCGGCAACCCCATTCGCGCAATGGGAGGCTGGCACTGGGTGATCTGCGGCGTCTCAAGCCTGATGCTGTTCTGGTACACCTTTTCCTGGGATGCCGGCAGAGCATTCTTTCCGGGCGCGGCCAATGAGCTGTGTCAGGTTGCCAAGCTGAACCGCGCGATCAATCCGGTGCGGTCTGCCTACCCTCTGGACAACCGGTATCTGCTGAGCACCCGTCTGCTGGAGCGCGACTTCAGGCAGATTGACCTGCTCTACGTGAGGCTGTCCGGCGCTGATTTCAGCACAGATGACCGAGCGGAGCTCAATGACATCATCAACCTGATGCGCGACGCGCTGGCCGCCCAAGCCGATTCGAACTTCGTCTCTCCAGACACTGCAGTCCGGTTCAAGGATATCGCAGACCGAATCAATCTGATTGCATCGGATCTGCTTGACGAGAGCTACCCCGGTCCTGCTGACCCGGTCCTGCTGGAAGAGGCATTGGCTCAGCCCGGCTGGGGTGAGTCCAGCACTGAGATTCCAGTTCTGCCCAGAACCGATCGCGGACGCGCATTCGATGCGGCCGCTGTGGTGATGGAGCAGGTCGCCAAAGACTACGGCAAAATCCGCAACGACAGCCCGCAGATCGTCGCAATGATCGACGAGATCAAGGCCAGAATTGACGGCTTTGTCATTGATGACAGCGGGTCGGAACACACCATTCAGCGCCGCAAGGAACTGCTGAGCCAGATTGAGAAAATCTCGAAACGAATCGACGATCTGAAAATTTTCCCATCACAGATCACTGATGAAGTGGAAACCGCGCTCATCAGTCTTGAGAACGCGATGGATGAAAGACAGGGCTCGCTCAAGACCATCGATATCTGGGCTCTGCCGGGTGGCGCGATACTGGCCGGCAACCGAGCGTGCTCCGAGCAGGGGTCCGGCCGATGGCTGCCGAAGCCATCCGATACATTGTCGACCTTCCTGTTCATGGCACATCCGGATCAGGGATACAAAGGCTTTCCGCTCCTCTGGTTCAAGATGAAGCCGGTCGCGGAAATGATTGGATTCCTGGTCCCTGACTGGGTCACGAATCTTGTTCCAGGCGAGCATGCCCGTCACAATGACCTGGGACAGATAGAGCCGAGTTTCAAGGACTCTTTCTACAACTTCGCCACAGGCAACTTCAGTTCGTTCTCGGTGCCGGTGCCGACCGGGCACATCTGGGATTCGATCATGCGAGTGCTGGCCGGTTTGTTCCTGGGCATACTGCTGGGCGTTCCACTGGGAATCTTCATGGGGCTTTCGAGATTCGCAAAAGGCTTTTTTGATCCGCTGATTGAACTCTACAGACCTGTTCCGCCGCTGGCATGGGCGCCGCTGATTCTGACCATCTTCGGCATTCAGGATGATGGCAAGATCTTCCTGCTGTTCATGGTGGCATTTGCCATCATGGTGATCTCAGCCAGGACCGGTGCAACCGGCACTCAACTGTCAAAGATTCATGCGGCGCATTCATTGGGCGCCTCGAGTCGCCAGATTATCAGACAGGTCATTCTGCCCAACTCTCTGCCTGAGATTCTGACCGGCATCAGAATCTCTATCGGAGTCTGCTGGGGAACACTGGTTGCCGCCGAAATGCTCGCCGGCACCACCGGCATCGGCTTCGTTGAGAATGTTGCCAGAAAGCAGTCTGACTACGAGATTATCTGGATGACAATCATCGTCATGGGGGTGCTCGGCCTGATCTTTGATCTGGTCATGCGCTGGGTGATCGACAAGTCCATTCCTTGGCGAGGAAAGGGATAGAAACACACTGCTACCCCTTTTGGCAGTGGAACAAATGGTTTAGACCTGAGAGTTGATGTGACTGGAAGTCAACTAACGCAAACTTTGATTCTTCAGGTGGAAAGAAAAATTACTTTCAGTGCGCACTTTCCACATTTGACTATTTAACCGCCTGATCAATCGCGACCTGCTACTTCAGGCAGGATGTGCCTATTTCATTTTGGCAGGATAGGTTTGACTCCATTTATGATTTCATCCAAAGTTAGTATTTGGATTCTTGGAATTGGCATCTGTTCCTCAAAATCCAATATGCCTTCGTCAGCATATTCATAAATTCCCGCTTGGTTTGCAAATTGGATCATTGGTTGAGTAGGTTTTTCCTTGGTAATAAAAATTCCTACTTTATTCCTTCTGTTAAGCAACCCTTTAAGCTCTCTGATCTGCGCTACGCCTACCTGCCCACTCTTCACGGATATGATTGCAATATCATTGTTCGGTAGCTGAATCCTTCCATCAATTCCACCATCAGCTCCCATTTTGTCGTTTGGCAACCCTTCAACTGTCGTAACACAAAATTTCTCAAATTCTTTTCTAGCTCTTGCCGACTGGGAGCGAATCAATTTTGCTTCAACTTCTTCTTCCGACCGCGGTTCACCAAGAACTTGAATATTCCCCCAGACATTCAGTTTATGTCGTTTGAATCGTTCCCTGATTGCAGCTATTGCAGAGTAAGTGATGTCAATTCCAATCCAATTCCTTCCCAATTTTTCTGCGGCGGCAACAGTAGTTCCACAACCACAAAATGGATCGAATACTAGATCACCTTTATTTGATGAAGCCTTTAGAATTCTTTCAAGGAGTTTTATAGGCTTCTGTGTCGGATAGCCCAACCGTTCCTTTGATGATGGCATAACTGGCTGAATTTCCCACCAGTCTTCCGGATGTTTGCCCTTTGGATTTTTTTCATAACTGTCGTAAACACGATTCTGTCTAAATGATCGAGCGGTGTAAACTAGTCGCTCAGCGGAGTCTTCAGAATACGGAATACGCACAGCATCAACATTGAAAGTAACGGTATCGCCTTTTGAGTACCTTAGAATAATGTCATGCTTGCGTGCAAAATCATTCTTCGGCACCCCTCCGCCTCGATAGCACCATACGATTTCATTTCTAAAATTTTCTTTGCCAAATACTGCATCCATCACAACTTTCAAGTAATGGCTTGCGGTTGGATCGCAATGCAGATAAGCTGTTCCAGTTGACTTCAGGACTCTTCGAATTTCGATTAGTCGAACAGCCATATTTATCAGGTAAGCACACATTTGAACTTTGCCTAGTGCACCAACCAAAGCACTCAGAATATTCTTTGCTTCTAAGTGTTCCATATCCCTCAAATGCGCATCGCATTCTGGTGTCCAATACCAAGTGTCTTCAAATGCAGTCACTTGACCTAAATCACCTGGATAAATGATGTTGTATGCCCGATTGGAATTAAAGGGCGGGTCAAGATAAATCAGGTCGAATGATTCATCCTCCATTTCTTGCAAAATGGGCAAATTGTCAGAATAATAGAGTTTTCTGATTAAATCTTTTCTACGAGCCATTTCAATTTCATTTCAATTTGGTTAATCATCGTCTTTCAATCTATTTCCGACTATGTCTCAGTAGAAGATTTATCCGGAAACATCTGAAAAAGTTCTTTGATTGTGACACTCTTTCGAAAATTCTGACCGAATGCTTTCGCTAACTGCAATACTCATTAACTATTTGTTATGAAGTGATTTTACAGGAATATTCAAACATGTCGAGAAGTTTTCGATGTTCATCTATACAATTCTCTTTAGGTTGACCGCAACCAAGGCATTAGCATAACTGGGTTCTTTTCCCAATCCATCAAGCACTGGCCGCCCCAGCCAGATTCATTGCATCACTTGCACTGACCCGATTGCAAGCGCACATCCGCGCTTTCAGTGAATTTTTTCTGAAAAAAGATTATAACATACTTTTGTCTGTTATCATATTGACACGTTCAACAATCCGGTTCCGAATCATGGCCTATACAAAACCCGGCGTAACCCGCAATCGAATCTACCAGTTCATGCGCCAGCGGCTGCTGGCAGGCGAGCCGCCAACCGTGCGCGAGGTGCAGGCGGCCTTCCACATGCGGGCGGTTCAGTCCGCCAAAAGCCACCTGGACGCATTGGTCAGGGAAGGCAGGCTGATCAAGGCGCCCGGCAAATCCCGCGGCTACAGGCTGCCCGGCGCGGCGCCGAACCGTCTGGCTCCGATCCTCGGACGCGTGCCAGCCGGCCCCTTCAACCTCGCGATCCAGGAAATCGAGGGCTATATCCCCGTTCAGTCCAGCTCTGAGGAAGAGAGCATATTCGGCCTTCGAGTGACCGGAGACAGCATGATCGACGCTGGCATCTTGCACGGCGACATTGTGCTGGTACGGGCTGAAGCGGAAGTCCATCCAGGTGACATCGTTGTCGCAATGATCGATGGCGAGGCAACCGTCAAGGAATTTCGCCGCGTCAGAAACCGGATTCAGCTTCGGCCTCACAATGACACCTATCCAATCCTTCTGCCCAAGCCGGAAGACCTCACCATCATCGGCAAGGTCATCGAGGTGCGCCGCCATCTGGAATCCGTCAGTCTGATCGAAGAGGGCATCAATGGCTGAACTCTCCCTTCAGCCGCTTTCCGAGCTGGCCCAGCCGCTGCTGTCAGACCGGCCGCAATGGAATCTGCAGGAAGTGTCCGGCCGGCTGGTTGAGATTTCAGAGCTGCGGCCGATCGCGGCCTTGAGTTTCGCGTTCCTGCTGGTGCGGGAAGTCCAGCTCAACAGCGAATGCGCCGCCTGGATCGGCCTGCTGGACAGCGTTTTCTACCCGCCTGATGCTGAAAAAAACGGCATCGACCTTGACAATTTTCCGGTGCTGCGCATGCCAGACGCCCGGCAGGCCGGACGCGCCGCCGAGATGCTGCTTCGAAGCGGCGCATTTCGGCTGGTGACAGTCGACCTAGGCGCGGATCATGTGCTGCCGCCCGCGCGGCTCTCTCAGCTCCACGCCCTGGCCCGCAAGCACGATGCCTGTGTTCTGTTCCTGACACAGAAAGAACACCATGAACCGTCGCTCGGCTCGCTGGTATCCCTGCGCGTCCACACCGCGAGAGGGCGCATCGGGGAAGGCGGGTTCTTGTGCAAGGTTCATGTGCTGCGCGACAAGAGGCGCGGCGCCCAATGGCGCTGGAGCACGCAGCTTGACGGTGTCGAGGGATACTACTGACTGGCGGCGCGGTGACTTCGGCATTTCAGTCAAGCCAGATCGCCTGCGTCCATGTGCCGGATCTGTTCTTTCAGCTGGCGCTTCGCGATCTGCCCGAAGACTTTCAGCTTCCCATCGCGCTGGTGGATCGAAATGACAGCCGCGCCGTTGTGCTGGCCGCTGACCGGCGCGCGGCGAAGCGCGGCGTTTTTCCGGGCCTGTCCTATGCCAATGCCATCGGCCTTTGCCCTGACCTGCATGCCACCTTCCCGCACCCGCAGCAGGTCAATCAGGTCAACAGACGGCTCATCAGCCTGCTTGGTCTTTTCAGCCCTGCCGTCGAGCCGGTTGACGAGCTGTTCGGCGCCTATTACCTCGATGTCAGCGGCATGACGCGCCTTGAGCCGGACCTTCGCGACTGGGGACGGCGGCTGCAGGACATCCTGCTGGAAGAGGAGCGCCTGAAAACAGCCGTTGTGATCGGATTCACGCGCTTCGGCACAAGAACTGCAGCATGCTCTGCAAGCGGCGCTGTCCTTTTTGACTCTCCCGAGAGCGAGCTGAATGCGGCTTTTGCAATACCGCTCAAAAAACTTGATTTGCCTGCAAAGCCGCTCAAGGAGCTTGAGAAGCTGAACATCCGCACCGTCGGCGATCTTGAAGCCTTTCCGGCCTGGGAGGTGCGGTCCAGATTCGCTGAACCGATGTTTGACCTGGTCCGAAAGGCGAAGGAGCGGGACGGGACCGTGCGCGGTGTCAAGTTCCCTGAACCCTACACGGCCCAGGCGGAATTCGATTATGCCGAAAGCGATGCGGAACGCCTTGCTGCGGTCATTCAGCGGCTGTGCGAGCCGCTGCTTGACAGAATGAGAGCGCATGCGCAGGGCGCCGGCAAAATCCATGTCCGGCTGACCCGGGATGATGGCGGAGTCAGCCGCGAAAAGATTGAAACCGCCAAGCCGACTCTGGCAATGGCGACGATTGTCGATCTTCTGCGCCTGCGTCTTCATGCCATTGAATTGGATGAAGGTGTCACCGGGCTTGCCATCCACCTCATCCCAGGGGCATTGCCTGACCCGCAGCTCAGCCTTCATCCGGCCATGGTCAAATCCGGACAAATCATCCTCAAGGCCAACCGCGCTCTCGCGCGCATCGAGGCTGAGTTCGGAACGGAAACGGTCTTTCGCGCCAAGTGCCGCAGATCGCACCTGCCCGAAGACGCTTTCCGATGGGAGTGTTTCGACGAGCTGCGGCTTTGCAAACCCAGACAGCCAGCCGGCGCGGTGATGATGCGGCGCTTTCTGGACCGCCCGCGGCCCATCCCCGCACCGCGTCAGGCACCGCAGCAACGAATTCTCGGACCCTATTCAATCTCCGGCTTCTGGTGGCGCAAACGCGGCGTTCAGCGCAACGATTATTTCATCGAGACCCCATCGGGAGATACGCAGTGGATTTTTTTCGACAATAACCGCCGCCGGTGGTATGTGCAGGGATTTGTCCAATGACCCGGTCTCCGTCACTCTACGCCCCCTTGTGGTGCAAGAGCAGCTACTCTTTTCTGGAGGGCGCGAGCTCTCCTGAGCAATACATCAGCCGGGCTGCGGAACTCGGATTGAAGTCGATCGCGCTGACCGATCGCGACGGGGTCTACGGAATCGTCAAAGCGCATCTGGCCGCGCTTGAGCACGGCATCCATCTCATCGTCGGCTCGCAGCTCACCATTTCAGAGCCGGACCTTGCTTCTTTCAGCATCCTGACGCTCGTTCAGAACCAGAAAGGCTATGCTAATCTGTGCCGGCTGATCACGCTCGGACGCAGGCGGTGTGAGAAAGGCAGAAGCGCAATCGCGATAGAGGAGCTGTGCCGCCATGCGGCAGGGCTTTATGCAATCTGGCTGCCGGAAAGCACAGCCGCGCTTGAAGAGCGGCCGCTGGACGATATTGTCGTCCGGCTGAAGCAGGCTTTCGGCGAGCGGCTCTTTGTCATGATCTGCCGGCACCGGCAGCCGCAGGACCCATTGCTGGAAATTCGCGCCAGGCACACTGCAAGACGCTGCGGGGTCCGCACCGTTGCCGCGTTGGAGACTCTGTACCACTCGGCCAGCCAGCGTCCGATCCAGGACCTGCTCAGCTGCATCCGGCTGAAACGCAGTTTCGCCAGCTGCGAGAATCTGCTCAAGCCCAATGCCATCCATCAGCTGTTCGAGGCCCGCAGTTTCATCAGCATGTTTGCTGACGATGAGGCTTCGGTGCAGGCAACGATGGAGATTGCCGAAGGCTGCCGGTTTCGACTGGACGAGCTCAGCTACGTTTACCCGGATGAGCCCAATGGCAAAGGTCTGACCGTCGCCGAATCGCTGCGCGAACTCACCCAACGCGGCGCTCTTGAACGCTATTCAGGCCGCATCCCCGAAGCGGTCAGCAAGCAGATGGTGCGCGAGCTTCGGGTGATTGAGGAGCTCGGCTACGGCAGTTATTTCCTGACCATGCACCGCATTGTCAGGTGGTGCAGTCAGCAGAACATTCTGTGCCAGGGACGCGGTTCGGCGGCAAATTCTGTAGTCTGCTTCTGTCTTGGCATCACCAATATCGATCCGGTCAGCATGAATCTCCTGTTTGAGAGGTTTCTGTCCCGGGAGCGCGACGAGCCGCCGGATATTGATCTTGACATTGAGCACCAGCGACGCGAGGAGGTCATTCAGCACGTCTACTCAACTTACGGCAGAGATCATGCGGCAATGGTGGCTGTCGTCATCCGCTATCGGAGCCGCTCGGCTGTGCGCGATGTCGGCGCGACGCTTGACATACCCGAATTCGAGCTGCAGCGGCTTTCAAAGCAGGTCAGCTCGCACACGCAGGTGACTGAAAGCGACTTCGCAAAAGCCGGACTTGATCCTTCGCTTCGCACACACCAGCTGCTGATGTCTCTCGCCAATGCAATCATCGACTATCCCCGGCATCTGTCCATTCATCCAGGCGGGTTTGTATTCACCGTTGGTGACATCCATGAAATGGTTCCGGTTGAGAATGCTACGATGGCCGGCCGCACTGTCATTCAGTGGGAGAAGAACGATATCCAGGCCATGAGAATATTCAAGGTCGACCTGCTGGGTCTGGGCGCGCTCACCCAGCTGCATCAGTGCTTCGACCTGATTTTCCAGCATCGGGGCGTTCAGCTGGATATGAGCTCCATTCCGAAAACGGATGCCGCGGTGTTCGCAATGCTGCAGAAAGCGGACACCACCGGTGTTTTCCAGATCGAGAGCCGCGCGCAGATGAGCATGCTGCCGCGGCTCAGGCCGGAGAAATGGTATGACCTGGTGGTTCAGATTGCGATTGTGCGTCCCGGGCCGATTTCAGGCGGGATGGTGCACCCTTATCTTCGGCGCAGAAGCGGCGAGGAGTCCGTCACCTATCCGCATCCCTCGCTGGCGCCGGTGTTGGGCAAGACGCTCGGCATTCCGATCTTTCAGGAGCAGGTCATCAAGCTGGCCATGGTGGCGGCTGACTATGAGCCCGGCGAGGCCGATCAGCTGCGCCGCGACATGGCCGCCTGGCGCCGGACTGACCGGCTGGAAAGGCACCGAGACAAGCTGATCGGCCGCATGACGGCCAAGGGCATCCCGCAGGAATTCGCCGTGCAGGTGTTCGAGCAGATCCGCGGATTCGGCGAGTACGGATTTCCGGAATCCCATTCAGCCAGCTTCGCGCTGATCGCCTACGCGGCTTCGTACCTCAAGTGCCACTACCCTGCGGAATTCGCCTGCTCGCTGCTCAATTCCCAGCCCATGGGCTTTTACTCCCCTTCGACCATCATTGAGGATGCGCGCAGACATGGTGTGAGGATTCGTCCGGTTGACCTAAGATTCAGTCGGCGCGACTGCACCGTTGAACCGTGCTCCGACAGCGTTGGCAGCTACGCGTTGCGGGTGGGGCTGCGCTATGTCAAGGGAATCAGTGACAAGGATCTTCAGTCGCTCAGCTCCGTGCCCAGTGATGTTCATTCGATTCAGGACCTGGTGCACAGGACTGGCATATCAAAGGCCGCAGTGCGGAAACTGGCTGAAGCCGGCGCATTGCGCGGACTCAAGTCCAGCCGCAGGGCCGCATTGTGGGAAGCGCACGGTGTGACCGAGCAGAAAGAGCTGGCGGCAGCTCCTGAACTCCCGATTCAGTTCGACACCCTGAGCGCCGAAGAGTCAACGGCCTGGGACTATCAGAGCGCCGGAGTGAGCAGCCGCGGGCATATGCTGATGCATTATCGGGAGCAGATGCGCTCCATCGGGCTTCCAACCGCGAAGGCAGTCAGTCAGATGCCGGATGGATGCAGGGTGCGCTATGTCGGCGCGGTCATCTGCAGACAGAGGCCAGCCAGCGCCTCAAGCGTGGTGTTCATGACGCTGGAGGATGAGACGGGCTTCGTCAATGCAGTGTTCTGGCCGCAGCATTTCGAGCGCTATTCAGCCTTGGCCAAGTCGCTTTCGCTGCTCGGTGTCGAGGGCAGACTGCAGGTTGCCGGCGATGTCGTTCACCTGATCGTCGATCACGTATGGGAGCCGACTGAGGTGATTTTGTGGAAAAATTTCAAGTCAAGAAATTTTCACTGAGAGTCAAAAAAACTGTCACTTGAGACCTCAATCAATGTCAAAATAAAGCAAAGCTCATTTGTCTCCATTTGGAAACCCAGAACTTGAGCCATTTCGGATTCAGGTTTTGTGGTTTCGATTCAGGCAGGTTATCCGTAACCTGCCTTTTTTTTCAGACTGCCAAGTTGCCGCACCTGAACTTGCAGACTGTCAGACTGGGTGAGCGCGCGATATTTTCTCAATTGGCTGATCGACCCCGCGATCAGCCTTTCACTCCAGTCAATCTCAATGCCAGCCAATATCGTTCAGATTGTCGCTTACAATCGAAAGACCGGTATCGGCCGCAACATAGACTGTGAGGCAGCAAAACTTGTCAAATTTAATTTCAACGTCTGAAACAGATGCCGCGAATTGGATTGTGCATGGAGGAAGGGACGCAGACGGGAATCATTATGGCGCGCCTGGATTCGCGAGCAAATGGGGCACACCGGGCTGTCCTGTACTTCCGAATAAGATCAGAGAGCGATTTGAAAAACTGCCGCTGCCGGCAGAATTTGAGGAAATTTTCGGATCGCGGCTCAAATTCGGAAGTCTGGACCGGGAGTTTATCCGACGCTTTGCGGAGAATGGGCTGCCGCACCGAGCACGATCGGCGATTCGCAGGCTGATCTATGATCTGACACTTGATGACAATATGACCGCCATTCCGGCAGGTGTTCCTTTGCTTTGGCTTGAAGCGCTGCCGGTCAGCACAAGGACAATGAATGCAGTCCGCCGCGTATTCCAAGAAACGGGGTTGGATGGCAGCTCAGTCTCACCCGTGTCTGCCAGTCAATTTCTGAATATCGAATCGATCGGCCCGATGTGCCTGATCGAAGTGGCATGCGTCATTGAAAGTGCGCGGAGCGCACATTTCAAACAGCCAGCAACCGCCGGGCAAATTCAAGCGAGCATTGTCTATGAGAACGAAATGATCGCTGAGAGGAATAAGAATCTGAGCATTGTCGCCCATCAAATCCATCAACTCAGCGCTTGGGCGATCTCCGAGACCGATGCGGTAACCTTGGAAGACGCTATCGCGATTCTAATGGAGAAGAGCCCTCATTCGGAAATTTGGAACCATATTGGATCGACAGTCTTGGATGATCTTGCGGGCCCTGTTCTGCATCCGTATGGAGTCCTGGATCGCTGGCTGGCAACGCTTGATGACAGAATCAGAAGGGTTTACTTTTCTCGCACTTCCAGCTTTGAGCCCCAACCTACGCTTGAAAGTGTTGGCGCGGAAATGGGAGTTACCAGAGAGCGGGTGAGACAGATTGAATATAAATTCCATCAGCTTCTAGCCAAATTCCTGAAAACAGCTGCCGCAAAAGTCATCGTCTGGAGAGCTGAGACAATCCGCGAATCAATCGGTGTGGCATCTCCAGTAAGTCTGGTAGAACCTTTTCTTGCAGCGCCTCCACAGTGCAATGAGCACCGGAAAATCATTCTTGATCTTGCGGGTCCGTACCAGCTTTCAGGAGATTGGTATGTCTTGAAATCAGCTGTTCTAGCAGACCCCGCGCCAGCCATTGTGCAGAAGTCAATCAATGATGGCAATCTTGACTGGCCTGCAGCGACTGCGAAATTGACAGAATGGGGATTGGACGAAAAATTCCATGCGAACTGGCTGGCGCAGGATCGCCGGTTTGAATTCATTGATGGTCAATTGGAATATGTGGGAATTTCAATTGCAGACAGACTGCATGCTGAGCTGAAAGTCATCGGCCGGCCATCAACAATCGATGAATTGATGAGTCGCACAGACGGAGACAGAAAGACATCCACAGCAAGGAATGCCATCAATGCAGACCCTCGGTTCATACGGGTTGACCGACAGCGGTGGGCCTTGGCCACCTGGGAGATGGCGGAGTACAAGAATGTGGTGGATTTGGTTCAAGACATTCTTGAGCGCGAGTCCGGTCCGGTGCTGCTCAGCGAGATTGAGGATGAACTGCTTGCCAAGTTCAACGTGCCCAACAACACAACCTTTCTGACTTGCCGGACTCCGAAGTTCATACAACACGGAAAATATGTAAGCATCAGAACCGCAAACGACAGTCCCTACTCGTTGAAAGTTGAATCGATCGACCGAGAGGTTGGTGTTTTCATGCTGGGCAAGCATCGAGTGAGCTACCTTGCTGAAGTCAGTAAAGAAACGCTGAGGGGCAGCGGCCTCAGATTTCCGATTTCCGCCGGCGCGATACTCGAGGTCCGCCTGAATTCAGAGGCCGCCTATACGGATCAGTTTGGAAACCAGTCAGTTCTGCGATTCGCCGATACATCAACCATGGGACCGACTCTGGGCTCAATACGAAAGACGGCAAAGGATCTGTCTGCAGAGATTGGTGACTGCCTCTGCCTGATTCTGGACAAATCAGATATGTCAATGACTGCAATTCTGACCAAAGCGAGTGACTTGTCCAAGAGCTGGGAGACTGTCAGCCGATTGACTGGAATCAGCAGTCCGGCGACCCCAGAAAAACTTGCATCCGCGATGCTCTGCGAAGTTTCAGAATTGAAGCGCAGACTGGCACACAGAGGTGACAATCGGGTATTGGATTGCATCAGGGATTTGATTTGAGGACACACGGTCCGTTGAACGGAATTCGACGCACCTCGGCCGGCGAAACAAACTCATTTGCCAAGACTGACTCATCCGATACCAGAAGGAATCAGCACACCGCATGAAGATATGTCAATCAATGGGAATGCGTATGACCACACCACCCATCACATCGCCCACCTCAAAATCGGTTCGCGGCGAATCCTTGTGGTTGTTATGGCACTCGATGCAGGCTTCGGCAACTGCGCGGTCCGCGTAAACTGCCGCAAAGTACCGCTGTCCACCCAACTCCTCCTCACCGTAGAAATTCTCGTCTGGATTCTCTTCAACGTATTCCAAGCCTTCCCGCTCCAGGTCCGTTCCAGGTCCGTTCTTGCTGTTGATCGGATTGAGCGAGAGCAGTGCGTAGGAAAAGTCCTCAGTGTTGTCCATCACTGTTTCTGCGCCGTAACGGAACATCTGCGCCGGCAAAGGCAGCGCGGCCTCGTCCTCGTAGTGTTCTGATGCGGTGAGTATGTCCTCGTCGACCGTGAGCCGCTGTATCACCATGCGGGTATAGACCTCGCGATCGGCTGACATCACCCGGTAGAGCATGTCAGCCACTTTCGCGTAGGATATTCCTTCGGCCGAGACACCTACCGCAGTCCCGAAAGCGGCCGCGAACCCGGCAGCAAGAATTAATGACCTGAATTTCATTTCCTGTTCCTCTGACAAATTCTATATTGATCGAATGTGTTCAGTGCAAACGCGAATATTACTTCGATTCGAATTCAATGTTCAGAGAAAATTATGAATGCTCCGCTTAGTCGGGCATTGAGACCAGCGAATCTATTGCGCGGCTGATCGCTGGATGACCCATTCCATGCTTTTGACCTGGACAGAAGGGCTTCCCCTGAAATTCCGATCGACCAGAGCGGAATCGGCCAGCGCATTGAGCGAAAACTCCAGGCCGTGGCAGCCCAAGCATACAGGCCGGATCATCTTTTCGCTTGGACGCAGAGTGTCGTTCTGGTTGTGGTTGGTTGCAATCGACTTGCGACGCTCATTCTTCGGCATGTGGCAGGTCGCACAGCTCACACCTGTGCCGGGCGGCGCCTGGCCGGACATCTCCGCCTGCCAAAGCCGGTGGTGGGGGCTGTCGACATAGGCACGCGTGTGCTGATCATTGTGACAGGAAACACAGGCTTCGACGGCCGCCTGTGCGGTGTTCACATCATGAGGCTTGTGGCAAGTGCCGCAGTCAAGTGTCCAGTGCGGATCGGCATCTGCACGCATTGGCAGCCGCGCTTCACCGACGGTCATGTGCGCGGGCACAGCTGGATCGGCAAGCCAATCGGCTACAAATTCTGGAACTGCGCCAGACAGCCCAATCCTCTCGAGTCCTGCCACCGGATTGCGGGGCGGTGCAATGTCAGGGTGCTCGCGCATTCCGTGACGGCCGCGGAGAAAGGACCGAGTCTGCGGTTTGTGACAGGACCTGCACGCGCTGGTTGACGGCAACTCGACCCAGAGGGCTACGACTTCAGCTGGCTCGGAACCGGCAGGAACATCCTCCGCGTGACACGCAGTGCAGTTGACTCCGGCTTCTGCATGACCGGAAGCCGCCCATTGAGTGAGAATCCTCTCGTTGGCATATCCGGTGCCCGCATCAGCGTCATCGCGTTCCAGCGCGGACTCCAGCAGAATTTCCGGTGTGCGCAAACTCGCTGTCAATCTGTGCACCGGCTCGTCTCTGATGTCCGGCCCATTGATGTGATCGGCCAGAAAGTCCTCGTACAAAGCCCGATTGTCGTGGTAGTTGTGGCAACCCGCGGTTGCACAGGTGTCGAAGCTTAGGCCGGCATGACTGGGCCGCACCTTGCGGATGTCCTCATCGCCTTCCGAGTGACACGCGATGCAGAAGTCCAGTGGGACGGTGACCGCGCTCGCGCGGGTGATTTCGGGACGGTGTTCAGTATGGCAGCTGGTGCAGAGCCGCGCATCGATCTTCTCCCAGTAAGCCGCCATTCTCGGGTTGCGGAACGTCGAGCGGGGATGGCTGTCATCAGCCGCATCCAGTTCTTTTTCGTGGCAGCCGCGGCAGGTTTTGTTCAAAGCTTTTTCAGCTTTCGCCGCCGCAGTGAACGGAATTGACGCATGGCAGGTTTCGCATGCCACCTCAAACTGATGATGGGCATCGGTGGTGCTGCCGATGAGCAGCGGACGACGGTCACCGCCCGCAACCATGGTGGCCGCAGCATACACTGCGGCAAGCAGCGCGATTCCGATCAACCAGACAACAGCCTTCGATGACACCGGACCGCTCAGTAAAGGTAGACTGTGAGAATGTGTACCGCCAGCAACGCTGGAATCGGGCAGAGGGCCGCGGCATGCAACCACAGCAGCGCGCGGCGCGGCTTGCCGACTTTGCTGACACCCAGCTTACGGAACTGCTGGATGGCGCCGAACGCAATCCCAGCGAATGCACCGGAAAGCAATGTCGCAAGATAAAACCCCATGAGCCACGCATTGAAGTTGATGCCAAAACGAAATCCGGTATGAGCGAACAGCGCCAGCACACAGGCGATGCCGACACCGATGTGAACGAGCTGCCACCGGCGCAAGCTGGCGATCCGCGAGATGAGTCGCTGTCTGACCGCGATACCGATAACAAGTCCGGCAATACTGATTGCAAGCAGCAGATATCCGCTCCACTGCTGCCAGTAGTCGTCGAACCACAGGCTCTGCAGCACACTGGGTCCGAAGCGGTCAGGAATCGGTATTCGGGGTGACAGCAGCACAGCGCCTGAACCCGCGGCTGCGAAGATGGCGAGCGACAGCGCCAGTTGCTGCGCTTTTTTCGCCTGAGCCTTGGCTGCACGGGCGATCTTGCGCTGAATGTCCGCTATGGTGCCGGCGACTTCGCGGCCGATCAGATCCATTCTGCGCAGCTGCAGGATGCGAGAACGCTTGATCTGTCTGCCTGGAAAAAGCTCAGGCAGAATCTCGCAGGCATCGACCAGCGAAATCAGTGCGATGTCGCGCGGGTCAGGGATCGGGTCGTCAAGCGCACGGGAGATGCGCTCCTTGATCTCACGCTCCGCACTGTCATTCAACGTCGGATAGCGAACTGAACCGAACAGGCCCAAGAACCGCTCCTCGCGCCGTTCCAGAATGCCGCGCTCGACCAGGCTCGCGAGCGCCTGCTCTCGAATCATGACGGCATCTTCGGTGGACAGCATGCGAATCCAGTTCTGCGCGTCAGTCGTGTCCTCATGCGCAACGATTTTGGCAAGAACAGTGTCAAGCATCGCATTGCCAGTCGAGTCTTCGCTGATGACCACCAGCTCCTCAAGGTTGGTGTCGACACGGTACTCAAACGCCAGGTCCATCAGCACTGCGCCGGCCAGCGCGCATTCGAAGGCGTGCTCCCGAATCGGCAGGAATGTGCCATCGTCGTCACCGAGCAACAGCAAGATCTCTTCGGTGAACGTCAGCATGTTTTGTTTTCGATTGAAGTCTGGGCCATCTTTTCACCCGAATCTGACCCAATTCATAACCGAATTGAGGAATGATCGCGCGCTTGTCTGATCAGCTATCAAAAAAATTGGAGAAACCGTGGAATAGCATCTCCAAAACCAGGTGATCTGTAAAAAATTATAAGTGGAAGCCCACTTGACTGTTTTCGGACGCGTTTAAGTTCTGTTCGACTGGCGGTAACAGGCATTTGCACATTGCGATCAGAGTGCTTGAGTTGACTGAAAAGCGATTCAATTCACAATCGATGAGTGAATTTGCGCGAGTTCTGGCTGATAGAATGCCATGTGCGCGGGCAATGCTGTTAAAATCGAATATTCTTCAAGCTGGGCGAACTTGCCAGAGCTGACTGAACATAGAAACGATCAATATGCTGCTTATCGTCACAAGACATGCGAAATCCAGCTGGGATGATCCCTCACTCAGAGATCACGATCGTCCCCTTTCCAAGCGCGGTCGAAAATCCAGCGATGCGATTGGCAAGTGGCTGGTGGAGAACGGATACCTTCCGAAAGTCGTTCTGTGCTCCACTTCCAAGCGTACTTCCGAAACCTGGGCAAGAATGGAAAAGTTCATGCCGCAGTCCTGCGATGTTCACTATGAGCCTGACCTCTACCATGGTTATGCAGACTCCTTTTTGGAAGTCCTGGCTGCAGTGAACGACTCTCCGGCACTGGTGCTTGGACACAATCCGGGCATTGGTTATTTTGCGGAATCAATCGTAAAGCAACCTCCGAGTCACCATGCCTTCATGCAATTTCCGACGGCCGCCACGCTGGTTTGCGAATTGCCGGTCAATTCCTGGCTGGAAATCAGACCGAAGTCTGCCACAGTGCTGGATTTTGTTGTGCCGCGGGAGCTGATGTAGCGCCTCGCATCTTATTCGACAATCACTTTGCCCCTACCTGCCGTGCCGCCCTGCACTTCCTGCAGGCGGCATCTCCCTCCGCTGTGAAATTTCGACACGCTGTCCTCAAACCCTCAAACCTATTGTTCAATTCAGATGCGCTAACCAAGTAAAATGCTTGGCTCGCGAACTGCACTGACTCAAATTGAACGAAGCGCTTGAAACCTGGGAACTGATTGCGTTGGGAGCGATCGCTGTCGGCGTGCTCTTTTTTGTGTTTCCCGGCGTGAAACGAGCCGTCGAAGAGGCTCGGGAGGCGGAAAAGGACTGGCCGGGATTTCTGCTCCCGATCGGTGCAGTCGTTCTGCTGGTCATTGTGCTGATCATGATCGTATGACCGACTGATCGCGCTTGAGATCGGCATTATCGCCCTCAAATCTTTTCTTGATTCTGACAATGGATTGGTTATGCCCAAGAAAGTCCTGACTGTTCGACACATGGAAGACATTCGCGCTGACTATGTGGCGCAGTATTTGAATGGCAGCGGCATTGAGCAGACGCATGTCTGTCCGGCGCGCGACATTCCCCTGCCCGACAATCCCGATGAGTTTGACGCACTGCTCATCTACGGCGGAATCCAGAGCGCGAATGACGGACCCGACAGGCCCTACATCAATGATGAGTTGAAGTGGCTGTCCAGCTGGCTGGCAGACGGCCGGCCGACGCTCGGAATCTGTCTCGGCGCTCAATTGATTGCCAAGGCGCTCGGCGGGGAAGTCGGTCCACATCCGGACGGCATCCGCGAGGTTGGTTTTCACAGGATCACGCCAACCGCGGCAGCTGCGGAATTTCTGCAGGAGCCTGCATATTTCTTTCAGTGGCACGGCGAGGGATTCACGCTGCCGGAAAACTGCGAGCTGCTGGCTGAAGGCGATCAGTTTCCAAATCAAGCCTTCCGTTACCGGTCCAATACCTATGCCATTCAGTTTCATCCCGAAGTCACCCGTCCGGTGATGGAGGAGTGGCTCATCCACGGGGCTCAGTCACTGAACGCGAACGGCGCGCATTCTGCTGAGCGTCAGCGGGAGGATGAAACCCGCTACGGCGAGCAGATGGGCAGATGGTGCCAGAATTTCGTGGACCGCTGGATAAAGAACTGGTAGCCGCATCCCAGTCAGCGTCATGATGCTGGGCGGTCTCAGATCGATGTCAACCGATCCGGTGCAACGCACTTATCTCGCGGATTACCGCCCCCCGCCGTTTTCCGTGCCGGAAATCGATCTCGATTTTCACCTGCACAGAACAAACACCCGCGTTCAGTCAATACTCACCGTCAAGCGAAATCCCGGCTCCGATCGTAATGAAGCATTCTTTCTTGACGGTGTCAATCTCAAACTGATTTCGGTTGAGCTGAACGGCAAGACGCTTGGTGAGGACGATTTCACTGTTGAGGAACGGGGCATTTCAATCGTCGATCCGCCTGATGAGTTTGAGATCAGAATCTGCAATGCCCTCGACCCGGCCAGCAATCTCGCACTGTCCGGCATGTATATGTCGGGCGACATACTCTGCACCCAGTGCGAGGCGGAGGGATTCCGCAACATTGCGTACTTTCCAGACCGGCCCGATGTTCTCAGCCGCTACTCGGTTTCCATCACTGCGCGCAAGCAGGATTACCCTGTCCTGCTCTCAAACGGCGAGCTGATCGGCGAGGGCGATCTGCCTGACGGCCAGCATTTCGCCAGATGGCGCGACCCGCATCCCAAGCCCAGCTACCTGTTCGCTCTGGTGGCGGGCGATCTGGGGGTTCTGGAAGATGAGTTCATCACGCAGTCGAATCGTCCGGTCAAGCTTCAGTTTTTCGTGGCGAACCAGCATCTCGACAAGTGCGCGCATGCGATGGACTGCCTGAAGCGGGCCATGGAATGGGATGAGCGGGTATACGGCCGGGAGTACGACCTCAATCGCTACATGATCGTCGCAGTCGACCATTTCAACATGGGGGCGATGGAGAACAAAGGGCTCAATATCTTCAACACGAAATACGTCTATGCCAAACCCGAAACCGCTACAGATCAGGATTTTCATGCGATCGAGAGCGTGATCGCGCACGAATACTTCCACAACTGGTCAGGAAACCGGGTGACGCTGCGCGACTGGTTCCAGCTCAGCCTGAAAGAGGGCTTCACGATTTTCCGCGATCAGCAGTTCAGCGCCGACATGGGATCGGCCGCGGTGCAGCGCATTCAGGACATCCACCTGGTCAAGCTTCACCAGTTCCGCGAGGATGCCAGTCCGAAACGGCATGCCGTGCAGCCGGATTCCTATCTCACAATCGACAATTTCTACAATATCACGGTCTACAACAAAGGCGCAGAGCTGATTCGCATGCTTTATCTGCTGCTCGGCCCTGAGCGGTATCGGGCCGCGACAGACCTTTACTTCGAACGCTATGACGGATGCGCGGTGACCATCGAAGAGTTCATTCAGTCGATGGAAGAGGCAGGCGGGCGCGATCTTCAGCAGTTTCGCCGCTGGTACCGCGTTGCCGGCACTCCCAAGGTGCGGGTGCGGCGGCAGTACGACCCGATTGATCTGACATTTCAGCTCACACTGGAGCAGATTCCGCCCGATTCTTCTAATGACGCGCCGGGGGAGCCCATGCACATTCCCATCCAGTGCGCGCTGCTGGGCGACAACGGACGAATCACCTGTCGATCACTTGACGGGGACGAACCTGCACTGGCAGACGAGTTTCTGCTGGAGCTTCGCGAGCACAGGCAGACTTTTCGGTTTGACCGCGTGACAGAGTATCCGGTGCTGTCGATGCTGCGAGGCTTCAGCGCGCCGGTCCTGGTGGAAGACCAGCTGGCGGATATGGAGCTTCATGCCGTGCTGTCGCACGACGATGATCCATTCTGCCGCTGGGATGCCTGGCAGAGAATCTCGAAAACCAGCATTCTGGCGCTCATTGCAAAGTATCAGGAAGGCGGACAGCCGCGGGTCGATGAGTCGTATCTGTCCGCCTACGGAACCATTCTGGAAAAGGCGCTCGCAGATCCTCAATTCAGCGTGATGCTGCTTGACCCGCCGTCAGAAATCTCAGTTGCGCAAGCCATGGACGTGATTGATCCGGTCGCGATCCACAAGGTTCGAAAACTGCTGATCCGAGCCATCGTCGAGCGGCATTTCACCCGGCTTGTCGATCTGTACCAGAGCCTCGACCCGCCTGCTGATTTGAGCGCGGAGGGGATCGGCATGAGAGGTCTTCGCAATCTTTGCCTCAACCTGCTGATCCAGCTTGACACCGATGCGGTACACCAGCTGGCGGAAGACCAGTTCAGGCATAGCGCCAATATGACCGATCTCGCCGCGGCGCTGAACGCGCTGGTGATGTCAAACAGCCCCTTTCGGGAGACTGCGATCGAGACGTTTTATGAAGACTGGAAGGAGCACTCGGGGGTGATTGACAAATGGTTTCGAACGCAGGCGGTCGCGGCCCGCGACGACACCTTGCAGAAGGTCATCGAGCTTTCCTCACATCAGTCGTTCAGCTACCACACCCCCAACCGTGTATATTCTCTGATAGGAGCGTTCGGCCATGCCAACCCCTATTGCTTTCATGCCGCAGATGGCAGCGGCTATGAGCTGCTGAAAGACAACATCCTCAGCATCGACAAGTACAACCCGCAGGGCGCCGCGCAGCTGGCGGAGTCATTTTCGGAAAATCGACGCTATGATGAAGATCGGCAGGCGGCGATGCGCCGGAGGCTGGAGGAGATTGCCGCCGTCAAGAATCTTTCTGTCAATGCATTCGAAGTGGTTGACCGCATCCTGAAATTCAGAACACGATAGTCTCAAGCACAGTCTTTGAGCAGGCCCTTGCAAGATGCCGAAATCAAAAAACACCCAGCTGACCAAGTCTTCGAGTTCCGAAGTCGACGAGTTCCTGAAGCAGGTTGAACTGGCGCCCAGGCCCGTGGCCAGCGCCAGCCGCGGCCGTCTGATTTTCGGAATGGACGCCACAGCCAGCCGCGAACCGATGTGGGACCAGGCCTGTCACATTCAGTCAGAGATGTTCTCCGCCACCGCCGCACAGGGAGGGCTGGATGTTCAGATGTGCTTTTATCGCGGATTTCACCAGTTTTATGCCAGTAAGTGGGTCAGCTCTGCAGACGCGCTTCATCGGCTGATGAGCAGTGTGAAATGCATCGGCGGGCTCACCCAGGTTGGAAGGCTGCTGGATCACACCCTGCGCGAGACTGGCAAGCAGCGCGTCAATGCGCTGGTCTTTGTCGGCGATGCCATGGAAGAGGACATTGACCGGCTGTCGGACAAGGCAGGTCATCTGGGGCTGAACGGCGTTCCGGCGTTCATGTTTCACGAAGGCTATGATCCGAATGCGGAGCGCGCGTTTCGCGAGATCGCAAAACTCAGCCGCGGCGCCTACTGCCGATTCGATGCGTCAAGCGCGCAGCAGCTTCGAGACCTGCTGGCAGCCGTTGCGGTGTACGCTTCCGGCGGACGCAAGGCGCTGGAGCACTTCAGCAGCAAGCGGCGCGGCGTCGTGGCGCAGCTGACTCACCAGATTCAGGGCAAGTGAGGCGATGTTTGTCCGCCTGTTTCTGATTCTTGTTGTTGTGATCGGGCTGATGTGGATCGTCAGCAAGCTTGGCAGCCAAACGAGTCAGGTCAACCGTCAGAAATATTTCAAGCTTGCCCTGCTCTATGGAGCAGCCGGCATTCTGCTGGTGTTGGTCCTCACGGGCAGACTGCCGGCGCTGTTCGCGCTGGCTATGGCCGCAATTCCCTGGATACAGCGAGTCATCATGCTGCGGAGCGCATACAACATGTTCAGATCATGGCAGGGCGGCCCTGTTCCCGGCTCCAAGCCCGGTCAGACTTCGGATGTCAAGACAAGATATCTGGAAATGGCATTGGACCACGACAGCGGTGAAATCGCCGGCACTGTCATCGCCGGAGACTTCAAGGGCCGAAACCTGGATGACATGAGCATTGAGGAACTGGCGGAACTGCTTAATGTTTGCCGCAGGAAAGATCAGCAATCCGCTTCAATTCTGGAAACCTATCTGGATCGGATGCGAACTGACAGCTGGGAGGAGTATGTGCGCGAGCACGCCGAGGAGCACGCGCCGTCAGGAGATGCGGATGAGATGACGCGCGAGGAGGCCCTGCAGATTCTGGGCCTTGACGAATCCGCAAGCAGAGAGGACATCATTGAAGCGCACCGCGTCCTGATGCAGCGGAACCATCCGGACCGCGGGGGCTCGACCTGGCTTGCCGCGCGCATCAACCGCGCCAAGGACATACTTCTGGAATGATGCGCACTCGACTGCACTGCAAAGTTGGCGCACTGATCCTGCTGCTCTCGGTTCTTTGCACAGGAGCGCGCGCCGCTGAAATCGCGCTTCAGGAGCAGATGCTGGATCATCCGAGTTTCGGTTTGGCCGAAATCATGGTTCCGGAAGGATACCGGCTCGAGATTCTGCCGGCTGAGCTCGATCACCCGCGCATGATCGAGTTCGCACCCAACGGCGATATGTTTATCGGCTCCGGCCGGCATGTCTACAAGCTGACTCCTCCCTATGCTGAGTCGACAGTGTTTCTGTCGCTTCAGACCTACCCGCACAGTGTCGCAATCCGCGGCGAGGAGATGTTTGTCGCGACGACGCCGCAGCTGCTTCGCCTGCCCTATATTCCTGATCAGAGAGCTGCCAATTCTGTTGCATTGCGAGTGGTGACGCCCCTTCCGGGCGGTCCCGGGCACTCGTCGCGCACCGTGAAAGTGGGTCCTGATGACGCGCTTTACGTCAGCGTCGGCATTGCCGGGAACTGCTCTGATCAGCTGATTTCGGATGACTACCCTTTTCGGCATCGCCGCGGCGGGATTTTCAGGGTGGCCGAATCGGGCTCAACCGCGCATCTGGAACCGTTTGCGTCAGGACTTCGAAATCCGGTTGACTTTGACTGGCATCCGACATCTGAGCTCATGTACGCCGCAAACAACGGTCCGGATCACCACGGCTTCGAGCAACCGCCCGAGTACTTTTCGGAGCTCGAAGAAGGTTCGTTTCATGGCATGCCTTGGTTCCAGTTCGACGGCGAGCGCATAGCTCCCGATGACTGCATCAGCTCTGATCCGCCTCTTCCCATGGATGAAGTGAAGCTGCCTGTCGCGACTTTTCCGGCCCGAAACGCGCCGCTCGGTGTGACCTTCGTGCCCCAAGGTGCAATGGATGAGCGATTTGAATTGAGCGCGGCAGTGGCCCTGCATGGTTCCTGGGGCACCCAGCCTGACGGCGACTTTGTCGGCCCGCCTGCCAGCCGCAGACCGCCGGCAGTGGTGCTGGTGCGGTTTGAGGACGAGCGGGCAGTCGGAGTGGAGCCGATCATCACCGGTTTTCAGGATGAGAGCGGAATGCGCTGGGCCAGGCCCGCGGGCGTGGCTGTCGGTCCGGACGGCCTTCTTTACATTACCAGTGATGGGGGTCTGTTCGAAGGGTTGATGCGTCTCGTTCCGAGCGGCCAGTAACCAGTTTGATTAGCCGGTCCTGAACTGAACTTTTCAGTCCGCGAACTTTTCCTGAAGTCAAATCAGTTCAAATGAAAAGAGGCTCATTCTGAGTGGACAGTCGGGACTTTGCTGTCTCGACATACTCCGAAGAGGTGTCATAGCCCACATAGCGTCTGCCTGATTTCACTGATGCCACTGCGGTTGTGCCGGAACCCATGAAAGGGTCCAGCACTATATCCTCAGCGAATGTATACAGCTGAATCAATCTTCTTGGCAGCTCGACTGGATAAGGCGCAGGATGTCTCACCCGCTTTGCTGATTCGGCGGGGAAAGTCCAAACGCTTTTTGTAAACTCAAGGAACTCATCTCTTGTGATAGTGGACTTTCGGTCCTTCGATGAACGGCTGTAGCGCCCCTTTGAAAAAACCAGTATGTACTCATGCGTGTCCCTCAGTACTGGATTCGACGCCGATCTCCAACTGCCCCAGGCACACGATGTGCCGGCGCTGGCAGACTTGTTCCAGATGATCTCGCCGCGCATCCGATAGCCTATCCTAGTCATTTGAGCGGCAGTCATGGCATTGAGCGGAATGTAGGGCTTGCGTCCGATATTGGCGATATTGATGCATGCCCGGCCGCCCGGAGCAAGCACCCGATAGGTTTCGCTCCATACAGCAGTCAGCAAGGAGAAATATTCATCTTCTGTCAGATCTTCGTCATATTCCTTCCCGACATTGTAGGGCGGTGAGGTAACCATCAGATGCACACTGCTGTCAGGCAGCTCATGCATGTCAGCGCTCGAATGGTTGTAGATTCGATTCACAACATCGGCCGGACATTCAATCTCTTGTTCATCTGGCGGATCAGCATCTCGATTCCCGCTGAGGTACATCTTGCGTTCGTAAAACTTGCTTGAGTCGTGACCAATGCGACTTGATGTGCCAAAATCAAGCATCTCCGATTTGCTCATAGCTCTCTCATCTCACTTTTGCTATTGCTGCTGTTCTCGCAATGTTATTGGACTCGACTGCTGATTTCGCGAGAATTTAGCCGCTCGTCTGATTTGGCAGCCATTTGAGTGCATTTGGAGATACTTTCACAGTTTCTGAGGCTCGCCGCCATTTCGCGTTGAAGAGAGAAGCCTGCCTGAGCCCCTTTGCTTGACAATCGAAATCGGCATGCTCGTCAACATCGGAAGTTGCTGAATGGACAGTGCGAAATTCAGGTGATTCGAACAACGGCGGCCAAACAGCGCCCAAACGAACTCAGCAGAACAGCCCAGCTGACTGTGCTGCTGATCTCGATACAATCAATTTATCAACACTGTGAACTGCAAATACGACACCAGGCACACAGCGGATTGCCTCAGCAGTCAACAAACTTGCCGGCGAGGACTGCATAGATTCATCAGGAGTACGGATAGGTTCTCAATAATATTTTCTGGCTTCAAAATCACAAACTGTCTTGTTGAGCCAATCGCGCCGCCATTCGTTGAATCGGGGTTAGCGGAATAGACCTATGGCAGTATGTGTCCGCCAACAATGTTCGATCATCTTCGCTGTAATCAATACTGTCGTACACATTACCCCTTGATCCGATTTGATAGATGTGTATTGTACGTTCGTGTTCAATAATCTCGTACAGTATCCTGTAATTGCTCACGCGCAGTCGGTAAGCTTTTTCTGTGTTTCCCAACTTCACAACATTCAACTCTGGATTAGTCGGATATGGATCGTCTTTCAAACCTTCAATACGTCTGTTGATGTTGCTCTTGTAGTTTTTTGGGATTCTTCTGTCAATGTATCTTTTCGCCCTTCGATCAATGGTAAGATTCCATTTATGACCGCCATTATGTTCCAACCACAGCCTCATTAAACTTTACCCGACATTGCTTTGTCGATGAAATCCAATGCTTCGTCGTTATAAAGAATGTCATCAGGACCAGGAGGGTGCTTCTTGAGAAATGCCTTTATTTTCTTGATGTCTCTGACATCCAACTCCTGCTGCCTCAACTCTTCCAGCTCTTCTGGCGTCAGGTTTTCCCGATTTGTCTTTGAAGTGCTCATCTAATGTATCCCTTTCAATATTGTGTGTTTGGAGAATTAGTTTGCTGAGTCTGAGGTTCGTCGCCATATCGCGTTGAAGAGCAAAAAGCACCTGAGCCTCTTCGCTTGGCAATCGACATCCGCATTTCTGTCAAATTCGGAAGTTGCTGAATGGACGGTGAAGATACAGATGAATCGAACAGCGGCGACCATACAGCATCTAAACAAACTCAGCAGCACAGTCCAACTGACTGTGCTGCTGATCTCGACACAACTAAATTATCGACACTGCGTACGACAAGGTTGCCGCCAGGGACACAGCGGGTGGACTCAGCAGTGAACATACTCGCCAGCGAGGACCGCATAATCAGAACAGGAGTGCGGCTAGATTCTCAAAAAACGTTTTCTCGCTTCAATTTCACAGACTGTCTTGTTGAGCCAATCGCGCCGCCATTCGTTGCATCGGGGTTAGCGGAATAGACCGATGACGGTAAGCATCTGCCAATAATGTTCGATCGTCTTCGCTGTAATCGATACTGTCGTACACATTGCCTCTTGATCTGATCCGATAAATTTCTATCGTCCGTTCACTTTCAATGACTCTGTACAGAATCCTGAAATTGCTCACACGCATTCTGTAATCACTGTCCGTGTTTTTCAGCTTCACAATGTTCAACCTCGAATTAGTCGGGTACGGGTCGTCTTTCAAGCTTTCAATACGTCGATTGATGTTGCTCTTGTAATTCCCTGGGATTCTTTTGTCCATGTATCTTGTCACTCTTCGATCAATGGTGAGATTCCATTTGTGACTGCCATTCTGTTCCAGATACAGTTCCATCAGACTTTGCCTGACATCATTTTGTCAATAAAGTCCAACGCATCTTCGTTGTAAAGAATATCGTCAGGACCCGGTGGGTTCTTCTCCAGAAACGCTCTGATTTTCTTGATTTCTTTCACATCCAATTCCTGTTGCCTCAACTCTTCCAGCTCTTCTGGCATCAGGTTTTCCCGATTTGTCTTTGAAGTACTCATCTAATCTATCCCTTTCAGTGGTGTGTGTTGAATATAAAGTTACAAGGCGCCATTGCCTCCAGTTCAATTGACCATCCATTCCAGCGGTCGAAAATCCTGTGTTCGTCCTTCTTCCAACCGAATCTGCGCCAGATCAGTCAGACAGCACCATTGGTGTTCCGACCTCTTTCATTCTCATGTACTGCGAAACGCCTGCGTTCTTCAGCAGATTATGAACTCGAAAATTAGGCAGATCAGGCTCACCGCAAGTTTCAAATTGTCTACGATTTCACTGAACGGCGCGTCTTCGCTGATGGAAGTCCGATGGAAAATTGTCTCTCTCAGATTCTATTTATACGAACTGAGGAAGAAATTCCAAAATTTTTTTGAATTTTTTTGGGATCTATTGTATTTCAAACACTTGAATTCAATATTTTCTGTGATTCAACTCTCGACTGAGAAGTTTCGATCAAAAATTCACTGACATTTCAATCACAGTCACGCGATTCGCTGCAAATAAGCTGCTTCGTCATTCGAGTCCGCAGCTCAGTTCCCAGGCCGTTCGGTTGACCGAATCTTGGAACTCAGCCAGCAAAAGAGTGTGATTCTTGAATCTTGCAAAACTTCGGGATCGATTTTATTCCACCCCGGCAGTTGCTGGATCATTCGAATCAGATCTCAAACAAAACAGCTCAATGCTCACCAACAGTAAGATAATCTAAGTGAACCAGCCAGCCTTGTTCCAAGCGGAACTTCGCAACCACTTCAACTTCGATTCTGAGAATTCGATATGCCGAGCGACAACCTGAACTTCACCCATGCCGAGTATGAGGAGCGCATCAGAATAACCCGCGCCGCGATGGAACAGGCGGGTGTGGAGCTTCTCATTACGGTCGACCCATCCAACATGGCCTGGCTGACCGGCTACGACGGCTGGTCGTTCTACACTCCGCAATGCGTGCTCTTGACACTGTCAGACGGTCCGATCTGGTACGGACGCGCCATGGATGCGAAAGGCGCGCAGCGGACGGTGCACATGCCCGACTCCGATGTGCTTTTCTATTCTGATGATTACGTCATGACACCGAAGCGGCATGCCATGGACCTGCTGTCGCAGATCATTTCTGACCGCGGCTGGGGCGGCCTGCGATGCGGCGTGGAAATGGACAACTATTACTTTTCCGCTGCAACACTTGCGGCCTTGCAGAAGGGACTGCCGAACGCGACATTCATTGATGCCAACACCCTGGTCAACTGGCAGCGCGCCGTCAAGTCAGAGCAGGAACTGGTTTACATGCGGCGCGCCGGGCGCATTGTGGAAGAGATGCACAAGAAGATCTTCGAAATCATCGAGCCCGGCATGCGGAAGAATGAGCTGATTGCGGAAATCTACCACACTGCGATGATGGGGGCCGACGGCCACGGCGGTGACTATGCGGCGATCGTTCCGATGGTGCCTTCAGGCGCTGATGCCGCAGCCGCGCATCTGACTTGGAATGATCTGCCGCTGAAAGCTAATGAAGGCACATTTTTTGAGATTGCCGGCTGCCATCGGCGTTACCACTGTCCGCTTTGCCGAACAATCTACCTCGGCAATCCGCCCGATGAATTCCTCAGCACCGAAAGCGCGGTGCTCGACGGCATGGCTGCCGGTCTTGAGGCCGCGCGACCCGGCAATGCTGCCGAAGACATCATCATCGCATTCAACAAGGCCCTCAGCAAACACGGCATCAGCAAGGACGGTCGATCGGGATACCCGATCGGGCTCAGCTATCCGCCGGACTGGGGCGAGCGCACCATCAGCCTGCGGCTGGGAGACCGGAGCGAGCTCAAGGAGAACATGACATTCCACTTCATGACTGCGATCTGGGCTGATGACTGGGGATTTGAAATCACCGAGAGTTTCGTGGTCAAGGAGAGCGGACCGCAGCTTCTGGCAAACTATCCGCGCAAGCTGTTTGTGAAAAATTGATCCATCGGAGGCTGAGACTGTGTCGAATTCCAATATTCAGCTCTACACCTGGGGCACCCCCAACGGCAGGAAAATCTCAATCGCGCTGGAGGAGATGAATCTCCCATACGACGTTCACTCAATCAATATCGGCAAAGGCGAGCAGTTCGCTGAATCGTTTCTTGCCATCAGCCCGGCAAACAAGATTCCCGCCATCGTAGACCCTGAAGGCAATGACGGCGCGCCGCTGCCGATCTTCGAATCCGGCGCCATTCTCATTCACCTCGCACAGAAAACAGGCCAGTTCTGGAGTACCGATTCAGTCAGGCAGTCGGTCATTCTGCAGTGGCTGATGTGGCAGATGGGCAATTTCGGACCGGCGCTGGGTCAGCTGCACCATTTCCGCAAATTCGCCAAGACGAAGGTGCCTTACGCGATTGATCGTTTCGATAATATCGCAGATCAGGTCTACAAAGTCTTGGACAAGCGCCTGGCAGATGTGGAGTTCGTTGCAGACGAATACTCGATTGCCGATATGGCGATCTATCCGTGGGCTGCACGATTCGGGTGGCAGGAAATTGATCTTGCCACCTATCCGAATGTGAAACGGTGGTTCGATTCCCTGTCAGAACGGCCGGCGGTGCAACGAGGCATGAGAGTGCCGTTCCTGAACTGATCGAGGCAAGTCTTCAACCATGACGGCCGACAGCGCCAGCATCGTCCTGCTTGGCTCACTGAGTCATTTCACCCTGCACACGCTGAAGAGTTTGCTGAGAAAGAAATGCCTGCTGAACGGAATTGTCATCGCGGGATACCCGCCTTCCCAGCAATTTTCGGCCAACAGGAACGCGCTTCTGTTCGGTTCCAGTCCACCCGAAATCCTTCAACTTGCCAGGAGCCGCGATATTCCAGTTCTCTTTTTCATAAATGATGTCGAGCGGCTGGCAGATTTTCTCACAGCGCGCTCGGCAGATATTTTCATTCTGTCCTGCTATCCAAGAAAACTGCCAGCCTCTGTGATCAGCATTGCGCGCAGCTGCTGTCTCAACATTCATCCGTCAAGATTGCCGAAGTACAGAGGCGCTGATCCGATTTTCTGGCAGCTGAAATCGGGAGAGGCAGATACCGGTGTCTCGATTCACAAGGTGACCGACTCCCTTGACGCCGGCGACACTCTGCTGTCTGAGTCCGTTCCCTATCCAGTCGGTGCAAGACTTGCCGAGATACAGGCTGTATTGATCGAAAGTGCGGTTGACAGCCTGCAGTCCTGGCTGAAAGCGCCAGTGTCAGATTGGCGCTTCGAGCCTCAGAACCAGACAGAGTCAAACTGGAACCGAGTTCCTTGCGGCGATGATTTCTCAATCAGTACGGAGGCGGGCGCGAAGGTTGCGTTCAGTTTCGCACGCGCCTATGCGGACAGGAATGCGCCGCTCAAAATTATTGAAGGAGATGCCACCCACCTTGTTCAAGATGCCATTCGCTATGACGCGTCAGCTTCAAACACAGCCCAAATTATTGAAAATGGTAGGGTTTCGGTGCGTTTTTCCGACGGCCGCGTCGTTTTTTTGCTAAACAGTCGAGCCTAGTTCAAGTAAAATTTCAGTAAGAAAAATTTCGACCTTAGCATTTGGTGGCGAGCATTTAATCGAGCGTATCCCATGCCGCGCAATTATCATTCCAATCAGCCAAATCAGTATAGGCGCCGTCAGTCGTATCAAATGCGACATTCGCAGTCGGTTTTTCCCGGAGCAATCGACCAGACCGACAAGCGATCCATTTTGTCGACCATCATCTCATGGACTGCCAAGCTCGTTCTTGCCAGCGTTGTTTTCGCGGTGTTCATGCTGTTTCCGGACTCTCCGCTTGAGACCAGCCGCGACCTTGAGCAGGTTTGGGGAATTGAGAAGCATCATCTGGCCGAATCAATTTCCGAAGACATCGGCGCCAACGAATTTCCGAGCCTTGTCAGAATCTCGGCCGAAGACACGGAGTTTGATGCGATCGTCCACTACAACATTGAACCCGAACTCAACTCCTACATCGACGATTTGATTTCGAAGCACAGGCCGGACTACGCCGCCGTGGTGGCCCTGCAGCCACACACCGGCCGAATACTGGCGATGTCGAGTTTTGTGAGAGACAACAGTTTGGAACACAATCTGGCAGTTCATTCGCAATTTCCAGCCGCCTCAATTTTCAAAATCATCACCGCTGCCGCAGCGATCGATACGGGGGTTGCCAATCCAAGCACAGACTATCTGTACAACGGAAAAAACACCTCGCTTTACAAGAAGAATGTGCTTCAGCATAAGAATAAAAGAGGCACAAAAAAAGCAACGCTGAGCCATGCGTTTGCGCTCTCGATCAATACAGTTTTCGGCAGGATTGGCGTTTTTGACGTCGGCGCTGAGAACCTTCGCACTTATGCAGACAGATTCGGCTTCAACAGCCCGGTGCCGACAGACTTCTCACTTGAGGCGAGCAAGACTGGATTTTCAGCCGAGGATGAATGGTCTGTCGCTGAAGCGGCATCGGGGTTCACCAGAAAAACCACCATCTCTCCCGTTCACGCGGCGATGCTTGCGGGGGTCGTTGCCAATGACGGTGTATTGATTGAGCCGAATCTGGTAGATTTCGCGGTCGACCTGACGGGCCCGCTTCTTTACAGCTCTGAACCGAAGTCCGTTCGAGTGCTTGACAAGGAAAGCACCGACAAACTGCGGGTGCTGATGCGCGCAACCGTTGAAAGAGGCTCGGCCCGCAAGCATTTCAAAACCTTCTTCAAAGGATCGAGGGCTGATTTGGAGGTTGGTGGAAAAACTGGTTCACTGACCGGATACAACCCGAAGGGCAGAACGGAGTGGTTTGTCGGCTATGGGGATTCAGGCACGGATAAGATCGCAGTCGCCGCGGTTGTCGTCAACATCGACAAATGGCGGGTCAAACCGGCGAGACTCGCCCGCAATGTCATCCAAGAGTACTTCAAATCCGAATCGAAGAAAGGCTGACGATCGCGCCAGCCTTGGATTTGAATCCGGTATGAGCCATTCACCGGATCACAGGCAGCAATCTGCCGCCAATGCGGACGATTTACGGATACGATTGCAGACAGAGCCGCGCTGAATTCAAAGGTCAAGCAAACCCAGTACTGCCTGAAACCCGGCCAGAACTTAAGTGTCGGAACTCAATCTCAGCCAGACTGAGCGATCCGATCACATTCCTGCCGAATTCTTTTCGGATACAGTTGCGGCGCTTAAAGAGCGTCCACTCCTGCTGCTCGGCTTGCTCCATGACAGCGGCTGTTTTCCACATATAACCGCTGTTTCTCACAAATTCACTGCGTTTGTGAACTGAATCCCGCAAACCCCGCATTCGCCGGTGAGGTGAGAGGTAGACCACTTTCGTGCACCTAGACCACTTTTTGTGCACCAAAATTCGCTTTTTTTGGTGTGTTTACCCGGTAGACACCTCAAATTTCGCATGTTTTCAGTCAGAGAAAAAATGTGTCAGGCTCGAGAACACATTTATTGTGGATTTTTTCCAAACCTTCTGTTACAAGGGCAGTTCGCAACAAGCCTCATGTACGGAGAACGCGATGAATGAGAATGACAAGACAGATAATGGCAAGCGGCACACAGGGAATATTCACATTGATTTTTTCTCGGAGCAGTTCGAAACCAAGGCGCAGGCCGGATCGCTGCTGAGGCTGGCTTTCGAGCCGGCGCAGCTGGCGCTGTTCGACCTCGACACCCTCCGCCTGGAGCCGAAGCGGTGGACCCGGCTCAAAGACAGCGACGCCCCGAACAGCCAGGAGGCCGACCTTCTGCTGTCGGTGCGGCTCAAGGAAGGCGCAAGGGTGACGGTCAGCATCATCATCGAGCACAAGAGCGAAGACGACCACCGGCTGATGGAGCAGCTGCTGCTCTATCAGAAGAACTGCTTCGAGCGCCGCGCGCCGGCGGTGATCCCGATCGCCCTGTACCATGGCAGAACGAAAGGCTTTCCAAGATACAGATCATTCCAGCACTACCAGCAGGAAAAGCTGAAAGTGCCGGCGGGGCTGATCGGGCGCTTCTCAAGGAACATGATCGAGTTCCAGCCGGTGGTGATCGACCTGACGGATGAGGACACCTTCCGGAGCCTGACGGCCCTGCCGCTGAGCGCGCAGGTGCCGCTCTCGATCATGGGGCGGGTGTGGACTGCGGACCGGAAGACCATTGCCAATGCGGCGGAGCAGTGCGCGCCGCTGCCTGAGATCCAGCGCATGGCCCTGGTCCGGCAGTGCGCCATCTACCTGTCCGCGGTGAGACGCGAGTATAAAATAGGTGACCTGATGAGATATGTCAACGAACAACTGCCCGGAGATAGCGCGATGCAGGAATTAGCGAAAGAGTGGAACTGGGTCAAACGACCCGACATTGTCGAGGAAGGCAAGGAAATAAAAGCCCTTGAGGTTGCTGAGAAGCTGCTGCAGGAGGGAATGTCAGCACAGAAGATCAGCAGCATCACTGGTTTGGATGTCAGGCAGATAAATGTGCTGCCAAACAGTCACCAATGATTCGAACGATAAACAGGCTTATAAAAAAAGAAGATGGCGCCTTGAATCTTGAAGTTTCGGCCCGCCGTTGGCTGAATCCCCAACATTAATAAGTGATGTGAGGAATTGCAACGGCCTCATATCAGTGTCCGTTTGGCAATGGGACGGTTGTTTATTGAAAGGTGCGCGCGAGTCGTCATGGTTTGAACGAATCCGCCGAAGCCAAGTGGTGTGCCGGCTGCTTCCTGCGCGCCTCAGTTTCGGATTTCGAAATCAGCGGTTGACTCTCGTCGAATTGCTTCAACTTTTTGCTGCGAGAGTTTGAAGAGCGGCCTTTGTCTGTCTATCGGCTCGCTCCATGACAGCGGCTGTTTCCCACCTATAGCCGCTGTTTCCCACAAATTCACTGCGCTTGTGAACTAAATCCCACAAGTCTCGCATTCGCCGGCGAGGCGAAGGGTAGACCACTTTTTGTGTGAATAGACCACCTTTGGTGCAGTTAGACCACTTTTGTGCACCAAAAACTGCTTTTTTTGGTGTGTTTACCCGGTAAACACCTCAAATTCCGCATGTTTCCAATCGGACAAAAAAATGTGTCAGGCTGGAGAACACATTTATTGTGGACTTTTTCCAAACCTTCTGTTACAAGGGCAGTCCGTAAACAAAAACATCATGCACGGAGTGCGCAATGAAAGAAAACGACAAGACTGGAAATGGCAAGCGACACACAGGAAACATACATAACGACTTTTTCTCGGAGCAGTTCGAAACCAAGGCGCAGGCCGAATCGCTGCTGAGGCTGGCCTTCGGGCCGCAGCAGCTGGCGCTGTTCGATCTTGACACCATCCGCCTGGAGCCGAAGCGGTGGACCCGGCTCAAAGACAGCGACGCCCCGAACAGCCAGGAGGCCGACCTTCTGCTGTCGGTGCGGCTCAAAGAAGGAAAGCGGGTGACCGTCAGCATCGTCATCGAGCACAAGAGCAGCGACGACAACAAGCTGATGGGGCAGCTGCTGCTCTATCAGAAGAACTGCTTCGAGCGCGACGCGCCGGCGGTGATCCCGATCGCCCTGTACCATGGCAAGACCAAGGGCTTTCCAAGGTACAGGACCTTCCAGCACTACCAGCAGAAAAGACTGAAAGTGCCGGCCGGACTGATCAATCTGTTCTCAAGGAACATGATCGATTTCGAGCCGGTGGTGATCAACCTGACGGATGAGGACACCTTCCGGAGCCTGACGGCCCTGCCGCTGAGCGCGCAGGTGCCGCTCTCGATCATGGGACGCGTATGGACTGCGGACCCGAAGACCATTGCCAATGCGGCGGAGCAGTGCGCGCCGCTGCCTGAGATCCAGCGCATGGCCTTGGTCCGGCAGTGCGCCATCTACCTGTGCGCGGTGAGACGCGAGTATAAAATAGGTGACCTGATGAGATACATAAACGAACAACTGCCCGGAGATAGCGCGATGCAGGAATTAGCGAAAGAATGGAACTGGGTCAAACGACCCGACATTGTCGAGGAAGGCAAGCGGATTGGACTCAAGGAAGGACGGCAGCAAGGGTTGCAGGAAAAAGCCCATGAGGTTGCTGAGAAGCTGCTGCAGGAGGGAATGTCAGCACAGAAGATCAGCAGCATCACTGGTTTGGATGTCAGGCAGATAAATGGACTGCCAAACAGTAATTGACGTTTTGAGCAGATAACGTGCTGACAAAATGAAGTCGGCACCTTGAATCTTGAAGTTTCGGCCCGCCATTGGCTGAATCCCCAACATTAATAAGTGATGTTAGGAATTGCAACGGCCTCATATCAGTATCCGTTTGGCAATGGGACGGTTGTTTCTTGAAAGGTGCGCGCGAGTCGTCATGGTTTGAACGAATCCGCCAAAACCAAGCGGCGTGTCGGATGCTTCCTGCGCTCCTCAGATTAGGATTTCGAAATCAGCGGTTGACTCTCGTCGAATTGCTTCAGATCCAGCTGCGGGAGTTTGAAGAGCAGACTCTGTTTGTCTATCGGCTCGCTCCATGACAGCGGCTGTTTCCCACAAATTCACCGCGCTTGTGAACTAAATTCCGCAAGTCTCGCATTCGCCGGTGAGACGAAAAGTAGACCACTTTTGGTGCACCTAGGCCACTTTTGCGCACCAAAATTCGCTTTTTTTGGTGTGTTTACCCGGTAAACACCTCAAATTCCGCATGTTTCCAGTCGGAGAAAAAAATGTGTCAGGCTGGAGAACACATTTATTGTGGACTTTTTCCAATTCTTCTGTTACAAGGGCAGTGCGTAAACAAAAAAGTCATGCACGGAGTATGCAATGAAAGAAGAGAAAAAGACAGAAAACACTGGCAAGCGACACACAGGGAATATTCACAGCAACTTTTTCTCGGAGCAGTTCGAAACCGAGACGCAGGCCGAATCGCTGCTGAGACTGGCTTTCGAGCCGGACCAACTGTCGCTGTTCGACCTCGACACCATCCGCTTGGAGCCGAAGCGGTGGACCAGGCTCAAAGACAGCGACGCGTCCAACAGCCTGGAAGCTGATCTTCTCCTGTCGGTGAAGCTCAAAGAAAGCGCGCGGGTGACTGTCAGCATCGTCATCGAGCACAAGAGCGAAGACGACCACCGGATGATGGGGCAGCTGCTGCTCTATCAGAAGAACTGCTTCGAGCGCCACGCGCCGGCGGTGATCCCGATCGCCCTGTACCATGGCAGAACGAAAGGCTTTCCAAGATACAAATCATTCCAGCACTACCAGCAGGAAAAGCTGAAAGTGCCGGCGGAGCTGATCGGGCGCTTCTCAAGGAACATGATTGAGTTCGAGCCGGTGGTGATCGACCTGACGGATAAGAACACCTTCCGGAGCCTGACGGCCCTGCCGCTGAGCGCGCAGGTGCCGCTCTCGATCATGGGGCGGGTGTGGACTGCGGACCGGAAGACCATTGCCAATGCGGCGGAGCAGTGCGCGCCGCTGCCTGAGATCCAGCGCATGGCCTTGGTCCGCCAGTGCGCCATCTACCTGTCCGCGGTGAGACGCGAGTATAAAATAGGTGACCTGATGAGATACATAAACGAACAACTGCCCGGAGATAGCGCGATGCAGGAATTAGCGAAAGAATGGAACTGGGTCAAACGACCCGACATTGTCGAGGAAGGCAAGCAGATTGGGCTCAAGGAAGGCCGACAGATTGGTCAAGAGGAAGGACGGCAGATTGGTCAAGAGGAGGGACGGCAGCAAGGGTTGCAGGAAAAAGCCCATGAGGTTGCTGAGAAGCTGCTGCAGGAGGGAATGTCAGCACAGAAGATCAGCAGCATCACTGGTTTGGATGTCAGGCAGATAAATGGACTGCCAAACAGTTACCAATAATTCGAACGATAAACAGGCTTATAAAAAGAAGACGGCGCCTTGAATCTTGAAGTTTCGGGCCGCCATTGGCTGAATCCCCAACATTAATAAGTGATGTTAGGAATTGCAACGGCCTCATATCAGTATCTGTTTGGCAATGGGACGGTTGTTTCTTGAAAGGTGCGCGCGAGTCGTCATGGTTTGATCGAATCCGCTGAAATAAATTGGTGTGTCGGATGCTTCCTGCGCTCCTCAGATTAGGATTTCGAAATCAGCGGTTGACTCTCGTCGAATCGCTTCAAGTCAATTGCGGGGGCGGAAAGAAAGAGAACCGCCGTATGCCGGCCAACCTCCTTCCTGACAGCAGCTGAGTGCAAGGTCAGCTTTGTTAGGGCTAAAATATCGAAGTGAAAATAGCGCCCCACCCAGGCATTGCCACTCATTCTGAACGCAATCCAACGTCATGAAACAGTATTTGGATGTCGTAAGACACGTCATCGAAAACGGCCGCCGCAAGGAAAACCGCACCGGTGTCGATACGCTGTCAACATTCAACTACAACTACGAAATTGATCTTCGAGATGGCTTCCCGCTGCTCACGACAAAGGAAATCTCATGGAAGAATATTGTGATAGAAAATCTGTGGTTCCTGTCTGGCAGCACCAATATCGAACTGCTGCGCAAGCACGGCTGCAAATTCTGGGACCCTTGGGCCGATGAAAAAGGCTATGTGCCGAGCGCCTACGGGAATTTCTGGCGCTATTTTCCGGTGCCCGACAGTCCGAATGGACAGACCAATGATCAGATCGCCTGGGTTCTGGAGCAAATCAAGAACAACCCCATGAGCCGGCGGCATGTGGTTTCCGCGTGGGCGCCGTCCAACGCGCAGAATAGCTACCTGCCTCCCTGCCACGCGTTATGGGTGATGAATGTGCAGCTTGACGAGGAGGGCGAGCCCGTCTTATGTCTGCACCTGACTCAGCGCAGTGCGGATGTCGCAATCGGTGTTCCCTACAACATCGCCGGCTACGCGCTGATTCTTGAACTGTTCTCTCATCTGACTGGCATCAGAGCCGGAATTTTCGCCCATACGCTGGTTGATGCACACGTCTACACCTGCAAACCGGATGGCGCAGATGCTGAATTTGATCATGTGCCCGGATTGCTTGAACAGCTGAAGCGCGTGCCGCGTGCCCTGCCACAGCTCCAAATATCAGATTCAATCCGGTCGTTGGAAGACATCGAAAAAATTCTAGATGCCACCACCGAGCAGATTCTGGACATTTTCCGCATTTCCAACTACACTCCCTATGAAGCAATCAAGTTTCGAGTGGCCGTCTGAACGATTGCTCCGGTGATTGGAAACGGCAGGATAATCGTCGCCATGACTGCCGATCATGTCATCGGACTCAATGGCAGAATTCCCTGGCACTATACCGCAGACATGCGGCGCTTCAAACGCCTGACTCTTGATTCGACTGTCATCATGGGACGCAAGACCTGGGAGTCACTGCCCAGCCGGCCTTTGCCGCAGCGACAGAACATTGTAGTCACGCGCACCGGCCATCCGCAAACTGAGCATTATCCAACTCTGAGGCAGGCAGTGGAACACGCGAACTGCGAATCTGTATGGTTCATCGGCGGCGCCGCACTTTATCGCGATGCAGTCGAATTCTGCAATTTTCTCGATGTGACCCATGTTCCAGACCGAATTGAGGACGAGACTGCGATCCGGTTTCCGCCGATCGACTGGTCGCGTTGGGAAGCGGGCCCGAAAGTACAATTTGAGGATGATGACCGTCTTTATCATCAGCAGTTCACACTCAGGAATTGACAGGCGCTGACATGAAAATTCGAACCAATGACATCGAAACCCATTGCGAGATCACCGGCAATTCAGCAGGTGATGCCGTGGCGCTGAGTCACTCGCTCGGCTCCAGCCTGATCATGTGGAATCCGCAGATCAGCACATTCGGCGAAAAGTTTCGTCTGCTGCGTTACGACACGCGCGGGCACGGAGAGTCCAGTGCGCCGCCCGGCTCATACACCATGAGTCTGCTGGTCAGTGACGCGCTCGCATTGCTGGACGCGCTTGAAATTGACACGGTGCATTGGGTTGGGCTTTCGATGGGCGGCATGATCGGCCAAGGGCTTGCGCTTGAGGCGCCTGAGCGGCTGAAGAGCCTGACTCTTTGCAACACGATGTCAGTTGTTCGGGAAGAGATGAAGGAGCTTTGGCAGAACAGAATCAAGACCGGAGAGCGATTCGGAATGCATCACCTGGTCGATTTTGCCATGGAAAGATGGTTTACCGAAAATTATCGCGCCGAAAATCCAAAAGAATATCAGAATGTTCGAGCACAGTTTCTAAACACACCGGTTTATGGGTACGTAGGCTGCTGTCATGCGATCTATCAACTGAATTATGAGGACCGCCTGAGCGAGATCGCGGTTCCAACTCATATCATTGCAGGTGATCAGGACCTCGCAACCCCAGTCGCGGAGTCGCACGTCATGCACGAACGCATCCCGGGCTCAAGCATGACGGTCATTGAAGGCGCCGCGCATCTATCCAACGTTGAAAAGACCGAACGATTCAATCAGTCGCTGATGGCTTTCCTGCAGTCGGTGTGATCACGGGCTTCACCCGCCTCAGCTGATCCCCAAACCATTCGGATTCCCTCCGGTCCAACCGAATCGCGCGCCAAACGCGCATCCATTTCGAACAAATGCACCAATTCGGTGCGTTTGCATAGAAAATAACAGGATATTCATGCGAAAAAACTGGCATGATAATTGCTGTAAATACTATTGAACTCAACTTGTGGAGAAAAGCACATGAAACTCGTAACTGCCATTATCAAACCGTTCAAGCTGGACGACATCAGAGAAGCACTTTCGGATATTGGCATTCAAGGAATGACGGTTTCCGAAGTCAAAGGATTCGGGCGGCAGAAAGGGCATACAGAACTGTACCGAGGCGCAGAGTATGTCGTCGATTTCGTTCCGAAAATCAAACTTGAGATTGCAGTTTCGGCCAACCGGGCCGAAGATGCGATCGACACGATCAGAAGAATAGCCCTGACCGGGCAAATTGGGGATGGAAAGATTTTTGTATCTGAACTCGAACACGTCATCCGAATTCGAACCGGAGAGGTGGACGACAGCGCAATTTAATCACCAACTCGGAATCATCTATGAAATATCTGCTTCGAATTATCACCCTGTCATTCATACTGGTCAGCCCGGCTGCATTTGCCGAAGATCCGCTCAGTGCCGGCAACACTTCCTGGCTGCTCACATCAACAGCCCTGGTGCTGATGATGACCATACCGGGTCTGTCCCTGTTCTACGCCGGTCTGGTGCGCGCCAAGAACGTTCTGTCCATTCTGATGCAATGCTTCACCATCACCTGCGTCGTCAGCGTTGTCTGGCTTGTCGCAGGCTATTCGCTGGCATTCGATGACCTCGGCAACGGCGTCATCGGCGGTCTTGGAAAATTCCTGTTCGCGGGCGTGCTTGAGGAAAGCATGTCCGGGGATGTGCCGGAATCTGCCTTCGCACTGTTCCAGGTCACCTTCGCGATCATCACTGTCGCCCTGATAATCGGCGGCTTCGCAGAACGGATCAAGTTCGCCGCTGTGGTCGTTTTCACCGTCCTGTGGATACTGTTCGTGTATGCGCCGATCGCACACTGGGTGTGGGGCGGCGGCTGGCTGGGCTCGCTCGGCGTGCTTGACTTTGCCGGTGGCAACGTTGTGCATATCACCGCCGGCGTCTCGGCGCTGATCGGCGCCTGCGTGCTGGGCAACCGAAAAGGGTTTCCGAGCGGATCGATGCTGCCGCACAACATGACATTGACGATGATCGGAGCCGGAATGCTCTGGGTCGGCTGGTTCGGATTCAACGGCGGCAGCGCGGTCGCGGCCAATCAGGACGCGGCCATGGCCATGCTGGTCACTCACATCTGCGCCGCATCATCGGCGCTGGCATTCGTCGCAACTGAGTATTTCATCCGCAAGTCAGCAACCGCCCTGGCCGCGGCGACGGGCATGGTTGCCGGTCTTGTTGCCATCACTCCGGCATCAGGATTCGTCGGACCGGCAGGCGCCTTGATCATCGGAATCATCACCGGACCGATCTGCTATTGCTCGGTTCAGATCATCAAGCAGAAAATTAGGCTGGATGATTCACTGGATGTCTTTCCGGTTCACGGTGTCGCGGGCATTGTCGGCACCCTACTGACCGGTGTCTTCGCTTCAGCGAACCTCGGAATATTCAGCGGACAGGGCATGGACAGCAGCATCGGCGGGCAGGTGATGATTCAGCTGATCGGAGTGGCCGCGACGGTGGTGTACGCCGCGGTGATCACTTATGCTGTTTTCAAAGTCACCGGTCTTCTGGTCGGGGGATTGCGCGTGAGTGAGGAAAATGAGGTGCAGGGGCTCGATGTCTCCACGCACGACGAGCGAGGCTATCACTTCTAGCGCCGATCCGTTTCAATATTCGCTGCAGACATTATCCAGAACACCCCTTCGGGCCTGGCTCACACGCCTCATCGGCCAGGCCCGCTCTTTTTTCTCTCAATCTGAATTGATCCGGATGCATTGGTTTTCCGCACTTCGGACTGCGACAGGTAGGTGATGGCGAACACGATCAGCGCAGAGCCGAATATCGTCCAGAAATCCGGAAACTCCCGAAAAACCAGCAGCCCGATTATGGCAGCCCAGACAAGTCTGGTGCAGTTCACCGGCAGAACCACCGTCGCATCATACATCTTCAGGGATTTTGTCATGCCGAGATGACCGGCGGTCCAGCAAATTCCGATCAGAACACTTTGAACAGACTGCTGGAAAGTCATGGGCGTCCAGACCGGAAAGGCGAAGATCGCGGAAACCAGACTCGTTACGATGAGCGACCATGCCAGTATCACAATCGGTGATTCCGTTCGGGCAAGAACTTTCGACACGACCAGCGCCAGCCCCCAGATCAGCGAAGCCAGCAGGACGGCATAGGCTCCCAAGGAAGCTTCAATATAGCCCGGACGCAGGATCGCAATGATTCCAGCGAAGGTGACAACAACGCTGATCCAGCGGTGCGCATGCATGGCCTCCCGCAGAAATACGACCGAAAGGATCACCGCGAAGACAATCCCCACAAAGCTGAGAGACGTGGCTTCAACCAGCGGTGTCAGCGTCAGTCCGAAGAAGAATGTCAAGTTCGCGCCGGCAACCAGCATGCCGCGGAATGCAAGCAGTTTTCTGCGCTGCGACTGGAAAAGCAGCTGTTTTCCCAATCTGGAGAGCAACGCGAGCATTGTCAGCCCGACAACACTGCTGACAAAGGTGATCTGAAAGCTGTGGATATCCTGCCCGAGGTGCCGCACCAGCGCCTGCATGGTGGCGAGGAACAGCGTTGAAGCCGCCATCACCGAAATTGCGCCGATGGCGGGTGGCAGTCGCTTCACGTGCTCAATTCGGTTGGATCACTGCCGGCACGGCAGGTGCCGGACAGATTGAAAGAAGTGAGTGATCAGCGGCTGCCGGACTATTCTGCGCTCAGAACCAAAGCGTCCGCCGCGTTCCAGCACACCTCAACCTGGGTGCCGGACTCCAGCGGAACTTGATCCGGCCGCTGCTCCACCAGGAATGGCTTGCCGGCCCCGACATCGACAAACACATCCAGCAGATTGCCGGAGAAAGTGGAGCTGAGGACCTTGCCCGAAATTCGATTGTCGTGGGAATCCGCGCGCCCTGACTTGCTGATCGCAAGATTTTCCGGCCGAATGCCGACACAGAGAGCTTTGGACATCGCTTCTGCGTCAGCGGCCACCTTTGCGCGTATTTTCAGGCCGTTCAGAATATTGAGTTCGGCGATCTCTCCAGACCTGCTCAGCAGATTCGCATCAACCAGATTGATGCGTCCGACAAAGTCAGCGACGAAAGAGCTCTGCGGAAAGTTGTAGATATCCCGCGCCGTGCCCACCTGCTCGACCTCACCGTTCCTCATCACGGCAATACGATCGGACATGTTCATGGCTTCGGTCTGGTCGTGGGTGACGAACACCGTTGTGATCTCAAGCTCCTGCTGAATTCTGCGCAGCTCCAGCTGCATGGCTTCGCGCAGCTTGAGGTCAAGCGCGCCCAAGGGCTCATCCATCAGCAGGACTCTCGGCGGATAAGCGACGGCGCGCGCCACCGAGATTCGCTGCGCCTGGCCGCCGCTCAGTTCGGAGGGATAGCGATCTTCCACGCCGGGCAGACGCACCAGCTCAAGCAGCTCTTTCACCCGGTCATTGATCTTCTCTTTGGGTGTGCGTCTTTCCACCAGCGGAAACGCGATGTTGTCCTTGATGGTGAGATGCGGAAACAGCGCATAGTCCTGGAAAACCATGCCGATCTCCCGTTTCTGCGGCGGCAGACTGGTGATGTCCTGATCACCCAGCAGAATCTGCCCCTGATCCGGGTCGTTGAATCCCGCTATCAGCCGGAGTGTGGTCGTTTTGCCGCAGCCGGAGGGACCGAGAAGGGTGATGAACTCACCCTCCTCGATCTCCAGGCTGATGGTCTTCAGCGCGACGACACTGCCGAATGTCTTGGTGACATTCCTGAGAACAACGCGCTGTGACATTGTCGGCAGGCAGCGGATTCTATCGCAATGATGACCTTACTCGGCTATCGCCCTGTTCCACTGGTCAGTCCAATCGGAGATGATGACCTTCGAGTAGTCGACTCTCAGCTGGCTCCCGACCTTCTCAGGATCCAGCACGAGCATCTCCGCAACCAGCGGGTCTTCCGCCATCGCTTCAAAGACACTCTGATTGACGGGCACCAGGCCGGTTTTCGTCGCCATCTTCAGCTGGTAGTCGGAACTGATGAACTGATTGATGTACCACTGGGCGGCTTCGGCGTTCTTGCTGTTTTTCATCACGCCCCACCAGCCTTCGGAAGCGACGCCCACCAGCTCGTCATTGATGCGCGGGTGCACACTGGTGACATTCTGTCCGGCAAGCTTCTTGGCGCGCAGGCACCAGCCCGCATGAACCACTGCCGCGATGATGTCGCCAGACTCGAACTGCGCCATGGTCTCGCCGCCGCGGGCCCAGAATTTCAGGACATTCATGTCTTTGACAAGCTTCAGGCCCGGCTCGATGTTGGTCTCGTCGCCGCCTTCAGCGAAGGTCACTCCAGCCAGGCCGGGAAGGCCGCCGCCGGAGTTGATGTCAGGAAACTGCAGCCGCCCGGCGATTTTCGGATGCACCAGATCGCGATAGGTTGTTGGCACCGGAATTCCCTCCTCTGCAAACTTGTCCTGGTGGTAGCAGATGACTTCCTGAGTCTCCCACGACCCCACCAGCCACTCGTTATAGCGGCTTTCCGCGAGGAACTCCGTGTTGGGTATCAGGCTCAGATCCAGTGGCTGCAGCACTTCGAGCTCATGGTAGTCCTTGACCTGGGCGGCAAGAATCTCCACCACATCAAATGGCGCCTGGCCGCGCGCGGCGACGATCTTCGCGAAATTCGCGGCCGGGGAGCCGGTTACGAATTCGACCTTGCCGCCTTCCGCTTCAAACTTTGATACGATGTTCTCCACCTGGTTGTCCTTCCACAGACCTCCCCAGGTGCCAACCAGCAGCGTGACACCGTCAAAGTGGCCTGCTGCCAAGGCCGATGTTGACAGGAACATCGCGATGAACGCGCCGATAACGGCATTTCTAGCTGTTCTAATCATCTCTCACTTCCTCCGTTGCAGTTATTCGAATAGCTATATTGACTGTCAGACTGAGACAAACATCTCCCGCGGATCGGCTGCAGCTTATCAATGGCTGAAGACCGGTCCGAAGTCCGTTCATTTTCACACTCAAACTTTTCAGTCAGTCATTAGAGTTTACAACAAATCTCGTTGGCAGCCATAATTTCATAAGATTTCGCAGCAGGTTCTTATCTTGCGAAATGGCGGAACAGGCTCTGAACGATCACCCCACGCCGCGGGAACCGCCTGCCTTAAGCAGCGCATCGAGTCCGATCACTTTCTGAACCAGCAGCAGCAGGCACAGGCAGATGATGATGACCAGTGTCGCGGACGCCATCAGGCTCGGCTCGAAATCGTTCTCAAGCGCAAAGAATATCTCGACTGGATAGGTGACGTATCCAGGCGCGCTCAAAAAAATTGCAACCGGAACATCTGAAAAAGAGACCATGAATGCGTATAAGGCGCCCGCATAGACACCGGGCATGATCACCGGCAAAGTGACGCGGAAAAATGCGCGTCTGGGTGACGCTCCATGAATGACTGCGGCCTCTTCCAGCCGCGTGTCGAATCTTTGCAGGATGGCGGTGACGGTTCCGACGACATAGGGCGTGGCAATGAATATGTGACCCAGTGCAAGCCCCAGCAGAGAGCCCTGCCAGTAAAAGCCGGTGATATCTCCGATCCAGTAGAACAGCTGCAGGAAGGCGATGCCGGTTACGATCGCTGGTATCTGCAAAGGCGCGCGGAATATCGCGCTGATCAGCGCCTTGCCGGGAACATTGCTTCGAACCAGGCCGAGCGCGGCCGGCACGCCCAGCAGGCAGCCGCACAGCGCGGCGATCGTCGCGAGAACGAAACTCAGCAGCAGCGCCTCGATCTGCCCTTGGGGAATCTGGGTGTACCAGTAGAGCGACAGCGTATCCGGCGGAAACTTGAAGGATGCCTCGACATTTTCTGTGGGTCCGTTCAGCGATGTGCCGATCACCACCAGTATGGGGGACAGCAGAAACACGTAGGAAAAAGAGCAGTAGAGTCCGAAGAAGAACCGGCCGATCAGCTTTTGAGCTCGGTAGCTGAGAATCTTCATAACGAGTCCTCAGACCACCACGAGATGCGCGGCGCGCAAACGCCGCAGCAGGTAGATTGACAGAAGGTTGATCAGAATCACCGAAACCAGCAGCACTGCGGCGATCGTCGCCCCCATGGAATATTTGATATCCATCATGACGATTCTCTGAATCATCACGGGGAGCGTGAAGACCCGTCCGCCTCCGAGAAGGGCCGCGGAAGTGAACGCCCCCATGCACATGTTGAACACCATCAGCAGCATTGCCGTGACACCCGGCAGGGACAGCGGCAAAATGATGCGGTAGTAGACCCGCCAGCGGTTAGCGCCATGAATCTGGGCGGCGGATTCCAGCGATCTTGGGATGGTCTGAATGATGCTGTAGAGGAGAAGGACACCGAATCCGAGGGTGAAGTGCATCAAGCCGATGACCACGCCGGTCTCGTTGCCGAACACTGAAAAAGGCTTGTCGAAAAGGCCGATGCCGAGCATTGTCCGATTGAAGAGCCCGTCGGCGGAAAATATGACGATCAGCCCGTAGACTTTGATCACGATGGTGATGAAGGTTGAGACGACGATACCCGCGAGCAGGATCATCGACCAGCTGGAGCGCATCCGCGCAATCAGATAGGCGACTGGAAAACCCAATATCAGGGTGGACAGCGCCGCGAGCGCGGAGGTCTTGACAGTGACCCAGAGAATCTTGAGATAGAAGCCATCGGTGAGGAACTGCACATAGTTTCCTATGACCAGCTCGTCGCCAACGCGCCCGAGTCCGAGGTCTTCAAAGAAGCTGGCCCGCAGAAAGACGAACTGGGATGCCGCAACCAGCGTGAAACCAACAACCAGCGGCGGAATCAGCAGTATCCACCATCTGACCCACATTGCGATCTCTCAACTGTCTGAACGACTGCTCTTCAATAAATGAAGAGCGGACTCGCACAATGCCCCAAACCCGGATTCGGCTGTCGGGCATCATCAATATGAGGCGATAGGTGATTCAACGCGAAATCCTTGCCAAAGAAGTATCAGTTGAGAGTATAGCAAACAGATGTCTGCAAATTCGAATCGGATTCAGACCGGCCGCTCAGCGGATTTTCGGACTGCGGCAGCGGCGCAGTGTCATGCCTCGTCCGCGTTGCTATATCATTAAGCCTTTCATTTCAAACCAATCAGAAAGGGCCGCATCGTGGTGAAGATTCTTGCCTTTGCGGGCAGTACCAGAACTCGCTCGTTCAACAAAATGCTGGTGAGAAACGCAGCTATGATCGCTGCGAAACAGGGCGCTGATGTCACCTTGATTGATCTTCGGGACTATCCCATACCGCTCTATGATGGCGACCTGGAGGAGCGGAAAGGGGTTCCGGACAACGCGCTGAAGCTCAGAAGCCTTATGTGCGACAATCACGGCCTGCTTCTGAGCTGTCCTGAATACAACAGCGCGATCAGCGCGGTGCTGAAAAACGCAATCGACTGGGTTTCGCGGCCGGTTCCAAACGAGCCCTCGCTGGCTGCGTTCACCGGCAAAACCGTCGCCCTGCTGGCGGCCTCGCCGGGCGCGCTCGGCGGACTGCGAACGCTGGTCAGCGTACGCGCCATACTCGGCAATCTCGGGATGCTGGTGATGCCCAGACAGTTCGGACTGGCCAATGCCGGCCAGTCGTTCAACGAGAAAGGCTGGCTCATCGACGAGTCTGCGGAGCAGCGGGTGGCCGATGTGACCGGGCAACTGGTATCGATCACAGCCGGCCTTCGTCAGTAGACTGGCCGAATTTTTCTCTTCTTATGCTGCAGACAGTCTTTGCTGATTCCTATCCGGAGCGTCGGGATCGCCTGGCGCGGCAGATGCAGGCCACCGCCAATGCCGCGGTGCGCCTGAAAAAGGACACGTCCAACCTCTTTCGAGATCGCGAGGCCGGCCGGAATCAGGAGCTTTCCGTACGCGATTTCAACCATCTGCTTGCAATCGATGCAGACAGTCAGACGCTCACTTCCGAGGGAATGAATCCTTACGGCAAGCTGGTGGATGCAACGCTCGAATACGGTCTGATGCCGCTGGTGGTCCCGCAGCTCAAGTCCATCACCATCGGGGGCGCCATCGCCGGCATCGGCATCGAATCCACCTCGTTTCGATACGGACTGCCGCACGAATCGGTTATCGAGATGGAAGTGCTGCTGGCCGATGGATCGATCGTTCACTGCACTCCTGACAATGAGCATGCAGACCTCTATTATGGACTGCCCAATTCCTATGGCACACTTGGCTATCTGCTGAAACTCAAGACTCCCGCGCTGCCGGTCAAGCCCTATGTCAAGCTCAATCACACCCGCTATCAGGATGCGGAGGAGTTTTTCGGAGTCATCGCCGCGCTTCGCAGCTCTGACATTGACTTTCTGGATGGAAGCGTTTTCGGACCGAATGAGCACTATCTCACGATCGGTCAGTTCACAGACTCGGCCCCCTCTGTCAGCGATTACACCTACCTTGACATCTACTACAAGTCCATCCCCGAAAAACAGACCGATTACCTGACGGTCAGAGACTATATCTGGCGCTGGGATACGGATTGGTTCTGGTGTTCAAAGAATCTGCATGTCCAGAATGGATTCATGCGAAGGCTGGTTGGCAGGAAGCGGCTGAACTCGCGCACCTATACGAAAGTGATGCGCTGGAATTCCAAATGGGGCGTGACAAAGACACTGAACCGGCTGGGTGGATTTCACCCGGAATCGGTGATTCAGGACATCGATATTCCGATTGAGAATGCGAATGAGTTTCTCGAATTCCTGCTGTGCGAGGTCGGTGTGCTGCCGATCTGGATCTGTCCGATCGGCACCGGCGAGAAATCGGCTCGGTTTCCGCTGTTTCCGATGAAGCCGGATGCAACATACGTCAATTTCGGTTTCTGGGACTCCGTCAAGTCCCGGGAGAAGCGGGCGCCCGGCTACCTGAACCGAAAAATTGAAGAAAAAACAACCGAACTTGGTGGCATCAAATCGCTTTATTCCGACGCGTACTTCGAAGAGGGGGAGTTTTGGAACATTTACCGAAGCGACGAATACTGGGCGCTCAAGGCGCGCTATGACCCGAATGGCAAATTCCTGAATCTGTATGAGAAGAGCGTGCTTAGAAAATAACCCGCTTGCAATCTTCGCGATTGGATTGATCTGCGCACTTCTTCTCTTCGGTGATGCGAGCGCAGATGCTGAGAAGATCAACTCGCAGCAATTGCGGCAGTTGATCGAGCAAGGTGTGCCGGTGATTGACGTTCGACTGCCGGAAGAATGGCGCGCAACGGGCGTCATTCCTGACAGTTACCTTATGACTTTCTTTGATCACAGAGGCAACTACGATCTCAATGGGTGGCTCAGCCAGCTGTTTCAGATCGCCAAGCCCAGCGAGCCGGTTGTGATCATCTGCGAGGTCGGCAACCGATCGCAGGTGATCAGCCACTTTCTTTCCGAGGGTGTGGGTTTCAGCGAAGTCTATGATGCGACGGGCGGCATGAGTGAATGGGTTTCAAAATCCATGCCAATTCGCCCGTGGCCGTAGCTTCTGCGTTGTCACCTGCGTTTGCTTTCTAACTCGGCTCCATTCGCGGAGTGTCAAAAACTCATCCCCATCCGGTTTTATAGATGATCTCTGCAGACTCCAGGACTTCCTTGCGACGAACATAGTTTTCACTTCGCTCGACCATTGATCGGGTAACTACGTCCGCGGGTCGCCCGAGCAAAGCCGACAATTCGGATGTCGTTTCGAAATACTCGAGCCCCGGTACGCAGGCCGATTCGAACTCAACGATCACGTCAATGTCGCTGTCTTCGCTGTAATCGTCACGCAGTACTGAACCAAACAACGAAAACTCGGTGATGCGCCAACGCTGGCAGAATCTCGCGATTTCATCCGGTGATGCAGCAAGACGGTCGTACATGGCTATTCGATTTTGAACTGGAAGAGTTCACTTTCAGGCAGACTGCCAATGCTTTTCTGCCAGTGAGGTGCATTCATCGATTGCAGATGATTTGGCTCACGGCTGGCTTTATTTTTCTGACGGGACTTTATGACCCCCCAATCCCATCAATACGCATCATCTCATCATCCGACAGCGCAATGTTCGCGGCATGCGCGCTGCTGACCGCGCTGGGAATTCGGCTGGCGCCGGGAATCGGCAGAATGTTGTCGCTCTTCTTGAGCAGCCATGCCAACACAACCTGGTAGACTGTGGTTTCCTGCTGCTCGGCTATTTCCGAAAGCTCAGGAACATTGCGAAGACCCAGGTGCCCGCCACCGCCGCCCATCGGGCTGTAAGCGATATAGCTTACAGAATTTTCATTGCAATAATCAACAAATCCATTGGTCAAATCAGCGCGATGATTGATGTTGCAGCGATTCTGAACCGAAGTGATCGTCGTGATATCCATCGCCTCCTCAAGCAGATCGCGGTCAATGTTCGACAGGCCGATATGCAATATCTTGCCTTCCGACTGAAGCCTCGCAAGCTCGCCGACCGAATCGGCGAATGGAACAAGCGGATCAGGCGCGTGCAGCTGGTAAAGGGTGATGACTTCAACATCCAGGTCCTTGAGACTCTTCTCGCAGGCGCCGCGCAGATGCTGAGGCGATCCCCTTCGCTCCCAGCGCCCTTGAGGACGGACCAGCCCGCCTTTTGTCGCGACCACAATGCCGTCGCTGTCTATCGATTTGAGCGCCTGTGCGATCGTGCGTTCGTTCAGGCCAATATCCTGATTGTCGGTGCAGTAGACATTGGCCGTATCAATGAAGTTGATGCCGGCCTCGACCGCAGCGTGAATGACATCAACCGCATCTTCGATCGGCAGATTTCCGCGGATGCCAAGCGGCATCGCGCCAAGCCCGACTGGAAAAAGTTCAATATCCGTATTACCGAGGTTTCGTCTCATCTGTGCATAGTCCGTCAGTGAAAGAATGCGCTAATGTTATCTGATTTGCGAATCCGTTTCACAGTCAAGCGATGTGCATTGCGCAATTTATCGCAATTGGGTTATCGCATGACCGAAGTGGATTTTGTGAACACTATAATCCGTCTGCAGTTCCGTTGAATCAATGCAGCGGATTCGGAGTCAATTTGAACATCTACACAGAGGATTTTCAGGACATCCCCTACTGGTGGGAGGCAGCGCCTCGGCAGTCCCTGACTGAGTCCGATCTGCCGCGCACTGTTGATGTCGCGGTCGTCGGTTCCGGCTACACCGGACTCAACGCCGCGCTTCAGACTGCGCGCGGCGGGCGCTCGACTCTGGTGCTGGAAAAGGAGCTGACGGGTTACGGCTGCAGCAGCAGAAACGGCGGGCAGGCCGGCACCAGCTACAAACCGAAGCATGCGCGCCTGGCGAAGCGGTTCGGCAATTCGACAGCCCTGAAGATGGTGCAGGAAGGCCATCGAGCCTTGGCTTATCTGGAAAATTTGATTGACGAGGAGAATCTCGACTGCGACTGGGTGCGCTGCGGACGTTTCCTGGGCGTGCATTCGCAACGCGCGTACGACAGGAAGGCGAAAGAGTTCGCGGCGACACCCAAAGAGATTGAATTCGAGTACCACATGGTGCCGAGATCGGAGCAGAGCGCCGAGATCGGCTCTGAGCTTTTTCACGGTGGCTGCGTGCTTCCGGCGCACGGCAGCATTCATCCTGGAAAATATCATCTGGAGCTGCTGAGCCGTGTCATCGGCAGCGGCGCGATGGTGGCGGACCGATGCCAGGTCAATTCAATCGAGCGCAAATCCAGCGGTTTCCGTCTGCACACCGATCGAGGCAGTGTCGATGCCACCGATGTTGTGCTGGCAACCAACGGCTACACCGGTCCGCATTTCGCCTGGCATGATCGGCGGATTCTGCCGATCGGCAGCTTTCAGATCGCAACAGAATTATTATCCGAAGAGATCTGCCGGACGCTGAATCCGAGGGCCCGCGTCATATCGGATACCAGACTTATCGGCAACTATTTCCGTCTGTCGCCGGATCACAGGCGAGTCCTGTTTGGCGGACGGGTCACTTTCACCGAAGCCAATTCCAAAGCCGGCGCTGAAACGCTGTACAAGCAACTGCTGACTGTCTATCCGCAGCTGGCTGGAACCAAAGTCTCCTATGCATGGGTTGGATACGTTGCCTATACGACCGACATCAGTCCGCACATCGGCGTTCAGGACAACCTTTATTACGCGATGGGATACTGCGGGTCCGGCATCACGCTGTCCAGCTATTTCGGCATGAAAGTCGGCCAGAAAGTGCTTGGGTCCAGTGAGGGAAATACCGCATTGGACGACCTGTCATTCAAGCCGTGGCCAAGAATCATCAAGGCGCCGGGCGTCCTGTCCGGAGTTACGCGCCTGGCGCGGGTTGCAGAGGGTCTGGGGCTTTGAATTCGATTCTCGTCCTGTCTGCTGATCAGAACTTCGAACCGGCTGAAGCGTCAGTAAGTGAGTTTGGAAGCGAAACTCTCCGCCACCTCTTCGATGCCGTGCCGCTTGATCTCAGAATTCAGAATCGCCCGATAGTTGATTGCGAAACTGACATCCTGGACAATGACATCATAAGCCTGCCACGCGCCGTTGATTCTTCCCATTCGAAAATCAATGTACACCTTGCCCTCTGATCCGGTGTCCACAACAACACTCACAATTGCCCGATCCTCGTTTCGACCCGGCTTTGCCGGCTTGACATCAAGGCTTTCCCGGTAGGAGACAATGACTTGCTTATGTTCGATAATGGCCTTTGTCAGGGTCCGGTACAGATACCCCCTCAAGATATCGGTGAACCGCTCGCGCTGCTCCACCGACGCGCCTTTCCAATGCTTGGCAAGAATCAGTTTGGTGAACCTCTCAAAATCCAGCGCGGGAGTCAGATGCCGCTCCACACTGTCTGCAACGCTGGCGCGCAGGGCTTCTTCGGAGTCATAGTCCACTGTGATGTCATGGTAGATGTGATTGATCGTGCTGACCACCACATCGCGCGCGCCAGAAATGTCAGCGCGCGCCGGATTCAAACATCCAACTGTTAAAATGAGACAAAATAGTGTCATCAATCTGGCTTTTTTCATCGACAAGACCTTAATCAAAGTTTGAGGCATCTCTTATTATGTTTGAAGCCCATCTCCATTCAAACCGAAGATATACCTGATATGTACCAAAAATACCTGACCTTGCTGAATCTCCTATACGAAATGCAGGCATCGAATGATGGCATTTCCTACAAGTACATCGAAAATAGATATGATGTGTCGCGCCGAACTGCGGAACGCATGATGAAAGCGATCATCGAGTCCAATCCGGACGTTGAAGTCGTTCAGAACCGGCCGAAACGATGGCGGATCAGAGAAGTCATTAATGCGCCAAGCCCGACTCTTGAGCAGCTCTCGATGCTGTCCACAGCAGTCAAGATGTTCGAAAGGGACGGGAATCAGGAACTCTCCGCGGATGCCTATCAACTGTACAAGTATCTCAAGGTCAACATGGACCACGGAAGACTGACCCGTCTTGATGCTGATCTCGAGGCCCTGGAAGACGCACAAGCCTTTTCGCATCGCCCCGGTCCCATGCAGACATTCGCACCGGATGTTCTGGTGAATTTGCGCAATGCAATCAAGGGATCAAACAAAGTCAGTTTTGACTACACGTCCGCCAAAGGGAAAACCCATCGCTGGTTCAAGGTTCACCCTTATGGATTCGTTCACGGCAACAACACCCGCAGCTACCTGGTGGCATTCTGTGACAGTCCCAGAATCAACGATCTGAGGCTGTTCACACTCACTAATATCACAAAGCTGGAGATTTACGAGGATGAGTTCTTTGAGAGGGACGAGGAGCGCTCGGTCGAGCGTTACCTTGAGGACTGCTTTGGCGTGTACAAGGAGAATCGGACCTACAACGTTGTCTGGCGCTTCAATGCGGAAGCGGCTGATACCGTCCAGCAGTGGGTGTTTCACCCGACGCAGACACTCAAGCAGCTTCGCGACGGGCGGATTGAAGTCCGGTTCAAGGCATGCGGACTGCGCGAGATGGCCTGGCATGCCGCCACCTGGGGTGAGATGATCGAGGTCGTACGACCCAAGAAGCTGATCGATGTGCTTCGAGAGGTCAAGAACTCAATCCGGGTGCCTGACTGACAGAGCCTGAGCTACACGGCTGCGCCTTGGCCATTCGGCGATACTTGTGCAATAGCGGCTCAGTGTATCCGTTGGGCGATTCAACACCTTGAAAGACCAGCTCCAGCGCGGCCTGAAAGCCCGCGCTGGCCTCATGATTCTCCGCCATCGGCCGATAGCCTTCAGCGTTCCTGTTCTGGTTGTCGACAATCACCGCGACGCGCTTGAAGACATCCAGCACCTGCTCCCGCGTGACCAGTCCGTGCTTGAGCCAGCCCGCGATCAGCTGGCTTGATATCCGAAGCGTCGCCCGATCCTCCATCAGATTGATTTCGTTGATGTCCGGAATCTTCGAGCAGCCGATCCCCTCTTCCACCCAGTGCACCACATAGCCCAAGATGCTCTGCGCGTTGTTTTCGAGCTCCTTGACGATCTCCTCGTCCGACAGCTCCTCGCGGAGAACCGGCGGCTGCAGGATTGTCTCAAGCTCTGTCTTCTGATCAGAGAGTTTCGCCCTTTGGACCGACAGGACATTGATTTCGTGATAATGCAGGGCGTGAAGCACCGCAAGCGTCGGTGAGGGAACCCAGGCGGTGTTGGCGCCCGCCTTCGGGTGCACCGTCTTCACCCGGTACATCGCTTTCATCAGGTCCGGCATCGTCCACATGCCCTTGCCGATCTGACCCACGCTGTAGACGCCGGTACTGACGCCAACCTCAACATTCCAGTCCTCGTAGGCGTGCAGCCAGGCTTCCTGCTTCATGCGGTCCTTGGTGATCGACGGCCCGAGGTTCATCATGGTGTGAATCTCATCACCGGTGCGGTCAAGAAACCCCGTGTTGATGAAGATCACGCGATTGCGGGCCTCGCGGATGCACTCTTTCAGATTGGCTGTGGTGCGTCTTTCCTCATCCATGATCCCGATCTTGAGTGTGTTCCGCTTCAAGTTCAGAACATCTTCAACTCGCGCGAACAGCTCCACTGTCGCCGCGACCTCTTCCGGACCGTGCAGTTTCGGCTTGACAACATAGACGCTGCCACAGCGGCTGTTGGGATAATTTTCAGCGCCCTCACCGGTCAGATTGTGTTTCGCGCAAAAGCTGATCAGCATCGCATCCAAGAAGCCTTCCGGAATTTCATCGCCGGATTCTGTCAGGACCGCATCGGTGTACATGTGGACTCCGACATGGCGGACCAGCATCATGCTCCTGGCTGATACTGTTGTCAGCCGGCCATAGGGATTGGTGAACTCCATGTCAGGATTGAGCGCCCGATTGATGGTTTTTCCGCCTTTCCGGAACTCGGCGGTCAATGTCCCTTTCATCAGTTTCAGCCAATTGCGATAGGCATGCGTCTTGTCTTCCGCGTCCACTGCCGAAACCGCGTCCTCGAAATCCTGAATGGTGGTGACAGCCGCTTCCATGCTGATATCGCAGATGCCGGCGATATCCTTCTTTCCGATCATGGAGTCCTGATCGAACTGAAGCCGCAGAAAAAGTCCGTTGTTGTAAAGCAGAATTTCCTCTGGGGAATACATCAGACCCCTGAATCCAGCGAACTGCCCCGGTGACCTGAGTGTGGTGTACTCGCCATTTTCCAGTCTGACGTGCAGCTGAAGTGTTCTTCGCCCTGCAGGAACGATGGAGTACTGAGTCACCTCCGCATGACTGCCCAGTTCAAGCGGCGCGATCCGATCCAGGAATCGGCGGGCCCACTGAATGACGCGGTTGGCGCGGCTCCAATCAAATTTTTTAGGAGCAGGCGGGGGTTCATCCTCCGGTTCAGCAACACCGGAAGTGTACAGCGCATCGTAGAGACTGCCCCAGCGCGCATTGGCTGCATTGAGTGCATAGCGGGCATTGTCGACCGGCACCACCAGCTGCGGCGCGCTGACATCCGAAATCTCTCGGTCCACCTCTTCCACCTCAACTTTGAAGGCCGGCCCTTCCTTCACCAGATAGCCGATATCAGTTAGAAACTGGCGGCTGTTTTGAACACTGGCTGACCTGCCTTCATCAGAAGCATGCCAGTCATCGATTCTCGCCTGCAGCTGATCGCGCTTTTGCAGCAGCTGTCTGTTGCTCTCTCCAAAATCGTCGACTATGTCCGCCAGTGAATTCCAGAATGATTCCGGGGTGACTCCGGTTCCCGGCGCGACTTCCTCTGCCACCAGCTCGTGCAGACAGCGGCTCACTTTCAGTCTTCCTTCGTTGATGTATTGGCTTTGTTCGTTTGACATTGTGAATCTGTACAGTTGTCGTATGGATTCGTCAATGCTGTGCCAAGCACTTCCGGTCAGTGTTCAGCGACTCAACCCGGGCTTCAGTCTGACTCCGTTTCTGGAATCAGCCGAATGGATTCCAGCATGACAATAGAAAGATGTTGATTTTATTCTGTGCAAACACTCCGTTCGAAGACATTTTTCCAGTACATGGCGGCAGTCGTTATTTGTTCCTGTTCAGGAACAGTCTCATTCAAGATTGAATGAGTCCCGAGATACAAGATGGGCAACTCCAAAGTGTGGAAAGCCGAACCTGAGCCGCCCGAATTGAGCAGCTGATGCGAATTTGCCGACTGTCTCAGTTATCGGTATCTCCATGCTGTTTGGTATAGACTCGGGTGAATGACCTAGGGCGTAGGTTTAAATTTGCCTGAACATTGATATTTGAGGTGGAGGAATGTTCCAGTCATGCCGATTTTAGCAAACCAAAAGCGTAGTTCAGCTAATGAGCGGATAAACTTGAAATCTGCCGCAGACAGGGTAACCTTTTTAAGGTTCAACCACCAACAGCCGAAAATGTGAATTTATTGCACTGCAATAAATTGAACGGATTCAAAATCGCGTTTTTCCTTGACATCTCAATTTTTTTTGTTTAGTCACAGTAGTTCTGACCTTTGGTTTTACGCTTATCCCGCTATTAGGAGGATTTGCCGAATCCAAAGGCATTTTTTTTGCTTGATTGGTCATTTATTGCAAACTGAGTGTTGGTACCACGATATGTCCACTGCGATTCTAGTCGATCTTGCTTTTTTCTTGAATCGAGTACACCATGTATATCCGGAAATTGACTCAACCAACCCAGAGGCAGTTGGAAAGGCTCTGATATCGATGTGTATGCTTCACGTCGAGAATGAGGATTTGTATCGAATTTTGGCCTATGATTGCACACCAGTTCACAAAAAGTCGCATCATCCAGTCGCTGGAGAACTTATTGATTTCTCAGAAATTAAAAGTGCAGTTTTTCGTGTACAACTTCATAATTACTTGAAACGAAAAAGAAAGGTAGCGCTTCGACTTGGACATTTGGTTGGCAATGCTTGGGTAAGTGTTCACTCTGGGTGTGCAGTCTGACACCGGCTCCGACAGCGAAGCTGCACCGCTGACGGACAGAGATTTCAGTTCCGGCGGGCCTGGGATGTGCGGAAATCTGCCTGCGGGACTGGACACCAGCGCAAAAATCTGATATATAGAGGCGCATGACTGCAAGTGCGCCGGCCATCATCGACCCCGAACAGAGCGTCTGCTGCGCCCGGTGCGCGGAGCTGCGGCAGCGCGCGGACGCGCTCGAGTCGGAGAATGCGGCGCTGAATTCCCGGCTGGAGACGCTGCAGGGGGTGCGGGGGCGGAACAGCACGATCGCGCGCCAGGGGCGCGAGATCGAGTCGCTGCGGCGGGAGAATGCGCGGCTCAAGGCGGAGGTGAAGGCGCGGCGCGCGCAGCATCGCAAGGTGGCGCGTCAGGCGGAGACGATCGAGGAGCTGCGGCGCGAGAACCGGGAGCTGCAGGCGCGGCTGAACCGCGCCAACCAGAAGCGCTACGGCCGCAGCCGCGAGGGCGGCGGGCGCGGCGGCAGTGGGAGAAAGCGCGGCGCGCAGCCCGGCGGCCAGGGCCGGCCGCGCACGCCGCGCGACAATCTGCCGGTGGTCGACGAGCCGGTCGACCGGCAATCGGCGCCGTGCTGCGGCGCGTGCGGCGCGCGCTATGCGTATCACGGCGAGCTGGAGAGCGAGATGAAGGAGGTGGAGGTCAGGGCCTACCGGCGGTGCATCCGCCGCGGGCGCTGGCGGCGATGCTGCGGCTGCGCCGGACAGCCGGCGACGCGCACCGCCGCGCCGCCCGCGGCGCCGCTGTTCCGGGGCGGCGAGTACGGCGTCTCGGTGTGGGTGCAGGCGCTGCTGCTGCGCCACTCGATGCAGATGACGCTGGGCAGCGTGTCGCGCTGGTTCGGCTCGCTGGGCATGCCGGTCTCGAAGGGCACGCTGGCGCGGCATGATGCGAAGTTCCTGCAGCTGTTCAGGCCGCTGCACGAGGCGATCGGGCGTCACCAGCGGCGCGCGGCGCTGGCCTGGCATGTGGACGAGACCAGCTGGCCGGTGAGCCGCGAGGACGGCGGCTGGCAGCCGAAGAGCTGGTGCTGGATCTGCGCGACGCCGGACTCGGTGCGCTTCCTGATCGACCGCGGCCGCGGTTCCGCCGCCGGGCTGGCCCTGCTGGACGGCTTCGACGGCGGCCATCTGATGTGCGACCGCTACTGCGCCTATCCGCCGATCGCCCGCGAGCTGAACATGGACCTGTCCTTCTGCTGGGCGCATGCCAGGCGCGACTTCGTCGACCTGGGCAAGGGGGAGAAGGGGCTTAAGGGCTGGGCCGACCGTTGGACCGACCGCATCGGCCGGCTGTATGCGCTGAACACCCGGCGGCTGGCGCACTGGGATGCGGATCTGGCGTTCGCCGCGCAGAATGCGGCTTTCAGTGCCGCGCACCGGCGCCTGGCGGCGGCGCTGGACGATCTTTTCAAGCGCGCGGCGCGCGAGCTGGCCCGACTGGAGGAGGGCTCGCCGCGGGCCGGGCCGCTGGCGCGGCTGTTAAAGTTCGAGGCCGGGCTGCGCTGCTTCGAGGCGCATCCGTGGCTGGAGATGGACAACAACCGGGCCGAGCGCGGGCTCAGGTGGATGGTGATCGTGCGCCGGCTGTCGCACGGCTCGAAGAACGCGCGCGCGGCCGAGCTGACGGCCTGCCTGCACTCGGTGCTGGAGACGCTGTCGCTGAACGGGGTCGACGTGCGCGCCTGGCTGACGCGCTATCTGGAAGCCTGCGCGCAGGCGCGCGGCGCGCCGCCCGACCCGGACCGCTGGCTGCCGTTCGGCGGCTGGCCGCAGGCGCCGTGAGCGGCCCGGCGCGCTACTGCGGGCGCGACTTCAGCGCCGCCGAGATCGAGTGGATCCGGGCCCGCGCGCAAAACTCCGGATCGCGCCGCCAGCTCTCGCGGCAGCTGTGCGAGCATCTGGGCTGGCACCGGCCCGACGGCGGGCTCAAGGACATGAGCGCGCGGGTGGCCCTCGGCCGGATGCACCGCGACGGGCTGATCGCGCTGCCGCCCGCGGCGCCGTTCCCGGCGGCCGGCGCGCCGGCTGACCTCGGCAGCCTGCCCGAGACCGATCCGCCCTCAGGCAAAACGCCGCCCGCCAGCCTTGAAGCCGCGCGTCCGCTCGAATGGCAGATCGTCCGCGCGGGTCCCGAAAGCCGCATCTGGAACAGCTTCGTCGAGCGCTACCACTACCTGGGGCACACGCGCCTGCCGGGCGCGCAGATGCGCTACCTCATCCGCGCCCGGGACGGGCCGCCGCTGGCCCTGCTGGGCTTCGGCGCGGCCGCCTGGAAGACCGCCCCCCGGGACCGCTTCATCGGCTGGGACGCCGACACCCGCCAGCGCAACCTGCCGCGGGTGGTCAACAACGCCAGATTCCTCATCCTGCCGTGGGTGACCGTACCCAACCTCGCCTCCCACATCCTCGCCGAGGCCAGACGCCGGCTGCCGCACGACTGGCAGCGGCGCTACGCGCTCGCGCCGGCGCTGCTGGAGACCTTCTGCGAGACGCCGCGCTTCGCAGGCACCTGCTACCGGGCCGCCGGCTGGACGCGGGTCGGCCAGACCCAGGGACGCGGCAAGATGGACCGCTTCAAGGAACGCGCGCTGCCGGTCAAGGACATCTGGCTCAGACCCCTGCAGAAGAACTGGCGGCAGATCCTCAACGCCTGACGCGCATCAGACCCCGCCAGCAGGCCGCTGCCATCGGAGATGGATCCCCGGCAGAATCCATTACAATCACACCTACAGTGAACACTTACATGCTTGGCAAATAAATCCGACTGCAACAAGAAAATTGTTGAATGGAAAAATCAAAATCAATGAGTTGAAGCGAAATGATGTGTCATACAAATTGGTTCAGAAAGGTGTGGATATGAAAATTGGATTGGATATTGCTGCCTTGGCTCTGAAGAGGATGGTTCGCAAAATTGTCCTGATTTCGGGCGACAGTGATTTCATTCCTGCTGCAAAGCTTGCTCGACGCGAAGGGATTGACGTGGTGCTTGACCCAATGTGGTCACCATACATCAGCGATGGACTGTATGAGCATATTGATGGACTGAGGTCCACTGCACCAAGACCAAAGCAGTGATATTTTCTGATAGATAAATTCCACTAGAAACCCTGATCGCGAATCAGACTACTCATTCCTCTCAAACGCATGAATTATTTTCGTATAATTGTTTCTGTTTCAGCCCTTGGTTTATACGTCTACCCCGCTTATTTGGAGGATAGGCCGAAACCAAGGGCTTTGCTTCTTTCAAGTACAGTCCGAGCACCAGACTTGGGATATATTCACTTCATAACTCATCGATGTAGCAATGATCTTGAATCTGCCGAAGACAAAGTAACCTTTTGAAGCTAACTCACCAACAGCTGAAAATGTGAATTCATGGCACTGCAAAAAATTGAACGGATTCAAAGTTGCGTTTTGGCTTCACAACTGAATTTCATTTCTTATAATTCATTCTGTTTGAAGCCTTTGGCAGTAAGCTTATCTCGACTTATTTGGTGGATGAGCCGAGCCCAAAGGCATTTTTTTGCTTGTTCGGCTTTCAAATTCAAACTGAGAGCCGATACTAAGATATGTCCGCTGCGTCAAGACCAAAACTGTGAATTTTTCTGATTGACAGCTTCCGCCAGAAGCCCCTTATCGCGAATCAAATTACACATTCCGCTCAAATGCGTAAATTTTTGTCGTATAATTTCCCTCTAATACCGCCCTTGGTTTAAACGTTTATCCCGCTTTTTTGGAGGATAGGCCGAAACCAAGGGCTTTGTTCTTTCAAGTGCAGTCTGAACACCAGATTTGGGATATATTCATTTCAATACTCGTCGATGTAGCAGTGTTCTTGAATTGAAAAAATCGAACATGCCCGACATTTACTGAACAGGTCCAGAGGCAGCTTGAAAGACTTGGGCTTCAATACACATGCTCCAAGTAGAAAAAGAGAGATTACTACCAAACAAGATTTACGAGTACCGGTTCTACCAATTTCACTGATTCCCGCAAAATCAATCTTTTCAAATATGGAGCGTTAGATTTATGTCATGGCAACTTACACGGCGGCAGTTTCTTGCCAGCAGTACGGCATTCATCGGCGCAAGTTACTTTCCCTATAGCTGGAGCAACTCGACACCGCCTCAGTTGCCGATTCCGCCTCTGGTTGATAGCCGTCAGGGCAGGCCGATTGAACTTCAGATTCGAAATGGCTCCTGGTCATTCAAACCCGGAATAAAAACACCAACCTTGGGGTTCAGCCAAGACTACCTGGGGCCGACGATTCGAACCCGGCAACACAGCGAGCTCAATTTGCACTACCAGAACACGCTGGCGGAAACCGTGGCTGTGCACGGTCACGGCTTGCATGTGCCCGGTGAGGTTGACGGCGGTCCGCAGCTGGCAATCGACCCCGGCGCTGATTGGCAGCCCGCTTTATCCATCGTACAGCCGGCAGCCACCTGCTGGTATCACTCCCATACCCATGGCAAAACTGGCGAGCAAGTTTATCGCGGTCTCGCCGGCCTGATCATCATTGACGATGAAGTGGCAGACTCACTGCCTTTGCCGCGGCAATATGGTGTCGATGATCTGCCCGTCATCATTCAGGATCGAACCTTCGATGCGCAAGGTCATTTTGTCTATTCGCTGTATGAGGCAGACGAAGACGGATGGCTGGGTGACACCGTGATCATCAACGGCGCAATAGCCCCTGTTGCCAATGTGCCTGCCGGCAAAGTTCGGCTGCGGCTTCTGAACGGCGCCAATGCGCGTTTCTATATTGTCGGCTTTGCCGATAACCGCACGTTCTACAAGATAGCCAGCGATGGCGGTCTGCTGGAAGCGCCAGTGCCGCTGACATCAATGGAAATGGCACCGGGCGAGCGCTGTGAAATTATTGTTGATATGGCCGACGGCCAGCCCGCCGGACTGCTGACCCTGTTCGAAGACGAATTTGAGGACGAGGAAGGACTAGTCGGCAGTCTGCTGAGCCTGTTCGACCGATCCGAGAGGGAGCTGCCGCCGCCGTCTCTGACTTTGATTGTCGACAAGGCTCTGCCGGCGCATACCGCGCCGCTGCCTGAGCAAATGGCTGCCATTGTCCGCCCGCAACCCAATGAAATCGTGCGAACCCGTGACTTCATGCTCACTATGGAGGACGGCGGGGGCAATGAAAACAGCGGCGGTCATGCCGTTATGGATATGGCCATCAACGGTGTGGCGATGGATATGAGCTATATCAATGAGCAGGTTCAAAGCGGTGTCTGGGAACGCTGGCGTGTTCGTTCCAACCAGGGCGCGCATCCTTTTCATGTGCATGGCTGCTCGTTTCTGATAGAGCAGATGGAAGGTTCAGCGACTCCGCCGGATCAGCGCGGCTGGAAAGACATGGTGGTGGCGGATGACGATGACTGGGCTGAGATTGTCGTGCGTTTCGATCATCCGGCAACCGATCAATATCCCTATATGTTTCACTGCCACATACTTGAGCATGAGGACCGCGGCATGATGGGACAGTTTACCGTGAGCTGATTCCACCAAGCCATCAACTGCAATCTGGCAACCAGAGAAAAGTAACGCTTGGGTGCGCAGACATCTGTGAAAAGTTCGTCGACTCGAGAGTGACCTTGACAACCTTGCAATTCTGGACTCGCGCTGTCCGATATATTTTCGATGCTGGTTGCATGAACTTGTCGTAATACATCTCCACCGACTGCACAAAGTCCCGATTCGACCGGGCCGGCTTCTCTCGGTTCGCCGCCATTATTGGATCATTTTTCGAATCGCGGCTGCCATCCCTTCAGCTTTCACAAGCGGGACTTGACGGGGGGGACTTCCTACCATTTGTCAAGCCGATTTGAACAGAATTTCACCCCCGAAAGCTCATTTTTTCATTTTTCGAAGCCGTTTGAGTTTGAAAGGCTGGCTGCGGTCAGCTGGATCAGGCGGCCTGATCGAGCACTCTGCGGTCCAGATCAAATTCGGTCTGATTTTCCAGCATCTTGCAGGCGACGCCCAGCAGCCGGTCGCCGATGCTCCGCAGCGCCCTGCCATGCGAGTGTCCGCGCGCTCGCAGTGTGTTATATTTGGCCTTGCTGACCGGATCATGCTGCGCGGCGACCTGCGCCCAGTAATGGACGGCGTTTCGCAGCCGGTCGTTGCAGGCGAGCCGCCGGATGACAAGTTTTGATTTTCCGGAGCGGCGGGTGACCGGGGCCACCCCGCACAGGCTCCTGAGCGCCGCCAGATCCCGTCTTTGCAACGGCCCCCAGGCTTCAGCCAGCAGCGTGGCGAGGACGATTCGTCCAACCCCTGGAATCGAGGACAGGATGGTCACGTCGCGCTGCCAGTCTATTCCCGGCTCGTCCTCTGGCGCTTCGCCGAGCTCTGCGATCAGCTCGTCAATGCGCTGGTTGAGCTCGTCCGCCAGCTGCAGATTGAGCTCGAGCTGCGAGAATGCGACCCTCAGGCTGGCGCAGACCGCGTTCTCGGTGCCGGGCGCCACCTGGATCGGCGGCCGGCGCAGCGTTTCCAGCACCGCCTCGGCGCCGATGCGCCGCACCCGGCCTTTTTTCAGCAGTTTTTCGACAGATTTCTTCTTCAGCTGTCTGGCATGTGCCGGAGTCGGCGCCATCCGCCACAGCCGCATCACCCAGATTTTTGAGAAATCTTTTGTCAATTCAAGGAACTGCGGGAAATACCGCCACAAAAGCTGCTGGATGCGGTTGGTCAGGGCCACCCGCTCGGCGGTCAGGTCGGTGACCGTCCGGTTCAGCTCCCGAAGCTCCACCAGCAGCGCCGGGCACGGCTGCAGATGGCGGTAGCAGTGCCGGTCCGTGATCAGGCTGACGGCCAGCACGAACGCATCCAGGCGGTCATCCTTGGCGCCGGCCGGCGAGTGCCGGTCGCGGAACCGGTCCAGCTGCTTGGGATTGATCGAGTAAACCGCCAGCCCGCGCTCCATCAGCGTCTCCACCACCGGCCCGTGGGGGATCTCGATGCCCACCGCCACCGCGCCGCCGCCGGCGTTTTTCTCAATCCACTCCGCCAGGCCGCTCAAGCCCTTGCCGTTGTGATTGAAACTGCGCTCGGCCACCAGCTTGCCGCGGCCGTCCACCAGGGCCGCCTGATGGAACTCGCGCCCCCAGTCCACACCTGCAAAAAATTCAAATTCATTCATTTTCACTCTCCAGTCCGAGGCGGGGTCAATCGCGCTGCCAGCCCGGCTGCCGCGGTGTTTGATCCGACCCTGTACTGGTGCTCGGAGGCACAAACTTCCTACTGGGATTCCACCGCAGCCGACAGTCGGGGCACAGGTCCCCCCCAGGTGCTCAAAGGCGCAGGGGGTATAGGTTGCTCCCGACTGCCTGCCGCGCTTCAGTTGATATCACCACGCCGAAAAGTGGCCAACACCACTGAAATTTCAAGGCGGAAAATTCACTTTCCACTTCGTGCTACGCACTCCGTTCCAAGTGAATTTTCCGAAACCCTGTTAAAGGTACTAAGTAATGGTAAGTCTTAAGTAGTACACATGTCAAATGGTACAGGGCAGCGTCGTAAAATACAGTGGTAACCAGTACTTTTGATCGAGAAGGGGGGCAGCCAATGATAAACCGTTCAATTCACTCAGTTCTGAAGTCAAACTTATCCAAGTTGGTTCTGATAACGGTCCTGCTGCTTGCAGGAGCAACATTCACTGAGATCGTATACAGCTCACACGACAACAAATTGAGCAAAAAGGAGCTGTGGGAAAAACACAAGTTCAGACTTCAGCTGTTCGATGACTGGGAGCCGAAAATCAGAATCCGTCCCAGCGACAATCCGCGAGCGCTGCATCATTCATCAAAGCCGCTGCCGAAGTCCATTGCCAAGCAGATCAAGCGCTCTGCGATTTATTCGATGTTCTACTTCGATGGACAGAGTGTCGTCTACGACTGGAAAAAGGATGATCTTTCGGATGACCGGCCCATTTATGGACAGTCAATGTCCAAAAGCATCACATCGTATCTGGTTGGAGCGGCTTACTGTCAGGGCAGAATCAAGTCTCTCAACGATACCATCGGGCAATACACGGACTCGTTTGACGGCTCCTTCTACGAGAATGTTCAGATCATCGATGCCTTGGACATGGCGTCAGGCGATGGCAATCTGTATCCTAAATCCAAACAGGGTGCCAGTCGCTGGAAGTACTACGTACTTCCAGTAGTCTTGGACAGAGTGACAATAAAGCAGGCGATTCAGAACCTTGGCAACAAGAAACCGACAAAGAAGAAATTCAACTACACCAATCCCAATACCGATGTGCTGTCCGCGGTGCTTGTGTCTGTTGCGGATGAAGGGTTTTCAGAATTCGCGGCTGTGCACCTGACTGACCCCGCGGGCTTCAGATATGACTCCTACTTCCTTGCAGACCATGATGGCATACCCCATGGATTCGCATATTTCTGGGCTGCCCGTTCTGACTGGCTGCGGGCCGCAATCAAGATTGGAGAGGATTATCATTCTGATGAATGTATCGGAGAATACCTGAGAAGCGCTGTTGAGGATACAGTCAAGACCGGCAAGAAGTTCCAAGGCGATCACACCCGATACGGAAAACAATTCTGGTCAAGAGGAGTGCTGAAAAAATTCCCGCATATCGCGATGAAAGGTCATGGCGGAACTCGCGGATACATCGGAACTGCCACCCCCCCCCGATCGCCTGAGGTGATCATGATTCACTCGGTTCGCGCGGATTACAAAGAGACCGACTTCTTGAAGAAAATTCTGAAGTAGTCGGCTGGCAGCATGCTGAACCGACAATTTGTGTTCCTGAGTGCATTTCAATTTAGTGAACAAAAAATTAGTCATCATTGTCATCTAACGCAGTGTGAACATTTCTATTTCCCAAGCAAAGGCAAATTTCAGCCAGATCATACGGAAAGCGGAATCGGGCGAGCCTGTGATCATTACGCGGCGTGGTGTGCCAGTCGTTACTCTTCATGCCGTGCAACATTGTTCCAAACTGCCAAAAATAGGCTCAATGAAGGGAATGATTGAAATCGCGGATGATTTCGATGAACTGCCTCCAGACTTCATGGACGCGATTTTGCCTGAGAAGAATTCGAAGTGAGGCTGCTCTCATATTCTGTTGCAAGCATTGAATCACTTGCACATGAAAGGCATGGATTGAACTGAACCAGACAATAGCCAGTTCTGCAACAATTTGGAAAGAGCCAATCAAGCGAGCACTTGGCAAGCTCGAAATCGTTACATCTTCGGGAACATTCCATTTCTTATGACATGGGCCGTGCCGATATTGCAAGCTCGCTGTATCCGCATCGCGCAGACCCATTTGACCGACTGCCGGTCGCGTAAGCTCAATGCGAAAGTTTCACAATCCTGACCAGAAACGCAGCGATTAACCGATGCCGCGTCAATGTTGTTAAAATTCAAATACATTGTGTCACTTCAGAGGAGAATTTGTACATGGTGAATACGACAAAGTCAGCACCTAAGAGCAAGCTCATTCAAGTTTCCATCCTGACATTCGTTCTGCTTCTGCTCGGCGGACCGCTTAATGAGACCGCGTTCGCGTCACATAACTCCAAAATCAGCAAAAAGGAGATGGAGAGAAAATTCTGGGCCTGGAGAGCGACATTTGACAAATGGGAGCCGAAAATCCACATCCGTCCCAGCAGCAGTCCAAGAACCCTTTTCTCCCACTTTAAACCACTTCCGAAATCCATTGAGAAAAAGACGAAGCGATCTACACTGATCTCGATCATGTATTTTGACGGACAGCATCTCAAATACGACTGGAAACGCGACGACATTGCTGAAGAAGATCCAATTTACGCGGCATCCATGTCGAAAAGCATTATTTCATATCTGGTGGGTAAAGCATTTTGCGAAGGAAGGATCGAATCGCTTGAAGACACAATCGGTCAGTACACAGACTCATTCGATGGCTCGTTTTACGAAAACGTCAAGATAATTGATGCCCTGAATATGGCGTCAGGCGATGGCGATCTGTATCCCGATTCCAAGCAAGGCGCCACCCGATGGAAATATTATGTGTCTCCTGTCCTGACCGACAGACTGACAGTCAGCCAGGCAATTCTCAAGCTCGGCAACAAGAAGCCGCGCAAGAAGAGGTTCCACTACGCAGATGCCAACACTGACGCGCTGTCGGCTGTGCTGGTTGCCATTTCAACCGAAGGGTTTACAGAGTTTGCCAATGTGAATCTGGCCGATGCCGCCGGGTTCAAGTATGACTCATACTTCATGGCTGACTACGACGGTGTGCCGCATGGGTTCCACGGATTTTGGGCGGCACGCTCTGACTGGCTGCGGGCGGCGATAAAGATCGGTGAAGACTTTCGCTCGACTGAATGCATCGGGGATTACCTGAGAGGCGCGGTTGAAAATACGGTCAAGACTAGAAATAAATTTCAACATAGCCACACGCGGTACGGAAAAAAATTCTGGTCAAAGGGCATTCTTAAGAAGTTCCAGCATATCGCGATGAAAGGGCATGGTGGAAAGTCGGCGTATATCGAGACAGCGGGCATATCGCCGAAGGTGATCGTGATCCTTTCGATGCGCAGTGACTATGGTGAGAAAGACACGCTGACGAGCATTCTGAAATAGCGGGGCGGACTGGAAGCTCAGCAACCTTGCGCCGAAATGCCGAAGTCGCGTTATCCAGGCAAGACACCAGCTCAGTTTGGCACTGGCTTAGAAACTGCGAAAATCCTGAACAATACTGAAAGTGCGCGTCGAAATCCGCGACTTACTGCGCTGTCGACAGCCTGAGCGCAGGCTGATCGTTGGTGTGACAGTGTGCGCCGCCGCCGGAGGCCCACGAACTCAGCATCTCAACCACATGCACATCGCGTCCGGGAAAGTAGGATTCGACCCGTGATTTCGCCGCCTGATCCGTTTCGGGGTCGTCAAACCCAACCAGCAGCACAAATCCATTTCCGACAATCCAGTTCGCATAATTGGTGTCAAAGGTTTTTCCTTCATATTCGACAGTCGCTTCCATCGGATCCCGAAGGACGCGAAATCCGGCATCTGCAATTGCCTTCGCAGCGTTGTCGTAGACCGCGTCATCCCGCCCATCGCCCGGCTTGCACCTTGATGCTTGCGTGCATTGGGGGACAACCACCGTATTCACATCGATGAATCGGGCGATACCGTCGATGTGTCCCTTGGTCAGGTCAGTTTCAGGTATGCCCTCAACAAACACAACCTTGCTCACCCCGAACCATCGTTTCAGATCGGCTTCAGCCTTTGCCTTTGTGTAGTCTGGGTTTCTGTCCGGATCACCGAGCGCGCTCCAGTTCAGAATGACAGTATCGACTCCGTTGAACTCCAGGTTGCCGCGCTCGTGGACAATGTCAACCTGCTCCACCGGCAACCCCAGATATTCTGCGACTCTGCCTGGAACTTCATTGTCCTTCGCATAAGGAACAAATGAGCCGAATGCACCGCCCCAGGCATCAAATTCCCAGTTCTGGACGACCATCTCATCTCCCACCACAACGTACACCGGACCGTTGTCCCGCATCCAGGCATTGTCATTGGGAATGATGTGCCAGACGATGTTTGGATGATCCGGATTCAGACCTGTCTTTTGTAAAGCAGACCGCGCCTCTTCCCTGATGCGATCGGAATCACAGAGCAGGTGCAGTTTTTGGTACTGCACAATGACCGCCGCCATCTTGGCGAAAGCCGTCTCAAACACCTTTTCGTAAGGGCCCGGCCATTGCAGCCAGATTGCTTCCTGCGGCTCCCACTCTGCAGGAACGCGGCGCGCTGTCGAATCATCAGGCATGGCTGGGTGTGAGCCAAGAATTGCTGTCGACAGCAAGAATGCCAATAGCAGCTTGAGGCGCATGCCGATCAACAATGCCGCAACCGGGCATCACCATTTGCGTTTTCGGATTCTCTTGGTTGCGGCATCTGTGCCATCGTGAAACGAGCCGAACCACCGATCCCACGGCATTTCAATCGTGCCGTAGTTGCACTTGTAGTGCTTGTGATGCAGCTGATGAAAGAAGACGCCGAGCTCCACCTGCTTCTTGCCGCGCGCTTTCAGCCCTTCGAACCCGCTGTGCGAGATGCAGGCGCCGGCGGTGTTGTAATAGGCATGAAACATAAAATGGAGCGGGTGTGACGCAACGATATAGTGAATCAAGAAACTTGAAAGGTACAGGATGTGCTCGATGGGATGCATTGAGATGCCAGACCAGGGGCCGATGTTGACATTGCGATGGTGAAGCGCATGCGCGAGCCGGTAAAGCGGCGGCCAGTGCAGAAATCGATGAATCCAGTAAAAGTGCATGGATGACCAGATCGGTATCAGCAAGAACAGCGCCGCGAACCAAACCGGATTCTCTCCCAGTCCGAGCGTCGGAATATATCCGTTGGCGCCCAGCCAGTAGTACAGGACCTCATAAGCAGTCCAAACCAGCACACCGCTGCCCAGCGTCCAGAACATGTTGTCCAGAACCTGGTTGCGGAAGCTGTGAATCTTGCTGTTCCGGTCCTGACCGCGCTTTTCGTATTTCAGCTCATCGCCCTGCTTCCTGAGAATGTACAGATAAAGGTGCAGAATTCCGGCGACTGAGAAGACAATCAGCAGGTTGCGGAACCAAATCTGCACAATCCAGCCAAGCGACAACTCCTTCATCGAGTCGGTCGCTGGCTGAAACCAGAAATAGATGCCGCAAGCCAGAATCAGGCACAGGAGATGGGTGCCGATCGCGAGCCATGAGGCCGCCAGCCATCGGATGACACCGCCAAGATTGGGCGGCCAGTCGAATACTGGATTCAGCTGAACGGGAAGTTCGGGAATGTGCTGAAACTGCGCACCGCGTTTCGGCGATATCATGTCCATCGCTGTCCACCGATTGTCAGTGATTGTCGATCATCGGGCTTTCAGCCCGTCACGCGTCAATATTGTAACCGACACGCTGTCGAGTCAAGATTTGTGTTGCGAATATTCAGGCGGGCGCCAGCACAGGCTGACATGCAAATTGAAATAATCTGGTGGGAAGAGCCGGCAGAACCTCAGATTCAGGCAGTCGAGAAAAGCGAATGCCCGGCAGTACCTACTTTCACACGGAATTCCTCCGCACTATCATCGGCGCGAAACGTTTTCACTTCTGAGTTCGAGATGGATTCAGGTGGTACCCATTTGCTATTGCCGCCGGGCAAATCGGACGATCCAGCATCATTGCAGAACATCTGGATCAAAAAAATTTTGGCAGTCAAAGTGCGGTATGCACTTGTGAACATACAACCACTCGAACAGCTCGAGTGTTATATGGTCAAGCCTCACGGGCAATTAGTACGGGTTAGCTTAATACATTGCTGCACTTCCACATCCCGCCTATCAACGTTGTAGTCTTCAACGACCCTTCAGGGATCTCACGGATCCAGGGAGACCTAATCTTGAGGGAGGCTTCCCGCTTAGATGCTTTCAGCGGTTATCCCGTCCATACATAGCTACCCAGCAATGCCACTGGCGTGACAACTGGAACACCAGAGGTATGTCCACTCCGGTCCTTTCGTACTAGGAGCAGCTCCTCTCAAGTCTCCAGCGCCCACAGCAGATAGGGACCAAACTGTCTCACGACGTTCTAAACCCAGCTCGCGTACCTCTTTAAATGGCGAACAGCCATACCCTTGGGACCGGCTCCAGCCCCAGGATGAGATGAGCCGACATCGAGGTGCCAAACACCCCCGTCGATATGGACTCTTGGGGGGTATCAGCCTGTTATCCCCGGAGTACCTTTTATCCGATTAGCGATGGCCTTTCCATACAGAACCACCGGATCACTAAGACCTGCTTTCGCACCTGCTCGACGTGTCTGTCTCGCAGTCAAGCATCCTTATGCCTTTACACTATCCGCACGATTTCCGACCGTGCTTAGGATACCTTTGCGCTCCTCCGTTACTCTTTGGGAGGAAACCGCCCCAGTTAAACTACCCACCACACACTGTCCCGGATCCGGATCACGGACCTCGGTTAGAACCCCAAACATATCAGGGTGGTATTCCTCTGTTTGGCTCGACCAGAACTGGCGTCCTGGCGTCATAGCCTCCCACCTATTCAGTACAAACATATTCAAGATCCAGTGTGAAGCTGTAGTAAAGGTTCACGGGGTCTTTCCGTCTAGCTGCGGGTACGCTGCATCTTCACAGCGAGTTCAATTTCGCTGAGTCCCGGGTGGAGACAGTGTGGCCATCGTTACGCCATTCGTGCAGGTCGGAACTTACCCGACAAGGAATTTCGCTACCTTAGGACCGTTATAGTTACGGCCGCCGTTCACCAGGGCTTCGATTGGAAGCTTCGCCCGAAAGCTAACCTCCGCACTTAACGTTCTGGCACCGGGCAGGCGTCACACCCTATACGTCCTCTTGCGAGTTTGCAGAGTGCTATGTTTTTAGTAAACAGTCGCAGCCACCTCTTTGTTGCAACCCCCTTCCGCTCCGGCCGCGAGGGCCTTCACGTAACGGGGGCACACCTTCTCCCGAAGTTACGGTGTCATTTTGCCGAGTTCCTTCACCCGAGTTCTCTCAAGCGCCTTGGGCTTCTCGCCCCGCCCACCTGTGTCGGTTTGGGGTACGGTCGCGCACAGCATAAGTTTAGAGGCTTTTCCTGGAAGCATGGCATCAATCACTTCGCATCATAATGTGCTCGTCGTCACGCCTCAGGATAGGCACTTCCGGATTTTCCTGGAAATGCTCCCTACACGCTTGAACCGGGATATCCAACACCCGGCTGACCTAGCCTTCTCCGTCCCCCCATCACTGCTGCGCTCGGTTCAGGAATATTGACCTGATTCCCATCGACTACGCCTTTCGGCCTCGCCTTAGGGGCCGACTCACCCTGCGCCGATTAACGTGGCGCAGGAAACCTTGGGCTTCCGGCGAGGGGGTTTTTCACCCCCTTTATCGCTACTCATGTCAGCATTCGCACTTCTGATACCTCCAGCATGCCTCACAGCACACCTTCGACAGCTTACAGAACGCTCCCCTACCATGCGCGCTTAACGCACGCATCCGCAGCTTCGGTACATTGCTTGAGCCCCGTTGAATCTTCCGCGCAGGCCGACTCGACCAGTGAGCTGTTACGCTTTCTTTAAAGGATGGCTGCTTCTAAGCCAACCTCCTGGCTGTCTGGGCCTTCCCACATCGTTTCCCACTGAGCAATGATTTAAGGACCTTAGCTGGCGGTCTGGGCTGTTTCCCTTTCGACCACGGAACTTATCTCCCGCAGTCTGTCTCCCGTGATTGCACTTCTCGGTATTCGGAGTTTGCAATGGGTTGGTACCGCTGGATGCAGCCCTAGCCATAACAGTGCTCTACCCCCGAGAGTGAGACACGAGGCGCTACCTAAATAGCTTTCGGGGAGAACCAGCTATCTCCGAACTTGATTAGCCTTTCACTCCTACCCACAGCTCATCCACTAATTTTTCAACATTAGTTGGTTCGGTCCTTCAGCACGTGTTACCGTGCCTTCAACCTGGCCATAGGTAGATCGTCCGGTTTCGGGTCTACTCCCAGAGACTTGATCGCCCTATTCAGACTCGGTTTCCCTACGGCTCCCCTAAACGGTTAACCTTGCCACTGAGAAGTAAGTCGCTGACCCATTATACAAAAGGTACGCCGTCACCCCGGTCAGACCGAGGCTCCGACTGCTTGTACGCATACGGTTTCAGGTTCTATTTCACTCCCCTAACAGGGGTTCTTTTCGCCTTTCCCTCACGGTACTGGTTCACTATCGGTCGGTAGGTAGTATTTAGCCTTGGAGGATGGTCCCCCCATCTTCAAACAGGATTTCACGTGTCCCGCCCTACTTGTCGCACACCTAGTTCCACACACAGACTTTCGTTTACAGGGCTATCACCTACTATGGCCGGACTTTCCAGACCGTTCAACTAGACTGCGCGCTAAAGAGTGCTGGCTGATCCCGTTTCGCTCGCCGCTACTCAGGGAATCTCGGTTGATTTCTTTTCCTCCGGTTACTTAGATGTTTCAGTTCACCGGGTTCGCCTTTGCATCCTATGTGTTCAGATGCAAATACCGCCGAAGCGGTGGGTTTCCCCATTCGGACATCCCCGGATCGCAGCCTGTTTGCCGGCTCCCCGAGGCTTATCGCAGACTACCACGTCCTTCATCGCCTCCTACCGCCAAGGCATCCACCGTATGCGCTTACTCGCTTGACCATATAACCTCGAGATGTTCTGAAGAATTCAGATTCCCCAAGGCTGATGATCACTTTTGAATGCTGCATACCCAATGCGTCATGCGCGATCTCTCGC
>OZ246969.1:1447500-3544205 GCA_965232345.1 Arenicellales bacterium
TCGGCATACTCGGGAGAATGGGCGTCACCAACATCGAACCCGTGGTCACCGACTGGGGCGGCCTGATTCCGGGACTCAAAGCCAACCGCTTCGACATCATCACAGGCGGGATGTACATCCTGAAGTCCCGCTGCGAGAATGTCAGCTTCTCCGATCCGATCGGAGTGTTCGGAGACGCCTTCATTGTCGCCAAAGGCAACCCGAAGGGACTTCACAATTATCAGGACATCAAGAACGCCGGCGCAGTGCTGGTGACCGGCGCTGGATACAACATCGTCGAAGTCGCCAAGCGGGAGGGCATCGATGACGCCAAAGTGATGCAGGTTCCCGGGCCGACTGAGATTCTTGCGGCGGTTCGCGCCGGCCGCGCCGATGCGGGCGGCGTGACATTCTTCACCGCCCGAAATCTCGCGATGCAGGCCGGTGGTGAGATCGATGTGACGGACCCAGCCATGCTGCCGGACTGGACGTTCAACTGGGTCGGCATCGCATTCCGCCAGGATGACACCGCTTTTCTTGAAGCGTTCAACGCAGCTCTCGCCGAGCACATCGGCTCGCCGGAAATGATGAGCGCGGTCGCTGAATACAATTACACCGAATCGCAGCTTCCCGGTGACGGAAGCACTGAGTTCGCCTGCGCGAACCGATAGCCTGAGCCGAGATTCAAAACCATCCGCCCCCGGCCAGTTGCTGCCCGGCTGGCCGGGGGCTTGTTCTTTTCACCATTTGACAGGATCGGCCGATGTCCTTTCTTGAGTTCCTAACCGAACACGGCGGGCGGCTGGTGGATGGCGCGATCGTTACAATACAGCAATCTGTATTGGCCTCGCTCCTGGCCATCGCCATCGCAATGGCTGTCGGACTCATGCGCCTGTCGCCTCATTTTGCCGTGCGCGGCGCGGCAACGGTGTACATTGAGATATTCCGCGGCACCTCGCTGCTGGTCCAGCTTTACTGGTTCTTTTTCGTGCTGCCGCTGTTCGGCATCACGCTGGAGAAGTTCACCGCCGGCTTCATGGCAGTCGGCATGAATCTGGGCGCCTACGGCGCAGAGGTGGTGCGCGGCGCGATTCAGTCTGTGCCGAAAGGCCAGTACGAGGCCGCGCTGGCTTTGAACATGACTCCGTTCGCCCGAATGCGCCGCATCATCCTGCCGCAGGCGCTGATACTGATGCTGCCGCCCTGGGGTAATCTGCTGATCGAGCTTCTGAAGGCCACCGCGCTGGTGTCGCTGATCTCAGTCACCGATCTGATGTTCGAGGCCAAGCAGATCAACGGTTCGACCTTTCTGTCCATCGAGGCGTTCGGCAGCGCGCTGATTCTGTATTACATCATGTCGCGCGTGATCATCACACCCGGCATGCGCCGGCTGGAACGGGTTCTTTCAAGTCATTTGAGCCGGGCCTGAGGGGTGATCGACAATGTTTGACTGGAAATGGGATTTCACCTTCGAGATTCTGCCCCGATTGATCTGGGCGACATTCAACACCCTGATGGCGGCCGGCATCGGTTACGGCATCGCGCTGATTCTCGGGCTGATTTTCGCGCTGGCGCAGCGCTCGCCCTTCGGAGCTCTCAACTGGGCGGTGCGCGAGGGGGTTGAGTTCATCCGCTCCACACCGCTGGTGCTGCAGATATTCTTTGTGTTCTATGTCGGTCCGCAATTCGGCTTTGTCCTGTCACCTTGGACCGCAGGCATGATCGCCATCGGACTGCATTACGCCGCCTACCTGTCGGAGGTCTATCGGGGCGGGCTGGAAAGTGTGCCGCGCGGACAGTGGGAAGCCTGCCGGGCGCTCAATCTCGGACCGAAACGGACTTACTTCCGCGTCATCATTCCGCAGGCGCTGCCGCCCGCGCTGCCCGGCATGGGAAACTACCTGGTGGGAATTTTCAAAGACACGCCGATGCTCTCCGTCATCGGTGTCGCAGAACTGATGCACACCGCCACTGCGCTGGGCTCGGAAACCTACCGATATCTGGAACCCTATACGATGGTTGGCATCATTTTCCTGGCGATCTCCTTGCCGGCGGCCGGCGGACTTCGCGCCTTCGAAGCCTGGGTCCGAAGAGCACTCGGCATGAGCGGAGAAAGCAGATGAGCGAATTTCCGCTGCATCTGGGTGACGGCGCGCCGATGATCCGATTTTCGCGGGTCACCAAGCAGTATGGCGAGCTGCGGGTGCTTGACGAGCTTGACCTTGAGGTCTCCGCCAATGAGCTGGTGTCGATCATCGGCCCTTCCGGCTCGGGCAAGACAACCGTTCTGAGGCTTCTGATGACACTGGAAGAGGTCAGCGACGGCGTCATTTACGTCGAGGGCGAGCCGCTGACCCACATGCCGAAAAGCGGCCAGCTGGTTCTCGCTAGCCAGGCTTATCTTCGGCGGCAGCGATCGAAAATCGGCATGTGCTTCCAGCACTTCAATCTGTTCCCGCACATGACTGCGCTGGAGAATTGCATGGAAGGGCCGGTTCACGTGCTCAAGCTCTCCAAGCAGGAAGCGCGCGAGCGCGCCCTGAACCTGCTCGACATGGTGGGCTTGAGCGACAAGACCGGCCAGCACCCGGTGCGGCTGTCCGGCGGCCAGCAGCAGCGGGTGGCGATCGCCCGCGCATTGGCCATGCGGCCGAAAGTCCTGCTGTTGGATGAAGTCACCTCAGCACTTGACCCCGAGGTCATCGGTGAGGTCCTGAATGTCATTCGAAAACTCAAGGCGGAGCATCAGCTGACGGTGCTGATGGTCACTCACCAGATGGGGTTCGCCAAGGAAATCTCTGACCGGGTCTGCTTCTTCTACGATGGCAAGATCGCTGAGGACGGACCGCCATCCCAGATTTTCGACTCACCGCGCAACCCGCGCACCCGACAGTTCCTGAGCGCAGTTCTCGAAGCCAGCTGAACGGATTCGATCGCGGCTCCCGTTCGCTTTCAGGCCGCTCGCCGAATTCAACCGAAGGAGCGGCAGCGGCTCGCATCGGTCAGGACAGCCTTCCGGCTCCCTGACTGTCGTCTTCCTCAAACGAGGTCATATCCATCACCGATGGCCTGCACCATCAATAACCGGCAGTGCCTTCTGTGAGCCGTTTTTTGAGCCTGCGGCTGTCAGCGCTTTGAAACAACATTTTTTCTTGCATTTCGCAAGGTGATGTTGTAACAAAAATTAAAAAAAAATTTTTTTTTTTCTCATTTTTATTCTTTATACTTTCCGCTTCACTGTCAAATTATTCCAAAAAGACGGTGATTTTGAAATAATTCATCTGCCAACTAATAGGCAGAGAAAAATACATACTAATTGTGAGGATAAAATGAGCAAAAAACTTTTTGCCGCTCTGCTGATCGGAGTGCTGTCAATCAGTGCGAGTTTGACATCAGTGCAAGCCGCTGACCTGCTGGAACGCACCAGCGCGGGTGATCCGATTCGACTCGGATTCGCCAATGAGGTGCCCTGGGCCTATCCAGGCGAGAACAAGGAGCCGCTTGGATTCGTCAACGCCATCGCACTCGGCGTTCTCGAGAAAATGGGCGTCACCAACATCGAGCCCGTGGTGGTTGACTGGGGCGGCCTGATTCCCGGGCTGGTGGCAAACCGTTTCGACATGATCACAGGCGGCATGTATATTCTCAAGGCCCGCTGCGAGAATGTCAGCTTCTCAGATCCGATCGGCGTGTTCGGCGATGCCTTCATCGTTGCGGAAGGCAACCCGAAGGGACTTCACAACTATCAGGATGTCAAAAACTCGGACGCGGTGCTGGTGACCGGCGCGGGATACAACATCGTTGAGGTCGCCAAGCGGGAGGGAGTCGCCGCCGCCAACCTGATGCAGGTGCCCGGGCCGACTGAGATTCTCGCGGCGGTTCGCGCCGGCCGCGCCGATGCGGGCGGCCTGACATTCTTCAGCGCCCAGAATCTCGCGATGCAGGCCATCGATGAAATCGACGTGACGGACCCCGCCATGCTGCCCGATTGGACGTTCAACTGGGTCGGCATTGCGTTCCGGCAAGGCGACACCGCTTTTGTGGAAGCCTTCAACGCAGCCCTTGCCGAGCACCTCGGCACTCCGGAGATGATGAGTGCGGTTGCCGAGTACGGTTACACCGAGTCTCAGCTTCCCGGCAACGGAAGCACTGAGTTCGCCTGCGCGAACCGATAGCCTGAATCGATATTGCGAACCATCGCCCCTGACCGGCTGATGAGTGGTCGGGGGCTGGGATTCACCACCTTTCAATGAAATCAGCTGATGTCCTATTTTGAGTTTCTCGCCGCACACGGCGACCGGTTGATCGATGGCGCGATCGTTACAGCAGAGCAGACTGTACTGGCTTCGCTCCTGGCCATCGCGACTGCGATCGTGTTCGGAGTCATGCGCCTGTCGCATCATTTTGCGATTCGCGCGACCGCAGCGGTGTATATCGAAATCCTGCGCGGCACCTCGCTGATTGTTCAGGTTTACTGGTTCTTTTTCGTCATGCCGCTGTTCGGCATCACGCTGGATGGATTCATTGTCGGCATTCTGGCCGTGGGCCTGAATTTCGGCGCTTACGGTGCGGAGGTGGTGCGCGGGGCGATTCAGTCCATACCGAGAAGCCAGCATGATGCCGCGCTTGCGCTGAGCATGTCACCATTCGTCCGATTGCGCCGGATCATTCTGCCGCAGGCGCTGATAGTGATGCTGCCATCCTGGGGGAATCTGCTCATCGGCCTGTTGAAGGCCACCGCGCTGGTGTCGCTGATCTCAGTGGCAGATCTGATGTTCGAGGCCAAGCAGATCAACGGATCGACCTTTCTGTCCTTTGAGGTGTTCGGCAGCGCACTGATTATTTATTACTTCATGTCACGCATCGTCATCACGCCAGGAATGCGCTGGCTGGAACGGGTCGTTTCGCATCATTCGAGCCAAACCTAAGGAAGGGGCTGACGATGCTTGACTGGAGATGGGAATTCGCTTTCGAGATTCTGCCGCAGCTGATCTGGCCGACAATCAACACTCTGCTGGCGGCCGGCATCGGCTACGCAATCGCGCTGATTGTCGGACTGATGTTCGCGCTGGCCCAGCGGACACACTTTCGAAGCATCAACTGGGTAGTGCGGGAAGCGGTTGAATTCATCCGCTCCACGCCGCTGGTGCTGCAGATTTTTTTCGTGTTCTATATCGGGCCGCAGTTCGGATTCCGCCTGTCACCATGGACCGCGGGGATGATTGCCATCGGTCTGCATTATGCCGCCTTTCTGTCGGAGGTCTATCGGGGCGCGCTTGAAAGCATTCCGCTAGGACAGTGGCGAGCCTGTCAGGCGCTCAGTCTGGGGATGCGGCGGACTTACTTCCGCATCATTATTCCGCAGGCTCTGCCATCGGCGCTGCCCGGCATGGGAATTTATCTGGTGGGCATTTTCAAAGACATACCCATGCTTTCGGTCATCGGTGTTGCAGAACTGCTGCATGCGGCCAACTCCCTGGGGGCGGAGTCCTACCGCTTTCTTGAGCCCTACACGATGGTTGGCGTCATCATCCTGGCGCTGTCGCTCTTCGCGACGGGCTGGCTGCGCGTCTTCGAAGCCTGGGTCCGAAGAACTCTTCACATCAACCCAGCCGGAAAGTGAGTGAGTTTCCGATTAATCTGGGTGATGAAGGGCCGATGATCCGATTTGCCAAGGTCACCAAAATGTATGGCGAAATCACCGCACTCGACGAGATCAGCTTTGACATCTTCAAGCACGAAATTGTGTCCATCATCGGACCGTCCGGCTCAGGAAAGTCAGCGGTTCTGCGGCTTCTCATGGCGCTCGAAGAGGTCAGCGCCGGCGTCATCTACATTGAGGGCGAGCCCTTGACCCACATGCCGAAAAACGGGCGGCTGGTTCCAGCAAGCAAGAATTACCTGAAGCGGCAGCGAACCAAAGTCGGCATGTGCTTTCAGCACTTCAATCTTTTTCCGCATCTGACGGCGCTCGAAAATTGCATGGAGGGCCCTGTCTACGTGCTCAAACTTTCCAAACAAGAAGCGAGGGAACGCGCTTGGGATCTGCTTGACACGGTAGGTTTGAGCCACAGGGCCCACCAGCACCCGGATCAACTGTCCGGGGGTCAGCAGCAGCGGGTGGCGATCGCCCGCGCGCTGGCCATGCGGCCGCAGGTTCTGCTGTTGGACGAATTCACCTCAGCACTCGATCTCGAGTCCATCGACAAAGTCCTGAACGTCATTCGACAGATCAAAGAGGATCATCACCTCACCGTGTTGATTGTCACTCACAGGCTGGGATTCGCCAGGGAGATCTCCGATCATGTGCTTGTCTTTCACGATGCGAAAATCATCGAGCAGGGACCGCCTTCTGAGATTTTCTTCTCGCCGCGCGACGAGCGCACCAGGCAGTTCCTGAGGATGGCCTACCACGCACGCTAGACGGACTGGCGAATGCCGCTCTTTGCCGAGTCCAGCTGATCCATTGATCTCGACCACAGAACCGGCAGCAGCTCACATTGGTAGGGTCCGCCTTCAGCCAGTCCATACTCCTCTTCCAAGAACGCTGTCATATCGAGTGTCCATGGACCGCGCGGCCGATAAACGGAATCTGCCTCTGCAAACCGCATTGTGAATCGGCGGCTGTCGGCGCTCTGCGGCTGCGGACTGGGCGCCCCGTGCACTGTCAGAGCATCAAATACCAGGCAGTCACCCGGCTCAAGCTCATATTCGGCAACATCGAACCGCTCCAAATCCTGTGTGAAATCAGGTGCGATCTCGTACGGTTCAAGAATCTCGCTTTTGGGGCCGGTACCGGCGAAGCTCTCGGGCATGAACAGACGGCCCCAGCGATGCGAGCCCTTCAGAAACACCACGCCCTCACCAAGCCCTACAGGCTCAAGCGCCATCCACAGCACACACCATCTCCCGTCAAGATCGAAGTAAGGTCCGTCATGGTGCCAGGGCGCTTTGTTGACCGCACCCGCCGCTCTCACCAGCCAATTGTCGGTCACCAGCATGACTGAATCAACATTCATCAGCTCACCGGAAACCTGGGCGGCCGGAGAGTCGAAAATGAATTTCCGCATCGGCTGGTTCTTCTGCCAGATCCAAAAATCTCCGCAGTAAGTTCCAGGCAATGTGTCTGCCGAGTAATCAACATACATGGGGCCCGAATCAGCCAGCCCCTGCTCTATCGCTTCGGCAGCGATGGACAGCCACTGCGCGTCAAATACAGAACGCAGGCAGACGACGCCATCCCGCTCATAAGCCTCTCTCTGATTCGCATCGATCACAGAGCTTCCTCTCCTTCCAATCTGAAATCAGCGTGATTTCCGTATTGGGCAGGCTGTGATCGCAATGACACCAGCATGAAGACTATCTCACAGTAACAGTCTGCGGCGTCCTGGTCAATACCTCACAGCCGCCTTCCGAGATGACCGCACCATTTGAAATGAAATAATCGCCTTTTTCAGTCTGAAACATCGCCGACATCAGATGAAACACCATGCCGGCCTGAATCTCCATATTGGAATTGTGGCTCAGGCCCTTGGGCACACCGCTGCCGCTCCAGCTCGGCGGAAATCCAATTCCGACTGAATATCCGCAGTGGTGTCTCCGATAGCCCGCAAGTCCCGCATCGTCCACCACCTTCTGCCAGGCGGCGTACACATCGCGGGCCAGCACACCGGGCTTCAGCGCTTCAGCCGCCGCATCGTGGGCCGCTTCACAGATTGGCTGGACCTGGTGCGCGCTCTTCGGCGCCTCACCGGTGAAAATCAGCCGCCCGGCCGGCGCGTGGTAGCGCCTGACGCATCCGCTCATCTCCAGAAACAGCATGTCCCCATGCTTGAGCGGCTTGTCTTCCCATGTCGAGTGCTCATGGTCGATGTTCTCGCCGGTGCGGATCAGCGGAACAAAACCCGGGTAAGTTCCGCCGCGCAGCAGCATCGCCTGATAGATGGCCGCCATCACGTCTCGCTGCATGACACCCGGGCCCGCCGTTGCGATACCCGCCATCATCATTGCGTCCGTCACCTCCGCGGCCCTTCTCACATACTCGATTTCCTGTGCGGATTTAACCAGCGCGCACTCGCCGACGACATCCGAAGCGTCCTCAAAGGTCGCATTCGGCAGCTCTGCCTGGATGCCTTGAGCAATCGCATAAGGAAAATAGGTGCTGCCCGCCTCAAACCCCAATCGGCCGCTGGCGAGTCCTTCTGAAGTGATCGCATCCACTGTAACCCGAACCGGCTCAACATACTGCTCCGACAGTTCACTGCCTATCGGCGGGCTGTCTGCATACGGGTGATGGCGCACATTGGGCACCTCATCCCGCACTGTCGGCACTTCCAGCGCCCTCGTCATCAGACATAGGTTTCCAGACTGCGGCACCACCAGAAGCTGATAGGCGAAATAACCGTGGTAGCTGAGCCCTGTCAGGTAGCAGATATGGTCAGGACTTGAGACCAGCAGTCCATCCAGACCGCGGGCTGCCAGAATCGAGCGGACTTTCGTCAGGCGTTCAGCGTATTCTGCGGCAGAGAACGGCTGATAGTGAGATGTATGCGAGTGTTGACTGTCATTTTTCAAGGCGGCAATCCTCCAGAGCAGTTGGCATCGGAGTCAGACTCCGAAATGATCTCTCAGTTGCAACTCAACTGCGAGAATCAGTTGAAATGAATTCTGAATAAGTTTACAGCGATATTCGATTCTGCAATGAACTGTCTTCCAAGCCTGATCTCAGTTTTGGTACAGCTTTCGATTGGACAGCGCGTGCGAGAGCAGCATCACAAACACCGCGAGCACGAACACTTTGTTCACAAACCAGTTCATCGTCCAGATTGTCCATTCAGGATCAGGCAGGAAGAGCGCGAATTTTGTGACGACGATGCCGATCTCCAGGACGGAGACAATGATCAGAAAACTCATCAGAAAGCGCGTGCCATAGATCAAGGCGACGCCAAGCCAGATATGGGCAACCCACCAGAAATCCCACCAGATGTAGGTGCTGATTGAAACACCTTCATCGAGCGCCCAGACAACCGGCAGAATCCATTTGATGACCAGCGTCCAAGCTGCCAGCAAAAACAGAAAATGAGCGAAAAAACGCCTCACGCCTGAGCGAAGCGACGCGCTGCGTCCTGGGTCAGAGAAGCAATCGGTATGTTGTTCGGGCAGGCCCCAAGACAGGACTGCGCAGTGCAGCTGAGACACTGTCCGGCGCCTTTCTCAATATTCGCGTAACTCGCCAAGGCAAGCTGCCGGTCGCGATAGTCGACTTCATACATGCGCGTTCTCAGCACATCTGAAATCGGCACCTGATAAGGACAGGATTCCGCACACACACCGCATCCCTGCTGGCAATGACGCGAGCCCTGCATGGCGACGTACTTTGTCAACAGGCTCATGTCTGCTTCGCTGATCGCGGGCGCGCCGGACGCCCCCAGAAATTCGTCGATCTCAGATTCACCGGTCATTGAGATCAGCGCGACATCGACATGGCTGCTGGCGAGCGTCCACCGCAAAGCCGACTGTGCGAAAGTCGCGCCGCCGTATTCAAACTCGCGCATGTCATTCAGTTTGCCGCCCATCAGCGTCTTCATGGCGGCCACTCCGACTCCCTTTGCGTGCGCCTTGTCCAGCGCTTCGACGATTCCAGGCTGCAATGCCACATAGTGAAAGACATGCTTGACCTTGTCGACAAAATCCGGGTCCTGAGCAAAGTTGAACGCAACCAATACCACATCAACCATGTCCTGATCGAGCGCGTAGTGAAGGCATTTGACCAGTTTCGAGCCATGTCCGGACATGCCGCGATAGCGGATTTTCCCCTGCTCGATCGCCCGCTCGGTGAACTCGCCCCATTCCGGATTCTTGAGGCGGTCGACGTTGTTGACCGCGTGCATGTAATAGAGATCCACGTAGTCGGTTCGAAGCCGTCTCAGGCTGTCTTCAAGAGATTCCATGATCTGAATTCTGTTATGCCTGACCTGGGCTCTTGTTTTGGAGGCGATGATGACCTTGTCGCGCACCGAAGAGAGCGCCTCGCCGATCGCAGTTTCCGCCCGGCCGCCGCGGTAGCTTTCCGCGGTGTCGAAATAGGTCACGCCGCGGTCATAGGCATAGCTGACCAGAGAGGCGTCCGTCAGCCGGCTGCTGCCGAATGAGATGTCTGATACAGTGAGGTCAGTATTGCCGAGCTGAACATAGCGCTGAACCCGCGGCTCCTGGTTCAAAGCGATGGCTGATTTGGAGCCGGCCGATGCATAGGCCGCGCCCGCCGCCGCACCCATCTTGAGGAAGGAACGCCGTTTCATTCTGACTTGCCCAGTGTTTCGAAATTTTCGGGTCAATACAAATTCGGAGTTTTCAGTCTATGGAGTTTACCACATTCACCGACTCGGGCTCTGAGTTTGAGTCGTTCACTCCGCATCAGATTCAGCGAGTCCGCGAATCTCCAAGTATCCGCTCTCGCCTCTCAGCCAATTTTCTATGTCTGCAATCAAAGTCTCGAAGTCCAGCCGGTGTTTGCCCTTGATGCTGCATTCCCACACGATGAGCACCCGCCAGTTCAGTTCAGACAGCAGCTGCTTGTTGCGGGCATCCCGAGCTCGGTTTGTCTCGAATTTGTTCTGCCAGTATTCTTGATTGGAGGATGGCATTCTGAACAGATGGCAGTCGTGCCCATGCCAGAAGCAGCCATTGATGAACACCACCGCATTGAATTGGCGAAATGCCAGATCAGGCGTACCGGGCAGATTTCTGCTGTGGAGTCGGTATCGCAGACCCTTTCTGTGCAGAGATTTGCGCACCAGCAGTTCCGGCGTGGTGTCTTTCGCAGAGATCGAGGCCATGATCTGGCTTCGTTTCTGTACGTTGAAAACATCGACCATGAACTCAAGCAACTCTACATGCAATAGTCCGAATTTCGCGGAAAGGTCACAATAATTCGAACTAATTTTATAGCCGAGCTGATTACTTCAAAATTGCTTATCCTTTCGCAATCCTTGGTTCATCCGGTATATGCGGTTGTTCAGCCCGAATCAGGTCAGCTGCTTCTTGGAATCGACACTGAAGTCCAACAAGTAGTTCTTGTCGTCAACCTTCAACATTTCAACAGCAGTCCTCCCGTATTCGAGCAAATCCTGAGTATGGACGAACTCACCTGACCGAACGCCGATTCTGGTTCTGAAATACAGGCCCATCAAGCTATTGTCAAGTGAGGTATGCAACGCCTTGCCGTGTTGCTGTGCTCTGACGAATGTGAATATTTCACCGTCATCGGTCAAAACCTCAAAATGCTGGCCGATGGGTGGGAAGAAGTCAGTGTTGTAGATTCTTGATGGTATGGGAATGTATGCCTGATCAGGATGCCTTCCTGGCCGCTGCCCCCAATTGAGACCTGCCTTTTTGTGCGTTTCACCCGATGTTGAGTCAAGCAGAGACAGCTCCACCGAGCCAAGCTGAGGTGTCTGCCGCCTTGCCGGATGATCAGTCAAGCTGATCCTTTCCTCAATATCCAAATCCCTGCATGAAATTGACTCTTCAAGTATCGACTCATAGAATTTGCCAGCTGAATTTGAGTCACATTTGGCCAACACCTCCCGTTGAATTCCGCTGAATCCCGTCAAAGTGTAGTTTGCTGAACCGGCGTATGCCAGAATTGGCTTTCTTGATTTCAGCCAGGTGTACACCTTTGCATGAACAGGATTTCCTTCTGCAATGTACCGGCAGTCAAAATCAAAGGCTTCAGTTGCCTATACAAATGCGAGATGCCTCTCTTTATTGATTCCATCGACATGAACCATCCCGATGATCAGATTGACCTTGATCTGGTGTTCCAGCTTTTCCAACTCTCGAAAGTGTCTTTCGATCATGGAAGGTGAGGCATATCCGCTAACAATGTTGAGGGTGTCGGGACCGTATTCAGTGACAGGTTTGATCAGCACCTCGTCAAAAAGGCCCTCAGTTAGCATGGTTCTATTTCATGTTCCAGCAAAGTTGTCAGAACTTGTCTGAATATGACTTCAGCGCCTTTGGGCGGCACTGCCATTCCAATCTGTTTTCTTACGGATTCCTTGCTTCCTGAAAACACAAAGGTATCTGGAAAGGATTGAAGCCTTGCCCTTTCTCTATTGGTGAGCGCTCGATTCTCCTCCCAGTGATAGATGTGTGTTCCACCGCCACCTGACCCTGTGACTGTGTAGGCTGGCTTCTCAGGTTCAAGCTTTCTGTAAATTTGGCTGATATACGCCTTGCTTTTCATTTTCAGCTTCAGATGCTCAGGTAAATCAGCTGTGAAGGCATTTTCGCCCGGTCGAATGTGACTCAGCCTCTCAACTACAGTTTTGGACTGTGCAGTTCTCTCATTGTTCGGAGCATCAGCTGGAATATTGTGAAGCGCTTGACCAGCGGTGATCCTTACGCCATTTCCAAGTGGATGTTCAAACTCAATTCCTATATCCTTTCTGAATCCGACAATGATCATCCGGTGACGACGCTGCGGCACTCCGTACTCCTCAAACTTGTAGGTATGAGGGAAAACTTCATAACCCGCGTTTTTCAGTGAAGCCAGGATTATTTGAATATCTTTTTTCTTGTTGCTGTTCGACAGTCCGGTAACATTTTCCGCGACAAAAAACGATGGGGTCAGTGCCTTCAACGCCTTCACCCCCCATCTGTAAAGCCCGCCAAAGTGGCCTGAAATCCCTTGCCTGTCGCCTACAACACTGAAATCATTGCAGGGGAAACCGAAACATAGTCCATCTATTTTCGGCAGCAAGTCGAAGTTCAGTTTCTCAACCGGACAGCAATGAATCTGATCTTCGGATATCGAAATATTTTGCTTTAGAGTATCGCAGGCGTCTTGATCGATGTCATTAGCCCATGCCATTGAAAAGCCGCTATATTCGACCTTTGCCTGATGAGCGCCAAGAGCCATTCCACCGGCACCGACAAACAATTCTCCCAGTTTATAGGTGCGTGTACTGGGCTGAATTTTAACGTTGAATTCCGGGTTGGTTTGGGGTAGAGAATTCATTGAATCTTCAGTTTCAGTAAAGTCAGAAGATACCAACTTAACAAAAATGAATTATACATGCAGACGCGTCTTCGCTGAATTACTGAATCAATCAAAAAAGACTAATTCCGTCAGAATCTGGGGTTTTTATCCAATTTTAGGATCTGTAATGACCGCCCAGAAAATAAATTTGTATTGCTGATTGAGTGCCTGAGCTTGATGGCTATATCGATCTCGCAATATATGCCGACGGCTTTAGAATACACTGACTGTTCAAATCTCCTTGTAGCAGAAACATGCGAGGACTCTCGCCGAACTTATACAAACGATACAAGTAGTACTGTGACGAATAATTTTCCGAGAATTTCAATTCGTTTGGCGTAACATAAAATGGCGCATATTTACCATATTTTGTTGTTTTAGCTTCGATATAGCGGTCCTTACCAGTTTTATCGAAGGAAAGAATGTCGAATCCAGCAACGGGGCCTTCACTTACAGCCACATGCTCTACTTTGTCTGCAAGTGACTCTTTTCCTTCATGTATTAATCTCTCGCGTTCAAACTCGATAACAAATTTCTCCCCGGCATCACCCAATTTCCTATTCTGGGCCTCTCTTTCGAAGAAATTTATGCCTGTGGGGTTTCGATGGTCAGATGGGATTGAATCGGAGGACTTGTATAAACTTTTAGGTCGATCTTCCAGAACAGAGAGAATATCTGAAACAGTGGGAACTTCCGGTGCGGCATCGCTTATCTTCGATATCAAGAGCCTTAGATCGCGATGTTGATCAAGATATTTGGAAATAGCATCAGACAAAGTTGACTGGACATTTTTCCGCGGTTTGTAACCGCTGATAAAGGGGATGCCCATTTCAAAGAGTATGAAACTAATGTTCTGATGCTTAAATTCAACCGAACCCTTAGACCGATCGTCAAGTTGTCTTCTAAGAATATTTCGATGCTTTGTTTTGTTGTAAGGTTGCCCTTTCAACTCTGAATGGAGCATGTTGAAGTAATCCTCAACGATAGCATCGTTCTCAGAATCTGACCAGTCTCTATTCATTTCAGTTTGCGTCGTCAATCAACTTCTGTCTGAGTCAATTAGAATAGATTTGAATCTCACATTAGCCGCATTCAAGTGAATATTCTATTGGTATTTCATGTTTCGAGTGAAATCACCAAAGTTCGGCAAGTCACAATTTCAAAACATTTGCGAATCACTTCAGTATCAGACTCAAGCGGATATACTCTCCCTCTTCGATCAACAACTCCGTAAAGACTAAATCCGTTCTTTGCTTCTGCCGATGATTGCAGAATATAACCTGTTCATCCAACCACCAATGCTTCCGTTATGGAGTTTCTCAAGCTCTCCGTTGAGCCAAGATGATAATAGTGCGAAAAGGTCTTGATCGTGTAATCCGAGAATTGTTCATAAAGCTGGTCATTTCTCCTGTACTTGTTCTCTGACCACATGGAATACAGAAACCCGCACGGCAGAGCTTTCAGCGTCTCTTCAAGTTCAGATGCATCAGCTTCGCTCCACGAATTGTAATAGTCCGTATGCCTGCCTGCGTATGGCGGATCGGCATAGACAAAATCATCCGGCTGAATATCTGACAGCACTTCAGACCAGTCGCAGCAGACAAAATCCCAATCCTTCCCTCTGATTCTTTCTGCAGCCCATTTGACCTGATTGCATATCTTGGTGATGTACGCAGGTCTGAACCTGTCAGGTTTGCGGCAGAACGGCGTGTTGAATCCACCGGACTTGTTGAACCTGATCAGGCCGTTGAAGCATGAGCGGTTCAAGAACAGGAAATCGTGAGGGTTTCTTTTCTCATTGAACCGCTCTCTGATTTCGTAGTAGCAATCCTCTCCGATTCGGGCAAGTCGAGAACCTTCGGCTTCAAGATGCGCGCGCACAGATTCGCGAGTGAGCGTCCCATCTTGAATCGCTCTGTAGAAGTTTATGACATGCGGATTGGAGTCCCCGGCAACCGCCCTTGCCGGCTCTGCATTGAGCAGTACAACAGCGGAGCCAAGGAACGGTTCCACCCATCGTCCCCGGCCGTTCCAGCGAATGTTGCGCTTTATGAATGGAACCGCCCGTGATTTGATTCCCTGCGTCTTGATCGGCGGTATTCTTGCAGTGTCTTTGGCCTCGTCCATAGATTCCATTTTTTCGTTCTGTCAGCGCAATCGCATTCCAATCGGCGAAATTCACCTGTCAATTGTATTTTCAGCCGGATGTCTGTCTTCACGAGAAAGGCACACTGGTATCTTCGGAAAAATCAGTTTCACATTGCAGGACTGTTGGACAGCGAGGCGCGCGACCCGCAATCTCGCACCTTCTTTTGTGAAAATTCAATCCAATAAGCAATAAAATGCTTATTTCTATCACCATCGCGTACCTGGATTACGCCGGATTTTTCTATCACCTCGAATTATCAAAACCTGACTTGTTCTCGTTGGGGTGTAGCCAAGTGGTAAGGCACCGGACTTTGACTCCGGCATTCCCAGGTTCGAATCCTGGCACCCCAGTCAGTTAGAATATATCCGTATCGCCGCGAACAATCATAACTACAGTCCAACATCGTCTGAAACGCCGATCGAAGCTACCGTGCCATGATTGACAACATGATGATCCTGGCTGGCAACGCCAACCGGGACCTGGCCAACCGAATCGCCGACTATCTGTCCGTTCCGCTCGGCAATGCCACGGTTGGACGCTTCAGCGACGGAGAGATTTCCGTCGAGATCGGTGAGAATATCCGCAATATGGATGTCTTCATCGTCCAGCCGACCTGCGAGCCAACCAATGACAACATCATGGAGCTGCTGGTCATCATCGATGCCGCCAGGCGTTCATCCGCGAATCGGATCACCTCGGTCATCCCCTACTTCGGATATGCCCGCCAGGACCGTCGGCCGCGTAATTCTAGAGTTCCGATATCCGCCAAGCTGGTGGCCTCCCTGATCAACACCGCAGGCGCCGATCGCGTATTGACGATGGACCTGCACGCCGATCAGATTCAGGGATTTTTTGACATCCCGACTGACAATGTCTACGCCCGGCCTGTGATTATCGGCGATATCTGGAAGCAGAGGCCCAAAAAGCTCACGATCTGCGCGCCGGATGTCGGCGCAGTCGTCAGGGCAAGATCCATTGCCGAGCAGCTTGAGTCTCAGTTTGCAATCATCGACAAGCGGCGCCCGCGTCCAAATGTCGCGGAAGTGATGAATGTCATCGGCGACATCAATAAACGCACCTGCGTGTTCATCGACGATATGGTCGACACCGCCAACACCTTGTGTCAGGCAGCCAACGCGCTGAAGCAGCGAGGCGCGCGGGCGGTCATGGCCTACTGCACCCACCCGGTCCTGTCGGGCCCCGCGGTAGAGCGGATCGAAGAATCCGATATGGACGAAGTGGTGGTTTGCAATACAATAAAACTTTCCGAACAGGCACAGAATTGCAATAAAATTCGCCAACTTGATGTATCGCAGCTAATCGGAGAAGCCATGCGCCGAATCTCAGTCGGCGACTCCGTCAGTTCAATCTTCGTCGACTGACAGTTCCATAATCAGCCGCCCCGGGAGGGCAGCATCCAATGAGTAGCAATTTTTCAATTGATCTTGAGCCGCGCGAGGAGTTCGGCTCCTCAAGCAGCCGCAGGCTGAGACGCGGGGGCCGCGTGCCCGTCGTCGTCTATGGCGCCGATAAGGGCAACGCACACTACACAGCCGATCACAACAGCCTTGTCCACAGCCTGGAGATCGAGGCGTTCCATTCGGCCATCATCGATGTCAAGGAGAACGGCAAGAAACAGGGCGCGATCCTGCGCGAAGTTCAAATGCACCCCTACAAGCCGCAGATTCTGCATATCGACCTGCAGAGAGTCAAGGCAACTGAGCAAATCACTCTGCGTGTGCCGCTGCACTTCGAGGGCGATGACGTGGCGCCCGGCACCAAGATGGCGGGCGGCATCTTCACCAGGCTGATCACCGATGTCGAAATCCAGTGTCTGCCGAAAGACCTGCCTGAATATCTGACGGTGGATGTCAGCGAGCTGCAGATCAACAATTCCGTGCATCTGTCCGATATCCAGCTCCCCGAAGGCGTTGAGCTGACCGCGATGCAGCATGATGCCGATGACTACGCGATCGCCTCCATCTCACCGTCGAGAATCTCGGTTGGCACCGAAGAGGAGGAATTGGAAGGAGACGAGGTGCTGGAAATCGGAACGGTTGCCGAAGAAGCCGACGAAAGCGAGTAGCTGATCTGATCGCTTTTTATGCTGACCAGCTCTCTGAGCCGCGCTTTGCGAATCTAAGTTCTTATCAGTCAGGATGAGCCGTGACCGAAACTCGCGCAATATTCGGTCTCGGCAACCCCGGCGCGCAGTATCGCAGCACCCGGCACAACTGCGGCTTTCGTTTCATCGATCGAATCGCTGAGCAGCATCAGACCCAGCTCAAGCACAATCCGCGGCTTCAGTCCAATCTGATCCGTGTCGCGATTGACGGTGTTCCGGTCTGGCTGATCCAGCCGATGACCTTCATGAACCGCAGCGGCAGCGCCTTCAACTTGGTGACCCGCTACTATGGCATTGATCCGGTCAACGCGATCGTTGTCTACGATGACCTGGACCTGCCAGTCGGCAGCATCCGCGTCCGCAAGACGGGCGGGGCCGGCGGACATAACGGCATGCGCGACATCATTTCGCACAGCGGCACCCGGGATTTTCTTCGCATTCGGCTCGGTATTGGGCGGCCTCGCCGCAATGCCAACTCCATCTCTTACGTGCTCAGCGTTCCTTCCGTTTCTGATCAGGATCTGATCAATGAGGCCATTGAGGATACGATCGACGCTCTGCCCGAAATGCTGACCGGCAATCTTGAGAAGGCAATGACAAGTCTGCACAGCCGCGGGAAGCAACCTAAGGTCGAGAGCGCTCCCTCCACCTGAAACGGTGTTCTGAATCATGAGTGTCCGGTGTGGGATTGTCGGAACACCGAACGCGGGCAAATCGACCCTGTTCAACGCCCTCACCCGCTTGAATGTTCCGGCAGAGAGCTTTCCATTCTGCACGATCGAACCGAATGCCGGAAGTGTTGCCGTTTCGGACTCTCGGCTGCGGGCGATTGCGAAAGTGGTTTATGTTGAGAATCTGATCCCTGCAACGCTTGAGTTTGTTGATATCGCCGGACTGGTGGAAGGCGCCTCGCGCGGAGAGGGGCTCGGCAACCGGTTTCTGTCACACATCCGCGAGATGGATGTGATCGCACACGTAATCGGCTGCTTCGATCGGCAAGCGGACTGGCAATCCGATGTTGATGTAGTTAATCTGGAGCTGATGCTCGCCGATCTTGCAACGGTGACGAAAGCGCTGGACAAAGCCAGCCGGCGCGCAAGAATCGGAGACAAGAGCGAGATTTTCGCGGCTCAAGTGTTCACCAAGGTGAAATCCGCGCTGGAAAGAGCCGAGCCGATGACAGCCAATGCACTTGAACCCGAGGAGTCCGCCATCATCGAGCCGCTGCATCTGCTGTCCGCCAAGCGAAAATTCTACGTGCTGAATATTGACGAAAATCAGCTGGATTCTGGTGCGCCGGCGCTCGACCCTCAGCTGAGCGAGACGCCTGCAGTCGCAATTTGTGCGGCGCTCGAATCGGAACTCGCTAAAATGCCAGAAGATGATCAGGCATCCTTCAGAACCGAAATGGGCTGTGACCGCTCTGCGATTGAGAGCGTCGTTTATGCGGCTTATTCTGTGCTTGACCTCGCCACCTTCTTTACGTTCAACAGCGAGGAAGTGCGAGCTTGGGCGATTCCGAAGTGCACAACAGCTAAACAGGCAGCCGGCCTGATACATACCGACATGGAATCGGGTTTCATCCGCGTTGAAGTCATGTCATGCGCTGATCTCATTGCAATGGGAAGTGAGCAGGCGGTGAAAAAAGCCGGCAGATTGCGGATTGAGGGAAAGACGTACTTGCCGCAGGATGGTGAGATTCTTCGAGTCCGATTCAGTGTCTGACAGCAGATGCACCACAAATGGAATGCCAGTGCACACCGAAATCATTCAGTTCAGGGACCGAATCAGGGAGCATCAGCACGCACCTGAATCTGAAGTTGCAAGCTCGCTGCTCGACCGCGTCAGCCTGAACTCAGAATCGCTGCGGCGCATTCAGTCCGATGCCGTTGAGATCGCTGAGAGTGTTCGGCACAAGCAGCCTTCGGGACTCATGTCCCCTTTTCTGGTCGAATACGACCTCACCACTGACGAAGGCATCGCGCTCATGTGTCTGGCCGAAGCGCTTCTGCGGGTGCCGGACGCGGATACCATCGATGCCCTGATCAGCGACAAGCTGACCGCGGCAGACTGGGGGCGACATCTCGGACACTCTTCGTCCCCGCTGGTGAATGCCTCGACCTGGGCGCTGATGCTCACCGGGAAAATTCTGAAACAGGACGAAGAGCGCGACATCGCGCAGACCATGCAGCGCGTCCTGATGCGGCTGGGGGAGCCCGTGGTGCGGCTCGCGGTGGCGAAGGCGATCAAGCTGATCGCGGACCAGTTCATTCTCGGCGCGGATATTGAGTCGGCCGAAATCCGGGGACGGGAGATGGTTGCGCGCGGGTATCGCTACTCCTACGACATGCTGGGTGAGTCGGCGCTGACCTGGAACGATGCGAGACGCTATCAGGACGCCTACGCCCGCGCCATAAACCACCTGGCTCAGCATTGCCGCTCAGATGACGTGCGGGACAATCCCGGCATCTCTGTCAAGCTCACGGCCATCCACCCGCGCTGCCAGGCCACGCAGCGTTCAAACGTACTGGAAGAGCTGGTTTCGACGACTTTGAATCTGGCGATGTTTGCCAGACAGGCGAACATGGGATTCAACATCGATGCCGAGGAGTCCGACAAGCTTGATTTGTCACTTGATGTCATTGAACGGGTGCTGTCAAATCCGGCGCTCGCCGGATGGGATGGATTCGGTGTGGTTGTTCAGGCGTACGGGCAGCGCGCGCTGCCCGTGATCGAATGGGTGGACGCAGTGGCGGAGCACACGCAGAGAAAAGTCATGCTGCGGTTGGTGAAAGGGGCCTACTGGGACACTGAAATCAAACGCGCGCAGGTTCTGGGGCTTTCAAACTACCCGGTGTTCACTCGCAAAAGCTCGACTGACCTTTCCTATCTCGTGTGCGCCCAGCGGCTCTTTGAGCTGAATGACAGAATCTATCCGCAGTTCGCCACTCACAACATTCATACCATCCGTTCAGTATTGGAGATGGCGGGCCGATCCAGTGACTTCGAGTTTCAGCGCCTGCACGGCATGGGCGAGGAAGTCCATGAGACCGCCAGAGAGCGATTTGATTACCGGTGCCGAATTTACGCACCGGTTGGAGCGCACGAGGATCTTCTCGCCTACCTTGTGCGGCGGATTCTGGAAAACGGCGCCAACAGCTCCTTCGTCAATCAGCTGATGGACCGCCGGGTGCCGGTGTCCCAAATCGTCTCTGACCCCGTCGAGCAAACCAGACACTGCCGCGGATCGATCCCGAATTCTGCCGTGCGGCAGCCGCGCTGGATTTACGGAGACTCGCGCAAGAACTCTGCGGGGCTTGATTTGGAAAGCGAAGCGGAGCTGCTGCAACTGAAAGAGGCGATGGAAGAATTCGCCGTCTGTTTTTGGTCTGGAGAAGCCAGCGGCGATAAGAAATCGAGTCGCGGACAGGTTGAGACAAGATTCAGCCCCGTCGATACAAATCGGCAGGTGGGCGAAATCAGCCTTTCGGAACCTGATCAGATTTCACAGCTGATCGGTGACGCAATCAGAGAATTCGAATCCTGGAGCCAGACGCGCGCGGCTCACCGCGCCGAGATTCTGCGCGCAATTGCTGATGAATACGAGAAGAGCCGCGTCGAGCTGATCGCGCTGATGGTTCGAGAGACTGGCAAATCGATTGCCGATGGCATTGCGGAAGTGAGAGAGGCGGTTGATTTCTGCCGCTACTATGCCAATGAGGCGGCCCGCGTGGAGACTCTGCCGCATCAGAACGGAGCTCGCGGCGTGATCGCGTGCATATCACCCTGGAATTTTCCACTCGCCATCTTCACAGGCCAGATCGCCGCGGCGCTGGCTGCCGGAAACAGCGTGATCGCCAAGCCTGCGGAACAGTCGCCCCTGATCGCATCGAAAGCGGTCGAGTTGATGCACCGGGCCGGCGTGCCGAAATCGGCTTGCGCCGCGGTATACGGAACTGGAGAGGCCGTCGGTGCGCCGCTGACCGCGGACCCGCGCATCGCCGGTGTCAGCTTCACTGGCTCCGATGATGTCGCTCGGATCATACATCGCACCATGGCGGAAAGCGGCAATCCATTGGCAAAGATCGTCGCTGAGACCGGCGGACTCAACGCCATGATCGTCGATTCCACGGCGCTTCCGGAACAGGCGGTCCGAGACATCGTCGTGTCCGCGTTCCAAAGTGCCGGCCAGCGCTGCTCGGCCCTTCGCATTCTGTATGTTCAGGACGAGATCAAAGAGCGGATTTGCGAGATGCTGTTCGGGGCCATGGAAGTTCTCGCTGTCGGTGATCCATGGGAAATTGAGACAGATGTCGGTCCGGTGATCGATACCGATGCCAAGCGTCATATTGACCGCTACATCGAGAAGATGACAGAAGAGGGGCTGCTGCGTTACCAGACACCGCTGCCGAGCGGTCTGAACGGATATTTCGTGGCGCCCAGCGTGTTCGAAGTGAGCGGAATCGAACAGCTGGAAAGTGAGATTTTCGGACCGGTGCTGCATGTTGCAAGCTATCGATCACAAGATCTGTCCGCAGTCATCGAATCGGTCAACCAGTCGGGCTATGGACTCACCTTCGGGCTTCACTCGCGCATCGACCAGCGCGTTCAGCAGGTGACCGATTCAGTGAGCGCCGGCAACATTTATGTCAACCGAAACCAGATCGGTGCAGTCGTGGGATGCCAGCCGTTTGGCGGCCGGGGACTTTCAGGCACCGGACCGAAGGCCGGCGGTCCCAGCTACGTTCCGAACCTTCGGGAATTTCGCAGCGAATCCGACGATGCGATCGGTCATCAGATCTGGCCGCGGGGCGACACTCGCCAAACCCTCGCCGAGCTGAGCCGACTGCAGGCTGACTGGGCTGGAAGCGAAACGCGGGCCGCCGCACTTCAAGCGGCTGTTGAAAATCACCGCGGCCTTTCCGACATCCTCAGAGACACCATTGAATTCATTCAGTCTCCTTTGGACTTGGACGGCCCGACCGGCGAAAGCAATCGTCTCTACATCCAAGCGAAAGGCGTCTTCGTCTGCATTGGTTCCGAAGCCCATGTGATACAGGCTCTGGCCACAGGCAACGCGGTGCTGGCAATCGGCATTGACTCCTCACTTATCACTGCTCTGACTGCGACCGAAGCACCTCTGACTGCCAGCGATCTTGTGCCAGATGCTGCAAGCCTTGCATCATGCGACGCGCTTGCAGGCATCGCATTCGAGTGTTTGAACCGAGATTTCGCGGCCGAGCTTCGCACCGATCTGGCAAATCTGGACGGACCGGTTGTGCAGTTCATCACCGATGCCTGGGCGCCATGGCAGTTCATTGCCGAAAAAACGCTGTGCATCGACACGACGGCGGCCGGCGGCAACGCTCGATTGCTGATTGAATCCGGTTCGTAACGAAATTGCGTTAACATTTTGCAGCACTGCAACAGGTGAACACATTCTCGAACACTGGAGAAGACAATGAAAAAGCGATTCGATATGATCGTCATCGGCGGGGGCAGCGGCGGACTGGCCGCCGCGCGCCGGGCGAGCGAATATGGCGCGAACTGCGCAGTCGTCGAAGTTGACAGGCTGGGCGGCACATGCGTCAATGTCGGATGTGTGCCGAAAAAGGTCATGTGGACGACATCGCGGATTGCTGAGATGCTGCAAGATGCGCCGGACTACGGTTTTGCCGTCGAGAACAATGGATTTGACTGGAGCAGGATCAAAGATGCGCGCGACGACTACATTGAGCGGCTGAACGGGATCTATCAGACCAATCTCGAAAATGCCGGTGTCACCCATCTCGGCGGTTTTGCAAGCTTTGTTTCCGGCAATTCTGTTGAAGTGGGTTTGAATATCTACAAGGCTCCGCATATTCTGATCGCGACGGGCACTAAGCCGATCAGGCCGTCATTTCCTGGATGGGGATGGGCGCTGAACAGCGATGATTTTTTTGAAATGGAACGGCTGCCGAAGAAGGTCGTAATCGCAGGCGCGGGATACATCGCAACCGAGTTTGCCGGAGTGCTGCACGGTCTGGGCAGCGAAGTGATCATGGTGCTCAGGAAAGATCGGCTGCTGCGCGGATTCGACAATTCGCTGTCGGCCGTCGTCATGTCAGAAATGGAGCGCAGCGGCGTGCAGTTCATCTTGAACAACACAACCACCGCAGTCGAAAGGAATGGCTCAGTTTATCGAGTTGAACTCAGCGATGCGCCTGCGATTGAAGGCGTTGATGAGTTCATTTATGCAGTCGGCCGGGCAGCCCAGCATGAGGATCTGGGTTTGGACGCGGCCGGTGTTGAGACCGATGCGAGAGGATTCATCAAGACCGACAGATACCAGGTCACTTCGAACAGCAATATCTACGCAGTCGGCGACGTTACCGGACGAGTCGCACTGACGCCCGTTGCCATTGCGGCAGGACGCAGGCTGGCAGACCGCCTGTTCGGCGGACAGCCTGATGCGCACATGGACTATGAGAATATTCCTTCGGTCATTTTCAGTCATCCGCCGATCGGCACGATGGGACTCAGCGAGTCGGTCGCACGAGAGAGGTTCGGTGATGACGTGAAAGTCTACACCAGCGAATTCAAAAACATGTACTATCAGGTCGCCACCCGATCATCGCCGACGCTGATGAAACTGGTGACTGTCGGCTCAGAAGAAAAAGTTGTCGGCTGTCACATTGTCGGCGACTTCGCCGATGAGATCATCCAAGGCTTCTCCGTGGCAGTGAAGATGGGGGCCAGAAAACGGGACTTCGACAGTACCGTGGCCATTCATCCAACAGTTTCTGAAGAGTTTGTAACGATGCGCTGAAAGCTTGAATGCCGGCTGATACATCTGCATTCGAATCGGAATTAAATTTTCAAACCAAACAAAAACATTCTTTGCCTATCTGATAGAATCTATCAATCGTTTGCCAAATATGCAAGCGGGATGCAACTGGACAGCGGGCCGTTTCTGCTGACAGGAATGCCTATAGAACCATAAGCACTCGAGACAATGACTGAAGACGCGCCGGAAATCACAGACATAACAGATGAGCTGATCGCTGAGCGCCGCTCAGGCGATCTTTCGAATCTGCCCGGCGACATGCCGCCGTGGATGGCGTTCCTGATCCGCTGGATCGACACGTCCAGCCTGTGGGTCGGACGCATCGTCTGTCTGCTGACGGTGCCGCTCTTCTCAGTCATGGTCTACGAGGTGTTCGTGCGCTACGTCTTCGTCGCGCCCACCATGTGGGCCTACGATCTCAGCCGCATGATGTCCGGCGCGCTGTTCATGCTGGGCGCCGGATACGCACTCTCAAAAGGCGTCCACATTCGGGCCGATTTCATCTATCGGAACTTCAGCGTCAAGACCCAGGGTACGGTCGATTCCATCCTTTATGTTCTCTTCTATTTTCCCGGCATGCTGTTTTTCTTCTGGACCTCATTGGATTTCGCCGGGGTCTCCTGGGTGCGCCTCGAAAAAGGCATGGACACCGCCTGGATGCCTCTGGTCGCGCCGATCAAGTCCGCGCTTCCCATCGGCGTCTTCTTTCTGCTTGTTCAGGGTGTCTCTGAGCTGCTGAAAAGCATCTACGCCGCCACCCGCGGCCGCTGGCCAGTCTGATGCCTCCAGAAATTCTCGGCCTGGTGCTGATCGGAGTGATGCTGCTGGCGATTTTCGTCGGCTTTCCGATCTCTTTCACGCTGATCTTCCTGGGCTTCGTATTCGGCTACATCGGCTTCGGCCAGGTCGTCTTCTACCTGATGACCTTCCAGTTCTATAACGTGATGATGGAGCAGACGCTTGCGGCTGTGCCGCTGTTCATATTCATGGGCATCATGATGGAGCAGGCCGGATTGATGGAGCGGCTGTTCTCGGCCGTGCAGCTGATGCTGTCGCGCGTGCGCGGCGCGCTGTTCGTCGCGGTGCTGTTTGTCTCAACCATTTTTGCCGCGGCAACCGGAATCGTCGGCGCATCGGTCACCATTCTTGGCATCATGGCGGCCAAGACCATGAACCGGTCAAACTATGATGTCCGACTGGCATCCGGAACCATCACCGCCGGCGGCACCTTGGGCATCCTGATTCCGCCAAGCATCATGCTGGTCGTGATGGGGCCGGTGATGGAGATTCCGGTTACCGATCTGTTCGCCGCCGCGGTCATACCAGGCATCATGCTGGCCCTGATCTACACCGCCTACTCGCTGATCCGCTGCTGGCTGAACCCGTCATTGGGTCCGGTGCTGCCGGAATCGGAGCGCCCGAAGAACATGGCTGAGGTCTGGAAAGAGTTTCTGCTCGGACTGGTACCGCCGTCCGCCTTGGTGTTTTCAGCGCTTGGCAGCATCATGTTCGGGCTGGCCACGCCAACAGAAGGCGCGGCCTGCGGCGCAGTCGGCGCTCTGCTGCTTTCATTGGCCTATCGCAAGCTGAACTGGGAGCGGCTGTTCAACGCGCTCATCAAGACACTGGAAATCACCGCCCTGATCATGGTGCTGGTGGCGGCGTCCAACTTCTTCGGCGCGGTCTTCTCGCGATTGGGCACGCCCACCATGCTGACTGAGTTCCTGCTGGATTTGGAAGTCAACCGCTATGTCGTGCTGATCATGGTGATGGCGCTGATCTTCCTGCTGGGCTGGCCGCTGGAATGGGTTCCCATCGTTCTGATCATCGTGCCGATTCTGATCCCGCTGATCGATCAGCTCCAGTTCAATCTGACCTGGTTCGCGATTCTGGTCGCAGTCAATCTGCAGACCGCCTGGCTGTCGCCGCCGGTCGCGCTGTCTGCCTATTTCCTCAAGGGAGTGGTCCCGGAATGGGACCTGAAGGACATCTACTTCGGAATGATGCAGTTCATGGTGCTGCAGCTGATCGGACTCGCCCTGATCATCACATTCCCACAGCTGGTGCTGTGGCTGCCAGGGGTCATCTACGGCAGTTAGGACGAATCCGCTGCCGCGAGCGCTTTCAGCCTGGCGTTCATCCGGCTCTTCAGCCGCGCAGCCTTGTTCTTGTGCTGCAGCCCTTTCCGCGCGCTTCGATCGATCTTCGAGCACGCGACGCGGAAAGACTCCTGCGACGCTTCGAGGTCATTCGTCTCCAGCGCCTTGTAAAATTTCTTGATGTAGGTGCGCACCGAGGCGCGTTCACTCATGTTCCGCGCACGGCGTTTCACATTCTGTCTGGCTCGTTTTCGAGCTTGCGGAGAGTTAGCCAACGTTATATGTTCCTGTGTGAGAGTTGGAATACCAAATAAAGCGCAAAATATGCTACTTTTGACGCTCAATGTCAATAGGGATTGCCAAGAAATTGGCGGTTTTGCCGGATAATTTTCCATATTATCGCTTCATTCGCTGAAATTTGCTGGAAAAGAGCCGCTGATCACGTGACCCCGAGCCAGTTCATCGACCAGCTGCGCGCCCTGAGAATGGATGGCGCATTCAATCCCTACGCTGAATGCTGCGCTGAGTTCGACGTGCCAAACGCGCCGGAACTTCGATCTGCCGCGCTGCTGAAAATTCTGGAGCGCGCCGCGGCAGCGGACCTCGACTCAATCTGGATCGGCCGCGATCTCGGCTATCGCGGCGGCCGCAGAACCGGTCTTGCATTCACCGACGACCGGCATCTGGAAACGCATGCCGGACGCTGGGGCATTCAGGCGCCAAGGCCGACGCACGGCGACGAGGTTGCGGAGCGAACCGCCACCGTGCTTTGGGACGCGCTCAGTCCGATCAGTCGCAGCGTCTTTCTATGGAATGTTTTTCCGCTGCACCCGTTTCATGCGGGGCGGCCTTTCTCCAATCGCAGGCACAATGCCACAGAGCGGGACATCGGAACCGAAGCGCTCGCTGAACTGATTGACCTTCTTGAGCCTCAAAGAATTCTGCCGATCGGCCGGGATGCAGAAGCTGCAGCGCGAAAAATCTGCGGCCGGCGCGAGGTGCTGCCCGTCCGGCACCCGAGCTATGGCGGCCAGCGCGAGTTCCTGGAACAGATCTCGAGATTCTACAGCGCCAGCCATGACTGATCAGCCGGGCTCGGACCGACAGCTCTCTGCAAGCGGCACCAAGGTGCTGCTGAAGTCAACCGCCGCATTCGGTTCCATGACTGTTCTGTCGCGGATCACCGGACTCATCCGCGACATTCTCTTCGCCCAGCTGATGGGCAGCACGCTGGTGGCCGATGCTTTCTTCGTTGCTTTCCGAATTCCGAATTTCTTCCGCCGGATTTTCGGCGAAGGCGCGCTGTCCGCGGCGTTCGTGCCGGTTTACACGCAGCAGAGGCTGTCATCCGACTACCAGGAAGTGCGAAGTTTCGTCGACCTGGTGAGCGGCCGGCTGACACTGGCGCTTGTGATCCTGTCCGTTGCCGGCGTGGTGCTGTCACCGGTGTTCATCACCGTGCTCGCGCCCGGATTCCGCGCCGATGCCGACAAGTTTCAGCTGACGGTTGACTGTCTTCGGATCACTTTCCCGTATGTGCTCTTTGTCTGCCTGGTTGCGTTGAGCGCCGCAATTCTGAACACGCACGGCCGTTTTGCGGTGCCCGCCGCGACCCCGATTCTGCTGAATGTCGCCCTGATCGCGGCGGCGCTTTGGATGACCCGAGTTGTCGGCAATGTTGCGATCGCGGTCTCGATCGGCGTCTTCATTGCGGGCGCGGTTCAGCTGGCCTTTCAGCTTCCCTTTCTGAAAAAGGAAGCTTTCATCCCCCGCCCGAAACTCAGGCGCAGACAGACCGGCGAGGCGGAGCAGGCCGTCGGCAAAGTCTACAACCTGATGCTGCCGGCGGTTTTCGGCGCGTCGATCGCTCAGATAAACCTTGTTGTGAATACTGTGATCGCCTCGTTTCTGGTGACTGGCAGCGTGTCCTGGCTCTATTATTCCGATCGCCTGATGGAGTTTCCGCTCGGCGTGTTCGGTGTGGCGCTGGGCTCCGTGCTGCTGCCGCGGCTGTCGAAGGAGCATGCCAAGTCCTCCAAAGAGGAGTTCGCACGGGTGCTCGACTGGGGGCTTCGCTGGTGTCTGCTGATCTCACTGCCCGCGACTGCCAGCCTCATTGTGCTGTCGGAGACCATGGTGGCGACGCTTTTCTACCACGGCGCGTTCACCATGACCGATGTCATCATGTCCGCCCGCGCGCTGGTGGCGTTCTCAATCGGCCTGACGGCGCTGGTTGCCGTTCGCACCCTGTCGCCGGGATTCTTTGCCCGCGATGATACCAGGCGGCCCGTGCGCGCAGGCGTCTATGCGATGGCCGTCAACGCGGCAGCGGCGGTTGCCCTGGTGTTTCCCTTTCAGCATGTCGGGCTGGCCGCGGCAACATCGATCGCAGCATTTGTCAACGCCGGCGTGCTGCTGCTGTGGCTGATCAGAGACAAGAGCCTCGTCTTTCGCTCCGACTGGATGCCGTTTCTGATCAGAGTCTGCGCAGCGACACTTATAATGGGATATGTTCTGGCCGAGCACCTCGTTCCGCCGCTTGATCTGTGGATTGAGCACAGTATTCTGATGAGAGTTCTGCTGCTGTTCGGCTACATAACGGCTGGCGCGCTCATCTACGCCCTGTGCTTGCTCGCGTCAGGAATCAGGCCCAGACAGCTGATGGCAAGATGACGCGTATTGACAACAACGTCGTTCAGATCGGATTTTCCGACTCCCCGCGCTGTTTCACGCTCAGCGAGGCGCGCGAGACCCTGAAAATGGTCAAGCCGATCACCGCCGAGGCGCACCGCGAGCTTGAGGAGGTCAAGTCCCGGCTCCATCACCTGCTGCCAAGCGACCCCCGTATCGCAGCTGTGGAGAAGGAATATGAGGCGATCGTAAGAAAGTGGATTGCCAAAATGAGCCGGCTGGGCCTGGTCGTCCGCGGCCTCTGGCTGCTGGATTTTGATTCAGGCGACGGTTATTTCTGCTGGAAATATCCTGAACTGAGCATCACGCATTTTCACTCCTACAGCGGCGGCTTTGTCGAGCGCAGGCCGATTGCAGACGTCATTGAGGAGACGCATCCGGATTGGGCCGACATCGACGCCGAAGCAGAGATTGCGGACAAGCAGAATAGACGTCAGCCGCACAGCGGCTGACGCGATCCCCCGGAACGATCCAGTGGAGTTCATTCGCGGCGAGCACAACATCGCAGCCAGGCATTTCGGCTGTGTCGCGTCAGTGGGAAATTACGACGGCCTGCATCCGGGCCATCAGCAGGTCATCCGATCGCTGGTTGCCCGCGGACGGGAATTGAAACTGCCTGTCGCAATCGTGAGTTTCGAGCCGCATCCGCTGGAGTTTTTTGTTCCGGACGCCGCACCGCCGCGGCTGATGACTGTGCGGGAGAAGTTTGAGGCCATGCAGGATCTGGATGTTGACCGCTTCTGCTGTCTGAGGTTCAACCATCGGCTGGCGAACACGGAGCCGGAAGCCTTTGTTGAAGACCTGCTGATCGCCAAGCTCGGGGTGCGCTATGTCGTTGTCGGCGATGACTTCCGATTCGGCAGAAACCGGCGCGGCGACTTTGAGATGCTGAGCGCGCTTTGCCGGCGCCGCAATATCGAGGTGTCGAAAACGCAGACTCTGGAGTCTGGCGGCGAGCGCGTGAGCAGCAGCCGCATTCGCGAAAGCCTGAAGCTGGGCAATGTCACACAGGCCAATCAGCTGCTGGGGCGCGACTTCTCAATGTCCGGACGGGTCATCCGCGGCGACGGAAACGCGAAGAGCTGGGGATTCGCGACTGCCAACGTGCGGATTGAGGTTCCCAAGCCTGCAGTCAGCGGCATATTCGTTGTCGAGGCGGACCTGCCGGAGCGCAAGGCTTGGCCGGCGGTGGCGAGTCTCGGCACCCGGCCGACAGTCGGCGGCAGACCGCCGATGCTTGAGGTTCACCTGCTGGACTTTGACGAAGACATTTATGGACAGCGTATTCGCGTGCGCTTTCAGAAAAAGCTGCGCGACGAGGTCAAATTCTCCTCGATTGAGAAGATGTGCGAGCAGATTCAGAATGACATTCTGCGAACCCGGGAGTATTTCAGGCATGGCGATTCTCGAATCGCGTCGTGATTCAGCATCTGCCTCATCAGCAAATTCAATTTAAAATAACCGGTTCAGTCGCCGCACTCGGTTCGCTGTCCGCGGACTATGCCGGCTGACAGCAAAATCATGCTTTTCTGCTTCTGAGCAACCCGTAATTTTTATGACCATCAACTACAAGCACACGATCAATCTTCCGAAAACGGATTTCCCGATGCGCGCCAACCTGGCCAAGCGCGAGCCCGGCATTCTTGCCTTCTGGGATGAGATCAATCTCTACCAGAAACTGCGCGAGGCCGGTGAAGGGAAAGAAAAATGGGTGCTGCATGACGGACCCCCTTATGCCAACGGACCTCTGCACATCGGTCATGCGGTCAACAAGATTCTGAAGGATGTGATCGTCAAATCCAAGACGATGAGCGGCTGCGATTCGCCGTATGTGCCGGGCTGGGACTGTCATGGACTGCCCATCGAACACGAAGTCGAAAAGGATTTGGGCCGTGACACCTATCGCAACGACCCGTCCAGATTTCGCAAAGCCTGCCGCGCATTCGCGCTCAAGCAGATCGACATCCAAAGGCAGGGGTTCATTCGAATGGGTGTGATCGGCGACTGGTTCAATCCCTATCTCACCATGGACTACAGAACTGAAGCCGACACGGTCAGAGCGCTGGCCCGCATCTTGGAGAACGGGCACATGATGCACGACTTGATGACCGTCTATTGGTGCGCGGACTGCGCGTCTGCGCTCGCTGAGGCGGAGGTGGAGTATTTCGACAAGAAGTCCACAACAGTTGATGTCCGCATGGCGGCTGCTGACCGAAAGGCCGCGCTTGAGATTTTCGGCGTCGATTCCACCGCCGACGACATGCCGGTAAGCTGTGTGATCTGGACTACAACGCCTTGGACACTGCCAGCCAACCGGGCTGTTGCGATTCACTCAGCCTTTGATTACAGCCTGATCAAGTCCGCCGTTGCAGAAGGAGCATCGGAATACCTGATCATTGCCTCTGATATGATTGAATCCTGCTTTGCGCGCTATGGCATCAGCGATTTTGAAGTCGTCGGTCAGACCGAGGGACGCGAACTGCTGGGGCTTCGATTCTCACATCCAATCGACAAGCACGACCGTCAAGTGCCCATGATTCCGAGCGAGCACGTCACGCTTGACGCCGGCACCGGGCTTGTGCATACCGCGCCCGGTCACGGACACGAGGACTTCTCTCTCGGGAAAGAGCATGGCCTGGAGATTTACAACCCAGTCGGTCCGACCGGACGGTTTCTCGAGAATGTGCCGCATATCGGTGGCAAATCTGTTGATGAAGGCGGAAAAATTCTGATCGAGCTGCTCAGGTCGCGCGGCGACCTTGTATCGAGCGATGTTCTCGCGCACAGCTATGCCCACTGCTGGCGCCACAAATCACCGATTCTGTATCGCGCCACACCGCAGTGGTTCATCAGCATGGACCGAACGGGTCTGCGCGATCGCGCGCTTGAGGCGATCAAGTCGGTGCAGTGGGTGCCGGACTGGGGTGAGGCCCGAATCGATGGCATGGTGCGCAACCGCCCGGACTGGTGTCTTTCAAGGCAGCGGGTCTGGGGCACACCGATCACAATGTTCACACACAAGGAAACGGGTGAGCTGCACCCCGACACACCTGAGATTTTCGAAAAGGTTGCGAAAAAAGTTGAGCAGGGTGGCATTGACGCGTGGTTTGACACCGATGCCTCAGAGTTCATCGGAGCGGACAGTGCGAACTACCAGAAGCTGACCGACGTGCTGGATGTGTGGTTTGATTCCGGCGCCACCCATCACACCGTATTGAATCAGCGCGGCGAGATGACCAATCCCGCGGGCATGTATCTGGAAGGGTCCGACCAGCATCGCGGCTGGTTTCAATCAAGCCTTCTGGTCAGTACAGCAGTCACCGACGACGCCCCGTATCAGTCAGTTCTAACGCATGGCTTTACGGTTGACGGCAAAGGACGCAAGATGTCCAAGTCAGTCGGCAATGTCATTGACCCGCAGGAAATCATCAACACGCTTGGCGCGGATGTCCTGCGGCTTTGGGTTGCCTCAACCGAATATGAGGCCGAGATGGGAATCTCGCAGGAGATTCTGACCCGCACAACCGACTCTTATCGACGAATCCGCAACACCGCCCGATTCCTGGTGGGCAATCTTGACGGGTTTGAAGTTTCCGATTGCGCGCCTTGGGGAGAGATGCTTGCGCTTGACCAATGGGCCCTGCATACTGCGAAGAGACTCGACGAGGAGATCGTCAAAGCCTACGATGATTACCGGTTTCACGTAATCTGCCAGAAAATCCATCGATTCTGCATCGTTGAGATGGGGGGCTTTTATCTGGACGTGATCAAGGATCGTCTCTATACGATGCCGCGCTCAAGCCGCGGTCGGCTGTCCGCTCAGACCGCCATGTTCCACATCCTCAATGCGATGGTGCGATGGCTCGCTCCAGTGCTGAGTTTCACCGCCGAAGAAATCTGGAAGTACGTGCCTGGCCGGACGGAGCAGTCCATTCAGCTGACAGCGTGGTATGAGGGCTGGCCCGCCGAATGCTTCGCTGATGACGCAGTCGATGAGAGGTTCTGGTCGCGGGTGATTGCCGTTCGGGATGAGGTCAACCGCGAGATTGAAGTCCAGCGCAATGAAGGCGCTGTCGGCTCGTCGCTCAATGCCGATGCAGTCATTTCCTGCACGAAAGCAACTCGAGATATTCTTGAGAAGCTTGGCGATGAACTCAAGTTCGTCATGATTACATCGAGCACCGAGCTGAAAACGATCAGTCCGCCGAAGAAGAAGAAAGATTCTAAATCCAAGGCTGAGCCCGTGAAAGTTCAGATCAGAAGGAATGAGCATCCAAAGTGCATTCGCTGCTGGCACCAGACCGCCAGCGTGGGGACTCATGCGGAGCATCCGGAGATTTGCTCCCGCTGTGTGGAGAATATTGAAGGCGCGGGCGAAGTGCGGCAATTTGCCTGACGCTCTCGGATGACGAATCCGAGGCGTCGCATGCAAGCGTCAAGCCATGTCAAGTGAAGAGCGGTCTATGGCAGGCGACAGAATTATCCGGATTCACCTTGGAATGGCGGCGCTCATCATCATTCTTGATCAGGTCACCAAGTTGATCATCCTGTCGAATCTGGATCCCTACAGCGCGATTGAGGTAACCGGTTTCTTCAATCTGGTCCTGGTTTACAACAAAGGCGCCGCCTTTGGATTTCTCGCCAGCTCCGACTTTGATGTGAACACGTTCTTTCTGGTTGCCAATCTCATCATTCTGGCGGTGCTGGCTTATGCGCTGAAGGCGCTGTGCCCCCCGCGGAGTCAGTCAGCGACGGCTATCTGGCTGATCATCGGCGGAGCGCTTGGCAATATCATCGACCGAATTGTTCACGGACACGTCATCGATTTCCTGGATTTTCACTACGCGGGCTGGCATTACAGCGCGTTCAATGTCGCAGACTCCGCAATTACAATCGGTGCGGTGCTGATCGCACTGGAGCTGTTTGGCATTCGTCTGCTGTTCAGGGGAAGTCAGACTCCGGAATCGGACACATCCAAAAAAATCTGCTGACCGAGGCAGCTTATTGACAGGGAGCCGTTCTCATCCCGTACGAATGGCATCGTACAATTGATTCGGGATCTTTTCACTTTCAGAATTTCGCTCTACTCATGACTGTCTCAACAGAAAGAAATCCGTCAGCCTTTCGACCGATTCGGATCTGGCTTCAACTGGTCATCTTCGCACTGCTTCCCAGCCATGCTGTCGCCGACAGCGGGACGGCCGCTACCAGCCGGTTTATGGTTTCGGCCGCACATCCGCTGGCCGTAGACGCTGGTCTGAAAGCGCTCAGTCAAGGCGGTACTGCAGTTGATGCCGCTGTCGCAGTTCAGACTGTTCTTGGCCTGGTCGAGCCCCAAAGCTCGGGAATCGGCGGCGGTGCGTTCATGCTGGCATTCAACGCATCGACCGGTGAATTAACCACCTATGATGGTCGCGAAACTGCCCCGATGCGCGTGGATTCGGACCTGTTTCTCACCCCCGTCGGCGAACCTCTGAATTTCCTTGATGCCGTTGTCGGCGGCCGGTCAGTCGGAACACCCGGCACCGTCGCACTTCTGGCCCGCGCCCATGCTGACCACGGAAGACTGCCTTGGCCCGACTTGTTTCAGGATGCGATTGAACTGGCAGAGCAGGGATTTCCGGTTGGAAAACGGCTTGCGTCAATGGTGTCTGGCAGACTTGGCGAACGTCTCAAGACTTTTGCAGAGACACGGAATTACTTTTTTCCGAATGGCAAGCCGATACAAGCCGGTCAGGTGATTTTGAATCCCGAGTATGCTGAAACCTTGTCAACAATCGCCAAGTACGGTTCAAAAGCATTCTATCACGGCCAAATTGCCAGAACCATTGTTAAGACAGTGCAAACCGCACAAGATCGCGAAGGCCAACTTGAATTGGCTGACTTGAGAGCATATCAAGTCATCGAGCGTCCGCCGGTCTGTCATTGGTATAGAAGCTACCGAGTCTGCGGCATGGGTCCGCCGAGTTCCGGCGCCATAGCAGTCGGACAGATTCTTGGAATTCTAGAGAACTTCGACTTGAAAGTCTTGGGTGCGGACAGTCCTTTGAGCTGGCATCTGATCGCGGAAGCGTCTAAACTCGCATTTGCGGACCGAAATCAATATGCTGCAGATTCGGACTTTGTCCTTGTGCCTGTGGATGGGTTGCTGAATCCTGACTACCTGCGCAGCCGATCTGAATTGATTGCCATCGATTCCACCATAGCGACACCCGTGCAACACGGTACGCCGCCGGGCAGCTCTGAGGAACAGCAAGTCTCAGATGCGTCATCTGGGCGATCTGGCACCAGTCACTTCTCCATCATTGATGAGTATGGCAATTCAGTTTCCATGACGACTACCATTGAAGGCCCTTTCGGTTCGCAGCTAATGGCGAACGGGTTCCTGCTGAACAATGAACTGACCGACTTTTCTTTTGTTCCGGAGCGAGATGGCGAGCTGGTCGCCAATCGTGTAGAGCCCGGAAAGCGGCCCAGAAGCTCAATGTCGCCCACGATCGTTTTCGATTCAGAAGGGTCGATACGGCTGGTAATCGGTTCTCCAGGCGGCAGTCGAATTATCGGGTATGTTGTAAAGACACTGGTCGCGGTGCTCGACTGGGACATGTCTGTCCAAAGCGCGATCAGTCTTGGAAACGTTGTCAATCGAAACGGCGCGACGGAGCTCGATATTGAAACTGAATTAGTGTGGCAGCTTCGAGATGAACTGTCCACCCTCGGCCACCAGCTGCGAATCGGCAATCTTGTGAGCGGACTTCACGGTATTGAAGTTGTGAATGGCGAATTGCGAGGCGGAGCGGATCACCGACGCGAAGGTGTCGCACGGGGGTACTGAAAGAGATAATCCGAACTAATGTTTGCCTGAAAGGATTGCTCTGCAACTTCAGGAAAAAAACTTTGTCTTCACTCTTCATTATTTGAAGACACATTCCAACTTTGTTGAGGAATTCTTTTCCTCAATACCCAAACTTCGCTTGTCAATCGAATCGGACTTGCCAGCGCGATCTCTCTTGAGTTTTTCCTACAAGCTCCTTCCAAGCTTGATGCAGTTTCGCATAAACATTCGTATTACTGCCCACTGCAATACGGTCTTTATAACTAAGTGAATATTGTTTGTCTCCAGTTGAGCAGGTAGAATCAATTGAAACTATATGTGACTTCAATTGATATGCAATCACACTTCGATCAAATTTATTGACAAGGTTCAGAACAATGGCAAAAAAAGTTAAATATTCGTTTAGAAAACTATGGATTTTGTTTACCGGTTTCGTGCTGACCTTAGTCCTGCCATTCATCGGTAGCCAAAACCCTAGCGAAACGTATTCGGCTATCAACCCGATTGGAATTGCTTACGGAGACGGAGACGGCGACGGAGACGGCGATGGCGACGGCGATGGTGATGGCGATGGCGATGGTGATGGCGATGGTGATGGTGATGGCGATGGTGGCAGCTTTGGTAGCGGTAACTTTGGTAGCAACAATTTTGGCAGCGGAACTGGCTCTGTTGGCAGCAACAGCAGGGACAGTGGCGACAGAGAGAGCTATCCATTTGGATTGCAGCCAGACAATTTCAACGACCGAAATTAACTGGAAGATGCTGATTGACAGGATCGCAAGATGAAATCTGTGCTGAGCAGGTGCTGGAATTGACCAGCACCTGCATTTCACTTCAGTTCGCTCAATGGAACATCAGCATCGATAAAGCATTTGAAAATTCGAACAATACAGCGGCTCTTTAATTTCTGCTGCAGGAGGACAATGATGACAGCTAGACGAGTTATTGAAACAGCACTGGCGCTGACCATTGCCATTTTGCTCACCGCCTGCGCCGGAACTGCCGCAGTGCAGACCTCATCCGCACCAGCCAAGACACCGCTTGGAATCAATTTTGCAGATTCGCTGAATGGCCAAGGCTGGAGCGAAAGGCTCACTAGCGAACGACTGGATGTAATCGTTGCGCTGTTCGATCCAAACATTCCGGCTGATGCAGACGAATATGGAACGCTTGAAATCTGGCCAGAACTGCGCCGGACCGAATCGACGCGCTTTGCAGTCGCGCTCAGAGATGAGATTCAGAAAACCGACGTATTCGCAAGCGTTCGTACGATGCCCGGCACCGAGGCAAGCGGTGATGTCTTTGTCAGGGGAAAGATTCTCAAGTCAGACAGTGAGAGTGTTGAGATTTGGGTTCAAGTCCACGACATCAGCGGCGCGCGCTGGATGAGAAATACCTACAGGCACCGCATCAAGGAATTCCACTGGCAGGAATTTCGTCAATTCGGGAAAGATCCGTACCAACCGGTTTTCGAGAGAGTGGCTCGGGACATTGAGCGATCGCTGAGAAGAAAGTCCGCCAAGGAGCTTGCTCAAATACGGGCTATTTCTGAAATCCAGTTCGCCAGCGCCTTGTCGTATGAGGCATTCGGATATCATCTCCGAGTCAGAAACGGGCGGGTGAATCTTGTATCGCTGCCACCGGTGGATGACCCATGGCTGGTTCGGACCCGCGCTGCTCGCGTGCTGGATGGCTTGCTTATGGATAGACTGCAGGATGAGTACACTGACTTTGTCAGGAGAACCAATGACAGCTACGTTGCCTGGCAGGAGCATAGCACGGTGTCCGCCAAAGCCCAACGGGAGGCTCAGTCAAGAGCCAGAAAGGAAGCGCTTGGTGAAATGATTGTGCTTTTCGACGCCGCACCTGCTGACAGCGAAGACCTTGGCTCTGCGGCGTCGAGCGCGGCCGCTGCTGGTGGCATTAAAGCGATGCAGGACAGTTTTGCCTCAAGCACCGAGGGAGAGTTCCACCGCGAAAATCTGATCGAGCTTGGCAGCGACATAAACTTTGAAGCCGTGCCGCAAGTCATACAGCTTGAGAATTCGACACTGGATCTTCAGGGTGATTTAAAGTCCCAGTATCAGCAGTGGCAGACTTTTCTCAGACAGCTGTACGATCGATAAGTATTTGAATTAATTTGATTACCGTGGTTCACTATACAATGAAGAAGCAACATCTGTTCGAACGCGAGATGCAGCGGAAAGAATTGAACCGGAATCATCAAATTTTCGAATTCCAATTCTCGGGAATCTGAATACGCTGTATTTTTGAGGTGAATTGAGATGTCCAATTGCCCAAACAAACTCCATTCATCAATCCCTATTTCAGCGAAAACTCGAAACTTTGCGATACTCTCGAAGCAGAAAAGATGAAAAATTTTAGACTGATTGACAGCAATGTGAACACCAAGCCGATTTTGGATGAGTTGAATCGCTATTCGAAAATGTGGCTTGCCAACACAAGCCGACAGGAAAAAGTTCGCTGTCAGCGTCACACTGAAAATATCTTCTTGCGAGTCGCGAAAAAACCGCTTCCGCCAGGTGCAAATAACGCAAATGACATTCACGAAAGCGTAACCACAAAAGCGGCGAAGAGAATGTTCATCAGAACATTTGCGTTTTGCCAGAATCTGGCAAATGAAATTGATGGAAAACTTGGCAGAGTGATGCTGGTTTCACTATTGCCGAACAGCCAGGTTTATCCCCATGTTGATCATGGAGATTACTATCGGATCAGAGACCGATATCACCTGGTGATCAAAAGCGCGACCGGCAGCCCATTGACCGCAGGAGATGAGACAGTGGTAATGCAGGAGAGAGAGCTTTGGGCGTTCAACAACAAGGTGGAGCATTCCGCCTTCAATGCATCTGACCGGCAGCGCGTTCACCTGATTTTTGACATTCTTCCCGCGCAGGGAAGAAACGTATTCCAGAATGTTCAGAACCGGCAACCGTAACCGACTGTCCCGCTCACTTCCCTGCTATTGTCGCTGAGGGATTTCAAACCCGAATCCTGCAGTCTGTCGGCCATCTCGCTGTGATCGGATCAGTACTTTGATCTGCGAAACAGCTTGCGAATGCCGCCAGATCCAGAACCTGATTTGATCTGAGTCAGCTCCGCCTCCCTGTGCGTCGGCAGCTGCAATATCTTGATCGCCGCCAGAAGTGCATGAGCGCCCGAATCAAGCCGGACGGGATTGTCGTAAACTTCTGTTCTCAAGCCACCCATGACTCGATGCGGCTTCGAAATGTAATACGCGTCCAGCTGACTGCGGAACTGCAGCTGGCACAGCGACCGGATGCCGCGGACAATCGCCCGCTCGTACGCGACGGCTCTTGTTTGATCTCCAACTGCAAGGGCGAGACTCAGCGCATCAGCAAGCCCTTCCAGATAAACACCTGTTGATGATGCATGTGGCGGTCCGAAATCCGGACGTTGCGGATTGTAGAAGCGCCCCCGAAGATCCGCTGTCAGATCATCCCACTGCTGCATGGGCAGCAGCCAGTCACTGAACTCAAATACAGAGGATGCGGTTTCCTGCCTTCCAGTAGTCTTGATATAGGAGACACAGGCTTGGACATACCAGGGAACGAAGGCTGGATTGCGATTTTTCAGGTGACGCTGCCGGCATCGTAGAGCGGCATTCTCAAACTGCCTCGTTGATGGCGCATGATCAGTTTTTCGGCGGATTGTCTCAGCCCAGAACAGCAATGCCTCTCCCAGGTAGAAGTTCCAGTTCTGTCCATCTCGCTCTGCAGGAAAAAAGAATGTTCGAAATCCGAGCTTTCGGTCAGCCAGAGACATCACACCGGCAGCCAGCAAGTTCAGGTGTTCACCGAACTCCTCGCTGGCCTCGCATTCCAGAATTGCCAGTCCTGCAAGGGCGGCAGCGCCTAGTTTGGCTCCTGTGCTCTCAACAATCGCACCGCGGCCGTCCCCGAGATTCTTGAAGTATCGCGACAGGTTGAATTGGAGGTTATGTCGAGCCGCCAATGAAAATTCCGCATTCTGAGTCAGCTTTCCATAACGGGCAAGGGCTATGGTAGCCAGAAATCGGCGAATTGCGTTGTCTGCAGTGGAATACTCTCCGCGGCTCGGCCAGTAGCGATACGGTAGTCCGCCATCATCTGATAAATTGTTGAGCATCCAATTTGCAATGCCGCCAGCGAGATTTGAGACCATTTGCTCATCAATCGCACTTGCTGGCTCAACCAGAGTCGAGCCTCGAAACAGACTCACTGGCTGGGCTCCGCCGCCAGACAGCAGATACTGCTGAGCTGTAAAACTTCGCACCTCAGCCTGTGTGTCGAATTGATCGCGGCTGATTGAGTGCTGCTCCAGGAATTTTTCAACGACACGGCCGAAAGACAGGTTGGAAGCAATCATTGCTGTGGGCGAGTAACGCGTCACGTTGCCCTGATAGGTGATTTCCAAGCCCAGAATTCCGCGCGCCCGATTGATGAACACTGTGGAAAACTGGTTTGGCGCCACCTCGCGGAAATCATCCGCCACACAGACTTCCACAACATCAGCGCCGCGAGCGGAAACGCGATCTCGAACTTGACTCAGCGATATGTCATCGATCCAGCCTTCACGCTGGCTGATTCCGCTTCGCCTGACACAGTACCAGATTCTGCTCAACTGGCTGTTCGACTTTCCTCAAGGGCTTCCCTGCGGCCGTTGACTTTGCGTGAAAACTCGGGGTCATCACCTGTATTCATCAGCAGCGTCTGAAATATTTCTGCGGAAAACTCCGAGCGGCTGCTGACTCCCGCTTTCGCATAAAGCGAGGTTGCCTGCAGCCGAGTTGTGCTCTCTTTTACTCCGCGCAGCTGCGCTATTTCAGAAAATCGATAACCCTTGATAATCAGCCATGCGATCTCCTGCTCACTTGGTGTCATCTGCCATTCCGACATCTGCAGATTCAATATTTCAGCAAGGTCCTGCGCGAAAACATAGTTTCTCTGTTCTTCGCCGTACAACTTCACGCGGACTTTGAGCAGATAGCGCACCCCGGCAACCAATGCCATCGAAACACCAATGAACGCAATCAACTCGAATGTAAAGTGCCACGTGCCGAAAGCATCTTCAACAATCAGGTCGTAAATGATGTCGTAAACAAAATAAATGATGGTCCCAATCAATCCGATGAAAAACGGGATAGACTGCTTCAAAATGGACTTCGGCGTGTCCTTCAAGGCGCCTTTTTCAAAATTCTTTTGAAAGACTGTCAATTGACTTCATCCCTTTTCATTCTTATTTGTGATAAGCATAATAATTCATTGATTCCCACACTGACTGAATTTCTGAAATCTAATTTTGGCGACGGCTGTTTCTGTCGAAGATTCTTTCCAGAGATTGATGCCTGACACTCGATTTTTCCGGCATGAGCTGAACTCATGCTGCGAATACTGAATCGAAATTGATACCGCCCGCGAACAAAGGTGATGTATAGCGATCAAATGTGCGGCCGACTCCAGCAAGGCTATTGTCAGGCGGGCTGAATTTGGATCAGGCGATTCGCGTCGACAGTATTTGCTCAAGCTGATCTTGGTGTCCGAAGATGCCGGGTGACCCGCCGGTATGGATCAACAGCAGATTGATCACCGCATCGACAGATCTGGCGCGCTCTAGGAAGGCGGTCATGGCTTTTCCGGTGTAGGTGGGGTCCAGAATCAGCGCTTCCTTCTGGGCGGCGGTTACAATACTATCCCATACCTTGGGGCCTGCCATTCCATATCCTGGCTCGAAATGTTCATCCGTGACGATGATGTCCGCATCCGTTACCTTGGAATCGACTTCCAGCAGCTCAGAGATTTCCTGACAGCGGTTCCTGATTCGATCCCACTGCAACTGCCGGTTTCGGCGAACACACACGCCGATCACTGGAATCGGCAAATCGAGTGCGCGAAGTCCAAACAGCAGCCCGGCATGAGTATTGCCGCTGCCTGAAGCAACATAGATTTCATCAATGCTGAGATTTTGATTTCGAAACTGATCTTTGAGTTCCACCGCGGCTCGTATGTAACCCAATGCACCCAGCGGTTTATGGCCTGGCGCCAAGGGGATGATGTAAGGTTTCTTTCCGGATGCCTCAAGGTTGGCCGCAATTTCACGGAGCCGGCCGTCAGCGCCATGCTCGTCCTCACCCTGGTCGTAGTAGTGCAGCTTGGCGCCGAAAAGTCGGTCCAGCAGCACATTTCCAGAGGCATGGTAGTGCGGGGATTCATTGGCCACGCGAGATTCAAGCTGAATATGGCACACCATGCCCAATTTCGCTGCAAGCGCGGCTGTGATTCGAACAAAATTGGATTGTGTCGCACCAGTGATCAGAATGGTGTCGGCGCCATTCGCAATGGCGTCACCAAAGTAATACTCAACCTGCCTGACCTTGTTGCCACCGAATGCGAGATTGTTGCAGTCGTCCCGCTTCACATAAAGATTCGCATTCGGCCACAACTGCGACAGGTTTTTCAGATGCTCTATATCGGTGAAATGATCGAATACTGAAATTCGCGGAAAGGTTGAAAATCGACCGAGAAGCTGAGTGTGATTGTGCGAGTTCAAATTGATTTCGGAAGTGGTTGAATTTACGTTGAAAAATTGAAGCTGACCTTCGCAATGCTGGGTTCAGAAAGTCTCTTTTGATAAGATGTCTCTTATAAATCTCTAATAATCTGATTCAAACACTTCAATTTATAAGAGGATTAAGTCATTGATTTATTGACAATTGTGCCAAAGGCAATCAGATTGCCTCTTATAAATTTGTCAGTTTACCTCTTGTAAATTGACTTATCTGTAAGAATCCAGCAAGAAGCCGCGTCTGAGCCAATGTTCTGAATCACTCCCTGCCGACGAAGCTTTGAAAGCAAATTGCTGATTTTATTTCTCTTTTGCTTTTCATTCAATGTTTCGCTCAGCCTGTTTACAAGCAGATCGTCAATAGCCGAGCGATTGGCTTCGCCGAAAGTCCCAAGATAGCCAATCAAGAGTTCGGTGTAGAATTCATCACTTTGAAAGCGACTTCGGTGGCTGTCGACTCGACTTGGTGTGGCTTTCGCCACGCTGGAAGAATAATCCACCAGAAGTAAACCAAGTTCACACTGCCACTATAAAACACCAAGTCGTTAATGCGACGATCGAAAGAAATATTCGACTGCATAGCGCCCGTAATCAGAGTGATGTAGGCACCATATACAACTGCGACTGTCAATCAGGATGCCCTATGTCGGCAGACTGAGTTCAAAAAAGGGGATTGTGGAAAATTCGAAAGTCAACCAAGACTCTTGGCGTCATTCTCAGAATTTGGCTGATTTACTTCACCATAACTTGGTGCGATTGGTGTAGTCGCAAACCAAATAGTGTTATTTTTCATGGCGGCTGCAAGATTACCGTAAGCCGCTGTAGAGTCCATACGAACTACTTCCAATGCAGTCCTTTCTCGATAATACAAACTTGCATCTGCACTAGCGCGTTCAATTTTCATCATATTTTCCTCCAACCTTCGAAGATTCGCTCGTCATGTATGCCTACTTGAGGAATATTGTTTACAGTGGTTTGAATTCGCTGAAGAGTCCCATCTGACACATAGCCAAAACAGCCTCCAACCGTCCCTTCAATCAAAGCACGGGTAATGGAATACGGAACGGGTTGGTTTGATGTGCCACTGCCTGACAACATAGCGTGTACCGAGTAAGGTTCAAGTAGTTTAAGTTCTTCCACATAGCTCAAATGAATATCTCTCATAATTCTATACAGATTTTCAGTTGGTTTGTGAATTTTGAGCCCTAGTTCTGTTGCTTCTCTCCGATCAATCATATAGTCGTGACTTCCGCTATCGGCACAAAGAAAATCAATAATTGAGTTGATTTTGTCATTTTCTTTGACCTGTCTCGGCAAAAAGTTTTCCTGCCAAATATCGAATCTGAGCCTGAGACCGAAAAATTTCACCGAGTACCAATGGGTGGATGTGATTAGTCAGATTGAGCAATATTTCTTTAAGTGCATCCTCATCCTGTATGTTCAATTCATCTCGAGCAGCGGCAAGATTTCCTCTGACACTCTCTACACTTACTGAAACTGGCGATGGCTGTCCACCAATTACCGCCTGCGGGTTTAGTGGATTATTGACACTGGGGTCAATCGGGCCTAAAGTCGCTTCTTTGGTCATGATAATTTTGTCGGCACCAATTGAAATCAATGTTCCGGCACTAAGTGCTTTCAGCGGTACCAAGACTTCAAGTTCATCACAAAACATACGAAGTAAGTTGACTAACCGCCAAGCTACGAGAGTTTGACCGCCATCTGTATGAAGAATTAATGAAATCCGTTTAGTGGGACCTATTGTTTCGAGAAGATCAACAAACTGGTCGATACAATCCTGAGCAATAACGGTTTCCATACCTTGACGATTGCTTGTAATAAACGACAAGACTTTGGTATCGCGGTCATTTTCGATTTTTCGATAGAATTGTTGACGAGTAGCGTAGTTCATGAGTATGTTTAAATCTAAAGAATGATTTCTGGGCCGTGTACTACATTACTGTAGCTTAAAAGTGACTGATAAAGGCTTCAATCGTTATTCTGGAAATCTAGAAGAGATTGGATTAACCGTATCGGCAATAACCCGAATGCGTGAATGTTATTTCGATTTTCATTTGTATCGTTCGACCAATGAACTCTATTGGGAATCAATCACATTTTCCCATGTAGATTTATCAATTCAGGACGGTTATGCCGTTGCTGAAGTAAGCTTACCGAAGAAAATGGCGCAACTGTACCCCACCGCAGCCGGGCACAGACAGACGACTTTGAGATTCATACGCCTGTTCCCTCATAATCAATTGATCTAAGCATCGGATGTCTGCAACAAGCCTTTGCGCCGCCTTTGCACCAGCAGTACGCCAGCCAGCACGATGAGTGCGGGAATGTAGAAAATCTCTTTCGGCAGGCGATCGCTCGGCTGCTGAATGTGATCAATCACCACAGGCTGATCTGCGTAGTAATCGAACATATCACCGATCTTGATGAAAAGATCCGTTCCGACGAAGGGCTCCTCGATGATCATCTGCCCATCCTCGGAAATGACTGTCAGCCCGGCGGCCTGCAGCCGCCTCTCCGCTTCCGGCAGATCGTTGAGCGGAATGAGCACAGTGGTGCTGGTGGTCTCGCCTGTATCGAAATCAGGTCCGCTCACAACGATGGTCATCACGCCATTCTGGGGAATGTCGTCCACGATCTGGTAGACCTTGCTTGGCTCAACCTTCTCGAAAGGCGCCTGAAACTGATCCAGCCAGTATCCGGGACGGAACAGCGTGAACGCAACCAGCAGCAGCACCGCCGACTCCCACAGTCGGTTGCGCGTGAGCAGGAATCCCTGGGTGGCCGACGCGAACAGCATCATTGCGATCACTCCAATGACAAACACGATCACAGCCTTGCCGAGCGATACGTCAATCAGCAGAAGATCGGTATTGAAAATGAACAGGAATGGCAGCAGCGCCGTGCGAATGTCGTACGCGAATCCTTGGATGCCGGTCTTGATCGGATCTCCCTTGGATATGGCCGCGGCTGCAAAGGCCGCGAGTCCAACAGGCGGCGTGTCATCAGCCAGAATGCCAAAGTAGAAGACAAAAAGGTGCACCGCGATGACGGGCACAACCAGTCCGTTCTGTGCGCCAAGCAGCAGAATGACAGGCGCCATCAGGGATGACACGACGATGTAGTTCGCGGTGGTTGGCAGCCCCATTCCCAGAATGAGACTCATCACTGCAACCAGGAGCAACATGACGATCAGGCTGCCCCCGGAAAGAAACTCGACAAACTCACCGACAACCTGATGGGCGCCTGTCAGTGAGATGGTTCCGACGATGATACCAGCGGCGCCGGTGGCAACTGCGATCGCCACCATGTTGGTTGACCCGCCGATCATGCCGTCTTTCCACTCCACCAATCCTTTGCGAAATTCGGCACCGAAATTGCCTGTCTTTCTGAAGAAAGCCTTGAGCGGATGCTGTGTGAGCGCAACGACGGTGATTGCGATCATGGCCCAGAATGCTGAGAAAGAGGGCGACAGCCGCTCGATCACAATGCACCAGATCAGAATCACAATCGGAAGAACGTAGTAGAGTCCGACAATCGTCGTCTCACCTGCGCGCGGCAGCTCTGTGATCGGCGCGTCCGGCGCGTCAACCTTGAGATCCGAGCGTTTCGAGGCCAGCCACAGCAGATACAGATATGCGCTCAGGCACAGGATGATCACAATGGTGAACGCCGCTGATGGAAATACGTCTTTGATCCAGCCCATCCCGAAATAGACGATCAGTCCAAGAATGGCAATGCCAATGAAACCACCCAGAAAACCGATGATTTTTCTAGCAAAAGTCAGGCTTGACGGCGGTTTCGGCAAGCCCTTCAAGTCCAGCTTCAGCGCTTCAAGATGCACGATGTACACCAGCGCAATATAGGAAATCAGTGCAGGAACCAAAGCGTGCTTGATGATGTCCGTGTAGGAGATCCCTGTGAATTCAGCGATCAGAAATGCCGCGGCCCCCATCACCGGCGGTGTCAGCTGCCCATTGGTTGAGGAAGCGACTTCAACTGCGCCTGCTTTCTCAGCAGTCAGTCCGGTGCGCTTCATCAGAGGAATGGTGAAAGTTCCTGTGGTGACCGTATTCGCGATCGACGATCCTGAATACATGCCGCTTAGCGCAGATGCCATGACCGCCGCTTTGGCCGGCCCCCCTCGCAAGTGCCCCAGAAGCGCGAACGCGACCTTGATGAAATAGTTTCCAGCGCCGGACTTCTCCAGAATCGAGCCAAACAGAACAAACAGAAAAATCAGCGATGCTGAAACCCCCAATGCCACCCCGAACACACCTTCATTCTGCATCCAGTAGTGCCACATCGCCTTGCCGAACGACGCGCCTTTCCACTGCACGGTTTCAGGAAGAAAGTCAGCGTGACCGAAAAATACATACAGAACGAATACCGTTGCAACAATCAGCAATGGAAGCCCCAAGGCGCGGAAAACGGTGATGGCCAGCACGATCATGCCTATCGTTGAGATTACCAGATCGCCGGTTGTCGGCAGACCCGCTCGAACTGCGATTTCATTTCTCAAAACAACGATATACAGACAGGACAGCAAACCGAGCGCGATCAAGATCCAGTCATACCAGGGTATGTGGCTTTTCGAGCTGGACTTGAGCAAGGGGAAGGACATGGTGGCCAGCACAAACGCGAACGCAAGATGAATCAGCCGCGCATTCGCGCTCGTTACCACCAGCGGCAGTCCGGTTACCTCAGTAACAAAATACGGAATATTGGATGAGATGTAGATTTGGAACAGCGCCCAGATAAAGGCAATGACCAGAATCGTGGTTCCCTGCCAGCCGACTGCGGCTCGGGACCCGGTGTCTGCGCTGGCTAGCAGTTCTTCTGCCGATGTTTGGTTGGATTTCTTGTCATCGTTCACGGCTCATTCACCTGGAGAGTTCAGGTTGTGCGGAAATGGGTTGGAAATGAATGAGGGGGATCGTCTCCCCCTCATCACTTAATGAGATGGACTCTTTACATCCAGCCTCTTTCCTTGTAGTACCTGGCAGCTCCTTCATGCAGCGGCGCTGACAGGGAATCGGAGATCATTTCCTCCGGCTTCAGATTGCCGAATGCCGGGTGCAGCTTCTTGAAGTTGTCAAAATTGTCAAACACAGCCTTGACGACGATGTAGACCACATCAGCGGGCACATCCGCACTGGTGACGAAAGTGGCGCCAACGCCGAATGTCATCACATCCTCTTCGTTGTTGTACATGCCAGCCGGAATCGTTGCCGTTCGATAGAACGAGTTGTCGGCAACCAGCTGATCGATCGCCTCACCGGTTGCGTGCACCAGATGCGCCGCGCAGGTTGACAGCGATTCCTGAGTCAGCGCTGACGGATGTCCAACCAGCCAGAAGTAGGCATCGATTTTCCGGTCGCACACTGCCTGTCCGGTTTCCGCGGATTTCATCTCCGCCGCCAGCTTCAGATCGCTTCGATCCCAGCCGAGCGCCTCTTCAATGACTTCCCAAGTGCCGCGCGTGCCGGAGCCGGGATTGCCGATGTTGACTCGCTTGCCCTTGAAATCAGTGATGTTGCTGATTCCTGAGTCATCATGCGCGATGATGGTCACAGGTTCTGGATGGACTGAAAATACAGCGCGCAGATTTTCGAATGCGCCCTGATCTTCAAACTTTGACGTGCCGTTATAGGCATGATACTGCCAGTCAGACTGGGCAACGCCGAACTCAAGCTCACCAGCCCGAATGGTGTTGATGTTGTAGATCGAACCACCGGTCGATTCAGCTGAGCAGCGAATGCCGTGCTCTTTGCGGTCCTTGTTCACAAGCCGGCAGATCGCTCCGCCTGTCGGGTAGTACACACCCGTTACGCCGCCCGTGCCAATGCTGATGAACTGCTGCTGGCTCTGCGCCGGCGCAATTCCGCCAATCAGAGTTACCAGGCAGGCGGACGCCAATGCAATCAGTGTCTTTTTCATACTCATACTCCTGAGAAATTTAAAGGTCAAAATGTCGTTCGTCAAAAGTTACCTTATAGCAATTATCCGACGGTCAATTCAATTTAACTTTGCGATGAGAGTCAAGCCTGAACTCTGAATCAGGCTCTGTCTGAAGCAACCGATGTCTGTTGACAAAAATGGTTCTCGGTCGACGGGGCACTTAATTCTCAGCGGACCAGTTCTCGATCCACAAAGTGGTCGTCGAGGTGTTGCCGGTCGGCTGAACACCTTTCAGCCAGCCTGGAATCACGAACGGGTTGGAGCGGTAATACAGCGGAATGACGGGCAAGTCCTCAGCATAGATGTGCTGGATTCTTGACCACAGCACCCGCCTCTTTTCTGGATCAAGCGTCACTTCGAGCTGATCGATCAGGGCATCCATTTCATCGTTCTGGTAGCCTGCGTAGTTGGAGCCCTGCCAGCTATTCTCGGCGCTTGGAATCTCGCTGGAATGCAAAGTCGTCCTAGGCGAGCTTTCCGGATCATTCACCCATGCGTACATCACCAGACCGGAAAACTGACGCTTGGCAACAGTCTCACCGAAAAACACCCGCGCAGGCTCGTTTCGTATCCTCACATCGATGCCGACATCTCGCCACTGGCCCTGCAGCACCTGCTGAATCGTCTCCCTTACGCGCGCGCCGGCAGTTGTGCCGAATTCCAGCATCAGCGGCTCGCCATTCTCATTATGACGGATACCGTCGATCACATTGTTCCAGCCGGCGTCGTCCAGCAGCTGGCGGGCTTTGTCCGGATCGAACGAATAGCGTGGAATGGAAGGATCGTGCATCGCATCCAAAGGATTGACAAATGAGTCGGCAACAGGCTGCTTGCCGCCAAACAGCTGATCGCTGATCGCGTTGCGGTCAATGGCATGAATCAACGCCTGACGAACCCTGAGATCAGCCAGTATCGGATTGTCGAGGTTGATGTCGATGTGCTCGTAAATCAATCCCGGCTGATAGACGAAATCAAACTGCCCGCCGTATCTCTTCTCCATGGCCAGAGCCTGGTTGAGTGTGATGCCCAGCGCGCCGGACATGTGGTCAATGGAACCGGACAGCAGATTGGCTTCCAGCGCCGCGGTATTCTCGATGGTGCGAATCACAATCGTGTCAAAGCTGGGGGCGGGCCCCCACCAGGTCTCGTTTCTGACGTACTCAACATGTGATCCTGGAACGACATTGACAATTCGATAGGGCCCGAAATAGAGTCCGGGATTGTAGGTGTCGGTGTCGTATGAGTTTCGAGCGCGGTACTCCGCCGGATCAGCGAATGCCGGGCGATCAACATGTTCAGGAACCAGATACAGGTCAAGTGCGTTGTATTTGTAATCAACCCGGTCCATGTTCAAAGTGAATGTCTTCTCATCGATGACATCGACCGACAGCACCCGGCGATAGAACTCCGCGCCGATCACACCGCTTTGCGGATTCTTCCCAATCTCGATTGTATACTCAACATCCCTCGTCGTCACTGGAGTGCCGTCGCCCCAACTCGCTTGAGGGTGAATCGTGTAGGTCACTGAAATGCCGGTTTTGCCGTCACCGAGATCAGTCTCGACAGCGCCGCCGTTCTCGATGGTTGGCAATGATGTGCAGAGCATGCAGATCAGCTCCCAATCGGCATCATAGGCTGTGAAGGGCCGCATGGTGAGGTTCAGCGCGTAAATCTTTGCCAGCATCGACTCAAAATTCGGATGAAACGATGCTGGAAACTGCGTGATTCCAATAACCAGTGAGTCCTTGGCATAAGTTGCGGCCGAGAATGACATCAATGCTGCAAACAGCAACGCCAGAACACGGTTATTTTTTCTTAATTCCCTTTTCATATCAAATCCCCATCTTTTCTGTTTGTTTGACGCGTTGATGTGAGTATAACCGACTGCAAGATTCAGTCAAATCAGTTGCAGTCAATCAAGGCAATGAACAGGTGAATGTGTGACCTGACCGCTGTCAATCGGCCGCGCGGCGGTCGGTTCTTTCGATCAGTCTTCACGCGTGAGTCGGCTGACCTTGATTTGGTCAGCCTGCTTCATTGCTTGAGCCAGATCATAGCTGGCTTGCAGCCTGTACCAGGTTTCCGCTCCGCCGCCGAATGCCTTGTCCAGGCGGATCGCCATCGTGGGCGAGATTCCAGCGCGGCAGTTCACCAAATCCGAAAGCTGCTTTCGGCTGACGCCAAGCTGGCGGGCGGCTTCGGCAACGCTGAGATTCAGCGGCTCCAGACAGTCGTGCCGCACAGACCAGCCAGGATGAGATGGGTTGTTCACCGGCATTTTCCAAACCTCCTGAAAAAAACGACCGAATCAACAAAATTCGAAGCAATCAGATCCGAACGCGCCCTGTCAGTTTACCCGCAATGCGCTCGCGAGAGATACCGCTCCGTTTGCATCTCGTGCAGTCTGCTGACAGTTCTCTCGAACTCCTTAACCAGGCGCGTGCCTGTGTAAAGAGCATTGATCTCGGTTTCGGCAGAAATCACCAGATGCACACCGCGGTCATAGAACTCATCCACCAGCTCGATGAATCGCCGCGCCTGATTCTCAAACTCCCAGTTCAATTCCGGTATGTTGGAAATCATGACAGTTCGATAGAGGTTGGCAATCTCAATGTAGTCGAGCTTTGAGCGCGGCCCGTCACAGATGCCGGAAAACTCAAACCACACCAGACTGTCTGAATAGCCGAGCGTCTGAATGGACCGGTTCAGTATCTCCAGAGGTCCCGACTTTCTGCCGGAGTCAGCGCTCCATTCTTCGAACAGTTGATTCAGCGCTGCATCCGTCTCTGCTGAAAGAGAATCGTAATACAGCGGTCTGCCGGCAAGCGTCTGCAGGCGATAATCTGTTCCATCATTGATCTCAACCACATCCATCTGCGAGTTGATCAGCCTGATCGCCGCCATGAATCGATCCCGCTGAATTCCGCCAAGATATAGATTGTCGGGTTTAGTGTTTGAAGTTACGACGATGACAACGCCATTTTCTAGCAGCGATCTGAGCAGACCGGAGAGAATGACCGCATCACCGATATCGAGAACGAAGAACTCATCCAGGCACAAGAGCCTGCATCGTTTTGAAAAGCTACGCCCGATTTTTGACAGGGGATCGGCCGTTTGCCGAAGACCCTTGAGTTCCTCATGAATCGACTGCATGAAGCGATGGAAATGAGTTCGCTCTTTAAGCTCAACTGGAGCAGTATTGAAGAACAGATCCATCAGAAAGGTCTTTCCGCGGCCGACTCCGCCCCAGATGTACATGCCTTTTGTCAGAGTCTCATCGCGTCGGAACAGGCGTCTCGCAAACCGGCTGCGGGCAAGCGACCCGGATTTCGACAGCTGATCATGCAGTCGCTGAAGATGCTCGATAACCGCCCGCTGTCCTTCGTCCTCCTTAAGGCCATCCGCTCGAACCGCCTGCCTGTAGTGATCCATCAGCCGCAACGCGCATACCCCCGGATACCAGAGTTGGCTGCGCCTCTGCTTGGCTTTTGGCGAAAATACGCGAACATCAGGCAATATAATGACAGTAAAATTAATCTTGATATAAGTCTTTGATAATCAAAGATTATATTTCCATCGTTCGGATTTGTCCGATTATCGGCAGTTTCGGCGATATCAATGCTGACACCTCCACTCTGATTCTATCAAGGAACCAATGGCCACTGATCTTACAACCGATCTGCATTCAACGGCAAACCGCATCGTTGACATATCGATCCGCGCCGGACTGGAGATTATGAAGCTGTACAAGTCCGACTACAAGGTCAGCAGAAAGTCCAATTTCAGCACGCTCACCGATGCTGACATACTCGCAAACGACATTATTCTGGCTGGCCTCAAGAATTTCTCACCTGATGTGCCCATCATCTCTGAGGAATCCTACATTCCGGAATACTCGGTTCGGTCACAATGGCGGCAATACTGGCTGATTGATCCGATTGACGGCACCAATTCGTTTGTGCGAGGAAGAGATCAGTTCACCGTCAACATCGCACTGATCGAAAACAATTATCCCATCTTGGGCGCGGTCTATCTTCCAGTTGAGCAGACAACCTACTGGGGCGCAGTCGGTCTCGGCGCATTCCGCATTCATGATGAGGACGGCGAATCAGCGCCGATCCGCGTAAACCAGCTGGGCGCCGACTTTATCAGAATAATCGCGCCATTCACCCGCACCCATCAAGAGGTGAAGATTTTCACCAAGAATCTCGAGTCGGATGGAATCACTTGCGAAGTCAGGCATTCCTCAAGCTCCATCAAATTCTGCCGAGTGGCGGAAGGCGCGGCAGATATATTCCCAAACTTCGGACCCACTTCAGAATGGGACACCGGCGCCGCGCAGTGTGTCGTGGAGTGTGCAGGCGGTTCAGTGGTCGACTTGAACGGCAACCGGATGAGATACAACAAACCTGACTCATACCTGGAGAATCCGCGATTCTTCGCGACTGGGGCAGGCGATTTCGACTGGCGGCCTTATCTGCCGTGAATCAGACTGCCGGACCGACATCAACCCTCAAGCCCTATCCCGGCAGGTAGGCCGCAAAATCCTTCTCCACGCCTTTGGCATTCGCCTGCAGTCCCTGGGCAACCCCGGCGGCCATGTCGCCCGGGTATGCCTCCTCCTCTCCAGCTTCCAGCGCATCCAGCGACGCGTTGGCCACTTCGGAAGGCGGCATCTTCGGCGGCGGAAAGTCCCGGCTCATGTCGGTGTCCACCGCGCCGGGCATGACTGCCAGCACATGCGTGCCCTGCCCGGCCAGTTCAGCCCGCACGCCCTGGGTCAACCGAAGTCCTGCGGCTTTCGATGCGCAGAGCGATCCCATCAGCGGCAGACTGACCCGCGCCAGTATCGACAGGATGTTGACAATGGCGCCGCCGCCGTTTTTTCCAAGCGCCGCGGCAAACGCGCGGCACATGGCCAGCGTGCCGAAGTAGTTGGTCTCCATCTCCTCCCGCGCGTTTGAAACATCGTCTCCAGCGATGAACGCGCTCAGACGATTGATACCGGCGTTGTTGATCAGAAGATTTACGTCCGGGCACATCTCGGCGGCCTGTGCAACCTGGTCCGCGTCAGTGATGTCCAGCTGAACTGCCTGAACCTGACCCGAATATCTGCTCGTCAGATCACTCAGCCCATCAGCATTTCTTGCGCTGGCGTAGATTTTTTCGGCGCCTCGCTCTGCAAGCGCGATGACGAACTCCCGTCCGATTCCCCGATTGGCGCCGGTTACCAGCGCGGTGCATCCTGAGACTTTGAATTGATTCTCCATTTTTCTGTCTGACTCCTGATCTGTTTCTGATATAGATTCTTTCGCTGGCTGATCCTCGTCAAGCCAGCCGTCCTCAACAACCGGCCGTGGAATGGCGCTGAGCAGAAGCTTGGTATAAGCCTCTTTCGGCGACTCAAAGAGCGCCTCGCATGAACCGGCCTCCACCACCTCACCATTATGCAATACAAGCACATTGTCACAAATTCGGTTCACCACCGCGAGGTCGTGACTGATGAAGATCAGCGCCAGGTCCAGATCCTCCTTCAGTCCCTGCAGCAAATCCAGAATCCGCCGGGTGGCGCCCGCGTCCAATCCGGATACGATCTCATCAGCAACCAGCAGCTGCGGACGCACCATGATCGCGCGTGCGACACACACCCGCTGTCTCTGACCGCCGCTGAGCTCATGCGGGTAGCGATCGACAAGTTCAGGCGACAGGCCCACGCGCTCGAGGACCGTCCGCGCGATCCGCTCAGACTCGCGCCGGCTGTCAACTTTTCCCAGCGCCCAGAGCGGCTGCGTCAGACTCGCATATATCTTGTGGCGCGGATTGAGCGCAGACTGCGGGTCCTGGAATATGAACTGCATTCCAGCGCGCAGCGGCCGCAGCTCCCGCTCGGGCAGATCGGTGATGTCCTGATTCTTGAATCGGACCCTGCCGCCGGTTGGCTGATAAAGCCGGATGATGGTTCGGCCCAGGGTCGTTTTTCCGCTGCCGGACTCACCGACGATGCCAAGCGTCTCGCCGCGTGCCACCGAAAGGTCGATTCCTTTAAGAATTTCGACGGCCGGGGGCGGCCCGAGCAGGGGCTTGCGGGACCGGTCAGGCAGCGCAAGCTGCAGATTGCTGGTGGCGAGTATGGCGTCGGCTGTCATGGCTGAACCCAGCTATATCCCTTTGAGCAGGTTTTTCGTATACGCATGGCTGGGATTCTCGAACATTGGTCGGACCGCCTGGCACTCAACCACCGATCCATCCCGGATCACGCTGACAAAATCGCAGATCTTCGCAACCACGCCCATGTCGTGGGAGATGAACAGCACCGCGGTGCCGAATTCAGCCTGCAGCCGCTTGATCAGCTGCAGAATCTGCCGCTGAACCGTCACATCCAGCGCGGTCGTCGGCTCATCGGCAATGATCAGCTCAGGCCGGCAGGAGAACGCGGTCGCGATCAGCAGCCTCTGGCGCATTCCGCCCGACAGCTCGAATGGGTACTGGCGCATCACCCGGGCTGGATTTCGAATCTGCACCGCATCCAGCAGTTCCAGGCTGCGCTCCGCCGCCTGTCGGCGCGTCAGCTTCAGATGCAGCTGCAGCACATCGCAGATCTGGCGGCCCGTCCGGCGCACCGGATTGAGAGAGGTCATCGGATTCTGCGGGATCATGGCAATCTGCCGGCTGGCCAGTTTGCGGCGCGCTTTGGGATCGATTCCAATCAGCTCGATGCCGCTGAACCGAATGCTGCCGCTCCGCACCTCTGCGGATTCAGGCAGGATGCCAAGCACCGCTTTGGCCAGCATGCTCTTGCCGGCGCCGGACTCACCCACCAGTCCGTGCACCCGTCCGGCCTCAATCGAAAGGTCGACACCCGCCAGAATCGGAGACACCGTCTCCTTGTGGCGCAAGTTCAAATGCAGCTTCTGAATGTCAAGCACCGCACTCATCGCCCAACCACCGGATCAAGCAAGGAACGAAGGCCGTCGCCCAGCGCATTGAAAGCCAGCACCACCGCGATGATGCAGGCCATGGGCAGCGCCATGACCCACCACGCCTGGTGAACATAAAGCCGGCCTTCCTGAATCAGACCGCCCCAGGTTGCCTGATCTGACGAGACGCTCAGCCCCACAAAGCTCAGAATCGCTTCCACTATCACTGCGATGCCCATCTCAAGCGTGAGCAGCGTGATCAGCAGCGGAAAGACATTCGGAAAAATCTCCCGCCACAATATTTTCCAGCGGTTGAGGCCGACTGTCACCGCGGAAGCGATGTATTCCTGCTCTTTCTGCACCAGTGTTTCCGCACGCACCACCCGACAGAATCGGGTCCAGTCAATCACGACGATGGCGATGATGACGGAGTGCAGCCCAGTCCCAAGAACCGCCACCAGAACAATCGACAGCAGGACCGGTGGAAACGCCATCCAGATATCCACCATCCGCGAGATGACCGTGTCCAGAAGTCCGCCGTAATACCCGGCCAGCAGTCCAAGCAAAGTGCCCAGAATCGCCGCGAGACTGGCCGCGATGACTGCAACCAGCAATGCAACCCTGGCTCCATAGATCAGCCTGGACAGCAGGTCCCGGCCCAAGCTGTCTGTGCCAAGGAAAAACATCTCATTGTAGCCCTCAGCCCAGAACGGCCGCGCAAGTCCGCTCAGCAGATCCTGATCCAGCGGGTTGTGGGGCGCGATCAATGGCGCGAAAACGGCCGCAAAGACCAGCAGTCCGATGACACTGCCGCCCAGAATGACACGCAGGTGCATCGTTCGATGCCTGTCGCCCGATGCCACGTCTCACTCCTCGGAAACCTTTGGATTGAGCATCCGGTAACTCATGTCGATCAGCAGGTTGACTGTGATAAAAATGATGGCGAACGTGATGATGAGTCCCTGAATCAGCGGCAGGTCGCGATCGATCACGGCGCCGATCGCCATGTTGCCGATGCCTGGATAGCTGAAGATGCGCTCCACCAGCACCGTGCCGCCCAGCAGAAAATTGAACTGCACGCCCGAAAGCGCAATGGTTGGAATCAGTGCGTTGCGCAGCGCTTCGCGAATCAGAATCCGCCAGCGGCTGTAGCCGTGAACCTGCGCCAGCATGATGTAGTCCTGAGTCAGCGTCTCCCGCAGCGACGCCTTGAGCGTTCTGGCGATGACCGCGGTCAGGGGCAGGGCCAGCGCAATGGCAGGCAGAGTCAGGTGGGACACAAGATTGCCCAGCAGCGCGAACTCCCCCCGCACCAGACTTTCCGCGAGATAGAACTGCGTTGCGAAATCAAAAGTGACGCGCGGATCGATCCGTCCCGAAATCGGCATGATCGGCCACAGCACTCCCAGGATCAGGATGAAGATCAATCCCCACAGAAAGTCCGGTATCGCCTGATTGAGGCCGGTCAGGCCATCAACCAGCGCCTCCGGCCAGCGGTTCGGCCAGTAGATGCCAAGCAGCGCCAGCGAGATGCCGAGCAGCATTGCGATCAGCATGGCCGTTACCGCCAGCTCCAGCGTTACCGGCAGGCGGGAGAGAATCAGCTGGACAACATCCTGTCTCAGGCTGATCGAAGTTCCGAAGTCACCGTGCAGGACTTCTCCGAACCAGACAATGTATTGCTCAAAGATGGGCTTGTCGAGACCGTAGAGCTGGCGCAGATGATCAATGTCCGCTTCGGTCGCGCCCGGCGGGATCATCATCGCGATCGGGTCTCCGGGTATGACCCGCAGCAGGATGAATACGATGAGCGATACACCGAACAGCGTCGGCAAAATCAGCAGGAGGCGCCGCAAAAGGTGGTTCACGGCGAAATCTTTGGAAAGCTCAGCCCGCTGCTCACTTGAGCAGCGGGCAAATCAGAAACTCTGGATGCCGGGCGGCACTCGGTTACTCTTTGGTAACGGCCTGCGGCAGAATGAAGTTCGCCACGTGCGGGACCACCTCGATGCCGGCGCGGTGCACGATCGGCTGAACATACTGCAGAAGCGGAATCACATACGCATTCTCGGCGATATACCGATCAACCGCCTGATAGCCGGCGATCCGCGTGGCCTCATCGGGCTCGCCCCAGAGCGGCCCGATCATGCCGTCCAGATCGTCAGTGTCCCAGGTTGAGTGCGGCGACGGACCGAACATTGCAAAGCCGGTGGAGGTTGACGGATCGCCGATCGCGTTGCCCCAGTTGTAGAATGCCGCCGGCGCCAGTGTGTCGGTGGCTCGAAGCTCATAATGCTTGGCGATCTCATACACCTCGATCTCCGCTTCCGCGCCGACTTTGCGCCACATGCCGACGATGGCCTGGATCATCTCATAGTCTTTGGGCTTGAATCCGCGCGTCGTCTGAATGGTGAACCTGACCGGGTTGTCGGTGGAATAGCCGGACGCCGCCAGCAGCTCGCGCGCCAAGTCCGGGTCGTAGGCAACTGTGATGCTGCTGTCGAACGCCGAATACTGCGGCGCCTGCAGGGTGTCAATCGGCACGCCATAGCCGCGCAGCAGGTGCTCCACAATCGCTTTCTTGTCAATTGCATGCGCGAGGGCCTTGCGCACATTCGCATCCTCCATCACACCCACATCATTGATGAAGATCATGCCGATGTCGGATACGGGTGTGCTGTCACCGTGAAAGCCCTCCTTCGCGCTCAATCGGTCGAACTCCTCATAAGGAATTTCAATGGTGATATCCGAGGCGCCGCTCTCCACTTCGGCGACGCGGCTGCTCGCATCGGTTACGAACTTGAACACCACTGTCTCGAACTCAGGCTTGGCTCCCCAGTACTGATCGAACCGCTTGAGCCGGACAAAACTGTTGCGCTCGAACTGCTCCACCATGTAGGGGCCTGAGCCCACAGGCGCGCTTTCGAACCCCTCTGCTCCGACTGACTCGTAATATTTCTGCGGCAGCACGTAAGCTGTCAGAAAAGCCATCCACTTGAACAGCGTCGGTTCGAACGACACGACATCCCCGGTGATGCGGTTGCCGTCGATGCTGAAGTTGCTGACCTTGCTCCAGACAAACATGATAGGGTTGCCGGTGTCCGGGTGCCCGGCGCGCTCCAGGGACCACACCACATCCTGCGGCGTCACCTTGCTGCCGTCATGCCAGTAGGCGTCGTCGCGCACCTCCAGCCAGATTTTCGTGCGATCCTCGTTCCAGCCCCAGCCGGTCAGAAGGCCGGGCTTGAAGCTGAGGTCAGGATTCTGATCAACGTATTGATCGAAAACCGACTTGTAAATGGACTGGATGGTCGGGTTGACCGCCGAAAGCCCGACAGTCGGGTCCCAGGACGGGAGATTGACGTTGTAGGCGATCGTCAGAACATCGTCGTCCGCCCGCGCCGGTCCGACTGTGATCAGAAACAGCGCGAGAAGCAGTGATAGGAATTTGAATTTCATGAGTCTTATCTCCGTTGTTGATTCAATCGATGGGCTTGCCTTCGCTGGATGCCCAGCTGCCCATCAGCGTGTTGGAAGGCTGGGTCTCATCGACCAGTTTCTCGGCACACTCCTGTCCGGCAACCGGCAGCCCTTCGGTGTCCAGAACACCGATCTGAGCCAGCACCGAGGCCTGGTCCCAGTAGATGTGCTCGTGATACAGCTTGTCGCCGCGGAAATTGACAATCGCCACCAGCGGAATCCGGACAGATTTTCCGGTTGGCGCGATGCCCGGCAGCATCCAGTCGATCTCGCGGTCGTGTGTGAAGCAGAACAGCATCTCGTCAACCAGCCGGTCGGCGCCGATGGTGCGGGAGATGGGAATCAGGCTGGTATCGTCCGGATTGGCATTCACAAAATGGTGCTTGTAGAAGCGGCTGAGCTCCTCCTGTCCGACACCGCCGGTCATGGTCGGGATGTGGTTGACATAGGGCTGCTCGACCATGGTGCTCATGGTCGCGGGCACGTCGCGGTCCGCAAACTCATGCTCGCAGTGCCTCTCCCACAGGGCGCCCAGGTCGTACTGCGGGCCCAGCGCCTTGCGCAGCAGGGCGATGCTGCGCGTGTAGGCCATCATGGTGTTGGGTTTGCTGTAGCTGTCGCGCCCGGGTGTCGCAAAGGCATGATCGACGCCCGGATAGTTGTAGATCTCGATCTCAGCGCGGTCTTCGAACACTGCGCTGATCTGCTCCACCGCCTCCGGCGGCACAAACCCATCCTCTGCCGCGAAGTGCATCACCATGGGGCAGTCGATACCGCCCGCTTCATCAAGCGACTGCTCGATGGCGACGCCGTAGTAGGAAATGGAGCAGTCGACATCCGTTCGAGACGCGGTCAGATAGGCGAGCTTGCCGCCCAGGCAGTAGCCGAGCGCACCGACTTTGCCGGTGCTGCACTCCGGCATGGCCCGCAGCGCGGCGATGGTGTCGGCAATGTCCTTGATGCCCTGATCGACATCAAAGCGTCCGTAGTAATCGAAAGCCTGCGCGAAATCCTCATCGTGGTAGCCGAGCACGACGCCCGGCTTCATGCGCCAGAATAGATCCGGCACCAATACCACATACCCCTCTTCCGAGAACTGCTGCGCCATGTCGCGCAGATACGGGTTGATTCCGAAAATCTCCTGCAAGAGAACCAGCCCCGGCCCTGAGCCGCCCGCGGGCCTGGTCATGTAGGCGTCAAATTGGCCGCCGTCTGCGGCGGTAATGGTGATCATCGAACCAGACATATTCTCCTTCCTCCGTTGCGTCTCAATATGACTTTCTGTGTTGCAAGTTCAATTTTACCGATTGACGGCCTGAATTGAAACGAAAACTGCCTGCCATTTCGGTACGCGGTCAAGACGGCGGTCAAAAGACGCAATTTTCAGCCCTTCTGAGCGCTGGCCGCCCGCTTTCTTTTTTTTTTGTAGCGATGAATCATAAGACGCGATCTGACGTAAATGGAGCGCGCAAACCGATAATCCGCAGAGAGTACAATAAGCCCAAGCGGAATCATCCAGAATCCGACGATCGGCAGAAAACCAAGAAAACCAAAAAAAATCAGCGATATTCCAATCAGCTTGCGCAGCCAGGCCGGAAACGACTGGAGCGCATCCATGAATCTCTGGGTTCGGGATTCTGTCATTTCTGAAAGGTTCGCCAGATGGCCAATTCAATGTTTGAGTTCACAAAAATGCACGCGCTGGGCAATGACTTCGTGGTGATCGATGGTGTCAGTCAAGCGGTTTCATTTGAGCCGGCGCAAGCCAGATCCATCGCGGACCGGCACACCGGGATCGGGTGCGATCAAATTTTACTTGTGAATGACGCCGGTGAGAACATTTTTGGGTTTCAGATCTACAATGCAGACGGCTCTGAATCCGCGCAATGCGGCAACGGCGCCCGCTGTGTCGCCCGCCTGCTGCACGATCGGGGCTATCCATCGGATCGAAAGTTCATTCTGAGAACCCGTGCGGACGAGCTGCTCTGCGATGTGAGCGGACCCGAAATCACCGTCGCCCTGGGCGTGCCCAGATTCAGCCCGGATGACATTCCGTTTCTCGCCGAATCCGAGCAGGAAACGTATCGTCTGGCTGTCGGCGGCGAATCGGTGCAGATATCGGCGCTGTCCATCGGCAATCCGCACGCGGTGATCCTGGTTGACGATGTCGCACAGGCGCCGGTGTCCGAAATCGGACCGCTGATTGAGTCACATTCCAAATTTCCAGAACGAACCAATGCCGAGTTTCTTGAGATTGTCTCCAGAAACGAGATTCGGCTGCGAGTTTATGAGCGCGGTGTCGGCGAGACTTCCGCGTGCGGCAGCGGTGCGAGCGCGGCAGTTGTCGCAGGAATCCGACAAGGACTGCTGGATGATGCAGTTGAAGTCAGACTCGCCGCAGGCTCGCTGTCTGTTGAGTGGCGCGGCGGCGCCGTTCCGGTGTTTCTGACAGGCCCGGCGACGTATGTCTACGAAGGCCGATGGAACGGATTGGCGTCCTGATCTGAGTCATCTGAGCTGACACGATGCCAGAACAGAATCTGATCGAGGCTTTCGCGCTGCATCTGGAAACCGAGCGCCGGGTGTCGGCGAACACCATTTTCCATTACCGACGCGATGTGATCAAGCTGAATGGATACCTGGAGGAGCACAGCGTTCGCCGCTGGAGCGATGTTGATCCTGTGATGGCGCGAGGCTTTGCAGGCGAGAGCTATCGGAGCGGACTGTCGAGCAACAGCATCGCGCGCATGCTGTCTGCGGCGCGTACGTTCTATCGCTATCTGCTTCGCGAGAAGCACGTAGTGAACAACCCTTTCGAGGGCGTGAACCCACCGAAAGCCAATCGCAAGCTGCCCAGGATACTGACTGCTGAACAGGCGATCCAGCTGCTTCAGATTCAGGGCGACGACACCCTGGCGATCCGCGACCGTGCGATCCTGGAACTCTTCTATACCTCTGGAATCCGCCTGCAGGAGCTCGTCGGGCTCAACCTGACTGATGTGAACCTGGAGGACAGCATCATGCGCGTGCTGGGCAAAGGCTCGAAAACCCGAATCCTGCCCATTGGATCACACGCGACCAAGTCGCTGAAGCACTGGCTTGTTGAGCGTGCCAAATGGGCGCACGATGAGGAAGACGCGCTGTTTGTCACCCGCCGCGGCACGCGGCCGACCAGCCGGGCGATTCAGCTGCGCATTCAGGCGCGTGCAGTGGAGCAGGGTCTGCCGACTGGCGTTCACCCTCACATGCTGCGGCATTCCTTCGCGACTCACATACTGGAGTCGAGCGGCGACATCCGCGCGGTGCAGGAGTTCTTGGGGCACTCCAATCTCTCAACCACACAGATCTACACCCATCTGGATTTTGGACACCTGTCCAAAGAGTACGATCGCGCGCACCCGCGGGCGAAACGAAAGGACAAGTAAACTCGCCGAGCCATTGCCGCTTTCGGGACCGGCTCAGCGGTGGACAGCCGATCAATGACAGACCGATCAGACAGCAATCCGAAGCAACAGGATTTCAATAGCGATCAGTCAAGCATTGCCGCATGGATCGCCCGCGTGCTCAAGGCGCACGGTGTCAGCCGAGTCTACGGACTGCAGGGCGGACACATCCAGCCACTGTGGGACCGACTCGCGCTGGCCGGCATTCAGATCATCGATGTGCGCGACGAGCGCGCGGCGGTGCACATGGCTCACGCTCAAGCCGAGCTGACCGGCACACTTGGGGTTGCGCTGGCAACTGCCGGTCCGGGGGTGACGAACACCGTCACTGCGATCGCCAATGCCGCCCTCGCGCGCATGCCCGTTCTGCTGATTGGCGGCTGCACCACTAGATTTCAGGAGAACATGGGTGCGCTGCAGGCCATTCCCCATACCGAAATCATGCGTCCGATCACGCGCTTCTCGCGCACTGCGAGAGTTGCCGATCAGGCGATTCGCGAACTCAATGAGGCCATCGCTCTGGCAGGCGGCGATTTGGGCGAGCCCGGACCCTCATACATTGAATTCCCGCCCGATGTGCTGCGTCAGTCGGTGAAGCCTGAACTGGTTCTCGAAGAGTGGACCGCGCCATCTCCAGCACGGATTTTGCCGCCGCAACCGGACAGAGTCGCCGATGCAGTAACTGCCATTCAAAGCGCGAAACGACCGCTCGCAATCGGCGGTCGCGGTGTGCGCAACGCCCAGAAATCGCTGCTGCGATTTCTGGACAGATCCCGCGCGCTTTTTCTGGACACGCAGGAAAGCCGCGGCCTAGTTCCGGCGGATCATCCTTCCGCAGTCGGGGCGATGCGCGGCGCCGCAATGACGCAGGCTGATCTGGTGATCACCCTGGGCCGCAAGCTCGACTACCAGCTCGGATTCGGCTCGCCCGCAGTCTTCCCGAATGCGAAGTTTCTGCGAATCGCCGACTATGCAGGCGAGCTGATTGACAATCGCCGCGGGGCGCCTGAGATTCTTGCCGATGTCGGTCTCGCACTCGATGCGATCACCGATGCACTCGGCGGTCCTGCTGAAAGCCTTGACATTGAATGGCTTGACACTGTGCGCAGCAGGCACCTCAGCCGCATCGACCGAAGTCAGGACAAGCCCGCACCGACGGTGGGCGCGGATGGCAAGATTCACCCAATGGCTATATTCGAGGCCATCGGACAGGTGGCTGACCCGGACTACATCGGAATCGCGGACGGGGGTGATCTTCTGAGCTTCGCCCGCATCGGCCTGCAGTCGCGAACCTACATGGATTCGGGTGCATTCGGGTGCCTCGGCGTCGGCGTTCCCTTTGCTGTTGCAGCCGCGCTCAGCCATCCTGAGCGGCAGGTCATTTCAGTGAACGGAGACGGGGCTTACGGTCTCAACGCCATGGAAGTTGACACGGCGGTCCGACATGGAGCCAGGGCGGTTTTCATCATCTCGAACAATGCCGCCTGGAATATCGAGCGCATCGACCAGAACATCAACTATGGCGGCCGGATTGTCGGCACTTTGCTGAGCCATTGCGATTACGCGGCGATGGCGCGCGGACTTGGCGCCTACGGCGAGCGGGTTGAGTCTCCAGCTGACCTCGCCAGTGCCATTGCTCGGGGACTGGAGAACGCGCCGGCTGTCATTGATGTGATCACATCTCGGGAAGCGATTTCCTCAGACTCGAAAAAGGGGCTTGGATTCGTGCCAGAATATCAGCCGCTGCTGACCTGGGACGAGGCAGAAAGAGCGCGGCGTCGAAGTGCGTCTGATTGAGCGGGCAGGTGTCGAATTTTATGCTTTCTGAGAACAGCGTAATCCTAAACAAAGAAATTCAATTTGCAGCCTGCCTTGAAATTTCTGTCACCGAATTTATTTGACTGGCAGCAGAAGACAGATTCAACATTTTTGACGACGAATTAGCGCTCAACTGAGAAAGACGATCAAATTTTTCGGCCAAAAAATGAATATGTTCAATAAATCAACCCGAATTCGATGTTAAAATATTCGGGGCAAAAGCGGTAAATGTTTCGAAATTGAGAGGACAATTTACGATTGGAATCCGCGTGTGGTATATATAACTGTGTGGCGGGCAGGTAATTTCATGGAGTTTTCCTGCCCAGTCAAACTGCACATCAGGCTATTGCACAACATAGGGAAACTGAAATGCAAAGCTCATACGACCTTCGAGAAGAGCTCATCTTGAGAGCCACCGAGGATGCCGACTTCCGCCAGCAACTGCTGGCTGATCCATACACTGCGATCAAGGATGTGTTGGGAGTATCCGTTCCCGACGACGTGTTGGTACAAGTGCATGAGGATGCCAATAATCTGGTCAATCTGGTGCTGCCGCCCATGGAAAAGCTGGATATCGCTCAGCTGGAAGCGGCGATCGGCGGTCAGGCCACTGCCGCCACCTGGTAGGAATTCAAGCCGATACGCATGCAGAAGACAACGGAAGGCTCGCTCCTGACATTCTTCTAAAGACTCTTTCGCTCACCGCACACACCGCAAGAATTTAGATTTTCGAGGCTGTTCGGCGAGAGCAGTTTTCGCATCCGCATTGCCCTGAATCTATCCTGCTCGTCAGGTTTGAAGTCATTTCGAACCTGAAGAAATTCTCAATTCAGTTTCACCTGCCGGAACTCACTGTTTTTTGCCAGCCGCTTCACTCGGCAGCCGCACTTTCCAATCTTCTGATTCAGGCTGCCGCAAGCTGCAGGAAATCGAGCGCGCGCATCAATTTCTCCACCATTCAAAAAACTGCCGCGAAAAATTATATTGCAGTGCAACATAAACCAATATTGGTTGTAAAATATCGCTTCATGTATTTTGCGGGCGCGGCGCGTCGAGATTTTGTTCTGAAGGCGCGTTCAGACTGCAGCAGCCGAGCGGGGGCTCGGTTACGCCATTCGCCAGTGAGAATTTTGCAGATTTCGGTTCAACATCCTCGCGACAGACGGCAAGGCGTTCATTTGTTCAATGCACTCTTCAGGAGACTAACATGATTGCGGGAAGCTGGATTCCTGTCACACTGGGAATACTAGGACTGATTTCTGCGTTCGTCATCTTCAACGTTGTAAAGCGCTATCCCGCCGGGGAAGGCAAGGTTGTTGAGATATCTGACGCAATTCACAAAGGCGCCATGGTGTTCATGCGGCGCGAGTACACCATTCTTGTCGCTTTCGTCATCGTGGTCGCAGTTTTCATCGCGATCTCCGATCTCGGACTCAATACGATGTATGCGTTTCTGCTCGGCGCCTTCTGTTCCGGCAGCGCAGGTTACATCGGCATGTACACTGCCACCAAAGCCAATGTCAGAACAACAACAGCCGCCAATACCAGCGGAGCTTCAGAAGCGCTGACCGTTGCATTCTACGGCGGGTCCATCATGGGGCTCACGGTGGCGGCTATGGGGCTTTTCGGATTGGGTCTGCTGTACCTGTACTTCGGTTCTGATCCTCAGCATGCGCACGCGATACACGGATTCGGCATGGGCGCATCGTCGGTTGCGCTGTTCTCCCGCGTCGGCGGAGGCATCTTCACAAAAAGCGCGGATGTCGGCGCCGATCTGGTCGGCAAGGTCGAGGCGGGCATACCCGAAGACGACCCGCGCAATCCCGGCGTGATCGCTGACAATGTCGGCGACAACGTGGGTGATGTCGCGGGCATGGGATCAGACATATTCGAATCCTACTGCGGCTCCATGATCGCCACGATTGCGATCGCCGCAACGCTCAGCGACTCCGAGATCGGACCGCAGAATGTTCTGATGTTTCTGCCGCTGGCGCTTGCGTCCGTCGGCATCGTCTGCTCTCTGCTCGGCATCATCCTGGTCAGAATCTTCACCGGCAAGTCAGCCGAAGTGGCGCTCAGAATCGGCACAGTCAGCGCTTCGGTCATTTTCATCGCGGCCGCGGCCGCGGTTGTTTCCTGGATCGGTGTCAGCATGGCAGTCTGGGGCTCGGTGCTGGTCGGCGCCGTCGGCGGCATTGTGATCGGCCTGGTGACTGAATACTACACAGCCGGCAAGCCCATTCGCAAAATCGCCGAGGGCGGCGAGACCGGCCCCGCAACTGTGATGATCAATGGTCTGGCGATCGGAATGCAGTCCGTAACGGTCCCGCTGCTGATGCTCTGCATCATCATTTATGTTTCCAGCGCGCTGGCAGGTCTCTATGGTGTCGGAATCGCAGCGGTTGGCATGCTGGCAACGGTGGGCATGACCATGGCGATCGATGCCTACGGTCCGGTGGCGGACAATGCCGGCGGAATCGCAGAAATGGCCGGACTGGGTGAGGAAACCCGCGAAATCACCGATTCCCTGGACGCGCTTGGCAATACCACTGCGGCGATCGGCAAAGGGTTTGCGATCGGAGCGGCAGCGCTTGCGGCGCTTGCAATCATCACCGCATTCATTGAGACGGTGGCGCACAACAATCCGGACTTCTCGCTTGAGATCAACGATCCAGTGGTGCTCGCGGGCATGTTTCTGGGCGGAATCTTTCCCTTTCTGGTGAGCAGCATGACCATGACTGCGGTTGGCGATGCCGCATTTGACATGATCAAGGAAATCCGCCGCCAGTTCCGCGAGATCGACGGACTGCTTGAAGGCAAAGCGGAACCCGATACCGAACGATGTATTGACATCGCCACCAAGGCGGCGCTCAGGCGAATGGTGCCGCCCGGCGTGCTGGCGGTCGCGGCGCCAGTTGTGGTGGGCTTCTCACCGCTGGGAGCGGAGGCGCTGGGCGGCATGCTCGGCGGCGCATTGATTGGATGTGTGCTCCTCGCCCTCACCATGGCCAATGCCGGCGGCGCCTGGGACAATGCCAAGAAGTATGTTGAAAGCGGCAACCTGGGCGGCAAGGGATCCGATGTTCACAAGGCGGCTGTTGTGGGCGATACCGTCGGTGATCCGTTCAAGGACACCTCCGGTCCGTCAATGAACATCCTGATCAACGTGATGGCAATCGTCAGCCTGGTGATCGCGCCGCTGCTTTAATTCGAAAAACCATTCACGATCGAATCAAATTTGGCTGGCGTCTGGAGTACCGGGCGCCAGCCCGATCAATGAGTCGGCCATCGTCCATTGCGCTCAATGGTTCAGCGGGCTCAGTTCCACCGATCATCTGAAGATGACAAATTTGCGGCTCTCACCAGCCGCAATCGCGCCAAACTCGCGCTGCGAATCGTCTATCGACACGCAGTCTGGATTTCGGTTTGAGCAGCCGCAGACGGCAAACTGCATGGGAATCGGACTTCACCCGCGATCGGGTGAATGTCATCGAAATTTCAGCTAATCCGCGTTCTTCCAGTCAGCTGGCAGTTTTTTCGGCGCCAGTTCATTCTTGAGTCTCACATACCTGGGCAGCCCGCTGACATAAGGCGGGTAGGACTCACCCTCAATCAATGGCGCCAGGTAGCGGCGGGCCTTTTCGGTGATGCCATAGCCATCTTCGGTGATGTAATCGCGCGGAAGCGGCTTTTCGACATTGGCGATCTGCTTCAGATCGGCAGGAACAATGTCCCATCGATAAGGTTCATCCGCAAGCCTGCGGATGGCCGGCATCAGAGTGGTCCGTCCCTCAGCTGCGTACTCGACCGCAGTTCTGCCCAGAGCGTATGCCTGGTCAAAATCGGTCTGCGATGCAATGTGGCGCGCGGAACGCTGCAGATAATCAGCAATCGCATAGTGAAACTTGTAACCCAGATCCTCCCGAATCATGTTGGATACAACCGGACCCACACCGCCCAGCTGAGCGTGTCCAAACGCATCGCGGGTGCCCTGCTCAGCCAAAAAAGATCCATCCGGATAGCGTGCGCCTTCTGAGACAACGACTGATACATATCCGGCAGACTCGACGCATTGCTTGACGCGCTGCATGAACGACCGCCGATCGAACGGAATTTCCGGAAACAGGATGATGATTGGAATTTCGGTATCCGCATCGGATGCCAGCCCGCCGGCGGCTGCAATCCAGCCCGCGTGGCGGCCCATCACCTCAATGACAAATACCTTGGTCGATGTCAGCGCCATCGCCGCAACATCAAAACTCGCCTCGCGGGTGGAAATGGCAATGTACTTGGCGACTGATCCGAAGCCCGGACAGCAATCCGTGATCGGGAGATCATTGTCGACTGTCTTGGGAATGTGATTGACCGTCATGTCCCGGTTGCGCGCCTTCGCCTGCAATGCCAGCTTCAGACAGGTGTCCGCCGAATCACCGCCGCCGTTGTATAGAAAATGCCGGATGTTGTGCTGTTCGAATACATCAAATATCCGCTCGAATTCCTGGCGCTGCCTGTCGGGGTCCTGCAGCTTGTAGCGACAGGAGCCGAATGCGCCTGATGGTGTGTGCCGCAGCTCTTGGATGGCTTCGGGCGATTCGCGGCTGATATCAATCAGCTCTTCATCAAGCACGCCTAGAATGCCGTTCTTCGCGGCATAGACTTTGTCGATTGCGTCCGGATGCTCGGCACTGGTGTCAATCACGGCCGCCGCAGTTACATTGATCACTGAGGTCACACCGCCCGATTGCGCGTAAAGAAGATTTCCTCTGGTTGTCATTTTCTGGATTCAACTCATCTAACAGATTCTATCAAGCAGGTTCGGCTTGGTGGAAAATTATAAATTCCAAAATCGTCCCGTCAACTGTCGCTGAATCAATTCGGAACAATTGAACAGAGAAATTCGACCGCATGCAAAGTCAAAACTCCAGAGTGTCGGAAAGACCTTGACTGACAGACTCCTCAAGGATACCATTCAGTCGGAGTCGCTGCAATACTCACCGGTGAAAAAGGTGAGGCTCAGCAAATTGGATTTACAATTGGGAAACGGAATCGTAAATGCGGAGGAAAATGAAATGAATGACTCACAGAGCGCCAATGCGGAACCCAAGGCAACCTATCAGGATGTGCTGGATGCACCGCCACACAAGATTGCGGAGATCATCAATGGCAAGCTGTACACCTACTCAGTGCCGCCTCCCATTCCGTGCTTAGCCTATACGGGACTCTTGACTCATATCCACTTGTCCTTTCACAAGAAAAGGCATGACGGATGGTGGATATTCAACAGGCCAGAGATTCATCTGGGCGAAGATGTTCTGGTGCCTGATATCACCGGATGGCGACGGACCGACATGCCCAGAATTCCGAAAACCGATTATTTCGAGTCGGCTCCGAAGTGGCTGTGCGAGGTGCTTTCTCCTTATACTCGCGAGATTGTCCTTGTCCATAAGAAGCCGGTCTATGCGAGAAATGCGGTCTCACATTTATGGATTGTCGACACTGATGCGCGCAGTCTGGAAGCATTTGAGCTGCGCGATGCTGAATGGGCGCTGATTGACCGGCTGCATGATGACGCGACAGTCGCACTGCCACCATTTGAGGAGTTGAGCTTTCGCCTTGATGATTTATGGGTTGATGGAGCTTGGAATTCATGAACAGTCCAAAAGTCGATGGTGGGCTCAAGATTGGTACAACTGTAAACGACATCACTAAAGGACATGCGAGTTTGACGTTGCAATCGCGCTCATGCGTCAGTTGAACTGCTGCACCGAGTTGGAATAGAATAATTTCAACGCCTCTTTCAAAAGGTGAATGTGAAATGGATGAAGTACAGACAATCAAAGCGCGATATTCTAAACGCAGAGCAACCTATCAGGATGTGCTTGACGCACCGCCTCATTTGGTCGCGGAGCTTATTGATGGTGAACTGTACACATTTCCTAGACCCGCTCCTCCTAATGCCGTTGCTCAAGCGATGCTTTTGACAATAATCAACAACTCTTTTCATGGCAACGGAGCTGGCGGCTGGTGGATAATGACCGAGCCTCAGCTCCGTCTGGGCGAAAATTCCCTTGTGCCTGACATCGCAGGATGGCGAAAGACGCGCATGCCGAAACCTCCGAAAACGGCTTACTTCGAAATGGCACCGGACTGGCTGTGCGAAATACTCTCCCCTTCAACCCGCAAGATTGACCTTTTCCGAAAAGTGCCCATCTACGCTCGCGAGGCAGTCTCGCATCTCTGGATTTTAGAACCTGTTGCACTTACTGTGGATGCGTACAATCTGTGCGGTGGCAAATGGTTGCCGATCGACAGTCAATCTGGCTATGCGACAGTATCGCTGCCGCCATTTGAGGCGATCAGCTTTGGTCTCGGTAATTTGTGGATTGATGATGAATCAGAATCGAAGACTGTTCACAAAGCAGTGGCAGGATCAGATCGGGCAGCCAGCCCCTGAGCATACTTGAATTCGACCGCGAGTTGATTTTGATGAATCTAGACTGACTGGACAGTCGCCTGCTTTACGAAACAAAGAAGCCATGGAACTGGATGTTGAACGCCTCCTCAGCACCGTGGAGCGCACAGTGTCATCCCTGGAGCGCGACGGACAGGCCGCTCGCGCGGTCACCCTCGCCCGCAGCTACTCGACGACTTTGGAGGACCTGTGGGATGCCGTGACCAACGCGGAACGCATCCCGCGCTGGTTCCTGCCAGTCAGCGGCCGCCTCGAACCCGGCGGTCGCTACCAGCTGGAGGGAAACGCAGGCGGCACGATCAAGCGCTGCGAATTCCCCTCTTATCTTGGACTGACCTGGGAGTTCGGCGGTGACATGAGTTGGGTGGAAGCGCGTCTGTGCAACGATGGCACCGGCCGCTCGCGCCTTGCGATCACGCATACCGCGCTGGTGTCGGACCATTGGCACAAGTTCGGTCCCGGTGCCGTCGGAGTAGGTTGGGAGATGGGCTTGCTGGGGCTGGAACTGCATCTTTCGCAGCCGAACGAACCCAAGTTGGACGGAGCGACATTCCACACGACCCGCGACGGAAAGGCGCTTATCGTCGGAAGCAGTGCGGCGTGGGGCCGGGCGGCCGAGACAGCGGGAACCAACCCCGACGTAGCCCGCGCAGCCGCGCAGCGCACGACGGCTTTTTTCACGGGCGACACGGTCGCGCCGGATTGATGCATGTTTTCAACGTGCTCCGCGACACAGAGTGCTGCGGCGCTATTGTCGATGTGTGACCGGTAGTGGGGCGCTGATTCTCCGACTGTCCGAAAATGCAACTGTTGCGCTGCCGCCATTGGAGACGATGAGCTTCAATCCTGGTGATTTATGGGTTGACGATGGGCGGGATTCGAAAACTGTTCACTGAGCAATTGCAAGTTCTAATCTGACGCAAACTCTTGAGCGAAGCAAAATTGAAAATTCAACGAATCTTTCCGAATCGATTCTGACTGTGATTCAGGTGTTCATTGGTGATTGACCGATGTTGAGCTTGGTTCATCTGGGTTGAGCGATTTGTTCTGCTGCATTCCCAAATTTCAAGTTCAGCCTCATGGATTCGGAATAAAATGAAATTTCCATGATGTAGAGAATAGTGAGAGGCAGGTATGCTTAGAGTGGTTTTTCTAGGGGCGCCTGGGTCAGGGAAAGGCAGTCAGGCCAAATTTGTAGTCGAGCGTCACGGCATCGACCATATTTCGACAGGAGATCTGCTGCGCGCCGCGGTTCGAGATGGCACCAGCCTGGGCAGCCAGATAACGGACATCATGCGGCAGGGCAGCCTGGTGCCTGATGATATCGTGCTGCAGCTGATTTCAGATTATCTGGACGCCAGTGACTCGACCAGGGGATTCCTGTTTGACGGATTCCCCAGAAGTCTGAACCAGGGCGAACAGCTGCAGAGAATTCTAGCGCAGCGAGACATTCCTCTGTCATTCGTTCTGCACCTGCAGATTGAACCTGAAGCAGTTGTCAAACGCCTGTCCGGCCGGCGCAACTGCGACAATTGCGGGCGAATCTATAATGTTTATTTTGACCCGCCGAATATTGAAGGTCAATGTGATGACTGCGGAAAAGCCGGCAGGCTGATGCAGCGGGCTGACGACAATGAGCAATCCATCCGACACCGGCTGAACGTATATGAATCGGAAACTGAACCGCTACTCACATTCTATGAAGATGCAGATCTTTTGCGAACAGTCGACGCTTCCGGATCAGTTGCAGAGGTTGCTGACGCGGTTGACCGTGCCGTCGAGGCTGAGCTCAGCAAAGCCTGACGCAACGGCAGGCTGAGGCAGGCAGATTGCTTTAGCTGAAGAGAGTCGAAATGCCCAGTCCAAAGTTCCCAGCGACGCGCATGCGCCGCATGCGCAGGCACGAGTTCAGCCGGTCAATGATGCGCGAATCGCAGCTGGCGCCGTCAGACCTGATTCAGCCGGTATTCGTTTGCGAAGGAGCCGGCCATCGAGAATCCATTGATTCGATGCCGGGCATCGAGCGGCTCAGCATCGATCTTCTGATTCAGAAAGGCAGGCGTCTGCGCGATCTTGGCATTCCCGCGCTGGCCGTCTTTCCGGTCGTTCCGAAGGGAAAAAAATCGCCCGGCGCGGAGGAGTCATATAACCCGGACGGACTCGCGCAACGCGCCATCGCCGCGTTGCGCGATGCCGTGCCGGAACTCGGGGTCATGGCGGATGTCGCGCTTGACCCTTTCACCCATGATGGCCACGACGGAATTTCCGATGAGTCAGGCTATGTGCTCAACGATGCGACGCTTGAGGTCATTGTCAAGCAGGCGCTGTCTCAGGCGCGCAGCGGCGTGTCGATCGTCGCGCCCTCCGAAATGATGGATGGACGCGTCGGAAAAATCCGCGCGGCGCTTGAGTCGGAGGGCTATCAGGATGTTCTGATCATGTCCTATGCGGCCAAGTACGCCTCAGCGTTCTACGGCCCGTTCCGGAACGCGGTGGGCTCAGCGTCTGAGCTCGCGGGACGCGACAAGCGGACCTATCAGATGGACCCGGCGAACAGCGACGAAGCCCTGCGCGAGGTGGCGCTCGACATATCCGAAGGCGCCGATATGGTGATGGTGAAACCCGGCATGCCCTATCTGGATGTGGTGCGGCGGGTTAAAGATGAATTCGCCATGCCGACATTTGTCTACCAGGTCAGCGGCGAGTACTCCATGCTGATGGCTGCGATCGAGAACAACTGGCTCAGCGAGAAGGCAGTGATATTGGAATCCCTGACCGGTTTCAAGCGCGCCGGCGCGGACGGTGTGCTGAGCTACTTTTCAGAACGCGCCGCCGAGTGGCTGTAGCAATGCATATTCCCTGCCCGGATGAATCGTCGTGAACAGGCGCACCAGACCCACCGAAATCAAGCTTCACAAGCAGTCGCGCGTCGTTGAGATATCGTTCGATGACGGAAATACGTTTGAGCTTGGCTGTGAATACCTGCGAGTCTATTCCCCGTCAGCGGAAGTCCAGGGACACGGGCCGGGTCAGCAGGTGCTTCAGTATGGCAAGGAACGCGTCAACATCTGGGCCATCGAGCCGGTCGGCAACTATGCGGTGGTGTTCAAGTTCGATGACAATCACGACACCGGCATCTATTCCTGGGACCTTTTGTATGAACTCGGTATCAACAAAGACAAGTACTGGCAGGCGTACTTGGACCGACTTCAAAAGGCAGGCTATCAGCGCAAAGAGATCGCGGACTGAGCTGAATCGTGCCGATCGACGATAAACGGGAGGCTGCGACCCAGTTCGGATTCCGCAGAGTGATCGAGTCAGAAAAAGACCGGCTGGTCACTCAGGTATTCGATTCCGTCGCGCAGAACTATGACCTGATGAACGACCTGATGTCGTTCGGTGTCCACAGGATTTGGAAGCGCCTGGCTGTCGCCCACCTCGCGGTCCGGCACAACAGCCGGGTTCTGGATGTGGCCTGCGGAACAGCCGACTTGAGTCTGGCAATCGCCAAAAAGCTTGGACCGCGCGGCCAGCTGACATTGACCGATATCAATGCATCCATGCTCAGACTCGGGCGCAGTCGAATGATTGATCATGGTCATCTCGCCGGATTCAGCTATGTTCAGTCCGATGCCGAAAACCTTGCCTTTGCCGACAGCAGCTTTGATCGCGTGATCATCTCATTCGGACTCAGGAATGTCACCCGAATCGATCAGGCGCTGGAGTCAATGCATCGCGTGCTGAGCGCCGGCGGGCGCTTCATGGTGCTGGAGTTCTCCAAGCCTGTCATTCCGCTGCTCAACAGAATTTATCACGAGTATTCCTTCAAAGTCATACCGACGATCGGCGAGATTGTCGCGCGCGACCGGGAAAGCTACCAATACCTGGTTGAATCTATACGCCAGCATCCGGATCAGGACACTCTCGCCGACATGATGGCAGAAACAGGATTCGAACGCGTGGAGTATTTCAACCTGACGGGCGGCATCGTCGCAATGCACGTGGGATGGAAGCTCTGAGGAACGGCCGGATGCTGCGGAATCCGTATTTCAACTATATCGGTGCAACCTTCTCCGAAGCGCTGGGCGGCGCAATCAACCGCGCGGCGAGTTCATCTCCACAGATGCGCGTGCTGCTTGAGCAGTTCGAAGGCAATTCCATTCGATTCGGACTGACTGACTTCAGCTACGAGTTTGTTTTGAGTGTGATCGACGGAACCGTGCTGATTGAACGCGGCTCCAGTTCTGATGCCTCAGAAGATGTGACTGTTCGCACCACCCTGCCGAAACTCGTGCGGCTTGCGACCTCGGGAAAGATCGATCCGGCCAGTCTTGAGGGTGTTGAGATTTCCGGTGACGTGAGACTGGTTCAGCAGCTTTATCTGGTTTTCACAAACCTTGAGTTCGACTGGGAAGACGAACTGTCGAAGCGTATCGGTGACATACCTGCACGCCAAGCTGGCAATCTCATGCGCTGGGGCGGCAGACAGGCATCTGATCTTCGCGCCGCGTTCAAGGACAGCGTTCGCAGCTCGCTGGTTGATGAGCACTACCTGGTCGTGGAACGTCCCAGGGTTGAAAGATTCCTGAATGATGTCGACGCCCTGCAGGCCGATGTCGATCGGCTCGAAAAGCGCATTGAGCGATTGGAACGGCGCGGAGCCTCATGAATCTTTTCACCCGATCCCAACGGCTCTGGCAGATCGCCAGAACTGCCCGGCGGCATGGCCTGGACGCAGACCTTGAGCCCTATCTGAAATTCGATGTCGTCAAGCACGTTTTCAGCCTGCTTTTCGGGAAACCGCAGTACGACCCGGACAAGCCCTACGGGGCGCGTCTTCGCGATGCGTTGCAGGACCTTGGCCCCATATTCATCAAGTTCGGACAGATGATGTCAATGCGTCCCGATCTGTTTCCCGAGCACATTGTCAATGAGCTGCGGCCGCTGCAGGACCGAGTGGAGCCATTTTCCAGTGAAGCTGCAAGACTCAGAATTGAGACAGCGATCGGCAAGCCGATATCAGAGATATTCAGCCAGTTCGACGATATTCCAGTGGCCTCCGCATCAGTGGCGCAGGTTCACTATGCGGTGCTGAAATCCGGAGAGGATGTGGTGGTCAAAGTGCTGCGTCCCGGCATCGAGAAGCAGGTACACCGCGATATCCAGGTCATGCGGACTTTTGCCCAGCTGTTCCGGTTCTGCTGGCCGAAAGCGAAAAACTACAATCCTGTAGAGGTCGTGCAAAGCTATGCGCAAACGATCACCCACAGCCTTGATCTGATGGTCGAAGCGGCCAGCTGCAACCGTTTTCGGGTCCGGTATCGCAACGACGAGTTTCTGAATGTGCCGCGCGTCTTTTGGAACTACAGCCGCTCCGAGGTGATGGTGATGGAGCGAGTGGAAGGCATTCCGATACGCGAGGTGGAGACCCTGAAAGAGGCCGGTGTCGATCTCGTCAGGCTATCTGAGAACCTGATCAAGATGTTCTTCGAGCAGGTGTTTGACGACGGTTTTTTTCACGGTGATCTCCATCCGGGCAATATGTTCGTTTCAGAAACCGGTGTGCTCAACATTGTGGATTTCGGCATTACCGGAAGCCTCTCGGACGTTGATCGCAGCTATCTGGTGGACAACATCACCGCCATACTGAACCGCGACTACCGGGAGGTTGTCAATGCGCACATCCGCTCCGGCTGGGCGCCGCATGACATTTCGCCTGAAAGTTTCGAAGTGGCGATCCGTACGATCTGCGAGCCGTTCAACGACCAGCCTGTGGGTCAGCTGTCATTCGGTACGCTGATGGGACGCTTGTTCCTGATGACGCGGGAGTTCAACATTGTCATTCAACCGCAGCTGCTGCTGTTCCAAAAAACTTATCTGACGCTTGAGGGACTGACCCGGATGCTGAATCCGGAGCTGAACATTCCGGACACTGTGCGTCCCATATTGGAGAACTGGGTGCGCGAAAAGTACTCGTTGCGCAGCGTGAGCGAGAAGCTCAAGGGTGAGCTTCCGCACTGGGTCGTCGACAGTCCTGAGCTTCCGCGGCTGATTCATCAGGTGCTCACCAACATGCACCGTCAGCAGATACGGGAGCAAAGCGCGAAAAGCGCCGATGCTCAGAACGGACTGGAGCGACTGTACCGCCGATTGTTTTTTCTGATACTGGGTGTGACCGTCTTGACCGCGCTGGCGGTCGAATGGCTGTTCAGCGGTTTCAGCCCGCTCACCGTTCTGCTGATGCTGGTCGGTGCCATCTGTCTTTTCGAGGCATGGCCGCGGCGGGAGAAGTAGCTGGCTGAACTCAAGGCTTGAAATGTCGAAGACGCAGGGCGTTTCCGATAACTGACACCGAAGACAAGCTCATGGCGGCAGCTGCGATCATCGGCGACAGGAGCACACCGAAAACAGGGTACAGCGCGCCCGCGGCGATGGGCACGCCCACTGCGTTATAGAAGAACGCGAAGAACAGATTCTGCCTGACGTTGGTCATTGTCGCTCTGGCAGCTGAGTGAGCCCTGACGATTGCCTCAAGATCCTCATTCAGAATGGTCATTCCAGCACATTCCATCGCCACATCGGCGCCGCTTCCCATTGCAATGCCCACATCAGCGCGCGCCAGGGCCGGCGCATCATTGATGCCGTCACCCGCCATCGCGACGAGATCGCCATCCTTCTGGAATTGTTTGACCAGCTCCAGTTTATCCTGGGGCGAATATTCTGAGTGAACCTCCTCAATTCCGCATCTCTCAGCAATTGCAAGCGCGACATCCTCGCGATCCCCGGTCGCCATGACAACACGGACTCCGCGTTTTTGCAACCTTTCAACTGCAATCGGACTTGATTCCTTGATGTTGTCCGATATCTCAATCGCTGCGGCAAACTGGCCTGCAACGGCAAGATAGACGACGGGATTGCCGGCCTGCCGCAGATTCACAATCGATTCAGCTTCTGCCAGATTCTGAACTCTTAGCGATTCCATGAACTTCATATTTCCAACGGCGATCTGCCAGCCTTTAACCTCGCCTGTCACACCCTTGCCGGTCACCGCCCTGAAGTCGGTAACCTCATGCACCGGCACGTCTTGCTTCTCCGCCTCGGTGACAATTGAATCCGATAATGGATGCTGGCTGAATCGAGAAACGGCGGCGGCGTAGGAAAGCGCGGTTTTTGCCGGCATTTTCTGCGAGTGAACCTGAGCGACAGCGGGTATTCCTTCAGTCAGTGTTCCGGTCTTGTCAATGATCAGCGTGTCTATCTTTGGCAGAATCTCAAGCGCTTCGGCTTCCTTGACCAGCACACCGGAAAGCACTGCCTGACCGACCCCGACGGTAATCGACATCGGTGTCGCCAGACCGAGCGCGCATGGACATGCGATGATCAAAACTGAGACAAATGCGATCAGCGCAAGACTGACGCTATCCGGCGGTCCGAAAATCAGCCAGCTGATCAACGCGATGACGGCAATCACAATCACAAGCGGCACAAACCACGCCGCGACTGCGTCAGCCGTTCGCTGGATCGGTGCGCGGCTGAGCTGCGCTTTGCTGACCATGCGGATGATCTGCGAGAGGGTTGTCTCTGACGCGACTCTCTCGACTTCCATGTCAAACGATCCGGCGCCGTTCAAAGTGCCGGCGCTCACGGTGTCGCCGGCCACCTTCTCTACAGGCAGTGATTCTCCAGTCAACAGTGATTCATCGACATCTGAAGTACCGCTGACAACGACACCATCAAGGGGGATGTTTTCACCCGGCCTCACCCGCAACCGGTCACCGGAGTGGATGCGATCAATTTCGACTTCCTCAAGTCTGCCGGATTCCGCGAGTCGCATCGCGGTTTGCGGCATGAGTCTCATCAGCGAGCGGATGGCCTTGCCGGTTCGTTCGCGGCCTTTGAGTTCCAGAATCTGTCCGATCAGCACCAGAACGATGATTGCCGACGAAACCTCGAAGTAAACGCCTGCACTTGAAACTGCATCTCCAAACGCACTCGCAAACCAATCGGGGAACAGCACCAGCGCGACGCTGAAAATATAGGCGGTGCTGGTACCGAGCGCGATCAGGGAGAACATATTCAAGGAACGGTTCCTTACCGATGCCCAGCCGCGCTGAAGGAACGGCCAGCCGCACCAGAGGACAATCGGTGTAGAGAGCGCCAATTGTAGCCAGTTCGAAGCAACCGGGTCGATATATCGGTGCAGCGGCAGACCAAGATGCGGCCCCATCGCCAGCACTAGAACAGGCAGACCCAATACGGCACCGATTCTAAACCGCCTGGTGAAGTCAATCAGCTCGTGATTGGGCTCGTCGGCTGAAAGAAGCGGATCCATTGGCTGGAGCGCCATGCCGCAGCTGGGACATTCGCCGGGGCCGATCTGAACAATCTCGGGATGCATTGGGCAGGTGAACTGGGTGCCGGGCGGCACATCTTCATGTTCAGCAGCCTGATCGAATTCAGGATTCAGGTACTTTTGCGGATCAGCTTGGAATTTGTCCAGACAGCCTCGGCAGCAAAACCAGTATGACTTGTTGTCAACGACGCAGTGGTGTTCTGACTTGTCAGGCTCCACGCGCATCCCACAGACTGGATCGCGAAATTGGGATTCAGAACTAGGAGTTTTAGTTGCAGCTTCCATGCAATATTTGGACGGTTGGGAATTGGTGAATCGTCATCATAGGCTTAGCTACTTACAGGCATTCGGCGTAGCTATGAGAAACGCGAAATTACACCGGGCAGTCGGCTGAAGTAACTTAGCAATGTTCATTCTATGGGTGAAATTAAACAATTTTGAAGGTTGCATTCAGCCGATAGAACGACTCAAATTCGAATGAACGACTCGAGACTGCCAGTCTCTAGTTCGTTTCAACTGCTCTAGATTGAAAAACTGATTGAAATCCTTAGCACCGCCAACCGCGCACTTCAGAAGCCATCAAATTGAAGGGTATACATTGAATTACACATTGCCACATTGTGTTAGAATAGACTTGTCGCTTGTAAGAAAGCGAAGGGGGAAGCGACGATAAGTCGCCTCCCCTTTCTTTTGTCTTATCACAGATTACGATAGGACGAGGGATAGACCCAGTGACAGAATGGTAATGTGCGGGGTTTGCAATCCCTAGCTTCACTGTTCACGCAGTGTTCGCGGGTTCGATTCCCGCCTGGGTCTCCAATCACAGAGATCGAAATAATCCGAGACATTAGCCAAGAACCCAGCACCACCAAGCTATCCGGTTGTATGTTTATAACACAATTGCGAGTTATCTGCTTGATTTTAAGTTTTCCCGTCATTATATTTTCAACGGCTAAGAGGTTGGCTCTCTGATTGACTGCAATCTGTTATGGGCTATATTTGGGCCGTCAATTCTAGCGATATGTCAGGTTTCAAATTAAGCCGGAATAAGACACAAATAAGCCAGAAGCGCAATAACCGATAGCTTTTTCGAAAGAATAGACTTTCAAAAGCTTCACTGTATCAGTTAGTTATAGGTTTGACCCTTTAACTGACTGATTAAGCCAAGAATAAGCCAGAATAAGCCAACGCGTAGCAGAATTTTACTGCTTATGCCGACTTCCAATATGCGCCTCGACCGTGTCCAGCAGTTCTCGCCAAACCCAAAGCCTTCAGTGCTGCAAGATCTTGTCGCACCCGTCGTTCGCTTGCCTGTCGGCCCAACATAGGACAGATTTCTCGGAGAGCAACTTCGCTTTTGGAACGCCGCAATATCGTGTGAATCGCATTCTGCTGCTGCGTCAGTTCTTCCCCGATTAGTCGAGTCGTCGGATAGCTTGAATGCCGAAATCGGACAGTTAGACATTCACCCTGCTCCTCAATTTCTGGAATGGGCAAGCCCGCTTCCGTCGCTAATTCCACCATCCTCAAAGTTCCTCGGCCCCTTTCTTCGATAATTCCACACCGGTAAAACGTTCGCGCAATGAGAGGATTCCAAGGCATTGAGTCGTGACTTTCGAACAGGTTGTCAGGGGTCAGCCCAAAGTGCAACCGCCCGATAGATGTCACTTCCAACCGATCGTCGTAAATTGCCAGACCGATGGACCCGCCGCCAAGTGAATAGTCGCGATGACACAGTGCGTTCGCGAGAGCTTCGCTTATAGCCAGTGGCGGATAAAGCGGTTCATCAATCCGTTGCATTCGACCCGACTCAAAGCGGCTCGCAATTGGCTGGGTCTCGTATAGAAATTGCTGGCCACCAGAAAGTAGTGTGAAAGCGTTGCCAATAAATTGACGGTTATCCAGAATTCTCGACTTTTCAAGTCCTCGAAATCGCGCAACTCGGAGCAGGCATTGTGCCATGAGAGGCTCAATCGCTTCAGTTTTGCCAAAGAGAACCGCAGCGGCGCGCAACGGCACTCCGTCGCGCATCAGGCCTAAACAGCGAAGCATTTCTTCTGGCTCGCGACTTCCGGGTTCGTTCAGACGGCCGAGTCGGACTGCTTCCACAACTGTGTTTTGAATTTCCGCTGTGTCAAGATCAGACAGCGTAAAGTAGGAAGCGGGTTGATTTTCCCACCGTTGCTCGGCATGCATTCGCTCAATGAACAAGCGGTCGTATTCTTTGGTCAACATTCTGCGAGTTGTGATTGAACCAAATTGTTCCTTCCCGTGAACCGACAAGTATTTGGATCGTGAGTTGGCGGGTTGCTTTGCAGGCTCATCCAACGAGATGTGGATATGAGAGTGTTGTACTTCCCCCAATGCAAATGTCCGTATTCAATCCATCCTTAATTTGCTTCGCTTTATAATAAGTATGTCATTATATGTCGGTATTTGAAAATAATTCAATTTTGATCAGAGCCGTCGGTCTGACTCAATTGAAATGCCGGAGAGTATTGATTCGCTAATTGACGGATATAGCGATCGACTGTAGATGAGGAATGAAAATGCGCGAGCCCATACATCCGGGAGAGACACTGCGCGAAAACCTTGAAGCACTCAGCATGAGCGCTTCAGAGTTGGCGCGGCGGACCAATGTACCGCCAAATTGCATAAAGGAGATTCTCAATGGTCAGAGCTCGATTACTGGCGACACAGCTTTGCGCCTGGGTCATTTCTTTGGCACATCAGGCCAGTTCTGGCTCAACCTCCAGATGCTCCATGACTCGGACCGAGTGACTCAGTAGAACGGAACTGCAATTGCCCAACTACCAACCTTGGGGGTTGAAAACTGATCGCACAATACCCCTGCGTTGAGGGAGAACAGCTTGTTTTTCGAAGTCTACAAGAACTGCAGTGTTGGTTCCAAAAAAAGTGACAGATTGAAAAAGCTTCAGAAGACATTTCCGAAGTCCTTAACAACTGCAATTTGTTGATCCATCTTTCATCGATGGGCACCTCATTCGCGCCAGTCAACGCTTGCTGGCTCAACCAACCATACAGGCAGCTGATTTTTTCTCTGGCCGTGAGCAGTGAACAGCGCTACTTCAATAGTGCTACAATTCACTGTTCCACAGATTCGATTCACCAAGGTTGCTCTGCTCCCCCAGTTGGGTCGGTAGCTATAGATTTGCCCTGCACAGCGTGAACCGATCGAATAATTAATCAAAATTGAGTCAAAGGAGAAGTTTGATGAAATTCAAAACAGCAATGATCAGTTTGATTGCCGCGCTGGCATTCGGCGCAGCATCAATCGCCCAAGCGGAAACTACGCTTCGTCTGCTGACTTGGGGATCTTATGCGCCAGATGAGCTGATTCAGAAATTCGAAGCCGAGTACCCCGACATCACTGTCGAGGTTACATTCTCGAACAACGAAGAGATGATCGCCAAACTGCGAGCCACCGGCGGCGCGGGGTTCGACCTCGCACAGCCGAGTCATGACCGAATTCACGCCGCCCAGCTGGAATACGACATCTACAAGCCGATGGATCTGTCACAGATTGACACCTCGGTGATGTCAGAAGTTCACTTGGAAGGCGTCAAGGCGAACACTACAATCGACGGCGAGGTTTACTCAGTGCCGCATCAGTGGGGAACGTCTGGCTTGATGGCCGACAAGTCCAAAGCGCCGGATTTCAAGCACTGGTCCGACCTTTGCGATCCCATGTACAAGGGCAAAACCTCAATGCGTTTGAAACGAACGATTCTGCTCGGCACTGCTTTCTCGATGGGCTACGATCCATTCGCGGCTTACGCCGATCTTGATGAATATCAGAAAATCCTGGACGAAGTCGTAGACGTGCTGATCGCATGCAAAGACAACATCAAAGCTTATTGGAAAGGCGGAGACGATCTGGCGGCATTGATGCTGTCCGGTGAGATTGTCGCGTCAGAGACCTGGGATTCAACCGCTTACAGAATCTATGCGCAGAATCCAAACATCGTTTTCGTGCCGCCGTCCACAGGCGCGCTGACATGGATTGACACATTCACCCTGCCGCGCAAAGCCAAAGCTGATGATGCCGCTTACAAGTGGATCAACTTTGTCTTGAGACCGGAAAATGTCACTATCATGTCGGCCAGCACCGGCGCGGTCGCAGCGGTCAAGGGCGGGCAGGATCTGCTGCCAGCGGACAAGAAAGCTGCTGTGAACGCCGCCTTCACACCTGAAGATATCGCCAACCTGAAGTTCTTTGCCAACATTCCTCCCGGCATTGAGGACATGGAAGGCAAGGCGCTGGAGAAAATCAAGGCTGCCACCGGCGGCTGATCCAGTCCAGTTCAGTCATCAGACACGTTGCACGGCATGGATCGTCTGTACGTGCAACGTGTCTTGACTTTTGCGCCAAGCACTCAGGGATTGCCGCATGCCTGAATCAGCGGCAACAGACCTGGAATGCATCAGTGTTTCGAAGACATTCGGCAGAGTGCTTGCCGTTGACGATGTCACCTTCGACATACCCCGCGGAAGCTTCTTTTCAATCCTCGGACCTTCCGGCTGCGGCAAAACCACGCTGATCCGCATGATCGCCGGATTCGAGCAGCCTGACTCCGGCGAGATTCGAATCAAGGGCGCTTCGGTGTTGAACACACCGCCCAACAAGCGCAACGTCAAGATGGTTTTCCAGCATCTCGCGCTGTTCCCGATGATGAATGTCTTTGAGAACATTGCCTACGGACTTCGGTGCAACGGAGTCGCCAAGCAGGAGATCAACAGGCGCGTCAATGATGTGCTGGAACGAATCGCCCTGCCCGATGTCGGCGAGCGCGAAATCCACCAGCTGTCCGGCGGACAGAAGCAGCGCATCGCGATCGCAAGGTGCATGGTTCTGGACCCCGATGTCCTGCTGCTCGACGAGCCGCTCGGGGCGCTTGACCTGAAGCTTCGGGAGGCCATGAAAATCGAGCTCAAGCTGCTCCAGCATCAGTTCGACACCACATTCATCTACATCACCCACGATCAATCAGAGGCCCTGGTCATGTCAGACCGGGTGGCCATTATGAACCAGGGCCGCTTCGAGCAAGTCGGAGTGCCGCAGGAGCTTTATCACAACCCGCACTCGGCGTTTGTTGCAGGATTTGTCGGCGACAGCAACCGATGGACAGGCGTTGCGGTTGAGTCTGCTGGAGAGGCGGTCAAGGTGAAGACCGATGACGGATTGGAGCTGCTGGCCACCCCCCGCGATGTTCAGGCCGCGCGTCGATCCCAAGGGGTAACCATCTACATTCGTCCAGAATTCATCCGGGTGGAGCGGTTCACTGATTCACAGCCGCCCCAGGATAACCGGAACCGTTTGCAGGGCGTCGTGGACAGTCTGCTGTTCAATGGCGCAAACAGCCGCGCGCTGGTGCGCAGTTCCACAGATCAGCTGATCGAAGCCGACATCGTGCTCACCGGCGGCAATGAGGACTTGCTGCCGGGTGAGAAGGTTGAGCTCATCTGGTCCTGGGAGCAGACCATGTGTTTCGCCACCTGACGCATATCGCAAATGCAGAAAGACATCAAGCGGCTCTCGCTGATCCTGCTGTTCGCTCCATTTGCGTTGTGGATCACGCTTCTGATCCTGCTGCCTCATGTCGGCATGGTCATCCTGTCGCTGCGGGAGAAGGTGGCGCCCCGAGTCTACGAATACGGTCTTGACAACTACATTGACTTTTTCAACGAGCCGATCTACTGGAACACCCTGATCCGCACCGGTTCCATGTCGCTGCTGGTGACAGTGCTGGCACTGATCATCGGCTTTCCCATCGCGTACTACATCGCCAAGATTGCCGGTCCAAGATTGCGCGGTGCCTTGTTCCTGCTGTGTCTGATTCCGCTGTGGGTGAGCGACCTGATTAGGGCCTTCGGCTGGATACTGCTGCTGCGGGAGACCGGCGTCATCTCCGGCATTCTTCAATGGACCGGGATTGCGAGCGTGCCGGTTGAAATGCTGTACAACGATGTGGCAGTCATCATCGGGCTGGTCTACACGGTGATTCTGTTCATGATTGTCCCGCTGGCCTCAACTCTGGATGGCATGGACAATTCCATGGTTGAGGCAGGCTACAACCTCGGCGGCCGCGGCATCACGGTTCTGCGGCGCATCATCATTCCCTACGCCATGCCGGGCATTGCCTCGGGCTGCATCATCGTCTTCATGCTGACCGCCGGCAGCTACCTGACGCCGATTCTGCTGGGCGGCAAGAACTCAAGCTGGTTCACCGAGCAGATCTACGACCAGTTCATCACCCGCTACAACTGGGAATCGGGAGCCGCATTCGGCATGCTGCTGCTGGCGTTCACCTCGATCGTCGTCTGGCTGGGGCTCAAGCTGACCGGACAGACTCTGGCCAACACGGTCACCAAGACTTAGGAGCCCGATGCTGATTCAGACACAGAAATTCGACAAGGCGCTGTGGGGATTTCGAGCCTATGTGCTGGCTTTCTTTATTTTCCTGGCGGCGCCGTTGATTTCAGCGGGCGCGTTCGCGTTCAACGATTCTCTGTTTCCGGCGCTGCCCTGGCAGGGCTTCACGCTGAATTGGTTTTTCAATGATACAGAGCCTCAGCTCGGCATGTTCCATGACCGCCGCCTGCTGAACGGGCTTTACTATTCATTCATCATCGCGGTGATGGTGTCGCTGCTGACGGTATTCATCGGCACCTGCAATGCGTTCCTCTTTGTCCGCGGTGATTTTCCGGGCAAGAATTTCTTCTACATTCTGATGATCGTGCCGCTGGTCATTCCGGGTGTGATTCTCGGCATATCGATTCTGGTGCTGGCAAGCTCAGTCGCGAATGGCGTGGAGAATCAGTTCAATGTTGAGATTGAGCTTCTGAGGCCCGGCATCTTTCTTGTGGTGCTTGGCCAGATTTCGTTCACCGCGACGATCACATCATTGGTGATCGCCGCGAAACTGAAAAAGTTCGATGTCACAATGGAAGAGGCGGCGCTCAATCTCGGTGCCAGCACAGCCCGAGTCATGCGTACCGTCACCCTTCCATTCCTTCGATCGGCAATGATCGCGGCGGGCATCGTTGCATTCCTGGTGTCCTTTGAGAACTTCAACACCACTCTGTTTCTGGTTGGCTCAGAATCGCCGCTCACCATCACCATGTTTGACCGGGTGCATAAAGTGGGCTCGACTCCGGTTTTGAATGCCGTGTCTTTTTTCCTGATGGTTGGATCAGGACTGCTGGCGCTGCTCTCCATCCTGGTTCAGAGAGACAAGGCTGCTCGAAATTAATTGAAGTCTGGAGCGTTGGTTGGGTATGTCTTGCCCAACATCAATGATCGTTTTACGGAGAGTGGTTCGAGCACGGATGAAATTTGCGATCGAGCAGGCAAGCTTCAGTTCATATCAATGGTTTGTGTCCGAAGTTCAGTTGGGCGCGGCGAGATGTTTGGATAATTTTGACTATTGTTGCAACTATCGGGGCTGGCACTGCAATTCTAAAATTCACCTGAGCTGCCAGCCAGAGGATCAATCGAGATGACAGTCCATCAGCACCGTCAGCGGGAGATTGGAAACTTTGATTCGACTGGCTGAGTCGGTTTCACCCCGAAGTTGAATTTGTTGTGAATTTATTGGAGTTGATACCGCCGGCAAAACAGAGCCGTTGCTGTATGATCAGCCGGTAACTGTTGCGGCTGCGCCATACTGCCAGGCGCGCCACATCATGCTGATGCCCGACAGAATCAGCACTCCGAGCACCAGGCGGTAGAAGATCGTCTCTTTGACGCGCTCCCGAAGCGCGCGTCCCAATATCAATCCCGCAACCAGCGGAATCACAGCCAGTGCGGACATCGTGCCAAGCCTCATGTCCAGAACCCCGACAGCAATCATGATGATGACCCAGGGCACCACCGCACCGATATACAGAAAACTGATGGTGTTGACGAATCGGTTCTTGTCAAGGGTGGGCAGCGACACCAGATACAGAATGAGCATCGGACCGAACATGGATGACAGCCCGCCGATGATTCCAGAACTCCCGCAGAACACCGCGCCTGCAGACTTCTCCATGGCAGGCGGAATGGTGAATTTCCGCGGCGATCCCTGAACGATCGTGAAGCAGATCACCAGAATTCCGACTGCCAGGAGCAGTGTCTGCTCGCTGATGCCGGAAAGAATCTCCACCCCGATCCAGGTGCCCGCCAGCAATGCAACGAACGCCGGCCAGAAACGCTTGACTGTTGCCACAGGCTGTTCCGCATCATAGACCTGCCACAGATTCGCCACCACGACGGGAAACGCCATGATGACAACAGCATGGTGAGCGGGCAGGACCAGCGACATCATGGGCACAGTCAGAAGCGGTGTGCCGATCCCCAGAAGCCCTTTGATCAAGCCGCCGCAGGCCATGGCCAGAGCGCACCACGCGATGACCCAGAGTGACAATTCAAGAAGCATTCAAGCGTTCGGACTTTATTGAGGCTGACAGAAAATCCATTTCCGAATTGCAACGAGGCGCCGTCTCTCGCAATTCGAATTCGAATTGCAGAATGATACCCTCACTGACACAATGCCAGTCGCTGAAAATCTGCGCTTTTCAGATCGTTCAGATCATCGGCTGATTCATCAGACATCAATCATCGCGGCAGTCAAGCGGCTGCATGAACAATGCCGCGCCTGCCTTTGTTTGACACAGCACGTACCCACGTGCGAGCTGACTCGGGCGCGGTTGAATTCAAGTGAAAGATCGACCCTTCAATCGGCCGATCGAGCCCCATCAGGTTATTCGAACGCGCTGGCCTGCATGCCAACCTGAACAATGCGCGCGGTGTCAACACCCGCGACACCGACATACTTGAAGCGTTTTCCGTCCAGCACGCGCGCTTCGACCCCTTGCTCGACAACCTCGGCTTCTCCAGAAAGCAGTCGTGCGAACGGCGCAGTCTGAACATCCGCATCGGGGTCTGTGGTGAATGCGAATCCCGGAGCCGGAACGCTGGAATAGTCGAGCTCACCTGTCTCATTGCTGACCCAGAATTCATCTATCACCGTCTTGTCAGCGATTTCCGCCAGCGCCGCATTGATCTCTTCAGCGCTCATTCCGGCCTTTTTGGCAGCCGCGACATAATGGGCGGTCAGCATTGCCTGGGCAATCATGTGTTTGCCGACGATTGCTTCAAGTCCGCCATGCTCATCCGCTTGCGCTGCTGCGGCATAGCAAAAACTCAGAACGCAAATCATCCCTGTCATTATTCGTTTCATTTTGATCTCCCTGGGTGGTGATTGGCTGTCAGAAATTAATTGATGATGTTTCTCCCCAAGCCAAATTATGTTGCGTAACCGCCAACCGCGTATGCGAAATCTGTGAATTCTGAAAACTGCCAAATTTCAACCGTTCCGAAAATATTTTTTGATTTTCATAATTACCAAGTAAAATAGTCGGAAATTAACTCAGTTTGAGTGATCAGCAATGAAACTGACAACCAAAGGCCGATATGCGGTCACCGCAATGATGGATCTGGCATTGCATCAATCAGACAGCCAGCGCGTCGCGCTCAAATCCATCGCCAGGCATCAGGAAATTTCCGTTGCTTATCTGGAGCAGATTTTCGCCAAGCTCAAGGCTGGCGGACTGGTTACCGGCACCCGCGGGCCGAATGGCGGATACCGGCTCTCCAGACCTGCCCAGAGCATCTCCATCTTCGAGATTATTGATGCCGTTGATGAACCCATAGATGTCACCCGCTGTCACGGCAGGAAGGACTGTCAGGACGGTGAAGTCTGCCTCACCCACGAGCTGTGGACCGACCTCAGCAAGCAGATTTCATCATTTCTAGATCAGCTCAAACTGGGAGATATCGTCGAAACACCGCGGGTGCGCGAGGTTGCCGAGCGGCAGACGATGCGCTGCACTGAAGCGCAGCATACCCAGCACGTGTCATTTTCTTAATTCAATCTTCATTTTCAACAGGACCGAACCGTGAGCTCAGCAACAGCCCAGGACATCAGTGAATTCGTCGGCCGCGAATACAAGGAAGGCTTCACCACGGAAATTGAATCCGAGACCTTTCCGCCCGGCCTTGACGAGAGCGTTGTCATCGCACTGTCAGAAAAGAAAAATGAACCGCAGTTCATGAGAGACTGGCGGCTCAAAGCCTATGCGCGTTGGAAAAAGATGCAGGAACCGATCTGGGCGCATGTCAAGTACACGCCGATCGATTACCAGTCCATCAGCTATTACTCAGCCCCCAAGTCCGACGCTGACCGGCCCAAGAGCCTTGATGAAGTTGATCCGAAACTGCTTGAGACCTACGAGAAGCTCGGCATTCCTCTCTCGGAGCAGAAGATGCTGGCTGGTGTCGCAGTCGATGCGGTTTTTGACAGTGTCTCAGTGGCGACAACATTCAAGAAGACACTGGCCGATGCCGGTGTCATCTTCTGCTCATTCTCAGAAGCGGTTCAGGAACACCCGGAACTCATCAGGAAATATCTGGGAACTGTCGTCCCTTCGGGGGACAACTTTTTCGCGGCACTGAACTCCGCAGTATTCAGCGACGGTTCATTCGTATATGTGCCCAAAGGCGTGCGCTGTCCCATGGAGCTGTCCACCTATTTCCGAATCAATGCCATGAATACCGGACAGTTCGAGCGCACCTTGATCGTGGCCGATGAAGGCAGTTACGTCAGCTACCTCGAAGGCTGCACCGCACCCATGCGGGATGAGAATCAGCTGCACGCGGCCGTCGTCGAGCTGATTGCCATGAAAGATGCGGAAATCAAGTATTCGACAGTCCAGAACTGGTATCCGGGCGATGAGGAGGGCCGCGGCGGAATCTACAATTTTGTCACCAAGCGCGGCGCCTGTCGGGGCGATAACGCCAAGATTTCCTGGACTCAGGTTGAGACGGGCTCCGCAATCACCTGGAAATACCCGAGCGTCATGCTCGAAGGTGACCGCTCGATCGGTGAGTTCTACTCCGTGGCGCTGACCAACAACTACCAGCAGGCCGATACCGGCACCAAAATGGTGCATATAGGCAAGGACACCTCAAGCACAATCATCTCCAAAGGTGTGTCGGCCGGCAAGGGCCAGAACTCCTATCGCGGACTGGTTCGAATCTTGAAAAATGCCGACAACGCGCGCAACTATTCGCAGTGCGACTCACTGCTGATGGGTGACAAATGCGGGGCACACACGTTTCCGTACATCGAAGTCAAGAATCCCAGCGCCAAAGTGGAGCACGAGGCGACGACATCGCGGATCAGCGAAGATCAGCTGTTCTACTGCAAGCAGCGCGGCCTCTCGGAAGAGGACTCGGTCTCGATGATCGTCAACGGCTTCTGCAAAGAAGTGTTCAAGGAACTGCCAATGGAGTTTGCAGTCGAAGCTCAGAAGCTGCTGGGCATCAGTTTGGAAGGCGCGGTCGGGTAACCGGCTGTCAGCCCGCCGCTCTTCAGTTCGTCACTAAACAAACATGAGGTTTGACAAGAATGCTGTCAATTCAAAACCTGAAAGTGGAAATCGGAGACAAGAAGATTCTGAATGGAATCAACCTGTCTGTCAACCCCGGTGAAGTCCATGCCATCATGGGTCCCAACGGCTCCGGCAAGAGCACACTGGCCAATGTCATCACCGGCAAAATGGACGACAACATCAGCGGCACAGTTGAATTCCAGGGCCGGGACCTGCTGGAATTGGACCCCGAGGAGCGCGCCCGAGAGGGCATTTTCCTCGCGTTTCAGCACCCGACTGAAATTCCCGGTGTCAACAACATCTATCTCATCAAAGCCGCAGTCAATGCGCTTCGCAAGCACCGCGGCCAGCCCGAGGTGGACGCCTTCGATTTTCTGAAACTCATTCGGGCGAAGATGAAACTTCTGGAAATCAATGAGTCTTTCCTTTACCGATCGGTGAATGACGGATTTTCCGGCGGTGAGAAGAAAAGAAACGAAATTCTGCAGCTGCTGATGCTTGAGCCGCAGCTCGCGCTGCTTGATGAAACCGATTCCGGCCTGGATATCGACGCCCTCAAAGTCGTGTCGCGGGGGGTCAACTCTCTTGCCGATGGCGGCCGATCGATCATCATCGTAACCCACTTCCCTCGGATTCTTGAATACATCGTCCCGGACTTCGTCCATGTGCTGACGAATGGCAGAATCGTCCATTCCGGCGACAAGAGCACCGCTCACGATCTGGAAAAATACGGCTACACGTGGGTGACCGAGCAGGCGAACAGCCCAGCCGAGGCAGTTGCATGAGAGAGAGCCAGCTGACCGCTCACCTGATCGGGCTGCGGGATTTGTCAGACCTGCCCGGGGCTGCCAATGCGGCAGTCGCCGGCATGCGTCAGCGCGCCTTTGAAAGATTGATTGAAACCGGCCTGCCCAAGATAACCGATGAAGCGTGGCGTTATACCAATATCCGCGCATTCGAGAAGTCTGCGTTCAGACCTGTGGCGGAGTCGACCGAGAGTCTCTCAGATTCACAGCTCGATGCGCTGGAAATTCGATCATTCGACCGGTACCGAATCGTGCTTCTGGATGGCTGGGTGAGTGAAGCCCACAGCACGCTGGACGATCTGCCCGACGGCATCGAATGCGAACGGCTCAGAGATGTGCTGGACAGCGAAGCCGAATCAAGCGCGCTCCGTCAGCTCGAAACCCGGGCCGCACAGGCGGAACACGGTTTTCAGGCACTGAACGCGGCGATTGCGGCCGATGGAATTGTGCTGCGTCTCAAAACAGGTTTTGAGCTGGACAAACCCCTCGAAATTCTGCACGTCACCCGCGCCGATGCTGAGATTCGGCTCCACAACTCCAACCACTTCATTGTGCTGGAGAAAGACGCCAAGCTTGATCTTGTCGAGCGCTATGTCTCGCTGGCCGGCACCGCGCACATGACAAATGCCTCAGTCAGCATTGAACTTGCCGAATCCGCCGCACTCTGTCACTACCGCGTTCAGAACGAGAGCGGCGCGGCGCTTCATGTCGGCCGCGCAGAGGCCAAGCAGGCCCACGGCAGCAGTTACAGAATCTTCTCCATTTCGCTGGGCTCGCTACTCGACCGCCATGAGATCAGGCAGAATCTGGAAGGCCAGCAGGCGCAGGCTGAGATGAAGGGGCTCTACATCGGATGCGGCAGGCAGCACATTGACAACTACACCACCGTCGTCCACGCTTCGCCGGATGCGAGCAGCGACGAATTCTACAAAGGCATTCTGGATGACCGCGCGCGGGCCGTGTTTCACGGCAGAATCCGAGTCAACCCCGACGCGCAGCATACCGACGCGCAGCAGCAGAACCGCAACCTGCTGCTGTCCACCAATGCTGAGGCAGCCACCAAGCCGCAGCTTGAGATTTATGCGGACGATGTGAAGTGCGCGCACGGCGCCACCGTCGGATACCTGGAGTCGGACGCCATTTTCTATCTCAGAAGCCGGGGTCTGGATGAATCTGACGCCCGCGCGATTCTGACCGAGGCCTTTGCCGCAGAAATCATCAACGAGGTTGATTCAGAGCCATTGCGGGAGCATCTGCTTGAGCTAGTCCGCGAGAAACTGGCGGGCGTTCACCATCACAAGGAGGCGGCATGACCGAACCTGCGCTCAAGACTTTTCTTGAAGACGAACCTGTGAATGCATTGGATGTTGACGCCATCCGCGCCCAGTTTCCGATTCTGCAGGAACGGGTTTACGGCCATGAACTGGTCTACCTGGACAATGGCGCCAGCTCCCAGAAACCGCTCGCGGTTACCGAAACACTGGAACGGTACTACGCTTCCCAGCATGCGAATGTTCACCGCGGCGTGCATGCACTGAGCGATCGGGCAACCGAAGCCTACGAGAATGCGCGCAGGACCGCCGCCAGATTCGTCAATGCCGAGCGAGTCGAGGAGATTATTTTCGTGCGCGGCACAACGGAGGGGCTGAATCTGGTTGCCGAATCCTACGGACGGCATGCGCTGCGGCCGGGTGATGAGGTTCTGGTCAGCGAAATGGAGCACCACTCCAATATCGTGCCCTGGCAGCTGATTGCGGAACGCACCGGCGCCGCGGTCCGAAAGATTCCCATGAATGATGCTGGCGAAATAGTGCTCGAAGAGTATCAGAACCTCCTGAACGACAGGACCCGAGTCGTCGCGATCACTTATGTGGCCAATTCCCTCGGCACCGTGAATCCGATCAAAGAAATGACGCGGATGGCGCACGCGGCCGGCGCAGTGGTGGCTGTCGATGCCGCGCAGGCGGCGCCTCACCTGACGCTTGATGTCGCTGATCTCGACTGCGACTTCATGGCGTTTTCCGGACACAAGATGTATGCGCCGACTGGCATCGGCGTGCTCTATGGCAAGGCGGAGCTCCTGGAGGCCATGCCGCCGTATCAGGGCGGCGGGGAGATGATCCGGCGGGTTTCCTTCGAAGGCACCACCTACGCGGACATTCCGCACAGGTTCGAGGCGGGAACACCGAATGTCGCGGATGCGGTTGGATTCGGCGCCGCCTGTGAATTCATGTGGGACATCGGCATTGATGCGATCGCCGCACACGAACAGAGCCTGTTGGATTACACACACGAACGTGCGCGGCAAGTCGAGAATCTCAGAGTATACGGCGACGCGGAGCATAAGGCTGGCGTGTTTGCCTTCACTTTGGACGATGTTCATGCCCACGACGTGGGAACCATTCTGGACCGCAAGGGCGTGGCGATCAGGGTTGGCCACCACTGCGCGATGCCGGTTATGAAATATTACAATGTTGCGGCCACCGCGCGGGCGTCGTTTGCGGTGTACAACACACACGCTGAAATCGATCGCCTGTTCGATGCGCTGGATGATGTCAGGGAGCTGTTTGGCGGCTGATGGACGATTTAAGAGCGCTTTACCAGGAAGTCATCATTGACCACAGCCGCAATCCGCGGAATTTCGGGTCATTGGAGTCCGCCAACTGTTCAGCAGAGGGTGTCAATCCGCTCTGCGGCGACGATGTCACTCTCGAATGCCTGCTAGATGAGAATCAGGTCATTCAAGATGTGCGGTTCAATGGACACGGCTGTGCGATCTCAATCGCTTCCGCGTCCATGATGACTGAAATGCTCAAAGGCCTTTCCAAGACCGATGCCGAGCAGCTGTTTGAGCAGTTCAGGGCGCGTGTCACCGGTGGAACCCCAGCGGACCTGGCTGACATCGGCAAATTGGAAGTGCTGAGCGGGGTGCGAGAATTCCCAACCCGAGTCAAATGCGCCACGCTCGCCTGGCACACAGCGCTGGCCGCCATCAATGGCAGCGAAGAGAAAGTCACCACGGAGTAAAGAAAATGAGCGGCAGCAAACCGCATGACCAGACTGGCACCACCGCTGACGATTTTCTTGCAGATTTTCTGAATCCGGGCAAGACCGATGCGCTGGCCGATGCGCTGCCGGAAGCGGGGCAGCATGCGTCCATCACTGATCTGGTGCTGGAGGCGCAGATCATTGACGCCCTGCGAAACGTCTACGACCCTGAAATCCCGATCAACATCTACGACCTCGGCCTGATCTATGCAATCAATATCGAGGATGACCGATCGGTGAATATTGATATGACACTCACCACCCCAGGCTGCCCGGTGGCTCAGACATTCCCCGGCACTGTCGAATGCGCCGTCAAATGTGTTGAGGGGGTCAATGATGTTCATGTTGAACTGGTTTGGGACCCACCCTGGACCAAAGACCGCATGAGCGAAGATGCGCTTTTGAGCCTGGGTCTTCTGTAATCTCCTGTCGGCCGCCGCACATTGAAAGTCGTTCTGGTCAGCCCCTACGAAATCGGGCGCCAGCCTTTTGCACTGGCTGAGCCGGCCGCCTGGCTCAAGCAGGACGGATTCGATGTGGAATGCATCGATCTCGCCAACCAGCCCTACGAGGAATTCCGATTCGAGGGTGCGCGGCTGATTGCAATTCATCTCATCATGCATGCAGGCGCGCGTCTCGCGTCCGAAATCATCCCGCGCATTGTGTCCGCGTTTCCAAATGCCTCGATATGTGTCTTTGGACTGTATGCGCCGGTGAATGAGGCATACTTTCGATCGCTTGGCTGCGAGTATGTTTTCGGCGGCGAGTCAGAAGCCGACTTGCGCGACTTGAGTCGGACGCTGCGCGATAATCTGTGCACCGACGAGTTTCGCCGGACTCGAAATTCGCTGGATAAGCTGAACTTCATCACACCGGACCGATCCGGTCTGCCGACGCTCGATCAGTACGCTTCATTGAGACTGCCCGACGGTGCGGAGAAGACCGTCGGCTTCGTCGAGTCCAGCCGCGGCTGCAAGCACCTTTGCCGTCACTGCCCTGTTGTACCGGTCTACGGGGGTGTTTTCCGCGTCATGCCAGCAGACGTTGTGATGGAAGACATCCATCAGCAGATGGCGGCGGGCGCCCGGCACATCTCATTCGGCGATCCTGACTTTCTGAACGGACCCGGCCATGCGAAGCGGGTCATCACCCGCTTTCAGAGCGAATTTCCCGGCACGACCTGGGACGCAACCATCAAGATCGAGCACCTGTTGAATCACAGAAGGCACATTGAGGAGTTTGCCGCGAATCACTGCCTTTTCATCACCAGCGCAGTCGAGTCGATTGAAGATGAGGTGCTGGAGCAGCTGGAAAAAGGTCATACCGCGGATGACTTTTTTCAGGCTTTGGATTTTCTGAATTCACTTGGGATCGCCATGCTGCCCACTTTTGTGCCGTTTACACCCTGGACGACGGTCGATGGCTATCTGCGGCTGCTGAAAGCGATTGTTCGCCTGAAACTGGTCAATTGCGTCGCCCCGGTTCAGTTGAGCATCCGTCTGCTACTACCGCGCGGGTCGCGACTTCTGGAAACCCGCAATGGAAAAGACAACTGGTTGGGCGAATTTGATTCAGCAATGCTGGGATATCAGTGGTCACACCCAGATTCTTCCGTTGACCAGCTTCAGATGCAAGTTCAGAATTGGGTCATGGATGTCGAGCAGAACAGTCTCAGCCGGCAGGAGACGTTCGCAGGCATCTGGGAGATGGCGCACCGCATGGCCGGCGGGGATGTGCCTGAACTGATTCAGGGAGTCCAGCCGCACGCGCCGCAGCTGTCAGAGCCCTGGTACTGCTGCGCCGAACCGACTGCGCTTCAGAAATCTCAGATCAGTGATGCCATGTCACCGGCCGTGTAGAGGATTCAGCATTCGCTGCTGAATGCGAAAGCTCCTGAACTACGGAATCAGTATGCTGGCGCCAGTCGTGGTGCCGCTCTCAATGGCTTGGTGGGCTTTCGCGCCGTCTTTGAGCGCGTACTCATAATTGATGTGCGCGCGGACGATGCCGCTCCGAATCGCGCTGAACAATCCTTCTGCAGTGCTGATCAGGTCTTCGCGCTTGGCAACATAGTGCATGATTGCAGGACGCGTGATGAACAGCGAGCCGCGCCGCCCCAGGTCCTGAATGATGTCAACGGGGTCCGGCGCACCTGAGACGTGTCCATAAGCTGCGCACATGCCCATCGGCCGCAGACAGTCGAGTGACTGCTGCAGGGTGTCTTTGCCGATTGATTCATAGACGACCGCGGCGCCTTCGCCATCGGTTATTTGGCGCACTTTGGCAGCAAAATCCTCTTTCGCGCGCACAACCGGATGGTGGCAGCCAGCCGCCCGCGCCAGTTCCGCTTTGGCCTCGGTGCTGACAGTGCCGACGATCGTCGCGCCCAGCGCGTTCGCCCATTGGCACAGAATCAAGCCCATTGCGCCGGATGCCGCGTGGACAACGATGGTGTCACCTTTCTGAACGGCGTAAGTGCGGTGCAGGAGATAATGCGCGGTCATGCCCTTGAGCAGCAGCGCGGCAACCTGCTGATCCTCAAGATCATCCGGCACCGCCACCAGATTCTTTGCAGGGTAGTTGCGACGCTCCGAATAACTGCCGAGCGGCGGAATCGCATACGCGACTCGATCTCCAACTGAAAACTCGTCAACGTCGCTGCCAAGCGCCTCAACGACTCCCGCGGCCTCAAGCCCGATGACCACCGGGCAAGGCGGCACCGGCCAAGGGTGCGGAATTCCGCCTCGGTGATAGGTGTCCGCAAAATTGACCCCAACCGCTGTATGACGAAGTCTGACCTCGCCCGCGCCCGGATCGGATAGGGGCCAGTCCTGCCACTGCATATTCTCAGGCGGCCCGAGTTGATTGACGACTAAAGCTTTGTTGACCATCTCGCTGCCTTTTGTGTGCGGAGTGCGCAACCAGCCTCAGAGCATCTTCAGGCTGTCATGAATATAGGAGAAAGCTTCCGAACTGTCCATTGCCGACAGAATCGAATGCGAGCCGGGCGACCGCATGCGCACCGACAGTTGACTCGACAAGACGCGTCACTTCGGTTGCTTGAATCTGCTCAGCGATTTAGCTCGTGGAGCGCTGAACGATGCTCAACCCTTTCAGGAGGTTCAGCGCTTCCTGGAGCTGGTAGTCCTGCCGCACCAGCGGACTCACCTGAGAGTCAGTTGCCTGCTCATCGCCATTGCTTTCACCCTGGCTGTCCAGAGAACCTGCAAGATCAGCTTCGCGCAGTCTTTCGACCTCATTCTGCTCAGCTTCCGGCAGCTCTCTTCTTTCGATGGTGATATCTGGGACAATCCCCTGGGCCTGAATCGACCGGTCAGATGGCGTGTAGTATCGATGTGTCGTCAGTTTAAGCGTGGTGTCCTTGTCCAGTGACCAGATGGTCTGAACAGATCCCTTGCCGAAAGTCTTGGTGCCCATGATGACCGCGCGGCGATGATCCTGCAGAGCTCCGGCGACAATTTCTGAAGCCGACGCCGAGCCTTCATTCACCAGCACGACAATGGGCATGCCCTGGATCAGGTCGCCCGGCGTTGCACGGAATACCTGCTCGTTGGTGTTGTTCCGCGCCCTGGTTTTGACAATGACACCCTGGTTGATGAAAAGGTCCGATACGCCGACTGCACTCTGCAGCTCCCCGCCCGGGTTGTTTCTGAGGTCCAGCACGATCCCATCCAGCGATTCGGATTCATCAAAGAGTTCCTGAATCTGCTCGCGCGCCAGTTCCGGGGTGGGGGTCTGAAACTGCGTAACCCTCAGATATCCGAAATTCTGATCCAGCAGGTAGCTTCGGACACTCCTGATCTTGATCACCGCGCGGGTCAGGGTGAAAACCAGCGGCGAGTCGGAGCCCTGCCGGATGATGGTGAGCTTGATGTCGGTGCCGGGCTCGCCGCGCATGATGTTGACTGCATCAGTCAGGGTCATGCGATTGACCGGCCGATCGTCAATTCGGACGATCAGATCACCCGGCAGCACACCGGCTTTCTCAGCTGGTGTGTCATCGATGGGTGAGATCACCCGAATTCCGGCGCCGTCCTTGGAGATTTCGATGCCCAGTCCGCCGTATCTGCCCGAGGTGTCGATTCTGAGATCACTCATGCCGCTGCTGTCCAGCAGCGCGGAATGCGGATCAAGCCCGGAAAGCATGCCGCGCACCGCGGCCTGCAGAAGCTCCTCGTCCGTGATGTCCTCGACATAGTTGTTCTTGATCGTCTCAAAAATCCGGGCAAAGGTTGAAATTTCATTCAGCGGCAGCGGGTCCTGGGCGGCCCTGAGCGCGCCTGGCGCCACTGGCAGAGCAAAAAGTGCAAGGGCGAATGCGACGGCGGATAATCGTGATGCAATTGAAAAGTTCATTGAAATATGCCTTATTTCATGCTGGAGCCGAAGCTGCAATAATTTCGGCTCGAAATTTTTTTGTGGTTCGCTCGCAAAAAATCGAACGAAAGATATGAGTCTGATTATATGAGCAATATCGCGGTATTCTTCCGTATCTCGAAGCGTCCGATTTCAGCTCGGTCCGCTATGACTGCGGCAAGCCGGCAAAAGTTCGGGATTGCCGGCTGAAACTTCAGCAGTGAAACTCAACGGTTCCATCCCGAACTGCCTGCTCCATCAGCTGAACCTCCCATTCCAGATAGTTCTTCATTCTCTGTTCCTGTCCGAGCTCGCTGTCATAAGGACGCTCCCAGATGTCATCCACTTCGGTGAGACGCGGCTCCATGCCGCAGGCCAGCGGATAGCCCGAGGCCCGCCAGGCCTGATTGCCGCCCTTCAGCACTCGAACAAGCAGGCGCGCGTCCGAATTCTTCAGATCTGCGGCAGCTAGATGCGCGAGCGTCCCATCTTCCGATGTCAGCACCAGCAGTCCGATCGGCTGCCGAAGCGTCAGCGCGGCCTGCAGCCGCTGACGGATGCACCAATGCGCCCCATCGATATGTCCGGCCTTGAAATTTCCGCTGGATGAAAGGTCCGCCAGCAACGCGGGCTCTCCCGATTGCATCACCGCCTTGAGCTCGCCGGGGCTGAGCGTCTCCTGATCTTCGTACCCGAGTATCGTTCGTTTTTCAGCGCCGGATTCCAGCGCCGCTCCGTCAAAGGGGTGCTCCAGCACATAAACGTCGCGCCAACCCATCTGAATCAGCCAGGACGCGGTCATGGTGGCGCGCACTGAGCGGTCGTCCACCAGCACGATGCGGGCGTTGTGAACGGCGATGAACTCGTCGGTCGTCTGCACAAGCTGACCGCCCGGCGCGTGCCGCGAGCCGGCAAGATGCCCGCGCTCGAACTCCTCCGGGGTGCGCACATCAAACAGGTACAGAGTGCGGGTGTCATCCTGCCGCCATGCGGCCAGCTGCGCATGATCAATGGATGGCACGCTGAATTTCTCCGCCACGCGGCCGGCCGCGCGGCTGGCTTTTTCGTAGCTGGCCTGCGAAGGCTCGGGCGCGGTGCGGGTCTGGTCATGGTCCAGTTCCAGCCCTGCCAGATGCCAGCCCATGGTGCCGTCCTTGAGCAGCATGACGCGGTTGGCGATCTCAGCATTGATCAGAGACATCGCGCCGACAATGCTGCGCGTGCGTCCGGCGCAGTTGACGACGACATCCGTCTGCGGGTCCGGCGCGATCTCAAACACCCGGTAAACCAGCTCCGCCCCCGGCACGTCGATTGCGCTCGGAATGCTCATGGCGCTGTACTCATCCATCGGCCGGCTGTCCAGCACAACCAGATTGTCCTGCCGTCCGAGCCGCTCATGCAGCTCGCCGGCCAGAATTTCGGGGGGCTTGCGCTGCTGAAGCAGGTACTCGCCGAAAGTTTTGCTGGGCACATTCAGCCCTGAGAACAGCTCGAAACCCGCCTCTTTCCAGCCCGCAATGCCGCCGGTCAGAATCGAGACATCGGCATAGCCCAGCTCAAGCAGCCGCCCGCGCGCTCGGCGGGCCGCGGACTCCCGGCCTTCGGGGCCGCTGTCATAAACAATGATCGGCGCCGTGCGGCGCGGCAGCAGCGCATCCGCCTCCAGCTCAAGCCGGCTCAATGGCAGGTTGGTGGCCCAAAGCAGATGGCTCTCGAAATAGATGCCCTGCTCGCGGACATCAAGGATGGCGTGCTCGCTCCGCGCGAGTATCAGGGCCTTGAGGTCAGCGGCGCTGATTTCGCCGCTCATTGGATCACGTAACTGGCGTCGATGATGTTGGTGTCCGAGCGGAAAACCTTCCAGTCGCCTGATCTCCTGTCGAAATACACCCGTTCTGTCAGGCATTCCAGTGCCAGGCCGTACATGTGAAAGTTGATCACCGCCTCATCATCGGTGATATGGATGGAGTGCAAGTCGTCCGGCAGCAGTGTGACACCGGTGCCGGGCTGAACCGTATGCGAACCGGATTCCTCGACACCGTCGTCAGTGCGCTGATAGAAGCGATTCAGCTCATCGCCGCGTATTCCGGCGATCACCGCCCAGGTGTCATGATTGTGCGGCGGCGTATGAGTCGGAGACCGGGCTGCCTGGACATAAAGCGCGAACCGATTGTCCGCTGCGTCCTGAGACAGTCGATAAACAATGGATGAGTCGGCGGAGTCTTTCTCCGGCGCCGGAAACTCTTCCTCGGTGAACCATTCAGAATTTGCCGCGAGCTTGATCAGCTGCGTTCTGATCCCGTCCAGCGCGTTCAAGGTTATGCCATGCTCCGCTTCAATATTGCGAATGGCCTCAACTGTGCTTCTGACCGCTTTGCCGCGTTCTGCATTACTTCTCATTGCCGCTCCCCTTTGAAGAGTCGAATTTTGGATTGAACTGGTTGCATTTCTGTATGAATCGCTTGGTCGTGTCGGGCATCGGCACCCTTGCGCCTGAGATGTGGTAGATCAGGTCCTTGCCGTCCTTGAGCAGCCGACAGCCGGTGACAATCCGCTGCTGATGCGCGCATTCGGCCTGATCTTTCAATTGGTCAATGAGCTGATCGATCTGCTCAGATCGGGTGACAAACTTGGGCCAGATCGCATACCAGCGAGGATCGCGTTTGCTGGTCTCGCAATTGCTCTTTGCATGAATTGAATATCTGTCAAGCAGCGGCCAGAGCGGCTCATATTCCGGAAGCTGGAAGCAGCAGCCGCGCAGCACCGCGACAATGCGGTCAATATCCCGCATGGTCATGCTGATTTTCACATAGCGGGTCACATAGAACTGGCTGAGCGGCATTATGAATGCCTTGAGCGGCTCGCCCCACAGCTCATCGATGCCTTCCACGCCGCTGATGTGGCGAACCAGCTTGCCCAGCTCCATCGCCTCTTCCAGGCATTCGCTGCACTCTTTCATCAGCTCATTCTCGGTGCTGATATGCACTCCTTTGGCCTCCAGGTCAACCACGGTCTTGAAGATATCGGTTGCGCGATTGAAAAGGGCGCCAGCCAGCATTGCGCCGCTCACCCGCTTCTCCTGCTCATTTTCGGCCTGCTCGTAGCACTGGCGCGCCAGGTCCAGCTTTCTGCCGGGCGTGTTGATTCCTGACTCCGTATGATGGAAGGTCCTGCGGGTCAGCCCGGTGATCAGGTCCTGCTTGGCGGTCAGGGTTTCCTCTGGCGGTTCATAGTGGCGAATCCAGTAGCCGTCGTAGAAGACCCGCTTCTCGCCGCCGGTCTCGGCGATGGTGCCGTTCGCTACGCCATCGATGTCATCTTTGGGAGACTGAGCTTCAGCCATGTCAATCTTTTCTGGGCTCCAGGATTTGGGATTCACTCATTTTAACCAATATCATCCCTGCCGGAAGCGATTGCGAATTTCGAATGCAGAGTAGAAATTTGCAAATCAGCCGCAATTGCCAATAAAATGACAGTTATGCTGACAAATACACAAGAACAGGAAGTATGAGCTCACCGATTTCCCTTGTCGAGGAGATGCTGCTGCTTCTGCTGGACGAAGAGACAGGAACATTGCCGCCGGTTCCGCAGCTGACCCTGCACTTTGTGCTGGCGGGCGGCGTATTGATGGAACTTGCCATAGAGAATCGCATTGACTGTGGCATTGATAATCTTGAGGTCATCAGCCCCGAACCGCTCGACAACCCAATTCTTGATCCCTACCACGCGAGAATCTGCCAAGAACCCCAGCATCAGGATGTCAAATACTGGATCAACACAGTTGCCGATGATGGGGCGGCGATAATCGATCGCGGCTTCAAGCGGCTGGTGGAACGGGGCATTCTCGGGGAGTCGGAAAAACGCTTTCTCTGGGTGATGAAGTCGCGCACCTACCCGATGATCGACGGCACCGTCGAACGGGAGGTCAAGCTCAGGATCATGAACATCCTGTACAGCGATGAAATTCCCGATCAGCGCGATGTTGTCATATTCTGCCTGATGGATGCCTGCGACATGTTCCGCACTCTGCTCGGCCCGCTGGAGCTCAACCGGATGCAGACCAGAATCACCCAAGTTTCGAAACTCGACCTGATCGGCCAGCAGACCACCAAACTGATCCGGGAGATTCAGGTGGCGCTGGTCGCGACGCACGCCCCGCTGTTCTGATTTTTTTTAAGTCCGAATCGGACTGCTCAATCGCATTCGCTGCCCGCGGTGAATTCACCGCAACCAGAATAAACTCCCTGCCCGTCCCTACGGCCCGTAGATGGCGCTCGGCAGCCAGGTGGCAAGCCCCGGCAGAAACCAGAGTATGACGAGCATCAACAGCTGAATGCACACAAACGGAATGACGCCTTTATAGATTTCGATGGTGCGAATTGACCGCGGCGCAACTCCGCGCAGGTAGAACAGCGAAAAGCCGAATGGCGGAGTGAGGAATGAAGTCTGCAGATTCACAGCCATCATCACACCCAGCCACACCGGACTCATCGGCACGCCGGGCGCGACTTCCATCTGCAGAAGCACCGGGCCGACAATCGGCACCACAATGAATATGATCTCCAGGAAATCCAGGATGAAACCGAGCAGAAACATGACCAGCATGATCAGCAGAAGCACAGTAATCGTGCCGCCCGGCAGATTGTGCAGCACATTCTCCACAACTGAGTCTCCGTCCAGTCCTCGGAATACCAGCGAGAACATTGAAGCGCCGATCAGAATCACGAACACCATGGTCGACACCAGAAGCGTCTGGCGCATGATCTGAGGAAGAATGGACTCGCCGCTGTCATCCCGGGTGGAATAGACTCGGTGAATCGCAGTCGCAATTCCGTAAACCAGGCCGATCGCGCAAACCAGCGCGACAAATATGGCCGCCCATTCCTCGCCGCTGATCTCATCGCGCTGCATGCGAAGATCAAACAGTCCGGTAACCGTCAGCATGATGACAAGACAGAGCAGTCCGATCACAATCGGCCGGCCGCGCTTGGGATCAGCACGGTAGCCGGCCATCATCAGCGCGCCGGTGCCGCCCATCGCGGCAGATTCGGTGGGCGAGGCCAATCCTGCCAGAATCGAGCCCAGCACCGCGACGATCAGGGCCAGCGGCGCAAACAGTGTGGAGACCATGGTCCATGCAAAGGCGCGCCGGCTCTCACCCAGATTGATGTCCTCTTTGGGAATGGCAGGGCTCGCGTCCGGCCGGAAAATCGCAACGATGATCTGATAGAGGATGTACATGCCAACCAGCACCAGGCCCGGAATCAGCGCGCCGGCGAAAAGATCATTGACCGACACCGCGTCCGGCGAGAAATTCCCCATCTCAAACTGTGCCTGCTGGAAGGCGGTGGACAGCTGATCGCCCAGCAGAACCAGCACGATCGATGGCGGAATCACCTGTCCCAGCGTGCCCGATGCGCAGATCGAGCCGCAGGCCAGCGATGGACTGTAGCCGCGCCGCAGCATCGTCGGCAGCGACAGAAGACCCATTGTGACAACCGTGGCGCCGACAATGCCGGTTGACGCAGCCAGCAGCGCGCCGACAATGCAGACCGAATAACCCAGTCCGCCGCGAATTCGGCCGAACAGCTTGCCCATGTTGTCGAGCAGCTCCTCGGCAATCTTGGAGCGTTCCAGAGTCACGCCCATGAATACAAACAGCGGCACCGCGACGAGAACCTCATTGCGCATGATGGAGAAGATCCGCTGCGGAAGCGCGGAAAGAAATGCCACATCGAAGAGACCGAATGCGCTAGCGATGATCGCGAACACCAGCGAGCTTCCGGCCAGTGTGAATGCCACCGGAAATCCGAACAGCAGCAGCACAACCACCGACAGGAACAGGGCGGCGCAGAGAAACTCAGGGGTGGCAAAAAATTCCATGGTTATCCTGTCGCTGGAATGTCTGAACGCCCGCGTTCAGTCAGCGTCAGCAGGCTCCGCAGCGCGAGCGCGATGCCTTCCATGATCACCAGGACCGAGAACACCAGAATGACAGTCTTGAAAAGATAGATGTAGGGCAGGCCGGTGGTTTCGGTCGATCCTTCCCTCACCGCCCAGGAATTGAGCACCAGCGACCAGGCGAAATCAAAATTAGCCACACAGAATGGCAGCAGCAACACCAGCGCGCCAACCAGGTTGATCCAGGCTTTGGCACGGTCGGACGCCTCGCGATAAAACACGTCCAGTCTGACATGCCCCTCCTTGACCAGTGTGTAGCCGGCGCCAAGCATGAACAGCAGACCATGCATATACCAGATGGACTCCTGCATCTGTATGACGCCGTAGGAGAATACATAGCGCATGATGACAACGACGAACTGCATCAGCGTCATGTATAGCACCAGCCAGGCGGCCAGGCGGCCGACGACCGTGTTGAACGCAGTCAGTCCGCTCGCGCTGACATGCAGCGCTTTTCGCCAGCCCGTCCATTCGGAGTGCTCGGCGAATCTGCCGCTCAGCGAGTGCAGAATCTGTTTCGGTTCAGAGGCGAGCAGAAGCGCTGCGGGCAGAACGACGAAAGCCAAAGTGGTCAGCACCACCAGGCCATAGACTGTGATGCTGAACAGAATCGGCAGTCGATCCAAAGAATGCCACAGTCCGATGAAGTCAATGTTCACGATGGATCACCGCAGAAGATCCAGCTGGCAATTCTGCTCAGTTCGAGCCGGTTCAAGGCAGCTGTAAACGTGCAGAACTGCAAAAAGAATGATGGCTTCGCCAGCGTAACAGCGAGCGAAGCCATCATCGTTTCTTACCAGTGCATGCCTGGATTTTGATCAGCTGTGAAAATCTACCAAGGCGCGTTTGTTCATGTATCCCTGATCAGACAGTTTCACCCAGCCGGTGACATCTTTGCGGAATGACATGAAGCTGTCATAGATTTTCTTCGTATCGGCATCGGTGTTGCCGACATCAGCCAGCACATCTTTCGCAGCTTCCGCGGCGGCCGAAAAGATTTCATCGCTGAATTCCACCAGCTCCACACCGTGTTCAGTGAGCAGCGTATCCAGCGCGGCGGCGTTATTGGCAGTGAACTCAGCAAGGTCATAATTGTTTTCCGCGGCCGCTGCAGCGGTAATGATGGCCTGATCGCTGGCGCTCATGCTGTCCCAGACCCCCTTGTTGATTCCACAGCTCAGAACAGTGCCTGGCTCATGGAAACCGGGATGGTGATAGAACTTGACGACCTTGTAGAAACCGAAGGCCAGATCGTTCCAAGGACCGACCCACTCGGTCGCATCGACGGTTCCAGCTTCCAGAGCCGGCATGATTTCTGAGCCGGCCAGTGTAACTGATGTTCCGCCCAGCGCTTCGATCACTCGGCCACCCAGTCCGGGTATGCGCATTTTCAAGCCCTTGAAGTCTTCAAGCGACCGCATCGGATTGGCAAACCAGCCGCCCATCTGCGATCCGGTATTGCCACAGAGAAATGCCTTGACACCGAATTGAGCGCTCAGGTCATCCCAGAGTTGCTGCCCCCCCCCGTGATGGACCCAGGCATCCATTTCGTTCGCTGTGAGTCCGAGTGGAACCGCAGCATAGAAAGCATAGCCTACCGCCTTGCCGAGATAGTAATACTCGGCAGAGTGATACATGTCAGCCGTGCCTTCCTGCACGGCATCGTGGCATTTGAGCGGATGAACCAGCTCGCCGCCAGCGAACAGCTTCACAGTCAGACGGCCCTCGGACATCTGCGTGATGCGATCACCGAATCGAGCGGCCGCGGTGCCAAGACCGGGAAAGTTCTTCGGCCATGAGGTAACCATGGTGAGTTCCCGCATGCCCTGTGAGATCGCAGGCGCTGCCAGCGTCGTGGCGGCGGCTGCCGTTCCGGCAACCGCGCCTGCCTTTAAGAATTGTCGGCGTTCCATAGTGAAACCACCCTCCATAAAAGTCAATTGATATTAAGCGTCCGATACTGACTCAGCATCAGCGCATTCAAGGTTCAGATAATACAGAATAAATGAATGAAACTTGATGATTTTTTGCTTCGCACTCGCGAATTGCGGAATAATCCGCGTGAAATCCGCTTCTGCGCGAGCTCAGATCAGCTGAACCCGTTTGGAAAAGCCGGGCCGGTGGAGCAGTCTCACTGAGGTGATGCACTCCTCATCCTGCCAGGTGGTGCGTTCAATCACAAAGGCAGCCTGTCCTTCCTCGACCTCAAACATTTCAGCCTCCTGCCGCGTCAGCTTGGCGGCTGAGAATTCGATATCGCCCCGAGTGAAGGTGACGTTCCGCACCAGCCATTCGTTCGCGCTGATCGAATGGAAATCAATCTCCAGAACACCGGGCAGCAGCGCAGGATTCAGCCAGCGCTCCTCGAAAATGAACGGCTGATCGTCCGCCAGATGCAGCGTGCAAAGATGCAGAAGCCTCGCGTCACCCCGCAGATTCATTCGACGCTGCACGGACTTCGGCGCGGCAATATGCTTTCGCTTCGTCAGCACATGTCGATAATCAGCGCCGCTGCGCTCTATCTCCAGTCTGATGATGTCGATCTTTACAGTCGCGTAGCGCGACGGCTCGGTTGCCACGCGTGAACCGGCGCGGCGGCGGCGTTCCAGCAGACCCGCATCAGCCAGCCCCTGCAGGGCGCGGTTGACGGTTGCTCTCGCGCATTCGAATTCCTCCGCCAGCTGCTGCTCGCCTGGAATGAGCTCGCCCGGCTGCCAGATGCCGTCGATGATCCGCCGGCGAAGCTCGGCCTGAATTTCCAGCCATGACGCTCGCTTTTTTCGGCTCATAGCGTCTCCAGCAGTCTTCGCCTGACCTGCAGGAATCTGTTCTGAATCTCATCCCGTCGGATATGCCGCCCCTGCCTGACAACATGCCTGCCGGCTGACCAGACATCCGACACCAGCCGATTGTCCCCGGCAAACACAAAATTGTCCAATATCGCATCGCCCCGGCAGTCTGCAAGCTCTGCTGAACTGGAGTCCAGTGCGATGATGTCTGCGCAATTGCCGGGCTCTAGCAAGCCACCGGGCCTGCCGAGCGCCAGACTGCCGCCAGTCAATGCGGATTCGAGCAAAGTGCGGCCGGAGGACGCGCCGGGCTGCGACAGCGCCGCGCGCCGGCGATGGTGCAGACGCTGTGAGTACTCAAGCGTCCGCAGCTCCTCACAGAGCGAGATCCTGATATTCGAATCGGTGCCGACACCGAATCTTCCGTTCTGACCGACATAGTCGACACCGTTGAAAATCCCATCACCCAGATTGGCTTCGGTGATCGGACAAAGTCCGGCAACCACACCGGACGCTGCCATCTCTCGGGTCTCTTTCTCGTTCATGTGGGTGGCATGAACCAGGCACCAGCGCTCATTCATCTCAGCATGCTCGTTCAGCCATTCGACGGGCCGCATGCCAAATTCATTCTCAAACTCCTCTATTTCCCGGACCTGCTCCGCAACATGGATATGAATCGGCAATCCAGCTTTTTCTTCGCTCAATTCGATCACATCTGAGGGGTCAACGGCGCGCAGCGAATGCGCTGCCAGACCCATCCGGCAATCAGGCGCCAGTTCCGCCAAAGCAGCCGATGCTTCCTCAAACAAGCTGAAATAGGTGTCAACATCATTGACAAATCGTCGCTGCTGAGGCAGGGGGGCGCGCTTGCCACAGCCCCCGTACTGGTAAAACACCGGCAGAAGCGTCAGACCGATGCCACTCTGGCCGGCGGCCGCGATGATTCGCTTCGACAGCTCCGCAATGTCATCATAGCGATTGCCATCCGGATCGCGGTGCACATAGTGAAACTCCGCGACTGCGGCAAACCCGCTCTCCAGCATCTCAACCTGCGCAAAGGCTGTGATTGCCTCAATGTCTTCCGGTGTCAGCTGACTGATGAAGTTGAACATGAGCGTGCGCCAGGTCCAGAATGTATCGCGGCCGCTGCGACTTCGCACCTCAGTCAGACCGGCCATGGCGCGCTGGAAACCGTGACTGTGCAGATTGGCGGGCGCGGGCAACGCTATATCGACCCGCTGACCGCTGGGCGGCGAATCTGAATTGACCTCGGCAATCTCACCCGCATCATTCACCCTGATGCGAACATTCGACTGCCAGCCTCTGCCGGTCAAAGCTTGTTCCGCCCAGATTTCGCTCATGGCGCTTTCATTCCGAATCGCGAGTGCTCCTGAATTCCCAGAAATTTATTTGTTTATACATAATAGAATATGTTTATACATATAATTCGAGAAAAAACGATTTCTGTGCTGTCAATGAGTCAACAGGTGCTGGAAAACTTGAGTCTTGCGACGATGTCTGCAAACGGGACCGCCTATGGGATGGTTGCCGACGGCGCGCTCGCAGTGGAAGGCGCGGATATTGCCTGGTGCGGACCGAAAGAGCATCTGCCCAGCGACTGTCTCGACTGGCCGGCCCGCGACCTGGGCGGACGGCTGGCAACTCCGGGCCTCATCGATTGCCACACGCACATTGTATACGGCGGAAATCGAGCGGCGGAATTTGAGATGCGGCTGAACGGCGCCACCTACGAAGAGATCACAGCCAGCGGCGGCGGCATTCACAGCACACTCCGCGAGACCCGCAAGCTGTCCGTTGATGAGATGGTGAGCCAGGCATTGCCGCGGATCGACGCCTTGATGGCTGAAGGTGTCTCGACAATTGAGATCAAGTCCGGGTACGGGCTCGACATCAGAACGGAATTGAACATGCTGCGCGCGGCGCGCCAGATTCAGCGGGAGCGTCCGATTGCTGTGAAGACAAGTTTCCTGGGCGCGCACCTCGTGCCCGCCGAATTTCGCCATAGACCGGAAACCTATCTGCACACTGTCTGCATTGTCGCACTTGAGCAGGCAGCGGACGAGGGCCTGGCTGATGCAGTTGACGGATTCTGTGAATCGATCGCATTTTCCGTCCGTCAGATCGAGCGGCTTTTCGACTACGCTCACTCACTCGGACTGCCGCTCAAGCTTCACGCTGAGCAGCTGTCGAACAGCGGCGGCGCAAAACTCGCCGCGGGCTGCAACGCGCTGTCCGCCGATCATCTGGAATTCGCCGACGAGACTGACGTTCGCGCGCTAGGTGAAAGCTCCACTGTCGCGGTTCTGCTGCCCGGCGCCTTCTACACCTTGAGGCAGAGCCGCAAACCGCCAGTGCAGCTTCTGCGCGACTACAGTGTTCCAATCGCTGTCGCAACCGATTGCAATCCCGGCTCCTCTCCGCTGAGCTCGATTCTGATGGCGATGAACCTGTCCTGCACGCTGTTCGAGCTGACACCGGAAGAGGCCCTGACCGGCGCGACCGCAACTGCCGCCCAGGCGCTCGGGATTACCAACAGCGGCCGGCTGGCATCCGGCATGGAAGCGAATCTGGCGATCTGGAATGTCTCCTCGCCTGCAGAGCTTTGCTATCACATGGGTTTCAACCCCCTGGCAGAGCGAATCTTCAGAGGCGAAACCACTCATACCACAATTCACTGACAGGGTTGAGCAGCATCTGATGAGCGATTTGCCGGCATTTGAGATTCAGCAGGGAGATTCACCGGTGATTCTGGCGATTCCACACACCGGCGATCAGATACCTGCGGAAATTTGGGACCGGTTCACGGATGCCGGATGTCAATTGATTGATACCGACTGGCATGTGCATCAGCTTTACGAGGGTTTGCTGCCCAACGCGACTGTGATCAGAGCGCTGTTTCATCGTTATGTGATCGATGCCAACCGCGACCCTGCGGGCGGCGCTCTCTATCAGAACCGAAAAGAATCGGCCCTGTGCCCATTGCACACTTTTGACGGTCAGCCCATCTACCAGCCTGGCGGCGAGCCGGATGAGGCGGAAGTGTCGGAACGCATCGAGCGATACCACCGCCCCTACCACGCTGCCATTGAGCAGGAGCTCTCTCGAGCCATGCGCACCCGCGGCACTGCGGTGCTTTATGACTGCCATTCGATCCGTTCCAAGGTTCCAAGGCTGTTTCATGGACAGCTGGCAGATCTGAGCATCGGCACATTCGACGGAAGCAGCTGCCACAGAATTTTTGAAGATACGGTATATCGGCATTGCAAGGAGAGCACTCACTACAGCGTGGAGCTCAACCACATCTTTCGCGGCGGCTGGACCACCCGGTATCATGGCAAACCAATCCACGCGGTCCACGCCATTCAAATGGAACTTTCCCAGTCGACCTATATGCTGGAGCAGGAGCCGTGGACCATGATTCCGCACAAAGCAGAGAGGCTGCGCAGCCTGCTTGCTGATATTCTGCTCGCGCTTGAGCAGGCGGCGAACGCATACTTAGCCGCTATGATGACGACACCCGGTTTTGCCATTAAACACAGCTGATTAGGTGAAGCGACATGAACTATGTACCAAAAACCAAACGCATCATCACCCCCAGCACCGGCAATCGTCTGACAGCCAAGTCATGGCTGACCGAAGCGCCTTTGCGCATGCTGATGAACAACCTGCACCCCGATGTCGCTGAGAATCCAGACGAATTGGTTGTCTACGGCGGAATGGGCAAGGCCGCCAGAACCTGGAATGACTACGACAGGATTGTTGAGTCGTTGAAACGCCTGGAGGCGGACCAGACACTGCTCATCCAGTCCGGCAAGCCAGTCGGAATCTTCCGCACCCAGCCCGATGCGCCGCGCGTGCTGATCGCGAATTCCAACCTGGTGCCCAAGTGGGCAACCATGGAGCACTTCAACGAGCTCGACCGCAAGGGTCTGATGATGTTCGGCCAGATGACCGCCGGCTCCTGGATCTACATTGCCAGCCAGGGCATCATCCAAGGCACTTACGAGACTTTTGTAGAGGCCGGTCGCAAGCACTGCGGCGGCACTCTCGCCGGGCGCTGGATTCTGACCGCCGGTTTGGGTGGAATGGGCGGCGCGCAGCCTTTGGCCGCGGTCATGGCAGGCGCCAGCTGTCTGGTCGTCGAATGCGATTCGGAGCGGATTGATTTCCGTATTCGAACCGGCTACCTTGATCATCGGACCGATTCGATCGACGAAGCACTCAATATGATTGATGCCTGGACGCGGGACAGGAAAGCCAGATCAGTCGGCCTGCTCGGCAACGCCGCCGAAATCATGCCGCAGCTTGCAGCCCGGGGCATACGGCCGGATATCGTGACCGATCAGACTTCAGCACATGATCTGCTGCATGGCTACCTGCCGCTGGGCTGGACTATGGAGATGTGGCGCGAAAAGAGGAAATCTGACCCCGATGCTGTCATCAGCGCCGCCAGCGAGTCGATTCGGATTCACGTCGAGGCATTGGTGAGATTCTGGGATGCCGGCATTCCGACGGTGGACTATGGCAACAACATCCGGCAGGAGGCCAAGAATGCCGGCCTCGACAATGCATTCGCCTACCCGGGATTTGTGCCAGCCTATATCCGTCCGCTGTTCTGCCGGGGCATGGGCCCGTTTCGCTGGGCGGCTCTGAGCGGCAACCCCGAAGACATCTACAAGACCGACGAGAGGGTCAAGGAACTCATTCCAGATGATCCGCACCTGCACAACTGGCTGGACATGGCGCGTAAGCGCATCAGGTTCCAGGGCCTGCCGGCCCGAATCTGCTGGCTGGGACTCGGGCAGCGCGATCGAATCGGACTGGCATTCAACGAAATGTACCGAAACGGCGAGATCGATGCGCCGGTTGTGATCGGGCGGGATCATCTTGACGCCGGATCAGTCGCATCGCCCAATCGCGAGACTGAAGGCATGCGGGATGGATCAGACGCAGTGTCTGACTGGGCCTTTCTGAATGCTCTGCTGAACTGCGCATCCGGAGCGACCTGGGTCTCGATTCATCACGGCGGCGGGGTTGGCATCGGCTACGCGCAGCATGCCGGCATGGTCATCTGCTGCGACGGCACCGACGAGGCCGTGCCCCGCATCCGGAACGTGCTTTGGAACGATCCTGCAAGCGGAGTCATGCGACATGCCGATGCGGGCTATCCAGAGGCGATCGCCTGTGCCAGGGCAAATCATCTGGATTTGCCGGCAATACTGGACGATTGACCCATTGCTGGCTGACGCTGTTCGTGAACGCATCAGGCAGAAATCGGGCAATCATGCAATTCACCTTTAATTTTTATCTACCGGAGGAACCGAAATGAAATCAGTACTCAACTCCCTGCTTCTGGCCGTTGCCTTGGCGGTGGCCGCGCCCCTGACTGCACTTGCCGACACGATCAAGATCGGATTCAACGCGCCGCTGACGGGTTTTGCCGCGGCCGACGGCAATTCCGCACGAGTCGGCGCGGAGCTTGCTGTCGAGCAGGTGAACTCGGCTGGCGGAATCGGCGGCAAGCAGATTGAGCTTGTTGTTTATGACGATCAGGCCAGTCCCAAGGAATCCGCGCCGCTCGCAGTCAAGCTGATCACGCAGGATAATGTTGCCGCAGGCATCTCAGGCAGCTATTCAGGCGCCACGCGGGCAGCGGCCACGATCTACCAGGAAAACAATGTGCCGTACATCTCTGCCTACGCTGTGCATCCGGATATCACCCGGGCCGGCGATTATGTGTTCCGAACCTCGTTTGTCGGTGAGGTGCAAGGGCGCGCCGGCGCCAAGCTGATCGGAGAGATGATGGGGCACAAACGGGTCGTCATGATCACGCTCAACAACGATTTCGGCAAATCGCTGGCGAACGGATTCAAGGAGAAGGCCGCAGACTTCGGCATTGAGATTGTCAACGAGTATGAATACTCCATCAAGGACCGCGAGTTCGGCGCCATCGTCTCGAAAGTCAAGAGCGATCAGCCGGATGCGATTTACGCGTCAGGCTACTTTTTCACTGCGGGTCCGCTGGTGCGCCAGCTGCGCGCGGCCGGCATTGAAGCCCCGGTGATCGGTCAGGAGGGCTACGACAGCCAGAAGTTCATCGAGATCGCCGGACCCGATGCGGAGGGCGTGATCATCACAACCTCACTTGACCGGGATTCCGAGGAAGCAGTCACTCAGGACTTCATCGGCGGTTTCGAAGCCAAGGCCGGCTATCCAACTGACATGGTGGCGGCCTCTGCGCATACCGCAGTGCTGGTCATGGCGGACGCACTCGGACGCGCGGCGGACGACAGTCCTGCGGCATTGCGCGACGCCATCGCAGGCGCGAGTGTCTCGGCATCAACAGGCCACATCTCCTTCAACGCACTGGGCGAGGTTGAGAAGGACGTGCAGGTGCAGGTTGTCAAAGACGGCAACTGGCGTCACTACGCCGTCATCAATGATCGGGAACTGCTGGCGCCGCCCGCTGAATAACAGCAATTCTTGAAAAACTTATCGCCTCGGCTTGCCTGCAAATTTTCCGGGTGAGCTGAGGCTATTTTCTTATGCTGGCAGTCGAGCTCACCATCCAGGGCATCGTGCAGGGCGCGATCTATGCGCTGATCGCGCTTGGCCTGGTGCTGGTTTACGGACTGCTCCGAATCCTGCATGTCGCACATGCGGCCCTGTACACGTTGGGCGCGTATATCGGCGTTATCATCGTCAACAACGGCGGGCACATCGTCATTGCAGCCATCATCTCGATGATCGCGGTGGGATGTGTCGGCATGGGAATCTACCGCTTCGCGTACAAGCCGATTCTGAACAAGCCGCCGCTCATCGCGCTGATCGCCTCGATCGGTCTTTTCATTGCCGCAGAGGAGATCTACCGAATCATCTTCGGCGCCTATGGCATGTCTTTTGTGCATCCGCCTCTGCAGCGGCAGATCGAGATCGTCAGCGGGTTCTATCTGTCCGAAGCCAGAATCTGGGTGGTGATCCTGTCTGTCGTGCTGATCGGCGTGCTTGGCTGGCTCGCGGCCTCGACGCGCACCGGCGTCGCCTGGCGGGCAACCGTGTCCGACGCGGACATGGCGGCCAGTTTCGGGGTGAATATTGAGAAGGTGCGGCTCATCAATTTCTTTGTCGGCTCGGCGCTCGCCGCGCTGGCCGGTGTCATGGTTGCGCTTCTCAACAACCTGGTGGAACCGACGATGGGGGCGGTACCAGCCTATAAGGCCCTGGCGATCATCGTGCTGGGCGGTCTGGGCTCGGTGCGCGGCGCGCTGGTGGCGTCGATCGCGCTCGGCATCATCGAAAGTTTCGGAACCATCTACCTCGGCCATGTGCTGGACCGCGACGCCATCGCCTTCACATTCCTGATCATTGTGCTGATGATCCGCCCGCACGGGCTTCTGACCCGAAGATAGGGCCATGAGCTACGAAATTGCAGTTCTGACCAGCATGTCGATTGCGATTCTGTTCGCGCTGTCGCTCAATCTGATCACTGGATTCTGCGGTCAGGTGAGCCTGGGGCATGCCGCGTTCTATGGAATCGGCGCCTATGTCGCGGCGATGCTGACCAAGGCGGGCTGGGCTTTGCCGGTGGCGCTGATTCCGGCGGCCGTCATGGCCGGGGCGGTTGGCGTGCTGGTGGGCATGGCGTCACTGCGGGTGCGGCACGACTTTCTGGCCATCACCACCATGGGGGTGGGCTTTCTGTTTGTCGGCATTGTCCGCAAGCAGGATGCGCTTGGCGGCGAAATCGGAATCTCAGGCATTCCGTCGGTTGCCTTCGGCCGGCCCGGACTGCTGCTGATGGCGGTGATCTGCATGGTGGCATTCATCGCGCTTTCAGTCTATATCCAGCGCTCCTGGCTGGGATTCGCGTTCGAGTCCATCTCAGATGATGAGGATACCGCACGCACCTTTGGAATTGACGTTTCGAAGTTCAAGCTGCTTGCGTTCGTCATCGGCACCGCCGGCGCCGGGGTTGCGGGCGGACTCTACGCCCATCACATTCGATTCATCGGCCCTGACAGTTTCGGGTTTGTCGAGTCGGTTACGGTCCTGGCGATGGTCATCGTTGGCGGCATCGGCTCGATTGCAGGGGTCGCGGTCGCGGCGGCTGTATTGTCCACCATGCCGCTCTGGCTGCAGTTTGTCGATGACTACAAGCTGCTGATTTACGGATCGCTGATTTTCATCACCATGCGTTTCGCGCCGACGGGAATTGCTGGAATTGTCCATTCGCTGTGGCAGAAAAGGTCTGTCAGATGAGCCTGCTCAGCGTTCAGAACGTCAGCATCAGCTTCGGCGGGGTCGATGCGGTCCGGAACGTGTCGCTTGCTGTTGAAAATCATCAGCTGCTCGGTTTCATCGGTCCGAACGGCGCTGGCAAAACGACGGTGATGCGCATCATCATGGGCATGGCGCGTCCCCAGCAAGGCTCTGTTGTTTTTCGCGGAAAGGACATCACCCAACTCAGTGTCCACCAGCGGGTGCGGCTTGGACTGGCGCTGGCTCAGCAGATCGTCAAGCCGCTGCACACCCTGTCACTACTTGACAATGTCGCATTGGCAGCCGGTTCAGCGCACGTGCGAAGTCCGCTGCGCGCCTTCTTGCATTTGGACCGATCCAGAGCGAGGGCGCGGGCCGGGGAACTGCTTGAACTGGTTGGCATCGGCAATGATGCAGACGCTTTTCCAGGAGAGGTGCCGCTCGGATTCATCAAGCGCATGGAAGTTGCCAGAGCGCTGGCGCTGGAACCGAGCCTGCTGCTGCTGGATGAGCCGCTGGCGGGATTGAATCAGAGCGAGGCGCGTGATCTGGCTGATCTTATCGCGTCTTTGGTCACTTCGAATCGCAGTGTGCTGCTGATTGAGCACAACATTGGCGAAGTCTCCCGCATCTGTCCGGAAATCTATGTTCAGGACAACGGCGAACGGCTGATGCAGGACTCCGCTGAACGGGTGATGCGAAGCTCAGCCCTGCGCAAGGCATATCTGGGCGAGGCCAAGGCATGACGCTGAATGTTTCCGAAGTCAGCTGCGGCTACGGGAAGACGGTTGCGGCAGACAGCATCTCATTCGCAGTTCCGCCGGGACAGATATTCGGCTTGATCGGTGCCAACGGGGCCGGCAAGTCCGCAATCATTCTGGCACTGGCGGGTCTGATCGAGGTCATCAGCGGAAAAGTCGAGCTCAATGGTCGGGACATCACACGCCTGCCCGCGCATCATCGGGTGAATGCGGGAATCGCGCTGGTGCCGGAAGGGCGAAGGGTGTTTGCTGAACTCTCAGTTTACGAAAACCTGCTGGTCGGCGCGACCCGACTGGAAAAATCTGCGCTGCTGAATGGCATGGCGCGCGTATTCGAAATTTTTCCGAGACTCGCGGACCGCCGCGATCAGCTTGCGGGTCTGCTGTCGGGCGGCGAGCAGCAGATGCTCGCGATTGCGAGGGCGCTGATGGCGGAGCCTGCGGTGCTGCTGATTGACGAGCTGTCACTCGGACTTATGCCGCTGGTTGTCGATGAGTGCTACCAAGTACTGGAATCCCTGCGACGGGAGCGACTGTCGATAGTGCTGGTCGAACAGAGCACTGACCGCGTTCAACGCGTCGCTGACCAGGTTGTCGTACTTGAGACTGGACGTGTGGTGTGGCGCGGCACAGGCAATGAAGCTGCTGAAGACAGCTCTATTGTTGAAGCCTATCTTGGTTTGAAAGGGCGTTGACAAGAGTCCGGCCCGAATGCCGGCCGGTTCCGGCTGCCGATTGATTGTCTGCTTGAGTGCGCCCGCGCGTTTCAGGCGGTTTCAATCATCGCCTTGAGCACTGCGCACCATCCGAGCGCGATATTTCTGCGGTTGTAGCCACCGCCGCCAGTTGCGATGAATCGGCCATTGCAGAATTCTTCCGCCAGTTTGCAGAGCTGCTTTGCGGCATGACCGTGGGCCTTGGGTGAGAACCGCATGTGCGTGATCGGATCGCCGTCGATGCTGTCCGCGCCGGCCTGCAGAATGATTATTTCCGGCTCAAACGACCGGACGAACTCCTCGACTCGGCCCCAGGTGGCAAAAAAGACAGCGTCATTGCTGTCAGGCATCACCGGCAGATTGAGCTTTGTGCCTCTCGCCTCACCCTTGCCGGTCTCGTAGGGAAACCCGGTGCCCGGATACAGAAATCTGCCGTCTTCGTGAATATCGGCGAAAATGACATCGGGGTCCGATTCAAAGGCATAGAAAACGCCGTCGCCGTGGTGCGCATCAATATCGACATACGCGACACGTTTGACACCGTACTTCTCGCGCACGGTTTCGATCAGAATGCCAAGATCGCTGACCGCGCAGAATCCGGCGGCCTTCTGCCGCCCGGCATGATGAAGCCCGGCGATCGGGATGAAAATCCGGCTCAACTCACCTCGGAAGATTCGATCCAGCGCATCAAGATCAGAGCCGACTACGAATGACGCGGCCTCATAGACGCCGGGCAATGCAGGGGTGTCTCCGCCATCCAGATAGCCGGTGCCGTCGATCGATTTTTCCTTGAGAAACTCGACGTACTCGGAACTGTGGAATCGCGTGAAGTCACCATCCTCGCAGATTACAGGCTCCAGCACCTGCACCTGTTTTGACAGATCGGTTTTGATCGCTTCGTTCCAGAACGCGTCAAGACGATCCGTTCCGAACGGATGTCCGTCACCAAATCCATACCGTCGAAGTCCGTCCCCGACATAGACGCCAACACCTGAAGCACTGCTCGCCATCAGACTACCAGTTCGAGATTCTGATTCCAGAGCGCGGCTTGCGCTCATCGGACTTGAAAGGCTGGTCCTGCTGCACGATGTAAGTCGCGCCGGACTCATCAATGACTTCGACATAGTGCAGGCTTTTTCCGTATCGATACTCCCGGACTGTTTTGGTGCCGAGCTTGTATTCCGCGGTGCCTTCGTAGTTCCGCTGTCCCGATTCATCCGCCGAGTCGATGGTAATGGCGCGCTTGGCGGCATCCTCCAGATTCGGAATGGGAACGCCGGATTCCAGCACCACCGGTTTGGGAACCTCGACCTCCTCAATCATCGTCTGCGCGCCGGCTGGAACAAAGGCCAAGGCCAGCAGCAATCCTAGGATCACCTGGCATGGTCTGCCAGCCAGGTTGGGGCGGGCGTTATGAGCCGGTGCGCGTAAGCTGTCGAAAAACATCATCAAGGCGACCGTCCAATTCTGAAATAGTCTTGATCTTCCAGCCATTTGAATTCACCTTCTGCCATACGGACTGAACGATTCTCTGACCCTCATCGGGAACAATCTCAAAAGAATCATCCGTCTCCTTATATTGTACGCTTCGAACACCGTCAATTGCACCAAGTTGCTCGCGGGCGGCTTGCGGGCTGATTCCGGACAGTCTGAGATGGACTGCATTGTGCCTGCGAGAGCGCGCCGCAAGCGTGCGCGGGTCGCTGTCGACGACAATCTGACCGCGGTTGATGATGATGACCCGGGAGCAGACCGCCTCCACTTCATCCAGAATGTGGGTGGACAGAATGATCGCCTTGTCCTTGGCAATGGTTTCGATGAGATGGCGCACCTGGTCTTTCTGGTTGGGATCAAGGCCGTCTGTCGGTTCATCAAGCACCAGAGCCGGCGGATCATGCAGCAGTGCCTGCGCGATGCCGACGCGTCGCTTGTATCCTTTTGAGAGGCCGGCGATCGGCTTGGTCAGCACATCAGCGAGCCGCACTGCGTCAACTGCGGCGGCAATCCGAGCGGCGAGTTCCGCGGCGCGAATTCCCCGAGTCCTGCCGACAAATGCAAGAAAGCTGTGAACCGGCATCTCAGCATAGAGCGGAATCCCCTCGGGCAGATAGCCGAGCTGCGCCTTCGCCTTGATCGGCTCGCTCTCAACATCAATTCCACCGATTCTGACCGATCCGCGATCCGGTGCGAGAAAACCGGAAATCATCTTCATCGTCGTTGATTTTCCCGCGCCGTTCGGACCCAGAAAACCCAGCACCTCGCCGCGGCCGACAGCGAACGACAGATCGTCGACGGCGACAGTGCTGCCGAAACGCTTGGTGAGTCCCGAAACCTCGATCATTGATTCTGAATATATGGCTGTCAAACGGCTGGCGCGAATGAGTGCAATTTTACCGCGCCACAGAATATAGAATTTGATATTCCACGAGACCCACAATTTGGCCATGGCGAATTTCATGCCTGAAGCAAGCAAATCCCTCTACCTGATCGACGGCACTGCCTACGTCTACCGCGCCTACCACTCAACCAATCTCTCCACCTCGCGCGGCGAGCCCACCGGTGCAGTCTATGGTGTCGGCAACATGATCAGGCGCATCATCCGTGAAAATCAGCCGGATTACCTGGTCGCGGTGTTCGATGCCAAGGGCAAGACCTTCCGCCACGACCGCTACGCCGAATACAAAGCCAACCGCCCGCCCATGCCGGATGACCTGAGAAGCCAGTACGATCTCATCAGGCAGATGGTGGTCTCAATGGGAGTCACTTCGATTTCCATCGGCGGTGTCGAAGCAGATGATGTGATCGGCACCCTCGCGATCGCCGCATCCAAAGCCGGACTCAATACGTTCATCTCCAGCAGCGACAAGGATCTGGCGCAGCTGGTGACTGAGCGGATCACCATCATTGATGATATGCGGGGAAGCCGGATGGGGCCGAAAGAGGTTGAGGAGAAGTTCGGCGTTCGACCGGACCAGATCATCGATTACCTGGCGCTCGTCGGTGACACCTCCGACAACATTCCGGGCGTCCAGCTGGTCGGTCCCAAAACCGCCTCCAAGTGGCTGAGCGAACATGGCTCGATCGACGGCATCATCGAGATCGCCGACACGCTGCGCGGCAAGACCGGAGAGAACTTCCGCAACGCCATCTCGCAGCTGGATCTGACCCGAGAGCTGGTCTCCCTGAAGCTGGATGTCGATATCGATTTGGACTTCGAGGCATTCAAGATCGCCCCGCCGCGGCTGGAGGAGCTGCGCGAGCTGTACACCCGGCTGGAATTCTCAAGCTGGCTCAGCGCTCTTGACGATGGCGCGTCAGAGGCAGAACCGGAAGCGGAGCAATACCTCGCGATCACAGAGGAAGCTGCGCTCGACGAGCTGATTGATCGGATTCAAGACTGCGGCCATGTCGCGTTTGACACTGAAACAACCGGGCTTGATGTCCTGACTGACCGCCTGGTGGGGATTTCGCTGAGTGTCAAGGAGCGCGAGGGATATTACATTCCGCTGGCGCATCGGACCGGCGGCAAAACCCAGCAGCTGAGTCTGGATCTGGTGATTCACAAGCTCAAGCCGGTCATGGAAGACGAGAAAGTGGGCAAGATTGCGCATAACCTCAAGTTTGATGCCGCAGTGCTGGCCGGTGTCGGCATCGATGTGGCGGGGCCGCTCTATGACACGATGCTCGAATCCTATGTGCTGAACAGCTCCGCGGTTCCGCAGCACAGTCTGGACAAGCTGGCTCTCAAGTACGCGAACGCTTCAACCACCAAGTATGAAGAGGTCGTCGGCAAGGGCAAAAGTCAGATCACCTTCGATCTTGTCGGGATCGAAAGCGCCACCAGATATGCCGCAGAGGATGCTGATATCGCGCTGCGGCTGCACAACACACTGTGGCCGAAGCTTGAGCCGGAAGCGGGTCTGCGTTACATATTCAAGAAAGTCGACATGCCGCTGGTGCCGGTCCTGATGCGTGTCGAAACCAATGGTGTGCGGCTGGATGAGTGCGCGCTCAGAGACCAGAGCGCTGAACTGCAGGACCGGATTCAGAACATCGAAGATGCGGTCTATCAGCGCGCCGGCTGCGCGTTCAACCTGTCCTCACCGAAACAGATCCGCGAGGTGCTGTTTGACCGGCTTGGCCTTAAGACAACTAAAAAGACCGCTTCCGGCGAGATGTCGACATCCGAATCAGTGCTGACAGAGCTGGCGGAGGAACACGAAGTGCCGCGGCTGCTGCTGGAGCATCGAAGCCTGTTCAAGCTCAAGTCAACTTACACTGACAAGCTGCCGGCGCTGATCAACGGCAGAACCGGACGGGTGCACACCTCTTTCAATCAGGCAGTCGCCTCAACCGGCCGGCTGTCCTCAGCGGACCCCAACCTGCAGAACATTCCGATCCGCACGGCTGATGGGAAAAGAATTCGCGAGGCATTCATTGCCGATCCAGGCGCGACACTGATCTCAATTGATTACTCACAGATCGAGCTGCGCCTGATGGCTCACCTGTCGAGCGATCCGGGACTGCTTGACGCTTTCAAGCGGGGTGAGGATGTCCATCGGATCACGGCAGCTGAGGTTTTTGGACTTCAGCCGGAAGAGATCACATCCGATCAGCGACGGCATGCGAAAGCCATCAATTTCGGGCTGATGTACGGCATGTCCGCCTACGGACTGTCCCGCACACTGCAGATTGAGGTTGCCCAGGCGCAGGATTACATCGAGCAGTATTTTGCCCGCTATCCCAGTGTGCGGCAGTTCATGGACAGCGCCCGCGAGCAGGCGCGCGACCTCAAGTATGTTGACACGATCTTCGGACGGCGGGTCTATCTGCCGGATATCGCGGCCAAACACTACGGCCGCCGGCAGCATTCCGAGCGGGCGGCGATCAACGCGCCGCTGCAGGGGTCAGCTGCGGACATCATGAAACTGGCGATGATTGAAGTCGACAGGTGGCTGACTGAATCAGACACAGGCGCTCGCATGATCCTGCAGGTTCACGATGAGCTGGTTCTTGAGGTGCCAATCTCAGAAACCGATCAGGTTCTTGAGAACGTGAAGGCCATCATGGAGAGCGCCGCCGAGCTGAAGATTCCGCTGGTGGCTGATGCGGCAGCCGGCGCCAACTGGGCTTTGGCTCACGACTGATCAAGCAGCTCAGAGATGTGCTGACGCGCTTGCGGCACGCCCTGTCCCGAATGCGCTGAGAAAATCTGAATCGATATATTGTTCCGTTCAGCCAGCTCTTTTCGGACCGCCAGAAGGGTTGCCTTGGCTTTGGATTTTGACAGCTTGTCCGCCTTGGTCAGCAGAATATGCGCTGGAAGCGCGCTTCGCTGGCTCCACTCCAGCATCTGCAGATCAAGCGGTTTGAGCGGGTGGCGGATATCTATCATCAGAACCAGCGCCCGCAGACTGTGACGCGACTCAAAATAAAGCTCGATCACGTTCGACCAATGATTGCGCAGCTGTTTGGGCACTTTGGAGTAACCGTACCCTGGCAGGTCAACCAGCCTGATTTCCGGCGTCACTTCAAAAAAAACAATCTGCTGGGTGCGGCCCGGTGTTTTGCTGGTGATCGCCAGTCCCTTGCGATTGGTGATGGCGTTTATCGCACTGGACTTGCCGCTGTTCGAGCGGCCCGCGAATGCGACTTCGCGGCCGCTATCAGGCAGCCACTGCGATGCTTTATGCGCCGCAACGACAAACTGAGCTTGATTGAGTTGAATTGGCATTGTTCAGTTTTGACGGGTGAGGCAGCCGATTGTCTCCAGAATGAACTCACTGCGAACTTCGGCCCCAGCAATCGACAGAGAAATCTAATTGAGGTCGAGCTTCCTCGCACCTGCTTGGACATGGCCTTCAATCAATCCTTCCAGTTTCTCCGAACTTTGTCGCAGCACGTTTATGTCACTTCGGATTTTCCAAAGAAATAGAATTATGCCAAGGAGCAGAGCAGGCGTAATCCATGTGTTAAATGCCTCCATGTGAGATATTCTGCTGTTGGCCTAAGAATTATTGAGTCAAATGGATTTCTGAATTATATGGAGAAGTGTTGGCACTGGATTGTGAGAAAATCTGGATGCTGACGGCTGGTATCATGTCAGTCATCCATGGTTTCGCTGTCAGCGACGAGCCAAGCTCGCACTGATGCAAGGATCGCCAAAGGTTCGATTTCTTTTTTGTTGAGTCAACTGGCCAAACGATGCGACTCAAACGTTCAAGAGGGAGAACAGGCGCGAACACCGATAAGTTCAATGGCATGCAATGTGCGCAAAGTTTCTGGATTCAGAGTGCCAGACAATCTGGAAAGTGCGAATTGCATTGACTGGATTAAGCCGTAACAAAGAAACGCCCCTTTCGGGGCGTCGGACCAGTGGGACTAACACTGGTGGCACTGGTGGGGTTAATGTGTACATTGTATTTCTTCAAATCGGGATTTTTGAGCTATTTTGTCCTCGCAGTGCATATCAGCAGATATATTCAAGCAAATTGTGTCGCTCTTCGGCAACAGCTTGCGAAGTCTGTATCGGTAACCGAATATTCATATGATTACAAGTAGATGTGTGCTCCACGGCGGCTGGTTGCCTGCTGACGCAGCTGGCCAATTTGTGATCTGGGCCGAATCCTTCGCATCCGCTGCGGATGCCTTCGGCAACTCGAAAGGTGATGAATCCAATGGCAGTAAAGCTCGCACCACTGGACTGAACCCTCACCCATTCCACCTGAGCGAAGATCTTATTTCAAGCGTCTTGAAGGAATATTTCAGTGTTGCAGACGAAAGTATGGACTCCGCAGCAGTTCAAATCCTGCTGCCCGGAACGAAGAATAATCCAGTGCCGTCTCTGGAACTTCAGGATGAAGCCGATGACAGTTTTCCCGCGCCGGAACATTGGCAGACGTGGATTGTGAACTCGATCGCTGTCAACGACTTCTCGGTGCTGCTCAATGCTATCGATGCGTTGCCGGATTCACCGGAAGTTCTGATCGGAAACGATCTTCGCTTCTGGTCCAGGCTGTCCAGTCGGCTCAATGATGCAATCCGGCGGCACAACTATCTGCCCGCGGTCTTTCCAACTGCAGCAGCCGGAAAGTCGACAGGATCGACAGGAAAACGACGCAAAAAAGCTTCTGATACTCTGGTCTTTCCCACCGGATGGGAGTTGACTGACACTGCGCTGGATTCCATGCTGAGTTCATTCTCTGCCTCAATGCCGGGCGTATGTCGCATGATGAGTTCAGAATCCGCGAAACCTCGAAGAAAGGGACAGCGGGAACAGCCGCAGATGCTGGATGCTGAATCGCTGATTCGAAGCTTTCTCACTGTTGAGCTGAATCGGCGGGTGCGAGGCGCGCGGCTGCCCATGACGACGCGAAACACATTCCAAGACCCGTTTCCCGCTAACGCTCTGCCGGTGGCACATGACCCGAGGGCAGGCGAGTCGCGCTCCACCCATGGTCTGGGCGATCCCGTTTCCCAAACGGAATGGCGGCAGTGGCGATCTTGGCGCAACCAGATCAACCGATCGGAAGCGGAATCTGATGAGCGGATATGCTTTCGTTTGAATGACCCCATTCCAGCACTGCCCGATGAATGGCGACTGGAATGGCTGCTGACATCGCGTCGAGATCCATCGTACCAGGCGCCGCTCGCCGAATTCTGGGAATCGCGCCCCGATGCGCGAAGCGTCCGGGAAGTTCTGCTGCAGCTTGGACAGGCCGCCCGGCTTTACGAACTGCTGTGGGACGGCATGAACTCAGCCGCGCCGGATAGCATCGTGCTGACGCGCGATGAGGCATTGGATTTTCTTCACCATTACGCCACCGTCCTGCAAGGAGCTGGCTTTCGGGTCATCGTTCCGTCCTGGTGGACTGTCAGCGGGCGGCGCCGATTGCGGCTTCAGATGAGGGCGCGCGGTGCCGAGCAGGAAAAAGGAGTCGGAACGGAATCAACCGGCCTTCTCGGACTTGACGCAGTGATTTCCTGGCAGCCATCGGTAGTGATGGATGGTGTTCCCCTGACTGCCTCGGAATGGGAGGAGGTTGTCAGCGCGAAGCAGGGGCTGGTCTACATGCGCGGCCAATGGATGGAGCTGAGCGCTGATGATATCGCCGTGCTTGAGCAGTACTGGCAGCAGGATGGCGCTCCCCAGGAAACCAGTCTTCGCGAAATTCTGCATACCGCCGCTGATCCGCATAATGAAGTCGTCTATGGCGGTGACCTTGCGGATGCGTTGAAAATATTGCAGGAAGCCGAAAACGTGGCTCTGCTGGAACAGCCAGACTCACTTTCCGGCACACTCAGAAGCTATCAGCTACGCGGATTTTCCTGGCTCATGGGGCTTGAGAAGCTCGGATTGGGCGCCTGTCTCGCGGACGACATGGGTCTTGGTAAGACGATTCAGGTTCTGGCAACCTTGCTTCTCGATCAGATCGAAAATTCAGATCGCGCGCCTACCATGCTGGTCGCGCCTACATCGGTTCTTGGCAACTGGCAGAGCGAATCTCGATCGTTCGCGCCTTCGCTGAAAACCTATATTCATCATGGCGCCAGCCGCTGCAAATCTGTCGAGTCGCTGACAGAAGCGATTGAGGGAATGGATCTGGTGATCATGTCGTTTGGTGTTGCCAGAATGGACCGAACGGTGCTCAGCCAGATTCCCTGGCGAAGGCTGGTGGTCGATGAAGCGCAGAATGTGAAAAATCCCACCGCCGCCATCACCAAGGCGCTTGCAGGCATCCCAGCGCAGCGGAGAATTGCTCTGACCGGCACCCCGGTGGAGAACCGGCCGCTGGACCTCTGGTCGATTTTCAACATTGTCAATCCCGGCTTTCTGGGAACTGTGACTGGATTCAGGAAGGAGTTCGAGCGGCCGATCATGCGCGATGGAGATCGTGCAGTGATCACGCGGCTGCGGGAGATGGTGAGGCCATTCATTCTGCGGCGGCTCAAGAGCGACCGTTCAATCATCAGCGACCTGCCCGACAAGATCGAGCAGAATGCCCAGTGCAGTCTGACCACTGAGCAGGCAACCCTCTATGAAGCGGTGCTCCGCGAAGTCGAGGCGAAACTGACTGAGGAAGAGGGAATTGAGCGTCAGGGAATCATGCTATCCACTCTGACGCGCCTGAAACAGATCTGCAATCATCCCGCACAGTTTCTTCAGGACGGCAGCGAATTCTCTGAATCGCGTTCGCACAAGCTTGCGCGCGTCTGCGAAATGCTGGAGGAGACTCAGACAGCAGGCGAATGCTCCCTGGTGTTCACCCAGTTCACTGAAATCGGAAAATCCCTGCAGGCCCTCTTTCGAACGCGGCTCGGCTGCAAGGTCTACTATCTTCACGGCGGCACCCCCATGGGAATGCGCCAGCACATGGTGGAAAGCTTTCAGAATCCAGATTCTGAACCTGCGATTTTTGTGCTGTCATTGCGGGCCGCCGGTGTCGGGCTGACACTGACCCGCGCCAACCATGTCATCCACTTCGACCGATGGTGGAATCCTGCGGTCGAGAATCAGGCAACCGATCGGGCCTATCGAATTGGACAGAAAAAGGTTGTGATGGTGCACAAGCTGGTCACTCTGGGCACGATGGAAGAAAAAATTGACCGGCTGATCGAGAGCAAGAAGCAGCTGGCTGAGGATGTGGTTGGAACCGGTGAATCCTGGCTTTCCAACATGGGAAACGATGACTTCAAATCATTGATCAGCCTTGACCGCGCCAGCGCCGTGATTGCGTGATGGCTGCATAACTCAGGACATTGACAGTGGCGAAGCGGAGCAAGACTTGGTGGGGTCAGGATTTTCTGGCCGCACTTGAGAATTTCATGGACCCGGGCCGACTGGCAAGAGGCCGCAGCTATTCGAGTGACTATCGAATGGAAGAATTCGCAATCGAGGGCAGTGAGGTCAAAGCCACTGTGAGAGGCAACATCAATCCATATTTCGGTGTCTACGATGTTCCTTACTACGAGGTCGTTGTAATGCTCACCCCAGTCTCGCGCAAGCAGTGGACCAAGACCCTCAAGCGTCTGGGCGGCAACGCCAACTGGGTGAGCCATCTGGTGCTGGGCGCGATGCCACCGACGATCGAGAGGGCATTGGAGGGCTCGCCTGTCAGCCTGCTACCGCGAGGAAAGAATGACATTCAATCCGATTGCAGCTGCCCGGATTGGGCGAATCCCTGCAAACACGTCGCCGGTGTCTATTTCAGAATTGCTGAAATCATTGACCGCGACCCGATTCTGCTGTTTGAGCTGCGCGGACTTGAGCGAAAGGAATTGTTCAGCGCAGTCAGGGAGTCGGATCTCGGCGCCGCTCTGGTCAGCGAGACTGAGTATGACGAAATGGACGAGACAGAAGCGCTTGAGGAGTCACCGTTCCAGGCCGCGGCGGCAGAGATGAACCTTGATCCCGCCGATCAGCGGTCGTTCTGGCTTGGCGGCGCCCTGCCAGTCAGTTCGGAAACTGAAGCGCCGCCGGTAACCGTTCTACCCATGCGACGGGCCGGTGACTATCCAGAATTCTGGACCAGCAACCGCTCATTTCTTGAGGCCATGGGTGACGTCTATACACGCGTGGCCAAGAGTCTGCCTGAACCGAAAAAGAACCGATTCAGCCTGATGTGATCTTGACAGACTGACAGTTGCGGCGCACAAAATCTTGAACGAAGCTTTTTTGACCGCCCTCATTCACCAAAATCCGCTTCAGAGTGTTTGCGTCAAGTGCATTCCCTTTTTTTATTCGCACCTTTTTGAATTGCCCGCTCCATATCGTCAAGAGTAACCGGCGGTCCGTCATACTGTAAGAATCCGAACAGCCGAGAAGCTGAGCGCATGGGCAACAGCCTTACTTCCCGGCCCTCGATAACGAAACATCTCACACGATCGCCAGCTTCAACACCCAGAGCCTCTCGAACCGCTTTCGGCAGGGTGATTCTTCCCATTGAGTCAATAACAGATGTTGTCATGCTGATTCATGCCGGTTGGAATTTACAATGTCATTTTGTGTCGCAAATGAACAAGAGTCAACATTATGGCTGATTGGCGGACTTGAGTTTCGCAATCTTCGAGATCTCCTGTTTGGGGCTGGCTATAATTCGATTCTTTATCGATTTGACTTCGTCCATAACCCAGTTTCTGGCTCAAATCGACAACTTTGTTTTGTTTACGCCAGACGCATGGCAAACCATTCCAAGTCAGGAGTCTCAGAATGTTCTCATTGAAATCACCGATCTCAACCCCTGCCCTGCTGACTGCTTGTTTTTGCATTTTCCTGACTGCGCCTGTCGACGCGAAAACCTGCAAGAACCCAGACAACGAAACCTCAGTTCAAGGCGGCAGGCACTGCCTTGTCATCAGCACCACAAAAGCTGCCGAAAACACCGAAAGGCTCGTGGTTGTTCTGCATGGCGATCAATCCAAAGGCGGACCGGTTGACTATATCTTCAGATTTGCGGCAAATTTCGCCGATTCAACAACAACCGCAGTCGGAATGGCCAGACCCGGCTATCCTGCGGCAGGCACAAAATCAAGCGGACAGGCAACCCGGTCCCAAAACCGAGATTCCAAGTATGGGAAGAGGGAGATAGAAAGCATCGGGGTGGCAATCGAACAGCTGAAAAATCACCATCAGGCGAATCAGGTCATTCTGGTTGGACATTCCGGCGGGGCATTAATTTCTGGCGTGCTGCTGGGTTTGAGACCCGATTTGGTGGATGGCGTGATTCTGATCTCATGTCCATGCAACATGCCTAAGTGGCGCGCAATGCACCATCGCTCACCAATGCTGCGAGCTCAGTCTCCACATAAGTGGTTGAAAAAGGCGCGCACCGATGCGCGTATTGTGGCGGTCACAGGCGCACGCGACGGTAACACGGCTCCAAGGTTGGCAGCAAAATATGTTGAATCTGCGCGAGAGCTTGGACTTGAGGCGGAGTTTCTGAAAATTAGCAATGCCAAACACAGTCTGTCCAAGACACTCAGGACTGCTGTCCTTGAGGCGTACTTTGAATATTTCGACTGACGTTATAGCTGAACATAGAGCTTATCTGAACAGGGTCAAGCCGTTTTCAATATGTGTCCAAAGAATGGTACGATCATTACTGCAAAATTTTCGAGAGAGGTGAACTGCCGCAATCACCACCTTTTCCAGTCGTGAATTCAACCGCAGCGTGACTCGTGCAAAAATGGCGGCGAAGTCGGGACCCGTATTCATAACGAACCGGAGCAAGCCTGAGTACGTTTTGCTCAGCATTGAGGAATACGATCGGCTGAAAGGTGAGCGAATCAGTCTTGCAGACGCTTTATCCATGCCGGGCATAGCTGATATTGAATTCTACCCGCCGCGCGTAGATATTGCAATTGTTCCAGCAGATTTTGATTCCTGAGCTCAATCTGATCATCGAACTTCTCGCCAAAATCATCGTCCATCGTTAATCTATAATTTCGGCGCGTCAAGAAAGTGGATTCACAGTTTCGCGAGTCAACAGAAATCAGGTTGCTCAACTTAATCTGATATATTAGCCCTTTCCTGACCAGCCCGGCCAAAGCGGCTCCAGTCAACACCTGCAATTTAGTTAGTTGGAAGAAACACAATGCGAGCTTTGACATTTCGGAGATTGATCGTCCTCGGTCCTGTATTCGGACTGTGCATGACCTATTTGAGCGGTCCGGCTTTCGGTGCTGGTGATGCCGCGGCCGGTGAGACAAAGGTTGCAGTCTGCACGGCGTGCCACGGTTCGGATGGCAACAGCGTGACTTCTGAATTCCCGAAAATCGCTGGACAGATTCCCGGCTATGTGGCAGAGCAGCTTGCCGCCTACAAATCCGGCGCGCGCGACAATGTTGTGATGAAAGGGCTGGTATTGACCCTGACAGAACAGGATATGCTGGATATCGATGCATACTATGCCCAGTTTCCCACCAGCAAAGCCAGCATCTCAGAGGATGAGGTCGCGGCCGCAAACCGCGGTCGGGAAATCTACCGCCGGGGGCTCAGCCAATATTCAGTTCCGGCCTGCATGGCCTGCCACGGACCTGCCGGAGACGGAATTCCCTCGCGCTATCCGAAGGTTTCCGGTCAGTTCAAGGAGTATCTTGTCACCACGCTGCTGGAGTTCAAGGATGGCAAGCGGGTCAATGAGGAAATGAACACGATTGCTTTCCGGCTGTCCGCTCAGCAGATCGAAGACCTCGCGCTCTACATGCAAGGACTGGATTGATCCAGCCGACTCTCCGCATACACGCGCTGGAACATAGCCTCAAGCCGCTGCAGACTTGCGGCAACATTGGCGCTGCAGCGAATCAGACTGGGGGCTGCCGACACATCCTGATCTGAACAGGCAAGGCGCTCAGCATCCAGACGCGCCTGCTGCCGGATCATCCAGCCGAATGTGAACTCGCGGCCGGACACCGCGAAATCTCTTGTTTCATCTGCCTGGATGAATATGAAGTGTCCTCTCCTGCCGGCCCTTTCGAAACACGAGCCGCCAGCTTGCGAATTCTGTTCCCGATCATTCTGCGACAACCCTGAATGAAGCGAACCGGTCAGTTTTTCCAGTTGGCGAGAATTTGAAGTCGCTTTGTAGAACTGCCCGACAGAGTGCAGATACTGCGGCCCGAAGCTATAGACCAACCGAACCCCGCGCCTGTCGAACGCAGACTCAAGTGAACGCGCAAGTTTGTCCAGCGCAGCCGTGTTTTCAGCAGTGGGATTGACATAGGCCAGAAGCGCAAGGTAGTCCCGCGTCTGGAGCGTTGCTTCAAGGCGGTGTATCAGATCTGCAGCCATCTGCACACAGTGCTCGGAGCGGATGTCAATAACGAGCCGGTAGGGTGAAGCCGGATGTTTCTCAACTCCCATTTCGCTGTAGCCCAATAAAGCCAGATTCGCCTGCTTTGTCCGCTCAACTTCAGGTTGGCTGTAGGGGTCGATTCTCAACAGGCAGGCGGCCATCGATACAGCAGTCTGCCAGGTGAGAAACCACTTGGCCAGACGTTCCGCGTCGGCAATTTCCGCGCACCATTCAAATTCAGACTCCGGCCCCTCACCAGACAGCAGAATCCTGACCTGTCCGATCGAGTCGGCAGATTCCTTCGAAAGCAGAATCACCGGAAGAACGCCAACACCGGATTTGCCAAGGCTTTCCGCAATCAGATGCTCAAGCCAGTTCCCAACCGGCAGCAAGCGCGGTGGGACATCAATCTGTATCTCACCTGCCGCAGTCGATGCAAGCGCCAGATGCGCCGCCAAGCGATGAACCATTTTTTTGAGGCTGCCACTGCCGGTTGCCGAATTGACAAATTCATCTCTTGCGGCCGACAGCTTCTTGACATCAATCCCCAGCATCGCTGTCGGAATCAGCGCCAGGCTGCTCAAGCTGGAGAACCTGCCGGGTACGAATGGCTCGGAAGCGAATGTCCTGATCTGGTGATGCGTCGCCCAGTCCAGCAGCGGGCTCTGCTCGGAGCCGGTGATGACCGTGAATTGCTGAGCTTGGTTTACGCGGTCGAACAGAGTTTCAGCAATCGCAAGTGTTTCCAATGTTCTGCCTGAATTGCTCGCGATCACGCAGTGGAGCCCGGTTCGCGGCGGCGCATCCAGCAGAAAAGACAGCGCGTCAGGCGAGGTGCTGTTCAGGACATGCAAGGCGCGCTTGAGCGGGCCCCGATTCACACTTTCGTATGCGGCGGCAGACAGCGTCGCACCGCCCATGCCAGCCAGCACCAGTGTTGTTATGCTCGCAGGCAGACGCAGCTGCTCTTCGGCGGGCATCGGAAATGGGGCCCGGGTCCACTCAAAGCAGCGCTTTCCGAGAGCCGAATTGACTCCGGCCTCCGCCCAAAGGCCGTACTCGTTATCGAATATCCTTGAGCAGACTTGCCGTTTGACTAACTGCTGCTCGAACTGTGCGAGACGGCTCAAACGCTCTTTTCGTCATCAGCCAATTTGAAAAGAGTCCCGCAGTAGGGGCACCTTACGGAGTCCTTGCCCTCCATCGGCAGATAGACGCGCGGGTGCGAGTCCCAAAGCCGCATGCGATCCAGCGGGCAATGCAATGGAAGATCATCCTTGGTGATCTCGACAACCGCCTCATCATTTGGCGTATCGCCTCGCTTCGGTTGGTAGATTTCTGCGTTCATTGCTTGCGTTCAAACAAAAGTCAGCCAGTCGAGATGCTTGTCACTCCTTCCTTCAACGACATCGAAGTACCTGGACTGCAGCTCCTTGGTAATCGGCCCTGGCCTGCCATCGCCGATCTGGCGGCTGTCGAGCTCCCGAATCGGCGTCACCTCGGCTGCCGTGCCGGTGAAGAACGCCTCATCGGCAATATATATCTCATCCCGCGTGATGGTTCTCTCCTGCACCTCGTAGCCCATTTCACTGAGCAAATCGAAAACGGTGCGCCGCGTGATGCCATCCAGCGCCGATGTCAGATTCGGAGTCGACACCTTGCCGTTTCGAACCACAAAAATATTCTCTCCCGTACCTTCCATGACATAGCCATTGGTGTCAAGCAGCAGCGCCTCATCGACTCCGTTCTCAAGCGCCTCTCGCAACGCGAGTATGGAGTTGGTGTAATGGCCGCAAGCCTTGGCGCGGCACATGGCCACATTGACGTGAAGCCGCGAGAATGACGATGTCTTGACCCGAATTCCATTTTTCATGCCTTCCGCGCCCAGATACGCGCCCCAGTCCCATGCCGCGATCATGACATGGGTGGACAAATTATCGGCGCGCAGCCCCATTCCTTCCGAGCCATAGAACACGATCGGGCGGATGTATCCACTCTCAAGTTCATTGGCGCGCAAGACCTCGCACTGCGCGTTATTGATTGTCTCGCGGTCAAATGGCATGTTCATGTGCAGAATATGGGCCGATTCGAAAAGCCGGTCGGTGTGTTCCTGAAGTCGGAAAATCGCCGCGCCGTTTGCGGTCTTGTAGGCGCGGACACCTTCAAACGCCGCCAGTCCATAGTGCAGTGAATGAGTGAGCACATGCACGGTGGCTTCGCGCCACGGCACCAGCTCCCCGTCATTCCAGATAAAACCGTCTCTGTCGCTGAATGATGTTGTCATGATGTAAGTGTACTGAAAATGAGAATAACGCTGTCAATGAAAGGTAATGAACCTGAATCGAATCAGGCAGTGTGCGGTCCGAACGGTTCGCGGGCAAAAATTCTGCGCACCATGGGTTCAAAAAACTCAAGCGGCAATGTGTCGTAATCCGGATCAAATGCGGACTGATCCCACTTTTCACAGAAATCGGCGCAGGCTTGATAGTGCTTCGATTCCCTATACTGGTCGCGGGCATTGCGATCGCCGCCAAGATGATGGAAAAAGTAATACCCCTGAAATACGCCATGATGCTTGAGCACCCAGTAAGTTCCCTCGGAAACGTAGGGGCGCAGAATGGCAGCCGCCAGCTCGCTGTGATTCTCCGGCGCCAGGTGATCCCCGATATCATGCAGCAATGCAGCAACTGTCATCTCCTCGCCTGCACCGTCTCGCCAGGCGCGCGTGGCGCACTGCAGCGCGTGCTCCATGCGAGAGATTTTGTATCCGCCCATGCTGTTCTCCAGACTCAGCAGATGTTTCAGCACGCGATCCGCTGTTCCAGAAATATAGTCCTCTTCCAGTTGCTGCAACAGCTGGTAATCCTCATAAGTTCCGTCCTTCATCTGGACAAACTCAACTGTCTTGCCTGACGCGGTCATCATAAAGTGCTATTCGAGATTCAACAGACTGATCAGATCAGAATCCAATATGTTAATGCACAAGCGCGATGTCTTGACACTGAAATTATGCTTGTTGTTCTGAATTTGACCTGTTCGATGCAAGAGATGGTTTGAAGGTTTGCCGGTCTGCAAATCTTTCAGTTCAATCCGAATATCTACTTTTTGTCATGAACACTCGGTTCCAGAGCGATAGATCGTCGAAATAGCTTCATATCGTCATTCGGCAGTTCAGGCACCGCCTCCATTACAGCTTCATCGATTGCCTTACGGGTTGAGTCACCTTCAATTTTCGGAAACGCGAGCAATTCCGACTCCGCCAGTCTGTCATACGCTGCCGCCAGACTCTCAATGTCGCATCGGGCAGGATTCGGCACCGGCAATGATCGCAGAGCTTCCAGCGAGAAGTGCGGGTAATTCAATGTCTTCGAGCGAATATTCAAGAAAGAGATGATTCCATACGTGGAATTCAACCAGACGCACCAGGCTTTACTCAGTTCCACATGGTTGCCAACAATCGGAGTAACGGGTACAAATGCGGATCCCACTATCTTTTCGTTCGAGTAGACAGCAGGTGTGCGGCTCAAATTCAGCCGCATCCGATGCACAAGCAGCAGATTGCTGCGTTTTTCCCATAATCGGCTGGCATAGTCGGCTTCACCTTGCTTGGCCATAACGAACTCATCCGGCTCGGTTCGCATGGCGGTCTGTCTTGCTGACTTATGATCCCACAATGCCCGTCTATCTGGAATCTGTCGAATATTCGCTCTTTCAAACGCCCTGCGAACGCCCCGGCCGTCAGGTTCGATTCTAGCTAGGGTTCCGATAGGCTTCAAAGCGGAGCAGTCCAGCAGTGAGTCGTAGATTTCCGCCAGGGTCTGGTCGAGAAAACAAGATGCATTCCACGGGCGATCCCGTGATTCTTCAAGTGTCCGCCAGGCGATGGTCCCGTAATTGGCCAACTCCCGACAGTCGCGGTCAAGCGCCTTTCGAATAGCCTCTGCAAGATAATAAGCTTCGCTGGCGCTTGTGGGATTGACAGCAAGTGAGATAAACGCAGTTGGCTCGATTGGCGCGCCTGAGATCGGCCTGCGGGCGACGACCAGAGATTCGTTGATATTGGTGTTTTCAGAAAAGTAGATTCTGCGGTTGTCGTGACTGGTGATCACCATTTCAATTCGAAATCTTTCTGGATCAGTAAGAATCCTTCTATGACCGCCAGCGGCAGCTCCAGTGCATGCTGTGAACGGCTGCACAATGGCCAGCGCGCCCTCCTGATTGAGCAGCCGATCTGCTATCGGTGTGAAAAAGGTGAATACTGTTGACTGATCGATTGCCTCCCTGTGAGCATGATCCGCCGTTCTTTCTGCGATTTGATTTTCGTGCTGCTGCACTTTTCTTCGATCTGAACTGGGCAGACTCAGATTGCGGATGTCATTTCTTGTGAATGGAGGATTCATAATCACCAGATCACTCAATCCGGTCAATTCGGGTTTTTCTTCCTTGTAACCCGCTGCCGCCGCCCTCTTTTGAACAGCATTTTTCGGAGCGAATCCCGCAAGGTATTCGGCATCATCAACTAGCAGGTCCAGCGATCCCGCATGAACCCTCCCATCGGAGTCTGTGCCATGCTGCATGTTGTACAGATTCATCTTGTTGTAATCAACTTTCGGTGCGGAAAGAGTCAGCATTGAGGCGGCCAAGTGAATTGCGTGCCGATTGATGTCGAAGCCATGCAGCACATCCTCAACCAGGCTCAAATGCAGAGCCGGCAGATATTCTTCTGATCCACCTGCCTGCCTGAATCGCTGTTCAATCGTGCGCGCAGATGCCATCAGCAGTGTGCCCGTGCCACAGGCAGGGTCACAGATTCTGAGCTTTCTGATTCTGTCCGCGTCATTCCAATCTCCACCAATTTTCGACCAGTTCGGAGGCATGGCAAGTTCCGCGAGCAAAACAGCGGCGGATGTGCTGGTATAAAACGACCCGTCATAGCGCGCGGTCTGCAATAGGCTGTGATAGAGCGGTCCAGCATGATCAAGCTGCAGTCCGCGGATAAGCGGAACACAGTCGAGCACCGCGCCGATCAGTGTTTCCAATATCGATTCCGTATGATGATCGCTCGGCAACGCATAGATTACCGCAAGGGCAGGGTCGACAACAGGAGCGTAATCCACTTCGCGAATTCTTTTCCAGTTGTCCAATAATGCAACCTGCTTGTTCGGGGCATCTCTTATCTCGATAAGCTTTTCCAATCCGGTTATTCGAATCCCCTGAGTGATGAATCGATTCTGCAGCAGCGCCATGTTGGCAACAATCAGGCATGCAATGCGACCTGGCCGCGGATCAATTGATTGATTTTTCGGAGGAGCCCACGGCAATTGCAGTATTCTGGCGAGATGCTCGCCTGATTCGGCGCTGATATTCTCGCTGGCTGCAATAACTGCACGCTTGAGGATCGATGTAACCGCGTATGTCTTGTTCGCACCGACATCGCTTGCCAGTTTTATGAGGTCTCGGACACCGCCCGAGTGCCAGTTTGTCACCGCACCTGCTTGATTCACTTTCACCATCAACAGGTCGTTAGAACTCTCAATCACGACGCGCGAATCTGTTTGCTTCTCCTCACTGATACGCGTTGGATAACACAGGGCGATTGAGTTCCAGCATTCCGACTGTCTAAGCCAGCGTTTGGCATCTTTTATCGCGGCATTTCTTTGATTCGAACTCTGCCCGATCTTGCATTCGACGGCTGAAAAATAGCGATCAGTGTGGTGCTGTCTTATTTGAATATCGCAGCGTTTGCTTCCAAACTCTGACCGCGTCTGCTCTGGAAGCGCATTCAGGTCAAATGATGCAATAGCACTCGCCAACGCGGAATTCAGAGCGTTTTCTTGAATGGGCACGATATTGCCTGCGGACTTCTGTATTCAGAAATTTACCGTCTAGATGTCAGGAACTTCCCTTGCAGTCTCAATTTGCACTGTCATCTGAATTTCATTCAATCCATCGCGAATTGAGTGAATTGCGGGAGCAGCAAATTGACTTCCCATTGAAAACGCGTTTCGGAAAAGCTCTTCGCAACTCTCCGATGACAGGCGCAGAAGCGCCTCTCAAGCCGGTTCGAAACTAAGCTTCCGGCGTGACATACTCAGACAGCACCATCTTGGTCCCATACGTTTCAAACTCAACTGTCAGATATGGATTGTCGCCATTCGGCTCAGCCTCAGTCACCACCCCGAAGCCGAATTTTCTGTGCGTGACAGATTTTCCCAGCCAGTCGTAGCACTCATCATCAAGTTCAAGCCCGATATCGTCTGGCTCGAAAGGATTCAGCGCGGGTGATGAATAAACGGGTTCGATGAGCTGCGGCGGAATTTCCTTCAGAAACCTGGAGCGGCGGAAATCCCACCATTCCCCGCGCACCATCCGGCGGTTTGCGCGGGTGATGAAAAGCTGCTCCTCGGCCCGCGTTATTCCAACATAACACAGACGTCGCTCCTCCTCCAGCGCTTGCTTTTCCTTCTTGTTCTTTCCGAAAGACTGCCAGCTTGCTTCCATCGAAAAAAAATGTGGCAGAACGGTTTCGTCCAGCCCAGTCAGAAACACTACTGGAAATTCCAGCCCCTTGGCGGAATGCAATGTCATCATCTGAACCCTTTCCTGAGGCTCGTCATCGTGCGTATCTCCGGGATCAAGCGCGACAGTGTCCAGATAGTCGCCCAGCGCTTCGGCACTGATGCCGGACCCATAAATTCGTTCGTAATCCGCGGCCGCGGTGATCAGTTCGTCCAGATTGACAATGCGATCGCGCTCCTCCGCGGAATCGGCCTGCTTCTCATAGTGCGCTCGCAGGCCGCTGAGCTCAATCGTTGCGCCGGTCAGCTCGCGCAGTGAATGAGTCTCGTTCAGTTCGCGCAGCTGATTGATCAGTTTCACAAACGGCGCCATTCTCGCCCATCTGCCGCCTCGGTTGACGAGCTCGCAGGCGGCCTCCCAATATGAAACTTTCTGTTCCCCCGCATGTTCCGCGATGGCTTTCTTGGTAACGTCGCCGACACCGCGCGGCGGGCTGTTTATCGCGCGCAGCAAGGCGTCGTTGGCATTAGAATTGGAAATCAGCCGAAGATAGCTCACCGCATCTTTGACTTCCTTTCGGCTGTAGAACCGCACACCGCCGTAAACGCGGAAGGGGATTCCTTGCGCGCCCAGCATCTCTTCAAAATTCCGTGACTGAGCGTTGGTGCGATAAAGGACTGCAAACTCCGAATAAGATCGTCCTGAAGATGTCAGGTGCGCGATCTGGTCCGCAACGAACCGCGCTTCATCAATGCTGTCACCGGCGCTCAGATATTTGATTCGATTTCCGCCTGAACGACCGGTCCACAGCTTCTTCTCATACCGATCCGAGTTATGCCTGATCAGTGCATTGGCGGCATCCAGAATATGCTTGGTGGACCGATAATTCTGCTCCAGCCGGATCACCAGGGCATCGCGGTAATTTCTCTCGAATCGCTTCAGATTGCCGGCCAGCGCGCCGCGCCAGCTGTAAATGGACTGATCCTCATCGCCGACTGCGCAGATATTCTGATGCTTGCCGCCAAACAGCTCCATCCACTGGAACTGCAGCTCGTTGGTGTCCTGGAACTCATCAATCAGAACATGCAGGTAACGGTCCTGAATGTGCTCTCTCACTTCGGCGTTGCGTTCCATGACTTCCACAGTTCTGAGGATCAGTTCCGCAAAGTCGACAAGCCCCTGTTCCTCGCAAGCCTGCTCATACAGCTCATAGATGCGTTCAGAAAGATCATCTTTATAGCTGAATGTTTCAGACTCTCCCGCTCGTTTTTTTGCATCCTTGCGCTGATTGATGTAATTCTGAACACTGCGCGGCGTATATTCCTTGAGATTCAGCCCTTTGGATTTCATCAGGCTTGCGATCATCGTTTTCTGATCATCCTGATCCATGATGCCGAAGCGTCGATCCAGTCCCGCCTCTTCGTGGCGGACGCGAAGAAACTGATTGCACAGGCCGTGGAAGGTTCCGAGCTGCGGATTGATCCGCTCGCCCTGAAGCAGGTCCTGCACGCGCCCTTTCATCTCCCGAGCTGCCTTGTTGGTGAAAGTCACGGCAATGATGCGATGGGCCGGCACTCTCCTGACACCGATCAGCCACGCGATCCGGTTGACCAGAACGGCAGTCTTGCCGCTGCCCGCGCCTGCTGTAACGAGCAGCGGACCGTCCGGCGCGGTAACCGCCTCCCGCTGCTGGGGATTCAATCGGGCCAGGCGTTGGTTGATATCTTCCAAATTCGGAACGCTCCGCTATCTATAATCAAATTGAGTTCGCGAAGCGAATCCGCGGCTGCAGACGGTGGAGATTCCGCTTCGTCGGGCTTGAAAATGTGCTAAAAATAACCAAATAGTGAGACAGTCATTATCCTGCAAATCCAAGGTTCGATGTCGATAATAGCAAAATACAAAATCGGTCAGATCGTGCGTCACCGCTTCTTTCCCTTCAGAGGGGTGGTGTTCGATGTTGATCCCCAATTCAACAACACCGAGGAATGGTATGAGTCCATTCCGCAGGAAATTCGCCCTCACAAGGATCAGCCCTTCTATCACCTCTTGGCGGAAAATGAGAAAAGCAGCTATGTTGCCTATGTGTCCGAGCAGAATCTGGTGCCGGATGCGGCAGGCGGTCCGGTTGAGCACCCCGCCGTCGACGAGATTTTCGGAGACTGGCAGGACGGGGACTACACCATTCATTCACATCGCATTCACTGATCCGCACAGTTATCTGACCTATCGCAGGCCAATGAAACGCAATTGGCTTCATCAGCCGGGCATCTGCGCCTGGTCAGCGCTCAATCAGCGCTGATTCGATTCTGCCTCTCTGCTCTGAATGCGGGAATCAACGGCCCGCACTCTGTCTTGGTGCGCACTCAATTCACTCAGCGGAAATTTGCGTCCACCATTCACAATCTCACTCCTTATAATTCCTAGCATGACGCACCTGCCATGAGGCCGCACATGGACCTGCAACTTGCCAAATTCAACATGGTCGAACAGCAGATTCGACCTTGGAACGTATTGGACCCGCAGGTTCTCGAATTGATGTCCGCGGTGCCTCGCGAGAACTTCGTCCCCGTAGAATACCGCCATCTGGCCTGTGCTGACATGCACGTTCCGATCGGCGACGGTCAGGTCATGCTGCAGCCGAAGATGGAGGCCAGACTGCTGCAGGCACTGGCACCGGTCAAAGGCGAGGTCGTTCTGGAAATCGGCGCCGGTACCGGCTATGTGGCGGCACTTCTGGCGCAGTCAGCCCTGGAGGTGTTCGCCATCGAGCGCCGCGAGATGCTTGTCGACCTCGCCAAGCGCAATCTCGACGCCGCTGACATTGACAACGTGACAGTCATTCTGGGTGATGCGGGAAAAGGCTGGGATTCGGAATTCGACTACCATATCATTTTCATTTCAGGATCATTCATTCAGCTGCCGCAAAGCTATCTTGAGCTCCTGACCATCGGCGGACGTCTGGTTGCTGTCGTCGGTGAGGCTCCGATTATGAACGCGATATTGGTGACTCGGATTGATGCGGAGAACTGGCAGACCGAAATCCTGTTCGAGACCTTCCTGCCGCCGCTCGACAACATCAAGCAACCGGACCGTTTTACTTTTTGACCAAGCATTGAGTTCAATTGCCTAGACTGATAAATCTCCTTCGCATCTCGGTGCTGGCATCGGTAGCCGCATTCGCCACTGCCGCGCATCCAGTCAATCTGATCGAAAGCTGGCAGCTGGCAGTTGAGAACAGCGCTGACCTGGCTGCCGCGCAAGTCGCCTCGCAGGCTGACGAGCTCAGCCATGAAATCGCAGTCGCAAGCATCTACCCGCGATTGACCATCAACGCATCGGCCCAAAAAAGGAACCGGTTCTTGGGCGAAGACAGTGATCTGCACAGCGGCAACCTCACGGTCACGCAGCCAATCTGGAGCGAGTCTCTGGGAGCTGGACTGAAATCCGCCAGGCAGCAGGGTGTGCTGGCCGGACTGCAGTATCAGAAAGCCCACACCGCGCTGTTCAGACAGGTGGTCGACGCTTACTTCGGTGTGCTGGCCGCGCAGGATACGCTGAACACCACAAGAAGCGAGATCGCCTCCATCCGGACTGTGCGGGATCATGCCGTTGTGCGCCGCGATGCCGGACTTGGCACCGAAACCGATGTTCGCATCGCCCAATCGCGTCTGGCGCTGGCTGAGGCGGCGGTGATCATGGCAGAAAGTTCGGTTGAAAATGCCTTGCTGACGCTGTCAGAGCTTATCGGACACTATCCAAACGACATTCAGAATCTGAATGAGCAGGCGCCCACGCCCTCGCTGCAGCCCCGGCAGCTTGAGCACTGGGTCGACCTCGCGCTCAACAACAACATTGATCTTCAGATTCAGCAGGTCGCGGTCACCATCGCCAGCCATGCGATCAAGATCGCGACCTCAGAATCAGATTTTTCGGCAAACCTAAGTGTCCGCGTGAACGACAAGTTCGGCGGCTCTGACACTCTGGGAGATCATGTCGTGGCGCTGCTGTCGATTTCAAAATCATTCTCAGCCGGCGGTCTGGTGGCGAAGCAGACCAGGCAGGCCGCTCTGAGGTATGAGGCGGAACTGCAGAAGCTTCAGGGACTCAAGTCGCGGACCGCGACGCTCGCTTCAAGCGCCTATCGCAATGCCGCGAGCCTGATCGACCAGATTGAGGCACTGGAACTCGCGGTCTCAGCGAATGAAAGTTCGTACGAGCTGACCCAGAACAACTATGATGTCGGCCTGATCACCTCTCTGTCCGTGCTTGAGGCCCAGCAGGATCTGTTCGAAGTGCAGCGCGATCTGCTCAAGGCTCGCTACGACTATCTTCGGAGCCTGATTGCGCTTGAGCAGGTGGCAGGCACGCTGGACCTTGCGGACCTGGACGCATTGAATCGCTTGCTGCAGTAGCCCCGCGAGTCACTCAAGCAGGGGCCGCAGCTGATCGACGGTCTGCTGCAGGGCGCCGCGGTTTTTGAGCAGCAGCTGACGGCCGTTGCGCACCCGCAAATCCCTGAGCTGCGGATCTGACAGAAGCCTTGTCAGCGTCTCCTTCAGCGCATCGAAACTCGCGACCATCTCGCCAGCGTCCTGCTCAATGACGCGCTGCGATATCTCCCGAAAATTCGACATGTCCGGCCCGAACAATGCAGGGGTTCCAACCAGAATCGGCTCCAGCACATTGTGCCCGCCCGCCGCGGCAAAACTGCCGCCCACGACCGCCACATCCGAAGCGGCATAGAATTCAAGCAGCTCGCCCATCGAATCAACCAGAATCACGTCGGCGGAGCTCGGCTGATCGTCCTGCCACTGGCTGCGGCGTTCGACTGAGAGCCCATAGCCCGAAACTTGCTGAAACACCCGATCAAAGCGTTCCGGGTGCCGCGGCGCGATCAGTGCAGTGAGGCCCGGGAAAACTTTCCGAAGCTGCACAAGCGTCGCCATGAACCCGGTTTCCTCACCTTCGTGCGAACTGCCCAGCACAACGGTTGGACACCCCGCTCCACCCCACCGCTCTCGCAGTTGAGCCGCCAGCTCCGGAATTCCGTCAGGCGGTGAAACATCGAATTTGAGATTGCCGGTTACCAGCACCTTGTCGCGTGCCGCTCCAAGCGCGATCACCCGCTCGGCATCCGCTGAGGTCTGCACACAGAACGATGCGACATTCTGGAGTGCGAAGCGGCAAAGCGGCAGCAGACGCCGCGCTCTGCTGAAGGACTTGTCAGAAAGTCTGAGATTGATGAATGCGACCGGCACTTTCCTCGCCTGCGCCACTCGCAGCAGATTGGGCCAGAGCTCTGTTTCAGCAATGATAATGACACGCGGCCTGACCGCGCGGACCGTCCGTTCAACGAAAACGCCGGCATCGACCGGCGCATAGACTTGCGAAACCCGATCTCCGAAAAGCCGGGTGATCTGCGCAGAACCGGTTGGTGTCACACAGCTCAGAAGCACCGGCGCATCGTGATATTCAAGCAGGTGGTCGACCAGCGGCTTGACCGCATTGACCTCTCCGACAGACACCGCATGAATCCATATCGATCCAGATCGCGCCGTTGTCGAAACCCGCCCGAATCGTTCCATCAGTCGCTGACGGTATTTTCTCCTGATCAGTCCCCGGAGCACCACCGCCGGCACTAGCAGATAGATGACGAAGCGGTAGATGAAGTAATAGATGTGTCCCATTGTCACCCGCACTGGACGGACAGCCAATCGCGCGGCTTCAAGAATTCATCAACCAGACGCTCTTCATCGCTGCCGGGCTCGGCCTGCCAGTTGTAGCGCCAGGTCACCGCGGGCGGCAGTGACATCAGAATCGATTCGGTCCGTCCGCTGGACTGCAGGCCGAACAGGGTGCCGCGGTCGTAAACCAGATTGAACTCCACATAGCGCCCGCGACGCATGCATTGAAAGTCCCGCTCCCGCCTGCCATAGGGTGTGTCGCATCGCCGCTCGACAATCGGCAGATAGGCTTCAAGAAAATGATTCCCGACGCTTCGCATGAAGCGGAAGCTCTCCCCAAAGCCGCCGGCCGTGTAGTCATCGAAAAAAATTCCCCCGATGCCGCGCGCCTCCTGCCGGTGTTTCAGATAGAAATACTCGTCGCACCAAGATTTCAGCCGCTGGTGCAAGCCGTCTTCAAACCCTTCGCAAGCTGCCGCGGCGGTGCGATGCCAGTGCACCGCATCCTCGGCGAATCCGTAATAGGGCGTCAGATCAAAGCCGCCGCCAAACCACCACCGCTCTTGATCAACACTGATGAATCGCACATTCATGTGAGTGGTGGGAACATACGGATTCCATGGGTGAAGCACTAGGGAGACCCCCATGGCCGAAAACTGCCGGCCTTCAAGATCGGCGCGCTTCGCGGTTGCCGCCGGCGGCAGTTTGACACCGTGGATGGATGAAAAATTCACCCCGGCTTTCTCGAACAACTCGCCTTCTTCCAGAATGCGGCTGGCACCGCCGCCTCCCGCCGGGTAATGCCACAGATCCTCAATGAACCGGTCCGATTCGCTGAGCGATTCGAGCGTTTCGCAAATGTTTTTCTGCAACCCGCGCAGGTAGATTTCAACGCCTGCCGCATCAAATGCGTCTATGACACTGGCTGCGTTCATCGCTGGCTTTCCGGAATCATCCCGCTCGCAGCACCCGGCCGCTCACCGCGTCGGTGATGCGGGTTGGTTTTTTTTGGTTACCCAGCGGCCCGCGCACGACGAAGTCCAGTGCCTTGCCCAGGCATCGCCATACCGCGCGGTGCTCGCGAATCGGCATCTGTCCATGACGGTTGGCGCTGGTTGAGACAAGTGCGCAGCCGGCCAGCCGGCTCAGCTGTGCTGATGCCGGATGTGCGGTGACGCGCACCGCCACGGTGTGGCTGGGCGTGCGCAATGCAATCGGCATGCGCCGGCTTGCCGGAAAAATCCAGGTGTACGGACCCGGCCAGCTGGCCAGCGCTGGATCGAGAATCGATTCATGCTGAAGCTCGATGAAGGGCAGAAGCTTCTCCACGCAGTCGGCGATCAGTATAAGTCCCATGCCGCTCGGACGGTTCTTGATTCTGACCACCCGGCGCACCGCGGTTTCATTGACAGGGTCACAGCCGATGCCGAAGCACGCTTCTGTCGGGTAGGCGATCACCGCGCCTCTGGCAATGAGACCCGCCCCGGCCGCGACATCGATCAGATTCAACGGCCTAGGCTCAGCTGCCGCCGGCCTGCGGTAAATTCTCGTTCTTTGCGAGCACTGACGTGCGGTTTGAGTCGCGGTACTCAGTCAGCGCCTGCGCCACACTGCCGTCACCCAGTGCCAGAATCCGCGCCGCGAAAAAGGCGGCATTCTTCGCCCCCGGACTGCCCACCGCAACACAGGCGACGGGCACGCCGCCCGGCATCTGCACAGTCGACAGCAGTGCGTCCAGACCGCCCAGAGTGCCGGCATCAAGCGGGACACCGATGACCGGCTTGAGGGTGTGGGCGGCAACCGCGCCGGCCAGGTGCGCGGCAAGACCCGCGGCGGCAATGTACACCGCGCAGCCGCGCGCGCCTGAATCCTCAAGATACGCGCGCACCTCGTCCGGTGTGCGATGGGCGGACAGAATGCGAAGCTCCCAGTGGACTCCAAGACTGTCGAGCGTGTCAAGCGTCGACTGCATGACCTTGAGGTCTGAGTCCGAGCCCAGCATTACGGCTACAAATTTCTGATTCAAAGCAACCTCCTTTCTCCGGTTGAAGTTGTGGCGCGGCGAAAGGCGCCCGCGCCGATGTCTGTTCGATAGTGCATGTCTTCAAAGTGTATCTTCGAGACGGATTCGTAAGCGCGGCGCTGCGCCTCAGCAATGCTGTCAGCCAGCGCGGTGACGCACAGCACCCGGCCGCCGCTGACGACCGTCTCATCGGCGTCACCGGCCGCGGTGCCCGCGTGAAACACCTTGACCGATTCGCAGTCTGCGCAATCAAGACCCGTGATCGGCGAGCCTGTTTGGTAACTTCCTGGATAGCCGCCGGCTGCCGCAACCACGCCGAGCGCCGGCCGCGGGTCCCATTCGGCGCGGACCGATCCAAGCTGCCCATTCAAGGCTGCGCCCACCAGGTCCACCAGATCAGTCCGCAGCCGCGCCATGATCGGCTGCGTCTCGGGATCACCCATGCGGCAGTTGAACTCAAGCACCTGCGGCAGACCCTCCGGGCTGATCATCAGCCCGGCGTACAAGAATCCTGTATAGTGAATTCCCTCCCGCAGAAGCCCGCTCACCGTCGGCTGAATGATCTCAGTCAGGATGGTGTTTTGCATTTCGGCATCAACGACCGGAGCCGGCGAATAGGCGCCCATGCCGCCGGTATTCGGTCCGAGGTCACCGTCCAGTGCGCGTTTATGGTCCTGCGAGGTGGCCAGCGGCAAAACTTCGTCACCGTCCACAATGCAGATGAAGCTGGCTTCCTCTCCCTCAAGGCGCCGCTCGATCACCACCCGGCGTCCGGCAGCGCCGAACCGATCATTCTGCAGCATGTCCTCAACCGCCTGCCTGGCCTGCCGCACGGTTTCAGCGACTGTAACCCCCTTGCCGGCCGCCAGCCCATCAGCCTTGACCACAATCGGCGCGCCGACTTCGTCGATGTAGCGATTCGCTTCGCTGGCTTCATCAAAACTCCGATACTGCGCGGTTGGAATGCCATTTCGAACCAGAAACTGCTTGGTGAACTCCTTGGAGCCCTCCAGCCGCGCGGCAGCCTGAGACGGACCGAAACAGGGCAGACCCTGATCCTGAAACCGATCGGCGATGCCTTGCGTCAATGGCGCTTCCGGACCCACAATGGTGAGCGACATCGACTCCTGTCGGGCGAAATCAAGCAGTGCATCGATGTCCTCCGCACCGATCGCGACATTGGTGACTTTGGGCTCGCGCGCAGTGCCGGCATTGCCTGGCGCGGCATGAACTTCAGAAACTTTCGGCGATTGGGCGATCTTCCAGGCCAGCGCGTGCTCTCTGCCGCCGCCACCGATAATCAACACCTTCATGAGCTGCCCGGCCTAATGTCGAAAGTGCCGCATGCCGGTGAACAGCATGGCGATGCCGTGCTCATCGGCCGCTTCGATGACCTCATCGTCGCGTAACGACCCGCCCGGCTGGATGACGGCTGAAATGCCAGCCTCGGCGGCGGTGTCGATTCCATCCCTGAATGGAAAGAACGCATCGGACGCCATCACCGCGCCTGCGACTTCAAGCCCGGCGTCTGCCGCTTTCAAGACCGCGATTTTCGCAGAGTCGACGCGGCTCATCTGGCCGGCGCCAATGCCAACTGTTCTCCTGCCGCGGGCGTAGACAATCGCATTCGACTTGACATGCTTGGCAACGGTCCAAGCGAACAGCAGGTCCTGCAGCTCATCGTCGTCCGGGGATCGCTTGGTTACGACTTCAGGCTCGCCGCCCTTCAGCAGCTGATTGTCCGGTGACTGCGCAAGCAGCCCTCCGCAGGCGGTGCCGAATCGCAGCTTCGGCGGTTCGGCATACGTGTCAGAATGCTCCAGCACGCGGATGTTCTGCTTGTCTTGCAGAAGTTTCAGCGCTTGCGCGGACACGCCGGGGGCCGCGATCACCTCAACAAACTGATTTTTCAGAATCAGCTCGGCGGTTGACGCGTCCAGCTCGCGATTGACGGCGATGATTCCGCCGAATGCTGAAGTCGGATCGGTTTCAAAGGCCAGCTCATAGGCCAGTCTGACATCAGCCGCAGTCGCCGCGCCGCAAGGCGTTGCGTGCTTGATGATGACACACGCCGGTTCAGTGAACTCCGAGATGCAGCTGTAGGCCGCATCAAGGTCCGCGACATTGTTGAAAGAAAGCGGTTTGCCCTGGTGCATGGTCGAATTCCGGAACCAGTTTCCCTGATCGCCGCTGGCAAGATAGAACGCCGCGGACTGATGGGGGTTCTCGCCGTAGCGCATCTCCAGCTCCTTTTCAAACGACAGGTTGAGGGTCTGCGGACAGGCGTCGCCGCCAGACTGCGCGGCGGCCAGATAGCGCGAGATCGCGGCATCGTACTGCGAGGTTCGCGCGTAGGCTTTGAGCGCCAGCCGCGCGCGGGTTTCCGATCGGATGCCGCCATGCTGTCCCAGCTCCTCGACAATCGCGGAATAGTCGTCGGGGTCGACAACGACCGTGGTGCGCGCCGAGTTCTTGGCGGCGGCCCGAATCATAGCCGGACCGCCGATGTCGATATTCTCGATGGTGTCGGCCAGCGATGCTGAAGGATCTGCCGCGACGCGTTCGAACGGGTACAGATTGACCGCGACAAGATCAATCGGCTGAATGTCATTGGCCTGCATCTCAGCATGATCAACCGTCGGACGCGCCAGTATCCCGCCGTGTATTTTCGGATGCAGTGTCTTGAGCCTGCCGCCCATCAGCTCTGGAAAACCTGTGTAATCAGAAACCGAAACCACATTGACACCGTTTTCGCCGAGCAGCCGCGCAGTGCCGCCGGTCGACAGAATCTCGATGCCGCGGGCGGCCAGCGCCCTGGCGAATTCGACAATCCCCTGCTTGTCCGAAACGCTGATCAGGGCGCGGCGAGGTTCAACAGTGCTCATGGCTGTGCAGTGCGGGCGGCATGCGGTGATGGATGGTTGGGCGACCTAATTCTGGCGGGCGATTTCGTACTGATCGATTTTCTTTCTCAAGGTCGCGCGGGAGACGCCCAGAATTCTGGCCGCGCGGGAGATGTTTCCATCGGTATGCGACATGACATATTCAAACAGGTGACGCTCCAGCTCCTCGGTCATCTGCTGGTAGAGCTCTGTCGGCTCCGTCCCCTTGAGGTCCGCGAAATATCGCTTTAGCGAGCGTCTGATGTACTGGCCGAACGGCTTGATCTTCTTCTTGCCCATCCGGCAAACGCGTCTCTCCGCATCTCGGTGGTGGTTCAGCTTGAGTGACAGCCGGACCGCAGTGCGGCTGCACCAGTTAAAACAGGCCCGGTTGGCGCTGATTTTCGTATCTCCATAGACACCGCTCGAAATACATATAATTAACGGCACTATGCGACGAGAGTCGCGGCACGCCGGTTAGCTGCGCGATAAGAACATGTCAGCCGGACACCGTTTCATTTTACCCACCTTTTGGAGACGCAGGGTACATTTTCAGATGATGTTGTCCGTCGATCGGCTTAAGGATCCGGAGGTGTTGAAGGACCGTGCCTATCGTTCTTTGAGAGACGCGATATCCTCACTCGATGTCTATGACCCCAATGTCGATCTGCGTCTGGACGAGCGCACATTGGCCCAGCAGCTGGGGGTCAGCCGCACACCCATCCGCGAGAGCCTGATCCGGCTGGAAAACGAAGGTTTCGTCAGAACAATCCCACACAAAGGCGCGTTTGTGGTTCGCAAGACGCTTGCGCAGATCATCGACATGGTGCATGTGTGGGCTGCGCTTGAATCCATGGCTGCGAGGCTGCTGACGATCAGGGCCAGCGACGCGAGCATCGGCCAGCTTCGGGAGCTGTTCTCCACCTATGACGGTTCCAAGTCGCAGGCAAAGATCAACGAGTATTCCGAGACCAATATTGAGTTTCATCGCACCATTATTGAGATGAGCCGCTGTCAGCCGCTCATGGAAATCGCTGAGAACCTGTTTTTGCACCTGAAGACAATCCGGCTTCGCAGCATCACTGATCCGGATCGCGCCAAGCACTCCATCATCGATCATATCCATATCATCGAGGCGCTTGAAGCGCGTGACGCGGACAGGGCCGAGACTCTGGTTCGGAAGCACACTCTGCGTCTGGCAGAGCAGATCGAGCGGCATTGGAATCTCCGCGACTCGGACTGACTCCGGCGCGGACCGCACCCTGACGTGTCAGTGAGTGACCACCAGGCGCGAGAAGCGGACCGGCAGAATCTCGTCCGTGAATGCGGTGGAATCGCCTTTCTGAACCAGTACCAGATTTTGGTTCAGAACGGGTCCGACAGGCATGATCAGACGGCCGCCGGGCGCAAGCTGATCGATCAGCGCCGAGGGCACGCTGTCGGCTGATGCGGCGACAATGATCTTGTCAAACGGCGCATGTTCGCTCCAGCCATAGGCGCCGTTCGCAATTCGCACACGCACATTTTCATACTCAAGTTCGGTGAGTGTCCGCCTCGCCTGCTCGGCCAGCTCCTGAATGATATCGATGGTGTACACCTCTTTGACGAGATGGCTCAGCACCGCAGCCTGGTAGCCGAGACCGGTGCCGACTTCCAGCACCCGCTCGTCGATCTGAACATCGAGCAGGTCAATCATCAGCGCGACGATGAACGGCTGTGAAACCGTCTTGTCGTGTCCGATCGGCAGCGGGCAGTCCTCATAGGCATAGGCGCGGTATTCTTCAGGAATGAATCGGTGCCGCTCAGTCTTGAGCATGGCCTGCATGACCGACTCCGCCAGCACCGGCCGGCCGGTCTCCTCACCCGAAGCCGCTGCATGCGCGGCGATGACCAGCAGCATGGTCTTGCGCAGCTCTTCGTAGCTGCTTTCTTCGGTTGGATCTTTAGCCATTTCGCTTGTCTGACTGTCTTTTCAATGACGCGCTGTCTTCAAACGCGCTGGGATTCACTGAATCCGATAGCATCCGGAATGCCGGCCTGCTGAAAATGATTTTCCAGGTAATTCCTTCTGAACATTTCGCGCAGCCGGGTCGCAGCGCACGTGTATGCAGACTCGTCACCCCAGCTCTTCATGGGATCAAGAAGCGCCGGGGCCACCCCTGGACAGGATGTGGGATAGCGCAGTCCCAGGATTGGATGGGTGTCGAACTGGATGCCGGACCGCCGATCGTGCAGAATGCCCAGCATCGCGGCAGTCAGCAGGGCGCGGGTCGCCGACAGCGAGATGCGCGGCGCGGCGCCTGCAGGCCCGCCGGTCCAGCCAGTGTTCAGCAGAACACAGCGAACGGTATTCGAACGCATTTTCTCTTTGAGCAGATTTGCGTAGACAAAAGGCTTGTGCGACATGAACGGCGCGCCGAAGCATGAGCTGAACGTCGCTTCCGGCGATTTCAGCCCGACTTCAGTGCCTGCCACCCGTGCAGTGAATCCCTGCACAAAGTGATACATCACCTCATTCTCATCCAGCACCGAAATCGGAGGCAGCACGCCGAATGCGTCCGCAGTCAGCAGCACGATTGTGGACGGCAGACTGCCTGTCGCCCCTTCGGCGACATACGGATTGCAGTCCAGCGGGTAGGAGAAGCGGGTGTTCTCTGTAATCGAGCTGTCAAACAGATCCAAATCCTGCGGATGCGTTTCTTCATAAGGCTTTCCGTTCAATGCCGGAACATTCTCAATCAGCGTCCCCGGCATTGACAGCGCATCGGCGATGACCGGCTCCGCCTGCTTGTCAAGATCGATCAGCTTGGCATAGCATCCGTTCTCAAGATTGGACACCGCAGTGTCCGACCAGCTGTTCTCGTCATCGCCGATCAGTTTGCGGCTGGCGTCAGCTGACAGGGTCGTTTTGCCGGTTCCTGAAAGTCCAAACAGAATGCTGGTGTCGCCCGCATCACCGACATTGGCGGAGCAGTGCATTGACAGGATGCCCTGGTTGGGCAGCAGGAAATTCATCACAGTGAAAATCGACTTCTTGATCAGGCCGCAGTAGTCAGCGGGACCTGCGACCAGACAGATTCGATTGCGGAAATCCAGCACCGCGACGCGATCGGACCGGCAGCCGTCGCGCTCGGGATCACATCGAAAGGTCTGAACATTGAGCATGGTCCAGCAACTGGCGCGATCAAAGCCTTCGGGTGCGCCTGTGGATGGAATGAACATGTTGTGTGCGAAATAGGCGTGGGTCGCATACTGGCCGATGAAGCGATATCGGATCGAATGCGACGCATCGTGACCGACAGTGACATCCTGGACGAAAAGACGGCCGTTGTGTTGATTCAGATGTGCGATGACACGCGCCAGCAACCGCTCATACTGATCAGGGTCGTACCTCTTCAGACTGTTTTTCCACCAGATATCGGATTCAATCTCCGGCCAGGCCACCGCGAACGTGTCATCAACCGGGCGGCCGGTGCACTCCGGGTCTGTCAGAAAAATCAGCGGCCCGGCTTCGCCGAGCTGGGTGGCGTAAGCCTTGCGGTCCTGATGCCCGCCGCCGAGTCGAATGCGGCCGGCATCGTATTTGAGGGCGGCGCGGAAGAGTTCTGGCTTGCCAAGATTGTGATGAATGGTAGAGCAAGACAAGCCCCAGTCTTTTTGCAGTGTTTGTCCGATATCCATCTTTCGAGATTATTGCGAGTTGAACACTCAATCCAGCGATACACAAGCAAGACGCTTACAGAAAAATTTATACTACTTTATCGGCTCGCCTGTCGCGGGATAAAGCGACTTTCAACGCGGATCTGCGTCTCAATGGAACCTTGCCTTGTCCTCGCTTGCGTACTCGGCCACCAGCCGATCTGCGGTGCAGACTTTCTCCAGTTCAGCGACGACTGCCGACATCTGGTCGAATGGAATCGCACAGGTCATCTCGCTGTTTCCCATGCCGGTGCGAACCCGGCTCAGCATGCAGCCCACGCTCACTGCCGGCTGCTTCTGCTCGCGGGCGATCGGAATGATGTGACATTGCGGCTTGCCTTCAAAACGCAGTGCTGGCACAGCGGAATGCAATTGCATGGCCTGTTTGGCCAAAAGTCGCAGCAGCACCACATCCGGATCGTCAGATGCATCCGCGAGCGGCCCGTAGACAATTGCTTCGGAGCGGCCTTTTACCGTTGGGATGTGTGGAAAGATTTCGGGGCTCACCCATTTCGCTTCGCAAACCGCCTGCACGTCCGCGCGTCCTGCCGCTTCCTCCAGTGAGATCAGTCCATGCGTCAAACTTCCAACGCTGCAGTTGCCGTGGTCAGCGGGTTTCGTCGCGAAGGTTCTCTCACTGGCCTTGATCCAGAATTCGCAGCCTGCTGCGACAGCCCCCGTTCTTCCGTCAGCAGTCGGCGGGGGATAGTCGGCGCTCAATTCCTCAACATCGAAAGGCGCTGCATCACAGAAGGTGATGGCGATGGGAGCGTGAGTCAGTCCAAGCCGGGACTGAATCTGCTCTGAAAGTGATTGGTAGATGCTCATAGGGGGCCTCCTGGTTTTCAATTCGGAAAATGATACTTGAAACGACACCGGATCGGCGGCGGCAAACTCAAGAGATCTGACTGGGCCAGGATGAAGGGAAGTGATCGGCGATCTGAGGAAATTATGAGTTCTGCAATGCTCCCGCCGCTCAGCAATTGCACTCTGTCGTGCTGGCGAAGGTGATTGGAACTTGTCAATTACCAATGTCGTCCAGTCAGTTCGGCAAGCCGAGAAATGCGCCGCGGTTTCGTTCCACCACGTTTCTCATCAGAACGGAGTAGCGCTTGGAGCCCAGGGACTGGGTCAGAAATCCAATGCCGTGCACCCGCACTCTTGGCTGCCCGGTTGTCTGATTCAAGTTCAGCCGGTTCAGAGTGTCAATGACCTCGTCGTATGATGAACCGGTGTACTCATCACCGAAGATATATATCGCTATCTTCTCCCGCTTTCTGGCATAGGTTCGAAGCGCGATCTCCAACCCCTCGACCGGACTGCTGCTGGAGAAGCTTCTCCAGCGCTCCAGCGCATTCTTGACGTTCTCCCGAGATCTGGGTGTGTCCGGCATCCACTTGCGCCGGGTCGATTCAAACAGGTAATTGCCGTTGTCATTCATGATCTGGAAGCCTCTCACCTTGGGATGACTGTCGATGACGCGGTTGATGACATCGACGACGGAATTCCATATCTGATACATGCTGCCCGAGGTGTCGACGATGAAGATGACGTATTCGCTGTCAACTGGAATTCCGCCAACCTCCGGATCGCGCTGCTCCGGCGCCGTCGTCTGGGTGATGCTCGTCTCAAGCAGCGTTTTCTTGACCACCTCCAAAGCTGCGTTGCTGCTCTTGAGCTCCTGCAGCTCGTTCTCGGCTGTCGAGATTGACTGGAGAATTCTCTGATCAGTGGATTGCCGCTTCTCGGCTGGGTCTGGAATCGCGATCAGCTCGGATTCGAGGCTTCGCAGTTGAAACTGAAGCGCCGCAACCTGCTGGGCGACATTCATGATGCTGGAGCTGAGGTCCCGCTGCCGCTCGACAAAATCCGTATCATCCGGCACCGGCTTGGTGATGATCAGCAGCAGTATGATCGCCCCGAACCCACAGGTGATGATGTCCAGAAATGCGAGGCTTGCGCCTTCGCTGCCGCGCCGGTTCCTCATGGCCAGCCCACTGCGGGAACGAGCATCAGTCCGCGGGTTCGGGCAGTCCAGTTCCAGAACAGCGGCGCAGCTTCAGGGTCGCCTTCAATCGGGAGCAGAATCACATTGACTTTCATGCCGGCCCATAACGGTGTCGTGTGGTCAAGGCTGGTGAAGAACAGCTCCGCGCGGCACCGTCCGCTGACATTCTCGGACTTCTTCCGGCAGCCGGTCAGCGTGCCGGGTGAGGAGACGCTCCGGGTTGGAAGTCCATCGGTGACGATGTAGACATCTGTCGCGGCCGGCCGCAGGCGTTTCAGCGCTCGAATGCCCGCTTCCAGGTTGGTGCCGCCGGTCGGGACCAGACCGGCGATCTCCGCAGTCAATGAGCCGATTCTCGGTGCGTCGCGGCTGTCAGCCCAAGCGCCGCCGTTCAGAATTTCGGCCTCTTCACTGAAGGCAATGACTGCGACCTGGCTGGTCGATGGCAGTCTCGCCAGCAGCCACCTCGCCACGCGGATTGTGCGGTTCCATTTCGGCCCCTGCTGCTTGTCGGCATCGGACCTGAGCTTGCGGACGATGACATCAACCAGTTTCGCATCGGTCATGGACGCGCTTCGGTCCAGCAGTATGGCAATTCGGCGGCCTTCCACTTTCAGCCCGATCAGGTAGTCCTCCTCACCGATCTGCGGGTCCTGGATCACATCAGCCGTCTGCTGCGGCCGAATCTGGACGACCTCTCTTTCAAGCGCCGAGTTTCTGGCCTGCTCCTGCTCGATCTGTATCTGCAGAGAGGCCAGTTCCTCCAGTTTTCCCTGATGCGCTTCAGTCAGCCTCTCGCTCGTCTCGTTCTGAGCCTCTTTCGACTCAATCTGCCGGGTGATGGCTTGAATCTGTCCGGCCAGCGAAGCCTGAGTCTCTTCCAGCATCAAGAGCGTTTCGCCATCGTAAGAGACTGCGTCTTCAATGACCGGCTCCGCGCCGGCATGATGCTTGACGATCAGAAACAGCAGCACTGCGGCCCCCAGACCGCAGGCCATCACATCCAGAAAAGCGATGTTGGTTCCGAGATCGCGCCGTTTCCGTCTCATGGCGGCAACACTTCCGCTATTGGCTGATTCGTTTCAGCAGGAACTCTTCGCAGTAGCTTTGGATATCAACCAGCCGCCGGTCCTGCGCGCGCTGAAGCGAATGCAGCAGAAGCATCAGAAATATGCTGATCACCAGCGCCACAAAGGTTGAGTTGAATGCGATGCCCAGACTGGCTGTCATCTCCGAAATGTCCCCGGCCAGCGCCTGATCGGCCTGGGAAAGCGCCTGTCCGATGCCGCGGACGGTGCCGATGAAGCCGATTGAGGGGATCGCCCAGATCATGTAGCGCAGCATCGTATTGTCCGCTTCCAGTCGCATGGCAAGCGCATCGACACTGGTCTGAATCGCGTCGGATGTGTTCTGCACATCCGCAGTGATCCGATACCTGCGAAGCGAAGCTTTGAGAGTTTCCACCAGCTGTGATCTGCTGATCGCCGACGGCAGCGACTCAAGCTCATCAAGGGTCTGTGTGAATTCATCACCGCCGCCATCGACCTGTCCAACAAAATCAACTTCAAACAGGTACTGCTCGCGCGAAAGCTGATACAGCCGGATCAGGATCTGGACGATGCAGTAGATCGCCAGGATCAGGCAGATCTCCTGCTCCCAGTCTTTCAGAATGACCTGCCAGTCGCGCGGCGCGTACTGCCCGGCCGCTTTTGCCGCCTCAACCAGCATCTCCGCCTGGGGGCGGATGTATTGGGCATACAGCGCGTGGACCGCCGCTGCCGCCGCAAGCAGGGTCACCAGGCTGCGAAGGAGTTCTTTCAATCAGATGTCCCCCGGAAAACTGACCGGCGAATCAAGACTGAGCTGCGGTGCGGCGCTCTGCGCAGTGCTGGATTCTTGATAACCGACAACCAGAATTGTCAGTGACACTGCCGCCGCGAGCAGAAGCAGCACTCTGAAAATTTGGCTTGCACGCTTGGCTTTGTTCAATTCGAAAAGACTCTTGAATTGCTCTTGAACGCACATTTTACCGCCCATTCGTCGAGCCGTCCGCTAATACAGATACCGCGCCACCCGGAATCCAGTCATTTCGTCACCCGATGAGCTGCCTCGTCTGAATGCGGCTCTGAGTTCGCTCAGATGCGCGGACTGCCAGTTCGAGCCCTTGATGGTGCGGAATTTTGCAGTCGAGGTGTCGAATGGATCAGTTTCAGACTGCGGCGCCGATGCCAGCTGATGGCTGTAGGCGTCATGTGTCCACTCACTGACGTTGCCAACCAGATCATGAATTCCAGCGGGATTGGGCTGAAAGAGCCCGGTGTCGCTTATTCCAGCCTGGCGGTCGTTGTATTGGGCAATATAGGTGGCCACCTTTCCCTTGACTGACTCGTCAGCCAGATTGCCGGAATCTGCAGGAATTGTGCTTGTATTGCCCCAGGGGAAAATGGTCTGCTGGAGGCGGCCGGCTTTGCGCGCCAGCCATTCCCATTCCGCTTCGGTCAGCATCCGGTAGCCGTCCGAATTCGCATCACTGCCGGCGAACTGGCCGCCCGAGAACTGATAGACAGGACTGAACCCTTCTTTGCTGCTGAGCCAGTTGCAGAACCGCGCCGCGTCCATCCAGCTGACTCCGGTGATCGGTTCGCTGCTGTCGGCGGCGGTTTGGCCGGACGCGCTGAACTGCCGGTACTGATCGATGGTCACTTCATGCACGCCCGCATAGAAAGGCCGGGTCAGCCGCACCTGGCGGATGAATTCGTTGACCTGATGACCCGCCTCACCGCGGTTGGAACCCATGCGAACCGAATCCGGCTGCTTGAAAAGTTTGAACTCCATTCCAATGCTGTTCACATAATCGGCCGGTGAGGTGCTGAGCCGATGTGATTCTTCTGAAACCAGCGTGACATAGACCTGCTCTATGAAACTCTCGTCTGGAGTTATTGTGCGCGATTCCGGCACATACCCCGCCAGACTGACGGTTATGGTTTGCGGAACAGTCTGCAAACGCAGATTCAATGGAGTCTGACCGATCAGGGCGCCGCCTACAGAAACATCCGCAACTGGGTCTGAAATCACCTCAACTTGACCGTAGATCGGTTCCAATGCCATGCTGATCCGGTTGCTCGAATCCGGACTCACCGCGAATTCAACCTGCTGCGAACGAAAACCGGGCTTTGAGTACTGGGCGGTGTGCCGAGAGTTGACCGGCAGCAAGACACTGGTGGTCTGCTCAAGCGGAACGGCAACATAGTCAACAGTCAGCAGCCCGTCTGCGGGAGTCAGAATAAAGGTCACCTCCCGATTCGCTGCCGCAAGCTCGTAGTGCCGGCTGATTTGAGGAGTGTCGGTCGTGACCGCGACTGAATCGGTCTGCGTCACATGGTGCAGGTAGGAGACGCCAACCTGATACTGTCCCCCCTCAATATCAAGCTGCAGCGGTGTCTGTCCAACCGAAATCGAATCCAATGTCACACCTGCACCGCTCGGAACCGAGGTGATCTCAATGCTTCCTTGCACTGGCGCCAATGCGAAACTCAACTCGAGCGACTGGCCGCGCTCAAGCGATATATCTTCGCCGGCAGATTCGAAGTGGGGGTGGCGGGTGCCGACTGCATATTGACCGGGCTGAAGCTCAACGCTCAGGCTCGGGGCTTGCGCGACAAGCGCGCCGTCCAGATACCAGCTCAGATCGGACAGCTCAGGAGCGGCTTCTGCAATCAGTTTCGCGGGCCGCGGTTTCAGCACGATGTCAAGCTCACCGCGCCGCCACGTCGCATCGGAGACAGTCACCTCCTCCGGCTGGAATCCGTCTGCCGAAACCCGCAGATTGAGAGGCTCCCTGACCGCAATGATGCTGTCACCCAGCACAATCCCGCGCCCTGCCAGCAATTCAATCTGTGAGCTGGCAACAGCATCATCCGGCGCGATTGTCACAGTCAGCCGGCCAAGATAAGTCAATATCAGATAGGCAGATGCTGCGACAAGAACAATGAGCGCGATCCCGCTGATGCTCAGAATCTGGCGGCGGCGGCGCCCCTTCTGCGCTTCGGTCAGACTGTCTCTAAGTCGGCTCATCGCAAATGATCGTCGTTTCAGTCACATCTTCGCTGTCCGGCGACACGCGCACCTTCACCAGCTTGTTGCGATACCCCCGCCGCCTGCCTTCAAACTCGTAGGTGCCGGGTTTCAGCTCGACCAGCCGATCGGTCACGATTCCGATAATCCCGACACCGCGCACTTCAATATGCGTCTTGCCGTCTGAGAGAACGCGTACCGGAACGGCCGCCCGCCATCGGACCAGCGCGGCTTCAAGCTCCGCAACGGTTGAGTGCATCCTGTCGCTCAGTGTCAGATACGGCTGAACCTGTGCTATCTCCTCGCGCGCGGCCGCGGCGATTCTGTCGGTGCTCAATCGCTCAGGCCGTGCCAGGAAATCGTCGAGCCTGCGCTGCGCCGAAACCATGTTTTCGGCCAATTCACGACCCCTGATCGCATCATTCAGCTGTGGTTCCAATTCCAGAATCTGCTCGAATGTCTGCCGCACGCTGAGCCAGTCATCCAGCGCGGCGTACAGACTGGTCTGAATTTTCAGGTCAGCCACCTGGATCTCCAGCTCAACCTCAGCAATTTTCTGACTCAGTCTTGCAGTTTCCGAATGCTTGGGTTTGAGTTTCTGAGCCTTGTCCAAATACTGTCTGGCTTTGGCCAGATTCTTCTCGGTGAGCGCCAGGTGTCCGTCACCGATCGCGCGGTTGAATTTTCGGTCCTGCAGCTGACGGCTGGCTGAATCGATGCGCGCCTTGACTTGCGCGTCGCTCGGCTTCAGATTCAGCACCCGGTAAAGCGCGTTGATCTCATCCTGCAACCGGCCGGCATTGCGCGCCGCCGAAGCATCCTGTCTCGCGGCGATCAGCTCCGGCAGTTTTTCGATCCTTTCGTGCCAGAAGGCGGCCTGCTGACTGTCCGGACGCAGCCTGAGAGCCAGTGCGATCGCTTCCTGCGCGCTGACCATATCTTCCGTTTCGTATGCCTCAGCCGCGATCTTAAGATTAATGTCAAAGTGATTCTGCTCCTGTAGAAACACAGACTCAACTTCCGCCAGCGCCTGGCTGACCAGACGCATCGCCTCACCGTAGTCGACATCGAAGTACGCATCAAGCGCTTTGCGCCGAGTGGCCAGAATCAGGTCCAGACTCTGATCGAACCCCGGCACCGCGGACCGCCTCACCTCCCAGATTCCGAGTGCCTCATCAACGCGCTGAAGGGCCGCTTCATAACGCTCGGCCAATTCCGCAGAATCAGACTCAGAAGCCGTGTCAATCTCAATTGTGAGCACATCGCTTTGGGCGTGCGCGGGCGCTGTCCAAAATGGGAATGGGGCAAATTGGTCAACGGCCTGATCTGCAAAGTCAGGCTGAGCGGCCTTCGAGCTGAAGGAGGGGAGGATATTGAACGAAATTTGCCAGCCGCAAACTGCGGTGGCTAGAAACAAGACACCGATCGAAGTCCGCTTCAGAAGCGGGTGTCTGCCGCTTTGCCGCCGATGCACTGCAAGCTGAGTTCGCGGACAGAACGCGCGGCGCACATCTAAAGCTGAACGGCCGGTGTGACTTCCCGATCATACAGCTGCTTGAGAAAAGTCTGCCACTGCCGATACTGGGACCGAACATCGCCTTGAAGCGTCAGTGTCGACTCCTCAAGCTGTATGACCTGCGGCGCGACCTCGAAATTGATGTCGCTGCCAAGCTCAGCCAGGTTGTCGCGGTGGAACTTTCCCTCACTGCTTGAGGCAAAGCTGTCCTGCATCAGTTTGATGCCGCCGGCAGCGGCCGCGATTGCCGCTGCGGAGCCAAGATCATCGTTGCTGTCAGCGGCAGCCGCGGCGCCGAAGAGCAGCAGCATTCCGCCAAGCGCCTGCATTCCGGCTCTCGACTGGGCCTCCCGTTCGGCTTTTGCGGACTCCATGCTATGCTCCTGCCAGGCAACGTAGCTGTCATTGGTCCTGCTGACAAAATCAGTGTACTCATCCTGCATCTTGTCCATGAACAGGCCGTCCAGCACGCGTGCGCCGCGGGTCCGAACCAGCCTGGGATCATCCACGGCCGGCAGCGAGACCAGTTTGACCCGCCTGTTCTTGACTTCGAGATGATGACCGAATGCCTCATAGGACAGAACGCTGGCAAACTGGATTTCAGAAATAGCCCGAATCTGAGCGACATCCTCGGCGGACTTTTTCTTCAGCAGTTTCGCGATGTCCCGAGCCGCTTTCTCGAACACCGGCCGGTAGGGGTCCTTGCCAGCCTGGCGGATGTTCTGCCAGTGGTATTCCTTGACGCGGTGCTTGTAGGTCTTCTTCATCCAGCGCGCGCCGCTGATGTCATGAACCTGAACCGAAATCTCGATGTCCTCACCGTTTGACTTGAGAATCTTTCCCCTGACAAAAAGATCGCCGCTCGCCTCGGTGTCGGGCATCGTTCGAACACTGCCGAAGGCATTGGTGCTCTGAATCTCATCTCTGAGGGCGACTGCGAAGCGGGTCGATTCTGTCCGCCGCAGCTCAGGCCAGATCTGCAGCTTTTCGTAGTCATCTGAGTCGGCTGGGATATTGGGATCAAACAGCGCAACGATCACGTCCAGCCTTTCGCCGCTGTGCTGCTCGCTCCAGCCCTGACTGTCCTCAGAATCCTCCAGACTGATGCCGAACGGTGTCTTGGCCGGCCCCGATGAGGTCTGCACTGCAGCGCTCCCGCCGCATGCAGTGAGCAAAATTGCCAAAGCCAGCGCCAAAGCTGTTTCAATCACTCGTCTTGCTGTCATCACTGTCCTCCTACACCGGGAATGAATGAGCCGCCGCCACCTGATTTTCTCTTATTGTACTCTTGCCACAGCTTTTCTTTCATGGCGGGGTTTTCCTCAGCGATTGCGGCCTGGCGAATCTGCTCGAGCAGCCGGTCATCGTTGTCCACAATCTCCATCTTTTCCGGCAGCTTGCCGCTCGGTGGCGCAGTGCCGGCATTGGCCGGCTCAAACTGTCCGGCTGGAGCGGTTTCAACCTGAGGAATTTCAACTGACTCTGGCAGTTCCGTTCCTTGAATTCCAGTGGCTGCGACAGACTCAGCTGCCGCGAACGTCTCGCTGCCGCCGGACTGACCTCCGCCGGCTGAACCGCCACCACCGTCTGCTGAAGCGCCGCCGCCCGCATTGCTGCTGGTTCTGAGGCATTCTTCGAAACGGGCAAGATCATCGAAGAATCGTTGATTCAATATTGCGAGCTCTTCTTTTTTGGTGAGCAGCTGACCATCAATTCTGGTGTCGACCGGCTGGATGCAGTCACTCACGTCGGCGGCATTCGCGCAGAGCGGGACGATGCTCATGCAACAGGATATTGCGACAATCGAAAGATGTACTGATTGACTTTTCGCTTTAATCTCTATTCACCTCGATGCGTTCGCATCGGCATTACATTGCTGCTGTCAAGTTCATGTATTTTAGCCGTTTCCCACAATCACGGCATTCAGTTATGGTAAGCCAATACATGATGGATCACGAGTCGAGTGTCATTCTGTGTCGTGTCTCTGGCGCTCAAACTCTCAGAGAGGCTGCGCTTTGACGCACACGCCCTCAGTCTGAACCGTATGATCCAGCAATCGAATCATGGCATACACCGCTTCAATATAGGGTACATCGGTGTCTGTCATCTGCGCCATCTCGATCACCGCGCCAATCAGTCCTTCCAGCTCAAGCGCTTTGCCGACTTCAATGTCCTGCAGCATGGAAGTCTTGTGCTTGCCCACTCGTTCTGCGCCTGCGATACGGCGCTCATTGGAGAGCCGTATCTCTATGCCAAGCCGGCTGGCCACCTCGCGGCACTCGGTCATCATCTTGTCAATCAGGTCGCGGGCCGGCGGATAGCGGCAGATATCCTCCAAGGTCGCATGGGCCAACGCGCTGACTGGGTTGAAGCTCAAGTTTCCCAGCACCTTGAGCCAGGTCTCCGCCCGAATGCTTTCGAGAATGGGAGATTTGAACCCTGACCGATTCAGAAGATCAGCCAGCGATCTGGTCCGCTCCTTCTCAATGCCATCGATCTCACCGATCGGCATGCGCAACCCTTCAATGTGTCTGATCTCACCCGGCGCGCTGATTTCGGCGGCCGGATACGAAATCGAACCGATGATTTTTTTTGGATCAAGTGTGGCGCTCAGCTTGCCGCCCGGATCAATAGTCTGCAGAACATGATTCTCAAACTCACCGCCGTGCAGCTGGAAGTACCACCACAGGATGCCATTCTGAATTGTCAGCAGCACGGAGTCTTCACCGAGCAAGGAGTTCACATCGTCTGCTATCGGTGCGATCTGGTGGGCTTTTACAGCCAGCACCACCAGATCCTGATGTCCGACTGATCGAATGTCAGCAGTTGCGGCGACACCTTCAGCGAACTCTTCGGCACCGTCGTTCATGGTCAGTTTCATGCCGTTATTCGCTTTAATCGCCGCAAGATGGGCGCCGCGGGCGATCAGCGTCACCTCTTCACCGATATTGTGAAGTTTCACGCCCATCATGCCCCCCATGGAACCTGCACCAACAATACAGACTTTCATTGAATTCCTCCGCTGGAAATTTAATTCAGAACAAGTGACAGCCAAACGAAGCAAGCATTTCTTGCAAGTTGACTGGGAAAACGAATAGGAAAACCGGTTCTTTTCGAACCGATTCTTGAGAGGATCTGTCTCCGTGTGTTTTCAATAATACTCTGTTTCAGCAATCCCTTCAGACAAATTCAAGCGGCGGCCGACTCAGATTCCAGCAATCGGAGTTCAAACGCACCACCATCAGAAACAGACTGAATCTGGCATAACGCGCTAGCAGCGGGGATTGGCCAAAACTGCATTGCAGAAGTCGTCAATGCTCGCGAAAACTCTTGTGATCAGTCCGGCGGATGCTGAATACGCAGTTGAGTCTCTCGAACCAGCTCTAGTTTTGTGCATTGATCACATGGAGACCGCCACAGTGATTTGCGCGAATAAGGCCATTGCTGGAAATGGTGAAAAGGAGCAGACTTGAAATGCGCAGCAAATGAACTGCCATCCGACTGTGATCTTTATCCAGCATACCGACTACGCAGACAAAGCAGGCTGATTACCGCATCCGTTATCGGCGATAACTGAAAAAATTGAGATTTGCCCAACTTCAATCTACGGATTGACGTTGACTTTGACTGATCAATTTTTTCGAGCAACCATCAGGCCGTCTCGAATCGTCACCAATACATTGGTGACCCGAGGATCAGCGCAGACATGTCTGTTGTATTCATCAAGCGCCGCGGAAGATTCACTATCCGGACTCAGAACCGAACCGCTCCAAAGAACGTTGTCCGCAATGATGAGCCCGCCGCTGGAGACCAGAGGCATGACCGCTTCATAGTAGCGCGTGTAGTTCGCCTTGTCTGCATCGATGTAAACCATGTCAAACAGGCCATCAAGTCCGGGAATGACTTCCAAAGCGTGTCCAATGATGATTTTGATTTTGCCCCCATGGGGGCTGCGATCGAAGAAATTGCGTGCGATTGTTTCGCGTTCAGGCTCGATGTCAAGAGTGATCACCTCACCATCACTCGGTAGCACCTCTGCAATCGACAGTGCAGAATAACCTGTGAACATGCCGATTTCGAGCACGCGCTTTGCACCGATGCTGCGCGCCAGCAATCTGAGCAGAGCCACCTGAATCTCACCGGACAGCATCCTTGATTCGTCGGAGTTCGCAATCGTCCAGTTGTTGATTTCGGATACCTCACTGGACGAACGCTCGGAATGCGCCTCGGCGTATGCTTCCACTTTTTCATCAATAAAGTTCATGTGGGATCAGGCATCGGTGAAGCAGATCGGTTTCTGTGAGCCATGAGTGCGGCGCTATCCAACTCAATCGACTGAATGTTGAATTGAAGCTTTGTCGCAGAGAAATTTTCCTCGGCACAATTCAATGACAGGAATTCAACTGCTGTCGCGAATCCTTTCGACCTGCTCGATGCTCAAATCCGTGATAGCGCTGATCTTCTGCACCGTCATTCCTTCCTTGATTAGATTCTTCGCAATTTTCTCGCGTACTTCATTAATTCCTTCTGCGTATGCTTCATTGAATCCTTCTGCATATGCTTCCTTCAACCCTTCTACGCGACCTTCCTCTCTCAGATCATCGGCAATCCAACTCCAAGCTTCTGAAAGTTTCTGCATAGTTCTACCACCTAACCGCCAGATATTCACACACCAATCAACTTGACCATTTGTTCGATTCTTCTTCTGTCAAACCGACATTGGCATTCTAATTCCGAGGAACAAAGATAATTCATGGGATGCTCTCACAATAGCACTCGTGAGGCGCATCGTGTCGAAAATGCCTGGAGTTTGCCTAGCATACGCAGACTGAAACCACCGCGTTTGCAATAGACACCATGAATTGAGCTGACCATTACGATCAAGTCCATTTTGTCAATCCAGGCTCGCTTTCGAAAACTTCAATTTGTGGTGGCATCGCACCGTGCCTTCATCACTGATTTCTGGACAGATGCCGAAAAAAACGCAACGTCAGTCAAGCGCTTCGTCGGCTTCCCAAATTAGCAGGCGGAGCTATCAATTGACTTCAAGCGATTGCGACATTCAATTGCCATTTTGAATCCTTTCGACCTGCTGGACGCTCAAACCTGTGACAGTGCTGATCTTCTGCACCGTCATTCCTTCCTCAATTAGATTCTTCGCAACATCTTTGAGACCTTGCTCCAAACCTTCGGAGCGAGCTTCCTCTCTCAGGTCATCGGCAATCCAGCTCCAAGCTTCTGATAAATTCTCCATAAAACTGTCTCCTCTATACCTTTCCTTAATCAACTTGATCATGTCGTCTATTGTAAATGATTCGGGGTGCGCTTTGCAGATGTAGACCATAGACTCGTCAATCAGTCGGCATCGCTCGTCGGTCTCCATGCCCTCAGACTGATCGACTATCTTATAGAGGCTGTCCTCATCCGCCTCCCAGATCGTCGAGAGCAGTTGCAGCCCCAGTTTCGTCGCACTCAGCGGCAGCTGCGCCAAACATTTTCGGGTCGCCGCCTTTCTCAGATCAATCAGCGCAGTCCCGAAGTTCACCGACAGGTCGTGCCTGCTGCCGTCATGATCGACTGTGTGCGAGAAGTCATCCACGAACTCAGCTGGCAGGACATTCTTCCTGTAGCCGCGGAATGTTCTTGACCTCGAGAAAGTCGGCTGGCAGCCATGACAGACGGTCACCAGAATGACTTCGTCCGCACCGCGCTCAAAGCAGCGCGCCTGATAGCGCCACAGCTGAGGCATCAGCTCATGGTCCGGATAGCTTTTGTGCTCAACGACGATGAACACGCGGCCGGGGCCTTGCTTGAGACTCACCGACAGCACCAGGTCAGCGCTTCGCTTTACTGACTTATCCCCCTCAAGACTCACCGACACGCTGTCTTCCAGTCGCAGGGTGTCTAGATCAAGCCAGGACACTTGGCGTGCAGTGAACACAAGTTTGGAAAGAATCCTAAACTGCGCATTGAATCTGAAACGCGACCGAAAGTAATGGTCATGAATGCTGTCAGAACCCGACTTGCCGGGTGTGTCCGGTTGCTTTGTGTCTTTTGTCATTCGAACCTCCGTAGATGTGGTTTTTTCAATTGTTGACTAATCAGCAAGGGATCAGAAACGTCGGGCTTGGAGAACTATCAAGTCCGCTATCCATTCTGGCTCTTGAACCGTTTCACCGCTCAGCGTCAAGAATTGCGCTCGGTTTTGGCTAGAGATGCCTGCTTTACACGCTTGATTGATCGAGGCTCGGATTCGATGCCGGACCATGAGCTGCAATTTCATATTGCTGTACATTGACACTTGGTCAGGTGAAACTATATTCACACGGCACTCCGCAGCGACTGAATTCCTGAGTCATATCTACCATTATGGGGTTGGGGTGGCTCACCACGCGAGCCTGCTCCGAAAAAAGTTTGAATAAATTTGAAAATGATGAGTGCAGGCAAAGCAGCCGCTGCAGAACTCGACGCATGGAATCGCATCCTCTGTCCTATAGCATGTGAGTTGGACAAGCAGGAGCGCAAGGCCAAGAAAGCCTGGCGTGAAACACTGATTGGGTGTCGCACTGATCAATCCTTTCAATCGGCATTCGTACAAGAAGAGAACGGAAAGAATGACCGGCAGCTCAAAATGAATTTCAAACCGAATCTCTTGAATTTCCGAATCCACGCGCATCTGCTCAAAGGGTCCCCTCACTCGTGAATTTCCAGCATTCACCAAAAGCCTGTTGGATTGAACTTTCACTGCGCATCGCTCGATGAACGCATGCGCCGCGGACATCTTGTTCGCGCCCGTCCTGGCCAGTAATTTGGCAGATAATGCATCGTCCGATGCATCGCAATCTCTTTGAAAATTCCAGATTCAACAGTTGCAGATCGCGAGCGCTGAAATTTAATTCAGAAAGGTAAATTAAGATAGAATTTAGCACTTTCTACCGCGCCGAGCCAAGGCGGCAGCTGAACAAAGCGTCCCATATCATAAAATCAATTTTCTCAGTCCATCATGTGCGGAATCGTCGGTCTATATCTGAAGAAGCCTGAACTCGAATCAAGGCTCGGTGAATTCGTCTCTGACATGCTTGAGGAGATGGGTGACCGCGGGCCCGACAGCGCGGGTGTGGCGATCTACCGCAATCCGGCGCCCGAAGGCGGTTCCAAAGTATCGCTGTTCAGCGCCGATTCCAGTGAAGACTGGCAGGCTCGTGTCGAGCAGGTCAGCCGACACTTCGAACTGGAGTTCGCCCTCGAAGTTCACGCAAGCCACGCGATTCTGACCAGCTCCGCTCCAGTCGATGAGATCAATCGCTGGATTCGCGGCAGCTGGCCGGACCTGCGCATCATGAGCATCGGCTCGTCAATCGAGATCTATAAGGAGATGGGACACCCCAAAGAGGTCGCGCAACGATTCGGATTCAAGAGTTTTGCCGGCACTCACGCGGTTGCGCACACTCGAATGGCAACCGAAAGCGCGGTGACCACAGAACATTCCCACCCATTCTCAACCGGTCTGGACCTGTGCCTGGTTCACAACGGCTCCCTTTCCAACCACAACCGGCTCAGAAACCACCTCGTCCGGCAGGGCGGGCAGTTTCAAACTGACAATGACAGCGAGGTGGCGGCCGGCTACCTGACCTGGAGACTGTCACTCGGAAACTCAGTGGTCGACGCGCTGCAGTCAGCGATTCGCGATCTTGACGGATTCTACACCTTTGCGATCGGCACCAGCAACGGGTTTTCGGTGCTGCGCGACCCGATCGCCTGCAAGCCCGCAGTCCTCGCGGAAAATGATGACTGGGTGGCCATGTCATCCGAATACCGCGCGATCGCCCGGCTGCCGGATGCGAAGCACTCGAACATCTGGGAACCCGCGCCAGCACAGATCTACAGCTGGGAGCGGAACGGATCAGGTGCGGAAATCACCGATGCAGTTTGATCTAGCCACCCAGACCCTTCGGGAGGTCAACCGCGCGCTGCACGAAGCAATTGCGCGGCATGATGAGTCGTTTGTCATTGCGCATCCAAAAGGCGCGCATTCGATCGCCGTCGGACTGACTGAACCGATCGAAGTCACCATCGAGGGACATGTCGGCTATTACTGCGCGGGCATGAACAAGAATGCCAGCATTCACATTGCCGGCAATGCCGGGCCGGGGCTCGCCGAGAACATGATGTCGGGGCGAGTCTTTGTGGATGGCAACGCATCCCAATACGCGGGCGCGTCCGGTCATGGCGGCCTGCTGGCGGTCAAAGGCGACACGAGCTCGCGCTGCGGCATCTCAATGAAGGGCATCGACATTGTCGTCGGCGGCTCAATCGGGCATTTCGGCGCATTCATGGCGCAGTCCGGCCGGCTGGTGGTCTGCGGGGACTGCGGCGGCAATCTCGGTGACTCCATCTATGAGGCGCAGATCTTTGTCCGCGGCGAGATCGACGGACTGGGGTCGGACTGTGTCGAGAAGGAAATGCGGCCGAAGCACCAAAGAACTTTGCAGGCGCTGCTGGAACGCGCCGGCCTCAATCTGCCGGCAACCGAATTCCGCCGCTATGGTTCGGCGCGAAAACTCTACAACTTCAAGATCGACAACGCTGATGCCATCTGAGCAGAATCAACCGAAATTTGATCCTCGAGCGCTGCGAGGCTCCGCAACCTTTCCTGAGCACGTTCTCGCGGAAATTCACCGCGCCGCCGACCAGGGCGTCTACGAAATCCGCGGCTTCGGCGCCAAACGCACCATCCCCACATTCGATGATCTGCTGTTTCTGGGGGCATCCATGTCGCGCTATCCGCTTGAAGGATACCGCGAGCGCTGCGACACCGATGTGGTTATCGGCAGCCGCTTCGCCGAGCAGCCGCTGCATCTTGACATTCCGATCACCATTGCCGGCATGAGTTTCGGCGCGCTGGGCGCCAACGCGAAGGAATCCATCGGTCTTGCCGCGTCCGAGATGGGAACAAGCACCACCACGGGCGACGGCGGCATGACTGATGAAGAGCGGCTTTCTTCAAAGACTCTCATCTACCAGGTGCTGCCCTCGCGCTACGGACTCAACCCGGACGATGTGCGGCGCGCCGATGCGCTGGAGGTCGTGGTGGGGCAGGGCGCAAAGCCCGGCGGCGGCGGCATGCTGCTGGGCCAGAAAATCACCGAGCGCGTCGCCGGAATGCGCGATCTGCCCGTTGGCATCGACCAGAGAAGCGCCTGCCGGCATCCCGACTGGACCGGGCCGGACGATCTTGAGATCAAGATCCAGGAACTGCGGGAGATCACCGACTGGAAAATTCCGATTCTGATCAAAATCGGCGCGACCCGGGTTCAGTTCGATGTGACGCTTGCCATCAAGGCCGGCGCGGACGCCATCGTGCTGGACGGAATGCAGGGCGGAACCGCAGCCACCCAGGACGTTTTCATCGAGCACGTCGGCATCCCCACCCTGCCGGCGGTGCGGCAGGCGGTCGACGCGCTGGTTGAGCTCGACATGCATCGCAAGGTGCAGCTGATTGTTTCCGGCGGCATCCGCAGCGGCGCGGATGTGGCGAAAGCGCTGGCGCTCGGAGCCGATGCGGTCTCGATCGGCAGCGCGGCGATGGTGGCGCTGGGCTGCAATCGTCCAGTCTATCTGGATGACTATGAGAGAATCGGCACGGCCCCCGGCTGCTGTCACCACTGCCACACAGGCCGCTGTCCGGTTGGCATCACCACCCAGGACCCGAAACTCGAAGCGCGGCTTCGGCCGGAGCAGGGATCAAGGTGGCTGAAGAACTATCTTGCCACGATGGTGCTGGAAATGCAGACCCTCGCGCGGGCCTGCGGCAAAAGCCATGTCCTGAATCTGGAGCCGGAGGACATGGTCGCGCTGACAGTCGAGGCGGCCGCAATGGCCCAGGTGCCGCTCGCCGGAACCGGCTGGATTCCGGGGAAATCAGGTTTCTGAACATAGCATAATGAATTTCAAGATCAGTCGGAGTTCCGCATTGTTTTGAGATTGCAGAACCGGCACGGCCTGGAACATGAAGCAGACCGGCTGACTGCCTGCTGGAACTCCAATAACTTTGCACGGAGGTTGAAAGATGTCAATTGATCTCGCGGCTGTTGCGAAAGAACAGTCAATCAAATACTTTCTGATCAGTTTCGTCGACCTGTTCGGGGTGCTTCGGGCTAAACTGGTGCCGGCCCGCGCCATCGGCGACATGCAGGAAGAGGGCGCAGGATTCGCAGGATTCGCCGCCTGGCTGGACATGACGCCGGCAGACCCCGACATGCTCGCCATTCCCGATCCTGAGAGCCTCATCGTTCTGCCGTGGAACCCGGAGATCGGATGGCTGGCATCAGACTTATGGATGTCGGGCGCCGAGGTCGAGCAGTGCCCGCGGGTGATGCTGAAACGCCAGATCGCCCGCATGGCCGAACAGGGCCATGTCATGAAAACTGGAGTGGAGTGCGAGTACATGCTGCTCGACGCGAGCGGCGAGAGCATCAATGATCCGCTGGACTCTCAGGAAAAGCCCTGCTACGACCAGTCATCGCTGCTGAGAAAATATCACATCGTCGGCGAGATCTGCGATGCGATGGTTGATCTGGGCTGGGGCCCCTACCAGAACGATCACGAGGATGCCAACGGCCAGTTTGAGATGAACTGGGACTACAGTGACGCACTGACCACTGCAGACCGGCATACATTCTTCAAGTTCATGGTCAAGACGATCGCTGAGCGCAATGGCGAGCGCGCCACTTTCATGCCGAAGCCGTTCACCGATCTGACTGGCAATGGCTGCCATTCACACGTGTCGGTTTGGAATTCTGACGGAAGCGAGAATCTCTTTCTTGACGAGTCCGAAGAGATGGGCCTGTCGGCGCTCGCGTACAGTTTTCTAGGCGGCATCGTTCACAGCGCAGAGGCGCTCTGCTCGATTTTCAATCCCACTGTCAACAGCTACAAAAGGATCAACGCGCCGCGCACCCGATCCGGCGCCTCCTGGTCGCCCAACTCGGTCACCTACACAGGCAACAACCGCACGCACATGATCCGGATTCCTGATGCCGGCCGTTTTGAACTGCGTCTGATGGACGGCTCCGCGAATCCCTATCTCCTGCAGGCTGGCATTGCGGCCGCGGGGCTTGACGGAATTCAGAACAGCCGCGACCCGGGCCAGCGGCTGGATATCGACATGTATGCCAATCCTGAACTGGCTGGCGATGTCAAGAAGCTGCCGCTGAATCTGCTCGACGCGATTCGATTGACTGAATCAAACCAGGTGCTGCGGGATGCCTTGGGCGCTGAGAATATCGACAGCTACTGCAAACTGAAACTGGGCAGCTGGAATCAGTACTGCGGCGAGGTTACCAGCTGGGAGCGGAACAACACGCTGGATTGCTGAGCAGTCAGCCGGCCCGCCCGGCCGCAAGCTGGCACAATACTGCGTATCCGACTGCCGCGCAACGCGGCAGTCGGTCTGCGCTTCAGTGCGGTTCGGTGACGGAGCCCAGGATGACCTGTTCTGAAGCCCCTGTGACGGACGGGAGGTTGGCCGCGATGCCATTGACGCGGCGCTCCGCCAGCCATGCGAACGCACAGGCTTCCACATCGTCGGGCGGGACGCCGAACTCCTGCGATGTTGACACAGAGAGTCCCGATGCCTGCGTCAGGCGGCTGACGATCGCGCGGTTGTGCGCGCCGCCGCCGCACAGCACAATGCGCTGAACACCCGCAGTCCACTTTTCAATCGCCAGCCAGATTGATTCTGCCGTGAATGCGGCAAGCGTGCTTTGCACCGCAGCAGCGTCGAGACCGGCATTCATCGCGTCCAGTTTTTCCTCAAGCCACCGGATGCTGAAATAGCGGGTGTCCAGGCTTTTGGGCGGCGCTTCTAAAAAGTATTGATCTGTCATCAGCAGATCCAGCAGCGACTGGTCCGGCGGTGCGGACTCAGCCCACTCGCCATCCTTGTCGTAGCTGAGCCCGTGGCACTTCTGAATCCACCGGTCACACAGTGAATTGCCGGGGCCCGTGTCAAATCCGATGACTTCGCCTGATACCTCTGCGGGCAGATAAGTGACATTGGCTATGCCGCCGATGTTGACAACCGCAATCGCTTCATTGAGGGCATTGAAAGCGTATTGATGAAATGCCGGCGCGAGCGGCGCGCCCTGCCCGCCGTACCGCATGTCTGCGCTGCGAAAGTCGTCCACAACAGGAATTCCGGTCAGTCTCGCCAGGGTTTCGGCATCGCCTGCCTGCCAGCTGAACGGCGGGCTGGCGAAAGGGTCGTGCAGAATTGTCTGGCCGTGACAGCCGATCGCCCGCACCCGGCTGTCTGGAGAGTCGGCCAGCAACTGCAAAACGGCATCTGCATACAGTTCCCCGAGCCTGATATCGATCTCGCGGACAGACTCCCGGTCGCGGCGGGGGTTCTCGATCAAGTCGGCCAGCAGCTGGCGGACCGAGGCTGGATACGGGGTGAAGCTTGAGCGCCTGATCGCGATGCGCCGCTCTGAGTCAAATGAAACCAGAACCGCATCGATACCATCCATGCTGGTTCCGGACATCAGCCCGGCGTAAAGCTCGCTCACTTCAAATCAGCGGGTGCCCGGCGGAACAGGCCCGCTCACAGATTACTGGCTGCTGGCGGTCTGCGCGACTGGCGGCCGGTAGTCCACCTGCGGCTCATCGATGCTCGCCAGACGGTGTGTGAAATCGTCGACCACCGCCAGAAACCTATCCCGATACTCCTCGGCGATCGGCTCGCCTTTGGGCATGTCGTAGGTCAGCGGATCGCGGTGCCTGCCATTCACATGGAACTCATAGTGCAGGTGCGGACCGGTTGACAGACCCGTCGAGCCGACGTAGCCGATGACCTGTCCCTGCTTGACGAAACTTCCGATCGAGGTGCCTTCGGCAAACCGCGACATGTGGGCGTAGAGGGTGCGATACTGACTGCCGTGCTGCAGTGTGATCAGCTTGCCATAACCGCTGTAATAGGCTCGTTTGATCACTCTTCCGGTGGCGGTCGCGCGAATCGGGGTGCCCGTCTTCGCGCCGTAGTCAACGCCGTAATGCGGACGGTTCCGTTTCAGGATCGGGTGGTAGCGGCTCTTGCTGAAATTGGACACCACTCTTGCATACTTGATCGGAGAACGCAGGAAATGACCCTGCATGTTCATCCCCTGGCTGTCATAGTATGCGGCCTGGCCATCGTCATCGATATGCCGGAACGCCCTGATCTCGGAATCTTTCTGGAGAAAGGACGCCGCCTTGATGCTGATGTCCCTGATCGGCTTGCCCTTCACATAGCTTCGCTCATAGATGATGCAGAACTGGTCACCGCGCCGCAGCTGCCGGCTGAAGTCCACCCGCGAATCATACAGATTCACGAAGTCATTGATCACCTCTCTGGGAAGGTTCACCTTGCTTCCGGCTGCATATAGATTGGTTTTGACTTCTGCGCAGGCATGGTGCTCCTGCTGCTCGGTCTTGATTTGTTTGAAACCGACAAAATAGCCGCCCTCAACCGGAAAAACGAGACGGACTTTCGCAGAAGCATGCTCGGGCACCTCCAGAATGGCGAATTTGCCATTGTCGGTCTTCGCGATATTCATCTTCTGCCCGGGCTTCAAGCCTGTCGCCAGCCACTCGTTGCCCGGATAGCTTGCAACTTCGATAGCCATTTTCGAGCTGAGGCCCACGCGCCGGAAAATCTTGCTCAGTGCGTCGCCCCTTGCAACGGTGACACTCTCCCAAGTCAAGTCTGAATTCTTGAGCTCTGCGTACTGAGTCTCAAAATCAATCAGATCCTTCTGCTCGACTGTCTCAACCTCCCGCTTCAGCAGTTTGACCAGGGAGCCTGCCTGTTTCGCGGCGTTTTTGCTTACCACGCTGAACTGGCTGCCGTCATAAGTCACCATCAGCGCGATTTTCTGTTTGCGCCGCAGCTCGATGCCGAGCAGCTTGTTGTCGCTCCACGCGAACTTGAACTGGTCACCCGGGTAGAGGATGGATGCCGCCTTGGTTCCCGGTGTGTCGCGCAGGGCCAGCGCATGCTTGGTCTGCAGATTGTTGCGCCTGAAAATGCTGATCAGAGAATCACCGGCTCTGACGCTGGACTTGGTCAGCACGAGGGGCGTACTTGCGAGAGACTCCAGATCAGATGACAGCAAAGAGACGTAACCGGTGTCGCCTGTCGGAACCAGAGTCTCCTCACTGGTGACGGGTTCCAGCACGGTGACATTCGGCTGGGCTTCCGGCTGCAGCTCCTTGTCGACTTGAAGAGCCTGCTCATAATCGCTGATCGGGCCGCCGAGAGCCTGTTCCTCAGATTCGGTCTGCGCCGCATCGGCCGCTTCTTCCATTGCAGGCAGACTGTCGGCTACAGCTTTTGAGATAGGGGAAGCAACCGGTGACGATAAATTGAGGTCCGAATCGCCGTCCCTGGAATTCAGAAACAGCGCTGACTGCAGAACCACCGCGCACACAACGACGGTTGAAAACACTGCAAACCTGCCCTTCCGGGAGATGTGCTTCAGAAAGCCATAGTCAGTCATGCGCTGAATTTCGCCTGTGCGCAACTCACCGCCGGCGCCTTCGGCTGAACCCGCTCTCCCGTCCGACTCGCTCGTCATTCGACTTTACCACTCCAAAAAGATTTCGAGTTTGCCAATTTCTAAGTATGATTCATCTCGCAAACATCATTGCTGACTTCAGTGAGCCAGAAAAAACCTAATATATTTTAAGCGTTTACGATGGTGCAGATTGAAATTTTTGCCGTTCGCACACAATTGCCGTGCAGTAATCCGCAACAATTGGCTCGGCAAATCGGCGATTTCACTCTCGATTTCGCGAACAGAACCGCGTCGGCGCGTCAAAACTCCGCAGGTTACTGATGCCTGTTTCGAAATAAAATTTTCGGGTCCGCATCTTTCATTTTTCATTTTACCAACCCATATCGATTGCCAACGGTGTCCAATTGTCCCATTCACTGACTGACCAGCTCAAACTGATCAAGCGCGGAACTGATGAAGTGCTGCTTGAATCGGAACTCAAGGAGCGCCTGGAGCTCGAAAGACCGCTGCAGATCAAGGCAGGCTTCGATCCCACTGCGCCTGACCTGCACCTGGGGCATGTCGTTCTGCTCGAGAAGATGCGCCAGTTCCAGCAGCTCGGGCATGAGGTGACCTTTCTCATCGGTGACTTCACCGGCAGAATCGGCGATCCTTCCGGGAAATCCGCCACCCGCCCGCCGATGACCGAAGAGGAGATCATCGCCAACGCCGCAACCTACAAGGAGCAGGTGTTCAAAGTTCTCGACGCTGACAAGACCATCGTTCGGTTCAACTCCGAGTGGTTCGAGAGGCAGGATGCCAGCATGATGATCCGTCTGGCGGCGCAGCACACTGTTGCCAGAATGCTGGAGCGGGACGATTTCAGAACCCGATACAGCAACCAGCAATCTATCGCGATCCACGAATTCCTCTATCCGCTGGTGCAGGGCTATGACTCAGTCGCGCTGCGCGCGGATGTCGAGCTCGGCGGTACCGATCAGAAATTCAACCTGCTGGTCGGCCGGGAGTTGCAGAAGAACTACTCGCAGCCGCCGCAGATTGTCATCACCGTACCCATTCTTGAAGGTCTGGACGGTGTCAAGAAAATGTCGAAGTCACTTGACAACTACATCGGCATAAACGAACCGCCCGGTGAGATTTTCGGCAAGGTCATGTCACTCTCCGATGATCTGATGTGGCGTTATTTCGAACTGCTGAGCTCGCGCAGCTCCGCCGACATCGAATCGCTCAAGCGGCAGGTCGCGGACGGACTCAATCCCCGCGATGTGAAATTCCTGCTGGCTGAAGAGATGGTGAAGCGTTTCCATTCCAGGCAGGCCGCGGTGAATGCGCGCCAGGCGTTCGCCGCCCAGTTTCAGAAAGGCGGCATTCCGGATGACATTGAAGAGCGCACTTTGGAAATCGATTTTGAATCCATGCCGCTGGCCAATCTGCTGAAGGACGCCAGTCTTGTCAATTCAACCTCGGAAGCGCATCGCCTCGTCAATCAGGGCGCGGTGCGAATCGACGGTGAAAGGGTCAGCGACTCCAGAAAACCGATACCTGCCGGCGCGTCGCAGGTATTCCAGGTGGGCAAGCGCCGAATCGCAAAGGTGACGCTGATGCGGAAGACAGGCGAATAACCGCTGGCCGTCAATCCGCCGCGACTTGATCAACGTTGCTATTTGTCGGCATTTAGCAGCGTTTTCGCCCAGTTACGATACAGGATGTCCGCAGTTGCTGACAGATCGGACTCAAACTCCTGCGCTTTGAGTTTCAGTTCCGCCGCACCGCTGTCGCCGAATGTCTTGCGCAGCGCCGCCTCATACTCGGGGACTGCATTCCACTCGTCAATGGTATGCGGTCCGGTCTCCACATGAAACTGGATGCCGAGGGCTGACTCTCCGACTGCGAACGACTGAACTTCGCAGACCGGCGAAGACATCAGCACAGTCGCATCATCCGGCACCGATTTGACCTCGGCGCCGTGCCACTGCAGTGTCTTGAATCTCTCAGGCAGGCTGTGCATCAGCGGATGATCAGCCGCGCCGGAGGTCAGCTCAACGTCCAGCATTCCGACTTCCGGGGTGTCCGCCAGACCGACGGAGCCGCCGGCCGCCTCTGCAAGCAGCTGATGGCCGAGGCAGACGCCCAGGAACGGCAGCTTGCGCACTCGCACCGCCTCATGGATGGCCTCCTTTTCCTGAGCCAGCCACGGAAACTCAGCTTCCTGCCAGACATCCATCGGCCCGCCCATCGACACCATTGCGTCATAAGGTGCGAGATCGGGAATCGACTCGCCCTCATCCAGCTCGATCGGGTCCCACCGAATCCCGTCCTCATTCATGAACTGGCGAAATATGCCAGGGTGCTCACATGCAATGTGCTGGAAAACAATAACTCTCATCGAAGCCGCCATATCGAATCCCTCTTCTTCAGTCAAGACGCTGTTCTGAGCTGATAGCGCACCCCTGCCCCAGCTGTGCTGAAATGGTGCTGGTGCGCCGCCGGATCTCAATTATCCCACACCAGCCCCGTCAGCAAACAGGTTATATTTTGCTGAGCAGTTTTCGAATTCGGGAGATGATCGCGTGAAATCCTTCAATTTTCACTCAGAGCCTCTGCAGGACGGATGGCTGGACGCTTATGGACATCTGAATGAGGCGTACTATCTGGTGCCTTTCACCAACGCCAACTGGGCGATGCAGGAACAGCTGGAAATCGGCGTGCCCTACTTCGAGGAGACGGGCTGTGCGCTGTACACTTTGGAGACTCACGTTCGCTACGTGAGCGAGGTCAGAAAACCCGCTCAACTGGATGTCGAGACCATCTTTCTTGGATTTGATCCAAAGAGGATCTGGTGCGCGCACATGATGGTGGTGAGGGGCCGCATCTGCGCAACCGCTGAAATGATCATGCTGCACTACAGCACCCGTGACGAGCGATCGGCGCCGATGCCCGACAGTGCGCTGGACCTGCTGCGCGAGGGACAGATCGAGGATCACCCGGACTGGATCGGCCGGCACATCTCACTGACTGGCAAACAGTGACGGCGATGGTGTCGGTTATACTGATACGACAATTTTTCCATTGGAAGCAGGCGCGATAGCCTGTCATTCACAGCTTCGGAGGAAAGCGCTATGAAATTCAGAAAACTGCTGAGCCTGATCGCGGCCGGCACAGTGCTGCTTTTTGCTCACTCAGCCGTTCAGGCTGAGTGCAAGGAGCTGGTGCTGGGGTCCGCGATATCACTGACCGGCAAATATGCGACAAACGGTGTGCATGCCAAAAACGGCTACGAATTCGCCATTCAGAAGATCGACGAAGCCGGCGGTGTCAAGGTTGGAGATGACTGCTACAACTTCAGAGTCATCTATTACGACGATGAGTCCAAGGGCGACCGCGGCGCCACCCTCGCCGAGCGTCTGATCAACCAGGACGAGGTTCAATACATGCTCGGCCCGTATTCTTCAGGCCTGACAAAAGCGATCGCACCGGTAACTGAAAAATACCAGATCCCGATGGTTGAGGCCGAAGGCGCCAGCCGCTCGCTGTTCAACCAGGGCTACAGATACCTGTTCGCAGTGCTCTCGACATCCGAGCAGTACCTTGCGTCTGCCATCACACTCGCGGCGGAAAAAGCCACCGAGTCCGGCATGGCGCCAAGCGATGTCAAGGTGGCGGTTGCTGTGGAGAACGATCCATTCTCACTCGACATTCGGGCGGGCGTGCTGGAAGACGCCTCCAAGTTTGACATGAAGATCGTGGTGGACGAGCAGCTGCCGCGCGACCTGTCCGACATGAGCGCCATTCTCACCAAGGTCAAGCTGCTCAAGCCGGACCTGCTGGTCGTCAGCGGACATTCCAAGGGCGCGGCAACCGCAGTCAGACAGATCGAGGAGCAGAATGTCAAGGTTCCGATGATTGCCATCACCCACTGCGAGTCCGCTGATGTCGTCGGCAATTTCGGCGAGGCCGCCAACGACATCCTGTGCTCCACGCAGTGGGCGGAGACCCTGACCTACAGCGATGAGATCTTCGGCAGCGCCGCCAATTATGAGCAGGAATTCAAGGCTGCGTTTCCTGAATACGCCGAAAAGTCGGTGCCTTACCAGACCGCCCAGGCTTCGGCGGCAGTCTACGTGTTCAAGGACGCCTTCGAGCGCGCTGGAACGCTCGACAAGGAGGCCGTCCGCGATGCGCTGTCTGAAACAGATCTGTCCACCTTTTACGGGCAGATCAAGTTTTCGGAAGCCGGCAACAACATCGCCAAGCCAATGGTGCTGCGCCAGATTCAGGATGGCAAGTACAACGTTGTCGCGCCTTCCGCCTTCGCGTCGCACGCGCTGAACTGGCCGAGAGACTGACCTCACAGCCGGATTGACATTCAGACACCGGCCGCATGCGCGGCCGGTGTCTTTGTCTGTTTTTTCGCGCGCCTTCGCGAATTCGACCTCCGCTTCAGCCTGCCATCGCAACCCGCATCATGGAACAGTTTCTGAGCAACATCTCGCTGCTGTTTGAGTTCCCGGTTGTCAATCTGAAAATCATCATCGACGGCGTGATGATCGGCGCTCTGTTCGCGCTGGCCGCCTATGGGCTTGCGCTGGTCTGGGGCGTGATGAATGTCAAGAATCTCGCGCAGGGCGATTTTGTCATCGCAGGCGGCTATGTCGCCTGGTGGCTGTCCAAGAACGGCATGCATCCATTGCTCGGCGTGCCTATCGCATTCGCGGTTCTCTGGTTGCTGGGCTGGATGATCTACAAGCTGGTGATCACGCGGGTGATCGAGCGCGATCTTTTCACCTCGCTGCTCGCCACCTTCGGCATCGCGATCATCATCGCCCAGGTGCTCAACCTGCTGTTCGGATCGGACACCCAGAGCATTGCGCTCAAATACGACACGCTTTACTTCCTGGATGGGTTCATCGACGTGCCCATTGCGAAACTGCTCGGTGTGCTGATGGCCGCGGCGCTGGCCGCCGGAGTGGTTCTGTTCATGAAGTTCAGCCGCATGGGTCAGGCGATCCGCGCGACCGCACAGGATGCCCGCGCCGCCCGAGTGCTGGGCATCAACACGGAGAAGGTCTATGCGTTCACCTTCTCACTCAACGCAGCCATCTGCGGCGCCGCCGGCGCCATCGTTGTCATGGTCTGGGTCATTCAGCCGTTTTACGGCATCACTCACTCAATCCGCTCCTTTGTGATTGTGACTGCCGCGGGGCTCGGCAATCTGCCCGGGGTCATCGCGGCGGGACTGGGCATCGGCGCGCTGGAGCAGTACGGCGCGCACATCTTCGGCATCGGCTATCAGCAGGCCGTCGCGGTGCTGCTCCTGCTGCTGGTTCTGCTGATTCGCCTGCTGCAGCAGAAGCGGGTTCGAAAGAGCCTGCAGTAGGGATCGAAAAGAGTCTTTTCGATGAAGACAAAACGCATCCTGTTCTACACGGCGCTTCTTGCGTTCACACTGTTCGCGCCGTTTCTGATGCCGGATTTCAAGACCCAGCTGGCCACGCTCTGGCTGATGATCATCGTGGCGATCACCTGGGACATGACCGGCGGCCAGATGGGCTACAACTCACTGGGCAATATTTTCTTCTACGGCACCGGAATGTATGTGGCTGCGGTGATTGCCATCGCCATCCCGTTCGATGTCGGCGAATACACCAACGCGTTCAGCGACACAGTCTACCGATTCACCGATGCCCAATACTTCTGGGGCGCGATTCTCGGCATCCTGGGCGCCGGAATATTCTGCGCGCTCAGCGCGCTGGTCATCGGCTACATCACCTTCGGACTGCGCGGCCCTTACTTCGCCATCGGAACTCTGGGCGTGGCGATTGCCGCGGGCGAGCTGGTCTCCAACTGGGACTGGGTGGGCGGCGGACAGGGCATCTCGCTACCGGTGTTTCCCTACGACCTTGAAATCGGAAAGATCTTCTTCTATTTTCTATTCGCCGGCACCGGAGTGATGGCCTTCATCTTCGCCAGGTGGCTCTACAGCACGCGCTTCGGCGCCGCCATCAATGCGATCCGGGATGACGAGGAGAAGGCCGAGGCCATGGGCATTCACACGATGCGCTACAAGCTGACCGCCTGGTCGCTGTCCGCATTCTTCGTCGGCATCGCCGGCGGAATTTCCGCATTCCAGCTGATTCACTTCGAGCCGCTCGAAACCGCCTATCAGACCATCAACCTCGGCATATTCATGGTGGTCTGCGTCCTGCTCGGCGGCAAAGGAACCCTCTGGGGACCCGTCATCGGCGCGGTGGTTTTTCATCTGTTCAAAGAAGTGACCTGGAATTACTTTCTCGGCTGGCAGTGGGTGGCGCTCGGAACGCTCATCGTCGTCACGGTGGTTTATTTCAGAGACGGCATCATGGGCTGGCTGATGCTTGTCAGGCCGGAGTGGTTCGGCATCCGCGTCGAGCCCGGACAGAAGGAGGCCGCCTCGTGACTCAGATCATCGAACTTGAGGGCGTCTCAAAAGCCTACGGCGGCGTGATCGCCAACAGCAATATCACCATGAGCGTCGAAAGCGGCGGCATCACCGGACTGATCGGCCCGAACGGCTCAGGCAAAACCACGCTCTTCAATTCAATCGTCGGCTACCACCCCATCGACACCGGGTCAATCCGCTTTGAAGGACGCGAGATTTCGCGCAAATCAGTTCAGGATATCGCCCGACTGGGCTTGATTCGCACCTTCCAGCAGACCCGAATATACGGCAAGATGAACTGTGTGCAGAACATGCTGATCTCCATGCCGCATCGGAAGATGAGCTTTCTCGAGTCATTCAGCCGCAATACACGCGAAGACTACGACAAGGCGAACCATCTTCTGGAGTTCGTCGGCCTCTACGAAAAGCGGTATCTGAATGCCGGGTCCTTGTCGTTCGGCCAGCAGAAACTGCTGGAGTTTGCCATGGCGCTGATGAATGAGCCGACTGCGCTGCTGCTCGACGAGCCCACGGCCGGCATCAATCCGACACTGATCAACGGACTGATAGACCGGCTGAAACGCGCCAACCGCGAATTCGGCATCACGCTGTTTGTCATCGAGCACAACATGCGCGTGATCATGAACCTCGCCAGCAGAATCTACTGCCTCGCGCATGGCGAGCTGCTGGCTGAAGGCAGACCCGAAGAAATTCAGACCGATCAGAAGGTGATCGATGCCTATCTCGGCGCGCACTGAGCGGGCCGCAGCCGATTGTCAGCCATGAATACAGAACAACACACTGACAAAGTCAAAGGATACGGAAGCGGCGACGTTGAAGCTGTCCTGTCAGTGGACGAGGTGGCGCGTCAAGCCGCCAGAATCGCCGAGCACATCTCCATCGAAGCGCTTGACCGGCTTGTTGACGGCGAACCGTTTGTCACCATCAATCAGCTCAATGCCGGATATGGAAAGATGGAGATTCTGCACGACTTCAACCTGCGGGTGGGGCAAAGGCAGTCGCTGTGCCTGATCGGACCGAACGGCGCCGGCAAGTCCACCATCCTGCATTCGATCTTCGGGTTCACCCAGATCTACTCGGGACAGATTACGGTCGGACCGCCGGATGCGCCGATGGATGTCACGAAATTGACACCGAATCAGAAGCTGTCGGCCGCGGGCATCGCCTACATTCTGCAGGACAAGTCAATCTTTCCGGGCATGACTGTTGAGGAGAATCTGTGGATGGGCGGATTTCTGAAACCTCACCCCAACGAGGCCAAGCAGAGCGCAGAGAAGATTTTCGATCGCTATCCCAGACTCGCGGCGCGGCGCAAGCACCAGGCCAAAGTGCTGTCAGGCGGCGAGAGGCGGCTGCTGGAGATTTCGCGGGCGCTGGTCATGGAGCCCTCTCTGCTGCTGGTTGATGAGCCGTCGATCGGACTGGAGCCGCGCTTCATCGACATGGTTTTTGAAATACTGGACGAGCTTCAGCACAAGGATGGCAAGACCATCATCATGGTCGAGCAGAATGCCAAAAAGGGCCTCGAGTTCGCCGATATCGGCTATGTGCTGGTGTCAGGGCAACTGGCCATTGCAGGCAAAGGCGAGGACCTGCTCTCCAATCCGAAAGTCGGCGAACTGTTCCTGGGCGGCTGATCTAAAAATCAGTCATCTTGTGCTGCCCGCCGCTGCCAAAGGCGGGATTCAAAATCCAGAAATCAATTCAGACACAGATTTGCTTGCAGCAAGCTCTGAATTTTTGAATCTGATTCAGCCGAAGTCCTTCCCATCAAAAAAAATCCCCGGTGATCCTTTGAATCGGATCACCGGGGATCAGTTAACAGCAAATGCTATTATGCGATAGCGCGCTTTATAGTTTGGTTCTGCTAAGCGGCGTTCCCTGCTCTTCAAAGTAATCGCGCGTCACCTTGAAGACCATGGGCGCCAACAATAGCAGACCGATCAGATTGGGCACTGCCATCAGACCGTTCAGCGTGTCGGACAGATTCCACACGAAATCCACCTTGACATTGGCGAAGGACAGGGCCGCCAGCACCCAGAACGCCCGATAAATCATCACGCTCTTCTCGCTGAACATGTACTGCCAGCACCGTTCGCCATAGTAGGACCAGCCCAGGATGGTGGTGAACGCGAACACCACCAGCGCAATGGTTACGATGTACTGCCCGCCGCCGATACTGGCATTGAAAGCCTGCGAAGTCAGCACTGCACCGGTGTAACCGCCGCCTTCCGGAGCGATGAAAGTCCACGCGCCAGAAGTCAGGATCACCAGAGCGGTCATGGTGCAGACCACCAGCGTGTCAATGAATGTTCCCAGCATCGCGATGATGCCCTGTCTGACCGGATTGTTCGTCTGCGCGGCCGCATGCGCGATTGCCGCTGACCCGAGTCCTGACTCATTCGAGAACACGCCGCGCGCCACACCGAAGCGGATGGCTGCCGCAACTGCCGCACCGGCAAACCCGCCGGTCGCCGCCGCTGGATTGAATGCATAGGTGAAGATCATGCCGATCGCTTCCGGCACCTTGGTGATATTCAGCAGGATGATGATGACTGAGGCACCGATGTAGAGCACGATCATCGCCGGCACCAGTTTACCGGCAACATCACCGATTCGGCGAATGCCGCCGAGAATCACGAACCCGACAAGCGCCGCAACAATGATTCCAGTAATCCAGGTCGGAAGACTGAAACTGGAATCCAACGCGGCCGCCATTGAGTTCACCTGCACTGCATTGCCGATTCCAAAGGCCGCCACTGCGCCGAAAATGGCGAATGCAAGCCCCAGATACTTGCCGAGTTCAGGTGCGAACTGCCCGACGCCGTTTCTGAGGTAGTACATCGGACCGCCGACATATTTGCCGTTCTTGTCGACCTCTCTGTACTTTACCGCACAGACCGCCTCGGCATATTTCGTTGCCATGCCGAAAAGTGCGATCAGCCACATATAAAAAATCGCCCCCGGACCACCGAGTGCGATTGCTGTTGCGACACCGGCGATGTTTCCGGTACCGACTGTGGCTGAAAGCGCGGTCATCAGCGCATTGAACGGTTTGACTTCACCTTCGCCTTCGGCCTGATCTTTGGCGAACAGGAGTTTGAAACCGTATACGACCTTGCGCCACGGCATGAAGACCAGTCCCAATGTCAGCAGTACGCCGGTTACCCCCAGCATACCCAGCATCGGCGGCCCCCAGGCAAACGCGTTAATTTCGTTGATAATCGAGTTCAACTGTTCCATTTCAACCCTCCGACTCCTCTGAGTCTGCAAATTTATTTATGTATTGTTGTTTGAATGATGGCTGCTTTACCTCGCGTAAGCACCAAAATAATGATGGCATATTATCACATTCACTATACAAATGTCCAATTTGAATGTTGGCGCGCCGTCGAATTGCCGATATCGCGCAGTGAATTGATTGCCGCGCGGGTTATTGAAAATCTCAAATTTGTTGAAAATATTTTTCTCACTGACAGCTGTTTTCGGGCGCCCTTGCAAATAATTTCTTCTGTCGGCGTCAGACTTGCGTTGACAGCCAGAGCAACGGATTCAGCCGCTTGTCGCAAAGGCCCGAAAACCTTCATCTTCTGCCAGTCACGCCCTCAGCGCAATCGATTTCAAGGCATCAATGCTGTAAAATTTTCCTTTGAAGCGCCAATCCACCGCCCATTCAGGCAAAGCTGCCGCGCAACACAAGGACCTCCTTTCAAAGCTTCGCGATTCCTGAATTCAGACCAGCAAATCCATGCAGTACATCAGCACGCGGGGAGACAGCCCCGCCCTCGATTTCGAGCAGGCCGCAACCTGCGGTCTGGCTTCCGACGGCGGCCTTTACGTTCCTGCCCGATGGCCGAAATTCAGCGAAAAGGAACTGCGGTCTCTGACCGACTGCTCGTATCGCGAGGTGGCGCTTGAGGTGCTGCAGAAATTTGCCGCTGACAGCGTGCCGCGCGATCAGCTTCACCTGATCGTCTCTGACGCTTATGCCCGATTTGACCATCCGGACATCGCGCCGCTTCGCGAACTAAGCCCGAATGTGCACATGCTTGAACTGTTTCATGGGCCCACGCTTTCATTCAAAGACTATGCGCTCCAGTTTCTCGGCAGATTCATGGACTGGAGTCTCAGCAGGCGCAGCCAGCGCCTGACCGTTGTCGGCGCCACTTCCGGCGATACCGGATCGGCGGCGATCAGCGCCGTCTCGGGCTGCGATACGATTGATCTGTATATGCTGCACCCGTTTCAGCGCGTCTCTGAGATGCAGCGGCGCCAGATGACAACCAGCCAGGATCGAAACATCTTCAATTACGCGGTCGATGGCACATTCGATGACTGCCAGGCGATGGTCAAGACAATTTTCAGCGATCGGGAGGTGCGGCGGCACCATGCCCTGGGCGCGGTCAATTCGATCAACTGGGGCAGAATCTCAGCTCAGGTCGCCTATTACTTCTACGCCGCACTGCAGCTGGGAGCGCCGGATGTCGAGGTGAGTTTCGCCATTCCCACCGGAAACTTCGGCAATGTGTTCGCCGCCTGGACCGCGGCGAAAATGGGGCTGCCAGTGGGTCAGATTGCGGTCTGTTCCAATGCCAATGACATCCTGACGCGGTTCTTTGAGAGCGGCGAGATGAAAAAACATGGTGTGAAACAGACCGTCACACCCAGTATGGACATTGAGGTCTCAAGCAACTTCGAGCGATTTCTGTTTGAGCTTTACGACCGCGATGGCGATCGGATTGACAGCCTGATGCGCAGCCTGAAGCAGACCGGCAGTTTCAGTGTCGAGCAGGAGAAGCTGCAGCAGGCCCGCGAGCAGTTCAGCGCCTGCCGGGTCAATGACGCCCAAACCTGCGAGACAATCGCCCGCCACTACGCGAATACAGGCGAGATAATCGATCCGCATTCCGCAGTGGCGCTCAGCGCAGTCTTCCGCATGCGCGGCAAGCTGGCGTCACCGATGGTGGCGGTCGCCACAGCCCATCCGGCAAAGTTTCCGGAAACCATCGAACTCACGCTTGATTTGAGCGTGCCGCTGCCGGATCAGCTCAAGGAAATTGTCTGCCTGCCGGAACGCTATCGGCGAATCTCCAGCGACCCGGAAGAGCTCAAAACACTGATGCTGGCCGCATGACTCGACTGTGCCTGAAAATTCTTGGCAGCTTCGCCGCGTTCGCGCTGCTGCTCGGCGCGATGAGCGCCGCGTCAATTGCGGATTCGAACTCAACGCCTGAGCGCGGCGCGGTTCTGAGCGGCGCCTTCACTCAAGGCGGACTGCTTTTCGGGTCAACGGCGCCGGGCGCGAAAGTGCTGGTTGACGGCCGGCTGATCCGAGTGTCTCAAAACGGGGATTTTCTGATCGGTTTCGGACGCGATGCAAAACTCAGCTGGCAGCTTGCTGTAATGCGCCCGGACGGGGAGATGTTCATCAGCGCCATCCAGATCAGTGAGCGCGAATACGAGATTCAGCGCATCGACGGCCTGCCGCCGAGCCAGGTCAGTCCGTCTGAAGAGGATCTCAAGCGAATTCGGGAAGATGTCAAAGTGATTCGAAAGGCCCGCGAGATCGATGACGACCGGCTTGATTTCCTGGACAAGTTCGACTGGCCGATTCAGGGCGTGATCACCGGGGTCTATGGCAGTCAGCGCATCCTGAACGGCGAACCGCGCAGACCGCACTACGGCATTGATATCCATGCGCCAACCGGCACTCCGGTCCGCGCGCCGGCGAGCGGCGTGGTCACTGTGACGCATCCGGACATGTTCTTCTCCGGCGCCACCATGATCCTTGATCACGGTTTCGGGCTGTCCTCCGCATTCCTGCATCTGGATGAGATTCTGGTCGAAGTGGGCGACTACGTCGAGAAGAACAATGTGATCGCCACCGTCGGCTCGTCCGGGCGCAGCACCGGACCGCATCTGGACTGGCGCATCAATCTGTTCTCCTCCCGACTGGACCCGCAGCTGCTCGTCGGCGAGATGCCCGAGTCCCAATAGCCGCGTGCGACGCTTGGTCATCGATGAGCGCTTCAGGCACTGTACGCGCCCTGTTGCCGGGTGTCGTTGCGATGGCCGCTGTAATCACGGCCTCGAACATTCTGGTAGGCTATCCGATCAACGACTGGCTGACCTGGGGGCACTTCAGCTTCCCCATCAGCTTCCTGATATCGGACCTGATCAATCGGCGGCTTGGCGCATCGCGCGCCCGCTCTGTGGCCTATGTTGGATTTGCTGTTGCGGTAGTGCTGTCTTTCTGGCTGGCTTCGCCGCGTATCGCACTGGCGTCGGGCAGTGCGTTCATCATCGGCCAGCTCACCAACATCGGCGTGTTTGACCGGCTGCGCCACAGAAACTGGTGGCACGCGCCGCTGATCTCATCCAGCATCGCCTCAACTGTCGACACAGTCATCTTTTACAGCATCGCTTTTGCCGGCACCGGTCTGCCGTGGGTTACCTGGTCACTGGGCGACTACGCGGTGAAGCTGGTTTCAGCCTTGGCTCTGATTCTGCCTTACTTCATCGTCACCAAGAGAATCTGGTCGAATGGCTCGGCGAACGCATCGCCTGCCGCCTGAGCTGACTTCAGGGCAGACGCTCAACTCGCCTGTCCGACACAGACGCGCTTCATCCAGGCGGACGGCAATGCCGACAGTATCGACTCGCCTGCATCACGGCTCTCAACTGGCATGAAGACCGCACTGCCGGAACCCGTCATCCGGGGCTCGCCCCAAGACTTCAGCCGCTCAATCAGCGCGCGCACTTCAGGATAAAGCCGGCAGGCAGCCGCTTCGAGATCATTGCCAAGCCCGCATCTATGGAACTCGGCAGGTGTGATTCTAGCGCGAAACGGCGTGCCCTTGAACTCGCGATACACCCGGGCGGTTGATATTGAACAATCGGGGTAGATCACAACATAAAGCTGTTCAGGAATCGAGATATCTGAAAGCGCATCGCCCCGGCCTTCAGCCCAGGCATTCTTTCCGTGCACAAACACAGGCACATCCGCGCCGATTTCGGCGCCGATTCTCGCCAGCTGCGCTCTGGTTGCGCCCAGCCCCCATAACTCATTCAATGCGAGCAGCGTCGCAGCGGCATCTGAACTGCCGCCGCCCAGACCCGCGCCGATCGGCAGTCGCTTCCGGCAGCGGATGATGGCGCCCCGCTCACCGGCAAACCGCTCCCTGAGACGGCGCGCGGCGCGAATCGTGATGTCTTCCGATTCCGCAACGCCGGCAATTGGAATTCCGCGGCGAATCTGACCGTCCTGAGTCGGTTCGAACTCAAGCTCATCACACCAGTCAAGCAGCTGATAAGCTGTCTGCAGATCGTGGTAGCCATCATCGAATCGCCCGACAATGTGCAGAAACAGGTTGATCTTGGCCGGCGCCTGCCGAATCAGCAATTTCTGAACCCCGCTTGATTCAATCGACCGCCCAGCTGTTGATCACCAGCCTGATCTGCGATGGACGCTCCTCGTCAGGCCGCGACCGCGCCATCTGCCGCTGCAGCTCTTCGCGCGCAGCCACCTGAAAACGAGTGGGCAGCTCATAGCCGTCAAACTCCGAATAGCGCGAGAGCGTCACCTGCCAGCCTGCCTGCTCAATCTGCCTCAGATGCCCGTGCGTATCCCACTCCCGCCGCGAGGACATGCGCGGGGACGCGGCGCCGACAATCCACGATTTCAATTCCTCTGCGGGAAAGCGCCATCCGAGGTACGCCTCAAGCACTTCCTGCGCGCTTGATCCAATCAGGGTCACACCTTCCGAGTCAGCCAGCGCCGTCTCGCCGGGCTCCTCAGAAATTCGAACATGCCCGGAACCCAGGCTTCCATACACATCAATCTGATGGCTTGCGCCGCGGCGCGTCCAGGCGATCCGGCCGATCTGTCCGCCCCGGTCTGTGCGAATGCTGAGCCTGCCTCTGATCTGCCAGCTGTCGATCGACGCGAGGGTTCTCAGGTGCGCATCGCGCAGCTCCGCATCAAAAGACTGGATGACTTTCTGCTGTGTCGAGCATCCAGCCAGAATGAACGCGATGGCCAGAAAAGCCAGCCGCGCCTTCATTGGCCGGCCAGGCGTTCGATTGTCTCAACGAGAATCTCATTGTCAGGCGACTTCTTGCGCGCCTGATTCCAGATCTGCATGGCCTTCTGGGTGCGGCCCAATGTCCAGTAAACTTCGCCCAGGTGTGCGGCCATGACTGGATCATCCCGCCGCGAGATCGCGGTTTTCAGCAGTTCAATGGCTGAGTCGTAATTGCCCTGCTTGAAGTGCGCCCAGCCCATGCTGTCCAAGATGTATGGATCGTTCGGTTTGAGCATCAGCGCCTGCTCGATATAGCGCGTTCCCTCTTCCAGACGATCAGTCTGGTCAATCAGCGTATAGCCGAGCGCATTCAGCGCCAGTGCATTTTCAGGCTGCTGCGCAAGAATCGCGCCGACGGCAGATTCCACCTCGCCGATCAGTTTCAGCTCCGCAGCCGTGTAGCTTTTCGCGATCAGCAAAGTGGTGTTGTTCGGAAACTCCGCCAGTGCGGAATCGATCACCGACAGCGCCTGCCCGATCTGCCCGAATTCGCGATAAAGCCCTTCAATCACCAATATGACCCGAATCCGCTCGTGCTGGTTTTCTGTGGGATATTCCTCCAGCAGTGCCACCGCCTCTTCGACGCTGTGCGTGCCGGCAACGTATTTGGCGGTCAGCAGATAGCGGCTGAATCCGAAATTTCGATTTGTGAGCCGGCTGATCCAGACACTTGCCTCGTCGAACTGCTTCTGCTTCAGGGCAAGCTCCGCAAGGCTGATGAAGACCCGCTGGTTATCCGGCTGTATTTCGTGAAAAGCCAGGTATTTGTCGCGCGACAGTTCCAGAAAATTCGCCTGCTCATGCAGATTGCCCAGCATGAACAGCGATTCAGCATCGCCAATTCTCTCATACTCCTTGACTGCTTCCTGATAAAGTCCCTCATCCGCAAGATATCGCGCATAAGCGTGGCGCAGCTGCAGTGAATCCGGATTCCGAGCCAGAAATGTGTCCGCAAATGCCAGTGCCTCCGCTCTCCTCTCGCGATCCAGATAGAAGGAGAACAAAACCGCGGCGAGCTCATCAGAGTCTGGTTCAATCTCGAATCCGCTGGCGATCAGCTCTTCGACCAATGCATCGCTTTTTTCAGCGTTGATTGCAAGTTGGATCATCTGCAGCCGGCCGATCAGGCTGTCCGGCTTTGCTGAAATAATTCTCTCAAACAGCTCGTAAGCCTGATCCGGTTTCACGTTGCTGCTCAAAGTCCGGCCGATTTTCTGGATCGCAGTCTGCTCCGGTTCCGTTGACAGCTCCAGCATCCGCTGAAATCCCTCAACCGCCTGATCGAATTTCTGCGTCGCAACCATGGACACCGCATTCGCGAACCATGCGGATTCGGAATCCGGCTTCAGCGTCACCCAGAGGTCCGTTGTGTTGGAGGCGACATCGAACTGCCTCTGATTGATGGCGCGCACGGAAACGAGCTCAGCGATTCGAGGATCGCTGGTTTCAAAGGCCAGCTTCTCCAGAATCTCAAGAGAGGTCGGAACATCATTCCTGAAGTAAGACAGCTCCGCGGTCAGAAGTCCATACAGTATCTCCGCTGAAAGCTCCATCGGGGGCGCTTCAAACACCTGCTCAGTGTCAGCGGCGCCTGAATCGATCAATGATTCCGCTTCCTGCGGCGGCGCCACACAGCCAGCCGATAGCAAGGCGGTGGATATGAGAGCCATCAACGCAAGGCGGGGGCTTGAAAAAGACAGGATTTTCAAGGTTGAAATTGTCATAAGAAGCGGCAACCAGAGATGCAATGCCGGTAAATTGATCGTGCCGCCAGGCACTTGAACAAATCAATAGAGCAGTCTGCCGGTCGTCACAGACTTCGGACCCGCGCAGATTGTTCCGCCGGTCCTGAGGTCCTGAATTCGTCGCAACGGTGCGGCAACTGCTCACTTAATTATAATGATAGAGTTGCCTGTCAATTCGGATTCAAATTTCTCCGCTGACAGTTGCGACTCGCCCCTGTCATCCAGTCTCACCTGTCGATTCTGCGCAATGAAAGACTCATTGAGAGAAAAACTTGAGGTGCTTGTCGAGCGAAGCGCGGCACTCAACCAAAGCCTGTCCGATCCTGAAGTCTATCAGCAGCCGAACCGCTTCCGCGAACTGTCGATCGAGCTGTCTGAGCTTTCCGGAATCGTGCAGACCTACGAAAAGTACCGCGATCTGGAAGCGGAGCTCGCGGAGGTGAAATCCCTGCTTGACGACCCAGATCCGCAAATTCAGGCAGTCGCGGCGGAAGAGGCGGCTGACATCGAGAGCAGCCTTGAGACCGCGCTCAGCGAACTTCAGATCCTGCTTCTGCCGAGCGACCCAAATGACAATCGCAATATTTTTCTTGAGATTCGCGCCGGCACCGGGGGTGACGAGGCGGCGATCTTTGCGGGCGATCTGGCCCGCATGTACAAGCTTTATGTCCAGAATCAGGGCTGGACCAGCGAGACGGTCAGCGAGCATGAGGGCGAGCATGGCGGATACAAGGAATTGATTCTGCGGGTGGTGGGCAAAGGCGCTTACTCCAAGCTCAAGTTCGAGTCCGGCGCACACCGTGTGCAGCGGGTCCCGAAAACCGAAGCGCAGGGGCGGATTCACACATCAGCCTGCACGGTCGCGATTCTTCCGGAAGCTGACAAGATTGATGATGTTGCGATCGATGCCCAGGATTTGCGCGTGGACACCTACCGCGCATCCGGCGCCGGCGGGCAGCACGTCAATCGCACCGACTCTGCGGTGCGCATCACACACCTGCCATCGGGGATCGTAGTCGAATGCCAAGATGAGCGCTCGCAGCACCAGAACCGGGCGCGCGCGATGGCGATGCTGCGGGCGCGGCTGCTGCAGGCTGAAATTCAAAAACAGCATGATGAACGGACTGAGGCGCGCCGGTTGATGGTGGGCAGCGGAGACCGCTCGGAGCGCATTCGAACCTACAACTTCCCGCAGAATCGCGTGACCGATCACCGAATCAACCTGACGCTCTACAAGCTTGATGAGCTGATGGCGGGTGACATGCAGCCCATTATCGAGCAGCTGACAACGGAGTACCAGGCGGGATTGATGGCAGACATGAGCGCCTTTCAGCAATGAGCCTGGCATCAGCGACGGTAGGTGCGGCAAGGCGGGCGGCCCGCGCGCTGCTGAGCGAAGCAAGCGGCACCGCCGCGCTGGATGCAGACCTGCTGCTCTCGGAAGCGCTCTCGCTTGATCGCGGCATGCTTGAGCTCATCGAGTCCACTGAACTCAGCGCTGATCAGGAAGAGAGTTTCAAGCATCTGCTGCAGCGTCGGATGGCAGGTGAGCCGGTCGCCTACATCACTGGATCGAAAGCGTTCTGGACCATTGATCTCAAGGTCAGTTCCGCGACGCTTGTGCCGCGTCCAGAAACAGAGCTGGTGGTAGAACGCGCGCTTCATCATTGCCGCTCCCGCCATAATCCGATGATCGCCGATCTGGGCACCGGTTCCGGATGCATTGCATTCGCGCTTGCCGACGAGCTTCCGCATGCCTTGATCACAGCAACCGATCTTTCCAATGAGGCGCTTGAAGTGGCAGAGCGGAACCGCGCGGCACTGGGACTCGGCAACGTAGAGTTCCGTCGCGGCTGCTGGACGGAGGCGCTGCCAAACCGGCAATTTGATGTCATCGCGGCCAATCCGCCCTATATCGCCGATAATGATCCGTGTCTCAAGAACAGATTCATGCAGTTTGAGCCGCAGATCGCATTGAATGGCGGCCGGGAGGGGTTTGAATCAATTCAAAGCATCCTGATGGGCGTTCGAGAATTCCTCAAGCCCGGCGGCTGGCTGGTTATCGAGCATGGCTGCAGCCAGGGCAGCTCGGTGCGGGAGAGATTCGCCGCCAGTGGATTCAATGACTGCGAAACCTACCAGGACCTCGCCGGTCTCGATCGGGTTACTGAGGGATGCAACGCATAGGCTGCGCCGCCTGATACCGCATTCAGCCGGCGATTTCAGCCAGCACCGGGGCGTGATCGGAGGGCCGCTCCCATCTGCGCGGCTCCTTGTCAATGTCGCAGCGAACGCACTGATCCCGCAGCGCGTCACTGATCAAGATATGATCAATGCGAAGGCCGAGGTCGCGCCGAAACCCCGCCGCTCTGTAGTCCCACCATGAAAAACTGCGTTCAGGCTGCTCGAACAGCCTGAAGGAATCGTTGAGACCCAGTGCGATGAGGCTCTGAAACTGCTCGCGCTCCGCATCGCTGCATAGAATCTTGCCCTGCCATTCCTCCGGGTCGTGAACATCAGCATCTGCCGGCGCAATGTTGTAGTCACCGACAATTACCAGTCTGTCGTTTCTTGCCAGCTCCTGCTCCACAAACTGGTTCAGGTGGTTGAGCCATTCAAGCTTGTAGAAATACTTGTCGGAATCAACCGCTTTGCCGTTCGGCACGTATACGTTGATGATGCGAACCCCGTCCACCGTTACCGACAGCACGCGCCGCTGCGGGTCGTCATAGCCGGGGATGCCGGTTACGACATCTTCCATCTTGCCTTTGGCGAGCGTTGCGACGCCGTTATAGGTTTTCTGTCCAAAAAAGGTGACGCTGTAGCCCGCCTCGGCAGCACCGTCGACGGGAAACAGTTCATCAACGATCTTGGTTTCCTGAAGACAGATCACATCGGGCGTCTGCTGCCCAGCCCAATCTTTCAGATGCCCCAGGCGCACTCTGATCGAATTTACATTCCATGTGGAGATTTTCACCGATTTTGCCTACTTGTGATTTTATTCGCTGCGAATTGCAACAGGTAGTGAAAGCACGCAACAGGGCTCACTCAGAATAGAAATTCTAAGTCCTGCTCAGATTTTTGTCAATGCGACAGGTAAAATAGTATATCGCAATGAGTAGATACGGGCTTGACTTTTGAAGAAAAATCCCTAAAATTGTATATATCAAAATTTAGGGGCTTCAAAATTGAATCTAATGACCGTATTCACAAGATATCCTGACCAGGAATCTTGCATTGAATTTCTTGAACAGACTCGATGGAATGGCAAGCCCAGATGCCCATACTGCGATAGCAGACATGTCGCTCGCAAGGGCGATAGCGGCAGAACAGGCCGATGGAACTGCCACAGCTGCAAATCAAGCTTCAACGTTTTGGCAGGCACAATTTTCAGCAAAACAAAAATCCCATTGCAAAAGTGGTTCACTGCCATCTGTCTGACAGTCAATGCCAAGCATGGAATTTCGAGTCATCAGTTAGGAAGAGATTTGAACCTGAATCAAAAAACTGCTTGGTCCATGCAGCAGCGCATATCCGCTGAAATGGCGGCAATAGAAGCTGACCTTCTGCTTGGAATTGCGGAAGTTGAGGAAAAAAACATCAGGGGTGAGTTTCAAAAATTTAATCGGCGAGATTCAGAGAGTCTCATTTTTAAAGATCGCGAAACGAACGAAACAGCGACTTCCAACGTAGATGGCACTTCCTTACGAGGGCTCTTCCAATGAACAGATTGTATTACGGCGACTGCCTGACAGTCATGCAGAACAAGATACCGCTTGCCAGCGTTGACTTGATTTACCTTGATCCTCCGTTCAAGTCAAATCGGAACTACAACGCGATCTACAAAGATGAGACAGGCCGGCCACTGCCCGATCAGATTGAAGCATTCTGCGATACTTGGACGCTGAACCAGGAGCATGAACGCATCATTCAGCAGACTCCGATTCTTATGCGCGAAGCGGGTTTGGATGATGATGTAGCTGAGTTCTGGCGACTTTGGATGAATGCTCTGCGTCGGTCGAACCCAAGCTTACTGGCCTATCTTGCGTACATGACACAGCGACTGCTGCAAATGCGCGGGCTGTTGAAACCAACTGGCAGCATTTATCTGCACTGTGATCCAGAAGCGGGACATTACATCAAGGTGCTGATGGATACGATCTTCGGCCACAAAAATTTCAGAAACGAAATTATCTGGAAGAGAACAAGCGCACAAAATTCAGCGAATAAATTTGGGCCTATCCACGATACGATTTTTTTCTATTCGGTAACTGACCAATACAAATGGAATCCTGTCTATCAGGAATACGATCAGGAATATTTGGACAGGAACTACAGACATGAAGATCAACACGGCCGCCACCGAAGATCTGACCTTACTGGGTCTGGGATACGCTCTGGCGCATCTGGACAGGCATGGAGAGGTTACAATCCGACTGTTGCTGGTCGCCACTGGGCACTGCCCGACCGTGTTTTGCCCAATTGGTTTCGACGCCCAGACGGATATTCAGAGATGTCAGTGCAAGAACGCCTGGATGTTCTTGACAAGCAAGACTTAATTTATTGGCCTCCAAGAGGTAGTGTTCCGAGCTTCAAGCGTTATCTTGAAGTTATGCCAGGAGTGCCTGCACAAGACATCATAGTTGACATATTGCCAGCTCAGGGTGACGAGCGGCTGGGTTACGATACACAAAAGCCAGTTGAGCTGTTGAGAAGACTCATCGAGGCAAGTACTGATGAAGGGGATGTGGTGTTCGATCCATTCTGCGGCTGTGCGACTACACTGGAAGCGGCCCACCTGTTGAATCGTCAATGGATCGGAGTCGATATCGCCATTCACGCCATCAAGCGGGTCGTGAAAGAACGACTGGAGATGCGGATGCGGCTGGAAGAAGGTACAGATTTCGTCATTGAAGGCGAGCCTCGCAGCATGGAAGGCGCACAGGACCTTTGGGAGCGGGACAAGTACCACTTCCAAAAATGGGCGGTCGAGGAAGTTGATGGTTTCGTCACGACCAAGAGAACTGCAGATGGAGGCATTGACGGACGAATTTATTTCGCGGTTCCGGGAGAGCCTGACTTGCAGAGCATGCTTTTGGAGGTCAAAGGCGGCGCCAATGTCACCATTGCTGACCTGCGTGCATTGCATAGTGTTTTGGAACGCGAGGAAGCTTTGATGGCCGGATTGATAACAATGAGACCCGTTGAAGGCCGAAAGCTTCAGAATTTTCAAAGGCTGATTGGCGAAGCGGGACATCTGGATGTGCTGGGGCAGCTTTACCCCAAGATTCAAATGCTGTCAGTGGAGGAAATCTTGGATGGCAGGCATTTCAACCTGCCCGGCGCTGTTTCGCTTGGCGATTCACAGCACGTGCTTCATTTGCCGATGTCAGGCTAGAGTTAGCCTTTCACCGAAAATTCGCCTCAAATTCGTCTGTCGCAGTTCGCGCCAATTGAATACAATTGCGTCTGCCATCCAAAGTGGACAATTTCTGTCAATTCCATTGGCACAACCGCCCTGGGATTGACATTTCAGGCCCAAACCAGCAAGCCCCAAATCCCCAGTGGCTATGTAGCTCAGTCGGTTAGAGCGCGGCACTCATAATGCCGAAGTCGGTGGTTCGAGTCCACCCATAGCCACCAGCCTGCTTTTTCAGACGCACCAACACCACCCGCGTGCCAGTTGGATTCAATTTTCTGAGCGAACCGAATTCTGGCCATCCTGACTCAGGTGCTCGCGCCAGTCTTCTCGCTCAACTGACATCGCAACTCCCAATCCGATGACCAGCGCCCAGAACGGCGCGCCGATATTCCAAATCGAAATTTCAGAGACGGTCACCAGCAAAGTAACCAGCGCACTCATCTGGAATCGGGCTGAGAACGCGACTACAAAGGCTCGCAGCAAAACGGGCAGCAACGCCAGGCCGCTCAGCACCGCGATAAACTCAGCCGGCAGCTTCAGGATCAGCCAGGTCGCCGCGAATGCCAGAAACCCGAATGCGATGTGCATGACGCCGAATATGACTCCGGCAGTGTATTGCCGAAGCCTTTCCCCGCCGCTCACCAGCACCGCATTGGCGACACCGGTGACACAGGCTGAAACCCCGCCGAACAGCGCAGTGCACGCGGAACCCACGCCGCACGCGAAAGTCATGTTGTTGACCGGCGGTCTGTGCCCGGCGTTCATCAGCACTGCGAAACCTTGGGCATTCTGCGCCGCCAGCACTGTGACAGCCAGCGGCACAACCAACTCAAGCAGAGCCTGCTGACTGAACTGCGGCATCTGCAGAACTGGCCGCGCCACCCACTGAATCTCGCTCTGATCCATGCTGAAATCTCCGGTGATCAGGACGACCGCAACACCCGCGATCAGTGTCATCACAACCGGCGGCACAACCGCACTCAGGCTCGGAACGACCATGACCCCGACATACGCCAGCACCATCACCGATGACAGCAGCAGCTCATGCTCGAACGCCAGCACCAGATCAAGTCCGAATTGCAGAAAGACCCCTGCAACCATCGCCAGTACAATCGGAAGCGGCATGTAGCGGAGCGCTTTGCGAACACCGCCCGAAGCTCCAACCGCAATCAGCAGCAACGCAGTCACCCAGAACGCGCCGATCACTTCCGCAAAACTCAAATGGTCGAGTGCGGAAGCCAGCAGCACCGTACCGGGAATTGTCCAGGCGAAACTGAGCGGCTGACGATAGGCAAGCGAGAATCCGATCGTGATCAGACCGCTGACAACGAATACCGCAAATATCCACGAGCCGATTTCGGTTTCCGTCAGTCCACCGCCCAAGCCCACAGAGATGATGATGGCAACCGGTCCGGTGCTGGAAAAAAGAAACGCAACCAGCGCGGTGCCGAAATAAATTCCCCCGACATCGCGGCGAAAATCCTTGAAGCGCGCAACAGGGCGATTGAATGGCTCGAAAATCATGTCAAGAGTTCTGAATCAGCGTGGCCATGCAGTGTATTCTATGTAAATTCCTGGGCCATCGCGCCCAGGCTTTTATGTTTGAGAGCAGAATCATCTTTCGAGAAAGGAGCGGGGCTAGGGATGAAGTTTACCAGACTCTCTGACCGCGTCAGCGGGCCTGGCGCAGACGCTTGGGACATTCATTATGCCGCAGTGAATCGCCAGCTTCAGGGCGATGACATCATCGTCCTTTCAATTGGACAGGAAATGATGGAGTCCACACCGTCCGCGATTCTCTACGCGGCGCTTGACAGCCTTGAAAAAGGACGCCACCACTACAGCGAAATCGGCGGTGAGACGCACTTGCGCGAAGCGGTTGCGGCGCACTATTCGGAACGCTGGGGGCAGTCGGTCTCAATGGCCAATGTCGCCATTCTGTCCGGTGCGCAGAACGCGCTTTTCGCCACTTCGCTGTGCATTCTGGAGTCCGGCAACGACGCGTTGATCATCGAGCCCTACTACGCAACATATCCGGCCACTTTCTCTATCGGCGGCGCTTCCATCACCGCGGTGCCAACATCGCCGGAGCGAGACTTTCTGCCGTCCATTGATGACATTGCCGAGAAGATCACCGGCAGGACCCGCGCCATCGTCATAAACTCCCCGCACAACCCCTCCGGCATGATTTACCCGCTGGACTTTATCGCGGAGCTTGTTGATCTGTGCAAAGACCGGGAGATTCTGCTGATCAGCGATGAAGTCTATGCCTTTTTTGCTGATCCGGGCACCTTTCGCTCTCCCGCGTCGCTGCCCGGCGCCTTTGAGCACTGCATCACAGTGTCAAGCGTCTCGAAATCGCACCGCATGACCGGCTGGCGGGTGGGATGGGTGATTGCCGCCGAAGCGCTGATCGACCGGCTTTTCAGCCTGTCTCTGTGCATGAGCTACGGGCTGCCGATGTTCACACAGGATGCCGCTTTTGCGGCTCTGGCCCACTCAGCAGAAATCGAAGCGGTGATCCGCAGCAATATCAACCGGAAGCGGAAGATGGTTGTGTCTTTGCTGGACGAAATCTCCGGTATGACGGTGCGCGGATCGAAATTCGGCATGTTTGTCACATTCGATATCCGAGGACTGCAGATCAGCGCCAACGATTTCGCGTGGCGGCTCCTGAACGAGTACGACATTGCAGTACTGCCCTGCTCCGCCTTCGGACCGAGCGGCGCCGGCATTCTGAGAATGAACATCGGCGAATCAGACCGAAATCTCAAAGTTTCGTGCGAGCGCATCCGCGACTTGGCCGCGAAAGTCTAGGTAAGTTCGAAATCCTGCATAATCGCTGTATTAAAATTGGTTTGGTTCAGCGGATCATACATTCAGTCGAATTTCAGACACGCTCATGCTAAGCGCGCCCCCATTCAGTCCGGAGCTTGAGAATTTCAGGCTGGACGTGCGGAATTTCATACGCGCGAATCTCCCCGCCAGCACTCGACGACAGGTCGCCGGAGAGCGCATGGATCTGCCGCGCGAAGCCCAGGTGAGCTGGCATCGGACATTGCGCGACAACGGCGGCTGGTGCTGTCCTTCGTGGCCGACACACTATGGCGGCCCGGGCTGGAGTGATGAGCAGCAGTACATCTTCGAGCAGGAACTGTCGCTCAATGACGCGCCGCGCCTTATGATTTATGGAGTGGGCATGCTGGGGCCGACCCTGTTTGAATACGGCACCGAGCGGCAGAAACAGCGGTTTCTGCCAGATATTCTTGATGGAAACACATTTTGGTGCCAAGGATTTTCAGAGCCGAATTCAGGTTCTGACCTGGCTTCTCTGCAGTGCCGGATGATTGAGGACGGCGATGAGTATGTTGTCAGCGGATCGAAAATCTGGACCAGCGAGGCACATCTTGCCGACTGGATTTTCGGGCTGTTTCGCTCAAGCATCGAAGAGCGCAAGCAATTGGGCATCTCTTTCCTGATGATCGATCTTGACTCGCCCGGTGTCTCGGTGCGGCCGCTGCACATTTTCGAAGGCACTCACGAAGTCAATCAGGTGTTCTTTGACCAGGTGCGCGTGCCCAGAGAAAATGTCGTTGGCGAACTCGGACAGGGCTGGGAGATCGGCAAGTACCTGCTGAGCCTCGAACGCTTCGGCACCGCAGAGGTCTCCCGCACCAAAGCCAGCATGAAACGCCTGGCGCAGCTGGCATTCGCCCCGATTCCGGGCGGCTTGCGGTTGATCGACAATGTTGATTTCGCCGAACGATTCTGCTCCATCGAACGCTCCCTGCACGCGCTTGAGCTGACGGAACGGCGGTTGCTGCTGGGCGATCAGCGTTCAGAATCCATAGGCACCGGTGCATCGATGCTCAAGATCCGCGGCACTGAGATTCAATCTGATGTGTTCCGCCTGACGGCTCAAGCCTGCGCTCACTTCGCGGCAATTGACGTTTCTGAGACCGACTCTGAGTTTGATTCCACCAATCCCTATCAGCCAGCTGATACCGCCCGAAACTACTTCAACTACCGAAAAACACCCGTCTACTCTGGTTCAAACGAGATTCAGCGCAACATCATCGCCAAGGCGGAGCTTGGACTGTCGTAATGACTGATTCTTCAGAATACGAACAGCAGTCTCTGATCAAGGATGCCGCCCGACGATTCCTTGACACCCATTACACATTCGAGAACCGCCGCGGCATCATTGCCGAAGAGCCGGGTTACTCAGCCGGTCAATGGCGCGAGATGGCTGAGCTTGGCTGGATGCTGCTGCCGATGTCTGCCGAATTCGGCGGACTGGGCGGTGAAATGGCTCTGGTGTCGGCGCTGGAGAAAGAGCTTGGCCGCTCACTGTGTGTCAGCCCGTTCCTGCCAAGCGCCGTGGTTTCCACTCAGATCATCCAGCAGACCGAAAACGAGCCGATTCGGTCCGAATTGCTGAACGGCATCGGCACTGGTGAAATCATTGTCTCACCGGCGCTTTATGAACCGCAGTCGCGCTATGACTTGGAAAATATTGAGACAACCGCGATTGGAACGGACGATGGAATCATGCTGAACGGCACCAAGTCTGCGGTGCTATACGGCAATGCCGCCTCGGAATTTCTGGTTCTGGCAAAAAGAGGGTCTGACAGGACAGATGCGCGCCAGCTGTCATTGTGCCTTGTTTCGGCGCAACTAGCTGGCGTGACTCTGACCCATCACCGCGCGCATGACGGCAGCCGCATTTCTGATCTTCACCTCAATAGGGTAGAATTGAGCAAAGACCGAGTTCTGTTGAGCGGCAAAGACACAATGCCCGCCGTCAATTCCGCAGTATGCTGTGCCAATGCCATGATTTGCGCGGAACTGGTTGGCGCGATGGAAGCGGCGCTCGAAATGACCTTGGAACATCTCCAGACCCGCAGCCAGTTTGGACGGAAGCTGAGTTCATTTCAGGCGCTTCAGCATCGGGCGGTAGACATGTTCATGCGCTGTCAGCTGGCAGAGTCAATGCGCCGCGAAGCCGCGTGTGCAGTAAACTCACCAGATGAACAGGAGCGCGTGATGATCATTTCCGCCGCGAAGTGCGAAATCGCGCGTGCCGCGCTGCTGAATGCGGAAGAGGCGATTCAACTGCACGGCGCCATGGGCATGATGGACGAGATGCCGGTCGGCCACAGTCTGAAGCGAATTTTCACTTTAGGCGTGCTGTTCGGTGATGCTGACTGCCATCAGACACGATATCGAACCTTGAGACTGCAGATGCAGGACTGAAATTTTCACAATATTCATTTCGCGCTACGCGCATAACAATCAATGAGAAACCAAGATGGCCAATGATTACGACATTCATGTCAGTGTCGAAACGCACTACCTCGATGATCGCTCGGACCCTTCCGACAATCGCTATGTATTCGCATACACCATCACCATCACCAACCTCGGCTCAGTCGGCGCCCAGCTGCTGCGACGGCATTGGATCGTGACAGACAGCGACGAGCAGATCCAGGAAGTGCGAGGCGACGGCGTGATCGGCGAGCAGCCGCACCTCCTGCCCGGCGCATCCTTTCAGTACACCAGCGGAACAGTGCTGGAAACGCCGGTTGGCACAATGGAGGGAAGCTATCAGATGATTGCTGATGACGGCACGCAGTTTGACGCGAAGATTCCGCTGTTCGTGCTGTCAGCGAAGCGAACGCTGCATTGACTGGATTCCGATTGTTCCAGTTTACCGAGCTCGCCAGCCGGGTCACGATGAAATTCTTTTGACCGATCCGATTGGCTTCTCGTAACTGATTGAAACGGTTTCTATATCACTCTTGAAACTTGAATGGGGCAGATGCCGGGTCGAAGTTGGATCGCGTATGACCTAACAGGCCAATTCGCGCCACCTGCAACCACAGCGCCGGCAGGCTCAGGCTAGATGTCGATGTTCTTCGCGGACAGAGCTTTGGTTTCGATGAACTCGCGGCGCGGCGGCACCTTGTCGCCCATCAGAACTTCAAAAGTCTCGTCAGTGATGAAGGAATCCTCGATCTTGACCCGCCTCAGCAGGCGCTCGTTCATATCCATCGTCGTCTCGCGCAGCTGATCCGCATTCATCTCGCCGAGACCCTTGTAGCGCTGAATCGTCATGCCCTTGCGGGTATCCTGCATCAGCCAGTCCACTGCTTCCGCAAGATCGACGTACTCAGCGGACTTCGCGCCGCGCTGAACGATGACCGCCGAGACCTGATGCCTGTGCATCTCACCGGCCAGTGCGGTCATGGACTGGTAGCTCGATGAGCGCACGATGCCATCATCGATAACGGACTCAGTGCGGTTGCCCATGTGCTCTTTCACAATTCTGATTGCGTAGCGCTCAGTCGCATCGTCATTTTCGGTTGAAATGACTTCGACTGCATACGTGCCTGCCTCTTCGGCCAGGCTTTCGGCCAGGTCAATCGCAAATGACTCGAGATAGTCTCGATCACCGAATCGGGCGCTATCGAGCGGCTCAAGCTTGCTCAGCGCCGAAAGCGCCTGCGGATCAATGCGGTCCGCCAGTATTTCTGTTGCCTGGTTGGCGATGATGCGGTTTTCACACAGCTTCTGAAGCGCTTCCTTTTCAAACACGATCGCATCACTGCTCGCGCCGCTCATCAGCTCGACTTTCGCATCCAGCACCGCATTCTCCAGCACATAGCTGTCAAGCTCGCTGTCATCGCTCAGGTATCTTTCAGACTTCTTGTATTTGGCCCGGTAAAGCGGTGGCTGGGCGATATACAGGTGCCCGTTCTCAATCAGCCGGCGCATTTTGTTGTAGAAGAAAGTCAGCAGCAGCGTGCGGATGTGCGAGCCGTCAATATCCGCATCGGTCATGATGATGATGCGATGATAGCGCAGCTTCTCAATATCGAATTCCTGATCAACCCCCGTCCCGAGCGCGGCGATCAGCGTCTGGATTTCCTCAGAAGCGACAATCTTGTCGATTGAAGCCTTCTGCACATTGAGGATTTTGCCCTTGAGCGGCAGAATCGCCTGGTACTTCCGGTCGCGCGCCTGCTTGGCTGAGCCGCCTGCGGATTCACCTTCCACCAGAAACAGCTCGCTGAATTCAGGATTCTGCTCCTGGCAGTCTGCCAGCTTGCCGGGCAGGGCCGTCGATTCGAAACTGTTGCCGCGGGCTCTCTGACGCTCCTTTTGCGCGCGCTCTCGCACGGCGGCTGCGTGGTTGACCTTCTCGCAGATCAGGCGTGCGGTCTTGGGATTCTCAAGCAGAAATTCTTTGAGCCCTTCAGACACCACCGAACGCACCACTCCCTCGACACTCGAGGAGACCAGCTTGTCTTTGGTCTGCGATGAGAACTTGGGATCATGCACCCTGACCAGCAGAATCGCAGTCAGGCCCTCGCGGATATCCTCTCCGAGAATGGAGATCTTCTTGCCGAGCCCCAGATTTTCCATGTAGGCGGAGATGGTCGCGGTGACACCCTTGCGGAACCCGGTCATGTGGGTGCCGCCGTCGCGCTGGTGAATGTTGTTGGTGTAGCTTCGGGTGTTCTCCTGATAATACTGGCTGCACCACTGCAGCGCCGCGCTGACGGTCACGCCATCGCGCTCGCCGGAAACCGAGATCACCTCTTCATTGATGGGCTGCCGCGATCGGTTGAGGTCCGTCACGTACTGCACGATGCCACCCTCGCTTTTCATGATCTCGCGCCGCGCATCGCGCTCATCGCGAAGCTCGATCCGAGTGCCGGGATTCAGATAAGACAGCTCCCGCAGCCTTTCGTGGACGATCTCAAAGTGGATCTGGGTGTCGCTGAAGTATTTGTCAGAGGGTTTGAATCGGATGGTGGTGCCGGTCTTCTGGGATTCACCGAGTCTCTCAAGCTCGGTGACCGGCTCGCCCTCTTTGAATTCCTGGTAGTGAATATGGCCGTCTCGGTGAATCGTCATGCGCACATATTCCGAGAGTGCGTTCACAACCGATACGCCGACACCATGCAGGCCGCCTGACGCTTGATAGGACTCGTCATCGAACTTTCCGCCGGCGTGCAGGACGGTCATGATCACTGTGGCGCCGGGCAGATCCTCGCCGTCCGGCCCTCCGCCTTCCATGATGCCGGTCGGTATGCCGCGCCCGTCATCTTCCACAGAAACCGCGCCATCGGCATGAATGGTTACGATGATGCGCGTGCAGTGCCCCTGCGAGACCTCGTCAATCGAATTGTCCACCACCTCGGTGACCATGTGATGAAGGCCGGTGCCGTCATCCGTATCACCGATGTACATTCCTGGCCGCTTGCGGACCGGGTCCAGACCGCGCAGCACCTTGAGACTTTCAGCGTCGTAGGAATTGCCGTTGCTCATGTGTTCTTTCATTTCTTCCGATAGATCTCTCTCAAATTCATTCTGCCGCCTCTGCCGTCAGGCGCGTGCTCACCCGCATCGCGCGTGCAGTCAGCGGCTGTGCGCCAGCCGCCGGAACGGAACTCGTCAGCGGTCTTTCAGCAGCATGACCAGGTAGCTGGTCGATGCGTCTTCTGGGAATCTGATATGGCAGGCGGAGTGCGAGTCCCGCAGATACACATCCACATTCTCGCATTCGGGCATGGCGTCCAGCGCATCGAGCATGTACCTGTAGTTCACTTGGAACTTGTGCCTTCGGGGATTCTCCTCAACATTCATCGAATGCTCGACTTTCTTCTGAATGACATCGGCGCGGATATCCAGACGGCCCTGCTCGACTTCCACATCGGCGGCGATCCGATCCTTCTGAGCCATGCCCAGAATGCCCGCGAGCCTGAGTCCGTCGGCCAGCTCGCCTCGGTTCGCGCGGAACGCGAGTTCCATGTTGCCGGGGACAGCCGCCCGCCAGTCCGGAAACGCGCCTTCCAGCAGTTTTGAGGTGAACGAGTAATTCGGAGTTGACAGCTGAATATGCGCATCCTTGAACCTGACGGTCACTCTTGAGGTCAGGCTTCCCAGCACCTTGCTGATCTCCAGCGCAGTCTTTCTGGGCAGCACAGCCCGATGCCGGAGGTCACTGTCCCCTATGTCCGCATCCAGCTGCGTCTCACTCATCGCCATGCGGTGTCCATCTGTGGTCACGGCGCGCACCGAGTCATTCATCACCTCGAGCAAAGTGGCGTTCAGATGCATGCGAGGCTCGTTCGTGCCCATCGCATGCTCAGTGCGCTTGAACACATTGCGCAGGGCGAACCGGTCCATATCGAACTGCAGCGACCATTCCTCATCACCGACATTCAGATAGGGAAAATCTTCCGCATCAAGCAATGTTTCAGTCAGGGCGTTCTTGTGATCGTCAAGCAGGCCCGCTCCCGGAGATGCATTGCCGTTGGAGACCGGTGTCTCAACCGCTGCAGCCGAATCCAAATTCTCAACCACCAGCTCCCGATCTTTCCGATAGAAGTTCAGCCGGCTGCCATTGCGCTGCCGCCGGCAGTACTCAAGCAGCATCTGCGCGGAACAGACAAACTTGCCCTCCTCGGAAACCTCCACATCCTCGATCCGCTCGCTGGCCTCCATATCAATGTTCGAACCCCACAGGCGGATGCCGTCTGCAGTTGATTCAATCAATACCTGGGCCAGAATCGGAATCGTCGGACCGGTGTCAATGACTGACGAGACGCGACTCAGAGGATCAATCAGCGTGTCTTTTTCTATAAGGAATCGCATGGCAACTAAATAAAGTGTTTGAGAATTGTTTTTTCTATTTGGTTTGTAAACACTGTCAATAACCAGATTACAGCAACCCGATCAATCACATAGATTACCCAACCCTGTCAAATAATCAGTGAAGCGAATGTGGAAGAGTGCAGATGGATTTCAACTTGAATAATACACGTCAGCAGTTATTCACATTGATTCACAAATTATACACTGAATCCATGTCAGCAATCGGTTTTCCAATGGGTTCAAAGCCCCATTAAGGCTGAAGAAATCAATCAGTAAGAGTTGATTCTGAAAGGTCATTCGACGGGATTTCGCAACGCACCGGCAAGTGCGCATCAAGCTGCGGCGAGCCAGACAGGACCGCTCATTCTGTGCGATTCGAATGAAGCCGGGAAACTGGAAAGCCGCTACTGCCTGAACTGATCTCGGAGGCTGTTGAACTCGTCTCTGAAGCGGGGGTCCTTCTCCATCCGTTCTGTCACCCGCTTTTGCGCATGCAGGACGGTTCCATGATTCTTGCCGCCGAATTCCTTGCCGATATCGGGAAGGCTCTGGGAGGTGAACTCGCGCGCCAGGCTCATGGCGACGTGACGCGCCAGTACCAGGTCCGCTCTCCTGCTGCCGGACAGCATGTCCGACCTGCGGATGCCGTAGAAGTGTGACACGGTTTTCTGTATGGAGTCAATGGTGATCGGCCGACTGTCGAATTCCAGATAATCCGACAGCAGATCCTTGGCGAAGCCAACCGTGATGTTCTTGCCGGTCAGGCGGTAGCTGGCCGCCAGCTTGTTCAGCGCGCCCTCAAGCTCCCGGACACTGGCAGTGATGTTTTCCGCCAGATACCTCAGAACATCGGGTTTCAAGCTCATGTGGCGAAGCTGCGCCTTGGTCTCAAGAATCGCAATGCGGGTCTCAAGCTCCGGCCGCCTGATCCGAACCGTGAGCCCCTGGCTGAGCCGGGATTTGATTCGGTCCTCCACCTGGGTGATCTCTCTCGCGAACTTGTCACTCGTGACGATGATCTGCTTGCCGCCCTCAAGCAGAATATTGAAAGTCTGCAGAAACTCGGACTGGGATGACTCCCTGCCTGAAAAAAGATGAATATCGTCGATCAGCAATGCATCGAGCTCGCGATACGCCCTTTTCATCCGCTCAGCGACATCGTTGTTGCGGTTCATCATGGCCTTGATGATGTGCTGCACGAAATTCTGCGCATTGACCAGACCGACTTTCGCATTTGGGTTTTTGGCCACAAGCGCATGTCCCGCAGCCTGCATCAGGTGAGTCTTGCCGATGCCGACAGTGCCATAGATGAACAGCGGATTGTACTCCCGCTGGCCGGGGTCCTTGCTGGCCGCCTCGGCCGCGAATCTCGCCAGTTTGTTCGACTCGCCGACGATGTGCTGCCCGAAGGTGAAATCAGGATTGAGCTCGCTGAATCCGAACTGCAGTTTTTTTCCGGCTGCCCCCGGCACCGGCGCAGTCCTGCTGTGACCCGAATGAGACAGTGCAGCTGAGCCGCTGATCGATTCCACTTCGATTCTGACGGCGACCCGGTCGCCCTGATAGGCGCAGGCGAGTTCGGCGATCCGCTCGAGCCACTTCGACTCAACGCCGGACTTCACATAAGAATTCGGCGCTTTCAGCACCAGCGCCCCGCCCTTCGAGTCCGCGCTCAGCGTACGAAGCCAGGCATGGCGGTCTTTTTCACTAACCTCCTGATCCAGCTGTTCCAGGATATTTTTCCATAATTTTTTCGGCACCATCGGTTTCAGGCTCGGCTCCCCCCTTTTATTTATGTTTTTGGTTTCAGACACCTGCCGCCATACACCGAATTCATGGGCAGATCTGATGGGCATTTATCAAATCCGCACATTGGCGGGCTCGGTCAGCCGGAGATTCGGCGGCGTTTGGTGACCGATGCTATCTTACAACAATTGAGCGTCCGCAATATCGGAAATTTTCACACAATTTGAGATTTTTTCGTTTGCTATAATTTTCCATTCGATTTTGGTGGATGACTGAAGCAGACATTCCAATCCTGGCCGGCAGTCGTCGGGCCTCTCAAGAATACATTCGATCTGGTTAATTTTTATGAAACGCACCTTTCAGCCGAGCAATTTGAAACGAAAGCGCAGGCACGGGTTCAGGGCTCGCATGCGCACCCGCGGCGGGCGCGCAGTCATCAATTCGCGCCGGGCCAAGGGTCGCTCGCGTCTAAGTGCATGATGCGCAAGGGGAAAATTTAGATTTCCAACTGCCGAAAAGATGCAGGCTGACAAGCTCCGCACAGTTTCTGGCAGTCTTCAGTCAGCACAAAAAGATTTCAAACCGCTATTTCCGCATACTCGTTCGATACAAGCACGATCAGCCTGAATCCCGGCTTGGAATCATTGTCTCGCGCCGGGTGTCGCGCCGGGCTGTCAACCGCAATCGTATCAAGCGCCAGCTGCGCGAAGCGTTCCGGCTGAATCGGCACAAGTTGAAGAATATGGACATGGTTGTTATTGCGCACCGCAGCTGTGAATCGGCGGACAATGGCACACTGAATGAGAATATGGTCAAGCTGCTGAAGAAGCTGGAATCATGAAGCGCGCGCTCATTTTTTCGGTGAAGGTCTATCGCTATGCGGTCAGTCCATTCCTGGCACCCTGCTGCCGTTTTCATCCGACGTGCTCAAGCTATGCGCTGCAGGCGATCGAGAAGCATGGCGCCGTGAAAGGCGGCTGGTACACGATCTGCCGAATCTGCCGCTGCCATCCCTGGCACCCCGGTGGCTACGATCCCGTTCCGGGCACTGAAGACCAGAGCTGATGGATTTTCGGCGCGCACTGCTGTCCATTTCGCTGGGCCTGATTCTGCTTCTCATCTGGCAGGCTTGGCTCGATTTCGAGCGCGACTGGGAGGCCGGACTCGTCTCAACCGACGAGCTGACTGCCGAAAGCGAACTCCCCCAGACACCGGCTCCGGCCGCGGCAACACAGGCGGAATTGCCGACTGTGCCGCAAGCAAGCGATGCGGCGGACGCACCCCTCGCCCCGGGCGCGCTGCCACCGGCGCCGTCCTCGGCAGACTCTGATGACCTGATCGCGGTTGAGACCGATCTGCTGAAAGTCAGAATCGATACGCTCGGCGGCCAGCTGAAGGACTCGCGGCTCATCCAGTACCCGGTTGAGGTCGAGATGCCGGATGTGCCGTTCAGACTGCTCAAGGACCAGCCGCCGGACGTGCTGATCGCGCAGTCCGGACTGGTTGGCAACGATTTTGAGTTTCCGAATCACAAGACTCAGTTTCAGGCTGAAGCGCAATCCTACACCCTGGATGCAGCTGAAGAGTCCTTGCAGGTGCCGCTTCACTGGGAGGCGCCTGATGGCGTCAGCTACTCCAAGATCTTCACCTTTCATCGGGACAGCTACCTGATTGACATCGAGCACCGCGTCACCAATCGCAGCGGCCGGGCGTGGCAGGGATTTCAGTACGGCCAGTTTGTGGCGACGGAGCAGCAGGCTGAAGGCGAGGGATTCCTGTTCCTGCGCGCGCTGCCGAGCTACCAGGGTGCCGCCATTTACACGCCCGAGGACAAGTACGACAAGGTTGATTTCGGCGATATCCGTTCTGACCGGCCGGTCTTCGAGACCGAATCCGGCTGGGTGGCGATGCTGCAGCACTATTTCGTAACCGCATGGCTGCCGGAGGAGAATGCGCCCTATCGATTCTATACGCGGCCGCTGAACGGCTCGGGCGTGACCGAGCGCTTCCAGGTTGGCTATGTGACACTCAGTCCGGCTGCGGTTGCGAACAATTCGGTCGGGTCCTTGCATACCCGAATCTACGTCGGTCCCAAGGAGCAGGATCGGATCAAAGAGCCTGCCGAAGGCCTGATTCTGACGGTCGACTACGGCTGGCTGACACCGGTTTCATCGCCGCTTTTCTGGATTCTGGAAAAGATCAACGACTACATCCAGAACTGGGGCTGGTCGATCATCGTTCTGACGCTGCTGGTAAAGATTGTCTTCTACCCGCTGTCCGCGGCCAGCTACAAGTCAATGGCGAAAATGAAAAAGCTGCAGCCGCGGCTCAAGACGCTCAAGGAAAGATACGGCGACGACAAGCAGAAGCTCAACCAGGAGATGATGCAGATCTACAAGAAAGAGAAGATCAATCCGCTGGGCGGCTGCCTGCCGATCCTGATTCAGATTCCGGTCTTCATTGCGCTCTACTGGGTGCTGCTGGAGAGTGTCGAGCTGCGTCAGGCGCCGTTCATATTCTGGCTGACTGATCTGTCCCGGTCAGACCCCTATTTCGTGTTGCCGGTGCTGATGGGCGCATCCATGTTCGCCCAGCAGTTTCTCAATCCGACTCCATTGGACGCCCTGCAGAAAAACATCATGATGGCGCTGCCGATTGTGTTCACCATTTTCTTTCTGTGGTTTCCCTCCGGCCTCGTTCTTTACTGGCTGGTCAACAACATTCTTTCGATTGCGCAGCAGTGGTACATCACCCGCAAACTGGTGGCAGAGTAGATGGCGGCGACGCCGATACGATCGCTGCGATTTCAACACCCGCCGGAGTCGGCGGGATCGGTGTTGTCCGTCTTTCCGGCCCTGCATCCGCAGCAATAGCAGCCCATCTGGCCGGCACGGTTCCGACTGCGCGCCAGGCCGGCTGCCGCACCTTCTCGGATGCCGGCGGCGGTGAGATTGATCGGGGGATTCTGCTTTATTTTCCGGCGCCTAATTCCTACACCGGCGAAGAGGTGATCGAATTCCAGTGCCACGGCGGTCCGGTGGTGCTGAACATGCTGCTGGCCAGAGTGATTGAGCTCGGCGCGCGCACCGCTGAACCCGGCGAGTTCACCCGGCGCGCATTTATGAATGGCAAGCTGGACCTGGCCCAATCCGAGGCGGTTGTCGATCTGATCAACAGCTCGACTGAGGCCGCCGCGCGCGGTGCATTGCGTTCGCTGAAAGGCGAATTCTCCAACCAGATCAACAGAATGCTGGATCGATTGCTGCGATTGAGGGTGTATGTTGAGGCCGCCATTGACTTTCCTGAGGAAGAGATTGATTTTCTGGGTGATGATCAGGTGGTGTCTTCCGTCGACCAGGTTCGAGGTGAGCTTTCGCGGTTGCTTGAAACCGCTTCTCGAGGACAGGTGCTGCGCGAGGGCCTTGACGTGGTTATCGCGGGGATGCCCAATGCAGGCAAATCCAGTCTGCTCAACCGGCTCTCGGGGCTGGAGCGGTCGATTGTCACACCGCATGCCGGCACCACCCGGGATACGGTGGACCTCATTGTTGATTTTGATGGACTTGCCGTGAGGATTACGGATACCGCCGGTCTTCGCGTCAGCGACGACCCGGTGGAGCAGCAGGGCATAGAGCGCGCCTGGCGAAGCGTCAGTGAAGCGGATGTAGTTCTATATCTGATTGACATCAGCCAAGGCGCCAGCGCGGTCGACCGCCGCAATCTGGCTGATCTGGAAGATTCTAATCTGTTGATAGTATGGAATAAAATAGATCTAAAAGACAGTATCGAGTCACCTCGGTTTGAGTGCTCGGCTGAGCAGGTGTCGATTTCGGCCAAGCACGCGATCGGTCTGGATGAAATCCGCCGGCACATCCGCCAGACGGCTGGGTTTGCCTCGAATGACGAAAGCTTGTTTCTGGCCCGCCGCCGTCACCTTGAGGCGATCGAGAATGCATTGGCCTTTGTGGAGCAGGCGCATGATGCGCTCAGTCAACGCCAGTCCGGTGAACTGGTTGCCCAGGACTTGCGAGATGCGATGGATGAGCTTGGCAAAATTGTCGGCGCCATGACTCCCGATGAACTGCTCGGCGAGATTTTTTCCAGTTTCTGCATCGGTAAATAGCGTCAGGCGCCGCATTACAAAGTAAACTATTCAAAGACCTGAAAATTCCATTCCAACCAGCCCGGCGTGTCATGCGAAAGAATCAATCCGAACGAATCCTGATCCAGGTCGCAATCGTCTTGGGTGTCATCGCGTCCGCTGCGTTGTGGCAGCATGAGTACCTGATCGAGCTTTACATCCGCAATCAGCTGACCCGCGTGGGCTGGGTGATCAACGGGGCCATACTGCTGCTGTTCGCGATGGGCATGGGCCGCATGATTCAGCTGTTCCTGCAATATCGCAGAGAGGAGATCGCGCTGAATCTCTTCTCGAATGCCGTAGCGTCGGGAGATGAGGACACGCTCGGGGACGATCTGCCGCCTGATTCCATCATCGGAGAGCGTTACTGGACGATTGCCGGATTCTTCAGGGCGCGCACCGAGATCAATCACAATGCGCTGGCCGCGACTTTGCTGGCCCGAGAGACCAGCAAGACAAGTTTTGTCAAATTTATCAATAACATCCTGATTCTGGCAGGTGTCTTCGGCACCATAGTGTCGCTTACGGTGGCGCTGCTGGGCGCGTCGACTGCCATGTCAACCACTGAAAGCATGCGCGGCATCGATATTGTCATTCACGGCATGTCAACTGCGCTGTCAACAACCATGACTGCGATTGTGGCTTATTTTCTTTTCGGTTACTTCTACCTCAAGCTGCTCGATACCCAGTCATACATTCTGGGGCGGATCGAGCATGAGACCGCCACGCAGATGATTCCGCGTTACCAGGTCGCCACCCGCTCGCCGGAGCAGGCATTGAGCGAGATGCTTTCGAGCACGGTCGAGACCATTGAGAAATTCAACACCTTCATCAATCAGATTCAGTCTCTCGGCGTGTCGCAGAATCAGATGCTTGAGAACTTTGAGAAGCTGACCAACCAGAACATGGAGATGCTGGGCGATATCAGGAGCATTTTGCGAGCGGGTTTCAGATTGCGGGATGACTCGGATACCGACTAGCAGTTGAGGTCCGTTCAGCATGACAGCCAGCACCGGCGGATTTGTTGACCTGCGCGTTCACCGCGCAACTGAAAGCAGTCACTCAGACGACAGCATCTGGCCGTCCTTCACCGACATCATGATGGTCGTCGTGATGATTTTTCTCATGGCGTCGGTGATTTTCATGATTCGCAACCTGCAGCTCGGCGAAGACATCCAGCGCGCTTCGCAGGCGGAGAGCCAGGCTCTTGAGGAGTCTGTGTCTCTGCGCGAAAGAGCCCTCTATCTTTCTGAAATCATTGAACAAACGAAACAGGAACTGAGTCTGACTGAAGACCGGCGAGCGGAGTTTGAGGCACTATCCGAGGCGCGCGGACTGCGCATCTCTGAACTTGAAATCCAAACCGCTGATCTCTACCAGACACAGCAGCGGCTGAATGCTGAAGTGGCCGCCCTGAACGACAGCCTCAATGACATTCGCGGCGAGCGCGATACGCTGACTGACCGCATCAGTTCGATGAACCTGACGATCGCGGATCTGAACACATTGATCGATTCCCGGACGGGGGAGCTGAACAGCCTGCAGGCGGATTTTCTTGAGAAGCAGGACCAACTGCTGTCACTTGAAGAGCAGCTGACCGAACGCGGGGGTGAGCTGGACAATTTGCAGGCGGCGCTGGCGGGCATGAGAGCGCTGGAAGCCGACCTTCGAGAACAGATTGCGCTTCTTGAAGAAGTGAAGTCCGACAGCGAGCTGCAGATTCAGAACCTTATTGCCGAATCCGGGCTGAAAGACGAGCAGATTGCGCGGCTGTCAGAATCCGCTCGACAGCAAAGCGACGAGCTTGCCGCGCGGCTGACGGAGTTGGAAACCTTGGAGCAAGCGCATCGCGAAAGCTTGGCTTCCATTGAGACGCTTCGCGCCGATCTGTTCGACCGAGATGCGGAACTGGAAAATCTTAAGCTGGCCAGTGCGCAGCTGCAAGGCGTGGTTGCGCAGCTGCAGACGGTCAAAGCCGAGCAGGGGCAGACCATCGAAAGTCAGATTGAGACGCAGGCGCAGCTGCGCGAGAGCTTGACTCGACGCGAGGCTGAAGTTCTGGAACTCGAACGCGAGCAGGCGCGCATCAGATTGGAGCTGGACAGCGCTTTGGGCGAACTGCAGGCGGTCAGACTCTCGAGCGCCGCTTTGAGTGAGTCCCAGCTGGCGGACATTGCAGAATTGACCGAAACGCAGGCCGAAAGCAATCTGACTATTGAGAGACAGCAGCAGGAACTGGCCTCGCTTCAGGCATTGTACGCCGAGCGGCTTGCAGAACTTGACCAGATTGAGACAGACTATATCGAGCGCGAGCGCGAACTGGCCCGAACAAAATCGCAGCTGGACAGTGCGCTTGGCGAATTGCAGCAGGTCAGAGTCTCGAGCGCCGCGCTGAGCGAGTCGCAACTGGCGGATATCGCCGAATTGACCGAAGCTCAGGCTGAAAGCAACCTGACCATTGAAAGACAGCAGCAGGAGCTGGCCTCACTGCAGGCGCTGTATGCCGAGCGGCTTGTCGAGCTTGATCAGGTTGAGGCGGACTATATCGAGCGCGAACGCGAGCTGGCCCGAACAAAGTCGCAGCTGGACAGTGTGTTGGACGAACTGCAGCAGGTCAGGCTTTCAAGCGCCGCACTGAGTGAGTCGCAGCTGGCGGATATCGCCAGACTGACAGATTCTCAAACTCAAGACACTCGGACTATAGAAAGACAGGAGCAGGAATTGAGTTCGCTGCGGACGCTGTATGACGAACGGCTGGCCGAACTTGCTCAGATCGAATCTGACTTTATCGAGCGCGAGCGCGAGCTGGCGCGATTGCAGGAACAGCTGGCGTCCACTGTCAGTCTGCTCGACTCGGCCCAGCAGAACCTGCTGCAGCGCGACACGGAAATCCAATCGCTCAATGTTCAAGTTGCCGCGCTGGGTGACGAGGTTGAGGTGCTTGCGAGCACGGATGAGGATTCGAAAAGCACTATAAAACAATTGCTTGACGAAAAAATAAAGAACCAGAACCAGATTCTTCAACAGCGGCAGCAATTGGTGAGTCTTGAACAGGATGTTCAGCGAATGAGAATTGAAAACGACGCGCTGACGCGGGAGCTCAGCTTCAGCCGCCAGTTGCAGGCAGACCGCCAGCAGCAGATCGAGACACTGCAGACGGTCATGGCGCAGCTCAGCAGTGATTTGAAATCGCGAGATGAGCGACTGGAAGGCTTGCAGGCGGAAAAAGAGCAGCTGTTCCAAACGGGTGTGCGAACCGATCAGGAGATACTTGAACTGCGGCAGGCTTATCAGGAGCGATTGGCGGAATTGAGCAACCTGCAGTCCGCACTGGCCTCAAGAAGCGGGGAGGTGGAGCAGCTGCAGGGCGAGATCGTCGAACTCAAGGAGGAGCGCCAGCTGATGCTGCGGCCCGCGCGAAGTCCGGTCAATCGGTATGTCGTCGAAATCTTCTACACCAAGTCTGACGCGGGAGATTTTGTCTACCAGTATCGGCTTCCAGATGAGCGCTCCGCCACTAATGTCTCTCGCGCTGAACTTGAGTCGCTGCTGGAGAGGCTGATGAACGAGCGTCCGGAGGGACTGTACACGAAGGTCATTTTTCCCGATGAAAATCAGCTGACATTCTCGGAAGCCTGGAACTTCACCCAGTACATTCAGGCGAACTACGACTATTACTCCAATCAATAGCCCGGCGGCGCAGACTTCAATTCGGGCAGCTCCTTCCCCTGATATCAAGTCTGAAAACTGTCGCTTTCAGTTGCATGCTTTTTTGGCACAGCATTTTCAAGTAGGCGTTGTTTCATCAGAATCGAATTTGTGAGATTCAGAATTCAAAGATTCGATATTTTCTAAGTCTTTGAATATTAGAGATAATCAAAGTAATATCAAGTGAGTTCAAGGCATTGAATGTGAGAATTTTGCATTCCGTCATTCGGTGAATCAGTGCAAATTTGAAGCGGTTGAAGTCAGTTTTATTGGATAATATTCAATCCAGACTGCTGGCGGCCTGCACACAATCCGACAGCGTTGTGCAGCGCGATCAATCTGATTCCAGATTTTCCAGCAACCCGGCGAATCGAGCATATTGAATCATGTCACACTGCAAGACCAGCATTGCAACTGCCTCGAAAACCTGTTGCGCGGGAGCAATCGCGTTGCCCTATTGGCTGGGCAAGAGGGCTTGCATTCTATGATGCAGTACGATGTCATCGTTGTGGGCGGCGGGCATGCCGGCGCGGAGGCTGCGATGGCCGCCGCCAGAACCGGCAGCCGCACTCTGCTGCTGACTCAGAACATCGAGACCATCGGACAGATGTCCTGCAATCCTGCGATCGGCGGCATCGGCAAGGGGCATATTGTCCGTGAAATCGATGCGCTGGGCGGATTGATGGCGCATGCAACTGATCGCAGCGGCATTCAATTTCGACGGCTGAATGTTCGCAAAGGCCCGGCAGTTCGCGCCACCCGCGCACAGACAGACCGTGCGCTCTACCGATCGGCCGTTCGCAGAATCTTGGAACAGCAGGATAATCTGACATTTTTTCAGCAGGAGGTCGATGACTTGCTGGTGGAAGGCGAGCGTGTTGCCGGAGTGGTTACTCGATTCGGTGTCCGAATTCACGCACCCTGCGTCGTGCTGGCGACTGGCACCTTTCTTGGCGGTGTGCTGCACATCGGGCTTCAGCAGAAGAGCGGCGGACGAGCTGGTGACGCGCCTTCCAACCGTCTGGCGGCGCGGCTGCGGGACATGATGTTCCACGTGGAACGTCTCAAGACCGGCACACCTCCCCGCATTGACGGCAGAACGATCGACTACGGAAAGCTGATTGAACAGCCAGGCGATCATCCGCCTTTGGTGTTTTCATTCATTGGCTCCGTGGACGAGCATCCCCGTCAGGTTTCCTGTCACATTGCCCGCACCAACGAAAAAACACATGACATCATCCGCAGGCACCTGCATGAATCCGCCATGTACGGAGGAGCCATAGATTCAATCGGGCCTCGGTACTGCCCGTCGGTTGAAGACAAGGTGGTGCGATTCGCCGATCGCACTTCGCATCAGATTTTTGTTGAGCCGGAAGGACTGGAGTCCTACGAAATCTATCCCAATGGCATTTCAACCAGCTTGCCGTTTGAAACGCAGCAGGAGTTCGTCGCATCCATTGAGGGTTTTGAGAATGCAGTGATCACCCGTCCGGGTTATGCGATCGAGTATGATTTTTTAGATCCCCGCGACCTGCATCCCAGTCTTGAGACAAAAGTGCTCAAAGGTCTGTTTTTTGCCGGCCAGATCAACGGCACAACGGGTTATGAAGAGGCGGCTGGGCAGGGGCTGGTTGCTGGTATCAACGCTTCGCGGCAGTCGCAGCAGCTGGAGCCTTGGTGGCCGCGGCGAGATCAGGCTTATATTGGGGTGTTGATCGATGACCTGGTGACCAAGGGTGCGGATGAACCGTACCGCATGTTCACGTCGCGGGCGGAAAACCGCCTGTCGCTGCGCGAGGACAATGCAGACCTGCGGTTGACTGAAATCGGCAGGCGGCTTGGGTCAGTCTGCGACCGGCGCTGGAAACTCTTCTGCACCAAGCGGGATGCAATCGAATCGGAGCGCACCCGCCTTGAGACCGTCAAAATCACGCCGAATTCAGAAATTCAGGCGATCAGCGAACGGGTGATCGGACGGCCGTTGACAAACGAAACCACCTTGTACGATCTGCTGCGCGACCCGGACGTTGATTACGATTCAATCATGCAGCTCCCAGGCGCCGGTGATCCAGTTGAGGATCGGGCGGTTCAGGAGCAGCTCGAAATCGAGGTTCGATATCAAGGCTATATCGAACGGCAGAAGTCAGCCCTGCGCAAGACGATGAAGCTGGAAAACGTTGAGCTGCCTTCAACAATTGACTTTGCCAGGGTTCACGGGCTGTCCAATGAGGTGCGCCAGAAACTTGAGCGACATCGGCCGCAGACCTTGGGACTGGCATCCAGAATGCCCGGCATCACGCCCGCGGCCGTCTCAGCGCTTGCGGTTCATCTCAAGAAACAGACGGTTGAACGATCTGGGCAGGCGAGCTAGAGGGGAACATTCTGCATGCCCCTAGTTGCGCCAGTTTGCGACTTATCAGAAAGGTCAGTTCAGCAGTTTTGGAAAAAAACTTACGACGAAGACACTCGGGCTCGAATGGCCGCCCGGCTTTGTCTTGCATCAGCCGCGCTGTCGATTGACTTGGCAGACAGCCAGATCAAGTGCGCCATTGCGTATTCGGAACTCCTGCTGAAATGGAGTCAAAGACTGAATCTCACAGCAATTCGTACGCTCGAAGGCATTGTAGTTAAACACTTTTTAGATAGTTTCTCGATTATCCAGCATATCCGAGGCACGCGAATAATCGACATCGGCAGCGGCGCTGGCTTTCCCGGAATCGCTGCAGCGCTGACAAACCCAGACTTGGAGGTTGTGCTGCTGGATGCGAAAGAAAAGAAGGTGCAGTTTCTGCGCCATGCGGTGGCAAAATTTGGATTTGACAATGTTCGAGTCGTCCACAGTCGCATTCAGGCTTATGCGCCCGAGAAGATATTCGACACCGCCTTGGTTCGAAGCCTGGGCTCAATTGCGGCAATTGCGGAATTTGCCTTGCCGGTAGTCTCACCGCGAGGCCGCGTGGTTGCGATGAAGGGCAAGTATCCAACGCAGGAGCTTGAGGCGCTCAATGCGCCTTGCCGGGTCACAATTCAAAAAGTTGAGGTGCCCTATCTGGAAGGCGCGCGGCATTGCGTCATACTGGAACCTTCCATGGAATCGAGAGAGCGCGGAAAATGAGCCGCGTCGTTGCACTTGCCAGTCAGAAAGGCGGTGTCGGCAAGACAACGACAGCCATCAATGTTGCCGCAATGCTGGCTCGCGCCAATCGTCGGGTGCTGGCGATCGACCTTGATTCGCAGGCCAATCTGACATCAGGTGTAGGAGTGACGGTGTCGTCGGGGCAACTTGGAATTTATGAGGTGCTGCTGGGTTTGGCGACAGTCGATCAGGCGACAGTCGAAAATGCAGCGGGCTTTGATGTCGTGCCCGCCAATCGCGACCTGTCCGGCGCTCAGGTCGAGCTGCTGAGAATCGAGCGCAGAGAGTTTCAGCTCAAGCAGGCATTGCAGCGAATACGCAAGGAATATAATTGGATTCTGCTGGACTGTCCGCCATCCCTGAATGTCGTGGTCATCAATGCGCTGGTCGCGGCTGACAGCGTGATCATTCCAACGCAGTGTGAGTATTTCGCGCTTCAGGGACTCGTCGAACTGCTGGACACGATCAGGAAAGTTCGTCGCAATTTCAACCCTGATCTGAAGTTGGATGGCATTCTCCGCACCATGTATGACAGGAGAAACAAATTGAGCAGGGAGGTGTCGGATCAGTTGGACGACCATTTGGGTGACCAGGTGTATCACACAATCATTCCTAGAAACGTCCGGCTCGCCGAGGCGCCGAGTCACGGAAAGACTGCACTTGATTATGACAAAAACTGCATTGGATCAATAGCTTATAAGGCGTTTGTGGGTGAGATGCTAAACCAGGAGAACAGCTCATGAGCAGTCCTGACAAGTTGGGCCGCGGACTGGATGCTCTGCTTGGCTCGCTGGAACCCGAGCCAGTCGAGCAAGATTCGGGCAATATCCGAATGATCGCCATTGAAAAGCTGCAGGCGGGCCCCTTTCAGCCGCGCACGCAGTTCAGCGACACGTCAATTCAGGAACTTGCCGATTCAATTGCGGCGCACGGCATCATTCAGCCGATTGTCGTTCGCGCAACCGACGGCGGCCAGTTTGACATCATTACCGGCGAACGGCGCTGGCGCGCCGCTCAGCTGGCAGCGCAGCATGAAGTCCCGGTCGTTGTCAGATCAGTGTCCGATCAGGATGCAATGGCTCTGGCGCTGATAGAGAATATCCAGCGCGAGGACTTGAACGTAACGGAAGTGGCTGGACTTTTGAAACGTCTCATTGACGAATTTGGCATGACCCATGCTGAAATCGCCTCGAGTGTCGGCCTGTCACGCGCATCGGTGACCAATCTGCTGAGATTGCTCAACCTGACCGAACCGGTATTCAAACAGCTCGCGCAGGGTCAGATTGAGGCAGGGCATGCGAAAGTGCTGCTCGCATTGAGCGGCCAGGACCAGATTGATGCGGCGCAAGTCGTGGTGGCGAAGTCGCTGTCGGTGCGCAGAACCGAAGCGCTTGTGAGGAACTGGCATAAGCGTGCGCGGTCCGGCGGGCAAGCGCACACCGGTGCTGTTGACGCCGATATTGCGGAACTTGAACGCAAGCTTTCTGAGAGGCTGACTGCAAAAGTCTCCATTAACGACCGAAACGGAAAAGGACACATTAAAATAAACTACCAGAGTCTGGATGAGTTGGAAGGCGTTCTGGAGCGCATCGGATAGACTGCCTGTCAGAATATCAATCGAATCACCGAACTGGACTGATGACTGAAATGACTGAAGAAATTAGACATAAAATCAAATATTATCAAATAATTATTCCCATATTCGCCGGCTCATTGCTGGTCACGGGATGTGCAGAGATCGGTGGTCAGAGTGTCTCTTTGCTGCCGAATTCAAAGCTGACCGATCCGCTTGAGGTGCCGCCTGGTTTGTCACCGCTGCCAGAGCCTGAGCAGTTTGTTGTGCCCGGCGAACTTGACGCTCCCGGGTCGGGACCTCCGGAGCTCGGGCCTGAGCAGCTGAGGGCTTACAAATTATGGAGTGAGTTCGAGGAGTTCAAGAAGTATCAGGATCAGATTCAAGGGGTTGGGCTGACAGATGCTGAATTTCAGACTGCCAAACTCAGTGGTGAGGGCATCTTCAAGCTCTTGACCGTTCAGGATTACGAGGCGGATACGATTCGATTGGTTGTGCACGACAGTGCGGACTCAGTCTGGAAAATGCTGCCGTCGGTGCTTGCTGACATGTCTGCCTTTGTTCTCGGTGCCGAAAACGACACGCGTACGCTTCTGGTTGGCAATACCGGCGTGAAGCAGTCAGAGAAGTTTCTGCAGCGTTTCAAGCTGAAAGAGTATTCTGGCAGCATTGACAAGATTCAGGTAGTCTCGCTCGGTGCGAACAAAGCGGAGATTTCCGGTTATACCGAGCAGGATGTTCCGGTCAACCCGAAGGCCGGAGAGGAGTTTTTCGATCGCCTGCGCTTTTACATGCTGGCGCGTTATGAGGCGCAAGAAGCGTCCTACGCAGCGAACGCGAATCAAGATGTGCTGGGCAAGCAGCTGATTCAGGGTTCTGATGGGCAGCAGGCAATTATCGTTGAGGAGAATTTCGCAACCACTTGGGTGAAAGTGGGCCGGATACTGCAGGGTGCCGGCGCGGGGATTCAGGACATGAACCGAAGCGAAGGCGTTTACTACGTCAGTTTCGCGGAAAGCACCAAGCAACGGAAAGAGAAGAAATTCCGCTGGCAGTTCTGGCGCCCCAAAGATGTCGAATTGCCCGATCAGCATCAGTACCAGGTGTTTGTCAAAGAGCGCGGTGAGGACACCGAAATCTCGGTGGTTGGCACAATTGACAAGTCGGATGAAGAGTATAACCCTGAGTTCGAGAAGAACATTCTGCTGATCATCTACGAACGGCTGCTTGTCTGATTTTCCCGGCTCTATTGGCTTCAATAACCGGTTCTGTCATACCGGAGCACTCAAGTGTGATGCGAGATCAGCAGGTGAGTTGAGACCTGTGTCGCTTTACTGCGGATTCTGCAACCGTCCTTGAATTCGTGAAGCTCTGATCTGTTGGATTTGAATTTATTGATCAACAGATAGTTGATTTTATTGCGCTCTTGAATCAGTGAGAGCGCAACAGTGCTGGCATTCTACGCCTTGAGCGAATGGCTCATTACAAGCCAAGCTTTGAGCGGTGTGATTGATTCTGCCTTGCAATGCGGCAGTAGAACCAGAGAGAAGACGGAGTTTGCCGCACCGCTTTGATGCGGTCAGTGATCAATTTAGTATCGAAGAGCTTCTGGACCGAATCGGCACATTAGCTGAACTGGCTACTGGCTTTCGCTTTGCTCGGGATTGACGCCTTCCTGACCCTGCGACTGCAAGAATTCCTGATAGCGCTGGTATTCCTTCCATTCTTTCCAAAGCAGGTATTCCTGATATTCCGGGTCGTCCGCGCCAGGACGAGCGCGGTTGTTTTGAGAACCGAACAATCGCAATGGCGTGCCTGTGCCCTGGTAGGCTCTGGGTGAATCTGGAATCGGAGGACCGGGCGGTTGATCGGGGTTCTGGCCGCCGCAGCCGGAAATCAGCACTAGCAGACCGCTCAAAAGAGTGATCAGCAGGTATTTGGACCGCCGAAAACGATCAACTGACGATTGCATCCTTAACCTGTAATGAAAAATGAATGAGTGCGGTGGATGCGCGATAGCGCAAATATTGAGATTCCATATTATAGAGATTCAACGAGCGACGTTCACTTTCATCTTATTGCAATTGAATATGCAAAAACCACTCTGATGTGACACACCTCGCTCTGCATTCGCTCAACCGCCCGATGAGGGGCATTCGGCCGGACGTTCCGCCCATCTGACAAAACCGAACGGCTTCGTATTCAATAGCGGTTAATTGGACCGCTGCTGAGAGACGCAGGGCAATCCCACGCTAGCAAAATCCGGTCAAAAACGTAAGCGGCATCATTAATTTGCCTGCGGGACTGGCTTTTTTCGTCCAAATCAAGTATACATTGGCGCATGAGCGGCGATGCGCGCAATCTGTTCGGCAAGCATGCGTCTTCGGGCGAGGTGACGGTGCGCCTTGCGCGCACCAGCGAGTTCGCCCGCTGGGACCGGCTGGTGCGCGGGCACCATGACTTGGGCTTCGGCCGCTTCGCGGGCCGCTGCCTGCGCTACATTGTGGAGTGCGACGGCGAGTGGCTGTGCCTGAGCGGCTGGCAGACCGGCTCGCTGAAGACGGCCGCGCGCGACCGCTGGATCGGCTGGGGCGACGATCACTGGCCGCGGCTTCATCTGATCGTGTGCAACACGCGCTTTGCGATGCTGCACCCGGCGGGCCGGCATCCGAATCTGGGCTCCTGGGCGCTGAAGCGGATCTGCGCGCGCCTGAGCGACGACTGGCAGGCGGCCTACGGTCACGGTGTGGTTCTGGCGGAGACCTATGTGGACCCGGCGCGCCACCGCGGCATCATGTACGATGCGGCCGGCTGGGTGACCGCGGGCCTGAGCGCCGGCTATTCGCGCAAGGGCGGCCAGTACACTGAGGCGCACGGCCGGCGCAAGCGGATCCTGGTGAAGCCGCTGCGCCGCGACGCGCGCCGCATCCTGTGCCAGCCGGACGAGCTGCCGGTCATCTGGCAGAAGGACGGGCGGGTCAGCGGCCATTCGCTGACCGAGCTTCGCAGCCTGCATGAGGAGTTGAGCCAGATGCGGGATTTCCGCCGCGCGCAGGGCCGCAAGCACACGCTGGCGAGCACCTACTCGGTGCTGATCCTGGCGCTGCTGTCGGGGTTTCACGGCCCGGTGGCGGCCGCGCAGTTCGCGGCGGCGCTGTCGCAGGCCGAGCTGGAAGCGATCGGCGCCTGGCGCAATCCGAAGAGCGGCGCGCACGAGCCGGTGTCGAAGTCGACCTTGCACCGGGTGATCCAGCACACCGATCCGGAGCAGCTGCAGCGGGTGCTGGAGCGCTACACCCGCAGCCGCATCCGGCAGCTGCCGGCGCTGGCCGGCGACGGCAAGCGCATCCGCGGCGCCAACCGCAACGGCGACAGCCACTGCGAGACGGTGACGCTGGTGGAGCACGGCAGCGGCATTCCGATGGCCGCGCGCGGCTTTCACCGCGACGGCGACGAGCTGCTGGCGACCCGCCAGCTGCTGAGCGAGACGCATGTGGCCGGGCGGCTGATCACGCTGGACGCGCTGCACGCGACCTTCGAGAGCGTCGAGCTGATCGTGGAGGCCGGCGCCGACTACCTGCTGACGCTGAAGGACAACACCTCGCGGCAGCTGGCGCGGCTGCAGTCGATGAACTGGCGCAGCCCGCGCGTGAAACGCTATTCGGAGGAGCCCGCCAAGGCGCACGGGCGCATCGAGCAGCGGCACATCGAGGTGCTGCCGGTGGACGATCCCGGGCGCTTCGACTTCCGGCAGGTGCGCCAGGCGTACCGCCTGCGGCGCGACCGCGAGGTGCTGCGCGAGGCCGACAGCGCCAGCAGCGAGATCGTGTTCGGCATCACCTCGGTGCCGGCGGCGCGGGCCGATCCCGAGCAGCTGCTGGCCTGGGACCGCGGGCACTGGACCGTGGAGAACCAGAACCATCATATCCGCGACCGCACTTTCGGCGAGGACGCCAGAGCCATCCGCACCGGCAACGGGCCGATCAATGCGGCGATGTGCAGCAACATCGCGCTGGCGCTGATATTCCGCCAGAACCGCTTCGAGTCGGTGCCGCAGGCGCTGCGCCACTACAACCTGAACCGCGCGGAGGCGTTCGAAGCGCTGCTGGCGCCGCCCTGAGCGGCGTTTCAGGTTCAAAAACCCGGCAGACGATGACAGCCGCACACCCTGTCAGGTGTGCGCGCGGACGCGGCATGCTCGAAACATGCCATGCCATTCATGGCGGGCGATTCTGCGCGGCAAATGCCGAATCTGACCGATAATGAGCGCGCAGAACAGTCACCCGCGCACTGACTCACAATTTCAGGGGATGACCGCCTCGGCTTGTTCTGACATCGAAATCAGAGCGTGGGATACACCTGCTGAGAGACGAGGTGCCAGAGATGACGAGAGCGAGAATGACAATGAACAAATGCACAGAGCTTGTCCTCGACATCAGTCTTGCGGCCGCAGCTAGTATGCCATTCGTTCACAGTTCGAAATGAAACCGATGACACTTTGGGGTCCGGTACCGATCCCCCCGAATCAGTTTGGTTACGGGGATGAGGGTCACACTCTCCCCACCAGTAGGAAATACGACCACGTTCCGGCCTCCGGATTTAGCATATCAAAACCGCCGCTTCAAAGCGGCGGATGTTTCAACTCATTTCATCGGCCGGGGGGTGATTGGCTGAGCACCGATAATGAATGTTTCGTTTGTAAGAAACTAAACTCTTAGCTGAGGATTTCACCTGTTTGCAAAAAATCCTCCGATGAACCATACACTAAACTCAGATACTCCAACCGCCATTGATCCACTTTTCGCAGAGATGACAGCGGCATATGCGATTCTGATACCGCGTTGCAAGATTCAAGGCTAATTGTTGTTGCATCTTCAGCAGTGCCGAATACCTCTTCGAAAAGAGATTCAATTTTGTGAGCCACCATTTCTGATTTTTTCCGTGCAGTGGTGCCGCCGCTTTCGTCATCATAAACAATTATGATGTTCAAGTAATACGGATTACCACTACTCAACTCGACTCCTCTATGCTCTCCAAGATCAAAGAAGATTCCCGAAATATAACGTTCAACCGGTTCGAGAATTTCGGCTATTTGTTTCACTACTGTTTTTCCACCCCGCCTCTGTCTGAGGTGATTTTCAAAAGAACTAGGAAAGGCTGGCCTTCCGTATCGGGCAGCAAGCCATCGTTTCAATATGCGATGGTCGTTTTCGGATAATTCGAGAATGCTTTGCTTTTGTGGTAGTGAGGAGAAATTTTCTTTGGAAACCGTTTTTCGGTTTGAAAAGCGAAGTTCCAAAAAAACAGGTTCCCGACTTAACGAGGTGGTGAACCGAAGATGCAAGCAACGTGGGTTTTTTGCATTTTCATAAATGAACTCTGGTTTTACTATTTTTTCGCCGATGATTATTTCGACGAATTCTTCTTTAGAATGAAGTAGGTCGCAATCATGTGTGATGATGACCGGGGCACTGTCTAGTTCAGAATCATCGATCAAATTTAGTTTTTTGGCACTTTCGTCGTTTAGCCCAAGTTTAACATTTCCGCAGTCGCCCGAACCTTGAAAACCGCGATTCCGGCCTGATCCGAGCCGGAATTCCCGTTTTTCCATCCATTTCCGACCCTTTTTCCGCCCGTTTCGGGGTCAATCTGCGGTTTTCCAGATTGTAGTGCCATCATTTTCACCATTGGTCTTGATTCCTCGCTCCGATGCCTTAAAATAACGGCCATGTTCATCAGAAAGACCAAGACCGCCACCAACAGGGACGGCACGGTGCGCGGCAGCTACCGGCTGGTGCAGAGCGAGCGCGACGGCGAGAAGGTGCGCCAGCGCACGCTTTTGAACCTGGGCGCCAGCTTCGGCGTTGAAAAAGAAAAATGGAAGCTTTTATGCCAGCGCGTTGAGGAGCTGCTGTCGGCGCAGCACCATTTCAGCTTCGCGGGCCCCGATCTTGAGCTCGAGTCCGAGGCCCGGCGCATCGCCAAGCGGCTGCTGGAAAGACAGGGGCAGGCGCCCGAGGAGCCTGGGGAGAAGGACTTCCAGACGGTGGATGTGAACTCCGCGGAGGACTTTGACGCGCGCACCGCCGGCGGCGAGCACGCCGCGCTGGCGGCCCTGGCGGCGCTGGGGCTGCCGCAGCTGCTCGCCGAGCTCGGCTTCAACGGCCGCCAGAGATGCTGGGCGCTGGCCTCGATCGCGGCGCGCATGCTGGCGCCGGGCTCGGAGCGCCAGACCTGCCAGTGGCTCAGGAAGACCAGCGCGCTGGGTGAGATGCTGGGCGTCGACTTCGGGTCCCTGAGCGAGATGGGCCTGTACCGCGCCTCGGACCAGCTTCTGAGGCATCAGGACGCCATCGAGGAACACGTCCACGGGCGCGCCTGCGAGCTGTTCGGCCTCACCCCGACGATCGCGTTCTACGATCTCACCAACACCTACTTCGAGGGCCGCATGGGGGGCATGGAGGAGGCGAAGCGCGGCCGCTCCAAGGAGAAGCGCAGCGACTGTCCGCTGCTGACCCTGGCGCTGGCCGTGGACGCGGCCGGCTTCGTCATGAGGAGCCGGGTGCTGGCCGGCAACATCGGCGAGTGCAGGACCCTGGGCGCGATGCTGGCGGAGTTGGGCGCGGCCCGGGGCGCGGTGGTGGTGATGGACCGCGGCATCGCCACCGAGGACAACCTGAAGTGGCTGAGACAGAACGGCTACCAGCATCTGGTGGTGTCGCGCGAGAAGCTGCGCGAGTTCGAGCCCGGCGACGGGGCGCAGACGCTGCTGAGCGCCGGCGGCGCCGAGGTGCGCTTCTACCGCGAGGTCATCGAGCTGGCGGACGACGACGGCGGCACGCATCAGGAGGCGTATCTGCGCTGCTATTCCGAGGCCCGGGCCGAGAAGGAGAGCGGCATCATCGACCGCTTCCGCAAGCGCTTCGAGAAGGGCCTTGGAAAGATCAATGAATCCCTGAAAAAGCCGAAGGCGCACAGCAGGCTGGCGCAGGTCGAGAAGCGCGTCGGCCGGCTCAGCGCCCGCAACTCGCGCGTGGCGCGCCACTACCAGCTCAGCTACATCACCGACGAGGCCGGCGAGCGGGTGCGGGAAATAGACTGGGAATGGCAGCCGCAGGACGGCTCCATGGCCACGCACCCGGGGGTCTACTGCCTGCGCAGCAGCATCCTGGCCTGGGACGCCGAGACGCTGTGGCGCACCTACATGACGCTGACCCAGGTCGAGTCGGTGTTCCGCTGCCTGAAGTCGGAGCTGGGCCTGCGGCCCGTGTTTCACCAGAAAAAACGCCGCGCCGACGGCCATCTGCTGATCTCGGTGCTGGCCTACCAGGCGGTCTGCGTGCTGCGCACCCGGATGCGGGACCGCCGGGGCTGGCACGACAGCTGGACGACCATCCGCCAGGAGCTGGCCGGAATCACCCGCACGACCACCTCGTTCCAGCGCGAAGACGGGCGCACGCTGCACCTGCGCAAGACCGCCCGCGCCGACGCCGATCAGGCCGCGCTCTACGAGGCCATGGGCGTCGCACCGCCGCCCAAGCGCCTGCAGAAGACCGTCATCTGAACTCTCCCGGCCGGCGCCCGCCGGCTGCACAATATTCCCCGAAGGCGACTTTGTAGTGCCATCGGGATTTTTTTGTTTTTTATTTTCAGCAGCTTAGGTCACCAGATGTTAAACTTGGGTTAGAACACTTCCTTGTCGCAATTTGAATTGGTAACTTTGCATTCTCAACCTGCTGATTCTTTCTCGAATGACCCGGGAATGGATATAGACGATAGCCAATCATCAGTGGGCATTGCCTTTGAATCCGCTAATCGAGAATTCCGATACGCTGATTCCATTGCCCTTGCCTCATCGATAAGGGCATCAATATGTTCATCTGTGTTATCGCCAGATTGTATGAGGTCCATCAACGAAAGCCCATTGAACGTTTTCATCTTCAAGAGGGTTTCTGCTCGCGAAATATTTGCTTCCCTGAATTGATCGGAAATCCCGCTTAGTTGACGAATTCGGAGAATGGTTCCGGATTCTGGAGTTGTTTCTCCAGAAATCCACTTGTAAATTGCCTGTCGCGAAACATCGAAAATTGTTGCAAGATCGGCCATTTTCGGTTTTAGGGTGCCGCGTATATTCTCAATATGTTCCGGCACTGTTCTGACATCTGGCGGGTTTGTTGGTTGAATCAGACCCTCGTCAAAGCTTCCTGATAATACGGAACTGATTATTGAATTTAACGGCTTTGTACCATGCAGCCAATTTTCAGCTTCAGCATGTTCACGATTAACAACCCCGCCGAGAGCTGATGGAGTACTTGTAAAGAGACAACGGAATGCTTCGAAAATTTGATTTGAATCCAATGAGATTTGAACTGCAATGGAGTGCTCTATATCCGTCACAACAACAACCGAAAATTCATCTTGTGTCAGCTGTTTTTCTAGGGGCGACCATTCAGCCAACAGAGTTTTTGGGAGATCGCTGGGAGATTCAGCCCGATGAACTTTATAAGTCAGGCACCCATTCTGATCAGGTAATCCAAAATCAGTTTTGAATACAGATTCTTGAAGTGCATATTGCCGTTGTACTCCGGAAACTTTTTGTTTTGAACTGGGAAACGCATGCCTGTACGCAGGCTCACCTTCTACAGGCCAAACAAAATCAATTTCACGAAATCCAAGATGACTGATATGATCAAGAGAAACCACTTCGTGCACAGAATGAATTCCGTCAAGTAACTCTGTAACAAGTTCGGAACGACTTTTATAGTTGGTTGCATGGAATTCTAAATTGGCAGTTCCCAATTCAAATCCAGATGTCTCATCTGGTTTGGATATCCACCAAGTCGGATTAGGTTCGGTATCCGACTTGCTATGTGTCAATCCTGACTCTTCAAGTGCTTCTGAAAGATATCTGAACATACGTTTAAAATTTGTATATCCCTTTTTTCGAAGTTTATCCTGAATATCATTTACGTAATTTTCCATTGCCGCAACTGGATTGAAACCGGCTTCCACTACAGCATGACTAAATTGCTGGTTTGCAGTGTTCTTGATCAACGCACTTCTCCAAACAGTGATTTACAAAGCAGTTTACAATTTAGTTTACACTAATTTAACTGTCAATTGACAGTTTCAGCGGTAATAATCGAATTTTCCGAGAAATTCAACAAAATTCCGGTGAAAATCTCCTTGAACGGCCGGCGGAACGCCTTCCAGTCAACCAGTTTTTTGATTGGCTTCAGGTCGTCGAACTCATCCAGTGCCCGAACCTGCATCTGGCATTCGAAAAGATGTCGCCCTTGCATTGCAAAATAAACCTCGGTAACTCAATCAAATGAAATACTTATCAATACATAATTGATATCACGCCGGAATCGGGAATGTGCGTTTATTCGGTTTTTTACAAAATTTTTTGCTGATACGGTCACGGATGACCGCTAACACTAATAAATAGAGGCACCCTGCGATTAGAAGAGTAAAGCATCGGATATATTCCAAAAGGAAGCTGCTTGGGAAAGAGGAACTGACTTGTTTCGGGCTATGCCAGATTGGTGTGATTGATTTTGATGGGGCGGTGATTCTTCACGTAGAGACTCGTACGACCACCGTTGCGGTTGTCATACCACCTATTGTGACGGATTATTTTCTTGGTGTGGGGAGCAACAATGCTTGAAGCGTTACAGGAGGTGATTACAGGCCCTGTCGTCTTACCTGCGCTCCTTGTGGCCAGTGTCTTGGTTTGCGCGAAGTTGGCGATAATTTGAGCAGAGCGCGACAAAGAAGAACAGCAGCAGCTCCAGCGCGAAAATAGATCCGCTCACCTAGCGCACTGATTCAGCTGAACAATTCTTTCCGCAGAACCGAAGGAACGGTTGGATGCCGTGAGCAAATTATTCCGGTATCTGTTCAATTAGCTGTTCGACGTAAGGAAGCAATTGTTCGACAATCAATTCCACTCCCGCTTCATTTGGATGAATTCCATCGGCCTGATTCAGATCAGGTTCGGTTGCAACGCCGTCCAGAAAGAACGGATAGAAAACAAGGTTGTATTTTTCCGCCAGCTGTGGAAAGATTGCATCGAAAGCAAGGTAGTAGTCAGGCCCCAGGTTTCTGGGCGCCATCGCGCCCGCCAGAAGCGTTGGCAGACCCCGCTGCTGAATCTTTGCAATCAGCCGGTCCAAGTCTTGGTGAATCTGCTCCACTGGAATGCCGCGGAACGCATCATTGTGCCCCAGATGCAGAATGACTCCAGAATAGCTCTCGCCCAGCACCCAGTCAATTCGGGCAAGCCCACCGCTCGCGGTGTCTCCTGACACGCCAGAATTAGTGATCTGTACGTCGAGCGACTGCTCAGTAAGCGCATCCTGCAGCTGCGAGACAAATCCATCCTCAACCGGCAGTCCATAACCAGCGATCAGGCTGTCGCCGATCGCAACCAGGCGAATGTCATCGCCGGCGCAAACGCTGGTGAAAAAAACAAGCAGCAATGCGACGATCGTCCTGTAAAAAAATGAACAAAAAGTCGATCGCGCATTGCGCTCAACTGGAAAAAGGGAGCTCTCTGACGCAAAAGAACTCATGGACTGTGTAATCTGCGGCAAAAAATTGGCACAGTGAAGCAATCCGGCACCGATACGCGAAAGATCGATGCCGGATAGACTTCAAGCGCTTTTCGGCTGACGCAACGGAATGCTTGTTCAGTCGAAAATTCTAGCCCTGAATTCCGTCAGGAGTTCGTTTCGGATTCATCGCCGACTACGATGGTCGTCTCGCGCGACACCTCATCGCCGTAGTCTTCCTCAAGCCATTTCTTGAACGACCAGACCATGATGATCAGCACACCCATCAGCGGCAAGGCAACCACAATGGATGCTGTCTGCAGCGGCTTGAGACCGCCCAGATACATCAAGCTGAGCGACACAGCGGCCAGCACAAACGCCCAGAACAGGCGATGCCAGCGAGCCGGCTCCTGAATCTCACCTTTCTGCTCTTCGGTCGCGACCGCGGCCAGGGTGAACGCTGAGGAGTCAAGGGTGGTGGCGCCGAAGATGAACGCCAGCACAACAAACACAATCAGCACCACAATTCCCATTGGCAGGGCAGTGATGGTTGCGATGATCGCTTCAGGCGCGCCGACATCTGACAGAATCGTCGAAATCGGAACAATGCCGTTCAGATCGAAGTACATGCTGGTGTTGCCCAGAATGGCGAAGAAGATCCAGCAGCCCATCGTGCCACCAACCACTTCCGCGACAATCAGCTGGCGGATTGTGCGCCCTCTTGAAATCCGGGCGACGAAAAGACCCATGAAAGGCGCATAAGCGATCCACCACGCCCAGTAGAAGATCGTCCAGCCTTCCGGAAATCCGCCTTTATCGATCGGGTCCATCCAGAAACTCATGTAGATGAAATTCTGCACCAGCAGCCCGACGCTGTTGGTGAACGAGCTGATCATGAATACAGTCGGACCGAACAGGAAGGTGAAGCCCAGCACCACAATGATCAGAATCAGGTTGAGATCGCTGAGACGCTTGATGCCCTTCTCGAGTCCGGAGTAAACGCTGGCGCCGAAGATGATCGCCCAGATGATCACCACGACCACATCGAGCATGAACGTTCGACCAACATTGAACAGCTCTGCAAGACCGGCGGAAAGCATTGGCGTGCCAAGACCCATCGAGGTGCCGACACCGCCGATCAGGCCGAACATGAACAGAATGTCAATGACTTTGCCGATCATGCCGTCCGCAGCTTTCTTGCCGATCAGCCCCTCGCAGGCCGCAGACAGCCGCAGGACCGACCGTTTCCGGTTCCACAGGAGGTAGGCCAGCGGCAAAGTGGGGATGCAGTACACCGCCCACGCGGTGAAGCCCCAGTGAAACATGCCGTACATGGCGGCGAATTCAGCGGCTTTCGCGGTTTTTGGCTCGATGCCCAGCGGCGGGCCTGTGTAGTAATACGCCCACTCGATGGTGCCCCAGTAAAGCACCGCAGCGCCGATTCCGGCGCAGAACAGCATTGCGATCCAGCTTGGCAGCGCAAATTCCGGTTCCGCATCCGGCCCGCCGAACTTGACATGGGCATACTTGCCCATGGCAAAGTACACGAGTATGCCAAAGGCGCCGATGGTGAACCAGAGATACGCCCATCCAAGCTTGCCGGTGGTGACTCCGAGCAGAGTGCCCAGGAACTGCTGCCCGGCTTCAGGCGCAATGATCAATGGAACGACGAGTCCCGCAATGACGATCAGCGAGACCCAAAAAATTGTTTTATCTATTTGTGGACCATTCATTGGTAGTACCTCGCATGCTTAGAAGCGAACCTGACGTTCAAGTTCATCTGTTTTTGGTTTGAGCCATTCCTCAAAACTGGCGCTGATGTGCTCCATGTTCTGCGCCCACCACTGCGAATCCACCTGGAATGCGGTGTCTATATTTGTTGTGGGCAGATATGGCTTGACGGCATCGTCAATCAGCGGCTTCGCCGATTCGCGGACCGGCCCGTACGAAATGTATTTTGTCTGATTCGCCATGTTTTCAGTCTGCATTGCAAACCGGATGAAGTCCTTGGCATTGTCCAGCCGCGGCGAGCCTTTCGGAATCGCCCAGAATTCAACCTCGATCATGTGCTGGTCCCAGAGAATGCTGATCGGCCTGCCTTCATTGACAATCGGTGAGTAAAGCCGGCCGTTCCAGGCGGTGCTCATGGCCGCTCCCCCAGTCGAGAGCAGGTCCACCGGCTCGCCGCCGCCGGTCCACCAGACAATGTGCGGTTTCAATTCAGAAGCGATTTCAAAAGCCAGGGCGACACCCTGAGGTGTCGAAAGCACGGAATACACATCTTGCGGTGCAACGCCGCTGGAAATCAACGCCCATTCGAGCAGGCCGGTTGGCGATCGCCGCAAGCCGCGTTTGCCCGGAAATTTCGAAACATCGAAGAAGTCGCGGACACTTGCCGGCTTCTCATCTGGAAACGCAGTGTCGCTGTAGGCGATCACAGTGGACCAGGTGACGCTCGGATAGCCGCAATCGCTCATGTAGTCCTGAGGAATGTCCTCGCTCGCCGGTGTGCCGTCCGCGCCATCTTCAATCAGTGATGCATCAGTGGGCTCAAGCAGTCCGGCCGCACAGGCAGAGATCAGATTGGATAACTCCATGTCAACAACGTCCCATTTGACGTTTGCGGAATTGACCTGACTCTTGATCTCGTCAAGTCCGCCGCCGTAGTCAATCATGTTGACCACCTTGCCTGTGGCAGCCTCCCAAGGCCTGACATAAGTCAGCATCTGACTTTTTGTATAGTCGCCTCCGTAACTGACCACGTTAAGTGTTGATTCATAGAGATTGGAGTGTGCCAATGCAGAATTTGCGAATCCCGTAAACAGCAGGCATAGCGCTGCAGGAAGCAGAATTCGGCATCGGGGAAACTCAGGTGGATACAGCCACATATTTACCCCCTCATTTATAAGTTATTGGATTTATGAATAATGTCCGCTGGAATGATGAGATCGAAACCGACTGTGACCGGTTGCGATTCAATAGCTGGTTGTAGTGTTTCACGGCAGCGGACTTGGTGAAGTTAAGTTTGTTTATAGCAGAAAACCCCTTGTTAATTTGAGTGCAAGTCATATATTGAATGAATATTCCTGCGCTTGAGGCGGAAATGACACAAGAATTGAGCCATGCAGGAATGTTTCTGACTGCACAGCGCCCTGACAGAGACCAGCTGGAGATCCGATAAAGCAAATGCACAGCAATGAAAACACCATCGTATCGCTGAAAGGCATCTGGCTGGTTCTTGACAGTCAGGCGGGGCCGGTCGAGATACTGCGAGGGGTGGACTTGGAAGTCAATGCCGGCGAGAGTGTCTGCATTTCGGGGCGCTCCGGCGCCGGCAAGACCAGCCTGATGATGATCATCGGCGGAATGGAGCGGGCGACGCAAGGCAATGTCGTCGTCGCGGGCAACGATCTGGCGCAGCTCAGCGAGGACGCGCTGGCCCGATACCGGCGCGATCGAATCGGCATCGTGTTTCAGTCCTTTCACCTGATTCCAACCATGACTGCGCTGGAAAACGCAGCTTTGCCGCTGGAGCTTGCCGGGCAGCCTGATGCCGCGGAACGCGCGCGTCAGTCTCTAGTCAGTGTCGGACTTGAAAAGCGCTGGCATCACTATCCCAGCCAGCTGTCAGGCGGCGAGCAGCAGAGAGTCGCGATCGTGCGGGCGCTGATTTCACAGCCGAACCTGATTCTTGCTGATGAGCCGACGGGCAACCTGGATGCGGTCAACAGTGTCAGACTGATGGACCTGCTGTTTCAGCTGTGTGATGACAGCGGCGCGACTTTGCTTCTGATCACGCACCAAAGGGAGCTGGCCGATCGCTGCCAGAGGCTGGTGACCATGTCAGACGGCAAGTTCATTGAGCCGGACGAAGCTTAAGGCCAGCTGTGAACTCGACTGTAATCAAGATTGCGCTGCGCGACCTGCGGCGCGGATACCGCGGTTTTTGGATATTCTTCAGCTGTCTCGCGCTGGGTGTTGCCGCAATCACCACGGTGACGGTCTTGTCGGCGAGTCTGGTCAAGGGGATCGAAAGGGATGGCAAAGTCATACTGGGCGGTGACCTGGCGGTGCAGCAGCAGTTCCGCGGCCTGACTGACGAGCAGCTGGCAACTCTCAAGAGAAGCACCACCAAATTGGCAGAATTTGTTGAACTCAGCACCCTGCTGCGCACCGAGGACACCAGGAACAGCATTCTCGTTTCGTTGAAGGCGGTCGATGATATCTATCCGCTTTATGGAACGTTCAAGATTCAAGGCGGCAGAGAGCTGGCGCAAGCCATTGCCTTGCAGGATGACGCATGGGGCGCGCTGGTTGATCCGTTCATTGTTGAATCGGGGCGCGCAGAGATTGGAGACACAGTCGAATTCGGCACCAGCCGCTTTCGAGTTACCGGAATTATTGAAGACGAGCCGGACCGGGTGGCCAGCTCCGGCCGATTCGCCTTCTGGCCGCGGGTGATCGTGCACCGCGCCTCGCTTGACGAGTCTTTGTTGATGGGTTTCGGCAGCCGCAACAATTATGAGTACCGAGCCATACTGAATGAGGGGCTGGACTCCGCTGTTGTTGTCTCCGCGCTCCAGAATCAGTTTCCGAATCTTCAGATTCGGGATTTTCGCAACGCCTCTCCGAATCTTTCCGAGATCGTCAAGCGTATCGGCTTTCTGCTTTCGCTGGCAGGGCTTACAACTTTGCTGATCGGGGGCGTCGGTGTCAGCAACGCGGTGCGGGCCTACATGGACACGCGGCTGGGCACCATCGCCATCCTGAAGTGCATCGGCGGTTCCAACAGATTCGTGTTCCGCACATTCCTGTTTCAGGTCGTCATGCTTTCTGCAATCGGGGTAGGAATCGGCATTGCTGCCGGCGCTGTTATTGCAGTGTTCGCATCGGCAACAGTTGAGCGCCTTCTGAACGTGCCGTTCGATATCGCTTTCAGCCCGGCGGTGTTCGCGACGGTCGTTGCTTATGGCATGCTGACAGCAATGCTGTTCGCCCTGTGGCCGCTGGCCAGCGCCTTGAACACCTCGCCGGCCACCCTGTTTCGGAACGTTGTATCGGCAGAGCGTCAGCGTCCATCGTGGATATTCGCAGCAATCACTTTCGCGATCGCAGTTGTCTTGACGGGCATCGTGATCGCGACCGCTGAGCAAAGGCCGTTCGCAATCTGGTTTGTCATCGGCGTGACTGTCGCGTGGGTCGTCTTTCGGGCCATCGGCCACCTGGTGATGAAGCTGGCGAAACTGGCAGGCGGGCGATTCTCACCGGTAGTCAAACTGGCACTGGCGAATCTCCACCGTCCCGGGGCGGCAACCGCCGACACCATCCTTTCAATCGGGCTGGGTCTGTCGGTGCTGATCGCGACTGCGATGGTCTCCGCCAATCTGGACCAGCAGATATCCGACATGATTCCGGAACAGGCTCCGGAGTTCTTCTTTATCGGGGTTCAGTCTGATCAGATGGATGAGTTCCGCGATCTGATTGATGAGATCGGCGGGGTGACGGAGTTCAATGTCATGCCATATATCCCCGGCCGAATCACCCAGATCAAGGGAATGGACCCGCACGATGCGCTGGTTGACGAGTCGGGTGAATGGCTGATCGATGATGGCGGCGAGCGGACTTTTTCCTATACAGCAGAGCCTCTAGAGGATGTCGAAATCATTGAGGGAGAATGGTGGAGCGCCGACTACAGCGGCAAGACTCTGCTTTCGATTCACAAGGATGTGGCAGATGCCTTTGCGCTGGATATCGACGATGAAATTACGATGAACATCTTGGGCCGGGAGATCACCGGCAGTGTTCACAACATCCGCGATCTGGAATGGCGTTCCATGCGATTGAATTTTGCGATCACACTGTCGCCTGAGCCGCTGCGCACAATGCCCCATTCGAGCGTTGCAACCGCGCATGTCGCGGACGAATTTGAATTCGCGATTCAAGACCGTGTTGCCAGTGAGATGCCAAGTGTGACTATCATTCGGGTGAAGGAAGCCTTGAACAGAGTTGGGAATCTGATGAACAGAGCTCGAACCGCCGCGAGTTCAATCAGTGCAGTTACAATCGTCGCCGGAATACTGGTGCTGGCGGGAATAGTCATCTCTGAGAACCGCCGCCGAGCCTACGAGAGCGTGCTGCTGAAGACGATCGGCGCCTCGCGGCGCTACATTCTCGCCACTTTCACGGTGGAATATCTGCTGCAGGGCTCAGCATCCGCACTGGCGGCGACGCTGCTGGGTTCGCTGACATCGTGGGCGGTTGTTTACGGGCTGATGGACTGGGACTGGTACTTCATGCCGCTTTCGGCTGTCAACACCGCGATATTCGGGCTGGCGATCGCAGTGAGTCTAGGCATGCTGGGAATCTGGCGGGCGCTTCAGCACCGGCCGTTGTATTACCTGAGAAATGAGTGAAGCAGGTATTCACACTGCCTTCGCTAGCGACTGGTGATTGCTGAGAAACATGATGGCTGGGGATAGAATACTTTGGGGACGAAAATCGCCGCTGTGGCAGACGAGAAATGTTGCTGAGGTTCGGATCAGGTGATAGATAAGCGATCCAAGGGGCAATACTACACACGCGGCAATCCGTTCTCTCTTCGTCCGTTTCTCAATTGGTCACAGGAAGTTGATTTGCCGTCGAGGCAAATTCTGGAGCCTTTTGCGGGCGCGAACAACATTATCAAGACGCTGCAAAAAAACAAACTGTGCAGCAATTTCAGTTCCTTCGATATCGCGCCTGCCGATCATCAGGTCAAGCAGACTGACACCATCAAATATTTTCCGCAAGGCTTCGATGTCTGTGTGACCAATCCGCCGTGGCTGGCCAGGAATTCCGCAACTCGAAGAGGGCTTGTTTATCCGGACGCCCAATATGACGATCTGTACAAGCACTGTCTGGAGCTGTGCTTGAACAACTGCCGTCATGTGGCGGCTCTGGTTCCAGCCAGCTTTCTGCAGAGCGGTCTGTTTCTGGAAAGGCTCTCCACCTACATCCTGCTTCACGACAGAAGCATGTTCAATGACACAGACAATCCGGTCTGCCTGGCTTTGTTTGACGACCGCAAGGGAGACGATGTCAGAATCTATTACGACAACGAGTTCATCGGTCATCTGCATGAGCTTGAGAACAGCATTCCTGAACCCAAGCAGAACAGATGCATCCGATTCAATGATCCCGAGGGCGAGCTCGGATTTGTTGCTTTTGACAGGGTTCTCGCACCTTCGATTCGATTCTGTGAAGTCGAGGAGATTAGCGACTATCCCATCAAGGTCTCCTCGCGATACTTTACGAGAATCAGCGGTGAGCTTGGAAACGTGCCCATGTTGATTCATGAGCTTAACGAGAAACTGGAAGTGTTTCGTGATGAGACGCAAGATGTGTTTCTGACACCGTTCAAAGGAATTCGCAAAGATGGACGCTATCGGAGAAGAATGGATTTTTCGATGGCGCGAAAGCTGATCGAAGCGACGTGATCGTTATAACGGAAAAATTCTATGAGATTCGCTTTAAAGATACGATTGTTGCCGACTGCCTAATTTCTAGCCGGCCGAATCGTCTCCTCTCGAAAGTTTCCAATTTGCCACTTAACCGAATGCCCAAGGATTAATGACTTCGACACCAATAACTTCGAAGTCTCGAACATTTCGTGTTGCCACAGCCAAGTCCTTGGTACGAGCAATCGCAGCAATTTGACAATCCGCAGCTTGAATTGGTCGCCCGATCGAACGGCGAAAGGCAGCAATATCCGCATAAGCTCGTGCGGCCGCACTATCGAAGGGCAATATTCGGTTGTCAAAAGCGTCGCGCAGCGTTCGTTCAATATGCGCGATTAAAGATTCCCGTCGTCGGCCAGCGGCTAATATAGCCGCACCGTAGCGCAACTCTGCCTCTCCTATCGCACAGAAGAAAAGCTTTTCCAATTCTTGAGAGACGGCCCATGCTTCCACCGTCGGATTGGGCGGGTGGCGCATGAGTTCGGATACTACATTGGTGTCAACCAGTACAGATTTCACAACGAACTCAGTCGAAGCAAGGAGGCTCGCGCATCGGACCGCGGGGTGGCAGTTCTAGGTCCACTCCATTGTCCGGTCCAAAGTGAAAGCGAGCAATCTCAGCAAGATTACTCTTGCGCCGTGCGCAACCGACCGCGTCGCCGAGAATAACGCGCACCTCTTCTTCCATCGATCTGTTGTTCTCAGCAGCGCGAACGCGAAGACGCGATTTGACATCATCATCAAGTTTTCGAATCGTTATGCTCGCCATTAGTCAAACCCCGTTGAAATTGCGAATACTTGCAAACACAAAACACTCAAGTTGCAATTAAGTATACCTGACTTTGGCATCGGCTAGAGAGGCCACCATACTACGAGAACCGAGACAGTCGCCGGTCCTTTTCATAAACATGCTCTGGTCAACAATCAAATCATCAACCCCTCAAGCGAAAGCGCCGCTGAACAGTCTATAATCCATACTCGCAGCCAGCGATATAGTCCGGACAATGAAACTGAGCGCGGATTTTGTAAGCTGGGATGTTTAATCCAATCATAGTGCCTTGGCAGTTTTGAAGAGGTTAGTTTAACCATTCTACGTGTCGCATTTGTTTCAGTTTGTAAGAGGTGTATTCAACTTCGTCGGCAAAAAAACACTTCCACTCTTCTTGCTAATTCTTTTTCATTAGTTCCGCACTTTACGCACTGATCAGCAGCGGCGATGCATTTGTATTCATTCGACACGCACTCCCAACCAGACGGACGGGGAACATCTATTCATCAACAGAATACGCTCAGCACTTTTGTCGACTTATTCGCCGGTGTCGGTGGCTTTCATATTGCAGCAGCACGCGTTGGATTGAGATGCGTGTTCGCCAGTGAAATTGATAAGTCGGCACGTCTGGTGTACGAGACAAATTTCGGACTGTTTCCAGAAGGTGACATAACTCGAATTCCAGCTGACAGCATTCCTGACCATGATCTTCTCTGTGCCGGCTTTCCTTGCCAGCCATTCAGCATCATTGGAAAACGGCAGGGTTTTTCTGATACTCGGGGCACTCTGTTTTTTGATATCGCCAGAATTCTGGACCGCAAAAGGCCCACGGCCTTCATTCTCGAGAATGTCAAGCAGCTGGTGACTGTGGGCAGAGGCGAAGTCATGAAGCGAATTCTTTCGGTATTGCGGGAAATGGGATATGAAGTCGATTATCGCGTATTGAATGCTTTAAATTTTGGTCTTCCACAAAAGCGCGAGCGTGTTTTGATCGTTGGAAGACTTGATGGATTGTCGACCTTTGAATGGCCCCAATCAAGAATTCAGATGAAGCCATTGACACAGGTATTGGAAGACTCACCGGATGATAGGCATTTTGTGAGTATGCGCATTCGCGAGTCCAGGCACGCAGCACATCAGTCTGAGATTCAGCCCTCAATTTGGCATGAAAACAAGGGGGGCAATGTCGCCAGCCACCCCTTTTCTTGTGCGCTTCGCGCAGGCGCCAGTCACAACTATCTTCTGGTAGATGGAGAAAGACGTCTGACACCGCGTGAAATGTTTCGCCTTCAGGGATTTCCAGACAGCTTCATACTGCATGAAACAGATGCGCAAGTTCGCAAACAGGCAGGCAACGCTGTCCCTGTGCCTATGGTTGAAGCTGTGATACAGCAGTTGGCGAATGTTTGACCAGCAACCGCGGCTGCGAGGAACAAGCGGTTCTCAATCTGGCCCTTGGTCAATTGGAAAAACCCCGAGATATGTCATTCACCATATTGGCAGGCAGATTGTTTTGAGACTGGCAATGGACAGAAGCGACATCTCCGGGAACGATTTCAGCGAATTTTTCGCCGGTGCAGTCCGCGGTGAGGATTACTCAAGTCCGTTAGGATTGGCTGATGTCGCTCTTGACGCTACCGGCTGGTCTGTAAAGACAATCAAGGCCGCGAGTCCAGAACGACAAAAAAAGGTTCGACTGATATCAGGTCGAAATTCACCAGATTATTCCTTCGGTATCAGCGATCCGAGAGCAAATCTGCAAGACACTGGCAGCGCTGTGCTATCGATATGGAACAATCGCTTGAATGCCGCTCGCAGCAGACATAGGGACGTTCGAATTGTGGTGCTGATCAGAAATATGCAGACCAGGAAGTATGTAATTTTTGAAGACGAAATCAATCGATATGTGGACAGTCAATACGAGTGGGGACTGAACAGGAACAGCAATCTTGAAGGGCGTGGAAAGTCAGATAACAAACATCATTTCACATGGCAATTCCACGGAGGTCAATTCACTGTGATTCGAGATGTCCCAGCATCCGCCATTCCTTTCAGCATCAACCGAAACGTACCGCTTGTCGAAGCTTCGCATATTGAGCATCTGATCAATTACAGTGATGAGTGGATTGACATTGGATAGTCGTCATCAAATGAACTTGTTTCGAAATCGCCGAAGATCCACGGCCAGAAAATCACATCTTTTGCACATTCATTATCCAATTGCTACATAATATCAATCTATTATGAATAGGTCTCTGATCAACTTCTGGGTTGGGCTTTTTGTCTTTGGCGGTGTCGTCGCGATTGCACTGCTTGCATTTCGTGTCGATGGCACGGGTGTGTTCACTGTTGAGCGCAATTACAAGATCTATGCGAATTTTGAGAATATCGGTGGTTTGAGCGTCAAAGCACCGGTAACCATTGCCGGGGTCACAGTCGGTCGAGTGTCCGGCATCTCGGTTGACATGGATCGGTTCAGCGCCCGAGTGGAATTGGAGATATCAGAGAAGTTCGACAGCATTCCAATTGATTCCAGCGCGCGAATACTGACTGCAGGTCTGCTGGGCGCGCAGTACATCGGTCTTGAGCAGGGTGCTGAGGACATTTTTCTTAAAGACGGTGATGCGATTGAGCTCACACAATCAGCGCTCGGATTCGAGGATGTGATCGGGGGATTCCTGGTTCGTCAAGGTGCTGAAGAATAACGAAGTCATGGGCTCCGCAACGATTGACCAGCGCCCTGGAGGAACTGTGGTGGTGCGAGGCGCTCTGCAGCTTGATACAGTATCTTCGCTGCTGAAGGGAATCGACTTCAATCGGGCGCGAGGGCAGGAAATTCTGATCGACTTGAGTGACGTAGAAAGTGTTGACAGCGCGGGATTGGCACTGTGCCTGGAATGGATCAGCATGGCCCAACGCAAGGTTGTCACCGTTTCATTCAAGGGTGTGCCTGAGCAGATGCGCCGGTTGGCAGACTTGAACCAAGTCGGTGATCTGTTTGCAGAGCCATCGTAGATTCTGTTAGACAGTCAATGCAGTCGAGTGCTTTCGAAGCTCAATTCCTTTGCCGGCACATCGATGAATCAGACCGGACCGGTGCAGGAAGTTATTGACAATCCAGCCCTGTGCCGCTCATTCGATATGTTAAAATTTCGGCAACCATTTTGAACTATCCCCGGACGCAGACAATTGCCAACGCCAGAAGATGTCAAACGCTGGATTGAAGAGGGTCTGAGCGGCTCATCAGCTGAGGTTGTTGGCGATGGCAGGCACTTTGAGGCCGTCGTAGTCAGCTCCGAATTCAGCGGCAAAATCATGCTTGAGCAGCACCGGATGGTTTATTCCGGACTGGGGGACAAGATGGAGATCATTCACGCGCTGTCGCTCAGAACCTATACGCCGGATCAATGGGCGAGCGGCGCTTAGCCTCATCGAAAGTCTTGAAAATTAGCAGATAACGGAGACAACACGAAGATGTCAGCTGAAGAACGCATCAAGAATGCGGTCGAGAACAATCGCGTCGTTCTATTCATGAAGGGCACTCCGCAATTCCCGCAGTGCGGCTTCTCGAGCCGCGCGGTCCAGATTCTGGAAGCCTGCGGCTCTGAATTCGCAGCGGTCAATGTCCTGAGCGATATGGAAGTCCGGGAGGGGATCAAGAGATTCTCCAACTGGCCGACGATTCCGCAGGTCTATATTGACGGGCAATTTGTCGGAGGCAGCGATATTCTGCTTTCCATGTATCAGAATGGAGAGCTGCAGACCATGCTTGATCAGCCGAACTGAACCAGATAAGCCAAATCCACGTTTGATACTCTCAGTCTTCTGAAGACAATACATGGATCAGTTGATCGTCAAGGGCGGTTATCCCCTTCACGGTAACGTAAAAATATCCGGAGCCAAGAACTCGGGCCTTCCGATTCTTATCGCATCGCTGCTTTCAGACCAGCCGCTGCGCGTCAGCAACATCCCTCACCTGCAGGATGTCACCACCGCCCTGGACCTGCTGGGCCGGCTGGGCGCGGCTGTGGAGCTGGATGAGAACATGACCGTGGTGGTCAGCGCCAGCCAGGTCAGGAATTTTCGCGCAACTTATGAGATCGTCGAGACCATGCGCGCCTCAATTCTGGTGCTGGGCCCGCTCCTGGCGCGGTTCGGCCAGGCGCAGGTGTCAATGCCGGGCGGCTGTGCGATCGGCTCGCGGCCGATCGGTCTGCACATCGAGGGGCTCAAAGCGCTGGGCGCGAATATTGACATGGAAGACGGCTACATTCAGGCGACAGCCAGCCGCCTGCATGGCGCACACATATTCATGGATGCCATCACAGTGACGGGCACGGAGAACCTGATGATGGCCGCGACACTGGCAAAAGGCACAACAGTCATTGAGAATGCCGCGCAAGAACCCGAGGTGGTTGATCTGGCTGACTGCCTGATTGGCATGGGCGCCCAAATTGAAGGCGCCGGGACGAGCAGAGTCGTCATTGAGGGTGTCGACCGGCTGCACGAGCACAGCCACACAATCATTGCGGATCGAATCGAAGCCGGGACCTACCTGGTTGCCGGCGCAGTGACCGGCGGTGATGTGAAGGTGTGTGATGTCCAGCCTGAGAACATGGTGGCAGTGCTGGAGAAATTGAACGACGCCGGCGCCGAGATCAGTGTCGGATCGGACTGGATTCATCTTGAAATGAAAGGGCGGCGGCCTGACTGTGTGAATATCCGAACCGCCCCGTTTCCGGGATTTCCGACTGACATGCAGGCCCAGATGATGATGCTGAACTGCATTGCAAACGGCAGCGGGTCGATTACCGAGACAATCTTCGAAAACCGTTTTCAGCACGTTCAGGAACTGCAGCGGATGGGCGCTTCCATTGAGATGAACGGCAGCACCGCCTTGGTTTGCGGAGTGGATGCCCTGAAAGGCGCTAAGGTGACGGCGACAGACCTTCGAGCCTCAGCCTGTCTGGCCCTCGCGGGGCTGGTGGCGAACTCCCAGACGGTCATTCAGAAAATTCATCACATTGACCGGGGCTACAACTGCATCGAGGAGAAGCTCTCCCAGCTCGGCGCCCGGATCACGAGAACCCACGACAACGGCAACAGCTCAATTCTCTCAGCCTACACCGACTCAGCGCAAGTTCAATAAGCGTCAAACCGCGCACTGAATGTTTCTCTCGGCAAGTTTTTGCCAAACAGCGCCGCGAAAAATGCGGCCGTGCTTCCGGAACCCGCCGCGCGAATGGGCGGCTTGCCGGTCTGAAAGAAGCTCGTTAAATTGGTTTGCTTCGGTGAAGGGTCTTGATCACTGCTCCACCTCGCTGGCCTCCTCCCGCATCATATGCAGAATCTTGCGCTCGATATCGTAATAGCCCGGCGTCTCGATCAGCTCCTCCTTGCTGGGAATCCGGCTGCCCTGCTTGAACTCCATCGTCAGAATCTCGCGAATCCTGCCTGGATGCCTCGACAGGAACACAATGCGGTCAGCAAGGAACAGCGCTTCAGCAATATCGTGCGTAACCATCACGACCGTCATCTGAGAGTCATCGATGATGTCCAGCAGCAACTCCTGCATGTGCCAGCGCGTTTCTGCATCCAGTGCGCCGAAAGGCTCATCCATCAGTGAGATTTCCGGTGAGTTGGCCAGCATTCGGGCGATCGCGACGCGCTGCTTCATGCCGCCGGACAGCTGTTTCGGATAGGCTTTGCGAAACCGCGCCAGCTTGACTTTGTTGATGAAGAAATCGACCCTTTCGCGGCGCTCCTTGACGGGCACTTTGTTCAGGCGCAATCCGTATTCAACATTCTGCTCAACGGTCAGCCATGGGAAGGAAGTGTAGCTCTGGAAGACCATGCCGCGCTCGCGGCTGGGACCGGCGATCTCCCTGCCGTCGAAACTGAGCAGTCCCGATGTGGGCTCGACGAGCCCGGCCATCATATGCAGGACCGTTGTCTTGCCGCAGCCGGACGGACCCAGCAGCACGCACACCTCGTTGTCGAAGACTTCCATGGAGACATCGCTGACGGCGAGAACCGTCTCATCGCGCTTGAGCGGGTATTCCTTGGAGACCTGCTCCAGCACCAGCTTGCTCTGGCGCTGCTGTTCGAAGCGTCTGGCGCCCATGGTCATGCTTCCAATGCGGCGCTGCGCGGGGCTTTGATCAGCCCCGCGCAGCGAAGCTGATCACCCTCTGTAGCCTGAATCGTAAAGATCCTTGAGCAGGCTGCAGTCGACGCCCTTCTCGACCGGATGCCGGCTCTCAAGAAAACCGAACTTGAGCCACCAGTCAGACATCAGATCGTAGTGGGCGCTCATCTGGCCGTTGGTCTGGTTGAACGGCGGGTCGCCTGGCGCTGAGCCGCAGAATCGCGCGGCTTCGAGAAAGTCGTAGATATAGAGTCCGCCGTCGAGGCCGGTGCCATCCTTGCCGATGACCAGTTCGACATCATCGATGCTCATCTTCATGCCCTTGGCGATGATTTCATTGCCTTCGGCTGGATTCTCCTTCCACCAGGCAATCGCATCGTAAAGCGCCCGCATGGTGTCCAAGGCGACATCGCGGCGCTCTTCAATGAATCTTGCGTTCAAGTAAAGCCCGTCTGCAATGACCGCCTGGGAAGTCCAATAATCCTCCCGCGACTGAGACAGCACCTTGGAGCCCTCGAGAGCCTTGAGGACATTGCTTCCATAGGGCTCCCAGAACTCGGATGCCGCGACATCACCGCCGATCATGGCCGCGAAAGCATCATCGGCAATGATGTTGGAGTACTGCACCCAATCAAACGGGAACCCGTTTCGCTCCAGCCACATGGCAACATAAATCTGCGCCAGGCCGCCCTCGACCACGGCGACTTTCTTACCCTTGAGGTCTTCCGGACCGTCGATGCCGGGCGCGACCACAATCTTGTCGGTTCCATAGGACAGGTTGGCGAATGCAACCAGCTTCAGCGGCAGATCCCGCTCCGCCGCAATCGGTGAGAACTCGACAGTGCTGGAAACCACGTCCATCTGGTTCGCGGTGACGAGATTGTAGCTCTCATAAGGATCCTCAATGGTCTGGTACTGGATATCAAGATTCGGCGCGAGGTTCTTGTCCCTGGCGATGAACCAGAAGCCGTACCCCGGCCAGGTGAAGCCGGAGATTCTGACCTCTTCAGCCGCACTGGCTGGCAGAGCGGACATCAGCAGGCCCGCGCACCCGAGCGCAAACGAAAGGATTAAGTTTTTCATCTTCATTTTGGCGTTCCTCTAATTGCAAAGATTGTCATAAGATGTAGCAGATAAAGTCGATCTGCATCGGTTTCAAAAAAGGTGAATCGTCTCAGTTGATCCCAGTCTCGGCTAGTCGCTGTCAAGATAGGGAAACAGCATGCGCCGCAGCCGGCGCAGCAGTATGTCGAACACCAGGCCCAGCAGGCCGATGGTGATGATGCCGGCCATGATCTCGTCGATGTGCACAAATCGCTTGGCGCGCATCATCATGGCGCCGATGCCGGAGTCCGCGGCGATGATCTCGGCGATGACCAGATAAGTCCAGCTCACCGCAAGCATCTGCCGCATGGCCGTCAGTATATCGGGCAGCATCGCAGGCACAACCACAGTCCACAGCACCTGCCGGCGGTTGCCGCCCAAGGTCAGAGCCGAATTGACATAATCCGCAGGCACGGACTTGGCGTAGTCCATGATGAGGGTGATCAGAAACCACACCACGCCGAGGAACAGCAGCGCCAGCTTCTGCCCTTCACCGGCGCCCAGCCACATCAGCAGCAGGGGAATGAATGATGGCGCAGGCAGGTAGCGGAACGCAGAGACCAGGGGATTGAAGAATGCCTCGACTCTGCGGAATGTCCCCATCATGATGCCCAGCGGAATCGCCAGCATGCAAGCCAGCGCGAAACTGACTATGATGCGAAACAGGCTCATGCCGACATCGTGAAGGTAGTTCTTCACGGTGAACAACTCGACGAAGCTGACAAGAACTGTGAAAGGCCCCGGCAGCAGCACGGCATTCGTCAATTTGAGCAGAACGGCCAGCTCCCAGATGCCGAAAAAGATGAACCAGGCGGAAAATCCCAGTCGCAGAGTGCTGGCGAACGAGATCGGCCGATTGAATTCAAACAGCCGAGGCTTGCGGCCGGTGGAACTTGGTGTCGCGGTGTTCAAGCTGCGCTCACTCCTGCCGGAATTTCAGGCGGAAAAGATTTCCGATGCCCCTTTGGCGAACTCTCGCGCGCTCTTGAACCCGCCGATTGACAAGTGTCAGATGGCGTCCGATCCATTGATCGGGCCTGCAAGCGAGACAGGACATTCGTATTCCTTCACCCATGTACTGATGCGTGTTCAACATTACCTGGAAGCTCACCGCGAACATTCGCAAATTTGACACCCGAGAATCTATGTCGCCAGCGTTTCGGCCGCATGCAGATATGCACGTTGATGACTCGACAAGGACAAAGATTCTGCAGATTGTCTTTTGCATTCAACTCAGCAACTTCAGCCGCCATTATGCAGACGCGGCCGCGCACTCGGGCGGATCGCTCTGCAATGGCTCTAGCCGGCTATCGTCATTATGACGAGCGGAGTTGATTATATGAATGAACGAGGTCTTTCAGCACATACCCAGTGTGATTTTTTTTCGGAATATTTATTGTTGCAAAGCACTGCCTGCGCCGCTGACTGGGTGCAATCAAGTCAGGCAAGGTGGTGCCGGTGCGTCTATAATTCACCGCCAGAGATTCTTTCGCCGAATGGTTTGCGTCGAGCAATCGAAAGGAGTTTCGAAAACTGGGCCACACGCTGATGCGGCGACTCCATTGACTAATCATTTCAATAAACTGCGCTTCATTATCGGCATCTCCTGAGCTTCGGTCCTTGAGTCTGTCAGTCTCAGGAGTCAAGCCTGCCTCGTCATTGTCTGTCAAGCGAATTGCTATGGAATTCAACAACGGTCGCATAGCCATTGCGGTTTCGAAAGGGCGCATAACGCAAGCCGTTCAGCCGCTGCTGGAGGCCGCCGGTGTCGGCTCGCTGTCGGATATGCACAAATCGCGCAAACTGGTATTCGAAACGAAAACCCCCAACGTCGACATCATTGTCGTTCGAAGCGTCGATGTGCCGACTTATGTGCGTCTGGGCGGCGCTGATCTCGGCATCGTCGGCAAGGATGTGCTGCTTGAACTGGATGGCGAGGGCTATTATGAACTGCTGGACCTCGGTGTGTCGCGATGTGAACTGGTACTGGCTGAAAAACAGCAGACAGGCGGGCAAAACCAGGATTTGGCGCGCAAGGCGCGGGTCGCCACCAAATATGCGAATGCCACGCGCCGGCATTTCGCCGGCAAGGGTATCTATGTCGAGGTCATGAAACTGAGCGGCTCCGTCGAGCTGGCGCCGCTGTGTGACATGGCGGATCGAATCGTTGATCTGTCGCAGTCGGGAGAGACACTGCGCAGCAATGGACTCAAGAAGATTGAGACCATCGCCTTGATCAGCGCCCGTCTGATCGCGAACAAGGCATCGATGCGTCTGAAGGAGAAGGCCCTGAAAACCATTGCCAGGAATCTGGAAGCGGCGGCAAAGGAGCATAGCGATGGAACTTGAGATCCGCGAGTTTTCGACAGCGGACACTGATTTCGACCTGCAGATGCAGGATCTTCTGGCTCGCGGATTGGAATTTGATCCGGAAATCGACTCGGCGGTTGCCGAGATCATTCAGTCGGTTCGACAGCGAGGCGATCAGGCGTTGCTGGAGTATACGAGAAAGTTCGACAGGAACTTCGCTGCGACGGTTGCTGACCTTGAGGTGAGTCTCGACGAACGAGAGCGGGCGCGAGACCGTGTATCGTGGGCGGTCAATGATGCGTTGGAAGACGCATTCGCAAGAATTTATGATTTTCACAAACGGCAGCTTAAAGAAGAACACGATCCATGGTTCTATGAGGATGCTAACGGCTCTTATTTTGGACAGTACTCGAAGCCAATAGAGCGAGTCGGTGTGTACATTCCCGGTGGCCGGGCGGCTTATCCATCTTCTGTACTAATGACGGTTATTCCTGCGATTATTGCCGGAGTGAACGAAATCATCATGGTGGTGCCGGCGCCTGATGGTCGAGTTAATGATTCAGTGCTTTCGGCCGCGGAGCTGGCTGGTGCGGACCGAGTTTTCAAAATTGGTGGCGCACAGGCAATCGCAGCGCTTGCTTTCGGGACCGAGACAGTGCCCAAGGTGGATAAGGTTGTGGGTCCAGGCAATGCCTGGGTATCCGCCGCAAAACGCCAGGTGTTTGGCCATGTCGGCATAGACATGGTTGCAGGACCATCAGAAGTGGTGGTGGCTTGCGATGAGAGCGCACCAGCCGAATGGGTGGCTATGGACATGTTCGCTCAGGCGGAGCACGATGAATCTGCGCAATCCATACTGGTATCGGTCAGCCCGAGCAAAATTGACGAGGTGCGGGCTGCGATGTCTGCCAAGCTTCCAGTAATGGAGCGAAAAGACATAATCGCCCGTTCTCTTGCTCGGCAAGGCGCCATGATTCATGTGCGCAATGATAGTGAAATGGCCGATGTGATCAATTTGATTGCACCGGAGCACCTTGGATTGATGATGAATGATCCTGATCCGGTCTTTGATTTGATTGAGCACGCTGGCTCTATCTTCATCGGACACTACAGTACGGAAGTGTTTGGCGACTATTGCGCGGGCCCGAACCATGTGCTGCCCACTTCCGGCGCCGCAAGGTTCAGTTCTCCGCTTGGGGTTTACGACTTTCGAAAACGTACCTCTTTCATTGAATGCGATCCAGCTACAGCTCGAAAACTGGCATCGATTTCCGGTGAATTGGCGAGGGAGGAGCGGTTGACGGCCCACGCGAGAGCCGCTGACTGCCGGAAGTCTTGACTGATGATGCTAAAAGGTTCAATGACAGACTTGGTGCATGAACAGATTCGCGCGCTGAGTGCCTACCAGACTGTGCCCTTCACCGGTCCGGTGAAACTGGACGCAATGGAATGCCCCTACGGCATCCCTCAGTCGCTTCAGGCTGAACTGCAGACCCTGCTCAGCGGCATTGATGTCAATCGCTATCCAGACCCATCGGCGACTGAGCTCAAGCAACGTCTGCGAGAGACGTTCCAAATTCCAGATGCCTATGTGGTGACGCTTGGCAACGGTTCAGATGAACTGCTGCAGCTGATTCAGCTTGCGGTAGGCGGATACGGGAGAACGGTACTCGCGCCGCAGCCATCATTTTCGATGTATGAGATCATTGCCCAATATACGCGGGCACTGTTTGCAGGTGTTGATTTGGACAGTGACTTTCAGCTTTCTGCGCAAGTCTGGCTGGAGGCGGTTGAAGAGCATCAGCCATCTTGTGTGTTCTTTGCCCACCCAAACAATCCAACCGGCAATTTTTTTTATCCCGAATTGATCAGGCAGACCGCTGCAATGATCGATGGTCTTGTGGTTGCTGATGAGGCTTACTATGCCTACTCCGGACAAAGCATGCTGTCGTCGATGAATGATCATGAGAATATCATTGTCGTTCGGACCTTGTCAAAGAGCGGCTTGGCCGGCCTTCGGCTCGGCTACATGATCAGTCATCCTGCTTGGGGGGCAGAAATCGAGAAGCTCAGAATGCCCTACAACGTCGGAATTCTGAACCAGGCTTGCGCCTCGTTCGCACTGGATCATTGGGACGAGATTGGCCGCGGCATCGGGAAAGTCATTGCTGACCGGCAGATTCTGAGCGACGCGCTGCGCGGCTTGAAAGGACTGGAAGTGTTTCCATCCGAAACCAACTTCATCACAGTTCGAGTGACTGAAATGAGCGCGGTGCAGGTGTTTGAGAATTTGAAGAAAAGGGGCATCCTGATCAGGAAGCTTGCCGGCATGCATCCGATGCTGGAGAATCATCTGAGGATATCAGTCGGCGCGCCGCATGAGAATGAAGCGCTGCTGGCTGCGCTGCCGGAAGCGCTGGCTGAATGACCGCAGGGCTGCCCTGACTCACTCGCGGTTGAAGACCTGCCGGCAAGAAACATTGATATGATTGAATCAAAAATTACTGAAGCAACACGGCTTGAAAGCAGATCAAAATGACAGAATCACATCGAACAGCAAGCATTCACAGAACCACCCGCGAGACCGACATCCGGGTCAAGCTGAACCTTGACGGCAGCGGAACCGCCCGACTGGACACCGGACTGCCGTTCTTCGAGCACATGCTCGATCAGATCGCCCGGCATGGAATGGTTGATCTTGAAATCACCGCCAAGGGCGATTTGCATATCGACGCGCACCACACTGTCGAAGATGTCGGCATCACGCTCGGGCAGGCCATCTCAAAGGCGATCGGAGACAAGTCTGGCATCGTGCGCTACGGTCACGCCTACGTTCCGCTAGATGAAGCGCTCTCGCGCACAGTGATCGATTACTCGGGCCGGCCAACTCTGGAATATGAGGTCTCTTACCCAAGGGCGCGTGTCGGCGAGTTCGATGTTGATCTATTCCGCGAGTTTTTCCAGGCGCTTTGCAATCATGCCGGCATCACGCTTCACATTGAGAATCTGAGCGGCCGAAACGCACACCACATTGCAGAGACGATATTCAAGTCATTCGGCCGCGCGCTGCGCATGGCCTCGCAGCTCGACCCTCGTTCAGCTGGCGTCGTTCCTTCAACCAAGGGCAGCCTGTAGCGCGAATGGTCATGGACAGATTCAGCAGCTCTCCCTTCAGTCATGGCTAAAGTTGTCATTGCGGATTTCGGCACCGGCAATCTTCATTCTGTGATCACGGCAATCGAGGTGGTCAGTCAGCAGTCTGACGTGATCGCAACCCGCTCGGCAGATGAGATTCGCATGGCTGACCGGCTGATTCTGCCGGGTCAGGGAGCGATCGGCACCTGGATGGCTGAACTTCGGGATGATGGTGTTCGAAGCGCAGTTCATGACGCGCTGCGAAACAAGCCGGTGCTTGGAATATGTCTGGGTCTGCAGGCGCTCTATGCTCACAGCGAAGAGGACGGCGGCGTGGAGTGCCTGAATGTTCTGGCAGGCCGGGTGGAACGCTTTGATGGCGCTCTGACGGATGCGGGCCGGCGCATCAAGATTCCGCACATGGGGTGGAGCGCGGTTCATCAGACTTGCGGCCATCCGCTGTGGGCCGGCATCCCGCAGGACACGCGGTTTTATTTCGTTCACAGTTATTTTGCCAGGTCCGGCGAAGCCGCCGAAATTGCAGGCGCGGCGGACTACGGACTGGAATTCACCTGCGCCGCGGCGCGCGGGAATCTCTTCGCCGTGCAGTTCCATCCCGAAAAAAGCCGCCGGCAGGGGCTGAGGCTGCTGGCCAACTTCCTGAATTGGGATGGCGAGATTTAGCCCTTGAAAGTGCCGCGGACAGTTGAACTGCCCAGCAACAGCCATATAATTCGATTTCCCTTGACCTAGATCGCCAGTTTCATGCTTCTCATTCCCGCTATCGACATAAAGGACGGACGCTGTGTCCGGCTGGTTCAGGGTGACATGGACGAGTCCACCGTCTACTCGAATGATCCGGCAAGCCAGGCTGCGCGGTGGATCGAGGCGGGCGCCAGGCGGATTCATGTCGTGGATCTCGATGGTGCTTTTGCGGGCCGGCCGGTCAATGCGAGCATAGTCGGACGCATTGCAAGCCAGCACCCGGACATCGAAGTGCAGGTGGGCGGTGGTATCAGAACCCTTGAGACAGCCGGACGCTACCTGGATGAGGGCGTGAGCTACGTCATAATCGGCACACGCGCTGTCAGGGAGCCGGAATTCGTAGCTGAAATCTCAAGCCGTTTCCCAGGCACTGTGATCGCGGGGATTGATGTGCGGGGACAGAAGGTTGCCACCGAGGGCTGGGCTGATTCAGAGCAGACTGACATTGCAAAGCTCGCGAGTGATTTGGCGGCGGCCGGCGCCGCGGCGATTGTCTACACCGACATTGAGCGCGATGGAATGCTGAGCGGCGTCAATGTCGAGGCGACGGCTGATTTGGCCGAAAGAGTGGATATTCCAGTGATTGCTTCAGGCGGCATCCGCGGTCTCGGCGACATTCGCAGACTGCTTGAGAGAAGTGAAGCGGGAATTTTCGGCGCCATTGCAGGCAAGTCGCTGTATGAGGGAACGCTGGATTACGCTTCTGCAGTGCGAATGATCAACGAATTCCAGCAGCGCGAGCGGATTGGGGTGAATTAGCATGCCGCTCGCAAAGCGAATCATTCCGTGTCTGGATGTCGACGAGGGACGAGTCGTCAAGGGGGTGAGGTTTGTCGATATCCGAGTTGCCGGCGATCCGGTGGAAGCCGCAAGAATGTATGACCGCCAAGGCGCGGACGAACTGGCGTTCTTGGACATCACCGCAAGCTCCAGCAATCGGGAGACCATATTTCACATTGTCGAGGCGGTTGCCAATCAGGTGTTCATTCCGCTGACAGTCGGCGGCGGCGTGCGCAACGTTGAGAATATCCGCAATCTGCTGAATGTCGGGGCGGACAAGATTTCCATCAACACATCGGCGGTTGAGAATCCCGAATTCATTGAAGAGGCCGCAAGTCGATTCGGCTCTCAGTGCATCGTCGTCGCAGTCGATGCGCGTCGAGTGCCGGATTCGGACCCGCCAGCCTGGGAAGTGCATACTCACGGCGGCCGAAAGCCGCGCGGGATCGATGCGGTTGAGTGGGCCGAGCGCATGTGTGCGGCGGGCGCAGGTGAGATTCTGCTCACCAGCATGGACCGAGACGGCACTAAAATCGGCTTCGATCTGGAGCTCACGCGGGCGGTCTCGTCTGCGGTGCCAGTTCCCGTCATCGCGTCCGGCGGCGTGGGAGAGCTGTCGCATCTGGCAGACGGCATTGAATTCGGTCAGGCCGACGCGGTGCTGGCGGCCAGCATTTTTCACTTCGGCGAGTATACAATCGCGCAAGCGAAAGCGTTCATGAAGAGCCGCGGAATCGAGGTGTGCGAGATAATCGGGGAGGATGAGGCCAGTGCAGCCTGATTGGTTGAGCGGATTGAAATGGACCGCCGACGGCCTGCTGCCGGCGGTTGCCCAGGATGCCGGCACCGGCAAGATTCTGATGCTCGCGTGGATGAACCGGGAGTCGCTGCTTGCGACGGTCGAGGAAGGCTGCGCGGTGTACTGGTCGCGCTCGCGCCGGAAGCTGTGGCGCAAGGGCGAGGAGTCGGGTCACATACAATTGGTGCGCGCAATACTGCTTGACTGCGATTCCGATACTATCATATTGAAGGTTGAGCAGCGCGGCGGAATCGCCTGTCACACCGGTCGAAGTTCGTGTTTCTACCGAAAACTGACCGATGGTGTGTGGGAGGAGGTGGAGCCGGTGCTGAAATCACCGGAAGAAATCTACAATACATGAGCAGTTGACCAGTATGCAGACACAATCGGATATTCTCTCTGCGCTTGAGGAGGTCATCGCGCTGAGAAAACAGTCGGGTCACAGCGATTCCTATGTTGCGCGCCTGCATCGCGGGGGATTGCCGGAAATCACCGGCAAGATCACAGAAGAGGCGCAGGAGACCGTTGAGGCCGCCTGTGAGCGCGACGTGAATCAAGTAATATATGAGACTGCTGATCTTTGGTTTCACAGTCTGGTGCTGTTGTCATACTTTGATCGCAGTCACAGCGATGTGCTTGAAGAGCTGAGCCGTCGTTTCGGGGTGTCCGGCATTGCGGAGAAGGCATCGCGCGGACAGCATTGAGCGGTTCTGGAATTGACAGAATATTTATTGAACTAGTAATTAGAGCGTAAACAAGTTACGAGGAGGAAGAATGTTTGGTCCTGGAGGCATAAGCATTTGGCAACTGCTGATCATTTTGGTCATTGTGGTGCTGCTGTTCGGCACCAAGAAACTGAGGGGCATGGGCGGCGATCTCGGTGCGGCCATCAAGAGTTTTCGAAAATCGGTCAAAGACGAGACGGCCGACGACGAGGACGGCAAGACGGAGTCGCTTGAGGATGCCAGCGCCGATTCAATGAAGCAGAGCGAGCCCGCCGCAGAAAAGGAAAAGGCCTGATCACTGAACCAGGCCAGACTGGAGGCTCAGTCTGATGTTTGACATCGGCTTTTGGGAAATCGCAATCATCAGCTTGATCGCCCTGATCATTCTGGGGCCGGAGCGTCTGCCGCGCGCGGCGCGCTCACTGGGGCTGTGGGTTGGCAAGGCGCGGCGCATGCTGGCGGAAGTCAAACGCGATATAGACCGGGAGCTCGACGCGGCAGATCTGAAAAAAATTCAGGAACTCAAGGATGAAGTCAAGGACACGGTGCAGGACTCGAAGAAAATGTTTCAGGATGCCGCAATCAAGCAGGACCTGGACGAGGCCAAGTCCGCATTGGAGGAGACCGCGGCGACTCTGAACGAGCAGGTGACTGAAAAAACGGAGTCCGAAACGGCTTCCAAGACAGAAATGGCTGACTCTGAATCTGCCGGGACGGAGGCGGACAAAGCTCAGCCGGCCGAGGCCAAGCCGGCCAAGTCCGAGAAGACTGCCGAAGCGCCCAAACCCAGAAAATCCAAGAAACCGCAGCCGGTCGCGAAGGAACCGGCGGCGGCCGAAGGTTCCGAAACCGTCGCATAGGCCATGGCTGAAGACAAGAACGACCCAAACTCGGCGGGCACGACGTTCATATCCCACCTGATTGAGCTGCGTCAGCGGCTCATGCGCTGTGTGTTTGCGATATTGGGCGTGTTCATCATCTGCGCGCCATTTGCCAACACACTCTATGAGCATCTCGCGGCGCCGCTGATGGCCGCGCTGCCGGAAGGCAACAGCATGATTTCCACGGAGCCGCACGGACCGTTCTTCGTGCCGTTCAAGTTCGCATTCGCGTTTGCATTCGGCATCACGATCCCCTATCTGCTGTACCAGATGTGGGCCTTCGTTGCGCCGGGTCTTTACAAGCATGAGAAGAAAGCGGTGCTGCCGCTGCTTGTGTCGAGCAGTGTGCTGTTTTATCTCGGCGTGGCTTTCGCCTACTTTGTCGTCTTTCCCATCATATTCGCGTTTTTCACGGGCACGGCGCCGGAAGGTGTTGAGGTCATGACTGACATCAACTCGTATTTGAGCTTCGTGCTGAAGCTGTTCTTCGCGTTCGGAATCGCGTTCGAGGTGCCAATTGCGACCGTGCTTCTGGTCAAGGCTGGCGTGACGACGCCGGAGAGCCTCAGCAAGAAACGGCCCTACATCATTGTTGCCGCGTTTGTCGTTGGAATGTTTCTGACGCCGCCGGATGTGTTCTCCCAGACGATGCTGGCAATTCCGGTGTGGATCCTGTTCGAGATCGGTCTTTACTTCTCCAAACTGACTCACAAGAAAAAGCAGGACGAAAAAGAAGAGGATGAGGCTGAGCTGGACCCGACTGGCTGAGCGACTCTGCCTGTTGCGATTGCAGCCGGCAGCGCCAGTCTCTTATTGAAGAAATGATTGCAAGTCCACTGTCGAAAAGATCAAGACTTCATTGGACTCAATCCAATAAAGTCTCGGAATTCAAGGTCAGCAGAAGAGGCGCCCTGACCGGGCAGTCAGGCCAGAATTCTTGCAAATCACTTTCAGTCTTCAGCCGCTGCTGGCACAGAGTTGCCACCTTCGGATGCCGGTCGACCCGTTCCATGACGACAGGCCATTTGCGTGTCAATTGCTGTCCGGATGATTCGCGGCGCTTTCATCTGAATTTCACGCCCGCCCCAGCTTGTCGCGGTTAAATCTGGCGAGCGATGCCGCTCGGAAACCGCGGGCCGGCAAATGCGGCGACTCTCGTTCCGTTCAACGCTGGAAGCAAAAAAAAGCCAAACGCTCAGTCTGTCAAAGAACAGGCGCAGCTACGCCTTCTGCCACTTTGACTGGCCAAACCCGCAGCAAGCGTCAATAAGAAAAGGCCGCAGTCTAGCGACTGCAGCCCGGTCAGTTCAAAGATCAGCGGTTACCAAGGATCAACGGGGTTTCCATCGAGTCCGCCACTGCCGCCGATGGTGCGGTCCAGTTCATCTGCCGATAATTCCGTTTTTGGCGGCAGCACCAGATTGACGACATTCTGACTGTCCTCGTGGACGTTGATAGTGAGGCCATCGGGCATTTCGATGCCCAATTCAGTCGAGACCGCGGCAGCCGGATCTTCCAGCAGGCTTGTGCGAAAGTCGTCATCTTCAGAAGCTTTCGAGAGTATCTGGTTGTGGTACTTGTTTTCTGTTGTCATCTTCACTATTCCTGTGTCGTGGTTTTCAGAATTGAATGGAATTGAATTGTAGCATTTATCGTCAGCCGCTTTTCGATCATATTGCAGTCTGAAGTGTATTGCCGCAGAGTGACAATTGTCAAAGTTGCACAGCAATTTCAATGACTTTCTGAGCTTCAAGGTTGTAATGAGATTTTGTATCCTCTCAGCGAAAATTGCGGTTTCACAGACAATCACCCTGACTGAGCGATCAGGTCGTGATTCCGGAGATTCTCTTTCAGCTTCAGCCGTCAGCGCAGCATGAACTGACCTCCGATTCCAGTTGGTCGATGCGGCTAGCCGCACCTGCAGCAGGCACAAATAAAAAAGGCTGCAGTCGTCAGACTGCAGCCTTGTCAGTACGAATACTGGCTGCTACCAATAGTCAATGCCCGGTACGCCGATGGTACCGCCTGCGGCTTGCCCCAGTTCATCTTCCGATAATTCCGATCTTGGCGGCAGCACCAAATTGACGACACCTGAACTGTCCTCATGCACGTTGATAGTCAATTCAGTCGGCACATCAATGCCCAGTTCAGCTGCGACGGTGCCGGCCGGGTCTTTAAGCAGACTTGCGCGGAAGTCATCATCCTCAGACGCTTTCGCAAGTATTTGATTGTGATATTTGTTCTCTGTAGTCATCTTCACTTCTCCTGTGTTGTGATTACAAGCTAAAAATGGGATCAAGTTGCAACACACTTTCCTGCATGTCACAACTCAACTTTGAATTGTATTCGATGGCGGAGACGAGTTTCGATGTATTTCCATGACACATTCTTCGAGCATGTCGGCGCTCCATGACTGCGGTTAGATTTGAAACCGTATCTGTGTATACATTTGTATACACAGGTGCAAGAGGTGGTCTGCCATGATCTTCAACTCAAAACTCGCACAGATGAACGATTGATGCGGATTATGGCCGCACCACTTGGGACGGCGGCTGCGGCTGAACAGATCATCGGATTGGATTTTCTTGATGCGGATCGCATGGCCCTATGCTTGAGTGCGGCCGGCTGTCCAGTTTCGAAAGCGCATTGCCGCGATTCACTGGAACGGCAAGTCTGCGGGCTCAGGCAGGAACGCGCCTGTGGATTACAATACTACCCGCGCTGCTCACCCACACTGAACATTTGCAAATTGATTCATTTTCAATAGCTGATTTGAGGGACAATGATGGGACGATTGAATAATAAAACCGTGTTCATGACCGCTGCAGGCATGGGCATAGGCCGCGCCAGCGCAATCGCAATGGCAGAGGAAGGCGCACGCGTGTACGCGTCTGACATTCATCGCCCTTCGCTGGACAGTCTGGCTGAGGAAAACAGCAACATCAGCATACTGGAGCTGGATGTCAGGGACTCCCAGGCGATTCGGAAACTGCCTGAACAGGTTCCCGTACCGAATGTCCTTTTCAACTGCGCTGGCTATGTTCACGACGGGACGCTGCTGGATGCGGATGACGAAGTTTGGAACCGCTCATTCGAGATCAACGTTCGAAGCCATGCCCGCGTGATCGAGGCGTTTGTGCCGTCGATGATCGAAAACGGCGGCGGCTCAATCATCAACATGGCAAGTGTCGCTTCCGCGATCACCGGCGCTGCGAGCCGCTGCGTCTACAGCGCAACCAAGGGTGCGGTGATGGGGCTGACCAAAGCGATCGCGCGCGACTACGTCGGGCAGGGAATCCGCTGCAACGCGGTGTGTCCGGGCACTGTGCTGACCCCGTCGCTCAAGGATCGGCTGCGCGCCCGCGGCGATTACGAGAAGGCTTATCAGGATATTCTGCAACGTCAGCCAACTGGGGAGATTGCTCATCCGGAAGACATCGCGCCCATTATTGTCTACCTGGCGTCTGATGAATCCAAAGTGGCGACCGGACAGTTTTTCATAGTCGACGGCGGCTGGACCATCTGAGCGATTGCGCCATGGAGCGAATCGCATTTTTCGGTCTCGGGGCGATGGGCGAGGGGGTGGCCGCCAACTTGCTGCGGGCGGGACATCCGGTCAGCATCACGGTTCACAGAAACCGCCGGCCGGTTGAACGTCTGATGGAACTGGGCGCAGAGCTTCACGATACCAAGTCCGCGGCAGTCGAAGCCAGTGATGTCGTTATTCTGTGCCTGCCAAGCTCGAATGATGTGCGAGACACAATAGAAGAGGTTGGGTCAGCGCTGAGTGAGCGACACCTGGTAATCGACACCGGAACATCGTCAGTAGCTGCTTCGATCCAGCTGGCGGAAATGCTGAAGGCGCGCGGCATTCTGTTTGCCGAGTCGCCGCTTGCCGGAGGCAAAGCGCAGGCGAGGTCAGCCGAGCTTGGCGCGTTTGTCGGCTGCAGCGACGAAGCCTTTGCACGCGTGGAGCCGCTGCTCAATCAGTTCTGCGCCTCGGTGCAGCGCTTCGGACCCGTCGGATCAGCCAGCCGCGCCAAGCTGGTCAGCAACTTTCTGGTGCTCAGCATGGTCAGGCTGATTATTGAAACCTTCCATGCGGCTGACTCACTGGACATTGATTGGGCGAAGTTCTACGAGATCATCCGCCGCGGATCGTCAAATTCCGGCGCCTTGCAGCGCATGATCGGCAGCATCTTGGAAGATGGCGACTACGGCGGCTATGTGTTCAGTGTCGACAACGCGTGCAAGGACCTTCGATACATTGTCGAGCTCAGTGAGGAATGTGCGATTCTGGCAGATGGAAATCTGGCGCTGAACCTATTCCAAGAGGCTGGAGCGCTTGGATTCGGGGATTGTCAGATCTCAGAGCTTCTGCGCCGCGAGATCCGTCAGCAGCTGACTGAGCTGAACCGGGAGCCGGTGGAAGCGAATTGAGCTGAGCAGGCGGCAGCCAATCGCTCAGTGGAGTCGCTTGCGCTTTGGCAGTGTCACCTGCTCGGGCGGCTGGCAGCCGGTGTCACAGCACTGACCCGGCTGCATTTCCGTCGCCTGGGTGTCTTTGTGCAGTCCGCGCTCGATCAGCCGTTCGACCATCTCGGCCTTGTCGGCAAGCGGGTAGCTGCGGAAAATCTCGCGTTTCAGCGCTTCCGGCGAGCCGCCGCCGTGAACGCTGATGACCGAGTACCAGGCGCCCGAATGAGAGGCGGTCAGATCCTCGATCAGGCGCGCCACCGCAGCGCGTCGATGCGGCGGAATGTCGGCGCTGGCCGACATCAGCGTATTCAGCTTGTCCATGGTGTCGGGATTGTGATCGTCATCCGGATGCGGCAGTGTCACGATCAGCCCGCCGGACACTGAATTGGCGATTCTGTGCATGTCGTAGATTGAGTCCGCCAGCAGCAGCTTGCCGAGATTCGAGTAAACTGCATCAGGCTCGAAATTCCCTGCTTCCGTGCTTCTTCCGTACACCGAAGCGGACACGCCGCAGGCATAGAAGCTCTCGACTGTCCTGATCAGATCGATCATGGATTCTCGCAGGTGCGGCTCAGCCTCCATGTCAAGCCCATTGGTCTCGATCATCATGGCCGACGCGCCGATCAGCAGATCGCCGAAACCGGCGCGCGCGCCGATGCAGGTGTGGCGGTGATGGTTGGCGTAAGTCTTGGTGAGATGTTCCGAGTGCTCCCACTCACCGCACATGTAAACCCGGTCATAGGGAACGAAGACATTCTCAAACACACAGACTCCGGTTGACTGTCCGAACCGGCTTGAGAATTGCGCGGTGGCATCACCCGGCCGTCCGGCGGGCCGCGCGATGATGGTGAGACCCTGAGCATCGATGGGAACCTGGCAGGCGACGGCAAAGTCCTTGTCCTCGCGCTGCATGTTGCGACCCGGCAGAACAAAGAGTTCATGCACATAGGGCGCGGCGGTGACAATGGCTTTGACACCGGAAATCTCGATGCCGTCGGGTCTTCGCGCGACGATTCGAACATGGCTGTCAGGATTCGGCTGCTCGCTGGGCCGCAGAGACCGGTCACCTTTCGCGTCGGTCATGGCGATGCCAACTGTGAGGTCATTGTCCTGAATGCGGTGCATCTGCTCGATCAGCCGCGCACTGTATTCCGTGTTATGGGATGCGTCGACTCGATAGGTGGACTGGTAAAGCGCATTCAGGCCGTCCATGGTCAGGTAGCGCATCGCGCAGCCGGTCAGCTGACACAGCGCGCGGACGTATTCCAGTTTGGACAAGAGGTCTTCTGTGTCGCGGTTGATATGAACGAAGCGGTTGACGGTGCGACCGGACGTGTGCTGAGTTGCGAGCGCGTACTCGCGATGCTCCGCGAGTCTGGCAAAATCGTAGGTCATGCCAATGGCATTGACACCCGGAGCCAATTGCGGGTGGTCGACGACACTTTCGACTCTGTCGCCGCGGACGTAGACACTCGGTCGATATTCGCGGAGGGACTCGCAATAGTCCTGGGATGTCATCAGGTTCATGATTCGCTCCTGCTGCTTGAAGGTGTCAGGTTCGACTCATCGTCATCCATCAATATGCGGTGCCCCTCGCCGTCCAGATCTTCGTACTGGCCGCTTTTGACAGACCACAGAAAGAAAACTGCGATGACAATGGAAACGACAATGGTTATCGGCAAAAGCAGGTACAGTATCTCCATCAGTCCCTACGCTTCACACTTGATTTGAACGACATGATCCTCAGAGAATTGCCGACGACCAGAATTGAGCTGGCCGACATGCCAATGGCCGCGGCAAGCGGCGGAACATGGCCGGCTGCCGCCAATGAAATACCAGTCAAATTGTAGGCGATTGCCCAGACGGTGTTGCTGCGCATGATGCGCACAGTGAACTCCGCCAGCTCCCGAGCGCTGAACAGCAGGTCCAGCCGGTCGTCCAGCAGCAGAATGTCTGCATGTGCCTTGGCGATCTGCTGGGCAGGAGCTGGTGTGATGGAGACATTCGCGACCGCCAGAGTCGGCGCGTCGTTGACTCCGTCCCCTACCATTGCCACGCACTCTCCGCGGCTTTGCAGTTTGCGTATGAGGTCGAGCTTGTTTTCAGGCGAACAGGACCAGTGACTGTCTGTTATGTCGAGCTCGCTCGCGATCTTTTCCGTCTCAAACTGTCGATCGCCGGATGCCAGCGCAATTCGGACCGGCAGTGCCTGCAGCCGCGCGATCAGCGGCTTCGCCTCCTCTCGCAGCGGGTTGTCAAAATGAAAGCTGGCGAGAATGCTGCTGTCGTCGCTCAGATAGGCGATCAGTCCGCCGCGTTCCGGCATCACCGGGTCATGTTTGAGTTCGACGGGAACTTTTGAATGGACAAACTCAAGCGAACCCAGGAAATAACGTCTGCCATTGACCAGTCCATGAACGCCATTTCCATGTTCGGTTTCCACTTCCTCAGCATCTGAGCTGGCCATGTCTGAAGCGCGGACCAATGCGCGGCTGATTGTGTGGTTCGAAAAATGCGCCAGCGAGGCGGCCAGTTCAAGCGCTTGACTTGGGCTTATGTCAGCCAGCGATTCAATGTGCTGCAGCTGTGCCTGGCTCTCGGTCAGTGTTCCAGTCTTGTCGAACAGAAACGTGCTCGACCTGGCGAGCGCCTGAACTGCGTCCGGATGGGCGATCAGAATGCTGCGTTTCGCGGCGCAGTTGATCGCGGCGGTCAGCGCGGTCGGCACAGCCAGCGCCAAGGCGCACGGACAGGCAACGACCAGCACTGCGATCGGATAGGAAATCCAGTCGTCGGTTCCATACCAGAAGGCTGCGACACAGAGAGCAAGCAGCACCACAGCAACTGAAAAGTAGCCCGCGATGAAGTCTGTCAGACGTCTGCTCGGTGGCTTTTCCGACATCGACTCTTCCAGCAGCCTGACAATGGAAGCCAGAGCTGAGTCCGAGCTTGGCCGCGCGACACGGACCGCGATGGTGTTGCTGACATTGATTGAGCCGCCGAATATCGAGTCCCCCGTCGCGCGGTGCACGGCGGCGGACTCTCCGGTCAGCAGCGCCTCGTCGATGCTGGTGGAGCCCGATAGAATCTCTCCGTCCGCGGGAACGGCTTCGCCGGGCCTGATCAGCACACAGTCCCCTGCCGACAGCCGCAGTGCGGGAATGACTTCAAATGATCGGCTGTCGCCCGGGCTCTTCAATCGGTTGGCGTAGCTTGGGGCCGCGGCGCTCAATCCGATGATCCGGTCGGTCATGCGCCGATACGCGCTCTTCTCCAGAAATCGCGCGATCAGCTGAATGAAAACAAACATTGCGATGCTGTCGAAATAAACTTCACCGGCGCCTGAAAGCGTCGCGGCGACACTGGCCAGGAAGGCGATCAGCAGTCCGAGTGCGATCGGGACATCCATCGTCGCGGTCCGTTGCCTCAGATCGCGCCGGGCGCCTGTGAAAATCGGCGCTGCGGAATAGAACATGACGGGCAGCACAAACAGCAGGCTGAGGCGGCGAAACAGCTCTTCGTACTCAGCTTCAATCGAAGTCCATGCGCTTGCATAAAGGGCGACGGCGACAACCATGATCTGCATTCCAAAAATGCCTGCAACACCGAGACGCTTGAGAAGGTCCTGGTGCTGGGCTCGGACAGTTTCGGAAAAGGCGGTGCCGCTGTAAGGCACAAGGCCGTAGCCGAGCGATTGGACGCTCCTCACAATTTCAGACAGCGAAATTTGATCAGCCTGCCACTCGACTCTGAGTTTCTGAGCTCGAAAATTGATCTTCGCACTGCTCACGCCGGTCAGTGCGCCGAGCCGTTTTTCGATAAGCCAGACACAGGTTGGACAGTGCATGCTGTGGACGATGAAGTTCGCTTCGCTCAAGCCATCGTCCGCACTCACGTATTGCTCATGAATGATCTCATCATCGAAAATCTCTGAGAAAGACTGGTGAAACGGCTGCTCGGTTTCAGCAACCGGCTGCGGCAGTGCGGTGCGTTTTCTGTAGTACGCCTCAAGCTCGCTCTCGTGAATGATGGCGGCCACCGCCGCGCAGCCTTCACAGCACATTGATTTGAGCGCCCCGTCGATTTCGCGGCACACTTCGCGGCCGGCCTTTATCGCAGTGCCGCAGTGATAGCAGTCAGTCATGTTTGTTGCGGTTGAGCCAGAAGCGCGCGGGCACTTGAACTGTTTTGGGCTGCATGAATTTTTCAACCTCTGAAAACTTGTATCATATTGACTGAGACAGAACAATGCAAATGCACTAGATCCAATGTCAGTGAATCGAAGTTTTGGATTATTGGCAAATCCGCAGAAGACATGGCGGAAAATCAGGGATGATGACCGGGGAACATTCAGCATACTGCTTGGACATACTGCGATTCTGGGGCTGATTCCGCCTGTCTGCGCCTACTTCGGAACCACCCGGGTCGGTTGGACGATCGGCTACTCTGATCCGGTCCGACTGACGACCAGCAGCGCCCTGCCCATCTCGGTTATCTATTATCTGGTGATTCTTGTCAGCATCTATTCGCTTGGCAGAATGATCCACTGGATGAATCTCACCTACGGAACGCAGCGCTCGATCAGCCAATGTGTGAGTCTTGCAGCCTATCCGGCAACACCGCTGCTGCTGGTTGGCGCGGTCCAGCTGTACCCGGCATTGTGGCTCAATTACCTGATCGGTCTGCCGGCTCTCGCGTACTCGATTTATCTGCTTTATTCAGGCACCGAGATTCTGATGGACCTGCCGCGCGAGCGCGCCTTTCTGATGGCCAGCGCGATACTTGCGGTCTGCCTGATTGCGCTGGTGGGAGTGCTGGCAGCCACCGCCGTGCTGTGGGGTCTGGGACTGGGTCCGGGATTCCTGATTTAGACGGGCGCTGATTGAAACCATGGCCGCTGACCAGACAACCTACAACTACAAAGTCGTCCGACAGTTCGCCGTCATGACGGTGGTCTGGGGCATCGTCGGCATGCTGGTGGGCGTTCTCATCGCCGCGCAGCTGGTCTGGCCGGCGCTGAATTTCGAGGTGCCCTGGCTGACTTACGGAAGGCTTCGGCCCCTGCACACCAATGCGGTGATCTTCGCCTTTGGCGGATGCGCGCTATTCGCCACCTCCTACTATGTCGTTCAGCGAACCTGTCACGTCCGTCTGATCAGCGACGGCCTGGCGGCATTCACATTCTGGGGCTGGCAGGCGGTCATTGTGCTGGCGGCCGTCACGCTGCCGCTGGGCATCACCACGACCAAGGAATACGCCGAGTTGGAGTGGCCGATCGATGTTCTGATCACAGTGGTCTGGGTGGTGTACGCCATTGTGTTCTTCGGCACGATCATGCGCCGCAGAATTCAGCATATCTATGTGGCGAACTGGTTTTTCGCGGCGTTCATTCTGGCGGTGGCGATGCTGCATGTGGTCAACAGCGCCGCGCTGCCCGCGTCATTCTTCAAGTCCTACTCAGCCTACGCCGGTGTTCAGGACGCCATGGTTCAGTGGTGGTATGGGCACAATGCTGTTGGATTCTTTCTGACCGCGGGTTTTCTCGGGATCATGTACTACTTTGTCCCGAAGCAGGCGAATCGCCCCGTGTATTCGTACCGCCTCTCGGTGGTGCACTTCTGGGCGCTGACTTTCACCTACATCTGGGCGGGCCCGCACCACCTGCACTATACCGCGCTGCCCGACTGGGCTCAGTCGCTCGGCATGGTGTTCTCCCTGATTCTGCTGGCGCCCTCCTGGGGCGGCATGATCAATGGCATCATGACGCTGTCCGGCGCCTGGGAGAAGCTGCGCACCGATCCGATTCTGAAATTCCTGATCGTGTCCATCTCGTTCTACGGAATGGCGACTTTCGAAGGGCCGATGATGTCGATCAAGACCGTCAATTCGCTCTCGCATTACACGGACTGGACGATCGGACATGTCCACGCGGGCGCATTGGGATGGGTGGCGCTGATCTCAATCGGCGCCATGTACTACCTGATTCCGCGGCTTTACGGGCAGACACTGCATAGCGTGAAGCTGGCTGAGACGCATTTCTGGATCGCCTGCCTCGGCATCTTGCTGTACGCCACCTCCATGTGGGTTTCCGGCATCACGCAGGGCCTGATGTGGCGGGCGGTCAACCAGGACGGCACACTGACATATAGCTTTGTCGAGAGCGTGCAGGCGATGGCGCCGTTCTATGTGATCCGATTCATCGGCGGCGCCGTGTTTCTGGCCGGGATGCTGCTGATGGCATACAACCTGCTGAAAACCATCCAGGCCGGCCGCGCCGTCGAGGCGCCGATTCCGAAACCGGCCTGAGGGGAATTGATCCGATCATGCTGACCAGCAGCGAGAAGAACATCGGCCTGATGATCATCTACATTCTCATCTTGGCCAGCGTTGGCGGGATCATCCAGATTGTGCCGCTCTTCTTCCAGGTTTCAACCACGCAGCCGATCGAGGGGCTGAAACCGCATTCGGCGCTGGTGCTTGCCGGCCGGGATATCTACATCAGAGAGCAATGCGTTTCCTGTCATTCCCAGATGATACGGCCGCTGCGCGCTGAGACGGAGCGCTACGGACACTACTCTGTTGCGGGCGAGTCGGTTTACGAGCGGCCGTTTCAGTGGGGCTCGAAGCGCACCGGTCCGGACCTCGCACGAGTCGGCGGCCGATACAGCGACGAGTGGCACCGTCTGCATCTGATTGATCCGCGCGCGGTTGTGCCGGAGTCAATCATGCCGGCCTACCCGTGGCTTGATGAACGAATGGTGAATGCTGAATCAACAGTGGCGAACATGCGGACACTGAGAAAGCTCGGGCATCCCTACACTGATGCTGACATCGAGAATGCACCGGCTGAACTCGAGAGCAAATCCGAGATGGATGCGATGATCGCGTATCTGCAGAGTCTCGGCACCATTCTGAGCGGACGCAGGTAGCCATGGTCTGGGTGCACATCATCTGGACAGTTCTGCTGCTGACGGCCTTTGTGCTGATCGTTGCCTGGGCGTGGAGCGGCAAGCAGAAAGCCAGGTTTCGAGAGGCGGCGCAGATTCCACTCGATGACGACTTGACCGGTTCAAGAAAAACTGTGGAAAAATGATGGATTTCACGAGTCAGTTCTGGGTCTACCTCATCCTCATAGTGACGGTTCTGAGCTTGGTCTACGTTGTGGCGCTTGCATTTTGCAATCGGCACACCTCATCAGCGGCGAATGAGACAACCGGCCATGTCTGGGATGAAGATCTCACTGAATTTGACAATCCGCTGCCGAAGTGGTGGCTGTATCTTCTGTACGGCACAGTCATATTCAGCATTGTCTATCTGATTCTGTATCCGGGCGTGCTGCCAGATGGCGGTTTTCTGACATGGTCGCAAGTCGGGCAGTACGAGAATGAGGTCTATCTTGCGGAAGAGACGCATGCTGAAACAATGGAAACGTACCGGCAGTCCGCGCCCGGTGAACTGGCAAAAAATCCCGACGCGATGAAGACCGCGGCGCGGCTTTTCCTGCAGAATTGCGCGCTGTGTCATGGCGCAGACGCACGCGGCGCTCCGGGAATTCCAAATTTGCGCGATGACGACTGGATTTACGACAATTCGCCGGAAGCCATTCTGAAGACGATACTTGAGGGGCGGACCGGAATCATGCCGGGCTGGGAAGCGGTGCTGGGCGGCCGCGAGGCCACTGAAGATGTGGCCAACTACGTCTTGCATCTCAGCGGTGAGGTGATCAACGCGGAGAGCGTGAAACGCGGCGAAGAGAAGTACCGACAGGTCTGCGCAGCCTGTCATGGCCTGGATGGCACGGGCAACCGCCTGCTCGGCGGAATGAATCTGACTGACCGGACGTGGGTGCACGGCGGCTCCTTTGAGGAGATTGTCGATGTCATCGCGAACGGCGTGATCAACCAAATGCCGGCGCACAGAGACATTCTCGGTGAGGCGAAATCCAATCTGCTCGCTGGCTATGTGATCAGCTTTTCAGACTGACGCGGGACTTCGCTGCTGAATCCGCATGAAGTCAGTGCAATCAAAGGTCGTTTCGTCCCGGAACTCAACTTGACGGTCGTTGCCTATTGTGGCTGAGTCGGAGCATCAGCTTTACCTTCAGCACGAGAAGATCTATCCGCGCGAAGTTCACGGCAAGTTCGCTTTCTTCCGTCTCGCGGGCGTCGTCGGTCTGCTCGGGCTCTACTACCTGATTCCGTGGCTTGACTGGAACGGCAGGCCGGCGGTCCTGTTTGATCTGCCGGCAAGGAAGTTCTTTGTGTTTGAACTGGTGATCTGGCCGCAGGAGCTTTACTTCCTGGCCGCATTGCTGGTGATTCTGGGGGTTGCGCTTTTTCTGTTCACAGCATTGGCGGGCCGGCTCTGGTGCGGCTACGCCTGCCCGCAGACGGTCTGGACCGAGGTGTTTCTGTGGATTGAGCGGCGGGTTGAGGGTGACCGGCCTCAGCAGATGAGGCTGGACCGATCTGCGCTTTCACTGAACAAGGTGTGGCGAAAGGCAGTCAAGCACACCGGTTGGCTGGCAGTGTCGCTAGCGACTGCGATCGCTTTTGTCGGCTATTTCAAGCCGATCGATGCGCTGATTCTTGAGCTGATAGATTTCAGCCTGCATCCCTGGCCGCTGTTCTGGGTGTTCTTTTTCACGGTTGCGACCTATGCGAACGCCGGCTGGATGCGCGAGCAGATCTGTCTTTACATGTGTCCGTATGCCCGCTTTCAGAGCGCCATGTTCGATCCGGACACGCTGATCATCTCGTACGATAAAGCGCGCGGCGAGCCGCGCGGCGGCCGCAAGCGGGGCATTGATCACCGCGCCGAGGGATTGGGTGATTGCATCAACTGCAAAATCTGTGTTCAGGTCTGTCCAACCGGCATTGACATTCGAAACGGATTGCAATATGAGTGCATCGGCTGCGCAGCCTGCATCGACGCCTGCGACGGGGTCATGGAGAAGATGAGCTATCCGAAGGGGCTGATTCGTTACACGACTGAGAATCTGCTCGACAGCAAGGCATCGCGCATCCTGCGGCCGCGGAGCATCGCCTACAGCCTGATACTTCTGGCATTGATCAGCGGTGTGTCGTACGCCCTGCTGGAACGCAGTCTGGTTGAGGTGGATATTCTGAGAGATCGCAACGTCCTGTATCGAGAGGTTGCCGGCGGGGTTGAGAATGTCTTCACCGCGCGCATTCTGAACAAGGACCAGCGCGACCATTCCTACCAGATAGCGATTGAGGGATTGAGCGAGCCCGAGCTGCTGATGGATGCGAATCAACTGGCTGTGCCTTCCGGGGGCATTGCAGATGTGGCGCTGACGGTCCGCGCCGATGTTGACTTCAAGGGCAGCAGGGAGATTCTGTTCAGAATCTCATCTCAGGCTGATCCCGATGTCAGCTCTGAGAAAGCCGCGAAGTTCATCGCGCCTTGAGCGTCGGAACAGACACCGACTCAAGAATGGCCAAGGCTGACGCGCAACATCGCTGGCACCAGATACCCATCGTCTGGATGGTGATCGGCATTCCGCTTTTCTCGATTGTCTTCACCTTGTCGATTGTCTGGATTTCAGTCAGGACCTACGACGGAGTGGTGGTGGATGACTACTACCGCAAGGGGCTTGAGATCAACCGCGACCTGGCGAGAGACCGCTACGCGGGCGAGAACAATCTGCAGGCATCGGCGGTCATCGAGGGCAGTCAGCTGCACATCCGATTGACGAGTGACGCGGATCAGCTCTGGCCACCGGCGCTGGAGGTGGGGTTCTATCACCCGACAGTCTCCAACCGCGATGTTGTCGTGAATCTGAAGCACCGAGGTTCCGGCCGTTATTCCTCTGGCGCGCCTGAGATTCGATTCGGCAAGTGGAACGTCATCACCGGCACTGACAGCTGGCGGCTTGAGGGGACACTGTTCCATCCTGACGAAGACGGCTTCATGCTGAGTCCGGTCAAGTTGATTGATGCCGATCGGTGAGCTGACCATCGTCGCCGGCCTGGTTGCCGGATTCGCGGGTTCGGTGCACTGCGTTGCGATGTGCGGCGGCCTGGTGGGGGTAATCTCAGCTTCCATGAAGGCATCGCCGAAACGCGCAGTGATTTGGTGGAGCAGCTATCATTGCGGGCGCATCTTCAGCTATTCGATTGCGGGCGCGCTGGCCGGTGGAGTCTCGGGACAGATCGGAGGGCTTTTTCCGGCACACCGCGCACATGTCGCCGGCGCGCTGATCGCGGGGATTTTTCTGATCATTCTGGGCGGTCATGTTGCCAGGTGGTGGAACCTGCTGGCGGCGCTTGAAGCTGCCGGGGGACGGCTGTGGCAGAAAATTGTGCCGGCATTCTCAAAAATTGTGCCGCCGCGGATGCATCGTCACGCGATCATCGGCGGATTGCTGTGGGGCTGGATTCCGTGCGGTTTGGTTTATTCCACATTGGTGCTGGCCGCGACAACAGGTGATGCGATATTGGGCGGGCTGACTATGGCGGCGTTCGGGATTGGGACATTGCCGATGCTGCTTGCAATGGGCGCGTTGGCCGAGCAGGTGAAACGGGCGGGAAATCTGTTCTGGATGAGGACCGCATCGGGGACCGTGCTGTGTGCGCTCGGTGCCGCGGTTTTTCTTGGTGTTGTGCCATTGCACAGCATGTGACAGAATGGCGTCTGATGCGAATGTCGAAAGGTGGGGGATGGTGAGTTGAAAAAAATTGCAGCGGCTGGATTTCAGCATGAGACGAACCGGTTTTCGCCTCTGCCGACAACATTTATCGATTTCGAGCGGGAAGACGGCTGGCCCGGACTGACTTCGGGCGCCGAGATGCTTGAGGTCTTCCCCGACATGAATATTCCGCTGGGCGGATTCTTGCAGTATGCTGAAAGCCGGTTCAAGGTCGCGCCGATTCTTTGGGCCAGTGCGGAACCCGGAGGGCTGGTTGAGGATGCGGCGTTTGACGAGATTGCCGATCGGATCATTGATGGAATCGACGCGGCGCTGCCCATCGACGGAATCTGCCTGGATCTGCACGGCGCGATGGTCACCGAGAGTTTTGAGGATGCGGAAGGCGAGCTGCTCGCCCGACTGCGAGCTCGATTCGGCAGTGAGATTCCCATTGCGGTCAGCCTCGACCTGCACGCGAACCTGACTGAGCAGATGGCAAGCATGGCCGATGTTCTGACAATCTTCAGGACTTATCCGCATCTCGATATGGCGAAAACCGGCTGCCGGGCCGGTCAGCTGCTCAGTGAAATTCTGGCCACCGGAGCCAAGCCACACTGCGCTTACCGAAAGCTGCCATTGCTGATTCCGCTTCACTCCCAGTGCACTGAAATCGAGCCCACCAGCCTGATTTATGAAAAGGCTGCCGCCGCGAACTCGCTGCAAGAGGTTCACGCAGATGTTGCCATGGGATTTCCGCCGTCTGAAATCGCCCAGAGCGGTCCCGCTGTCGCGGCTTACAGTTACTCAGAAATCAGGGCGGCTGAAAAAGCCGATCAGATTGAGCAGTCTTTCCTGCAGAACGAATCGCGGTTCAGTTTTCCAGTCCACTCCGCAGACGAAGGTGTCAGAATGGCGCTTGAGAGCATCAATGACGATCGGCCGGTATTGCTTGCAGACATTCAGGACAATTCCGGTGCCGGCGCGATGTCCGATACCACTGGCCTGCTGCATGCTCTGGTGCGGCAGGGCGCGCGCAATGCCGCGCTGGGCGCTCTCTTTGATGCCGCCGCGGTGAGAATGGCTCACCGAGCTGGTGTCAATGGCGTCTTCAATTGTGAATTGGGCGGCAAATTTGTCGGTGAGGGTTTTCCACCGCCGTTTCGGGGAAAGTTCAAAGTCGCTGCTTTGAGTGATGGCAGGTTCGACTTCACCGGAGAGATGATGCGAGGCTCCACCGCGAATATCGGTCCGACCGCTGCGCTAAAGGTGGTTGATGAAGACGCTGAGGTTGTCATTGTGGCAACCAGTGAACGCATACAGTGCCTGGATCAGGCGATCTTCACTCATCTTGGTTTGGCACCATCTCAGGTGTCCATTCTGGCAGTCAAGAGCACTGTTCATTTCAGGGCGGATTTCGCCCCGATTGCCGATCCGATCATTCTCATCGAATCGCCGGGTTTCAATCCCTGCCGGTTTTCGCTGGACATGCTTCCTCGTCTGCGGCCGGGAGTGCGCATCCTGTAGACGCGGATCAAGCACTTTGCGGTGAGTCAGTCTGCATGGAACGGAACTGCTGCAGAAACTCTTCCAGATGCCTGCTTCCAGGCGATTCCGTAGAAAAGTTCCATGCTCAGCTGGACCGCGTCAGCTGTCTGCTGGGCTTTCGGATAATGGTTCAGCAATTCAGTTTGAGTGGCTCTGTCACTCAGTTTTCTGGGCTTGTCAAACAGGCTGTCAGCGAAACCTGAATGTTCAATCATGCGGACGAGTCCGCTGATATCGGAATAGTTGAGTTCAGTGCGGTCAGCATCGACTACAGGATTCTTGAAGCCGGTTGCCAGGAGCAGGTCTGCGAAATTGTGCATATCGCCGAAGTCAGCATTGAACGCGAAATCTTCCAGCTGCGTGCATGCCATTCTGATCTCTCTGAAAGAGTCCGGGCCTAAAGCTGAAATCAGCAATATCCCGCCGTCGCTCAGAATGCGGAAAGATTCTGAAGCGAATTGCTGCAGCGGATAGAACGTGACGGAGAGATTCGAGATGACGAGATCGACTGAGCCAGAATCCAGTGGCAGGCTGGACTCGGTGTCTCTGGCAGAATGCGCCTCTTCTTGTGTCTCGTTGAGTTCTGTGCAATCTGCAAACGGGTGCTCAATCGGATGAACGGCAGCTTCGGGATGCTTTTTGCGAAACCATTTAATGAGAGCTTCATTCCGACTGCCAAGCACCGCGACCTCCCGCCTGGCCGATTCAAGCAGGTCAAGCCGCTCAATCAGTTCATTTGCCGCCGCGACACAGAAATCATGCTGCATATCGGGGCGCCTCATCTCTCAAGGGTGTGCAATCTGGCTTGAGGCTGATCAGCGATGGCCCTTTGCGAGCTTCAGGTATTTTCGGTGAAGCGAGTCAACCTGGTCACAAAGCTCACAAATCCCTCCAGAGTTGTCAACAACATCATCCGCGAGGCGAAGACGCTTCTCTCTCGAAGCCTGTGACTGGATGATTCTCTGAACTTCCGCGGTTGATTGCTGGTCCCGCGCGGCCGCTCTTTCGAGCTGCATGGGCTGTGGAAGATCAATCACCAGCACTCTGTCAAGCGGATAGTCCCGTTTGCTTTCAGCAAGGAGCGGTATCGCAACAATGCAATATGGCTCTGATAGACTGTCCAATTGCCGCAGTATCTCGTCATATATTCGGGGATGAAGAATGTTTTCCAGCTGCGCTTTAAGTTCCTGCTTCGCAAACACAACATCTCGAAGCGCGGCACGATTTAACCTGCCGGCACTGTCGATAACACCATCACCGAATGCGTCGACAATCTCATTGAACGCTGGTATTCCAGGCTCGACGACTTCCCTGGCGATGATATCAGCGTCGATGATACGGACGCCAAGCTCTTCAAATCGCTTGGCCGCGGTGGTTTTGCCACTGCCGATTCCGCCAGTCAGACCGATCTTCAGCATCAGTGGTATGAGTTTGGATTATGGCAAGGCATCATCAATCACACCGCCGCCCAGACAAATGTCCTCCTGATAGAAAACGATTGACTGACCAGGAGTGACAGCCCTCACCGGCTTGGCAAAATCGACTCGGAAATTATTGTTCTCAGTCTGCCTGACGACGCATTTCTGGTCAGCGCCCTGGTAGCGAATTTTGGCTGAAGTTTCGAGGGGCAGCTCGGGCATGCTGGAAATCCAGTTGACTTCTGACACCGTTGCCTGCCGACTGAAAAGCAGCGGGTGATCATGGCCTTGGACGGCAACGACCGTGTTGGATGGAATGTCTTTTCTCGCAACATACCAGGCATCTCCAGGCCCGCCGATTCCGAGTCCGGTCCGTTGGCCGATTGTGTAGAGAAACGCGCCTTGATGGGCGCCCAGCACAGTGCCGCTCTCATTGGTGATCGGTCCCTCTGTCGATGGCAGATAGCGTTGGATGAATGAGCCGAAATTTCGTCTGCCGATAAAGCAGATGCCGGTGCTGCCCTTTTTATCGCAGTTCTGAAATCCAAGCTGTCTGGCTTTTTCCCGAACTTCCTCTTTGGTCAGTTCGCCGAGCGGGAACAGAGAAATTTCGAGCGCGTCGCTGCTGACACCGTGCAGAAAGTAGGACTGATCTTTATTGGGGTCAGTTCCTTTCAGGAGATGAAGCTGATCGCTGTCTCGCTTGATTCGCGCATAGTGGCCGGTTGCGGCGTATCTGGCGCCGAGCTTCTTCGCCCAGTCCGGAAACTCCCGGAACTTGATCTCAACATTGCAAATGATGTCCGGGTTGGGCGTGCGTCCGGCTTTGAGATCTTCCAAGAATCCGACGAAAACCCGCTCCCAGTATTCGTATGAGAAGTTGACGGTCCTGAGTGGAATGTCCAGAATCTGGCAGACCGCCTCGGCATCAGCCAGGTCCTGGGCTGAATTGCACTCGTCATCATCGTCCTCATCCCAGTTTTTCATGAAAAGTCCGGTGACTTCGAACCCCTGTTCCAGCAGCAGAGCCGCGGACACCGAAGAGTCGACTCCGCCGGACATGCCGACTACCACTGAGTTATCGGATTTCAAAGGACCGCGCCCTGCTGAGTTTCGCGGCTAGGAGAGCTTGAGCGCGATTCTGGCCAGCCGCTCCCCCAACGCCCGGCACAGAACTTCCTCATCCTTCGTTAGAGCGGTATCGCCCTTGAACCCGGCGACGTGTGATGCGCCGTAAGGTGTTCCGCCCGATACCGTGCTGGTGAGGACTGACTCGGTGTACGGTATTCCAGTGATCAGCATGCCGTGATGAAGCAGCGGCACCATCATTGACAGCAGTGTTGATTCCTGACCGCCATGCATGCTGGAGGTGGAGGTGAACACGCAGGCGGGTTTGCCGGCAAGTTTTCCAGTGAGCCACAGCGAGCTGGTTGAGTCCAGAAAATATTTGAGCGGCGCCGCCATGTTGCCGAAACGCGTTGGGCTGCCGAGCGCCAGTCCATCGCAGTTTTCCAAGTCTTCCAGCGTCGCGTAGGGGTGTCCTTCTGATGGAATTTCATCTTCCACTGCCTCGGTTGTCGCTGAAACAGCCGGCACGCGCCTGATCTTCGATTCGCATCCCTCCACTTTGTTGATGCCGCGGGCGATCATATTTGCCAGCTGCGCAACGCTTCCATCTCGGCTGTAGTAAAGAACCAGCAGGCTTTTCATGACTGTCTCACTGAAGAAAAATCAACTGAACTGATATCGGACTTCACAAGGCTTTCTTTCTCTACTTGCTTGTCAGCGCCGACAGGCATGAACTTCGAAAAAAATCAAATCTCTGACCGGGGCGCTGAGGTTTCTGGAACATCTTTCTCGCCTAGAGATGGACATTTCGTGCCAAGCGGGTTCGTTCAACAAAATTCGCTCGACATAGAAGCATTGGCCCGGGCTTCAATAACGACAGCGCATCTCGATGATCATTATTCGATAGCTCCTGAAAACGAGTTTTGCGCATGTGTCATTTGAGAATTTATCGTCTCTGCCAACCAGACTGGCATGTCCTTTCTGTCAGCGGCAGCGGCAAGCTCCATGCGTTCCTCGTCGGAAAGCTTTGGCAGCACTGCCTCCAATCCCTCCATAGCCTCGTTTGGCCCTAGCCACCCCAAAGCGCGAACCACCTCTCCCGGCTTGCGGTATGGAGCGATCAGCTGCCATTGTGGCGCGTGCCGCAATTCCACAGTGCATTTGCCGAATAGCAGCCATCGACTGGGTCCCGAAGTAAGAAACACCAAACGAATTTGGTTCTGAGTGGTCAAGCCGAGACAGTTGGCTGCGGCACCTCCGCTTGGCACAATGGTCACGCCCCAATACTTCGAAAGCGAAGCGATCGCCTTGGGAAGATCGGGACCACGAATCCCAAACCGTGTTTCAAATGTCCGCATGTAGATTCCACGGCAAATTCGGTCAAGCTTTTCTGAACGGGTCAGACGGGACAGCGCATGGCTGACTGCTGAGCGGCTGCCAAGGTAAAGCAGGTCAGCTGGGCAGATCGGTGTCGCTTCCGGTAGTGCCTCAGCATGCTCCATAATGCGATCGGAAAGGCTGGACATTAGCTTCGTCTCTGATTCTCAGTGGCAGGCATTTCAGCGTGGCCGCTCAGTTTCTGTATTCCTTTGAACATATTCCACTACGACAGTAGCCGTCTTGCCAGCACATCAGCCATGTGGAATTTGAAAGTTGTCAAGATTGATTTTCTGAATTATATTTCAGCAGTGTTATTGCGGCGATTGTCGATTATGTGCCAGCAATTTCAATCATTTGCAAGAAGCAAATACTACGCGTTCGAAATTTGACTTCTGCCAATCCCGAAAACAATACGCCGGAATCTCGAACGGCCGCGCAGTTCGGATAATCTATCTTCAGATTCTGAATTCCGAAACCTGAGCTCTCGGGAATCAAGAATTCAGCGTGCTGCTGATAAAAAATCCCAATTCGCCCCCGAGAGCTTCTAAGCCTTGGAATTCACCAGCTCATACCAGCCGACAAGTGAGATTCTCTCGCCTTGCTCCACGGGTTTGACTCGATGCGATATCTGAGAGGAAAAAAGCACGCAATCGCGGCTCGAAAGCCCGATTGTCTCCTCCTTTGGATTGCGAAACTGCAGCTCGCCGCCTGACTCACAATCCTTGACGACGATTGTTGCAGATACGCGCCTTCTCTTTGCAATGAAGTTTGTCACAGTGGTCTCGTCTTTAGGACAGTCAGTGTGCCAGGTGAAATGATCGGCCGGGCGATATTTCATCACTAAGAAAGCCTCGCCCTGCAGTTTGAAAACATCGGAGTCTCGGCCATCGAAACTGAACTCGGTCCACACGCTCTGCACAAGGTCGTTCAGCCGACATCGAATGGGTTCGTTGATCGGCTCGGGGAGAATCTTCAATTTGCAGCTCCTCGCCGCTTTAATTTTTCTCGTCAGGTAAAAGTGGCTGGGCTCGGTGATCTCCGCCTCTTTCCACCCCTCTTCAATTTTGCAGGCTTCCACGATTGCATCGACTTCGGACTGGAGCAAAACGTTCCTGTATACCCTGAAGCTGTCCATAACGTCAATCAACTCAATTCAGGCATGGATTCTGAATTCAAATCTGTCGAGTCCAGACAGCCGCGACTGAACAGCCCCAATGAATCAATCAGCTTCATACGAGCCGCAGACAGCGTTAGGTGTCGAATCTCAACCCCAATTGATAGTGCGGGATTTGCCTGCTGGCTTCAGCGGCAGACTGACAGCAGTATTTTTGAAATGTTGCCGGCACCGAACGATTCGCAAGGGCTAGCTGCAGTCTGAGCAGCAACCCTTCAATTCAATTGCCAGCTCTCTGGACTTGAACTCGTGCTTGGCGCCGATCTTGATGAGTTCATCTACAGCCTCGAAAGCCGTAAACTCCTCGACTGAGCCGCATTTTTCACAAATTGCCAATATTGACAGGCCGGATTGATGGCTTTGCTCGCAAGCGACGAATGAGTTCATGGATGCGATTTTATGAACCAGACCAAGTTCAAGCAAGCTGTTCAGCACCCGATACATCTGTGTCGGCGCCTTGATTCCATCGGGTCGCAATCTGTCCAGAAGATCATATGCGCCGAGTGGATTCGAAGAATCTCTAATGCAGTTGTATACCAACTGCTGTCTTGGGGTCAACTGCTCCACTTGTTACGATTGGCCGAGGCGGTTTCGCTCCCGCAAAAAATTACCATTGCCTGTCGCGAAAATCGCATTTGGTGTGCGGTCATTAATGTCAAGCTAATCGCAGTCGCGATACATCAGTGCAGAACGAATTTGCAAAGCCACTGTACAACAATCGCTGATCTTTGGTCTCAAATCCTTCCGGTGCGCGAATTATAGCGAAAAGTCGGAATGGCAAGTTGAGATTGAAATTCATCGACAGAACAAATCGGCGGCGCGCCTCAAGTCTGAATGTCGCTGCGTCGGCCATTCCATTAGAGATTCGTCAGCCACAGGTCTTGACTGCAAGGGCATGTTCGCTGAACCGGCTGACCTCGCCGCGCATTGAACACCTCAAAGTATCGACAATTTGCTTTGGAACTGCCAGCAATTCGCATCAAGCCTCGCGCTTTTCGTCCGATTTTGGCGGCTCTACCCGCTTTCGAGACCGGCAGCCGCGGTGCTGGGCTCAGCATTGCGGCTGGAATCTTTTGAGGATCCGATCCAGTGAAACAAAAAATCGTTCATCGAGGCGTTACTTTATAACATACAATTGTCCAATTCAATTACTCCTACCGGAGAGGGACGAATCAATGAAAGGCAAAATTTCTATAGCGGTGCTGGCGGCGCTCTTTGTCTGGCTGCCGCAAACCGTGCTTGCGGAGGTCCGAGCGGTGACGAGTATCAAACCCGTTCACGGTTTGGTTGCGTCGATTCTGAACGGAATTGCGGAGCCGGAATTGCTCATCAAGGGTGTCGAATCACCCCACGATTACCAGTTAAGGCCGTCCGATGCAAAATCAATGCAGGAGGCCGATTTCATCGTTTGGATCGGGCCCAGCATCGAGACTTCCATCAGCCAGGCCATCGAGAGCCTGGCGAAAGATGCGATATTGATCGAGCTGTCTGAAATCAGCGGTTTGACACTGTATGAGTTTCGATCGACTCACATGCACCGGGACGGTGAGGAAGAGCATCATGATGAGGACGAGCATGAGCGCGACCACAAGGCGGAAAATGATGAGGGGGACCATTCCCATGAGGAGGAACATCAGCACGAGGCCGAAACACATGATGACGAGCGCCATGAAGAGGACGAGCGCAGCGCCCAAGGTGAGGAAGACGGGCATGGCGAGGAACATGAGAGCGCTGAACATGCTGACCGCCATGATCACGACGGCGAATACGACCTGCATGTTTGGCTTGATGTGCGCAATGCAAAGTTAATGGCAAGTCATATTGAAGCAGTCTTCAGCGAAGCCCTTCCCGAGCACGCAGAGCAGCTTCATTCGAATTCGCATGCTCTTCTCAAAAAACTGGATCAGCTGGAGAGCTCGCTGGAATCTGAGGCTCAAATGATCGCAGACAAGCCCTATATCGTGTTCCACGACGCGTATCAATACTTTGAAAGATGGCTGGATTTGGACAGCGTCGCGGCAGTCACTCTGAACCCGGAGATTCTGCCTGGCATCGGACAGATCAACGAATTGAAGGAAGCGGTTCACGAAACAGGCGCAATCTGCGCCTTTGCCGAACCGCAGTTCAACCCAGATATTCTGCACGTGCTTCAAGAGGGCACCGATCTGAAGATCGGCATGCTCGACCCGCTGGGGGCGGATGTCGAGCCCAGTTCAAATGCCTATTTCGAAGTCATGCAAAACATGATGAATTCGCTTCATAGCTGCCTGCTGAACTGAACCTGCCTGAAACTCGCGGCCCGCGGTGTGCTCACTTGAACTGACCGCGGGCCGCAGTCCATCTCAATCCCCGCGGCCTGGTCCCGCAGCACGCAAAGACTCTCTGACTGCTGCAAAGCCGTCTTCCATAGAGAGAAATGGGGTGGGCATTTCCTTTATTCTTGAGGCCGTTCTGCAAGCGCCGAGTGTGTGTCAGCAGACGGGCCGCCTCTACTTTCATGCCGGATCATCACATCAATCGCCGTCCCGAACGGTCATTTTTGTCAGATTCTCCGATTTTTTCATAATTTCAGTTGAAATCTGAAAAGCAGTCCCTATAATTTGTTAGCACTCGCTTTTGGTGAGTGCTAACAAATCCTGGTTTGAACATCGGTTGAGTGAATGAGCAGCTGTAGTCTCAGCGCTTTATGCTCGCAGCCCGACATCCGAGGCAGGTGAATTAATGAAATATGCGCAGTTCGCGCTGTGTATATGCTTTTTATGTATTTCGTATTTTGGAGGTATGCGTGAACATTCGCCCACTTCATGATAGAGTCGTCGTTCGCAGGGTCGAGGACGAACGGAAAAGCCCCGGCGGTATCGTCATTCCCGATACCGCGGCTGAAAAGCCGATGCAGGGTGAGGTGCTTGCCGTAGGCAAAGGCAAGCTGGAAGAAGGCGGCGGCCGCCGCCCGATTGAAGTCAAAGTCGGTGACAAAGTCCTGTTTGGCAAGTATGCCGGGACCGAGTTCCGTCAAGACGGTGAAGAAGTGCTCATGATGCGCGAAGACGACATCATGGCGATTATTGAATGATTTGACAGCAAGCAAAAGGTAAATGGAGAAATTTTATGGCTGCAAAAGACGTTAAATTCGGCGAAAGCGCGCGGGGCAAAATGCTCACCGGCGTGAATGTGCTCGCCGATGCAGTGAAAGTGACTTTGGGTCCGAAAGGGCGCAATGTTGTTCTGGAGAAATCCTTCGGCGCACCGACGGTCACCAAAGACGGTGTTTCCGTTGCCAAGGAGATCGAGCTGAAAGACAAGTACGAGAATATCGGCGCCCAGATGGTCAAGGAAGTCGCTTCCAAGACCTCTGACGTTGCAGGCGATGGCACAACCACCGCGACGGTTCTGGCGCAGGCGATGCTTCGCGAGGGCCTGAAGGCCGTTGCGGCAGGCATGAATCCGATGGATCTCAAGCGCGGGATCGACAAGGCAGTCGGCACCGCCGTCAACAGTCTGCAGGGCATTTCCAAGCCATGCTCGGACCACACCGAAATCGCTCAGGTCGGCACTGTTTCAGCCAATGCCGACGAAGCAGTCGGCAGCATCATCGCTGAAGCGATGCAGACGGTTGGCAAGGAAGGCGTGATCACTGTGGAAGAGGGCTCCACGCTGGAGAATGAACTCGACATCGTCGAGGGCATGCAGTTCGACCGCGGTTATCTGTCCCCCTACTTCATCAACAACCAGGACAGCATGTCAGTTGAGCTGGAGAATCCGTTGATTCTGGTCCACGACAAGAAGGTCTCCAACATCCGCGATCTGCTTCCGCTGCTTGAGGCGGTTGCCAAATCCGGCCGTCCCCTGCTGGTGATTGCCGAGGACATTGAAGGCGAGGCGCTGGCCACTTTGGTGGTGAACAACATCCGCGGCATCGTCAAGGTCTGCGGTGTGAAGGCGCCGGGATTCGGAGACCGCCGCAAGGCCATGCTGCAGGATATCGCGATCCTGACCGCGGGTCAGGTGATTTCTGAAGAAGTCGGCATGAGCCTCGAGAATGCGAAGATCGATGATCTTGGCTCCGCCAAGCGCGTGCAGATCACCAAGGAGAACACCACGGTGATCGACGGCGCAGGCAGGAAAGAGGACATCACTGGACGAGTCAACCAGATTCGCGCGCAGATTGAGGAGGCGACTTCTGACTATGATCGCGAGAAGATGCAGGAGCGTGTTGCGAAACTCGCAGGCGGCGTTGCCGTGATCAAAGTGGGCGCCGCAACCGAAGTCGAGATGAAGGAGAAGAAAGCCCGAGTTGAAGATGCATTGCATGCGACCCGCGCGGCTGTCGAGGAAGGCGTTGTGCCCGGCGGCGGCGTCGCTTTGGTTCGCGCAATCAGCGATGTCGAATCTCTTGAGGGCGACAACGCCGATCAGGATGTCGGCATCAGGATTGTCCACCGCGCGCTTGAGGAGCCGCTGCGCCAGATTGTCGCCAACTCCGGCGCGGATGCCTCCGTTGTGCTGAACAAAGTTGCCGAAAGCGAGGACAGCACTGGCTACAATGCCGCCACCGGCGAGTATGGCGACATGCTTCAGATGGGAATTCTTGATCCGACCAAGGTGGCGCGCGCTGCGTTGCAGAATGCCGCATCGATCGCCGGACTGATGGTCACCACGGAAGCGATGGTTGCGGAAATTCCGGAAGACAAGCCGCCGATGCCCGCACCGCCGGATATGGGTGGAATGATGTAAGCCCTGACCGTCGATTGGTTCAGAAAAGCCCCGCTGGTGCGGGGCTTTTTTGTGACTCGCGAATGCTTGAATGATCGAGCGGAAAGACTTTTCGAATGGAGTGTGCGGTCAGCCGCGGAACATCAGGGCGGTCAGGATGTAGTCGAATCCCAGAATCGCCAGTGAGGCCATCACCACCGTCCGCGTCGTGGCGCGGCTGACCCCCTCTGCAGACGGGTAGGCTTCATAGCCCTCGAACACTGCGATCCAGGTCACGATCACTCCGAAAACCATGCTCTTGATCAGGCCGTTCAGAACATCCAGTCGAAGGTCCACCCCATCCGCAATTGATGACCAGTAGACGCCTGCATCGACTCCGAGCTGAATGACGCTGGCGAAGTAGCCGCCCAGAATGCCGACGAAAGTGAACATCGCGCACAGCAGCGGCACCGCGATGATCCCTGCCAGCAGCCGCGGCGACACGACTCTCTGAATCGGATTCACCGCCATCATCTCCAGCGCGGCAAGCTGCTCAGTGGTTTTCATCAGCCCGATCTCGGCGGTCAGGGCGGAGCCGGCCCGGCCGGTATAGAGCAGCGCCGACAGCACCGGCCCCAGCTCCCGCGTCAGGCTGAGCGCGACCAGCAGGCCCAGAGAGCTCTCTGCGCCGAAGTCAATCAGCGTGTAGTAGCCCTGGAATCCCAGCACCATGCCGACGAAAGCTCCCGCCACCACAGTGATCGACACGGTCAGCACCCCGACGGAGTAAAGCTGCCGGATCACCAGTGACGGGCGGCTCAGCAGTCTCGCAAAATGTCCGACTGACTTCAGGAAGAAGACCGTCGCGAGTCCGAGCCGCTCCACTGTGTCAATGGTTCCGGCGCCGATCCGCTCCACCCAGTTCACCAGACTAGCCATCGCCGAGAATTGTCTCCCTGTAGTCGCTGGCCGGATAGTGAAACGGAACCGGTCCGTCGGGCAGGCCGTGCAGAAACTGCCGCACCTCGGGCTGCGCGCTGTCGAGCAGCTCCTGCGGCGTTCCGCTGGCCAGCACCGCGCCTCGGCCCAGCAGAAACACCCGGTCAGCGATGCTCAGCCCCTCTTCCACATCGTGTGTGACGACGATGGAGCTGGTGCGCAGGGCATCCGTGATCTCGCGGACCAGTTTGGTGATGACGCCAAGCGATATCGGATCCAGTCCGGTGAACGGCTCATCGAACAGCAGCAGATCGGGATCCATCGCAGTCGCCCTTGCCAGGGCCACCCGCCTGGCCATCCCGCCGGACAGTTCCGCGGGCGCCAGGTCCTGAGCGCCGCGCAGGCCCACCTGCTCAAGCTTCATGAGCGCAAGTTTCTGAATCAGCGGCTCTGGCAGGTCAGTGTTCTCGCGAAGCGGAAACGCGACATTCTCAAACACACTGATATCGGTCAGCAGCGCGCTGGACTGGAACATCATCCCCATTCGGCGCCGAAGCCGGAACAGGTCCTGCTCGCCAAGCGCATTCACCTCGCGGCCCAGCACGCTGATGCTGCCGCTGTCGGGCTTGAAGCGGCCCGAAATCAGGTTCAGCAGTGTGGATTTGCCGCATCCGCTGGGGCCCATGATGACGCTGACGCCATGCGCGGGGATTTCTATGCTAATATTGGAGTAGACACTTTTCCGCCCGAAGCGGAAATCAACCGCTTCAATGGCGACAACCGGCTGACGTTGCTCAGGCATCAATGACTTTGAGAAAGCTCCGCGACAATCCATTCATCATGCGTTTGACCGCGGCCGATCCGCAGGCTCTCATTGCTGCAGGCATAACCGGCGTTGTGATCCTGTTGTGTACGATTGCGCTGGTGGGCGGAGCCAGAAGTGAGAGAGAGAGAATGACTTATGCGAGCTCGCAGCTTGAAGAGCATGAACAGGTCATGGAAAATGTCAAAATTACCAGAACTGTACCAGATTTGCGAGTAAATTATATGATTGAAACGGTAAGGCTCACGCAGTATCCGGATCGCGGCTTGAGTGAATTGGAAGCGCCGGTCCTGACCGAAGTGAATCCGGACGGCAAAGTTCGCATCATCACAGCTCGCAAGGGCGTTTTTGTTGAGAGCGGCAATACCTTGGAACTTGAAGGCGATGTTGAGATTGTCGAGAGGCAGACTCCCGAAAGTTCGGAGACGACAACCGCGCATTCCAGCAAACTCACTATAAAATTTTAGTCCGGGCAATCGATTCATGAATGAATAGGAAGCTGAATGAAGAATAGACAAGTCATTTCGATCTTTTCCCTCACCTTGGGACTGATGCTGCTGTGCACTGCTGCGAAAGCGCAGGAAGACGATAACAGCATGACGGTCGAGGCGGGGGTCATCCGATTCAACTCAGAGACCGGCAACAGCATATTCGAGGGGAATGTGCTCATCACCCGCGGCGGGCTCCAGCTCTGGGCGGATACCGTCGAGCATTTCCAAGCTGAGGAAGAGGAGGACTACATTGTCGCCAAAGGCTCGCCGGTGAAGTTCCTCTATGAGTCGCCGGAAAGCGGTGCGATTACCCGCGGCTCGGGTGACCAGACGGTTTATATGATCGGCAGCGAGGAGCTTCGAATGATCGGCAATGTTGTGATCCAGGGCGATCGGTCGACATTGCGCACCCATGAGGCCACCTACGACACGAAGACCGGTGAGGTGCGCGCCATTTCCACCACCACTTCGAATGCAGATGAAGGCAGGCAGAAGACAACGGTAATATTGGATGACGACTGATTCGACAAACAATGTGTCGAATCCTGACATCCACCGGTTGGAAATTGTTGAGGTCAGCAAGACATTCGCCTCCAAGCGCGTCGTCGACAAAGTCAGTTTTCATGTTGACAGCGGCGAGATAATCGGCTTGCTCGGCCCGAATGGGGCTGGCAAAACCACCTGTTTCAATCTGGTCTGCGGACTTGAGACATGCGACAGCGGGATGGTGCTGATCGACGGCAGAGATGTCACCAGCCTGCCGATTTATGCCCGGGCAAAGCTCGGGCTCGGCTACCTTCCCCAGGAAGCCTCGGTGTTCCGCAGGCTTACCGTTGAGGACAACATCAAGGCGGTGCTGCAGACTCGCAGAAGCATGAGTTTCGCGGAACAGAACTCCTTTCTGGAACAGATTCTGGATTTTTTTCAGATTCACGGCATACGCGATCAGCTGGGCACCACCTTGTCAGGCGGCGAGCGGCGGCGCGTTGAGATCGCGCGCGCAGTGGCGCTGCAGCCCCGTTTCATGCTGCTTGATGAGCCGTTTGCCGGAGTTGACCCCGTCGCAGTTGAGGATGTTGTCTCTTTGATCTATTCGCTCGCGGATTGGAAAGTCGGTGTTCTGATTACCGATCACAATGTTCGGGAGGCACTCAAAATCTGCCATTGGGCGCTGATTCTGAACGAGGGGCAGGTGCTGGCATCCGGAGTTCCAGAGGAGATCATGAACAATCCCGAAGCCCGGAGGATTTTTTTCGGAGAGTCATTCACAATGTAGGGTGTCAGCTGATCCGGTTATTCAGCCGGTGCATGAGCGCGGCTTGTTGTAGAATTGAAATCAACAGCGCAAGCAGTCAGATCAGGAGGAGCCGATTGATCAAGCTGGATAAGTTGGGCCCCGCATGAGACAGCGGACGGAAATTCGACAGCGCCAGAAGCAGGAGTTCAACGCGCGGTTCAATTCCGCGCTGCAAATCCTGCAGATGCCGGCCTCTGAACTGGCTGAACAGATTCGGGACGCGCTGGATTCCAACCCGCTGCTGGAGGAGTATGAGGCGCACGATTCCGGTTCCAGCGATTCTTTCGACAGTTTCCAAGAGTCCCCGTCAGCCGCGCCGGGCTCAGATTTCAGCCTTCCGGACCGCGAATTCTGGCTTGAGGAGCCGCAAAGCGTCCGCGCGCATCTGCTTCAGCAGATTCGCACTGCGGGCCTTTCCGAAACTCGCCGCGCGATTGCGCAGGCGATCGTCGAATCAGTCGATGAGAGGGGCTACCTGACCGAATCGGTCGACGATATCCAGCAGGCGGTTGTCGCAGATTCCAAGATTTCCGTGGACGATGTGGCCGAAGCGCTGCGCATGGTTCAGCAGTTCGGCCCGCCCGGCATCGCGGCCCGAGACCTGACCGAATGCCTCTTGCTGCAGCTGACCGCTTCCAGCGCGCCGGCTTCCATCGTTGCCCATGCGCGACAGATTCTCTCAGAGTGCTTTTTCCTATTGTCGGAGAGAATGCACGAGGAGATCGGAGAGGAATTGTCGCTTGATCTTGACGAGGTTGATGCGGCGGTCGACTTGATCCAGTCGCTCAATCCCTATCCCGGCAATCAGTTCGGACCGGCGGCGGAGACGATTGTGCCGGACCTGATCGCGCGCAAAGCCGGCGAGCGGTGGCAGGTCGAGCTGAACCCGAACATACTGCCGAGAATACGCATATCGAGCAGCTACCTCGGCATGATCGACGGTCTGGGCGATCAGGCGGGACAGAAGTATCTGAAATCGAGCCTGTCCCGCGCCAGTTCCTTTTTGGACAATGTGAATCGAAGACACGAAACGATTCTCAGGGTGGCCCGCGAGATCGTCCGGCATCAGAATCTTTTTCTTGAAATCGGCGAGCCCGGCATGCAGCCGTTGAAAATCAGTGATATTGCGCAGGCGCTGGATCTGCATGAATCCACCGTCAGCCGGGCCTGCGCCCGCAAATATATAATGACGCCGAGAGGAACCTACGAATTGAAACGATTGTTTTCCGTGCGAATCCCGAATCGGTTCGGGAGTGATGAGTCGGTGCAGGCGATCAAACATCGGATCGCGCGGCTAATCGAGCAGGAAGACATGAGCACCCCCCTTAGCGATCAGCAAATCAACGAACAGCTGCGACGCGGCGGCGCGGAGCTGTCGCGGCGCACTGTCGCGAAATACCGCGCCGAGCTCGGCATTCCGGCTCGCGGCATGCGCAAGAGAATGAAAATCAATCAACTGAGAAGAGAGGTAGTGTGATGGAAATTTCGATAACAGGACACCATGTCAGCGTTCCGGACACAGTCCGCAGCTACGTCAACAAGCGTCTGAAGAAGGTGGAGAATCACTTCCGCAAACCGACCAGCGTTGATATCGTTCTGCACAAGGAGCACGATTCTTATCATCTGGAAGCCACGCTTCACGGCAAGAAAATGTCGATTCACGCGCATTCCCGCTCCACTGATCTGTTTCGAGCGATCGATGCCATGTCCAGCAAGCTCGACCGGCAGGTGATCAAGCACAAGGAGCGGCTGACCAATCATGGCAAGAACAGTCATGGCCAGCCGATCATCCGGTACTGATGATGAGTGATTCGCTCGACCAGTCTTCGCGAGCCGGGCATCCGTCAACGGATGTCCGGCTGGCAGATGTCTTCTCATGCGACCGCGTCCGTCTGAATGTCGAGGTCAGCAGCAAACGGCGTCTGATCGAAATCGTTGCAAAGCTTTTTGCGACGGGCAGCCAGCATGAGATGAACAAGGATACGGTGTTTCGCTCCCTGATCGAGCGCGAGCGGCTGGGAAGCACCTGTGTCGGCGCCGGGGTCATGATTCCGCACAGCCGGCTGAATGGACTGCCGCAGCCGCTTGGCGCGGTTGTCCAGATGGCAACGCCCCTGCAGGCGGAAGCTGAGGACGAGATTCCAGTATCTCTGGTCTGCGGACTTTTGGTGCCTGCAGACTGCTCGGACCTGCATGTCAGGATTCTGGCCCGGCTGGCGCAAGGCTTTGCTGAGAATAATCTGTGCCAGCGTCTGATGGATGCGAAAGATGCGGCGGAGGTGATTGATCAACTGGTCAAGTTCGACAGCGAGACACCGCGTCAATAGTTCCAGGCGCCAGGCGCCTGTTCGGTGCAGCTGGACATCCGTACATTTTTATTGCAAGCGATTACCGGGAATTTCAAATCAACCAGGACGACAACAACTGCGGGCATCTGAAAATCATCACCGGCCTGTCGGGTTCCGGCAAATCCATCGCGCTCAGCGCGCTGGAAGACTTCGGTTTCTATTGCGTTGACAATCTGCCGATTCCGCTGCTGACCGAGTTCGCGCAGAGCGTGCTCGCTTCGAGTGAGAATTCCGTCAGGCTGGCGGCCGTGAGCATTGATTCCAGAAACGCGGTTTTTCTTGACGAGCTGGACTCGGCGCTGGATGCGGTTGCCGAGCTGGGGATTCATGTCGAGTTCATGTTTCTCGAGGCGGAAGAGGCCGAGCTGGTCAAGCGCTACAGCGGCACGCGCCGCGTGCATCCGCTGATGAGCGATTCGGTCTCGCTGCTGGACAGCATCAAGCTGGAGCGGCAGCTGCTCGGACCGCTGTCGGAACGCGCGATCAAGCATCTGGACACAACCAATCTGACACCGCATGACCTGCGGTTTCTGATTCAGGAAGAGTCCGCTGAGTTTCGCGTCGGCAGCGAAGTGATGCTGCTCAAGTCTTTTGCCTACAAGTTCGGCGCCCCGCTTGATGCTGACTTCGTGTTTGATGTGCGCTGCCTGCCCAATCCCTACTGGGTGGCGAACCTCAAGCAGTTCAATGGCTTGGAAGAGCCCGTGCAAGCATACTTCGCCACCAAGCCCGAGGTTGGGCGGATGATTGAGAGGATTGATGAGTTCATCAGCGACTGGCTGCCGATGTTTCATTCGCGCGGTCGTCCGTATCTGATCATCGCAGTCGGCTGCACCGGCGGGCGGCACCGGTCTGTGTTTGTGGTCGAGAAGCTGGAAGAGCGGTTTTCCGCGCGCGGCATTTTCGTCCAGAAACGTCACAACGAAATTTCCTGAGCATGGTTGCCGGCAAGATCAAGGTGCTGAACAAGCTCGGGCTGCACGCGAGGGCGGCGGCCCAGGTGGTGCGCACTGCCTCTGGATTCGAGAGCGGAATCTATCTCAGCAACAGCGCCCGGGAGGTCAGCGCGAAAAGCATCATGGGCGTGATGATGCTGGCGGCCACCCAGGGCACCGAGCTTGAGCTTCGAGTTGAAGGCGCCGATGAGAACGAAGCTTTCGCCGCGATCGAGAGCAATTTCAGCCAGCGCTTCGGTGAGGACGAGTAGTTGTTTCGCTTGCAGGGCGCAGGAGTCGGCGCTGGAATCGCCATCGGCCCCGCTTATGTCATCCAGCAGTCTGTTGTCGGCGCGGCGGTGCGGCGCATCGAGAGCCATCAGGTTGATCTGGAGATTGCGCGGCTGGAGAATGCGCTTCAGAGCGCGTCCGAGAATCTGATCGACACCCGCGGCGAGGTGCCCGACACCGCGCCGAAAGAGATTGCCGCCTTTCTGGACGCTCACATACTGATGGTGAATGACCCCACATTGCGCGACGCGACGGTGGAGATCATCCGCGAGCATCATCTTTGCGCGGAGTCCGCCCTGACCATGCATCGCAATCAGCTGGCTGAGATTTTCGAGAGCATGGAGGATGAGTACCTGCGCAGCAAGAAGCACGATGTCGATCAGGTCATTCAGCAGATTCACCATCAGCTGCTGCTTCGGGAGCATCGCGTCGAGATTGATCTTCAGGACAGTCTGGACGGCTGCATTCTGGTCGCGCATGATCTGACGCCGGCTGATACGGTCCACTTCATGCGCATGAAGATGAGCGCTTTCGTCACCAACCTCGGAAGCCCCATCTCGCATGTCGCGATTCTGGCCGGCAGCCTCAAAATACCCGCTGTCGTCGGGCTGCATGGCGCGGTCCGTCATATCGCGCATGGCGCGGTTATCGCGGTCGACGCCAGCACCGGCAGCGTCATTGTCGATCCAGATCAGGAAACGCTTGACAGGCTGCAGGTCCGGCGCGAGGAGCATGAGCGTCATCAGCGCGAGCTGCTCGCGCTCAAGGATCTGGCGCCGGTAACGCTGGATGGCGAGACAATCACCCTGCTTGCCAACGTCGAGCTGCCCGAGGACATCGAGCATGCGCAGGACTGCGGTGCAATGGGGGTTGGACTGTATCGCACAGAGTACCTGTACATGAACCGCGTGCACATGCCGACAGAAGAGGAGCAGTTTCAGGCTTATGTGCAGGTCGTCAAATCCCTGCGCCAGGTGACCATCCGCACCCTTGACCTGGGCGCCGACAAGCAGGTGGACGGCGGCCGAAAGCAGGGCAAGGTTGCGATCAATCCGGCGCTCGGGCTGAGGGCTGTGCGATTCTGCCTGCGTTCCGAACATATTTTCCGCTCCCAGCTGCGGGCGATTTTTCGGGCGTCGGCTTTCGGCGAGGTCAAGTGCATGATTCCGATGCTGTCCAATCTGGACGAGCTGAAGCAGGTGAGAGCCATCATCGATCAGGTGAAGCGGGAGCTGGACCACGAGAACGTGGTGTACGATCCCACTGTTGAGATCGGCGGCATGATCGAGGTTCCAGCCGCGGCGATCACGGCAGACCAGTTTGCGCAGGCGCTGGATTTTCTGTCAGTCGGCACCAACGACCTGATTCAATACACACTGGCCATTGACCGGGTTGATGATGAAGTCAATTACCTGTACGACCCGCTGCACAGTTCAATTCTGCGTCTGATCAAGAACGTTCTGGATGCCGGCCGACACTGCGGCAAGCCGGTCTCACTGTGCGGTGAGATGGCGAGCGACAGCCGATACACGAAACTGCTGCTTGGCATGGGGCTGCGAATATTCAGCATGGACCCGGGCGCCATACCCGAGATCAAGCAGATTGTCCGGCAAAGCGATGTCAGCAGCACGCTGCCTCACATTGACCGAATCCTGGCCTGCCCCGACTCGGCCCGTCGGGCTGACCTGCTGCATGACCTGAATGATCCGTCGCCGGCGGCGCGGCTCAGCGCCTGAGCTCAGGCATGCACAGCTGATCCGCACAGCGACATCTGATGCACCGGGAGACTGCGGCGTTGCTGTTCGTCCGCAGTTCCAGGCTCTCTTCGCGTCTCGGCACCCTTCCAGCGCCGGCATCAGTCAGATCCGGTCACCGCGTGCGGTCCATTCACAAATGGCCGCTGAGCCAGTTGTGTTAACATATTACCGTCTTCAATAGGCGGCATTCTCCTCCGCCGCCAGCATTTCACTCGGTTCTTTGATGGCGGTTACTGAGCACAGCGATATCCGCAAAGCTGTACTGGAACTCCTTGAGCATGGGGCGACCAGCGAGCTTCGCGCGTTCATTCACGACATTCACGCCGCGGACCTCGCCGCGCTGCTGGAAAGCCTGCCGCCGCGGCCGCGCAGCCTGATCTGGTATGAAGTTTCTGAAGCCGACATGGGCGAGATGCTCATTGAGCTGTCGGACCAGGTTCAGGAAAGCCTGATGAATGAAATGGACCCGCATCTTCTGGTGCGGGTCCTGAAAACGCTGGACATTGATGAGATCGCTGAAATCATGCCGCGGCTGCCGCCCAAGGTTGCCGCGGATGTGCTCGTGGCGCTGGACGAGGTGCGTCGCAGAGGATTGGATACTGTCCTGTCCTATCAGGAGGATACCGCCGGCCGGCTGATGAATGTTGATGCTCCGGTGGTGCGCGAAGGTGTCAGCGTCGCCGTGATCATGCGCTACCTCAGGGTCATCGGGAAGCTGCCCGAATACACCGACAAGATCTATGTGCTGGACAGCGAAGGCAGGCTGCGCGGAGCGGTGCTGCTGCGTCATCTGGTTACCGCCCGACTGAGCGCGCAGATCGATGATTGCATCGATGAGGATCTGTTCCGCTTCTCTCCGGACGACCCGGAGGAGCAGGTGGCTCAGGTGTTCGAGCGCTATGACTTGACATCAGCGCCGGTGGTCGACGAAGACGGCAGGCTGCTCGGCAGGATCACGATTGATGATGTGGTTGATCTGATGAAGGACACCGCGGGCAAGAATCTGCTGGCGCCCGCGGGCCTGGATGATGAAGACGATATTTTCGCGCCGGTGCTGTACACGGCAAGGCGCCGGGCGCTCTGGCTCGGGATCAATCTGATCACTGCGGTGATCGCGTCGATGGTGATCGGAATCTTCGAGGCGACGATTGAGAAGCTGGTTGCGCTGGCAGTGCTGATGCCGATCATTGCAAGCATGGGCGGCAACGCCGGCACTCAGACCCTGACGACTGTGATCCGGGGGCTTGGAGTCGGCACCATTTCGTTCGCGAACGCGGCGGACGTGCTGAAGAAGGAGCTGCTGGTCGGCGGTCTCAACGGCTTGATCTGGGCCACCGTTGTGGCTGTCGTATCCATCGTCTGGTACCAGAACTACATGCTGGCCGCCATTGTCGCAGCGGCCATGCTGGTCAATATTGTGGTCTCCGCACTGTCCGGTGTCATGCTGCCGGTGCTCCTGCAGAAAATCGGCATCGACCCGGCGCTGGCCGGCGGTGTGTCGCTGACCACCATCACCGATGTGGTTGGTTTCCTGTCGATACTGGGAATCGCCGCGCTGGTGCTGGTTTAGCCGGTCCTGCGGCGGCCCGCAATCAGCGAGACTCCTGTCAGCGCCGCGCAGAGAGCCAGCAGCGGAACTGACTGGTAGCGGACGAAGGGTGTCGCGCCAGCGGTTGGCGTGATGGCCGTTTTCAGCACCCTGCCTTTGGCTTGCTCCAGCTGGTCGATCACTTCACCGCGATGGCTGATTGATGCGGAAATCCCCTTGTTGGCGGCGCGGACGACAGGCCGCGCGGTCTCAAGCGCGCGCATCCTTGACATCTGCAGCCGCTGATGCGGCGCCAGCCTGTCGCCGAACCAGGCATCCTCACTGATGTTGACGAGATATGCTGCGGCGGGCAGCATTCTCACAACCTCAGCGGGAAACGCGTCCTCATAGCAGATCGTCACTGCGGCCGGCTGCCCCGCAAGATTCAGGGGCTGCTGGGGCCTGTCGAACGCGGTCATGTCAGATGCCGGCAGGACGACAAAGTCATGCAGCCAGCCGAGCCAGTCTCGAAAAGGCGTATACTCTCCGAATGGCACCAGCCGGCTCTTGCGGTATTTCTGCATTCCGTCATCGGTTATTCCATAGGCGCTGTTGTAGTGATGGACGGTTCCGTTCTCAAGACGCTCCTCCAGAGTGCCGACTAGAAAGTCTGCCGGGTGATTCTCAAGCGTTTCCCAGAGCCGGATCTTTTCCAGATGGGTATCGCGGTAGGGCAGAGCAATCTCCGGCCAAACGATCAGGTCCGCATCTGCAATCGCCTGGCTCTCGGTGACAAAATAGTCCAGCAGCCGGATGGCGTTCTGTCGGTTCCATTTCTGCAGGACGCTCACATCTCCCTGGACGACTGCAACATTGATCGGTGGCAATCGCTCAGCCGCCCAGTCCACCCGGCTGGCAGAGAAGCCCGATGCAACAATCAATGCGGCGATGCCGATCGGAACCGGCCGGACACCGCGGATGGACAGCGCCAACGCACCGGCAACGACGCAGATCGCGAAACTGACGCCAAGCACCCCGGTCAGCGGCGCCCAGCCAGCCAGCCAGGTGTCCGTCTGGCTGTAGCCGGCATACAGCCATGGAAACCCGGTGAAAAGCCAGCCGCGCAGCCATTCCGCGAGCGTCCAAAGTGACGGAATCAGCGCCAGATATCGCCAGATTGACGGTGCGCGGACAATCGCCTGCGCATAGCCTGCAAGCGCAGGGAACAGCGCCATGATGCAGGCGAGCAGCGCCACTGACGCGCCGGCCAGAATGGGTGATGCGGAGCCGAATTCGTGGACACTGATATAGATCCAGTTGATTCCGATTCCATAGAATCCGATGCCGAAGGCAAAGCCCAGCCAGGCCGCGCGTCCCGCAGACACGCCTGCCCACAGTCGGAACAGCAGCGCCAGCGTCAGGAATGCCGCGATCGCAAAGCCGAATGGCTCGAATGCGAGGTTGGTGAGCAGACCGGACGCGAATGCGAGCGAAAGCTGAATCCAGCCTTTCGTCAGGAACCGCTCGGGAGTCAAGGTCTCACTGCTTTGCCGAATCAGGAGCTGCTGCTTGAAGCGGAGTCACATGCAGCTGCTGAATGCGTCTGCGCGTCGCCTGAGTGACTTCGAACTTGAAGCCCAGATAATTGAACTTGTCGCCGACATCCGGCACTCTGCCGGCCAGCTTCAGAATGACGCCGCCGATCGTGTCGACATCATTCGGCAGACTGGCGCCGAACTTCTCGTTGAACTCCTCGATCTCAGTCTGAGCGTTGACTTTGAAAAGGTTGCCTGCCGGCTGCTCCGTGATCATGTCGTCAGTCTCGATGTCGGACTCATCCTCAATCTCGCCAACCATCTGCTCCAGCACATCCTCAATGGTGATCAGGCCGGCGATCCCCTTGTACTCGTTTACCACGATCGCCATGTGGCTTCGCCGTTCCTGAAAGCGTTTCAGCAGGGAGTGCAGACGCATGCTCTCCGCCACGAACATGGGATCTCGGATGGAGTCGAACAGGCTGAATTCCTGACCGCCGTTCTCATTGTGATGGTGGAGGATGTCCTTGGCCAGCAGGATTCCCCGAACTTCGTTCTCCGCGTTCTCGTTGATGACCGGAAATCTCGAATGACCGGAATCAGTCACACACCGCAGAATGTCATCCAGCGTTGACTCGTGATCGATGGTGACCATTCTGGCCCGCGGAATCATCGCATCTCTGACCTTCATTTCAGAGACCTGCAGCACGCGTTCGATGATCTCGAACTCCTCGCGCTGAATGACGCCGTTTTCCTCCACCACGCGCAGCTCATCCATCAGCTCGGCGGTTGACTCCAGCGGCGGCAGCAGAGAGTGCGCGGCGAACTTCCTCAGCCGCCGCACCCAGGATTTGGGCAGGATGTCGATCAGGTTCATGATTTGTGATTGTGAAGTTCCGGATGATGCAGTCCGAGGCGGCTCAGGATGGCGCCTTCCGCGCATTCCATTTCCACAGCGGCCTGCGGCTGATCGTGATCGTAGCCGACGAGGTGCAGTATGCCATGGGCAATGATGCGCGCCCAATGCGCCTGCCGGTCCGCGCGGTGGTGGACGGCCTGCTGATTGACAATGTCCGCGCAGACCACTACATCACCGATGAGGTCAGTCTCGAAGCTCTCCGGCAGGCGGTGGGGAAACGCCAGAACGTCAGTTGGTGAGTTCCGCTGCCGGTACTGGCGGTTCAGCGCGGTGATTTCCGCCTCGTCCACAATGCGGACCGTCAGTTCGGCTGAACCGCGGCCGCTTTCAGCAAGAGTCTCGCGTATCCAGTCCTCGATGTCAGACTCACTGGGCAAGTCTTTGGAGGCGGACGCGACCTGAATGTCTGCGGAAATGGTCATGATTCGGAATCCGCGGGCTGGCTCGCATCCTTCTCATATGCGTCGACAATCGCCTGGATCAGCGGGTGCCGCACGATATCCCGATTCTGAAACCGAACAATGCCGATGTCATCGATATTGTCCAGGATGCGCACTGCGTGCCGAAGTCCTGACTGCACCTGGCGCGGAAGGTCGATCTGTGTCACGTCGCCGGAAATCACAGTGCGCGAGTTGTATCCGACCCGTGTCAGGAACATTTTCATCTGTTCGATTGTGGTGTTCTGGGCCTCGTCCAGGATGATGAAGGCATCGTTCAGTGTGCGTCCGCGCATGAACGCAAGCGGCGCAAGCTCGATGACGCCGCGGTCAAGCAGGCGTCCGACTCTTTCAAAACCGAACATCTCGTAGAGCGCGTCATAGAGCGGGCGCAGATAAGGATTGATTTTCTGCTCGATATCGCCCGGCAGAAAACCGATGCGCTCGCCGGCCTCGACCACCGGCCGCACCAGCACGATCCGGCTGACCCAGTCATTGGCCAGCGCGTGCGCGGCGCTGGCCACCGCAAGGTAGGTTTTCCCTGTGCCCGCGGGTCCGATGCCAATGGTGATGGACTTCTTTGCGATGCTGTTGAGGTAAGCCTGCTGTGTCCTTGAGCGCGGGCGGATTGTCATCTTGCGGATCTTGAGCTTGACTGAATCGTCAAGCTCGCCGTCGATGTTCAGCCGGGCAATGGCGTTCTGAATGTCGTTGGGCCCGATGATGTCGATCTGCTCGCTCATCTCGTAAAGATCGCGCAGCAATGTCTCGACATCCTGCGCAACGATGGGGTCGCCGTCAATCTGGAACAGGTTTCCGCGGTTGGAAACCCGCACCCCGAAGTGCCGCTCGATCGACTTGATGTTGGCATTGAACTGACCGCACAGCTGTGCGAGCCGTTTGCTGTTGGCCGGCGCCAGCGCGAAAACGTTGGCGATCCGGGCTGTATTCGTTTGATCGGTCAATTCAGGGCGACAAAGAAACCTGTCTGTGATGGTTGTGGCTGACGCCGCGCAGCGAGTTAGGCATGGCGTCCGTTATCAGTACATCGACGAACTGACCCTGCCAGGTTTCCGGCCCGTCGAAATTCACGACGCGGTTGTTGTCGGTGCGGCCGCAGATCTGCTTGGCGCGCCGACGCGACACGCCATCTACCAGCACCGACTGCACGGTATTCACCATCGCATCGCTGTAGGCAGATGCAAGTGAGTTGATTCGAGCCTGAAGCTCATGGAGCCGTTCTTTCTTTTCCGCTTCGCTGGTCTCATCCTGGAGCATGGCTGCGGGTGTTCCCGGTCTCTTACTATACAAGAAACTGAACGAATGATCGAACTTAACCGCGTTAATCAGATCCATCGTCTGCTGAAAGTCGTGCGCGCTCTCGCCGGGGAATCCCACAATGAAGTCAGATGATATGGAAATTTCGGGACAATGCGATCGCACCTTCTCAATGATCTGAATATAGTCGCTGCGGGTGTAGCGGCGCTTCATGCGCGCCAGTATCTTGTCTGAACCGCTCTGGACCGGCAGATGAAGGTGTTTCGCGAGCGCCGGAATCTCTCCGTGCGCGCGGGCCAGCTCATCCGTGAATTCCAGCGGATGGGAGGTGGTGTAGCGAATTCGGCCGATGCCTTCGATCTCGCTGACATACCGAAGCAGCGCGGCGAAGTCCACCGCCTCGCCCAGATGATTGGCGGTGAGATAGGCATTGACATTCTGTCCGAGCAGGGTCACCTCGCGCACCCCCTGTTCAGCCAGCTCATAAATCTCGGTGATGACGCTGTCAAAGGGGCGGCTGTACTCCTCCCCGCGGGTGTAGGGCACCACGCAGAAACTGCAGTACTTGCTGCAGCCTTCCATGATCGAGACAAATGCGCGCGGCCCGCTGACCTGTCGCGGCGGGAGCCGATCGAACTTCTCGATTTCCGGGAAGGAGATGTCGATGCGCGGCTTTCGGGTTGAGACGGTCTGGTCGATCAGCTCGCTGACCCGATGATAGGTCTGCGGTCCGAAGATGAAATCGACGTAAGGCGCTTTCTTGAGAATGGCCTCGCCTTCCTGACTCGCGACGCAGCCGCCGACTCCGATCAGCAGGTCTGGATTCTCATGCTTCCACGGCCGCCAGCGGCCGAGCTGCGAGAACAGCTTCTCCTCGGCCTTCTCGCGCACTGAGCAGGTGTTGAGCAGCAGAACATCGGCCTCTTCAGGACTGTCAATGGCGCGATAGCCGTGCGACTCGGCCAGCGACTCGGCCAGCCGGTCCGAGTCGTATTCGTTCATCTGGCAGCCGAAGGTCTTGATGTAGAGTTTCTTGTCCATTTATGTGTGCGGTCTGATCAAACCAGATCGCGCGATTCCACCCGGATGCAGGTTCGTGTGCTGACAGCTATTGTATCAGCAGTCAAGTCAGGCGGCAGATCAGTGATATCGGCGCGCTAATCCCAGACATCGGTGCTGAGATAGCGCTCGCCGGTATCGGGCAGAATCGCCAGCAGTGTCTGGCCCCGGGACTCCGGCCGACTCGCGATCCCCAGCATTCCGCTGGTGGCGGCGCCGGATGAGATGCCGGCGAAGATTCCCTCTTTCCGGGCAAGGTAGCGGGTTGCGGCATACGCCTCTTCCGTTGTAATCGGCAGAATCTCGTCGTAGGCGCCGGTATCGAGAATCTCGGGAATGAATCCCGGCGCGGTTCCCATGATCTTGTGCTTGCAGGCGATGCCCTGCGACAGAATCGGCGAGTCTGCAGGCTCAGTCGCGACAATCTTCAGATTCGGGTGGCGGTCTCTCAGGTACTGTCGAAGGCCGGAAATCGTTCCGCCGGTGCCCGTGGTGCAGATCAGGACATCCAGCTCGGCGCCGAAGTCCGCCCAGATCTCATCGGCGGTCTGCCGGTGGGACCTCGGATTCGCCGGATTGAAGTGCTGCCCGACAAAAAAATACCCCTTCTCCCTCTCAAGCTCGCGGGCGCGCTCGATCGCGCCCTTGGTGCCGGCCTCAGCCGGAGTCAGAACGATTTCAGCGCCGTATGACAGGAGAATTCGCTTTCGCTCCTCACTCATGTCCTCCGCCATGGTGAACACGGCTCGGTAGCCCTTGTATGCGGCCACCATGGCAAGGCCGATGCCGGTGTTGCCGGAAGTGGGCTCGATGATGGTGTCGCCCGGCTTGAGGGCGCCGCGTTTTTCGGCATCCACAAGCATGCCCAGCGCCGGGCGGTCCTTGACTGATCCGGCGGGATTGAAGCTTTCGAGCTTCACCCAGACATTGGTGTCGTGCGGCGCGCCGGACCTGTTCAGCCGAACGACTGGCGTTTGGCCGATTGTCTCAAGAATGTTCTCATATTTCATGGGTATGCCGCCGGTGTTCCTTGAATCTGGCGGACTGAATCCTTGATGACCATGAAGGACGGGCGCGCCGATGCAGGGATGTTCCTAATATGTAATTGCATTTCGCGCCGATTCAAGTGCGATTTGGCGGGGAGCGACATTTTAGCCGTTCTGCATCGGCAGTTGACCGGAATTCGGCTCGGCAATAGGTTCCCGCGGCTGAACATGACGTTTTTTGCAGCGAACGGAGGTGAATTCGAACGGTGTGCAATCAAGGCGCGCGGCGCTCAGCCGCCGCCCCCAGCAGCACCCCGTGTCCAGCGCGAGGATGCCGGGTTGCTGATGGATCCCGAGCGCTGACCAGTGTCCGAAAACAATGGTTGCATCAATGGGCTTGCGGTCTGGAAAATCAAACCAGGGGATTCGGCCCGGCCTGCTGTCGCCAGGCGGCCCGACCTCTTCAAGATCCAGTCTGCCGCTGGCGGTGATATAGCGCATGCGGGTCAGCGCGTTGATGATGAATCGGGTTCGTTTCCAGCCTGTGTGCGAATCAGACCATCTTCGCGGCCTGTTGCCAAACATATTGTCGAACAGTTCCGCGCGGCGCGGGCTGCGGATCACCTGCTCCACTTCGCGGGCGCGGGCCAGGCAGTCGTCCAAGGTCCAGTCGGGATGGATGCCGGCATGAGTGACGACAATGTTCAGCGCCGGATCATGGATCGCCAGGGGCCGGCTGCAGAGCCACTCCTTGACTGCCTCGCGATCAGGCGCATTGATGACATCATGAAACGTGTCGAAAAGGCGCGGTGTCTTGGTCCATTCCAGCACTGCCAGCAGGTGCAGCTCATGGTTTCCAAGAACCATGTCGACAGAACGCTCATGCTCCATCGCGAAGCGCACGACTTCCAGCGACTGGGGTCCGCGGTTGACCAGATCGCCCACCAGAATCAGGCGGTCATGGTCAGGATTGAACGCCAGTTTCCTGAGGAGTTTCCTGAACTGCCGGTAGCAGCCCTGAATATCGCCGATCGCGTAGGTCGCCACGATGCACCTGCCGGTGGGTTGGATTGCGCCGCAGCTAAGGTGAGCAGACTTTGTTCAGGCGAGTCTGCAGGTAGCTTTCCCGCGCAAAAATGTAGGGATCAGCCTGTTCCTGCATAATGTCGGTGAACGGAATGAGCCGGGACCGGGCGTCCATCCATTGCATGTACTGCACAAAAAGCTGTTCCTCGGATTTCTCAATTCGAGAGACGACGTAGGTGTGACGGCCGTGAATCGCGGAGCCGGCCATTGAGCGGGGCGAGGCCGGACCCACGATCGGAAGGACGATATAGGGTCCGCTGCCGATCCCCCAGTATCCGAATGCCTGTCCGAAATCATAGTCGGCGTACTCCACACCGGCAGCTTCGCCGATGTCAATGAAGCCGGCAAGTCCGATCGTTGAGTTCATGACAAAGCGCGAGGAGGAGCCTGCCATGCCCTCAGCATTGCCCATCATGGTCGCGGCAAAGAAGTTGCGGGGCTCTTTGAGATTGTTGAAGAAGTTGGAGACGCCGCGCTGGACGTTCTTGTTGGCCCGGTTGCGCCAGGCGCGCGCAGTCGGCTCCGTTACGGCCTTGTCGAATTCCAGGTTGAAATTGAACATCGCCCGGTTGTAGGACTCAAAAGGATCTTCGGTTTCAATGAACAGCTCAGGGTCAAGCGCATCGCAGGCCGCGGGCGCGTAATTCTTCGCACATCCGGCAGGCAGCGCCAGAGCCAGCACCAGAATTGAGAAAAGTCGTGTATGCAAAACAAAAGGTCCTGAAATACTCGCGAAAATTGTATCTGCCGAAAGGTGGAGAGACAGCAGTCTTCGCGCTGCAATCACCCAGTCCAGCGCATCGTCAGGCGCATTCCCGGACAGAAGTCCTGAATTACAATATTGCTCAGATCAATCGTTTGAAACTGCACCGAATCAAGATCGGTCACAAGCCTGCATTATAAATTGTCCATGTTCTCACTTTGTTTTCCTCACCGTCTCAGAACCTTGGCTTTGGGACTGGCTGTCTGCGCGCTCTGCAATGCAGCGGCTGCTGACGCGGTCGACATTGAGCAGACCGCCAGCGCGCTTTTCAAGTCGTTCACAAAAACAAACTCACTCGACACACAGCTGGCGGTTGATGCTGAATCTGCCATCGCAGTGCAGAATTACTACATCGCGCTGCTTCGGCCGACCTGGGGCATGGATGTCGGCTATGCGGCATTCGCAACCGATGCTGACAGTGTCGCTCAGGGTCCTCCGACCGGCATACTGCTTGAGAATATGTTCACTGGCACAAGAGCAGTCATTGACCGATCCTTTGGAATCGACATGCATGCGGCCGCGGAGCTTTATTTTCGAGTGAAGTCGGAGAGTTTGAACTCAGCGACGACGCGGAAGGAAGCGCTTGATGCGCTTTATTCTGTGATTCCGGGTGTGAGACTGTCCGATGCCATGGTTGCGGATCAGGCAGCGCGGAATCAGCCTCTGCAGGCGGCGGCCAATCTTGAGGTTCGAATGTGTGTGCTGGGCGGCGATCTTCTGCTCGCTCCGGGTCAGGAGTGGATCGAGCGGCTGTCGAGCTTTTCGGTGGTGATGCTCGATCAGGACAAGCAGCAGATTGCGACGCGCATGCCTTCCATGTCGGTTCACCCGCTGGATGCGGTGCTGGCGACACGCGATGCATTGCTGGCGCGCGGCATTCAGGTGATTCCGGGCGATGTTCTGGCGGTGGGCACCTTGACGGACAGCTACAGAGTTGAGGATCTGACCCGGCTGCGCGCTGAGTTCGAGGGGCTTTCGGACGATCAGCCGGTTTTTGTTTACATGGGCTTTCGCTGACCGCTGGCAGCCTGATTCGGGAGTTCCAATTCGATTGGCGTGAATTGCAAAGGCTTGATATTCGCTGCAGGTGAGGAGTCACGCGCTCATCTGCCGCCGAAGAAGGTTTCCGGTCTCAGCGAGGCATTGCGGGAAACACCGAGAATCAGGTTCGCACTGGCAGTCATGGTGAATGCCGGGGTGCGGCAGGTGATGATCGGAGCCAGCGCCGAAGATGTTGCCGCGTTGCACGGGCTTCTGGGCAACGGACTTCAGATTGGGGCCGATCTGTCCTATCTTGCGCTCGACAGCGACAGCAGCATCGAGCAGGCCCTCAGCTGCGCGCACCGCTATATCGCCAATTCCGCGGTGCTGCTTGCCGCGTCGGGTGTTTTCTGCACCGGATTCACATTGCCCGACTCCAGCCGCAGTCCGCGCAGCGGCATCACAAGTTTTCGGATGCGAAACGGAATGATCGGCGCGGCCGGAACGCGGCCGGACCTGCTGCTGATCGGAAATGGCGCGCTGCTTCGGCTGCGGCGTCAGGCCGGCGACGGCGCGCAGGGCTCAGCTGATATCGATCACCTGCGCCGGTCCTGCTTGACCCGATTCAAGATGATTGATGTGGATCTGACCGGTCAATGCGCTTTCGCCAATCTTTCGAAACGATCGGCCATTGATGCCGAGTTGGTCCGCAACTCTGCCGTACAGGGTATAGGGGCAGACGAATCGACTCGGGATGCCTGACCGATCGCTGTTCGAAGAGATCAACCGCCATATTGAATTCAGGACGCTTTGTCGAGCGCCGGAACTTCGGGTTCTGCCGCGTCCATCCATTCTGACATCGGCGGGCAGCTGCAGACCACGTGCCGGTCGCCGTAGACATTGTCAATTCTGCCAACCGGCGGCCAGTACTTGTCCTGCCAGACCCAGTCCAGCGGAAAGAATGCCTGCTGTCTCGAATAGGGCAGGTCCCAGTCTTCCGCGATCAGCTTGTCGAAAGTATGCGGTGCATTCTTGAGCGGATTGTTCTCCGGGTCCGATTTGCCAGATTCAATGTCCGCGATTTCCTGGCGGATGGCTGCCAGCGCGTCGCAGAAGCGGTCAATCTCGCGCATCGCCTCACTCTCCGTCGGCTCGATCATCATCGTGTCGGCAACCGGGAACGAAATCGTCGGCGCATGAAATCCGAAATCAATCAGACGTTTCGCAACATCTTCGACGGTAACGCCGGTTGTTCTGCGAATCTCTCTCAGGTCAACAATGCACTCGTGTGCGACCCGTCCGTTTCGGCCCTTGTAGAGCACCGGAAAATGCGGCTCAAGCTTCTCAGCCGTGTAGTTGGCGTTCAATATGGCGATTTCGGTTGCATAGCGCAGGCCCTCGGCGCCCATCAGCGATATGTAGGCCCAGGATATCGGCAGGATGCCGGCGGACCCCCAAGGTGCGGCTGAGACGACACCGATGGTCGGCTCTTTGCCCGCGTAGGGATTGACTCCTTCAACAACCGTGTGATCCGGAAGAAATGGCGCCAGATGAGACTTGACGCCGATCGGCCCCATGCCGGGACCGCCGCCGCCGTGCGGAATGCAGAAAGTCTTGTGCAGGTTCAGGTGGCAGACATCGGCGCCGATCAGCGCCGGTTTGCAGATGCCCACCATGGCATTCATGTTGGCGCCGTCAAGATAGACCTGCGCGCCGTGCTCGTGCATCAGGTCGCAAATGTCGACGATGGCCTCCTCAAACACACCGTGGGTCGACGGATAGGTGATCATCAGCGCCGCGACATCATCGGCGTGTTTTTCCAGCTTCACCCTCAAGTCATCGACATCAACGTTGCCGGTGTCATCGCACTTGACAACGACCACCCGCATGCCGGCCAAGGCGGCGCTCGCGGGGTTGGTGCCGTGTGCGGACTGCGGAATGAGACAGATGTTGCGGTGGCCCTCTCCGGTGACTTCCAGGTAGCGCTTGATGCACAGGAGCCCTGAGTACTCGCCCTGGGAGCCTGCGTTGGGCTGAAACGAGATGGCGTCAAAGCCGGTGATCTCGCACAGCATGGTCTCAAGCTCCTCAACCAGCTGGTGATAGCCCTGCGTCTGGTCCAGCGGTGCGAACGGATGAATGGCGCTGAATTTGTGAAATGTAACCGGCGTCATTTCAGTCGTGGAATTGAGTTTCATCGTACAGGAACCCAATGGAATCATCGACCGGTTGAGTGCGATGTCCTTCTGCCCGAGCTGGCGAATGTAGCGCAGCATCAGCGTTTCAGAGTGGTAGAGGCTGAAATTCGGATGAGTGAGATACTCGGAGGTGCGGCTCAGCTCGTCAGGGATGCAGCCGCTGACCGCAGCATCGATCTCATCGATCGTGATCTTCTCGTTGGCCTTGGTGTCGAAGATCGACCAGAGCCTTTCCAGATGAACGCGCTTGGTTGTCTCATCCAGCGCGATGCCGATATGGTCCGCATCAACCACGCGAAGATTGATCCGGATCTCCCGCGCTCTTGCGGCGATTCGGCGCGCCTGCCCGTGGGCATTCACCGTCAGGGTGTCGAAATAGGCGTCATGGACGATGCTGTAGCCGAGCCGGCGCAATCCCTCGGCGGTGATCTGTGCGTAGCGGTTGACACGCGCCGCAATGTCCCGCAATCCCTGCGGGCCGTGATACATGGCATAGAATGCGGCCACGATCGCGAGCAGAACCTGAGCGGTGCAGATGTTGCTGGTGGCCTTGTCGCGCCGGATGTGCTGCTCGCGGGTCTGCAGGGCCATCCGCAGGGCCATTTTGCCGCGCGAGTCGACAGAGACGCCGATCAGACGTCCTGGAATGGTGCGCCGGTACTGGTGCCGGGTGGCGAGAAATGCCGCATGCGGTCCGCCGTAAGCCATCGGCACGCCGAAACGCTGTGAATTGCCGACTACGATGTCCGCGCCGAATTCACCCGGCGGCTTGATCAGGCACAGCGACAGGATATCCGTCGCGACTGTGACAATCGCCTTTTTTGCATGTGCGGCATCAACGATGGGTCCGATATCCGAAATCTGCCCGCTCGACCCGGGATACTGCATCAGAATGCCGAAATACTCCTCCTCTTCCTCAACCAGCTTTTCTATGTCACCCAGGATGACTTCAAAGTTGAGCGACCGCGCGCGGGTCTCGACAACAGCGATCGTCTGAGGGTGGCAGTCATTGGAGACCAGGAACCGGTTTGATTTTGATTTGTTCACCCGCTTTGCCATGGCCATGGCTTCGGCGGCGGCGGTGGCCTCGTCGAGCAGTGATGCGTTGGCCAGCTCCATGCCAGTCAGGTCAGTCAGCATTTCCTGAAAGACCAGCAGGGCCTCCAGGCGTCCCTGGCTGACTTCGGCCTGATAGGGCGTATAGGCGGTGTACCAGCCCGGATCCTCAAAAATGTTGCGGCGAATGACTCCCGGCAGGATTGTGGCGTGATAGCCCATGCCGATCATCGAGGTGAAGACCTGGTTTCTCTCGCGCATCCGGCGGATGTAGCTGATGGTCTCATTCTCGCCAACCGGCACCATCAGATCCAGGGGTTTATCGCTGAGCAGCTGCCTGGGCACCGTCTCTTTGATGAGGGCGTCCAGCGAATCAAGGCCCAGTTCATCAAGCATCTGCTGGACTTGGGCAGGTCCTGGTCCGATGTGTCGTCTGACGAAGTCGTTGATCGACTCCAGCTCATTGAGGCTTTGCGGGATGTCTTTTTCGGGCATGGCTTCGGTTGTCGGGTTTGGGTGTCAGTCTAGATCGGAGACGTATGAATCGTATTGAGCCTGGTCCATCAGATCATCGAGTTCTGAAGGATCGGACAGTTCAAGCTCGCAGAACCAGGCGGCGTCGGTCGGGCTCTCGTTGACCATCTCCGGACTGTCCTCAAGGTCCTCATTCACCGCGACGACCGTGCCGGACACCGGCGCCTTGAGTTCCGCGGCAGCCTTGACTGATTCCATCACCGCGAGCTCGTCGCCTGCGTCGAATGAGTCTCCGACGCTTGGCAATTCAACAAAGACGATGTCGCCAAGCTGTTCCTGGGCGTAATCAGTGATTCCGACCGCTGCGGTTTTTCCGTCATCGGAGCGCGCCCATTCGTGATCGGTGCTGTAACGGGTGTCAGACATTGGATTTTCCTCCGTTGGAAGCAGGTTGAATTTTCACAGTGTTGAAGTATCGATGCTTGACAAAGGGCAGGCGTATCACCTCTGCAGGTCGCTGCTTGCCGCGCAGAAGCAGGTTGATTCTGGTGCCCGGACTCGCATATTCGCGGTTGATGTATCCCATCGCGATCGGCGCCTCGACCGACGGTGCGAAAAGGCCGCTGGTCACCTTGCCGATCACCTCGCCGTCATCAAGACAGATTTCAGTGCCGTTGCGCGCCGGCGCGCGGCCTTCGGGCAGCATGCCGACGAAGCGGCGGCCGGCGCCGTTCGCCAGCTGATCCAGAATGATGTCAGCGCCCGGGAAGCCGCCGGGACGCGCGCCGCCGGTGCGTCTTGACTTGGAGATCGTCCATTGGATGCCAGCCTCAACCGGTGTTGTCGTGGTGTCCATGTCCTGACCGTAGAGCCGAAGGCCCGCCTCGAGTCTGAGGGAATCTCTGGCGCCCAGTCCGGCCGGCATGACCTCGGGCTCATTCAGCAGATCCTTGGCGAGCTGCATGGCGGTCTCGGCCGCCATGGAGATTTCAAATCCGTCCTCACCCGTATAACCGGAGCGGCTGACGATGCAGGGCACGCCGCGGATCGCGAAGTCGCCCATGGTCATGAAGTTGAGATCACAGATTTCCGGGGTCAGCCGGCGCAGGACCTCAGTCGCTTTCGGGCCCTGCAGCGCGATCAGCGCGTTTTCGGTATGCTCTAGCACTGCGGACCTCTTGACGTTTGTGCGCAGGTGATTGAGATCGTGCTCCTTGCGCGCGGCATTGATGACAACGAAATAATCCTGCCCCAGGCAGGCGATGACCAAATCGTCGAGGATGCCGCCGCTGTCATCGGTGAAGCAGCAGTAGTGCATTTTGTGCAGCGGAAGAGACTTGAGATCAGTCGGAATCAGGCTCTCAAGCTCGGAGGCTGAGTCTTCACCGACGATGCTGGCCTGCCCCATGTGGGAGATATCGAACAGACTGGCCTGGGTGCGGGTGTGCTTGTGTTCAGCGACGATTTTTGCGGGATACCACAGCGGCATCTCAAAGCCCGCGAACGGCCCCATTTTCGCGCCGAGCTCAATATGCAGGTCGTGAAGCGGGCTTCGGAGCATAAGATCAGGCACGCGGCGGTATCAATGCGTTACGATACCGGCAGCTGGCGGGCTTGCCGGCTGAGCACTGGGAATTTGAGACAATGAAAAATTTCAGAAAGCAAAATCCAACACCTTGAACATCCTTGCTGATTATTCGCTTCAGACAGAACCGCGATCATTCACAATCAGGCAGTTCGACAAAAATTTTACAGCAAGGAATTGGCTGAATGCAGGGAAGTTTCGGGGTTTGAAGCCTGAACTGTTTTGAGGGAGTTTCGGATTCAAAATTGGTCCGTCAATTTTCAAACCCGACTTAGAAAAAAATATCGAGGTTGCTGCAACGACCTTCTCAAAGCCGCATGGATGGCTGAACATTGTTGCCTGCAATCGTATCCGTATATCGGATTTAGCTTGCAGACGCCCTCTGCACTTTAGTAAAGTGTAGACTCACACTATAATTGACTGCATTGCAAGCAACCGATAAATTTTATCAGTGCTTTCCATTTTATTAGGTGAATCAACCAATGGCGAATATTACAATACGAAACCTTGAAGACGATGTCAATACACGTCTACGCGTACGCGCTGCCGAGAATAACCGGTCGATGGAGGAGGAGGTACGCAACATTCTGCGTGATGCCGTGAATGATGAGCAGAATTCCGCCCCCCGAGATCTGGTTAAGTTTACGCGCGAATGCTTCTCGCGCTTTGGTGACGTAAAGCTTGAACTTCCAAAACGTGGCCCTATGCGCGAGCCTCCTGATTTCACTTAACAGGTAGAAGTGTTTGCATTAGATACGAATGTCGCTTCTGAACTTTTGCGCTTGGAGCCAATGCCTGCAGTTGCCGCTTGGGTCGCCCAACGCGATGCAAAGGAGATGTACCTAACAGCGGTGAGTGAAGCGGAAATGCGCTACGGCATTGCGATTATGCCGTCAGGCAAGAGACGAAACGCACTAAGTGCTGTTCTAAACAACTGGCTTGATAAAGGATTCAAAGAACGGATTCTGCCGTTTGATAGTGCCGCGGCCCGAGAATACGCAGACATCATGGCCAACTGCCGCCGAACAGGTCGACCAATTGGCGAGGCAGATTGCCAGATCGCTACTATATGCCGTGCTCAAGGAGCCGTGTTAGTTACTCGAAACGTGCGGCATTTTTACGATACAGGAATTGATATTGTCAATCCTTGGACAGCCACAGAGATATAACGGCATTCGTCGACTTAGATTCTCTCTACAATTTTATTTTTTTCCTATCCTGCTACTTGTTGAGCGGCACCTGAAAACCTGCGATCAGCGAACCAAATCTCGGGTCAGACAATTCCTGATTCGCCAGTTTCATTGCATGCCACATGGTCACGCCATTGGCAGTGAACACGGGTATCCCAGCACATTCTTCGAAGTCTTTGACAGCGAAAAGTGTAGGCATGGCCGTATCCGGAATGAGCAAGACCTCCGCGTCAGGATGGATCGCATCGGGAATGTGCTCAATGATGTAATCCGGCTCGAACAGCGCCGCGTCCCAGCCGGATGGCGCATTCAGCCAATTCATGCTCAGAACCTCAATATCGAACTCCCGAAGGAATGACTCAAACGCCCGCGATGCAGGTTCAGGATAGGTTGAGAGAACACTGACGCGGTGAAAACTGCTGTGGCGCAGCGCTTCGATGAATGCCAATGAGGTGCTGCCGGACGGTGCGCCAACTGTATCGGTCAGAACCTGCAGCTGCTTCTCGGCATGCGCACGTCCGCGCACAAAACTGCCGCTGGTGCAGGGCCAGTAGACACAGTCCACGTTCAGCGGCACCAGTCTGAGAGCCGCTTCGACCAGCCAGTCAAGGCGAGAGGTCTGCTCAAGGGCGGCAATATCGTGATCATTGTCGCCATCACCGCCAACGCGTGTGCAGGTGATGAAAAGTCTCGCCCGATCACCTGTCTCTTCAAGAAACTGGTAGAAGTCGTGTTCCGCACCACCGCCCGGCCATACAAAGCCCAGACGGGCCTGTTGTTCAATATTGATTTTTCAAAGCCTCCCAAGTCCTGTCTGCGTGCTCAAGGGTTTCCTCAACGTCGTCAAAACTGTGAGCCGTCGAAATAAACCAGGTGCCGCGTGCGGTTACTCGTGTGCCGGCGCTCTGCAGTTTGGCATAGAACCTGTTCTTCTGCGCGCTGTCCATTTTCAAGTAATCGCGATAGCTGCTGACGGGTCCGATGTCTCCAAATATCGGGTGAAACACTGAACCGACACCTTGAATCAAAACATCCTGTCCGTGTTTTCGGGCAAGTGTCAGCAGTCCATCGATCAGTTTCTGGCCGACAGCTTCCATTTGCCGATAGGCCGCGCCGTCGTCAGACTCAAGTGTCCTGATCGTTTCCAGTCCCGCAATAATCGACATCACATTGGCGTTGTAGGTGCCGCCATGCATTACCGAACGCGTGTGCAGAAGCTCCATGATTTCCTTCCTGCCCGCCAGTGCGGCAAGCGGAAAGCCCGCGGCCAGCGCCTTGGCGAATATGGCAAGATCCGATGTCACACCCAAGAGCCCCTGCGCGCCGTCCAGCGCGACTCGAAATCCGGAAATGACCTCATCAAATATCAGTACGATACCCTGCTTTTCAGTGATCTCCCGAACACCCTCCAGATATCCCGGAAGCGGCATGATCGCGCCGGTGTTGCAGTTGATGGGCTCCATGACCACGCCGGCGATTTCGGTGGAGCGGTCCCGCACGACGCGTGCGAACAGATCAAGATCATTCCAAGGCAAGGTGATGATGTCGTCAAGCGCGCCGATCGACTGTCCCGGTGTCTGCGCGACACTGGCCGGACAGGACTCCGGACCGGCGTCATCCAGAGAAGGATTGACGCTGATGAAGACATTGTCGGTCCAGCCGTGATAGTGTCCTTCAAACTTGATGATCTTCGCCCGCCCGGTTGCGGCGCGCGCCAGCCGCACTGCGGCCTGCATGGCTTCGGTGCCGCTGGAAGCGAAGCGCACCAGTTCCGCGCACGGCACAATTTCCACCAGCTTCTTGGCCAGCTCCAGTTCGCATTCGGTCTGGCCTGCAAACAGCTGCCCCATGGACAGTGTGTCTTTCACGCGCTCCAGCACTGATTCCGGCGCGTGCCCCAAGATGATCGGACCGTTGGCCAGCGCATAATCGATGTAGGTGTTGCCATCGACATCGGTGATTCTTGATCCCTTGCCACCGGAATAGAAAAGCGGCACCGGACTTTCGCCGTAGCCGATGTAGCGGAAATTGCTGCTGACTCCGCCGGCCAGGCAATTGCTGGCGGCTGCATAAAGCCTTTCAGATTGATCGTATTTCAAACCCATGCTGGAATTCGATACAGATCGCGCGGAATGGCGCTGAGGGTCTCTGGCGCACCCTTTTCAGTGACAACGAACGTTTCGCTGAGACCCACGCCGAACTCACCGTTGACTCGCAGCGTCATTGGGATGTGAAAGACCATGCCCGCCTCAAGCGGCCGGTGATTGCTTGTGACCAGGGCGAAACCCGACTCCTCGCCCCAGGTTGGCGGAAATCCGATCCCGACAGGATATCCGTAGACTTCGTGAAACAGGACTTCGCTTCGAATCGGGGCGATCAGCGACTCAGCGATTCCGGCGACATCCGATGCGAGTGTCCCGGGTTTCGCCGCATCCAGCATGGCATCAACCACTTCCTGTTCCAAGGTCGCGAACTGCTTGATTCTGTCACCGGCCCTGCCGACAACTGCCGTCCGCATCAGCGGCGCATGATACCAGTGATAGCTCGGTGAGCACTCGATGAACACCGGGTCCCCGTCTTGGATGACATATCCGCAGTTGCTGTTGTGCGGCATGCCGGCTCGGTACCCAGCTGAGATTATGGGATAAACTGAGAATCCGAGGCTGTCCCGCTGGATCAATGCTGACGCCACACTCGCGGCAATATCGGAATCAGAAATCCCATTGCGGATCACTTGGTAACCGGCGTTTATCGCTTCATCAGTAATTTGAGCCGCCTTTCTGATGACCGTCAGTTCGGCTTCAGATTTGATGTTTCTGACATTGTCGACCAGCCCTGAGCCATTGATCGCTTCGGCTCCCGTCAGAGCGTCGCTCAGCTCGTCGTGAAGCTTCGGAACGAGGTAGCGGCTCTGTGCCTCAATGCCAATGACGCCTTTCAAGAGGCCGCGTTTCGAAAGCGCGTTTCTTGTGGCCTCGATGGGATCGGCATGGGTCTGATACAGGTCCAGCTCGGCGATGTTTCCTGAAGCTTCGAACCGCCCGCGCTCGAACTGCCAAAGAACCATGACCGGTGTGCCGTCCAAAGGCACAATCAGGCATTGATAGTCCCATAGATTGAGCGAATGGTGACCGCAAAGGTAATAGATGTTCGGGGCTGAATGCAGAATCAGGACATCCAAATTCCGAGAAGCCATTGCCAATCGGGTTTTGTGCAGGCGGGTCTCGAATTCTGCTTGCGGAAAAACGATCTCTCGGGGTATGGCCATCAGTCAGACTGCAAAGGATAAGTGGCGGACTGTTCCAAAGGATACAGGGGTTTCGGGCGTTGGCGATAGTTCAATCGGGTCAGGTCAGCGGCGCAGACACCCGGCGTATCTGCGATCAGCACGCGCTTCGCGATCGCTCCATACGCCGCTTTCCACGCAATCGCAGATTTAACAACAATAATTTTCTGCTCCTCGGGTTCGATTCCCAGGCATCGCAGCTGCTCAGCGTCGAACGGCATGCTTCGCCTTGAAGTCAGGACGACTTGAACGCCTCGACACGCGACCACTGCTGTTCGCCCCATCGAAGTAATATACCCCGTCATATAGGAGCCTTTGTGAACATATTTGCCGTTTGCAACCGTCTTGACCTTGACAGTCATCTCAACAGGCTTGCCGTGCAGGCCGTCAGTTTTCCCGCCGATGCGAAGCACGCACTCGCTGCCAGCGCCGGCCTGCGCAGCGGCTTTGGCTGCATCCGGATCATAGACAACGATAACGGATCTGCCAGCGTTTGCTCTCAGAAGCGCTTCAAGCACCGCGGTGCCGTCGCCAGCGCTCCCGCCACCCACATTATCGGCAGGTTCGACAATGACAACCGGATGCTCAGAACTGTTCACTGCGATATTGACGCATTCTTCAACAGTCAGGATGTCATCCTGAAATTGCTCTCTCAAATCCCACAGGGTCTGCGCCAGGGCGTCTGCGGCGGATTCGGCAGTCTCAGGATTTGTGCCATATATGACAACCGATGCCCCCAGGTGCGCGACATCGCTGTAGGGAAATCCCATCGCAATTGAACCGCAGGCAATGGCTGGGTCTGTCTTCAGCTCATCCAGCTGTTCCACCGCCTGCCGCATCGGTGCGGCATCGGTCTGCTGCTTAAGCGGTGAGGTGAGCAGCGGCAGTTTTCGATGCGCGCAGTGCAACTGGATGTTTTCAAAGATCAGCTTCTGCATCAGCCCGGCAGCCTCTTCGCCCCGGTCTGCCATGTCCGTATGCGGAAATGTGTCGTATCCAATCAGGGCGGATGACGACTGAATCATGCCATCGCTCAGATTGGCGTGGTAATCGAACGTAGCGATAATTGGAGTCAGGTCTCCAGCAATCTCGCGAACCTGCTTCAGAATGTGCGCATCAGCATCGGCAATGTTTTCGGCTGCGGCGGCGCCATGCAGCGCGAGAATGACGCCATCCAAAGGCATGGCGGCCTGAATGAGTTCAGACAGCTCATCAGCCAACTGAATGAACGATTGGTATTCGATGAGACCGGACGGCACGGCTGCGGCAAACAGTGTCGGTACGAGATGAAGCTGAGTCGCCCCTCGAATCATGCCGCCGATTTCGGTGTTGGTATCGGTGTAGCGTTCGATCAGTTCATTTTCACGAACGTACTGGTAGGCTTTGAAGTCATCATAGCCGGTGAGTCCGGTGGCGAAGGTGTTGGTTTCGTGCCACAGACCGCCGATCGCGATTCTTGGCTTGTGTTTCACTGCTGTTGCTGGTTCTGGCATGACAGGTCAACCTGAACTCATTCTGAAGCGCGAGCTTCTGAACGATGCCTTGAATCAGGTTCTGGAATTTGCACCGCGCTACTCACTCTCGAGTTCATCGAACGGTGCGTTGGCCTCTTTGAGGGCTTCGCGCAATCCCTTCTCCTGTGTTGCTCTGGAAAACTGCTCATACTCTGGAACCGGCTGGGTGCCCAGGATGGCAAGCACTTCCAGATAGTCTTTATTGGCCTGCCAGAATCCCATGCGGTCGTAAACTCGGTTCAGGTACGCCTTGTGCATCTTCTGCATGTTGCGCGGCATCAGCGCTAGCCGCCGGGCGGTTTTGCTGGTGAATTCCTCAAGCTCCTCGCGCTTGCAAACCGCGGTGATCATGCCGCGCGCCTTGGCTTCGGCGGCGGGTATGTCAATGCCGCCCAGCACCATCTCCTTGGCATCGTTCATGCCCATTTTCCATGGCATTGTCAGTGTGATGGCCGGAATTCCGTAGCGCATCTCGCCAAGCCCCAGCATCACCTCTTCCGACACGATGGCGACATCGGCCATCATGGCATATTCGAACCCCTTGCCGATGCAGTAACCGTGCACCGAGGCAATGACGGGTGTCGTGATCTGCCAGATGGCGGTGAATTCATCAAACTCAGCCTTGTAGTGCTCGTAGTAGGCGTAGATTTCGCGGGGCTCCTCCGCGTCCTGCTTCAGATCGTGACCGGAGCAGAATGCCCGCCCTGCGCCTTTCAGGACAATGACATTGACATTCTCATCGCGATCGGCCGCATGCAAGGCTTCAGAAACCTCAGTGCAGAGCTTCGAATTGACTGCATTCAATACCTCCGGCCGGTTGAGGGTGATGGTGCAGATCTTGGAATCGATGTCATATAGCAAGTGTTCGAAGTTCATGGTATTTTCCTATTCTGTGAATCGCATGACCGCATCGGCCACACAGGCCCCCTGTCCTTCAGGCAGAAGAATGAGCGGATTGATTTCGAGTTCAATGAGCGTGTCTCGTCGGGCTTCGACAAAATCACAGAGCCTCGCGATCGTGTCGATCGATGCATCAACATCGGCCCGGGTTCGACCGCGCCAGCCATTCAGCAGCGGAAACAGCGCCAGTGATTTGAGAGCGCTCTCAGCTTCGGGTCGTGTGGCTGGCAGCAGCAGTGTTGCCGCGTCATCAAAAATTTCCGCGGCAACACCGCCGGTAGCAACAGTGAGCGTCAGGCCGATCATCGGCACCTGCCGAAATCCAATCAGCAGCTCTCCGACCCCGTTCTCGATCATGCTCTCAACCAGAAAGCGATCTGAATCAGAGCCATGCAGCCGCGCTGCCGCTCGCATGGACTGGCGGGCTTTCAGCAGCTCATCCGGTGAGCCGATGTTGAGGCTCACGCCGTCGACATCCGATTTATGAAGCAATTTTTCGTCACAGATCTTCAGCGCTGCCGGATAGTCTACGCCATTCGGCGCTTCCTCTGATTGCCAGATCATGCCTTTCGGCGCTGCGATGCCAGCCTGCCGCAGCAATGTTTTCGCTTCGGCTTCATCCACCGTTTTCATCTCGCCGAGTTCAGCAGTCGGCTCGGGAAGACGCGTGATTTCAAACCCTTGCGCGTGCCTTTCAGCATAGCGCACCGCATGGGCGATCGCCAGAATCCCATCGTCAAATCCCTGAAGCGGCGCAACGCCCAGATCGATCAGCATCTCGCGGGCGCGTTTTGGCAGCCCCTCGTGAATCGATGAGACAAACACCGCGGGAAGATCGGCCGCTTTCGCGGATTCGGCGAATATTCTAGCAGACCGATACCAGCTTTCGTCCTCCCAGGTGTTCTCGGGAGGGAAGGACATGCACTGCAGCGCGATGTCGAAGCCGCCGGCGAGGAACGCATCGAAAAGACGGCGCTGATCGTCATCGGGCCAGAACTGGGCAGTCGCCAGATCCAGCGGGTTGTTCGGTGTGACGAACGGTTCCATCAGCGGCTGCAGAACACTTCTGCGCTCAGCTTCCAGCTCCGGCAGTTCCAGTCCGACACGCTCAGTCAGGTCAGCGCCCATGGCGGCATAGGAGCCGGAGCTGGTCGCGAATCCCACGCGCCGGCCTTTGGGCAGCCTGGCGATGGAAAGCATCTTCAGAGTTTCCATCGCTTCGCTGTGGCTTTCAACTTCGATGAATCCAAGCCGGCGGAACAGCGCGGAAATTACGACCGCATCCGTGGACATTGCCGCGGTGTGGGTTGCTGCGGCTCGTGCGCCTGCTTTGGTCTGTCCAACCTTCAGAGCGACAATCGGGATGCCCTTCAGCCGCGCTTTTTCAGCGACTTCGCAAAGCCGCGCGACATCTTTGACGCTTTCGAAGTAGAGGTTGATGGCCGTGATCCGGTCGTCTTCAAGCACCGCGTCAACCATATCGGCAGCCGACACTTCGGCCTGATTGCCGAGACCGATGATCATCGCAATCGGCAGCGAACGATCGGCGCAAGCCATGTCGGTCATGTACGCCCCCCCGTTCGAGACCACGGCAACGCCTTGTTTGCAAAGCGTCATGCCCATGTTGTCGAGCATGGCGGAGACGCCATCAAGAAAGTTGGAGTATCCGGGGCTGTTGGGACCGAGGAATGGCATGTCTGCAGCCGCTTCGATGAGTGATGCCTGCAGATCCCCGCGTCCAAATTCTGCGAAGCCTGAAGTGCAGACAATTGCGGCGCCGACACCGGCAGCCGCGAGGTCGCGCACTGCGTCAATGGCCTTGTCCACCGGCACCAGGACAAATGCGGCATCCGGTTTTTCTGGCAGCGCCGCGGCGCTGCTGAAGCATGGCGCCCCGGCAATCTGATCGCGGCGCGGATTGATCGCGTACAGACTGCCGGAAAACCCGAGCTTTCTGGTGTAGATGATTGCCGGCTCGACGGCGCCGCCGCCGACAAACACGATGCTGCGCGGGTTCAGCAGGCGCCGCAGCCGATCAGTACGGTTCGTCACAGCCGATATTCAGCCCGAGGCTTGCCGATGACTGAAAGGTCAACGTCAACACCAAGTCCGGGCGCGCAGTCTTCAGGCACGCGAACCCGCCCGTTGACGACTGGAAATGGGTTCTTCACAACTGGGACTTCGAGGAGGTGGTAATCGTACAGACCGAATGTGGCCTGCTCGGGCAGAGTGTGCGCCAGATGGCAGACTGCCGCGAGGGTCAGTCCGGTTCCATAGTAGTCCTCGATCCGCATCGGCACACCCAGTCTCAGGCCGACTTCTGCCAGATGCCGGTGCTCGCTGATTCCGCCGGTTGTGCCCATTTTCAGGACCGCCACATCGATAATGCCGTCATTGACCGCGCGGATGAGATCATCCTGATCGTGAATGACCTCGTCCAGCATCAAGCCCATGCCGGTGCGACGGGAGATCGTCACACAATCTCGGTAGGTTTCCGAAGGCTGCTCGATCAGCGGGGCCAGATGCTGAACGCGCGGCAGAATCTGCATGGCCAGATCGACACTCCAGGCGCGGTTGGCATCGAACCAGCATCGCTCTCCGGCCTGCATGGCCGCCATGCAAGATTCGATTCGCGCGATGTCTTCAGCCGGATCGTCTGCGCCAACCTTGATTTGAAACAGTCTGTATCCCATCTTTCGAAAGTGATTGATCTGGGCGGCCTGCTCTGCAGGCGGGGCGAAATTAACCAGGCAGAGCACTGGCAAGTCCTGGACGACCCGTCCGCCCCATAGATCCACCAGAGGCAGTCCGAATGCCTTTCCGGCGAGGTCCCAAAGCGCCATGTCAACGGCTGATCTGGCAGGCTCGTGTCCGCGCATCATCGTGCGGATGTCTTCCAGAATCTTTCGGTTGCACCGAGGGTCCGCACCGAGGATCAGCGGCGCGATCAACCCGATCGCCGCGCGGGCGCTTTCGGGCGAGGTCGGGTGGTAGTAGGATGGCGGTGTCAGCGTCTCGCCCCAGCCAATCAGGCCGCAGTCAGTTTCCAGCCGCACAATGCTGGACTGCAAACTGAAACCGAGCTTGTCGTCCGCAGTGTAGCGGGTGCCGACATTCCAGGCGTCAAGCTCAACCACATGAACAGAAAGATGGGTGATCTTCATGGACTCTCTCCAATATCCGGCGGAATCAGCACCATGCTGCCCACATGAGTTTTGGTCAGAAAGTCTTGCTGCGCCTCGCGAATTTCTGACAAGGGGCGGACTGCGGCGACGGCCGGACGCAACCCACCGTCCAGCAGCATCTGTATCAGAGCTGGAAAGGTCTCTTGGAGATAAACTGTTGATCCAAAGAACGACAGATTCTTGAGATATAGCGTTCGAAGATCCAAAGTGACATGTGCGCCGGCAACGGCGCCAGCGGCGACATAGCGTCCACCGCGCCTCAAGAGTCCAAGATAGTCTGGGAACTGATCACCGCCGACTACATCAGCGATCAAGGTGAACTCCTGCCCGCCCGCCGCGGCAAGTGCATCACGCTCCAATTCGTCAGTGCTGCGGTCAATGACCGCGTCGGCGCCAATGGCGAGCACCGATTCAGCTTTGGAGCTTCCGCAGACCGCGATCACCTGAGCGCCGGCACACTTCGCTATCTGAACGAGGAAAGTGCCGACACCGCCAGAGGCGCCCGTCACCAGCACCAAGTCGTCGGGGCTAACCGCAGAAATTTTCAGCATGTTCATGGCGGTGCCGCCCGAGCAAGGCAGGGTGGCAAGCTCAGCATCCGAGAATGGCGCGTCGTCAGGAATCGCAACAGCATTACGCGAGGGTACTGTGACAAACTGGGCAAAGGCGCCGTCATATTCGGCGCCAAGAAAACCGGCGCTCTCCATCCAGTCTGGATCATCCCAGTCGCAGAAATACGGCATGCAGATGACACGCTCACCGACTCTGCTTCCGCTCACACCAGCGCCAACCGCTTCGACGCGGCCGACGCAGTCAGCGCCCTGAATGCGCGGAAACTGGATATCACCGGTCCAGTCTCCCATTCCACCCGACGAGACTCCAAGCCCGCTTGAGCCCCCGCGTTCATCGGAGTCCCGGCCCGCTTCAGGACTGTACCACCCGATTCGGGAGTTGATATCGGTGTTGTTCATGCCTGCGGCTGTGACGCGGATCAGAACCCAGCCGGGCGCGACACCGGGAACCGGCGCATCAGTTCTGTATTCAAGCTTCTCCAGGCCGCCATAGCCGGTGAGCTGCACGGCGCACATGGTTTCGGGCAAAGTCATATTCGATCAGAATTCCTGCTGGGCTGCCGCCAGGCGTCGCAGACGCTGCTGCTCAATGACGCGTCTTTTCGCACGGGCGCTGTCGCGGTCAAGATAGATACCTTGCAGATGCCGATCGCCGCTTGCCAGATCATAAGAATTACGGCCATGCATGACTCTGAGATTGTCGAACATCACCAGATCGCCCGGCGCGAATGCATAGACCATTCGGAAGCGCGGCTCCTCCATCAGATCAAGAAATCGGCGAAGCGCCCGATAGCTGGGTTCGACCAGTTGGGAGTCCACCTGCAGCGGATCGCGGCTGAACGCGGTGAGGCGGATGCTGGAGAACTTTCCATTCGGGCTGATTCCGATGATCGGCGCGCGCCAGCGGTAGCCTGTATCGAACTTGCGGCTTGAGTGCGACCAGCAGACAGCAGTCAGAAGTTCGAAGGTGTCAGGTTCGTTTTCTTGAAGTTCAGCGGCAATAGCAAAACCATCAATCATGATGCTTTCGCCGCCAGAAACTGAATTTTCAATACAGTGCAGAATCTGAATGCCCGGCGTTGCCTCCCAGGTTGGAAGGTCAACGTGTCCGCTCAATGCGTCTGATGTGTAGGCGTTGCTGTCTGCGTCTGCCAGTGAAATGACATTGAAGACCCGCTCGAACTGAGTTTCGCGCACCGGTCCCAGCGACAGCGCGAAGCGTTCGACGGTGTTTGGTTCAGCTGGCAGATTGCGAAGCCGAACGATGCCGTAAAGCTCAAATGCCTCAAGCGCTTCAGCCAAAACAGAATCGTCGGATGTAGCGGCAGGGCCGTCGAATGTCGACGGTTCATTCAATCGGGCTTGCGTCCAGCAAATCGGCTCAAGCGGCGCCAGCGCCCAGCTCTGACTGGCATGCGCCCATAGCCAGCCCGGATGAAACCGGCTTTTGTGACCGTCGCTGAAGCTCACCCGAATCGCTCCGTCATCATTGCAGGTTGATGTCTCAACAACGATATCGAGAGGCACTTTGCGAACATCCAGCAGCTGTTCTCGGGTGCCTGGATGCAGGCAGTCCGGACAGGCGCAGTTATCGCGCAGCCAGAAAGGATGGAATCGGTGAGATTTGCCATCGCACCAGGTGACATCAAGCTGACCGTTCGCGATGACTGCCGATTGGACCGGCGAGGGTGTCGTCCATACAAGATGATCGGGAGTCGGTATGGCAGTCATAATCACTGTCCAATGGCGATTCGTGTGTGAAAATTCAGACTTCCTGAACTCGGCTAAGTTGTTGTGTTGCTATTTACGGCACAGATTGAGTGACGGTGTTTTTATTGGGCGCAATCTGGTGAGCCAACAGCTATCGACAGTCGCATCACGGGGTTCAAACGATTGACTTGCACATCATATTTTTTTAGCCACTCTCGAAATGGCGTAACGCTGTTTTACGAAATTTCATCCGAATAAAGTCAATAGAATGAATGCATTGAGAAAATCAGCCGAAAACACTCGATTTATCGAGGTCAGGAAGTCTGAAATTATAGTTTTTGCGGCAACCGCGTATTGCCGAGTGAACGAATAATAATTTTGCTGGCAATCCGTTGATCTCAGTTTGATGACAAATACAAGCGATCAGTTTTCAATAGTCGCTCTGTTATCAGGCCAGAAAATCAAGCTCAGAAAATATCGTTTACTCAATGGGATAGGTGAGATCAGTGTGATGAGGCTGGGAACGGTCAGACAGCTTCCAGGACCGATCAATATAATCGGCAGGTACGACAAAACAACAATTGTTCCGAAACCTGATCAATAGGAGGGCGGCAAATGAGTGACCGACTGAAATATGTACGCGTAGGCATGCGAAACAACGGAGCCAGCGTCAAATTGAAACTGCGCTGGGACAACTCTCCCGCAACCTGTGAGATTGTCAGCAAATCGCTTCCGTTTGAAGGTGACATGTGGCATGCGAAGTATGCCAACCACGAAATTTACACGCTTCTTCCGGTGGAACAGGTCTTTGGAGAGGACCCGCCCAAGGAGTGGATGTGCATGTATCCGGCGCCCGGTGATCTGATGTACATCTTTCATCCCGACGGACTCCTGCCGCCTGAATCCTGGACACCCGAAAGTGACTTCCACATTGTGGATATCGCGCTTTTCTATGATCGCGGCAACAGTCTCTACGGACCGAGCGGCGGCAACACCGGCAACATATTCGCGACAGCGGCTGATATTGACGAGCTGGAGAGTTTTGCGGCAGAATGCATCAAGGTCTGGAAGTCAGGATTCTGGGGCGAGCGCATGTATGTGGAGGCGGCAGACTAACTTCGAGCCCAAAATCAGGAGGGGTCATGATTATGTTGAAAGATGAATTCACTTACTACTTGGATAATCAGATGGAACTTGCAAAGAAACACGAGGGAAAGGTTCTGGTTATCAAAGACAAGAAAGTTGTCGGGATATACAGCAGCGAACTTGAGGCGTTAAACAATCCGCGGGTGAATACGAATTGGGCAGTTTTCTGATTCAGTCATGTTCTGCGGACCCGGAAAGTGTCGTGTTCGAAATTCACACCCCCTGTTTTTCATCAAATTGAATGTTTCCAATAATGGCTCCCGCTTAAGGGCGAACTTCGTGTTTTTACGTTTTGACAATTCCCACCTTACCACCTTGCGCTATTGGCTTAGACATAAAGTCAGATGTAGTATGAAGCGACTAAATTCCCTTCATTGTTGTGCAATCAAAATCTTGGCCGCTAATTCTCGTCGTTTCCGGTCAGCACATATTCGAATCGGTCACACTCCTTTGCAAGTATGTCGATGTAAAACTTCACCTCATTTTCGTGAGCACTTGAAATTGGTTGTTCAATGACTCCCACCACTTCATTCCCCTTCAATTGAAAATTTACTACTGATATGTGTGCATTCCTTTCCAAGCACTGATGCAGCAATTGATATTTTTCTTCTGTCCGCATAGGTTTCTTGAAGAATACTACTGAGGAAAATCTATATCTGCTGTTGTCCTTAACGCACTTTACAACCTGAAATCTCGATCGCCCGCTTCCACCGAGCCTAACTCTAATTGCGGTTTTGTCTTCATTGCTATAGCACCAATTTGAACCGTCACGGTGAACTAGACTTTCGATCATTTCTTGTAAGCTGGTTCGATCAGTTGCTAAATGATTTTCACTACTCTGTTTTTTTGATGATTTACGTTTACCGTTCAATTCAATTGACACATCAACCTTAAATCTGTTTGCATCATTTATCATCGCAAGAACATCTTCCATTGTTGTAGCTTCGCGATCAAAAAGAATGGCTCTTCGAACATAGATCGTTCGCTTCTTTTTTTCGCTAGTTTCACTCAAACAGAGTTTTGCGAAGAATTTATTTTTTTTCGCATTTTCTAACAAAGCACCCTTAATTGACTCGAATTCGTAAGCCCCTAATTTTGCCCTGCATTCCAATAGAGTTTCATCACCGGACACCTGTGATCGAAGGTTCAATCGAAAACTTTCTGACTCCTCGGTCTCGCTCACAGATTGTTTTGCATTCGATCCATACAAATAACTCGATTTAATCTCACCTTCGTATGAACCCCTGCCGGCCAAGTTTGTAAACACAATCGATTTATCCAAGGTTTTCCTAATGTTCTCGATCAACATATTCAAGTGATCTTCAAGCAGTTCTATTTCGGGAAGTTTGACATTTGTTTGATCGAGCGTTCCGTCAAGCCATTCAGATTTGATAGGAAAAGCGGATGTAAGTTCGTGCTCTATAGCTCTTGGAACTTCTAAATCTCTGTACTTGAGCATTTCTCTACCCGTATCAATCGACGATTCTTCATCTTTCTTTGAAGAACGGTAGATTAACTTCAAGAAATTGTCCAATCGTTCCAAAACACGTTTAACTTGCAAAAACTCAACAGTGTCTACCAGATATGGGTAGTACACTTGAATTTTCTCCTCAGACTGCAGAATATCATCCTTTTTTCTATCGCTCAACTGTCGTTGAACCAAACCGTTAATCCGATCAACCCTACCTATGCGCTGTTCGATTGCAGATGGCGTCCACGCAATTCCATAGTGAACAATATTTTTGCAAAATGTATGCAAGTCTTCACCTTCTCGCAAAACATCTGTAGCAATCAACACAAAAGGAAATCCGGGCATTCGGAACTGACGAACCAATCGCTCATTGACCCCTCCTGAAATTTCACCGATTGGAACCTGACTCTGTAAAGTATTCCTAAAATACTCCCGCAGTTCAGTTAACTCTTTGTTCCGAAAATCAGGAAAATTCACAGAAAGTATGCAGTCAAAAGCTCTTGCCGTTTCCGTTAGTTCGTAGTATGAGTTTACAGATGTAGGAAGCTTTGAATTTTTTTGCTCATCAAGCAATCCAACAAAGTCTTTTGCTAAATTTTCTGTTCTTGATTGACTTATCTCAAATGACACTGATTGTCCCGATTCGAAAGAATCAAATCGCTTTATCGCTAGCAGATATAGATCGACATAGGTGACTCCGAAGCGCATTATTGAACTGAACAATTGGCGGCGTCTTTCATCTTCCAAAAAGATTTTTTCGAATTCTTCGCAAGAACATTCTGACCATTTCTTGCTGTTCGGAAACAACTCGAAATGGAGCTCTGAATTTTTTCTTAGTTCAGTAAAGATCGAACTGAATCCGATTGAACTTTCAGGAAGGGAAATTGCGCTGTGGGAATGTTCAGCGCTTGGTTTTTGAGGACTGGAAAAGCTATTGTCAAATCGGTTTCTCAAAATGATGTTGGCTTTTTGATTGACTGGTTGGTGGTCTTCACTATGCTCATCTATGAATTTCAATCCGCTGGTTTGATAAGCTTCAAAATAGTCTCGGACTGTATATTGATCCTTAGACTGCGACAGCATTCTGATTGCGTAATTGCGCAAATCAACTTTACATTGATCGAATGTCTTGCCGCTCAAATTGGCTAGTTCGGAAAAAACATCTTCGGCAGTATTTCGACCGAGCAGCCTTGCCAAGTAGTCCTCTTCAAACAGTGTTGCATATGCAGTCTCCCGCGATAATCTATTTCTTCTGAACGCAGTGCCTGAAAGCTTGTCTTTTGGCCCATCCCCTCGAAAAAACCACGAGAAGAAACTTTCGTTTCCTCCTCTGTCCATTGATTCTGGATCATCTTCTTTTTGAAAACCGCTGTCTTTGATCTCGAAATTGCTGTCCTCTTCCTTAACTTCTTTCTCGTAATACCCGAATATCGTTTCGAATTCTTCATGCAGTTCAGTCGGCAATCTCGACTTCATCCTTTGCTTTATCCAGATGTCGAATTTTTCGTTTAATCTTCTTGCCAATTCATTGACGGTCGCGATTCTACGCACGAAAACGAGTGTCTTCTCACCAGATACGAATGCACTCCATAGCGCTTTAACGGTTTCATCAAGTTTAGGATGAGGCAAATGATTGCCGAAATTATTTCTTTTATACGATTCAGCTACGGACTTGATTGCATCAGTATCAATGCCCTCATTTTCGATTCCATATTTGACTCCACCTTGCTGGTCATCCGCGTAAAATTCGCTCTTCATCGTCTGTGAGAAACTCTCAAATGATGACAGCATGCCAATTTGAAATCGATTATTGAATCGGTCCGATTGAAGAATTTCAGCGACTTTCTTCTGTATCAATCCCAGAGTCAAAAGTTGAAAATTGTCCTTTATTTCAATGAAGTCATCAGGGCTGTCAAAACCTCCAGCCCGCCATTCCCGACGGTACATATTTCTTGTGTGAAACTTGCCACTGACCTCAAGGCCAGATACCCTTCTTATCATTAGACGTTCGACGACTTCATGCTTTTTCTCGCTGTCTAGATTTTCATTTTTGAGACTTGAGACATTCAAAATTGAGTCACTTGTCATATCTTTCAACTTTGCGTTACCAAACCCAAAGATAGACAACTGATGCCAGATGTCCACATAGTCATCTTCAAAGGGGGTGGCAGACAAAAACAAAACTCGTTTTGCGTTGTTTTCACCACGCCATTCTCTATCAATCGATTCATCGAAAGGACGGCGGCCAAATGCAATTCCCATAACATGGTTTCGAGTACTGCTGTTCTTGTTGAAACCATGCTTCAGGTTATGTGCTTCGTCAACGATTACCAAATCTAACTCAGGCATTATTCTGTTGAGCGCTAAAGCATATTCATCCTTGAAAGCTTCAGCAGTCTTGAAAGGAACAGATTCAATCCAAGGCACTTGCTCTCTCAGTTTTTCGGATGCTTTCTTTCGGTCGTCTTCTTCACTCGTTCGCAAACTGAAACTTGTCATGCGCAGGAAAAAATCTCTGTCTTGGTCGATTTGCACTTCGCGAGCAAACGTAAGCAATCTGTCACAAACCACAGGTGGCCACACAGGGTTATCGTCGAGGGACTTTACTCTATTGCCCTGATTTTTCCAGTGATTCCCAACGAAATTCTTGAGTTCCTTCTCCCACTTTCTTTGAATGTTTTCACGAGGCGCAATGACGATAACTCTGGCATGTGGATTGAAGTAACGAAGCAAACACATCACCCCCAATGCAACAAAGGTCTTTCCCGTTCCAACCTCATTCGCAATGTATGCACAATTGTTCCGAGATAACATGTTGAATGCTGCAACAGTATCGCTGTATTGTGATTCTGCAAAGGGCAAGGGCTTACTTCCGTCTTGATTCAGACCGTTGAAGTCAATCAGTTCTTTTACAAATTCAACAGTGATCGTTTCCATTGAACTCTACTCTTTTGAATCTACAGTATCTTTGAAATCTTTCAAAAACATTTCTTCGTACCAATTCAAAAATCTACCGCTGATCTCTTCGCTTTTTTCGAGGAAATTCTTACGGCAATTTAACTCTTTTTCCATCAAACACAGAACAGGCTCTATTCGCTTCTTGTTTTTCTTGTAAAACTTGGAGTGAGTACATTCCAGCCAATTGAACAGTTGCTTTGCGGAAAGATAAATGGTGTAGTCAACCACAATTGTCTCACTATCGTGCGGGTTCGAAATCTGTTCTAGCAAAGTGCTCAGCGAATCAAATTTTTTTCCGAACAGTCTCACTTCTACAGAATCCAATTCGTCTTTCTTGATGTTCTCGTCGATAAACTTTCGAGTCTGTTCGAAAGCATGGAAAACTCCATAGAAACGACTAAAGACCGAATCATCTTCCTTCATTCTTGAATGGCTAGAGTTTCTTGGTCCATCCAAGTCACTCGAAACTGTGAAATCTCCTTGTCGTTCAATCACAAATTCCCGATCTTCGGCAGAAAGCGATGACCAGATTTCTAAAATTCTAGCAGGTGACAATTGAACTGCCGTTGTTGAAGGCTTCATTTGTGTGCCTTCTTCACGGACTAAGACAATCCAAGATGCTTCTTCCTTATATTTTTTATATCGAACTTCAAAGAAACTGCCAATTTCAACCAAACTAACTTTTATTGTGTCAATGAGAGATTGATTGAAATATTTTCTGTGCCATTCTCCATCTACCTTGTTGATTTCGAACAACTTTTTTCCCTTCCGATCACAAACACCAAATTTCTTCCGCCGCTTTGAATTAGCGCGGTAGGACAACGTTTCAGTTTCCCAGTTGAACAAGATGCTCACATCCAAAAATGTTGGATTTGTTTTATCCGCCTCTGTACCGCTGTTGTCCTTTGCAAAACTCAATTTCATCTTCTGACTTGAGAGTTCCTCCAACCACCAACTTTTTCTTACACCTTGCTCTGAATTATTCACAAGAATCGCTGCTTCTTTATTTTTGCTGTATGCAGCTGTGGTGCAGTTGACGGAACCGGCCAAAATATATTCACCTCCGTCCTCATGCCAGATTCGAAAGACTTTGGCGTGTACTCTTCGATCATCTCCACCTCCTGATCGGCTTGCAAATTTATCTGGAAGCTTAGCCCACTCAACCCCTTGCACCGCCTGAACAGCATCGTAAGCATCCGCAGTCACCTGACACTCCTTATTGGCAATTGGTAGGTAAACCCGCGTTTTTATTGGATCAATTCGGTCCTTTAACTTCTTTAGCGGTTCACAGCCTTTTTCGTCAAAATATGGAGAGATTATTTCCAGGTTCCAATCTTGATCGCCAAGTTGGATTTCGCCTAGCCATTCGATAAATTTCTGACCCTCTGTTTTTTCAGGAAACATCCGCAAGTTGTTCATTTCAGGAGTCAGTTCCTCATAGTTCAAAGTCTTTTTCAGGAATGTATGAATCAATCGATTTGCCGAATGAGATTCACTTTTGTTTTGTGAATCAGGGGCTGGTGAAGTTTGTCTTTTTTCACTCCAATTCTTGATCGAATTGAGGAACTTCATCAATGCTGTGCGATATGGAACCGAAATTTGACCATTTTTATTGTGCTGAATTTCGTCAATATGAACACATTCGAGATTTTCCCACCATCCTGATCTCGTCAGATTTGCCGACATGTACGCGACTAGAAGTGATTCGGATTTCGCTACACCAGTGCTTCGTCGGCTAGAATTGTTCAAAAGCAACAAAATCAGCTTAGGATGGAACACTCCTCTGTCCATCAGAATATCGAAAGTTCGATAGTTCAGTTTTGGAGGTTCTGCAGTCTGAATTAGATTCCTCGCATCGTAATACACCTCGATGTGATTCTCTAACTTCAATTCAGACAAGACATTTTCCATTTGAAGTAAGCGGATGCTCTCATCGCTTGAAAAGTCCTTGGCGAACAAGAGAGGCAAAACATGCAGCTCAAAAAAATGCGGATCAAAATTGAATGTGGTAAATACAGCCGCCTTAATGTGTCTCCCGTTGATTTTTTCCGTCAGAGATTCTGACAAAACTTGTTGAGGAATTACAGAATTTTCATTCATTTCTTCAGTTGATCGGAAATCGAAATTAGGGAAGGAATATAGTAGTGATTCCGCCAGAGGTTTTCTCTATTGGTTCGCTCTTCAAATTTATTCCCAGAGCGGCTCAATCGAACATTCAACTTATCGCCATCTTTGAATTCAACCCATGCCGATGCGTCGCGGCGTTTCATCACGATTTCGTGCCACTGCTGTATAGTGTGAACAACACTTTTGTAATTTCCGATTGCTAAATCATCTCGGCATTGCTTAAAGCAATTCAACACTTCATCGCTTACCAAGTTCTTGATTTCCAATTCAATGTCATCGGTAGATTCAATAATTTCGACTGAATCTTTCCACTGTTGCCGTAACTCCTCTACGACTTGGTCTTTGGCATGATCATGCTTCGTTTGCATGAATTCGAAAATTTCAATCGCCACTGCCAATACAGCTTCCAAACGGATAATCTTGTCCAAACGGTTGGACAATTCAGAATTTTCCTTAACAGCCTCCTCCTTGAGACTCAACACCCTCTCTCGATTCAATTCAGTTTCAGCACTCAGTTTTTGTTGTAACAGAAGTTTGCTAAAACATTCTTGAATTCCTTTTGAATCTTCGGAGATGTCATCAACGTGTTCCGCGTCGCGAATAAATTCACCGAAAAATTTTCGCTCTGTGTCGTTTATTTTTTCAGCCAATACGCTTTCGAGAAATTTGTAAACTCTATTTTCTTCATTCAGTTCGAACTCACCATCGTCAGTCATTAAATCGTTCAGTTCATCAAATACATCAGCACTTATTGCGTTAGGTTCAATGTAGCAATCATGTACAAACTTTCTTGCACATTGAGTGAGGCGCAGTTTATCGGGACAAATCAGTCCGGATTTCCTGGCTGAACTTGAGTACACACCTAACACGCCATAGGCTTTTTGATTGGCGAGAATACGTTCTTCTGCTTTCGTCCCTATTTTCACGACACTCGGATTTTCTTGATATCTTTTGCTGACTCGATTGCTTCCAATAATCTGCGTAGGGGTTTTTGATTTATGGGAGCTAGCGTAGCGAACATAAGCTGCGATCTGCTCAAACCGAATAAAGGCATCTGTTTTCTCGCCGTCGACTTCTGATAGTTTTCCCTCTTCACAGAACTTTTCGATCAAATAAAGGCCAAGCAGCAACGTTGTATAACCACGAACAGAGGTGGTGATTGACGTTAGATTTGTTACAACCAACCGTGCGAACTTGTTCCAGATTTCTTGAGCGCCAAGCGGGTCCTGCTCGCTTGAAATTCTCGCATGCGGGTCCTCGGAAGTAAAGAACATCAGAAAAAATCTTGCTGTGATGTGTGGGAAGTCAATTGCTTGATATTTGCGATACACATAAATCAATATTGATGTTTTCCATTTTCGGTTCCGCTGGCAACTACAGCAGATCTTGAATCAGGCAATGTACAGTGTTCCTCAGCAGTCAACCGATTCAGAACACATTCTTCTGATTCTGTCTGAGAATTGAAATCGCGGCTCTCATGTTGTCAAACCTTGAGGGGGTTTGCTGAGTTCGAAGGTGTTTGTGTTGGGCAGTGCCAGATTCTCTCCTGCACATGCGCTCTTTTAATCTGAACTTCCTGTTTATTCTTGAGCAGGCAGGCGTGATCAGAGGGTCATTCCATCTGATTCAGAACATCTTCTGTAATGGAGAGAGTTTCGTCAATATCGGCTTGGGTGTGCGCGAACGATATGCTGCCCTGCTTGGTTGTGACCGGAAAATGGAACACGCCATTCTCAATCAGAGCTTTGCGATATCGAACATCCCGTTCAGCATCATTGTGTCTCGCAACATCCGCCCAGCAGACCGGCTCGCGGTCCATGAAGTAGACAACAAACGCGGAACCGACTCGGACAATTGCGGTGGGATAGTCTCTGGAAGCGAACAGACTGCGAAGTCCGGATTCCATCTGCTCACCCAGACTCTCAAGGTGAGAATAGATTTCCTCACCCCGGTCACTTAACTTCTTTACGGTAGCGATCGCCGCCGCCACCACGAACGGATGCGCGTTGTAAGTGCCGGCAATCAGAACCCTTCTGTCAGATTCCGGATGACAGCAATACGCCATGTATTCGGCCTTGCCGCCAACCACACCCAGCGGATAGCCATTCGCAGCCGCTTTGCCGAAAACACTGAGGTCCGGTGACACCTTGCAAATCGACTGATAGCCGCCCAGTGCATGCCGGAATCCTGTCTTCACTTCATCAAAAATCAGCAGAGTGCCGTGATCGGTGCAGAGCTTTCTCAAGAAATCCAGATAGCCTGGCTGCGGTTTGATGATTCCGATGTTCTGAAGTACGGGCTCGACGATGACAGCCGCAACCTGACCGGTCTCAACCAGAGACTTGACCGCTTCCCGATCATTGAATTCGACCGCATGCGCGCCGTGAGGCGTCGAGGCGTGCATGCCGGCAGAAATGGGCCTCAGCACATGCTCTTCTCCGCTCTGGTGATTCCTGAACGTTGAGGCTGGATCCATCAGATTGAAAGCGACCGAGTCCATCCATCCGTTGTAGCCGCCCTGCATGAATACAACACCATTGCGCTCAGTTGACGCCCTGGCCAGTCGGATCGCAAACGCCACCGCCTCGGTGCCGCTGTTGGTCAGCTGAACCTGCTCCAGATAGGGCACTGACTCGACGAGCAGATCAGCGATTTCATGCTCCCAGGGGGTGGTTCCAGCTCCCATCAGAGACTCATCGCGCCGGATCGAGTCAATCACAGCCTGATTCACGTCCTCATCCCCGTGCCCCAGCAGATAGGGCGCGAATGCCGCGTGATAGTCGATGTATCGCCTGCCGGTCTCATCCCACATATAGGCGCCCGATGCGCGCACAAAGACGCGCATCGGGTCAATCAGTCGATTGAGCGACATGACGCCGCCAGCGATTGATTCAGGTTTTATGGAAGCCTGGGTCGCTGAATCGTTCACTTCAATATCCAAATGCGGGATGCAGTTCCGTAGCTTGAAAAATGCCAGATCACTCAGCGGTGATCATTTCATACCATTGGTCCTTCAATCCCTGCTGTTCAATCGTCTCAAGCCAGACATTGATGAAGTTGACGAAGTGGTACTCACCCGGCAGCACTGCATAGGCATAGCCCTGGGGATTGAGTGGCGCATCGTCAATGATCCGCAGGTTCATTCCCGGATTCTGCTTGATGAAGTTTCTGAGCGAGGAGCTGTCAGTCAGCACTGCATCTGCGCGTTTGCTGGCAACCTCGAGAAAATAGGTCGACAGCTTGTCGCTGACCAGCGGCTTGACTGTCGCCATCTTGAAGAAGCGATTCGCGAACGCTTCATCAGCGGTGCCTGAGCCGACTGCAATGATCATGCCATCCTTGTCCAGATCTTTATGGGACTGAGCGTCGGAGTCCATGTGCACTGCGGTGCCCTGGGTTTCGTAGCCGGACGGGTTTGAGAACAGCACGCGCATCGCGCGCTCTGCGGTTCGAAACATCGGTGACATGACGATGTCGCACTTGTTGGTTTCCAGACTCGGAATCAAAGTGCCCCACTGGGAATCGACCGGCTTGTACTCAACGCCCATGATGCCGGCCAGGTGTCTTGCCGCTTCAATATCGGTGCCAACCCAATCCCCGGTTTTCGGATCCTTGGCGCCCCACGGGAGCGCCTCTGCGTGACATACCAGAAGTTCGCCGCGGTCTTTGATGATGGAAATTCGGTCATCTGCGGCGATTGCTGAACTTGCGCCGAAGATGAACAGACTCAGGAAGAGGCCAAGTTTGGCAACGGTGTGTTTGATACTCATAACTATTCACTCCATTTGTTGTTTGTGTCGAGACCGATCACAGATGATCAGTTTCAACGGAGAAATTCCATTGTAACCAGTTACAAGCGGGCAGGTTCGATTTCTTCCGAATGGTGTTTATGTCCTGCCCGTTATTCAGACTCGATTTGTCTTCCAATTCACGCTTAAAATGCTTCTGATGAAGCATCAGAATAATTGTTCCGTCCGGATATCACACTTTTCCTGAATTCCAGATCAGATTCGTTGACTTTCGGAGCCTTGCAGCACTGACCGCCCTGTCGATTCGACAGCGGCTCAATTCAGCAAATTGGCGATGGAGGCCACCAATGACAGAAAATTCAAAAATACCAGACAAGCATGATGAGCCCGGCCGGGACAAGCCTCATGACAGGTTCTTCCGTCTGAGATTTCAGAAAAACGCCAATCTCAGGGTCCTGCTGAAGCTGTCGCTCTCTGAGCGTCAGCTGTCCTGGCTTGATCTTTCCACCGCGCGGCTGGAAAACAGCAGCTGGGCGACAGTCGAAGACGGCAGAATGAGAAACCGGCAGGCCGATCTGGTGCTGTCGGTCAAGCTCAAGCATGATCAGCGGCTGGTCTTGAGCATTATTTTCGAGCACAAAAGCACCGAGGACAGCGAACTCTTTCCCCAACTGCGGCGCTACCAGGCCCTTTGCTTTGAAAACGGGGCTGAAGCAGTTGTGCTGGTCACCATCTACAACGGCCGGAGGTCAGCATATCCCAGATGGCGGACCTTTCGCCAATATCAGACGGGGCGCTATCCTGCTGCATTTCTGGATGACTTCTCCCGGACTTGCGATAACGGCCGGCTTGAGCTGATGCTCAACTTCGGGACTGCATTTGTCAACCTGAGTGATGACGCGGTCCGAAATCGAATTGCCCAGCTTCCGCTGAGCGCGGCGCGGCTGTCGCTGGAACTGATGTCAAAGGTGTGGACAGCGGATGAAAACACTCTGTTTGAGATGATAGGTCAGTCTGAGGGGTTCGAGCCCGACGAGCGCTCGAATCTTCTCATTCAGTCGCTGATTTACATCTGCAGTGTGCACCATAAATCGTATACTGTTGCGAAGATGATCAAACAGGTTGAAGAGAAAAGTAAACGAGAAGGAGATGAAACCATGCAGAAACTAGCGGAAGAATGGAGCTGGGTTGCCGATGACATAAAGGAAGAAGGCCGCGTCGAAGGCCGCGTTGAAGGCCGCGTCGAAGGCCGCGTTGAGGGTCGTGTCGAAGGCTTGGAGGAAAAAGCTGCGGATGTCGCAAAGAAGCTGATCTCGGAAGGCATGACGATAGAGAAGATCAGTGCGATCACAGAGTTGAGTGCCGAGCAGGTTGACAAGCTTCGTAGCAGCAACTGAGGCTGCTCAGTGTCAGTCGAAGGCTGATTTTATTGGACTTCGCTGACTGGCGATTTTTACCATTGTCAATGTCTGGCAGACAGTGAGAGACCTGCACGTTGTCCTTGCGCATTGAGCTGAGCAATTTCACTCGGAGGCATTGGGAAAATTGTTCAGAATTGATCGCGCCAACAGACTTGAATTTTGTGATTGCTCGAACATTGGTGATACCAGGCACTGCTTGCCTGGTCAACTCTGGCGTGTTCCAATTCTGTAAACGTTTCGGGGGCTGACTTGAGGTGACTGTGTGTGAGCGGCTGGCAGACCGGCTGGTTCGTGCTTGCCGCGCGAATTCTGCATTGGCTGAAACATCGGAGAGCGCTGGCCGCGTCTTCATCTGATTGTGATCGACACTCACTTCGAAGTGTTTCACAAAGCCAGTACCCGAATCTGGGCTCTTGGGCGCAGAAACCAATCTTCCCGCGTCTGAGCAGACCGGAATTCTTTGAAACAAATTCAGTTGCAAACCCGATAAGCCATCAAATCTGATCTGGCAGTCGCTGATTTTACATCTGCAGTGTGTATTCAGAGTCATGAGCTGTAAATAGGATGATCAAACTGGTTGGCAAGAGAGGTAAGAGAGAAAGAGATGAAACCATGCAGAAACTAGCGGAAGAATGGAGCTGGGTTGCCGATGACATAAAGGAAGAAGGCCGCGTTGAGGGTCGTGTCGAAGGCTTGGAGGAAAAAGCTGCGGATGTCGCAAAGAAGCTGATCGCGGAAGGCATGACGATAGAGAAGATCAGCGCGATCACAGAGTTGAGCGCCGAGCAGGTTGACAAGCTTCGCATCAGCAACTGAGGCTGCTCACTGTCAGTCGGATGCTGATTTTGATTGGCTTTCGCTGACGGGCGATTTTCGCTATTGTCAATGTCTGGCAGACAGTGGACAGGAACTGCACGTTTTCCTCGCGCATCGAACTGAGAATTTTCACTCGGAAGCTTTGGGAAATAAGTTCAGAACTGATCTCGCTAACAGACTTGGATTTTGTGATTGCTCGAACATTGGTAATACCAGTCACTGCTTGCCTGGCAAACTCTGGAGTTTTCCAATTCTGTGAACGTTTCGGGGGCTGACTTGAGGTGACTGTGTCTGAGCGGCTGGCAGACCGGCTCGTTCAAGCTTGCCGCGCGAATTCTGCATTGGCTGAAACATCGGAGAGCGCTGGCCGCGTCTTCATCTGATTGTGGGCGACACTCGCTTCAAGTCCGCACAAGGCCAGTATCCGAATCTGGACTTCAAGGTGCAAAAACGAATTTTCGCGCATCTGAGCAAAGCAGTATTTTTTGGAATAAAAATCAATTGCAATTCCGATGAGCGATCAATTCTGATCAGACATTAGCTGAGCTACATCTGCAGTTCGCATCCAAAGGCATGTACTGTAAAGAGGATCATCAAACTGGTTGAAGAGAAAAGTAAGAGAGAAGGAGATGAAATCATGCAAAAGCTAGCGGAAGAATGGACCTGGGTTGCCGAAGACATAAAGGAAGAAGGCCGAGCTGAGGGCCGAGCCGAATGTTATGCCGAAGGATATGCTGAAGGATATGTCGAAGGATATGCTGAAGGTTTGGAGGAAAAAGCTGCAGATATTTCGAAGAAGCTGGTTGCGGAAGGCATGACGGTAGAGAAGATCAGTGCGATCACAGAGTTGAGCGCCGAGCAGGTCAACAAGATTCGCGGCAGCAACTGAGTCCCCTCACTGTCAGTCGGATGTTGATTTCGATTGGCTTTGGCGAAATTGCGAAAGTGGCTTTCGTCAATTTCTGACCGTCAATGGACTGAACTGGAACATTGTCCAACACACGGAACTGCGAAAATTCACCTCGGAATCTTATCAAGACAGGCTCAGAACCAACAGCAACAACTGGCTTGTATTGTTGCGGTGCATAACAAAATGGGAGATTTTTCTCACCGTTTACTTGGCAAACACTTGATTTTTCCAGCTCAGTGGGCCTTTCAAGGACTGTCTTGAGGTGAGTTTGCCGGAACTGACAATGGAATAGCATCTTTAGAATTTAACTCTCAAGTTGCCCGCAGAAAATCAATTCTCGCAATGATGACGATCAAGATCTCGTCAGAGAATGTTCGATAGAAATCTCTCCAGCTCCAGGTTGCCGCCGCTCTGGAAAAAACGATCGGTCGACTCGTCAACCAGGAACCTGCCATGCGCCATGTAGAGCATCCGGTTTGCGGCCTCTTTGGCAAATCCCATCTCATGTGTGACAATGATCATGGTCATTCCGGATTGCGCCAGCTCTTTCATGACATCCAGCACCTCCACAACCATTTCGGGGTCGAGGGCGGAGGTTGGCTCATCAAACAGCATCGCCTGCGGCTTCATGGCCAATGCCCTCGCAATGGCGACTCTCTGCTGCTGTCCGCCTGACAGGTGATTGGGATATTTTTCGATCTGTTCAACAATCCCCACCCGTTTCAGCAGAGACTCAGCCAGCTCGTCTGCCTCGCGTTGATCCATGCCGCGCGACACTCTCGGAGCGAAGGTGACATTCTCGCGAATGGACATGTGTTCAAACAGGTTGAACTGCTGAAATACCATGCCGACTTCGCGTCGTACCTCCTCAACATCCTGCCTGCTTCCCGGCAGGTGGATGTTGTTGACGATGATCTCGCCGTCATCGATTGACTCCAGCGCATTCAGCACGCGCAGAAAGGTGGATTTGCCACCGCCCGACGGGCCGACAATGCAGACGATCTCACCTTGCTCGATCTCGATGGACACATCATCCAGCGCCTTGAATGAGCCAAAGAGCTTTGAGATATTCCGGCAGGAGATGAAGGCGTCCGAACCGGGTCGCATTGATCGAACTGCCGCCATAAGCTCAATGTCCGGTTTTCTGCAGAAGTTTGCGTTCCGAGCGCCGCGCCAGCAGACTGAATGGAAAAATCAGCACGAAATACAGAACCGCGATCGCACTCAGGAATTCAAAGTAGCTCAATGTCTGCGCGCCGAGAATGCTCGCGGTGTAGGCCATCTCTCCCACCGCAATCGCAGAAAGCAGGCTGGTTGCTTTCAGCAGCTCCGTCAGGAAGTTGACGAATGCGGGCATCATCCTGCGGATTGCCGGAGGGATGATTATCTTTCTCCAGATGTGATATCTCGGAATCGCCAGCGCATGCGCCGCATCCACCTGGCCTTTCGGCACCGCCAGAATTCCGGCGCGGAAAATTTCCGCCAGATAAGCCGCGCTGAACAGGGAAAGCGCGATCACACCGCAGGCTTCGCTTGAGATGCGGATTGAGAGCAGGAGCGGCAGACACGAATAGACCCAGAATATCAGCACCACTTCCGGGATGGTTCTGAAAAAATCAATGAAGCCGTTGGCCATTCTGAAAGCCAGCCCGCGCTCCTGCAGTTTGCCAAGACATGCGATCATGCCGATTGCGATTCCAATGACCAGCGAGATAGCGGAAATCCAGATCGTCACTCCGAATGCCTGCAGCAGGTCCGGGCTGTAGCGAATCAGCTGATCCCAGTCGAATCTCATCAGCGCTCTCTCTTGCGAAGGAAGTATTCCAGCCTCAGTGTTCCCTTGCTCATCAGAATGCCGACGACAAAGTAAATGATGGCAATGGAGCTGAAGAGCTCGACGGGCTTGAAGGTCACATTGCTGATTCGGTTGGTGACCGTCATCAGCTCGCTCACGTGCAGGATCGAAAGAATCGCCGTTCCTTTGAAGAAGCTGATAGTGAGATTGACCAGCGGCGGAATCATGGTGCGGATGGCGGGCGGCAGTATGACCCGAGTCCAGCGGATCCAGGACGGCAGCGCCAGCGAATAGGCGGCTTCCCACTGTCCCTTGGGAACCGACTCGATTCCAGCGCGCACGATCTCAGTGAAGTATGCGGCGGCCTGGAGTGTGATGCCGATGACACCGCTTTCCAAGGCAGTGGTGTTGATCCCGGTTACCAGAGGCAGCGCGAAATGGATCCAGATCAGCTGCACCAGAAGCGGCGTGTTGCGCCAGATTTCGACAAATGCGATGACAATCCAGCGAAGCGGCGCGAGATTGGACTGGCTGGCGATTGCCAGGACTGTCCCGCAGACCAGTCCTGAGACTGCCGCGCAGGCCGTCAGACCCAGAGTCACCAGCAAGCCGCGCAGGAGCACGACCCGATATTCCCAGACGACCGAAAAATCCAGCGAAAGCAGCAGCTGCCAATTCAGAAAATAGGCGACTGTTCCCAGCGCGACCAGAACAGCAACCGGGAAGGAGTACCTGGCGATCATCGGCTCTCGAAGGTGTGACTGCCGGACGGGCTACTCAAGCAGGAAACGCTCAAGCACGTTCTGAGTCAGTTTCGAAATGTTGTTGTCGAATCCATTCGAGGGCAGGCTGCCGCAATAGGTGATGGAACCGACCGAGAACACATAGCCGCCGCGCGGCGTTTCAAAAATGATCATGTCGGATCGGATGAGCTGCTCCTCGGGATCGCCGGTTCGCGTTCTCTGGTGTGAGAAGATCTCCTCGGGAACCAGAACAAAATGATCCGGATAGGTTTCCGAGCTGGCCAGCACAACGGCATTGCGCGGTGTTCCATGTCCATAATCCACTCGGTCCAGCTCGAAACCCGCGGCACCGCCGCCGCTCAGCCCGAAATCTCCCAGAATCTCATCCTCAACGCCATCAAACACCCACTCATACTCGGCTGGAATGTCGGAATTCCTGCGGTAGTAGGTCCCTTCAAAATCCCCCTGACCGGTGAATCCAACCCCGGCAATCTGCTGGGGCGGGCGGCCGTTTCTGAGCCACATGCCGCCGTACTCACCATCCAGCGCGTTGTAGTATTCTCCAGCCTCAGCGGCCCAGGTTCGAATGCCGCCTTCCCCTCTTCGGATCTCGATCATGCCCGGCAGATCATCGCGGATGCCGACTTTCCAGTAGAATCCGTTGCCGCCCATATACATCAGCCGGCCGCCGGTTCTGGAGTATTCGTAGATGGCGTCCAATGTGCTGGAGGTGTGATACTCGGGGTGGCTCATGGTCATGACGACGCGGTAGGGCTTGAGTATCTCAACGCCTTCCTGATGAATGTCGTCATCGGCAATCAAATCATAGTCGTGTCCAAGGTGCTCAAGCCAGGCCAGAAGGTGCGTGTCGGCGGGCAGATGCCGCATGCCGGATTCGGCATAGGGCCGAAAGATGGTCATATACCTTGGACGCATCGTCAACGATGGCCTCAATCTGGACGAAATACAGATTCCGCTGCCATCGGTGTGAAAGTTATAGGTTGACAGTCCGAAATCTGGGATCATGTCCGGTGTCCAGCGGCGGTTGCCCATTTTTCTGACCAGCGCATCATAATCAGGACCGGCGGTACTGCGGGCCTGGTTGCTGTACACGGTATAGGTGAAAGTGGGAACGATGACGCAGATTCTCGACTGCGGCTTTCCAGTCTCAGGCCGCACATAAAACGGAATGTCCTCGTACTCATCCTGACATTCGATCCGCATCGAGTACATGGCGCTTCTGAAATCATCTGGAATCGTGAACTCGAAGTCGGTCCCCCACTGACAGTCGTAGATGTCGTCATCGTGAAAATGAATGGCGCCGTATTCCTCGGGCGCATGTTTCCAAGCCATCTCCCGCCCGGTCCAGTTGGAGCCGCGCATGGCCCGGGCTGGAACATTGATCAATTCGCCATGCAATTGGTGCGGACCGACATCTTCGATGGTCTGGGTGCTGATGCCTCTCGAGAAGTCCCAATGCGCCAGCGCGGAATCGCTTTTCCTCGCTGGATTCAACGATTCGAATCTTGTGTCCGGAGGCGAATGGTGAATGAGCCTTTTCAAGACTCGCGGCGACTCGATCTTGCCATTGTAGCAGTTCGCACCGCCGCCGCCCGATGCCGCGATGAATGCTTTGTGAATTGAAGCCAGGGAAGGAGCGTTGCGAATCTGACGGGAGCTGCTGTCGGATGGCAGGCCCTCGTGCCGGATGCCGCAGGGAGACTGACCGATATGAAGTTCATTTGTCACTGAATCGACCGCACACCAGACACTGTACCAAACCCGCTCCGGCAGCTTTTCGGTCAGCCGCAGTTCAGACTCCGAATTCAGGCGGGCTCCGATATGACCGGCTTCCACAAACAGTTCCAGCAGAGTTCCGCCGGTGTCATTGTGCAGGCAGATGATTGTTTGATGGCCGGCTTCAGGCAGCGTCGGCCAGACATTTGCTGACACGGACCAGCGGGTCTCATGCGGCAGTCTGCCGCCGATGTCGACCTTCGCATATGACCCGAGATGGGCTTGCTGTCTCCTTGATGGGAAAACACCGGAGAATACAGAGCTCAAGTCGTCCTCAATGATTCCCGGGCCGTCAGGATTGGGGTCCGCGCAGACAATGCGAACCAGTCTGACGGAATAAGGCTCACTCAGCTCGCTGCTGATTTTGAACTGAATGGTCTGATTGTGTCCGACGCACCACTGGTCGGCGTAACCTGTAATTGGAATCAATTGTCTCTCACCTTTTTGTTGTGACGCAATGAGTATTTTAGTCAGTGCTTCGCTTTAAACACCCAGCTCCGAGGTGCCGGCAGCATACCTGTAGCAGCACCGCGAGTAACTTTAATTTGTCTGTCCGGAAATTTGGAGCCTTTCGAACAAACCACGCGAACAATCCGCATTCCAGTCTTCTCGTCTATATCGCGGCGAATGCCGGTGTCAAGCGTCTGTCATTCAAATTCTGACTGAAATGCGCAAGGGTTCGAATGAACCTGGATTTGAGCGTGTCGAAAATTAAGGGGATTATAAACTTGGGTTGACACCTGTAAATTCATTCCAAAATTCGTGAAATTCTGAAAAATCAGCGCCGGTAGGCCAGGATCGCTTTCGCGACCTCTTCGGGCGTGGCATCCCCGTAATCGGCCTGGTAAATCCTGCGCCCCGTCTTGCGGGAAATTCTTTGATCCGATTCGGACAGGTTTCGCGGCAATGACCGTTCTGCAGATTCAGATGCTGATTTCTTGCTCATGCCAGTCGTCTCTATTTCTTCGGCGGGTAATATCTCATGGTGTCACTGGGATCCTGTCCGGTTTCCCTTGCCACTCTCGCCCGCATCCTATCCCATGAAGATTTGCGAGATTCTTCAAACATCATCCTCTCATATTCATCAGCGCATTTCATCCCTCTCCTGAAATCGAATTCATCCAAAACATCTTTTTCATATCTTTCATTCAGATTCTGATTCATCACAACCACCTTCTTCGGTTATAAAAGTTTCTTTCACTATTTTGCGCTTTTCTGGCGGAAATGATTCTTTTTCTGTTTCCCCGCCAAGTGAAAACCACAACATACAAATTTCGATTTCGCCTGCCTTGCTGTCTGCCAATTACCAGATATCGAAGTTCGCCTCTGACTAAATGATCGATGTTTACGCGGTGCGGGTCACCAAAAACTGACAGAACATTCTCAAATCGCAACTCATGCTGTGCGTAGTTCAGTTCGTCTTTCTCTCTTTCCCATTCAAAATTCCCATGAATGATGGTTTCTTCACACAACAGCCCGGCCTCTCTCAACTGAGAATTTCGCATCAGCTGGTATTCACGGATCAGACCCGATGATTCCTGATATTTCTCTAACATACCTCTATTTATGCATCTTCATGTGAACTTGATTTTCATAACTTCTGGATCGAACATGTATTTCTGCCGCTTGTTCTCCATCCAAAGACCTGCCAAAGTCAGCTTGTTCGATTTGATCTTGTTGCAAGGCGCACACAAAAGAATTCTATTGGAAATGGAGTTTATTCCGCCAAGCGAACGCGGATTGTTGTGATCAAGTTCCAGATACCGCTCATCGTCAAATGTTCTGCCGCATCCCATGCAGCGAGACTGAAATCTCTGGATCAAAAGCGATTTCATTTTCGATCTCGACATTTTCGGGCCTGGCGGTTCATGGAACTTGATTTTTGTTTTCATGGGCGGTGCCGCTTCTTCGCCTTCATCAGTTCTGACTGGCGGTTCAGAAGTGAAGTGCAAATCTTCAGCGAACATATAGGTTTGCCTGGATTCTTTCGTCCTTCTGGTGAACTTGGGGGCGAACAATCCCTCTTTTTCCAATCGGTCAATCACCACTTCTTCAGCTTTTTTCCAGATGTCAATTCCTATCCACTGCCGCCCCAGTCTTTCAGCAGCCACACAAGTAGTGGCGCAACCAGCAAATGGGTCGAAAACAATATCACCCGCATTGCTTGACGCGTTGATTATTCGCTCATACAACGCCAACGGTTTTTGTGTGGGAAATCCAGTCCGCTCCTTTGCGGTTGACCCAAGATAAGGAATCTGCCACACATCATTGAGCTTCACACCGCGATTCTCGTCTTCCAGCCAAACTTTGTAGCGGTTTCCCTTGACAGTATGCCAACGCCATCGCTTGCCAGTATCTGGGTCCACATAGCCATAATCTTTCTTGATCCAATCGCCATAAGGTTCGTATTGGAGATTGAATATGAAGTCATTGGTTTTCGAGTATCGGAAAATCGTATCGTGCATGCGTTGAAAATGACGATTGCCTGCCGTCCAGCGTCTGTAACTCCAAATTATTTCATTACAGAAATTCTTCCTTCCAAAAATGGAATCCAACAATTCTTTGAGATAGTGACTCGCGGTTGGGTCGCAGTGCAGATAGAGGCTGCCGTCATTCCGAAGCACTCGATGCATTTCGAGAAGACGCACTGCCATAAAGCAAAGGAATGCGCCCATGTCATCTCCATAAGAACTTCTGCTCCCCTGAATGACATTCATCACATCCGGGAAATCGTCCGTTATCTGATCCACCCATTCCTGATGTACATCATTCTCCCATGACCACCGGTCTTGAAATGAAGCTCCTCTGGCCAAACTGTCTGGTGTGGCGTGAAAATCTTTGTTTTTATTGAACGGCGGGTCGGTTGCGATCAGATGAACAGAATCACTGTTCATCGCTCGCATGAAGTCCAGATTGTCACCATGAAACAGCGTTCGGTTCTCCCAGTTCGGAACACCGAGTCCAATATAATTTGCCTGCCTGCCTGCCTGCCTGCCTGTGGTACGTCTCGCCTAATTTCTTTTGCCATACTACTCTTCTCTGGTTTCGCAATCAGTACAATCTGCCGTCCACACCGGCCATCAGTTCTTTCTTCTGCAGCCGCTTGCCGATCATTCCGATCACCAGCGACTTCATCTGGTCAATCGTATCTAATTCTCGAATGTTGTGCCGCCCGGCGAACTCACAGATATAACGGTGCAGATGCTTCTTGCTGATCTTGTGAAATGTTCCTTTGTGCGCCCGCTTCAGCATGCTCCAGAATGACTCAATGCCGTTGACATGCACCATCTCCTCGACATACTCGCCAACTGAGTGCCGGACAAACTCATGCTCATACCCTTCCAGATTCCGATATGACCTGAAATCATCCGTGCAGACTTTCGATCCCTTCTCCACATTATTTCCAATGAATCCCTGCAGTGTCGACTTCTTGGCATTTTCAATGACCTCGGCCCTGACCTTCTTGGTCTCGCGGTCTTTCACACCAACGACGATTGATTTTCCTACTCCGCCGCGGCCCGCATGAAGTCTCTTTGACTCATGCTTGTTCTTCTCCAGTCCGCCAATGTAGGTCTCATCCACTTCAACGGTTCCGGACAGCATGTTCTTGCCCCTTTCAGTGAACGCCTCGCGGATTCGCTGCTGCAGGAACCAGGCGGAAGCCTGGCTGATGCCGAGATCGCGGTGCAGCTTCATGCTTGAGACGCCCTTGAGCGATGTCAGATCAAGATAGATCGCATACACCCATTTCAGCAGCGGAATGGGTGAGCCCGACATGACGGTTCCGGTTCTGATGCTGAAGTACCGCTTGCAGCTCCTGCACCGATACGGCATCTTCGCATGAGAGCATTCGTAGGTGTTTTGGCTGCCGCAGTTGGGACAGAATCTGCCTTCCGACCAGATAATGCTCTCCAGCCAGTTTCTTGCGGATTCCTCATCAGGGAATTTTTCCGCCAATTCCAGGAGAGTGATTCCCTTTCTGTTCGAGTGTCCGGGTGCGCTTTTTGCCATCAGTTTCTACCTTCTATTTCGATTTCTCTACAATAGAAAGTATATTCTAAATTTTCCGGTTTTTCAACCCAAGTTTATAATCCCCAAAATTAAGGTCGACGCGAGCGCAGTCACCGCAATTCAGCAGGCGCGGATTGAAACGCAGTCTTTTCGATTTTTACTGGCTCTTCAAGGAAATAGACTCCAGAATCGGAGCTGACCAAGCCTTGTGCTGACGAATTTCAGCCAGCGTGAGGCCGGAGAACTCATAAGGCAGTACCAGCCAGCTGTCGGTTTGATGAATGAAGTATTCCGGCGCGGGCCGTCCTGCAACCGGTCTGTACCAGACTGCGGCGACACGGATATCTTCCGGCAGGTTTCTCCGCAGCTTTCGATGCAGATGCTCCTTGACAGCCTGCATGCTATGGCCGCTGCTGAATACGTCGTCCACCAGCAAAAGCCGATGTTCGGCTTCCAGCCGATTTAAAAGATAATCAAGCCCATGAACCCGGATGCGTTCAGAATTCCGTATCATGTCAGGATAGTCTTTCATGCCGCGGTAGGAAGTGCGAATTGCGATGTGATCTGTGTCAATGCCGAAATACTGCAGGCATTCCTGCACCACAATGCCGACTGCGCTGCCGCCGCGCCAGATTCCGACGATAAAATCAGGGCGAAATTCACTGTCAATGACGCGGCGGCCAAGCCGGTAGCTGTCCAGCATCAGGTCCTGCTCTTCGACGAATAATTTTTTGTTGCTGTTCGCGAGTTCCATCGACTAATATTGTAACGTGAGTGCGAAAATTTACCTTCAGGCGCAAGACCTGCTGAGCGATGCCGTGCGCCTCGGCGCCATGGTGGCGAACAGCGGATTCAAGCCGAACTACATTGTTGGAATCTGGCGCGGCGGAACGCCGATTGGCATCGGTGTTCAGGAAGCGCTGGCTTGGGCGGGGATTGAGACGGACCATATCGCGATCCGCACTTCGTCTTATGAATCCACCATTGACCAGCGCGATCATTCTGTTCAGGTTCACGGCCTCGGCTACCTTGTGGACCGAGTGAATTCAGAAGACGGTCTATTGCTTGTTGATGATGTCTTTGATACGGGTTTCACCATTCAGGCTGTTGTTGCCAAGCTGCGCCGCATGGCCAGACTGAACACACCCCAGGATATCCGTGTTGCGGTGCCCTGGTACAAACCGTCGCGCAACCTGACCGATAAGGCGCCTGACTACTATCTGCACGAGACAGAGCGCTGGATCAAGTTTCCTCACTCGCTGGAAGGGCTGACCGATGAGGAAATCCGCGCATTCCGGCCGGAGATTTGGGAAGTGCTGAATGAATGAGATTATTTGAATTTGTGTTGATTAAGCAGTTGTCCTGATTGGAATAGGAAATTTTTTCCAACGAGCTTCAGCACAGTGAATGGACTTCGTTGCTCGTCATTTTGAAACTGCTCAGAACGGCTTTTGGCTCTGTTTCAATCAGTCGACAAGATTCTTTCTGCGAATCAATCGCAAAAGGCCAAAATCTTCCGATAGAGATCTTCAGGCAGCCACACACCTTGTTCACTTGCAATGATGCGGTGCTGATGGCGTCGGTTCCCAGGCAATCGAACACCCACCTGCGAACACATTGCGGTCAGCATGCCTTCAACCCGTTCCGCAAATCCAGGTGAGTTGAAACAATCCGGGGCGATCGCGATAAAGAACTGACCGACACCTGGCGGACCGCCCGTGCTGTCACCGAATGAATCTGCCGTGTGCGACATGTTCGGGCCTCCGATTCCACCCGCCAGCACATCAACAATCATTGCCATCGAAACTCCCTTGTAACCTCCCGCGGGCGCCATCGAGCCCAAAAGGCCGGCTTTTGCATCTGTTGTCGGATTGCCGCTGGAATCAAGCGCCCAATTGTCAGGAATCGTCTCTCCGGCCGCAGCCGCGTGGACGACATTGACCTTCGCGGTGGTACTGGAAGATTGATCGATCACCACAGGAGGCGCATTGTCACGCGGAAAGGAAAACGCCAGTGGATTGGTCCCGAAAAATGCTTCGCTTCCGCCCCAAGGGGCAATAGCAGGGGGTGAATTTGCAAACGCGATGCCAACCAATCCTTGATTGGCGAGCTTTTCAACATACCAGCCAATGACACCAGCGGCATACGAGTTCTTGATAGAGAGGGAACTGATGCCGTTGTCTTTGGCCAGTGTCGAAAACTCCTTCAGAGCCAGCATGTATGCACCATGTGCGAATCCATGCTTTGCGTCAGCTGTGATGGCGGAGCCTGCGGTCTGTTCGAATGAAGGCTCCACCAAGCCGTCCACTTTGCCGCACTTCAAGTGCTCGCAGTAATGTGGAAGGTAATTCAGCCCGACGTTGCGAATTCCATCCGCCTCAGCATCCCGAACAGATTCAGCAACAGGATTGGCGTTGGCTTCGGAAGCCCCGCACCCGATCAGCGCGTTCAGACTCAGCTTGAAGACTTCATCAAGAGATAGATTTTTATCAGTCACTTTTTCAACCTAATTTTCCGCTAAACCAGATTTTAAATCTTTGCTTCTCAGCATTTTCCTGCGAATTCCAGTCAATGTCACACAGAAATACCAGTGAACAAGAGGCGGCCGGCCAGGCCAATGCGGAATTTGAGCGACTCAGACAATGCAAAGCGAACTGCGATTCAGCTACTCGAATGGAAGCGGTAATGTGTGGATAGATTGAGTTTGCAAGATGAATGAACTCCAACTCTGCATCAAGAAAGACATCTCCTTGACACCAACTCTGAAGATTTTGGTCGATCGCATGCTCCTCCCATTCCGTCAAAGTCATCAATTATTAGTCAGAGAATTCTGGCAGCCGCTTGAGATAGGCTGGACGGGCCTTGCCTGGCGTATCAGGTCGGTCCTGCTCCGCTCCAAGTAGAAGTACAGGTGGTTGCAGTTTACGGGATTTCCATGCGGCTGAAGAGAGAGCGGGACGGTAAGGGGCAGAACGCTGGACCGTGTCGAATTGTTCCACAGCCTCATCGATGTGCTTCTTTTTCGAAGGGTCGAAGGCGGGTAATAATTGATTGAATTCACTTTCTGATTTCATTAATATCCTCAACCAGCTCTGCTTCTATTTCCATACCAGTCCACTTGCAAATACTTCTTGGAAATCTTCTGGGTGATGATGTACTAATGCGAACACCATCTTGGTAATGCATTTTGTTTCGTGTTAGCAACTACGATACTGCACCCACAACAGCCATGCAGTCGCCTGGCTTAACCAATCCTGGAAAATGTCGGCCTGCTAGAATGCCGTTGCGTCGAGCCCGATAGATTATTGGTTCTCTACCGGTGCGATCAAGCGGCCAGACTTTGGCAACCATATCATCCTGAGCAAGCTCATCACCGAGATCAACGACCGGTTCCAGCAGACCCTCATGCTCGCTGATCACAAAACAGTCTTCATCAGGCATATCCAGATCAACTGTGGGTTCAATCACAGGTTCAGCATCCAGAATTCCTGCGTGAATCAGCACATTTCTCACACCTTTCTTTGCGAGCCTGACTGTTGCAGCACGTGTCGTCCCGCCGCCGCCGAGCTCGGTTGAGACAAATACCTTGCCCTGATCTTCGACGGCAGTGTCGTACATCCCCGTGTTGTCAATCTCAAGCAGAATTGTCGAATGCGGTGCATTGAAAGCGCGCATCGCGGCGACGCATGCGGCCTGCTGCGCCTTGTCACCCAAAACATGCGCGGCTGCCAAGGGCAGAAATTCAAGCGATTTTCCGCCTGAATGGATATCGACAATCACATCGGCCTGCGGCACCAGCGTGCGCATGAAGTAGTCGGCGACTTTCTCAGTGACGGTTCCTCTGGGATTTCCGGGAAAGACCCGATTCATGTTGCCATCGTCGATGGGTGAGTTTCGGGTGCCCGCTCTGAAAGCGGGATAGTTGAATGCCGGCACAATGATGACTCTGCCCTGGATTTCGGCTGGATCGAGGCGCAAAGCCAGATCCTGAAGCGCCACCGGACCTTCATACTCGTCGCCATGATTCGCGCCGGTGAACAGCGCAGTCGGCCCGGAACCATTCTGAATCACACTGACCGGAATCATGATCGATCCCCAGGCTGAGTCATTGCGACTGTAGGGAAGATTCAGAAATCCGTGGTGGGCGCCGTCCTGATCCAGGGGGATGGTTGGTGATATCGGGTTCTTTTCCATTCTAATTCTGCCTCACTCAATGACAATCAGATCTCGTTCAACATCGCACAGCCTCTCACCGCCGGACTCCGCAACCACAAACGATTCAGACACCGCACAGCCCAGGTCGTCCAGCCACACCCCTGACTGAAAATGAAAGCACATGCCAGCCTCCAGCACGGTATGATCACCCGGCCGCAGGCTGCAGGTCCTCTCGCCCCAGTCAGGCGGGTAGCCGACACCGACTGAATAGCCCACGCGGCTTTCTTTGACAATGCCGTTTCGATTGAGCACCGCCTGCCAGCCCGCCTCAACCATCTCACAGGTGTTGCCGGGCACCGCCAGCTCCAGTCCGACATCGACACCTTCAACGATCACCTGCGCGAGGTTCCGCACCTTGGCCGGCGCCTTGCCCGTATACGCGGTTCGAGTCAAGGGGGTGTGGTAGCGCCGCCTCACTCCGGCAAGTTCAATCATCACCAGAACATCTGATGGAATGGGCAGATCGGACCACGTCAGGTGCGGGGTGCTTGTCCCTTCCCCCACCTGAATCAGCGGACACAGCGCAGTATAGTCACCGCCGCCAGCATCGGTGCCGGCGATCTGCGCTCGATAGACTTCTGCAATAATTTCATTCTGCGGCACACCGGTCCGCAGTTTTGAGATGGCGGCATTCATCGTCTCGGTGCAGATTCTGCCAGCCTGCCGCATCAGCTCAACCTCTCTGTCAGACTTCACAAGCCGCGCCCAATTGACGAGATCCTCATTGTTGGAGAATTTCGCATCCGGCAGCCCCTTCAGCAGTGTCTCATGGCAGCGCGCCGTGTAGTAGTGCGCATCCATTTCGACACCGATACGAGCTTTCGCCCAGCCGCGATCTTGGATGAGATCAGCCAGCTCGTCATACGGATGCTGGATCGGATGCTGAACCAGACTCTCGGTGAACGGGATGATGTTCTGAGCTGGAAGATCTGTGGTCACATGTGCGGCCTTGGCATCCTGGGCGCGGCCAAACCAGATCGGCCACTCATCTTCCAGATGAACCAGCACACACTGGGGAACATAGAATGACCAGCCGTCGTATCCGGTCAGCCAGCACATATTGGCTGGGTCCTGGCAGATGATGAGATCAAACCCTGCGCGCGCCATGCGCTGTTTCACATCCTGAACTCTGCCGGCGTACTCCTCCGCGGAAAACAGCTTCTCGAACAATGGAATTTTCTCACTCATAGCCTAAGCCTCCACCGTCAGTCCGACTGAGTGTGTGTCTGCGCGCTGTCTGGCGAAGTTTGCGATGGCAGTGTCCTGAACACCGGTTCCTGTCAGATCGCAGATTGTAATTTCATCCTCAGACATCCGGCCGGCTGATTTTCCGGCAGCTATATCGCCAAGCTCGATCAACTCTGCATTCGGTTCCATCACTCCAGCCTCAATCGCATGATGGAGCTCACCTAGAATTTCGGTCTGTGACAGGCGGTCAGCAACATAGCGCGCGGCAAGCGCCAGACATTCAACTTCAAGCTCCTGCTTGTGGCTCTGATCGGACCCCATTGCGGTGATGTGCTGACCGGCCCGCAGCCACTCTCGCTTCACCAGGGGATGAGCAGAAGGCGTGGTGGTCACGATCACATCAGCAGAGGTGACAGCAGATTGCGGATCAGCGCTCGCGGTCACCGCAATTCCAAGTTTCTCGCTCAGATCAGCGGCTGCCGATTTCGCCTTTTCATCGTCTCTTGCCCACAAGACCGCAGACTGAATCGGCCGCATCAGACACAGGGCTTCCAGCTGCAGGCGGGATTGCTGACCGGCGCCGATGATGCAGGCATGTCCGGCATCCTCTCTGGCCAAATGTTTCGCGGCTACCGCGCCGGCCGCCGCTGTTCGAACATCCGTCAGATAGCCGTTGTCCAGCAGCACCGCCTCGATCATTCCAGTCTTGACGGAAAACAGAACCATCAGCCCCGAAGTGCTCGGCAGTCCAAGCTTGGGATTGTCGAAAAATCCGGGTGACATCTTGATCGCGAAACTGTTGAACCCGGGCACATAGGCGGTCTTGACATCAACCTCCCCATTGAATTCCTTGATCGCCATCGACAGAATCGGCGGCATGACCACCCGGCCGCCGGACAGCGCCGCGAATGCAGACTCAATGCAGCTGACCGCATCCAGGTCCAGCGTGACAATCTTCCGAAGTTCCTGTTCGGTCAGGAGCTTGAGGATTGGCATGGCTAGGCTTCCTCTCTGTCAACATCAACATTCTCACCGGATATTATCCGGTAGTGCAGGCTCATATCTATGTTTCCGCCGCTGGCGACAATCGCGAGCGGCCCGTCGGTTTTCAGTTTTTCGGACAGAAGAGCGGCGATTCCGACAGAGCCCGATCCCTCCAGAATCAGCCGCTCGCTCCAGTAGGCATGTCGAATGGCCTCTGCGATCTCGTCCTCAGACACCAGGATGAAGTCATCGACCAGGTCTCTGACGGTGTCAAATGTGTACTGATTGTCCAATCCGATTCCACCGCCCAGCGAATCGGCCAGTGTCGGCAGCTCCTCGACCTGCACCGGCCGGCCCGCTTGGAGGCTGGCGTGCATGGCCGCGCCGCGCTCCATGGAGATTCCGATGACTCGAATGCCGGAATATCTGGCTTTCAGTGCGGCCGCCATGCCTGACATCAGCCCGCCGCCGGAGACCGGCACCGCCACCGCGTCTATCGTCGGCAGCTGCTCGATCAGCTCGAAACCCAGCGTGCCCTGCCCGGCAATGATGTCAGGGTGATCGAAGGGCGGCAGCATTGTCATTCCTTCCTCATTGACCAGCCGATCGACTTCAGCCTGTGCGTCATCCTGAGACTTGCCCAGAATGCGAACCTCGGCGCCATGCGCCCTGATGCCGTCGATCTTGTTCTGTGGCACAAGATTCGACATGCAGATGACGCATCGCATTCCAGCCTGTGACGCGGCATAGGCCAGTCCGCGTCCATGATTGCCCGTGGATACGCCGACGACTCCGTTTTTGCGCTGCTCGCGGTTCAGGTTCATTACAGCATTGGTCGCCCCGCGCAACTTAAAACTGCCGGTGATCTGCTGATGCTCAAGTTTCAGGTGGATGTCAGCCCCAGCCAGCTCGGTCAGCGCGGCCGACTGGACAACCGGCGTTTGCCGGATGAACGGCGCGATCCTGTTTCTGGCCCGCTCGATTTGCGCGGCTGTGATGCGGCTCTGGCTCATAGACTTTTCACCGGCCAGCTGAAGCTACCCCATCCCGCCGTTTTCGTGCTGATGATCGAAAATGGACGTATATCCGTCTGACCAGTCCGGCGGCAGCGGCACGGCCATCTCTTCGTGATGGGCATATCGCGGCGGCTCACCGCGTACCAGCGCGCTGTAGTTGACGCTCGGGTATGCCGGCGCAGTATAGGGAATGGCGTCCGCGGCGCTGTAGGTGAGCACAAACGCCGGGCGGCTGGCTTGGCTGAAATTAGGCGCTGAACCATGAATGGTGCGACTGTGATGCACGCTCAAGGTTCCGGGCGGGCCTGACAGCGTCACCGCCCGATCAACGCCGGCTACCGCAAGATCATCGTCAGCGATTGCACCGGTCCAGTTCCCCGCGCTGTCATAGTGTGCGTATATCTCACCCCGATGACTGCCGGGAATGACGCGAAGCGGGCCTTGCTCGGGTGTCGCGCCATCAAGCAGCAGAAGAAACTGCAGGGTTCCGGAGTGGGTATGCGGGTAGAACACCAGGTCCTGGTGCCATTTGACCTGCGCGCCGCCGCCCGCCCACTTGAAGTTCATCATCAGCTCGCGGAATCTCACATTGGGGCCGAGCAGATCTACAGCAATATCGGGAACGACAGAGTCCTTGCAGAGCCGCCAGAAAATCGGGTCGAACTCATCAAGATACGCCACCCGCCGAAGCCGCGGGCTGTCGGCGCTGTGGTTCGGCTCAAGGTCAACGCGGCGGGTGGACTGCCTGAGGTCGCGGGTTGACTCGATGACCTCAGACAGCGCGGACCTCAGCGGGCCGAGCCACTCGTCGCCGAACAGCCCCGGAAACACCAGATAGCCCTGTTCGTGATAGCGCAGCCGCTGTTCCTGGGTGATGACCGCCGGTGAGCTGGCAAAAATTTCGTCGAGTTTCATGGTGCAGATACCAGACTGCAGTTCACTCAGATACTTTTGAATCGTCAGGCATTCGCAGCAGGCTGCCGAAACCATCGATCGGCTTGTCGCAGTCGGCCGCCCGCAGCGACTGCCAGAACAATGCCTGATTGGCTGAGATCACCGGCTTGCCGAGTGATTGCTCAATTGATTCGATGACTTCGACCGCCCGAATCGCGGTGCAGGAGATGAACAGAGCGTCAGCATCAGGCCGGTCCGCCTGAAGCGCCGCGTCATGAATGGCTTGAGGCGGCAGCCGCGCCATTGAGTCATTGTCGGCGAAATGAAAACTGGTGAACCCCACCACTTCCCTGCCGGCGGCAGTGATGTAATCGGAAATCTGCCGATTGACATCGTCGGTGTACGGTGTGAGCACTGCGATTTTTCGAGCATCGAATCGGTCCAATGCCGCAAGCGCGGCGGTGATCGGGGCGGCCACCGGTATGCCGGGGCGGGCCGCCTGCACGCGTCGCACCACGGTGTCATACCCCATCACAACCGTTCCGGAAGTGCAGCTGTATGCCACTGAGTCAAGCCGCGAGCCCGGGATCAGCAGCTCTGTGGCGCGCGTGAGTTCAGGCTCCATCGCGCGCAGGTTCTCAACCGAGCAGACTTCATCATTCGGAATGCGGGATACGAATACCGCGACATCGTCATCGGGCTTCATGTTGATGAAATCCCGCTCAGTCGCCAGATCGTTCGAAAGGGTCAGAAGTCCGATTCGATAGCGGCCGGGTCCGGCGTCCAATTCGTACCGAGCGCTTACGGGATCAGTGCTGAACGGGGTTCCAGGTGCAGATTCAAGAGTTGCCATTTTGAGAATTCTCCGAAATTAGTGTCAAGTGTCCGATGCCACAACAATGCAGTCCGAAGGAAAGAACGCGCATTCGAGCGTCTCCTCATACTGCTCCAGCGACTGCCCGGTGAACTGCTCGCTGACGGTGATCCGGTCACCGCTCGCGAGCTCGACCACGATGTGGATATCCGCCCCCAGATGCGCTACATGCCGGATCGTGCCGCGGAGCCGGTTGACCGGACCGGCGGCGTCTCCTGCCGGCATAGCGCGGCCTGTGCGAATGCGCTCCGGGCGAACGCACACCTCGTAAACCGGCGCCTCGAATTCGGGTTTTGGCACCCGAATCGTCACCCCGGCGCCGATATCGAACGCACACAGCCCATCTGCATCGGCTCGTCCAAGCCTGCCGCGCAGCCAGTTTGACCGGCCGATGAACTCGGCGACGAATCTGGTGTGCGGATTCTTGTAGATCTCAGTCGGCGGCCCCTGCTGTACGATGCGGCCCTCACTCATGACCACCAGACGGTCACCCAGACTCATGGCCTCTTCCTGATCGTGCGTAACGATGATGGTTGTGGCGCCGACTGCTGAGAGTATCTGTTTGAGCTCGATGCGAAGTTCCTGGCGAAGCTTGGCATCCAGTGCGGAAAGAGGCTCATCCAGCAGCACCACCTCTGGATTGGTTGCGAGCGCGCGGGCCAGCGCCACTCGCTGCTGCTGTCCGCCGGACAGCTGCGAAGGCCGTCGCTGCTCAAATCCGTCGAGCTTGACAAGGTCCAGCATCTCGCCCACGCGACGGTCGATCCGGCTTCGTTGATAGCCCCGCCGCTTCAGGCCGTAAGCCACGTTCTGCTCGACGCTCATGTGCGGAAACAGCGCGTAGTCCTGGAACAGCAGACCGACATTGCGCTCGTAGGGCCGTCTGCCGCGCATGCTGGTTCCAGCGATGCGTATCTCTCCCGCGCTCGGCTCCTCAAATCCAGCGATCATTCTGAGCGTTGTTGTCTTGCCGCATCCGGAGGGGCCGAGCAGTGACAGAATGCCGCCCTTCTCCAGGCTGAAGGTGGCTTCGCTGACCGCTGCGAAACTGCCGAATCGCTTGGTTACGTTCTCAAGCTCGACAACTGCCATTCATCCGGCCTATGAGCGGTAGACACCGCCGCCGATGACGCGCTCGAGTCCGACAACCGCATCTAGAACGATGATCAGACCGATGGTGAACAGCATCAGTATGACTGATGCGGCGGCGATGGTGAGATCGAAGTTGGTCCGCATCATGCTGACCATGGCAACCGGCAGCGTATAGGTTTCGGGTGAGGTCAGGAACAGACTGACCGCGACATCGTCCATGGAGAATGCGAATGCGAACACCGCGCCCGCAACCATGCCGGTACGCGCCAGGGGAAACGTAACGTCCCAGAACGCCTGACGCTCGGTAGCGCCGAGTGTCATCGCAGCCTCAGTCAGGTTCCGGCGGATTCCGGTCAATCCCGCGAGCGTGGTTCTCACGGTGTAGGGAAAGGTGATGATGATATGGCCTGCCAGCAGTCGGGGATAGCCTTGAAAAACACCGATCAGCGCGAAAAACAGCAGCAGTGAGAAACCGATCACAACCGCCGGAATGACCAGCGGCGAAAGAAATATGGTTTCCAATGCCTGCTTGCCGGGGAAGTCATAGCGGTCGAGAACAATCGCCGCGCAGACACCCGCACAGGTCGACACAGTCGCCGCAATCACCGCGATGATCAGACTGGTTCGAAGCCCGGTCAGGTAGTAGGTGTCGGAGAAGAACCGCGCGTACCACTGAAATGAGAACTCCGTCGGCGGAAAACGTCCGAGATAGCTGCGGGCGTCAAACGACATCAGAATCGAGACGATGATCGGCGCGATCAGGAAGGTGACGGTCAGCAGCATCATGCCGATGACCGTCCAAGCTCCGAACTGATCGATGTAGCGCTGCAGCATCGCGAATCCTAACTCTTGATCCAGCGGGTCGAGACCAGATAGGTGATGCCGTAGATGATCAGCAGCGACAGCACCAGCATCGCGATGGATATTGCCGAGCCGCTCGGATAGTTGGCGATTTCGCTGAAGCGCGAGTAGATCAGATTGGATACGAAGAGAATCTTGCCCTTGCCCAGGATCATCGGAACGACGAATGCAGACAGACACAGTGTGAATGAGATCAGGAATGCAGACAGAAGTCCCGGAACGCAGAGCGGAATGGTGATCGAAAGATGCGCCATCCAGCGCGGCGCGCCCAGAGCCTGCGCCGCCTCGGTCAGCCTGGGATTGACATTCTGAATCGTTCCAAGCAGCGTGATGGCGGCGATCGGCACCAGATAGTGAAGCAGTCCCAGGATGACGACCATTTCTGTGTAGAAGCGTCCGTTCATGGAGACGCCGAGCAGTCCCGACAGAAACTTCGCGATGCCGGTGGGTCCGAATGTGAGCTGCAGCGCATAGACCCGCACCAAGGTGCTGAGAAACATGATGCCGATCAGGAACCCGACTCCGATCTTGCGCCACAGGGGTGTGAAGCTTCGGGCGATGACATACGCGATCGGGAATCCGAGAATCAGCCCGATGATCGATGCAATGAATCCGATGCGGGCGGTTTCGACAAAGTAATAGAGATAAGTGGCGTTGAACAGCTCAGCATAGTTGAACAGGGTGTACGGCGCGTCTTTTGCAGCGCCGATTCGCCCCGGCTCAAAGAGCCGGAAGCTTTCCTCGACAACATTGGCCAGCGGCAGTACCAGAAATGCCAGCAGTATGCCGACACCGGGCACGAGCAGCAGAACTGAACCGCGATTGAGCTTCATACGCGGGTATTACACTCCACTTGCCCGATAGTTGTCCTCAACAATTCACACCGGTTCAAGGCGGCCGCCGGTCATTGAGTCAAACCGCAAGGACAAATACTCAATTGAGCCAGTGACCGGCTGACTGGGGTTTCAAACTGCACTGGCGGGCACTGTGACAGTTGCGTTCTTTTATCTAACACACCAAGAAAGGTGTTTCCAGTGCCCGCGCAGTGCAATCTTCGAAGGAAAAACTTACAGCATCGGAACAATGTCCTGTTCGAATCGCTTGTTCCAGGCATCCAGTTCCTTGCCCAGGTGATCCCAGTCTGGAATGACCACGAAATCCTCGGCTTCAGCTGACGAGAATCTGAGATGCTCGATGCCATGCTCTGCCTTGCCATTGACCGGCACCTCTCCGACCTCCTGGTAGTAGAGCTCGCTGTTCTCCTTGCTGATGGTGAAGTTCGCGAAGTCGAACGCAAGCTCCTTGTTCTCGGAGCTGGAGAGAACCACCCAGCCGCTGACAAACAGCATGGTCTTGAGCGAGGGATCCGATTTTGTCAGATGGCTGAGGCTGGTGCCTTTGACACCGGACAGCGTTCCCTGATCCACAAAGGTGACGGAAGTCTCCGCGGTTTCCAGCGAAGTGATGACATCCGAGGTGTTGGCGGAGATTCTGCCGATGTTGCCCGATGCCGCCAGTTCCTTCAGGAACTCCCAGCCGGGCTCCATGTTGTATTCATCGCCGCCTTTGGCCCTCGCCAGCGCAACCACCTGCAGATTGGTGTTCAGCGTCGGGTTCGGCCAGAGAATCTGGCCCTTCAGTTTCGGATTCAGAAGATCATCGACTGTCTTGATCTCGATCGGGCAGTTGTCCGGGGCGTAAGTGAAAAACACGCCGCTGGTTCCGCGGGGAATGTTCTTCCAGTTGCCATCGGCATCTTTGCTGATCAGACCCTCCGGCACATCCGCCAGATTGGGGCAGTCATCCAGAGTGACCGTTTCAGCCCAGCCCTCCCGCATCATGGACAGGAATACCGGACTCCAGTTGTCCACCAGGTCATAAGGTGGATTCGGCCACGCGGCCTTGATCTTCGGCAGAATGGAGGCCGCACCGCCCGAGTGCAGTGTCCAGTTGATATCGCTTTTGCCCCAGGCAGCGGCGATTTTCTTGGTATTGTCGATCCAGGGCGGGCCCCAGTCGACAACCGACAGCGGACCCGCGGCAGAAGCCAGGTTCATAAACGGGAAAGACGATGATGCGGCAACAACGCCGCCCGCGGCCGCTGTTTTGAGAAGCTCGCGACGCGTTAACTTCATTGACATGATCTTGTTCCTCCTCTCGTGTCGAGTTTGATGTTTGGCAGCTGGCTTCGGTATCGTAGAATTTATCAGTTGAAACTCAGCAACCGGCTTATTGCTCCAAAGCTTTATCCAAGCTGTATACAAATGTTATATGATTAGCGATGTGCATGTCAACCAAAAAATGCGAGCCTCCCAATCGCGCCCGCCTCCGGATGCGAACTGCGTGGGAATCAGCAAAATCGGTTGAGTGATATTAACTGAGCTGTCATTTGAACTGAGAGCCGCCGGCCGGTCACACCATGATGAAAGAACAGATTCTTGCGGAAGCGCAAGCAATGCATTCGAGTGCCGCGCCACTCGCCAAGGAATCCGCCAACGAACGCCATCAGCGCATTTACGAAGCCATTCGAGAGCGGATCTCGCTGCTTCACTACCCGCCCTATACAGTCATTTCGGAAACGGAGCTGGCGGCGGAGTTCAGTGTCAGCCGGACTCCCATCCGCCGAGTTCTCCAGCGGCTGCACTTCGAGGGTCTGGTGGACATTCGAAACGGTGTGGGAACCGTCGTAACCGACATCGACATCAAGACGATGAAGGAAGTCTATGACCTGCGGATGTATCTCACTGAACTGATTTCCGAGCTGTCGCCGCGCGAGATTGCCGGCGAGCACATCGGCGCGATGGAAGCACTGCTGGCGCGGACCAAACTCATGTACGATGAGCGCAGCAGCGAAGCTTACGGACGGCTCTGCAATAATCTGCACGAAGTGCTGATCTCGTTGATCGGCAGCGTGCCTCTGCGCGAGATAACCGACAACCTCTACTATCGTTCCGCGCGCATCTGGATCACCTTTCTGCCGAATCTGATCTGGCGGGACATCATTTCCGAGCAGGAGCTGGAGACTTCGGAGATGCTTGCCGCCATGAAGCGGGACGACATACGCGGTGTCGTTCAGGTGCGCCGGTTCTACCTGCACTGCACCCTGACCCGAATCAGCGACTACCTCAAAGGCGGCGGACGAATCACGGTCAGTCCGCTGAAGCCGGTCGCATCCGCGTCGGACGACTGAGCCGGCGTTCCAGATTTGCAGCTGCCGCGCCACTCCAGGGTCGTCATCTGCGGCGGCGGAGTTGCGGGGGCGAGTCTCGCCTACCATCTTGCCAGACTCGGAATCGGCGACGTTACGCTGCTGGAGCGGCATCAGCTGACTTCCGGCACAACCTGGCATGCCGCCGGGCTGATCATGCAGCTGAGGTCAACCCATGCGCTGACGGAACTGGCCAGATACAACGTCGAGCTTTACTCGAGACTGGAACGCGAAACCGGCGTGTCACCCGGCTTCAAGCAGAATGGCACACTGGGCGTCTGCCGTACAGAAGAACGTCTGTACGAAACTCAGCTCACCGCCTCAATTGCACAGAGTTTCGATGTTGAAGCCCGCATGATTGCGCCGGCAGAAGCAAAGGAAATCTATCCAGCGATTGATGAGAGCCGCATTGCGGGCGCCGTTTACATTCCAGCAGACGGACAGACCAATCCGGTGGACACCGCGATGTCGCTGATTGCCGGCGCCAAGCAGCGCGGCGTGACAGTTATTGAAGGGTGCGAGGCTCTGAAGCTGCAATTCAGCCGGCAGCAGGAATATCGGGTTGAAACGACGCTGGGGCCGATTGTCTGCGAGACGCTGGTGCTGGCCTGCGGTCTCTGGACTCGAAATCTGGCGGCGCAGCTTGAAGTGAGCGTGCCGCTTTATCCTTGTGAGCACTACTATGTGGTGACTGAGCCCCTGGCCGCCGCAACGCCTGATCTGCCGGTGCTGAGAGACACCGATGGGCACTGCTACATCAAGGAAGATGCGGGAAAATGGCTGGTGGGCTCTTTCGAGCCAACTGGCAAACCGCTGGACTTCAGCAAGATTCCGCCTGACGTTCCATTCATCGAGCTGCCGGAAGACTGGGACCAGTTTGAGCTGCCCTTCAGCAGAGCAGCGGAGCTCCTGCCTGATCTTCAGAACGCCGGAATCGCGAGGTTCATGGCCGGACCCGAGAGCTTCACACCGGATTTGCTGTTTCTTCTGGGTGAGGTATCGGGGCGGCCCAATCTCTTCGTTTCGGCAGGCTACAACTCAGAGGGCATTGAACTCAGTCCAGGAGCCGGGCGGGCATTGGCTGAGTGGATTGCCGAAGGAAAGCCAACGATTGATCTGGGGTTCGTCGATGTCAATCGGTTTCATCCATGCCAGAACAACTCTCCTTACCTGCGTACCCGCAGCAGTGAGGTTCTGGGGCTGCATTACAGGATGCACTGGCCGCACCGACAGAAAGAATCGGCGCGCGGTGTCCGGAAAAGTGTCCTGCATGACCGGTGGGCGAAATTGAATGCCAGTTTCGGTGAGGCCGCGCTTTGGGAGCGTCCAATGTGGTTCGCACCGCAAAGTGAATCCGTTCGGAACATTTACTCCTACCGGTCACCGAACTGGTTTCAGCATACCGCAGAAGAGTGCCGGGCGGCGCGGGAGAGTGCGATCATTCTGGATCAGAGCTCGTTCGGCAAATTCCTGCTGCAGGGCAAAGACGCGTGCGCAACTCTGCAGCGGCTGTGTGCCAAAGACATCGATGTGCCGCGCGGCAGGATTGTCTACACCCACATGCTGAACGCGCGCGGCGGAATTGAAGTCGATCTGACTGTCAATCGCCTGAATGAGGACTGCTTCATGCTGATCACTTCAGCGACTTCCTGTGACCGCGACCGCGCCTGGATTCAGCGGCACATCGATGCATCGAGTCAAGCGTGGCTCACTGACATCTCATCCTGCTACACCGTTCTGTCAATACAGGGCCCGAACTCGCGTGACATTCTGTCCAAGGTGTCAAATGCGGATTTCAGCAGTGAAGCCTTTCCATTCTCCACTTCGCGGGAGATTGAACTGGGACTTGGAACGGCGATCGCAAACCGGCTGACATTCATCGGCGAGGATGGGTGGGAGCTTCTGATCGCGACAGAATTCGCGCAGGATCTCTTCGATCGGCTTATGGCTGCGGGCCGTGATTTCGGATTGAAGCCGGCGGGATATCATGCGCTGGAACATCTGCGCCTGGAAGCCGGTTACCGAGAGTTCGATCTGGACTTGACCCCGGAAGACACGCCGTTTGAAGCCGGACTGCCGCAGGCGGTTTCGCTCGACAAGTCCACTGCCTTCATGGGACAGGAAGCGCTAATCCGACAGTTTGAATCCAAACAATTGCAAAAATGTCTTGTGCTGTTCAAACTGGATGTTTCCGAACCTGTGCTTTGGGGAGAGGAGCTGATTTATCTTGACGGCAAGCCAGCCGGCTATCTGTCATCGGGCGCGTACAGTTTCACCTTGGGCTGCTCTGTTGGCATGGGTTATGTCAATCACGCGGGCGGAATGACCAATGACCTCCTTTCGAGCAGCCAGTGGGCAATCGAAATTGCCGGGCGGAAATATTCTGCGGCAGCTTCTTTCGGTGCTTTTGTCAACTCAAAAATAAATCGAGTCAAGTGACGTGCGGGTGACCGCGCGGCTTGATGTTGACGCGGCGTTCAAGGCAAGCCTGCCGCCACTTTTTTATTCTGCAGCGGACATTGCGCTTGAAAAATATCCAAAAACATGATATAAACGTCCTTAGGACGTTTATATCATGTTATCGGTCTAAATTGGATGAGCCAGTTGAAACTTACCAGATCCCAAGACTATATGGCCAAGGCATTGCTGTCCGAAGGCAAGACAGCCATCACTCACTATGCGTTTTTCTGCATGCTTCAAAGCATGTACAAGAATGGCGAGGGTCTTCATCTTCGACGCGAAAAACCAAAACTGGAAGATCACTCCAGACACCTCAAAGGCTTGTACCGTGCCGGTTTGATTCGGTACGACCGGGACTATGGCAAAAGATTAATCCGCGTTCTGGAGGTTTCCGAGCACTCCACTGAAGAGATTGTCTGCCTGGCGGACCCTCTCTGTTACGTATCTCACCTGTCCGCAATGCAACGATGGGGATTGACTGACCGCGCCCCTCTAGTACTCACTTGCACACGACCATCCAAGGCCATTGCCGTTGCTCAACTCCAGGAAATCATGGCTGGACATCCTTTGCCGCCAGAACGGGTGCGCTTGCGCAATATCAGACATCCTGAAACCGTTCGGGGGCGTCCCCTTCAGATTATTGAGAGCAAGAAAGCAGGCGCCTGGGTCAAGATCCCCCGCACAAACACTCGCGTGGCAACGATTGGACAAACATTTCTAGACATGCTGCAGGATTCGCGGCGCTGTGGCGGAATGTATCACGTCTTGGATGTTTACGCCGAATATGCAAGTCAATGGACCAACAACATTATAACAGCAGTAGACTCTTGCGACAGCGACCTCGTTAAAGTTCGAGCGGGCTACATTCTTGAGGAACGCCTAGGACTAAGCGATGCAAGGATTGATTCATGGAAAACCCTGGTGCAAAGAGGCGGCAGTCGAAAACTTGACCCGCTGGAAGACTATTCTCCAGACTACTCCGAGACTTGGAAACTTTCGCTAAATGTCTGATTCAGCCATCAAAGTCAGCACTACAGAATGGGTGGAACGCGCGCCGTCAAACGACACGGCCCTGGCACAGCGCGAGATTACTCAAATTATTTTGCACGCCGTTTCGAGTGTGCCGCAATTGGCTCACAACTTGTACCTGAAAGGCGGCATACTCATGGGACTCGTCTATAAAAGCTCCAGGCAAACTACCGACATTGATTTTTCGACTTCACCGACTTATCAACCAACTCATCAAACTGCTTCCGAGCTGCGTGAACAGCTGAACAGCGTATTGAACCAAGTGGCCTCCGATTTGGGATATACGAATACTGTTCTGAACGTTCAGACTATACGAGAGCATCCGCGCAATCGGTATCCAAATGCTGAATTTCCCGCTTTGCAAATGAAAATCGCCTATGCCGAACGAAATTCGCATCAGGAACGGCAGCTCAAAGTCAACCAAGCGAGCAGCACTGTCGGGATTGACATCACATTCAAAGAGAAGACGAGCCAAGTTCAAATTCTGGAACTGGATTCTGGAGCGACGCTGCTGGCATATTCTTTGACGGATGTTGTTGCAGAGAAGTTCAGAGCGCTTCTTCAACAAGGCAAACGAAATCGTTACCGCCGACAAGATGTTTATGATCTGGACATTCTGACCGGCATGCCAGAAATAGACACCGATTCAATTTACAAGTGCCTTATTCAGAAGTGCGAGAATCGAGACATTTGCCCGACTCGAAATTCTATGGATGACCCTGAGATCAAACGGCGAGCAGGATCGAAATGGAACAGTCTGGAAACCGAAATCGGAAAGCTGCCGGATTTTGAAGAATGCTATGGTCGGGTGTCTGACTTTTATCGCAGATTGCCTTGGCCTGACATCTAGAGCTTGCAGGCGTTCTTGAATTCAGTCGGTCAAGTTGGTTCGCAGTGTCAGAACCTCAAGGATCGACTCTAATTGCGATTCAGCTACTCACCGAATCGGCTGCAGTTCTGTTCAATTGAGTTGATTGTCAAGGCCGATTCTTCGTGTCCGTAAACATAATCGAAATTCTCTTTCCAGCAGTTTCATCCATTTTCCAGATTCGGAGATGTAGGGCAGTTAATTCGCAGCAGCAAGTCGGATGGGCACATTCAAATGACTCGCGGCAGCATTTTTCGTCTCAATTTCGATCGCGCATCTTGAATTTCAGAGAGGGTCAAGCGAAGCCTGCGAGCAAAAGAAGCAGGTAGATGACAGATGGATACCGAAGAACTCTTTGCCGCGATTGCTGAAGGGGAAGACTCCAAGCATCAGTTTTCGGCGAATGTCAGAAGCTCAGAAAGTCTGGCACAGGATTTGGTTGCATTCAGCAATTCTCAAGGCGGGTCAATATTCGTTGGGGTGACAGTTGAAGGCAACATTTCAGGGCTTACTTATGCCGATATAAAGCGTTTGAATCAACTTGTCTCAAATGCAGCGGCAGATCATGTCAGACCGCCTGTCGGCCCGATCACACAAAAATTTTCTTTGCCCGATGGCAAAGTGATGGTGATATCGGTCACTGAGGGTGTCAGCAAACCCTATATGGACAGGAATCTTCATGTATATCTGAGAAGCGGTGCCGAAAATCGCAAAGTGGATTCCCGCGAGGATTTGTTTCGAATTTTTCAGAGCGAAAAATTGACGCGCGCTGACGCTTTGCCGGTCGAAAATTCATCCACGGCTGATATTGATAAGTATTTTTTCGATGAGTTCTTTGAGAGAGAATATGGAATCAGCTACAAAGAGCAGGAATCCTCACTTACCCAGGTTCTGGAGAATATGAGACTGGCTGAAGGTGGCCGGCTGAATATTGCCGGCACTCTGCTGTTCGCATCAAGGCCACAGTATTTGCTGCCTGTTTTCCATGTGAAGGCGGTTGCCTTTCCAAGCACTGAAATTCAGGATGTTCACTACATTGACAGCCGAGATGTGAAGGGCAGACTGTCCTATATTTTTCGAGAGGCAATGTCTTTTTTACTGTCGAATATCCGGCATGTGCAGAACAACCAGGGTTTCAATTCAATTGGTGAGCCAGAGATTCCGAGGATAGTTTTTGAAGAGTTGGTCGCCAATGCCCTGGTCCATCGGGACTACTTTGTATCAGCGCCGGTGAAAGTGTTGATATTCACAGATCGGATTGAGATCATCAGTCCAGGACACCTGCCGAACAATCTGACGATTGAGAATATCAAGATGGGAAATTCGAATGTTCGAAACCCGATTCTCGCCTCGTTTTCTTCCAAACTGTTGCCGTATCGCGGTCTTGGCAGCGGGATCATTCGTGCAATGAAAGCCTACCCGGACATAGAATTTGTGGATGACCGTGATGGCAATTCGTTTCGTGTGACAATTCTGAGAAAATCCCTGCAGTGAATGTTGCTTCAACTCGGTTTCGGAGGATTGGCGAGACAGGCTGAGATCGACTACGCTTGCGAATCAGTGACTTTTGGTTTGTTTGAGTTGTATGGGTTGCAATTGGAATTTCTTAACTTCATCTCTCTTACCTTTTCTACGGTTTCCTGGAATTTCGGACTATTCATCAAATCTTCTACAGTAACGTAGACTGTACCACCTTTACTCACTCGAAAATTCGGCTTGCTTTTTGGTTTTTTCTTGAACATCACCTTACCTTCCCACAGAATTTAAATTTCAGCTCGATTCGGTTCATTGGTTCCAATTCCGCCTGCTACAGAAATTTGGTTCTAAACTTGGTGAAATTATGAGAAATTTCGACCGCCCTAATGTTGCTCTGAATTGAATGGATTGACGAAACGAGTCCGAAATTCAATCAAGATAAGTGGATATCCAATTCCCATAAAACAGCATAAGAAATCGACTAATCATTTGAGTGTTTAGCATTTGGATTATCGGATTCAGGTGAACTGTTGTCGTAGTTGTTCAACTTGAATTTGCTAGCTTTTCGTATAGTTTCTATTACTTTCGGTTCGCTGAAAAAATTCTCTCTATCCACGTAGACTGACCCGTATTTGCTGACAAGAAGATTCGGATTGCTTCCTCGTTTTGCTGCTGGCATTATCTCCTCTCCTGTTAAATCGCGCATTGCGTCTCAAGTCGCATCGTTAGTGTATCGCTTGTAAATAAAAATTTTGGCTGTCCCTAACTTTACATGATTTGCAAACGTCTCTCAAGTCAGATTCATTCACAATCAAATCAGCGGGTCGATGTCTTGAAATGGATGGTCGAAACTCTGTGAAGCGCTGGCTTTGGTGAATTCACTGTTTCATCGGGGCGCACTCTGAATCGACATGGCAACATCTTATGCTCGGTGTTTTACCAATCAATGTTTGAATTGCAGAGTGAAGGCATCTGTCGGTGATCGACAAGCTGGCAGCAAACCACTCCTCTTTCACAACTTCATGTATTGCAAAGCGGAACCACGCGACTGGATATTCAGCCCGCTCATTCAGGCGAAAGTTTCAATGGTTCAAGATTTTGACTGCTTGCGCTTTTTCTTGGGTCGATCAGCCCGCAGTTCCTGCGGCACTAATTCAACTATCGTTTTGGAAATTGCGAATTTTCTGTCTTTGACGTAGCTTTCGTGGTTTCGGACAATCTTGTCGGGGTCGTAAACATAGTTGAGCAGCATTCCTGCTGATTGCCGGAATCCATTTGGCGAGCGATCACCGAGCCAGTTGATTCGCTCCAGATTCGCACCGTTTCTCAAATGAAATCGCGCAACGGGGTCCAAGGGTTCATCCCCTTTTCTGGCATTGGCAAGATAGTGCGCCATCAGCCTCAGCAAGATTGGTTTCAAACTCTCCTGCAAGCTCTCATCCTCATACCAATTGTCGGCTTGCATCAGCAACAGCAGTTCATGCTCTTCTTTCGAAATGGCATGCTGATCCGGCTGCTCAATCATCATCCTGAACCACCTCTGAAATCCCGGAATTGGCGAAAGCGTTGAAAAATGCTTGAGGCTGGGAAACTCCTGTGCCAACTGCTGGACGACTTGCTTGATGAGAAGATTCCCGAATGAAACACCTTTCAATCCCTGCTGGCAGTTGTTGATCGAATAGAAAATCGCCGTGTCCGCTTTCTGCGGATTGGTGACGGTCCGGCTTGCGTCAATGATCGGATCAATGGACTCCGCCAAGCCCTGCACCAGCGCCACTTCAACAAATATCAGCGGTTCGTTGGGCAGAGTGGGATGGAAAAATGCGAAGCACCGGCGGTCATCAGCCAGGCGGCTGCGCAGGTCATGCCAGCCTTTCATCTCGTGCACGGCCTCATACTGCATGACTTTTTCGAGAATGAGCGCCGGCGTCTCCCAATCGATCTGCTCAAGCACCAGAAAGCCGCGGTTGAACCAGGAGGACAGCAGGTGTTTCAAGTCGTGATCGACCGATTCGAGATGGGGGTGCTGCCGCAGTTCGTTGAGCAGGTCGCGGCGCATGCTGACAATCGTCGCCGTGCCCCCGGGCGCCATGTTGATGCGCCTGTAAAGTTCCTGACGCTGCGGTTCAATCTGTTCAGTCAGGTGCCTGAGTGTGGATGCGTTCTGTGCGGTGCAATAGGCTTCCGCAGCCGCGACGACCGCCTCGTCATCAACACCGAATTCATTGTTGATCGATTCGAAAAATGCCAGCTTTCCTGCATCGTCCAAGCTGTGATACTGCTCGACGATGTCGCGCGCGATGGCGATGCCGGACGCTTCACCGTGAGTTGAAAGCAGCTCGCGGCATAGACTGGGCAGCGGCTTGAGTCGGCCCTTTGCTGATCTCAAGCGGCTGCGCAGCAGTTCCAGGCCGGAATCTGCGACTGAGTGAAGAAAGCTGTTGAACCGCAGTGTGCTCATGGTCTGTTCATTTCAATCATTGGATGTCTGATTTGAATATTCGCCCTTTATGTGATTGGTCGATCTTTCTGTTTGTTGCATTTGATTGACGAATTGCTGGCGGTTTCACGCGAAAAGTCCATTTCAGTCGTTGGCTGGTTGCGCTCTGCAAATTGTTTGGTGACCTGTCAGCAGTGTACGCGATCCGGGTCTAACGGTAAAACACCACGATCAACGCCCCGTCAGGAGAGTGTGAATGATGCTTGGTTTTCGCTTCCAGCCAGACCAGGTCGCCGGGTTTGTACCGGTAGCCGTCATGGTCAATGATCTCGCCTTCAAGAATGTAGAACTCTTCATCCCCTTCATGGACATGCGCTGTCGTGGTATGCCCGGGCGGCATTCGGTAAACATGAAAGCCGTAGCCCAGTTCCGCGTTCGGATTGACCTGCAGCACTTCGCCGTCCTCGCGTCCCTCATCATCCAGAAAGGGCAGAAAAGTCCCGTCTGCCACATTGACAACGCGGCGTCTTTTTTCATCGATTGGTTGCATGGAATTGCCTGCGATATATTGGTTGGTTACAGTGAGTCTGAAATTACTTCGAGGCCGATCAGCGTCAGGTTGGAGATGCTTACAAAGCTGTGATCTGAATATTCGGCAATGAGCGCAGATGTTCCGCCCGTCAGCAGCAGTTTCGGGGCGCGGCCGACGAGAGCCGAGTACTCGCTGACCAGGAGATCAACACCGCCAACCGCCGCGAATAACACCCCGCTGGAGACGGCTTCGACGGTGCTGCGCGCCGGCAGCTCAGGTGCCAGATTGTGAAACTCGCCGATGCCCGGCGCGCGCTGCCAGAGCGAATCCCGGGCCAGTCCGAATCCGGGCAGTATCGAGCCGCCGATGAAATCGCCCTGCGCCGAGAGCGCATCGACGGTGATCGCAGTTCCGCAGTCAACCACCACCGCGGCCTGCTCGTAAATCGACCAGGCTGCAATGAGCGCCGCCCAGCGGTCCGGACCGAGCTCCTCGACTTTGCGATAGCAGTTCAGAACGCCGCATTGCTCTGCAGCTGCAAACACCTCAATTGCAGCGGTGTTCCACTTGGCTGCAGCAAACTCCTTGATATCGTCACTGCACTCCCGGTCCGCCACATTGACGAAAACGACCCTCGACACCTTCTCCAGGCTGTCGAATTCCAATGCCAGATTCCGAGCCAGCTCGGCCCGCAGCGACGGAAAGGAGCCACACTGCGCGCCAAACTGCCATTTCACATTCTGGTTGCCGATGTCAAGCAGCAGGTTCATGTTGTTCAATCAGCCGGTGACTTGGTTCAGGACAAATACGAGTGTCGCAACCGAGATTATCGTAGAAATCAGGATTGATGCCGATGTTCGTCCGATGTAGGTCTGGTATTGCTGCGCCAGAATATACACGGTGACCGCGACCGGCATTGCGGCCGCAATGACTGCGCTGCTCGCCCATATATCATTGATCGAGAATAGATGGAACATCGCGAGCCAGATGAGCAGCGGATGAATCACCAGCTTGATGAAGCTGATCGTCATGATCTGGCTCTGCAGGAATCCAGCCCGCTCCTCATCCAGACTGGATCCCAGCGCGAACAGCGCGCACGGCGCCGCGGCCGATCCAAGCAATATAAAAAACTCATCCGCGACACCCAGCATCGGCAGTCCGGAGAGTGAGAACAGCACACCGAGCGCGACCGCAATCAGAAGCGGATTCTGGACGATCGAACGCACAGTCGTTCCGAAGACCTGCCCGACGGAGACGCGGGATGCAGACCTGCCCCTTTCCAGCAGCACTGACGCCAATGGCAGCATGACCGCCAGATCGACCGTCGTGCAGACAACAACGGGCACACTCGCGGCCTCACCGAACGCGACCGTGACAAACGGCAGACCCAGGTAGCCGGTATTGCCGTAGATGCAAGCTGAGGCGAACACAACACTCAGACCGTACTCAAGTTTCAGAACGAGCCTCGCGACCGCAAAGCTCGCCGCAAACAGCAAAAGCCCGATTGAAACGTAGGCGGCGACGAACTCCCATTGAAACTCGCCTCGAAGATCGGCTCTTGCCATCAGTGAAAAAATCAGCACTGGCAGGGCAAAATAGTATACAAAGAGGTTCAGACCGTTGCGGCCCTCGGCGTTCAGGATCTTTCTCCGGCTGGCGAAGAATCCGCAGGCGATGACGGCGAAAAATGGAAGAGTGATCAGAATCGCAGTCATTTCGCTGTCATAATGAGAGCAGGTCGAACGAAGTCTTTCAAACCGTCATCAATCATCAAGGAACAACTCCCTTTGGCAGGCAGAATCACAAATGTAAGGTATTGCAGCCTTTGCGGCGCCACGGTGTCAAGACGGATACCGCGCGGCGACAATGTCATGCGCCATGTCTGCGATGAGTGCGAGACCGTTCATTACCAGAATCCCAAAGTCGTGGCGGGCTGCATTGTGACCTGGCAGGACCGAATCCTGCTCTGCAAGCGGGCGATCGAGCCGCGCTACGGGCTTTGGACGATTCCGGCGGGATTCATGGAGCTGGGCGAGACGGTTCAGGCAGCGGCCGCGCGCGAAACCATGGAAGAGGCTTGCGCGGCGGTGGAGATCGATCATCTTTTCGCGGTGTACAACATCCCGCATGTCAGCCAGGTGTACATCATTTTTCAAGCGCATCTGGAGGCTCCGGATTTCGCGCCCGGCGCGGAAAGCCTGGCGACGGAACTTTATCTGGAAGACGAGATTCCCTGGGATGAACTGGCGTTCCCGGTGGTTCGCGCAGCATTGAAGCGGTTCTACGAGAATCGAAGCGAAACTCCGCATCGACCCTACGTGGGTGACATTATAAGGTGAGGGACAGTGCGAACCGGGCGTGCGCTCCGCGTCTATCCGGCTTCTCGAAGGATTGATTTCATCAGGCGCTCAGCCTGTCCCAGGTAAGCTGATCCGAAGATGTTCAAGTGGTTGAGAATGTGATACAGGTTGTAGAGATCGGCGCGCAGCTGCCAGCCGTCAGGCGGCGGATTGAGTCTGTGATAGCTCGCATAGAAGCTGTCGGGCGGAGCGCCGAAAAGCCGGGTCATGGCCAGATCCGTCTCAGCATCGCCGTAGTACACAGCCGGATCGAAAATGACAGGTGTTCCGGAGCCGTCGAAACCGAAATTGCCGCTCCACAAATCGCCGTGAAGCAGGCTGGGCCGGGGCTGGTGATAGCTCAGAATCCGGTCGGCCGCGTTCAGGACTTTCCCGCCCAGTGATCGCAGAGCGCCGGAATAGCCGTTTCGACGAGCCATTACGAGTTGAATATTGAGCCGAAACTCAAGAAAGAACTCTCGCCAGCTGCCGCACTGGGAGTTGATTTGGGGTGTGCGCCCGATATAGTTGTCACACTGCCAGCCATAGCAGGGACCGGTATGGGAGTGAAGTGCAGACAGATCGGCCGCGAAGCGGGGATAATTTGACTGCCGGCCGGTGAGTTCGATATATTCTGATACCAGCGCCGAGGTGAATTCGAAGGTTGCATACAGGATCGGCCGCGGCACCCGGATGGCGCCTGCGTTGAAAAGCTCGGCGAGTCCGTTCCATTCGGCCGCGAGAATGTCGCGATTCGGACAGAATTTGACAAAGTACCGTGTGCCGCCGCAGGTGATCCGGCAGGTCGGTCCTGACGCGCTGCGCGAGCGGCTGGCAATTTCTGTCAGCTCACCGCCGAGGCGTTTGGAAATTCCGGACCAGATCGGATCGTTCGAGTCAGGAACCGGCATGGTGCGGGCAAAGAGTATTGCGAAGATCACTCAAGAACTGTGAATCGCCAATTGTACAGCAGTCATCAGGCAGACCGATGAAGGGCATTGTTCGAGTCGCAGTGCAGATTCGGCACTGGAGTCTGTTTGACTACACCTGCGAGACCGCAGCCGCAATCGGCAGCCGCGTCATTGTGCCATTCGGCCGGCGGAGCATGCTGGGGATCGTCGTCGAGCATTCGGACAAGTCCGACTATCCACCGGAATTGATCCGCGCGGTCCATTCTGTTCTGGACGAAGAGCCCGTCTTCCCGCGGAAGCTGATCCACACCCTGCAATGGGTGGCTGACTACTACCAGCATCCGATTGGAGAGGTGCTTGCAGGGGCGCTGCCGAAAGCCGTTCGGAAAGGCCGTCCTGCGCGCCCGAAGTTTGATGTGGTCTACCGGCTGACCGATGCCGGGCGAAAAACCGACGCGGGCACACTCGCTCGCGCGCGGGTGCAGAAGCGGGTTTTTGAAGAACTGCTGAAATCCAAGAATCGTCCTCTGAAACCTGCCGCTTTCGAACACACGGGCAAGAGCTGGAGAACCGCATTGAAGGTGCTTGAGTCCAAGGGCCTGGTCAAATCGGAATCCCGAGAGATGCCATCTGGAACGGGCCGGCAGCAGCTGATTGAGGATCTGACGGTTCAGCAGACACGCGCCCGCGAGCAGATCGCGCAGGCATTGAATCAATACCAGTGCTTTCTCATTCAGGGGGTGACCGGCAGCGGCAAGACCGAAGTCTACCTGCACATCATCGCCAAGGTGCTGGAAGCGGGAGGGCAGGCGCTGATGATGGTGCCTGAGATCGGGCTGTCGCCGCAGCTTGAGAAGCGCGTGCAGTCCGCGCTGGGTGTGCCCGTGATGTCCTTTCATTCGGGGCTGACCGACTATCAGCGTCACAAGACCTGGTGGCTGGCGCACAGCGGCAAAGTCAAGGTGGTGATCGGCACCCGCTCCGCCGTGTTCCTGCCGTTCAAGAATCTGCAAGTCATTGTGATCGATGAGGAGCATGACACGTCTTTCAAACAGCAGGAGAGAGTGCGCTATCACGCGCGCTCGGTCGCACTGCACCGGGCGGCGGTTGAGAAGATTCCTGTGATTTTCGGGACCGCGACACCCTCGCTTGAAACGGTGCAGGCGGCCCGCGCCGGCCGGGCCAAGACCCTGATCCTGTCCGAGCGGGCGACGCGGATTGATATGCCGAAGGTGAGAATGATCGATCTTGGCCGGGACTATGTGCAGAGCGGTCTTTCCACAACCCTGCTTGAGCAGATCAAGGACCGCATCATGGCCGGCGAGCAGAGTCTGATCTTCATCAACCGCCGCGGATTCGCACCGGTGGTGGTCTGCCCGGCCTGCAGGTGGACCGCAATCTGCAGCAGCTGTGATGCGAGGCTCATCTATCACCAGTCTGATCACCGGCTGCACTGCCACCTGTGTCTGCGGAGTGTTCAGCTGATGACTCAGTGCCCGCAGTGCCTGTCGGGACAGATTCAGCTGTACGGGGTGGGCACTCAGCGCGTGGAGCAGGAACTGCAGCGCGCCATTCCGGGCGCCAGAGTGATTCGGATCGACCGCGACACCACTCAGTCCTACACTGAGTTCGAGCGCAAGTTCCAGCGCATCCAGAGCGGCGAGGTGGACATTCTGGTCGGAACCCAGATGCTGTCGAAAGGGCATCACTTTCCGAATGTGACCCTGGTTGGCATCCTGAACGTCGATCAGGGGTTCTACAGCATGGACTTTCGGGCCATGGAACATCTGGTGCAGCAGGTTCTGCAGGTTGCCGGACGGGCCGGGCGCGCGGAGAAGCCTGGGGTGGTGTACATCCAGTCCATGCATCCGGACAGCGAGTACTTTGACTGTGTCCGCAAGCATGATTACCTGAGTTTCGCGCGCTTGGAGCTGGCCGAGCGGCGGCAGGCGCAGCAGCCGCCGTTCAATCACTATGCCCTGCTTCGGGCCAACTCGCTTCAAGTCGGTGAGGAAATCGAATTCTTGCGGGCCGCGCGCGAGATTGCCATCTCAGTTCCGGCAAATCAGGGTGACAGACGGGTGCGGGTGTTTGATATAGTACAGTCTCCCATTCAGAAGATCTCCAACAGGTATCGCGCGCAGCTGCTGATCGGCAGCGCCCGCGCCGCAGAACTGAAGCAGTTTCTGAAGACATGGATGCCGAAGCTGGAGAAAATTCCCAAAAAAGGCAAGCTGCGCTGGAGTCTTGACGTAGACCCGGTTGACTTTTCCTGACGGGTGCAATATTGAAACACCGCATACAGCAATTGCTAAGCGAGTCTGTGGAGGCGCTGGCCGCCGCTGGAGAGCTTGAGGCCCGCGCGATCCCGCAGGTCATTCCGGTTGAGCGTCCGCGGCGCGAGGGGCAGGGTGACTATGCCTCCGGCATCGCGCTTGCGATGGCGCGCGCGGCCGGCCGCAAGCCCCGCGATCTGGCGGCTCTGATCCAAGATCATCTGCCATCGGCACCGCTGGTTAAATCGACAGAAATCGCGGGCCCTGGATTCATCAATTTCTTCATTTCTGAACAGGCGCTGACCGATGTTGTCTCGGAAGTGCTGGAGCGGCGCGAAGCCTATGGCACCGGCGTTGTCCAGGATGCGAAAAAAATTCTGCTGGAGTATGTGTCGGCGAACCCAACGGGTCCGCTGCATGTCGGTCACGGCCGCGGCGCGGCGTTTGGAGATTCCCTGGCGCGCCTTCTGCGGGCCGCCGGCCATCAGGTTGACACCGAATACTATGTGAACGACATCGGCCGACAGATGGACATTCTGAGTGTGAGCGTCTGGATTCGATATCTGCAGATCGAAGGCATCGAGGCGGCATTGCCGGAGGCGGCTTACAGAGGCGGATACATCGCGGATATCGCGCGGCGGCTCAAGGAGCAGCGCGCGGGCGAATTTGATGCCGCGCAATCGGTGCCGTTCGAACTGGAAGGCGAGAGTGATGATGAGATGCTCGATTCGCTGATCAGGCAGGTGCGGGAGCAGCTGGGGGCCGAACAGTTCAGAGATTTAAGAAAATTCGCGCTGGCTGAAATGGTTGCGGTGATACGCACCGATCTTGCGAAAATCGCGGTGGCTCACGACGCGTGGTTTTTTGAGAGCCAGGTCAAGGAGACCGGCGAGCTTGAAGCGGCGATAGACGCGCTGGAGCAGAACGGCGCTCTCTATGAATCGGACGGCGCAACCTGGTTCCGCTCCAGTGGATTCGGAGACGAGAAGGACCGGGTGCTGAGAAGGTCGAACGGCGAGCTGACGTATTTCGCCACCGATATCGCCTATCACCTGAACAAGCTGAGGCGCGGACATGATCTTGCAATCAATATCTGGGGTGCAGATCACCACGGCTATATTCCAAGAATGAAAGCGGCAATACAGGCGGCTGGCGAGGACGCGGAGCGGCTCCATATCCACATCGTTCAGTTTGCGGCGCTGTGGCGCGGCAAGGAGAAAATCCCGATGTCGACGCGGGCCGGTGAGTTTGTGTCGCTGGAGGAGATGGTCGAGGAAATCGGCCAGGACGCCACGCGGTTTTTCTACGTGCTCCGAAAGCCCGAGCAGCACCTTGACTTCGATCTGGAGCTGGCAAAAGCCCAGTCCAATGAAAATCCTGTATATTATGTGCAGTACGCGCATGCCAGAGTCTGCAGCGTGTTCCGCCAGATGAGAGAACGCGGGATTGCACGCGGAGCCGCAGGCGGCAATGCGCCCCCCGCTGAAGACGCAGAATTGAATTTGATCAGGCAGATTTCAAAATATCCGGAAGTCGTCGAGAGCGCGGCGAGCGGATTCGAGCCTCACCAGATTGCCTACTATCTGCGCGAACTGTCAACCGACTTTCATTCCTTCTACAACCGCGTGCGGATTCTGGACTGTGAGCCTGCGCTGCGCGACAGCCGTCTGAACCTGATCGATGCGGTCCGCCAGGTGCTGGTGAACGGTCTTGACATTCTCGGTGTCTCAGCGCCGGAGTCGATGTAGCGAATGGCCCGCGCGCGGCGAAAACCCAAAAGCAAAAGCCGCAGGTCCTCCTCCGGGCTGGGCATATTTGTGATGGGGCTGATCACCGGTTCCATCGGCACAGTGCTCGGACTTGGATTTTTTGAGGATCATCCGCTTGATGATGTGGGTTCCGGGCTGGGCAGCCTGCTGAATCAGCCCGCCCAGACTGCGCCGCCCGCGCCCCAGCCGCAGACTGGCAAAGTTACCGAGGCGATTCCAGATTTCAAGTTCAACTATCGCGAACTGCTGCTGGAAGAGGAGTACGTCCTGCCTCTTCCACCCCGAGAGAAGGCTGCGGATACGGAAGATCAGACCAGCACAGAGCCTGAAAGCATCGCCGCCGCTCCAACTGCAACTGAAGAGGCTCCGGCAGCGGCTCAGACGGCGACTGATCCCACTCCTGCAGCTGCGGAACAGCCGCCCGCGCCGAAACCGGTTGCTGACGATGGCTCCGCATTTGTCATTCAGATCGGGTCGTATCGCAAGTTCGAGGATGCTGATCGGATCAAGGCCACGCTTGCCCTGAACGGGTTTGAGGTCTATATCCAGAAAGTCAGCATCGAGGGCCGCGGTGACTTCTTCCGGGTGCGGATGGGGCCGTTTCGCGAGTATGAGGCGGTTGAGAGCGCTACAGACAGTCTGACAAAACTCGATTTGCAGCCGCTGGTATTCCGCGTCAGAACAAGCGGCTGAATTTCTCAGGCGGATTCCCGCTCTTCCAGCCAGCTGGCGATTCGGGTTGGAATGTCACCCCCGGCCCTGCCGCTGACATAGATGCCGATGTGGCCGGTGCTGTAGATTTTTTCGGTGTAGTCGCTGCTGCCTGTCAGATACTTGAGGGCTTTGGAGGATGATGGCGGCACAAGGTGATCCTGCTCCGCCATGAGATTGAGTATCGGCGATTGGATGGATTTCAGGTCCACAGTCCGCCCGGCAATCTCAAGCCCCCCCGAAACCAGCCGGTTCTCGTGGAAGAATTCTTTCAGAAAGGTGCGGAACATGGCGCCGGCCTGGTCCGGGCTGTCAAAAATCCATTTCTCCATGCGCATGAAGTTCTCGATCTTGTCCTTCTCGTCGATGATGCTGACAAAGTCGAGGTATTTCTCAACACCCAGCTTGAATGGCTTGAGCGACAGGAATATGCTGTTGAGCATGATTCCCGGCACATTCCCCATCGTGTCAACCAGAAGATCAATGTCGATCTCCCGAAACCAGTGCGCGAGGATGTTGTCCGGTGTATGGAAGTCAACCGGCGTAACCATGGTGATCAGGCTGTCGATCCGGTCAGGATTGAGCGCGGTGTAGCAGAGGCTCATCGTGCCGCCCTGACAGATGCCGAGAAGATTGATTTTGGCGGCGCTGGCGTGGCGCTGGGTTTCCGCGACGCATCGGCCGATCCTGTCGAGGTAGTGCGGCATGTCGAGATAACGATCGGCGGGAGTGGGGTAGCCCCAGTCGATGAGGTACACATCCCGGCCTTCGTTCAGAAGCCCCCGCACAAGCGATCGCTTCTCGTGCAGGTCGACAATGTAGGGTCGATTGACCAGCGCGTACACAATCAGAATGGGCTGTGACGGGCGGCGCGCTTCAGTCAGCGGACGATAGCGGCAGAGGGTCATGCCGTCCGCTTCGAAGATTCTGTTTTTAGGCGTCATTCCGACCTCGATCTCACCGAGTCCGGACAGCACTTTCATTCCCTCAGTCAGGCGCGACTGAAACTCGACGGCATCGTGGAAAAAATTATCGCTGGCAGACATTGTCGATTTTCGGTTCGCTCAGGAGACAGATTTTTTCGCGGTTCGTTGGGCGGGCGCGGTGCGTTTTCACTTCGTCGTCTTGCTTGATTCCAGCTGACGCACCCGCTCCTCCAGCGCATCAATTCTCTTCTGTGCCTCGACATTCCTGCGCTGCATCTCGTTGAGCTCTCCGCGTGTCGGCTGGCCCTGCAGTTCCGCCGCCTTTTCCTGCATTCGATTGCTGTGCTGCAGCAGACGGAGATTGGTGTTGATCATCTCACCCAGCCGTTCTGAGAATTCCGGTGTCTGGGCAATGGTTTGGAACTCTTTCTCACAGCAGTCAATCCACTTGCGGCACAGCACACTGAAATCCTGTGCGTCGTCAGCCGAAACTGAGGCGACAAAAGACTCGCCGGCCCGACGGGTGAAGTCCTGAAACAGATCGCCGAATGAACGGAGGGCAGTGTCATGGTCCTGGCGAAGATTTGTCAGTTCGGTCCAGTCTTCCTGATACTCGCGGGTGATGCCAAGCGCCGGTGTGTTGATCGTCTGAGGATTCCAGGCGGATGTCAGGTCGCTGGCGCTGAAAAAGCTCGCCCACGGATTCTGCTGAGGCATCACCGCGCCCGGCAATCCCGCCATCAGCGGCGCAGCTGAAAAGCTGCGAATCAGGTCTTCCATCTGCCGCATCTGGCCGGTATCTTTGACCTGGCTTTGCATGGCGTCCTGCATTGACTGCATCAGACTGCCGAAATCAAACAGCTGCGCGAAGACTGGCGGGCTGATATTCGACGGTGCAGCCGGCGGCTGTCCCCAGAACGGGAACGTCTGACTGGGCTGCATGTTAATCCAGGGATTAAACATTGTCAGTTGCGACGAAGTAAAAAATGCCCGATGCTTTCGGTCAATCTCTCAAAATAGCGTGTGGTTATTATCGTATGAATTAACCCAAGTTTAACATTTCCGCAGTCGCCCGAACCTTGAAAACCGCGATTCCGGCCTGATCCGAGCCGGAATTCCCGTTTTTCCATCCATTTCCGACCCTTTTTCCGCCCGTTTCGGGGTCAATCTGCGGTTTTCCAGATTGTAGTGCCATCAATTTCACCATTGATCTTGATTCCTCGCTCCGATGCCTTAAAATAACGGCCATGTTCATCAGAAAGACCAAGACCGCCACCAACAGGGACGGCACGGTGCGCGGCAGCTACCGGCTGGTGCAGAGCGAGCGCGACGGCGAGAAGGTGCGCCAGCGCACGCTTTTGAACCTGGGCGCCAGCTTCGGCGTTGAAAAAGAAAAATGGAAGCTTTTATGCCAGCGCGTTGAGGAGCTGCTGTCGGCGCAGCACCATTTCAGCTTCGCGGGCCCCGATCTTGAGCTCGAGTCCGAGGCCCGGCGCATCGCCAAGCGGCTGCTGGAAAGACAGGGGCAGGCGCCCGAGGAGCCTGGGGAGAAGGACTTCCAGACGGTGGATGTGAACTCCGCGGAGGACTTTGACGCGCGCACCGCCGGCGGCGAGCACGCCGCGCTGGCGGCCCTGGCGGCGCTGGGGCTGCCGCAGCTGCTCGCCGAGCTCGGCTTCAACGGCCGCCAGAGATGCTGGGCGCTGGCCTCGATCGCGGCGCGCATGCTGGCGCCGGGCTCGGAGCGCCAGACCTGCCAGTGGCTCAGGAAGACCAGCGCGCTGGGTGAGATGCTGGGCGTCGACTTCGGGTCCCTGAGCGAGATGGGCCTGTACCGCGCCTCGGACCAGCTTCTGAGGCATCAGGACGCCATCGAGGAACACGTCCACGGGCGCGCCTGCGAGCTGTTCGGCCTCACCCCGACGATCGCGTTCTACGATCTCACCAACACCTACTTCGAGGGCCGCATGGGGGGCATGGAGGAGGCGAAGCGCGGCCGCTCCAAGGAGAAGCGCAGCGACTGTCCGCTGCTGACCCTGGCGCTGGCCGTGGACGCGGCCGGCTTCGTCATGAGGAGCCGGGTGCTGGCCGGCAACATCGGCGAGTGCAGGACCCTGGGCGCGATGCTGGCGGAGTTGGGCGCGGCCCGGGGCGCGGTGGTGGTGATGGACCGCGGCATCGCCACCGAGGACAACCTGAAGTGGCTGAGACAGAACGGCTACCAGCATCTGGTGGTGTCGCGCGAGAAGCTGCGCGAGTTCGAGCCCGGCGACGGGGCGCAGACGCTGCTGAGCGCCGGCGGCGCCGAGGTGCGCTTCTACCGCGAGGTCATCGAGCTGGCGGACGACGACGGCGGCACGCATCAGGAGGCGTATCTGCGCTGCTATTCCGAGGCCCGGGCCGAGAAGGAGAGCGGCATCATCGACCGCTTCCGCAAGCGCTTCGAGAAGGGCCTTGGAAAGATCAATGAATCCCTGAAAAAGCCGAAGGCGCACAGCAGGCTGGCGCAGGTCGAGAAGCGCGTCGGCCGGCTCAGCGCCCGCAACTCGCGCGTGGCGCGCCACTGCCAGCTCAGCTACATCACCGACGAGGCCGGCGAGCGGGTGCGGGAAATAGACTGGGAATGGCAGCCGCAGGACGGCTCCATGGCCACGCACCCGGGGGTCTACTGCCTGCGCAGCAGCATCCTGGCCTGGGACGCCGAGACGCTGTGGCGCACCTACATGACGCTGACCCAGGTCGAGTCGGTGTTCCGCTGCCTGAAGTCGGAGCTGGGCCTGCGGCCCGTGTTTCACCAGAAAAAACGCCGCGCCGACGGCCATCTGCTGATCTCGGTGCTGGCCTACCAGGCGGTCTGCGTGCTGCGCACCCGGATGCGGGACCGCCGGGGCTGGCACGACAGCTGGACGACCATCCGCCAGGAGCTGGCCGGAATCACCCGCACGACCACCTCGTTCCAGCGCGAAGACGGGCGCACGCTGCACCTGCGCAAGACCGCCCGCGCCGACGCCGATCAGGCCGCGCTCTACGAGGCCATGGGCGTCGCACCGCCGCCCAAGCGCCTGCAGAAGACCGTCATCTGAACTCTCCCGGCCGGCGCCCGCCGGCTGCACAATATTCCCCGAAGGCGACTTTGTAGTGCCATCGGGATTTTTTTGTTTTTTATTTTCAGCAGCTTAGGTCACCAGATGTTAAACTTGGGTTAAGGCGCGCCGCCCTGATTTGAATTTTGGAAACCTGCTGGCGAATGCCTATTTGATGAAGTTCGGGCAGGCTTTATCAGATGTCCTGTGCAGAAATCAGAACCGCAGGCGAAAAAGCCGCCCGAAATCGGCGGCTTTTTCAGCTGACAAATGATGTGCAGCGAATTACGGTTTGATGTACGAGTAACCCATGGCCTGCAGCTTGGCGACTTCCGCCACACCGCTCGGTACGATGTCCGCTTCGGAAACGTCGTAGAGATCGGAGTTGTAATCCACTTTGCGGCCGCGTACCGTATTGGCGCAGACGTTGAAATCGACTCCCTGATCTTTCAGCCCCGAGATTCTTGCGGTCATCTCTTCTGTTGCATTGGCGTGTTTGAATTTGCTGAGCTTCTCCAGTGAAGACGGTTCAAGCAGAAGAGCCAGACCATTGCCGTGAAGCACGACTTTCAGGTCCAGATTCTCCGCGCCGACAGCGTTGATGTGATTCTGGATATTCACAAGCGCCCCTCTTTGGGCTTTTGGATTGTCATAATTGATGTGATAGACAACTTTCTGCTTTTCGTAGCCGGATTGATCGGCCATTGCCGCGGCATTGAAGAACAGCGTTGCCATCAGCCCGTACATTGCTGCTTTCAGTAGTGTTCTCATAAGTCTCTCCTTTTGAGGTGTAAATTTCTTTGGACGATTCAAATCTCTCGTTGAATCGAGTCTGAATTTCAAGTTGATTATTTTGACAGCGGAAACCTGATGCAAGTTTCCAACTGGCATGACTGAATATAGCACACTGACGTGTGCTGGACGAAATTTGCGGAATTTCATTTCAGCGCATCAACGCGGCTGATTGCTTTGTGCAGACGAACAGCCGCGATTTATCTCTGAACAGTCAAATTTGAAAGATCGCACTTGCCTGCATCCTGGTTCATGCCGTGCTGATCGGGTCGAAATGGAAAACACAACATCGCCATAAACTGTGCGCGTGTAAAATTAGGCATCACGGCTGAATTTTCAAGGAGAATCAAGCGATGAGTTCACATGTAGCGATCGTAACCGGCGGGACACGCGGAATCGGAGAGGCAATTTCCGTCGCGCTGGCTGATGCCGGCTATAAAGTCGCGGCAAACTATGGCGGCAATCACGAACGCGCCCAGGCGTTCAGCGAAAGAACCGGCATACCGATCTATCCATTCGATGTCAGCGATTTCGATCAGTGCGTTGCAGGTGTCAATCAGATCTCTGAAGATCTGGGAGTCGTCGATGTACTCGTGAACAACGCCGGGATCACCCGCGACGGCACCATTCACTCCATGGATTTCGAGAATTGGAATGCGGTGTTGCAGACGAATCTTTCCTCATGCTTCAACATGTGCCGCTGTGTCATCGAGGGCATGCGAGAGCGCGGGTTCGGTCGAATTGTCAATATCGGATCGGTCAACGGGCAGGCCGGCCAGTATGGCCAGGTCAACTACTCTGCCGCGAAATCGGGCATTCATGGATTCACCAAGGCGCTGGCCAAAGAAGGCGCGCGCAAGGGCATCACAGTCAATGCAATCGCACCCGGCTATGTCGATACGGACATGGTGCGGGCGGTGCCTGAAAGGGTGCTGGAAAAAATCATCGGCACCATCCCCGTCGGTCGGCTTGGAAAAGCTGAGGACATCGCACGCGGGGTGCTGTTTCTGGTATCGGATGAAGCCTCGTTCATCACCGGGTCGACGATAGACATCAACGGCGGACAGCACATGTATTGATGCCAATGGCTGACGCACGCTACATCAAGAAATACTCGAACCGGCGTCTTTACGACACCGAGGAAAGCCGCTATGTGACGCTGTCGGAAGTGCGGGAGCTGATTATCGGCGGCATTGAGATACAGGTGGTGGATGTTGTCAGCGGCGAGGATATCACTCGGCAGATACTGATCCAGATCATTTCGGAGCAGGAGGCCGGCGGACAGCCGATGTTCACCAAGGAGCTGCTCACGCAGATGATCCGTTTCTACGGCGGCGCGTTCCAGAGTGTGTTCACCGACTACCTCGGCAAAACGGTTGAGATGCTGAACAGCCAGCAGCAGGCTTATCACCAGCAATGGAATGAGATGCTGAACGCGGGCTCAATGACATCCATGAACGAGCTGGCGCAGAAAAATCTTGAGCGCTGGAATGAAATGCAGCAGGAAATGCTGCAGCTTTACGGGTTTCAGCAGCCTCGCCAGAAGGATTGATTGCGGCTTTGCCGCAACATCCAGCCTGCCTTTCAAGCGCGTATCAGTGTCATGGAGTACAAAGCCTACATGTGTGTGGTATGCGGCTTCATTTATGAAGAGGAGTACGGCCTGCCGGAAGAGGGAATTGCCCCCGGCACCCGCTGGGAGGATGTGCCTGAAAACTGGCAGTGCCCGGACTGCTCGGCAATGAAGGAAGATTTCGACATGCTCGAAATCTGATCATGGTGCCAAATCTGATTGCCTGCCTGCTTGAAACGGATAGCGTTCGAGTTCCTGCTTGCTGAGCAAAGCCACGACCGATTCTTCACTGCGGCTGGTCAGCCACAAAAACGGAAATTCAGGATAGGCGCGTTCCAGCGCGTCGGCATTGATGCCGAGTTCGATGATCAGGTGCCCCGCGTCTGACAGGAATCGGCCGGCTTCAGCAAGAATCTGGCGGACAAGATCCAGCCCGTCCGCCCCGCCTGCAAAAGCCGCCTGCGGCTCATGCCGATATTCCGCCGGCAGCCCGTCCAAGTCGCCGCTCGGAATATAAGGCGGATTGGAGGCGATCAGATCGTACTTGCGATCGGGCAGGCTCTTGAAGAGATCGCTTTGGAAGGTTTGCACCTGCTCATTCACCTGGTAGCGGTTAATGTTGATTCGGGCGACTTCGAGCGCGCCGCTGTCAATATCTGAAGCGTCGACTTTGAGCTGCGGGCAGGTCAGAGAAAGCGCGACGGCAATGCACCCGCTGCCGCAGCAAAGATCAAGCGCGCGATTCAATGAATTCGAATCAATCCAAGGCTCAAAGCCATCCCGAATGAGATCGCCGATGTGTGATCTCGGCACGATCGCGCGCTCGTCGATGTAGAAATTGTGGCCGGCGAACCATGCTTCATTTATCAGATAAGCCAGCGGCTTGCGTGTTGCAATCCGCTTCTCAATGAGATCGCGAACTGCCGAAACGACATGTTCCGAAATCCAACTTTGCTGTATCTCATCGAAATCGCGCTCCATCAGCCCGGCAACATGCAAAGTCGCCCAAATGGCTTCATCGCGGGGGTTGTCGCAGCCGTGACCGAAATACGCGCCTGAATTTTCGAGCCGCGCGGTTGCCCAACTCACGCAGTCGCTGATGGTGCTCGATTGAGCAATCGACATGGTTTCGCCCGAAAGCGAATGGCAGATTGAACAGGCAGACTGCCGCCGGCGGATGTTCCGGATCGCAGCTGAGGCTTGCGAAAATCAGAAGCCGTATTTCTGCTTGAACTTTCCGACGCGTCCGGCAGTGTCGACGATCTTCTGCTTGCCTGTGTAGAAAGGGTGGCAGACTGAGCAGATTTCAATGCTGAGATCCTCTTTCAGCGTCGAGCGGGTCTCGAAGCTGTTTCCGCAAACGCAAGTGACTTTGATTGTGTGGTACTGTGGATGAATTCCTGCTTTCATGGTTCAGTGAAGCCTGTTGCTCAGTGAGTGGTGTGTCTGGTTGAAATTGGCAGGTGCGAATGATATTTCCAGTCTGCCGAAATATCAACCTGAAATTTAAGTCAATTGATAAAGAATGGTCTGGCGGCTCGACAATCAGGAGACTCTTTTCATTGATTCGAAGAAATCCGTATTCGTCCTGGTTTCCTTCAGCCGCTCGGTCAGAAGCTCGATGGCCTCCAGATCATCTGAGGAGTGCAGCAGTTTGCGTATCGCCCAGATCATCTTGAGCTCTGTCGGCTCAGTCAGCAAATCCTCGCGGCGGGTGCCGGAGCGGGAGATGATGATCGACGGGTAAACCCGCTTCTCAGCGATTCTGCGGTCCAGGTGAATCTCCATGTTGCCGGTTCCTTTGAACTCCTCGTAGATCACCTCGTCCATTTTGGAGCCGGTCTCAATCAGGGCGGTGGCCAGAATCGTGATGCTGCCGCCTTCCTCGATATTGCGGGCCGCGCCGAAAAATCGCTTCGGCCGCTGCAGCGCATTGGAATCGACACCGCCGGTCAGCACCTTGCCGGATGCCGGCGCCACTGTATTGTAGGCCCGAGCAAGCCGCGTGATTGAATCAAGCAGAATGACAACGTCCTTCTTGTGCTCAACCAGCCGCTTGGCTTTTTCAATGACCATTTCGGCAACCTGAATATGTCGGGATGCCGGCTCATCAAACGTTGAGGACACCACCTCGCCGCGCACCGAGCGCTGCATCTCAGTGACCTCTTCCGGCCGCTCGTCGATCAGAAGCACAATCAGCTCGCACTCTGGATTGTTGGCGGCAATCGAATGTGCGATCTGCTGGAGCATCACGGTCTTGCCCGTTTTCGGCGAGGAGACGATCAAGCCGCGCTGCCCCTTGCCGATCGGTGCGACAAGATCAATGATCCGCGCAGTGAGATCCTCAGTACTGCCGTTGCCTCTTTCGAGCCTGATTCTTTCATCTGGATGCAGGGGGGTGAGATTTTCGAAGAGCACCTTGTCTCTGAATCTGTCGAGCGATTCGTGATTGATTCTCTCGACCTTGAGCAGAGCGAAGTATCGTTCTGAGTCTTTTGGCGGGCGCACCAGTCCGGAGACTGTATCGCCGGTGCGAAGATTGAATCGCCGAATCTGGCTGGGTGAGACGTAGATGTCATCAGGACCGGCAAGGTAAGATCCCATTGGAGAGCGTAAAAAGCCGAACCCGTCGTGCAGGGCCTCCATCACGCCTTCTCCGATGATCTTGCCGCCGTTGCGCGCCTCAGCTTTGAGGATCGCGAAAATCTGATCCTGCTTGCGCATTCTTGAGATACCGTTGATCTTGGCATTGCGTGCAATTTCGGCCAGTTCAGTCGGTGATTTCGATTTTAGTTCAGTTAGACTAATTCCCATAAGTAAGTGCCTCGCGGCTGAGATTGGACCGGCGCCTCATGGCGCCGTATAAGAAAAGATAAGACTGTTAAGGTAAGGAAGGAAGTGATAAGCACCCAAGCAGGTGTTTTTGAAAAGTCAATTTCTCCGGAAATTCAAATTAACAGGATTCATCAATAAAGGCGGTCAGCTGAGATTTTGACACGGCGCCGACTTTGGTCGCTTCGACGACACCGCCCTTGAAAATCATCAGCGTCGGAATCCCGCGGATGCCGTAGCTGCTAGGCGTTTGCGGGTTTTCATCTATGTTCAGTTTTGCAACTTTGAGTTTGCCCTGATACTCGACAGCGACCTCTTCCAGAATGGGAGCGATCATTTTGCACGGACCGCACCATTCAGCCCAGTAGTCCACGATGACCGGAACATCCGAATTCAGCACCTCGTCCTGAAAATTGCCATCAGTGACATGGGTTATTGCATCTGACATATTGATCTACTGTTGGTTCGCTGTTGAAAATCAGTGCCGCTCGATTGAATACAAATTTGTATTTTGGCGGGAGCGGTTATTTTAATGGAAAATGATTTGCTGCGATTGATTTGTATGAAATCCGTTTTGTTTCGATAATTGGAACTTCCTGTTCCTGCTTTCTTGCATCGGTCAAACCTGTCTTCACCGCTTTGCAAGTCTGACTTGTGACAGCACCTGCGGAATCGGGGTAGTTATTTTAACCGACACTGATGGTGCAGATTGATTTAGATGAAATGTTCTGTGAATATTCCCTGCGATCAGTTCATTCTATTCTGATCAATTTGGGGCTTATTCGCCCAATATGCAAATGGGGAAATTCAATGCAATATGATTTTACCAATTTAGAAACTTCGAAACGCAAATTTTTTTGACTTGAAAATTTTGAAAAATAATTTCCTTTGGTTTAAGTTCGCATAGCGATTTTGAAAAATCACACTGTGCCTCAATTGTTCGGAAATTACTCAGCTCTGTCAGAATATCAATCGACGAAATCTGGCTTTCGAAATGGCAAGGCTCGCAATTCCCGAATCAAGTCCTCAGTTCGCATGGACAAATCTATCGTTGCAAATCGAAAAACATGGCCGTCAATTTCCGCAGCTGCGTCCATATTTTCACCGATGGTGGGGTATAGAAGTATCCCTTCAGAGTTTTGAAAACATGGGTCATTCGAAGTTTCCTGGCTGCGGATATAGGCATACATTTGGTAGATGTTTGTAGAGTGAAATTTTCTACGTTCGCTTTCTAGGTGCGGTGCTCCAAGTATGTCCTTAAACTTCGTGTCAATTATTATCGTCCGGTATTGTTTCCGGTTCTTTAGAACGATATCAGTTTGCATCAATGGAAGATGCGATTTCAAGTTCTGTGTGCGTTTGCCCACTTTCCAGTAAATTTGTTTTTGTGTAAACGCTTCCCACGCTGAGTCCTGCGAAAGTTCCGCCTTGTAGAAACTCCCAATTGCTGCTTCGAACAGTTTAGAAAATTTTTTATCTTCTCTCCGTGCATGTAGTAATTTGCGGCTACCTCTATGTTCTGTTGGCAGGATCAAGTTAAACACAGCTTGGGCCAATGAAACCATCAGCTTGTCTTCTGATTCATGCCGCGCAATTTGATCAGTAGCGATTTCAGCTCTTGATGGCTTCTGACCATTCACTCCGGCGCGTTCTAACCTACTTGAGAGGCTACGGGATTTCTCGATAAGATTGCGGTTTTGTTTTCCGTCAAGGTCGCGATATTGCTTCCCTTGAAGAATTTCACACAGCTTCATCAATGCCGCGCGAACCAATCGGTTCCTCGGAGTGTTGATTGTAAGCTCTTCAAATTTGCAAGCTATTTTTCCCTGAAGCAAAAGTTTATGAGACTCGGTTCTTAGTGCGTTGATGCGTCCGCGAACACAAGTCAAGTCTTCATTACGACTTCGATACCCGAAACTTAAATTTCGCCTTAGCCGCTTCTCGACAACATAACAGAGAAGACGACCAACAAGAGACATGAAGTCCGGAGAATTTTCAATTTCCGCATCAAATCGGCCATGAAATTCTGCGAGATCGTGAGCGTAGAGGAAAAGAAACCAAACATTTCTGACAGGAATTTTGTCATTGACAAAGAAAGACTCATCCAACATCACTGACTGTTCCATTTTTGTCAATCATATACCGTTCAAAAGGTCATCTCTAGCAGTCTGTACTTTGCTTGAGTCCTCAAACCAGTATTCGTCCAGAAGTGGAATCAGTTCGGAATCAACAATATTTTTAAACCAAGCTTGAGAGTCCTGAACTTCAACTCCTGCTGGAGGTGTAACGTAACTGTGTCCAATTTTGAATTGCGCACCCAATGAGGGGTCATTTTCTATCTGATCATTGAGTGCTGACAGCACTTTCTGAACATGATTGATAATTCGTTGATCTAACTTCGACTTCTTCAAACACCATTCACGCCATTGGTCATTGAGCGCCGGTTCCAAAGTAACAAAAGCAAATCTTCGCCGCAGTGCAAAGTCGACCAGTGCGAGCGATCTGTCGGCAATATTCATCGTACCAACCACAAATAAATTTTCTGGAACATAAACGAGTTCGCTTGAATCTTGAGAGTAAACGAGCCGCATTCCATTCTCAGGGTTTCGTTTATCAGCCTCGATCAGCGTGAGAGCCTCACCGAAAATTTGTGCAGGATTGCCTCGGTTAATTTCTTCAATGATCAGAACAAACGGATTATCTGGTTCCGCGCGAGCTGCATCGATGCTCTTGAGAAATACACCATCAACTAAGTCAAGATTACCATTGCTTGTCGGCCTCCAACCTTGAACAAAGTCTTCGTATGATAGGAAAGGATGAAACTGTATGGTTTGCACTCGTTCTCCTACGATCGCTGGATCTTTTGACTGAATCAGTGCATAACCCATTCGCTTTGCCAGCCATGTCTTGCCAGTGCCAGGTGGTCCTTGAAGAATCAAGTTTCGTTTAGCTGTTAAATTGTTGAGTGTGGACCTGATCTGGCTTTCCGATAGAAAACAACCATCGTCGAGTATGTCGGACACTCCATATTCCTGTCTTCTGGACTTAGTCGAAACAAAGCTGTCTTCATCCATCCTGTATTTCTTTTCCCAGTACGGCTCTTGTAACCAATATTCGTAATCTTGATCCTGATTATGAAAGGCAAACAAGATCAGACGACGGCCAAATTTGTCGAGGGGTTTCGCCTGCGCGATCGGCTGTCTGATCCAAGAGTAAAAATACCACTCTCTTGGCTCTGAAAATGCTGTCCAGTCTACTTTGACTGTAGCCCCATCAGTAGTGCCTTCAGAGATAGTTCCAACAGCTCTGATTGGCATACAAGATACATACTGATTTCGATTGTCAAACGGCAGTCCCCGTCTTTTTGTGTATTGTGTTTTTATTGCAATCGCATCTCCTGGTTTCATTTCCCTAACCTTTTTTGAATACTCTGGATATCCATTTTTCCAGACTCCTTCAGACAGCAGATGTTCGGTTTGATCTTCGCCATCAACATACAGTGGGTTAACAAACCAATATTGTCTGGACGGATCAACTAAGGATGTACCAATTTCTGTGAGTGGCGGTGAGTCCTGTTCAATTTCGCTGGATTCAGGTGAAGTTCCAAGACTATTCATTAAAACTTTTGCTTGATCCGAGAAGAGGCGCGAATTCCATCCTTCGGGAGTTAATTTCCAGAGTCCGCGCTGTTCTTTGCTGATCAATCCGTTTCTGACGCAGAGATCATACGCCCAGCGAATTTCGGTTGTAAATTTGGAATATCCCTTTTTTGACTTTGCATTGATAAAACTTTGAGAAATAAACGGTTTCTTTTTGAATTCTTCATAAACCAATTTTGGCTTCCCCGAACCGCCTAAATCCCGTAGAATTTCAAGTAGCGGAAACGCTAGTTCTTCTCTATATGGGAATCTCTCTTCGTCGAAATTAAGTTCCTCTGGCGCAGATTCAGCCCAGTTGAACAAAGACTTGCGTTGTTCTTCGACAAAATATTCGGCGTCGTCAAATTCATACCCCACCTCTCTGGCAGCAGATATCAAGCCTTCGAGAGCAGTACCTTCTAACTTCCCAGTCTCGAGGCCGCTTTTGTTCACAACAATTGTGCTAAAGATAGGCCACTTTCTTTCATAGCAAATCTCAACTAATTGTCCAAGGTGGCTGAATATACGATGTCGGTCTCTCGGCCATTCGCCATGGATCGCATCTTTCAATTGCGTGTAGCTAATGAATTTCTTAGCACGAGCGCTTTCAAGAATTGCGTGGTAAATTCTTTTCAATTCTTCACGTTCGTTCATTTGAATCTCCTGAAAACTCATTTAAAGTAAAGTGTCCGGTTAGAGAGGAATTACTGTAATTCTGACTGAAATTCTGTTTATGAAATCTAATGGACTTCAATTCTTCAATTTTCTTAGCTTCACAAACGTAATCACAATTCGTTCGCATTTGATACCCATCTACGTCGAGACGATATACGTGAATGCTAGGGACATTCGCATATCCGCACAAGTCCGCATACTCGCGTAGTACTCTGTCTTCAAAAGAGAGCATGTATACCATTTTGACTGTCAATGATCTTCACTTTCGGACATAGTCTAACAATTCCGCGAGTCGCTCAGATAGTTCTTCTAGAATTGCCACAGCACCCTCGCTTGCCTTAAGGCTACTAATTCCGTCCAAGTTCATGTTCGTAAACTTCTTGTTGAGTTCGTATGCGAGGGCATCTGCGTCAGCGTCTTCAACAGAACGGTCAGGGGGTATCGAATGTTTGTATTTTCTGTCGACAATTTCTTCCGCTTTCCGAATGGAGTTAACACTTCCCTTGCGAAGCATATCTCTAGCTTCGGGATCGCGCAACACTTTCGGTAAACGTCGCACGTCAGCAAGAGAAAAAATATTCCCGTCGCTTATCCAATTTCCGAAATCCTCAAGGTCAAAGCCAGCTTCGAAAATCGCTTCCTTGACACCTTGATTTTGCAATTCAACATACCCACTGAACCTGTCGATTTTGAAATCTGCATCTTCCACAGAATCACGGTAGAATTGATTCATGTCGTCAAACGCATCGATATATCGGTTGACTTCAGATTTACTATCTCCGCACAGTGCGATTAGTTCGTCATAATCCATATAGTTGTTGCAGCGAACACCACTTAAGAATTTCGCTTTCTCATAGACTGGCCACGGGTGTGCACCTACCAAGTGTGACGTTACGCGGATTGACTCAATGTCCAGTTGTGTCGCCTTCCTCAGTAGCACAGAAGGTATTTTTTTCCAGTTTGAAGCTGACTCACTTTGGGCAAAATCGCGATAGATTGCTAATCTTCTGTTTCCATCGATGCAAACAAAACTTCCATCTCTTTCTACAACTTTGATTCGCTCAGTTATTCCTCCATGTGCTTTGATTGAAATCTTCAAGTTTCGAAAACTTGAACTGCTGGAACATTCGTTCTCACTGTTGTTTTGCAAAGCAAAGCAAATCCGCTCTGAAGTTACTTTGTCTCCATACTTTTCCAAAGCACCTCTAATTCGCGGATTTTCGTCGTCAAACTGAACCTCGTCAATATCAAGGGCTGTCAATTCTTCCTGCATCCTTATTTCTCGGTTATGGTGAAGTCAATTGAATTCTCATTTTCACTTCTGCGTTGGGGTCTGTATGTTTCCATTTGCGCCGAAATTAGACCTGAAACGATAGTTTACTCAATTGACTTGATCAAACTCCAAAATTCGAACTGAATATCTGCCATTTCATGTCGGATGCAAAATCCAACCCCGTGTGACACACTCATTCCCGTGCTGAAAAGTTTCGCTAGTCGGAGTGAATGAAGCGTAAAATTGAAATTTGTTTTAAGCGCCAAGTCAATTTGGCAATATCAAAGTCGATCATGTCTCTGAGTTGCATATCGAACTCTGCTTTGCGGATGAATTTACTGCATTGTTTTATTCGGCAACTTTGCACTCTCTTCATTTAAAGCAATTCTCGAATATGGAATTTGTGTGAAAGATGGGCAGATAATTTCCAAAGTTCGCCAGAGAAATTTGGAAAGCAACTGAATGATAACTTTCAAAAAAATCAGGGCGAATTCTCGGTAAACAAAGAGTGCTTATTCCGGTACCTTTGATGAAATCCACAATTAGAAGATGAAATAAATTGATAGGGAACCGGATGATGAGCAATTCAGTGACGACCCTGCCGCATTGGCAAGAATCGCACCGTCATGGCTGAAAGAAAAACAATTGATTCGTATGAGACTGCCGACTCGAATCGCAAATTTACTCAGAATTCATGGCATCATTACCGTATCGGATCTTTCAGAATGGTCATCGGAAAAGCCCCTGAGTCTGCGAAGTTTTGGAGTTCCCTCTGCAGACCGTCGGACAAGCGCTTGAAAAAGCTCCGCTTGACGGTCCTGCTAGAGGATTTGACAATATGCAGCCAACTTCATCAGATTCATTAATCGCCGATGTGCATCGCTCCATGTCGATGCTCTCCAGTCGAGACCGCTCTGTTCTATTTTCGAGACTAGGCTTTGAGACACAAGAAGAGTCTTTGGCGAAGGTTGCAGGCAGATACGGTTTGACGCGAGAGCGGGTCAGGCAGATACAGGACAAAGCGATCGCGAAAATAATCGAGGAGTCATCATGGTGCAAGAATCTATCGGAGAAGATTTGGAGCTTTCTGAAAGAAAAAGACGTTCTTTTGACTTTGGAGCGTCTTGAGGCTTTGGACCCTTGGTTCAAAGGAGTTTCGCATCACCAGACATTTCTTAAGAATCTCACAAAAGTCAGAGCTTTCCACCCTCACATCAAGGATTTGCACCTGATTAAGTCAGATTCGCTGGCTTTCTTCAGTCCAATAGAGCAGGAGGTCTGGGAAGAGAAAATTTCGGTTGCGCAAGAGGCGCTGGAATCTGCGGTTGACAGAGAATTGACAAAAGCCGAGGCCCGACGGATGGTTGAGGAATTGCTGCCTGAAGCGCCGAAGCCGCTGCGAAGCCAGCTGTGGGAGGAGTCCTCCAAGCTCTGCCATTTCTCGCGCAGACAAGGCAGTGTTGAAGTTCTGGTTGGATATGGCCGAGGCGCTGAGGAAATGGTCAGATCGGTACTTTTTGATTCACCGGACCCCTTGCACTATAAGGTAATCATCGATCATGTGAATGACAAATATGACAAGATTCTCAAGGAAGGAGTTGTTCGACATGTGGCCTACAAAGCAGGGCTTTTGTTTTCGAGCGGTGTGTATGGACTCTCTCACCACATCCCGCTTACTGAACAAGAGCAAATTTACGTGAGCACTGAAATTGAGAGATTGGTGCCGGCCGATTCCACAAAGCAGTGGCATGCAGAAGAGCTGATGACCGAGTTGGAAAATAGGAAGATCCCACTAGCAGGGAAGCTGGACAGCTATCTTCTGGACATTGTGCTGCGAAAATCGAATTTGCTGGAGTCACACAACCGGATGATTTGGTCCCGTCCACAGGCAAGCGAAAAAAAGTCCCGAATCAAATTGCGCGATGCCGTGATTTCAGTTATTGCTGAGGCTGGCGGTCCGCTGACGACGCAAGAAGTGAAATCTCGAGTTGCCAAGCTGCGGGGAATCAGCAAAAGATTTCAGATACACCCGAAACCGCCTCTGATTAAAGTGGATAGCGGTCTGTGGGGAATTGAAGGCAGAGACCTGCCATCGAAACAGTGAACGGCTGGCAGCGCTCCCGATTGCACTTCCTTTATTCTGCCAGGATGCTTTTCGCTTCTCGATGCCAGTTCAAGCGATTTACCGAATTGATCAAGCTGTCTGATCACGCATTCAAACTCACGCGCAAGAGGGTTGTGTAGCACACATGGATATACTTCAACGATTTCAACATGTAATAGAGTCCGAAGCGCAAGCCATTCGTTCGATTTCAATCACGCCAGCCTTTGAGGAGGCAGTCAATCTGCTGATGTCATGTGACAGCAAAATTCTGACTACCGGAATGGGAAAGGCAGGACTGAGCGCAAAGAAGTTCGCAGTGACGCTGTGCTCTACCGGCACTCCGGCTCTCTACATCCATCCAGGGGAAGCGGCTCACGGCGATCTCGGAGTGATCTCTGAATCCGATTGCATGGTGGCTTTTTCGACCAGCGGCAAAACGCGCGAAGTGATCGAAATGCTGAGCCTGGGCCAGCACCTCGGGCTGGGCAAGGTGATCGGCATCACCTCACATGCTGATTCTGAGTTGCGAGACTACTGCGACATCATTCTGGAGATGGGTGAAGTCGAGGAGCCGTGCCCGCTGGGACTGACTCCGTCAGCCAGCATCGCAGTGATGAACGCGATCGCTGATGGAATCACGCTTGCGCTGATGGAGCAGAAAGGGATCACAAAACAGCAATACGGCTTGCGTCATCACGGCGGCTATCTGGGACGCGTCGCCCGGCTCGACAACGAATAATCTGGCTAACTTTCCGCAGGTTCAGTCTGACCGCGAAGCAGCTGCCAGACTGTGTGAGGTGTCGCAGGCGGTTTGACGACGATGAATTCATCGCTGCCGGAGCTGATGAGGTCAGACAGCGCGTTGCCGATCGCGCCCGGCGCGCCGAGACTCGCAACCTCGCCCACACCTTTTGCACCCAGGCTGTTCGTCAGGCAAAGTGTCGCAACCTTGTCCAAAGTCACAAACGGCAGGTTCTGTGCCCGGGGCAATTGGTAATCCATCAATGAACCGCTGGCAACCTGCCCTTCAGTCCCGTAATACTGCATGCCTTCCATCAATGAGGTGCCGATAGACTGCGCCCATGATCCCTGCAGCTGACCGTCAGCCAGTTGCGGAAACAATACGCGCCCGATGTCATCCACACCCACCAGCTGAATCACGCGAATCACTCCAGTTTCTGGGTCGCATTCCAGCTCAACCACATAAGCCCCGCACGGGTGCGTTGTATTCTTGCCTTCGAAATTGGCCTGCCCGATACAGCCCGGCTGGTCCGGAGCAGTGTTCATCATTGCCGCAAGCTGCCTGAGATTCAACTTTCTGTCAGTGCCGGGTATGAAAAAGTCACCTCTTGAATACGCAATATCAGCAGCGCCCGCTTCCAAGAGATGAGATGCAGTGATTCGGGCGTTGTCCAGCATGCTGCGAGCCGCCCGCACGACAGTGTTGCCAGCAATCGCGATCAGCGAGGAGCCGCCGGTGCCGCTTCCGATTGGGTGCGCCGCGGTGTCGCCTTGAATGACTTCCACCTTGGAGGCGTCTATTTCCATGACATCAGCCACCAGTCCGGCAAGCGCGGTTTCATGTCCCTGCCCGCCGGCCTGTGTTCCGGTGAAGACCTGCACTGTGCCATCCGGAGCCAGTTTGACTTGACAGGCTTCACTGACTGAACCGCCGGTCGCGTGCATGTACATTCCCAGCCCGATTCCTCGCGGCTGACCCGCCTGGCTGGCTTTCTTCCGGCGCGCAGGAAATTCGGCCCAATCGGACAGTTCAACCGCCCGGTCCAGCAGAGCTTCAAAATCACCGCTGTCGACAGTCTGGCCATTCAGCATTGAGTATGGCAGATCGTCCGGCTGAATGAAGTTTCTTCGACGAAGTTCCAATCGGTCAACTTCAAGCTCGAAAGCGGCTTTGTCAATCAGCTGCTCCAGCGTGCAGACCGTTTCCGGTTTGCCGGCGCCGCGATAGGCATCCGTCGGCGTTGCATTGGTGAAAGCGCCGCGGTTTCGAAAATGTAGCTGCGGAATCTTGTAGGTGTGGCCCACAACTGTATAGGCGTAAACCGAAGCGATTGACGGGCCGACATAGTTCGGATAGGCGCCGATGTCGGATATTGTGTCACTCTGATAGGCTGTGATCCTGCCATTCTCATCGAATCCGATGCGCGCGCAGTCGACGCGCGCCCGCCCATGACAGTCAGAAAGAAAGGACTCAGTTCGGCTTGCGGTCCAGCATACCGTTTCGCCGATCTTTCGGGCCGCGAGCAGAACCAGTGCGTACTCTGGATAGGTGAATATCTTCACGCCAAAGCTGCCGCCGACATCCTTGGTGACGACACGCAGTTCTCCCGGCGGAATGTGCAGCACATCTTCACAGAGAACCCGATGAATCGAATGCACGCCTTGCGATTGCACATGGAGTATCCACTGGTCAGCATCGGCATCGAATTGGGCTATAGCGGCCCGAGGCTCAATTGGAGTGATCGCCATTCTCGGGTGATGCACCTTGATCGAGGTTACATGAGCGGATTCTTTCAGCAGCCGCTCAACTTCGAGTTCATCACCTCGATTGAACTCATAGCAGAGGTTGTTCGCCGCCTCATCCCAGATCTGAACTGCTCCGTCCAGCGCTTTCTCGACATCACTGTTTGCCGCAAGCTCTCCATAAGAAACATCAATGAGTTCGGCCGCATCAATTGCATTGGCGAGGGTGTCGGCAACCACAAAGGCGACGGGCTCCCCAACATAACGCACCCGGTCCGTTGCCAGTATCGGGCGGGTGGGCTTGATGATGGGCGGATCATCCGGCTCTGAGAATGAAGATACACAGGGCAGACCGCCGATGCCATACGCCAACAGGTCGTCAGCGGTGAAGATTCGGTGCACGCCTGCCGACTCGACTGCGTCTTGCACATCGATGTGATGAATATCCGCATGGGGATAAGGAGAGCGAACCACATACCCCGAGAGGAAATTTTCCTGAGTCAAGTCGTCTACGAAGCGCCCCCGGCCGGTCAGCAGGCGATCATCCTCTTGGCGCGGCGCGCAGCTTAACGGTTTCATCTCGGAAGTCTAACTTTTCTGCTGTTGAGCATCATTTCGGTCAATTTGAAAATGCAAAATATACAGCATGGAAAATTCGCTGGTTTTCGGAGTGAGCTGCAATCCTCAAATTCCAGCCACCGGCACGCGATTAGTTTTTTCGAATGCAAATTTCAGATTATGTGATCACAGTCAAGTCGCGCAGTGAAGTATATTTAAATCCGCCTAGCGGCGAAAATTCAGCCCGATATTCAATCAGTACTCAAATGGTCCGATGGTTCAACTAAGCGAAAAGCAGATCTGGTCAGCGTCCGAAGCGCAAGCGTTGTTTGACTTGCCGTTCGGTGAGCTGCTCTATCAGGCGCAGACCGTTCATCGTCAGAACTTTGTTCCCAACCAGGTTCAGAAGAGCAGACTTGTCAACATTAAGACCGGCGGCTGTCCCGAAGACTGCAAATACTGCAGTCAGTCGATCCGCTATTCGACCGAGGTCGAGCCGAGCAAGCTGATGTCGGTCGAGGACGTGATCGCGGATGCGAAGTCCGCCAAAGCGGACGGCGCCAGTCGCTACTGCATGGGCGCAGCATGGCGCGGCCCGAAGTCGAGACACATGGATCAGCTGTGCTCGATGATCAGCGAGGTGAAAGCTCTAGGGCTGGAAACCTGTATGACCCTGGGGCTGCTTGAATTCGAGCAGGCAGTGCAGCTCAAGGAAGCCGGGCTCGATTATTACAACCACAACGTCGACACCTCCCCGGAGTATTATCAGGAAATCATCACCACGCGCACATTTGAGAATCGCCTGCAGACCATTCAGTATGTCCGAGAGGCGGGAATGAAGGTGTGCTGCGGCGGCATTCTCGGAATGGGCGAGACCCAGCAGGATCGCGGCAGCATGCTGCGTGTTCTGGCCAATATGGATGAGCCGCCGGAGAGTGTGCCGATCAACATGCTGGTTCCGATACCGGGCACACCGCTTCAGAATGCGAAGCATGTTGAGCCGCTGGAGTTTGTCCGTACCATTGCGGTCGCGCGGATCATGCTGCCGAAATCGGTGCTGCGGCTGTCAGCCGGACGCAGAACCATGTCGGAGGAGCTTCAGGCATTGTGTTTCTTTGCCGGAGCCAACTCCATCTTTGTCGGCGATCGTCTGCTGACGACGGACAATGTCGAGTACGACCACGATACGGCTTTGTTTGACAAGCTCGGCCTGGTTGAGATGCCGCCGGCATCGGTGCGCGAAGCGTCGTCTGATACTGAAAAAACCTTCCGAGCGGCGGCATCGCTATGACAGAAATACCCCGTCTTGTTCAGGAGTTCAATCAGGCCAATGAGGACCTGACCGGGTGGACCGAGCAGGTGTTCGCGGATCTTCTGGCCGACAGCCAGTTTCGATGGCTCTTCTGCAACACGCTGTCGTACATGGAACACATCGGCAGCTACAAGATCATGGCAACTCAGCAGGGAGATGTCATTGACTACCCGACGCTGAAGCACTTGAACGAAGAGACCGGACACGCGGTGCTGTTCAAGCGGCATGCGGAAAGATTCCGAGGCGAAGGCGTTGATTATGCGGAAGACGCGCTGATCGCACCGGCATTCGCGCGAGCCTACTTTTCCAGGCTCGAAGTGCTGATGGTTCGTTATTTCGGGCGGCAGGCAAATTATCGAACGATTTATCTGTACATGTCCTTGATTGTTGAGTTCAGGGCTGTCTGGGCTTATGAGATTCTGACGCGCTGCATAACTGAGGCTGAACTGGACTTCTCGCTCGCCAAACTGCTTGCGGAAGAGCAGGGCCATCTCAACAGCATGGTTAGACGGCTGGATGCCGACGGACAATTCTGCGAGGAGCATGTCGAGCACTTCTGGAGGCACGAGCGCCACCTGTTTGTCAGATTGATGAAAGCGATCGAGAAGCATCAGGATCGCGAACTCTTCAACTATTCAGTTATCGCTGACAAAGAAGCAGCCGCACATTCTCCAGCCTGACTTTTCCATTCTGCGCGATTCAAGCGCGCAGAATTCAAAATCCAACATTTGAATGCCCTCTATCGGTTTTGATGAGGCATCCGCACCAGTCCAAGAATTGATAATTCGTGGATTATCAGTTGAACAATGGCCGCTTAAACGACCACTCTTCCATTAATAATCAAATAAAAGTCAAATAACTTATATCATTGATATTAAATATTTATAAGTGAACAAAACTTTGAAATCGTTCCAATTGCCGTTTGTAGCACTGGAGTTTCAATCTGAACCGATGAAAGTTCTTCAAGTTGCTTTCGTCAGTCAAATTGGAAAAGAATATCGTTCTCGCAGAATTTTGAATTCATCTAACGAAAAAAGATGAACACATTCCAAATTCTATCTGTATTTTGGAATTCAGGCAGAATAATTGTCAAATAAAGGTCAAATAAAAGAATTCTTGTCTGAGCCAGCCCAGTACGGAACGTAGCGCATGTGCTTTCTTCCGATTTCCGCCTGATAAGGCGCAATGGCATTCGCCTCAACCGCTTCCTTGATCAATCGAGAAGCGATCGCGCTGTTCTTGTGTTCAATGTCGAATCGATCTCGCAGTGAACTGTTGGTGAGATGCTCCCTGTTGGCGAACTTCAAACAGGCATGAAAGTACACAGAGCGAATTCGGGTCAAGTAGTCCATCTGAGTCAGCGGCCTCGACGCGAACAAGACTATACGGGTCGTGTCGCCCTCAGTTTCAACCAATGGAGCTGGCATCTGATATCGTTCAGCTTCAGATACGATGCGCTGCCAGCCGCATCCGCTTCCCGCAGTCAGTCCCATCTCTTGCATGAGCGATGCGATCTTGAGGTTGCGCGTGCTGGAGGGCGCGTTCACCAGGCGATGGGTATCCACCATCGGCAAACCTGAATTGGAAATCTCGACGCGGTCTTCGAATACCTCGATCAGTGGGCCGGCGGCTGGTTTTGAGAAGTCTTGATGCATCAGTGCGTTTGTCACCAGTTCGCGCACCGCAAGCTCAGACATGCCGGCAGTCGGACGTTTACCTGCGTCTTCACTGGTGTCCTCAGAAGAAAGAGCGTCGAAAACAGCGTTGATGAACTCTTCGAAACCGCTGGCATATCCTCTGCCGCTTGTCAGTCGCTGTTTGATTTGAATGCGATCGTTTCCCTGATAGCAGATGAGACGCGGCGCCTTGTGCTTGAGCGAATGGAACTCCTCAAGTCGGTTTGCGAGCAAGATCGCGCCAGGATTGGTGATGCTCCAGCTTTCAGCGGCGGCGGGCTTGATCAGTTCATGAATTGCGAGCGTCTGCAGAATCTCATGCTCGTCATCTGGCAGCGGAGCGCCAATGAGTCTGAAGAAGGATACGGCATCAATCCAGTTCAAAAGACTGTCAAGCGACAATTCGCGCACTGCGATGCCTGATTCGAAGTCGGCAGGTTCAGGACTTGCCCAGATGCTTCTTTCGATAGTCGGGAATTCTTTCAAATTTCAACTCTGAATTTGATTCTGGATTCGTGTTGCAATTTAGGCTATCGGCAATATTCTCGACAGCAACTGAAATTCGTTTGACTGATATTTAATAATATATATTACAGTATCAAATATATTATTTTTATTATCACTTTACTGAATTCGGTTTAGTTCTGTCAAAGTATGATATATTAATAAATATATTATGTTCGAAATATATAAAATAGTGTATCACAATGTCCGACTCTACAGAGTACATATTCAAACAACTCAAGAACGCCCGTGAGACTCAGGGACTAAGCCAGCGCGAACTCAGCGCGCTTTCCGGTGTGCCCCAAAGTTACATCTCCAAAGTTGAAAGTGGAGATGTCGATATTCGGGTTTCGAGCCTAGTCCAGCTAGCGCTAATTTTAGAATTGAAATTGGTTCTTGTTGCGCGCAGGAATCTGCCTGCTCTTAACGCGCTTCAGTTAAGTTACCCAGCAGAAACTGCAGACAGAGACGCACGTCAAGCGAAAAAAGTGCTGACACGCTTGAAGAATGATCTATCCAAACTCGCCGCCGAACACCCAAAGATTCGCGAGTCAGCACAACTTCAGCGAATCGTGCGAGAGCTGTTTCACTATCAAATTTCTGCAGATGATATTCGTTTGTTGAAATCCGCTGCAAATGCGGTCAATAGCTATCAAAGTGACTCGTCCAAAATCGAGGAACTGCGGAGCGCCTTAGCTGACTTGCAGAATTTACGCCGCTCACTCGCCTATATAGCAGCCTTGGCCTCTGATGAACCTGACTCGCGGCCAGCTTATGCATTGGACCCCGATGACATTGAATGATATCGTCATTCTGGAAGTAATCCTTCACGATAAACCTGTCGGCACATTGACTCATGTCGGTGGCGATCGAACAGTTTTCGCGTTCAATGAGGAATACATCGAAAAAGGGCGGCCGCCTGTGCTTGGCCTGAACTTTAGAGATCACTTCGGAAACCCAATTACAAATTTTCGATCGTATCAGACAAGACTGCCGCCATTTTTTTCAAATCTGCTGCCTGAAGGCCAGTTGCGCGAATATTTGGCAAAACCCGCTGGCGTGAACCCGCAGCGCGAGTTTTTCCTGATCGCGGTGTTGGGCAGTGATCTTCCGGGTGCTGTCAAGGTCAGGCCGAAAGATCGAGAAATCTGGCTGGACGAATTCAGCGATGAAGGCAGTCACTCTCATCGCGACGACATATTTCGGTTCTCTCTTGCCGGCGTTCAACTTAAGTTTTCAGTGATCGAAAATGACCGCGGCGGACTGACTATACCCGCTAAAGGGATCGGTGGCACCTGGATAGTGAAACTTCCTTTTCGGGCATTCGAAGGATTACCGGAGAACGAGTATTCGATGATGCAGTTGGCACGGCTGATCGGTGTGGATGTGCCGCACAACTATCTGATCAATGTCGATGAGATTGCAAATCTGCCAGATGGAATTGGCAAACAACACGGATTGGCTTTCGCAATTGAGCGCTTTGATCGTCTGGGTGATGGCCAATCTGTGCACATTGAGGATTTCGCGCAGGTTTTTGGTGTATTTCCTGCAGACAAATATCGCAAAGGCAATTACCGCAGCATCGCCAGAGTGATTGCCGCCGAGGGAGGCAACGACGACATTGCAGAATTCATACGGCGTTTGACATTCAGCGTGCTCATTGGCAATGCAGACATGCACCTGAAAAACTGGTCGTTGATGTATCCAGATCAGCGCACAGCGGCTCTTGCGCCGGCATACGACTTTGTTTCAACAATTCCCTACATTCCTGACAAGTCTGCGTGTCTGAATTTCAGTCGCACCAAACTGTTTGCGAAGTTCACACGGGAAGAGCTGACGCATCTTGCGGCAAAGGCAGACTTGCCGCAAAAACTGGTGCTGAATGCCGCTCGGGAGACGGTTGAATTGTTTCATCAATTCTGGCAGCGGGAGAAACGCAATCTGCCGCTGACGGAAAAGGTGGTCGACGCGATAGATTCACACATCAAAATCTTACCGATCGCCAAGATCTGAATTCCAGTTGAAGCGGTGGGATTTCAGATCAGCGCTTCATGGCCAGTATTTTCGGTCAAGCAGTCTCCCCCAGCTCCTGTCATAAGGGTGAACCTTTGAAACTTCCCGGCTGCCGCTGTAGACTGGACGGTCTTCATTCGCCCATTTGAATAAAGACCCCTCAAGGTTGACTACGTTGGTGAAACCCCTTCGCATCAGTCTCTCAGCGATCTTCGATGATCGATAGCCAACCGAGCAATAGACAACAACAAGATCGTTCCGGTCCCGGTCTTCAAGCGCCTTCAGCGCATCTCCGACATCCTCCGCCAACTCAGCGCCTTCGATATGGCTGACAGAATATTCTTCGCGCTCGCGGGTATCCAGCAGCGCAAAGTCTTGCTGCCCGTCCAGCATCGCGGCAAGTTCTTCGGTTGATATATGGTTCACACTGGGAAAGTCATCGCGGACCAGATCCAAAGTTTCCTGCCAGAGCTTCTCAGCAGAGGAATCTGCGAAGGACAATGGCGCGCACAATGAGACGCTGAGGACAATCGCGAATACGACCCGAAGAAAAAACACCGTGTGAAGATGCATGGATCGGCGGCTTCTCAATGCCAGAACCTGGACAATATTGAACCGATTCATCTCTCCACCAATCAAGCTGAATGCAAGCGAATCAAGGGCTGACAAGTTCCTCCACTGTTTCAGATACGACACCGTAAACGGTATCGAAGTCTTCCTTCGACATGCAGTAGGGCGGCAGCACATAGATTGTGTTGCCAAGCGGCCTCAACAAGATGCCGCTTTTCTGGAATCTGAGGTAAAGCTGGGTGCCGATTTCGGACAGGTATCCGCTGTCTGACACTTGAATATCCATCGCGGCGATCGTTCCGCTTCGTCTAAGATTGGTCAGTGTATCGATTTCGGCCATGCCGGCAAGGTACTGGGACTGCATCTCGGCCGTGTATTCCACCTGCTGGAGCACTTCGCCTTCCTGCCACATTTCCAGATTGGCTGCCGCAACTGCGCACGCGATTGGATTTGCGGTGTAGGAACTGGAATGAAAAAAAGTCTTGCTGCGGTCCTTTGAGTAGTGCGCATCGAAGATACGCGAATGGCACATAGTTACGGCGAGCGGCAGAAATCCGCCGGTTATGCCTTTTGAATAGCACGCGATATCCGGCACAATCTGCGCCTGATCGCAGGCGAACAGGCTGCCGGTCCTGCCCCAGGCGGTCATCACTTCGTCTGCGATGAACAGCACCTCGTATTTTTCACAGATTCGCTTCATTTCCCGAAGTGTGTCGGCGCCGTACATCAGCATGCCGCCGGCCCCCAGCACCAGCGGCTCGACAATGAAGGCGGCAACATCCGAATTCTGCCGGCATTTGGACTCAAGCGCGTCGAGAGTGACCTGCTCATTCGATTGCGCGGGAAAGGGAATGGTTTCGACTGAGAACAGCAGCGGATTGTAGGGTTTGTTGAAGACCCCCCGCTCGCCCACTGACATGGTTCCGATGGTGTCGCCGTGATAGCTGTGCTCCAGAACAATCACTCGATTGCGCGGGATATCGAGATGATGCCAGTAGCCCAGAGCCATCTTGAGTCCGACTTCAACCGAGGTTGACCCGCTGTCGGAAAAGAAAACATAGTCCAGTCCATCGGGTGCGAGGTCGACCAGCATTCGGGCGGTCTTTTCAGCCGGCTCGTGTGTGTAGCCGGCAAAGATCACCTGATCCAATCGTTCGATTTGGGCTTTGGCGGCCTGCTGCAGCCGCGGATGGCAGTGGCCGTGGGTGATCACCCACCAGGACGAGATGGCGTCAATGATCTGCTGTCCAGAAGACGAGTAGAGGTAGACCCCTTTCGCATGATCAATTTCCAGAAACTCGGGAAAGATCGCGTGCTGTGTGAAGGGATGCCAGACTGGGGAATTCATCTGCGTCATCTCAAATCAGTCTCATGTTCAGCAATCAGTGGTTCAGCAGTGTTCGATCTCAAAAGCTCATCAACAGAGGAGATCAGCCGAGAAAATCTTCCAACCGGAAATTCTGCTGGAACACCTGCGACAAGGCTTCTTGATTGAGTGACTCAAGAAAGGGCACGCGCCCCAAGCGCCGGGCGTTTCCAAGACGCGGTATGATCGATTCATTCTCCCCGTGAGGGTCACCGACAAAGACGATGCCGTGAACCGGCACCTTCCAGCCGCGCAGAGCAGCCAGTGTCAGCAGCGTATGGTTGATGGTTCCGAGTGAGGTGCGGGCGCAGACAATGGCCGGAAGCTGCCATCTCGCGAACAACTCGACAAACAGGACGGAAGGGGTGAGCGGCACCATCACGCCGCCGGCGCCTTCCGCGATCAAAGGGCGGTCTGATTCAGGCAGTCGAAGCTGATCAACATCAATCTCAATACCTTCCATTGCCGCTGACAGGTGGGGTGATGCGGGTTCCTTCAGCCGATAGCATTCTGGAAAGAAACGATTCTCTGAAATTCCGGCCAAATCTCTCACAACTTCCGTGTCAGTCGGCTCATCGAGCCCAGCCTGAACGGGCTTGAAGTACGCCGCGTCCAAGGCATTGACCAGCATGGCCGAGACGATTGTCTTGCCGATTCCCGTGTCAGTGCCGGTGACCAGAAATCCGCGCGGACTTTGATTTGAAGGTGATGTCATGGCGGGTAATTATGGCAGTCTCGGATTCTGCGATTGCATGACTTTATGCAAGGTGTCGAAAAAATTCGAGATTTGTGTTTCACTGACATTCAGAGTGATCGATATTCGAAGGCGCGCAGTGCCTTCGGGCACAGTGGGCGGGCGAATGGCGCGGACATCGAATCCAGCCTTCTGCATTGCACGAGCGACGCTGAGTGTAGTCTCATCATCGCCGACAACAAATGGAATGATCTGACTGCCGCTGCCCTTTGTTCCGAGTTTGCTCTCTATCTCCTGGTTCGCGCGGATGATCAGCCGGTGCAGCTGATTCCGCCGCTGCGGTTCCGTTTCAATCAGACTGAGAGCCGCGTTGACTGCAACTGCGCTGATCGGCGGCGGCGCGGTCGAATAGATGAACGGCCGCGATCTGTTGACCATGTAATCAATCAATGCCGCGCCCGCACAGACCAGTGCGCCGGCCGCCCCCAACGCCTTGCCGCAGGTATGCACCGCAAGCAGATTCGGATGGCTTTCATAAGGCTCGGTCAAGCCATGGCCGTTTTCACCCCACACCCCAGTGGCATGCGCTTCATCGACAATCAGCATGGCGTCATATTGATCAGCCAGCTCCAGCAGGTCTGCAAGCGGCGCGAAATCGCCGTCCATGCTGTACAGGCTTTCCGCGACTATCCACGCCATCGCATCTTTCTGCCGATTCGGATGCCACTTGCAAAGGATGTTGTCCATGGCATCGACATCGTTGTGCGCAGCTTTGGCTGACTTGGCGAATGAGGCCGAGATTCCTTCCCGGATGCTGGCATGTGACAGCGCATCAAAAACGATCAGATCGTGCCGTCTGGGCAGCGCGGTCAGCACCGCGAAATTCGCGCTGTACCCGTTTGCGAAGAAAAGCGACTTCTCGCAGCGAAACAATCGGGCCGCATGCTCTTCAAGCTCGATATGTGCAGGATGGTTGCCGCGCAGAAGGCGCGAGCCTCCGGAGCCCAGCGGCACACCGCAGCTGAGTGCCTCCGTTACCGCTTCGCGCATCTCGGCTGACCCGCAGAGTCCCAGAAAATCGTTCGAGGTGAAATCAATTCCGTTGCCGGGTGTCAGCCTTCGGCTGCGGCTCTTCGCGCCCAGCAATGCAAGCTCGCTTTCGAATCTGTCAGTCAGGTCTGGCATGAATTGGCTGCGCGGTTGGTTTCCTTTGCGCCGGAAAGGTCCGGTCCGGCGCTGACCGGTTCAGCAATCACATTTTTCCGGCACGATTCCATGTAGAATGTATGGTACTCAATTCACCACTGGAAAAGGTTTTAACATGCGTATTTTCAAATTGATTGCATTTGGAATCCTAGCTTCAGCTGCATTTTCCATCCCGGCGCTGAAAGCTGACACCATGCCAGGAACAGTCGCTTCAGCCGAAGAGGCCGAAGCGGTGTACGCCAGCCGCTCAGATTTCATGAAAGGCATGGGCGGCGCCATGAGAGCGTTTTCAAACTACTTGAAGCGCGGCGACGGCGAGCCATTGGAACTGGGCGCCATGGCAACTGAAATCGCGGAGCGGGCGTCTGAAATTCCCAGTCTGTTCCCGCAGGATACCGGCATGGCGCAGAATGAGGAAAGTGAGGCCAAGTCTGATATCTGGGAGAACTGGGCTGATTTTGTCGCCGCTGCGGAAGGGCTGGTTGAGCCCGCCACGGCGCTTGCAGCCGCGTTTGATTCAGGTGACGCAGATGCGATTGGCGGGGCAGTCAAAGCATTGGGCGGCGAAGGTTGCCGCGGCTGCCACTCTCAGTTCCGCGAGAAGAAAGAATAATCCGGCTCATCCGTACTGCACGAACAGCCAGGTCATAACCGCCGCGACGACTGCCGCAACCCACAGCGCCCGCCAGGGTGAGGCAAGTTGCGGCGGGTTTTGAAGCTTCTCCTCGGGCACTGACCGATGCCCGACGATCATCGTCTTGATCAGGTTGTCCCGCTTGTAGAAGTAGTAGAAAAGATTGGCTGCGATATGCAGCACAATCAGCGAGACCAGCCAGTCGACATTGGACAGGTGGATGTCGCTGGCATACCGGCTGAGCTCATAGGTGATGTAGTAGGCGAACGGGCCTTCGACCAGTCCGTCGACATCGGCCGCGAACAGCCCGGCGATGACTTGGACGGCAAGCAGAATCAGGAGCGCAATGACCGCGAGCGATCCGATCGGGCTGTGTGCGACGCTGTAGCTCGGACTTCGCTCGGGCAGTTTTCTGATGTAGTCGATGTAGGCGCGGGGTCTGAACAGCAGCGCTGAGAAGCGCGCGTTGGAGCTGCCGGCGAATCCCCAGGCAATTCTGAAAACAAGCAGGACCGCAATGATTTTTCCGACAGTGATGTGCAGATCGAAATTTCCGAAATTCGCGCTCAGCAGCATCACCGCGATCAGGACCGCAAGCAGCCAGTGGAAGATTCGAAGCGGCAGATCCCATACCTTGACATTGACTTCCCTGGTGTCATTCGCTGATGAGCTGTTCATTGAGCAAGCCTCCGGTCAATTCCGCAAAATTTGAATTTTCTCACATTTGACACCACATATAATTTGAAATCCACCTGAACTTGCGTTTCGTGCCGCCGAATCCGCGCAAGCTGTTTCTTTTTCTGAGGTAACAATGGCGAGAATTACAGTAGAAGACTGTCTTGAGAAAGTCGAGAATCGTTTCCAGCTGGTGCTGATCGCAACGAAACGCGCCCGGCAGCTGGCCGGCGGCGCCGAGCCGATGGTTCGCCGCGACAACGACAAGAATACCGTGATCGCGCTGCGGGAGATTGCCGAGGGCCTGGTAACAGCAGACATTCTTGATGAAGATGATACGCCGATCGTAACCAACCCCTTCGAGTTGCCGTCGCTTGAGGAGCTTGAGGGCGAGAGGGCAGTAGCAGAAGAAGTAGCCGAGGAAGATTTTCTGGCAAAGTTGAATTTGAAAGCGGAAGCCGAATTCGAGAAACGGGAGCTGACCGAGGCGGCCGACGAGGTGCAGGCGGAAGCAGAAGTTGAAGACCAGCCAAGCGACGAGCAAGCGCCAGGCGAACCGGATGGCGATAGCGAAACCTCCGAGCAAAGCGTCCCGGTATAGCTTTTCAGAGCTTCTACGACGCATCAATATTTTTGAGCCGGAACGCGCTCAGTTCAGATCGCTCGTCAGAAAGCTGAGAGAGTATCTCAGCGCCCCTCAGATTGAGGATGTCGAGAGGGCCTACGTCATAGGCGCAGAGGCCCACGACGGGCAGCGCCGAATCCAAGGCGATAAATACATCAGCCACCCCCTGGCGGTGGCCGAGCTGCTCGCCGACCTCAAGCTCGACAGCAGCACGATCATCGCCGCCATACTCCACGATACGCTGGAGGACACACACCTCACCAAGCAGGAGATGGCGGATGAGTTCGGCGATGAAGTTGCGAAACTGGTTGACAGTGTCAGCAAAATCGACAAGCTGGAGTTCTCATCGCCCCAGCACGCCAAGGCTGAGAATCTTCGCCGCATGTTTCTCGCCACCGCGGACGATCTCAGGGTGATCCTGATCAAAATGGCGGATCGTCTGCACAATCTCGAGTCTCTGAACGTCCACCGATGGCAGAAGCGCAAGCGAATCGCCGCCGAAACCCGCGAAATCTACATTCCAATCGCCAATCTGCTGGGCATGGGCAACTGGCAGCGCCGAATGGAGGAGCTGTGTTTCAGCCAGCTGTCTCCAAATCGCCACAAGATTATCAGCAAAGCGATAGAGAAGGAACTCAAGCAGAGCGCTGAAAAAACCATCAAGAACCACACTGAAATCTTAATCAAACTGCTGAAAGAAAAGAAAATCAAGGGTGAGGTGCAAGGCCGCTTCAAGCAGGTCGGGGCGATTTACGAGAAGATGCGCAAGAAGGGTAATTCGCTCAGAAACGTGCCGGATTTGATTGCCTTTCGGATCATTGTCAAATCAGTGGACGACTGCTACCGCGCGCTGGGGGTGGTTCACAGTCTCTACAATCCGGTTTCAAGCGAGTTCAACGACTATATCTCGATTCCGAAAATGAACGGATACCAGTCGCTGCATACCACTGTGCATGGCAATTTCGGGCGCACGGTCGAGTTTCAGATTCGAACGGAGAAAATGCACGAAATCGCCGAATCCGGCATCGCATCGCATCTTGCCTATAAAGCCGGCACTGCCGCTGCCGCCGATGCCAGACTGCCGAATGTCCAGTGGCTGAATGAGGTCATCAAGTCGCTTGAGGAGCACGAGTCGCCTGCAGAGTATCTTGAGAATCTCAAGCTGAATCTTTTTCCGGATTACGTTTTTGTCTACACTCCCATGGGCGACATCAAGAGACTGAAAAAAGGCGCAACCGTCATTGACTACGCCTATTCGGTCCACTCAGCAGTCGGCAATCGCGCAAAGTCGGCCAAAGTCAACGATCACCCGGTTCCTTTTCACACCGTTTTGAAGAACGGCGACAGAGTTGAGATCACCAAGAGCCGATTCAGCCGCCCGGACCCGGCATGGCTCAACTTCGCGGTGACAGGTGATGCCAGAACAAGTATACGCCGCGCATTGAGAGAGATGTCTTCCAAGGAAATTGTGAAAATGGGTGACCGGATTTTCAAGGGAATGCTGAAAAAGTACAAGATCAGGCAATCCGCTGTCACCGATGAGATGAAGGCGGAGCTGTCCAGCCGTTTCGGCGCCGACTCGTGGTCTGATATTCTGCGGGAGATCGGCACCGGTGAGCGATTCGCCGCCGCAGTGATCGGGCAGATTTTTCCCTCGACATTCATCAATTCGGATTCGAAGGCATCAGAGGTCATCTCCATTCAGGGCACCGAGGGGCTTGGAGTCCAGTACGCCAAGTGCTGCAATCCAATTCCCAAGGAGTCAATCGTCGGCGTCTTCAACCGGGGCCGGGGAATTGTCATTCACACGCAGGAATGTGTGAACGTGCGTCACTCCAAGCTGCCGCCGGAGTCTTGGCAGAAGCTCACCTGGGCAGCCAATCCAAAGGGGCAGTACCGGGTGACTCTTCAAGTCAGCTGCCAGAACAAGACTGGCGTGCTGGCCGGAGTGACGGGCAGAATTTCAAGTCATGATGCTGACATTGCGAGCTGCACAACGCGTACGTCAAAGAACGATGCGACAGTGATCTACGATATTGTGGTCAGGGATACCGAGCATCTCGATGCCATCACCAACAGCATATTGAGGCACAGTCTGGTGAACAGCGTTGAGCGGGTCAGGTTGATTTGACTTGTCAGTTTGAAATGTAGAGTTGATAATCTGAATGAAATTTCATTGTGACTGATGGTTCAAGCAAAGAATTAATATTCGATTTTTTACCGAATCGATCTCAAACACTGTCAAATTATGACGATAAAGAAATTAGAATAAATATCATGGCAGGTCAATCCACAATTTGAAAGGCAGGAACTCATGTTAATATCAAGAACTTTTGATGAATTCGTCAAGAAGGAAGTCGCGCAAGCAGAAGATTTGAAGGCATACAACGAAATCAATTGGCCGAGGAAACTTGAAACATGGCGGGGTGAGGTAGAGGGATTGCTTTCAAAAATGGAACGATATCTGAAAGTTTACATTGATGACGGAAAAATCAATGCGCACCGGGAACCTATTGAATTAAGTGAACCAAATGTTGGAAGTTACGATACAGAGGAGTTGATTCTAAAGATTGGAATAAAAAGAGTCGTCGCTCGACCGATGGGCATGCAGTTGATTGGTGCAAAAGGCCAAGTGGACTTGATTGGTCCGAGAGGGATAATCAGGATTGCTCTTCTGGAAAGAGGCGGACCGAAAAGGGAAGTTGCGATTCTAGAATTCAATCAGTTCGTTGAAGACAATGGTGGATTCAAATACCGGAATAGCGACATAGATAAACAGGGATGGTACATCACTTCACCTCCACCCGATATCACAGTCACTGCATTGAATAAGGAAACTTTTCAAGAGGCAATTATGGAACTTGCAGATGTCTAAGCGCATTACGCTTTCTCCTAGGCTGCTGGATTTTAAAGAGATTTCGCGACAGAGAGAAGATTTGGAGAAATCAATTTTGCTCTACTACTCATATGAAAATCCTCAATATGCGGCACGTTTCGGACTATATACGAGAAGGCATGTTTTGAATGAAGAAAAGCACCGAATTTTTGAAACCGAATTGGCAATGGTAATGACTTTGTTGGCAGCAATCGAAGCGTCTTTTCGTGTCGACTACTTGAAACGTTGTAGCCGAAGAACGAAGGATAAACTTTCTCAAGAGTTTCGAAAACTTTACCACAAGAAGAAAAGAAGAGTATCTTTCGAAAACGATATTTTAAAACTATGGAAATTGCACTCTGATGTACCTGCATCGTTAATTGGAGAAATTCGCGATGCATTTCGGTTTCGACATTGGCTGGCCCACGGCAGATACTGGACAATAGAGATCGGTCGAGAATATAACTTTTCCACCGTTTACGAATTAGCACGTACTATCGAACAAGAGTTCAGATTGGAAAAGTAATCTATCTATCCGACTTTTTATTTCGCAAAGTCTCTCCATGCACAGTAGCAGTGAGTTAGATTCTTTATTTGCTACCCATGTATTGGGCAATGAATCTTCAGAGGAGCTGACAATCTAAATGCACATTGGGTGTTCAGATAAACAGAAATTAGCAATTCAGAATAAGTGTTGTGGCAGGTCTATCCACAGTTTGAAGTGTGGGAACTAATGTTTACATCAAAATCTTTTGACGAATTTGTCGAAGAGCAAGCGGCCCAGGCAGAGGAGTTGAAAGCATACAACGAAATCCACTGGCCGAAACAGCATGAATTTTGGCTGGGAGAGCTAGAGAAGCTGTATTCCAAAATGGAACGATATTTGAAATCCTATATTCATGCTGGAAAAATCAAATGCCAACGGAATAGGATAAAAATCTGTGAGCCGAATGTTGGGAGTTACGATGCTGAGGAGTTAACGCTGAAAATTGGAACCAACAAAGTCGTCGCTCGTCCTATTGGCATGCAGGTAATTGGAGCAATGGGTCGAGTAGATTTGATTGGTCCGAGAGGTGTGATAAAGATCGCTCTGTTGGAAAAAGGTGCGCCGACGTGGGGAACAATAACCCCTGAGTCCGACCTATCTGACGAAAGAAGACATGAATTATTCTTCTACGAAAGCACTATTGAAAAGGAAGGATGGTACTTTACTTCACCTCCACCCCACATTACTGCAATCGAGTTTTGTAAGGATTCGTTTCAAGATGCTATTTTGGAAATTGCAGAGGGCTAGCGCATTACGCTTTCGCCTACAACTGAGTTTTGAGGAGATCGTGCGGTGCTATTGGAGCCTTGCGCGAGGCCAATCAAAATCCTCCAACGTCAAGATCTGAATATGGCTTCGAAAATTTTTCATGAATATGTGAAGGAGCATTTCACTCAATCGGATGAGTTGAATTCAATCAAATTATCGAACGCAATCGTGGGTATTTTTACGACAACGACAACATAGATGAAGATGGATGGTACTTTGTCTCAATTTCACCGCGAGTTTCTGTGACTGCATTCGATAAGGAGTCATATCAAGAGGCGATTATGGAACTTACGAATGGCTAAGCGCATCACGATATCGTCCGATCAATTGGATTTCGAAGATGTTTTACAGCACTATAGGGACTCAGATGCTGCGAAAATTTGCACCAATTTAAAACTCAGACAACTCCCGTCCCAAATTCTATAATGTTCAGCAGTTACCCGCCGACAGCGGGTTCTGTCGGCTCAGGGATTGTACCTTTGGTGCAATCCCTGCACTTTTTTGGGGCATCAATGTATAGAACCAGGGCATGAATCGACGGATTCAATCTATCATGTCGAGAAAGTGGTTTATTTGACTGCTGGAATTTCTGGAGCAGGCGATCAAAAAGCTCCCGCTAGACAGCAGATTTACCTAAACGCAATCAGAACTTCACCAGAAGTGGAGTTTTATTTCGGAAGTTTTCTCGCAAAGACGAACTGGCATCCGCTCACTAATCTTCCCATCGCAAACAAGACAATATTTACTCCAACACCGAAAACACTTCCACTAGGCAATCACAAAGTGACTGGCCTCGGGACTGACAGGATTTTGCCAGTTGGAAAGTATCCTGAGTCGGTTGCTGGCAAATCGAAGAGGAAATGCAAGTCTGCAAGATTAGTGGAAAACACTGAATTGCCATTGGAGATGCCGTGAAATCACCCATAAAATCAGCTTCCTGAATTAGAGATGGATGATTTAGACAAGCTTATGACTTTTCGGATTAGAGGTACGATTTTCAAAAAGACTTCCACTCAAACGGGATAAGGTTGATTTCATCCTCCCGGTTACGAGCTTGCGCAATGTCGTAGCTGCTCTGCATCCTCATCAGAGTGTCCATGGGTACTCCAAATACTTTCTCTATTCTCAGCGCCAGTTCAGACGAAAGCGGAATTTGTTCACTGAGCAACGTTGTGATTTCGGAATGCGACACTTCCAGCAACCTTGCGGCTTTATCCGTTGACAAATTCAGAGCTTCGAAAATTTCAAACTTTACGAACTCTCCGGGGTGTGGCGGATTCTTTAGACGAATCCCTTGCAATTTCTTCACAAATACTGCCTCCTAGCGGCAGGTCACTCTTCTGATGTCGGGTAAGGGAAAATTGTGTCTGATGCGCGAATCATAAGTGGATTCTTGATGATATTACAATAATATCAAGGAACATAAATTGTGTTTTTCTCGGCCAAATTCGATTGACTGAGCACTAGACGCGGTCAGCACCGCGGCATCCGCCCCCTGTCATTCAGCGTATATGCGTGTAAAATTAGAAACAGGGCGGATGAGCGATTTGACCCTTTCAATCAACAAAACACCAGTCCCTACCGCCGCGGGTGTGAGTGGCTTCTTATGAAATTCCGCAGATTTGACATAGGAAATGGGTGAAGGAATGACAACTCGACAGATTGTTTCCACTGACAATGCGCCAGCCGCAATCGGCGCTTATTCACAAGCCGTGAAACACGCGGGCACTTTGTATGTATCTGGCCAAATTCCACTTGACCCGGCTACCCAGGAAGTTGTCGCGGGTGATGCCAGAGCGCAGATTGTTCAGGTATTCCGCAATCTCTCTGCAATCGTTGATGCCGCCGGCGCCAGTCTTTCTCAAGTGATCAAACTGACGGTTTACCTTGTTGATCTTGGTGAATTTCCCATTGTCAACGAAGTGATGGGTGAATTTTTCGAGCAGCCCTATCCAGCCCGCGCCGCAATCGGAGTCGCTTCGCTGCCGAAGGGTGTCGGTGTCGAAGTCGAAGCCATCGTGGCTCTTCAAGATTAGGTGGAGCCGGTTCAAAATCTCCCGCCCGAAGAAGATCCGGTTACGGAACTTCCGCGAATAGGGCCGAAACTCGCATCGTCGCTGGAAAAACTCGGCATTTTCCAGGTCAAGGACTTGCTGTTCCATTTTCCCTACCGATTTCAGGACCGCACCCGAACTGTCCCCATTCGTTCGCTGGTGGATCGGGAGACCGCTCTGATTGTCGGCCGGATCGAGTCGGTTCTGGACAATGCCCATCGCCGCCGCTCGCTCACAGTCCGAATCCGCGACGACAGCGGCCACATGAGAATGGTTCTATTTCATTACTCTTCCAAGCAGAAAACCGATATAGAACGCGCCAGCTGGATTCGATGTTTCGGTGAGGTGCGCTATACCAGAAATGGCTGTGAGATGATTCATCCGGAGTATTCGGCATTTCAGTATCAGCCGCCTGCTCCGAAGGGTGACCGCCTGACTCCGGTGTACGGACTGACTGAAGGAGTCGGGCAGGGGATGATGCGCACCCTCGTCAGTTCAGCATTTGAACACTGCAAGAACCGCACAATTCCTGAGCTTCTGCCTGATGATGTGCTTCAGTCAGAGGGGCTGGGTGATATGCCAAGTGTGCTTGAGAATATCCACACTCCAAGAATCGGCGCATTTTCTGAGGCCGCCGAAAACTCAGTCCAATCCGCAATTCGCCGGCTGGTCTTTGAAGAGCTGGTCTCGTTTCAAGTCGCGAGGCGACAGCAGAAAAGAATACGGCAGGCTTTCGATTCACCAGTGATGCAGCCCCGGGGCGACCTGTCGGCGCGCCTTCGCGATTCGCTCAAATTCAGCCCAACCAACTCACAGCGCCTTGTGATTCGCGAAATACTGGCCGATCTGAAAAAATCAACTTCGATGCTGCGACTGGTTCAGGGTGATGTTGGCTCAGGAAAGACGCTGGTAGCGGCCGCTGCCGCGGCGTGGGTTGTGGATTCCGGCTACCAGGTTGCAATCATGGCGCCGACGGAGCTTCTGGCAGAGCAGCACTTGAAATCTTTCTATGACTGGTTCGCTCCGCTCGGTGTTGACGTGCAGCTCCTGACCGGCCGACTGACTCAGAAGGTGCGAAGGCAGATCGGGCGCTCAATGAAAGGCGGACAGGCCAAGATTGTCATTGGCACCCATGCTCTTTTTCAGGACGGGGTGGAATTCAAGCGTCTTGGACTGGTGATCATTGATGAGCAGCATCGATTCGGAGTCGGCCAGCGATTCGCACTGCGAGAAAAAGGAGTCATCGGCCAGCAAGTGCCCCATCAGCTGGTGATGACAGCGACACCGATTCCCAGGACACTTGCGATGACATTTTATGCGGACCTGGATGTTTCCAGCATCACTGAGCTGCCGCCGGGCCGCATTCCGGTCAAGACTCAGGTCATTCCATCAGGCAGCCGCATGCAGGCAATCAAAAAAATCGAGTCGCTGTGCGCTTCGGGCCAGCAGGCGTATTGGGTGTGTCCGCTGATTGACAAGTCTGAAATACTGGAAGCCGAATCTGCGGTCGAAGCGGAAAAGTTTGTCAAGAAGTCGCTGCCCGGCCGACGCATTGCCTTGATTCACGGCCGCCTCAAAAGCGACCTGCGGGACAGCATCATGAAGAAATTCAGAAGCGGTCAGATTGACGTGCTGGTGGCGACGACAGTCATCGAAGTCGGGGTCGATGTGCCGAATGCAAGCCTGATGGTGATCGAGAGCGCTGAGCGGCTGGGGCTTTCACAACTGCACCAGCTGCGCGGGCGAGTTGGGCGCGGCGCCGCTCAGGCGATGTGTGTGCTAGTGTACAAGGGACCTTTGTCGGACATGTCCCGAAAGCGGCTGCAGGTCATGCGCGAGACGACTGACGGATTCAAGATAGCGGAGCAGGACCTGAAACTGCGAGGTGCGGGGGAACTGCTCGGAACAAAACAAACAGGCGCGCAGATGTTCCGCATTGCTGAATTTCCGCGCGACAGGGATCTGCTGGAAGATGTCATCAAGGCGGCGGAGCTGATCCTGGAAGGGCATCCGGAGCTGATTGAATCCCTGATTCGACGCTGGACGATTCGCGAGGGTCAGTACAGTGCTGTCTGACCGGCTGGGCGCCTATGCGCGTCTGATGCGGCTGGACAAGCCGATTGGGAGTCTGCTGCTGCTATGGCCGACTCTGTGGGCGCTCTGGATTGCCGGCGGCGGACAGCCGCAGCCTCACATTGTGCTGATCATGGTGATCGGTGTCTTTGTCATGCGCTCTGCCGGTTGTGTGGTGAACGACTTCGCGGACCGCGATTTTGATCCGCATGTCGAACGGACGCAGGATCGGCCGCTGGCGACGCGCGAGGTCTCGGTCCGAGAGGCGCTGATTCTCTTCGTTTGCCTGAGTTTGATTGGATTCATACTGGTCCTGTTTCTGAATCGCCTGTCGATCATTCTGGCGTTCATCGGGCTGTTTCTTGCCGCCTCATACCCTTTTCTGAAACGAGTGACAGGACTGCCGCAGTTCTATCTCGGCATTGCTTTCGGATGGGGGATTCCGATTGCGTTCGCAGCGCATCTGGACACAGTTCCGCTGATCGGATGGCTGCTGCTCCTGGCGAACATTGCCTGGGCCGGCGCTTATGACACCTTCTACGCAATGGTTGACCGGAATGACGATCTTCGGATCGGAGTTAAATCACTGGCGACGCTAAGCGGGGACCGCGACCGTCTGGTGATCGGAATCTGCCAGGTGGTGACGCTCGCGCTTCTTTGTGTGATCGGGTATCTGGAGCACTTCAATTGGTATTATTTTCTGGGTCTTGCAGGCGCGGCAATGGTCAGCATCTGGCATCAGTATTCGTGCCGCGAAGATGACCGCGCGGAGTTTTTTGCCGCGTTCTTGGGCAACAGCTGGTTTGGCGCCTCAGTGTTTGGCGGAATCGTGCTGGCTTACCTGTAGTTCGAAGCAACGGATGGCTTGTTGCGCTGACTGGCGAAACTCCAGCGGATGCGCTGCCGGATTTCGGCGTGCTGTGTTCCCAGCTGGGACTTTGACTGGAATTTATTCAGCATTGCGCGGTTCAAATGACAAAACTTGCCGCTCAATAGCTCCGCCGGATCGTGTACAGCCGCTCCGGGCCTCTGGCCGGCTTGCCGTCGCCCAGGAGCACCCTCACCGCATAATCCGGATAGGCTGGATTGAAGCGCAGCCGGCGCCAGCGATTCGCGGTCATGTTGTCAGGCGCCGGCAGTTCGTGCGGATACTCAGGCAACCCTTCCCAATTGGCGTGCAGCCGCCTCCTGCTTCCTTGATGAATGAAATGGACATAGAAACTTTCCAGCTCCCAGATCTGATCTTCGATCTCCCAAACCTTGTACATCGTCTCCTCCCTAGATTCTCGAAGCGGGGATTTTGATCCCGCTTGTTGGAATTCACTTTACTGCGATTTTACGCAATTCGCAGTCTGTTGTGACCGGCATTGCCAAAAATTTTCAACGGCGTAAGCGAATTTACTTCCCAACAGATTGCAATTTCGGGGGTAATTTCGCTGAATCGGGCAGGTTTGTGCTGAATCGTGGTTATACTTGACGATTTTTAGGATCAGGAAACGAACGATGTATGCACTGATAATCGGGACTCACATTGCATTTGCTGTCGGCGCCGTCACACTCGGCATCTTCATTCTCAGCATGACCAAAGGCACACCGCGTCACAAACTCATGGGACGTATCTGGGTTGTGATGATGACTTTGGTTGCCGCGGGCTCATTTGCGATACGCGACATCAATCCCGGGGGGTTCAGCTTCATTCATGGGCTGTCGGCATTCACACTGATTTCAATGGTGTACGCGATCTTCATGATCCGCCGCGGAAATCGTCGAGCCCATTTCTCCGCAATGATCGGATGCCTTGTCGGTGCGACGATTGCCGGTGCGTTCACGCTGAATCCGAGCCGTTTGATCGGTGGGTTCTTTTTCGGCGGCTGATCTGGTTCAGAGCAAAGCCCTAATCAGCCGTAGCCCAGCTCCTTTATGCGGTTTTCGGAATTATGTTGAATTCAACATAATCGGGAATTACACCCCAAACGCGCAGTCGGGAAATTGAAAAACTCGCCTTCAGGTTCTGGAGTCACACCGAATCAGTGGAGTGAGCGCCTCGGGTCGGTTATTTCAATGTCCCGGGATGGTTAAAATCCAATGCCGAGAACGAAATATCGGCACAGCACAAATCCCTCTCATTATCTATTCGGAATACTTTCAGGAATCCGATTTACTTCCATTATCTGAACAATTTTAGGGCGCGGAAGCAACACCGTGGCGTTCTTCATCGCGTCGGCAAGGTTGCCATAAACTGCCGATGAATCCATTCGAGCGAAATCTGCTGCTGAATCTTCGTGGTAATAGAAACTGGCATCTGCACTGTCGAGTTTCATAAGTGTCATATCAATTTCCTCCAGCCTTGAAAAATCCTATCGTCTTTAACGCCTTCATGCATCCCGCTGTTTATAGGGATTTGAACACGTGTGAAAGTTCCTTCGGACAAAAAGCCATAACACCCACCATCTGTTGATTCCACTAAGCCTCTTTTTATGGAATAGTCTACAGCCTGATCAATTTCTGCATGTACCAGAAAAACTTGCGGCGTAAATGGCTCAAGCAATTTAAGTTCTTCAGTATAACTCAGACGAACTTCTCTTAAGACTTTATACAGTTCATCAGACGGTTTGTCAATGTTTAGACCCAAGTCGGCCGCTTCACGACGGTCAATCGTGTAGTCATGGCTACCCGAATCTGCACAGAGAAATTTTATGATTGATTCGACTTTTTCCTCGTTTTTTACTTGCTCAGTTAGCAACTTTTTTGCCAAATATCGAATTTGAGTTTGAGATCTAAATATTGCACCAAGAACTAACGGATGGACGTGCCCAGCTAAATTCAATAGAACTGAAGCTAGTGATTTCTCCCCTTTAATTTTTAATTCTTCGCGAGCAGCATCAAGGTAGCCGCGGACACTCTCGACGCTAACGGGGACATGTTTTGATTGACCATCAATATTGGCTTGTGGGTTTAACGGATGGTTTAGACTTGGGTCAATTGGCCCCAAGGCGGCTTGCCTAGTCATCACAACCCGGTTAGCACCTATTGAAACTAGGGTACCGGCACTAAGAGCATTCAGCGGAATCATAACTTCGAGCTCGTCGCAGAACATTCTCAAAAGATTCACCAACCGCCATGCTGCAAGGGTATCGCCTCCATTCGTATGAAGGATCAGGGAAATACGTTTAGTTCGTCCTATGTTCTCAAGAAGATCAACAAATGGATTAATGCAATCTTTAGCGATCATAGTTTCCATACCAAGGCGATCACTTGTAATATAAGACAGCACCTTAGTATCACGGGTTCTTTCGATAGAACCATAGAGTTCTTTGCGATCTAAGTAAGTCATCGACTGTCCTGTTTCTTGAGGATACCGTGAGTAAACCGATTAGAGTAGAGTAAACTCCTTTTAAGGAACTAGTTTTGTAACTGTCTGATTTTATGGAAATCGCAAAATTTGTTCCTTTGCCGAAGGCGGTTCCGTCCATTGACGGAACTTAGGACTAATCTAGCAAAGAGGAAACCAAAGGCCAATTGATTGTGACTACTTTCGTGGATAGTCAAAATGTGAGAACGAAATTGTAACACGTTTCGGTGTTACCAAATTTAGTAGATCTATGGTTGAAGTAGTCGCGTTATCGAATAGAAGTTTCGTTGAATACCAAACACAACAACCCTAGCAAATTCCAGAAATGAAATTTAACCAAATCACGAACTTGGTGTTCAAAGTAATTTCTTGTTTGTTACAGGGTATTTTGCTTTGGATTGATGAATTTACTGGCTTCTTTTAACCAGAAATAAACTCATCCCAAGAATATCCCCAATTGAGTGAGGGAATTCTTGGGATCATCGGTAACGAAGGAATTGCTGGAATCGGTGGCATTGCTGGAATCGGTGGTATTGGTGGGATTGACCGGATTGGTAATATTGGCCCTCCCTCAGCTCCTGAAACAAAAGCTACTGCATTACCGTTGTGGTCGCGAAAAAATCCTTTCGCAAATACACCGAATTGTTGTCCGTAGTGCCCAAAGACATTTCCATTGTTGATAACACCAACGTGCTCACCATTCAGAAAATACAGGTCATTGTTTTTCTTCCAACCGACAACACGACCTGATTTTTCGTAGATTGGATCCATGACTCACAACCGAACCATAGCAACTGAGGGCAATTTACCAATACTCCAATGCTATTTTCGCAAACACAATGTATGAATACCTAGCGAAACTGGTGCTTCACCAAAGGTTTGAATCGCAAAGTTGCCAATTCCAAACCGATCACACCCAACGTTGAATGCATCAAACTTATCGTTAAAGATTGAAATCAATTTTCCATCGTGCATCAGTGCGGTGCGACCAAAATTCTCACATTCCAATTCGTTCTTTATGTTGTTAAACGCGTCAATATTTTTTTGAAGTGCATTCTCTGTCATGAGTTCACCTCGTCAATAAGTTCTATATTGAAATCGACAAATAACCATTCGTTGGGCAGACTATCGTAAAGTTGACACAACCCTGAGAAAAATCAATAATCTGTTCAACCGCATCGCCAGAAATATGCCCATCTCTTGTCATTCTACCCTACTCATTCCATGAATTCAATCTACAACAAATCGGGCATCCAATTCAATTGACTCCAGACTGCGAAGCGTCAGCGTTGCTGACATTACAACTGACTGATTCTAAAGGTGTTGAAAAACCTCTGACTCTATCGGAGTGGTCAAGATTCGCAGGCTGGCTATCCAGCAGAAAGTTAACGCCATCCAGATTGATCGGAGAAAGTCTTCACGACGATCTGATTGGCTGGGATGATCCAAAAGTCACAGTCCAGCGTCTGGAAAACCTGTTCCAGCGTGGCTTCGCCATTGGCATATATCGAGAAAGATGGGAAAGCGCTGGAATTTGGTGCCTGTCTTTGTTTGATCGAGATTACCCCAAATCGCTGAAACAAAGACTTGGTTTTCGGGCTCCGCCATTGTTGTTTGGATTTGGAGATTTGCGGAAGGTCGTCAAACCAAAACGCATCGCTATCGTTGGTAGCCGCGTTGCCGATGATCAAGATTTGGAATTTACCAGTTTCTTGGCAAAATTGGCAGCTGAGCAAGAATACACAGTTGTGTCCGGTGGTGTGCGAGGGGTAGATGAACATGCAAGGCTAGGAGCACTTGAAAACGATGGATCGGTCATCGAAATTTTGTCACATGGTCTGTTGCGGGCTGTGACTTCCAGAAGTTATCGGTCACAACTTCAATCTGGCAACTTAGTTCTTCTTTCCCCGTTCAATCCAGAAGTGGGATTTCGGGCATACAACGCACTGGAGCGGAATTCCTACATTTACTGCCTGTCAGACGCAACAATTGTTGTCGCCAGTGAAGATGGGAAAGGTGGAACATGGAGTGACGCAAAAGCAAACCACAAACAAAATTGGGTGCCGCTTTGGGTAGCCAAGAATAGCGGATGTACAGGAAACGAGGCAGTTGTGGAAAGACTTAGTGGCCGGTGGTTACCCGAAACACTGGAGGATATTGACGAATTAGTTGATTTGCCATTTGAAACGTAGATTGAAGTGGAAGTTCGATTAATATCTAGCGAGGCGCTGCCTCAAACCGTCAAGTCGTGTGGCGGTTAACTCAATTGGCTCGGTTTTCACCAAAATTTCAAAATTTGACTCAAACGTAAAGAAATTCCGGCCTCAAGCCTTCTAGAATATTAAGGTTAATCCCAAGTTCCGTCGGTGGACGGAACCGCCTTCGACAAAGGAACAAATTTTGCGATTTCGATAAAATCAGAGAGTTAGAAAATTAGTTCCTCAAAAGTGATACTGCTTCGCAGCGATCACTAACCTAAATATTCTTGAACTCGTAATCAATATTGGAGAAAAAATGTGAGAAATTCAGCGCTTAATTCCAATTTTTCCGAATTCCCATATGGTGAGTCTGAATCTCATATGGAACAAAATCCAGATCATTATTTTGATCAAAAATTAAGGGAAAGTGTGTATCACGCTTACATATTTGATGATCGATTTCAACATCAATCTGCTGAGTTCGACGGATTAAGTTACGTTGGTTCAGACTCCAGCGCCACTATGGGTGGTCAGTCAGTGGAGGAACTTGACATTGAAAACTCGTTTCCAAAGGTTATCAATCGGCTGTTTGACCAAAGGAATATAAAGCCAAAGCGAACATTGCATCCAATTGCAGAGTGGGAAGGTTACGTCGAAACCATAACAGGAGACGAATTCTCGGTGATATTGGTAAATATTTCCTCAAATTCAAGTATGCCAACTGATCAAGCAATATTTTCAAGAGACGATATTAGCGACAATGATTTTCAGTTGTTGCGAATAGGTGCAATAGTACGTTGGATTATTGGGCGGGAACGTCTGCCAACGGGTCAGGTTCGTAAAGTTTCGAAATTATATTTTCGCAGACTTCCGCCACATACAGAGTCAGATTACAAGAGAGCGTATAGTAAGGCCAAGGCGCTATTGGATTCAGTAATTTGGGAAGATGAAACCGAGTCCTGATGAAATTGAGGTTTCCATATTTGGCCCAGGTTATGGAGAATGTATCGTTATACATATTGGCTCTGGAAAATGGGCGATTGTTGACTCCTGCCAAGTTGACAATAAATCGGAGCCGGCATCTATCACCTACCTCAGAAGTTTAGGTGTCTCGGTTGAAACTGATGTAATTTCTGTCAGTGCAAGCCACTGGCACGATGATCATGTAAAGGGATTGGCCAGAACAATAGATGTCTGTAGACCTGCAAGGCTTTCTTTTGGTTCTGTCCTTCAATCAAATGAATTCGTTGCGTTCCTGTGCGCTCACAAGAGTCAACCGGTGCAGAAATTGGATAGAGGAGGAACAGAACTTCTTCGCTGTCTTGAAGCAGTTGTAAATTCCAAACGAGCGGTAAAACCCCTTAACGAAGACACGCTGATTTTCGGTTTCGATAACGGAGTTCTTGCCCACAATAAACGGGTGGAACTACGAGCTCTCCCCTTCAGGCAAACAGTTTGGAGCGGTGCAAGTGCAAACCACAAAAGGAACTGGGTGCCACTTTGGGTAGCTAGAAATAGCAAGAGCAAAGGGAACAAAGCCATTGTGGAAAGGCTTGGCGGTAAGTGGTTGCCAGAACCACTGGAAAAATTAGACGACTTGATTGAATCTTGCCCTGCAGATTCCAATTGGCAATTCAGATCAAGTAAATTCGCTTTGTGTAAAGACTCAGAATCAAAAATAAATGAGTCAATCTTAGAATTGCTCAACTGGTCAAACAGATGAACGTGCAAGTATAGTTATAGCCGCAAATCAGGTGTCGCCTACAAATTGATCGAATCCAGAAACAATAGGAATGAATGGCTAGCTTTGGAGTTGAATTTTCCAGATGATGTACGGCGCGAAGACAGGTGCGCATCAATCGGGAATTGCTTGAGAGTATCTGTATTGCAATGCTATCGAAGCAACATCATTACTCCAGCAGCCGCTCCAAGGCCAACTCCAATGCGCTTTGAGTTGGCCACAACAATAGATTTCTTGGCAAATTGATATTTTGATTATCCAGTTCAGAAATTTGTCTTACACCTTCATCAAAGTTGGCCCGTTCATGAACGAAATTAGATACATGCCAGCGGTAGTCTGGGCCAGGTGCAATCAGGTGTCGGTCCATTGCGAGATGAAGCGTCGGAATTAATGCGATCCCGTTGTCGATTCTGTTGTCTAGGCACTCAGATACTGGAATGATGTGAGCCGCTTCCAAAAGAGTTGTGTAGTGGATACCTTGATCATGACCCAATTGAATAGGCACCCTCAGCTGCCATCCAGTAGCAGCGCAGCGATAACCATACGCTTCAAGCACTGATTTCCTGAATTTTGGGTCGCGATAGTTTTCAACTCTTCGCCATTGCTCGATATATTCAATCTGTTCAACTTCTGTCAAAGGCACATTGACTTCATTCAGAATTTTTGTTTCTCGAATCGCTTCCCAAAATTTTTGTGTTTTGTCTAAAAACCATTTTTCAATTAGTGTCTGACGAAGTTGCCTTCTCGCCTCAGCATCTTGAAGTAGTTCGAACAAGTCATCATTTAAACGCGCATATTTGATAGTATCGGTAACTCTTCGGACACCGTTAACCGCAAGATCGTTTGCTCTTTTCGTTGTGAACTCGAAATGTTCTCCGCGATGGTCATATAACTGCCAAAATCCACTGGAAGACAAATAAACAAACGGGTAGTAGGGTTTGGTCTTTTTGTCTGAAGGCTCGACTATTTTGAAATATCGGTCATAACTTTTCAGTAGCTGAGGCTCAAATTTGAAGCAGTTCTCATGTGGACCTTCTGTTTCCATTTGGTCAATAACTGCAAGTAACATGCAGGGTTTGTTTGGTGCAGGCTTGCCACTACTGTAGTTGACCTTCAATTCTGCGAACGCTTTTTTGTAATACTTCAAATCTGGCATTTTCGTTTCTACAAGTGAACAAATAGAAAATTCCCTGATTGCAACTTCGATAATATCTCATCTGCTGAAATTTGGCCCCGCTGTTTGCATGCTGACAAGAGAAAAATGGCTAGAATTTACGACAATTCTGGGAAGACATAGAACTCTCAATTACAGGAATTTTCTGAATTGGACTACAAAGTAAAAATCAAATTACTGGAATTTATATGAGCGACCTTTTCGATTTCACCCCGAAACTACATCTGTACGCCGTTTTCGGAAATCCCATCTCTCACAGCAAATCACCGTTGGTGCACAGCCTGTTCGCAGAGGAATTTGGCATAAATTTGGAATACCGGGCAGTCCACGTTGACATTGGTGGATTTGAACAGGCAGTCAGTGGTTTTCAGGCTAATGGTGGCAATGGGCTGAACGTTACTGTGCCGTTCAAGTTGAACGCCTGGAAGTTAGCCGATGAACTGACTCAACGCGCTCAACTGGCTGGAGCTGTAAACACCCTGACACTCGGTGATGTGGTGAAAGGTGACAACACCGATGGCGCCGGGGTGGTCAAGGACATCGAGTCCAACCTTGGAATTCCTCTTGCTGGCACAAGAATTCTCATCGTTGGTGCCGGCGGTGCAGTGCGCGGTATCTTGTCTCCGATTCTGAATCAGAAACCCGAATCAATAACGATAACGAATCGTACCAAAAGCAAGGCTGATGAATTGGCCAATGTCTTTTCTGATTTTGGGAATGTTCAAGCAACTGCGCTTCACGAAGCAGGTTTGGGTGCGTATGACATCATCATCAATGCAACATCCACCGGAATTCATGGCGAACTTCCGGAAGTTTCGCCGCGCGTGTTTCAAGGTGTGAAGCTGATGTACGATCTGATGTACGGTAAGCAGCCAACTCGATTCATGGAGTGGGCCCGGGATAATGGTGTGGAGCAGATTTCTGATGGCTTGGGCATGCTTGTCGAGCAGGCCGCCGAATCATTTCAGGTGTGGCATGGAGTCATGCCAATAACCACCTCTGTGATCAAAGCGGTTCGCGATCAACTGTAGCGTGTGTGCTTGGCTGGAAAGTTGAGAGCAATCGAAAGGAGTTCAGATTGCTGATTGCGGAATAGTATTGCGCGAGAAAATTCCTCGTATTTTCTAAAACAGCATCGGATATCAGTTGGCTTGATTTTTTTCAACGAGGCGTTTCAAGTATGAAAGGACTGCCGCCTTGACTTTCTCTCTTTCAGAAGGCGCCAGCATTGGTCGAAGGAATACGGACGTTGGCAGAGTGAATGGGCATTCTCCTATTCTCCTGATATGGTACGGTCCTCTGCCAAATCGTTGTACAGCGAAATCCGCAGCATCTTGAAAATCATCGTAGATCCCCTGCAATGTTTCGTCGTAAATTACTACCCATTTTCCCGTATGATCCAATTCCAGCTCACTTCGCATGGATTCGTAAGCGGCCATGTCTTCAGATAAATCTGCCATAGTTGGCCTTCCAAGAAAGTTTCGGACTAATCCGCGTCACTTTGTGTTTATTGCAGTTCCTGCGCGCGTTCGCGCAATACAAACTTCTGAATTTTTCCAGTCGAAGTTTTCGGCAGGGGTCCGAAGACAACGGTTCTCGGAATCTTGTAGCCGGCCATATTCTGCCTGCACCAGCCGATGACATCGTCCTTTGTGAGTGAGTCTTCATGCCCGGGTGCGACAGTGACGAATGCGCACGGAGTCTCACCCCACTTCTCGTCCGGCTTCGCAACGACCGCGGCTTCCATAACACTCGGATGACGATAGAGCACATCTTCAACTTCGAGACTCGATATATTCTCACCGCCTGAAATGATGATGTCCTTGGATCGGTCGCGCACTTCGATATACCCGTCTTCATGCGTCACCCCCAAGTCGCCGGTGTGGTACCAGTCCCCCGCAAATGCCTCATCCGTCGCTTCACTGTTCTTGAGATAGCCGCGCATCACTGTGTTGCCGCGCACCATGAGCTCACCCATGGTCGCGCCATCATGCGGCACGGGTTCCATGGTCTCAGGATCAATGACCCGCACGTCTTCCAGTGTTGGATAGTGCACCCCCTGGCGGGCCATCACTGAAGCGCGTTCGTCCATGGTGCAGCCATCCCATTTGTCCTGCCAGGCACAGACCGTCGCGGGGCCGTAGGTTTCCGTCAGACCATAGAGGTGAGTGACCCGAAACCCCATCTTCTCCATCTCGGCAATGACCTGGCTGGGCGGCGCCGCGCCGCCGGTGGCAACTTCGACCACCTGCTCAAACTCGACTTTCTGTTCCGCAGGCGCATGAACCAGCATGTTCAAAACAATCGGGGCGCCGCACATGTGGGTGACCCTGTTTTTCTGGATGGAGGGAAAGATAAAGGCCGGATCAACCTTGCGAAGACACACATGTGTCGCGGAGACTGCAGTCACGCCCCAGGTGAATGTCCAGCCGTTGCAGTGAAACATGGGCAGCGTCCAAAGATAAACGCTTCGGCTGTCAATCTGAAACACCAATGCATTTCCAAGTGCATTCAGGTACGCTCCGCGGTGGTGAAAGACAACGCCTTTGGGATTGCCGGTTGTTCCAGAAGTGTAGTTGAGGCAGATCGCCTGCCACTCATCTTCGGGCACCAGCCACTGATAATCCAGATTGCCTTCTTGAAGCAGAGATTCATAATCTGTTTCGCCGAGCAGGCTCCCGCCTTCTGCGTAGGGGTCATCAATGTCAATCACGGTGATGCTGGAGCCGTAGGCTTCAAGAGCTTCGCTGACAACGGGTGAGAATTCCCGGTCCGTCAGCAGAATTTTCGCTTCCCCGTGCTGAAGCGTGAATGCGATTGTCGCTGCATCAAGTCGATAGTTGAGTGCGTTCAGCACGCCGCCGCACATCGGGATGCCATAGTGAGCTTCGAGCATGGCAGGCGCATTTGGTGACATGATGGCCACTGTGTCGCCGATTCCGATGCCTCTCCCGGCCAGCGCGCTGGCCAGTCGTCGGCAGCGGCTGTAGAGTTCCCCGTAGGTGAAGCTCAAGTCACCGTGGACGACTGCAACTTTATTGGGAAACACACGTGCCGCTCGTTCCAGAAAACTGATCGGTGTCAGAGGATGATAATTCGCTGGATTCTTGTCCAGATGTTGTTCGTAAATACTCACAGCAGTCTCTCTGCAATCAAAGCTCCTGTTGGAAATTGTACTTTCCAACTTGCTTGAACTTGAACTTGATTGTTGTCAAAGTTGACGCAGATTCATTGCTCAATATGCATGACCTATTTGGTATTATTGATTGCTAGGAAATTCCTGAATCAGTACTGAAATCACCCCATTCGAATCTTGAATATGACGGTAGTTATTGCGATTTTCAAAGTTCATTGCTGTCTTTTCACATTTCTACAATCGAATATCTGTTTCTAAGAAGAAGCATAGTGAAACTCTTGCATACATCGGACTGGCATCTTGGTCGCTCTCTGTTCAGGAGAAAACGCTATGAAGAATTTGAGAGTTTTTTGGACTGGCTGGTGAAAATCATCCAGCAGCGTGAAATTGATGTTCTGTTGGTCGCGGGTGATGTGTTTGACACCAGCACACCGAGTAATCGAGCTCAGGAACTTTACTATCGGTTTTTGTGCCAGATAGCTGCGTCATCCTGTAGACATGTTGTGGTAATTGCTGGAAACCATGACTCTCCTTCGTTTCTTGAAGCCCCAAGAGAACTGTTGAAGGTACTTGATATCCACGTTGTCGGCGGCGCATCTGATTCACCAGAGGACGAGGTAATAGTGCTGCGAGACAATCAGCGAATCCCGGAGTTGATTGTTTGTGCTGTTCCATATCTGCGTGACCGTGACGTTCGTGTTGCTGAAGCGGGAGAAAGTGTTGAGGATAAGGGACAAAAGTTGAGATTCGGGATTCGTAAACACTATTCCAATGTCGCCGCAGCCGCTGAAAAGAAACGTGCCGAGCTCGGCACTCAAGTACCAATCGTAGCAATGGGGCACCTGTTTACAGCAGGTGGAAAAACTGTTGATGGTGATGGGGTACGCGAGCTTTATATTGGCTCTTTGGCCCATGTCGGTCCTGAAATTTTCTCGCCAAGCTTTGACTATGTGGCGCTTGGACATCTTCACGTACCGCAGACGGTTAACGGTTGTGAACACATTCGTTACAGCGGGTCTCCATTGCCAATGGGCTTTGGTGAAGCGAATCAGAAGAAAGGCATTTGTGTGGTTGAGTTCAATTCCTCGGTGCCGTCAGTTCAGACTATTGATATACCAGTCTTTCAGAGATTGGCGCGTGTCACTGGAAACTTGAACACTATCATCAGTCAAATTGGTAGGCTTAGAGAGGAGGATTTCAACGGGTGGATAGAAGTTATTTATGATGGAACAGAAGTAATTGGAAATTTGCGCGAACGGGTGGAAGAAGAAGTCGCAAATACTGAAATTGACATCCTTCGGGTGAAAAATAATCAAATAATTGGAAGCATCGGGGGTTCGCGTGATGACTTAGATCCAACGGATATTCTGGATGAAAATGAAATGTTTGAACGATGTCTTTCATCACATGAAGTGCCTGAGCGTCAAAAAGATGATTTGCGCAGCGTTTACCAAATCATTCTATTGTCGATGCATGAAGAAGACCTGCATGCTGAATAGGAGGGTTAGGTGAGAATTCTTCAAGTACGAATAAAAAATCTGAACTCGCTTGTTGGTGAATGGCGGATTGACTTGGAACACCCAGCTTTCGCATCAGACGGTATCTTCACGATTACGGGTCCTACAGGAGCGGGAAAAAGCACTGTTCTTGATGCAATCTGTCTCGCGTTGTATGGAAGAACCCCTCGTCTGAGCAGAATTTCCAAGAGCGAAAATGAAGTGATGTCGCGACAAACAGGTGAATGTTTTGCGGAAGTGATTTTTGAGACACAGAAAGGGCGTTTTCTGTGCCATTGGAGTCAGCATCGGGCTCATAGAAAATCAGACGGAGAGCTCCAGTCGCCTAAACACGAAATTGCAGATGCAAAATCGGGTCGAATTATTGAAGACAAAATTAAGACAGTGGCTAACGAGATAGAGTTGGCCACAGGTATGGATTTTGATCGTTTCACGCGTTCAATGCTACTCGCTCAAGGTGGTTTCGCAGCTTTTCTCCAGGCGTCACCTGACGAGCGTGCACCAATTTTGGAGCAAATTACTGGCACTGAAATCTACAGCCAGATATCAGTGCGAGTTCATGAAAAAAGACGGGAAGAGCAAGAAATCCTGAATAAATTGGAAGCTGAAATTTCAGGTATAGAAATCTTGCAGCCAGCAGAAAAGAAAGAGATTAAGAAAACCCTTGAAGAAAGTCGGAGCAGCTTGGCTGCATTGGACGACTTGATGAGAGATGTTAGAAAAGCGATTTCTTGGCGTCGCGATATAAATGATATAGAAAGTGAAATCAACTCACTGGAGGATGAGTTCGAGAAGCTGAAGGTGGAGCTTGATGAATTTGAACCCGATCGAGAGAAACTAGAGTTCGCAAAGCGTGCCGCCAAGCTTGAGGGTCAATACTCTGCGCTCGTTGAAACTCGAAAGCAGCAGGAATCTGATCAGAAAGATTACACATCCGCCGAAAATGCTCTTCCTGCATTGAAAACTTCCCTGGAGACTCTCTCTGATGAATTGAGAATGGCTGAACATCAATCTCAGAAAGCAAAACAAGACCTCAAAACCAACGCACCGGTCATCAATAAGGTGCGCTCTTTAGATGATCGACTTCGCGACCTTGAAAGAAACATTCAGACAATCGAGTTCAAGATCCAGGAACAGAAGGACAAAATTGAAGGACACCAGAACGACAAACAAGAAGATGAGGCTGCACTACAAAACTCCAAGCATAATTTGGAACAAATTGAGAACTACCTTGAGAATCACGCCTCGGATAAATGGCTGATTGGTGGCTTCGGTAGTGTAGAGCAGCAGGTTGATCATTTAAGTTCTCGTCAACGCGAGATCAGTGCCCAGGAAAACAAACTCTCTGAGGCTGAAGATGCCGTTCAGCAGGCACTCAAGACACTTGATGATCGCAAACGGATACTCTCAGAGAAAACAAAAAAGTATGACGACGCTTTAGAAAGTATTGAGGAAAAGAAGATTGAATTGGAGCAATTGCTTGATGGCAGCAGTCTTAGCCGCTTTCGTGATGAATTGAAGGTCTTGCAGCGTGAATTGACCTTGTTGAGAACAATTGCTAGTCTTGAAGAACATCGGGCTAGACTGGAGGATGGCGAAGCCTGCCCGCTCTGTGGAGCAACAGAGCACCCTTATGCAGAAGGCAACCACCCAAAACCTGATGAAATAGATGTGAAAATAAATTCCTTGGACTCCAAGATCAGAAAGGCTGAGGAAATGGAACGGATGATCGGACAATTTGAAAGAGCAGCCTCATCAGCCCAGAATGAGTTTAAGGATGCCGAGAGGAAGACGGAATCAGCAATTGAAAAGGTAGATGGCGCCAAGCAGTCGCTTGCTCAGCGTGAAAGCGAATTGAACGAAGCTTGTGTAAAACTTGACAGTGGTAGAAAGGCATTGCTTGATGATTTGAAGCCGCTGGGAATTGAACAAGTCCAGAATCTCGAATTATCGACTCTACTTGAAGATTTACGAGAAAGGCTAAAGAAGTGGCAAGACAAGGTTTACGACAAAGAACAACTTGAGAACAAGATAAAAGATCTGAGTGGCAGTATTGAGCAATTGAAGCTGCTAATCGAAACCCATCAGGAGTCACTCGAGGAAGACAATCGCGAACTTAAAGCGGAAGAAGAACAGCAGAATTCAAAGAGAGATGAGCGGCAGAAGCTGTTTGACCACAAAGATCCTGATACTGAGGAAATTCTTTTGAATCAAGCTGTTGAGAACGCTGAAGACCAAGATCGCGAAATCCGAAGATTGCACAATGAAAGGCAGAATGAACTGAGCAATTTGAAATCTCGTTTAAATGATTTGAAAGGAAGGATAGAAAGAAGAGAGCCGGACTTGGTCAATAAGGAAACTGAATTTCTCGAGGGTTTGAAAGACCAGGGTTTGACTGATGAATCCATGTTTATTGATGTTCGTATGACTCCTGAAGAAGTGGACGAGCTCACTGAGAGGGCAACTGAACTTGGCAAAGCGGAGTCGGAAATAAACACTAAAATTTCGGATAGAAAGAGTCGTCTGCAGTCCCTGCTGGACGAGAGGTTAACCGAAAATTTGATTGACACTCTGGAAAAGCGTTTGGAAAAGCTCGAAAATTCACAACTAGAACTGCAGGATAAGATTGCAGAGCACAGAAGCAAGTTGGAACAGAATGAGTCAAACAAGGCCAGAGTCAAAGAAAAGAGAGCAATAATTGCAGCGCAAAAAAGTGAGCTGCGTAAATGGGAGAATTTGCATCGATTGATTGGATCAGCAGACGGAAAAAAATTTCGGAATTTCGTTCAAGGATTGACCTTCGAAACCATGATAAGTTTTGCCAACAGACAGCTTCAGAATATGAGTGACCGTTATATTCTGCTTAGTGATGACACACAGTCACTGAGTCTCAATGTTGTCGATAGTTATCAAGCTGGTGAAATCCGAACTACAAAAAACCTTTCTGGAGGCGAAAGTTTTATCGTCAGTTTAGCACTGGCGCTTGGCCTTTCACGAATGTCCAGTGAAAACGTCCGAGTGGATTCTCTTTTCCTGGATGAGGGCTTTGGAACCCTTGACGAGGAAGCGTTGGATATCGCCTTGGATACCCTTGGTAGTGTTCAGCAGGAAGGTAAGTTGATTGGCGTAATTTCCCACGTGCCAGCTCTAAGAGAACGAATAAGTACGCAAATTCAAGTTACACCGCAGACCGGAGGCCGAAGTCAAATTTCCGGCCCAGGATGCAGCAGATTACACGCTTGAATTGAGTTGAGTCATACGAGCGTACCCAATTGAAATTAACCGATTCTGAATTAAACCTCTTACAAACCAAGAATGAATACATCTGACATTGATCTGAACCGCCGCCGGTTTCTCGCCGCGTCAACTGGCGGGATTGCAGCTTTGTGTCTGCCAGTCCGCAGCGGCTGGAGCCGCTCCAACCCTGAAAGCCTGGTGGTGTCACCCGCGTCCGCGCCGCTGGTCATGGAATTCGGACCGAGAACTGAAGTCTGGGCGTATAACGAATCAGTGCCCGGTCCGCTGCTTCGCTATCGGCAGGGTGACACCTTGAGTCTCAGAGTCGAGAATCAGCTGCCGCAGCCGACAACCATCCACTGGCATGGACTTCGAATCCCCATCGGCATGGACGGTGTGCCGCACCTCAGCCAGCCGCCAATTGCACCGGGCGAGTCGTTTCACTATGAATTTGAGCTTGAGGATGCGGGCACATTCTGGTATCACCCGCATGTTGAGAGCTCGGAGCAGATTGGGCGGGGATTGCGCGGCGTGCTGATCGTCGACGAGATTGAACCCATTCCAGTCGATCGGGATGTTGTCTGGGTGCTGGATGACTGGCGGCTTGACCAGGAAGCGCAGATTGTTCCGTTTGACTCCAACCTGCGCGACGCGAGCCACAACGGACGGCTTGGCAATGTGGTGACGGTCAACGGTGACATCAGCGAGACTTTCACAGTTCATCCGGGTGAGCGGCTGCGTCTTCGATTGGCGAACGTCGCGAATGCCAGAACCTTCGCGCTGGAATTTCAGGGCTTGGAGGCGTGGATTATCGCGCTGGACGGCCATCCGATTGATCCGCGTCGCTTGGACAGCAGCCATGCAGTGTTGGGTTCAGGTCAGCGGGTGGATCTGATTATTGACATTTCCGGCTCGCCCGGAGAGGTCAGTCAGGTGATCGACCACGCCTATGGTTCGAATCGCGCCTTTGAGGTTAAGCGACTGGTGCGAAGCGAGACAGCCACCCCGCTTCGAATCTCCATTCCGTCGCGCCTTCCGGACAATCCAGTGCCGCAGCCGAATCTTGAGCAAGCTGAACGAATATCATTCGTTTTCGAAGGCGGAGCGATGGGGGCGATGACGGGCGCGACACTCAACGGTGAGCCCCAAACGATCCAGCAGCTGATTGAGCTGGGGAAAATCTGGTCGTTGAATGGAGTGGTGCAGGAAGATGTTCATTTTGACGCACCGATGTTCACACTCCAATTGGGCAGATCGTACATTTTCGAGCTCGAGAATCGCACAGCCTGGGAGCATCCGATGCACCTGCACGGCCACAGCTTTCAGATTATCCGTCGCAACGGAGTGGCGCTGGACGATCCGGTGGTCCGCGATACGGTTTTGCTGCAGCCGGAAGATCGAGTCGAGATCGCGTTCCTGGCGGATAACCCCGGCAAGTGGATGTTTCATTGCCATGTTCTGGAGCATCAGTCGGCTGGGATGATCGCCGTTGTCGAAGTGGTCTAGCGAGCCAGCCGGCAATGATTGGTTTCGGATAGCTTTCGCAAACGGAGTTCAAGCCACCCTATTTGTCAGAATTTGACGATGGCTTAACCGCTTGCTTTATCGGCCCATAAAGGGCGGCGCCGTCTGAGCAAAAAAAGAGGTCTGCCACCCGAAGATAGCAGACCTGCCCAATAAGGAGGAGTAGTATGAAATGAAAATCCTGATTCTTAAGCGGCTTTCGCTTTGACCACTTTCGGCTCGATCACCTGCGCGACCGGTGCGAATGCTTTCTTCCAGAGTCCAATGTAAGCGTCGAACGCTTCGTTGCCCAGCTCGAACGCGCTCTGGGTGGACTTCTGAGTCTGCTCGACGACAAACGCATTCCAGTTTTTCTGGCTGGCGACATAATCGTCAAAGCTTTTGATGTTCAGGGCTTCGGCAGCCTGGTCAGAAACCTGCTGCACGAATGTCTGGCCGGCTTCAACGCTCTGGCTGACTGATTTGGTCAGAAGACCGGTGTTGATGTTGACCGCTTCGTTTACGAGATTGACAATTTTGTTTTGCATGATGAGTTTTCCCTGTGAAAAAGTGTTTATGTTGCAGTGCAATATAAATCATATTTTGAGAAAGTCAAGCCTTTTTTGAGAAAAAACTCATCTTTTTTCAGATCAATTCAGCATCTAGCACCTAAAAATACTAAAACAATCTTTATTATCAACAACTAAAAAGAAATAATCGAGAATAATATTTTTTTCAGAATATTCAGAAAAAATTCAAGATTCGCACCTTGAGCGACAATAAAATAAGCCGAAAGGTTATTGTGCCGCGCAAACAAACGGCGTAGTGCTTGAATTGATTCACAAAAATTCTGCATTCCGCCGCTGCAGGACCGGTCCGTATCGGCTTGGCGGGCGGTCAATTGTTCTTATAATTGAGTGAGATATAGAAAGGAGACCCTGACTGAACGTAGCGCTGGATTCCACGTCCGCTCCAGCCGTTCAGAGCATGGGTCTTTCAAACAGGGAGGACTGCCTTAGGTGAAACTGGGTTTCGCGTATCGAATCGCATTGATGCTCGCAATCACGCTCGTTGCCGGTACCGCATTGACAAGCGTACTGAGCGTGCACAAGTTTGAGCGCATTCTGGCAGACCTGCTGACATCCAGGTTTGAGTTCGAAGTCAACAATCTGCAGCGCACCATCGAGACTCAGATGGATCTGGGCCTGGCGCTTGTCAACCTCGAGAATATCAACGAGCAGATGGAAGCTAGGCTGTTCAACGATGAGCAGATCCTTTCCATTGAGATTTTTGATGAGACCGGCACCGTAATTTTCAGCACCGATCCCAGCTTCATCGGTGACCTGGTGTCGGAAGACTGGATGTTCGCCTGGGAGGTGCACCGCGGCAAATCTGCCTGGTCGCTGCTGGAGACAGATGCCGGCGTTGTCGGCGCGGGTTTGCAGAACAACTTGAATCAGCACGTCGGCTCGGTCGCGCTTCGATATTCGCGCGAGTTCCTGGATGCCAATGTGTCTGAGGAGATGGAGCGGCTCTCGTATCTCGTCGGTGTGGTTGCGGTGGTGATGACCGTTCTGAGTCTTCTGGGCTGCGCCGGATTGCTGACGGGCTATTTCAGAGACTGGCGCATCATGCGCGACGCGCTGGCTGACATCAGCTCGCAGGAGCGCGAGAGCGAGAGTCTGGGCGAGGCGAACGCCCGCCATCCGGAATTCGAGGAGTTCTCAGCCACCGCGCTCAGTGCGCTCGACTCGATTGATACCGCGACGGGCGAGATCAGAAGGCTCGACGAGGAAGCGGTATGAAACGCAGATTCAAGACCTCAAGCGCAGACGCGCGTCCGGGTGCGGCGATTACCGATGTGTTCGACCGCGGTCAGCGCAACCTGCTTGTGCGGCTGGTGCTGCTCGCGGTTGTGGTGCTGGTTCTGGGCCAGTCTGTTGTGTCTTGGCTGGCGCTGGATGGCTTCGAGGAGAAGCTGGATCCTCAGCTGCACCAGAAAGCGAATGCAGTCGGCAATGCCTTGTCCGAGCAGCTGTCCTATGCGATCGAGGGGCTTGAGATTCCCGCCCAAGAGCTGGTTGGGGTGGAAGAGTTTTTCGACAACGTTCTTTCCACCAACGACGATATCAAATATCTCTCGCTGATTGACTCTTCAGGTGAGCTGCTTTACGTCAGCGGAATCTCAGCGGATGAACTGAATGCGAATCTCGAGGCGATCGAGGCGAGCGACGTTGCCGGCGAGACAGAGTTCCGCACCGTCGGCGATTACATCGACACTGAGTTTTTCGTTGCCGGCAGCGGCGGACAGTTCAATATTCTGCACGTTGGCGTGAGCAGCGAGCGGGTGCGCAGCCATCTGAGAGAGATTTCCTGGGAGGTCATCACCATCGTCATCATCTGCTGGCTGGTTACATTTGAGTTCCTGCTGTTTTTCATCGTTGCCCGGGTCGAGAAGCCGATGCAGTCGATCGGGCGGGTCATGTCGGAAGGCGCCAAGGGGAATTTCTCCTATTGGATACCGGTCAGAACCAACGATGAGGTGGGTCAGCTGACCAAGAGCTTCAATCGGGCCATGGAGGAGCTGCGCCATCGCTACAGTGATTTTGTGTTCGACGTGCGGGAGACGCACGATGCGCAGATCGACAGTGACGTTGCCGGCAAGATTTCCCAGGTTCACCAGAACATCATTCAGCGCTTCAAGTTCGACCGAGGCGGCAGCTTGCAGATGGAAGCCGCGGACCGCATTCGGGTGCCGCTGTTTCTGTTCATTTTCTCCGAAGAGCTGTCGCGCTCGTTTCTGCCCCTGTTCGTCCAGCGATACGCGCCGACTGACCTGATGCTGTCGAGCGAGGTCCTGATCGGACTGCCGATCACCCTGTTCATGGTGGCCGCCATGGTTGCCACACCGCTGGGCGGCGGGTTTGTTGATCGGGTGGGGGTCAAGAAAGTATTCACAGTCGGTATCTCCGCGGCCATTATCGGGTTCATCGGCAACTTCTATACGCAGGGCTATTACGATCTGGTGGCTTATCGGATCTTGACCGGAGTCGGTTACGGGCTGGTGTTCATCGCCTCTGAGAGCTGGGTTACGCAGAATGCCCGCCGCCGGCGCCGGGCGACGGCGACAGGGGTCTTCGTCGCGGCGGTCTTCGCAGGAATCATCTGCGGTCCGCCGATCGGCGGCATTTTTGCCGATCGATTCGGGTTCGAGGCGACTTTTCTGCTCTCCGCGGCGCTGGCGACTCTGTCGGGATTGATTCTATTTCAAGTGTTCCGCGACTCGCTTGCGAGCTCCCAGCCGCCCGATGTGAAGTCGACTCGTCCGGCTCTGATTCTGGGCGCCCGCGGCTGGCTGACCTTGCTGAAAGACCCGCGGTTTGTTTCGGTGCTTCTATTCGCCGCGATTCCCGGAAAAATGATGGTGGCCGGTTTCATCGCCTATCTGGTGCCGCTCTATCTGGATTCACTCGGACACGATCAGCCTTCCATCGGACGCATTCTGATGATTTATGGCATCGCCACTCTGCTCTGCCTGACGCTCGGCGCGCGCTTCGCTGACCGGACTGAGAGATATGCCACGTGCGTCACACTGGGCGCGGCAGTCGCCGGACTGGGCTGCATCGCCGCGCTGTTCGGGGAATTCGTCGGCGGGCCGTCCGCTGCGGTGGTCGTGGCGATCGGGTCACTCGGTGTCGGGCATGCGCTGACACTCACATCCCAGAATTCGATCATTCAGCAGGTTGCGGAGCGCTATCGGCACACGCTGGGCAGAGCCTCAGTCGTCAGCGCCTACCGATTGTGTGAGCGGCTGGGCATGGTGACAGGCCCCCTGATCGCAGTCGCTCTGATCGCGGCGTTTGGATATCAGGGCGCGATTGTCGGTTTCGGAGTGATACTTATTGGACTGATCGCACTTTTCGTCATCACCAATCTGACTGCGATCCGTCAGCCCATCGATGCGGAGGTTGGACATGCGCATGATTAGAAAAATGAGAATACTCACCCTCAAGCTGACGGTGCTGCTGGCGCTGTCAGGAATTTCGTTCTCGGGTGCGCAGGCTCAGTCGGGACTGGAGGGAATCACGCGGCCTTTTGAGATATTCGCAGTCGTCTGGCGCGGTGAGACTGAAGTGGAAGCCGGATTTCGCGACTATCTGAATCAGCGCGGCATTCCGTTCAACATGACAGTTCGAAGCCTTGATCTCGATCGCAGCAATGCGCCGCCGATCATCGAGGAGATCCGCGAGAGGCAGCCCGATCTCGTCTACACCTGGGGCACCGGCACCACCCGCAGCATTGTCGGTCCCATTGACGCAGAGAATCCCGACCTGTACGTGCAGGGCATTCCGGGGCTGTTCGTGCTGGTGGCCTATCCGATCAGCGCCAAAATCGTCGAGAGTTTCGAGAGCACCGGCCGTCCGATCACCGGCGTGTCGTTTCTCGCCACCATCGAGTCCCAGCTCAAGGCGATCATCGATTACGGGAATTTCAAGAAGATCGCGGTGATCTACGACAGCTCCTCCAGCAACTCCAGAATCAATGTCGCGGCGCTGGAGAAGGCCGCGCCCGAATTCGGGCTTGAATTGCTTGTATTGCCGGTTCCGCTCGGAGAGGATGGCAAGCCCGATCCCGCAACGCTTCCAAGCCTGGTGCAAAGCGCGAAAGCCGAAGGTGCGGACCTGCTCTACATGGGGCCTGATTCCTTCCTCACGCGGCACGCGGAAGCTTACACCGCCGAAGCCATTGCGGCGGGCCTGCCCACTTTCGCATCAACGCAGGCGCCGCTGAGAGCATCGCGGGCCATGTTCGGACTGGTGTCCGATTACCACACGCTCGGCAAGCTGGCGGCAGTGCAGACGGAGAAGATCCTGGTTGACAAGCAGAAACCGGAGGATGTGCCGGTGGCCATGCTCTCGCGGTTCAAACTGTGGATCAACATCGATGTCGTGCGCGAGATCGAGATGTATCCGCCGATGAACATGATTGCTATCGCCGACTTCAAGACGACTGCCGGCAACTGACACGTATGATTCACTGATACCCCGGGACAGGCAATGCAGATACGAACTCGAGTCAGCATTCTCAGCGTGTTGATGACCGTCATCGCGGGAGCGGTCATCGTGTTCGCGGCGATTCAGCGCGAGAGTCTGATCGGCGAGCGCTTCGCCAATCAGATCATTGCCGATCAGCTGATTCTGTGGAACAAGATCAAGGATGGCCTGATTGATGACATGGAGAATGTCGCCTGGGTTGTCACACAGAACCGCCCGCTGATCGAAGCGCTGGATGCTGAGGACATGGTGGAGGTTCAGCGCATCGGCAGCCAGATCAAATCGCAGTTCAGCATGGACCCGACGGTTGACCGGGTTGACATCATTCTGCCCGACGGCACGCTCGCATTCTCCTCCCAGAGCGGCATATTCCAGAGCGCCATCGTTTCCAATGCGGTTGTGGAGCAGATTCTGGAAATTGACGAGCCGATTCGAGGCGTTGGCAATGACAAGCAGCGCAACACCGCATTGGTATTCGGCACTCCGATCCATGCTGATGACGGCACCACACTGGGCTTGGGTGTTCTCAGTCTGGACATCGTGCATGCGCTGGCCGAGCTGGAAGAGGTGAACTTCTCCTCGGTTGTCATCGTCAATCGGCGCGGCCGGCTGCTGGCCTCTACCGGCGACAACCTGTGGGACCGCTACAGCGAATTGATCGAGATCGCGGAGGCGAACAATCTGCAGACCATCGAGGACGACGGGCGTTATTTCTCAGTCATCGTGCTGCCGCAGACGGCCGAGCTGGGCGGACTCGTCGGCCGGCTGCTCAACATCCGGGAAGTGACCCGGCTGGTTCAGCAGCAGCAGCAGATCAGCCGCAATACCACGATCGCCATCCTGATTTTCCTCGCCATCGCCATTGTCGGCATCTACCTGTACCTGACGCATTCGTTCACCCCGCTGACCGAGGGGGTGAGTGTGCTGAGCGCGCTCAGCAAGGGCGATCTGCGCGCCCAGATCGAGCGCAGCACGGGCAATGATGAAGTCGGTCTGATCGCGAACTCGGTGAATGTGTTCCGCTCCAACCTGCTCACCCTGTCCCGGGTGCGCCGCTCCCGCGAGCGGCAGCACGGCCGGCAGCAGCGCTTCATCTTCCGCGAAATGAAAGGGCTGGCTGACACGCTCGATGGTGAGGAGCGCGAGGAGCTGCTGGAGGAGCTGCGCGGCCTGGGCGAGCTGGTGGAGAGGAAGGACGATCAGCGCTCGAAGCAGCGGATCCGTGATTTGACCGCCGACTCGACAGAGTCGGACGGACAGCAGGATTCCGACAGCCTGTCGATGCTGGCCATCGCCTTCCAGGGCATGTCAAGCCGCGTGCAGGACCAGCATCAGCGTCTGCGCGATGCCCTGGCAACCAAGGAGACACTGATTGCGCTTCGCAATGAGCTCAGCATCGCCACCCGCGTGCAGCAGTCGCTGGTGCCGGACAATGTGGATATTTCCAGCAACTACAAGATCTGGGGCGGCATGTGGCCCGCCAAGGAAGTGGGCGGCGACTTCTACGATTTTTTTCCGCTCGATGATCACCGTCTGGCAATTGCGATCGCCGACGTGTCGGGCAAGGGCGTTCCCGCGGCGCTGTTCACCGTGATGTCGCGCACCATGCTGCATGCGACGGCGGCATTCCTCAACTCACCCGGCAAAGCTCTGTCCGTCATCAACAATTTCCTGGAAAGCAACAACAATGAAGGACTGTTTGTGACGGTGTTCTACTGCATCCTTGATCTGAGGACTGGAAAGCTGAAGTACGCAAACGGCGGTCACAACCCGCCGGTCCTTCTGGACAGCAAGGGCGTGCGTCCGCTGGAACCCACCGCAGGAATGGTGCTTGCGATGTTTCGCAACATTCAATACAAGGACCGCGAGATCGACCTTGAGCCAGGTGCGCGCCTGGTTATGTTCACGGACGGGATACCGGAGGCATTTAACGCAGAGGATGAGGCATTCGGAGATGAGCGCCTGCTGCAGACCATTGAAACATTACCGGACCAGGGACCCGAAGATGATGTTAGAACAATTGTGCAAGAAGTCAATGATTTTGTCCAGGAGGCGCCGCAATTCGACGATATCGCCTGTGTTGTCCTGCGTTTCAAAGAATATATGGACAGTCAAAATTTGGATGGAATCGAGAACATGAATGAAAACTCTGTCACCGGGGTTGCCCCGGATGAATCAGCAACGCTGGCACTCGACATCGACAACGACCTTTCGGAGCTGGCTCGCATCGCCAATGAGATTGAAGCGCATGGCACGGCTCACAAGTGGCCGAATGAGTGGATATTCAACGTCAACCTGTCGCTGGACGAGCTGGTTACCAATGTTATCAATTACGGCTATCGGGAGGGCACAGACTCCAAGGACATCGAGCTGACGCTGAAAGTGGTGGACGACAACCTGATTGTGGAGCTGGTCGACGACGGCATTGAATTCGATCCGTTCAATGAGGCCCCGGAACCGGATATCGATTCTTCTCTGGAAGAGCGGAGAATTGGAGGGTTGGGGATTTTCTTTGTCAAGTCTCTGGTCAGTGAGACGCGGTACCACAGGAAGGACGGGAAGAACTACACGATCCTGGTTTTGCACCCACCGGCTTGAAGCGGCATTTCTCCCCAACGCCAGCCGCCGCAATTCAGATGGAGCAGTCATCGGTGATCCGCGCTGACCGCGCGCTTAGGGAGTGGCACGCCTCGCGCGGGCATCCGAGCGCGGATGCTTTCGACTGGAGCGACTACGACGCGATGATCGCCGCAGTGCGAGGCGTCGTTGACAGATGGCCGGCTCAGTTCAGTTTCAGGTATGTGCATCCCGAATGGCTGCAGGACGCGAAATACGGATTGGGAAAACCTTATGAGGTGCCGCTGAATGCCGCAGATGCCGGGGGCGGCGGGATGCCGGTCGTTGCCGTCGGCGGACTGATCAATACGGTCCAGCGATTCTGCTTCATGGCCTTGGATCTGCTTCCGCAAGTCCGTCTGATCGGTCTGGATTTCGCCGGGCGCGGCTGCAGCGGCTGGCTGGTGGAGCAATCCGATTACACACTTGATTCCTGCGTGGAGCAGCTGCATCAGCTGATCGATCATCTGGGCATCGATCGCTGCGCATTGCTCGGCTCCTCGCTCGGAGGCTCGGCGGCGCTGCGCTTCGCGGTCAGATACCCGGATCGTGTCGAGCGCATCATTCTGAACGACAGCGGCCCGTTCATTCCGCTGGAGCGCCGCGCGCGGCGCGCGGTTGCGGTTGGACGGCATTATGTCTTCCGCACACCCGCGGAGATGTTCCGCCGCACCGGAGCTGCGGCCCGTCCAGTGGGCCGGGCGCCCGATGCATTCCTGCTGCACGACTTTCACCACAAGACCCGCTGGTCAGAGGAGGAGTGCGGCCGAATCTATCGGCACGATCCCCGGGCAACCCTCGCCTACCGCGCTGAAGCGGTGAGTGACTTGAACATGTGGGATGAGTGGAGCCGCGTATCCTGTCCGGCGCTGCTGATTCATGGCACCGAGAGCGATGCCACCACCGGCGAGACCATCGATCGCATGCGCGGCAATCCGAATCTTTCTGTCATTCATGCGCAGGGAGTCGGGCACACGCCGGCGCTTTGCGATTACAATCTTTCTCAGCTGATCGGTGAATGGCTGTTCTCTGATCAGCCATACAGCCAGGACCTCGACATTGAATTTGGCTACAATCCTGTCAGACTGTTTTATCCCGATGTCCGAAGAGCACAATAGAGACCAGCCGGGGTTCGTCTTCCTGCGCCACGGTGAGACCGAAGCCAACCACCGGCAGTTTGCGTGCGGCGGCGACCGCGAGGAGCCGATGACCGATTCCGGCCGTCAGCAGGTCACAGAGGCCGCGGCATTGCTCCGCGGCAGGAATTTCACGCCGCGGATGATCATCACCGGTGACCTTCAGCGGACCGCCGAAAGCGCAGAGATCATCCGATCCGAATTGAATCCTGCCGCTGAGATTGTGCTTGACCCGGACTTCAACGAACGGCATCTCGGCGACTGGAACGGGCAGAGCCACAGCATCGTCAATCCGCTGATGATCGCAGAGAAGACACCGCCCAATGGCGAGAGCCGCGCAGAATTTCGATCGAGAATGATGCGCTGCGTGAATCGGCAGTTCGAGCGTCTGTTCGACTGGCCTCTGGTGATCGGCAGCCGCGGGAACGCGCGGATACTGCTGGACATGATCCAGGACCCGGATGCGGCATTCTTCCCGAACGGCAAGCTGCTGCGGGTCGAGATCGCTCCGGGCGGCGAATTCCAAGTCAGACGGATTGAGCGGCTGGAAAACTGAGCTGAGTTTTCAGTCAGCTGCAGTGCGGCACATCTTACGGGGTGAAGGTGAATGCCCTGCTGTCTGCCAGGCATCTGCCTGATCAGTCTGCTCAGCAGGGCGAAAGGATTGCTATTGGGCGAAACGGGTCTGATGAAAGCCTAAATTGCTGCAATCGCTTCCTCGCGTGTGTCCTTGATGTCGATGATATTGCCGAACCCGCTGATTTCAAACACCTCTTTCACTGCTGGCGCAATGGCGCAGATCGAAAAGTGAATGCTTCTGCTGGAGAGAGTTTTCGCCAGAAGAAGAATCACGCGCAATCCGGCGCTGCTGATGTAGTTCAAGTCGCTCAGCTCCAATATGACCGGCTGATTTGATTCGCCAATCGCCTTGTCTATCGAAGCCTGAAAATCAAGCGCATTCTGACCGTCGATGCGACCACTAGGAATGAGAATCATCGCTCCATTCGCCTGTTCAGTCGGGATTTCCATCAAATAACCTCCAAATCAGATATTTCTGGGGTGAGATCAAAAATCAATGTCTCACATTATATTTGTCAAATCGAATCATCACTGTCGGGCATGATCATGAATTCAGGATACGCTTCAATCCCAAGTTCGGCCACATCCTGTCCCAGCGCCTCCACATTCGGCGAAACACGCGCCTTCATCGTGAGATCCAAAACTTTCCAAACCGCCAGCGATGTGACAAACACAAAAGCGCCGATCGACAGCACACCAATCAATTGTACTGAAAATTTGCCGCCGCCTGCGATGCAAACTGCCAGTGTCCCCCAGATGCCTGCAAACAGATGTGCCGGCACCGCGCCGACAACGTCATCGACTTTCAGGTTCTCAAGTAATTTTACCCCAGCGGTCGAGATAATTCCGCCGATTCCACCGATCAGAATCGCCCACTGGTGAGTTACGATATCCGGTCCGGCGGTGATCGACACCAGCCCGGCAATCGCTCCGTTCAGACAGGACAGCAGATCGACGCGTCCCAGTATCGGCCGCGACACCATCATCGCAACCATGACGCCGGCTGCCGCCGCAAGATTGGTATTGACCAGAATGATGCTCATGGAAGTGACATTGACCGCGGAATCCATGGCCAGCTGCGAGCCGCCGTTGAAGCCGAACCAGCCGAGCCAGAGAATGAACACCCCCAGCGTCACTGCCGGAATATTCGAAGGCGGCGTATTCTTGACTGTGCCGTCCTCGCGGAACTTGCGCGCCCTGGCGCCGACAACGATGGCTCCGGCCAGGGCCGCCCAGCCGCCCGTCGAGTGAACAATCGTCGAGCCCGCAAAATCTTGAAATCCCATTTCACTCAGCCAGCCGCCGCCCCAGGTCCAGGAGCCGATGATCGGGTAGATGAATGCGGTGAGAATCAGGGTGAATACGAAAAATGTCCACAGTTTCACCCGTTCAGCCAGTGTGCCGGAAACGATGGATGCCGTTGTCGCGACAAAGACCATCTGGAAGAACCAGTCGGACATGGTGGAGTAATCGGATTCGAGAACCGCAGCCAGCGCCGCGCTGTCGCCCCCCAGCATGGCGATCTCTTGCGCCGTTGAGTTGTAGAACAGCGTGAAGCTCCCGATGAAGCTGCCTACATCAACGTACATCAGGTTGTATCCGACCACATAGTAGGCCAATCCCGCGATGGCATAAAGACCGATGTTCTTAAGGCAGATGACTGAGGCGTTCTTGGTGCGCACCGAACCGGATTCGAGCATCGTGAATCCGGCGCACATCCACATGACCAGCGCGCCCCACAGCAGGAATGAGAAGGAATTCAGGACAAACCCGGTTTCACCGTCCGGTGCGGCGATTGCGATGGGTGCGTGGCACAATAGAACGGCCGCCGCCCCTGTCTTCAGCGCACTTCGCGTCAATCGATTGAAATAGTTGAATCTCAAATCTGCTGACTTCCTGTCTGTCCTAATTAGTGAATTTGAGTCTTTGGCATTATATCGTTGCAAGTGTGGCTGGAATGTGAAAATCGCGGCTGACTGGCTTCGGCTGAAGATCGCATCAAGTTCCGAGAGGACGCGCTGCCTGCAACGGGTGGCGAATCGCGGTCCGCAGGCCGCATCTGAGATTAAAATTTCGCGCGGTGAACTCGACAGGATTCCGTAAAAAAATGCATCGCGTTTTTGCAAATTCCAATTCATCTGCTCTACAATGAGATGGCTGAGGCAAGCGCCGATTTTACGGAGATGAAAGTGTGAACTACAGCCTCAAACTGCTGAAGGGGGATATATTCGGCGGCATTACTGCCGCGATCATCTCGTTACCCGTCGCGATTGCGTTTGGTGTCGCGTCCGGGGTTGGCGCGCAGGCCGGACTGTACGCCGCGATTGTCATTGGATTTTTTGCCGCGGTGTTCGGCGGCACCCCGGCCATGGTGTCGGGCCCCACCGCGCCGATGATCATCGCGATGGCAGTCATCGTGACCCATTCGGCAGACTCGCTTGCCGAAGCCTTCACCATCGTGATGTTCGCCGGTCTGATCCAGATCGGCTTCGGCGTGTTCCGCGTGGGCCGATTCATCGCCTATACGCCCTATTCGGTGATTTCCGGCTTCATGACGGGAATCGGCATCATCATCATCTCTCTTCAAGTCTTGCCGATTCTTGGACTGGAGAATCCGGAAAGCGGATTCAAGGAAGTCTTTGCGCAGCTGCCTGAAATTCTCTCGAGTATCAACTGGCACGCCATTGGCGTCGCGGCGGCCACCCTGATCGCGATCGTTGCCTGGCCGCTGGCTTTGCATCGATATGTTCCAGCCACTCTGGCAGCCTTGGTGGCGGGCTCTTTGCTCGGGGTGTTCGTTTTCACAGATGCGCCGGTTGTCGGCGCCATCCCCTCTGGCATTCCTGATCTGCAGATCCCCATCCTTGAGTTGGACTTCTTGATCGGAGTGATCTCTCCAGCCTTGGTTCTGGCGATTATCGGCTCGATCGAATCTTTGCTGGTCGCGCTGATCTCTGACGCACTGACCCGCTCGCGGCACAATCCCAACAAGGAGATTGTCAGTCAGGGCATTGCAAACATGTTTTCCGGTCTTTTTGGCGGACTGCCCGGCTCCGGCTCTCCGATTCCAACAATCGTGAATATCAAGGCAGGTGCAAGAACTCGGGTTTCCGCGATCCTGGCCGCGTTCTGTCTGCTGCTCTTCCTGTTCGACCTGGGCAGGCTGGTTGAGCAGATTCCGCTGGCTGTGCTGGCGCTGCTGCTGGTCAGAATCGGCTGGCACGTGATTGACATGAGGTTTCTTTCCAGGCTGCACAAGATTGAGAAGGCCCATGTGACAGTGATGCTGCTCACCGCGCTGCTCACCGTGTTTGTCGACCTGCTGACCGCGGTCGCGATCGGCCTGATCGCATCCGGCATGATCAACGCAATCAATGCCGAGAAGATAGAGCTTGACAGCGTCATTTCTGTCCCGCTGATTGACATCAACTCCGAAGACCCGTTCACACCGCGAATGGGGCTGGTGAAGATGATCGGCCGCTTCACCTTTGCCTCTGCAAGCACGCTGCAGCATGTTATCGCAGAGGACATCCGAGAGCATGAGGTGGTGATTTTCGACTTTTCCGAAACCGAAGATATGGACGACAGCGCGGTGATGGTAATCCGCCAGCTGGTGGTCAGTTCCTTTGAACAGGGCACGCCATGTGTCGTGCTGGGACTTTCCGATCATGTCGGGCGGCTTTTGCGCTCATTTCATGCGCTGGAAGGAATCGACGAGGGAAACTATGTTGAGACGCTGGACGAAGCCAAGGCGGTTGCCAGTAAATTTCTGAATTGAAAGAAATGTAACGCAGGGATCAGAAGTGAATCAGCTGCCGGAAAAAACGAAAATGGATTGGATAGATGAGGAGTTTGATTTCAGTAAATCCATGAAATGCGATCCTGAATACGATTTCATGATGCATGAGGAGGCGCTTGAGACTTCTTGGAAAAAGATGCGGGAGAGAGTGGCGAGAGAGACTGGGCAGAATCCCAGCGACACCATGAGGTATTGCCCGCCAAAAAAAGAGTGCGCTTGAAGATCCCGCAAGACGGGACGCAAGTTGTGAAAGAGAAAAACTAGCTTTTCTTTTTCGGAGAGTGATGGCCTGAGATTAAATTGTTCAATGATTGGATAGCTGCTGATTCAGCAGCTCTTGTATCAGACCGGCCAAAGGTGCGAGAATCTCTTCAGTGGATCTCTGCGCCGCACTCATTTCATCAGCTTGTTGAAGCAAATCCACATATCGACTCCTGTTTTCCATCAATAGTTGCGGCAATGTCGTTCTGCCCCTGAGCAACCCTCCCGATTTGACACAAATCCCATAACAACTGCACGCGCGGGCTGTTCTGCCATTTCCATTAATGAAAGGATGAATGTGATTGATTCTCCACAATACATACGCAGACAGCGTCCACATATTAGCACTTTGCCAATTCCTATTGACTACATTTACGAAATCATCCATTGATGCGCTTACCCGATAATTTCTTGGCGGTAGATAATCCCCAACGGAGACATCACATGGACGATATTCTCCAGAATTTATATGCAGGCAGGCAATTGCGTGAAAATTCAGAGCTTTGATTATCGTTTGAGAAAGGAACTCACGGTTATGGCGTACTGCTGCCTTGACCAGTGATTCCAAGAAAAATAGTTGGCTCACTAGATTCGTATTTTCCAGGTCTACGTATTCGGGATGATTTTCTGACCCGGTCAACTCATACACAATCATCTATAGACCTCATCGACTATCCGTTCAACATTCTTTCTAGTTTGCTCATCAGGATTCTCCACAACAGACAAGCACCATGAAATCAGTTGCGCCCTTTTTTCTTCAGATGTCCTTTCTTGCTTTGCGGATTCGCGCAAGCGCTTAGCCAGTTCATCAAGTTCGTCTTGTTTTTTCATGTCAAATCGAATCATAAATCACTTCCTCCAAATGAAAATCTTGATGGGCTAATCTACAGATAAGCCTCCAAAAGTTAATTTCAATTCAATCTATAGAATACTTTCTGCATGTCATTCATTACTTCAACTGGCGGAATAAGCATAAGGGAACATCTGGAACAGCGCTTATTCCTCCAGTTGTGACACGCGTCTTTATTACCTCTATTGAAATATCATCTAACCACTTATTTCCGATAACGTGCGCAATTCCGTCTATTTTCTGATTATGTTGATCAAGTCATTTTTCGATTTGGCAAATTCGGATTCCAAGTCACCCTGAGTGTTGTCACCAGCACCGTCAGCAACAGTACAAATCCGCTTTGGTGAGCCAGCGCGATCGGCAGATGCACCTGGCTGAGCAGGGTTGCGATTCCAAATCCGAACTGCAGCAAAGCGATCACCAGAACCAGATCAACCAGCCGTCGCAACAGCAGCCGCTGCGTCTTGAACCGGCCAAACCACAGCGCCGCGATCGCAATGACCGCCGCCGCCGCGCTCCACCGGTGAACAAACTGGATGGTCACCACATTCTCAAACAGATTGCGCCACCAGGGCTGAAGCGAGCCCATCATCTGCGGTATCAGCTCGCCATTCATGTCGGGAAAGGTGTTGATCACGAATCCTGCATGCGTGCCGGCCATGAATCCACCGCTGACCTGCATCAGCGCAATCAGGCAGAGGCAGATGACCCCCACCTTTCGAATATAGGCGCTGTCGGAATCATCAGGCGGCTGTCGCTTCGGCAGCAATCCGATGGCCAGCCACAGGATGTAGCTGTAAAGCAGCACGGCAAGTGAGAGATGCGCGGTCAGTCGGTACTGGCTGACCGCGGGATTGTCCACCAGACCGCTGGCAACCATGTACCAGCCAAGCAATCCCTGCAGACCGCCCAGCGCGAAGACTGCCGCGAGTCGGACAATGAGCGGACGCGAGAGACAGCGGCGGACAAGAAAGTAAATAAACGGCAGCAGGAATGCCAGCGCCAAGCCTCGGGCGGCAAGGCGGTGGGCGTATTCAACCCAGTAAATCCGCTTGAACTCCGCGAGATTCATCGTCTGGTTGACGTGCTTGAACTCGGGGAATTCCTGATAGCGCTCGAACTCCGCAACCCACTCGTCATGCGACAGCGGCGGAATGACGCCGGATATCGGATCCCAGGTCACAATCGACAGACCCGAGTCCGTCAGCCGCGTGTACCCGCCGATTGCGATGACCAGATAGATCAGCGCGCAGACTGCGAGCAGCCATACGGCTACAGGCAGCTGATTTCTGTCAGAGGGCGCCGGCACTGTCGGTCAAACTGCGTGTGAGCGGCGCAGTTCAGTCTGTGAGCTTCTGAAACACCAGTGTCGCATTGGTGCCGCCAAACCCGAAACTGTTGGTCATGGCGACATTCATATCCGCGTCTTCGATCAGCTGCCGCACAATCGGAAAGCCCTCTGCAGCCGGCTCAATGCTGTCAATATTGATGGAAGGACTGATGAACCCGCCGTCCATCATCAGCAGCGTATAGATCGCTTCATTGACTCCGGCCGCCCCCAGCGCGTGGCCGGTCAGCGACTTGGTTGAGTTCATTCGGGGGATGTCATCGAAGACCTGGCTGATTGCCTCAAGCTCCTTCACATCGCCAATGGGAGTGCTGGTTCCGTGGGTGTTGATGTACTCGACCGGGCGATCGACACTCTCAAGCGCCAGTTGCATGCACCGCACCGCGCCTTCGCCGGATGGCTGCACCATGTCGAAACCGTCGGAAGTCGCGCCGTAACCGACAAGCTCGGCATAAATTCTCGCGCCGCGCCGGACCGCGGATTCCAGCTCTTCGAGAACGACCACACCGCCGCCGCCTGAAATGACAAAACCGTCTCGGTTGGCGTCAAACGGGCGCGACGCGGCCTCGGCGCGATCGTTGTATCCGCTCGACAGCGCCCGCATCGCATCAAACAGCATCGTCATTGTCCAGTGAATCTCATCACCGCCGCCGGCGAACACAATGTCCTGCTTGTTCAGCTGGATCTGCTCCATGCCGATGCCAATGCAGTGCGCGCTCGTCGCACAGGCGGAGCTGACCGAGTAATTGATGCCTCGTATTCCAAACGATGTGCTGATGCCTGCGGAGTTGGTGCTCGACATTGTGCGAGACACCATGTACGGGCCGATGGCTCTTGCACCGCGGGATTTCAGAAGGCTCGTCGCGACCTCAAGATTCTCCGTCGACGCGCCGCCCGAGCCCATGATGCAGCCGGTGCGAGGATTGGAGATCAGGTCTTCGCTCAAGCCGGAGTCCTCGATCGCCTCCTGCATGGCGATGTAATTGAACGCCGCGCCATCGCCCATGAATCGCCGGGCCTTGCGATTGACCATTCCGTCGATATCGATATCAATGCTGCCGTGAACCCGGCTGCGAAAGCCGAGCTCCTCGTATTCAGGCACAAACACCACACCGGAGCGTCCGGTGCGCAGTGACTCGGTCACCTCGGCGCGGTTGTTGCCGATGCTCGACACAATGCCAAGGCCGGTTACGGCAACTCTTCTCATAGTCATAGATTGAACAGCCCCACCCGCAGATCGGAACCGGTGTAGATCTGCTCTCCGTCCGCTTCGACGACACCGTTCGCGAGTCCCATGATCAGTCTCGATGAAATGATGCGCCTGATGTGAATCCGGTAGGTCAGCATTTGATGCTCGCGGGTGACTTGTCCGGAAAATTTTACATTGCCGGACCCCAGCGCCCGTCCGCGGCCGGGCTTGCCCAGCCATCCGAGATAGAAACCAACCAGCTGCCAGCATGCATCGAGTCCCAGGCAGCCCGGCATCACCGGATCGTCTTGGAAGTGACAGTCAAAGAACCAAAGATCTGGGCGTATGTCAAGTTCCGCTTCCAGCAGACCCTTGTCGAAATCGCCGCCGTCCCGGGTGATTCGGGTGATTCGGTCGAACATCAGCATCGGCGGCAGCGGCAGCTGGGCATTGCCCTCGCCAAAGAGCTCTCCGCGGCCGCAGGCGAGCAGATCTTCAAAGTCGTAGCTCGACTTTGGAGTGAATCCTTCAGTCATTTCGGCATTGGATGGAAAGAGGCCAAGCTGCGGTTCAGTCAACGTCAAGACGCGCTGGAATCAACGAAGATCGCGTGCAGCCGGCGGGGGCCGTGCGCCCCATATTGAATCGTCTGCTCAACATCAGCTGTCTTCGAGGGGCCGGTGACCATGTGAATGCCGCGCGAGTGTCCCGAAACCTGCTGTGAGACAAGCTGCAGAGCATCTTCAAGATGACGCACCAGCTGGCCGATATCCAACACGACAACATGGTTTTCCGGAACAAACAGGTGAGTTGAGGAAACCTGCGGTGAGCTCGCGATCAGAATGGTTCCAGTCTCGGCAATGGCGCAGATCGCATCGGTGACCGACACTTCGTCGGTCTTGCATGCGGAGCGCCGTTCAATGTTCCAGTCATCCGGCCAGTCAATTCCGCGCAGAAACTCTGTGTCGCCCATCACCATGTCGGCAGGCAGATCATGCGTCTTCAGAAACTCCTGAACTGCGCCCGGCACCTGTGAGTGGCTTGAGACAATCTCAACGGTGCCGTTGACTGCGGCATGCTTGTCAATGAACCGGTCAATAAGCGTGCCGTCGACGACCGGACGCGGTGTCGGCGCGGCCGCGAAATCATCGTACCGACACTTGAATTCAGCCCGGTCTGTATCGGAAAACTGCGTGAGCGCGCGTCGAATGTCACTCAAAACTTGCGATTTTGCCGTGTCAGAACTGATGACCAATCGAAAGCACCTAGCCCAGTGAGATGTGATGGCGGCGTGAAGGCGTCATTATAGACTTGTTGACGCAGTGCGCGATTACCACTCGCGATCGGCGTCAAGCCGCCTGATCACGCTCGCCAGCGTCTCTTCCGAATTGGCGTCGAACCAGTCTTCAATGAGCCGATACGCGATGGAAAGCGGCGTGGGCAGCCGAAACTCATCGCACTCGAGTCCGCTGATGACTTCATCGACGCTGCGCCAGTGCGCTTCCTGCAGCTCTCCGTCGTTCAGGCTGATCGCTTCGCTGGTCGCAGTCGCGGAATACCCGAGCATGATGGAGCCGGGAAACGGCCATGGCTGCGATGAGTGATAATGGATCCGGCCGATCTCGATGTCGGTCTCCTCAAGCACCTCGCGGGCGACAGCCTGCTCGATGCTCTCCCCCGGCTCAACGAATCCTGCGATGACTGAGAAGCGTTTCGGCGGCCACGACATCTGGCGCCCGAAAAGGCATTTTCCATTCCGAGTGACCGAGACGATGATTGCCGGGTCAGTGCGGGGAAAGTGATTCGCTCCGCATTCGTCACTGGTGCACGTTCGAACGTGCCCGCCCTGCTTCGGCTGGGTGCGGGACCCGCAGACTCCGCAGTAAAGATGGGCCGCGTGCCAGTGAAAGATCGCCTTGGCGTAGGAAAGAAGCGATGCGTTGCGCGCCTTCAGGCCGCGCCCGCATTCCCTGAGTCCGACAAACTTCTGCGACTCGCTGATCAATGCTTCAGCAGTCTGAGAGTTTCGAATATCCGCGGCGAAATAGTGTTTCGATTTGCGCGAGCCGAGGAACACGACCGTTTCAATATCCGGCTTAAGCGCGCTGACTTCCTCAGCATTGAGATAGCAGGGCGCGGTTCTGGGCCGGCTTCGGATCAGAAACCGATCCCTGTGGAACGCAAGGTACCGAGAGGCGGAGTCTGACTGCAGGGCAAGCAGGCGATCCTTGTCCTTGCGCTGCTTGACCTTTCGATCCAAGTCGCTGTAAGTGAATACGTTCAGCAGCGACCGCTGAAGTTCATCCATTTAGCTGGGCAGGTTGGTAGAGACGAATTTCTTCACCCGTTTGAACCGCTTGACCACCGGCACATCCGGATGCAGTCCGGCAACCTGGCTTCGATCATCGAGCCAGGCGACGACAGGCTTATTGTATCGAACTGCAAGCTCAGCCTCCGCAGCGGTTCCCAGCTGGCCCGGCAAGATCACCAGCACATCGCTGCTCAGCACATTGATGTGGTTCCTGGATGTCACACTCAATCCCAGCTGACCGGAATCCGGCAGATGTGTGAGAACAGGAATTTCGACCCAGGGATTGGGATATCCGTCCGGAAGCGTATGGCTGCAGAGCGTCTCGCCGATGCGTCCGGGAACAATGCCGATGACGAGGCCGACTCTTTTGGAAACACCGGCGAATGCGCGGCTGACCGAAAGCATGACGCCGCCTCCGCCGCCGGTGAGCAGATGAACATCAAGGGTTGCCAGCCAGGTCCCGAGCCTGGTGCAGCGTTCCACATGCGGGTGGGTGCCGGACCCGAGCACACCGACAATCGGCAGGCGCTTCGAGGACTGTTCTGCAAAGGCCGTCTGCTCCGTCTCAATCGGGCCATTTTGAGGATTTGCCTGAATCATCGCTTGGACAGTCCATCTATCGCGGGGTACAGCTGCAAATCGGCGGTATTCTGAACATTTTGACGGAAGATTTCGGCGCAGTGAATATAAAATTTTCAGCCAGATTATCGCCTTCAGAAACGGAAAAAATCACGCGAAGAATTATGGCTCACAACATAGATGGAAAAAGCATTGCGGCACAGCTGCGAGAGACTGTAACCGCACAGGTAACCGCACTTCGATCACAGCACGAAATCATTCCAGGCTTGGCTGTGGTGCTGGTGGGGGAGAATGCCGCCAGCCAGGTGTATGTCAAGAACAAAATTATACAGACCACCAAGGCCGGCATGAATTCCTTTCGGCACCGGCTTGTCGCCAAGGTTTCCGAAACGGACACGATCAATCTTGTCAAGCAGCTGAACAAAGATCCGACGGTGAATGGCATTCTGGTGCAGCTGCCGCTGCCTGATCACATCAATGCCGAAAAGGTGACCAGCACAGTCGATCCCGATAAGGATGTTGATGGATTTCACGTCATCAATGCCGGTCGTCTGACGGTTGGCTTGGACGGGCTTGTGCCGTGCACGCCAGTCGGCTGTGTCGCGCTGGTGAAGTCTTACCTGAAGGACCTGGCTGGCTGCAACGCTGTCATCGTCGGCCGATCCAACATTGTCGGCAAGCCCCTGGCAGCTCTGTTGCTGCGCGAGCATTGCACGGTGACGATCGCGCATTCGCGGACCCGGAACCTTGACAGGGTGTGCCGCGAAGCGGATATTCTCGTTGCCGCAGTGGGGCGGCCGAAAATGATCAAGGCTGACTGGATCAAACCCGGCGCAACCGTGATTGATGTCGGAATCAACCGTATCGAGGACGAAAGCGGAAAGACGCGGCTGGTCGGCGATGTGGATTACGATGAGGCCCAGAACGTGGCCGGCGCCATTACGCCGGTGCCGGGCGGTGTCGGCCCGATGACCATTGCCTGCCTTCTGCAGAACACCGTGCGCGCCACCTGCAGGCAGTACAAGATCGAGGTGCCGGAAGTCTGAGCTGCAGCGGAGTCCTGCTGAGATCAGACGCCGCCAATCGGCGGTTTGGCGCAAATCGGCTACCAGCAGCGGGCGGCGGCAGGAAAGACATCGCCTTTCGCGCCGCGCGGGTCATAGCCGGCTTCCAGCAGACCGGTTTCGGGGTCTCGCTCGATAGCCAGCAGAAAGCCCTCGGTCCAGTCAGGCACAATCTCGATTTCGTGGCCTCGGCTCCGCAGGTTCGCCATGACTGATTCGCCGATTCGCCGCTCTGAATTGACGCGATTGGGAAATCGCTCGTGCGGTGCGAAAAACCCCGGCACATGCTGGCTCGAGAATTTCGGCGCTTCGATCGCCTCGGCGATCGTCATGTCAAACACCGTCCGATTCAGAATGAACTGCAGCATCCACTGATCCTGCTGATCGCCGCCCATGCTGCCGTACACCATCCACGGAAGGCCATGACGATGCACCAGTGTCGGGCTGATCGTGGTGCGCGGCTGCTTGTGCGGCGCCACAATGTTGGGGTGGTTTTCGGGTTCCAGATAGAATGTCATCAGCCTGTTGCCCAACGGGAAGCCAAGCGCGCCAACCACTTCTGAGGACTTCAGCCACGCGCCGCTGGGTGTCGCTGAAACCATGTTCCCCTGCCGGTCGATCGCATCGACATGGACGGTGCCGGGTCCCCAGGATTTGCCGCCGATCCGCTTTTCGGCTGGTAGCAGGGCATTCATGTGAAATGGATCGCCGGGGCGAACTTCGGAGTTTGCAAGGCGATCGTCGATGAGTTCAGCGCGCAGTCTGCCGTACCCGTCGTCCAGCAGTGAATCGATCGGCACATCGACGTGTCTCGGGTCAGCGTACCATTGCTCCCGATCGGCCAGAGCCAGTTTGACAGCTTCAATGACGGTGTGCAGATAGTCAGCTCCATTGTGTCCCATTGATCGCAGGGGCTGGTTTTTCAGAATTGACAGCGTCTGCAGCAGCACCGGTCCCTGGTTCCAGGGCCCGCATTTGAAAACTTCGATATCTGCAAACTGAACCGATACAGCAGATTCCAGTCGGGTCCGGTAAGCCTCAAAGTCTTCGCGGGCAAGAAACCCGTCGCGCGCTTTGGAGTGTTCAGCGAATTCGGCGGCGATATCGCCTCGGTAGAATTCCTCGCGAGCGGCGGCGATTCCACTCTTTCGGCTGCCCGATGTTCCCCGCTCGATCCGTATGAGATGCTGCAGCACATTGGCCAGTGCAGGATTGCGGATCAGCTGGCCGGGTTCGGGCGGCGCACCGTCCGGCAGGTAGATGTCCGCGCTGTTCGGCCACTCCTGCTGAAACCGGTCGATGTTGTCGTGAATGCCGAAGTCGGCCATGTGCAGCAAGCCGCGGTGGGCCGGAAAACCGTCTTTGGCCAGCTCAAGGGCTGTGCCGCACACCTCTTCAAACGAAAGCGTGCCGAATTCTTCAAGCGCGACCGTCAAGGCGCCGAATGCTGCCGGCACGCCCGCGGCCAGAATTCCGACATCGGGGACCTCATCAAGTCCGCGTTGCCGGTAGGCTTCGACACTGGCGGCGGCCGGCGCCATCGTGTTGCCATTGATCACAACCGGCCGTTTGGAATCGGCCATCTGGATCACCATCGGACATTCGCCGCCGATGGTGTGCTGATGCGGGTTGACAACCCCTTCGACCAGCGCCGCGGCCACAGCCGCGTCGACTGCGTTGCCGCCCGCTTTGAGAATGTCAGCGCCGCCGTCAGCGGCCAGGTAGTGCTCGCTGGTTACTGCGCCGCGGGTGCCGAACAGCCGCGGGTGAAACGGTGCCGCGCGGATCTGCTCCTCGTCTCGAAATCGGATTGCCACCGCCTCGGTCCTCCTGACTGCGGCGAATCTGCTAGAAGAGTCCTTCGATCTGACCGCTGCTGCCGAGCCTGATTGAGTTTGCCGCTGGAATGCGGGGCAATCCCGGCATGGTCATGATGTCACCGCAGATCGCGACCACAAAACCGGCGCCGGCAAGAAGCCGGACTTCGCGGATGGGGACAACGTGTCCTTCGGGCGCGCCGACTTTGGCAGGGTCAACAGAAAAACTGTATTGTGTCTTCGCCATGCAGACCGGCAGATGACCGAAACCGCTGTCCTGAAGCTGTTTCAGATAGGCTGCCGCCTTGCTTTCGACCGCAATGTCGGATGCGCGGTAGATCTCCCGCGCGGTGGTGCGGATTTTTTCCTCAAGCGGCAAGTCGTTTGCGTACAGCGGTCTGAAATCAGCCGTGTCGGACTCGACGGCCTCGACCACCTTGTGGGCTAGCTGCTCAGCGCCGGCGCCGCCGTCGGACCAGTGTGTGCACTCATGCGCCTCAACGCCGAACTCGGCGCTGCGCTGTCGCACCACCTCGACCTCAGCATCGGTGTCGGAGACGAAACGGTTGATTGCGACGACCGCCGGCAGGTTGTATTTCGCAAGGTTTGAAAGATGGCGCTCCAGGTTGACACAGCCCGCTTCGACCGCGGCGACATTTTCGGACTGCAGGTCGGATTTGGCGACTCCGCCGTGCATCTTGAGCGCGCGGATGGTGGCGACAAGCACCACGGCAGAAGGCGAGAGGCCCGCCGAGCGGCACTTGATGTCAAAAAATTTCTGCGCCCCGAGATCAGCTCCGAAACCCGCTTCGGTGATGACATAGTCCGTCAGCTTGAGAGCCGAGCGGGTCGCGACGACAGAATTGCAGCCGTGAGCGATGTTGGCGAAGGGGCCGCCGTGAATGAACGCGGGGTTGTTCTCCAGGGTCTGCACAAGATTCGGCGCGAACGCGTCTTTCAGGAGCACAGTCATGGGCCCCTGGGCTGTAACATCGCTGGCCGTCACTGCGGACCGGTCGCGCCGGTAGCCGACGTTGATTCTGCCAAGCCGGGCCTCAAGATCTGAAAGACTGGTGGCGAGGCAGAATATCGCCATGATCTCACTGGCAACGGTTATGTCGAAACCGCTTTCGCGGGGAAAGCCGTTGGCGACACCGCCGAGCGAGCAGGCGATCTGGCGAAGCGCCCGATCATTCATGTCCACGACCCGCCGCCAGGTGACCCGGCGGCTGTCGAGATTCGTCTCGGCGCCCCAGTAGATTGAATTGTCCACCAGCGCCGACAGCAGATTGTGCGCGGCTCCGATGGCGTGAAAGTCACCGGTGAAATGCAGGTTGATATCTTCCATGGGCACGACCTGCGCATAGCCGCCGCCGGCGGCGCCGCCTTTCATGCCGAAACAGGGGCCCAGGCTTGGCTCTCTGAGGCACATCATGGTGTTTTTCTGGATGCGGTTGAGGGCGTCTCCCAGCGCGACCGTAGTCGTTGTCTTGCCCTCTCCGGCCGGGGTTGGCGTGATTGCGGTGACCAGAACCAATTTGCCATCCGGTCTCCCGCTGAGCGAGTCGATGAAATTCAGATCGACTTTCGCTTTTGTGTGTCCGTAAGGGATCAGCGATTCTTGCGGGATATTCAGCTTCCCGCCGATCTCGCTGATGGGTTGCATGACTGCCTCGCGGGCAATCTCAATATCACTTTTTACCTGCAGCACTGGCCTTCACCCCCTTGATTTGGCTTTGTTCGCATTCATTCCCGGCCCTGTTTCAATCAAAAAGAAAACGCGTGGAACGCGCATTCAGAATAACAGTGGAATGAGAGTATCTGACGGTCGCCCTGCATTGCGAATTCCCCCGTTACCGACTGAATCAGTGATCAATCTCCGTCTGTTCGAGCAATGATATGGCGGTGCGAAGTCAACCGATTTATGATACTACATGGCTGTCGGATGTTCGAGAAAAGAGCCGGTCTGTAAGCCGGGTTCTGTCCGATCTTTCGATCGGCAGCAGCCATTCATCTAGGACCCGCATCACTGCGAGACTCAAGCGACCTACCCAAATCCAACGGGAGCAGCGTTATCGGATTTCTATTTGGTCTTGCTCCGGGCGGGGTTTGCCATGCCGGTCTCGTTACCGATCCCGCGGTGCGCTCTTACCGCACCATTTCACCCTTACCTGCGCGCCGGCCCGAAAGCCGGCCGAATTGGCAGGCGGTATTCTTTCTGTTGCACTTTCCGTCGGCTCGCGCCGCCCAGGCGTTACCTGGCGCCGTGCTCCTGGAGTCCGGACTTTCCTCCTGGACCGCGATCCAGGCGACTGCTCAACCGGCTCTTTTCCTGGCAGTTGATTTTACCGCAATCTTCGGCTGCGGCAAACGCGCGAAGCGATGGCTTGCTTCGGGTTCTGTTTCGCAGAATTGGTGTCGCGAAGCGGTGACAGATCGGTTTGAAGCTCAGGATGAATCAAGATTGCCATCATCTGATTCACTCTGCATCTCAAGGATTCGCCGATAGAGCGGATTGCGTCGAACATCGAAAATTCTGGACGCGATTTCAGCCGCCTTTCGAGGTGATGTCTCTTCCGCCAGGATCATCAAGGCGCGCTCGACTGTGTCGTCAATATCCGACTTTGATCGTTCACCTTCGCCCACGATCACCACAAACTCACCCTTGAGAGCTTCGGCATTCCCGCGGACCTCCGCCGCCAGCTGCCCGAGTGCGCCATGCAGAATGCCTTCGTGCAGCTTGGTCATTTCACGGGCAACACAGGAATCCCGATTCTCACCGAGCGCCTCCGCCATGTCTTCGAGTGACTGCGCAATTCGATGCGGCGCCTCAAAGAAAACCAGTCCGGAATCCAAATCCTTGAGCTCTTTCAGGCGCCGAATTCGCTCAGCCTGTCGCGCCGGCAGGAACCCCTCGAAGTGAAATCGGCGAAGTTCCAGTCCGCAGACCGACAGCGCGCTGCTCAACGCGCTGGCTCCGGGTATCGGAATGACTCGGATTCCATTCCCGCGGGCGGCTTTCACCAGGTGAGCGCCCGGATCGGAGATCAGCGGCGTGCCGGCATCACAGATAAGAGCGATGCTCTCGCCGGCAGTCAGCCGCTGAACCAGCGCTCCGGCAGATTTGGACTGGTTGTGCTGGTGGTGCGCGATCAGCGGAGTCCTGATGCCGAAATGAGCCAGCAGCCTTCGACTGTGCCGGGTGTCCTCTGCGGCAATGACATCGACTTCGCTCAGCGCCTCAAGCGCCCGCGCAGTGATATCCGCGAGGTTGCCGATCGGCGTTGCGACGATGTACAGGTTTCCCGGCGATTTCACGAAACAGTGCGAAGTAATATAATTCTGTAAAGAAAATTTTTGCGAAAATTCGATCCCATTCCCGCAGCATTTCAACCCAATTATGGGTTCAAATTGAAGATTTTTCACAGAAAAGGTGTTCACTTGGAGAGCCTTCGAAACCTGTCGTTCGCCGCTCTATGCCTGATTTTGGCAAGCTGCGCGGCGCCTGCTCCCGGACCGGTGTCTGAGACTGCATCACAGCCGGAAGCCCCTGCAGAGGAGACCGTCACTGAAGATCCGGCTCAGCCAGAGGAGGAGCTGGAGATTGCGGAAGCTGCAGAAGAAGAAGGCGAAGATGCAGAGCCAGTTCCAAGCGCCTGGGAGCAGATTCTGGCAGCGCAGGACAACGAATCTGCAAGAAACGAGCAGCTGCTGAAGGCGGCGGCCGCGTTGATTCGAGAACGCCGCAGCCCAGAGGCTCAAGAAATTCTGAACCTGATTGATGCCGCCCATCTCAGTGATGCGGAGCGCGTTGATCGAGGCATGCTGGAAGTGCGATTGGCCCAGATGGACGGCCGGCACCAGCGCGCGCTCCGCAGGCTGTCCCTGCTGGCGCGCAGCAGTTCGCTGGATGTTGATCAGCGGATACGCCTGGCTCGACTGAGAGCCTATTCCAATTCAGTTCTGCAACGGCCGGTCGACCTGGCGATTGAGCTGGTGCAGCTGTATTCGCTGCTGTCGGCAGACCGCGGTCAGCAAGTGGAGACCGGCCACCAGCTGTGGGCCACTCTCTCGCATATGACAATGGATGAGCTTCGGGACGCGCTGGGACGCACCCAGGACCCGATTGCCCGGCAATGGTATGTGCTGGCGTTGGCGCTTGGACTCAACTCAGTCCGCGCCGATCCCTACAAGTACAGCCTGGCCATCCAGAACTGGCGGCGCGAGAACCCGGAGCACCCGGCGAACGACCTGATCAATGCGGGGCTTGGAGCCAGCTGGAATCCGGTCGCAAAAGTCGCATTGCTGCTCCCCTTGAGTTCAGTCAACCGCGCATTCGTCAATGCGCTGCTGGATGGATTCAAAGCCCAGCACGAGGCCGATACGAATCCGCTCAAACCTCAAATCGAGGTCATCGATATCGGCGAGCAGCCTGGAAATGCGACACGGTTTTACTATCAGGCCGTTGACAGCGGCGCCGATTTCATCGTCGGGCCGCTCGGTGTCGGCTATGTCAGCGAAATTGTGAATTATGCGGATTTCATCGTCCCGACTCTGCTGCTGGGCGAGGCGCTGGGGTCCGAGCTGCCGGACTATGTTTTCCGTTTCGCGCTTGCACCTGAGCATGAAGGCGCCGGAATCGCCCGGCGCGCCTTGATCGATGGTCATGTGACCGCGCTGGTGATCAAATCCTCGGAGCCGTGGTCTGAGCGCGCATTCAGCGCGTTCAATGACGAGTGGCAGCGTCTCGGCGGACACATCCTGCATGCTTATGACTATGAGCTCAATCAGAGCGATTACTCAGAAGCGGCCAAGCAGGTTCTGCTGATCGACTCGAGCGCCAGTCGCTACCAGACCGTTCGAACGATGATGGGGCAGTCGATGAAGTTCGTTCCCCGCCGCCGCCAGGATGTCGACTTCATCTACTTGAGCGCCGATTCAGAGCACGGGCGTTTGCTCAAGCCCTATCTTGATTTCCTGAAAGCGCACGATTTGCCGATCTACTCGACTTCGCATATTTTTCCGGGCGATGTCAACAAGATCAGGGACCAGGATTTGAACGGCATTCGATTCGCTGACATGGACTGGATTCTTGACAAGAGCGAAAGAATGACAGACCTGAAGACTGCGCTTGAGCAGAAAAGGTCTGCAAGCCAAAGCTATGATCGGCTGTTCGCCATGGGCGTGGACATCTACAACCTGCTGCCGCGTATTGATGTGCTGAGTCTTGATGGAAGCGCCCGTTTCCACGGCGTAACCTCCATCATCCGCGTCGCTGAGGACAACCGATTGCTGCGCAGCCCGCGTTGGGCAGTTTTTGAAGACGGCCTTCCAGTGCTGATTCCCGGCATGGCCGACCCGGAGTTGGGTGCGATCCCCCTCTTTGAACCGGGGCCCGTGCCGTTGCCAGAGGGCGAGAAGCCTGAGTAGCGGCAGTTTGACTTCGCAACGAATCGATGTTTCACAGCCCTCAACCAAATTCACTTAACCAAGATTCACCGATAGGTTCTGTTATGAAATCTGCAATTGTTTTTTCTGACGTTTTGCCGGGATGGGTTAGATCAATTGCCGGCACAACAATTTTCACGCTGTTTCTGCTCGCGCCGAATGGGCTGGCGTTTGCGGTTGATTCTCAACCCCCGATCGTGGAGAACCGCGGCGTCATGCAGAAAATGGAAGATACATCCATCAGTTTTCGGGTTGACAACCTGATCGCGGCCAATGATTCGGTCAGCCACAAGGCGGACATCAATGTGACAACAGTCAACGCCATCGTGCTGCTGACTGGCAGTGTCAAGACCGCGGCCGACAAGCAGTGGTGTGAGGAAACAGCCAGAAGCCACCCGAAAGTTCAGAAAGTGGTCAATGAGCTGAAAGTGCGCAAGCAGCGCAACCTGCTCGACATTGGCAGGGACAAGGCATTGCAGGTTGCGGTCAAGGTTCGGCTCATCAATGAGTTGGACGATCAATCGCCAACAGTGCACGTTGTCTCGTATGACAAGGTGATCTATCTGATGGGTGTTGTCAGCCAGTCAGTCGCTGACCGCGCGCAGCAGCTTGCCAGCACGACCAGAGGCGTCGATCGGGTCATTACAATCTTTCAGTTCAAAAAAGGCTGAATCAACGCCAATTCCGCAGCTGTTCAATCAGAAAGGGACGGTTGCACAGCTCCGGTCTGTGTTGTAGCCATGGATGGGAAAATTGGAGCGGACGATGGGAATCGAACCCACGTAGTCAGCTTGGGAAGCTGAAGTTCTGCCATTGAACTACGCCCGCGGTATCGGCCAGCGAAGCGAAGTGCTTACTGTCAATCAGTTCGCGGATCGCCTCGAGAAGCGCGAGTTATTATGTATCTGATCGACAAACGGTTCAAGCTCAGTCAGCGCTTTGATATAGACATCCCGCTTGAAACTGATCACGCGGTCCGCAGGAGTCCAGTAACTGACCCATTTCCAGTCATCGAACTCCGGGTGGCCTGAGCAGTCCAGGCAGAAATCCGATTCATCGCCGAGAAACTTGAACATGAACCATTTCTGTTTCTGCCCCTTGATCCTGTTTCGGCTGCGAACTCGAACGTAGCGTCTGGGAATTTCGTAGGTGAGCCAGTCTTTGGTTGAGCCAAGCAGCTCAACGTGCTCCGGTTTGAGTCCAAGCTCTTCGTCCATCTCCCGATAGACTGCCTCAAGTATCGATTCATCTGCATCGACACCGCCCTGAGGAAACTGCCAACCGTCGCGGCCGACGCGCCGCGCCCACAGCACCTGCGCGCGATCGTTGCACAGCACTATGGCAACATTCGCTCGGTAGGCGAACTGGTCCGACAGAGACATGTGACTTGCAACTTGTCTTTTCAAAACAACTGTACAGAGAATATATCGAAAATATATTATCTGGCACATTGTATACCAAATAATTTTTTAGTGTTTTCTATTTTTTCTTGCGCTGATCAATTCAATATGCACATTTTGTATTAACAACAGCCGATTTTGGTGCAAACGATGCGGAATGGAAGGAATTGCGACTGAACACGCGTCAGTCGGTGGCAATTTGGACCGCTATTGAGGAGGATTCGGGCGAATCAGTCCGGAGCGGTGAATTTGCACTGCGCTGTGCGTCGTCTCAGGCGTCGATTTTTGCTTCGGCCGGTGTATAGCAAACTCCGGTTCCGCCCAGTCCGCAGTATCCGTAGGGATTCTTGGCGAGATACTGCTGGTGCTCAGCTTCCGCGAAGTAGAACTCTGTGGCGTTGACAATTTCGGTCGTTACCGAACCATAGTTCTGGCTGCGTAGTGAATCCGCGTATGCGGATCGCGATTGATGCGCTTGCTGAGACTGCTCGTCGCCGTAGACGTAGATTCCGGAACGGTATTGCGTTCCGACATCATTGCCCTGACGCATTCCCTGAGTTGGATCATGGCACTCCCAGAAAACCCGAAGCAGTTCCTGATATGAAATTTGAGCCGGATTGAAAACAACCCTGACAACTTCATTGTGTCCAGTCAGTCCGGTACAGACTTCCGGATAAGTTGGATTGGGTGTATAGCCGGCGGAGTAGCCCGCCGCGGTGACGTAAACACCATTGAGCGGCCAGTATTTCTTTTCGACACCCCAGAAGCACCCCGCTCCAAACATGGCAATCTCAGTGCCTTCAGGGTAGGGCTCAAACATGCTGCGATTGCTGACGTAATGAATCTGGGATGTTTCAATTGCGGTGTGACGTCCTTTCAAGGCATCCTTCGGGGACGGCATGGAACTTTTTCGCTTGAAAAACATAACTGCAACTCACTGGTTGAAAATTTGATCGAATTTCGGGCAAGACCTCCTCGTACATGCTGACTTGGCAAATCCTAAACCACGTAACCTTTGTCGCACGCAGACGAAATTTCGTTGGCAAGGTTTCAAACACATCGGCACATACTGAAAATCCCAACCCAACATAGTATGCAATAATTGAGTTCAGGTTTCGATTTGATTCTTTACAATCACTCACTATGACAGATAAAGTTACCGGAGCATAATACACGCGATACATGTGTCTTCAAATGCTGTCCGAAACCCATTTTCTATCTCCCGTCAAGCCGTTGTACTCCTTTATACGACTTCTAATTTCTGGGAATGTTCAGAATGCAAGTTAGTTTCAAGAGTCGCAAAATTCTTGCGATACTGGCGTTGGCGACGGTTTGTTTGCTGCCAGCTCTGCAGAGTGAGAAACTATGGGGTTTTGCACAGCCCAAAACGGAAGAAGCGACCAGTGACAGTCCCAATCAGGTTGAAATTCAACTTCCAACGATTGCACTGAATGAATTCACTTTCATGGATTATCTTCGAGTAGCGAAAAAGGCGTACCTTGACCCGCAAGGCCTGAGCGAGAAATCCCTTGTTTTTGCTTACGAGCTTGAAGATTCGGAGTATTTGGAAGTGCTGGATGAAATTTACGATTCCATTTCTAACCATGCTGAATTTGAACTGTTGGAATCCGGTTGGTTTATTGGACCGGTGGAAGTAAACAGGAATAGTAACGGTCAGGCAGCAAAAACTTTATGGAAGCCGTGGTCACTAGAGCAATTTCGGTCAGAAGCAGAGAAGGAGGCTTCAATGCAAAAAATTCTATACGCTTCAAGCCTCCCGATTCCTGGTCAAAGAGAAATAGAAACATACTGGATTCCATATTCAAAATTCGCATTTCTGATTGAAATGTTGGCTGATAGCGCGTCAAATCTAGAAGGCGGAGAATTGAGCTCCTGCTAATCCAGATTCGTTGGCAGTGCTGAGTTTGTTGGTTGAGTAAAGCAGATATATTTGCTCTACGAGATTGTCTGCGCTTGTAGTTTCTGGCGTAACTCGGTTTCGAATTCCGTTGCTGAGCAGGCATCCTTAAGCGAATTTTTTCACTGGAACTGTTGGGACTGTCCAACCGATTCAAGACGCACAATATAAGTGAGCTGGTGACTCAGACTGAAGCCTGACTTTCATTCATAGCAATGCTCAGGGGCAGGGAATTCAATTGTCTTGACCGAGCGAACATAAGCGCTGATTGCCGATTGAATATCTGCGTTATCGGAAAGAAAGTTCTTGACGAACTTGGCGGGCCGCCCTGGATAAAGCCCAAGCAGGTCATGCAATACCATAATCTGTCCGTCGGTATTCGGTCCCGCGCCGATGCCGATGACCGGAACTTGCAGACTTTCGGTTATTTCCTGGCCGAGACTGCTGGGCACACACTCCAGCAGAATGAAGCTGGCGCCAGCATCCTGCAGAACCTTGGCTTCATTGACCATTGATCTTGCCTGATTGGGGTCGCGGCCTTGGACGCGGTACCCGCCCAGATGATTGACGGATTGCGGCGTCAGCCCCATGTGCGCGCAGACCGGAACGCCTCGCTCGACCAGCAGCCGAGTGGACTCTGCCAGCCAGGCGCCGCCTTCAAGCTTGACAACTTGCGCGCCTTCCCGCATCAGCAGCGCGGCGTTTTCCAGTGTGGCATTCTCGCTGTAGTAACTCATAAACGGCAGATCGGCCATCAGAAATGCCCCGCGGTTCCCGCGCCTCACGCAGCGCACATGATAGGCGACATCTTCGATGGTGACTGGAAGGCTGCTGTCATGCCCCTGCACCACCATTCCAAGCGAATCGCCAACCAGCAGAAGCTCGACACCGGCTTCGCTCGCGGCAACCGCCTCGCAGTAGCTGTAAGCGGTCAGGCAGGCGAACTTCTCGCCGCTCTCCTTCATTCTGCGAAATGTGTTGATGCTGATTTTCATGGATCGCGCTGCATCTGTTCAGACTCAGACCTTTTTTCAAGCCAGCCGCAAAGTTCCGGCCAGCTGCCGCCTCTGGGGTGAGTTTCGAAAACCGCATTCAGTTCATGATGCTCGTTTGCGGAAGCTTGGACTATTTCTTCCAGTGTCATGCCGCGGACCCGTCTCCACATCCACAGCAAGATTGCGGCCATCATCAGGTAGAGCAGGTAGGAAGTCAGCATCATTCGGCCCTCAATTCAATATCGGGATGCTCAGCTGAGCGCGTGCCTCGGATCGGTTTGTTGTCGCAGGCATAATAGGTGAATACAACAGCAAGTTTCACGCGGTCTGTTTGGTTTCGGCCTGCGCTGTGCAAAAGTCGGCAATGAAAGAAGAGAACATCGCCGGCATTCAGTTCGATCACTTCCGCTGTATCGGTCAGCGCCTGATTTTTCTTCAGGTCGGTACGAAAGAACAGCGCTGCGTCAAACTGCCCTCGATCATAGGAGTTCTGGTGGGAGCCCGGAATGACAGTGATGCTGCCGTTGTCACGGTCTTCGCGTCCCAGCGCCAGCCAGGCTGTCACCAGGTCCGGACGGTCGAAGCTCCAGTACCGAATGTCCTGATGCCATCCGGTTTCGCTGCCGTAGCCTGGAAATTTTGTCATCACGCAGTTGTGGTGGTTCTGGCTGACCAGAATTTCATCGGTCTGAAGCAGGTTGCGAGCATGCTGTGTGATGTCACTGCTTTTCGCCCAGTGTCTGAAAACATCATCCCTTGCGAAGGCATTTTTCAATCGACGCGGTGTGTCGCCGCCTGGAGCGGCTCGCGAAGACGGCGCGCCTGGGTAATGAACATCGGCCTCGTATTCGACCGGTGCAAGGGCAGGAGAAAGCGAGTCTTCGATCACTTGAAGCATTTCATTGCAGACTTCGTCATCGCAAAGACCGCGCTTGACCAGGTATCCGTCTCGCTGAAAGGCGGAACAATCTTTCCTGTCCAGCCAGGCTCTGCGATCCGCCGGACTGTCCGACGGCAGTTTGTCTTCGATTGATCGGTGCTGGCTGGTCATTTTCAATTATCTTCTTCGCATTTCTGCAACATCATCGCAAAGCGCAATTGTTCCAGCAATAGACTTGGTCAGACAATTGCTCTGGAAAAGCATATTGGCTCTATTGTAGACAAATCAAGGAGAGAGTGATTGTTTGATGGCGAAAGTCGCATCAAGGCTGAAACTGCACCGGAAGTTCAAAGTCAGTCAGCCTGCTGAGCCTCAGTGCAGCCCAACCATGCGTTGTTTTCCAAAGACAAGCTTGCGCATCATCAGAACCAATATTTTCTGTCAATTCACCCTTCATCAATCTTGCGCCTGTTGACGCGCCAGTCGGGTGTAGAGAAACTCGAACACTGAATGACCCGATTGAAGGGCTTTTCTGGCATAGCGGGTTTTGGGATCAGCCTGATTCTGGGCGAATTGCCGTTCCAGCTCAAGACGCTCAAGATTCGAGTTTTGTGTGAGCGCCTGCGAGATCTGATCAGCATAGTCGCTCGAATCGGTTGTGATCAGAATTGTGCCGCCAGCCACCAGACGATCGACGCAAAGCTCAATGAAATCCGCGTTGATCAGCCGACGCTTTCTGTGCCGTGCCTTCGGCCAAGGATCAGGAAACAGAATCATGAACTCATCGACTGAGTTCGACGGCACCTGCTGATTCAGCACATCGCGGGCGTCGGCGGTTGAAATCCGCACGTTTCGGATGCTGTTCCGGTCCAGTCCAAGCAGACACTTGCCGACTCCGGGACGATAGACTTCAATGCCCAGATACCCGGTGTCTTCGTTCTGCATGGCCTGCTGAACCAACACCTCACCGTCACCGAATCCGATTTCAATCGCAAATCGATTCGATTCTGGAAAAATCGTCAAAAGGGTTAACTTTGCATCGGTCAGCGGCAGCTGATACCGATCCAGCAATTCTGACAGCGCTTTTTTCTGCGCAGGCGTGATCCGGCTTTCGCGCCGCGCGTAAGTCTTGACGCGGTGCTGCTTTCTGTCCTTTCCGTGATTTGCGTTTGGCTGCATTGGATCAGCGCCGGACTCAGTCTCAATCAGCGTTCAGCATCATTGCCGCGCCGCGCTCTCCGATCATCAGCGCAGGCGCATTGATGTTGCCGTTGGTGATGAACGGCATGACCGACGCGTCCACAACTCTCAAGCTCTCCATTCCGCGGACCCGAAGCTCGCTGTCCACGACCGACATTTCGTCGTTGCCGATCTTGCAGGTGCCGCAGGGGTGATAGGCGCTGTTCGCATTTTGCCGCACATAGGAATCAATTTCGGCATCAGAAGTGACATCAGGGCCGGGTGACACCTCAGGACCGCGGCAATAACCGAACGCTCGCATCGCGGCAATCTCCCGCGTGATGTGAATGCACTTTCGAAACTCTTCGACATCCTGCATGCTGGAAAGTCCGTTCAGCAGAATTCTTGGAGAGTCCAATGGATCAGCAGATCTCAGCTTCACCCAGCCGCGGCTTTGTGGTCGAACCGGACCGACATCAAAACAGAAGCCGTCCTTATCGGGCGGAGGAGACCAGCCCTCAAGAAAGTAGGGCCAGAAATGAATTTGCAGATTTGGATATTCAGCATCGTCAGAGGTGCGCAGAAAACCACCGACTCTGCTGGCCGGTGTGGCTGCGGGGCCTGAGCGGAACAGCAGCCACCGCAGTCCTGCCAGAAGAATATTGTGCTTGCGCAGCAGCCGGTTTTGGGACATGCCGGCTGGACAGCGGTGCTTGACATGCACCTCAAGATGATCCTGAAGATTGGCGCCGACACCCGGCAGATCAAGAAACGGGCGGATTTTGTGTGAGTCAAGCTCATCGGCCGGACCGATTCCAGACAGCATCAGGAGCTGTGGCGATTGAAATGCGCCTGCGGAAACCGCGACCTCGCGATCCGCATAGGCTTCGCAGCGCGAGCCGTTCTGCAGGTATTCGACACCGATGGCTCGGTTGCCGGAGAGAATCAATCGGGTGGCATGCGCTCGGGAGACGAGATTGAGATTGGTTCTGGACCGAATGGAGTGCAGAACAGCTGCTGTGCCGCATCGAAGCCCATTGCCGATGTTCGCATCGAATTCGCCGACTCCTTCCTGATCTGCGCCGTTGTAGTCTCCCAGGAATTCATAGCCTGCCTGCACCGCAGCAGCCAGGAAGACCTGTTCGATGATGTGAAGGTCAGAAATTCGCTCCACCGAAACAGGCCCGTCATCACCTCGGTAGAACGAATGCCCAGAGGTATAAGTTTCCATGCTCTTGAAATAGGGAAGAACATCGCGATACGCCCAGCCCGCGGCCCCTTCGCGCGCCCATCGATCATAATCCAGACGATGGCCGCGTACGAATACCATGCCGTTCAGGGATGAAGACCCGCCGATCACTTTTCCGCGCGGCTGAAACAGCCTGCGGTTGTTCATGAACGGCTCCGGTTCGGTTTCGAAGCACCAGTTGCGCGGTCCGCCCAGAAAGTTCTGCCGGGCTGCGGCCGGCATCCGGATTGACCAGTGCATTCTCGCCTCGCCAGCTTCGAGCAGCAGAACGCGGATAGACGGGTCCTCGGACAGTCGGTATGCAAGCATGCCACCGGAGGAACCAGAGCCTATCACGATATAGTCGTACTGAATTTCCTTTCTGGACATCTGGCCGCACCCGATTCAATGGTTCGAAGTGAATGGATCAATGCTGTCTCGGAATGATTTTGGGTTCTGATTCGAACGCAGAGACACCGCTTGGGAAGAAACGCGAAGCACACAGAATCCGCGGTGCAGCAGGTCAATTTTGACTCAGCCTTTTCTAGAATGACAAGAAATCAACCAACAGCAGTCGAATCAGGTGCTCATCATCCAAAACTGCGGAAATGTCTGAAGCGTGTTCAGTCCCCGTAGTGAATCATTGAAGCGTCACTTTCGTCGCTGATGTCTGCGATAGCCGTTTCGATGTCTGCGATTGCTTCCTTCAAGTGAGCAGTGATCGTCTGACGATCGTCTGTAAAGGGAATGTTGTCGATCATGTTGTGCAGTTTTCCGACTGACAGCCATGCTTTGTGCCGAGCCCATTCTGTAAGCAGCACGTGGTGGGGGTCGACAATGGTCAGATCTGAAAACCGACAGACATCTTCAACATCTGCATTGAGCGGAACATAACCGTTGACCAGCGTGATTCTTTCCGCCCGTCGGGTCAGCCGGGTCGCGCGGTGGACGACCATGTTGCCATGAAGCACAATCGCATAACCGGCGCTCGGAAAGTGAGGGCTGACGGCCCGCTCCTCCGGTATGGACTTGCCCTGATCGGACAACTCTTTGGCCTCATCCCGAGTCCCCAGAAAGTACTGGAAGTCTCCGCCTTCCAGATCGGCGGGGTTTGACAGCATCAGGACATAGTCAAGCCCAAGCGTGTCGTGATGCCACTTGTCGACTGCGCGGGACAGGTCATCCGGCGCGAAATTGAGGTGGCCCAGATGCAGAGGCATGGTATGCGGCGCGACAGGCGTCTCGTATATCTCGCTCAAAAAATCAGCAACGTCGGGGCTCATGCAGAAATCCCGCAGGAACTCAGACTGGTAGGCGCCGCCGCGAACCATGCTCTCGATGCGCTCGCAGTTGACAGCATACGTCTTCAGCGAGCGTGCGATGTCAAGCAAAACTTCCACACCTTCGTCTGACAGCAGTCGAACGGCGCTTGAGACGGCGAATTCGGTGGGGCATTTTTCAATTTCATCGGGTCCGTAGCCAAGGTCGCTCAATCGCAGCACGGTTTCTGGCAATTCCAGCTGGAGATGCCGATCGGGGTCGAACTTGACGGACTCGCGCTGATACTGGTAACCGTCCGGCAGGCGGTCTGGAAATGCCAGTGGAGAGTTGAGATTCTGCATAGGTCAGTTGGACTTTCGTGAGTTGTGATTCGGGTGATTCTGAAGTTCAAATTTTAGCCTGACTTGATCCGATTCGTATCGGCTTAACGCATCTTCTGGCTGTATCTGATTCGCAATCGAATTGATATTGCGGCGGTGCATCAAGAATCAGTGTTTCTGTCGCACTCTCAGTGAACTCTCAGTTCATTCGGGTTTCAACAGGTGAAATAAAATAAGAAATTCCGTTGTTTCCCACAAATTTGAAAGCGCTGCATGCTCCAGATTAGCAATCTTGCCGGCTCGAGAGGCGATCGTCTGCTGTTCAAAAACCTCTCGTTCGATGTGAACGAAAGCGAACTCATGCTGATCAAGGGGCGGAATGGCACGGGCAAGACCAGCCTGCTTCGCCTGATTTCCGGCCTCGCCACTCCTGAAGCTGGAGAGATTTCATGGAACGGCGAGCGAATCGCGAACTTCAGATCGCAGTACTTTCGCTTGCTGGTTTTTGTCGGGCATGACAATGGACTGAATCTCGACCTCACCGCGCGTGAAAATCTTAACTTTCACCGCGCGATCAAAGAGAATCCATCGACCCGATCCACTCCTGACATTCTGGAGCAGCTGGGAATTGCTCGATATGCGAATGTGCCCTGCCGGTTCCTTTCCGCGGGACAGAAACGGCGCGTGGCCCTGGCGAGGCTTGCGATTTCTGACACCAAGCTATGGCTGCTTGACGAGCCATTCACCTCACTTGATGATCGGGCTTGCGACACGGTCGTTGAACTTGTGATTGATCATTTGGAATCAGGCGGGCTTTGCCTTGCGACATCTCATCAAACGACTGACTGGCGCGGTAGCAAAGTGAAGGAGATTCATCTGGGGACGGGTTCATGACCGGCGCTTTCGGAGCCGTTCTCAAGCGCGACCTGACACTGGTTGCGAGAACGCCCGGCGATTGCACGACTCCAGTCATATTTTTTGTCGTCTGCACGACACTGTTCTCATTCATTGCGGGTACAGACGCTTCAATTCTCAAGTCAATCGGCCCCGGTGTCATTTGGGTCGCGGCGCTTCTGGCATCCATGCTGTCACTGGAGGGACTGTTTCGAAGTGACTACGAAGACGGGACGCTGGAGCAGATTCTGACATCACCCGCACCGTTGCCGCTTCTGGTGCTTGCGAAAGTCATCGCGCACTGGATTTCCGCCGGACTGCCGCTGCTGTTGATCAGTCCGATTCTGGGTATACTAATGAACCTTGACTTCCACAGCGGATTGATTTTAGTTGTGACAATCGCAATCAGCACCCCGACATTCAGTCTGATCGGTATCTTCGGTGCGGCCCTCGTCATCACCCAGAAAAAGGCCGGCATGCTGCTGTCACTTCTGACTTTGCCGCTGTGTGTGCCGATACTGATTTTCTCGGTTTCCGCTGTGCTGGCGGCGGCAGACCAGCTGCCGGTTGGCGGGCACTTGATGCTGCTCAGCGCGTTTTTCGTTTTCGCTCTGACCGTTGCGCCATTCGGCGCCGCGGGCGCACTTCGGGTCATGCTGGACAACTAGCATGTGGCTGTGGTTTCACAAGCTCAGCACGGCCAGGCATTTCTATGCGCTGGCGACTCGGCTGACTCCCTGGCTCGGCTGGCTGGCTGGACTGACAATCGCCATGGGACTTTATCTGGGCCTGGTGGTTGCGCCGATCGACTATCAGCAGAAAGACGCCTACCGGATCATGTTCGTGCATGTGCCATCCGCCTGGATGTCCATGATGATCTACACGATGATGGCTGTGAGCGGCGCGATTGGATTGATCTGGCGCATCAAGCTGGCTCACACAGCCTGCACTGCGGCTGCGACGATCGGTGCTTCGTTCACGCTCATCACGCTGGTAACCGGCTCCATCTGGGGAAAGCCCATGTGGGGCGCATGGTGGGCCTGGGATGCGAGACTGACTTCGGAACTGATCCTGCTGTTCCTTTATCTGGGATTCATCGCGCTGGAGTCTGCGATTCCGGACCGAACCAAGGCACAGAAAGCCGGCGCGATTCTTCTGCTGGCCGGCGTTGTCAATATTCCGATCATTCACTACTCGGTGCTCTGGTGGCATACGCTTCACCAGAATACGTCGGTGTCAATGTTCGGCGCCCCATCAATCCATGCCAGCATGCTGATACCGCTGCTGGTGATGGCCGTGGGATTCCTGCTGCTGTTCTTGACCCTGCTGGCGCTTCGAATGAGGGCGATCATTCTTGAGACCGAGCATCAGGCCAAATGGCTTCGACGACTGGAGGAGTCAGCGGGATGAGTTTTTCGGATTTTATTTCGATGAGCGGCTACGGAGAGTTTGTCTGGAGTGCCTATGGCTTCACACTGCTGGTTCTGGCAATCAACGTCGGCGCTGCGGTGCGAAGGCTCAGAAAGTCTCGGCGGCTGGATTCATCGGGTGATCAGGACAAATGATCTCAGAGTGTGATTCTTCACCTTTGCTGCCTTCTCATCAAGCATTCTCATTGAATACTATGTGTCTTCAGAATCGACTGAAATGTCGAATTCGAAAGTTTGACTTCTGGTGATCTCCATGTCTTTCGGAGAAGTTCTGGCAGTTGTGATTTTTGTGATTATCGCTGTTGGGTTTGCACTGCTTTATCGAAAAACATGGCGTTCGATGGAAAAGAATGCGCGCGAACTGAGCGCGAGAGCAAAGAAGAAGCGAATCACAATTGAGCAGATGAACCGGCATTCCTGAACTGGGCAATTGCGGCTGTTTTCACAGGCAGGTCGAAACAGGGTCTAGGTCGATGCTTCCGTCTAGATTGCAATCGAAATCTAATGGGCTAATGTACAAGAACTTTACTGCATCTGGCAATTTCGCCGCCAGCAAACTCACTGTTTCCTTAATTGGTTGCCTGCATTCATGACTAAGCAACCATTGATTGAACCAGCCTGAATATTTGACCCGAGTTGCGAAATGTCGTTTTGCTTGCCACTCAGTCGAAAGTGACTCTTTGGTTGTATCTGCCAGCAAGGGTATTGTACGGCTGTCCTTTGTGACTCCGTAATTTACAAGAAGTGGACTTTTCGCAACGGTTGAAGCGTTGTCAATGACAGTATAGACTGCCGTCTAGATGAATCTTCGAATTACCGTGTAGCGGGCAGTACTGTTAATGTCCCCGCGCGACATTGTCGTCAGTAACAGGTGTAGCGTCTCTGTCTTGAGCGATCTGAAAGTCGAGTTTTACTTTCAGAGTACGGACGCGGGATCCTTGCGCAATTAGTCGACCGTAGAAGCGATGGTCATTTCGACTTCAACGATGAATTACTGAAGTGGTTTTGACGAGTTTCGCTAATGCAACGAACAAGATGATCGCAAGAGGGGGGAAGAACTCAATCATGTTGGGGCTGTGGCCGCTAAATTGCTACAAAACAATTTCACAGAATCGTTAATTATTGAGAATTCAGTACGGTCTCAATTTGCCCTGAATCGGTCGAAACAAAATGCGGTTAACTTTTCGATCACCCCGATTCGCTTATCAACGAGGCGGTCGATAATCTCTCACATCAAGGCAGTTGTTGTAGAAATTACTGTCCATTCGAAACCAATCCGTATTATTGACTCCACGAGACACGGTTGCTCCTCCCCCGTACGGAAACGCCGAGACGACTTTAATCCAACGTTTTTGTGACCGCGCAATATCCCGGACTTCACGCGCTACCTCCACAAAATCCTGATCCTGGCTAAATATCACTGCCACATCTAACTTTTCATTGCGTGCCATCCGTACAACATCAAGACCGAGCCTTAAATCAATTCCTTTCTCGCGTGAGACCGGCACCCAATGTTCAGACCCATCTGACAAAGTAATTTTTTCGACACGGTGGCGTAGTTGCCTGCTGGTCACAGTGATGCCGACATGCCGCATCGCTGTCAGACGCCTCGTCCAATAGACATGCCACATCTCCGAGTGTTCCCTTTGTGGAACGCCTGTATAGAAGCGGACTTCGGCAACTGTCCACCCTTTAGCAGCACATACGGCTGCAGTAAGTTTTTTTGGGTCGTAATTGGGATGATAATGGCCGAACGCAGTCTTGGCATGCCGAAACAGGTTCTGTCCGTCGAAAAACGAAATAGCCCGCTTTGTGTCTGGTTCACTGAACATGCTTGCATTGAAAAAATAACCCCGCCGGGGCCTTTCGGCAAGTCCGACGGGGACTAATTCGCAGAAAATTATATAGGGATATTTCTCCAAATTTCAATTTTTTTTGTTCAATACACATAAATTGATCAGTTGGTTATCGACAATCACCAATTGTGCCGATCGATTTGCTGGTTCATCATGTGCCAAACTGACGAAGTTAACGCGTATCACTTTGACTGGAATACGCACGACTACTTCAGCACTTTAACGTTGTGATTCAAATCAAGGGTGCCAGCAATACCCGAGATTTACCTTTATATGAGTGATGCGCAGAATTCCATGTGGTAATTGGTTTGAAGAATTCAGGCTAATGGCCAGAATTGAGAGTTTCAATTCCCTGCAGCAACTCTCTGCCTTCGATTATTCCTTTCCTGAATAGCAAAGATTCAAAAGCTCTCAGCCAGCTTTCGTAGTAGGGCGCTTCGGTGTCAATGCTGATCGACTCTGCTAACGCCTCACTCCACTCCGTCCAACTGAATAGCCCCTGTTCGTGGAGTCTGACGGTCAAGGCAAATGCGTGCGCTTCCCAGGGTGCTGCAAACACGGGCTCTTCACCGTCGCGATAAAACTTTGCAATCGAGGGCTTGGCAGACATTACTCTGCAGTCAGGTAAGACTCAAACAGATCCACATAAACTGCGTCGTTGCGAGATGCGTCATTCCAAACTTCGGCCGCCTCAAATCGAACGCTGTAGAGTCGTTGTGCTTCCTTGATTCCTTCAGCATGCCGGTCCGGAAAGATGAACATGCCATGATCAGCCGCAATCTGACCGCGATGCCCCTGAACATATTCCGGCAGGCGAATATGACCGGGATGATTGAATGACTTGGCGATGACTGAATCACCGACGGCATACTTCGCATCCCCATCCGCTGCCATTCTGGCACTGCCGCCTTTCTTCAAAGCCGGCCAAACCTCCTCGGCTCGCAGTGCGCTCATCCAACCGCCCCTTCTGAAATTTCCAGCATTCGCTGCTGAATATCTTCTTCGGTCATTAGCCCCTTCTCCACCAGCAAAGCGCTCAGTCCATGAATCCACTTTTCGTAGTAGCTTGAAGCCAGGTATTCCGGATCAGGCATTCGCTCGCGGGCATATCGGGCCATATCAAGATTCCACTTGCCCAAAAACCCGCAGGCGACTGTGATGGCAAACGCGCGCTTTTCCCATTCATGATGAAAGACAGGTTCATCGCGCTCCGGCGCAATGGGTCCGAAACCAGACTTGCCGCCCAGGTCGTGCGCGCCTTTCATTGAATTTCACTCGGCAATCGTGCGAGACCGGTACCGATCATCGAGTCGCGCGTCACCAGTTCGGCCAGCTGCGATTCAGACAGGTTCTCGGTGCTATCCGGACGCATGGGAATGACCAGGTATCGGACTTCTGCCGTACTGTCCCAGACACGGATTTCAACATCTTCGTCCAGTTCCACACCGAACTCGGTCAGCACACTTCTCGGTTCCGACACCGCACGCGCCCGGTATGGCGCTGACTTGTACCAAACCGGCGGCAGTCCCAGTACTGGCCACGGGTAGCAGGAGCAGAGTGTGCAAACGACCATGTTGTGCACCGACGGCGTATTCTCCAATGCAACCATGTCCTCGCCTTGGCGGCCGTGAAATCCGAATTCACCGATCGCATCTGTTGCGTTGCTCAGCAATCGGTTGCGGTACTCCGAATCGCACCAGGCGCGGGCAACGACTTTGGCGCCGTTTTGAGGGCCGACGCGGTGCTCATAGATGTCGATCAGCTCGTCCAGCGCCTGCGCATCGACCAGCCCCTTCTCGATCAGCAGCGATTCCAGCGCTTTGACCTTGATTTCAACTTCTGAAGGCGGGTGTGCGTGTTTATGTTTGCTACTCATTTATGCTCTTTCGATTAACGACAGGATTTGTTTCATCACTTTGCTATAGAGACGCTTCACTTGGCATTGTTTGATCAATCGGTGACATGCAGCATGCAGATTCCAGATCATTCAGCGTCTTGAATTCAATTGATGGCGACTCCTTACATTATCGCAAAGTTTAGAAAATCACAGCGGTCATTGAGGCGGTATGTCTGGTTCGTGAGTTGTACTCCAATTTATCTTTGAATTTGGGCTTTGGAGAAGAATTTCGAAATGTTGCGATTGAACCTGATGACAGGACGAAAATCAAAGAGAGCTGAGAAGTGAACTTGCTGAGAATGATCGCTCGGAGCGCGGTTGCGAGTGTTCAGATAACGCAGGAATAGCGTTCAGATAAAACAGGATTCGCGTTCAAATTGACCGGAAGCGTGTTCAGATCAGACAGAAGAATTGTCTTCGACATCATTTTGTGCAGCGCCATAACAGTGAAAAGAACGGAACTTATGCCAGTCACTCAGTGTATTTTCCAAAAAAATTTTCTTTCGGTACATGACAGAATATGACATATCATTGAATGGTAAAATTAGGGTGTTTTGCAATGAAGTGTTCAACCCATGCTGCAAGTCAATACAGGTGACTGGGGCTTCTGTAAAAAATGCGCGCTTGTGAGCGAATACTCCAGCAAGTGAAGAGCGATAGATTCAAAAATAACAGGACGCGATAATGAGACTATATCCAGCAATGAAAGCCAAGATGGGTGATTGGAATTATTACATTGTTCGGATGAAAATGCGAGAAATCGCTATGGAAGTTCAGCTTGCACCTGACATTCATAAAGATCAAACGTTGAGTGAAGCGGTGCAGCGGACGCTGAAAACAAAATACGTCAAAGGGGAAATTGTTCGTTACCTTGCGCGTAGACCGGATCGCTTCTTTTCTTCGATAGTGGTGGCGGCTATGGAAGGTGATCCCTATTGGACAGAAGTGAAAATGGACGAGGATGCTGTTCCAGAAATTTTTACGAAGACTGAGTTTTTGGCAGACAGTTTCGGCATACTTTCATTTGGTGAAGAGCCGAAGTACTACGCATTGGACGGACAGCACCGAGTGGCGGCAATCAAATGTTTGGTAGATGGCGGAGAAATTAATGAGGCGCCACCGCCTGGATTTGAAGATGACTTGCTGTCTGTGATTGTGGTGTTAAGAGAAGAACACAACATTCCTGAGAGCGAATGGCTGCGTCGTTATCGCAGCTTGCATTCAAGTTTATACGCCTGTTCAAAATGCTGTGAGGTTGGCGAACAATGAGTCGAACTCTTGATTCGCTTCAATATTGGAAGATTAACCGCAGTTGAAGACATTGATGATCCTGCCGGGCTTATAACGGTTCACATTAAGCGAAAAACTGAGCAACAATCATTGCGCCGCACACCAGCAGTGCCACTGCGACAGTGCGCTGCATCGTGATGGCTGAGATTCTGTGTGCAATGGCTGCGCCGATCAGCACCCCGGAAGAAAGCCCGATCGCCACCGGCACTGCCAGCGCCCAGTCGATTGAGCCATGCAGCACATGTCCAAGTGTTGCGAATGGTGCGATCGGAATCTGGATCGCCATGCTCAGCCCAACCGCAGCCATGACTGGAAAATCAAGCAGCAGCAAAGTTGGAATCAGCAGCAGCGGACCGCCGGTGCCGCTGATCGATGAGCCGTATCCAACCGCAAGACCCACCAGTATCAGCGCTGAATTGGGAACCCGCTCCAGGCCGATTCCGCGGTTCTCACGCGAAGACTTGATCAATGCGCGCAGGCCCGAACCGATAACCAGTGTGGCCATGATCACCTCCAGCACAAGCGACGAGAGCGCCAGAACAGTGATTGATCCCAGATAGGCGCCGGGCGCCGCGCCGATTCCGATGAACAGCGCCTTGTCCCAGCGAATCGAGCCGCGCTTGGCATAGGCATAATTGGCGAATGCCGCGTTGACAATGAACCCTGCCATGCAGGCAGGGATAACAATATGAATGTCAATATTCGCGACATAGACCAGAAAGGGAATGATCAGTATGCCGCCAATCCCGCAGGTTCCAATCAGTATGCCAACCAGAAAGCAGAATCCGGTCGCGACTGAATAGAACAGCATGGGCGTACCGATCACGTCCATTCTTGAGGTCAACCGTGATGTGTGCTCCAGCAAGCTGGAGCTGTCGGCAGAATGTCTAGATAGCGAACGACGACCCGCAGCCACAGGTTGTGGATGCATTCGGGTTCTGCACGAGGAACCGCGCCCCCATCAGATCGTCCAGATAATCAACTTTGGCGCCCATGAGATACTGAATGCTGAGTGAGTCCACCAGCAGGGTGACACCGTTCTCTTCGATGACAAAATCATCGTCCTGCTTTTCCGTTTCCAGCTGAAAGCCATACTGGAACCCGGAGCAGCCGCCGCCCTCGATATAGACCCGAAGCCCGATGTCGCTGTCCGACATGAGCTGTGACACGCGCTTGGCCGCGCTGGGTGAAATTGCAATGGGTGTGTGATCTTCCATGGATATTTGTTACTCAGTCAGGGGCTGGACAGCGCAAGGAATCGAACCGTCCAGTCACCGCAAATTATAATGACAATCTCTTTGCGCTTCGTCCATTCAGCAATCTAACGACTCTCAGTGAACCAGCCAAGCACCGCAAGCCAGGCGCTTTCTGTATCCAATCTCGAAAAAACCTACTCCAACGGCAGAGTCGCACTGAAGGGCATCTCCTTCACAGTGGAGCAAGGCGATTTCTATGCCCTTCTCGGCCGCAATGGCGCGGGCAAATCAACCACGATCGGGATCACCTGCTCGCTGGTGACAAAGTCAGCCGGCAAGGTGCATGTTTTCGGCATCGACATCGATCAGGACTTCGGACGCGCCAAGTCACATATAGGGCTGGTCCCTCAGGAAATCAATTTCAATCAGTTCGAGACTCCTTGGAACATTGTGATCAATCACGCGGGTTACTACGGAGTCGCGCGCCCCCGCGCCCGCGAGCAGGCAGAAAAGTACCTGACCGAGCTGAGCCTGTGGGATTATCGCGACACCACCTCGCGCAGACTCTCCGGCGGAATGAAAAGAAGGCTGATGATCGCCCGTGCGCTGATGCATGAGCCGCAGCTTCTGATTCTTGACGAGCCGACGGCCGGCATCGATTTTGAGACTCGTCTTTCCATGTGGGAGTTTCTGCAGGATCTGAACAGGAAAGGTGTGACCATCATTCTGACGACCCACTACCTGGAGGAGGCGGAGAGATTGTGCCGAAATGTCGGCATCATCGAGCTGGGCGAGTTGATCCTGGACATTGACATGAAGTCGCTCTTCAGGCAGCTCAATCAGGAGACTTATGTTCTGGATCTGGCGCATCCCGTCCAGCAGAATTCGCTGCCAGCCGAATTCGGCGGCTCCGCGCGCCAGACCGACACGAAGACGATCGAGGTGGACATCCCGCGCGACAGCAGTATCAATCTGATCTTCGATACGCTGTCAGATCACGACATTCAGGTGGTCAGCGTTCGAACCAAATCCAACCGCCTGGAAACCCTGTTCATGGAGCTTCTGAGAAAAGAGGCCAGCGAGATGCAGGCGCAGCAGTCAGCATGAAAGACAATCGCTACATCGCGGTCGCGCTCTACACCCTGACTCGCAAGGAGATCACCCGCTTCATGAGAATCTGGACCCAGACTCTCATTCCGCCAGTGATCACCACCTGCCTCTACTTCCTGATTTTCGGCAACCTGATCGGACCGCGGATCGGACCGATGCAGGGGCACACCTATATTGATTTCATCGTGCCCGGTCTGGTGCTCATGTCGGTCATCACAGGCAGCTACACCAATGTCGCCTCCTCATTCTTCTCCTCGAAGTTCCAGCGGTTCATTGAGGAGATCATGGTCTCGCCCGTGCCGAGCTGGGTTATTCTGACAGGATATCTGGCAGGCGGCATCTGCCGGGGTGTGATGGTGGGCATCGTGGTCATGGTTGTGGCGATGCTGTTCGCGACCGTCGATATCGTCTCGCCTCTGATGACTGCCGCAGTGATGCTGCTCGCATCGCTGGTGTTCTCTCTGGGCGGCATGCTGAACGGGATGTTCGCGAAAAAGTTCGACGATGTGTCGATCATCCCCAACTTTGTGCTGACTCCGCTGATCTACCTCGGCGGTGTGTTCTATTCGGTGCAGCTGCTGCCGGAGTTCTGGCGGCTGGCGTCGCTGGCCAATCCGATCCTTTATGTGATCAACATCGCGCGCTACGGATTCCTGGGGTCCAGCGATGTCGGGATCGGACTCTCGTTCGCAGTGATCCTTTTCGCCACTGCGGTGCTGTTCGCGCTGTGTCTGGTTCTGCTTGAGCGCGGCTACGGCATACGCGACTGATCCTCAGAGAGCGCCGCAGCTCAAGAAGATGGCTGGGGAACTAGGATTCGAACCTAGATTGACGGAGTCAGAGTCCGTTGTCCTGCCGTTAGACGATTCCCCAGCAGTCGCACTCCTGACGATAAAACCGGTAAGACTGTCTCAGAACTATCGCTTGGAGTATTGCGGTCGTTTTCTTGCCTTGTGCAGGCCGACTTTCTTTCGTTCCACCTCGCGCGCGTCGCGGGTCAGGAAACCGCCTTTCCTGAGCGCGGCTCGATTGGCCTCATCGTAATCGACCAGCGCCCGCGCGATGCCAAGCTGGATCGCACCGGCCTGGCCGCTCTGGCCGCCGCCGGAAACATTCACCTTGACATCAACCGAATTGAGCATTCCGAGATGCTCAAGCGGCTGGCGGATGATCATGCGCGCGGTCTCGCGTCCGAAGTACTCTTCAATCGGACGGCTGTTCGCATAGATATTGCCGTTGCCCCGGGTGAGGTAGACGCGCGCCGTTGAGGACTTTCTGCGCCCGGTGCCGTAGTACATTTCGCTGGATGTTGCCATGTTCGTGATCTCTAGAAATTGAGCGGTTTGGGTGATTGCGCCTGATGGGGCTGATTGGGGCCGGCATAGACTTTCAGCTTCGACAGCATCGCCCGTCCCAGCGGGCCCTTCGGCATCATGCCTTTGACCGCGTGCTCGATGATGCGGGTCGGGTGCTTCTCGCGCATGGTGCTGACCGGCACCGTAGTCAGACCGCCGGGCCGTCCGGAATGGCGGTGATAGACTTTGGCATTCTCCTTGTTGCCGGTCAGGATGACTTTCTCTGCGTTGATGACCACAACATAATCGCCGGTGTCGACATGCGGGGTGTAGATCGGCTTGTGCTTGCCGCGCAGACGGATGGCGATTTCCGTTGCCATCCGGCCCAGAACCTTGTCCGACGCGTCGATGAGATACCACTCGCGTTTCACGTCGCTGGCTTTTGCTGAAATGGTTTTCATTGCTCCCCTGACCAGATCGGCCCTGTGTGCTAGCGCACCTGATTTGAAAAAGCGGAAATTATATAATTTTCTTGCGCAATCTGTTGCTGGTTCGGCTTCCGATGTCCTGATCGGCAGGCATCATGCCTGTCGGCGGAACCAGGAGCCAGCTCAAGGCGCGCGGATGCCGAAACGTGTCGGTGTCAATCCGAATTAATGACGGAAAACGGTCACAACTCCTGCAACCGCGCACAAATTCTACATGACTACGCGCCAATGCGCAACTTCCATTCGCCAGCGGCTGAACAGCTGATTCAAGGCGCGGCCTGACTCTTCGGTACCGATCAAGTGACCCGCGCCAAGTCAAGACTGCCCATGCTCAAGGACCTCCGGCTGTACGGACGCCTGATGAGCTATGTGATGGTTTACAAGTGGTATTTTTTCCTGGGACTGTTTCTGGTTGCGGTGTTCGCGCTGACCACGCCTGCGGTGGCGGTGCTGATGAAGCCGCTGCTCGACGGCAGTTTTGTCGAGCGCGATCCGGTCTACATCCTGTGGACCCCCATCATTCTGGTTGTGCTGTTCGCGATCCGCGGGGTTGCCAGTTATCTGCACGGTGTCTGCATGAGCTGGGTGCTGGGCTATGTTGTCTATGACATCCAGACTCAGATGGTTGACCGAATGCTCGCGTTTCCCACCCGATTCTATGATGAGATGCCGACGGGTCAGATCAATGTGAGAATCTCATCGGATGTCAATCAGCTGACGAGCACCGCCTCGACCGTCATCATCACCATCATCCGGGAGTCACTCACCATTCTCGGACTGCTGGTCTGGATATTCATACTGGACTGGATCCTGAGCCTGATTCTGCTGATCGCGACACCGCTGATCGCCGCGCTGGTTGTGTTTGTTGCCAGACGGCTGCGCAAGCTCTATCGGACATTCATGCACATGGGCGGGCAGTTTCTGGCGCATCTGCAGGAGGTGACCGCCTACCACCGGCTGGTCAAGCTCTACCAGACGCAGAACTACGAGCGCGAGCGTCTCTACAGCTATGCCAATCGCGTGCGGCAGCTGAAGCTCAAGCAGGCAGTCGCCAATCACGTAACCGTGCCGGCGGCTGAGTTCATCTCAACCGTCGTGATCGCCTGCACGGTTTACTTCAGCCTGACCCGCGATCTGACTGACCCGCTGACTGTCGGCGGCTTCGTATCGTTCATGGCCGCGCTGGCGCTGATCTCCAGTTCAATGAAGAAGCTGCTGCGCATCAACGAAATGCTTCAGGCCGGACTGGTTGCTTCCGAGCGGGTCTTCTATCTGATTGATCAGGATGTTGAGATCGACGACGGCCTGCAGTCGTTTGCCGAGAGGAAGGTTGAGGGCAGAATCAGTTTCAGGAACATCACATACCAGTATTCAAGATCCAATGAGAGCTCTCTGGACAATGTCTCGCTGGACATAGATCCCTATCAGACGATTGCGCTTGTGGGTGCGTCAGGCAGCGGCAAGAGCACGCTGACCTCGCTGATTCCGCGCCTCTATGAGCTTCAGGAAGGCACGCTGCTGGTTGATGGCGTCGATGTCCGCGACTACACGCTGGCAGAGATTCGCAGGCAGATCGCGCTGGTCAGCCAGGACATCTTTCTGTTCGATGACACGGTTGCCGCCAACATTGCCTACGGGAACATTGAGAATGCCACCGACGCGCGGATTCGCGAAGCCGCGAAATCTGCCAATGCGCTCGAGTTCATCGAGAATCTGCCGAATGGATTTGACACGCAGATCGGCGAGCGCGGCGTCAGGCTGTCCGGCGGCCAGAAGCAGCGCATTGCGATTGCCAGAGCGTTCATCAAGGATGCCCCGATCCTGATATTCGATGAGGCCACCTCGTCGCTGGACACCAGTTCAGAGTTTCAGGTGCGCAAGGCGCTTGATGCGCTGGGCGAGGGCCGCACGGTGATCATCGTCGCGCACAGACTGGCGTCGATCGAGCACGTTGACCGGATCGTCGTGCTGAGCGACGGACAGATTGTCGAGGACGGCACACATCAGGAACTGCTGGACCTCAAAGGCCAGTATTTCGAACTCTACTCAGTGTACAGCAGCAATCCTCAGACATTCTGAGGCTTGCGCGTCATCGGCGCCGCCATCGGTTGAATCCGGTCAGAATCCGCGTCACGCGCTCAGACACCTGTTTCCGCCGCCAGTTTCCTGCGGCAAACCGGGCCGATTCCGCGAGAGTCGGGTAGATATGGATGGTGCCCAGAATCTTGTTCAGGCCCATTTTGTTCTGCATGGCCAGAATGAACTCTGTGATCAGGTCTCCGGCATGCTCTCCGGCCACCGTTACGCCGAGAATCTTGTCCTTGCCGGGCGGTGTCAGCACCTTGATCTCGCCGCGTGCCTCGCTGTCGGCGATCGCCCGCGACAGATCCTTGAAATCGTAGCGGGTGACTTCATAATCGACTCCCTGAGCTTTGGCCTCCTGTTCGTTCAATCCCACCCTTGCAATTTCCGGATCGGTGAAAGTTGCCCACGGAATGACTGAGTAGTCAACCCGCCGGCGGAAAAACGGCCGCAGCAATGCATTGGTCGCCGCAGAAGTCGCCTGATGCGCGCCGAAGTGTGTGAACTGATAAGGCCCGGCGACATCGCCAACCGCATAGATGTTCGGATAGTTGGTTTCCAGAAACTCATTCACCTCGATGGTGCCGCGTTCAGAGATTTCGATGTCGAGATTCTCAAGGCCGTATCCCTCAAGCCGCGCTTTGCGCCCGACAGCGATCAGCAGCACATCAAATTCAATCTCGACTCTTGCTCCGTTGTGATCACAGACCAGAATCTTCCGGTCATCTTCGATCAGAAACTCATTCGCCTGATGCTCCAGGCGGACATCGACGCCCTCTTCAACAAACCGTTCGAGCACCATCTGCGAATACTCCGGATCTTCTCTGGGCATGAGCCTCGGCGGTTTCTGGACCTGGGTCACGCTTGAGCCCAGTCGGGCAAAGGCTTGCGACAGCTCGCAGCCGATCGGGCCGCCGCCCAGAATCAGCAGGCGCTCCGGCAGTTCCTGAATCTCCCAGATCGTATCCGATGTGTAGTAGCCCACTTCCTTGATTCCCGGCAGCGGCGGAACCGCGGGTTCAGCGCCGGTTGCGATGACAATGCTGCGGGTGGTGAGCTGCCGCCCCTCGACATTGACGCGATAGGGTGATTCGATGGCTGCGTGCCCGCTGAAGCAGTCGACGCCAAGCGAGGTGTACCGCTCCACTGAGTCGTGGTGCTCGATGACGCCGATGATGTCGTGCACCCGCGACATCACGTCTTTGAAATCGAACTCCGCGCTCGCGGTATGCACGCCGAATTCCCTGCTGCGGCGTATGTGGGACATGAACTTGGCGGTGCGAATGATCGCCTTGGACGGCACGCAGCCGGTGTTCAGGCAGTCGCCGCCCATTTTGCCTTTTTCAATCAGCGCCACCTTGGCTTTGACCGCGGCGGCAATGTAGGCCGCAACCAGTCCGGCGGAGCCCGCGCCGATCACCACGGTATTGAAATCGAACTTCTTGGGCTTTTCAAACTTGCCAAGCACTTTTCGGCTTTTCATCACATCGATGAACTTCTTGGAAATCAGCGGAAAAATTCCCAGAAGGACGAATGATGCCAAAAGCGCCGGTGACAGGATTGCGCCAACCGAATCTATTTTCGCCAGCTGTGTGCCGGCGTTGACATAAACGATGGTTCCCGGCAGCATGCCGATCTGGCTGACAATGAAGTAGGTGCCAAGCCGCATCGGGGTCAGCCCCATGACCAGGTTGATGACAAAGAACGGAAATAGCGGCACCATGCGCAATGTAAAAAGATAGACCGCGCCATCTTTGCGGATGCCCTCATTGATGGTTCGCAACCGATCGCCGTACCGGTTCTGAATCGCATCGCGCAGAATGTGCCGGGAAACCAAAAATGCGCATGATGCGCCGATGACGGAGGCGAAGGACACCAGCACTGTGCCCCACAGCAGCCCGAAAATGGCGCCGCCGATCAGCGTTGCGATGGCCGCGCCGGGCAATGACAGGCCGGTTACCAGGATATAGATAACAAAATAAATCGCCGCGGCGCGCCAGGGTGATGCGTCGCGGAACGAGATGATTCGGTCTTGCTGCTCTTTGAAATAGTTGAGGTCGAGGTATTGTCCGAGGTCGAAGAGGAAATAGACCAATATCAGACCTGCGATGACTGCAAGTATCAGAATCTTTTTCATTGCTGTCTCACGGTGAGAAGGTGTAGTCCAGGCACGGCATATTGGACTGCGAAATGCGGTTTTCTGTTTCCGCTTTTATACTTGAAATTCCAAACCTGAAATGCGGCTTATGGACTCCGGCATTTTTCCTAGCAGCGGTCAAATCGAATCAACGGCGCAAATTTGGCGGCAGAAAGCTGAACATTCGCGCGATCGGGAGCATGTGCAGATAAAGAAAAATTTTGTCGTCCTATTTGAGTCGATTTGGATAGGTATGCATTTTCAGTACTTTGCAGCCATCTTGAGCGCGTTCTTGACAATGCGCTCGAAGGGATCGTCCAATATTTCTGTCCGGTAACTGCAGGTTAAATTTGCTTTGCAATTTCTACGTCTATGCTGACTCAGCATTAGAGTCAGCAGTAAAGCTCTTTAATGCTCGTGAGCATTGGAATCAGCATTGAAACCCTATTAATGTTCGGCTTAATGCTCAACTCCATCAATGTCAGCACTGTTCAGTTCATGTCTCGCAGATTGCTTGTTGGACGATTATGGCGCCAGCTGCGATTGGCAATTGTTCACGGTGAAGCGTTGCTCTGAATAATTATTGCGAAATGTTCAATTGAAACTGCATGCAGAATGAGACCTTCGAACCAGAGCTGCCTGGTCAGCACGATGCAATTCTTCGCTGTTTCGGCAAGTTATATTCCGTGCATTCCAACCAGTTGTACAGGTGAATGATTCTTATCAGCAAACCCCGCGCTGAATGACGCTTGCTCAATAATTGCGAACTCCTGATCTTCAATTGGAAAACTTTGAGTCAAAGAGTGAAGTTTCGTGAAAATGCTATAATTTCAAACGACAATAAATTGGCATCGCGGCTGGTTGATTTAGCATTTGATTCTTAATTTCTTTCAATCATATTGCGTTGGGCTAGGATGGCTGCAGCGCATCACCTTTCCCCGCAAATTGAACCGCACCGGCCGCGTCATTCTATCGAGTGAATTGATCGAGGTTTAATCGTGTCCTCATTGTTGACAAACCGCTTCGCGCTGATCGTCGCGGCACTGCTGGCGATCGGCGGCTGGCTGGCTTTTTTTCTTGCCGGGGATCCGTCTGATCAGGGGGCGGACACCGCCAGTCAGGCGACGGCCGAACTGGAGCAGAGCCTGAGTGAGCTGCAGGCGCGATATGACGAGCTTCAGTCTGACCATGAGGGTTTGCTGCAGGAGACAATCGCCCTTCGGACATTGAATGAAAGCCGACAGGAGCCTGCGACAGAAGAAGCAGGCGCGGCGGATGAAATTGAATCAGCTTCAGAACCGGAGCTGGGAGTCTCGAGATTTCCAGTCTCCCGAGAGCAGTACCTTGAGATCAAGCTGTCTCATGCGAGCAAGCATCTGAATCGGCTGCGAAGTCATATTCGGGAGTTGAACTCAGAACTTGCTGCTGCAGCGGAATCGGATGTAGCTGAGGGAGCGGCGGCGGTTTCAGAGGCTGAGTCAGCTGTATCAGAGTTTCCTGAGCCAGGAGTCTCCAGGTTTCCGATAGATCGAGAGAAGTATCTCGAGACCAGACTGACTTACGCAAGCAAACAGTTGCGTCGGTTGCGCGCTCAGAATCGGCAATTGAACTTACAACCTGACGCGGCAGTGGATTCCAGCATTGCTGCTGATGCGGCAGCGGTATCAGCGGTTTCAGGGATTTCTGAACTCGGAGTTTCAAGGTTTCCGCTATCTCGCGACAAGTACCTCGAAACCCGGCTGACCCATGCAAGCAAGCATCTGCGCCGGCTGCGTGCTCAGATTCGGCAGTTGAATGACGAGGTCGATCAGGCAATGGCCCAACTCGCCAGCGCCTCTGGCGAAGCTGAGACCCTTGAATCGCAACCCATGTCTTCTTCTGAGCCAGCGGCTGACATGCAGAGCGAGACCATTGATTCAGCTCCTGACGAATCTTCAGACACTGTTTCAAGTCAGGCAGCTGAAGCAGCTGCATCAGCAACGGAAGCAGGATCTGTCGAAGCCAACCGCGCCGAATACCAGAATGCGATGGCAGGACTGGTGGAGGAACTCAATCTGCTGATCGTCACGATTTCCGACATGTCCGATTCTGCTGAGACTGAAGATTCCGATATTCGCGACAGCGATGACGGACTTGCAGACAACAGAGCCCATCAGTTGCTGGATCGGCTCGGCGGCTTGCGGGAAAGACTCCGTCAAGTTGAGGCGAGCTCAATGTCCCAGTCAGCAGGTACTGAGGCGAAAATTGCGGACTTGGAGCGGAATCTCGCGGATTCTGATGTCGAAAACGAGCAATTGAATGCGCGGCTTGTGGAAATCATGGATGGCTTCGAGGAAGAGCGCACATACTATGTACGCACGATTGAGAGCTTGATGGAAGAGCTTGATCAGGCGGTTGCCGTGATTACGGACGCGGGTGAATCTGAAAAAGTTGATGCCCCCGCTGTCAGCCAGAACGAAGCGGAACCCGAGAGTGATTGGACCGAGCAGCTCCTGGACCGGGTCAACCAGCTGCAGGAAAGACTCCGAGCGGCAGAGGAAAGCGGCACGTCTCTGGCAGATGCAAATGCCCGAGTCGCAGACCTCAGTCAGCGGCTCAAGGGTGCGGATGATCAGAATTTGCGATTGCAGCTCGAACTGCACAGTCTCAACAATAAAGTTGAACTGTTGGAGGTTGAACTGGCAAATGCCGATCATCGAAACCGCAATTCAGAAAAGCTGCAAGCATCGATCAAGCAGGAAAACAAACAGCTTGCTCAGTTGATCAAAGATATGAGAGCGCACATCGACATCACCATTGCTGAGAAAACGAACGAAATCACCAACATTCAGTCGGGCTATGCAGTGATCGTGCTCTCAACTGACATTCTGTTCGAATCCGGCTCGGCAGCTCTGAGTGAGAATGGCCAGCGGAAACTCATGGAAATCGGCGCCGCAATCAAGGATGCCAAGTTTGATGATCGCATTGTGAGTGTTGAGGGACATACCGACAATGTTCCGATTTCCGGAAATCTGCTTTCAATCTATCCGACCAACTGGGAATTGTCGAGTGCAAGAGCGTCAAGCGCCACGCGCTTTCTTGTCGCCCAAGGGATAACAGCTGATCGCATTCGAGCAGTCGGTTTCGGGGAACGGAAGCCCACCGTTTCAAACGAGACAGCCGCTGGCCGAGCGGCCAATCGCCGAATTGAGATTCACCTTGTGCCGGTGCTCAAGAAGGTGGGCAACCGAAGTTGATGACCAGCTGCCTGCCTTACGATTCTGAAGCGGCACTTCGGCATCTCAAACAATCCGACCCGATCATGGCTGAACTGACAGCCGAGATCGGAGAGTACGGCCTCAAAAGCAGAGAAGACCTGACGCCGTTTCAGGCTCTGCTTCGCTCCATCGTCTATCAGCAGCTGTCCGGTCATGCCGCAGCCAGCATTCTGAATCGAGTTCTGAATCTGTACGGGGGTGAATTTCCACAGCCCGGCGCGCTGTTGGACACACCGGACGAAGAGCTTCGCGCCTGCGGACTTTCCCGGTCCAAGGTACGCGCCGCCAAGGACCTGGCGGACAAGACCAGTCAGAATATGTTGCCGACTCCGGCAGGAATCGCCGAAATGGAAAGCGACGAGATCATCAAGGCGTTTACAGCTGTCTGGGGCATCGGCCCATGGACGGTGGAGATGCTGCTGATTTTCCATCTGGGTCACCCGGACATTCTTCCGGCCACAGATCTCGGGGTGCGGAGAGGGTTTTCAGTCGCCTACCGGACCGAGGTGCTGCCGGCGCCAGAAGAGCTTCTGGAACGCGGTGAATGCTGGAAGCCGTACCGCAGCGTGGCGAGCTGGTACCTGTGGCAGGCGGCCGATCCTAAATTCCGCTCTGATTCCAGATAAGGTGCGGTGCCCGCGACTTTAGCCGCGGCACACCGGCATCAGCGTTCATCCGTGCTGCATCTGCTCGATCAGCGCATCCGCGAAGCCGCTGGTGGACACTTCGGTGGCATTCTCAGTCAGCCGCGCGAAATCGTAGGTCACTATGCCTTTTCCAATGACCTTCGGGTAGGCTTGATTGATCAGATCCGCGGCTTCCTGCCAGCGCATGTACTCAAGCATCATCACGCCGGACAGCAGGAGTGAGGAAGGATTGACCTTGTCCTGGTTGGCGTACTTGGGTGCGGTTCCATGGGTTGCCTCAAACACCGCGACGTGATCCGCCACGTTGGCGCCGGGTGCGATCCCGATGCCGCCGACTTCCGCGGCGGCCGCATCTGACAGGTAATCGCCATTCAGGTTGGTTGTGGCGATCACATCAAACTCGGCCGGGCGCAGCTGCAGCAGCTGGAACATGATGTCAGCGATCCGATCCTTGATCACCACGCGGCCTTCCGGTCGAACGCCGTCGTATTCATCCCAAAGTTCCGCCTCGGAGATCGTCGAGTCCGCGAATTCCTCTTTCGCGAGCTCATATCCCCAGGCCCGAAAAGCGCCTTCCGTGAATTTCATGATGTTGCCCTTGTGCACCAGCGTGACACTCTCGCGTCCCGATTCAATTGCATACTCGATAGCCTTTCTGACCAGACGCTTGGTTCGATACTCACTGACCGGCTTGATCCCAAGCCCAGCATTCGTTTCAAAATTCACGTTCATCTCCTCGCGCAGAAACTTCGCGAGTTTGGCGTTTTCCGGCGAGCCTGCGGAGAACTCAATGCCGGAGTAGACATCTTCGGTATTCTCGCGGAAAATGACCACGTCAACATCCTGCGGTCGCTTGAGCGGCGATGGGACGCCGGTGTAGTACTTCACCGGGCGAACGCAGGCATACAGATCAAGCGCCTGGCGAAGCGAGACATTCAAGGAGCGGAAGCCGCCGCCTACCGGTGTGGAAAGCGGTCCCTTGATCGCGACCTTGATGTCCTCGATCGCCCGCAGCGACTCACTCGGAAAATAGTCACCGTCGTAGAGACTTCCAGCCTTCTCGCCCATGTACAGCTCGCACCAGTGAATCTTCCGCTCGCTGCCGTAGGCAATCTCCACTGCGGTATTCCAGACTCGCATTGAGGCGCGGGTGATATCGGGACCGATACCGTCTCCTTCTACATATCCGATGATCGGATTGTCCGGCACGCTCAGCGCACCGTCTTTAATCGTTATTTTTTCACCGCTTTCCGGTATTCTTATGTGTTCAAACATTGCTCCACAGTTCCGTTCGTGATTGAGTATGGGTGTAACTTGCTGTGCCTATTATCTACTGACTGAACGATATGGAGCCTGCCATCCGCTCTTGGACACCATTGATGAATAAAGGAATTGTAACCGCTGGTCACCCGACTACAGCAGATGCCGCCGCACAGATTTTATCCGCGGGCGGCAATGCATTTGATGCCGCAGTTGCCGCGCTGTTCACCGTGTGCGTGACCGAGCCCGCGCTTGCCTCCTTGGGCGGCGGCGGATTCCTGATGGCGAGCCCGAGCGGCGGTCAGCCCGTATTGTTTGATTATTTCGTTCATACACCGCGCGAGCGCAAAGCTGTCGAAAATATCAAAGTCGAGAATTTCATCTGTGATTTCGGTGACACGCAGCAGGAGTTCATCATCGGCCCCGGCACCAGTGCGGTGCCCGGCTGCGTCAAGGGGATTTTTGAAGTCGCGCGGCGGTTTTCGAGAATGTCCATGGCAGACCTGATCGAGCCTGCGCTCCAGACTCTGAAGGAAGGCGTTGAAATCAACGAAATGCAGGCGCACGTGCTGAAAATCCTGACTCCGATTTATGTCACTGGCGCGCCTGGCGCGATATTTGAGAGCAGGCTGAAACCCGGGCACACCATGCAGTGCGGGGAGGTGACCCGCTTTCCAAATTACGATGATCTGCTTCATTCTTTGGCGGTCGAGGGCGATGATCTTTTCTATCGCGGCGAGATAGCGAAGTCAGTGCACGAAATCAGTCATCAGGGAGGTCAGGTGACCTACGATGACATGTCAAACTATCAGGTGGAACTGCGAAAGCCCCTGCAGGTGCGCTACAGACAGCACCAGCTGCTGCTGAACCCGCCGCCTTCGAGCGGCGGCATTGTGATCGGCCTGGCGATGAGCCGACTGGCGAGGAAGAATCTGGCCCAGCATCAATTCGGATCTTCACCGCACCTGTCGACAGTCATGGACACGCTTGCCCGGTGCGCGGACCTGGAAGACGGCGTTTCAGCCAGCTCTGCGGCCGAGTTCGATCCCCGTCTTCTGGAAATCTACCGAGCCAACCGCGAGTGGCTGGCGCCGAATGGCACCACACACATCTCAATAATCGACCGCGATCGCAATGCGGTGGCTGTTTCCGTCAGCAATGGCGAGGGATGCGGCACCATGATTCCGGGCACATCCGTCATGATGAACAACATGATGGGCGAGCACGACGTCAATCCCTATGGTCTGGCAAAATGGCCGCGCGACCGGCGCTTGAGTTCCATGATGTCGCCGACAGTGGCGATTGATGATTCGGGGTCTCAGATTGCGGTAGGCACCGGCGGGTCCAATCGGATTCCGGCGGTGGTTCAGCAGGTTCTGATCAACCTGCTGGACTTTGATATGAGCGTTGAGGAAGCCGTTCAGGCGCCGCGGCTCCACTATCACCAGCGGGCGGCCTATGCCGAAGACCTGTTCGGAAATCCTGAATTGCCAGAGATTCTGCGGCGTTACGGCGACGCGACAGTTTTCAAAAAGAATGATGTGTTTTTTGGCGGTGCGCACACTGCCCGGCACCGCGGTCGCGCAGTCGAGGGCTTTGGCGATACGCGGCGCGGCGGCGTCTGGGTCGAGATCGCGTGAACAGGTTCTTTCGCGGAATCATTCCGGACCCCGAGCGCCGCCGGGTGCTGCTTGCCATCATCAGCATCCTGTCGATCTATGGTCTGACAGTCGGCTATTTCTACCCGCTGATCAGTCTCAACATGGAACTGCGCGGGTTTTCGACCACGCTGATCGGCGTGATGGGCGCGCTGCCGTTTCTCGCCTCGATCATTGTTTCGCCCATGATTCCGATGATCATGCGTTATTTCGAGGTCAGACGGCTGGTATTTCTGTCGATTTGCTCAGACATATTTTTCATCATGCTGATGATTCTGTCCGACAACATTGCAGTCTGGTTTGTCAGCCGATTCATGATGGGTGTCGCCGGCACCATCCTCTTCGTCGTCAGCGAAACCTGGATCAACGAGATTGCGGAAGACCATTACCGCGGACGCGTGATGGGCCTCTATACTTTTGTGTTCAGCGCCACTTTGGGAATCTCGCCGCTGTTCATCGTATTTCTCGGCGCGCAGGGAAACCTGCCCTTCATTGTTGCTGTGGTCATCATTACGATCGGGCTGATCCCGCTTCGATGGACGCGGGGCTCATCTCCGGATTTTTCAGGTGGAAAGGCTTCCCAGGTGCTGCGATTCTGCCTGCTGGCCCCGACACTGGTTGGAGCAACCGCGCTGATGGCGTTTGAGGAGTCTGCGGCAGTGACCCTGTTTCCGGTGTACTCACTCCAGAACGGCTTGAGTGAGTCCACTGCGGCCCTGCTCTTGACAATCATGGCAATCGGATCGATGGCCGCGCAGCCCATCGTCGGGCGTCTTGCAGATTCGATGAACCGAAATCTGCTGCTGTTCATCTGTGCGCTGCTGATTCTCTTCGGAGCGATATCCCTGCCGTTCATCATCAACACGAAGATTCTGCTTTGGATTGTGATGATCATCTGGGGAGGGGCCATTGCCGCGATCTACACCGTTGCTCTCACCATTATGGGTTCGCGGTTTCGGGGCGCTCAACTGGCGGCTGGAAATGCCGCATTCGGACTCATGTGGGGAGTGGCAGGAACCATTTCACCCGGTGTCGGCGGGCTGGGCATGACAGCCTGGGGGCCGAACGGATTTGTGTATGTGCTGGTCGTCGCGGTGCTGGCATTTTTGGTTCTGGCTGCTTATCGGGCAAAATTTGCAAGACGGTGAAACAGTCAGTCATCGTCTGCGTCGTATTTCAGGTTCAAGAATTGGTCGATGATTGAATCGCACTTCCTGATTCTTGAAAATATGTTTTTTGCACAGTCAACATGTACAATCAAGACAATAACCAAGTAGGATAACGAGCGAAGGTTGCGAAATGGCACACAAAATAGCGGAGGAGTGGAGCTGGGTCACCCGGCATGACCTCAGAGAGCCGGCCCGTCTGGAAGGCTTGGAAGAAGGTCTACAGAAGGGCCGTCAGGAAACGGCCGTTGAGATTGCGGGAATTCTGATCGCGAAAGGCATGCCGGTGCAGGAAATCAGTGCGGTCACAGGGCTGAGTTCCAAGCAGATTGATGGGCTTCGCAACGACAGTTGACTCAGCGCAAGTCTGAAAAATTTACCATGCCCGGGATGGCTTTATGAAGTTGACATAAGGCATTTGGACCTTTGCGAAAGTCGCAGTCAAGTCACCTGGATTCCAACACTGTTGCCGATCGAGTTGCCCGAATGTTTGATTCATCTTTTCACCGAATCCAACAGCATTTTGCTGGATTAGTCTTCAGACTCAGGTATGGCGGCACTACCCGCAGTGTTCGCAACCCCTACTTTTTGGATAGGAAAATTCGCAAGCTTGCCTCGAAACTGCATGCGCAAGATTCGAGGGCAGAAAGATTACCGAGTCTTGCGGCCAGGCAGAATATTCAGTAGTTCTTCCAAAGAATGAGAGGGGGCCGAACAGGTGAATCCCTCACACAGGTAGGCAGTCGGCGCCCCAGATTCACTCGGCTCTCTGGGGATCAGTCCCGGCATGCGATCTGAATCCGACGGAACGGCGTAAATGATGAGTCTTTGCGAGCCAGTTGCCGCGCATGCCTCAGCCCACCGATTTGCTTCAGCTGCGTCACCGCGAATCACAAGCGCGGGGTTGGGAGCGAGAAGAGCTTCAATCGCGATCAGATCTGAGCCGAAAGCAGATGGATACTGCACCGCAGTTGCCTGAAGCGCTTGAATGATTTGATTTGCGATGTCACTGTAGCGCTGCTCACCCGTCAGATAGCTCAGTTTCAACAGGGCCTGTGCGGCGACGCCGTTGCCCGATGGAGTCGCGTCATCGTGTGTCGGCACAGCGCGGTACAGGAGTTCCTCGTGATCATCTGAGGTGAAGAACAGCGCTCCTGTATCAGGGTCTTGAAAATGGGTCAGCAGCACATCAACCAGCTGCTCGGCGAATGCAAGATATGAACCGCGCCAGCGCGCCTGCAGGAGTTCAATCGCGGCATCAGCGACAAACGCGTAGTCATCCAGATAGGCATTGAGGTGAGCTCTGTCGCCTCTTGCTGTGGCGAACAGCCGGCCGTTATGCCACAGTTTCTGCTGAATGAAATTCAAGGCGCGTTCAGCTGAATCGACGAAGTCAGGCCGCTTCAGATACCGGCCGGCTCTGGCCATCGCCTTGATCATCAGTCCGTTCCAAGACGCGAGAATCTTGTCATCGCACAACGGCGGCACCCGTTTGTTTCGGGCCTCCAGCATCTTGCTCTGCGCCGATTCGAGAGCTTGCGCCGCGGTTTCTTGATGGACTCCAACACGATGTGCGGTGTCGGCCAGTGAATTGGCGACTTGCAGGTGCCACTTGCCTTCAAAATTAGGCGCGCCCCGCAGGCCGAAGCGCACAGTGACAACATCAAGTTCCTGTCTGCTCAGCAGCTCGCCGAGCTCATCCAGAGTCCAGACATAGAATTTTCCCTCCTCACCTTCGGAGTCAGCATCGAAAGCGCTGTAATAGCCGCCATCCGGTGACTGCATCTCGCGCATCACCCACTCTCCGGAGTGGATTGCCACTTGGTGAAAGTCTTCGCGGTTCGCCAGGAAGCCTGCATCGACATAGATCGGCATCAGCTGCGCGGTGTCATACAGCATTTTCTCGAAGTGAGGAATCTCCCACCGGGCGTCAACCGAATATCTGCAGAACCCGCCGCCAAGCTGATCATACAGTCCGCCCCTGGCCATCGCTTCCAGCGTATGGACAGTCATATCAATGGAGCGCTTCTCTGTTCGAGGGTCTGGATGATGCGTACGCTGCCAGTAATGCAGCATCATCTCAAGCTGGGTTGGATGCGGGAATTTAGGCGCTGCGCCGAATCCTCCGAAAACCGGATCATAGTCGCGGATCAGGCTTTCCACAGCGCGTTGCATCATCTGGCGGTCGATGGCAATCTCAGAGCTGCCGCGGGCAGTTCCCAGCTGCGCGAAAGCATCTTTGACCGCAGAGCTGTGCTCTGGAAGGAATCTGTCTTTCTCCTTGTAGACTTCTGCAATTCTCTTCAGCAGGTCACCGAATCCCGGCATCCCCTGGCGCGGCTGGGCGGGGTAGTAGGTGCCGACATGAATGGGAATCAGCTCGTCGGGGGTCAGCACAGCTGTCAGCGGCCAGCCGCCGCCCCGCTTGTTGAACATCTGGTGAGCGCTTTGGTACACTTTGTCCAGATCGGGACGCTCCTCTCGGTCAACCTTGATGCAGACATAATGCCGGTTCATGATTTCGGCGATCTCGTTACTTTCAAATGATTCCCGCTCCATGACGTGACACCAGTGACAGGCAGAGTAGCCGATGGAGAGCAGAATGGGCCGGTCGCTGCTGCGCGCCTGCTCCAGAGCTTCCTCGCCCCAGGCGTGCCAATCGACCGGGTTATAGGCATGCTGAAGAAGATAGGGGCTGGTTTCGTTGATCAGCCGGTTGGGCTGTCGGTTTGAGCTTTCGGACATGGGAAGTTTCCAGCAGAATCAGGTTGAGCTGCGGCCAGCGTCAATGAGGAGTCGGCGTTTGCGTAAAATTATGCGACTGAACGATCACTTCAACCGTCAAGTCATCGTTAATCACGAATAGATTGTATGCGAACGAATGATAACGCTGAGTCCTGGATGTCTTTTTTGCTCTCAATCAGAGATGAACGGTCCTCAGCAGATCAACCGCTGCAGGTGTTGAAAAGTCTCATTTGCCAACTTGATGAATGATTATTCTGCCGGAAATTGACCCGGTGGCGCTGAAGCTGGGACCTTTGAGTGTTCACTGGTACGGACTGGCGTATCTGGTGGGGATTGTCAGTGCGATATTGCTCGGGCGCATTCGGGCGCGTCAGCCGCATTCACCCATCCCGCGCCCGGTTGTTCTCGATTTGGTATTGTATTGCGCACTCGGCGCCATCATCGGCGGGCGGCTGGGCTATGCTTTTTTCTACCACTTCTCGGAGTATGTCACCAATCCCATCGAAATCCTCAAGGTCTGGGAAGGCGGCATGTCGTTTCATGGCGGGCTGCTGGGAGCGATTTTCGGTGTCTGGGCGTTTGGAAAGAAGCTGTCCATCCCGCTGCTGAGGCTGACGGATTTTCTGAGCCCGTTCTGTGCGATCGGCCTGTTTTTCGGCCGCATTGCCAATTTCGTCAATCAGGAACTGTGGGGCCGTCCAACTGAAGTTGCCTGGGCAGTGGTGTTCCCTGCTGACCCGCTGCAGCTGGCCAGACATCCATCTCAGTTGTATGAAGCGGCGCTGGAGGGGGTATTATTGTTCCTGATTCTCTGGATTTACTCTGCCAGGCCCAGGGCGACTGGCGCGGTATCGGGGGTGTTTCTCATCGGCTACGGCGCTTTCCGAATTCTTGTCGAGTTTTTCAGAGAGCCGGACGCGGTGCCTGGATTCGTCATCTCTGACTGGGGGACAATGGGTCACATACTCTCTTTGCCGGTTCTGCTGGCGGGAATCGCACTGCTGACAATCGCGCTGCGCAAGGAACAGAATGACTGACAGCCATAGACGAGCGTTGGAAAGAGAACTGGAAGCGCTGGGATTGCCTTACGAGATCTTTCCCTGTGATCCGGAATTGGCGGATACTCAGGTTTTTGTCGATCACTACGACTTTGCCTTGGAAGACTGTGCCAACACCATTCTCGTCAAATCGAAGACAGGTGAGAGAAAATTCGCCGCCTGCGTTGTGCTCGCGACCTGCCGTCTGGATGTCAACCGCACAATCCGCAAGAAATTGGGCGCTCGCAGAGTCTCTTTTGCGAGCGCTGACGAAACGATGGAACTGACGGGGATGACGGTCGGCGGGGTCACGCCGCTTGGATTGCCGGCCGATCTGCCTGTCTGGGTTGACGCCGCGGTGATGGAGCGTCAGACGATCATATTGGGCGGCGGCAGCCGGTCATGGAAAGTGAGCGTGTCCTCGAAGCTGTTCGAGCTGACGCCCAATACTGAGATTGTCGAAGGGCTTGCCTATCCGATCAGCCCGCCGTCGGATTGATTGGATCTAACGGGTGACCAGCTGGTAGAAAAAAGGAAACCAGGCGCCCAGCAGCAGCACGAAGGCAAGCGCATCGAGTTGAATCATGTGCCGATAGCGCCTGCGCGCTGACTCATCTCGGCCCGACGACATGATCGCGCACATGGTCATGTCCAGCGGCAGCACGAAGAAAATCATGGGCACTGTCGCCGGCGCGATCAGGGTTGGGTACATCATCAGTCCGGATTTCTGGGTGCCGCCCATTGCGAAGATCGCGGTGACTGAAAGAATCAGGATCAGAAGATAGAGCATGCCGCGCAAAGGCCCGACATATCGCCAGAACTGGAGGATCTGATTCATTGCAATCAGCCGGATGTTTTGCCAGACTGCGCCCTCATGCGTGCGCGGTACTCAAGAATTCGATTGACGAGTCCCGGCACGCGAACTGATGCCTCGAGGTCCGCCAGGTCCTGGGCGCGGGTGTCGGGCAGCACCACTTCAAACATCCGCCTGACATGATCGCTGGCAATGGCGCAGCCTGCCTGATCGGCTGCATCGATGTGTTCCGGCCAGGATTCCACTGCGGCGATATCCGTGAGATAACCCATTTCCAATGCCTCCGGCGCTCTGAACACCCGCGTATTTGTCAATACGCTGAGCGCGTTGTCAGCGCCGACACGCTGTGTCAGCCGGCGCGTGCCCAGCAGAATCCCGAAGTTGAGTCCCGGCATGCAGAACCGGCTGTCCTGCGTTGCGATTCGGCGATGACAGCAGCAGACCAGGTCTGCGCCTGCTCCGAAAGCCATCGAATGAACCAGCGCGACAGTGAGCACTGGCGCATGGAACAGCGACTGAAGCATGCGCTCAATCTGCAGCACAAGAGCGGCAACCTCATCATCCGACAGATTCTCAATCTCATTGAGATCAAAGCCGGAGGAGAATGCCTTGCCCGCACCGCGCAGGACCAGTGTGCGCGTGCCGTCCTGACTGGACTTTTCGATTTCTTCCGACAGCGCGCTGACGAGCTCCGCATTCAGAGCATTGGCGCGGTGAGGACGATTCAGACACAGCGTCTTCAGCGAGCCCTGCCGCTCAACTACAAGCACAGTCATTGGTTTCGAGCATCCGGTTCAAACAATTCGTTGCGTATCATACACGAATTGCCAATGCTGCCATTGGCATAACAGCGCATTCCGAAATCAATTGCGCAGTCAAATAAGCAGAAGTCTCTGATGGCATCAGAGAAGACAGAAAATGCAAAATAGAGGAGTCAATCTGCAATGGCTCGGATTCACTGGAAGTAAAATTGCGAGCGAATCAAATTTGCGAGGATTGTCTTATGAGTGAATCTATAGTCGGTGTACGCATTGAACTGCGTTACATCCGCCCGAAAATCTGGCGCAGAGTGGAGGTGCCGGTCTACATCTCACTGGCTACGCTTCACCAGATCATTCAGACGGCGTTCAATTGGTACAACTCTCATCTGGCTGAGTTTATGGTTGATGAAAGGAGTATTCAAGTGCCGACTCTATTCGAATTTTACGAGGAAGACGATTACTATGACAGCAGAGCCGACGAGTGGAGTCTGTCGGATGTGATCAATTTGGGCATCAAGCGATTTTCGTATATTTATGACTATGGTGATTTTTGGGATCACGATGTTATCTTGGGAAAGGAACGGGTTGCCAAAAGCGCGATGGATTGTCCCAAGCTTCTGGGCGGCGCCTGCGCCGCTCCCTATGAAGACAGCGGGGGACCGTATATCTGGGACGAGTATGTACGAATGCTGCAGGATCCGAATTATCAAAGTGAGGACATCGAAGAGGACGACGAAACATTGTCCAGCATGATCGAATTCGATTTTGACCCGGAATCATTCGATGCAGAAGATATGCAGAGCCGATTGAGCGGAATCGAACTGCTTGGACGCACGAAGCCAGCCCGCAGACGGTAACCCGTTCAGAGGGGTGCTGAGACGGGGCGAATGTTCACAGCTGCGCCGCAGCCTCAATCATTCGATTCAGTTTTGCGTCTGACTGCTTCTCTTGCCGGAGCCGCTTCCCCATTCAAACGTCGGCAGTGATGGTTGAGAGCCTGCTGGCCGGCGGCAGATCAGACTGTGCTGACCAAAACGCACGCTGAAGACAGCGGCCTTAGTCACCGAGCGATCAGATAACTCAGGTGTCACAGTCAGACTCAGCAGGATGATGCAGTTGCACTCTAATGAAAGAAATCGCCGATTTTCTTTCATTAAAATTTTCTAATGAAAGAAACCTTTCATAAGGAAAGTCAGAAATCAGCGAAGTCAGCCATCATTTCACATATTGTTCTATCCAGCGACATAGAATGCAGTCAACAAGTTATGCAAACTGAAAATTCTTACTGAAATTACAGGGCAGAGCAGATACCGAGTTTACGCGTATGGTGAGTGCATGAAAGTTTGGGAGAAGGGCACGGAGCCTCTTCGATGAGAGTTTCCGCAATTGAGTGTTTCAGTGCATTTCAGGATCAGGCGATGTTGAGGTCATTACAATAACGCTCAATTACCCGGTCTCGGATCGCAGAATTCCCCATCAGATGCTGAAGTGGAGTGATCAGTTGAATTCCATTGAACTGTTTGGCCGGAAATCACAATAGTCAAATGCAAACCCGCCGAAATTGAATTCCTACAACGCCAATCCAGTTCTGGTCGAAGTCACCCGCGGCGATATGGTGGAAAGTTTCCATCGCGGCGCCGCGGCTGTTGCTGACTCCGAAGGCCGAGAGATCGCATCATTTGGAGATATCGAGAACCCCATCTATCCTCGCTCCGCCATCAAGCCACTTCAGGCATTTGTTCTGGCGGAATCGGGCGCACTGGAACACTACGGTCTCGGTGCGGAGCATGTGGCTCTGGCCTGCGCATCGCATTCCAGTGAGCCTCGTCATACTGACGGTGTGCGCGAGTGGCTGAATCGGTTGGGTTTGGATGAGTCGGTTCTGGAGTGCGGTTCGCACTACCCTGCGCATCGAGAAACGCGCATCGCCATGACTCGCAACAGTGTCAGCGCCACAGCAGTGCACAACAACTGCTCAGGCAAGCATGCTGGCTTCATTTCTGTTGCCTGCCACAGAGGAGAGCCTGTCTCGGGTTACATCAACCGAGATCACCCTGTGCAGCAGCGCGTCTTGCAAGTCATCAGTGAATTGACGGGAGAATCAGTCACGGCCGCACCCGCTGGACTCGACGGCTGCGGCATTCCGGTTGCAGGAATCACATTGAGAGGCATCGCAAGAGCGTTCGCAGCGTTTGCGGGTGGCCATTTCAATTCAGCGAAGCGCCGCGAAGCGGCTGACCGAATCTGCCGGTCGATGGCGAAACATCCTGAACTCGTCGGCGGCACCGGCCGACTGTGCACTGAAGCTCCGCTGGCGACAGATGGCAGAGTGCTGATCAAAGTCGGCGCGGAAGGCGTTTATGCCGGACTTGCCATGGGTCCGAATCCGATTGGATTCGCGTTGAAGATTGACGACGGTACAAGACGCGCCGCTGAGGTTGCGGTCTGCTGGCTGATAAAGAAGTTCTGTCATCTGCAGACAGCTGAGATTGATCGGTTGCGGCCCTGGCTTCAGCCGGAAGTCAGAACGGTAGCCAAGCGGCCGGCCGGAGTCATTCGGCCCGCAAGCGGGCTTTAGTCTCTTGGCTGCCTGCCCGAGCCTGTCGATTTGCCGCTCACAATGGATTGGCGACAGACTTCAAAAACGTTCTTAACGATAAAATAATTTGAGCAGACAGAAATTTATGAATCGCTGAAATCTGATTCAGGAGAAACCGGAACATGTACGAATACGAAGAGTTCAAAGACCCCATACAGCGGCCTCGCTATACCGGCATACCGACATTCATGCGGGCGCCGCTGTCGGAAACATGGGACGATGTGGACATCGGACTGGTTGGTGTGCCGTTCGACGGCGGTGTCACCAACCGCACCGGCGCGCGGCACGGTCCGCGCGAAATCAGGAACCAGTCCAGTCTGATGCGGCGCAAGAATCAGTCATCCGGCATCTGTCCCTACGATCTGTGTCAAATTGCAGACCTGGGTGATGCCTGGGTTCAGAAACCGTTCAATCTGGAAGACAGTCTGGACGAGATCGGGGATTTTTTCAGGCGCGTTCACGAGCGCGGCATCGTTCCGATATCAGCCGGCGGCGATCATTCGGTCACCCTACCCATCTTTCGGGGAATAGCCGGCGATCGGCCAGTCGGCATGGTGCACTTCGACGCCCACTGCGACACCGGCGACGACTATCTGGGCTCCAAGTTTCATCACGGCGCGCCGTTCAGAAGGGCGGTTGAGGAGGGTCTGCTTGATCCCAAGCGAACCGTGCAGATCGGCATCCGCGGCTCGCTCAATGATCTGGATGTCTGGAAATTCAGTCACGACACCGGCATGCGCGTCGTTTACATGGAGGAGTTTGACGAGCGCGGCTGGAGCGACATAATTCAGGAGGCCAGGCAGATCGTCGGCGACGGTCCGACTTACATCAGTTTCGATGTCGACGGACTGGACCCGGTTTATGCGCCGGGCACCGGCACGCCGGAAATCGGCGGATTCTCCAGTCTGGAGGCGCAGCTGATGATCCGCGCCCTGCAGGGGCTCAATCTGGTTGGCGGAGATGTCGTGGAGGTGGCGCCGCCGTTCGATCCATCAGGCAACACTGCCCTGGTAGGCGCGACGATCATGTTCGAAATCCTGTGCGTCGTCGCGGATTCGGTCGGAAATCGAAAGCCCTGATTTCTGAGCGGCAAAAAACGCTTTGATACCGTCAACCAGGCTTGCTGCGGCCTGACGGTCAACATCCAGATGCGTGACAATCCGGGTTACTGAGCCGGGGGTGATAATGATGCCGCTCTCGCGCAGGTGGGCAGCAAGTTCATTGGCGACGCTGCCCGGCATGGACACAAACACCATGTTGGTCTGCATTTTGTGGTAGCGAACCTCGATTTCCTCGACTTCGGAAAGCTGATCGGCAATCCATTTCGCGTTTTCGTGATCTTCAGCCAGTCTCTCCACATGGTTTTCGATGGCATGAAGCGCGGCCGCGGCCACCACTCCGGCCTGGCGCATGCCGCCGCCCAGCAGTTTTCGCCACCGATGCGCCTCCCGAATCATCTCGCGGCTGCCGCAGACGACTGATCCCACTGGCGCCCCAAGGCCCTTTGAAAAGCAGCAGGTCGAACTGTCAAACGGCTGGGTGATCTGCGCGACATCAACACCGTGGAATACGGCTGCGTTGAACACCCGAGCGCCATCAAGATGGCAGGCGAGTTTTTCGGTTCGCACAAACTGTTCAGCGCGATTCAGATAACTCATGGAAAGGGCCTTGCCGGCCTGGGTGTTTTCCAGGCAGAACAGTTTTGTATTTGCGAAATGCGGATCATCCGGTTTGATCGCGGCGCTGGCCGCGTCAAGATCGATTGACCCGTCTTCGCTGAACTCAAGCGGCTGCGGCTGGATGCTGCCCAGCACCGCGCCGCCGCCGCCCTCATATTTGTAGGTGTGCGCCTGCTGGCCGACGATGTACTCATCGCCCCGGCTGCAGTGCGCAATCAGCGCGATGAGATTGGCCTGGGTTCCGCTGGTTGCGAAAAGACCCGCTTCCATGCCGAACCGCTCGGCAATGACATCCTGCAATCGGTTGACGGTTCTATCGTCGCCATAGACATCGTCGCCCACTTCGGCGCGGTACATCGCCTTGCGCATGGCATCGGTCGGTTTGGTAACAGTGTCACTGCGAAAATCCAGAGTCATCAGGGCACCTCATTCGGTATGAGCTCAATTCACTCGTTTGAATCGCGTAAAGTATAAAAGTTTCGAAATAGTGTTTGGAAAATGGTGCAATTCGGATAAACTGAAATTGTGGAATTCCGGTTCATCCAGAAAAAGGGATTGATGTTGTGACTAGCGCTGAATCATTCACGATCGGTATTGAGGAAGAATACCTCATAATCGATGTGGCGACCATGAATCTGGTGTCTCAGATGCCGCCGGATCTGATGAAGGAGTGCACCCAGGAGCTTGGCGGTCAGGTGACCAAGGAGTTCCTGCAGTGCCAGATCGAGGTTGGCACCAAAGTCTGCTCGTCCATGCAGGAAGTGCGGGAGGACCTGGCGAGACTGCGTTCAACAGTGGCGCGGATCGCCCGCAATCATGACTGCCTGCTGATGGCCGCGTCCACCCATCCATTCTCCTACGGCACCACTCAGCTGACCGATGATGAGCGCTATCTTCACCTGGCGGAGGAGCTTCGGCATGTCGTGGAGCGGCTGTACATCAGCGGCATGCATGTTCACGTCGGTGTCTCGAACGATGAGCTGCGGATTGACCTGATGAACCAGGCGACTTATATCATCCCGCACCTGCTGTCAATGACAACATCATCACCCTTCTGGAGAGGTGAGCACACCGGACTCAAATCCTATCGGGTATCGGTGTTTGATCAGCTTCCCAGAACGCGGCTGCCCCCGGTGTTCAACAGCTATGCGGACTACATGAAGCATGTTGATGTGCTGGTGCATTGCGGGGTGATCGAGGATGCAACCAAAATCTGGTGGGACCTGCGGCCCAGCTGGCGGTATCCGACGCTGGAGCTTCGCATCTGCGACATGTGCACCAACATTGACGACACGATCTCGGTCGCGGCAGTCTACCGGTGCTGGCTGAGCATGCTCAATCGCCTGAAACTCAAAAACCAGAGGTGGCGATCTTATTCTGATTTTCTGATCAAGGAGAATCGCTGGCGGGCGCAGCGTTATGGAACCGATACCGGGCTGATCGATTTCGGGCGGCGCGAAATAGTCAGCTGCGAGAACCTGGCAGAGGAGATCATCGAACTGACGGCCCAGGATGCGAAAATGCTGAACTGTGTCGAGGAAGTGCAGCACCTGCGCACGATTTTGCAGCGCGGCACCAGCGCTCACCGGCAGGTCGAGACCTATAGAGCCTCACTGGAAGCTGGCAGGCCGGAAGCGCTCGCATTGCTGGATGTCGTGAAGTTCATCGTCAATGAGTCCCTGGTGGGCATCGACTGAGGACCCGCGGCTCAGCCTGAGTCTTCCTGCCGGGCGAAGCGCTCAATCGGATCAACGGGCTCGCCGTTCTCCCGAACCTCGAAATAGAGGGCGGGGCCTTTGGCATCGCCGGAGTCTCCCGCCAGAGCGATGGTCTGCCGGGCTGACACCTTGTCCCCGAGTCTGACTTCAAGCTCGCTGTTGTGTCCGTACAGCGTGTAAAGCCTGTTGCCGTGATCAATGATGACGAGCTTGCCCAGTGTTTTGTTCTCTTTTGCAAAAATCACCACGCCGGCGGCCGCGGCTTTGATATCCTGACCTGACTTGGCCTGGTAGAGCACGCCGAACCACTGATTGCCGCGGGCTTTTTTCGGATCGCCGAAATTGCGCTTGATGGGCGCTTCGATGGGCGGAGTGATTGCCACGATCTCCTCCTGGTCCGGATTGCCGGATGCGGCCAGCAGACGCACCAGATGGCTTTCGTCCTCAAGCAATTGACGGAGTTCATCAACTTTGTCGGCCTGCAGCGCGCTCAGTGCTTCAATCCTCCCTTCAATCTTGTCTCGCTCAGATTTTTTCTTGGCGAGATCCTTTTTGAACTGGGCGGTGTGCAGTACCTGCTTCACACCTTTGGAATCATCCTTGGCGGCATTTGCCAGCGAGTTGCTGAGCTCCTCTATGCGGGCAGTCTGGCTGAGGGCGAGGTATTGCAGGTAGGCGCGCGATCGCGCCAGCCGGTTGACATCGTTGTCGCGGATCGCGGCCATCAGATGGCCGTGCTGCGCCATCTCCAGATGAGTCGGCAGAGTTGACCGGAACGCAACGATGCGCTGCTCAAGCTCCAAAGCCTGCAGGTTCTTGGCGCGTCTCGAGTCCTGCTGCGAGTGGCCTTGGCTCGAAGGTGCGGCAAGCGCATTGCGGTGCTTCTCCTCGATTGACAGTATCTCTTCCTCAGCCTCGGCAAGGTGTTTCAGAAGCTGATTGCGCCGCGCATCATTCCTGGCGGTCTCATCCGTCAGCTGATCGATTTGCGAACGCACGATGGCAAGGTCTTCGCTATAATCGTTTTGCCCGATTGCCGGACCGGGCACAACAGCAGCGCTCAGCAGGAGCGTCAGCAACGCTGCTCTCAGTCGGGGCCGTGTCGGCCTCGAAGCCCCTTGGCTTCTGCGTTTCGAACGAAAGTCTATTTCCGGCATTGAACTTGAGCCTGGCGGATGGCGATGTATCTTGAATTTGTAAAAACCAACTGGCATCTATTCTTTGCTCTGGCCGCGATCATTGCGCTGCTGGCGTTTGAACCGCTGCGCAAGCGGCGCGGCGGCATTCGCTCGGTCAGCGCCGACGAGCTGCCCAGGGTGATGCGCGATGAGAAGATATTCGTACTCGATGTCTCCGATGCCAAAGAATTTGCCGGCAGCCACATCCCCAAAGCGCGCAACATTCCAATTGGCCGCCTTGAACTGGATATCCAGACCATCAACAAGTTCAAGTCGCGTCCGGTAGTTGTCTGCTGCCGAGTCGGAAATCGCAGTCCGAAGGCGGCTGGCATTCTCAAAAAGAACGGATTTACCAACATTCGCACACTGCACGGCGGCATCGCGGCCTGGACCAAAGAAAACCTGCCGGTCGAAACCTGAGCCTGCCGGTCGAATCCAGTCAATCCTCTGCCTCAAATTATATTTTGAGTGAAGTCACAGGACTTCGCCTTCGGGCGACTCTCGGATGTTCGTCGGGCAGGAAGAAAAATTCACAATTTATCAAGCGGACAGCCGATGAAATACCTCCACACCATGGTTCGGATTGCCGATGTCGCTGAATCACTGAAGTTCTACATTGACGGTCTCGGACTCAGGGAGCTGCGGCGCATTGACAATGAACAGGGCCGTTTCACAAACATATTCCTGGCTGCCGAGGGCGACGAGGATGCGCAGATTGAGCTGACCTACAACTGGGACCCTGAGGAATACACTGGCGGTCGAAACTTCGGACATCTCGCTTACGAAGTGGATGACATTTACGGACTCTGCGAGCGGTTGCAGGAGGGCGGTGTCACAATCAATCGCCCGCCTCGGGACGGGTGGATGGCCTTTGTCAGATCACCGGATGGCATTTCTGTTGAACTTCTGCAGAAGGGTGAGCCGTTGCCGCCGAAAGAGCCTTGGCTTTCAATGCCGAATACGGGCAGTTGCTGAAGATCGGCAACAGTTGGATGAGTCTGATGCGCGCGATATCCGTTCCATCGAATCCGCAGCCGGATCAGCGGGCGCGAAGCTGGAACTTGTGCTGCCGCCACGCCTCATAGACAACAATCGCGACTGAATTCGACAGATTCAGGCTGCGGTTGTCCGGCAGCATGGGCAGGGTCAGCTTGCAGTCATCGTCGATGCGGTCGTGAATTTCCTGCGGCAGGCCCGCGGTTTCAGAGCCGAAGACCAGCAGATCGCGTGACTGATAGCTGATTTCGGTGTACAGTTTCCGGCAGCGTCTGGAAAAGATCAATGCCCGATGCTGCGGATGGGATTGAATCAGGGTGTCGAATGTCGGATAGATTTGAATTTCCACGCCTTCGCGATAGTCCAGGCCGGCCCTTCGAAGGCGGGCATCGCTGAGCTCGAATCCGAGCGGTTCGATCAGGTGCAGTCTGCATCCGGTGTTGGCGCACAGCCGGATGATGTTTCCTGTATTCGGAGGAATCTCAGGGGCGACAAGAACGATGTCAAACAATTCTCGATTTAACCAGTCTAATAGGATCAGCGAATCACACCACAGAGATCAGTCATTATGTCTTTCCGAATCCCCGCATATGCGGCTTTTGCAGCAATCGTGGCATTGATGATGCCCCCGGCTCAGTCCAAGGCAGATTCTGCTGTCAAGCACGTGTTTGAACTGTTCACCTCGCAGGGGTGCTACTCCTGTCCGCCCGCCGAAAAACTTCTGGGTCAGATGGTTGATCGGAATGATGAGATTCTGGCGCTTGAGTATCACGTCGATTACTGGGACACTCTGGTTTACGGCTCTGCGGGTCAATGGAAAGATCCCTTCTCCTCGCCGGAATACAGTCAGCGGCAGCGCGACTACAACAGACTGAGGCTGAAGGGCCGCACCGGAGTCTACACACCGCAGATGATCGTCGATGGCGCCTATGCCTTTGTCGGCAGCAACTCCATGCATGCGAAAATTCAGATGATGGAGGACTCCAGGCTGGTTCTCGACTCACAGGTCGAAGTCAGCAAGGATGGCCGTTTGACCATACGAATTGAGGGCGACTACGAGACAAAGGCGGATATCTGGCTGGTGAAATTCGACCGGCAGCACGTAACGGAAATTTCCTCCGGCGAGAACATGGGCAAGGAGTTGACGAATTGGAACGTCGTCCGTCATGTTCAGTCGGTGGGAGAGTGGCGGGGCGAGCCCCTGGTGATCCAGTCCGAAATCGAGCCGCTTGCAGAGAACGAGAACTGCGCAGTAATTGTTCAGGAGTACAGCGAGTCGAGAAAACGCATCGTCGGACCCATCATCGGCGCTGCGAAGTGCACTTTCACATAGCGTTCAATCACTCAAGTCTCAATGGGGCTTGAGCACCACCAGCGCGACAATTGCGATCAGGAGAACGACCGGCAGCTCATTGAACAGCCGGAAGAAAACGTGCGAGCGCACATTCGTGTCGGACCTGAAACTCGCGAGGTAGCGCCAGCACCACAGGTGGTAGATGACCAGAATCAGCACCAGCATGAGCTTGTACATCAGCCAATTCCCGCTGAAGCCGTAGCCTGCCCACAGCCATAGGCCGGTGCCCAGCGCCAGCAGCGCGCTCGGCGTCGCGATGCCGAAATAGAGCTTTCGCTCCATGATCTTGAACCGCGCGTTGCTGATATCGTCCTCAGTCTGCGCGTGATAGACAAAAAGCCGCGGCAGATAGAACAGCCCGGCAAACCAGGTTACGACGAAAACGATGTGAAATGTCTTGATCCAGAGCATCGTTCAGCCCTCATCCTTGGGAATCGCCTGACGTTGACAGAGTGGAGAATGCCGGCGCGTTTGGCTTATACTTACTTTCAGTTTCATTCATCAACGGAGGTGAACTCAAATATTGTGGCTAAAGAAGACCAAATAGAAATGAACGGCACGGTGCTCGAAACCTTGCCGAATACAAACTTCAGAGTCCAATTGGACAATGATCACATCGTTACCGCCCACATATCCGGCAAGATTCGGAAAAACTACATCCGTATTTTACGCGGTGATCGAGTGGTGGTTCAACTGACTCCCTACGATCTGACCAAAGGCCGGATCGTCTACCGCGAACGGTAGGCAGCTGCTCTAAGGCGCTCTGATGCTGGAATTCTCCCTGATTCAACTGCCATGGTGGGGGCTTATGCTCGCCGCGCTGCTGCTCACCCATATCACCATCGTCTCTGTGACAATTTTCCTTCACCGTCATCAGGCGCATGGGGCGGTGGAGCTGCATCCAGTTCTCAGTCATTTTTTCCGTTTCTGGCTCTGGCTCACGACCGGAATCGTTACGAAGGAGTGGGTCGCGGTTCATCGCAAGCACCACGCGAACGTCGAAAGCGAGGATGACCCTCACAGTCCGCAGCGGGTTGGAATCAATCGGGTGCTGTGGGGCGGACTGCTGCTGTATCGCCGCGCCGCGCGGCTGCCGGGCATTCTGGATCAGTACGGCAAGGGCACACCCGATGACTGGCTGGAAAATCATGTCTATGCGAAGCATCCCAATATTCCCCTGTTCATCCTGCTCGCCATCAATATCCTGCTGTTCGGTGTCGTCGCCGGCAGCGCGATCTGGATTGTGCAGATGCTCTGGATTCCTTTCTGGGCCGCCGGCGTCATCAACGGTGTCGGCCATTTCCTGGGCTACCGGAACTTCGAGCTGCCCGATGCGAGCCGCAACATTGTTCCGTGGGGAATCATCATCGGCGGTGAGGAGCTGCACAACAATCACCATGCCTATTCCGGCTCGGCGCAGTTTTCCTCGCGCAAATGGGAGATCGATCTGGGCTGGTGCTACGTGCGGCTGCTGAACAGGCTCAAGCTGCTCAAGATCCAGCGCAGAATTCCGGTCATCACCTACAACTACGACAAGCAGCACTGCGATTTTGATACGGTCCGTGTTTTCGTCGCCAATCGGTTTCAGGTGCTGTCGAACTACGCCAACGAGGTTCTGCATGGCGTCTGCCGCGAGGAGATTCGCGCTGCCACCGGCGAGAGCCGGCGCCTGATCAAGAAAGCCAAGCGGCTGCTGGCTTCGGACCGCTCGCGGCTGAGTGAACTCAACAAGGAGCGGCTGAGTGAGTTTCTGGAGACGAATCGGAAACTCGCGACAGTCTATGCCATGAAGGAGTCATTGCAGTTCATCGCGCTGCGCTCCTCAAATTCGTACGAGAGCGTGCGTCAGTCGCTGGAGGAGTGGTGCCAGCGCGCTGAGGATTCAGGCATTGACGCGCTGATGCAGTTCTCGATTCGCCTGCGAGGCAGCGCCGTCAACTGACGCGGCCGGGAGAGTTGTGCTGAAGGCGGCGTTCGCTTACTTCAGCTTGGTTTCCTTGTAGATGACGTGTTTTCCAGCAACCGGATCGTATTTGCGAAGGGCAAGCTTGTTCGTGGTGTTCTGCTTGTTTTTCGAGGTGGTGTAGAAGTGTCCGGTTCCAGCGCTGGATTCCAGTTTGATTTTTTCGCGTTTCTCTTTCTTTTTCTCGGCCATGATTCAGTCTCTCCAATCGATAGGGTCAGACTTTGACTCCGTCGGCGCGCAGCTCAGCCAGCACGCTGTCGATGCCGTTCTTGTCGATGGTGCGGATTGCCTTGCGGCTCACCCGAAGTTTCACCCAGCGATTCTCGCTTTCCACCCAAAACCGCCGATAATGGAGGTTGGGACGGAATCTACGCTTGGTTTTGTTGTGCGCCTTCGAGACGTTGTTCCCGCTGACCGTCTTTTTTCCTGTGACCTGACAAACTCTTGGCATCGTTCCAGAACCTGAGTATTGAAATTTGCGAATAAAGGCGGACATTCTATACTATTGGCTGAAATAAATCAAAGCGACTTTTGCGCCAGGCAACAAAAAAGATGTCAGAGAAAATGCTGAACGGAAAGCGGATTCTGCTGGGTGTGACCGGCGGGATCGCGGCCTACAAATCGGCTGAGGTGGCGCGGCGGCTGTGTGAAGCCGGCGCCGATGTGCGCGCGGTGATGACAAAAAATGCCGAGGCGTTCATTTCAAGTCTGACAATGCAGGCGGTGAGCGGCAATGCGGTTCGCTGTGAGACGTTCGATGAGGCGGCTGAAGCCGGCATGAGCCACATTGAGCTGGCTCGCTGGGCGGACGCGATACTGGTTGCGCCGGCGACTGCGGGCTTCATCGCGCGGCTGGCACATGGTTTCGCCGATGATCTGCTGACGACGCTTTGCCTGGCAACAGAGTCGAGAATCGCGCTTGCGCCCGCGATGAATCGAGTGATGTGGTCCGCCCCGGCCACTCAGGATAATGTCAGTCGGCTGAGGGCCAGGGGCGTTGCGATTCTGGGTCCCGATTCTGGAGATCAGGCGTGCGGAGAAGTCGGGCCGGGCCGCATGCTGCAGCCCGAGGATATTGTCCGACAGGTCAGCGAGACATTCGGCACCGGTCTGCTGGCTGGCATAAATGTCCTGGTGACGGCGGGCTCAACCTGGGAGGCTATTGATCCGGTGCGCGGCATCACCAACCAGAGTTCTGGAAAAATGGGTTACGCGGTTGCTGAATCTGCGGTCCAGGCGGGCGCCGAAGTGACTTTGATATCCGGTCCGGCCACGCAGCCGCTGCCGGCGGCAGTTTCCAGCATCGTGCGCGTCACCAGCGCGCGGGAGATGCTCGATGCGGTCATGGCTTGCATTGAAGAGCAGGATGTCTTCATATCGGTTGCCGCGGTTGCGGATTATCGTCCGGCGACTCCAGAAGCGCGCAAGATCAAGAAGCATGGTGAGGACGTGCTCAAGATGGAGTTTGTGCGGAATCCTGATATTCTGGCGGAAGTGAAAAAACGCGTCCCGGATATATTCAGTGTCGGCTTTGCGGCGGAAACAGACAATCTGATCTCAGAGGCGCGCAAGAAACTGCTGGCAAAACGCGCGGACCTGATCGCCGCGAACACTGTAGGCGGCGAGAGGGGTGCGCTCGGCTCGGATCACAACACGCTGCAGCTGATTGACCGGAGCGGCGTGACTCCGCTGGGACCGGCATTGAAAACTCAAGTTGCCAACGAGCTGATCGAGGAGATTTCAGCGAGATACCATGCGCGAGGTGCGTTACAGAATTCTCGATAGCAGGCTCGGTCAGTCGATTCCGCTGCCGGAGCGCTCGACCGACGGCGCGGCCGGACTTGACCTTCGGGCCTGCATTGATGATGCGCTGGTTCTTCGGCCCGCAGACTGCGAGCTCATACCGACGGGAATCGCGATTGATATTCGAGACCCTTCCGTTGCAGCGGTTCTGCTGCCGCGATCGGGACTTGGTCACAAGCATGGCATTGTTCTGGGCAACCTTGTCGGACTGATTGATTCCGACTATCAGGGTCAGGTTTTTGTTTCGTGCTGGAATCGGGGTGGCAGTGAGTTCACCATCGAGCCGGGGGACCGCATCGCGCAGATGGTGTTTGTTCCGGTTGTTCGACCGAATCTGGTGAAAGTGGATGAATTTAAGCCGACTGCCCGCGCGGCAGGCGGATTCGGACACACAGGGGTTCGCTGATAATCGGAATGAAGAAGGTTGAGATCTATACCAGTCCGCTCTGCGGCTATTGCTCTGCGGCCAAGCGTCTGCTGAACAGCGAGGGACTGTCGTTCGAGGAGTATGATGTGATGGTCGAACCGGAACGCAGGAAAGAGATGCTGGCGAGAAGCGCGGGAAGCCGCACGGTCCCGCAGATTTTCATTGATGGCATGCACATCGGCGGGTTTGATGAACTCTCCCGATTGGATCTGAACGGCTTTCATCAGTCTTCCACAACTTCCGACTGATCCAATCCAAGGCGGGATCGACAAAAGACAGTTGAGTTTTCCGGCAAACTTGACAGACTCGAAACTGCCAAGGAATTTTCACACTGTATTGCTATGCGATTGAAAAAACAACAGTTCAGGAATGCCGAGCGCAAGATTGTAACCCTGATGGGCATGTCTGGCTGCGGCAAGACAACACTGGCGCGCAAACTCCCGCCAACCTCATGGTTTCACTATTCCGCCGACTATCGGATCGGCACGCGCTATCTGGAAGAGCCGATCATCGACAACATCAAGGAAAAGGCGATGCAGATCGACTTTCTGAGAGATCTGCTGCGCAGCGATTCCATAGCCATCGAGAGCGCTATGACATTTGACAATCTTGATCTGCTCTCGAAATTCGTTGGGATGTTGGGTGACCGGCAGAAGGGTGGCTTACCACTGGAAGAATTCAAAAGCCGACAGGAACTTCATCGCGACGCGGAGATTCGGTCGATGTTCGATGTCGAAACTTTCATCAGCAAAGCGAAGAACATCTACGAGTATGAAAATTTTGTCAATGACTCAAGCGGCAGTCTGTGTGAGCTTGGTGACGAGCGGGTGCTTCAGGAGCTTGCGCGTCACACTCTGATTCTGCTGATAGATGTGAGCGCAGAACTGGAGTCTGAGATTATTGAGCGGCAGATCAGGCACCCGAAGCCGCTTTACTATGAAGCGCAGTTTCTAGACGAGATGCTGGCAGAGTATCTGGAATCGGAAAGGGTGGGCGGTGTCGATGAGGTTGATCCCACTCAGTTTGTCCGGTGGATCTTTCCGCGGCTGGTCCGCTCGCGGCGCCCGAAATATGAACGCATTGCAGCCGAGTATGGCTATACGGTATCGGCCAGTGCGGTTGACAGTGTGCGCGATGAGCAGGACTTCATTGATCTGGTCTGCAGTGTTCTCGAAGACTGAAGCGGTTGAGGGCTGAAACCGTATGCCGCTTTTGCGTCACCGAGAACTTGCCTGCTGGGAACGATTCGCGCTGGAAGGCGTTGAAATTTCTGATCCAGCGGCGGTTGACCTTGCTGAAGCTCCGCGATTGCACGTCGGCTTCCTGAACATGATGCCGGACCGGGCGCTGAAGGCGACTGAGCGCCAGTTTCTAAGGCTCCTCGCTGCCGGATCGGAAATGAATTTGGTTCAAGTTCATCCCTTCACCATCCCGGGTCTGTCGCGGGAGCCCGATGCAAAGCGTTATGTCTCAGAAACCTACGAGTCATTTGAGGATGTCAGGAACCTTGAGCTTGACGGTCTGGTGCTGACCGGTGCGAATCCCGGCAACTCAGAGATCACCGCGGAAAAATTCTGGCCGCACTTTGAGGAGGTGGTGCATTGGGCGAATGCGAATGTTCCTGCGATTTTCTGCTCCTGTCTCGCCTCGCACGCCATTTTGAAGATTTTTCACGGCATTGAGCGAACCCGCTGCAAGCCTGATAAACGATGGGGCGTATTCTCCCATCAGATTGCCAACAGCCGGCATCCGCTGATGCAGGACATGCCGGAGCGATATGAAGAGCCCCGCTCGCATGTATTTGAGATGACCGCCAGACAGCTGCAGCCGCATGGCATCGAAGTGCTTGCGGCCAGTCCGGAGGCGGATTTCGGCATCGCGGTCAGCGAAGATGGTGTCAAGTGGGTTTTTCTGCAGGGGCATCCCGAGTATGACGCGGTCAGTCTTCTGAAAGAGTACAAGCGCGAAATCAACCGCTGCAGGATCGGCGAGCGATCTGATTATCCAGAGTTTCCGCTGAACTATCTGCCCGAAGCTGCTGTGCAGAGGCTAGAGCAGTTTCGCCGCGAATTCGTGCACGCGCTGGAGCAGGATTCGGAACTGCCCGAACTTCCGGAATCCGATGTTCTGCCACTCATAGACAGCCCCTGGAGCGGGCATGCCAGGATTCTGTTCCGCAACTGGATACGTCTGGCGGCCAGCCTGAAGGGCGGAATCAAGCACAACGCAGCTCAGATGCGAACCGCTTGAAACCGCAGCGGATTTTTCGGTCAGAAACTGCGGCTGAATAGAGCCGCATCAGCGTCGCCGCTCTCAATCTCGGTTTTGCGATGCGCGATGTAGCTCTCCAGTTCTTCAGCGACAGACTGATCAAGCGGCGGGGCTTCGTATTCCTGCAGCAGCGATTTCCAGATCTGGTTCGCGCGCTGAAAGGCGTGCAGCGCGCCGTCGTCGCGCCAGGTCTCAAAATTCCGCCAGTCCGACAGCAGCGGCGAATAGAAGATGTCCTGGTATCTCTGCATGGTGTGAGCGGACTCGAAGAAATGTCCGCCGGGCGAAACTTCGGCAATCGCCTCGACAGCCAGCGTGTCGCGGTTGACCGGAATCGGTTTCAGAGACTCGGTCATCAGCTGCAGGATTTCCGCGTCGATGATGAGCTTCTCAAAAGAAGCGACGAGTCCGCCTTCCAGCCAGCCGCCGCCGTGCAGCAGCAGATTGGTATGGCCCATCACCGCGGCCCAGACGGACATGCAGGTTTCGTAGGTGGCCTGCTCATCCGGAGCGTTCGAGGCATTTGAGCCGCTGGCTCGAAACGGCAGTGAATAACGCCGGGCAAGCTGAGCGCTGGCCAGAGTCGTGCGGACATATTCCGGTGTTCCGAATGCCGGTGAGCCGGTTTTCATATCGACATTGCTTGAGAAGCTGCCATATATCACCGGCGCGCCTTTTCGAACCGCCTGTGCGAGAGCGATGCAAGCCAGCGCTTCAGCATTCTGCTGCACAAGCGCGCCGGCCATTGTCGTCGGAGCCATGGCGCCGAGCAGCGTGAATGGTGTTATCAGCGTTCCCTGGTTCATGCCGGCAAACTGGATCAAGGCATCCGACATCGACTCATCAACCTGACGCGGCGAGTTGATATTGATATTGCCCAGGGTCAGCACATCGTCAGGCGGCTGATCAAGATCGATCCGGTGCACGATTGCCTGCATTCGGAGTGCATCGCAGGCCCGGAAGGCGCCCAGCATGTTCGCGAGCCAAATCTTGTCATGGCAGGTGATGGCGGCCAGATACCGGTCGAGATGCCGAGTTTCCGCGGGCAGATCATGCGGCTCAAAAGGATTTGCGCCGCCCATGTGATAGATCTCCAGCTGGTGCACAATCTTGAAAAAGTTCTTGAGGTCTTCCAAAGTTCCACTGCGCCGGCCCTGATCCAGATCGGATATGAACGACGGGCCGCCGACTGTCGCAAAGTTGATGTTGCTGCCGCCCATTTCAATTGATCGGCGGGGATTGCGGGCCTTGAGTGTGAAGCTGGATGGCGCATATGAGATCAGCTCTTCAACCAGTGCTGGATCGAATCTGACAATTTCGAGGGAATTGTCGACCGATGCCCCTGCCTGTCGAAAGATATTGCGCGCGAGCTGGCTCAGAAACTTCACGCCTGCATCTCGCAGGACCTCGAGCGACGCTTCATGAATGGCTTCGACCTGATCGGCCGACAGAATTTCAAGTGGCGGATAGGGATTGACGACCCGCTGCCATGCAAGCCGCTGAACAGTTTGCGCGTTGCGTTTCTTTCTTTGCCTGGAAATTCGGCGTTTGGCGACAGCCATTGATTTGATGCTCAGTCAGGGCGAAAATTTCCGCTCAGGATATCGCAGTACAGATCCTGATTGACATTTCCACCTGAAGCGATGACGCCGGCGCGCTGAATCGCATGCCTGGATTTGTCTTTGATCAGTGCGGCGAGGGTGACCGCCCCTGCACCTTCAATGACATGGTGGGTGTCGGTGAAGTAGATGCGCATTGCCTCGGCAATCTCATTTTCGGACACGCATACGAATCGAGAGACATATTTTCGCATGACAGCAAGCGCCTCGGCATCAGGAACCCGAACAGCAACTCCGTCTGCGATGGTGTTGGCTGATTCGGTTGCAATCACCCTGCCTTGCTCGAAAGACAGGGCATAGGCGGGTGCGTTGTCCGCAACGACTCCGATAATTTCAGTTTTGAGTCCGAGCGCCTCGCGCGCCGCGATCATCGCGCAGATTTCGGAACCCAGCCCCACCGGAACATAAAGCGTGTCAAGATTGGAAACATGGGTCAGAAACTCCAGTCCGCAGGTTGCAACACCGACAGAAAGACTTCGGTGAAATGAGGGGACGAAGTGAAGTCCGCGCTCTGAAGCCAGTCGATGGGCGTAGTCGTGCGCCTCAGTGAAGTCCCGGCCGTATTCGATCAAGGCGGCGCCGAAAGCGCGCATCGATGCGTTTTTAGCCGCGCTGTTGCCCTTCGGCACAACCACAGTTGCCTGCATGCCGAATAAATTGGCAGCGTAGGCTACAGACTGTCCATGATTGCCGCGGGTCGCGCAGATGACGCGATCAGCTTCAATGCTGGAGAGATAAGTGATGCCGCCGCGAATCTTGAATGAGCCGATCGGCGTGGTGTTCTCATGCTTCACCCAGACTTCGACACCACATCTCTCACCCAGCAGCGGCCAGCGATACTGTGGAGTTGGTGAGACGTGCGGCGCGATCAATTGAGCCGCGGTCTCAATTTCGCTGAGCGATGGCAGTTGCATCAGATTCTCTCTGGAGTCGCGGTCTGATCAAGAGTGGGGTGGACGATGGGACTCGAACCCACGACCACTGGAACCACAATCCAGGGCTCTACCAACTGAGCTACGCCCACCACAAACAAATTTTTCTTCTGCCACAGTTCCCTACGCAAAGGAGCGTATTCGACTGGAGTTGGAAAATGCACGCCTGACAGGACTCGAACCTGTAACCTACGGCTTAGCATACTACTACAATTTTCATTGCCCGGTCGTTTCCCGATCGGTTTGTAGTCTGGACTATATCTTCACCATCTCAGGCGGGGCACGTATAGTCTCTACGGATCCCGCATCGGGCGGTTTCCTCGGTATTGCCATCACCGCGACGTGTTAAGGTTTCACCGATACAGTGCCCTGCACTTTGCAGGTTGATTTCCCTGCAAAGGCTCCTGTCGAAGGCCGTTGCTCTATCCAGTTGAGCTACAGGCGCATATCGCACTGGTCGGGGTAGAGGGATTTGAACCCCCGACTCCCTGCTCCCAAAGCAGGTGCGCTACCAGACTGCGCCATACCCCGCTAAGCTTGTCGAGATTTTGCGACCAATGAATCAATACCGGTCAGCCACGACAATTTTGCAGATTATATAGATTTTGTGAGTCGGCTTGCGAAAAGACAAAGCGGCTAGAGCGGCTGATATTCCAATGGCGCAAATTTCGAGGCTCTAAAAATCAGGGGTGTGGCACAAGTGTGATCCAGAACTTGAACTGGATCGCGAAATGGCTATTTCGGATACTTGATGAGTCATGCCAGAGCACTTGCTTCATTCGAATTCAAATCATCATGTTTTCGAATCTTCGAAAAGGCAAATTCAGATTTTCTGACCTCGGCTAAATTGCTGTGTTGGTGTTTTTGGCATAGATTGACTGACGGTGTTCGTCTGGAGCGTAATCTTGTGCGCTAACGGCTATCGACAGTTGCATGACGGGGTTTGAACGATTGACTTTTGAATCGAACTTACTTGCCACTCTCGAATTAGCGTAAGACTGAATTGAGAATATTTTTCCATATAAAGTCAATAGATTGAAGGCTGAAAAAACCAAAATATCTTGGTTTATCGATGTCAGGAAGTCTAGACTCAAGCAGTATAGTCACCATTTTATTTCATATGCCAATGTATCGAGATCTTCCTCATCGAAAATCGAATTAACGTCATCATTCTGAGGAAGTTTAAACTCGAAATTAAGTTGATTTTGAATGGTTCAAGCTGTACGAAATTGTATGGTCTGCTATTCTTCTTGATACGCAAGTAAAATATCGTGTAGTTTGAATTTAGCAACGGGTCAGTATCACGGAGCAACTCCAGCAATTGATTTATCTAATCTGTCTTGATGAGTCGTAGCGAGTTGCGACAGTATCAAGAATTGTTGAGATCACGCAACTAAATTGAGTTCAATTTAAATTTAGGGAAAAAGATGCATCTAACAGTACGAATGGCATGGCACGACAACAATTGGGATGGTCGTGTCTGTCAAGATCCTGAGTCCAATACATACTGTACCGGAGCCAACTCCCTGCTGTCGGCCAGAATTGAGAGGAAAAAGAACACTAAATTAGAGCAGAGCAAGCGTGGGCAGTATATCCAGGGCAATTTCGAATCGTCGTCCGTTCCCCCCTGCTATTGGAGCATAAATGCGTTCAGTTGCAAGGGCTTCAATGTTGAGCATCAACACGCGTTCTATGAAAATGACTTACCGATTTCCAAGGTTTCTGACTATGTAAAGCCCAATTCAATATTCACTTGGCCATTCAAGCTTTCATATGTGCATGGAAAAGAAAAGCAAAAAGCACATGGAAACTACCCACCAGACCTAGATCGGCGAATATGCAAATTTATCCAATTGTTCACACCCAAGCAGAGCATTATTTTTTTCTACGCCAACTACGATAATCCCGTGTCGGCGGATGAAAGGAAATACCTTCTTTTGGGCTGTTCGCTCATTTCTGAATTGCCCGTACCACAACACTTTCCATTTAGTGAAGAAGAGTTGCAAAAGTGGCGTAGAAGTAACATTTCAATGAAAAACTTTCCAACAATGAATTGGGCACTTCAGTTTACACATGATTCTAACTGCGCTGTATTGCTACCCTATAAGGAGTACCTTGACTACGCGGAAAATTACCCCGAGGACGCGGTAAAACTTGATGAAATGAAGGTGGTGATTGAAGAGGATTCTCTCATTGGCAGCTTCAAATACGTAGCGATGGACATTGATGACGATAAATGCCTCTATTTACTCTATAAAATTCGAAAATCAATAAAAAAAATCAACGAACATAACCAGATTGTGATACAGCACAATCTGATTGAGGAAGAAAAACGAATCGAAGAGTTGATTCGATCAGCATGGCAGATGAGAGGCATTTATCCATCCTTGGACAAAGTGCTGTATTACTTTCTCGAAGATGAACAAATCTGCGAAGGACTCGCAAAGGCTCTGCGCGAGTCCACAAATCCAAGTTCCGACCTGCTTAATGTCTTTCGTCGAATTGCAGATGACAACATCCCGGAGGAATTGAAAAGCTTCGAAAATGAACTTCTCGATCTTTTCGAAATGCGCTTGTTCAAGAAATATCTGGAGGGGATCGTACAGCTGTCACTGTTCAATCTGACTTCGAAACAGATTGAGAAGATAATCAACGATAAACGCTTGCTGGGAAAAGTTGCTGAAAATCCATACGTACTGTATGAAGAATATGTTCACAGTGAAGGCGATATTGACACACCGGAACTACAAGACGAACCGATTGATATTTACAAGCTGGACATCGGCATGATTCCAGATCGAAATTACGTCAAGCGCCACAGAAAAATACAACACCTAGCAGAAGACAGTCCGCAACGCATTCGATCTGTCTACTTAAATCACTTGAAACTCATAGGACAGCTAGGACATTGCTATGAAAGTTCTCGTCGCCTTGTCAATGCCGTAAAAGACCATCCGTTGATCTACAAGCAACAAAAGGTGAAAATTGACGAACAGGGATTACTTGATTTGGATACAGATTATCGAGATCATTTCACTGAGAAACTGCATATCGAATCTAGTCCGGATGAAAGCGATGACTTTTACTATTTGGCTCATATCCATCGAGCTGAGCAGGACATTAAAAAAGCCATAGACAAACTTATATTTCGTCAGGACTATGGAAAAACTCGCTTTGATACGAAAGGTCATATCACAGAATCACTTCAGAGCGATCCGCTTTCAAAAATCATCATAGAAGATGATGAAAGAAGTCAATTCATCAATGAAAGACAAATCTTATTCAATAGCATTTTCAGAAAGTCTTTCTTTCTTCTTACGGGAAAACCAGGCACTGGTAAGACATTCGAAATTAGTAAAGTTGTAGAACATTTAAATAGAATGGGAGAACAGGTTGAAATTTTGGCTCCAACCGGCAAAGCTGTTCTTCGACTTACAGAAAACATACAGAAAATAACTGGATTAGAGCGATCTTCGGCAAAGACCATAGACAGGTTCCTGTACGAACGATTTCCAGAAGTTATGAAAAGCTATTGGCATTTGGAGGAGATCCAAATTAAAAATAAATTTACTGTGGAAAATTTGATCTTGGACGAGTGCTCCATGCTAGACCTGGAAAAACTGTACATTCTTTTTTCTGTGATAAAGTTTACAGATAAGTATCCAAAGCGAATCATTTTGGTTGGGGACGAGAATCAGTTGCCGCCCATTGGATTCGGTAAGCCTTTCCATGATATGATCACGCATGTACTAAAGAATCCTAATCTTTCGGAAAGCCACTATGTCAACCTTGTCACAAACTGTCGTCAAGAAAATGACAATAAGATTCTTGAACTAGCAGAAGCATTCACAGATAAAAGCCGATACTACGAAAAGGCATTAAGTTTGGCAAGTTCCACCGGTCAGGTAAGCGACGGCTTATTTATTGAGCGTTGGTCAGATGCTAGTTCGTTATACGCATTGATTGAAAAATGCATCAACAGAATTTTTGAGGACGAAAGAATCGTGGAAGAAAATGAGGTAACGAAGTTAAACAAACTTTTTGGGCTGTACGAAAATGGCTTCGTTAACAACAGGAATTACAAATTTCGCGAGAATTTGGATCTCGAAGCACTGCAATTGCTTTCGCCATACCAGACAGGTTTTTACGGAACATTGTCCTTAAATCATATGATTCAGAAAAGATTCCGGAGTAGAGAAAGGACATCTTGGAAAGATTCTTATTTTCGCCACTCCGACAAACTAATTCAAGTCAAGAACTGGTATGTTGGTAAAGGTAGTGAAAGAAAACTAAAGTTGTCGAACGGATCCATTGGTATTGTTACAATAAATGGAAAGTCTGAACGGAAGTACTATTTTAGCGAACTACGTAGGCCGTTAAATCGTATCGATAAGGAAGAGAACTGTGAACTAGCTTATGCAATCTCTGTGCACCGCTCGCAAGGCAGCGACTTTACAAATGTGTTGTTAGTTATCCCAAGAAAAAGATCTCTACTTTCAAAAGAACTCATTTACACAGCTTTAACTCGGTCAAAGTTTCGCTTGTTTCTGTTCATACAAGAAGATGATGAAGACCCGCTTTTCAAAGCGAGAGAAACCTCGCACTTGCTAACACGAAATACCTCAATATTCAATTCTCCTGTAGATAACCGCGCGGTCTTGATCCCTGATCCGTACAATAAGCCGGTTAAATCTCGCGCCGAATACATAATCTACAAAAGTTTACAAAGCAGTGGATTGACTTTTCAATACGAAGAAAATCTTCCATTGAAGTTTCGTGATTACGACATTCATCCAGATTTCACTATTCGTTTAGCAAACGACCGAACTATCTATTGGGAACATCTTGGGATGTTGGATGTTCGGAAGTACTACAGAGATTGGCAGAAACGGGCCGAAGATTATAAAGCTCATGGAATATTTGACGATTTGGTGACCACTGATGATTTGAATGGAATCAGAGACAAAAAAATAGAGGCTGTAATTGAAGCAATTCGAACGGGGCGACTGCAAACAACTCATAGGCATAAATTTTCGTCACATCATTATGAGCTTTACTAAGCCCAAGTGCCAGTGACATAATTGACTGATCTGATTGTAATATAAGAAAACCGACTCTTTTGTTACCGGGCAGGTTTTGGATGAAGTTAGCTGAATCATTCGAAAAATCAAACACGATTTTCTGATCATCGCTCAGATTGCCCATAATCCGAAATTCGACCTTTACATGTCCATCGATGGAATCCGGTTGCAAAATCTAGTCGTTTGCGACACAGCGACCTCGGTCTAAAGTGATACAACTGACTACATTGCAACGTCACGAAATAGGACTTAATTTTGTGGAAAGGCAATTTCAGACTTCCTGACCTCCGCTAAATTGCTATGTTGGTGTTTTCGGTATAGATTGACTGACGGTGTCCGTCTAGGGCGCAATATTGTGCGCTAAGCTAACGAGTATCGACAATTGCATGACGGGGTTTGAACGATTAATTTTTGTATCGAACTTTTTGCCACTTTCGAAATAGCGCAAGATTGGTTGAGGAAATTTTTCCAAATAAAGTCAATAGATTGAAAGCTTTGAAAAATAACCAAGAAAATCTTGGTTAATCGATGTCAGGAAGACTGAACTTAGATATTCAACGAGGTCGTTTTTCGTCAACTCGGTCATTTCAAAAATGTTTTCACCGAAAACTCCGTCTAAATACGTAAGTAATTGAACAGTCTGGGCGGAGACAATGCATGTGATTCGATCACCATTCGAGAAATTGTCTACAACCTGGCCATTGAGTTGATCAACATAAGCTTCCGTGCCCGAAAAACCTCGCGGAAGCAACACTTCCGAAAAAGTCAAGAAGTACTCATGCGGAAAATTCTCCAGAGTGGTTTTCTGGGACCTTCTAGACACTCTCTGAACGAAATGAACTTCGACGTGATTCAATTGTTGTTATCGCATCTCTCTTCTGCGTGCATTGACCTCGTCAAATCTGCCTAGTTTCACTCCGAACCATTTGTAAGAATTGTGAATTTCAAACACTCGTTAACAATTCCCTGATAGCTTTGCCTACAATCAGATTGCTATCAGTCAGATGAGAGCCGTTGCGAAAACTACGATGGCAGAATGATTGAACTCTTCTCGCTGATTGTGCCGGAAAGCAGCTTGTTGATGCGCCGGACATAATCGGCCGGATTGTCGAGCGCGGAGCCCTCGCTCAGCGAAGCCTGGTCAAACAGGACATGCGCCCAGTCTTCCAGATCGTCGTCCGAATCGATCAGATTCTTGATAATCGGGTGATCCGGATTTATCTCCATGACGGGCGGCACCTCAAACGATTGCTGTCCGGCAGCTTTCAGAATTCGGTGCATATTGCGGCTGTGTCCGAACTCATACGACACCAGACATGCCGGTGAGTCAGTCAATCGAGAGGTTACTTTAACTTCCATGATTCGACCTTGCAGTGCCTCAGCCAATTTGCCGATCAAGTCACTGACTTCGTCATCCGCCGCTTCTTCAGCTTTCTCCTCTGACTCCAGCCAATCTAGCGACAGGTCGCCTCTTGCGATAGACTTGAGCGGTTTGTCCTGATATTCGGTCAATTGCATGACCACCCACTCGTCGATGGGGTCAGTCATCAGCAGGACTTCGACATCATGCTTGTTGAATACTTCCAGATGCGGCGAGCCTTCCGCGGAAGCGTGACTGTCGGCGGCAATGTAATAGATTGCATCCTGTTTCTCATGCATGCGATCAACATACTGCTGCAATGATTCTGTCTGTTCAGATCCTTCGCTGCGGGTGGTTGCGAATCGGAGCAGATCCGCAATGGACTGACGATTGCGCTTGTCCGTATCTTCCGTAACGCCTTCCTTGAATGCACGGCCGAACTGATTCCAGAAAGTCTGGTATTTTTCGCTGTCCTTTTTGGCGATTCGCTTCAGCTCGCCAAGGATTTTCTTGACGACTCCGTTGCGAATGCGCTCGATTTTCCTGTTCTTCTGCAGAAACTCGCGCGAGACATTCAATGGCAGATCATCGGAGTCGATGATGCCGCGCACAAATCTGAGATACGCCGGCATCAGGTTCTTCGTGTCATCGGCAATGAACACGCGGCGCACGTACAGCTTGATGCCGCGCTGACGCTCCTGGTCCCACAGATCAAACGGCGCCCTCGGAGGAATGAAGAGCAACGCGGAATACTCAGTCTGCCCCTCAACCTGAGTATGCAATCGAACTAATGGCTCTTCCTCATCAGATGTCAGCGACTTATAGAAATTGTCATACTCTTCCGCCGAAATATCCTTGCGCGCCCGGGTCCAGAGAGCAGACCCGTCGTTCACCATCTCCCACCCATCATCGGCCTCAACTGTTGACTCATCGGCTGGCTGATCATCCTGCTCCTTCTTCTTTTTGGCTGGTGTGTCAGCTTTGAGCCGAATCGGCACGGATATGTGATCCGCATATTTCCTGATGATGTCTGAGACATTCGTTCCGTCCAGAAAATACTTGGCGTCTTTGCGCAAGGTGATGATGATCTCGGTTCCATGGTTTTCAATGCTCTCTTCATCAATGGTGTAGCCGCTCACCCCATCGGACTCCCACACCACGCCCTGATCTTTCGGCGCGCCTGCCTTGCGTGTTCTGAGCACAACATTGTCAGCAACCATGAAGACAGAATAGAACCCCACACCGAACTGGCCGATCAGGTTGGTGTCCTCAGTCTCCTCTCCGGTGAGCGCCTCTACGAACCGCTTGGTGCCTGAACGGGCGATAGTGCCGATATTCTCCGCAACCTCTTCGCGGGTCATGCCGATTCCGTTGTCCCGGATTGTGATTCGCCTGCCTCTCTTGGCGACTTCCAGTTCAACCGACGGTGTGTGCTCGACTTCCAGCATGTCGGGATTGGTCAGCGATTCGAATCGCAGCCTTCCGCAGGCATCCGAGGCGTTTGAGATCAACTCTCTGAGAAACACCTCCCGCTCGGAGTACAGGGAATGAATGACCAAGTTCAGCAGCTGCTGAACCTCAGCCTGAAAATCGATTTTCTCTATAGTTTTTTCTTCTGACATCCGGTCGCTCCAGCTCATCAAAATGGATTTGTCTTGCTTGGCACTAATAGTTAGTGTGTAATTGGAAAAATTCAAGCGATACGCGGTGCAATGAGCCGCGCTTGGCATGCTTTGCAGATTCAATTGAACAACAGCGCAGCCCCGAAGCTCCGACATGCAAAATTATTCGGTTCAATTGGACAGGCAAGCGCACAAGGCAGAAAGGCAAGAACTTGGAGCTGATCGAAAATTGAGTGACTTTATCGGCAAATCAGTACTCAGGGTGGAAGATGAGCGGCTGCTCACCGGCCGGGGCGCGTTTGCGGATGATCTCCACGTCGAGGGTGAACTTTTCGCTTATTTCGTTCGAAGCCCCCATGCGCATGCGCGCATCGTTTCCATCGATTTCACCCGGGCAGCGCAAATGCCGGGTGTCCGAATGGTTGCGCACGGCGAAACTCTGGCCAAGGCAGGTCTGCAGCCGATTGACCCGCTGACCCGCAGTCCGGATTTTCCGGTCAGCAACAAGGACGGCAGTGAATTGCCCGATGTACGACGCTGGCCGCTTGCTCGACACAAGGTCCGCGTTGCAGGGGAACCGGTGGCGGTCGTTGTTGCCGAAAGCAGTCTTGCCGCGCGCGACGCGGTGGAATCGGTGCTTGTTGCGTATGAACCGCTTGAAGCCGTAACTGATGTCAATCAGGCGCAGTTGCCTGAGTCGCCGCGGGTGTGGGATCAACTCGAAAGCAATGTCTGCGTCGACAGCGAATATGGCGATCGGCAGGCTGTTGATGAGGCTTTTTCGAAAGCCGCGAAGGTGGTGTCTGCAACCGTGGAGTATCCGCGGCACGTTGTGGCATTCATGGAGCCGCGGGCTGTCATTGCCAAGTACGACAAGTCGGCAGACCGGTATGAGGTCACCTGCGGCAGCCAGTCAGTGCATTGGCATCAGAAGGGCATTGCTGAAATCCTGAACGAGCCGGTTGAAAAGGTCAGGGTGACCTCACCTGACACCGGCGGTGGATTCGGCGCGCGCACCTCCCCATACCCGGAATTCGCAGTTCTGGCATGGCTCGCGCGCGCAACCGGCTTCGTTGTGAGATGTGCATTCGATCGCTCAGAAAGTTTTCTGACTGACTCGCAGTCGCGGGACCATCGCCTGACAGCTGAGCTTGCCGTTGATGAAACGGGCAGAATGACCGCCATTCGGCTTTCGAGTGTCTGGCGGCTTGGCGCTTATCTGAATCCGCGCAGCATCTGGCTGCACGCTTCCTACATGCATCTCGTCAACTGCGGTGTTTACCGCATTCCTGTCAGTCACTTTCAGATCAAGGGATTTTTCACCAATACCGCCAACATCGGTGCGTTTCGCGGTGTCGCCCGCGCTGAAGCTTCTTTTGCGCTGGAGCGGGTGGTTGACAAGGCGGCGCAGGAAATCGGCATGGATCGGGTGAGTTTCCGGAAACTGAACATGATTCAAGCTGATGAAATGCCTTGGACCGCACCCAGCGGCGCGCGCTATTCTGCAGGTGACTACCCCGCAAACTTTCAACTGCTCCTGCAGCACATCGATTGGGATGACTTTGAAAAACGGCGGCGGGCCGCTGCAGAAATCGGCGCCTGTCTCGGCTTGGGATTTTCAGTTTATCTGGACAGTGTCGGCGGCGCGCCGAATGAATTCGCCGAGGTGTCTGTTGAAGGCGATATGGTTGAAGCGAGGGTGGGAACCAAGTCCGTTGGAGTCGGGCACGAAACTGTCTTCGCGCAGCTCCTGGCAAGCCGCCTGCAGCTGCCGCTGGATCGGGTCCGAATTGTCGACGGTGATACGGACCGGGTGCGAACCGGCAGCGGCACACACGCGTCCCGATCGCTGCGAATTGGCGGGTCTGCCATTCACTTCAGCGCTGAAAAAGTTTTCAAGAAAGCCCGCGAACTCGCGTCACACCATCTCGAAGTCGCGGAATCGGACCTGGAATACGCGGACGGCACATTCTTCATATCCGGAACAGATCGGCGAATCGGTCTCTTCGAAATTGCAGAAACTGAGTTTGAGAAGACCGGCAAGAAGCTTTCTGCCGCCCACGAGCACTTCACCCAGGCCGCCATGTTCGCCAGCGGATGCCAAGCCTGCGAGCTTGAGATTGACGCGGAGACCGGGAGCATGCGGATCCATCGGTTTGTGACGGTCAGCGATCCCGGCAGAATATTCAATCCAGTGATTGCCGAAGGGCAGATTCATGGCGGAGTCGCTCAGGGCATTGGTCACGCGGTGCTGGAAAAAGCGCACTACGATCCTTCGACCGGGCAGCTTCTGAGCGGCAGTTTCATGGACTACGCGCTGCCAAGGGCGGATGACATGCCGATGTTTGAATGCCACTGGAATCCCGTAGACACGGATGAGAATCCACTGGGTGTCAAAGGTGTGGGCGAGCTGGGGATCACCGGCGCGCCGGCCGCGGTGATGAATGCCATCTGTGATGCATTGCGTCCCTTGGGCATCGAGCAGATTCAGATGCCGGCCACATCAGAAAGCTTGTGGCGGGCGATTCAGAATGCGCGATGAGGCAGCGCGATTCCAAATTATCAACATCCAATTCATTCATTTGATTTTCACTCAAGGAGAAGGCAATGAAACTTGTGCGTTATGGCGAAGCTGGTCAGGAGAAGCCCGGAATTCTGGACCGCGATGGCAGCATCCGCGATCTGTCTGGTGAGGTTGCGGACATCGATGGATCAGTTCTGGCGCCCGACAGTCTGAGACGGCTGGCCAGCCTGAATATTGAAGAGCTGGGTCTGGCACCTGGATCACCCCGGCTTGGCGCACCGGTCGCCGGCATCGGCAAACTGGTATGCATTGGGCTCAACTATCGCCTGCATGCCAAAGAGGCCGGCGCGAAAATTCCCGAAGAGCCAATTATCTTCATGAAGGCCACAACGTCCATTGCAGGTCCGAATGATGATGTGATGCTGCCGAAAGGCAGTGTGAAGACTGACTGGGAAGTTGAGCTGGCAGTGGCGATCGGACAGGTTACGCGCTATGTCGATGAAAGCGATGCGCTTGAATATGCCGCCGGCTACTGCATCGCCAATGACGTGTCGGAACGCGCGTTTCAGATCGAGGGCACCGGCCAATGGGTGAAGGGCAAGAGCGCCGACACATTCTGTCCGCTGGGTCCGTATCTTGCAACCAGCGACGAGGTTCCAGACCCTCAGAATCTCAAGCTGTGGCTGGATGTGGACGGCAGGCGCTACCAGGATGGGTCAACCGATGACATGATTTTCGGGGTGGCTCATCTGATCAGCTATGTCAGCCGCTACATGACGCTGATGCCCGGTGATCTGATACTGACAGGCACTCCTTCCGGTGTGGGATTCGGATTGAATCCGCCTGTATTCCTGAGACCCGGCAATCAAGTCAGGCTCGGCATTGAAGGTTTGGGCGAGCAGCTGCAGAATGTGATTGCTTTTCAGGAATAGCTGGCAAAGATTCCGGCTGGTGATTGACTCTGCAACCGCAAACAGCAGTCTTGATGGTCACTTGGATCATCTCTTTACGCCCAGCCAGGCGGCAATCATCAAGAGGCTTGATGCAAGGAGGGAGGGAAGCAGAAATCCACCGAAAGCATCGCTCATGTAGCCGCCCACCGCGGGTCCGATGATCTGCCCGACACCGAATGCGGCTGTCATCATTGCGAATATGTGCCTGGGATTTCGAGTTGAGCGCTCGCGCGCCTCCATCAGCCCCAGACCGCCAATCGCCATGAAAGTGCTGCCGAAGAAGACCGCGCTTGGAATCAGACCCCACAATCCGGGCAGCGCCACACTGGCAACGACACCCACTGCCAGCACAACGCAGGCCATTGAGAAAGCTTTGCTGTTGCCTGCAATGGCGGCGTAGTGATTCCACAGCCAAACCGACGGCGCGCCGCAAAGTCCAACAAGAACCCAGATCGCGATTTCGATCTCTGCGGAATAATGGGCGGAGCGCACGATTTGAATGATGAATGTCGCGGTGATCACATAACCGAAACCGAACAAGCCGTAGGCTGCCAGAAGACTGGCAAGCGGCCGGTCACTGACGCTTCGACTGGCGGCTGGAGAAGCCGCATCCTCCCGATGACTTGGAACAAGAATCGCGACCAGCGCAGCGGTGATCAGCGACGCGGCGCCAGCATTGATCCAGGCTCCCCGCCACCCGCTCTCCATATGCAAGGCCAATCCACTCAGCAGCGCTGCAAGAATGACACCCAAGCCGACTCCGGCGAACAGCGCGGTCACCAGTCCGCCCCGCCCGATCTTCGCAAGTCGTCCGATGACCAGGGCGGTGGCGAATACCAGCACCAGCGCGCTCACCGCTCCGCCGAGAAAGCGTAGGGCGAGATACTCAGCATAGGTGTCGGTCCAGGCCATGGCCAGGGTTGTCATGGCGCTGGCCAGCAATGCACCCAGCAGCCACGCCCGCGGCGGTCCTTTGAGCATTGAGGTTGCGGCAACCAGTGCGCCGATCAGGTAGCCCGCGTAATTACTCGATGCAATCATGCCTGCCTGACCCGCGCTCAAGCCTTCCTGCGCGACCATCATGGGAAGAATCGGAGTGTAGACAAATCGCCCGATGCCGATGGCTGAAGCCATCGCGAGCATCCCGCCGACGGCGAGCGCCCATGGGTGTTCGCGAATGGCGCTATGGCGAGGCAGGCGAATCACGATGCACCGCGCTCGAAAGGAAATGGCTATCCGTCAATTCTGCGGACAAGTAATCTGAAAGGAATCAGGCGGTGACGGAAGGGCCGAGAACTGCCCGAAAGAGCCCTACTGCGAATCGAAATGGCTTTTCAGAATCAGCAGACTGAATTCGTCAGGAGATTGACTGAGCAACAATGGATACATATGAGCGCACGGTGTTCTCATAGCCGCTGAGCAGGGCCTCAACGGTCAGCGCGTGTCCGATTGAGACTTCTAGGATGCCCGGAATGGTCAGAAACTTGCCCAGGTTCTCCTGATTCAGATCGTGACCTGCATTGACGCCCAAGCCATGTTCCTGAGCTGAGGCTGATGCCCTGCGGTACACCTCGAAAACCTGCTCAAGGGTGTCGGAGCTGTACGCCTGCGCATACGCTTCGGTGTAAAGTTCAATTCGATCGGCGCCGGTTTCGGCCGCGGAGGGAATCAGAGACAGATCAGGGTCCAGAAAAATGCTGGTGCGGATTCCGCTTTCCTTGAGATCAGCAAGCACGGGCCGCAAGAAATGGTTTTCTGACTGCGTGTTCCATCCGTGATCCGAGGTGATCTGATCCGGCGCGTCGGGAACCAGGGTGCATTGATCAGGTTTGGCGGACTTGACGACATCCAGAAAATCCGCAGTCGGGTAGCCCTCCACATTGAATTCAACTTCCGGATAGTCCTGGCAGAATTCGGCCAGCTCGAACACATCCTGATAGGTGGCATGACGCTGATCGGGACGCGGGTGCACTGTGATGCCATGCGCGCCGTATTTGACACAGAGCTGCGCGAAGTCCAGCACCTTAGGGAAATTCGTGCCTCTGGCATTTCGAAGCAGTGCGATCTTGTTGAGATTTATGCTGAGTTTTGTCATAGTCAGTGCCCGACGGTACTTTGGAATTTTACGCGATACTCTGTCAGTCTTGGCTGCAACTTTCCGCTGGAATAGACTTGAAAAATGATTTGCTCTGCCGGTGAGCAAACTGAGTCGAAAAGCAGTCAGCGAAAGCCTGCGGCAGCTGGTGATTTGGATTCGCCAGCCAAAAGACGATCCGATTCTTCAGCATCGACAGGTCCAACTTTTCACTCGTCATTTCAGATTGCGTTGATTTGGAGCGATTCAGGCATTCAGGCAGCCATCGTAAGTGGGGCGGCCGACAGATCGATGCCACGTGCGAACCAAGTGCCGCTTTTTGCGAGGATCTGGGTCATCGACGATTTCACTGCGGTAGTGGGCGATATCGATGTTGTTCACATACTGAACATGCCCTCGTTCAACCGGAAGTTCGAACCATAGGCTGGGATCTTCTGAAACCTCTTTGAGCGCCGAAACCGCATCCTCGGTTGCACTGTCCATCGGAGTCTCAGCGACCTCGTAGCCTTTCTTGATAAGACTCGGGTTGGCGCGGGTCCACAGGCGCTCATTCTCGAATCTGAAAACTGGGGCCTTGGCCACAATGGGCTGACCTTGAAAGTGCTCTGCCTGCCGGTCCCAGTAAACCGGTTCGTACAGACGCTGAAGCTCAGTCGGGTACTTCTCAAGCATGCGATTGTGCACCGTGTAAAGGCTGCAGAATCGGCTCAGCCCGCCTTCGAGTGAGGGTCTGATGCACATCAGGCCAACATAGTGCGGCAATGCGATACCGAACGCATTGTCGTTGTGAAAAAGAAGCTCGACACTGGTGTACGAACCGCGCACTCCGTATTCGTATTTTGCGCCGGTATCGCGCACGTGATAAATCATGGTGCCGTCCCATTTCTGCGCAACATTCTGACCGATGATCTGGCCAATTGTCCAGAAAACCTCAATCGCCTGATCTTCAGTTATTTCATCCAGCGGAAGTCTGTCGATGACCGCCACACCCGGTGGTTCATCCAGTGCGCGCTTGATTTCTGTCATCAGTTCCACAATGTGCGGCACGTTGAAATGCTCGAGTTTTCGGAGCATGACGGGCAGGGGATTCGACTCCATAAAGTCCACCATTTCCAGAATCTCATCGTGTGCCGCTTTGCTGATCTTGATCAGGCAGTCAGTTGGATTGACATCATCGAAAGTCCAAGCCAATTTGCCGACTGCCTTATGTTCAAGGCGATGAGCGTTGCATTCGTGTGACAGGTCGAGAATTTCCATTTTTTATCGATTGAAACGGGGTGGTTGTTCAGAACCTGCCATTTTAATGAAAGATGGGCTCAATGACAGCATGCAAAATGACTGTCAGACTGAAGGGGACTGAGGAACCTGTCCTGGCAGAATGAATATAGAATCACAAGACTTGCTGGATGGTTCAGTCATCCATGAAGAACGGGTGCATAGCATGCATATCACCAAAACTCAGTCTCAGAATTTAGTGAATTACGACAAAAATCGTGATCTTTCGCACAAATGTGCTATATTTCTTCTTGCCTTTATCGCCAATTCAGTGTGTCGATCTGGCTGGTGCGTGTGGCGGGATTCGAACCCGCACGCCTGAACTGTAGTCGCTAAACTGGCAGTTCTATTAGGCAGGGTATTGCGAGTGCCCCATGTCTTCCATTTCCATCACACACGCCTTAAAGGATTCTTGGGGAGAGCAGCGAATCCATGCTCTTCCCTTTTTGTTTGGCAGAAATCCAAGCAAGAGATGAATTGCCTGACCAGCAATCCAAACATGATGTCTGCCGCAGACAAATGCATTCGACCTGCCATTGAATTGATTCGAATTCTTGCTGCAGAGCGAGAGCATACGATTCAAATCACTCATTTGAATGGTGGCAATCTCGGAATTGAGGAGCTGCGAACGACTGAACAGAATGCACTCGCGAGTCCCCAACAATTCCAATTTGCGCGTTCGATTCGCTGGGCGATTTCGATACACAGACTCGCAGATTTCATTCGTTGAATCTCCGGAAACTCGATGAATTTCGACAAAATTCTTGATCATCTGTAAAAATGTGCTATATTTTTTCTTGCCTTTATCGCCAATTCAGTGTGTCGATCTGGCTGGTGCGTGTGGCGGGATTCGAACCCGCACACCTGAACTGTAGTCGCTAAACTGGCAGTTCTATTAGGCAGGGTATTGCGAGTACCCCATGTCTTCCATTTCCATCACACACGCCTTAAAGGAATTCCGGGGAGAGCAGCGAATCCATGCTCTTCCCTTTTTGTTTGGAAAAATCCAAAAAAAATGTGAATTGCCTGATCAGCAATCCACACGTCATCTCAATTGTAGACGATTTTTTTCGGCCTGTCAGCAAATATCCTGATATCCAAACTGAACAATTAATAGTTGCGATGAACGCTGGATCGAGAAAACGCACCTTTTGAGTGATCAGCCGAGAAACCGATCAGCAAAATGCCGCATTCAAGATATCTTCCCGAGAAGATGGGTTCCGCAACCATCACGCCGGAAGGACAGTTCGAAGCCGGTTCATTCCAGCAGTTCACCCTGACCTACACCGCGGGTTATTTCGGGGTTGATGACACTGGGTCGATCAAAGTCGTTCATCGTTTTGCATCGGATATGGGACGCCCGCAATTTTCCGATCCCGCCGCAGCCAACTACACGACCGTTGAAGCAAGCAATGGCGCGGTGCTTCATGTTGAGTACGATCCGAAACGAAACATCCGTCCGTGGGACAAGACGCTCTACATCAAGGTCGTCCGCGGATTTTTGAGGGAAGGCGATCAGATCATCGTAAGATTCGGCGATCGCCGGCAGGGCGGTCCTGGAATTCGGATTCAGACATTCTGTGAGAAGACGTTTGAGTTCCGAGTGCTCGTTGACGCGATCGCGACCTACGATTATGTCGTTCTGCCGGACCAGCCGCAGATTGAGATAGTTTCCGGACCGCCAGTTCAGTTTCAGGCGGTCATTCCGACTCTCATAAGATCCGCGACTCCTTTCACACTGTGCATGAAAGGCGTTGACCGGTGGGGCAATCCATCCGACAAGTGTCAGAAAAGATTCACACTGCGCGCAAATCTCAGGATTGAGGGCCTGCCGGCATCGGTGGACTTTCAGCCGGGGCAGTTTTCGCAGACTGTCGATGGGCTGGCGGCAGCCGAAGAAGGCGACCTGATAATCGAATTGGTGGATGATGACGATATGACGGTTGCAATGTCAAATCCATGCCGCGTTGCTGCAGACGCCAATCTGCTCCATTTCTGGGGCGACCTGCATGGGCAGTCAGAGGAGACCATCGGCACGAACTCCGCGCGCGAATTCTATGAATTCGCGCGCGACAAGGCCTTTTTGGATGTTTGTGTGCACCAGGGCAATGACTTCCAGATCACAACGGAGTTCTGGGAGCATCTGAACGACTTGTCCGCTGAGTTTACACAAGATGGAAAGTTCATCACTTTCCCCGGATGGGAGTGGTCCGGAAACACCGGATTGGGCGGGGACAGGAACGTGCTTCTCATGCGGGAAGGCCGTCAGATTCACCGGTCGTCACACGCATTGGTGGAAGATCTGTCAGATTTGGAGACAGACGCCAATTCAGCCAATGACTTGTTTGATGTCCTCAAGGATGAAGACTGTGTTGTGTTCGCGCATATCGGTGGACGATACGCCGACATCAAGATCGCACATGATCGGCGAATCGAGCGCGCGGTGGAAGTTCACTCCGCCTGGGGAACATTTGAGTGGCTTGTGGAAGATGCTCTGGAGCAGGGCTACCGGATCGGCATTGTTTCCAATTCAGATGGACACAAGGGTCGTCCCGGCGCGTCGCATCCTGGGGCAACCAAGTTTGGAGCCTACGGCGGACTCACCTGCATTCTGGCTGAGGAGCTGACGCGGGCGGCCATCATGGATGGTCTGAGAAAACGCCATCACTACGGGACGACGGGCAGCAGGATCATCCTGGATACGAGCGTGGTCTTCGAACGACCGGCGGAACTGCTTCTGGATGATCCGTTTGGAAATGGAAACCAAGCCAGAAGCTGCAGTCGGGCCATGATGGGAGACATCCTTCGTTCCGAATTGAAAGAGGTTCAGTTTCATGTCGACGTCCACAGCCCCTCGCCAATCGAAAGAATCGACATCAGGAACGGTCTGGAGACGATCGAGGTGTTTCGCCCCTATGATGAACAAAGCCTGGGGCGGCGGATTCGCGTTTTATGGGAAGGATCAGAATACCGAGGCAGAGGCCGGGAGACAGTCTGGGACGGCGATGCCCAGTTGATTGGCAATGAGTTTGAACAGGCAACTCCGATCAATCGCTACAATCTGGACAAGAGATTCGAGCAGACCGGGCTGGGGAGGTTGGAGTGGACTGCGCTGACGACGGGAGGGTTCGGCGGATTTGAGACTGTGCTCAAGGACTCTCATGCCGGAACGTTGGAAATCAATACCGCGCTGGTGCGGGAGACCATTCCGATCGCGGAAATCGGCCGCGATGAGCTGGTGTTTTCCAATGGTGGAATCAACCGCAGAATCAGGGTGTTCCGGCTGCCGGATCAAAACGATCACTGCAGCGTCAGACTGGAACGCACAATTCCGCTTGTGCATGACCGAGATAACGCGTTGTACGTCAGAGTGACGCATGAGGACGGACACTTCGCATGGTCAAGCCCGACTTACATCATCACAGAATGAAGCAGAAGAATTCTGTCAGATGAAGATTGCGAGGCGGCATTTTCTCAATCTATTTGCGGTGTTGCTTCAGACAAGACTCTGAGATGAGCGCGTGCAACGCGGCGCGTCTCTGCCGGTGCAGTCTTGCACCCTCAGTTAATCTGGCGGAAAGCAGGCGGCAGTGCCTTTTGCGTCCTGCACAGCGAAATCCCCCCGAGTTCTTGTGAATTTCGGTAAAATTTAGATGCGTAACCGGTCAACTAATCGCGCACATGACGTATCGCGCAGTCCGGTTATACCAATCCAATTCACGATAAAGGAGAAGTGAAAATGACAACAGCGAATGAGTTTCGAGATCGAATTCTGACCAAAGCTTCGGAAGATGATGACTTTCGAACACGGCTTCTGGATGATCCAGCTGGCGCAATCGGAGACGAATTGAATGTCACCATGCCGGAAGAGTTGACCGTGCAGGTGCATTCGGACGGTCCGAATGTCGTCAATTTGGTGCTGCCGCCGAAAATGGAGCTGGATGTCAGCCAACTCGAAAACGTAGCGGGTGGCAATCAAGTCGATGACGAATACCCTGGCGACTGGACGATTTGGGACTGAATGTCTCGTCAGCTGGCAAGTTCGTAAAGGTGGAAGCCGGGGTGATCAATCTTCGGCTCCACCACCATAAAATTCAAAAGCTGAACTCTCACCAGAGCTGCGGAAGCCGAATGCTTTCGCGCCCGACAGCTGGATGATGCTGCCTGCACAGTCGGAGCGGAGCTGGATGTTCAGCTGCCGGAAAATCTGTTAAAATCAGGTTCAGTTCTGATCAGTGTCAGCATAGAATTTGGAGATTTGGTATGAATTACCTCTTGGGGATTGTGGCGATAATCTGCTGCTTGATTTTGGCATCTTTCGATTCATTTACAGGTTCGGTGCTGAAGAATGTGGCATGGTGGGGAGTCGGCATGTCCATTCTCTACATTGTTCTTTCCACAGTCGAAGGAAAGAAGTCCGCAGACTCCTGAATTTCAATCGCATTCCTCGATTTGATCCTTTCTGAATCTGGAATTCAGATCGGTTGTTCGGCATGACCGGCCGCGCTGAATTCAACTTCTCTGCCAAGACCGTCATCGTCGCGGGCGGCACCAGCGGAATCAATCTCGGTGTCGCACAGGACTTTGCGGATGCCGGTGCGAACATCGGAGTGATCAGCCGCTCTCCTGAAAAAGTCAACTCTGCAGTCGACCGGCTTGAGCAATCTGGTGGAAAAGTTCTGGGGTTCAGCGCGGATGTCAGAAATTACGACAGTATCGCAGAAGGACTTACGCAGTTCCGGAAAGAGGTTGGCGAGTTCGATGTGCTGGTTTCCGGAGCGGCCGGTAATTTTCCCGCTCGGGCTGTCGATATGTCGCCGAATGGTTTTGCCGCCGTGGTCAACATTGATCTGCTCGGGACGTTTCATGTGTTGAAGGCGGCTTACCCGCATCTCAGGAAACCCGGAAGCTCAGTCATCAATATTTCAGCGCCGCAGGCGTTCATACCGATGATTCTGCAGTCACATGTCTGTGCCGCGAAAGCCGGTGTCGACATGATCACGCGGACGTTCGCCATGGAATGGGGCGGTGAAGGCATTCGCGTCAATTCAATTGTGCCGGGCCCGATTCAGGAAACCGAGGGCATGAGACGGCTGGCCCCGAATCAGGCGCTGCTGGATAAAGTTGTTGATTCTGTGCCGCTCAGCAGACTTGGACGATCTTCGGATATTGGAAATATGGCAATGTTTCTGGCTTCCCCGCTGGCAGATTATGTTACCGGAACTGTGATACCCGTCGATGGCGGCTGGTCCCTCGGCGGTGTGTCAGGTCTGATGGATGCGCTGGCGCGCGAGATGGAAGCGAGCTGAATCACTCACTTCCGGCAAAGATTGAGCGATACATCCCCCGCAATCGATTCTTCTCGATTTTCCCCATCGCGTTTCTTGGAAATTCTTCGACAAAGACAATTTTCTGCGGCACTTTGAACGCTGAGAGATTCTTCTCAAGCGCCTTGCGAATCTGAGAGTCGTTCAGCTGGGCTGTCTGACGGATCACCGCGGCGACAACCCCCTCACCCAGATCCGGATGCGGCGCTCCTACTACCGCAGAGTCGCTGACGAGAGGAATCTGATTGATCTCAAATTCAATCTCGCTGGGGTAAATGTTGAAACCCGCTGAGATTATCAAATCCTTCTCCCTTCCTACAATTGAAACAACATCGTTTTGATCAATTTTTGCAACGTCTCCGGTTATGAAATAACCGTCTTCTCGAAAGGAAGATTCTGTGGCCTTCGGATTTCGCCAGTATCCCTTGAACACATTAGGTCCCTTGATTTCCAGCGCGCCGATCTCACCTCGTCCGAGTGGCACTCCATTGCGGTCGCAGACTCGAACTTCCACCCCCGGCAGGGGCAATCCGACTGTACCGCCGCGTCGGTCTCCATTCAACGGATTGGAAGTGATCATTTGTGCCTCGGTCATGCCGTAGCGTTCCAGAATCCGGTGCCCGGTGCGCGTCTCAAACTCCTCAAACGTCTCCGGCAGCAAAGGCGCGGACCCGGATATGAAAAGCCGCATCCCATCACACAGCTTTTGGTTGAATCCTGCATCCGACAAGAGGCGCGTGTATATCGTCGGAACCGCCATCATCACGGAAGCCTGAGGCAAAAGACCGATTGACTGGCCGACTGAAAATCTGGGTTCAAACAGAATCCTTGATCCATTCAAGAGTGGCAGATGAAGCCCAACGCAAAGTCCATGCACGTGAAAGATCGGCAGAACATGCAGCAAAACGTCTTCTGACTGCCAGCCCCACACTTGAGCCAGACTGGACGCGTTCGAGGCGATGTTCTCGTGGGTGATCATCGCGCCCTTGGGTTTGCCAGTGGTTCCGGATGTGTAGATGAGCAACGCCGTGTCGTCTCTGCGCCTTGTCACCGGTTCAAAAATTTTGCTGAAGGCAGATGCATCATCCCATAGTGTGCCCGTTCCATCTGATTCAAGAGTTTCCACAAGGCTGACTGAGTGTTTCTGAGTCAGACGCTTGGCAGCATCTGCTCTTTCCTGGCTGCATGCCAAGAGAGTCGGCTGGGCATCCCCAAGAAAGTGATCCAGCTCATTCAGCGTGTAAGCGGTGTTCAGCGGATGAAACACAAATCCCGCTCTCAGGCAGGCCAGATACAAAATTACCGCCTGCGCTGACTTTTCGATCTGAGCGGTCACCCGATCTCCCGGCTGCAGCCCGAGTTCAGTCAGTTTGTTGGCCATCTGGGCGGAAAGACAGTCAGCTTCCGCATACGTGATTGACTTGGCATCTTGCAGCTCAAGAAAAACGCGGGGTGCGGATTTCAGCATCTGCTGCTGAATGATTGCGAAAAAATTGTGATTTTCAGTCATGCGCGTGTGTATGATGTTCCAGCATGGTCAATGAGATCTGTTTGAGTTATGGCTGCCGAGACAACTTCATCTGATCCTCGCGTTCAACGCGATGGGCTGCCGCGCTGGAACTATCAGCCTGAAGTTCCCCTGTCAGTTTCGCCGCTTTTCGAATGGCCCTTGAGCCCGCTGAAAATTATGAACTGGTTTGTCCGAAGCTGGTTTCCTATTTCTGAGAAGCTGATCATCGTCCTGACCGCATGGATTTCCTGGGTTTACTTTCAGCCGCCGCTCGAAATGGCAAGAGACTTCAGTTTCGACTGGATTGCCCTGATGTGGCTGCGGAATTTCGTGCTGATGCTGATTTTCGCAGGCGGTCTGCATCTTTATTTCTATGTCTTCCAGTTTCAGAAGGAAAGGCGCCGCTACGACAGCAGGGCATTCGGCAAAGGCCGTCCCTACACCTTTCGGGATCAGGTGCTGGACAACATGTTCTGGACGATTGCCAGCGGGGTGACTGTCTGGACCGGTTATGAGGCTTTGCTGATCTGGGGATTTGCCAACGGATACATTGAAATTCTTGAGTGGACTCAGAATCCTGTCTGGTTTGTCGCCATCTTCCTGATCGTTCCGGTCTGGGAAAGCTTTTATTTCTACCTGATCCACAGGTGGCTGCACTGGAAGCCGCTCTACAACCTGGCCCACCATGTTCACCACCGGAACATGAATGTCGGACCGTGGTCGGGATTGTCCATGCACCCGATTGAGCACCTGATCTTCCTGGGCTCCGTGCTGGTGCATTGGATCATTCTGTCACATCCAGTTCACGTCCTCTACCACCTGCAGTACTTCTGCCTGAGCGCGGTCACCACGCACTGCGGCTATCACTCGATAGCAGGCGAGCGCCGCAAGACGCTTTCGCTTGGAACCTTTCACCACCAGATGCACCATCGATATCTTCATTGCAACTATGGCGGCCTGGAGTTTCCCTGGGATAAGCTTGTCGGCTCGTTTCACGATGGAACTGCGCAGTCTCACGCAAAGCTGAAAGAACACATGCGACAGAAAGCCCGGGAGCTCAGACAGCGAAAAGGCTGAATTCGGTCAACTGCTGGCAAAATACTCTAAAAGTCGGCTATTGTTCTCATAAGTCGGTTAAATGTGAATATGGTTTCAATGTTCACGGAACTGCGGCTGATTCAGACCAACAGATAGAATATTGTCCTTTCGCCTGGCTTTGCTCCCATCGTGAAATACAGTCGCAACACGCAATTGCGAGATCTGAACTGTCAGAGCGCTCGCACTGTTTCTGTATGTCATTGTGTTCGCTATAATTTCCGCTTGATTCTTTGCCTACCTCTGCAGAATTAATCAAGAGCGAATGGAAATCGCTCCTCCCATGCCGACAGGAGCCGGAATCACAAACCAATGATTGAATCTCACCTTCGCGAATGGCTTGAACTGGCGCTGCGCTGGGGACACCTGACAGTCGGGATTGCCTGGATCGGCGCTTCTTTCTACTTCAACTGGCTGGAAAACCGCCTCAACCGGCAGCAGTCATCAGCTGCTGCCATCGAAGGTGACCTGTGGGCGATACACGGCGGCGGATTCTATCACGTTCAGAAGTACGAAGTCGCGCCCGATGAACTGCCGGCCAGCCTTCACTGGTTCAAGTGGGAAGCCTATTTCACGTGGTTCACCGGACTGGCGCTGCTGGTCCTGATCTTCTACCTGAACGCCAACGTTTTCCTGCTCGACCAGTCCGTCGCGCAGCTCGCGCCATGGCAGGGTGTGTTGATCGGAGTCTTTTCGCTGGCCATCTCATGGATTTTCTACGACATGATGTGCCGCTCGACTTTCAAGGACAAGCCTCAGCTTCTCTCACTGATCATCTTTGTCTATTTCTGTCTTCTGGCAATTTTTCTGTGCAACACTTTCAGCGGCCGCGGCGCGTTCATTCATGTCGGCTCAGCGATTGGAACAGTCATGGTGCTGAATGTCATGGCGGTGATCATTCCTTCGCAGAAGTCTCTGGTTCTTGCAATGAAAAGCGGCGGCGAGCGGGATGCGGAGCTTGGCCGGGCCGCACTGACCCGATCGCGGCACAACAACTACCTGACGCTGCCGGTGCTGTTCATTATGATCAGCGGCCACTACCCGTCGACGTTCAGCAGCGGTTGGAACTGGCTGATCCTGATTGGAATCGCGGTTGCCGGCATTGTCGTCCGGCACTACTTCAATGTGCGTCACCAGCCGGGCGCGAAGTGGTGGCTGCTGGCTGCCGGGGCTGGGATATTCGCGGTGATCGCACTGCTGACACTGCCTGAATCCCGACTGAATCCAAATGCGGTAAAATCGACTTCAATGGAGAATGTGCGCGGCATCATTCACGAACGGTGCACTGTCTGTCACTCCGCCGCGCCGGTCCATTCTGATTTTCAAGTCGCTCCGGGAGGGATCGCGATGGATACCGATGAGCAGATCAAGACACTCGCATCGCGGATTTTCACCACCGCGGTCGCAACCCGCTCCATGCCGATCGGAAACCTGTCGAGCATGACCGAAGAGGAGCGGCAGACTCTCGCGGCCTGGTACGCTCAGTTCAATCGGGAGACGCCATGAGCAAACTGACAACTCATGTTCTTGATCTGGTGAACGGCCGCCCGGGCCGGGGAGTCTACATTCAACTCTATCGCCTGGATTCTGATGAAACCGCGTCCGGCGCCTTGATTCGCACTCCTGTCGCATCCGATACAACCAATCAGGACGGACGCTGCGATCAGCCCCTGCTGGAAGGCGACGCTTTCGCGAGAGGACGGTACGAAATCGTTTTCCACGCAGGAGCCTATTTTGACGCTTTGGGCGATGGGCAGGCGGAGCCGAAGTTTCTGGATGAGATCGTCATCCGATTCGGCATATCAAATCCAGAACAGCACTATCACGTGCCGCTGCTGCTCTCCCGTTATGGGTATTCGACTTATCGGGGCAGCTGATGCAGACTTCACAGTCAGTGCGATTCTTGCTGGGCGGCGAGCCCCGGATGCTGACGGATGTGCCTCCGACCATGACTGTGCTGGAGTATCTTCGCACGGTGGAGCGGATGACCGGCACCAAGGAAGGCTGCGCGGAGGGGGACTGCGGCGCCTGCACCGTTGTTCTCGCCCACCCTGTCAACGGCAAGCTTGAGTACAGAGCTTGCAACTCCTGCATCATGTTTGTCCCTTTTCTGCAGGGCAGGCAGCTGATTGCCGTTGAACACCTTAAAGACCGAAACGGACGGATGCATGCCGTCCAGCAGGCCATGGTTGACCAGCACGGCTCGCAGTGCGGATTCTGCACACCGGGCTTTGTGATGTCAATGTTTGCGATGTACCACAATGGCGCTGACACCAGCCGGGCGGCGATCGATGATGCGCTGGCTGGAAACCTCTGCCGCTGCACAGGCTATGCCCCGATTGTCCGCGCGGTTCGCCAAGTGTTCAGCAGACCGCGTTCAGATCAGTTCGATGAAAAAGAAGGGCAGACTCTCGATGCGCTGCAGGAACTTGATAGCGCCGCTTCCATTCACTTGGAATCCAACGGGCAGACCTATCATGCACCCGCAACGGCTGATGAACTGGCGCGGACACTCAAGGAAGGGCCAGAAAGCCGCATTGTCGCGGGCGCGACCGATGTGGGCCTTTGGGTGACCAAGGAACGGCGGCATCTGGAGTGCGTGGTGTCCGTCTCGCAGATTCGGGAGATGCAAAGCGTGACGGTCAACGGCAGCGCGATTGAAATCGGCGCCGCGGCAACCGTCGCCGCTGCGATGGACACGCTTACCGAATATTATCCGTCTCTGGATGAGCTGTTCAGACGATATGGCTCAGTGCAGGTCCGCAATCTGGCGACGATCGGCGGCAATGTGGCGAACGGATCGCCGATCGGTGACAGCCCGCCGGCGCTGATCGCGCTGAACGCTCGATTGGTCATCACTTGTGCAGGCGGCTCTCGCACGCTGCCGGCGGAAGACTTTTTCATTGACTATGGCAGGCAGGATCTGGCGCCGGGCGAGTTTTTGGAACGCATTGACCTGCCCCTGCCTGTGGCCGGTCAGGATTTCAGAGTCTACAAAATCTCCAAGCGTTTTCATCAGGACATTTCCGCTGTATGCGGCGCTTTCTCGCTTATTTCTGACAACGGTGTCATTCAATCCGCGCGCATCTGTTTCGGCGGCATGGCGGCGACGCCGCGCAGAGCCCCTCAATGTGAGCAAGCCTTGACTGGAAAATCACTGACCGGTGAGGTGATTGAAGAGGCACGGCGCGCTCTGCTGCAGGACTTCGCACCCATCACTGATTTCAGAGGCAGTTCGGACTATCGGGCATTGGTTGCCGGAAATCTGCTTGAAAGACTCGCCGGCGAACTGTCCGGGAGTGATCAGACCCGCGTCTGGGAGGCAGGCCATGCTTGACCGGCCGACAAGAACACTGCCGCCCGCACATGTGCACCAGCCGATCGCACATGACAGCGCCGAGCGTCACGTGGCCGGTGAGGCAGTCTATGTTGACGATATTCCCGAGCCCAGGGACCTGCTGCACATCTGGCCGTCGCTCAGCCCGCATGCGTCAGCCCGCATTCTGACAATGGACACCAGCCGGGTCAGTGCCTGCCCCGGTGTGGTGGCAGTGCTGGAGACAGACTCGATTCCGGGGGTCAATGACTGCAGCCCGACCATCGGTGATGATCCGATATTTGCGGAGAGCCGAGTCGATTTTGCTGGACAGGTTCTGTTTGCAGTGGCCGCTGAGACTGAGCTTCAGGCGCGTCTCGCCTGCCGCGAGGCCGAGGTTGAGTATCAGCTTGAAGAGCCCATTCTGACCATCGAGCAGGCCCTTGAGCGCGAGTCTTACGTTCTGCCATCTGCCGCCATTCGCCGCGGCGAGCCTGAACAGGAGATCGAACAGGCGCCGAATCGGCTTGAGGGGTCGGTCCGCTGCGGCGGACAGGATCACTTCTATCTTGAAGGCCAGTGTGCCATGGCGGTGCCGAAGGAAGGCGGCGATATGGTGGTTTACTCCTCCACCCAGCATCCTTCAGAGATTCAGCATCTGGTGGCCAAGACACTCAACCGGCAGTCACACTCGATCACAGTCGAGGTTCGCCGCATGGGCGGCGCCTTCGGCGGCAAGGAGTCACAGGCCGCCCAGTGGGCCTGCATTGCCGCGATTGCGGCTGAGAAGACCGGCCGGCCGGCCAAGATGCGATTGGACCGCGACATCGATATGATTGCGACCGGCAAACGGCACGACTTCCTGTTCAACTATCGGGTTGGATTTGAGGACGATGGCAGAATTCGCGGCCTGATCGTCGAGATGGCCTCAAGATGCGGCTATTCAGCGGATCTGTCGAAACCCATCAATGACCGCGCGCTGCTGCTTTTCGACAACGCTTACTTTCTGGAGCATGTCGCGGCGACAACTCGTCTGTGCCGAACCAATACGGTCTCGAATACCGCCTTTCGAGGTTTCGGCGCGCCGCAGGGCATGTTCTGCATGGAGCGGATCATGGATGAGATCGCCTGCCGCCTCAGCAAGGACCCGCTGCAGGTGCGCCGCCGGAATTACTACGGCAAGCGGATTCGGAAAACCGCGCCCTATGGCATGAGAATCACCGACTTCGCTCTGCATGAGATGACGGCGGAGCTGATCAAGTCATCCGACTACCGGGCCCGCCGCCGCCGCATCCGGCAGATTAACCGGCAGGATGCCGCGCTCCTGCGGGGCATTGCGCTGACACCGGTCAAGTTCGGCATCTCGTTCACGATGCCCCACTTGAATCAGGCCGGCGCTTTGGTTCATGTCTACACAGACGGAAGCATTCACTTGAGTCATGGCGGCACGGAGATGGGCCAGGGCCTGTTCATCAAGGTCGCGCAAGTTGTGGCTGATGAGTTTGCTGTGCCTCTGGAAGCCGTCAAGTCGGCCGAGACCAACACCTCCAGGGTCCCCAACACATCCGCAACTGCCGCGTCTTCGGGCTCAGACCTCAATGGCAAGGCGGCGCAGGCCGCCGCTCGGACAATCAAGCGCCGGCTGGTTGATGTTGCGGTCAAGTCATTTGATGTGCCAAGAGAGGAAGTTATATTCTTGAATGGCATGGTGATTGCAGGCCGTTCCTCAGTTTCATTCGCGCAGCTGGCGGCAAAGGCGCATCAGGCACGCGTGTCGCTTTCTGCGACTGGATACTACAGGACACCCAAAATAAACTGGAATCCGCAGCGGATGACGGGCGTTCCGTTCTTTTATTTCGCTTATGGAGCGGCGGTCAGTGAAGTGGCGGTTGATCGCTTGACGGGAGAGTATCGCATCACCCGGGTTGACATTCTTCACGATGCCGGCCGCTCGCTGAACCCCGCCGTTGACATGGGGCAGATTGAGGGCGGTTTTGTACAGGGCGTCGGCTGGCTGACGAGCGAGGAGCTCTGGTGGGACGACAGCGGAGGACTCAAGACGCACGCCCCTTCGACCTATAAGATTCCGGCATGCGGCGATGTGCCTGAAGCCTTGAATGTCCAGATCTGGAAACGCGGCCGTAACGTGGAGCATACGATTTACCGATCCAAAGCAGTCGGTGAGCCGCCGCTGATGCTGGCCATTTCTGTTTTCAGCGCCATTTCCGATGCGATTTCCAGCTTGTCGAACTATCAAATCTGGCCTGCCATCGATGCGCCCGCCACTCCCGAGCGCGTGCTGATGGCGATTGAGGCCATGCGCTCCAGCGGGACCTGATCTTATGAGTCTTCGAACTGACCTGCTCGACAGGATAGACGGACACAGACGTTTTGTGATCGTGACTGTGATTGAAGTCAGCGGCTCCGCGCCTCGGGAGGTGGGTGCGCGCATGGTAGTCACCGAATCTGCTTCGAATGGTAGCATCGGCGGTGGCAATCTGGAATTTCAAGCGATTCACGGCGCCAGAGAACTGCTTGCGCGATCGTCAGGCTTTTGCAGAAAAACGGAATACGCGGGGCTTGGGATCACCCTGAAGCAATGCTGCGGCGGCGCTGTTCAGCTCATGTATGAGGTGTTTGCGGAAGCGGATGCCGATCAGCTGACTCAAGCGGTTGCGGCAGAGCCCGAAAGACGGCCGCGATTCCTGATTTCCTGCATTTCCGATGACCGGAAAGCGGCGGTCGTCTCGCGCAGAAATGATCTTGATGAGCTGCCGGACGCAGTCTGGGATGCGGCTCGGGGGCTGCTGGGCAATGGCGCTGAATCCAGCAGGCTGGTGACCGCGGAGTCGACGCGGTGGTTCATCTCACACCTCAACGAGCGGCCGACAAGGGTTGTGCTGTTCGGTGCGGGGCATGTCGGCAAGGCATTGGTGAAGCTGCTGCAGGATCTTCCGTTTCAAGTTGACTGGGTGGATCAGCGCAGTGACGAATTCCCTGAAGAACTTCCGGACAACGCGCGGGCGCATTCACCGGATGATCTGTTCAGGCTGATTGATGATCAGCCGGACGGGGTGTATTTTGTCGTGATGACCCATGATCACGGCCTTGACTACGAACTGTGCCTGCATATTCTGAAGCGGCGAAAATTCGGCTGGCTCGGTCTGATCGGATCAGAAATCAAGCGGCGCCGATTCGAGCAGCGGTTTGCCAAAGATGGAATTGACGCTTTCACACTGCAGCGGCTGATCTGTCCGATCGGCCTGTCCGGCATTCGCGGCAAATACCCGGCGGTCATCGCCTTGTCGACCGCGGCGCAGCTGCTTGAGGTGCGCGGCAGGATGATGCTGGAAGATGAGCCGGATCACACGCTTCTGCAATCGGAAGCGCAGCAGTGAGCGAATCTTTACTGAAACTCACCGGCATCACCAAGACTTTCCCCGGGGTGCTGGCCAACGACTCGATCGACATCGACATTGCTCATGGTCAGATTCATGCGCTTCTGGGTGAGAATGGGGCTGGCAAGAGCACTCTGGTCAAGATCATCTATGGCTACTACTCAGCCGATGCGGGTGAGATGCTGTGGAAGGGCAGCCCGATCAGCGTGGCAAGTCCCGCCCATGCCCGCCAGATCGGAATCGGCATGGTATTCCAGCACTTCTCGCTGTTCGATGCGCTGTCGGTCCGAGAGAATATAGAGCTGGCAATCTCATCGAAGAAATCAGGTGAGGCGCTGTCCCGCGACATTCAGCAAGTGTCCGCCGCTTACGGCTTGGACCTGGACCCGGAACGCGACATCTTCTCGCTGTCAGTGGGCGAGCGGCAGCGGGTTGAGATCGTCCGCTGTCTCCTGCAGTCTCCGCAGCTGCTGATCATGGACGAGCCGACTTCGGTTCTCACACCCCAGGAGGCGGAGAGCCTGTTTGAAGTGCTGAGCAAGCTGGCTGATGAGGGCTGTGCGATCCTGTACATCAGTCACAAGCTTGAGGAGATTCGAAAGCTGTGTCACCATGCGACCATACTGAGGAATGGAAAGGTGGTGGCAGAGTGCGACCCGACTGCAGTGGACACGCGCAGCCTTGCTGAGATGATGATCGGAAAATCACTCAAGCCGCCGGCATACGAGTCGAAAGAGACAGGCGGGACGAAGTTCGCGGTGCGCAATCTTTCGCGAAAGGCCGAGAGCGAGCGCAGCATCTCTCTGAAGAATATCAGTTTTGATGTTCAGGAAGGAGAGATATTCGGAATCGCCGGCGTGGCAGGCAACGGGCAGACCGAGCTGCTGGAGATGCTGTCCGGTGAGGTTCTGGCCGATGACAGCTCAGCCATTCGCATCAATGGCGTCGAGTGCGGACGGCTTGGCATCCGCGAGCGCCGGGAGCTCGGAGCCGCCATCGTTCCCGAAGAGCGGCTGGGACATGGCGCGATCGGCAGCATGTCGCTGGTTGAGAATGTGTTCCTGGGCGGGCACCGGCGCTTCAGCCTTTCCAGCGGAATATGGATGAACTTCTCGAACGCGCGGGCTTTCGCACAGAAGACCTGCGATGACTTCGATGTCAGGCATGCTGGAATTCAGGCGGATGCCGGCAGTCTTTCCGGCGGAAACCTGCAGAAGTTCCTGATCGGCCGCGAGATACTGCAGGAGCCGCTGGTCATGCTGGCGTCACAGCCGACTTGGGGGGTGGATGCCGGGTCTCAGATGGCCATTCATCAGGCATTGCTTGATCTGGCGGCCAATGGAGCTGCAGTGCTGGTCATCTCACAGGATTTGGAGGAGCTGCTGGAGCTGTGCGGCCGGATTGCGGTGATTTTCGCCGGGCAGCTGTCAGCCCCCTATCCGGTATCGAGCCTGACTGCTGAAAAAATCGGTCTTCTGATGGGCGGCGCCCGTCTGGAAGCGGCGTGAGACCTGGCAATTGCGCGTCAAGCTGGTAGTCAGACAGACCCATTCCAGGCTGATGACCTGGCTGACGCCGATCATGGCTCTGGGTCTGAACCTCGTTGCCGGAACAATCCTGTTCTATCTTCTGGGATATCCGCCGCTGCAGAGCCTGCATGCTTTTTTCATCGCGCCGATCAGTGATCTTTACGGTGTCAGCGAGCTGATTGTCAAAGCCGCGCCGCTGGCCATGATTGCAGTTGGGCTGTCGATGGGGTTCAGGGCGAACGTGTGGAACATCGGCGCGGAAGGGCAGCTGACCATCGGCGCGCTGACCGGCAGCGCGCTGGTGATCTATTTTCCTGAATCGGAAAATGTCCTGATGCTGCCCGCCATGCTGATACTCGGCGCTCTGGGCGGAATGGCCTGGGCCTCCATACCGGCCTTCCTCAAGACCCGATTCAACACCAACGAGATTCTGACCAGTCTGCTGCTGGTCTATGTCGCGATTCTCCTGCTGAGCACCCTGGTTCACGGACCCTGGCGCGATCCGGCCGGATTCAATTTTCCTGAAAGTGTCATTTTTCCGGACGCGGCGACGATACCGGTGATGGTGCCGGGCACCCGGCTTCATTTCGGAACGATTTTCGCATTGCTGGCCATCGCCACAGGCTGGGTGCTGATTGCGAGAACTCTGACGGGATTTCAGGTGCGGATTTCAGGGCTTGCGCCGAATGCCGCGCGCTATACCGGAGTCAGCTCGCGCCGGATTGTCTGGTATGTGCTGCTCGGCGCAGGCGGCTTGGCCGGTTTGGCTGGCATTGTCGAGGTTTCAGGGCTGATCGGGCAGGTGCAGCCGAATATCTCGCCCGGATATGGATTTGCGGCGATTATTGTTGCATTTCTGGGACGCTTGCATCCTGTCGGCATCCTGTTCGCGAGTCTGGTGCTGGCGCTATCCTACCTGGGCGGCGAGTTCGTGCAGATCAAACTTGGTCTGCCGCTTGGAATTGCCGGCGTGTTTCAGGGCATGCTGCTGTTCTTTCTGCTGTCCTGCGATGTCCTGATCAATTACCGGATTGAATTCCAAAAGAAAGAGCGCCGCGGCGCTGTGAGGCCGGTGTAGTGGGACCCATCACAACGATAGAATTGATTCTGCTGACTGTTGTGAGCGCGGCGACACCGCTGCTTCTTGCCGCGACCGGCGAGCTGGTGGCTGAGAAGTCCGGGGTGCTGAATCTGGGTGTGGAGGGCATGATGCTGGTTGGCGCGGTCACTGCATTCATTGCGGCGCTGACGACCGGCAGCTGGATGCTGGGCATTCTTGCCGGTGCCGCCGCTGGTGTGCTGATGTCCATGCTGTTCGGCGTTCTGACTCTGATCTTCCTGGCAAATCAGGTTGCATCAGGACTCGCGCTGACCTTGTTCGGAGTCGGTCTCAGTGCGCTTTTGGGCATACCGTTCATTGGTCTGCCGATTGACAAGCTGCCGGCGCTGGAAATTCCCTTGGTGGGTGACATACCGATACTCGGCCCTCTGATTTTCGGACAGGACTTCCTGATTTATTTTTCGGTGATCATGGTCGCTGCCGTGCATTGCTTTCTTTTCCACTCCAAGCCCGGACTGATATTGAGGGCAGTCGGCGAATCGCATGACGCCGCTCACTCAATCGGTTACGCAGTCATCAAGATCAGATTTCTGGCGGTGATGTTCGGCGGCGCGATGGCGGGGCTTGGCGGGGCCTTCCTGTCACTGTCCTACACTCCGATGTGGGCCGAGCAGATGACCGCGGGGCGCGGCTGGATATCACTGGCTCTGGTGGTGTTCGCCACTTGGAAACCGAGCCGCGTGCTGATTGGTGCGTATCTTTTCGGGGCAGTCACCATCCTGCAGCTGCATCTGCAGGGATTCGGTGTGCAGCTGCCCGCACAGATTCTGGGGATGCTGCCTTATCTGGTTACAATTCTGGTGCTGGTTCTGATCTCCAGAAATGCGGCGCGCGTGAAGCTGAGCGCACCGGCCAGTCTGGGTCAGATTTTCCATCCGAATCGCTGACCTATCCAAAGTCTCAATTCAAAGTCAGGCAACTTGAACGTCAATCAGGAGTTCCGCCGCGATCTGCCGATTGCCGGGCCATGCCGCTGGGTATTCCGGAATTCCGAAATTGAGACTGACTCCGTTTTTCTGGTTGGTGGTAAAATGAATTTTCAAGCAGTCCGGCAAATGACGGATTGAAGACACCACTTGAACTCTGTGCAGAGTGATCAAATCACAGATCGCTTGAATCCAGAATCATACGCAGGAGGACAGAAAGAATGCGACGTCTAATTTTAACGGCCGCAGTGGCGATAATTTGCGCGCTCGGCTCGACTTCCGCAATGGCGGAAGACCCCCTCAAAGTCGGTTTTGTATACATCGGCCCGGTCGGTGATCACGGCTGGACTTATCAGCACAATGAAGGGCGGCTCGCCATCGAGGAAGCTTTCGGCAACAAGGTTCAAACAACTTTTGTCGAATTTGTGCCCGAAGGCCAGGACGCTGAGCGCGTCATCCGGCAGCTGGCCGCCGACGACCACAAGCTGATTTTCACCACTTCTTTCGGCTACATGAACCCGACGATCAAAGTTGCGAAGAGCTTTCCGGACACCTACTTTGAGCATTGCTCGGGATACAAGCGAGCCGATAATGTTTCCACCTATCTGGCGCGATTTTATGAAGGCAGGTATGTGCTCGGCCGAATCGCGGGCGCCGTTACAAAGTCCAACACGATCGGATATGTCGCATCATTTCCAATTCCGGAAGTTGTCCGGGGCATCAACTCATTCACCCTGGGCTTGCGCAGTGTCAATCCAGACGCATCCGTCAAGGTGATCTGGGTCAGCACCTGGTTTGATCCGGGTCTGGAAGGCGATGCCGCAAAAGCTCTCATCGATCAGGGCGCTGATATCATCGTTCAGCACACTGATTCGGCGGCGCCGATCCAAGTTGCGGAAGAGCGCGGCGTCTGGGGCTTCGGCCAAGCGTCGGACATGGTTGAATTCGGTGAGAGAGCGCACCTGACTGCCATTGTGGATGACTGGGGCCCCTACTATGTCTCGCGGACTCAGGCGGCATTGGATGGCACTTGGGAATCAACAGACACCTGGGGCGGTCTTGCTGAAGACATGGTGCGGATGGCGGAGTTCAACCCACACTCTCTCACCGCAGATGTGATCGCGGATGCGGAAGCGACTGTTGAGGCGATCCGCTCCGGCTCGCTGCATCCATTCACCGGACCGATAATGGATCAGGATGGCAATGAGATCGTTGCAGCGGGTGAGACATTGACGGACGGTGACCTCCTCAGCATGGACTACTATGTGATGGGTGTCGAAGGTTCTGTGCCGAAGTAGCTGGCTCGAACATCTGGACAGCCGAAAAAAACTGGCGCGCTTGAGATCAAGCGCGCCGTTCTTTCCGCCCAAGAGCAGCACTCCGGCAAGCTCTGCGCAATCCAGTTGGACGCCGAAAAACAAAGCGCAGCGAAAATGAGGTTCCGCTGTCGGTTCGACAGATTCTTGGCCGAAGCATTCCTTTTTCACTGGCCAATTTGAAAATCTGAATCCGTCATTCTGAGAATGCGCGAAACAGCGCATTTTGCAATCCTACAAGATCATTGCTGTCACATGATTTCTGCTGATCATTCGGAACACTACAGGTCGATTGCCAAAGAGCTGGCTCAGACGTTCGCGCCGAAAGCGTCCATTTGGGATCAGTCAAGGGATTACTGCTGGGAGAATGTGACAGACCTTGTTGATGCAGGTCTGATGGGCATGACCATCCCGAAAGAGTTTGGCGGTCAATCGGCCTCGTTTTATGACGCTGTTGTTGTCATTGAGGAGATTGCACGCGCCTGTGCGCTCAGCGCACGCATTGTTGTGGAGTCGAACATGGGCGGCATCAGCGCGATCATGGCTTATGGCACCGATGAGCAGAAACGCTATTGCGCGCCTTTGGTGCTCTCCGGTGACAAACCTGCCATCTGCATCACTGAGCCGGAAGCTGGCAGCGCGGCGACAGAAATGAAAACTGTCGCCCGAAAAGCGGGCTCAAAATACATCATCAATGGTGTCAAGCACTGGATAACCGGCGGCGGCGTCTCAAAGCTTCACCTGATATTTGCAAGAGTGTTGGATGAGAGAGATGAGGACCTGGGCATCGGCGGATTCATTGTCCACAGTGATCCGCAGAACAATGTTGAGCCGGAAGGCTTTTCCGTTGCGCGACGAGAGCGGACTTTGGGCTTATGCGGAATGCCGGAAGCTGAGCTGCACTTCAATGATCTTGAGGTGGACGAATCGTTTCTCCTTTCAACACCGTCAGGCTTGCGGCGGGGGTTCGCGGATCTGATGAACGCGTACAACGGCCAGAGGGTTGGAGCGGGAACGATTGCGATGGGAGTCGCAGCTGGGGCGCTAGATCATGCGAAACGATACCTGGCCGACCGACATCAGTTTGGACGGCCGCTGGCTGAGTTTCAGGGATTGCAGTGGATGGTTGCCGAAATGGACACATCGATTCATGCATCCCGTCTGCTGCTGTATGAGGCAGCCAAGTCGAAGGGCAAGGGTGGCAGTCAATTCCCCGATCCGCTGTTTGCGGCCAGAGCGAAACTGTTCGCATCGGAGGCGGCAATCAAGGTGGTGAATGACGCCTTGCAGATGTTCGGCGCCCGGGGGTATGGTGATCAGGAACCTTTGGAGCGGATGTACCGCGACGTGCGTATGTTCACTATCGGCGGTGGAACCGCGCAGATACTGAAAACGCAGGTTGGAAGCCGATTGCTGGGAATCAAGGCGCCGCAAACCCGAGATGGGTATCTCCGACGGTTGGAAAAAAATGGATAGAGAGACTGAATTGCTTGAACGCATCGCCGTGCGCGACGACATCTTTGGCGGCAAACCCATCATAGGGGGAATGCGTTTTGCAGTAGAGCATGTGCTGGAATTGCTGGCGTTCGGGATGACTGTCGAAGAAATTCTGCATCAGTACCCGATTCTTGAGCTTGAGGACATTCAAGCGTGTTGCCTTTTCGCTTATCTGGCTGTGTCTGGAGACGAAATCTATGAAGAGATGATCGTTCGACGAGTGACGTGAAGACAAGGCGGATTTTCTTTAGAATTTTGAAACTGCAGGGATGGAATTGCATTGAAATATCGAGCGCCTTTCCATCAATTGTTTGAATATTGAGCGCTGATCGATAGTTTTGGTGCGGTTGTTTCGCTGTGGCGCGCCGCTAATCGGTCACCTGTCAAACTGCTCAGAAGGACTCTTTCCATTTGTTTGGATTTCCAGAGATTCTTGGCGGCATTTTCTGGTGCATGAAGAGTTTCGTTCGATACCTGCCGCGTTGCCAATTGACGATGTGGCGCAGATGTATGCCGGACCACTCGAAAATTTCTGGATTTCTCAAACTCACTGCACTCCCGAAGATTTCTGCGAGGATTGTTGATTGCTCTCATTCCTCCCTGCATGCAATTTCCTTGAGCGCGCAATCACTTTTTTTGCGTAGTTGATCAATTCTCTGTCATTTTCCTCAGACATGTGTCTGAGGTTCAGCGCCCTGCATTCTTCGGTGTCAAGAAATACGGCCGAATCGTACTTCATGAATTTACCCATCTCTAATTTTCCTCGCTTCGCTTATGTCCTTTTCTTGTGTGGATTTATGACCACCTAGCAATATCCGAATTCTATTCGGGTTTGTGTATTCGAAATAGACCCGATAGTGATTTCCGATTCTGATTTCCCACATTTCTTCTCCTTGAACATAATTTTCATACCTTTCGAGATCCAGTTTCTTCTTGTCCCCCCGACCTTTTTGAATGAACTTGTCCACGTTTGAAGTCACTCTGGCCTTTGTCGTTCCATCCAATTGGTTCAGCCAATTCTTGTATTCCTGGGCCATCCGATAAGAATAGCGTGCCGGAGATGCCTGTCTAGGAGCATCCCGCAACACTGCTACGCGTCGAAATTTCAGACTGACTGGCGCAGTTTCTTCAATATGTCCAAACAACGTAGTCTCTCACCATCTTCAACTTCCAGCGCAATAAATTGACACTCATATTGTGACTCCATTCACCTGGCAGCTGAAGCATGTGCTTGTCTCCATACATTATCTGCGACTCAGGCATTGCTCTGACAAGTTCTTTCGGGTCGATCGGCATGTCCCGATTTTGTATTGATTTCGGCAGGTCGCTGGGCAGTGATCTGGCGTGACTGGCTGCATTTTCGGGTTGCTTCTTATTCATTTGATTCACTTCATCACTCCTGTCTGAACTCGCTAGTTTCGTTTTATTCTGTTGAACAGAAACATGCATTCCATTTCAAATCGCAGGTGCATCCGGTCAATTCAAAATTTAATTTTTCGATTGGGTGGTCAGAATTCAAGGCAATTTTCATGGGTGTTTTTCAGGAACAATTGTTCTGGTTCGTCCTCAGGCCTTGCATCATATCCTCCACTATCGCAAGCCCGACATCCGCTCCGTGAACTGTGTTTCGCAGCTCGTGAAGATCCTCGTGGAGATCGCGCTGCAGGCGAAAATGAAAAACAGTGATTCCAATCAGTGCGGCGGGAGTCAGTTCCAAGTGATCCACGGTGTCAAATTCATCAACGAATTCATCCTTCAATAGCTGCGCCGGCGGTTGGATCTTCTGATTGACTGACTACTCGGAGACAGAAACAACGAGCCGAATTTGTCTGGTCTTTATCAAATTGCCGAGTAAACTAATCTATGTTTCTAACGATATTTGCACTTACGCCTTTGCCAATAAAATCAGTCCCGTTTGCTGCCTGACGTTTTTGAAAGAGATTGATGCCGAGTCATTGCAGTTGCAGTTTTGATCATGAGAGTTAATCGTCAACAAATCAGTCAATCAAATCGATCCTTTGAGGTTGCTTACACTCTTCCAATCTGGCTTGTGAGAGCACTTGACCCGCAAGCAAGGTTGCGCTCAAGTTCATTGAGCGCAGAAACATTCAGCAAAAGTTTCCAGATTTCGTTGTTCGGCAACCTTCCCAAAATTGATGTTGTTCAAGATGCTGGTTATGAAAGCTCACTTCATGATGAAGTGTTCGCGGCTCTATTGAAACGCAGAAGACCGTCGGCAAAGCGCCGGTCGATAATTTTGAATTTCGCGCATATGATGCTAACGACGATCGATCGCGATAAATGTTCAAGCGCGGATTTAGCGTGGATCAAGAAAATGGCGGAGCAGCCGGCTGCAGCAGAGAAAGATGCCCTTTCAGTGTGGAATCAATTTGTCCTTGACTGCCGATTGCCGAGCAGTTTCAAAGTGCCTTCCCGAAAGCCTTTGAGCATTGGAAATCTGGTTTTGCTGAGAATGAGCGGCGAATCAGGCAATATTGATTCATTTGCAAATTACTTTCCTTGGCCAACTCGCTCAATTTTGAACAGCAAAGAGGCGGAACAGGACTTGCAGGTTATCGAAGCCGACAAGAAACGCTATGTGGAAATTGCGGCGAGACACCTCTGCTGTCAGAAAGAAAGCGATTGCAAGAAAGCGATAAGATTCGCCGAGTTGGTGAGTCGGCGAATTCACAGAAAAAATGCGGGATTGGACAGGCTGCTGGGAGATGACACTTATGAAGGCTGCCAGTTGCGTTCTCTTTTCTTGGAAGCGCATTGGCATGACCCGGAATTGATTTCACATGTCAGCAGCGATTCTGTTCTGACGAAGCGTCAAATTCGCTTCGCAATCGAAGCGCTATTTGAGTACAACAGCTATCGCAGAGTAGAACAGATTGACCCATTCGAGTGTTCATTCTATCTTGCAACTCTTCTGACCCGCATGATGGTGCGCGGAGACAGATTCGATCCCAATAGCGTTGACTTGGAGCAAGTCATTCTGGGACTGATCGCAGTGTCGGCAGACTGTTTAGCGGCATTTGTTGAAGAGTCAATAGACACGATTGATCCAGACCTTTCAGTTTTGGACACTGGAGTGCTTGCCTTGTTGCGATTATTAGGAAAGCCAAAGCGTCCGCGCCTTACGATAACGCAGTTCTTGAAGTTCGCGGCACAGGCAAACGATAACCGTCAGTATCAAATTGATGAACTTGATTTTGACTTCAGCAATGACCTTGGCAACTGGCCAGACCCACCTGGATGGAAATCATCGCTGTTCAATTCAGAACAAGTTCATATTCGATTCTTGTCTTCTGCCGATAGCCTGTTCGATGAGGGCATTCAAATGTCCCACTGTCTCATAAACGATAGGTACCGCCGCGCTTCAATGCTCGGCGCACGATTTGTCTTCTCGATGACAGCAGAAAACGGCAAGAGAGCAACGCTTTCCATCAAGCCAGTTACGGGCAGTCAGAAGACGAGGATAGATAGTTTTGAAATTGATCAGCTGAAAGGGCCTAAAAACAGCGAACCAGATCCTGCATTCGAGGCGGCAGCGAATTTGTTATTGAAAAAAATGCAAGACGAATGTCCAGTCTATCTTGATCAAAAGGAATGCGAGCGAAGACTTCGAGTACGCCGCACACTTGAGGGATGGTCCTACAACCGAGATATTGAGACTGCGAAGGAAAACTGGGCCGCCACATACAGGCATCTGCTTCCAAAACCGTTTGCGGATTTGCAGCTAGAAGATGTCATCAAGCATCTTTGACAAGTTCGCAATTGCATCAGTCGGACCGGCGAAAAGGAGACAGACTCTCCGTCAAGGACTTGCTGGATTTAACTGTCAAGGGCTCGATATTGACGCAAGTTCAGATTATTGGCGCTTCATTTGCCGGAGAACGCATACACATCTCTAATTTTCCTCGCTCTTTCTATCCGCACCTCTGAACATCGCTCTTGCCAGTTCCTTTGGGTCGACCGGCATATCCCGATTTTGCGTTGATTTCGGCGAATCACTGGACAGTGACTCGGTGTGAGAGTTCGCTTTTTCGTGTTGCTTTTTGTTCATCAGTTACACTTGCATCATTCAGATAAATTTCAGGTTCGCTTCCAATTGTTTGTCAAGGGACCTGCGTGACAAATCATTCCGACGTAGCAAAGAATCCCTAAGTTCAACGCCAAGAGCATCCCTCACTTCATCAAGACCGGTCCCTTCTTGAAAAGCTGACTCCTGCATGTGCTGCAGTAGACTTTCGTCAGGTGCAAAAGTTTTAGCATGTTCGAATGCGAAGCTTTGCAATTCAATTGAGTTCATATCAGTGGTTTGCTGAATCAATTGATTCGCTGTTTCTTCAGCCCACTGCTTTGCATCTGCACTGCCTGAAATTCGTTCCCCAAGTTCTGTAAGGTGGATGGGGCTCTTGCTTGCCGTCGGCTTTTGCGGCAATCGAATTAAGATTTCTTTGATGTCTGAACGAATTTCATTCTGCAATTGACGGAAGTCATCCAGATCACTGTTCATCCTGCCGCGCCAATCACCAAACTTAAATGCGAAAGTAAGGGCAGCGAATGTTAAAGCCCCAGAAATGCCGAGTTCCCAAAATGCTGAATTCATGGTTGTATCTTTGTAAGTAAATTTTGATTCGATTTATGGAACTTACCTGTAATCTTGACTTCTGTAGAGACTAACGACAGTACTCGGATAATTTTCAGGCGGATTAGCTCTGTCTTACCAGCAGGCTCTGCATCATGCCTTCAACTCTGACGAGTCTGGCATCCACCCCATGAACCGCTTTTCTCAGTTCGTCAATGTCTTTGTGCAGATCGCGCCGCAGGCGATAAAGAAAAATGATGATTCCAATCAGTGCAGCGGGAGTCGCGCCTAACGTGATCCATTGTGTCAAGTTCATAACTGCATCTGCTCTTCGATTTTTTCACTGATGGCTGAAGATACAGCAGCTTTCATCACTCATCATTCATTGGCATTTTGATTCAAAGCAACCGCCGAGTAAACTCCGCCAGTGTTGCCTCTATCTGAAGGATATGTCTTCGATTTGAGTCTCACTTCCCTCAATCTGCCTGTGAAAGTCACTTCTATTCCAAATTCTCAGCGGACTCCTCATCTTCGCGGTTCCATGCTGAACGGATTCTCTTGATCATGAACCACGCGCTCTTCTGTGTGATGTCCAGATCGCGATGCAGCTGCACGCTGGTTATGCCTTTCCGGTGACTGGTCATCCTATGCATGGCAAAGGCCCACTTCCGCAGAGGAATGTTGCTGGCCTGCATCGGTGTGCCGGTCTTGATGCTGAAGTACTTCCGGCAGTTTGAACACCAGTACGGCATCGGCCGCTGACGCGTGACAGTGTTTGTTCTGGTGCCGCCGCAGTGTCCGCAGAACCGGCCCTCGCTCCACCTGAGGTCCTCGAACCACTTCTGGGCTGATCTTTCGTCTGGAAACATTTCCGACAACTCGGACATCGACAGTTCGTTCCGTTCGGATTGCGCTGGATCCTTGCTCGACATAGAAATTCACCACTGACTTCCAGTTCATCACATACTGAGATTCTATCAGAAAATTAATACAATGTCTACTATTGTATACAATTTCCGGTTGAAGCTTGGCGAATCAGTAATGCATGCCAGAATGCAAGAATGGCTCGTCAGTCAACACGCAGCACACGAGTATCGGCAAAGCGATGAAAAGGTTTGGAATTCGAAGCTCAATATTTGATCTGACTGCCAATCCGCGGGAACAATCGAACGCGTGGCGTTATTTTGAAGATGGGATATTGATCATTTCCGATGGTCATGTGGAGTCTGTCGCCTCAGCTGAGGAAAGACTGGATGTGCTTGAGGGTGAGATTCCGATTCTGGAATTCCCCGACTGCCTGATCTGTCCTGGATTCATCGATACGCACATTCACTATTCTCAGACCCGCATTATCGGTTCGCCCGCACCTGGTCTGTTGGAGTGGCTTGAAACTCACACCTTTCCTGAAGAACTGCGATTCGTTGATCCGCGGCACTCCAAGTCGGTTGCAGCCCAATTCTTCGACGAGCTGGTGCGAAACGGCACTACAAGCGCACAGGTCTATCCGACAGTTCACGAGAACTCCACCGAAGTCTTCTTCGAGGAAGCAAGCCAGCGCGGCATGCGCATGGTGGCTGGCAAGGTGCTGATGGACCGGAATGCCCCGGCCGGGCTGCTTGATGGCGCCGGCGGCGGTGAAGCAGAGACTGAGAGACTGATTCGCAGATGGCATGGAACGGCGCGCCAGACCTATTCGATAACATTGCGATTCGCCGCGACATCAACACGCGATCAGATGGAGCTTTGCCGACGCTTGGTGCAGAAATATCCTGATCTCCTGTTTCACACTCATCTTTCTGAAACCCGTGCAGAGATCGACTGGACGCTGCAGCTTTTTCCGGAATGTTCAGACTACCTTGAAGTTTATGAAAACTATGGTGTCGTCACGGATCGTTCAGTTTTCGCGCACTGCATTCATCTGAGTGACTCCGAAAAGCAGCGAATGGCAGATGCAGGCGCAATTGCTGCGCTTTGTCCGACATCGAATACCTTTCTTGGCAGCGGCCTGGCACCGCTCAATGAATTGGCTGACTATCACATCGGCTTGTCGCTCGGCACGGATGTCGGCGGCGGCACCAGTTTTTCGATGCTCCAGACGATGCACGAGATGTACAAGGTTGTTCAGCTCGGAGAGCATCGGAGCGCAGATGCAATGGAGCTTTTCTACCATGCGACACTCGGCGGCGCCAGAGCGCTTCGAATCGACCCGTATGTCGGGAACTTCGAAGCAGGCAAAGAGGCTGATTTCGCGGTGCTCGACTCGGGTGGACGATTGCTGTTTCAGGAAAGACTGCGCCGGTCGCGCTCACTGCCCGAAAGGCTGTTTGCCTACATCATTCTGGGAGATTCCAGCAACGTCAGAGAGACATGGAGCATGGGCCGCCGAGTTTATCAGCGCGACAGCAACTGAATAAGGTTGGGCAGCCAGTTTGGCGGCTCAGTTCTCAGTAGGCGCTTGGTTTGAACTTCGTATCTGACGTATCAGATTCGACACCCACCACTGCCAGAGCCTCACCTTGTTCAACCAAGCCCCGATGGCTTCGCACGAATGCAATGCCATCGACTGGAAAATCGACGCGGATTGCCGGCGAGTCGATATGGCTGAGGCTGTGGATGCAGCCAACCGGATCACCCGCGCTGACTCGGGCGCCCGGAGAGAAAGCCGGCTCGAAAAGTCCGCGTTGCGGCGCATGGATGTGCTGGTTCGCATCAACGATTTCAAGACGAATCGCTGGAGTCGATCTCGGCCGCACTTCACCGGACAGGACTCCCAAGTGCCGCAGACAGTTGCGAATGCCTCGATCGCCGAGTTTCTGAGTTTCGGGTGTGACTTGGCCGCCGCCGCCAAGCTCAGCCGCGATTGAAATGATTTCGTTGCGAACCGCCGCGCCGTTGACACTTCGATCATCATTGAAGATTCCCATCACCCAGATCAATGGGCAGCCGAATACTTCAGCCAGTTCCATGATCTGTTCCTGACGTTCCGGGTTGTCATCATAAGTTGCCATCGAGCAGGGTTCGAACCAGTAGGCTTTGCCGCCGGCGTGCAGGTCAATGACTACGTCACAAACTGGCATTACAGCACTTTCAACAAAGTGCGCAATGACCTGGGTTGGTGTTCCGTTGGGATCACCCGGAAAGGCGCGATTGAGGTTGCGGTCATCAAGGGGTGACACTCTGGCGGAGGCATTGACCGCCGGTGAGTTCAATGCTGGAAATACGATGATTCGACCTTGAATGTCTTCAGCTTCGGTATCGCGTAAGAACTTGATCAGTGAAACCGGACCTTCAAACTCATCGCCATGCACGCCGCCGGTCAGAAGCACTGTCGGTCCGCTGCCGTTGACGATGACGCCTGCAGGAATTGGGATGTAGCCCAGCGGGGTGCGATTGTCGGAATTTTTCAGGCGCAGGTCACCGAATCTTTTTCCAGGCGAAGTGAAGTCAAGACTTGACTGGATTCGGCTTCGGTCCCACAGGATATCTTGGAATTTCATACTCGTCAGATTGCAATGAAATCTTGGCTGGTGATTGGATGCTGATTTGCTGTGAATCTTGCTGATTCGGTATGCATTGTACAAACCAAAAGATTCTGAAGGGTGCAATTAATTTTGAAACTCGCTGAACGAAGTGCCCGGTACGAAAGTCATCCTTAGAATGAGCAATCATCACAATTCAATCAATTTGCAGGTTGGAGATATCGCTTCGAACCAATCAGTCCGCACTGGCCTGGCAACTCGAATTACATGTGGAGCTGGATCGCGTGCGCATGAGCTATTGACGCTCCGACGCAAGTCCGAACAGCCGGCCAGTACTCACCGCAAATGGTCAAACAAACGATTTTCAGGAAGAATCGGCGAAGCCTACACTGTTGTGGGGAAGGGTGGCTTGGTTCGAGAGATCAGACTGCCTGGTCATCTAGCTCGAGCTCTCGAAGATGTTCGTCTTGCTGAACCACAGAACTGTCGTAGACAGGAATATCAAGTATCAGCAGCACTACGACCTCACCGGTGGTGTGTATTCTTCCTTCATTTTTGGCAGAACCAGTAAAGCTGTGCTTGGATGATCGACCGGAGCGCATGGGTTGAGACATGGTATGCGCAGGACCGCATGTCGGAACTGCTCAATCTCGGATTTACCCGGTCGGATAGGATGGGTGTGATCAGCCAGGAACTCGGTCATTTCCGACCCGACATCGTATCCGAATATCTGTACTGAAACACATGTTGACAAAAAAAGGATGGCAAATGACCCTCTTTTTTTGTACTCAATTACCAAGAGTGGCAGTTGAGAATTTACAGTACGATAATCGCACCTAGGATCATTAAAGACAGTGCAAAATTCGCACCGGCAATCCATTTAAGCGAAGAAATACCGTCTCTCATATTGTGAAAGTCAGACTTCAGTTGGGTGATATCCTGCTTGGTAGCAAGACTTCCCTGCGCATTCTTGACTGCCAACGCGATGGCCTCGGCTTGTCTCGCCTCAAATCCTGCTGCCTGCAGGTCTTTTGACACCGTCAGTGTGTCAAACGCGGCATTTGCCATAGTTTCCTCCGATTGTTTTGTTGGAGGACATCAACCCCTCCGGGGATCGATATCCCCGAGAGGGTGGTTAAATTTGCAGGCAGTCTTCCGTCGATTGTTTGCCAGAATCAATCCTGGCTGCTCGCTGCAGACCGGAATCTGCAACCGCAAAGCCGATGGCCGGCTGGCCACACGTGCGTTTTCACGGCTGACGAGCACGATTTATCGTACCTGTTATTTTCGCAGATTGCCGATCGGATTTCAAACTGAATTACGTGATAGCACTGTAACAGTACCGAGTATCTTTGTTGCAGTGAATTCAGAACAAAAAAGTGAGAAGACTTGTCTTCGACAATCCAAAATTGTTAAAGGACTGATTTTGGCGAGTTTCTTAAGATTTGTGTTGATCATGAATCGGCCGCGAGGGTTGCGCATTGTCTGTAGTTGCCAGTACTTGTAGCATACCATATTGTTATGCCGAGCTCGGCATAACAAGATTAGACTCGATGAAAACATCGTGACCGGGCATGGGGGCGATCAGCGGCTGGCACAGGCCGCTGGTCGCCTTGGAGCCGAAATATGCGTTGCCCATCGATTGAAGTCAGTCCGGATTGCCGATGGACCCCAATATTAGTCGATGGCGACTATTTTGTCAGCTCTCCGGAGCGAAAAAAACCGCAAACTGCGGCGGAAATCGCGGAAAATGACACCCGAAAAGGCTGAAATGCGCCGAAATCAGCGCATTCGGGCGCTTGAGCACACGGAAAAGAGCTCGGTCAGACCAGTCGGCTCATCCCCGGAATCGCATGAATACAATGACTTGCATGACATCGGCAGAAACAGTGATCAGACGATCATGCCAAATCTAGAATTGCTGAGAAAATTACCCCCCCCCGAAAATTTTCGATTGCGGTAAAATTTTGAAACTCATAAGGCCGATTCACCGCATACATGATGTTTCTGCGGTTTGGTCGATGTTAGTAGTTTCAAGACAAAGGAGATTTGAAAATGTCTAGAGAAAACGAATTCCGCGATAAGATACTTGCCAAAGCTTCGGAAGATGACGAGTTTCGAACAGAGCTGATTGACGATCCGGTTGGCGCAATCGGAAAAGAACTGAGCTTCGATTTGCCGGAGGGTTTGAATGTGCAGGTGCATGCGGATGGCCCCAATGTTGTCAATCTGGTGCTGCCACCGAAAGTGCAGCTGGACAGCAGCGAGCTGGAAGGCGTTTCGGGTGGTACAATTCAGGACCCCTACGGCGATGATTGGGTAGGTTGGTAAGCTGTCATTGTTGGAAGCCACGGTGATCAATCTGTGGCTTCCATCCCTCTCAACTGAGTCATGGATTATCCAAATCCGAGCGCTAATTTCGGAATCATTGAGTCAGTTACTCGCAGCAGCAGACGAACGGTCATGTTTCGTAACCAGATTTCCGACTCTTGCTGTCAGTAGTATCCAATAACGTCCCCCTTGGTAGTCACTCCCAGCCCGTTGAGCAGGCGATTGACGTAGCAAAAATAACCGATCACCTGGTTCAACTCCAGAATCTCGCCATCATCACATCCCGCGTCAAACAGAGCGTCGACATCGCTTTCGACAATGTCGGCTACGGATTGCGTCAGTTTTTCCACATATTTCAACATCGCCAACTCTTTACCATGAAATGCGCGTTCCGGCTCGCGATTTCTCAACGCTGACATGATTTGTCCGTAGTGTTCATTGTCATCCACAAGCTTACTTAGGTTCGAGCTGTGATGGGCGACACTGTAGTCACATCCGTTCAGGAGACTTGTATAGGTGCCGGCGGTTTCAAGAAACCAGTATGGAATCACATTATCGGTGCTGTGGAGCACGCTTCGATAGAGAGAGACATGGCCGTGCATCGTTTTTGGACGCAGGCTGTGGATTCGCATCACATTGTCCACAGTTCCGTGTGGCGTTCGAGCGGTTTCCAACGCTTCTTTTGCCTCACCCGACGCTTCTTCGTCGGAGAGCATGCGAATCCATGCGGTCATTTTTTCGATTCGGCTTGAGCCGGTCAGTGTCGATAGGCGAATGAGCGATTGAAACGGCCGCTGATATAAGCGTCGCAGGTAATCGGTTCAAACTGCGTGGCTTCGCCATTTTCAAGAATGGGATCGATCACAGTTTGGGAATCGGGGTCAACAAACACGACCAGTGAATAGCGGGCATCCGCGCTTTTGTTCACAACGCAATGGGGCACTGAACGAAACCGGCCATTGGACCAGCGGGACAGCAAATCTCCGATGTTCGCGACAAATGTATCGGGAATGGGGTCGACATCGTACCAGTGGCCCTTGACACTTTGGGCGCTGAGACCCGGACCGCCTTGTATCAGCATTGACAGACAGCCGAAATCAGAATGCGGCGACACGCCGTATTCACCTTTGGCTTTTCCGTTGGCGGGGTAATGGATCAGTGAGCCGCGGGAAGTCGGACGGTTGAAGTTGCGGGCGAAAAATTCCGGTGACTCTCCCAGCGACACGGCCAGCGCGCGGAGAATATTCAAGGAGCAGTTGTGAACCTCGCTGAAGAAGGTGTTGAGAACCTCGCGCATGTCAGAGGGCTCCTCCGGCCAGCGATTCGGTGCGAGGAGCTGATCTCTTCCTGCCAGCAATTCGTAATCAAGCTCTTCGTCAAGGCCCCAGATGAAACTCTCCTTCTGATCAGCGCTGCTATAGCCCTCCATGGTCGATTCTCCGATCGGCAGAAAACCGCGATGGGCGCCGGACATCTTTATGGTTGCCTTTTTTTCTGCAGACAGCGAGAAGAACCGACGGGAAGTCGCGAAAGTCGAGTCGATGATATCTTTGCTGACACCATGCCCGGCAACATAGAAGAAACCATCAGATTCAGCCGCTTGGCGCAGCTCGTTGCCGACACGCTCAAAGGCAGAATCCGAAGTGTTCTGCAATGGGGAGATGTCAATGACAGGAACAGAAGGCATTGAGAAACAGAATGTTGACGCAAGGGGCTGTTAAGAAACAGCAAAGTATACCTTGTTTTACTGTCGGTCAATTTTGTGATTTGCGCTGGGTGAGTACTCGCGGCAACAGGAATCGACTAAGTTGATATGCGTTGCTGAGGATTGGATTTACCATTCGGGCGAATCACTCCAGATTTCGTTCGTTCCACTATTCGGCCATGTGATTTGAGTCTTGCTGAATGTAAACTGCGAGAATTACTGATCAGAGAAATCGCATTTTTCTTTCAGGTCATTCATTTGCGAGTGTCGGATGTATCTTTCATGCTGCAATTTTCCGACAACAATGCCAGGATGCATACCTATTTCGTGCGCAAATTCCATGATTGAAGCTTCGCTTTTCAGCTGCTTCAGCCGGCCATCGAAAGCAGTTGGAATCAGAAATTTGGCTGCCCAGTCATTTGCCTCGCGTTCTTCTTGATTTGTACTTGAAGCCGTGCTTCTTTCATCAAGAAAGATCAATTTTTTCCTTTTGCCATGCAACAGAAGATGTGCGGCCTCGTGAAAGAAGGTGAACCAAAATTTGTCGTTCGTCTTTCCGCCAAGCGAAAGCTGAATGAGCGGTCGAACCTTGTCCAGCCACCGAAAGGCGGCAATGACCCCGGCTCGCCGAATAGTTGGCGTGAACACAAGAATGACACCAGCTCGTAAACACAAATCACACATTTGTTTCTGAAATACTTCGGGACTTTGTGTTGTCAACTTTCTGATTTCGTCCAATGACCTGCGGAATTCGCTTTCATCGTAATTTTTCCAATAATCTTTTTCGATCAAAACTTCAGTGTAAGCTTGTTCCGCTTTTCTTGAGCCAATTTGCAACCAAGTCATGATTGCTCCAGTATCCCTCGGGTGTCTATTGTAAGCCCTGAAACATACTGCCGTCGTGTCTGAAAATTTCCGCCATTGTTCGGGCGATGCTACATTGAAAAACTGAAGAAACTCATCCACAAGTCTAGGTTTGTGTTTCGGAACAATTCGATAATTTGAAATCAATTTCAAATCACGAAGTTCCTTAACTGGTAATTCATCCAACCAACCGACCCAACCCTCAAGTCTTGTAGAGTGCTTCATTCTGGCAAGCCCCTCTCTGAAATCAGCTTCTCGCGCAAGCCAGAAATCGGCCGATATTTCCAGAACATTTTCGAGTTTGAGTGCTATTTCAGCATTCAATTCGACCTTTCCCCGGATTAACCTGTTGGTGTGCTTGAGTGAAATTCCCAGTCGGTCTGCCAGTTGTTGTTGTGTCCAAAATCTTTCGTCAATGGCATCCTGAATAGACGCGCCGGGTGGAATAACCCAATTCGGTTCGAAATCTGTCTCGCGGTTCACTAGTGGTAATCTCCTATTTCTACTCATTAGCGTCCCAACGTTAAATTAAATAAATTCAATGATATAGATAAGAGGTCAACTCGCCGATTGCGATCGGAATTTTCAAGTGTCTGAATTGATTGGATTTTATGGAATGCAAACACACTGATCATCCGCAGAAAAGTGTAATGACTCTTGAGACAGAGAAGGTTACATCTTGAAATTTCAGCTAACAGTCAGAGCGAATTCTCAATTCAAACCCTTGATTTAACAACATTTTCTCTATGGTCATAAATCCGCCTGAATTTCAGCCGATGTCGGATATGGTCGTCTCCGCTGAAGCCTCGGACACCCTCAGACAGGGTAATATTTGTTCATCATCAAACAGTTAGATAAAATTTCAATTTCAACGTTGGGACACTAGTGATTTCTACTATGATAATTTCAGTGACCTTATGCCAGTCAATGGTTCCGTCATCCTTCAGGGTCCCTTCGGTGATGGAGCGTTCAAAAACTAGACGTTTGCCATTTAATCTAAGCGCCATCTGCCCCTTGCGATCACCAGTTAACGGGTGTGGTTTACCCAGCCGTACAGCACGTACATTCTTTGCAGACTTTAAGTCTGTAAGTCTACGCATCAGTGTGTTTGCGGAGTTTTTTCCAATGTGTCGTATAGCTTGTTTAGGTTGACGACATATTCTTTCCAACTTTTTGTTTTTGTATTTAATGATCATTGAAGTCGATTATATATCTTTTTACCTTTAAGGTAATAATAAATTCAAATTAAAACCTTAACTTGTGCCAAATTCATTGGATCAGAAGGATTCAGATTTAAAGGTCTGTGGTATTGGAGTTATATATTCTTAACTTTCGGTACATATTACTGACTGTTCTTTCACTATTTGACAGGGGAAAACTTCAATCTTCACTGTCGCATGCGTCATTACGACAGGAACGCAAAGGTAAAATAACTGCGGCTTTCAACTGCGCTTTCGTTTCAATTGCTAAATGTCTGCAACAAACTCCATCAAATCAGATCTGAGCCTCCGCGTCCAAGGTGAGGTTCGGACCGGAATTTTCGACCGCGGCCGGTATGCGACTGATGCTTCAAGCTACCAGATGATGCCGGCGGCCGTAGTCGTGCCAAGAAATGAAAAAGATGTTGCAGCAACTCTCAACTATTCAAGACAGCAAGGCATACCACTTGTGCCGCGCGGCGGTGGCACCTCAGATTGTGGACAGACCGTCAATCATGGCATTGTGCTGGACTACAGCAAATACATGAATCGGGTGACTGCATTTGATCCCGAAAGTCTTCGCTGTCGAGTCGAGCCAGGCATCGTGCTGGACGAGTTGAACCGACTCCTCAAGCCTCATGGACTCTGGTTTCCGGTCGATGTTTCAACCGCAAGTCGGGCGACGATCGGCGGTATGGCTGGAAACAATTCCTGCGGCAGCCGTTCGATCCGCTATGGACTGATGCGGGATAACGTCATCAGCGTCAGTGCCTTGATGCAGAGCGGAGAATCACTCAGATTCGGTGAAATTGACTCGAACTCCGGCAATCCTGGCGCACTGCAGGAAAAGCTCATCAAGATCGGCAAGCGCGAACAGAATGAAATCGTCAAGAGATTTCCAAAGGTACTGCGAAGAGTCGGAGGATACAACATCGATGCACTGATTCCCGAGCAGGAATCGATAAATCTCGGACACCTGCTGGTTGGCTCTGAAGGCACATTGGCGCTGACTGGTGAGATCGAACTCAAGCTTTCCCCGATACCTCGAAACAAGCTGCTTGGCATCTGCCATTTTCCAAGCTTTCACGCGGCAATGGATGCAGCCCAGCATATTGTCAAGCTCGGACCGGTTGCGGTAGAGCTCATTGACCGAACAATGATCGAGCTTTCGCGCAACATCGAGCTTTTCCGCGGCACTGTGGAAAAGATGGTCAGCGGCGAACCGGAAGCTCTGCTGCTGGTTGAATTCGCCGAAAGTGATCAGGATGAGAACCTTCGGCGGCTCAAGTCGCTGAATGAGCTGATGATGGATATGGGATACCAGTTCAACAATCCGCCACAGTCCAGAGGCGGAGTTGTTGAAGCGATTGATCCGCGGTTTCAGGAATCCGCATTCGAGGTTCGCAAGGCCGGGCTCAACATCATGATGTCGATGCGAGATGATCGAAAGCCGGTGTCGTTTATTGAAGACTGTGCTGTGAGACTCGAAGACCTGGCGGAATATACCGCGCGGCTTACAGAAATTTTCGCCAAGCACGGAACCTGGGGAACCTGGTACGCTCACGCCTCAGTTGGCTGTCTGCATGTGCGGCCGGTTCTGAATCTGCGCGAGGATTGCGACATCAAAGCGATGCGCGCGATTGCGGAAGAGTGTTTTGACATGGTTCTGCAGTACAAGGGGTCGCACTCCGGTGAGCATGGAGACGGACTGTGTCGATCGGAGTTCCACGAAAAGATGTTCGGGAAACGAATGGTCGATACGTTCGGCGAGGTCAAACGTCTGTTTGATCCAGACGGATTGATGAATCCCGGAAAAATTGTCGATCCTCCCAAAATGGATGATGCGAGCCTGTTTCGCTTTCCGCCGGACTATACCGTGCCTGAAATCAAAACCGTTTTGGACTGGCGCGGCTGGACTGGACAGGGCGGCGGATTTCAAGGCGCTGTCGAGATGTGCAACAACAACGGCGCCTGCCGCAAGCTGGCCGGCGGGGTCATGTGTCCGTCTTATCGCGTGACAAAAGACGAGCGGCATGTGACGCGGGGCAGGGCGAATGTTCTGCGACTCGCCATTTCCGGTCAGCTTGGCAAGAATGCGCTGATCTCTGACGCCATGCAGGATGCAATGCAGCTTTGCGTCAGCTGCAAAGCCTGCCGCCGCGAGTGCCCGACCGGCGTTGATATGGCAAAGATGAAAATCGAGGTCAAGGCGGCCCGGCTTGAGGCGAATGGTGCGACGATTCATGAAAAGATCACCGCGCATCTGCCGCGGATTGCACCAGCCATCAGCCGAGTTTCGCAGTTAGGCAACCTTTTCTCCAGTTCCGGATTGCTGCGCGCCGCATTGGAACCGGTAACGGGATTCAGTCGATACCGCCCCCTGCCGAAATGGCACCGGCGGCCGTTTGCAGATTCCGAGCCGGTAGGACCGCTGACAGGCAAGCCGGTGCTGCTGTTCGCTGACACATTCAACCGATGGTTTGAGCCCGAGAACCTGCGCGCCGCCCAGGCGGTGCTGTCGGCAGCAGGCTGCCGCGTGCTGACTGCCACCGCAGACGACGGGCGACATCCTCTGTGCTGTGGCCGCACCTATCTTGCCAACGGCATGGTTGAGGCGGCAAAGCAGGAAGCTGACCGGTTGCTAGCCTCAATTGAGCCTTATCTGGAGCGGCAGATACCGGTGGTGGGACTGGAGCCGAGCTGCGTACTGGGCATGCGCGACGAGATTCCCGGGCTGGTCCGAAATGATCTCGCAGAGATGCTTGCGCAGAACTCTTATCTTTTTGAAGAGTTTCTGCACAAAGAAAATCCAGAACTCAATCTCAAACCGTTGAACCGAGTCGCTTTGATCCACGGTCATTGTCATCAGAAGTCTTTCGATCAGATGAAATTTGTGGAAAGCGCGCTTGCGCGAATTCCTGAACTGAAATTCAGCATGGTGAACTCCAGCTGCTGCGGAATGGCCGGCGCATTCGGCTATGGACGGGATACCTGGCGGGTGTCTGAAAAAATGGCGGAGCTTGACCTGCTGCCTGCGGTTCGCGCCTCGTCCGAAGACACTGTCATTCTGGCGGACGGGACATCATGCCGGCATCAGATTGAATTGGGTACCGGCAGGCAGGTGCTTCATGTCGCGCGGCTGATGCAGTCCGCTCTGCAGGCTGAGCCGATATTCAACGCCCTTCGAACTTCGGCTCGCGCTTCTCGTTGAAAGCCAGCACGCCTTCGCAGCGATCGCGGGTGGGGATGGTGCGATTGTAGGCTTCGATCTCAAACGCCAGACCGTCTGACAGGCTCATTTGCATGCCTCTTTGCATGGACTGCTTGGCTTGCCGGACCGCGACCGGTGCATTGGCGGCGATTCTGTCTGCCGCTTCAGTCGCTGCGTTCAACAGCTGGTCCAACGGAACAACTGTGTTGACTAAACCCCACTGCAAAGCGTCGTCAGCGGTGAACGGCTGAGCCGTGAGAATGATTTCCTTGGCGCGCCGCTCGCCAATAGCGCGCGGCAGTGTCTGTGTGCCGCCCGCTCCGGGAATGATGCCAAGGCTTGTTTCTGGAAATGCGAACTTCGCATTCTCTGCCGCGAACAGAAAATCCAGCAGGCAGGCGATTTCGCATCCACCGCCGTAGGCGGCGCCGTTGACTGCACCGATAATCGGAACGGGGCAATCCCGGATCGCTCTTACCATCCGCTCGATTTCCAGATGCTGTCGAGTCCATTCTGAATCACTCATTCCGCGCCGCTCCTTGAGATCGGCGCCGGCGCAGAACGCCCGATTGCCGGCGCCTGTCAGGACAATGCACCTGTGATCGGTCTGATCAAGCGCGACACTCTCGAAAAACCGGTAAATCTCGCCAACCATTCGGGTGTTGAATGCATTCGCTGCTTCAGGCCGATTCAGGGTGACGACTGTGACGTATTCACCATGCGATTCAACCAGTAGAGTGCTGAAAGTTTCTGGGTTCAATTTTGAAAACGGCATGGATTCGCTCTTCACCCTGCGCTAACGGTTGGTTCGAAGCGTTTTGTGATTTCATGAAAAAATGGAAAACTCCAGTGTTCAGTCAATCAAGAATGGTCGGAAACAATTCAATTTTAACTCGTTGATATTTTTCAAATAGCATCAAGAATTCGATTGTGATTCGCGTCTCGGGCTGAATGTCCTCTATCCGACATTAGAGGAGTGACCCAACTCCTGGTGAAATCCAAGGCTAAGATTCATTTCGCTGATTAAATTCTTACCGATTCCGAATTCAGTTTGCAAGTTGCCCTCAACATACCAACTGATCAATCTAGAGGGCATGAGGGCGAAAATTATTTTCATTTCGGTCGATTTGAAATAAAGTTGAAATCAGCAGACTTGAAGCAATGGTTTATCGACCTCGTGCACGATTATGCTATTTGTTTCAATTTAACCCACGTTCACATGCGGAGGTCAACTGCGAATCGATCGGTGTTCCAGGCTTTCGACTGATCTGATCGGTTTGACGGGAGTTGGGGCGCTCAGTTGCTTGTTTGATGGAAAGCTACTGCCAAAAGTGTGAATAACATTATTGAATTATTCAAGGCTCAATGATTGGCGATAGTATTTTTTCGATTGACATTCTCGTGTAAGCGACAGAAGTGAATCGATAGCTTCAGTATCAGCATGTAAAAACCAGAATTGCTTAATGTAAAAAATTTCTCCTTTTCTGAGGTATCGACAAGAGCACACACTGGCAACGAGTGTCATTTAATTCCAGAATTGTTCCATTATGACTCATATAAGTCGATTGCATTTGCATCCCAAATGGCTTCGAATTCTGAGCCTAATGGTTCCTGACCTAAAGCCAATGCCGAGTAGATTTCCGCTATTTCATTTGAGAATTCCTGTGCCGCTGCCGACACCATATTGTCGCGGCCCATTAACATAGAGCTCTCGTAGGAACTAAAGGAAGCAGCATTTTGCTGTACTACGTAAATCAACTCATTTTTCGGCCAATCCTCTTGGTTCGGGGTCATTCCAAAAATTCTGGCAACTATGGCAGTCGCAGTTGCTGTTGTTGGGAAATTGATTGAATTATTCATAAACCGGACCCATTCTTTCGATAGTTTCTTGCGTGAGACATCAAAAAACCATATTTTGTTTGACTGGTGTAACCTCTCAAGTTCCGGTTCCAAGTTGCCTGCAAAACATCCCGAATTTTAGTATGTAAGTTCGTCTGAAGGATAAAGAATTTAAATTTGTTCGACATCGCATATAAGACAATTCATTAGTTTGCATAGAATGTTGACTCCGAAGTCACTCCACAGGTCTGCGAGCGCTGATGATCGACGCTGATGGGAACTTCATCCCAGTGTCTGCCCTGAAACAATCGTCCATTGGCTTTCTTGCTTCGTCTTGTCCCATCCGGACCCCATGTTCCCCACTGCTTGAAGAAGAATGGCACATTGGCTTCATGTGCTTGTCTTTGAATGTTCTCGACCCAGCTTGATTTCATCGGCCGAGCCTTGTGACCGGATTCACCGCCGACTATCACCCAGTGCATTCCTTCGAGATCAATCGTTCCAAGGTCCTCAAGCAGCGGTTCGATCGAAAGAAATCGAATTCGGATGTCAACGCGGCGCAGATGTTCGATTCGAGGCACACCATGCCTGCGGTTTTCAACTGACACGCCGAGCCAGATGTTTTCAGCGCACTTCCGTGTTGCGAAGTAGACCGGCAGTCTGTCGGCTCTCTTGGTGAGAATCTGATAGGTGTGATGAGGCGATTCGCGAACCACAGCCATGACATCATCAATAATCGCATCGGGAATGTCTTCATGAAAAAGGTCCGACATGGAGTTGACGAAGTAGGTAGTCGGCCGCCGTCTCTTGAGCGGCTGGCAGAGGCGATTTGGATGCAGCGCGAGCGCAAACGCGTTCTCATATCCCGGCGCGCCCATTGCCTGCAGCCGGCGCGCCATTGTCTCCGCATAGCAGTGTTTGCAGCCGGGCGAGACTTTGGTGCAGCCGGTAACCGGATTCCAGGTCTGCTGCGTCCATTCGATGCTGGATTGAGAAGCCATGCAGGGATTCTATCGCACTTGGCATCTGCTGGAGAACATCAATGACACCGCGAGTCTTGTTCGCCGCTTCGAAATTATCATCCCCGAATCATCGCAAACGGCAATTCTTGATTGGTGCGCAAAGTGAAACTCGCTCCCTTCGAACTGCCGGAGCAGAGCGAATCGCTGTGGCAGGAATCAGTTGCCGTCAACCCAGTGAATGAGGCGCTCGGACGGGTGATAAAATCGAAAGCTGAAATTTGCAGAAGTGTCATCGGAATGAATTTTCAATGGACCGATCAATCCAAATCCAATCGCCGATTCAACGACAGCAAGACGCGGCTGATGCGCTATCCGCTTGATCATCAGGACATACGCGACGGAGTCAGAAAACTTTGTCTCGAATTCGATTCGCAGTACTGGCAGACCTGCGACCGGGACCGCGCCTATCCGGCTGAGTTTGTTGGTGCGCTGACACGCGGCGGGTATCTGGGCGCGCTGATTCCTCAGCAATTCGGGGGACTGGAGCTTCCCATTTCCGCGGCCGCTGCGATTCTTGAGGAGATCCACCGATCCGGCGGCAACGCCGCTGCCTGCCATGCGCAGATGTACATCATGGGCACGATTCTGCGGCACGGATCGGATGAGCAGAAGGCAGAATATCTGCCCGGCGTCGCCGATGGTTCCATTCGGCTGCAGGCTTTCGGTGTGACTGAGCCCGACAGCGGAACCGATACGACATCCCTGCGCACCGCTGCGGTTCGCTCCGGTGACCGCTACATTGTCAATGGCCAGAAAATTTGGACCTCGCGAGCCGAGCATTCTGACCTGATGCTGCTGCTGTGCCGGACCGCGGCCTTGAATGAAGTCACCCGTCGCCAGGACGGTCTATCCGTGCTCTTGATCGACATGCGGGAGATTCCCGGATCGCAGTTGATCATCCGCCCGGTCCGAACCATGATGAACCATTCCACGACAGAGGTTTTCTTTGAGAATATGGAAGTGCCGGCCCACGCATTAGTCGGTGAGGAAGGCAAGGGCTTTCGCTATATCCTGTCCGGCATGAATGCAGAGCGGATCTTGATTGCGGCGGAGTGCATCGGTGATGCCAAATGGTTCATCGAGAAAGCTGTTGCTTATGCCAAGGAGCGCGAGGTTTTCGAAAGACCCATCGGCCAGAATCAAGGCATTCAGTTTCCAATCGCAAAAGCGTATGCGGACATGCGCGCCGCAGAGCTGATGCTCGCAGAAGCGGCGAGGCTTTTCGATCAGGGAGAGAATCCGGGCGAGGAGGCGAACCTGGCCAAGCTGCTGGCCGCCGATGCTTCCTGGCAGGCGGCGGAAGCCTGTCTGCAGACCCACGGCGGATTTGGATTCGCCGAAGCGTTCGATGTGGAAAGAAAGTTCCGCGAGACAAGGCTCTGTCAGGTGGCGCCGATATCAACCAACTTGATCTTAAGCTACATCTCGGAGCACGTGCTGGGTTTGCCAAGATCGTATTGAAGCAGCACAAACATTCAAATGTGGCAGAAAACCAAAGTATTTGGGTTTCGGTGTGGCAAAATGAGTGCAGTCAGATCAAACGTCTGCTGAATCGCTCACCGCGCTGCAACCGCCTCGAAACATGAACCCCCAATTTCGACCCGGCCTCAGAAACATCAAGCCGCACATGCTCTCAGCGGACGGTGATGCACTGGCTGGAATTCGCATCAATATCGCTTCGAATGAAAGCGCTTTCGGGCCTAGCGACAATGCAGTTTCTGTTGCTGTTGAGGCCGCACAGCGCATGGAACGATATGCTGAGGGTGCCGAAATCAAACTGTCCAGCGTTGTCGCCGCCCACCACGCGCTGAATCCTCGGGGTGTGGTCTGTGGCAATGGTTCGGATGATCTGCTGGCTCGACTTGCCCGAGCGTTTCTGAGACCGGGCGACGAGCTGATCTGCAGTGTGAATGGCTATCAGAAGATTCCGAATTACGCCTATGCGAACGATGCGACGCCGGTACGCGCAAAGGACCGGGATTTCACCGTTGATGTTGACGAGATTCTGGGTTGCGTGACACCGAAGACCCGAATCGTCATGATTGCAAACCCGGACAATCCGACTGGAACATGGCTGAGCGGGCCCGAAGTTGAGCGCCTGCAGTCTGAACTGCCCCGCGAGGTGCTGCTGATACTCGATTCCGCCTACCTGGAGTATGTCGATGACGCGGATTACGGCGATCCGGTTTCCCTCGTTGAACAGAATCAGAACGTTGTGATGACGAGGACATTCTCCAAGATTTACGGTCTTGCCGGGATTCGTTTAGGCTGGCTCTACGCGCCTTTGCGAATCGCCGATGCCATTCGAAGAATCGGACTGACTTTCCCCATTTCCAATGTGGCATTCGAATGCGCCAGGGCGGCGCTGTCGGACTATCAGCACACTCTGGATGTATTTGATCGCAATCGAACCGGACGAACTCAGTTTGCCGAGATGCTGAAACGGGCTGGCGCCCGCGTTTACCCCTCGCAGACGAACTTTGTGCTTGCGCAATTCCCCCAGGAGCGTATCGCGGCTTCTGAGCTGCACCGGGAGCTGATGGCGCGTGGAATCTATACCCGCCGCCTGCCGTCCGAAGCCTTTGCTGACTGCATTCGATTCACCATCGGCACAGAACCTGAGATGGAGGAAGTGACGCAGGTCCTGCAGACTTTGCTCAATCGGCCGCATGTGACAGTCTACCGTTAACGAAGCGAGAAATGGCGCATCCGATCAAAGGGGCATCAATAATCAAGGCATTTGAGGATGCTGGAATACAGTCGGTTGTCGCATTGCCGGATATCGTAACCTGCGAGACTGTGCTCTGGCCGCTGTCAGCGCATCCGCAGTTCATGTTCATTCCAGTCTGCAAGGAAGACGAAGGTGTTTCGATCTGCGCCAGCCTTTCCTATTGCAACCACCGTGCGGTTCTGCTGATCCAGCACACCGGTTTTCTGGACTCCATCAATGCGATCCGCGCAATCGCGGTGGACTATCAGCTGCCGGTTGTCATGGTTGTCGGCTTGCAGGGTGCGGAACCTGACACGCACCCGAGCCAGTCAAACATCGTAGGCATTCGAGCGCTGGGGCCCATCTGCGACGCGCTTGAGCTCAAGCACGCTGTCATTGCAGATGAACGCGGAGCACGCTCGATTGCTGGCCTGATCCAGTCGGCATACGAGATGTCGGCGCCCTGTGTGATATTTCTGCCCCATTCGCCGGTCTGACACAGGCATGATGAAGCGCGATCAGGCTTTGCGCTCGCTGGCCCGGCGCTATCCGGACGGGATCGCGGTCGCTGTTTATCAGACTGCGTTTGACTGGATGCACATTCGCCCCCATCCCCTGAATTATCTGTGCACCGGCGCGATGGGTCAGGCTTCCTCGCATGGTCTGGGTCTGGCGCTGGGCGCACCGAAAGAAAAGGTGGTGGTGCTGGACGGAGATGGAAGCCTGCTGATGAACCTGGGCTCTCTGGTCACCATCGCCAATCTGGCGCCCGGCAACTTCTTTCACTTTGTCAGCCAGAACAGCATGTATGAGGTCAACGGAAAATTTCCGATACCCGGCGCCAAGACGGTTCAATTTGATCAGATGGCGCGCGCCGCGGGCTACCGCCACGCATTCTCGTTTGACGGAATCACCCGATTTGATGCGCAAATCGGGGATATTCTGAATTTGGAAGGTCCGGTTTTTGTCTGCATGCATATCGAGCCTGGAGAGCATTACCCGTTGGATTACACGACGATTCACAGCGAGCAAACTCGAAATATTTTCCGAAACGCCCTGCAATCTCGGTTACAATCGGAAACTTGAATTCGACTCTCGCGGGCTCAAGTCATCTTCACAACGCAAAAATATGCACTCCTCTTGCGGCAACTCAGCCTCGGCAATTGAAAATACAGCGCTCCGCGCGTGCATGAGCGAAAAATATGGCAAAGCAGAAAGCTCAACCTGAAACAGAACACAAAATCCGGCCGCCTGCGCCGAGTCTGCTGTTCACCCGCAGGTCCCCGCTGATTGACATTGGCCAGCTGCTTCTGCTTGGCGGCCTGACCGCATGGGTCATCTACAAAGGCGCGCAGGCCATGCAGTACAATTGGCAGTGGTACCGGGTCGATCAGTTCATCTACCGGATCATTGACGGAGAGCTGATCTGGGGTTCGCTGATGAAGGGGCTCATGGTCACCTTCGAGATCACCGCAGTCAGTGTCGTATTGTCCATTGTGATTGGATTGATCACCGCACTGCTTCGGATGTCGAATTCCTTCTCAGGAAAGCTGATCGCCAATGTCTATCTGGAGCTGATTCGCAACACACCGCTGCTGGTGCAGCTGTTCCTGTTTTACTTTATCATCGCCCCCATTGCGGGGATTGACCGGTTTTGGACCGGTGTGCTGTGCCTGAGCTTCTTTGAAGGCTCTTTCGCGGCGGAAATCATACGCGCCGGCATCCAGTCGGTGCCGCGCGGTCAGGTCGAGGCGGCCAAAGCGCTGGGCTTCAGCCGCATCAACACGTACCGCGATGTGATCCTTCCGCAGGCGGTGCCGATCATTCTGCCGCCCATGACAGGTCTGATCATCAATCTGATCAAGCATTCTGCGATCGTCAGTGTGATCGCGGTTGCCGATCTGACGACCGAGGGGCTGAACATCATTTCGGAAACCTTCATGGCTTTCGAAATCTGGTTTACGGTCGCCGCAATCTATCTGGTTGTGACGGTCTCGCTCTCACTGTTTGTTTCCTGGATGGAGTCCAGAGCGATGCGAGGCGGGCGATAGAGGGAATGGTTCATTTTGAATTGGTGCTTTCTCAGAATTGAACGTGAGGAAGCGCGATGACGGACGCCTATGGCGTAACTTTTATTATTAGCAACAATACTTTTGGAGAAATTGAAGAATGAAGTTAAAAAAATTACTGGTGACTATTTTTGCTGCTTTCTCGCTTGCATTTTCTGCGCTTGCCGGAGCTGCATCGCAGGAGCTTGCAGCTGAAAGCGTATTGGAGGATATCAAAAAGCGCGGCACGCTGATGGTTGGAATGTCCACCTTTGTCCCTTGGGCGATGCGGGACAAGCAGGGCAACCTGATTGGATTTGAAATTGACGTGGCAACCAAAGTTGCCGAGGACATGGGCGTTCAGGTTGAATTCGTGCCCACTGCCTGGTCTGGAATCATTCCTGCATTGATTGCCAGAAAGTTCGACGTGATCATCGGCGGAATGTCGATCACTCCGCAGCGGAATCTGACTGTGAACTTCACCGCTCCGTATGCGCATTCAGGACAGCAGATGGTTGCGAACATTGAACTGGCTGAAGGGTTCGCGGTTGAGGACTTCAATTCGTCTGACGTGACCATTGCCTGTCGCCGCGGCGCGACGCCCTGCAACGCAGCGCAGAATCTATTCCCCAAGGCGTCTCTTGCACGCTTCGATGACGATGCCCAGGCATTTCAGGAAGTGGTCAACGGCAATGCCCACGCGATGATTTCCTCTGCGCCGAAGCCGCGGTTCTGGATGTCCAATTATCCAGGCAAGCTGTTCATGCCGACAGAAGACAATCTCACCACTGGAGATGAGGCGTTCGCACTGCGCAAGGGTGACCCGGATGCGCTGAATTTCTTCTCCAACTGGATTACTGTCAACACAAGCAACGGATGGCTGAAAGAGCGTCACGATTTCTGGTTCAGAACCCAGACTTGGGCCGACCAGGTTGAGGCGCAGTAAGTCAATTTGAATTGAGGCGTTTCCCCGGCAGGCCGCCGGGGAAACGCAGTCTTCGAATCAGTTAACACAGGATGAACGAGAACAGGCCGCCGCCACCGGCTGTCAAGACCCGGCGGGTGACCAATCTTGACATTGCGATCATCGGATCGTTGATCGCGGTGCTGGTCTTCGTGTACTACCGGGTCGAGCATGTGCTGGTCTACAACTGGGACTGGCCGCTCATCTTCGAATACGTGATACGCGTCGATGAGGTGACCGGCGAGATTTTCCCCAATCTGTTCCTGAAAGGGGTCATGATGACGCTGCGGCTCGCGTTCTGGGGCACGCTGATTGCCGCGGTGATCGGCATTGTCATGGGGCTTTGCCGGGTCAGCAACAACCTGTTCTTGAAAATCGGCAGCCGGCTGTATGTGGAGCTCATCCGCAACATTCCGCCGGTGGTTTTCATCTTCGTCTTCTACTTTTTCATCAGCAGCCAGATCATTCCTCTGCTTGGACTGGACCGACTGCAGGACACTGCGTCTCCGGGCACAATCGCAGTCATGGAGGTGCTGTTCGGGCCGATCGAGCTTTTTTCAAATTTCCTTGCCGGACTCATCTGTCTGGCTGTTTTTGAAGGCGCCTACATCACTGAAATTGTGCGGGCCGGCATTCAGTCCATTGGCAAGGGCCAGTGGGAGGCGGCGCGGGCCATCGGACTTTCAAGGTATCACGTGCTGCGCGATGTCATCATGCCCCAGGCGCTGAAAACGATTCTGCCGCCGCTGGCCGGGCAGTTCATCACCCTGGTGAAGGACTCAAGCATTGTGTCGCTGATTTCAGTTCAGGAACTGACCTTCCTCACCCAGGATGTGTCCAATACCACGACCCACTTTTTCGAGGCTTGGATCATTACCGCGGCATTGTATTTTGCGATGTGTTTTCCGCTCGCGGTGCTGTTTCAAAGATTCGAGCGATTCGGACTGGGAATCCAGAAACACTAGGAGCGCTGCCATGACAGAGGAAAATCAAGTGAAAAACTCCAATTCGAACCGCCGGGAGCTGCTGAGGTTCAATGGTGTCGGCAAATGGTACGGCCAGTTCTGCGCGCTGTGGGACATCAACCTGACGGTCATGGCCGGCGAGCGGGTGGTGGTCTGCGGCCCGTCAGGCTCAGGGAAGTCGACGATGATCCGCTGTGTCAACCAGCTTGAGACATTCGAGGCCGGCGAGATTCTGATCGACGGCGAACCGATCAAGACTGACCCCAAGTCACTGCAGGAGATTCGCCGCAAAGTCGGCATGGTTTTCCAGAATTTCAACCTCTTCCCCCACATCACCGTGCTTCAGAATCTGATGCTGGGGCCGATCCGGAATCTGAAGATTTCCAAGAAGGAAGCCGAGGAGACGGCGATGCACTATCTTGAGAAGGTGCGCATTGCCGAGCAGGCGAAAAAATACCCGAGCCAGCTCTCCGGCGGCCAGCAGCAGCGGGTCGCGATCGCCCGTTCGCTTTGCATGCATCCGGAAGCGATGCTGTTCGACGAGCCCACCTCCGCGCTTGACCCTGAGATGATTTCCGGAGTGCTGGATATCATGGTTGAGCTGGCCGAGGGCGGCATGACCATGATGGTGGTGACACATGAGATGGGTTTTGCCAAGCAGGTGGCCGACACCATGGTGTTCATGGATCATGGCGAGATCGTGGAAATCGCACCGCCAGATGAATTCTTTACAAAACCCAAGAGCGATCGAACCGAACTCTTCCTGAGCCAGATTCTGCAGCATTGACGGCTGTGAAGCCGCGGCAGCGATACTCGATCTTCAGTCTGGCCGGCGGCGCGCTCACCGGTCACCAGAACTGGAAACCGGCCTGGCGCAATCCAGAGCCCAAATCTCAGTATGAAGTCGTCATTGTCGGCGGCGGCGGACATGGCCTCGCGACGGCCTACTACCTGGCCAAGAATCACGGTATCCGCGACATTGCGGTCTTAGAAAGAAACTGGATCGGCGGCGGCAACAGCGGCCGCAACACGGCGGTCGTGCGATCCAACTACCTGCGCGACGCCAGCATCCGATTTTTTGACAGATCCCTGCAGCTGTATGAGGAATTCAGCCGCGAGCTCAACTTCAACGTCATGCTGAGTCAGCGAAGCGAGGTCGATGTGCTGCTGACCACCACCAGCATGCGCGCCATGCGACGACGCTCACTCAACATGAACCGGCTGGGTGTGGAGTTTCGAATGCTGACCGCTGATCAGGTGCGTCAGCGAATTCCGATTCTGGCGCCGATGGACAATTGCCGCCTGCCGATACTCGGCGGGTCGATTCAGGAGCGGGCCGGCATTGCGCGGCACGATGCTGTGGTGTGGGGATATGCGCGCGCTGCAGACGCTTTCGGGGTTGACATCATTCAGAATGCCGAAGTTGCCGCGATTCGCCGCGGCAGTGATGGGGAAGCGGCTGAAGTCGAAACCAGCCGCGGACGGATTCAGGCGAACAAAGTCGCGATTGCGACCGGCAATGAGAATGCGGCTGTCGCGAGCATGGTTGATTTGCGGCTGCCGCTTCGATGTTACAATCTGCAGGCTTTCGTGTCAGAGCCGATCAAGCCGGTTCTGGACGCGGTGGTGAACTGTCCCGATCTCGGGGTGTATCTGAGCCACTCTGACAAGGGAGAGCTGGTGATCGGCGGCGCCACGGACGCGCAGCAGATATCATTTCGAAAAGGCGGCAAGATCGCGACGCTGGAAGACACAGTGGCCGGGATGCTGGAGCTTTTTCCGATCTTCAAGCGGCTCAAGCTGCTGCGCCAATGGAGCGGCGCGCTGGAATTCGCCCAGGACGCGAGTCCGATCATTTCCGCAACGTCAGTCAAAGGTGTTTACGTGAGCGCCGGCTGGTGGGGCGGTTTCAAAGCGATTCCGGCCGGCGGTCTGACTTTCGCGCACCTGATCGCCCGCGAGGAGCCGCATCCGCTGGCCGAGTGCTATGGGCTGGACCGGTTTTCCTCCCTGAATTACCTGCTTGAGGGCGGAACGACAGTTCCCTCTCATTGACGCGGGATGGGAATTTTGCTTTCAATTTCGAATCCTCAATCACTAGTGTCCCAACGTTGAAATTGAAAATTTATCTATCTATTTGATAATGAATAAATATCACCCCATCAGAGGGTGTCGGAGACTTCAGCGGGAACGATCGAAATTGACATCGGTTGAACATCAGCTAAATTCATGTCCATAGAGAAAATGTCGTTAAATCAGAAGTTTGAATTGAAAACTCACTAATTCTGTTAACTGAAATTTCAAAATGTCCTTCTCTCCAGCACCAAAATCATTACACTTTTCTACGGAGGATCAGTGTGTTTGCATTCCATAAAATCCAATTACTTCAGACACTTGAAATGGCGAATGGCAATCGGCGGATTGACCTCTGATCTAACTGATTGAATTTGTTCAATTAAACGTTGGGACACTAGTGATCCTCAATGGGTTGTGAGTCAAAGATAGGAGCTGCCGGTCAATGCTGCTGATTCCATGCCCCTGGTGCGGAATGCGCGCCGAAACTGAATTCAGATGTGCCGGACCTGCAAAACCGCCCCGGAGTGAATTTTTGGAGCAAAGTGATGAAGCCTGGCTGGATTATCTCTATCAGGTGGACAATCAGCGCGGGGTGCTGGAAGAGCACTGGTGTCACGAAAAGGGTTGCGGTGAGTGGTTCAAGCTGCGGCGGCATACGGTGACGCACAAGTTCGAAGGGCAGGATTCGGATTCGTGAACGTCTCGAATGTCCGAAGACTGCCGGACGGCGGTCAGATAAATCGTGACCGTCCTCTGAAATTCAATTTCAACGGCAAGGCGTTTGTCGGGTTGGACGGCGACACGCTGGCCTCAGCTCTGATGGCCAACGGAGTTGATGTTTTATCCCGAAGCTTCAAGTACTATCGGCCGCGCGGCATTCAGAACCGCGGGTATGCCGACGTAACCTCTCTGGTTCAGCTTGGCGGTGAAGAGGATTCTCCGAACATCCTTGCGAGTGTTCAGCCTCTTTACGAAGGTTTGGAGGCGTTCAGCGTGAACTGCTGGCCGAGCGTGAACTTCGATCTCGGATCGGTGTCCGGCATCTTCTCTCCTGTTCTTCCGGCGGGTTTTTACTACAAGACCTTCATGTGGCCGAACTGGCATGCCTTTGAGCCTGCAATCCGGCGCGCCGCCGGTTTTGGCAGGGCGCCCGAAACTGAGCCGAGCGGTGTTTATCTCAACCGATTCGATCACTGTGATGTTATGGTGGTTGGCGCGGGTCCGGCGGGTCTGATCGCCGCGCTGACCGCGGCAAGGTCCGGCGCGCGCACTGTCCTGGTTGATGAAATGATCCGCCCCGGCGGCAGCCTCAGTTTCAGCGGCGCGCAGTTGGCGGGTCGATCAGCGCTGGGGTGGGTTTCTGAGGCTGTTGCTGAACTGGAGGACATGGATCACGCGACCTGTCTTTGGAACTCAACCGCCTGGGGCTACCAGGAAGGCAACATGATCTGCGTCGCAGAACGCGCTTCAAGCCCTTCAGAGTTTGGTGGACGCAACTGGAAAATCTGGGCGAAGCAGGTGATACTGGCGACCGGGGCGATTGAGCGGCCGATTGTTTTTGAGAACAACGACATTCCCGGCGTGATGCTGTGTTCCGCAGTGATGGAAGCAGTTGAGTCGTATCGGGTGGCGCCGGGGAAGAGAGCGGTTCTTTTCACCAACAACGACAGTGGATATCAGGTCCTGTCAAGTCTGAAATCTGCCGGAATTGAGCTGGCGGCGATAGTCGATACGCGTAGCAGGACATCATTGAATGATGCCTTGACAGATGGCTGTTTCACTGACAAGATACTCTGCAGCAGTGTTGTTCAAAAATCAATCCACTCGAACAGGCGGGTCAAGGGTGTTGTCGTCAGCTCTCGGGAGAATTCAGGCAGAGCGCAGAAGCGAACGATCGCATGTGACCTTGTGTGCGTGTCCGGCGGCTGGAATCCTTGTGTTCATCTCTTCTCTCAGTCGCGCGGGTCGATTCGCTATGACGACCGCATCGCCGCTTTTGTACCGCACGAAGCCGCCCAGGCGACGCTCTGTGCGGGTGCGGCAACCGGTGAGATGACATTGGGCGGCAGTTTTGACAGCGGTGTGCGGGTTGCGAAAGAAGTGCTGTTAAAAATAGACATGCGAGCCGCGCCAATTGAGATACCAGAATTGGCAGGTGATGAGAGTTCCGAATATCAGATCGATGCATTCTGGAGTGCAAACTCTGGCGACCGACGCAGCAAATCATTCGTTGACATGGCTGGTGATGTGACTGTCTTCGATCTCAGACTGGCGTTGCGCGAAGGATATGGCGAAATCGAGCATCTGAAACGCTACACAACCAATGGCATGGGTCTTGATCAGGGCAAGACCGCCAATGTCAATGCGATCGGAATCATCGCCGATCACTTGAACTGCCATCCGTCCGAAGTGGGCACAACGACGTTCCGTCCGCCTTATACGCCGGTCGAGTTCGGCTCCATTGCCGGAAGCCAGTCGGGTGATGTTGTGCTGCCCTACAGGCATACACCGATGACCGAGTGGCACAGGACGCGCGGCGCGGTCATGTACGAGGCTGGAGCCAGGTGGCAGCGCCCCGGCTACTATCCGAAGGCCGGCGAGTCCATGAACGATGCGATTGAAAGAGAGTGTCATGCGGTGCGAAATGGCATTGGAATTTATGACGGATCGCCGCTCGGCAAATTTGTGATTCAAGGCGCTGATGCGCTCAAGCTGCTGAATCTGATCTATACGAACCGATGTGACAGACTGCAGCCCGGACAGGGTCGATATGGCCTGATGCTGAATGAGGAAGGTCTGGTATTCGATGACGGTGTGACATTCAGGACTGATGAGGATCAGTACCTGCTTTCCTGTTCAACCGGCGGGGCACCGGCGGTGGAGCAGAAACTGGACAAGCTGATCAATGTTGAGTGCCCCGGATTGGATGTTATTGTCATACCTGTGACCTCCCAGTGGGCCAACGCGACAGTGTGCGGTCCGCTGGCGAGACAGATGCTGGAATCAGCGGATTCAGATATTGACTGGTCGCGCGAGGCTTTGCCATTCATGCATATGCAAGCAGGCACAATTGCCGGACTTCCGACGCGGGTGTTCCGAGTGAGCTTCACCGGGGAACTCAGTTTTGAGATCAATGTGCCGTCAAGATACGGCTTGCGGCTCTGGGAGTATCTGATGGAAGTCGGGCAGTCCTGGAATATCTGTCCAATTGGGTCTGAGGCCAATCACGTCCTGCGTGTGGAGAAGGGGTTTCTGTCTCTGGCTCACGAAGTTGACGGTACGGTTGATCCGATCGATCTTGGAATGGGCTGGATTGTGGGTGCTGGCAAGACGGACTTTATTGGAAAACGGGCGATGGACATCCGTCGTCGGAATCAGCCGGTCCGCCAGGAACTTGTGGGATTCCTGCCCCAGAATCCAAATCAGCTGATTTCAGAAGGCGCGCCCGTCGCGCCAGGCGGCAGGCAGTCACTTTCAGAAGGATTTGTTTCGGCCTGTGTCTGGAGCGGCTGCTGTGATCGAACGATCGCGCTGGGACTGCTCACCGACGGACGCTCCAGAATCGGTGAGACGGTATTGGCCTGGGATCATGGCAAATCGGTGCCCATGGTGGTGACTCAGCCGATTTTCTACGATGCAGAGGGCAAAAAGCTGTGGATGTGAGCATGCAATACTCAGTTGAATTTTTGCCTCTGGCTCAGGAATCTGTGTTTGATCTGCGAAGTGTCGATCCAAATCTGAACAACTTCTTCACCAGACTGGGTGTCACGGAGCCGGTTGAGCAGAATCGGCTGATCATGGTGGATGATTTGGAAATTCTGATGCTGGGACCCAGGCGCGCGCTGATCAGGTCTGCGCTTGAGAATGAGCCGCGGATCGAGCGGCGGCTGGCGGACTGTGTTTCAGGCGTTGAGGGAATGGGGGTCTTCAATGTTTCGGATCTGTATCTGGGATTTCGCATTTCCGGTACAGACGCCCTGGATGTGCTGGCGCACGCGGTTCCGTTCAACCTTCATGAGCTTTCGCCTGGACATGGCTCCTCGACAGCTGTGTTTTCGCTTTACGGGATTGTTATTCGCGATGCTGAGGATTCCTTTCGGGTGCATGTTGATCGCAGCTGCCTGGATTATGTATGGAATCGGATCCATGCCTGCGGAATCAAATAGCAGCTGAGCAACTCGTTACAGAAGTGAGTGCCATCCAATAAAATTTGCGGCGGAGATTTGATGATGACCGCGACGATTCTGTTTGATTTCGATGGTGTGCTGGTTGACTCCATCGAAATTTTTTCTGATGCTGTCAACATTGCCGGCCGAAAGCTGGAGCAGCCGGTTGCCTTTATTCCCGATGATCTTCGCAGCATCAAGCGCATGTCAATTCCGGAAATTGTGGCGGCGGCGAATGTTGATCCCAGACTGTCTGCGGAGTTCATCTGGGAGATCGATCAGGCGCTTTATGAGCGATTCGATCAAATTCGGCTCTTTCCGAGCATCGCCGAGGTGGTTGAGCAGTTGAGCCAGTTGGGAAAACTCGGTGTTGTTTCGGCGTCATCAATGTCAGTGCTCGACAAAGTGCTGGACAACGAAGGGATCAGGAATCACTTCGACGTTATCGTTGGCGGTGATATGCCCGGTACCAAATCGGCAAAGATCAACGCAATCATTCGAAATAATGGAACAAGCACAGACAAGTGCTGCATGATTGGAGATACAGTCAGCGACATTGAACAGGGCAAAATCGCCGGTGTTGTCACGATTGCGGTGAGCTGGGGCTGGTACGCCATCGAGTGGATACGAACGGTCCAGCCGGATTTCGAAGCCGGTCAGCCTGAAGACTTGATCGACATCATAAAGAATGCCCTGCTGCCAGCACACCGCACCTTCACTTCAGAAACCTGCATGACAAATTAGTATCAGATGAAAGACCAAAGAACTTTGCTGGCCCAGGCCAATCACTATATCAATCCTTCAAGCGGCGGCATTGTGCCGCCGATTGACACGTCAGTTACATTTGCCCGGGACGACAATCTCGAATTGATTGGGAACTATGTGTATGGCCGCTATTCCAATCCAACCTACGAGCAGCTTGAATCGATGATCTGCCAGCTTGAAGGTGGTGAGAAGGCGCTGTTTTTCGCGTCCGGCCTGGCGGCGATTGCCGCAGTGTTCGAGACCGTCAACATGGGCGAGCACATCGCCGCGCCAAAGGTCATGTATCACGGCACTGTTGACTGGCTGAAGCGCATTTCCGAAAAACGAAATATCGAGTTGACACTGTTTGACCCCTCTGACCCGGACAATCTGGCTCGATCTCTGGTACCGGGCAAAACTTCAATCGTCTGGATTGAGTCACCGATCAATCCGTCGTGGGATGTCATTGACATTGAGCAGGCGGCCAACGATGCTCATGCGGCCGGCGCCATACTGGGTGTCGATTGCACTGCGGCATCACCTATATCGACACAGGCGCTGAATCTAGGCGCTGACATCGTGTTCCATTCGGCAACCAAGTACCTGAACGGGCACAGCGATCTCAATGCGGGTATTTTGGTAACCAGAGAGGCCAACGCGCGCTGGAATGAAATTGATGAAGTGCGCCGTCTGACAGGCGGCATTCTCGGTTCTTTTGAAGCGTGGCTTTTGCTGCGCGGCATGAGAACACTCGCCATTCGGTGGGAGAGATGCTCTGAGAATGCCATGAAAATCGCACAGTTTCTGGAGTCACATCCAGCAGTTGAGAGAGTGTTGTATCCCGGCTTGCCCAGTCACCCTTCGCACGAGATCGCCAAGCGGCAGATGACCAATGGATTCGGCGGCATGATGTCGCTGCAGATGAAGGGCGGTCAGGAAGCCGCCCGTCAGTTGGCAATCCGGACTCAAGTATTCGTCCGGGCAACTTCTCTTGGCGGCGTTGAGAGTCTCATTGAGCACCGAAGAACGGTCGAGGGGCCGCACAGCGAGGTGCCAGTCAACCTGATTCGACTTTCTGTCGGGATCGAAAATGTCGATGATCTGATTGAAGATTTGAGTCAGGCGCTCAATTCGGTATGATTTTTCTCACAGTCAGTAATGCGAATGAATCTGATTGCAGAATTCCGTGCTTTCAGATCAGCGGTGAAAAACAACTGAATCGATTTCAAAGCGATCTTTCAGCCGATTGAGAGAGGTGGCTTTTTGCAGTTTTCCTTCATGCTGCAATCGTCCAACTACAATTCCGGGATGAATGTTGATGCTTTGAGCAAACTGCCTGATGTCACTGCCGGTAATTCTTTTGGCGAAAAAGTCGCCGATGTTTGAAATCGGAATCAACATCTCAGCTGCCCATTGACTGGCCTCGCACTCTTGAATATTCTCACCTGAATTGCCGCCCCAATCGTCCAGGAAAATATTCTCCTTGATGTCGGCATGGAACAGGATGTGGGCGGCTTCATGGAAAAACGCGAACCAGAATTGATCATTGGTCTTTCCATAGAGTGACAGCTGAATAATCGGGCTGTGCAAGTTGAGCCAGCGCGCCACCCCGCCGACATGAGCATTCGGGGGCGCGGGTACAAAAACCAGCTTGACACCCGATTCGTTGCACAGCACTTGAAGCTTCGGTTCAAACTCATGGGGCGGCAGCACGGTAAGTTCGCGAATCTCATTCAGCGACTTGCTGAACTTTGCTCTGCTGAATTTCGGAACCGTCGTCATTTCGGCCAGAATCTCTCCGACTCGGAGCCACGAAGTGACCGCTCCGATGTCGGATTCATTTTTGCAGTTGCGGCTAAACGACAGTTGCAAGGCTTTGCAGCGGTCTTCCCACTCTTGTGGGGAGGCGACACCAAAAAATTTCAGCAATGTTTCAACGATTTCTGGTTTTCTTGGCTTGACAATCGGCCAATCTGGAATAGCGTTGACTCGTTTCAGCCACGCAATTGGCAGCACATCCAGCCAATCAGTCCAGATTTCATATTTCTTCTGCTCTTCTCGCTTCGCCAAACGTGCTCGATAGTTGGCTTCTGAATTCAGCCAGAATCTAGCCGTCGATCCCAGGACCCGCTCAAGTTTCAATGCTGTCTCTTCAGTCAACGATGCCTTGCCCTTGATCAATTGATTCAGGTGCTTTGTGGTCAATCCAAGCTGCTTGGCAAGCTCGACTTGATTCGAGTCCCGCTCTTCCAAAATATCGGATATTGTGTCACCAGGCGATGAGATCCAATTTGGTTGAAATTCTCGTTCCAGTTCGATCATGGTGATCTCCAATAAAACAGACAGTGACAGTCATAACTGCCGTCCAGTCTATGTCGCCGTCTTCAATTCGAGGTGCTGTGTCTTGATTTGGTTTGATAATCAAACGAGTACTGTCATCTCACAATCAGTAAAGCGAAACACTCTAATTGCAGTATTCAATGCATGCAGATCAACGGTAAAAGACAACTGAATCTATTTCAAAGCGATCTTTCAGCCGATTGAGGGTGGTGGTACTTTGCAGTTTTCCTTCATGCTGCAATCGTCCAACCACAATGCCGGGATGAATGTTGATGCTCTGAGCGAACTGCCTGACCTGACTTGATGTGATTCGCTTGGTGAAGGAGTCGCTGAAGTCTGAATTCGGAATCAACATCTCAGCCGCCCATTGACTGGCTTCCTGTTCTTGCCGACTTTCACCTGAATCACCGCCCCAATCGTCCAGGAAAATACTCTCCTTGCTGTCAGCATGAAGCAGTATGTGGGCGGCTTCATGGAAAAACGCGAACCAGAACTGATCATTGGTCTTTCCATAGAGCGACAGCTGGATAATCGGGCTGTGCAAGTTCAGCCAGCGCGCCACCCCGCTGACATGAGCATTCGGGGGTGCCGGCACAAAAGCCAGCTTGACACCGGATTCGTTGCATAGCGCCTGAAGCTTCGGCTCAAAATCACCGGGCGGCAGCACGGTCAGTTCGCGAATCTCATTCAGCGCCTTGCTGAACCTTGCTCTGCTGTATTTTGGAACCGTCGTCTTTTCGGCTAAAATCTCTCCCACTCGAAGCCATGAAGTGACCGCTCCAATTTCGGATTCGATGACGCAGGTTCTGCGAAACGTTAGATGCAAGGCTTTGTAGCGGTCCTCCCACTCTTGTGGAGAGGCGACACCGAAAAACTTCAGTAAAGTCTCAACGATTTCTGGTTTTCTCGGCTTGATAATCGGCCAGTCTGGAATTGCGTTGACTTGTTTCAGCCACGCAATTGGCAGCACATCCAGCCAATCAGTCCAGATTTCATATTTCATCTGCTCTTCCCGTTTCGCCAAACGTACTCGATAAGACGCTTCTCGATTGAGCCAAAATCTAGCTGTCGACCCCAGGACCCGCTCAAGTTTCAATGCTGTCTCTTCAGTCAACGATGCCTTGCCCTTGATCAATTGATTCAAATGTTTGGTGGTCATTCCGAGTCGTTTGGCAAGCTCGACTTGATTCCAGTCTCGCTCTTCCATCACATCAGCTATGGTATTGCCGGGAGGTGAAATCCAGTTAGGTTGAAAATCTCGTTCCAGTTCAATCATGGTAATCTCCGATAAAACAGATAGTGACTGCCGTGACTGCCGCCCAATCGATGCCCCCATCATCACTTCGAGGTATTTTGTCGTGATTTGGTTTGATTACCAAACGAGTGCCGCCATCCAACTTGATGGCTAACTGCCCCTTGCGATCGCCTCTCAAAGGATGTGGGTCACCTGCTGTCAACTCCCTTACATTTTGGGCGTCAGCAAGATCAAGCATACGAGTTCGAAGCTTGGCGGCATTGTTCGGTCCTAATCGACGAACAGCAAAATTCAAATTTTCACATAGTCTTTTGAGTTTGGCTGCCTCATAATTCAACCGCATTTCGAAAATTATAATATTTATTTACCAATATGGTAAACAAATATATACGATCGAAGAATGATGAGCTGCTTCGAAAGATTTCAGTCGCGTAGGAACCTATTTGGTTGTAGTGCTTTTTTCTTATGTTTCTTATGACAGTTGTCTGTTGACCAGACCTCTGAATACGCCGTCAATTTCCATCAATTCAGAAAAGCTTCCTTGCTCCACTATACTCCCTTTCTGCAGTACGTAGACTCGGTCGACATGCTGCAAGGTGCTCAAACGGTGGGCGATCACAACTCTGGTTGCGCCCAATTGCGCGAGGTTGTCCATAATTTTCGCCTGGCTCTCATTCTCGAGCCAGTTGGTTGGCTCGTCCAGCAGCAGTATTCTTGGGTTCTCAACCAATGCCTGAGCAATGAGAATGCGCTGGCTCTCACCGCCTGAGGTTACACCGATTCCGGCGCCGACGCTGGTCATCATTTTCATGGGCATCGCCATGATCTCGCGATCGATGGCGGCAAGTCGCGCGGCATCCCAGGCATCCTGGCCTGTAACATTCTCCCGCCCGCCGACAATGTTGTCCCAGATATCATCGGGCTGCAGCTGTATGTCCTGTGGAATGACGCCGATTTTCCGCCGCACCTGCTTTATGTTGAGGTGTCGCAGATCGCGCTTGTCATAGTAGACGGCGCCGTTGGTTGGCTTGAGCGCTCCGAGCAGCAGCTTGAACAGCGTGCTCTTGCCCGCGCCCGACTCTCCGGTGATTGCAACGAACTCTCCGGGACGAATTTGAATGGATACATCGTCCAGAATGAGAGGGCTGTTGTCCTCATACCTGAAACTGACATGATCTAGCCGGATGTCACCAGTCAGGACTTCAACCAGCTCACCTTCTGTGCTGACCTCCGGCGATTCATCCAGAAACGGACGAATCTGATCGCCGGCTGACAGCATCGAAGCGATTCCACTGAACGATGCGCCCAGCCGCGCCACCGCACCCTGATACACCATGAATACAGTGTAGACAACCAAAAAATCCCCGATTGAAAGGGGCTCGCGGTCGGGCAATGCAACAGCAGCCAGAATCACCGCGCCGGCGAGAAAAGGAATTGCGGCGCTCATCGCCTGGACGTGCTGATCGATCGACTGATATTTCATCTCCGCGACTTTCTGACTCCGATAGCCCCGCGCCCAGACTGCGAACGCGGACCCTTCAGCGCCTTCAAGCCGCAGAATTGAAATTCCATTGATCAGCTGAAACAGCCGTCCGGTCAGATTCTGCATGGCCAGTCTCATCCTGCTGTATGGCGCGATCTGCCGCCAGCCGAGAATCACGGTGATGATCAATGAGAGCAGACCGAACGAGACAGCGATGGTGCCGAGCATGGCATCATATAGAAACACGATGAGAAAGGCTGGCAGCAAAAACACAACAGCCAGCACACCGTTCGCCAACGCGCTCTGTACGACATCGCGAAGAGCCTGGAAGGTCATGCCGCGCATGGTCAGGTCGCCGGCTGAATAGCCTTGCAGAAAACTCGGCGGCAGACGGAGCAGCCGGTCCCACAAGGCCGCCTCAGCTCTTGAAGTCGCATGACCTTCGAGACGCATCAATGCCATCCCCTGCAGAACATGCAGTGCGGCACCAAGCACAGCAATGACACACAAAGCAGCGCCCGCAGTGTACAGCAGGTTGGTTTCACCGTTAGGGATCGCCTCATCAACGATGAAACCCAGTATCAGAGCAGGCAGCAGTGTTATCAGTCCGCCAATAAACCCAGTGACCAGAAAACGCGCGAAATAACCGGACAGGCCCCGACAGGCCAGTCGCAGCATGTCATCGAAGTTCGTTGATTCGGAATTCAGCGGCCGGTAGAAAAGCCAAGCTTCAGAACTCAGCGATTTGGCATGTGCCGAGTTGATCCTGATTTTCTGATTCTCAGCCGGGCACACTTCATGGTAGTGCCCCAGCCATCCGGGCAGCAGGGCAACCGGCCGATCATCGTCCTTTCGGAACGCCAGCATCGCGCCGCTTGAATTCAGCCACCACTTTTCATCATCGCGCAGATTCACCCGCCGGGCGCGTACCCCCGAGGCATCCAGAATGCCGAACAGGTGTTCTGAGAATTCGGCGCTGTCGCCGCGACTTGGAATCTTGAATTCAATATCCTCATGCTCGCCGATGGCGCGCAATGTGTCGGCCAGTGCGGTGTCACTTGCATCGGCCCCCTCGTCGTCAGACACTCCGTAGAGATCATAGAGATCGTGACGCGCACCCGTCTCGTCAGTCTGACGCTTTGAAATCCGCGACCGCTCAAGGTTGACGCGATCAACCACGGCCAATGTTCGGTTGAGTCGTTCCAAAGATAGGGCGGAAGAGTGGAACTGGGCCAGAGCTGGCAGAAGTCTTCCGCTGTCAGCAAGAGTTCTGGAGGATTGGATCGTCAGCTCCTGCGGCTCGGTTATCCTTGCCCAAGTGTCGCGGACCAATGGCAATATCAGTTCCGAATCACCGCCAACCAAACCATCGGATGCATCCAGCAGCCCCAGATAAAGGCATGTTCCGGGTGTCATGCCAGTAATCCATGCAACTTCGCGTCCGGTAGAGATAACACCGGCGCCTACGGTTTGACTCTGACCTTGACTGACCTGTGTGTCAGCTCGGGTGGCGCCGCTGTCGTAGCGTGACAGCATGGTGGACACATCTTTCACCCACGCGTCAATCTGATCAGCCAGCGCCTGGTGATCAAGATCGTTCAACCTGTCAATCGGAATTTGCCGCAGCATCGTTCCCGGCAGTCCTTTCGCAGTCACACTGAGTGTCGTATTCTCGGTGTTCGGTTCGACGCTCGGTACCAGACGCCCGGCTTCGGCATGCAGCAGATGCTGGGGCGCCGCGTATGTGCCGATTTCCGAGCGCTCTTCAATAAACAGATCAACGGCGCCTTGCTCGATGTACCACACGAACTGCGGCGCGCTCAAGTCAAGCGGCAGATTTCCCGCGCAGGGTATCAGTGAGCCGACTTCGGCGGCCAGCTCCGCAACTGTGGAATATGATCTGGTTTTCATAATGTCAGTTCGATCGAACAAGCCGGTAGTACAGGCCGTCTTGATCGGTGATCAGTTCATCATGAGTGCCCCGCTGCACTTCCTTGCCCTGATCGAGCACGATGATCTGGTCACAGTCCCGAATGGTGCTCAGTCGATGCGCGATGATCAGGCAGGTGACCCCTCTGCGACGCAGGGCATGATCGATTTCCTCCTCGTTTTCCGCATCCAGCGCGCTGGTGGCTTCATCCAGAATCAGAACAACAGGCTCACTGGCCAGCGCCCGGGCGATTTCCAGGCGCTGTTTCTGGCCGCCGCTGAAATTACTGCCATTCTCGGCAACCTCAGTTGCGTAGCCATGCGGGCGGTTCAGGATTTCATTGTGAATGCAGGCATCCTTTGTTGCGGCAACCACGACTTCATCGGGAACCGTTGGATTCCACAAGGTGATGTTCCGTCTCACAGTTGTGGAAAACAGGCGAATCTGCTGATCGACAACCGACAAAGACCGCTTGAGAATGTCCGAGGCGACTTCCTGTCGAGGGTGACCGTCAAACAGTATCTCACCGGACCAGGGTTCATAGAGTCCCGAAACCAGGCGCGTCAAAGTTGACTTTCCGGAGCCGCTCGGCCCCACCACCGCGACGCGCTGCCCCGGCTCCATAATCAAGCTGAAGTCTTCAATCAGCGGGGGTTTTGAGCGGTTGTAACCGAATGTGATGTTGCGCAGCTCAACATGCCCGCTGATTTTCAGCCGGCCGTCGAGCGTGTGAATGACATCTGCGTCTTCAGATGACTGCGCCAGGTCTGCGCTTTCGGCAATCATCGGAATGTCCTGCAGACGCTGCATGTCGGCTTCAATGGACTGTCGATGATTGACAAACTCGACAAAGTGTCCGATAGAAGCCAGAAACATTGAGGACAGGACGAAGAATCCGGCCAGTGTGCCGAGAGTGATCTCGCCGTCCATGACTTGGACCGCACCGAAAGTCAGCACCGCCGCATTCCCCAGGATGCCGAAAAAAGTGGGCAGTGACTCATTGATGTGCGCGACTTCCGCGAGGTCCTGACGCGCATGCAGCTCCCGAGCCTGGTGACCGCTCCAGCGCGAGTAGAATCGATCGTCTGAAGCGGTCTGACGCAGGATTTCCGATTGGTTGAGCATCAGAGTGCCGATGCCGACCAGAAGCCCCTGCTCCCGCCTCAAAGTCAGGCTCTTGTCCAGTCGTATCCGAGCGATGATGTAGGCAAGAAAGGCATTGACAGCTGCAAGACCGAGCACAATGAGCGCCAGACTCGGTGCGAAGATGAATAGAACGATGAGAAAAATGAAGCTCAGGAACATTTCAATGAGCAGTTCCAGAAAATGCTCTGAAATTGCTTTGGTTACCCTGTTGATCGAAAGAATTCGGGCCGTCAGATCACCGACAAAACGATGATTGAAAAAATCAATGGGCAGACGCAGCAGCTGCGAGACGGTCCGGTCGCCGACGATCACTGATATGCGGACTGCCAGGCGTTTCAGCCAGCGTTTCTTGAGCAGGGTGAGCGCGTACGCGAGGACGGCGGCGCCGATCAAGGTGGCTGCCAGAATTCCTCCCCATGGCTCGCTGCCACCCAGAACATGGTCAATGAACACAGCCAGTATTGCCGGTGTCATCAGAGCTGGAATCACCAGCAGCAGGCCGCAGAGCACAATTTGAGCAATGGCGCCTCTCGAATCGCCGAGCCAGTTGGGCAGCTCTTTCAGAAAGCTGGTCCGGCTGCCGCCTGATTGAAATTCGCGACCGGTGCTGAACTCCAGGGCGACGCCGGTAAAGCTGGCGCTGAACTGCTCTGCTGTGAGCGAGCGTCGGCCAGAGGACGGATCGTTGATATGGAACCGGTTGTTCTCGAAACCTTCCAACACCACGAAATGATTGAACTCCCAGAACAGAATGAGCGGCATTTTCTTGTCCGGAAGATCGTCGACGCTGAGACTGCGACCGACGCATTCCAAGCCGTAATAGTTGGCGGCGCGCTTGATTCCGGCGGCGCTTGAACCGTCGCGGCTGACCTCGCACCGCTCCCGCAATTCGGTCAGAGACACCCAGCGGCCGAAGTATGCCAGAACACTGCCGAGGCAGGCCGCGCCGCACTCAGTCACATGCATCTGCAGAAGCAGCGGGGTGGTTACGCGCACGGCGGCTCCGAGCGCCTGACACTCAGCCTGGGTTCATGTCTGTTTTTCTGAAGAATCATGCGATCCTACGAACGTCCGACATTCAGAATCTTCGCCGGGCTGCCGCGATCCAATTGAATTCGAATCTGGCAGGCGCTGCCTTCCGGCAATGTCAGATCGGGCGAATTGTCGAATTTGATGCTCACCTGATCATCATGCCCCGCGGGTATGTTCAATCGAGATGTCAGCCAGTAAGAGGGCTGTTCGGCAGCGACACTGGCGATCGAGCCTTTGAACGACTGACTTCCCCCTTCGGGAGTCGAGATCTGAATTTCAACCGGCATTCCCGGGTTCAGCCGCGCTGCAGTTTTCCGCGGAACTTGCGCAATCACGCGGCGTTCAGTCGCATCCCTGTGTCGTATCTGTCCAATGACAGTGCCAGCCTGCAGGTGGTCTCCCGGCTTGCCGCGAATCGCTGTGACCGCGCCTTCAGCATGGCTGACAATCTTCGCTCGAATCGAATGCTGCTCTTCCAGCTGGATCAGAGCAACCTGGGTGGCGTCCAGAAGCTCAGCCAGTCCAAAATTTTGCGGGTTCGATGCGATTTGCATCTTGAGAATTTCTGAACGGCCTTGGAACATTGCGATCTCGCGCTCCAGTGCGGGAACCGTCTGGCGGGCGATAGAATCACCGAGAGCCACAGAGTCGCCGGGTGATACATCGAAGTCAAGCAGGTAACCGGGTTCAAGTATCACCACATCGGAGAGCGGACCTGATGCGACAACAACACCGTTTAACGTTACACTGCGACTGATGCTGCTGAAAAATGCCCAGATGACAAAGGCCGCGAGAACTGCGATGGTTGCAGTGAGGATGATGTGCTCATGCGGTGCGCTGATGCGCAATAGGTAGTCAAGACGCTGTCGTTCGCTCCTTGCAACCGCGGCCTCTTCGCGAAATAGATTGCCAAACATCGTTTATGCTTCTGCAGCTTGGGTTCTGCGAATTCTCACCTCATTAGTTCGCTGAAATCGGAACACGCTGAATTGTGCTTTTCATCATTGAATTCAGTCTGCAGCTGTATCGCGATCAGCGATATGAATTGGCCTGCAAATATTCAAACTCAAGACGATTGTTTCATATTGTATTGACTGAACTCACAAAGGGCAAAGCAAACAGAAGACGTAACCCTTCACCTCGCTGATGCGGCCGCCCTGGAACACGAACTTGATGTGATGAATTCCGCACATCAAAATCAGGTTGCCCGACTCACAGAACAGCATCTCAGGCTGGGACGGCCATTCGGAAAACGCTGCCAGTTTCTGCTCATCCACAAAACCACTTTCGCGAAGTGCATTGAGCAATGGAGCCCATTGCCCGGGGCTGTCTATCCAGTACTTCGGATCGTTGGGCATTCTTTTCTTTGCGATAAAACTAATGCCAAGCGTTGAGCCGAGTCCGTTCGATTGCACATCAAAGTGGACAGCAAGCTCGAGAAAAGCCTTTCGACCCGCGAAATAGTCAATGGTCGAGTCAATCACTGCAGCATCTGCTCCTGCCCAGCCCGCGCTCTCAAGAAATGCCTGCACTTCGCGAGATTCTTGAAATCCTGCAACTGAAATCCGAACCATCCTGTCGCGGGATGGGAAAACGCCGAACGATTCGATTCTATGTGCATCGCTCATGGAATGGTAGATCTGAACTGCCTGTTGATGCTCACCTTGAAGCGGGTCCCATCCAGCGGCCGCGACGATTGCATCCATAACCACAGCAACGGAATCAGATTGGCCGCCACCGCCAATCAGCACCTGCTCGGAAGGCCGAAGAAAGACACCGGGTGCGGGAAACTCATTGTTTTGCATTCTGACGGTGTCATATTCCAGCATCAGTTTGTGGCCGACGATCTGGCGAAGCGCCGATTCTTCAGATTCTGTCTCGTTCAAAAGCCATGCAAGTCCAGCTTCAGCGGGCGAATCGGGCGCCAGCCGTCCCTGCTGTTCGAAAACTTCGGCAGTTCTTGTTCCATTGATCAGCGAGACGCCGAAATCCGCGCTTGGCTCTTGCTTGTGGAGCGGCAGCTCGAACCCGAATGGAAACGCCGCGATCGTCGCTGGGCACTGCCGGGCGCGCTCGATCAGATTGAGCCGGTGCTGGCCGTCAATCAGCGCCGGTGAGATTCGGCTGCCGATCTGCCGCAGCACCTCTGCGAAATCGGCCGCTTCACGGGCTATCCGATCTTCCGCGATCGCGAATTTTTCCTCAAATTCCAAAACAGAACCGTTCAGGCGATGACAGGCACTGAATTCAGGTTGGTCTCTTCGATCGGACTCTCTCTCCAGCCCATGCTGACTGGCACTTCGTAGAGGCGCCCCGGCGCAAACCGCTCCCAGAAATGCCGAAGTCCGGGCACAATCACCCGCACGACCGGCATTCCCACATCGGGGCGGGTCTGATCAAGCGCCAGAAACTCCATTCCTTTGGCTTCCACCTGGGCGCGGCACCACTGCACACTGTCACGCAGATCATCGGTCTGCGAAAATTCATAATCGGCAAGCTGGCGCGGTGGCGTCTGGCCGCAGGCTGCCAGATGAGCTTGATTTTCGAGTTTGCATTGCTGCCACCACCATAGGCACATTGGGTCGTCGACCATGTAGCCAGCCGAATTCGGGCCGGGCTTCGGCACCAGAATCAGGCTCTGGTTGAGTTCACAGACCGCCCTCAGAACAGCGATGTGAGGGTCAATGTGCGCGCCAGCGCCATAAATGATGTCCTCGGTCTCACTGTCAATGCGTCGGGAGAGAGCGACGAACGTTGCAATGCCGAGATCGGCTGTGATGTCCAGCACCCACATCTCTCGGCCGCAACTTCGGTAGTAGTCCGCGGCCCGAGCCAGGTAGTCATCGTTGAAGCTCTCAAGATCAACGCCGGGGCGCCGCAGTCGGTTGTACCACCAGATCGCGAAGGAATCGCGCTCTGCGAGCTCGAGAAACCCCTGCAGTATGGCTTCCTCGATCGTATTCCCCGCGGCGCAGCCGTTGGAATCGGACCAAAGTCCCGAGCTCTCGCGCTGCTGCGGTGTCATGCCGTAAAGCATGGCGGTTGGCAGGTATCGATGCCGATTTTCGGTGAACGACCACACCGGTGTCCAGTCCAGCTCCCGGTCCGGGTCAAATCGGGGAGGGATGACATTGTACGGATGCTGGCGGGCATTGATTTCCTCAGCATGGCTGAGCTGATGATCACTGAACAGCTGCACATCGTTTGGGTGAATGGCACGGTCTGCATCTTCTGCAAGAAAGTCTGAAAGCCGTCTCCTGCAGCGAATCTCATCGCCGTGACAGGCGCCTGAGTAACGTTCGATCGCCTCGCAGAGAGCGCTCACTTCAGACTGCTCTGCAGTTGTGCCCTTGCCGGCGCTCTTGCTTCGCAGACTGCGTCTGAGCGAACTCAGGTTCTTGATCTTCAGCGCTGAATTGCTGCCAGCCCAGTGGACGTGCAGCCACTGATCCGTATCCGGCGCGGTACGCTTCACCCAGGTTACAATTCCGCTCACCGGGCTGATCAGGTGTCGATATCGGTCAAGCGTCTCACTTGGAGCGGCGGTGCGCAGCCCTCCGCTTGTGTGATGGCTCTGCTGATTGGACTGAAGCGTCATAGGTGCCGGTTCGCGGTCCGGTCTTCGCAACTCAGCATCACCGCAGCTCGTGCACTGCGAACGCCGCATGACCGGGTGATACGCGGACTTCATGCCGGCAATGTCAAATGTAATGGCATGATTATGGAGCGGCGCTAATTCTCCGAGCACAATCCACTTGGCAATCTCCATGGCAACGATGTCAAAAACAGCTTCCAGCATCAGCGGCTCAGCGACATTCGGCTGATACGCTTCCGCCTCTCCGCAGTGATTTCGCAGGAATGAATGAACATCATTGTTGTTCATCAGCCGATGAGTCAGACAATCCCAGCACGCGCTTTTCTGTGCGGGTCTGAATACGGGTCCGAACAGGGGCTGCATGCCCTTGGGGCGAACCAGCGCCCAAGGCGCGCCTGAGTCGAGACTGCGCAGATTGATATTCACGTGCTCCCGATCAAGGTAGTCGTCGCACACGAATACAGACAGGTCCGGCTCATCGGAGCCAGTCGCGATGCCAAGGCAGCTGAGGCTTCGAGCCAGCCGCCCCTCGTTATCACCGTGAACCGCAACCGCTGCAGCATGCAGTCTTTTCTCGGCGAGATGAGGTGCCACACAGAGTGAGGACCAGAAAGCCGCTCTGCCGCGGCTCATCCCAAACTCACCCGAAACAATGTAATCCTTGTCAGCCAGCGCCCGCATTGCTGACGCGACATCAATTTCGGAGTGCGTATCCTTCAGCTCGCGGACCACTTCATCTTGTGTTCGATGACCGTTAAGCAATGGAATGAGATCGGCGTACAGCTGTCCCTTCAGCAGCGTATTGAAGGATTCGGACACCAGCAGAACCTGCCCGTCTCCGATCAACCGGTATTCGAGATGCGGAGTCAGAGTCGGCAGTTCAGGTGAACTGCTCCTGTTGCCAGTCGATGTCAAGGGCCCGCGGCTTGACATATCGGGTGTGCGGTTGCGAAAATCTGACAGAACATTGGGAATGCGACCGACTTCCGCAGATTGAGGTGAAAGAGCATTCGGACGGGAATGCGCGAATTGTCGCAGAGTCAGCTGCTGTTTTCGAATACGGCTTTTCGACCGTTTGCAGTGATGGCCGATGCGTCGCGCACAGCCGCGGTTAATTCGCTGAAGTCAGAGTGGCCGCAAGCCTGCGCCACAACCGACTGAGCGCTTTCGGTCAGATCTTCCCCATCACTGTCCAGAATCAGGCGGTGAATGCCAGCCAGATTGCGCCAAAGCTGGGCTGCCTCTGTCAGTTGTGCCTGAGTTTCTTGAGAGATGATCGTTCCTTCACCCGCCTCTTCAAACACTGAAACGGCATTGCTGGCTGTGTTGCTGTCGATCAAATCCGGAAGATGATTCACCTGCAGCCATCGTGCGGCGCTTTCAATTCGCGGCACACCCCAGGCGGCGGCTTCGCCAAGTGACAGATCATCGGCGGATTCAGAGTCATCCTCGAACGGGTCGACGATTCTGTCCCGAGCCGCGGCATTCTTCAGAGCATCGCGCTGCGCTTGAACGAACTTTTCCTCAATCTCGGGATTGCCGGTCGTGAATATGCACCGCGCGCGGGTCAGATTTGCCAGCCCGATGGCTGAATAGTCGCTCTGCAAGTCATCCTGAAGACTGCTGAACTCGAATTCAGAAATGTACTTGCGGTTGCCCACCAGCGATTTGAACAGTATGCTGTCTCTTGTCAGGATTTCCAGAACCTCGTGAAATCGTCGGCAGAGGCTTTCGTGGCTCTCGTATTTGAAGCCCTCGTGCACCAGCAGAAGCTCAATCAGATGATCCGGCGCGAATTCGCGGCTGGCCAGGTCGCCGAGCGCAATGACGGCCATTGCGCGATCGCTTGATTGGTAGAAGCGGTCCTCCTCATCCTCAACACTTGCCAGAAGAACCGCGAACAGGGCGGCTTCCGCAATGTTGGCCAGTGCGATGCCGGCCTCGATGGGTGACAGGTTGCCGCGCAGCGTGTGCATCGCCACCTGAAACGTCTTGCCATTCGCCCAGTGTCGGACAATCTCGGCGGTGTCCTCGGAGTCCTGCGCGGGAATCTCCATCAGCCGCTCCTTCATTTCCGCCACGCCAAGCTCAAACGTCCAGTAGACGCGCACCAGACCGCGGCGCGCGACCGCCTCGGCTTCCGGGTCCGGGCCGAATCCGCCCGGAATTGCAAGATCGGTGAACTCCCGTTCCTGCAGGCTGTCGAGAAGTTCGGGACTCTGTTCAACCGCCCTGGCCAAACGGGACGCGCTCTCGAACAGCTCAACAATGACATCAAACGCTTCAGGCCGCTCCACAGACACCTGACTGTCGTAGGCTTTCCAGCTTCTGACTTCAGGATAGAACTGCTCGCGCCACTGATCGACCAGCGGATCGATGGTTTCGAACCAGCGTTTCGGGCGGAGCGCCAGATTGAACAGTGTTCCGTAACTGGCTGGCAGCTGCGGTGAGACATCCGCTCCATAATGCTGCAGCAGCGGATAATGGCGGCTGGGCGTGACGTGATGGTCCGCGTGCCGCTGAAAATTGAAGAACATCCATTTGCTGAACTTGTAGTTCGCGCTCCAGGAATGTCTTGGCCGCACTCTTTCAAACCGGCCGTTCGGCAGCCGAATCCGGCGCAGGCCGTAATGCTGGATATAGTTGCTGATCTTCATGGAAAACACAATTCCAAGACACAGTAGCATGAATATCAGCACCGCAATCCAGCCGCCCATCACATAGACGAACGCGTACCAGGCCGCGGTCTCGATGCCGTAGCGCCAGAATGGGTTGGAATAGTGCCAGAACGGCAGTCTGCGCCGCGCCATGCGCCAGCGCGCCATTTTCCATGCACCGGTCAGATTATGGTAAAGCTCGCGCGGGAAGTAGTTCCAGAAGCTCTGTCCTTTCGGTGCGGAGCCGACATCCAGCGGTGTGCCGACGTAGTTGTGGTGAATATAGAAATGCTCCGTCGCATAGTGCGGATAGCTTCCCGAGGCCAGCAGAAACTCGCCGATGTAGCGTTCCCACGCGACCCGCCGATGAATCAGTTCGTGCCCGACAATGAAGATCGCCTGGCCCTCGATTGCCAGCATCAGCGCCAGCACAATGCTCTCCCAGAGCTCGTGCTGTCCGACGATGAAAATCTGCCACAGTGTGAAGACAAAGACACTCGGCCACAGCAGCGCCCACAGCCACACTGGAATGTTGTATGCGAACAGCCGTGATTCCGACGTTGTCTTGGGATCCATGTTCCGTTCATCCAGACCGAACGCCAGATCCAGCGGGCCTGCGGCCACAAAGAATACAAATGGCGCGATCAGCCACCAGCCGCCGAACCATGCGGCCGCGAACATCAATGGAAAGACAGTGATCGGCAGATAATGCGCGAGCGCATTGCCAAAAGAAGGTTCAATCGAATTGACTTTCGATACCGTTGCAGTTGTCACATTTGCCCCCAACCTGAATAGTTCATCCGTTTACCATGTAAGCAGGTTGACCTACATTATGTGTGAGATTGATGAGATTAGTCAAGAAATTGGGTTCAAGTCAATCGGGAGTGCGGGTCTGGCGGGCTTGCATTGTGCGCATTCAGTCAGGTCAAGGAACTGCCTGATCTTTGCCAGTCAGACGTTCCACAGCAATCAGGAGCGGCGGCAGGAGCAGAAAATCAAACACCATTGCCGCGCCGATGATGATCGCGGTCAGAAGTCCAACCTGCGCAGTTGGGATGAATGGTGAGAACAGCAGTATCAGAAACCCTGCCACCAGCACTGCCGTGGTAGTCAGGACGGCCCGTCCGACGGTCTGAAATGCGTGAATCACCGCATCTTCCGCACTGAGCCCGAGTTCGCGCCGCGCACTGCGAAATTTGTTCAGAAAGTGAACGGTGTCATCAACCACGATTCCAATCGTCATGGCAACCACCACGGAGAGTGAGGCGCCGACTTCCCCGACAATCAGCCCCCACACCCCGAAACCAACAATGGCCGGCACGAAGTTCGGTACGAGACTCACCAGCCCAAGTCGAATTGATCGAAACGCGGCAAGCAGTATCGCGCAAATGCTCAATAGCACAATCACGGTTCCGACAAGCATGGACTGGATGTTGCGCTGACCGATGTGCGCGAAAAGCAGGGCCGGCCCTGTTCCGGTGGCCTGAACAACTGATGCCGCATTCACGGCCAGCCAGTTTTCCGCGCGCTGGTTGAGTTCGATGGTCTCGCGCGAGGACAGCGTTTTCGAGTTCACTGTTACGCGAGTCGCGAGCTTGTCGAAACTGATCTGATTGTTGAGATCAAATCCGAAAGGGAGGGAGAGCTCGTAGAGCAGCAGATACTGGAATGCAAGCTCGCGGTTTTCCGGCAGGCGGTAGGCATCCGGGTCGCCGCCATTCATATTCTTGTTGATTTCTCGGAACGTATCGGTGATGACCGAGACGTTTCTCACATCGGGCTGGGCGCGCAGCCATTCAGCAAAGGCGGACACATCGCTCAGGAACGCGGGCGCTGCGATGTGCTCTTCGGAGACCAGGGAATACTCAAGCATGGTGTTCCCGCTCAGGCGCTCATCGAGAAAGTCCAGGTCCTGTCGGAATTCAACGCTTTCGTCAAAGAAGTGAGCGAGCACATCGTTCAACTCATTGCGCGGGATGAAGGCGGCAAACACCATCACCGCAGCCATCGACCCGTACAGCAGGAGTTTCCGGCGGCGCACCACAAAATTCGCAATCGCGGTCATCAGCGGATCATCCTCTCGCCGCTTGTGCGGTGTCCGCATCGGCAGCAGACTGAGCAGCGCCGGCAGAAAAGAAACCGTGAGAACAAAAGACGCGAGAATCCCGAACGCGACGAAAGTTCCAAGGTGGCGGTGCGGCGGAACTTCCGCGAAGTTCATTGATAGAAATCCAAGTGCAGTCGTCGCGCTGGCAAGAAAGATGGGATACAGGTTCACCCGTATGGCTTCTTCGATCGCGTCGAGCCTGGCGGCGCCGGCCTGCAGGCGCTGCTGCAGGGTGACCAGCAGATGAACCGCATTGGCCACAACGATCATCAGCACGATTGTGGGGGCCGGTGCGGTGGGCGGAGAGAATTGCAGCCCGATCCAGCCGCCGAGCCCCATGGATGCAACGACTGAGAAGATCATGACGAAACCTGTTGCGATCACACCGGAGAAACTTCGGGTCAGCAATGCGAGTGCGATCGCCATCACAAGCAGACTCAATGGCAGGAAAATTTTCTGACTGTCGATTGCGGCGGTTGAGAAGTGGTGGTGGATCAGGACGGTGCCAGCCACGCGAACATCGATGCCCGAAAACAGGTGCTCGGCTTCCGCCGCCAGGTCATAGGCGTAGTCCGAGACGTCGAGCACGGCGAAATTCGTGTTTTCTTCTGGCATGGCCAAGGTGACTTGGACCGCGCTCACGCGGCCGTCGTGCGACACCAGCTTGCCGACAAGCCTCGGATCAGACAGGGCGACTACGCGAATCCTGTCCTGTTCCCGAGGATCACTCAGCAAGTTGGGATTGACCAGATCGCTGACAAAAATATCGTCACCGTCGGCCGTTGTGTGCTGAAAGTTGGAGAGTGAGTCGACGCGCCTCGAATAGGGAATCTGCCAGGCTTCCTCAGTCAGCCAGACTGCGGCATTCAGAGCGTTTTCGGACAGCGCATCGGAATCGTTGGGATCGAGCATGAAGATCACGCTGTCGCTTTTGCCATACGTGTCCTCAAGCGCTTCAAGCGTCAGGAGCTGGGGGTTGTCCTCGTCGAAAAATATGCGGTAGTCTGTGGAAAGCTTGAGAAACAGCCCGCCGTAGGCGGCGAAGCAGATCAGAATCAGGGTGGCTGAGATCACCAGCCAGCGGCGCCTCGTCACCCACTTGGCATACTGCGCCTGAAATGACTGCCGGGTGCTGTCAGTCCTGTGCGCCATATTGCGGAAAACTCAGGCAAGCGGACAATTGAATGCGGACTGCCTGACTCGGTTGGATGTCAGGCAATCAAGATAAGGAATATGCGGTGCGGGACTTCTTGATCGAATCCCGACAAAAGACCGCACACCGAAAATCCGGTGTGCGGATCTTTTCAAAAATGTGTAAATCAGCCTCCGCAGCAGCAAAGGCCGGCAGAAACCGCTTCAAGCTGCTCTTCTGACAGTTCGTTTCTCACGGGCAGTGAAAGATGCACGTGCTGCAGATCGCTTTCGTGGACTGAAATTGACATGTTGTCTGGAATTACGATACCGAACTCCTGACTGATGACACCCTTTGGGTCTGCCACCAACTGAGACCGAAACTCATCACTTTGAGCTGCCTTTTCCAATAGCTGTCTTTGCATTTCCTGTGCTGAAATCATAGTGTTGAATTCTCCAATTTGAACTAAGTGTGTAGATTAATGCTTGATTCTATTAACCAAGCCTCAATCGATTCAGTGTAACATCCGCTCTAGTTGCGAACTGTGTGGAAAGAATTATACAAGAGAAGAAATACGGTTCGCTCATCGCGTAGGAGTTTGATATTCGAAGGCGGCAGCTCGCCGGCTTTTTTGATCCGGTACCTCGATTCGGCGCGTGAGCAGACTGAAGCCCGCAATATTGGTTCCGTGCCGCATGCCAGTAACTCGACAATTCCACTTTGTGACCGCTCAAGTCAATCTGAAGCGTTCGGGAGACAGTGTTTCAAACGGGTATCCGCAGGCTTGGTAGTTTGACGGAAGCGCGGTGCCGGAAATCAGTGAGGCGGCATAGCGGCCGATTGCGGGTGATGTGAAAATTCCGTAGCCGCCCTGTCCCGCCAGCCAGAAAAATCCAGGCTGCTCAGGTTCCCAGCCGATCACCGGATCGCCATCTTGGGAAAAGGTCCGAAGACCGGCCCAACTGTGATCGATTCGTCGCACAGCAAGCGTTGAGACCTCCTCAAATCGCGCCACGGTGATCGCCTTGTCCAGCTCTTCAGGCTGCGCATCACAGGGCGGGCTCGGAGTCTGATCAATCGGCGACACCATCAGCTGCCCGACTCCGAACTGCTGAAAATAGATGTAGTCCGGCTCAACGATGACAAAGGGCAGCTCGTCGAAATTCACCCCGTCAAACTGATTGCTGTCGACCACGATGACTGTTCTTCTTTTCGGTGTCAGGCCAACCGGGCTGATGCCCGCGAGCTTTGCCACCTCATCACCCCAGGCCCCGGCGCAATTAATCACGACTGGTGAGGAATACGATTTGCCGCCGGCGATGATGTTCCAAGTGCTGGACGCAGTCAAGCTCAACTGGGTCACTTCTGCGCCGGTGAACGCCTTTCCGCCGCGGCTCGTCAAGGCTTTGACATACAGGTTGTGCAGCGCGTGAACATCGATCGAGGCGACACTGGTGTCGACGATGCCGCCGGCGTATTTTCCGGGCCTCAGGAATGGCACGCGCTCAAGACATTCTTTTTCGTCAAGCCAGAAGCTGCTAGGCGGCCGCTCGATTGTCAGGACAAGGTCATCATCGACAACCGAAAGAGTGTGCCGGTCGCTCAGAACCGGCGCCTCGCTTTCAAACGCAGGTGACTCAAGAAACGGTCCGGAGAGCGCGCCGAAAGCGCGCATCGAGTCCGGGCCGTAATGAGGGGTGTACAGTGCCGCGCTGCGCCCGGTGGTGTGAAAGGCAAGAGAGCTCTCCCGTTCCAGCAGTCCGACACTGAGTCCGTCGTCCGCCAGAAACGCGGCGGCAGAAGCTCCGGCGATTCCGCCGCCGATGACAATCGCATCAAAAGTCTGCATTGATATTCCGTTCTACAGGTGCTGGCAAAGGCGCAGCGAATCGTAAATCGCCGAGTGAATGTTCCGGCTGGCGACTGCATCTCCCACCCGGAACAGCTGATAGCTGCCGTCCGGATTTGGCGCATGTTTCTGCTCGGTTCCCGCGACCAGTGATTCGATGTCAATCGTTCCATGGTTGACGGAGCCGGACTTGAGATCGAAATAAAGCTCGTCGTTGGGAAGCGTGCCGTGCTCAACAACAATCTGTGCTGCTGAAATGGCGGTGGTGCTTCGATCAAACTCGTTGAAAAACTGTCCCGTCAACGATCCATTCTCGCGGGAAATGCTGATGAGGCGCTGATTGGGCACCATTTGGATGCCATGCTCGTAAAAGAGCTTCAGATAGATCGGGTAGTTGGTTCCGCCGACTTCCTGAGCGACACTGCGGTCCGGTGTGACAATCTTGACCGCGGCGCCCTTGAGCGCGATGAATTCTGCACAGGAGATGCCCTGGTGCTGACCGTTGTCGTCGTAAACCAGCACCTCCGATTCCAGCGCGGTGATGCCAGTCAGCACATCCCAAGTTGTCGTTGCGTATTCACTGCCGTTCTCAAGAAAAGACAGATTCGGCAGACCGCCAGTCGCGACAATGACAACGTCCGGCTGTTCGCTCAGAACGTCGCTTGCTTCGGCGAATGTGTTGAACCGCATGTCCACACTCAGCCTTTGCAGCTGTGCGTAGAGCCAGTCAACGATGCCGAGAATCTCCCTTCTGCGCTCCACCTTTGCGGCGATGGAAATCTGTCCGCCGGGCTGATCAGCCGCTTCGAACAGCACAACATCGTGACCGCGCTCGGCCGCGACCCGCGCAGCTTCCATTCCAGCAGGTCCTGCGCCGATTACCGCGACTCGTTTCGAGTCCTTGGCTGAGGCGATCAGGTGGGGCGCGGACTCCTCGCGGCCGGTGGATGGATTGTGGATGCAGAGCGCCTCTGCTCCGATGTAGATGCGGTCAATGCAATACCCGGCGCCGACGCACGGTCGAATCTGATCTTCCTTGCCCTGCTCGATTTTCCTGACAATGTGCGGGTCTGCCATGTGCGCCCGGGTCATTCCGATGAGATCGACACAGCCGCTTCCCACCGCGTGCCGGGCGGTGGCGACATCCGCAATTCGGGCCGCGTGAATGATGGGCAGTTTCAGCTCCGAGCGAACAGCCGCGGTGAATTCCAGATGAGGCCCTGAAGGAGTTCCCATATTCGGAATGACATGAGACAAGCCTTCGTCGGTATCGACATGCCCCTTGATGACATTGATGAAGTCCAGCTGGCCGGTCTCAGTCAGCTGCTTGGCGATGACGATGCCTTCATCGAACTCAAGCCCGCCATCGAGGTCTTCGTCAATCACCATTCGAAGGCCGACAATGTAATCGCGCCCCACCTGGTTTCGGATCTCGTCAATCACCTCCCGAGTGAAACGCAGACGGTTTTCCAGGCTGCCGCCGTATTCGTCGGTTCGCCGGTTGGTGCGAGGTGACCAGAAGCCGTCCAGCAGATGGCCGTAGCCTTCGATTTCAACGCCATCGAGATCGCCTTCCAGACAGCGCCGGGCCGCTGAGCCGTAGGCTTTCGCAATCCGCACCATGTCCTCGCGTTCCATTTCTTTTGGAAACGCGCGGTGAGCCGGTTCGCGCACACAAGATGCGGCGACGATCGGCAGCCAGTCCTCAACGTAGGGTGAGGTTCGCCGTCCCAGATGGGTGATCTGACACATCAGCGCCGCGCCGTGTCGATGCACCCGCTCCGACAGCTGCCTGAAATAGGGGATGATGGTGTCGGAGCCGGCATACAGGTTGCCGAATGCCGGCGGAGAGTCCCGGTCAACCAGAGTTGATCCGCCGAACATGGTCAGGGCGATGCCGCCCTTGGCTTTCTCTTCGTGATACAGCTGGTAGCGCAGTTTGGGCAGCATGTCCTCGGAGTAGGCCGGCTCATGGCTGGTGCTGATGATCCGGTTTCTGAGATCAAGATGCTTGAGCCTGAACGGCTGGAGCAGGGGATCTTTTGAATTGCTCATAAATTCGCAGTCTTTCTTGCAAGGAATTGAAATTTTCAGTGTAAAAAAATTTATATTTAACTTTTTCGATTCGCCTGCCTCAAGGACATTGAACAATCAAGCTCGTTGGCATCGCTCCAGCTGCCCCGCACAAGCGGTAAATGTGCCATTTTAGAATGAAATTTTCTGCCGGGTGCTGAATGATGGAATTTAGTCCCTGCTCTCCGGCTGCTGACTCGCTGTTGCCGACTGAAATCGCGAAACTCCAGAGATGTCCGTAATGGCAGAAAGAGCGCGTAAGGAAAGACGGCGGAGAGACAGGCCATCTCAGGCTGGAATTGATCAGCTGCCGTTCGGGCAGGTTGAGAATTCGTTTCCGCCGGTCGACATTCTGTCCGAAGATCAGCTGCATCGCATTCACAACGCCTCGCTGGGAGTGCTGGAAGAGATTGGCATCAACTTTCTGCTTGAGGATGCCCGCGACATCCTGAAAGAGGCGGGCGCCGATGTCGAGAAGGACGGAACACGCGTTCGATTCGATAGAAATTTGATACTGGAATCGATCGCCAAAGCGCCGTCCGAATTCACGATTCACGCCCGGAATCCAGCTCACAATCTGAAAATCGGCGGCCGATGGCTGGCATTCTCAACCGTTGCCGGTCCGCCCAATGCCAGTGATCTCGCCGGCGGCCGACGCTCGGGAAGTTTTGAGGACTACTGCAAATTCATTCGCCTGGCCCAATGCGTCAATGTGGTTCATGCGATTTCCGGACATCCGGTCGAGCCGCTCGATCTTGACCCGCAGACCCGTCATCTGGATACTGCCAGGGCGTGCCTGACTCTGACGGACAAGGTTTTCAGGGCCTATTCACTCGGCCGCGATCGGGTGCTGGACCTGCTTGAGATCGCACGAATCTGCCGGAATCTGAGTCGGGAGGAACTGGCCCGGCAGCCGAGCCTCTATACAGTGGTCAATGTCAACTCACCTCTGCAGTACGACATTCCGATGCTGTGGGGCATCATCGAGCTGGCGAGAATGAACCAGGTGGTGGTGATCACTCCATTCACACTGGCGGGCGCGATGGCGCCGATCACGCTGGCCGGCGCGATCACCCAGCAGAATGCCGAAGCCCTGGCCGGGCTCGCATTCTCCCAGATCGTCAACCCGGGCGCGCCGGTGATGTATGGCGGATTCACCTCCAATGTAGACATGAAGACCGGCTCGCCGGCATTCGGCACGCCGGAATATGTCAAAGCCACGCTGATGGGCGGTCAGTTTGCGAGGTTTTACAACCTTCCGTACCGCTCATCAAACGTCAATGCATCGAACGCACCTGATGCTCAGGCAGTTTATGAATCGCAGATGTCGATCTGGAGCTCGATCATGGCGCGCGCGAATCTGGTGCATCATGCGCTGGGCTGGCTGGAAGGCGGACTTTGCGCGTCATTCGAGAAATTTGTCATCGACGCCGAAATGCTGCAGGGCATGGTGGCAGCGCTCAAGCCTGTCAGGGTTGATGAGGACACGCTCGGCATCGATGCGATGCGGGAAGTAGGTCCCGGCGGACATTTCTTTGCCGCGCAGCAGACCATGGAACGCTACGAGACGGAGTTCTACAATCCGATTCTGTCAGACTGGCGGAATTTCGAGACCTGGTTCGAGGACGGCGCAGTTGATGCGACGGCGCGCGCCAGCCGAATCTACCAGCAGCTGCTGGAAGAATACCGCCAGCCGGCGGTTGACCCGGCCATTCTGCAGGAACTTGATGAATATATTGAAACTGCGAAGCGCGAGCGTCGCAGAAATCCTATCTAATCCATACACGAGGGACAAAGTGTGCAAAAGACTGCCGAAGTCGTAATAATCGGAGGCGGCGTTGCCGGGTGCAGCGTCGCGTATCACCTGACCAAGCGAGGATGCAAAGATGTCGTTCTGCTGGAACGATCAGAACTGACGTCTGGCTCAACCTGGCACGCGGCGGGCAACACCCACGTATTGCAGGACAATGCGAACCTTTCCAAGCTGCACTACTACACGGTCAAGCTGTATCCGCAGCTTGAGGAAGAGACCGGCCAGTCCTGCGGAATTCATCCGGTTGGCGGCATCTATCTTGCCTCCACACCGGAGCGGCACGACCAGATTCGGATTCAGGCATCCAAGGCGAAGTACCTGGGACTTGAGTTCGAGACAATCTCACTGGATGATGTCAGGGAGATGAACCCGCTGCTCAATCTTGATGGGGTTATCAGCGCGATGTTTGAGCACAACGAGCTTCACATCGATCCCAGCGGGGTTACCAACGCCTACGCGGCAGGCGCCAGAATGAACGGGGCGAAAGTTCATCGCAATTCACCGGTAACCGCGACGACTCAGCAGCCCGGCGGCGGCTGGCTGGTCGAAACGCCGCAGGGCTCAATCGAAACCAAGTATCTGGTCAACTGTGCGGGTTTGTGGGGACGGGAAGTGGGCCGGCTGGCGGGACTCAATCTGCCGCTGATGCCGATGGAGCATCAGTACTTCGTTTCCGAGAGCATTCCGGAAATCGAGGCGCTGGGTCGGGAGATTCCGCTCATTCATGACAATGACGGCGAATACTACATGCGCCAGGAAGGCAAGGGATTGCTGGTCGGCGCGTACGAACTGGGCGGAAAACACTGGTCGGTGGATGGCACGCCGCTTGATTTCGGGCATGATCTGCTGCCGAATGACCTGGATCGGGTGCTGGACAACGTCATGCGCGCAATGCATCGAATGCCGTGCCTTGAAACGGCCGGGGTCAAGCGGATAGTCAACGGACCGATGATCTGGACGCCGGACCTCATGCCGCTGTTCGGGGAGGTTCCGCAGCTGCAGAATTATTTTCTGATCGGCGGCCTGATTCCCGGGTTCAGCATCGGTGGCGGACTCGGGCTGATGATGGCGGAATGGATTCTTGACGGGCAGCCCAGCCTGGACATCTGGCCGATTGATGTCGCACGATTCGGAGACTGGGTGACGCATGACTATGTGATGGATACGACTTTGGACAATTACCGCTCTAGGTTCCGAATTTTCTTTCCTTATGAGGAGCGGTTTGCAGGCCGGCCCCTGCGAACGCGGCCCGCATATGAGTGCCAGAAAAGCAATGGTGCGATGTTCGGCGCGCAGTACGGATGGGAAGTGCCGATGTGGTTCGCGCCGGAAGGGATGCCGCCCGTCGAGACCTTTTCGTTTCGGAGAACAGAGTCATTTGAGCCAGTCGGTGAGGAATGTGTGGCCATACGCTCGGCGGTTGGACTGCTTGACACGTCAGCTTACGCCAAATTTGTCGTCAAAGGCCCGAGGGCGGCCGAATGGCTCGATAGGCTGAGCACCAACACAATGCCGCGGCTTCGCCGCATGTCGCTGGCGCCGATGGTGCATGAGCAAGGCGGCGTGGTGGCGGACTTTACGGTCGCGCGGCTTCAAGATGATGAATTTCTGCTGATCGGAGCGGGTGTCGCGGAGAACGCGCATCTGCGCTGGTTTCGCAAGAACAGATTCGCCAGCGGAGTGGAAGTGACCAGCATGTCGGCAGACTGGGTTGGCCTGTCGATTTCAGGGCCGAACTCCAGAGAATTGATGGAGTCGCTGACCGATGAGGACTTTTCGAATGATGCGCAGCGATTTCTCTCCATCCGGCAGGTTCAAGTCGGCCCGGCGCTGGCCTGGGTGCTGAGAGTTGCGTTCACAGGTGAACTCGGTTATGAGATGTATTTTCCGGCTGATCATCAGCTGGAAGTGATCCAGATGGTGATGGAGAAAGGGCAGCCATACGGCATACGCCAGATCGGCTCTCGCGCGTTGCTGTCACTCAGGCTGGAAAAGAACTACGGTAGCTGGGGGCGGGAGTATTCGCCGGAGTATTCACCATTCGACTCGTGTCTTGACCGATTTGTGAAGTTTGATAAAGGTGACTTCATCGGCCGCGAGAGTCTGATGGACGCGGCCGAAAAGACACCCAAGTGGCTGCTCACCTGTTTCACTGTTGAGGTGGACGAGCAGGATGCAGTCGGCGGCGAGCCCATTTTCTGTGACGGCGAGGTGTCTGGAATTGTAACTTCTGCTTCATTTGGTCATACTGTCGGAAAGAGCATCGCGCTTGGCTATATTCCTCCGGCAAAACGCGAGAGTGAAGAAATCAAAATTGAGATAATTGGCAAGGCAAAGGACGCGCAGATCGTAACTGAGCCTCTGGTTGATCCCAGCGGGTCCAGAATGCGCGGCTGATCTGCACCTTCCAAGTCAAAATCAAAACCTGGAGCCACCGTCATGAAGATGCCCTCTGCCAGCAGCTATCCTGTCCCCGAACTCGAAACCTTGCCGCAGGATATTCAGGAACGGATTCTGGCGGTGCAGGAGAAGGCGGGGTTTGTTCCGAATGTGTTTCTGGCGCTTGCGCATCGCCCGAAAGAGTTCCGCGCATTTTTTGACTATCACGATGCGCTGATGGAGAAGGAAAGCGGACTCAGCAAAGCCGATATGGAGATGATCGTCGTTGCGACATCGGGTGAGAACAACTGCCAGTACTGCGTTGTCGCTCACGGCGCGGTGCTGCGGATTCGAGCGAAGCACCCGCTGGTCGCGGATCAGGTTGCGGTCAATTTCCGCAAGGCTGACATCACGCCGAGACAAAGAGCGATGCTGGAATTTGCCGTCAAAGTCTGCAATGAGTCGTGGGAGGTTGGCGATGCAGATTTTGAGGCTCTGCGGGAAGTCGGATTCAGTGACGAAGACATCTGGGACATTACTGCCATCACTGCGTTTTTTGGCATGAGCAACCGACTGGCGAATGTGCTCGGAATGGAGCCCAATGCGGAGTTCTACAACATGGCCCGGGATATTGACTGAGGCAGACTGGCGTCTTTGCAGTTTATGCCAGAGGTTTCAGGGCTGTCGTTCTGAGGACAGTTGAGACGGAATTTGCTCCAAACTCAGCATCTGATCAACGGTTTCTCTTGATCTGATCACAAAATAGTCGCTGCCGTCCACCAGCACTTCAGCCGGTCTGGGACGGGTGTTGTAGTTGGAAGACATGACAGCGCCGTAAGCGCCAGCTCCGAGAACCGCAATGAGGTCTCCGGCGCTCAGTTCCAACGACCTGTCTTTGCCGAGAAAATCCCCTGTCTCGCAGACCGGCCCCACCACGTCATACACCTTTTTCTCACCTGACCTCGGCTGAACCGGCACAATTTCCATCCATGCGTCGTACAGCACGGGCCTGATCAAGTCATTCATCGCACCGTCAATGACAGCGAAATTTTTCCTTTCTGTTGACTTGATGTATTCGACTCGGCACAACAGGATGCCGGCATTCGCAGTGATTGCCCGGCCCGGCTCGACAGAAATGGAGAAAGAGCAGTTTCGACGCTTCAGCACACTCAGGATCGCCTCACAGTATTCGGAAATCGCCGGCGGCTCTTCGTCCTTATAGCGCACGCCTAAACCACCGCCCAAATCGAGGTGCCGGATGTCAATGCCTTCGGCAGCAAGCTGCTCTGTGAAGTCGATGACGCGTTCGAGTGCTTCTGTGATGGGTTTGAGTGAAGTCATCTGCGATCCGATGTGAACGGCAACTCCGATGACATCGAGATTTTTCTGCTTTGCGGCAAAGCGATAAATTTCAAGCGCCTCTTCAAAGGTGACGCCGAATTTCGCCTCGCGAAGTCCGGTCGAGATATGAGGATGTGTGACGGCATCGATATCGGGATTGACTCGCACGCTGATCGGCGCAGTCACTCCAAGCGACTGCGCGATTTCATAGATTTTGGTCAGCTCTGAGAAAGATTCAAGGTTGATCGAATATACCCCTGATTCCAGTGCGAACTGAATTTCGTCTGCGGTTTTTCCGACACCGGAAAACACCGTATTTTGAGGTTTGCCGCCAGCTCGGATGACGCGTTCAAGTTCGCCGCCGGAAACAATATCAAATCCGGAACCAAGCCGCGCCATGAGCGCCAGCACCGCAAGATTGGAATTCGACTTTACCGAATAGCGAATCGCGGCTTCGGCACCGGAAAATCCTTGGTGGAATTCCTTCCAGTGCTGTACTAGCGCCGCCTGCGAGTAGACATAAGTCGGGGTGCCGACTTTGCTGGCAATGGTTTCCAAAGGGACGCTTTCTGCATGCAGCAGGTCGTCTTGATAGGAAAATGAACTCATTTTGGCCTTGACTTTTAGGCGGGGGGGGGTAGAATTCTCCGCTTGGCAACTATCCGACTGTCGAATTCAACGAAGCGCTTTTGACTGGCGTTCCTTTGAAGACACAGCTCTCGGGTGATTGGTCAGATTGAAGTCCACAATTACAAATCTAATTTTAGGAGGTCACCATGATCAGAAGAATTATTTCTGCAATTCTGATGTTTGCAATTCTGGGCAGTCCAGCGCTTGCCTGTCAGTTTGAGCCGGGCGAAGACTGCTCGGGCGTGAATCTTGAAGGGGTTGATCTGTGGCAGTTGCTGTATGAGGGTCAAGGGAGATATGATCTTCAGGGAATCATTTTTCGAGGTGCCAATCTGAAGAATGCGAATTTAATAAATTTTGATTTCGAAGGAGCAAACTTTCAAGATGCAATCCTTTCAGCAGCTAATCTCAAACGTGCGGATTTAACTGGCGCGAACTTGAAATATGCAGCTTTAAACAACACTGATTTGACAGAAGCTAGTTTTCTGAATGCGAATCTGGAAGGTGCCAATCTGAGACTTGCAAAAATTGCCGGCACGTTCTTTCTGGGCACCAATCTGAAAGGTGCGAGGCTCGGCGGGGCAACTGAGTTTACTGAAGGTAGTGGTGGTCTTACGGTACACTCACCCGCCCATTTCGAAGGCGCAACCTTCAAATGAGATTCGCCATGGAAGAATGAAGCGAACACACTTCAAGGATTCTGACGAACCAACCAGACAATGGAGAAAGCCCATGAGACCGATAAGAAAGCTGTCGCTGACCGCTCTGTTTGCAACTCTCATCACTAGCCAGGCCATGGCGGCTTGCGACTACTCGGATCTGAAGCCATTCGCCAACTGCCCGAACTCCAGTCTTGCGGGAATATATCACCCTGGAGGTGTCCTCGTGAATCTTGAAGGCATCAATCTTTCAGGCTCACACCTGGTCAAAGCGGAAATGAGTGAATGGAACTTGACCAATGCCAACTTGGAAGGAGCCGATCTTTCGGATTCAGACTTGTCGGGCGCGCGGCTTCAAGGCGCCAATCTGAAGGGGGCGAATTTGAGCCGGGTGAATCTTTCGAAAACGCGCGTCGAAATCGTTGAAGCCCAAGGATTTGGCGCTCTCACGGTAACCGAATTTTTTGGCGGTGAAACTAGCGTGCAACTGGAGTCCGGCGCCGATCTTCAAGGGGCCAACCTTGAGAATGCCAATCTCGAAGGCGCAGTCACGGAGGGCGCCAATTTTGCCGGCGCCAACCTGAAGAATGCCACCTTGGACAACCCGACATACTGGCAGGCGAAGCTGCAGGGAGCGAAGATGTGATCTTGCGCCGCCCCGCTGAGTCAATCACAAACATGCAGTCCACGTGCTGGTGGACTGCATGGCTTCGTATTGATGCAGAGAATTCAATCAATATAGATCTCAGTCTTGGAGGATGAGTGATGAGGAGGCTTGCGATTTCAGTTCTGATTCTGACGCTGTTCAGCGGACCAGCTCTGGCTTGTGAATTGGAACCTGGCGCGAACTGCTCAGGAGCCAATCTCGAAGGAGTTGATTTGCTCCAGCTGCTGCAGGGGCAGGGAAGATGGAGTCTGGAAGGAATCAACTTTCAGGGGGCGAATCTTAAGAACGCGAACCTCGCATGGCTGAATCTTGCAGGAGCGAGCTTTCAAGGCGCCAACCTAGTTGAAGCGAAACTCACCGACGCGAATTTGGCGGGCGCGAACCTGAAAGGGGCCACTCTGTACGGCGCAGATTTGTCCCGGGCCAGTTTCATGAACGCGAGACTTGAAGGCGCCAATCTGCAGTTTGCAAAGATTGGCGGCACGTACTTTCTGAACGCTGATTTGAAGGATGCGAATCTCAGCGGGGCAGACGGGCTGGTGACCGATTCCGGTGGTTCCACGATATTCATGCCAGCTTACTTCGAAGGCGCGAGATTCGAGTGAATTCTTTTGGTGAGGCTGTGATCGGTGGCTCCTGTCGGATGGTGTGGAGTCATCACATTGCAGTCTGCTGGCATTGAATCAGAAACCTTCGGTTTGACCGCATGCGATTTATCCCGATTTTCCACTCTGTCGCGATTTACTAGGTCGATTGAGGTTGACTGCCAGTCCTATCGTGCTGTAATCGAAACTGTGTTTCAGGCCAATTGCCACAAATAAACCGCGCCGATTACCGAGCGACGTATTCTGAAAATGATGTATTGCGTTGTGGGTGGCTTCATGGCACAGTTTCAGCACCCGCTTGCAGAAAGAGCCTAAACTTGCAGAGTGTCAGTTCCGGATTAAGCCAAGTACCTTCATTCCTTCGGAGGGTAATATCGCATCAGTCCACTGGCATCCTGTCCAGTCTCCTTCGCCACTCTTTCCCGCATTTGTTCCCATGAAGTTCTTCGGGATTCCTCACACATCATAAACTGCAAATTGGGGTCGCCTTTCATTGCGCGGTTTATGTTTAGCGGTTCGTCGATCCAGTCCAACTCTTTTTTCCGAATCTGAGTCACTCTCTGCTCGCGATAGCGATTCTATTACTTTTTACCAGTTAACTCGTGCGACTCCTTTCTGTCACAGTACGCAGGCTGTAGATAGGATTTATCCTTGTGTTCTTGAACTTGTACTCAGACCTATCTTTGCCTTGAAACGCAGTGCCGATCAAACCTCCCTTCAACAGCGACCTGAATCTGGAAATTTCGGAGAACTATTTTGCAATCTCAATTTGCGGCAGATTGCTCAATAGAGACTGATCGTTCCGCAGACCCCAGTGCCAAAGCTAATTCAGAGGTACTCTGTGCAGCACTGGTAAAAGGCCGTACCAAAGGGCCTTTCTTGCCACATGAGGATGTTGCGAGCGCAAACATCAGAATGACTGAAATGATGACAATTTTGATGTTTTTTCTTGGTAAGTACATACTGAACTCACATTCGCCATGCTTGAGAAAGAAATTGCTTTGCTACCTTGACTACCCGCATCGAATGCTTCAATGTCTCTTGAACGAAAAGCATCTCTGAGATTATCCGTACACAACAATAATACTGTTCAATCTGCTTGTTCCGATTCTTCTGGTGGGTGATATCTCATCGGTTCGTCGAGATTCTGTCCAGTTTCCCGCGCCACTCTCTCCCGCACCATTTCCCATGAAGTCCTGCTGGTTTCTTTGTACATTGTGAACTGATGTTCAGAAGGACAGTTCATCGCATCACTGAAATCAAACTCCTCATCAATCCAGTCATCACTTTTCAGAGTTTTGCCCTCTTGATCCATCTCCACATTTTACGAACTTGCCTGCGTTGCGCTTGCCTGACGAATTCTCAGAATCGACCATGCCCCGATTTGCTCACTCTTCAGCTGTATAAACCAATCAGCTTGTTTCTACATTATCAGCAAACAATCGCTGCAATGTTGGCCTATCTGCCTATGCACCAGACTCGGTGCTGACTTTGTCGTCTTCTTCTTCCAATTTTGCAACCCTGTGACCGGTTGTTGAAAATAAATCTGTATGGCATCCTAGTTATTTCAGATTCACACCGTATATGACTCACACTGAATTGAAGCAGACCGGCTAATCTATGCCAGCCTCTTTCTACCTTCCTGCACTGCCAATCGAACCTGCCGTGGAGCCGTCGCACCAAGATGATCTCTTGAAGCGACTGAGCCCTCGGGTTTCAATACTTGCACTGCGCCTTCGTCCAGAGCATCGTGAAACTGCCTCATTTCATCCAGACTGAGTGACTCCAAGGTGCGCTCATTATCAATGCAATGCCGCACAATCTGCCCAACCACCGCATGGGCATCCCGAAATGGAACGCCTCGCGTCACCAGATAATCGGCCAAATCTGTTGCGGTCGAATACCCTTCGGCTGCCGCCGCTCTCATCCGCTCTCGATCGGGCTTCATGTTCTGAATCATGCCGTGCATGATCTCGACACTCGCGGCAACGGTATCGATGGAGTCAAACAAGGCTTCCTTGTCCTCCTGATTGTCACGATTGTATGCCAGAGGCTGCGCCTTCATAAGCACCAGCAGTGTCTGCAAGTTGCCTATCGCTCTCGCACTTTTGCCGCGCACCAGCTCAGCAATATCTGGATTCTTCTTTTGCGGCATGATGCTGGAGCCGGTGGTGAACTGATCGGACAGCGTGATGAATTTGTATCCTTCCGATGCCCACAAAACCAACTCTTCACCGATTCGCGAGAGGTGAACCATTGTCAGCGCCGCGTGGGCGGCAAACTCAATCGCAAAATCCCGATCAGAGACTGCGTCAAGCGAATTCCGCATGACGGACTCGAAGCCAAGTTCAGCCGCGGTCATTTCCCGGTCAATCGGAAAACTCGTACCCGCCAGCGCCGCGGCGCCCAAAGGTGAATGGTTCAGCCGTTTTCGCGCATCCAAGAAACGCAGCCGGTCGCGATCCAGCATCTCAAACCATGCCATCAGGTGATGGCCAAGGGTGACGGGCTGCGCAATCTGAAGATGCGTGTAGCCGGGCATGATGGTATCGGCTTCCGCTTCCGAAAAATCGAGCAATGTCAGCTGCAATGCTTTGAGCCCGCTGATGATTCGATCAACGGCGTCGCGCGTATAGAGCCGAAGGTCAGTGGCAACCTGGTCGTTTCTGGAACGTCCGGTGTGCAGTTTTTTGCCAGCGTCTCCGATTTGATCGGTAAGCCGCTTCTCAATGTTCATGTGAACATCTTCGAGCTCGTCAGACCACTCAAACTCACCGGATTCGATCTGCTGAAGAATGCTCTCCAGTCCGTTCCGAATATCCTCAAACTCCGAATCGCTCAAGACCTTAACCTTGTTCAGCATGCGCGCGTGCGCAATGGAACCGGCTATGTCCTGCCGATACAGACGCTGATCGAACGATACTGACGCGCTGAATTTTTCGACCGCGCTACTGGTGGGCTGAGTGAACCGCCCGCCCCAAAGTTTGCTTGAATCAGAACTCATGGAAAATCAGATGAAAACTGGTTTCTTGCGTGAATAAGATCTGGCGTTTGGAATTCCGCAACTGTCAGTTGAATCAGACTGTTGACTGGAATTCTGTGTGCCGCACGTTGACCGAGTGGTGTCAAGCGAGAAATCTTGCGATCTGGCTTAAATCATTTGTTTAATTATAATGGTTTAGCGCGGTGTGCAAGAGCGCACCGAGTGAATGACCCTCGGTCAGATCAGATGCCCGCCCATTCCAAGAAACAGACATTCGAATTTTCATTTCCTTGAAAATAACTGTACAAACTATCCTGCCGCGTCCGGTGAGCGGCTGCTGGAGCTGACTGGATGCCAGCCATAAGAATCGGCACCCGAGGCAGCCAGCTCGCATTGTGGCAGGCCAATCATGTTGCGAGTCTTCTCGCCAGCCGCCTGCCGCACGTTGAGACCGAACTTGTTCCGATCAAGACAGAAGCGGACCGCCGACAGGATGTTCTGCTGACTGAACTGGGCGGCAAAGGGCTGTTCATCAAGGAGTTGGAGACGGCCCTGCTGGACCGTCGAATTGACATTGCGGTCCACTCCATGAAAGATGTCACCGTTGATCTTGACGAGGACTTCTTCATTGCCGCGATCCTTGAGCGGGAGAATCCCTATGATGCGCTGGTTTCGTCCAAATACTTATCGATTTCCGATCTGCCGTCCGGCGCGGTCATCGGCACCTGCAGCCTGCGCCGCCAGAGCCAGCTACTCTCAATTCGCCCCGATCTTGAAATCGTCCCCGTTCGTGGCAATGTAACCACCCGGCTCAGACGACTGGATGACGGGGATTTCGATGCGATCATTCTGGCGGTTTCAGGACTGCGCAGACTGGAGCTGGACGGCCGCATTGCGCAAGAGCTGGATCAGCTGCCGCATGTGCCGTCACCCGGCCAAGGTGCGCTGGGCATCGAGTGCCGCGCGGAAGATCAGGAACTGATCGGCAGCTTGAAAAGTCTTGATGACCGATTGAGCAATTTGGAGGTTGCGGCAGAGCGGGCGGCGAATGCCGGACTTGGCGGCAGCTGTCACGTGCCGATCGGTGTGCTGGCAAAGTGCCGGGAAGAGCATTATGAACTGACGGCTTTCGTGGGCAGTGTCGATGCGCAGCAGACCATCATCGAATCCTTGGGCGGCACGCTAGACGGACTGATGACCGGTGTGGAGGTGATTGTCGAGAAACTAAACCAGCGCGGCGCGCAGGAAATTCTGGCAGGCTGAAATCGGAATGCGACACATGACAGATCTTGCGGGAGCCACAGTACTGATCACACGGCCGGAAAGACATGCGGCCTATCTGCGGGACGAAGTCAGGCGGCTGGGCGGGCGCCCGATTGTGTTTCCCACCTTGGACATCGAACACCACACCGAGGGACTGGAAAGAGACAGTTTCACCGAGCATGATCTGGCGATATTCACCAGCAAGAACTCTGTCGCCGCAGTCGCTGAATACCTGGAATCTGCTGACATGATGTGGCCGGATTCGCTTGAGTGCGCTGCGGTGGGCGGCAACACTGCAGCACTGGCACGCGCCTCATTCGGCATTCCGCAGGTGATCGCGCCAACTGAAGACTACGGCGCGGCGCTCTTGATGCGTCTTCAATCAATGCAGAATCTGACTGACCGGCGGGTTATATTTTTTGATGGGGGCGGCGCGCGAAGCGTTATTCTTATCCGACTGCTTGAAGATGCAGGCTGCGAGGTGATCACGCATGCAGTGGTTTATGATCGGGTGCGGCCGGACAGCGATGCCACTGAGCTGCAGGACATTCTGATTCGCGACGGCGTGGACTTTGTGGTGATAACGAGTGTGACCGCCGCAGACAATTTGATCGATATGCTGGACAAAGAATTCATTGATGCGCTCAAACATGCTTGTATGATTGTCTACAGCAGTCGGATTGAGCAGCATCTGTCTGAGCGGGGATTCGATCAAATCGTCGTTGCGAAGCTGCCATCAGACCAGGCGGTCCTGACATCGATGATCAGGCGCCGCAGCGACAGACGTTCAAGCGACTGCGAACCGCAAGGCGCTGTTGCCGGAATCGGACCCAACTGACAGGACAGGAAGCACCAACATGGCAGATTCTGAGAATTCGACAGAGACCACCGCGGCCGCCGCGGCGAAACCGTCCGGGCAGGCTGATGCATCGCCAGCAGCGAAACAACCCAAGCCGCGCGGCCGAGGCGGTGTCATATTCGCGGCGCTGCTGGCGCTGATTGCGGCAGGCGGAACCGGATACATTGCATATCGGCTGCAATTCGAGGCCTTTCCTGAACTGGAGACTGACCGAGAGAAAGTCGCCACGCTGGCAGAGAATCTGCAGTCCGTTCAGGAAGGAGAGAGTCAGCGCGCTGAACAGCTGGCGGCTGAGATTCAGGCGCTTCGATCTGAGCTTCAGCTGCGCTCCAATCAATTGACTGCGCTGGAAGAGCGGCTCGCGCAATCGAATGCCGAATTCAGCGAGAAGATTGATGCCGTGATTGAATCGACATCTTCTCTCTATGAGAACATCGATCAGCAGCCCTCCGACTGGGAGCTTGACGATGTCTCACTGCTGCTGCTGATCGGCGGCAAGCAGCTCAAGCTGACCCGCAATCCTGAAGCGGTACTGCCGATCTGGCAGTCGGCTGTCGATCAGGTTGGACAGGTGGCAGACCCGCAGCTGCTGGTCGTGCGGGCGCAGCTCAACAAGGAGATCGAGCTGCTGAAGGTGATGAAGGTGACCAATCTTGAGGAAATTTCCAATCAGCTGCTGGAACTGATCCAGATCATTGATGAGCTGCCGATCCGCACTCAGCTGCCCGATCTGTCCGAAACGTCAGATGAGCCGGTTGAAGAGCAGTCTGAAGAGCAGCCGGCATCCGGTGTGCGCGGCACGCTGGATGCAGTATGGACGGATCTGAAATCTCTGATCCGCGTCACGCGGATTTCCGAGTCGGAGCCGCTGCCCATCAATCCAAACCAGAAAGACGAGCTCACTGAGCGGCTGAAGCTGGCATTGGCCGCCGCGCAGCTCGCCGCGTTGCAGGAAGAGCAGAGCGTCTACCAGGCCAATCTGGAATTCGTGAAGTCGGTGCTGCAGGATCAGTTCGATGTTGCAGCCCATTCGGTAGCCGCCTTTGCAAATGCACTGGACGATTTGCTGGGCACACCGGTCGCGGCGCAGGTGCCGGATGTCTCGGGCTCCTACGATCTGCTTCAGGAAATCCTTGCTCGAACACCCGTCGAGTGATCCATGTTCTATCTGCTGATTCTGCTGGTTCTGATCGGTGTCGTCTCGGTCGCGACGACCTTTGTCATTGATGAGCCCGGCTACGTCATGCTGCAGTGGGGCGTATGGCAAGTGGAGCTCTCGCTTGTGCTGGGGCTTCTGATTGTTGTGCTGATCACCTTGTTTCTGTTTGTCGGTCTTGAGGTTCTGTCGGGTGTCGTCAGAATGCCCGGCAGGCTGGGCCGCTCCTATCGGGAGTACCGGGAGCAGAAGAAGTATGCGGCGTCAATCAAGGGTCTGCAGCATCTGCTGCTGGGTGACTGGTCCAAAGCCGAGCAGCTGCTGGACAGCTCAGCGTCCTATCTGCCACAGCCGGTCATCAGCTATCTGGCGGCCGCCTACGCAGCCCAGAAGCAGGGCAAACTGGCGCGCCGCGACAAGTACCTCAAAAAAGCCCGCGGGCTGGAATCGCAATACCAGGAGCTGGTAACACTGATTTCCTGCCGGCTGCAGATGGAGCAGGGAGAGCATCCTGCCGCGATTGAGGAGCTGAAGAAGCTCTGCGCAAAGCTGCCGAAAAACGCCCAAGCCTTCGGGATGCTGGCTGAAGCCTACGAAACAGTCGAGGATTGGGAGGCTCTGGCACAGCTGATCCCGCATCTGCAGAAGTCTCAGGCCCGCTCAGCGGCTGAACTGCGAGACCTGTCGGCCAAGGTGGCTCGGCATCGTCTGCGATCAGCCCGCCAGTCAGCCGAATTGCAGAGGCTCTGGAAAAGCCTGTCAAGTCCTGAGCAGATGAACCCGGAACTGATCACCGCGTATGTCCGGAAACTGTTTGAGTTCAATCGCCACAAGGAGGTGGACAAGGTGATCCGCCATGCGCTTGATCGGCGCTGGAATTCTAACCTTGTCTATCTTTATGGATTGATTGACGGTCAGATGGACGACCGCCGGCTGTACGACACCGCGGCAAAGTGGGTTCAGCATCATCCAAAAGATTCAGACCTGCTGCTCACGGCTGGCCGGCTGGCGCGGCGCGTCGGCCTTGCAGGCAAGGCCCAGGCGCATCTCAAGAAGTCAATTGATCTTGGCGGCCGGAGAGATGCGTATGAAGAGTTGGGGAAGCTCTTCGAGGAGCAGAACCGCAGCGAGGAGGCATTCCGCGTCTACAGGGCGGGGATTGAAGCGCCCGCCCGTCTTGACATTGCCAGTCACTCCTCTGACTCAGCCGGATACAGCGAATCTGAGGAGAACTCAAAAGAGTCGTAGAAGAGCCCGTCTGCCGGCAGACCGCAGCTGGGAAAGGTGTCGCGGATGATCTCAATCATCGGCGGCGGTCCGCTGGCGTAGACTTCGAAGTCAGACAGATCAGGATAGCGCCGAAGCACTGAATCATGCACCCAGCCGGTTTCACCGGTCCACTCATCGCCGGGCTGCGGTTCAGACAGGACAGCCGTGAAGCTGAAATGCTCCGGGTGTTCCGATTCCCACCTCTGAACGAGTTCGCGGTGATACAGATCGCGCAGTGCGCGCACCCCCCAGAACAGGTGAATCGGTCGGCTGTGCCCGGCATCCTGAAAAGCATTTTCCAGAATTGATTTGAGCGGCGCGAACCCGGTGCCGCCGGCAACCATGATGATCTTCCGATCGGAGCTGTTTCGCAGAAAGAAGGTGCCGAGCGGGCCCTCGAAACGCAGTATGTCGCGGACCTTCATCGACTGAAAAATGTGGCCGGTGAATCTTCCTTTGGGGACGTGACGCACATGCAGTGTCAGAACCTCCTGTCCGGGAGCGCTGGCAATGGAGAAGCCGCGGCGTCTGTCGTCGCGCATCATCACATCGATGTACTGTCCGGCGACAAAATTGAAGGCGGTGTCGCGCGGCAGAGCAAGCTTGACCTCCATCACATCGTGCGCAAGCCGGTTGAGCTCGACGACCCGGCAGGGCAGTTTTCGAATCGCCACGCTCGACAGCAGCTCGATCTCATCCGCGCAAATCTCAAGATCTTCAGTCGGGTGGGCGCGGCAAAGCAGAATCGCGCCGTTCGCGATCTCCTCATCTGACAATGCGGCGCGGTCATACGGGTCGTAAACCACATTGCCGGATACCAGAGTGGCCTTGCATGCGGCGCAGGTGCCATTGCGGCAGCTGTACGGAACCGCAGTGCCTTGGCGCAGCAGCGAGTCAAGCACTGTCTCGTCGGCCCGAGTCGGATAGGTGCGGCCGGTAGATTGGTTGAGAACCTGAAATTCCATGATCGGCAGGGCTGGTGTTGAAAAAGACGCAGGCAAGCAAACGCGATTGGCTGTAAATTGTAGACTATGCCTGAACTGCCTGAAGTTGAAACCACTGTGCGCGGGCTGGCGCCGTACCTTGAGGGTCGCACCATCACAGCCGCAATCGTACGCGACGCGAGATTGCGGTGGCCGGTGCCAGAAACGCTTGCTGAGCAGGCAGTCGGAAAATCGGTGCGCTCGGTGCGAAGACGCGCCAAGTACATACTGATCGAACTGCCGCCGGGTCATGTCATGGTGCATCTCGGCATGTCGGGCAGTCTGCGCCTCTCATCACTGGATGAGCCTCCGGCGCCGCATGATCACGTCGAGTTCGAGATTGACGGCGCGCGAAGATTGCGATTGCGGGACCCGCGGCGATTCGGCTGTGTGCTTTGGATCGATGGCGAGCCCGAGGATCACCGGCTGCTGGCGAGTCTTGGTGTGGAGCCTTTGACGGAGGAGTTCGATGGCGACTGCCTTTATCGCGTTGCGAGACAGCGCAAGGTAGCAGTCAAGAATTTCATTATGGACAGTCGGATTGTGGTTGGTGTCGGAAACATTTACGCATCCGAGGCGCTGTTCCGCGCCGGCATCAACCCGCGTCGGGCAGCCGGACGCATATCACTGGAACGGTATGGCCGCTTGGCCGGGAGCATCCGCGAGACGCTGCAGGACGCCATTGCCGTCGGCGGCACGACACTCAGGGATTATGTGGACGGAAGCGGGGCTCCCGGCTACTTCAAACAGGACCTCGCGGTTTACGAGAGAGAGGGGAAACCGTGCTTGGCTTGTGAGAAGCCGATTGTGCGCCAGGTGATCGGACAGCGCTCAACCTATTACTGCAGGCATTGCCAGACGTGAATTGTCAGGCTGCGCGCGTGTCCGCGATGATCCTTTTGTACTTGTCCAGCAGCTGAGCTTCAGTTTCGGTGCAGTCCGGGTCGACGATGATGCACTCGACCGGACAGACTTCCACGCACTGCTGAGATTCGAAGTGGCCGACGCATTCCGTGCACAGCGCAGACTCGATCTGATAGATTTCCGGCCCCATGAAGATGGCTTCATTCGGACATTCAGGTTCACACACATCGCAATTGATGCATTCATCGGTGATGAGAAGTGCCATTTATGTCACTGAGTCTGTTGAAGCGATCAAAATCATTGCAAAATCTGGTACAGACGCGATGCCTGAACTGCCATTATGATTGATTTACTGTGAGAGCCGCCCGCTTGTTTGCCTGTTAAAATGTGCCCGCATCAATCATTGGTTTCCTATTTTCACCTGCCCATTGAACTCCGACAGCCATGGATTGTCTGATTGACATGAGAAACACCACCGTGTATCGCGGCGCTCAGAAGGTGCTGGACAGCTTTTCGCTGCAGCTGCCGACACAGCGCAGCATCGCCATTCTGGGTCCGAACGGTGCCGGCAAATCCACACTGCTGAAGGTGCTGATGCGCGAGCTCTATCCAGTTCGCACGGACGATTCCTGGGTGAGGATACTGGGCAACGAGACGTGGAATGTCTGGGAGCTGCGGCGGAATCTGGGATTCATCTCGCAAGATCTGCAGAATCGCTACTTCGGCTATGTGAACGGGCTTTCTGTTGTTCTGTCCGGGTTTCATTCAAGTGTGGGGATTTATGATCATCAGGAGTTCGACGCGAAGTCGGTGGATCTGGCGAATCGGGTGATGCATGATCTGGGCATCAGCGAACTGGCGAACAAGCCTTATTCGCGCATGTCAACCGGTGAGCAGCGACGCTTTCTCCTGGCCCGCGCCCTGGTCAATGAACCATCGACCTTGGTTCTGGATGAGCCGACAAGCGGCTTGGACATCAATGCCACGTTTCATTATCTGCGAGTCATTCGGAGACTGATTGAGCGCGGCAAGCAGATCGTCCTGGTCACCCATCACATTCATGAGATTCCGCCGGAAGTGGATTTTGTAGTCCTGCTGAAGGATGGAAACATCAACGCTGTTGGGAGCAAGCGGCAGCTTTTCACGGACGAGATTCTAAGTCACCTGTACGATACGCCGCTGAAAGTGGCATCGATAGAAGGCTATTTCCAAGTGTTTCCAGATGATTCAAACAGCCAGACCGAACCGAGCTGAAGTTGCTTACCTCCGCCTTTCTCCAGATTCGCCGGCATAGTCCATAGAAAACACGAAATATAATTTCGCAGATCGAAGGTGGCTGTGCGAATTGTCATCACGCGTCTGCCGCAAGTTGTATCTGTAGAAAAGGAAGTCTTCTGATAAATGATTAGAACCGAAGTTGTTATTGTGGGTGCGGGTCCTTGCGGACTCTTTCAGATTTTCGAACTGGGGCTCTTGGGAATCAAGTGTCACATTGTTGATTCCATACCGCGTGCCGGTGGCCAATGCTCGACGCTGTACGCTGACAAGCCGATCTACGACATTCCAGGTTACCCGGTGGTCGGAGCTCAGGAGCTTGTTGATCTTCTTATGCAGCAGGCTTCGCCGTTTGAACCAGGGTATGTTCTGGGTGAGCAGGTGACTCATGTCGACAAGCAGGATGAAGGCAGGTTTTATGTGAGAACATCGGGCGGCACGGAATTTGACGCAGGTTCGCTGATCATCGCCGGCGGTTTGGGCGCATTCGATGCGCGCCCGCTTCGAACACCGGGCGCCGCAAAATACGCAGGCAGGAACCTGAACTACCATGTAGGCGACAAGGAGCGCTATCGGGATCGATCAGTCACTATTCTGGGCGGCGGCGATTCCGCCTTGGACTGGGTTCTGGAACTGCATGGCATTGCCAGGTCAGTCACGCTGATTCACCGACGCGAGGAATTTCGCGCCGCGCCCGCATCGGTGGAGAAGATGAAGCGTATTGCCGAGCGCGCGGATGGGGCGCTGACCTGTCACATCGGCCGAATTGAGCGCATCATTGAGGAAGGCGATTCGTTGACTGGACTCAGAATGGTGACTTTCGGCGATAATCCGACTGCATGCGACATTGAGTTCGACGAGCTTCTGGTGTTTTACGGCTTATCCCCGAATCTCGGCCCGATTTCTGAATGGGGGTTGGAGTTGAGCAGAAAAACTGTGGTGGTTGACACCGCGGAGAGTCAGACCAGTGTGCCGGGCATTTTCGCAATCGGTGATATCGTCACCTATCCTGGCAAGAAAAAACTGATTCTTTGCGGATTTCACGAGGCCGCCATGGCGGCATTCGGGGTGCAGCACTATCTGTACCCGGAGATCAAGCAGAGAGTTCAGTTCACGACAACGAGTCCCATCATGCATGAGCGTCTCAAAGTCGACGGCACCTTGTAGCAGTTTCAAATCGCGAGCTGAAGATCAAACTTCGGCACTCGAAACCGCGCAGAAATACCTGCCGCAATCTCAACAGCTGGCAAGTTCTAATCCATTGAATTCTATTTCGATGTTTCGACTGGCTCCGCGTCTGTCTGGAACGCAGGTGGCTTGATTGCTATATCGTCGCTGTGCCTTTGCGAACCGCGGCCGGCGGCCATAAATCAACAAGATTGAAACTGATCGCTTCGAATGGCGGCAGCGAAACAAGTGCATCATCGTCCAGTCTGTCGACCAGCTCCCACTCGGCGCCGATCAGCTGAAACGCTTCCAGCGTCTTGTCGGCGGGATCTGCAATCCAGAGGTGGCTCACACCTTCGCGGGCGTACGCTTCCTGTTTGCCACCGCGATCAAGCTTCTCAGTTTCGGGTGACAGCACTTCGCAAACCCAGTCTGGAGCCAGTGTGATGTAGTCTCCTGCCTCAATAGCGGGCATTCGCTCGCGATTCCAGCCGCAAGTGTCTGGCACCAGGATATCGTCATCCAAATGAATTTCAGGTTTATAGAGAATCCACCAGCCACCGGGACCGTTTTCGCCGAGGTCAAAGGGCAAGCCGATCAGGCTGTTCAGTCTCGAAGTTGCGAATTGATGTGGAATGGCGGGTCTCTGAGTGTAGAGTTTGCCATCGACAACTTCTGCCACCAGATGGGGCGGAGCATCTAGCACATCCTGATAGGTTGCCCTGCGTGAAGCTGTTTCAGAATTTGTCTGCGACTGGCTCATTGTGATATTTCGTCTACGGAATGCTGTTTTGATTTTACTCCACCACTAAAGTGTGATTGAATTTCGGCGAAAGTTTTTCATCACTCCTTGAATCTGCACCGCGCGCCGATGAATTTGCATCGGCCAGTGATTACGGAACAATTCTGTTGACTGATACAGTGGCACAGCCAAGTCTGAAGTGAAAAGCTGACATTTCCGAAAGAAAGCCAATGAGACAATCTTCCAGCCGTTACTTCGTCCGATTGAAAGTCAATCCGAATCAAATTTGTCAAACAGACTCGGTTGCCAGTATGATGGCTTTCCTGAGGCGCTCATTGACTGCAGCTGTTCCAGCAAACTTTCCAGCTCCCGTTTATTGATCCAGATGGACTTCATGTCCGGGTTTGACTCCACCAGTTCCGGAATATCTCGCCACAGACTGTTCAGCCGATGGCTGCAGACGATTTCGTTCAGGAATCGGTATGCCTGCCCCGGGCACACCTTGATCGGCAAAAGCCAGTTGTCCTCAATGCGAACAATGCCCAGTTTCGCGAGAATGGCAAGAAAGCTCATGCTGCTTCGACTGTCGATCCGATAACCCAGCACCCGATTGACATCCAGCCACGAAATTGAAGGTTTTTCGCCAATGAACAGCGCCAGTGTGCAGATATCGCGGACGGTTGGCAGCATCTGTGTCAGTGGAAGCGGTGTCGCAGACAGGGAGAATTTTCCCTCGCGGTCGACTCGCTTCTGCCAGTAACTCTTCTCAGCTTCGGAAATCGGCCAGCCTGCCGGATTGGCAATGGAGAGCAGCGACGCATAGGTCTCCCAGGGCAGCCGCCCGTCTCCCAATATGCACCATTGAAATTCAACCTCCGGATTCCACAGTGGATAGCTGAACCAGCTTTGTGACGCTTTGGCATAAATGTAGTACTTGACCTGCATCTCGCTTTCCAATGCGGATTGCATCCCCAGCTTTTTCTCATTGTCAACCATCGGCAGGGTGCCGATTATCCCGGGCGCCATGCGTATGAAATAGTTCGTTGACTTGAGCACTGGAAACACGCTGTTCGCTGACCACTTGTCCTCAAAGCGCCGCGTGAACTCAGCTCGAATCTCAAGCAGCGGCGCGGGTCCGATCTCATCGACCAGATCTACAATTTCAGCATAAAGAGTGCCAGCATTGAACGCCTTGTACTCAGCATCAGGCAAAGCGGGAATGGCAATCTGCTGTGCGCCGGGTCGCTTCAGAACTTCGCAATATCTCGCGATGGATGCGAAGCCGTCGTCGGTCAATGGCAGAAACTGATCGGAATAGTCGTACAGCGAATTCCTCAAGTCCCGAATGGAGCATGCGGCATCTGGAAAGACATAGCGGTAGGCGGAGCAGATCTCTCCGAATGTGGCCGGCCCGCCGCCTATGTTCTCACCGAACACCTGCAGCAGCCGGATTGCGCGCTGTTTTCGGGGTGTGATTCGGCCCTCATGCAGATAATCTTCGAAAATGCCGTGACTGGCTTTGCTGGCGGCGTAGCAAACCAGCGAGAAGCGCGACACCTCAAGATCCGTTGCGGCAATCTCGCAGTGAACCGGCATGGACAGATTATGAATTGAACCCTCAATCGCGTCGAACTCTCGAGCCAGGATCGTATCGTCAGCGCCCGACTTGAGATAAAGGTTGCGAAAACTGACAAACCTCTCATCTGCGTAACCGGCGAGCGTCTTATGCAGACAGCGGATCGCCAACGCCTTTATCAGGCCAGGGTCGTGAAAGCTGCTTTTGAGATCGGACTTCTTGATACAGCCATTGCGACCCAGCAGGGATTCTTCCAGTTCCTCCTGGCAATCGTGAAGGAGAATCTTCAGGTAGTAGCGAGTTGGCGGCTGGCTGAGTCTGCGCATCGCTATGGACTCGATCTGCCGGGCTTGCTCTCTTGTCAATCCGAGGTTCTGCGCAATCTTTGCCAGCGGCTGCTTCCGTACATCAGCCGAATTCAGCCGTCTGAACAGGATTTCAGCGGCAATACCCGGAATTTCCGAAAGCACTGCCGTTCTGGCCAATGTTTCCGGTTGCATTCGCTCCAGTGCCGACTGGCCGCGCTCCGCATTCCAAAAATTCAAAACCTCTCGCAGAGTCGCCAGTTCTGCGTTCTCGCTGGCGTTCTGGATGTGAGGCTGGATCAACTGCTCCAGCTCATCAGCGCTGAGCCGGTCAACGTCAATCAGCTGCAGATACAGAAGTTCGGAAGGCCAGGGCAGATTCAGGTATCGGGCGGTCAGCCAGACATACTGATCGGATAAATTCGAATGCCATTCGATCAGGCGGGTTAGTTCTTCCCAGGAAGGGGGATATTCGAGATCAAGCTCTCCTGAAAAATGATCTTGCTGTTCCGCTTGCGGCTGCCGATTCTTGACAGCCAGTGTCAGCAATGATTCCAGTTCGAATATCGAACCGCCCGAGAGGTTGGGCAGTGTGAAATAGGCTTTGATTCCAGCATCGCGATCCTCAACATAATCTCGAAGCGTTTCATGCGGCAGCATATCCGCTTCATCAGCCTGAATCAATGCATTCTGAAGCCGACGCGGAGCCTGACTGTCCAGAACCACCTGGATCAGCGATACGTCAAGCGGATCAGTTGGATGATCCGGAGCAGGTTCCGGTTGCTTGGCTGGCGTCTCCTTTTCAGTTTCGGAAGTTGTGAATAGAGTCTCAAAGCGGGTGTTTGTTGCTCGAAATATCCGCTCAGTGAAGTAAAAAAGCCGTTCTCGGATTTTCATGCGAATTGAGTAGAGATTTTCAGCAGGTGTCCGAAACTTTTGATTAGATTCATTCTATCAGTTTCCGAAGCAGGCTTGATGGCGGGTTGCTGGTTAAAATGGGGAGGTGGAAAACGCGTAGCCAAAGTTGTGAATTTCGAAAAACTGCGCAGATATTCACGAATTGCATTGCCAAATTGCGTATAATACTCCGCATTCCAGCAATTGAAATGTCTATTTCAGGAAGCGTGTTGCGGGAACGAGCAGCAAATCCCCGCTTTTGTGCATGTTTTCAAGGCAAAGAATCTTGCATCAAATGACTTGAGCAAGTGCGTTGGAATGGCGTTTCGAGATACGCTCTTCGCAGACCGTCGAAACGCGTCTCAGCATATCAAGAAAGCTAATTCTTTTGCAGATGTGGGCGTTGCCGCAGGCAGAATGCGGCTACTGCTGGCGCATTCCTGCCAGACAGCAAAACCTCTTCGCTGATCTGAATTGCTGGCACGTTCAGCTTTTCGGCTGATAGTAGCCGCATCAGCGCGATAGCCCTCATATGAAGTTGGCGCTTATGGTCGTACCGCTCGGAATAAGCTTCAGAGTTGTCCATGAAGGTTTGCGAATCAGTTGAGTTTAAACTCAACGATACAATCGAGAACTGGAGGGAGCGTACACAGACAAAAGAATGAGCAATATGAAATCGGACAGTGAAGGAGGCAGAACAGTTGGCGACTGCCGACATCTGCACCATAGATGACTGCAATCGAAGCGAACATTACTTCAGAGTGGTTGGGTTGCATTGAAGACAAATCAATTTTTTCAGCACTTACTTATTGAATCGGCATATTTGAAATTCATGGGTGAAAAAGATGACTCAAGTCGAAAATTTCATTGAAGAAATGCTTCAATGGGATCTCAGTCAATTGGCAATAGCCAGAGAATCCGATGTTATGGCAATTTACGGGCCGATGCATAGTGACCTGGCTGGAAATGTTAGAGATGAAATCGAAGGTTCAGCAGAAAGTGGGGACAGAAACGATACCCTCACGATACTCTTGAATACCGGTGGTGGCTTGGTTGATTCGGTTGAAAGGACGGTGAGTGTAATCCGTCACCACTATAAATGTGTCGATTTCATAATTCCTGATCAAGCGATGTCCGCTGGTACAGTCTTCGCGTTGTCAGCTGACAATATTTATATGGACTACTACTCCCAATTGGGACCGATTGACCCCCAGTTCTTTGTTGACGGCAAGTGGTTGCCAGGATTGGGCTACTTGGAAAAGCTCAAGGAATTCAGCGAGAAGTCCATAGAAGGTAAATTGAGTCCGCTAGAATTCAGTTTGGCCGGAAAACTTGACTTGGCGAGTCTTCATCGATATGAACAAGCAAGAGAGCATTCAGTAGAACTGCTGGAAAAATGGTTGCCAGCTTTCAAGTTCAAGAATTGGAACAAAAGGCAATCAACGGGCGAAGAAGTTGATCAGGAGAAGAAACAGAATCGGGCAAAAGAAATTGCATTGAAATTGAACGACACGAAAAGATGGCATTCACATACGCGTGGAATTTCGATGAAAGTACTGCAAGATGAGTTGGATTTGAAGATTGAGGATATGAGCATGGACTCTCAATTTCACGACTCTGTCAAGCGAGTTCACGCGTTTATAGTTGATTTTATGAAGACTTCAAAGATATACTTTTGCTTAAGAACGGCATGCTACTTCAAGTCGGAGAGTGATCATGAACAAAATTGAGCAGCAATTCAACAGTATCGAGAAAAGTAGGGGAAATTTAAATTTGGACTTCATTAAAAAGGCTGAAGAGATGGAGGAAAAATTGAAGCGCATGGGTATTGAGCTTCAACGCCAAGGCCCCCTCATTGAAGACCCGGCACATACAAGAGGTAGGGATTACTGAACTTCGTGATTAAGGTGCGAGGTGGAAATTCCGAAACCGAAATTCGAATGAATCGCCCGAATACGAAATCTACCTCACTCAGTTCAGAGAATTGAAACGCGCTTCAGCCGCTGTGCCTGATGTATAGCTGCGTTTTCGAACACGGAGAATGATGATGAACAAATTTCAGCAGCAATTCCGAGGTATTGTCAAGAGCAATGGCGAATTTGATTTAAGTTTCAAAAAGTCCGCTAAAGAGTTGCAGGAACAATTGAAACAAATGGGGATTGAGCGCCCAAAGCGCGGGCCTCGAATTCCTGACCCGGCACATACAAGAGGCCAGGACTACTGATTTTGTGGTTATCGGTAAAGCGAGGAATTTAACATTCGCGAGGTGCGGAATACATTCGTTATCGACTCAATCATGTGATCGAGCTGGAACACCAAAAGTGTTGGATTTCAAAATGTTAACTTTTTCTGCGCTTGCGGCTTCAAACAACTAATTCCAATTCAATGATGTCAACTTAAGGTCACTGTATCTTCGTGTAACTCAAGCAACGTTGGTCGGTCCGCAGCAAACCCTGTTTCAAGCAAAGAGGGCAATTGCTCAATATCGGACACTCTCTGCGCATAACAGCCAAAGCCTCGGGCAACCTGAACGAAGTCCGGCATTTCTAGATCGACGCCAACCAACGGAATTTTCCTGTCGTTGAAATTGTCTCTGATCTCCCCATAGCCGTCGTTGTGCCATAGAATTACGACGATCGGCAGGTGGTGCTCAACAGCTGTTGCCAGCTCCTGAATGGTGAACATCAGTCCGCCATCACCGACGACACATACAACTGGACAGTCAGGTTTGCCCAACTGGGCTCCGATGGCGGCAGGCAGAGAATACCCCAGCGTGCCGTATCCCGTGGTCGAGGTGAGATAGGTCCGAGGCAGGCGGGATGGAAAACAATAGTTGCCGCTGTAGACGAGCTGCGTTGAATCAGCAGCAACAATGCCGTGATCGGGCAGAGCGCTTCTGATCTTGTCCCAAACTTTGATGTGCAATTCAGTCCGTTCGTACCAATGGGGCTTGGTGCTGTTTCTCAAGTATTGGACAAGTTGAGCTGTGTCTTTTTGATTGTGCCGTTGATCTGAATTATTGGAGTTCAGCAGTTTTGCCAACTCACCCAGAGCATGACGCGCATCACCGACAATGGCAAGGTCAGGAGCGGCGTTCTGATACAGCTGCGAGGCATCAATATCTATTCGAATGAGCTTGCCGTCAAATTCGATATCTCCGCCCCGACTCCAGATATCGGTTTCCGAAAGATGTGTGCCCGCGGCAAGCACGACATCCGCTTCCTTGAGAAAATTCAGAATGGGCGGATGCAGCAGATTGGCGCCCAAGCTGAGCGGATGCTCTTCCGATACGATGCCTTTTCCGGCGAACGTCGTTACGACCGGCACATTCAGAGCTGAAATCAATTCCTCCGCTTCCTTTGCCGCATGCCTGCAGCCGCCGCCCAGAATAACCGCCGGATTGTTCGCCGCTTTCAGCAAATCACTGGCTTGAACCAGCAGTTCCTGCGGTGCGCACGGAGCTTGGACTCGGCTGGCCGGAATGGGTTCCCATTCGACGGTTTCACTGATCAGATCAATGGGAATTTCCACATGCACCGGCTGCGGCCGACATGCTTCGAAGACCGCGTAGGCCCTTGATATGACTTCCGGAACAGATTCGGTTGACAGAATTGTCTGGCTGAAAGCAGTGAAGTGAGAGGTGAGTCTGCTCTGTGCGTTCAATTCGTGCAGATCACCTTGACCGAGTTCGAGGCTTGCAGTTTTGTTGACGCTTGAGACAGCCAGAACTGGAACCGAGTCGGAATACGCCTGCGCAAGCGATGTCGCGGCGTTCGTAACACCAGGTCCAGTGATCAGGCAGCAGACACCGACTTTGCCCGTTGCACGCGCATAGCCGTCAGCCATGAAACCGGCGGACTGCTCGTTTCGCGGGGTGACGTGTCGAATGCCCGACTCTGCTATTCCGCGATAAAGTTCAAGCGTGTGAACGCCGGGTATGCCAAACACAAACTCGGTGCCGTAGTTTTCGAGCAGCTTCATGAGCCCGACACCGCAGGTTGGTGTTCCGCGGGGCATGCCTAACTCCTTTCTGCAGAGGGTCGAAAAAGGAGTTTGATGGCTGAAGGCTTGATGACAGTCAGAACAGTCAGGATGGCGATCACGCCTGCCCCCCAGAAAATGGAGTATGGATCGCCAAGGTCAAGCATCAGGCCGAACAGTGGCGGTCCGATAATGCCGCCGGCGTTGAATCCCGTCGTAATCGTGCCAAAGACTTTGCCCATGTCTTTTGCCGGCGCCAGATTGGAGATGATCACATCTCTGGACGGTGCGATGAATCCATAGAAGACTCCGCCGATCATCATGACGATTGCAAGTGCAGTCATCGACAGGGGCACCAGTGTGATGAAGATCATGCAAACGGTGAATATGATGAAGCAGTTGGCCACCACCCACTCGTGATTCTTCCAGCGGTGCGCCATGAACCCAGCCCAGAGTATTCCCACAGCGTCGGCCGCCAGAAACAGCCAGATGACGATGCCGGCCTGCCCGAGTGTCGAGTCATAGATCTCAGTCAGCGCCGCAACGGAGAAATCATAAAGTCCGGTGCTGCTCATCGCATAGCCGAGAAAGAACAGCCACCCCAGAAGCACCGGTGCGCTGAGAAGCAGCTTGAAACTGCTGGTTCTTTTTTGAACAATGCCTTCGTAGTCGCTTGAATCAGGGAGCACAACGCCGCGAAAACCAATGAACAACCCCGCCAGAATTACAATTCCCATTGCCCCGCAGATCATCAGTGCATACGACCAGTCGAGACCCGCCGTGATCATGACAATAATGACCGGAGCAGTCACTGATCCCACCTGTCCGCAGAAAGTATGAATGGAAAAAGCCTTGCCGAGACTCTCCCGGTTGATCGAACGGGTGAGAATTGAATAGTCGCAGGGGTGATATACGGAATTGGCAACACCGGCCGCCGCCATCAGCAGCAGGTAGCCGGTATAGGTTGAGAAGACACCGAACAGCGCCAGCACCACAGATTCGACTGCAACGCCTGCCATCAAGATCCAGCGCGCGCCGAATCGGTCGACAATAAAACCAATCGGTGCCTGGCAAACCATGGTGGCGACGCTGAACACTGCGTAGCCAATGCCAAGCTTCGCATAACTGACGTTGTAGACATCATAAAGAATCGGAAACAGAAGCGGCAGCAGAAGAAAGTAAAAATGCGAGAAAGAGTGTGCCGCGCCGATCAGACCCACAATTTTGCGTTCGCGTTGATTCATGCGGGGCTTGGCATTCATGACGATCTTTTGTGGGATGGTTTCAGCTGGCTGATTGAAGCAGGACAGGCAAGTATGCTGATTGATCTGATGAAATTATTCGATCGAGGATTATGGTTGCAAGTGAATTCTGGTTCAGCGCTTCAGGCTCAAACGCATTCGCGCCACTAATTTTATTTTGTTGAATCGAGTGCCAGACCTGTTTCAGGAGTCGAACTTGAAAGGCTCAATGGACATGAATTTCCAGAATATCAAGATCGTCCAGCACATGATCCGGACCGACTTGCTGACCTGCGAAGACATTCTTTCCCCAGATGCGCGCGAACTTGAAGGTCTCCTCGAAGTCTTTGTGAATCTGCCGGGCGACATCGGACACTCTGCCGCCCAGCCGCAGAGTGAACGGCTTGTCCGTATCAGGCGGTTTGCCCGGAATCTTGGTGTACACCCGCACAATATTCAGCTTCTCAAAAACCATTCGGGGAAACACATCCAAGTGGTCTCCATTCAGTGCAGATACCGCAATAGACGGAAAGTTATAGCTGACCAGCTCATTGAGAGCGTCAAGCTCACCCGGCGCAGTTGCAAGATCGATTTTGTTGGCGACGAGGATGGCAGGCAGAGCGATACGAAACGGATCGAATTCCGGATCTTCAGCCTCGCCAGCCCCGTTCGCCAATTTCGAATCGAATTGATCGGTCAGACTCACTTTGCGCTGGTCCAGCTGGGCGATGACCTGGTCGATGTGATCGATGCACTCGGGATCGGAAATATCAATAACCAGAATCGCGGCATCGGCGGTCTGAAGTGAATTCACCATCCACGGCTCAAAAAAATCCTTTGAGACGGGCGGCAGGTCAACCAGCTGGAAGTGTACATCCTCATAAGGCATCATTCCCGGCAGCAGTATCTGTGTCGTGAACGGATAGGGGCCGATTTCCGAGCGCGCTCCTGTCAGCCTGTGATGCAGCTGGGACTTGCCTGAATTGGGTGCGCCGAGCAATGCCAGCTGAGCGGCGCCTTCCGGCCGCACCGATAGCGAAGGCCCGGTGCGGGCTCCGCCTTTGCGCGGGCCAGCCAGCTCATCAGTCAGCATCTTGATGCGCGTCTTAATGTCCCGCTGCAGATGCTCGGTTCCCTTGTGCTTCGGAATGGTTCGCAGCATTTCCTTCAGGCACTGCAAACGGTCCGGCAGCTCCCGCGCGGCGCGGAAAGCCTGCTCAGCCTTCTTGTATTCTGGACTTACGTTGGTTGGCATTGAATACGCATCGATTCGATAGTCAGAAGTCTACATTATTATCTTTCGGCAGGCCACAGCAGGCAGTTGGTGTTGAGCGGTTGGAATTTGTCCAGAGATGGCAGGTGGTTGTTGGCGAAGTGGCAAGAGAGAATTGAAATCGAAGACTGGCGGAATCAATCGTGAAAAGTGGTTGATGGGTAGCGTGATTAAGAGGTTCGGTACATTCCGATCATGTAGCTTTTGCACACAAAAGTATTTCATGCACAAAAAATCTCGTTTTCTATACACGTTAAGTTGACATGTATATGAAATACCCAATTTCTATACATGTTGTGGTGACATGCATACAAAACTCAATTTTTGTATACATGAGCGAGTGTTATGGACAAGAAACAGACAAAATCTATACATGAAACCATGTGAATAATGAACATCATCAGGTTCATTTACGTTTTCTGCCACTTTATCAAGAGTTTTCGCTGAAATAAATAGTGATACGAACAGCGGAGCACTTTCAATCGTCTGCAAAAAGTCCACAAGTTCTTCATTCCATTCTGGCTTAATTGTGTCGAAGTTCATAACTGGAATAGTCTTGGAGGCAAGGTGTGAGCGAGATTTTCTGTTATAGAATTTGGGTTTCAATCAATATTTTTCTCTTGATTTGATGAGTGTAGGCAGTGCCACTCTCGCATTGAACACGCAATGAGCCGCACATCCGGACTTTATAATATTCGCTTTTCGTCATGTGGATAAACAGTCAATTCAGGGCCGCCAATGACCGATAAAGTTTTCTTGATCACCGGTGCGTCGAGTGGAATTGGCGCGGCGACTGCGCGAGCGGCGGCCGAGCGCGGGTTTCGCACAGTTCTGGCGGCTCGCAGAGCGGACCGACTCAGCGAATTGTGTGCCGAGCTTGGCGGTCCGACACGCGCGCTGGCGGTCCAGTGCGATGTCACCCGATGGGAAGAGCAGCAGGAAATGGTGGGGCAGACGATTGATCGGTTCGGTCAGATTGACGTAGTCCTTGCCAATGCCGGAATCTACCATACCGGCGGTGGATTCGCGGAGGGGAATCCAGAGCGCTGGCATGAGATGATCATGACCAACGTCTATGGCGCCGGACTCACCATCAGAGCCACTCTCGCGGCGCTCAAGAAAAGCAAAGGCCACATTCTGCTGCTTGGCTCAGCGGCCGGCCGAAGACCCATTGCCGGCTCAATGTACGGTGCGACCAAGTGGGCTGTTACGGGGATGGGCTATAACCTTCGGGAGGAACTGAGAGGAACTGGCATCCGCGTCACCAACGTGGAGCCGGGCGTGACCAACACCGAGATTTTCGGCGGTGAGATCAGGTCCAATGCAATGGAGCGCGAGGATGTCGCAGAGGCGATTATGTTTGCCGTCGAGCAGCACCCGCGAGTTGACTTGCACGAAATCCTGATGTACCCGACACCGCCTGAAGAGTGAAGCCGAAGATCGGCGATCAGATCAACTGACTGGAGAATGTAGAGATGGCAGAATGCCCCGTTTGCGGAGCTGAAATCGAGTTTGAGGAAGACACAATTCAGGGTGAGCTGATGGAGTGTCCCAGCTGTGGATCGGAACTCGAAGTGACCAGTGTTGACCCGCCCGAGCTGGAAGTTGCGCCGGAACTGGACGAGGACTGGGGTCAGTAAGCCATGCAGTTCACGGATCGCATCCTGTGAACATCGGATTTCTGCACTCTGTCATTCGCTTCGAGGAGAAGCAGCTGATCGAGGAGTTTCGCAGCCGCGTTGGCGTCAATCTCTCAATGCTTGACGACCGCAATCTGATATTCGATATGGAGCGGGTTCCGCAGATTGACGTTGCATTCGAGCGCTGTGTGAGCCACTCGCGCGCGCTCTACAGTCTGCAGTTTTTTGAGCAGGCCGGTGTGCCGTGCATCAACCGCGCCTCAGTTGCCAGGGTGTGTGGTGACAAGATTGAATCATCCATCGCACTGTCACAGCACGACATCCCTCAGCCGCGTCTTCGGGTTGCCTATACAGAGGAATCTGCAATTGCCGCGATTGAGGAACTGGGCTACCCCGTCGTTCTCAAACCTGTCATCGGTTCCTGGGGCCGTCTGCTTTCCAAAGTCAATGACCGGCCCAGCGCGGAATCCATCCTGGAACACAAGAAACTGCTGGGCTCGTATCAGCACTCGATCTTCTACATTCAGGAATACATCGAAAAGCGCGGCCGCGACATCCGCACATTCGTTGTCGGTGACCGTTGCATTGCCGGCATCTACCGAGAGTCGGCGCATTGGATCACCAATACAGCGCGCGGCGCAGTTGCGACCAACTGCCCGATCACCAGTGAAATAGCCGAGCTGTCGCTGGCGGCGGCAGCGGCGGTTGGCGGCGGAGTTCTGGCGATCGACCTCTTTGAGTCCGATCGCGGGCTGCTTGTCAACGAAGTCAACTACACCATGGAATTTCGAAACAGCATCAAGCCGACGGGTGTCAATATCCCAGCTGAGATGGTTGATTTCGTCGTTGACTCTCACTCCTGAAAAGCAAAGTGATCAGAGCGTCCATTGTTGGTGGAGCCGGATATGCCGGCGGTGAGCTGATTCGTCTTCTGCATGGCCATCCGGAAGTCGAGATCGGCCAGGTGGCTTCGAACAGCCGCGCCGGAAAATTCATTCACTCTGTCAATCCCAATCTGCGCAAGCTGGTGTCGATGAAATTCTGCGCGCCGGATCAGCTGACCGGCTGTGATGTGCTGTTTCTTTGTCTGCCGCATGGCAAGGCAATGACATCGATTGATCGCTGCCTGTCGCTTGCGCCGAAAGTCATTGACCTGAGCGCGGATTTTCGGCTGAACAGCGCAAGCGAGTACGAAAAAGCCTACGGCAGTCCGCATTCGCGGCCGGAGCTGCTGGAGGAATTCACGTACGGCATCGCAGAGCTGCACAAAGCTCGGATAGCTGCCTCTGATCATGTCGCCTGCGCCGGCTGCAACGCGACCGCAGTGATTCTGGCGTTGCTGCCCATCATCCGCACCTGTTCAGTTGACAGGGTTGTTGCTGAGGTCAAGGTTGGTTCTAGCGAAGCCGGCAGTCAGGCAAGTGTCGGCAGCCATCATCCGGTACGCAGCGGCGCGGTGCGCTCCTACCGTCCCACCGGCCACCGGCATGCAGCCGAGATGAAGCAGGCTCTCGGCATCAGTTCAATCAGTTTTTCAGCGACTTCCATTGAGATGGTGCGCGGCATTGTCGCAACCTGTCATGTATTTTCTGATCAGCAGCTGCCGGACGAGCGGACCTTGTGGCAGGCTTACCGCGGAACGTATCAGGATGAACCTTTTGTCCGAGTCGTCAAAGACCGCTCCGGAGTGCACCGCTATCCGGAACCTCGGCATCTGGCGGGCACCAACTTCTGCGATGTCGGGTTTGAGCGGGATGCTGACGAGAATCGCGTTGTGGCCATCAGCGCACTCGACAATCTGATGAAAGGCGCCGCAGGTCAGGCAGTGCAGAATCTGAATCTCATGCATGGCATCGCAGAGCGGACCGGCCTTGAGTTCACTGGCCTCTATCCCGCCTGATGGCCGGCCTCGCGTGACGAGGAGATGATCCAATGTGCCGACTGCTTGTTGTGAGAAGTGTTGAGCCTGTCAGCATGCAGTATCACCTGGAGCAGTTCGCCCATACAGCGGAGAACAGCCCGGAAGATCAGAGCCACGGCTGGGGCTGCGCCTGGCTGAGCGAAGGCAGATGGCAGTTCTATCACAGCATCAAACCCATCTGGGAGGATGATTTTGGGAAATTTCAGCCGAATGCGTATTTTCTGGCGCACGCTCGCAGCGCGTACCGCAATGAGGGCATTGAGGTTGCCAACAACATGCCGTTCGATGACGGTGAAAGGGTTTTTGTTTTCAATGGAGAGCTGCAGGGGGTGCGAATTCGTGAAAGGGGTCGCATCGGTGCGGAAAAGGTGTTTAATTTCATCAAACGGTTCGATGAGGGAGATATGGAATCAGCCATTCAGCAGGGTGTTCATCACCTGATCAGGAAAACCCGTTATGTCCGCGCCATGAACTTGGTGATTGCGACCCGGAAGAATGCATGGCTGAGCACCGTTTACAACGAAAATCCTGACTATTTTCAAATGCATAGGAAACAGACTGACAGCATCTGCATTATCAGTTCGACTCCTTACGCGAACAGTTCCGGCTGGCAGCCAATCGACAACAGCACCATTGAGCAAATCTCTAGGCCAGATTAGTGGCAAACTCTCCAGCTTCAAAGGTTCAGCCGATCATTGTGAAGATTGGCGGGGGCCGGGACATCAACATAGTTGAAATCGCGCGCGGCATCGCGGAACTGGATGCGCCAACCATTGCAGTTCTAGGTGCGAATGCAGCGCGAAATGCTCTTGCAGAAACGCTGAATGTGCCAATTGAGACGCTCAAGTCTGTGTCCGGTTATGAGAGTGTCTATTCAGATTCATTCCTGATAGACCTGATAATGATGACTTACGCAGGAGTGGTCAGAAACCGATTTGTTGAAGCCTGTCAAATACTGGGCGTCAATGCCATTGGACTGAGTGGTATGGACGGGCGGCTGATTCAGGGCAAGCGCAACCGCGGCATTCGCATTCAGGAGAAGGGCAAAACGCTGATCCGTCGAGATTATTCCGGCAAGCCGGATCAATTAAACATGCGACTCCTTTCATGGCTGCTGGAAGAGGGGTTCACCCCGGTGATCAGCATTCCAATAGCCGATGCTCATGGGGTTGCGATCAATGCCGAAAACGATAATATCGTTACAGTTCTTCACAGGCAGCTGCAGGCCAGACGAATCTACCAGTTTATTGAGGCGCCGGGTTTGCTGGCTGATCGCGATGATCCAGCAAGCCTGATCAAGTCGCTGGATTCAAGCGAACTTGAAGCACAGGAAGCTGCGGCGAGTGGAAGAATGAAGCGCAAGCTGCTGGCGCTTCGGCAGCTGTTTGAACAGGGCGCGACAGAGGTGATCATTGCTGACGGCCGCGTGGAGTCGCCGTTCGCTGCGGCTGAAGCAGGAACCATAATCAAGTAAGTCAAAGGAGAGCGATGATGACGAGTGTAGATGCACGCGAGACCAGACTCAGCGTCGGTGTTTACAAGAGCCGCGAGGTGTCGCTGGTGAGAGGGGAAGGCGCGCTGGTTTGGGACGACAGCGGAAAGCAGTACATCGACTGCACCGCAGGTATCGGAGTCGCCAACATTGGACATGGAAATCAGGAACTGGCTCAAGCGATCTCTGAACAGGCCCGGCGGCTGATCACCTGTGCCGGAATATTTCCCAATGATGTCCGCGCCGACTGCATGCAGAAACTGGTTGAAATCAGCCCGGCGGGCCTTGATCGGGTGTTTCTGTGCAATTCCGGAGCGGAGAGCATTGAGGGGGCGCTCAAGTTCGCCCGCCAATCCACCGGCCGAAATCAGGTGGTCAGCGCAAACCGCGGCTTTCACGGCCGCACCATGGGCGCGCTCAGCGCGACTCCGAACAAGAGCTATCAGGAACCCTTCAATCCGCTTGTGCCTGGGTTTTCGCATGTTCCATACAATCGGATCGACGAGCTTGAAGCCGCAGTGGATGAAAAGACCGCTGCAGTGCTGCTGGAACTGGTGCAGGGCGAGGGCGGCGTTCGACCTGCCAAGCAGGCATACATTGATGCGGCAGTGGAGATTTGCCGGTCGCAAGGCGCGCTACTGATCATTGATGAAATTCAGACCGGATTCTGCCGTACCGGAAGAATGTTTGCTTGTGAGCACTACGGTGTGGAGCCGGATGTGCTCTGTCTGGCCAAGGGCATCGCCGGCGGCGTACCGATGGGTGCGATATTGGTGAACGACCGAATCGAATCCACGGTTGGCGCGCACGGCAGCACATTCGGCGGCAATCCCCTGGCCTGTGCGGCGTTTCTGGCCAACGTCAGGTTCATGGAGCGCGAAAATCTGGCCGATCAGGCGGCTCAGCTGGGTGATCGCTTTGTCAGCAAAATTATGGCGAACAAGCCCAAACTGGTGCGCGAGATTCGTCATCTCGGCCTGATGATCGGCATCGAGCTCAGGATTCGGGTCACGCCCATTCTTCAGAAACTGCAGGAGCAGGGTGTGATTGCGCTGCCCGCCGGCACCACGGTGCTGCGACTGCTGCCACCGCTGGTCATTTCACGGTCACAATTGGATGAGGTGTATGACAAAGTGGTTGCGCTGCTCGAAGCTGAAGGCGCAAAGACCTGACGCGCTGACTTGTGCATAGTGGAGGGATTGAGTTTCAGCCGACATGCACTGGACGACTCGCATTGCTGAATCCGCCGCCGACACTCTGTTCCGGTGGATTCCCCGCACACCCATGACCCCGGATGAATGGCGCACCGTGCGGCTGGTGGCCCATCGGGGATGCGTCAGTCCGTCGAATGCGATTTATGAGAACACGCTCGCGGCGTTCGAGGCGGCGCGCAGTGCAGGCGCCTGGGGAATAGAGTTGGACGTTCAGTGGACACTGGACGACTGGCCGGTAGTCATTCACGACCCGCATACTGCGGGCCTTCCAGGAGAAGGCGCAGTTGAAGTCAGCCGCACTGAGTTTGATGAACTGCGCACGCTGTGTCCGCTTGTGCCGAGACTGGAGGAGGTGGTGAGTCAGTTCGCAGGTGAATTGCATCTGATGATCGAGCTCAAGGGCCGGATGCCGAATTCGAAGGCAAGCCAACGGTTTCGGGACTGTCTGGCTGACTTGCAGCCGGTTGCCGATTATCACTTGATGTCGCTGGAACCGGTGACACTTCTTGAGCTTGAGGGCTTTCCTGATTCAGCAAAACTGCTGATTGCAACAACAAACACCAGGAGAATGTTCGAAGCGTTCAAGCAGGGTGGATTCGGTGGATTCACCGGTCACTTCCTGCTGCTCAACAACAGAATGCGCGGTCATCTGAAGGTGCTGAATGCGCCGTGGGGCACCGGGTTTGTCAATTCGATGAATCTGCTGGCGCGCGAGATTCGCTCAGGAGCGACTTGGATTTTTTCGGATGCGGTCGATGAGCTGCTGATCAACCGTTGACAGAATTTGGCAATAGGGTTCGGAGGTGAGTTTATGAGAATTGGTTTCATTGGTTTGGGCAACGTCGGCAGCAAGCTTTCGGGCAGTCTGCTGAGAAACGGATTTGATCTCACTGTGCGAGACTTGAACCGGGACGCGGCTGAGCCTTTGCTGGCTTCGGGCGCGAAGTGGGCTGCATCCCCTGCTGAACTGGCCGCGTCTGTTGATATGGTGATCACCTGTCTGCCGAGCCCGGCCATCTCAGCATCCGTCATGGAAGGGCAGGATGGGGTGCTTGAAGGTTTGAATTCTGGCAGTCTTTGGGCTGAGATGAGCACCACTGATGAGAGCGAAGTGTTGCGGCTGGGCGCGCGGGTGAGGGAGAAAGGCGGACTTCCCATGGATTGCCCGGTTTCCGGCGGCTGCCATCGGGCCGCCACCGGCAACATCTCAATTTTCGTCGGTTGCGAGCGAAGCACATTCGATCGGGCGTTTCCAGTCATACAGGCCATGGGGCGGCGCATTCTGCACACTGGCGAGCTGGGGTCCGCATCCATACTGAAAGTGCTGACCAACTATCTTGCGACTGCCAACCTGCTGACCTTGTGTGAGGCCATGGTCACGGCAAAGAAAGCCGGACTGGATCTTTGCACCACCTATGAGGCGATCCGAATCTCGTCGGGGAACTCATTCGTTCACGAAACCGAGAGCCAGGTGATTCTGAACGGCAGCCGCGACATCAACTTCACAATGGATCTGGTGATCAAGGACATCACCCTGTTTCAGGAAGTTGCGAACCGGGCTGGGGTGCCGCTTGAGATCAATCCGCTGCTGATTCAGATTTTTCAGGATGGCGCGCGGCGCTACGGTGAAAGAGAGTGGTCTCCCAACATCATTCGGCGCCTGGAGGAGCAGTGCGGCACCCAGATTCTGGCCCCTGGATTTCCAAATCAGATGGTCGATGATGAGCCGGAGGTTCCCGGATATGAAATCACGCCTGAGCGATCGCAAGGAGGAGGTTGAAATTGAAAATGCCCGATGTCATTCATGCCGTTGACCTGCACGCTGAAGGCGAGCCCGGCCGGGTGATTGTCGGCGGTGTCGCTGATGTTCCGGGTGAGAGCATGTTTGACAAGATGAAGTATCTGGAAAATCATGGCGACGGACTGCGGAAACTGATGCTGCGCGAGCCGCGCGGATATCCCGCCGCCAACTGCAATCTCATTTTACCGCCCACGATTCCGGAAGCCGATGCCGGCTACGTCATCATGGAGCAGACTGAGTATCCCCCCATGTCCGGCACCAACACGATCTGCGTGGTGACTGCGCTGATCGAAACTGGCATGGTTGAGGCGGCAGAGCCGGTCGCAACTTTGAAACTTGAGAGTCCGGCTGGTCTGATCGAGGTGGCTGCGGATGTCAGGGATGGAAAAGTTACCGGTGTGACATTCCAGAATGTTCCCGCGTTCGCGGTTTATCTGGATGAGGTGATCGAGGTTCCGACGATCGGAGAGGTGGCGGTTGATGTGGCTTGGGGCGGCATGTTCTATGTCATTGCTGAAGCCGCTGATCTCGGTGTTCGACTGCTTCCCGAAGAAGCCGGCCGGGTGACTCGAGTCGGTGAAATGGTGAAGGCGGCCGCACAGGAGCAGCTGTCCTGCATTCATCCGGAAAATTCGCAAGTGTCCGGTGTTACCATCGGAGTCATTTCGGGACCGCCGGATCATCCGCAGGCGACTCAGAAGAATGCTGCGGTCGTCTCAACAGGCAGACTTGACTGGGAAAGGCCGGAAACCTGGACCGGCGCGCTTGATCGATCACCCTGTGGAACGGGCACGAGTGCTAAAATGGCGGCTTTGCATGCCAAAGGGAAACTTGGCCTGAACGAGGATTTTCATCATGAAGGGATTCTTGGAACGATATTCACGGGCCGCCTGGTGGATACCTGCAAAGTCGGCGCTTACGAAGCCGTTGTACCGACCATCAAGGGACAGGCTTGGATCACAGGTCATGCCCAGTATGTCGTCTCACCTACCGATCCGTTCCCACAGGGTTTCACCATCGGTGATATCTGGGGCGGCGCAACTTAATTGACAGTCAAATGAATCAAAGCAAACCCATCCGAAAGCTGCTGGTTGCCAACCGCAGTGAGATTGCGATCCGCGTTTTTCGCGCCGCAACTGAGCTTCGCATCAGAACTGTCGGCGTATACGCGGAGCAGGACAAGTTCTCCCTGCACCGTTTCAAGGCGGATGAAAGCTACCAGATCGGTGAAAACCTGGGTCCCATTCAGGCGTACCGCGCAATTGATGAGATTCTGGATGTCGCTCGCAGAACAAATACTGATGCCATTCATCCCGGCTATGGCTTTCTTTCTGAGAACCCGGAGTTTGCCGAAGCCTGCGAAAAGTACGGGATTCGATTCATTGGCCCGTCGCCTGAGATCATGCGCAAGCTCGGCAACAAGGTCTCTGCGCGTCACCAGGCTGAGCTTGCCGATGTTAAGGTGCTGCCGGCGACTGGGCCGTTACCCGATGACGAGAGTGAGATCAGTGAGCTGGCGGCTGGTATCGGCTACCCGCTGATGCTGAAAGCTTCCTGGGGCGGCGGCGGCCGCGGCATGCGCGTAATCGAGTCAGCCGACGAGCTTTTGAACTCAGTGAATCTTGGCCGACGCGAAACGCTGTCGGCATTCGGCAGTTCAGAAGTCTATCTCGAAAAACTGATTCGGCGGGCCCGGCATGTCGAGGTGCAGCTGCTGGGTGATTCCTATGGCAATGTCGTGCACCTGTATGAGCGGGATTGCTCCATCCAGCGCAGAAATCAGAAAATCATCGAGCGCGCACCGGCGCTGTTTCTATCCGATGAGCAGCGAAACATTCTGTGCGAGTCCGCGGTCCGGCTGGCGAAATCGGTGGGTTATGAGAATGCTGGAACGGCAGAGTTCCTGTTTGACGATGACAGCGGTGAATGTCACTTCATTGAGGTGAATCCCAGAATTCAGGTGGAGCATACGGTTACCGAGGAAATCACTGGCATTGATATTGTCAAAGCGCAGATACTCATCGCAGGCGGCGCGGCGATCGGTGATGTGACAGGTTCAGGTGTGCCTCAGCAAAGCGAGATCACCCAGAATGGATACGCAATGCAGTGCCGGGTCACGACTGAAAACCCGGAAGAGAATTTCATCCCGGACTATGGCCGCATCACTGCGTATCGCGGCGCGGCCGGATTCGGCATTCGGCTTGACGGCGGCACAGCCTATTCGGGCGCGGTGATCACCCGATACTATGACAGTCTCCTTGAGAAAGTCACCGCCTGGGCGCCGACGGCTGATGAGGCGGTTCAGCGAATGATTCGGGCGCTGCGGGAGTTTCGGATTCGCGGCATTGCGACCAACCTGGTGTTTCTGGAAAATCTGCTGGGCCATCCGACTTTTCTCGATGGCACCTACACGACCCGATTCGTTGATGACACGCCGGAACTTCTGAACATTGCCAAGCGCCGCGACCGCGCCACGCGCCTGCTGACCTACATTGCCGACGTTTCCGTGAATGGCAATCCAGAGGTGACGGGGCGGCCTCAGCCGACAGCCGATCTGTTTCCGTTGCCGCCCAAAACTGGGCCGGATTCACCGTCTGCTGGAACCCGCCAGCTGCTGGATGAGCGCGGACCCGCTGAGGTTGCGAAGTGGATGCTGCAGCAGCGGCGCACACTGGTGACTGACACGACATTCAGGGATGCTCACCAGTCGCTTCTGGCAACTCGGTTTCGAAGCTATGATCTGGTGAAATCCGCCAATGCTTATGCGGCCAATATGCCTGATCTTTTCAGTCTGGAGTGCTGGGGCGGAGCGACATTTGATGTGGCGATGCGTTTTCTGAAGGAATGTCCCTGGGAACGTCTGCGCGATATCAGGCAGCGAGTTCCGAACATTCTTCTGCAGATGCTGCTCAGAGGCGCGAACGGAGTCGGTTACAAGAATTATCCTGACAATGTGGTGCGCGAATTCATATACCAGAGCGCCGAATCAGGGATTGATCTTTTTCGGGTGTTCGACTGCCTCAACTGGGTCGAGAACATGAAAGTCGCAATGGATGCGGTTCTTGAGACCGGCAAGCTGCTGGAAGGCGCGATCTGCTATAGCGGAGACATTTTGAACCCCGCCCGCAGCAAGTACACCCAGAAGTACTATGAAGATCTGGCGGACCAGATGCAGGATCTGGGAATTCACATTCTGTGCATCAAGGACATGGCCGGCCTGCTGACTCCGGAAAGCGCCAGAGTGCTGGTTGGCGCGCTTAAAGACAAGACCGGCCTGCCGATTCATTTTCACACCCACGACACCAGCGGCATTGCGGCTGCCAGCGTAATATCAGCGGCCCAAGCCGGTGCGGATGCTGTTGATCTGGCGATGGATTCGGTATCGGGCACAACATCGCAGCCGAATCTGGGATCAGTGGTGAGAGCGCTGAAAGGCGGACAGTACGATACCGGACTCAATTCAGATGTCATTCTGGAGCTGTCGGCATACTGGGAGAGTGTTCGAAAGAATTATGCGGCGTTTGAGAGTGATGTCCGATTCGGCGCGTCGGAGGTATACCTGCACGAGATGCCCGGCGGGCAGTTCACCAATCTCAAGGAACAGGCAAGAGCGCTGGGTTTGGAGGCCCGCTGGCATGATGTTGCTGAGACCTACGCTGTTGTGAACGACATGCTGGGCGATGTCATCAAGGTTACGCCGACGTCCAAGATGGTTGGCGACATGGCGTTGTTCATGGTGAGTTCGGGGCTCAGCCGCGCGGATGTCGAGGACCCGGGTCGTGAAGTTGCGTTTCCAGATTCGGTTAAATCCTATTTTGCCGGAGAATTGGGTCAGCCCTATGGCGGTTTTCCTGCTGATCTGCAGGCCAAAGTGCTGAAAGGCGAGCCGCCGATAACGAATCGTCCCGGCGACAATCTGCCGCCCTCTGATCTCGCAGAATTGCGCGCTGATGCAGAATCCATGGCCGGCGGCGCCATAAGCGACGAGGAGTTTCAGTCTTATCTCATGTATCCGGCAGTGTTTTTGGACTACATGGCACACCGTCGCCAGTATGGCCCGATGCACGTATTGCCGACACCCGTTTATTTTTACGGAATGAAGCCGGAACAGGAAATTTCAGTTGATCTTGAACCTGGAAAGACTTTGGTGATTCAATGTCTGGCGATCGGTGAGACGGACGCGGACGGCAATGTCAAAGTGTTTTTCGAACTAAACGGTCAGCCGCGCACGATCAAGGTTCCAAATCGAAAGTTTGCCAGCCTGGTTGAGCAGCGTCGAAAGGGTGAGGAAGGCAATCCTGATCATGTCATATCGCCCATGCCAGGGATGATTTCCTCAGTGAACGCGGGAGTGGGTCAGACTATTGAAGCCGGAGATGTGTTGCTGACGATTGAAGCGATGAAGATGGAGACTGCGATTCGGGCGGAGCGTTCGGCAAAAGTCGCTTCAGTGCTGATTGCGGTGGGCGACAATGTTGATGCCAAAGACTTGCTGGTGGAGTTTGCTTCTTCGTAAGACTTGATTGTGGCATCCTCACGTTCGGCACAAATGAACGTGTTCAATAACGACCGATAAAGAACATCCTTAGATTCTGCAGCTTGCGAGCAAGTCACTACGGTTTCCAAGTTGTGTTTCTGTCACGCTTGATTCGGAGTTTATTTTTTCCTTGGATGCTAATCGGGATTTTCGTGTGCAGAACGACCCATGCGAACAGCTGCCACCTCTTCGTCAATGATCTTGCGGATTTCGGCTTGATCGTAGTGTGCATTTCTCTTTTTGACTTGGGAGACAGTCAATTCGAAAATTCGCCGTCGAACAGCATCATTGACGAATTCTGAAATGTCCTCTGCATTTTGTCCATTGCGCTCAAGAAACGAACGGACTGAGCGGTCGGTTTCATCAGGAATTGTCAGATTCCATTGAGCCATGAGTTTGATTGAGGAAGAGAAAAACTTATTCTTCTTACTGTAGGGGCTACTTATGCGGCACCAATTTCTGTAGTTGCGTACAGAATATCAAGGGTGCACAATTCAGAGAATGTTCCTTGATTCCAGTCTTGTCAAATTAGAAGACCTCAAGGAAATCATCGGGCAATGATCAGACTGTCTTTCCCAAGAACGAAAGGCTTTGAGCAATCCCAAAGCCAATCGCCAACCGGGAACATCCCCCAGCCCAGATTCTCATTCTATACGATGTACCCACAGTAGTCAAAAAAATGTCAATTCTCTGTGGGTTCAGCAAGCAGCAATTGAGTCAGACAACTCACAGATTCTCAGTCGAATTGACTTCAATTGATCTCATACAGATCTGAAACTAAGGACTATCCGAGTAGGAAAAATCTGCAATTTGATCAACCAACCAGGGTGAAATTTGAATGATCAATTGATCGTTATATTGGGATGACACGTCGCGCCACCGTCTGTATCGTCCGATGCACATCTATCCCGCATCATCGTTTATCTGGATGAAACAGGAACGTAGCATTTCAGATAAGGTTGAGCCCGGCAAGACTCTCGTGATTCAATGCTTGATGACCAGGATATTCGGAACTTTTCAGTTTCCATGAATTCAATTGAGGAAGCCGAAGTCATAATGATGATCAGATCATTTTGAGTCAGTCATGACGAATTATTCAGATCGTATGCTGATAGGCCCCAAAAAAACGAAAGGCTTTGAGCAATCCCAAAGCCAGTCGCCAACCGAGAACACCCCCGATCCATGACTAAAATTCTAATTCATATTCGAACGAAAGTCGAATTTTTTTAAATTATCACTTGATGAGCGGTGTGGGCAGTTCGCGCCTGTTGCAATCAAATTGACTTGTCGAATTTTGATCTCCTTGCAAAATCTGAATCTGCGCCATCACAAAGCATAGAACAGCAAGCAAGTGATTTAATCTCAAATCATGCAATCCAATTGAAAATTTGACTTTTTTGCAATATTATGTACAGATAATATATACATTATCATAATTTGGAGAAAACAGTGAAAACTATAGCAGCAACTGAATTCAAGGCCAAATGCCTCCGACTGATCGGTCAGATGAATCAGGATTATGAACCGATAACGATAACCAAACATGGTCGACCGGTGGCTGTTCTGTCACCTCCGCGCCAACAACATGAGTCACTCTCGATAATTGGTGCCATGCCGGATTCAGTATTGGCTTACGACGAACCCTTTGCGCCTGCCGTCGACCCATCGGACTGGACGGCTTTGCAGTGATTGTTCTTGATACGCACGTCTTGATCTGGGCTGTTTCCGAAAATGCAAGTCTTGGAAAACAAGCGCAGTCCACAATCAAGTATGTGGCAAATGTAGATCGTGTTGCGGTTTCAGCAATTACACCTTGGGAAATCGCTATGCTGGTTGAAAAGGGAAGACTCCAACTTGGACAAGAGGTACGAGTTTGGGTAAAAAATGCACTGAGTTTACCGGGTGTCTATTTGGCTCCCATCGAACCCGAGATCGCCATCGATAGTGTGTATCTTCCGGGAGCTTTCGGTGCCGATCCTGCCGATCGTCTGATTATCGCAACAGCCCGCTACCACAACGCACCGGTGATGACAGCAGATAGTGCAATACTTGCTTTCGCTACAGCAGGATATGTAAAGACGGTGGATGCAATGAAATAGACCAACATCGCAATCACTCCTCGTGAATCAACTGAGTGGATTATGCAATCGTTCTCACCATGTCGTAAGTTCCAACCAGGAGTGCCTGAAATGGTTAGAAAAAGGACTTTTCGATCAGTTAAGTTCAATGCGGCGGCACACACAACAAATGATTGCTCGCAGCATTTCACAGTCCGAATTTGAAATGCGGAAGTGCTTATAATTTAAGGCGTTAAAAATTCCCTGAAAATCAGTGAATAGACCGCGCCAGCATTCGGTATCCCGGCTACTGTCAGAATTTAGCAGCTGCTCATGCGATCCAATATTTGGACGTTAGTCCCGCAATTTAGCGACATTCTGTTCCGGTGGCTCTCAAACCAGCCTGAATCCACTGTCAGGCTCACCGAATATCAAGCCAATACGCTTCGCATTTCCTATAGATATCAACCTGTTTGACGGAAGCTATGAGCAAGTCTAAAGAGACCGATATACCCAGCCAAATCTCACCGGCCAACGCCGCCTACCTGGAGAGCCTGTTCGATGAATTCGAATCGGCTCCCCAAAAGGTATCGCAGGTGTGGCGCGACACTTTCGATTCACTCGATCAAGTCGCCCCTGCACCGGCTTCAGCCACTTCCTCCGCGGATGGACTTGTAAGCGAGGATTACATCCGCCGCCAAGCGGCAGTGCAGCGTCTGGTCAGTCGGTACCGGCTGTACGGACACCTGAATGCCAAGCTTGATCCACTGAAGCTGACCGACGAGTGGTTTTCCGCGGACTTGAGTCTCAGTTCTGTGGGACTTGAGGAATCTGACCTCAAGGAGAAGTTCAAATTCGACGCGGTGATTGGGACCGAATCGATGAGTCTTGAGGATATTGTCGGATTTTACGATGCGGCCTACTGCGGCTCGATTGGCTATGAGTTCATGCATATTTCCGATCCGAATCGTCTGGAATGGATTCGAACAAGGATCGAGCGGGAGTCGATGCGGCCGGTGATCACCGATGAGGACCGAACGCAGACATTGAAGCTGCTCACCATGGCTGAGTGCATGGAAACGTATCTGCACATGAAATACGTCGGTCAGAAGAGATTCTCCTTGGAAGGCGGCGAGTCCCTGATTCCCATTCTGTATGAATTGGTGCAGCGATCCGGCATGGCCGGTGGTAAGGAAGTGGTGATCGGCATGGCGCATCGCGGCCGCCTGAATGTGCTGGTCAATATTCTTGGAAAGGCTCCCTCAGAGGTATTCGGTGAATTTGAGGGCAATCTCGCGATGAGCGGCAACTGGTCGCAGGAGCACGGCGATGTCAAGTACCACCAGGGCTTCTCGGCTGACATCAACACCCCGGGTGGCATCGTGCATGTTGCCCTGGCGTTCAATCCCTCGCATCTGGAGATCATCGACCCGGTGGTGACTGGCTCGGTGCGGGCTCGGCAGCATCGGCGCCAAGACGAGACAAAAAAAGAGGTTACTCCAATCCTGGTGCATGGTGACGCCGCATTCGCCGGACAGGGCGTCGTCATGGAGACGCTCAACATGTCGCATACCCGAGGCTTTGAAGTCGGCGGCACGATTCACGTGATTGTCAATAACCAGATCGGCTTCACCACCAGCAACAAGCTGGACGCGCGCTCGACCGTATACTGCACCGAAATCGCAAAGATGGTGCAGGCGCCGATCTTCCATGTCAACGGCGATGATCCTGAAGCGGTGGTCTCGGTTGCGCGGCTGGCTCATGAGTACCGAATGAAATTTCATACCGATGTTGTGATCGACCTGGTCTGCTATCGACGCTATGGGCACAATGAGGCGGACGAGCCGATGATGACACAGCCCGTGATGTATGACGCGATCAAGAAGATCGTCCCGACTCGGCGCAAGTATGCTGAAAAACTGGCGGAGCAGGGCGTCACCTCGGATGAGTATGCTCAATCGCTGGTCATGGAATACCGCGATAATCTCGACCGCGGCGAAGTGGTCGCGGGCCAGATCATCGATCCGGCGAAAATGGAGAAGATTGTCGACTGGAGCAAGTATTTCCAGGCGGAATGGTCTGATCCGATCGACACCACGGTGACGCTGAAGAAACTCAGGAAGCTCTCTGCCAGGCTGAATGAGATACCCGATGGCTTCAGCCTGCACAGCCGGGTCAAGAAAATCATGTCAGATCGGACCGATATGGCCGCTGGCAAGCGACTGGTGGACTGGGGCTTTGCTGAGACGATGGCTTATGCGACACTGATCGACGATGGCATTCCCATTCGATTGACCGGTCAGGATGTCGGCCGCGGAACATTCTCACACCGTCATGCGCTTCTGCACGATCAGAAAAGTCGGGATGTCTATTGTCCGCTGAAGACGATACGCGAGCCGGAGGACTGCCAGATTTTCAATTCGTTGCTGTCCGAAGAAGCGGTGCTGGGATTCGAGTATGGCTATGCCACCACTGACCCCAGCACGCTGGTGCTCTGGGAGGCGCAGTTTGGCGATTTTGCCAACGGCGCGCAGATTGTCATTGATCAGTTCATCACCAGCGGATTCGCGAAGTGGGGCCGGCTGTGCAATCTGACACTGCTGCTGCCGCATGGTTACGAAGGCCAGGGGCCTGAGCACTCGTCCGCAAGACTGGAACGGTTCCTGCAGCTGAGCGCGGGCGGCAACATCCAGGTCTGCATTCCGACTACACCGGCGCAGGCTTTCCACATGCTGCGCCGCCAGGCATTGAGACTGTATCGACGGCCGCTGGTCGTCATGTCGCCGAAAAGCCTGCTCCGCCACAAGCGCGCGGTGTCTGATGTGCGCGACCTCACCCGTTATGGGTTCCAGGCAGTCATCGATGAAATCAGCGAGGAGATCGACCGCGAGGCTGTCGTGCGGGTGATTCTTTGTACCGGCAAGGTCTATTTCGACTTGCTGGAGATGCGCGAGCACTTGGACATTGACAAGGTGGCCATTGTCAGAATCGAGCAGCTCCATCCGTTTCCAGTGCTTGAGCTGACCCAGATTCTGCAGTCCTATGTCAATGCCACCGAACTTGTCTGGTGTCAGGAAGAGCCGCAGAATCAGGGCTCCTGGTATCGGATCTGGCATCAGCTTCGCAAGTGCCGCAGGAAGAATCAGAAGGTGATCTGCTCATCCCGGCCGGAAGCGCCGTCACCGGCTGCAGGCCATTATCGTCTGCACCTCTCGCAGCAGGAAAGATTGATTTCCGAAGCCCTGTCGACGGTTCGCAATGTCGTCTCCATCTCAGACCCCAGGAGTGTGAAAGCAAATGTCAACTGAAATCAGAACGCCCATGCTGCCGGAGTCCGTCAGCGAGGCTACTTTACTGGCCTGGCACAAGGAAGTCGGCGAACCCTTTCGAAGGGATGATCTTCTGATAGAGATTGAGACGGAAAAGATCGTGCTTGAGGTGACTGCGCCAAGCGACGGTGTTTTGATTGAGATTGTGAAGCCTGCGGCTGAGACAATTTATGAGGGCGATGTGCTGGGCGTCTGGAGCTCTTCTGCCGCTGCTGAAGCCAAAACCGCTGAGCCCGTGCAAACCGTCATGCAGCCTGTCGAGAAGCCAGTCAGCGCACCCGTTGAGGCGGAACCTGAGCCAGTGCCCGAAGAGCAGGCAGATAGTGACGCACAACTGAGTCCGGCCGCGCGCCGGGTTGCAAGCGAATCTGGAATTGATGTCAGTGAGATAGCGGGAACTGGCAAGGACGGACGGATAACCAAGGCTGACGTGGTTCAGGCTGTCGAAGAAGCCGATGCCGGGGCAGAAGAATCAGAGCCGGAAGTCGAAGCTGAACCGCCGGCTTCAGCTGCGCAGGCAGATTCTGCGCCAGCCGCATCCGTGCGGCAGGCGGAGCCGCAACCTGTCGCTGAAGCGGACGGACGCAGCGTCAAGCGACAGCCGATGAGCCGGCTGCGCCGCACGATCGCAGACCGCCTGGTTCACGCGCAGCACACTGCAGCCCTGCTGACAACATTCAACGAAGTTGATATGAGCGAAGTCATGGCGGTGCGCAAAAAATACCGCGACGACTTCGAGAAGAAGCATGGCGCCCGATTGGGTTTCATGTCATTTTTCGTCAAAGCTGCCGTGGAGTCGCTGAAGGCCATACCAGCAGTCAATGCGATGATAGATGGCAGCGAGATCGTCTACCACAGTTACTGCGATGTCGGTATTGCGGTGTCCTCTCCGCGGGGATTGGTGGTGCCGATTCTGCGCGACGCGCAGTCAATGGGCTTTGCTGAGATTGAAAAGAGCATTCGGGACTTCGGCCAGCGCGCCAAAGACGGAACATTGACACTTGATGAGCTCACCGGCGGCACGTTCACAATTACCAACGGCGGCGTGTTCGGCTCGCTGGTATCGACCCCGATTGTCAATCCGCCGCAGAGCGCGATTCTCGGTATGCATAAAATTCAGGAACGTCCGGTTGTTGAGAATGGACAGGTTGTTGTGAAACCGATGATGTATCTTGCCCTGACCTATGACCACCGGATCATTGACGGGCGCGAGGCCGTAACCTTTCTGGTTGGCATCAAGGATGGCTTGGAAGATCCAACCCGGCTGCTGCTGGAAGTCTGATCCAGGCATGCCATGAGCGAGCACTATGACGTTGTGGTAGTCGGCGCAGGCCCGGCGGGCTACGTCGCGGCCATCCGGTGCGCTCAGCTTGGACTGAAAACCGCCTGTGTGGACCGATGGACCAACAGCCGGGGCAAGGCCGCATTGGGTGGAACCTGCCTGAATGTCGGATGCATCCCTTCCAAAGCTCTGCTGGATTCCTCAGAAAAATATCACGAAGTCTCGCACACCTACAGACTGCACGGAATCAATGTCGAGAATGTCTCGATGGACATAGCGACGATGATGAAGCGCAAGAACAAGATTGTGACCACCCTGACGCGCGGAATCGCCACCTTGCTTAAAGCGAATAAGATTGATTCGATTTATGCGCACGGCCGGCTTGCGAAGCCCGGTTTGGTGGAGCTGTATGACACGGCGACAGGCGAGAAGCGCGGTGAGCTGACTGCCGGCAATGTCATTCTTGCCAGCGGCTCAGAACCGATTGAATTGCCGAATCTTCCCTTTCAGGACGACTACATTGTGGACTCTGCCGGAGCGCTGTCCTTCGAAGAGGTTCCTGCTCGTCTGGGTGTAGTCGGCGCCGGTGTGATCGGACTGGAGCTGGGCAGTGTCTGGAACCGGCTGGGCTCCAAGGTGACGATTTTGGAGGCGCTTGATGAGTTTCTGCCGGCCGCAGACGAGGAGATCGCGAAGGAAGGAGCCAGGCAGTTTGCCAGACAAGGGCTTGATATCAAGCTCGGCGCGCTTGTTCAGTCAGCGACGGCAACCGAAAGCGGTGTGGAGGTTCTGTACGCGCTTGGGTCGGAAAGAGTTCAGCTGGAAGTCGACCGGCTGATCGTCTGTGTTGGCCGAAGACCGTGCACCGATGATCTCTTCGATGAGGCCAGCGGTGTGGAGCTGGATGAGCGGGGCTTCATTCAGGTGGATGGAAACTGTCTGACCGGCGCGCCGGACACCTACGCGATCGGCGATTGTGTCAGAGGGCCGATGCTGGCCCACAAAGGCTCCGAAGAAGGGGTTGCGGTTGCAGAGCGAATCGCGACCGGAACCGGCCACATGAATTATGAAACGGTGCCGTGGGCGATCTACACGCACCCTGAAATCGCCTGGGTTGGCGCGACAGAGCGACAGGTCACAGAGGCTGGCGGCGAATGTCGCAGTGGAAAATTTCCGTTCGCGGCGACGGGCCGGGCGAAAGCGATGGAAGATACCGTCGGTTTTGTCAAGGTTGTCGCTGATGCGGAGACTGATCGGATATTGGGTGTGCACATCATCGGACCGCATGCTTCAGAATTGATTGCCGAAGCAGTCGTCGCGATGGAGTATTACGCGAGTTCAGAAGATCTTGCACGCATCATTCATGCGCATCCCACTTTGTCTGAGGCTGTTCACGAAGCCGCGCTGTCGGTTGACAGCCGCGGCATCCATCGGGTGAACTAGCAGCCAATGCCACTGGATTCCGACTCGGGAATTTCAGTTCCGGCACATATCTTCAAGACCTACGACATCCGCGGCGTCGCGTATGAGGACCTGACGCGCGACAGCATGCACCTGATCGGGCAGGCATTCGGGTCGGAGTGCGAGGACGCGATCGAAGGCGAGGTTTTCATCGGCTGTGATGCAAGACTTTCAAGTCCGGAACTGAAGTCCGCGTTGATTGACGGACTGCTGATCACCGGTCGCGATATTGTAGACATCGGCACTGTGCCGACTCCGCTCCTGTATTTTGCTGCACATCATTCACCAGGCGGAACCGGACTCATGGTGACGGCAAGTCACAATCCGCCGCAGTACAACGGTGTGAAGATGGTGCTTGCCGGTCAGCCTTTCCACGGCGCCGCGATTCAGAAACTCAATCAGCATATTGTTGAAGGAAGGCTGACCGAAAAGCCGAGCGGCAAGTGTAGGGATCAGTCCATCGCTGAAGCCTATCGGACTGCTGTCAGCAAGGATATCCACATTGAACGCCCGATCACAGCGGTCCTTGATTGCGCGAACGGTGTCGCAGGTGGAACTGCACCGCAGGCGCTGCGCGATGCAGGCTGCGAGGTTATTGAGCTTTACTGTGAGGTGGACGGGAGATTTCCGAATCACTCGGCTGACCCGACTCGACCTGAGAATCTGCAGGACCTGATCGCCGCGGTTTTGGAAAGCCAGGCGGATGTCGGTCTTGCCATTGATGGCGATGGCGATCGGCTGGTTGCGGTGTCGCCGCAGGGTGAGATCATCTGGCCGGATCGGCTGATGACCTTGTTTGTCAGAAGCATTCTTCCCGGATTCCCGGAACGGCAAGTTGTTTTCGACATCAAATGCGAAAGAGCATTGAAACGAGAGATTATCCGTGCCGGCGGTGTGCCCCGCCTTTGGAAAACCGGGCACTCGCTGATTCGCGCCAAGATGATTGAGTGCAATGGAATTTTCGGCGGTGAGATGAGCGGACACCTGTACTTCAATGATCGCTGGTTTGGATTCGACGATGGCATCTATGCCAGTGTCAGACTGTGTGAGCTTCTGAGCCAGAGCGCATCGAGTCCCGCAGAGGTATTTCAGACTCTGCCGAAGTCATTCAGCACGCCGGAAATGAGAATTCACTGCGACTCGCCGCCCGCGCTGGTCGATGAATTCAAGCGGCGCGCGAAGTTTGACGAGGCAGATATCATCGCGATTGACGGTCTGCGAGCGGATTTTGCCGATGGATTCGCGCTGATCAGAGCATCCAACACGGCATCCGAGATCGTTCTCAGGTTCGATGCCGATTCGTCATCGGCACTGGATCGGATCCAGAAACTCGTCTACGGATTGCTTGAGAGTCTGGTAAGTTTGGAAGATGCGAAAGCTAGCGCGCCGCTAGTCCGCGACTTCGACGAAGTCAATTGAACGGAACTGCTTTGGGAGCAACGTGCCTCGATGGGTTCTTTCGCCCATGAATGCTTCGCGATCTGATGGTTTGATTCTGCGATACTGCTTGCCGGAGTGAATGAGCAAGGACTGTCGCTTTGACAGTACATTCACAGCGCAAACGGATTCACCGGCTTTTCTGGCTTGCGGAGAAAAGTGAATCAGTTTCACACCCAGGCCTTTGCTTCGCACAGGCAGTTTGCTGGCCGGGTAAATGGTCAAACGCCCTGCGGTGGTTGCAACCGCAACACAATCATCCAGACTGCCAAGTGCCATGCACGGCAGCGGTGCGAACCCTTCTTTGACAGTCAGCACTGCCTTTCCAGAGCGCGTCTTGGTCATGACATCTTTGAGCTGACACACAAATCCGCTGCCTTCAGTGGTTGCCAGCAGGCAGTAGTCGCGGTCACTGCCGAGCACGAATCCGGCAAATTCGATGCTGGCGGCCGGATTGATCATAGTCGTCAGAGGCTCTCCATGTGAGCGCGCCGATGGAAGCTTGTGCGCCTGGATTGTGTACATGCGTCCGGTGTGATCCAAGCAGACAAGCTGATTGTTTGAGTAGCCTCTGGCGCTTTGGAAATAACCATCCCCTTCGCGGTAATTCAGAGATTTCGGATCAAGCTCATGTCCTTTTCCTGAACGAATCCAGCCGCTTTTCGACAGAATGACCGTAACCGGCTCGACCGGCACCAGCTCCTCAGAGGAAAACGCCTTTGCCGCAGCGAAGCGATCGACGATCGGTGAGCGCCGCTGATCGCCGAATTTTTCGGCGGCGGCTTGAATCTCCTTGATCATCAGTGTTCTCAGGCGGCTCTTTGAATCGAGTATTTTCTGGAGTTCAACCTGCTCGTCTGACAGCTCATCCAACTCTTTGTTGATCTTGATTTCCTCAAGCTTGGCCAGCTGGCGAAGACGAATGTCCAGAATCGCCTCAACCTGACGGTCGGACAGCGGGTAGGTTCGTTTGAGTTCCGCCTTCGGATCGTCTTCCTCCCGGATGATTTGAATCACCTCGTCGATATTCAGATAGACAATCAGCAGACCGGCAAGAATATGCAGCCGATCCGTCACCTGCTCCAGGCGCGCCTCGATGCGTTTGATGACGGTGTCTTTTCTGAACTCAAGCCATTCTGCAAGCAGCTGCCTGAGATTGTAGACTCGGGGCAGATTGTGCAGCCCGATCACATTCAGGTTGACCCGATAGGTTCGCTCAAGATTGGTGGTGGCAAAGAGGTGCCCCATCAGCGCTTCGCAGTCGACTCGATTGCTGCGAAGCTCAAAAACCAGCCGCGTTGGATTTTTCTCGTCCCCCTCATCCCGAAGGTCAACAATCATCGGCAGTTTCTTGGCGATCATCTGCGCCGCGATCTGCTCCATGACTTTGGACCCAGACACCTGGTAGGGCAGAGCTGATATGACAATGACGCTGCCGATCTTCTCCCAGACGGCACGCGCTCTTATGGTGCCATTGCCTGATTCATACATGGAGCGCAGCTCTGATTTTGGAGTTACGATTTCAGCTTCGGTGGGAAAGTCCGGTCCTTGGACAATATCACACAACTCTTCAATGCCCATCTTCGGCCGCCGCAGCAGTTCAACACAAGCTTGCGCAATCTCAGTGATGTTGTGCGGCGGAATGTCAGTCGCCATTCCCACTGCGACACCCGATGCGCCATTCAGGAGAATGTTCGGCAGCTGGGCGGGCAGTCGCTCCGGCTCCTCCAGCGTGCTGTCAAAATTGGGGCTCCAGCTGACTGTGCCTTTGGAAATCTCACTGAGCAGCACCTGCGCATACGGTGTGAAGCGGCACTCGGTGTAGCGCATGGCGGCGAACGACTTCGGGTCATCCGGCGAGCCCCAGTTTCCCTGTCCGTCAATGATCGGATAGCGATAGGAAAACGGCTGCGCCATCAGCACCATCGCCTCGTAGGCGGCGCTGTCACCGTGCGGGTGGAACTTGCCGATGACATCACCAACCGTGCGGGCGGACTTTTTGTACTTCGCATTCGCACTCAGTCCCAGCTCTGACATGGCGTAGATGATGCGGCGCTGAACGGGTTTCAGGCCATCCGAGATATGCGGCAGGGCGCGATCCAGGATGACATACATCGAGTAGTCGAGATAAGCCTTCTCGGCAAACTCCTCAACAGAAACCGATGGTGTCGAGAACAGCTCCAATTGTGTGAAATCGGAAGACATGGATTTCAGAGCTGCGCTTTGTTGCCGACCTCAGACAGCCATGCTTTGCGGTCCGCGGCTTGTTTTTTGGCCAGCAGCATATTGAAGGTGTTTTCAGTTTCAGCTGACGAATTGATGCTGAGCTGCAGCAGTCGCCGCGTGTCGGGGTTCATGGTGGTTTCTTTCAGCTGGGAAGGATTCATCTCCCCCAGCCCTTTGAACCGCTGCACTGTGATCTTGACATTCGGCTTGGCGGACCGAACCTGTGCGGTAGTCGCATCAAGCTCATAATCATCCAGGGCGTAGTGCACCTGTTTGCCCGCATCCACGCGATAGAGCGGCGGCTGTGCGACATAGACTTTCTCGTTTCGAACCAGTGCCGGAAAATGTTTCACAAAAAGCGCGCAGAGCAAAGTTGCGATGTGCGCGCCGTCCGCGTCGGCATCGGCCAGGATGCAGACTTTTCCGTAGCGAAGTCCGTTGACTTCAGAGGCGCCCGGGTCTACGCCGAGCGCGACCGCAATCGAGTGAACCTCTTCGGAGGCAAGCACTTCGGAAGAAGCGACTTCCCAGGTGTTGAGAATTTTTCCCCGCAGCGGCAGGATTGCCTGAGTCTCGCGGTTGCGGGCCTGCTTGGCTGAGCCGCCGGCAGAATCGCCCTCAACCAGAAACAGTTCCGTCTCGTCAATCTTGTCACTGGTGCAGTCCGCCAGCTTGCCCGGCAGCGCAGGCCCGATCCCGAGCTTGCGTCGCTTGACCTTGCGGCTTGACTTCTCCCGCCGCTTGGCGTTGTCAATGGCAAGCTCAGCAATCTGCTGAGCCGCTGATACGTGCTGATTGAGCCACAGGCTGAAGGCATTTCGGGCAACTGAGGTGAGAGAGGTGCCGACACCTTTTGAGGTGAGGCGCTCCTTTGCCTGGCCGCTGAACTGAGGATTCTCCACCCGCACTGACAGCACGAAACTGCAGTGGCGCCAGACATCTTCGGTTGAAATGCGAATGCCGCGCGGCAGCAGATTTCTGAGCTCGCAGAATTCGCGGATCGCTTCTGTGATGCCGGTTCTGAAGCCATTGACATGAGTGCCGCCGGATTCGGTGGGAATGAGATTCACATAGCCTTCGGAAACGATCTGGCTGGCTTCGGGTGTCCACACGGCCGCGCAGTCGACCTGAATGTCGTCGGCTTTGCGGTGAACGATGATCGGCTCATCTCCGGGCACTCGATCGCTGCCGTTCAGGAGTGAGATCAGGTAATCACCCAATCCCTCTTCGAACTTCCAAGTTTCGCTTCGCTCGGGTTTCACCTCGTCCACATAGCTGAGCTCCAGCCCCGGGCACAATACCGCTTTGGCCAGCATCAGCCGCTTGAGCCTGCCGATATTGAATTTCCCGGTGTCGAAGTACTGCGGGTCCGGCCAGAATTGAATTCTGGTACCGGTGTCCCGCTTCAAAATTCTTTCGATTTCTGTCAGTTCCTGAACTCGCTCGCCATCCTCGAACTTGATTTCATAGTGAATGCCGCCGCGCCTTATCCGAACGTTCAGGCGGTTGGAAAGCGCATTGACGACTGAAACACCGACACCGTGCAGTCCGCCGGAGTGAAGATAGTTCTTGGAAGAGAACTTGGCGCCGGAATGCAGTCGAGTCATGATGACCTCGACACCCGGGAGCTGCTCTTCCTGATGAATGTCGACGGGGATGCCGCGACCGTTGTCGATCACGCTGAGCGATTGATCAGCATGCAAGGTAACTTGGATCTGGGTTGCGAAACCGGCAATGACCTCATCGACGCTGTTGTCGATGACTTCGTGGGCGAGGTGATTGGGATTCTCTGTCTGGGTGTACATTCCCGGCCGCTTGCGGACCGGTTCCAACCCAGTCAGTACCTCAATTGCCGATGCGTCGTAAATGCTTGCCAAGGTTCAGACGGGATGCTAGATTTGAAAGTTTTTTATCGCAGAAATTTCATTGCGTATTATACCTTGCCGACGGGTCTGAAATTCGCCTCGAAATCGCGCGTCAACCGCAAATTCACTTCATTCCGGCGAGTTTGATTCTGTCGTTTCGGGTGAGTTCCGATTCGACCGAAATCTGTCAAGTTTGCGAAGCCGCCGAAAATTTATAATCGTGTTTCGGCAGTGTCTGCGGCAGCCGCGGACCTGATATTGAATTTGCACAAGTTGAAGGAGTATCGAATGCAGGGCAGTGTAGTTCCCATAATGGCCGCCAACCAGTCGACCGTGGACTGGAAGGGCAGCGGTGTTCCCGAAATTGATCTGTCAATGATTCCTGAAGGGCATGTGCACCCAGAGAAAATCGCCCGATATCATGAAGATGGCGCGGTGCTGTTGCGCGGTCTTTATGCCAACTGGGTCGACACATTGCGGGCGGGATTGCAAAGGAATCTGGACCGGCCGATGGACTACGCGTTTCCCTGCGAGAGCGTTCCGGAAGGTGAGCCGGGGCGGTATTTTGACAGTTATTGCAACTGGGTGCTGATTCCGGAATTCTTTGAATTCGTGACGCGCTCCAACGCCGCGTCGGTGGCCGGTCAGCTGATGCAGGCGGAGCAAGCCCAGTTTTTTCATGAGCATTCCTTCTGCAAGGAGCCGGGCACTCAGCAGGCGACACCGTGGCATCAGGATCTGCCTTATTACTGTGTTGATGGCAGGCAGACTGCGAGCCTGTACGTTGCGCTGGATGCCACGCCGGCTGAAGTCGCATTGCGATTTGTTCGCGGCTCGCACCAGTGGGACCGATCCTTTCACCCGGTGTCTTTTCTTGATGGAGCGAATTTCGACACGGACGGCGAGCTGCTGGAAGCTGTGCCTGACATCGAGAGCGATCCCGATCAGTATGAGATTCTGGTCTGGGACTTGGAGCCCGGGGATTGCATCGCATTTGATTTCCGTTCGCTGCACGGCACCACGGCCGGTGAGGTCAAAGGCCGAAGACGCGCGGTTTCGACGCGCTGGCTGGGGGATGATGTCACCTACTGTGAGCGGCCGGTCCTAACTTCCCCGCCGTTTTCGGATGTCAATCTGAATCCGGGAGATCGAATGCGGGAGGACTGGTTTCCGGTGCTTTGGCGGCGCGCATCCGCCTCAACTTAAGCATTGAAAGCGGGCCGCAGCGTTGCTGAGATCAGATCATGAAAATTGGATGCGCTGTGCCATTGAGATGGCTGAATCAGCTGGCGAGATCAATGAAGTGCCAGTCGGCGCAGTTGTTGTGCTGAACGACGAGATTATCGGTCAAGGCCACAACCGTTCAATAATTGACCATGATCCCAGCGCGCATGCAGAGATTGTTGCCTTGAGGGAAGCGGCTGCAAATCTGAAAAATTACCGTCTGCCCGGCGCCAGGCTCTACGTGACGGTGGAACCCTGTGTGATGTGCGCAGGTGCGATCATTCAGGCCAGGATCAGAACCGTGATTTTCGGTGCGTATGATTGGAAAGCGGGCGCGGCCGGATCATTTTTCAATCTGCTTGATCATGATGCACTGAATCACCAGTGCGGCATCATTGGCGGTGTTCTCGGACACGAATGTGTTGAACTTCTGCGGCAGTTCTTTCACGCCCGACGGTGAAGCCGGCAGCCGGCAGACTGACGACTGGAGCCGAGTTCGATTCAGTCTGCAACGATGATTCAAACCATTTGCTGAGCGCTGGATATCAGCCGCCTGCAAATTCAGCCACCAGCTTGACTGCTTTTCTCCAAGGTTTCAGCAGTTGACCTCTCTCGTCTGCATCCATCTCTGTTTCAAAGCTTCGATCGACATTCCATTGACTTGAGATCAGATCCAATGATGAGAATGCGCCGCAGTGCAATCCAGCCAGGTAGGCGGCTCCAAGCGCGGTGGTTTCGGTGTTTGAGGGCCGATCGACCGGCAAATTGAGAACATCGCTCAGAAACTGGCAGAACCAGTTATTGTTGGCCATCCCGCCATCGACTCTGAGCCGGTTGATTGAGCTGCCGTCCGAGAGAATCGCATCCAGCAGATCGGCGCTCTGGTAGGCGACTGACTCCAGCGCGGCGCGCGTCAGCAGCGCCTTGCCCGTATCCCTGGTCATGCCGAAAACCGCGCCGCGGGCTTCAGGCAGCCAGTGCGGCGCACCCAATCCGGTGAGGGCAGGCACCAGGTAGACCCCGCAATTGCCGTCAAGCGATTCGGCAAGTTGAGCGGAGTCGGCCGCATCGTCAAACAGATTCAGCTCGTCGCGCAGCCACTGCATGGCCGCGCCTGCAACAAAGATTGAGCCTTCCATTGCATAGCTGGTGACACCGTCCAGCCGGTAGCCGATCGTGGAAAGCATCTGGTGCTGAGATCGAATGAGCTCGGCGCCGGTGTTGATCACCAGAAAGCAGCCGGTTCCATAAGTGCTCTTCACCATGCCCGGCTCAAAACATGCCTGTCCGATCAGCGCCGCCTGCTGATCGCCGGCAACACCGCAGATCGGCAGAGACTGACCCAGCACTGATGCCTCGGTCGTCCCGAAGTCCGCGGCACAGTCCAAGACCTGCGGCAGACAGCTGTCAGGGATCGAAAAGAGTTCCAGCAATTCCGGGTCCCACTGCTGCTGCCTGATGTCGAACAGCATGGTTCTTGACGCATTGGTCGCATCGGTCAAATGCGACTTGCCGCCGGTCAGGTGCCAGATCAGGAAGGTGTCGATTGTGCCGAAAGCCAATTCACCGCTCGCGGCGCGCTCGCGGGCGCCCGCGACATGATCAAGAATCCAGGCGATTTTCGTCGCGGAAAAATAGGGGTCAAGCAGAAGTCCGGTCTTTTCCTGGATCGCCAGTGATGCAGAGCGGTCCTGCTTCAACGAAGCGCAGAACTTCGCAGTGCGCCGGTCCTGCCACACAATTGCGTTGTAGATGGGCTCGCCTGTGGCTCGGTCCCAGACGACTGTGGTCTCGCGCTGATTGGTTATGCCGATCGCCTTGACTTGCCCCGGCAGTCCGCTGGCATGATCCAGCACACTTCGGGTTACCGCCAAAGTGGTTTGCCAGATTTCTTTCGGATCGTGCTCAACCCAGCCGTCATCGGGGAAGCGCTGGGTGAATTCCTGTTGCTGAATATGAAGTACTGCGCCATCCTGATCAATCAACAGCGCTCGCGAACTCGTGGTACCCTGATCGATGCTAAGTATGTAAGCCTGCATGGAAAGACAAACAAACGCTAAAATCCCCGTTCACGCAGCACCATGTCAGAAACAACAATCAGATTCACCATGTCACCCTGCAACATGTGATCGATCGCACATTGATGGTCTAACTGCTTTCGAGGCAATTGAAGCCAGGCTGATTCCGCATCGAAATTGTCACCAAACAAAGTGCTCAATCCCAAACTGATTCCCGCGACATGCCCGGCACGGTCTTCGGTATCACGGGATAAACTGCCTGAAGTTCCAGCCAGAATTTCCGTTCCATCTTTGGGATTGTCTTTGTATCCCAGCAGAATCAATTGATCACTTTCTTCTATTTTCCACCGTTTGCAGATGCTGACGAACAGATCAATGATTGCGGGTCGCTCATTGCTTGGCGGGACGCGCGACGATCCAGAAGATTTGTAGGACGCTTGGCGATCTGACTTCATTGATCACAAAAAGTAAACTTAGGCTTGGAAAAATGTTGTGGCATTCTGTGATGGACTGCTCTGTGCAATGAAAAAGTTCGATTCGTTCAAGTCCCACAGTACGATACTTTACAGACAACAGAAAAAGAATAAACTGATCACAAGATCGCTCAATGGGTATCTGAATTAATGATTCACTGGAATTATAGGCAAGCGCCAAAGACTTCTCACTATTCTCGCCAGCCAACATCAAATCATAACGCGATTGAATAAAATATGTTGCCATCCCCTGACGCAACTCCGGAGAGGTACCGAAGTGGACATAACGGCGCGGACTCGAAATCCGTTGGGGGCGCAAGTCCCACGTGGGTTCGAATCCCACCCTCTCCGCCATTTGTGATATCAACAAATTTTGTTGTCGTTTTCAGCACCATTCGATCGGGAGTCTCTGGAAATTTACAGTTGCGCTGACCGCAGATTGACACAAAAGCGGGCTGAACTGCTGAAATTGAAGATGATCGATTCAATCACTTTGATGAAATGCTGACTTCAGAAACAAGCGACACCGGCACCGACCCAGAATTTCATGCCATTGAATTTTCCGGCAGCGGCCGTCAGTATTTCGGCATCTGGCTTGTAAACATTCTCCTCTCCATTGCCACACTCGGCATCTACAGTGCATGGGCGAAGGTGCGCCGCCTGACTTACTTCAAGAACAACACGAGAATCGACGGTTATGGTTTCGGGTATCACGCGACTCCAGGACAGATTCTGAAAGGCCGCATCATCGCCTTTGTATTGCTGGTTGTTTTGAGTGTGGCAACCACTTTCTTTCCTCTGGCGCTGATATTTGTCATTCCGGTATTTCTGTTCGCCATGCCTTGGCTGCTGAACAGTTCAATGCGATTTTCGGCCCGAATGACATCATACAGAAACATTCGGTTCATGTGGCATGGCACTTACTGGAAGTCGTTCTGGTGGTTTGTGGTGGCGCCAGTGGTGGGAATTCTGAGTCTCGGAACGCTCACCCCGCTTTTTTCCAAACATTACTACCGGTATTTCGCCACCCATCACTCCTATGGACTCAGCCGGTTCGATGCAGAGCCTACAACCCGAAGCTACTATCTGGCTTTCCTGGTAGGCGCCATCATTCCGACTGTTGCAATTGCCGGAGTTATTTTCACAATCGTGCTGGCGATTTCATTTAATCAACCGCTGTATGAATCGCCTCTTGAATCACCTGTTCGCGAAGAATCGGTATTAATAGCAGCCGTATTTCTGGGATGGACTCTACTGTACGCAGGAATATTTTCGATGGCATTCATCTACAGAGTCCTGTGCAGAAATCTCATGGTCAGAACATTGACCCTGTCCGATGTTGCCGAATTCAACTCAACGATCAATCCGATCCGATTCATATGGATCAGCTTGACCAATCTGGCGGCCATCATTGTTTCTATCGGATTGCTGCTGCCATGGGCGCAAGTGAGAATGTACAGGTATCTTGCCAAGTGCACCAAAGTCAGAATCATCGGAGACATGGATAAGTTCGGTGATGAGGCGCGTGCGGCGAAATCAGCGTTCGGAGAGGAGTTTGCGGAATTTGAAGGCATCGAGGTTACCATCTGACATGCGCTTTGAAGGCGAATACTTCGACAGGCTGTCATCAAGGTCGTCGGCTGCAGAAATCACGATCCGCGGCAAGATGGCGCAAGTTCGAATCGGAGGTGAGGCGCAGCTGAGGAATCTGACGATTAAAAGCATTCAGAACAGAGAGAATATTTTTTTCAGTGACGGCTCTCTGTTTATCCTGAACCGCCAGATGGCTTCCGATGAAGTGGCTCAGGTTTCCAGCAAGTTTGAACGGACAATTTCCTGGCTGGAACACTTTTCTCCAAAGCGCGCCTTGATTCTTTCCCTGATTCTTGTCAGCGCAGTTGCTGTCTATCGCATGGCGCTTCATTCAGCAACTGACTTCACAGTGATGATTTTCCCTGCCTCATTGGAAAGACAGATTGGTGAGAATACATATGAGGCAATGCGTTTTCTCATTTTCGGACCGTCGGGACTTCCTGCGTCTCAAGTTGACAGGCTTACGACCAAAGCCAGGCATTTGCTGGACATCAGTGAGGTGCCGGACAGCGTGGAAGTCAGGTTCCATCAGACTGATGCCGACTTCATCGGTGCCAATGCACTTGCATTTCCCGGCGGGCCTATCGTCATCACCGATGAACTGGTTGAGCTTCTTGCCAATGACGAGCAGGTTCTGAGTGTGATCGCACACGAGATCGCACACATCAAAGAACGCCATTCGCTGCGGCATATCGTTGAGATTCTTGGCATTTCAGTGATCGCCGGCGTTGTGTTCGGGGCGAACGAAACGATCATTGAAGAAGCATCGGCCATCGCAATCAATCTATGGGCTCTTCAATTGAGCAGGGACCTGGAGAAAGAGGCAGATCTGCTGGCAGTCGATCTGTTGAATCAAGCTGGCATCAATCCAGCCAACTTCAGTGACGCGCTGCAAAGGCTTACCTTTCACTTTTGCGCAAACATCGACATCAGGAAGGTCAATGAGTGTGTCGAGAACCAAAATGCCGGCTGGCTGTCCACCCATCCAACCGGTGCTGAACGCCTTGAATACTTGAATTCAGCGAACTGAATGGGGCGTTGAGGAAATCTTGATTCGAAACAGCAAGGTAAACATCTCTTCGGCCCTCACTCTTGAAATTTTCCAACGGAATGGCGAATTCTGATCAGTCCCCGCGTTGTCGAGGACTGATCATCTGTTGAATCGACCGGTCAAAGATGCTGCTTAATGAATTGACTCCGGCAGCATGCACCGTCGTTGCTTCACATTTAGCCAGATTGCGCTCTTCGGTTGGAACTTCGCGCATATGCACTCGCCATTCGGGTTCGCCGCGTCTCTCGACGGTCCTCGCTGAGGATGTGAAACGCACACAAGTGCACAATTCGCTGGTCAATAACCAGAGCTCCGCCTGAAATTTGATGGCTGTCGAAACGATAGTCTTCGCCTTCGCCAACGGCGGGGTAGCTCTCCACAGCGGCGGCGCTGATCTCTCCAAGAAGCTTCTTGACATTGATTTTATCTCTGCTGCTCGCACCCCCATATCGAAGGTCGATCGCGTCCAAAGCATAGCTTTCAACCAGCTTGTCAAATGAGCCTGCCAAGGCTTGAGTTGAATCAAACAGATCAACACCGGTCGTGGCGCCGTCTACGGCAAATACCGCGCCGATTTGATTTGGCAGCGCGGAAAAGGCCGTCAGATACTCATCGAGACGCAGTCTGTGCTTTCGAAAGATCTCCTCCGAGGCGGCTGTGTCCGACTGTGCATCCATGCGCGTCGCCTTTGCTGAAATGTTCGCCCAGACTTCGCCCTGACTGCCGCGTCGAGAACCGGAAAATCGCATTGATCGATTCACTGCCTGAGTCTTGGCGGCCCGGCCTTCAGCGTAATGCGTCCGTCCCGCGCTTGAGAAATTCTCGGTGCGGTGACGCCAGCGTCCGGCTTCAACACAGGAAACCGGAATGGTGATGGATTGCTCCGCAGGTGCCATGACAGAAACATTCAGAATGCGGTTCTGCTTCGCGCCGATCAGCTCTTCTCCATCCAGCATCAAAACACGTTTTGAACTTTTGTTCAGCACCTTGATATCAGGCACGCTGCCCGCATCAGAAATTTCTGAAACTTCGAGATGGTTTTCTTCCATAGCCTGGTCGAGCAGCAGGTAATCCGCCTCAGCTGGGCTGTCGCCCAAAAGCGGAGTCATCGTCAGATTATGGAACGATTGCGGGGCACCAACGGTCAGGTCCCCAAGAAATTCCCCTAAGTTTTTCATAGTGAGTCTCCAGTTAGATGTAAAAAAAATGAATTCTTGACATCAATTATGGGGATGGGGTAGCTCACCACGTGAGCCTGTCAAAATTATTTTTCAATTATTTTTTGGAATATTTCGAGACGATCGGAAGCAATTCTCTATGAATGGCTGAATTGAGGGTGATCGGCGCCTTCAGTTCGATAGGGGTGAGCTTGCCAGCATCCGAATTCAGCTGGCAAGCCATGTCAATGATTGATTCGGCAGATTCAACCGAAAAGACAATGCCCTGTCTGTCGTTCCTGGCTTGGGCGCGCAAAGGGCAAAGCAGTTCGCATACAATTAGGCGAGCTTCTTTCGAATGCCACCCAGTTCGATTCAACAACATCAGTACGATCCAATGGCCGCCATCAATACCGAACAACAGACCCAGTTTTTGCCCAGCGTTTGCCCGCTGGACTGTCCCGATACCTGCAGCCTGACTGCCGTTGTCAGTGAAGACAGGCTGGTGGCGGTGCGCGGCTCGCGCGTCAATCCGTACACCAACGGCTCAATCTGCACCAAAGTCGCCCGCAGTTATCCGGAAATGGTGCATGGAGAAGGCCGGCTGAGCAGACCGCTCAAGCGGACCGGTCGACGGGGCAGTGGTGAATTCACCCCCGTTTCCTGGGATGAGGCGCTGGATATTGTTCACACCGAATTCACCGACGCGATCAATCGTCATGGCCCTGAGTCTGTCCTGCCTTTCAACTATGCCGGACCGCATGGCGAACTGGCTGGCGGTTCGATGGACCGGCGGTTCTTTCACAAGCTTGGCGCGACGATTTTGAATCGCGGGCCGCTGTGCGGCGCAGTTCGAGGCACCGCCTACACCAGTCTTTTCGGTCCGGTTCCCGGCATGCCGCCTGAGCAGGCGGTGCATTCCGATCTGATTGTGATCTGGGGAAACAACGTGACCGTCTCCAATCTGCATTTCGCGAAGGTTGCCAAGACAGCCCGCGAGAACGGCGCCAAGGTGGTCACGATCGATCCGAAACGAACCCGAATCGCCGAGCAGAGTCATCTGCATCTGCAGATTCAGCCCGGGACCGATGTCATTCTGGCGATGGCAGTGGCCGCTGAACTGGAGCGGCGCGGTAAGCTTGATGATGCGTTTGTTGAGAAGTGGACTGCCGGCTTTGATCAGTTTATGGCGCAGGCGCGTCAATACACTGTCAGCGATGTTGAGAAGATCTGCGGCTTGAGCGCAAGCGAGTTCTACGAGTTCGTAAATTTCTACGCGAAAGCCGGGACGGTTGCGGTTTCGATCGGCAATGGGATCGAGCGCGGACACAGCGGGGGCTCCGGGCTTCGAGCGGCGATGGCGCTGCAGGCTCTGACTGGCAATCACGGCCGTATCGGTGCCGGAGTGTTCGCGAAGCCAGGGTGGGCGGTCCCAAAAACAACTGCCCGTCTGCAGCGGCCGGACCTGATTCCATCAGGCACTCGGACCTTCAATATTGTGGATATACCGGAACTTCTGCTGGATACTCAGTTGGACCCGCCGATCAAGGCAGTGATGATCTACAACCACAATCCGGTTGCCACACACCCGGATCAGGTCAGAATGATGGAGGCTTTGCAGAGGGAAGACCTCTTCATCGTCGGCTGCGACATTGTGATGACAGACAGCATGCAATATGCAGATGTGATTCTGCCCGCCGCCAGTCACTTCGAGTACGACGATGTGTATGGCGCCTATGGTCAGAATTATGTGCAGCGTGCGCAGCCTGCGATTTCCTGTGTCGGTGAATCGCTGCCGAACACGGAAATTTTCCGTTGTCTGGCAGCTCGATTCGGCTTTGATGATGACATCTTTCAAGCCACCGATCAGGAACTGATGAACGACGCCATTGATGCTGCCGACAAGCGACTGCAGGGATTCCTGCCAAGTGAGATTCCGCTGGATCAGGCCATCGAATTCAAATCTGCGAGCGGTGAGGCCAATATTCTTTGCAAGAATGTGCAGCCTGCCACACCATCCGGCAAGATTGAGCTCTACTCGCAGACGCTTGAGGACCTGTATGGATTCGGGGTGCCGCGTTATCGCGCGGTTGAGAAGAATCACCCGTTCACGCTGATTTCGCCATCGTCCTCGAAGCGCACCAATGCAACCTTTGGCGGATGTACTGAATCGCAGGAGCATGAAGTCGTTGAAATGAATCCCGCTGATGCGGAAGAGCGCGGTCTGCACTCCGGCGACCTCGTCACAGTCTGGAACGCACGGGGCAAGGTGGTTCTGAAACTTTCCGTAACTGATGCGACCCGTCCCGGCGTGCTCTACTCACCGAAAGGCACCTGGCGGAACACCAGCGATACAGGGCTGACAGTCAACTCGCTGATTCCGGCCGATATTCGGGCCGATATCGAGCGCGGCGCCTGCTACAACGAGACCTTTGTTGATGTCTCTCCGAGATAGAGAAAGCGGGAAGTCGGAACAGATGATTGACGGATCACAGAGCCCGTTCCAGGCGGGAATCAACTGACTTGGAACGGGCAAATCGCCTGAAACAGGGGGAGGGTTTCAGGCGATTTGTTTTAACAATAGAGGTAAATTCTATTGTGCCCTGAAGTGATCATTCAACTCCGCTCGGGGCGGCGTTCTGAATCGAGTTCTCTGGAACTCGGAGTGCCGCACTGCCAGGTGCCGGCTTGATTTCCTTGCGCGCAACAACCATGCGCTCATGCAGGTGCCTGATGCGCCGGCTGCCAGTGGTTTCAAACAGAAAAGGGACGAGTCCGTGAATGGCACAGGCAACCGCGCCGATCAGCATGTGACCGGCAAAAGACATCGCAAAACGCATGTGCTGGAAGTAGGTCTCATCTGCGTCATCGAGATGCCGAGTCAAATTATTCATCAATGAACCTCTGTTCGATAGGTTTTTCATTGAGCATAGAATAACAAAATGAAGTTGTAAATGTAAACTATAATTACATTTATCCGACAGATATATAGTAATAATATTCCACAATATGAAGATAAATTAGAATAATATTACTCAGTAAAGAAAATGTGGGCAAACAGGCTGAATTCCGCGTCAGGCAATCACATGACGCGATAGATTGATTTGACTGCTGCTGGACGGAATTTCAGTCCAGAGTCGCGTCAGCGGTCGAGCAGATTGAAATTGGCTGATGTCAGATGACTTCGTCAGATCGGCGCGTCGTCTCTCCGTAGCGGCGAAGTGCGGGCTGCTTCAATCCAGCGTATAGTTTATCTATATTTCGGTCAATTTCCCGCTTCGACTCCTCGAACAGACTGTTGCCGCGGATGTCCGACTCAACCAGAAACGGACCGAATCTCTCAACCTCAAGAATCCAGATCGCCTGCGCGATGCCAAGCTCCTCAATCCAGTAAGCCTGTGGAACCCGCTTGATGCCGCGTCCCAACAGCGCGCCGGTTCCGTAGCCGACAGTCGTGAGATAGACCGCGCCGTTCGGTACAAAGTACTGCTGGTAATCGGACTGCGGCATGCCGCCCTTGCCGATGACAACCCGGCAGTCGGTCAATGCGAACCAGCGCTCCATCCATTTTGAGAATCGAAAGCTGGCGGTGGCGGTTACGGCTCCAACTGTGTATGAGCCATCCGACTCGATGCTCGCGGCGGGCGAGCAATGGAAATTGATGTTGGAAATTGAGGCGAGGTCAGTTGGAGGATCGATGCCTTCATCGAGAATTTTTTTATAGACCCCTTCCCGTCCGGTGTAGATTCGGCCATTGATGTAGACGACATCGCCAATGTTCAGATTTTCAAGGTCCGATTGTGTTGCAGGTGTACCAAGCTCAATCGCTCTTCGCGGTTCTTTCGTCATTCGACTTCCTCCCGTCGATGATAGGCTGTGAACCACTTCGGGTCAGTCCGGAATTCCGCGGAACCGTCTGAAAAAATGCGCACCACCGCGCGCCGCGAGGAGAGGCAGAAACTGTGAATGCTGACCGGCATTCCACCGGTATGGGTATGCGCCACCTCGATGTGGCAGTCCACCACCATCGAGCTGCCGACAAATCCCATCGGCCCCATGCCAATCTGGTTGCCGAGCTCCTTGAGCTCGTCCTCAAGCTCAGCGATTTCAGTGTCAGGGTGTCGGTCCCCCACCACCCTGAGACAGGCGGCCTGCTTGCCCAGCACCATGCAGGTATCCTTGCTGCCGCCGATGCCGACACCGACAATCGCCGGCTGGCAGGCCAGACCGCGGCGGCCGAATTGGATCATGGTGTCAAGAAACATCTTTTTGATTCCGTCCCAGCCGTCGCCTGGAAACAGCATTCGATAGTCGGTTCCGAAAAGTCCGCCCTTGTGCACCGTGGTGATGTCAAGCCAGTCGGCATCGGGTTCCACGGAATATTCGATCTCCGGCGCCCGCGCGCCGACATTGTTATTGTGGTCCTGGCGGGTGAGCGGGTGGACGCGATTCGGACGAAGCGGGATGCTGCGGGTGGCTTCAGCCGTGGCCCGGCGAAGCGCCCGCTCCAGCGCGACGAATCCCCCCTCGATCGCCGCTTCATTGCCGAACTTGACATAGTAGCGCGGCAGACCGGTGTCCGCGCACATGGGCCGCTGGTCCGCGACCGCGGCATCCCAGTTGTCGATCATGGTGTCCAGCACGAAGCAGCTGAGCTGACCGGTCTCCTCGCTTCGAATATCGCGGATGCCGGCCCGATAGTCTTCGGGTATTCTGATCGCCGCCTGCCGAGTGATCTCAGAGGCGGCTTCCTGGATGACAGCTTCTCTAATCAATTGCGGAATCTCTGATGGTGAGCGCCAGTCGGAATCAGGGCCGCAGTCGGGTAAATTGGACTGCGACAGTCTGGGTTTCTATTTTAGCCCCTCTTAGACCTGTCCGTGTGAAGCGGGACTCTTCCAGAGGACCGGACATGGGATTATCAATCAGGTAATGGGCGCCGCGCGAGTCAGTTCGTGCTTTGGCCGCGGTTACGATCGCCTGACTCACCAGAATTTGGTTCTGCAGGTTCAGGTGGTCGTGCCAGCTGATGTTGAACTCAGGAATGCTGGAATCGAGGCCAACTTCACTCAGAGTTTCTGAAAGAGTCTGCAGCTGACGCTCTGCCAGCTCCAGACTCTGATTCGAGCGCAGAATGCCGGCGTGCTCCCACATGACTTCATAAAGCGACTCGCGCACCGCATTGAGATCGCCGGGTTGACGATTGAATGGCGCGAGCGCCTGTCTCAGGGCAGAATCGACCAGCTGGCGGTCCGGCTCACAGAATTCACCGTGCTTCGGCACCCATTCGGCGACGGCATCACCGGCGATGCCCCCGAATACGGTTGAGTTGCCGACACCGTTGCCGCCAAGCCGGTTGGCGCCGTGCACCCCGCCGGTATCTTCGCCCGCCGCGAATACACCGCTCATCGATGCGGAACAGTCTGTGCCGATTTCAATGCCGCCCATGACGTAGTGGGCTGTCGGCGTGACCTCAACCGGACTGGACACCAGATCCAATCCGATATCAGCACATCGCTTGACCATTCCCTTGAACTGACGCCGAACCAGGTCCGGGTCAAGGTGCGCCATTGAGATGAATACACCGCCGTTCGGACCGGTGGCTCCGCTTCGCATCTGTTCAAGCATGGCGCGGCTCACGACATCTCGGGTCGCGCGCTCGGCGCGCTCGTCATAGTCGAACATGAAACGCTGGCCGGCATTGTTGATCAGGTGTCCGCCTGCGCCGCGCAAGCCTTCCTCGATAATGGTGCCGGTTATCCGCGTATCGGTTCCCGCCAGCAGTCCGGTTGGGTGAAACTGCACCATCTCCATGTCACGCAAGTTGAGCCCGGCGCGCAGAGCCAGGGCCAGTCCGTCGCAGGACTTGTCGGCGGACGGGGTGTGAAACTTGAACATGGTGGGACCGGCCCCGGTGGCGATGATGATCGCCTGGCATCGAACCAGCTTGAACTCGCCGCTCCTAATGTCGAGCAGAAGCGTCCCGGCGATTTGCTTTCGGTCGCGTGTTGGTATCAGTTCGATTGCCCGATGCTCTTCCAGGACATCAATCGGCCGGGCGCGAATCTGCTCCGCCAGACGGTTCATGATTTCAATGCCGGTCAGATCGCCCTTGTGAACGGTGCGGTCAAAGGTCTGTCCCGCGAATGCTTTCTGATGAATGGTGCCGTCGGGGTTGCGGTCGAAAAAGCAGCCGTGACGGTTCTCCAGTTCGCGGACCCGATCGGGAGCCATTGAAACCAGTGTCCAGGCGAGTTCCTGGTCATTGATCCATTTGCCGCCTTCGATGGTGTCGCGAAAATGCGCTTCGATGGAATCACCTTCGCTCAGCGCAACGTTGTAGCCGCCCTGAACCATGCGCGTGCAGCCCGATTTGCCCAGCAGTCCCTTGGTGGCAACCATGACCCGATCAACCGGATTGCCGTCGTGAGCATGGATTGCCGCGAGAAGTCCGGCGCCGCCTGAGCCCAGCACCAGCACTTCAGTTTTAAGTTCCTGCAATGAAGCTGATTCGGGATAGGTCATTGAAGTGAGACGGCGGCTAGGAAAAGGGCGCCCGCGGCAATTGCAAAAACCACAACGGCCGCGATCAGCCTGGCATGCTGGTACGGCACGGCGAACCACTCTATGGCCAATATTCGAATGCCGCCGGCCAGATGGGCGGCGGCCAGAACGATCAGAATGGTTTCCGAGAGTTTCACCAGTGGAGCCGAAGTCCAGTTCAGGAAGGCATCGAACTGCTCGGGATTGTCAAGCAGCAGCGAGATAATGTAAAGGTGCACCGGCAGAAACAAGGCCAGGCATAATCCGGAAATCCTGTGAATTGCAAAGGCGATATAGCCGGGCTGACCGCGCAGTCTGATCTGATCGGTCACAGGATTGCCTCGATTGCCTGAACGCTGAGCCAAACGGCGCCGATGACATACAGCGCCAGGACAGCGTCAATCACCTGTCGGTGAACGGCAGTCCATTCGGTCAGTATTTTTCTAAGTCCGATCGCGGCATGAATCACTGCGGCGAACGCAAACACACCGTAGAAGGCGATCCAGAAACCATTGCCGCGCACGCGCGCGACGATTTCCGCGACACTCAGTCCGCCCTGAACCGCGTAGATGACGGTGGCCAGGTGCACCAGCATCAGCGCGGCCAGCAACGCGCCGCTCAGTCGCTGTACGATGAACAGGGTGAACTGGATATCTTTCTGGCGAGTGCTCATGAGTCAGTCTGCCCGTTCATTGCCAGCTGCCGAAGTTCGCCGCGCATGATTTTGCCGGTGCTGGTCATCGGAAACTCGTCCAGAAACTCAATGATTCTGGGATACTTGTAGGCCGCGAGATGATGTTTGACGTGATGCTTGAGACGCGCTCGGGTCTGATCGTCTTTCGCAACACCTTCAGCCACGCGTATAAATGCCACAGCGATGGCGCCGCGATCTGGATCGGGCTTTCCAACAACCGCAGCTTCCGCGACATCCGGGTGCGAGATCAGAGCCTCCTCAATTTCGTTCGGTCCGATCCGATAGCCGGAACTTTTGATCAGATCATCGGTGCGTCCTCTATACCAGAAATAGCCATTCCGGTCGCGCAGGGCAAGATCGCCTGATCTCAGCCAGTTGCCGACTCTCATGTGCTCTGGAACACCCCGGCTGCCCCAGTAGCCGAGGAACAGGCATGGCTCCTGCGGCGCCCATGCGGCGATTTCACCGACTGTGTCATCTGGCAGCTCAACGCCGTTCTCGTCGATGATCGCGATGGTGTGTCCGGGAAAAACCCGTCCGATTGATCCCGGCACGGTTGGAAAAAGCCGCTTGCAGCTGCCTATCGAATCACTGAACTCAGTGAGACCGTAGAACTCGTTGCAAACCACTCCGAATTCGTTTTCCGCCCAGTTCAGCACTTCGCCGGGCAGAGCTTCGCCGCCGGTGCTGACAACTCGCATGGCAAGATTCCATCGGTCGCGCGGGTTTCTGATCTCAGCAAGCCGCTTCAACGCAGTCGGTGTCAGAAAGGAATGGGTGATCGCATGTCTTTCCATGAACTCAAACGCCCACTGCGCGGTGAATCGATGATTGCAGGAAACGACGGTCTGTCCGTGCTGCCAGGCAGGCAGCGCCACATCGAACAGACCTCCGACCCAGGCCCAGTCCGAAGGTGACCAGAAAACGCCGTTCGGATAGTTCAACTCAAGGTTGTAAACCAAAGTGAGGCTCGGCCGGAAGGCATGCAGCAGGCGATGCGCGTGAAGCATCCCTTTGGGTTTGCCGGTTGAGCCCGATGTGTACATCAGAATGGCAGGATCTTCGCAGCCGGTCACCACCGGCTCAAAGTCCGCCCGCGAAGTGTCAAGACAGGCATTGAACTCGATCTCATCGGCTTCGCAGTGTCCATTCACAATGCAGCGCTCAAGAGTCGGCAGGCTGCGGCAGTGCCGGCGAAGCTCCGCCCAGTAGTCGGCCTGGGTGATGAAGAAACGAGTCCCGGAGTCGTTGATCAGGTGCGTGACGGCATCCGGACCGTAAAGATGAGAGACGGTCAGGGCGATCGCGCCAAGTTTGTAGACGGCCATGTGTGCGATCGCGGTCTCCCGTCCCTGGGCGGTATTGATCGCGACAGGCTCGCCGCGACGCACCCCCAAATCCCTGAGCGCAACTGCGAACCGGCAGGCCAGGTCATCAAGTTCCGCGTAGGTGAACCTCTCGACCTCGCCGTCCGAATGCTCGTGAATCAGCGCTATGCGGCTCGCTTTGTCGGTCTGGGCAATGTGTCCGATGGTGTCAGCTGCCATGTTGGCATTTTTAGGAATGCCGATCACATAGCGATCTTTGGATGCATCCAGATAGAGGTTGGTCAGTTCCGCGACGGATGCGTAAACTGGATCAGCCATAGGCGGGTGAATTGATATCTGCTGGAAGGATTGACTGACGCTTTCGTCAATGACCCGGGTGCGTCTTTCAGTGTGACTTGCCGGCCGCGCGGTCTCGGAGAACATTGCGTCTGATTTTTCCTGAACTTGTCAGTGGAAACGAATCGACAAACTCGATCTCGCGCGGATATTTGTAGACTGCGAGATTGTCTTTGACAAACTGCTGAAGCGCCGCCCGAGTCTCATCACTTTGTTCCGCGCCTTGCATCAGACGCACGTACGCCATGACAATCTGCCCGCGCTCCCGATCGGGTTTTCCAACAACGGCGGCTTCGGCCACATCCGGGTGTGAAACCAGCGCGTCTTCCACCTCATTCGGTCCGATTCGGTAGCCGGCGCTCTTGATCAGGTCGTCGTTTCGGCCCTGGTACCAGAAATAGCCGTTCTCATCCCGCACTGCGAGATCGCCGGACCGCAGCCAGTTGCCCAAGCGCATTCGGTCTGGAACACCGGGCTCGCCCCAATATCCCAGAAACAGGCTCGGATCATCGGGCATCCATGACGCCACCTCGCCTGCGGCGCCGTCCGGCTGGGGATTGCCGTCCTCATCGATGATCGCGACTTGCCGGCCCGGCAAGGCCAATCCCATGGAGCCTGGAATCGGCGGAAAAAGAAGTTTGCAGCAGCCCACCATGTGATTGAACTCAGTCAGTCCGTAAAACTCATTGCAGACAATTCCGAATTCGTCTTCGGCCCAGCGCATCACCTCGCCAGGCAGACTCTCACCGCCCGTGCATATCACCCGAGTTGACAGGTTCCATTTCTTGCGCGGCTCGCTCACCTCAGCGATGCGCTTGAGCGCCGTCGGTGTCATGAATGAGTGGGTGACGCCGTGCCGCTCCATGAACTCGAATGCCCACTCAGCGGAGAATCGCTGATTCGTGGAAACCACCGTCTGCCCGTGCTGCCAGGCCGGCAGCGCCAAGTCAAGCAGTCCGCCCACCCATGCCCAGTCTGCCGGACTCCAGAACACCCCATCGGGATAGTCAAGTTCCAAGTTGTAAATCAATGTCAGCGTCGGGACGTACGCATGTATGATTCGATGGGCATGAAGCAATCCTTTGGGCATGCCGGTTGAACCTGATGTGTACATGAGAAGCGCAGGGTCTTCTGTCTTGGTAATGACAGGCTCAAAGCCAGCGCTGGAAGTCTTGAGGCAGTCGGAAAAACTGATTTCGCCGCTCACTGTCCTGCCCGATACGATACGGTGCTCAAGCGAATCCAACGCACTCAGCTGTTCGCGTACGTTCTTCCAGTAATCCGCGTTAGTGACAATCACCGAGGCGCCGGAATCGTTCATCACATGTGTGATGGCGTCCGGACCGTACAGATGCGACAGGGTGAGCGCGATCGCGCCGAGCTTGTAAATCGCCATGTGCGCAATGGCTGTCTGAGGTCCCTGCGCTGTGTGGATCGCGACCGGCTGGCCTGATTCAACGCCCAGGTCAGCGAGGGAGACGGCAAAGCGCGAAGCCATGTCGTCCAGCTCTGCAAAGGTGTAAGTCTCGACTGACCGGTCGAGATTCTCGTGAATCAGTGCGAAGTGATCAGCCTTGTCACCGCGTGCGAAGCGGCCGATGGTGTCCGCCGCGATGTTGGCGTTCAGTGGCATGCCGATGCGATAGCGGTCACCCGCGGCGTCGCGGTACAGGTTAGTCACATCCGCAAGCGGTTGATAGATTTGGTCGTCCATCATTCAGTCAAAACCCAATCCGCGGCGCGCTGCCGCAGAACATCGCGTTTGATTTTACCAGTGAATGTCATGGGGAATGAATCAACGAACTCGATGATGCGCGGGTACTCGTAGGCGGCGAGATTTTTCTTGACATACTGCTGCAGGCGTGTGCGTGTTGCATGGCTTTTCTCAACACCTTGCATCAGTCGCACGAATGCCATGACCACGGTGCCGCGCTCGGGATCAGGCTTGCCGACAACTGCGGCTTCCGCCACATCCGAGTGACTGAGCAGAGTGTCTTCAATCTCAGCGGGACCGATGCGATAGCCGGCGCTCTTGATCAGATCGTCCTTGCGGCATCGAAACCAGAAATATCCGTCCTCGTCTCGCACAGCAAGGTCACCCGTTCGAAGCCATTTTCCGAGCTTAAGATTTTCGGGCACGCCCAGATCGCCCCAGTAACCCAGAATGAGTGTGGGATCGTCCTCGATTGACGATGCCACCTCGCCGACTTCGCCATCGGGCAGTTCCGCGCCGTCTTCGTCCACGATCGCGACTTTGCGGCCCGGGAAGGCGCGGCCCATGGAACCGGGCTTGGTTGGGAACAGCCGCTTGCAGCATCCGATCATGTCAGTGAACTCGGTAAGTCCGTAAAGCTCATTGCAGATGATGCCGAACTCTTCCTCACACCAGCGCAGAATCTCACTCGGCAGGCTTTCTCCAGAGGTGCAGATAACGCGCATGGCAAGGTTCCATCTGTCACGCGGATTGGGGTGTTCAGCCAGACGTTTGAGCGCAGTTGCAGTCATGAAAGAGTGAGTGACCTGATGACGCTCCATGAAGTCAAACGCCCACTCAGCCGAAAACCGCCGATTGGCTGACACGACGGTGTGCCCATGCTGCCAGGCTGGAAAGCAAAGATCGAAAATCCCGCCGCTCCAAGCCCAGTCTGAGGGTGTCCAGAAGACCGAACCAGGCGCATCCAGCTCAAGGTTGTAAACCAGATTCAGCGTCGGGCGGTAGCAGTGCGCGCTGCGATGCGAGAGAAGCACGCCCTTGGGCTTGCCGGTCGCGCCGGATGTATACATCAGAATCGCTGGATCTTCGGTTTCAGTAATGGCGGGTTCAAAACCATCGATCGACACCGAGAGCAGACCGTCGAACGGAATTTCGTTTTCGACAGGGCGGCCGCAGACAATGATCTGCTGAAGCGACTCAAGACTGCGGGCGGCATCGCGAAGCGACACCCAATAGTCTGAGTGAGTGATGATGATCGAAGCCTGCGAATCATTGATGATGTGAGCGACAGCTTCCGGCCCCACCAGGTGTGACAGAGTCAGGGCGATTGCGCCAAGCTTGTAGACTGCCATGTGGGCGATCGCAGTTTCGGGCCGCTGGGCAGTGTGAATCCCGATCGGATCGCCTTTGCTGACTCCCAGATTTCTGAGCGACACGGCAAGCCTCGAAGCCAGATCATCCAGCTCGGCATAGGTGAAGGTTTCGACCGACAGGTCCGGGCGCTCGTGAACCAGTGCGATTCGATCACCCTGTCCGTTGCCGGCATAGTGTCCGATGGTGTCCGCGGCGATGTTCGCGTTGACCGGAATTCCGACGCGATAGCAGTCGCCCGCCGGATCAGCGTAAAGATTGGTGGTTCTTGTCAGGATTGAGAAGACCGGATCAATCAAATCTCACTTCGCCCCTGAATCACAGATTTGGAATGCGGTCTGCAAATATCGACTTGAGGCCGCGAGCCAGGAGCATGCCCCAGTCGGCAATCTCAGCGTCGCTGCTCAGCAAATCGTTTCTGATCTCGATTGAGAGTCCCATCAGTCCGCGGGCTTCCGCGTGGGTGCGAAGCGTGTAGTCACTCTTGTCCGAAACCGCGAAAATATCGTTGACGCCGAAATTCAGCTGCGGCCGTTCGAGCTTCAGAAATTCTCGAAGCTCAAGCACCAGATCAACCGAGGTGCGGGAAATCAGATCAGCATGCCAGACGCGGGGCGGCTGATCCCGCAGCTGCGGCGTGAAGCTGTGAATGGCGACCATGGCCGCTGGCGGATTGTCGCGGTTATCGATATTCACCGAGATCGCAATGTGATAAGGGTTGAAAATCTCAGCGATTCTCTCGTCTATCTGGCCTCTCGTCAGATTCAGATTGAATGGAATTGCGGAACCGTCGCTCACTTCGGGGCAAAGCTCGGGAGAATCGAGCGGCCGGTTCATGTCGATGACGAGCCGCGAGTAGCGCTGCGCCACCAATGTTGAATCCAATTCCCTGGCGACGATCTGCGCGACGGGCCGGGCGTTGACATCAATTGCGATATGCCGCGCCATATCCTCCGGTTCCGGCATTCGGTCCTGCAGAATCTGCGGCACACCGTTGCCGGCGTGATCACAGACAATCAGGATCGGACTTGCGCTTTCACCCCGGAAAATCTCAACCGGATAGGGATCGGCTTCGGTCAGCAGTGATTCAGCAGCTGGATTTTGCAATTTGGTCAGGCGGTGAATGTTTGAAGATAAACTGGCGGTCGGCAGTTTGTCGATCAAGCTGAGACCAGGGCGCCTTGCAACTGCAGAATAAGGGCTGGCGCACCTTGGCATTGAAATTCATGACTGCGATATTATGGTGAAAAATCAACTTTTTCGCACCAGCATTTTCAGTCGCTTCTGCATGGAATAGAGCCGAGTGAATGGCAGGAATTTTCATTATCGCGTCCGCCGGATTCGGCTACAATGAATTCTGCCCTCCATTTTGCTGGCTGAATCTTTTGAAGATCAGTCAGTAAGTCTATATGTTTTTTTGAACAGCGACCTTGATCGGCCGTTGTAGCGCGCTGTGCCGCGGCTTTGCGGCGACTGATTGAGGCGGACTGAAAATGGAGAGGAAAAATGTTTGTTACATTCAACTGGCATTTGAAGCGGTATGCGCTGGAAACCGCTGTGCAGTATCAATTGACACGCTATGCGGCAATGCTTTGCGTCGATGGCGACGCCCAGACCTTCGCAGATCTGGCGCGGGTCGCGAGATTGGTGCTGACGACTGACTGGCGAATGACGTTTCTGCGAAGCACGGCCATCTACTTCTGTGATGTTCATCCGCTTCTGAGCATTGGAAAGCTGAACGAGCTTGTGCAGGAGCAGCAGGGCGGCGATGAGTGCATGGCAGAAGTCGCCAAAGAGTGGGCGCGGATCGAGAGTGAATCCGAGGGCATCAAATCGGAGCTGACGGAAGAGGGCAAGGAACTGAATCTCAAGCACGTCTCCGCTGAGCTGTCAGTCCGGCTTCATCTGGCTGGATTCAGATTGAGAACCAGCGAGGTCATCTACTATTCGGATCTGCTGCTGACCCGCTGGGGAGTCCTGGAAGACTGAGCGGCGCACCGCGCAATTCGAGCATCGGCGGCTTGACTGGCGTAAAATTCCTGAGACTCTCATTGAACAGGTTTTGACAATGAAACAAGATGCTCAGAATATGACGCAGAACTGGAAAACCGCCTATCGATCGTTCTACTATGCGAATGCGGAAGAGCCGGAAGACATCAGTCTCGATCCGGCGACAACCGCATTGCTGGTGATTGATGTGCAGAACACCTATATGCTGCCGAAGGATACAGACGCCGAAACGCGTCGGTGGCAGCCGTTCTATGACCGCATGAACAATGTTGTGATTCCGAACACTGCGAAGCTCATTCAGGAGTGCAGAAGTCGAGGGGTTGAGGTCATCTTCGCGCGCATCGCCTGTCACAAGACGGACGGGCGGGATCGATCGCTGAGCCAGAAAAAGCCCGGCTTCAACTATCTTTTGATTCCAAAGGATTCTGACGAAGGGCAGTTTGTTCCGGAACTGGCGCCTGCGGACGACGATATCGTGGTGATCAAGACCACTGACAGCGCACTGACTGGCACCAATCTGCGGCTGATGCTGCGCAATATGGAGATCACCGATGTGATCGCAGCCGGAATTTTCACTGACCAGTGCGTGTCATCGACGGTTCGCAGTCTGGCGGATGAGAGTTTCGGTGTGGTGCTGGTTGACGACTGCTGCGCCGCGGCAACCGATGCGCTTCATCAGCACGAGCTTGAGATCATCAACATGATCTACTGCCATGTGGTTCAGGCCGAGGAAGTCCTGACATTCTTTGCGAGTGACTGAGCGTCATGCGTCAGTCTTCGCGGACTCTTTCGAGAACATGAACCACATTGGTGGTCGCAATGCCAGAGTGGGTGTCTGCAACGGCGAAATTCAGTGATCGATGCGGCTGAAGTTTGCTGAAGTACGTGCCGCAAAGCAGTCGGTACAGCGTGATGACCTGTGCGATGCCGGTTGCGCCGGGCGCGCCGCCTTGTCCGATCAGGCCGCCGGAAAGATTGACAGGCAATTCGCCATCCGCGCTGAACATGCCGGCCTCAAGTTTCCGTCCGGCCTGGCCGGGCGCGCTCAATCCGAGCGCTTCGATTGCCTGCAGTTCGGCGCCGCTGAACGCGTCATAGACTTCCGCAACATCAATCTGATTGGCTGGATCAGTGATCCCCGCCATTTCGTACGCCCGCTCTGCGGCCCGCGCTTTGGCGGAGTATCGGTGTGGCTGATCCCGGTCCCCGAGCCGGACATAATCGGTGCTGCATGCTGAACCGGCAATCTGAACCGTCGGACCTTGATGCGAACGACAGGCTGGGTCGGAAAGCACCACCGCCGCGGCGCCGTCGCTGACCATCGAGCAGTCCAGCAGTCGATAAGGCTCGCTGACCATTTCCGATGCGAGAACATCCCCAACCGACAGTTCCATCGGTTTGTGGGCGAATGGGTTGTGCATGGCGTTGCCGTGATTCTTGATCGACACAAGCGCGGCAAGCGAGGGGTCAAGATCATATTCCTCGCAATAGGCTTGGTAGGAGAGCGCATAGAGCGCGGCGGTGCTGGCGCCGGCCCAGCCTTCCAGATCAGCATCGAATGAAAGGCTGTAAACCTGCTGAACACCGCTTCGGCTGAGCCGGCTGGCAGTCTGCTCGAATCCGACGACCAGCACATGCCGCGCGCATCCCGAAGCTACCATAGCAAATCCCTGGTGGAGCGCGGCCGCGCCGCTGGCGCCGCCTGCCTCGACGTGCACCGCAGACGCGAACTGCAGCCCGACTTCGTCGGCAATCAGCGCGGCGGGGCTGACCTGCAGCGACAGCATATCGCTTTCGTTCGCAACAATGACCGCATCGATCTCTTCGTGTCTGAGATTGGCCTCGGCGATCGCCTGCCGGCAGACCTTCCGGCACCAGTCGCGGAAATCGGACCCGTCCCGATAGCGTCGAAACGGAATCATCGAAGCCCCGCTGATCAGGGGCTTGTGCTGAATCCGCGTCGGACTCAGCCCGATATCATCTGCTGCGGCAGCCATGTTGCCAGTTCAGGAAAGGCGATAAGAAGCGCGAGAACAAGAATATCAAACAGGATGAAGGGCAGCACGCCTTTGACAACATGATGGAATTCCGCCTTGTCGCCGACGGCGCTCAGCACCGCGAAGAGATTGATCCCCACAGGCGGGGTGATCACCGAGATTTCGATGAGCTTGACCAGCACAATGCCAAACCAGATGGGATCGATGTTGAGCTCAACAACGACCGGAAAGAGGAACGGCAGGGTCACCACCATCATGGAAGTCGTATCCAGAAAACAGCCGAGCAGAATGTAGAGGATGGAGACGAAGATCATGAACTTGAGCGGCGTGTCAGCTATGGATGTGATGAAGTCCACCAGGCCATCGATGATGCCGACAACCACCAGCATTCTGGACAGCAGCAGGCCGCCGATCAGAATGATAAAGATCACGCAGCTGATGGAAGCGGCGTCGTACAGCACCGGCGGCAGCCAGCCTTTCAGCGTTCTCTTCTTGGCGATTGCAAGGCAGAAGGCGCCGAATGCGCCTGCGGCACCGGCTGCGGAGGGTGGGAAAGCGCCAGTGTAGATACCGCCGAGCACGATCGCCATCAGGATCATGACCGGCCACACGTAGATCATCGAGCGGATCTTCTCCCTGACTGAAACTTGATCTGTAATCTGCGGCGCCAGTGCGGGTCGGGCGCGCACGATGACATACACCCCAAACAGGTAGATTGCCGCGGTCAGCAGTCCCGGAATGACTCCGGCGATCAGCAGCTGGCCGACTGACTGCTTGGTTACGATGGCGTAAATCACCATGGTGATTGACGGGGGGATCATTGCAGCGAAACTGCCGGAGCCGGCAATCGCTCCGATCGAGAGGCTTTTTGAATAGCCGAACTTGAGCATCTGCGGGAATGCGATGCGCGTGAACACCACCGCGTTGACGATTGTTGAGCCGGAAATGGCGGCGAACACCGCGGAGCCGACGATCACCGCCTGATACAGTCCGCCGCGGAATCTGCGAAGCCAAAGATCAGATGAATAGAAAACATCGCGGGTGATGCCTGAAGACTCAGCCAGCACACCCATTAGCACAAACATCGGCAGGACTGCGAAGGCATAGTTGTTGACCACCCAGAAAGGCAGCACTTTCAGCTGACCCCAGGTGAATAACTCGCCGGCACCGAGCAGCATGCCGCCGATGCCAATGGCGCCCATCGCCACGCCGACGGGGATGCCCACCGCCAGCAGGACGAACAGCAGACCCGCTCCGAGATAACCGACTAGCACCGGATCCATATCAGATATCCTCCGCATCCTCCCGCGGCGGCTCACCCGCGCGGGTGCTGAACCGGTCCGAAAACACCCCCAGCAGATCGAACAGGCACTGAACAGTCATCAGGGTAACACCGAAAGCCAGAACGAACCGCGCCGGCCAGAGTGGAAAGTTGATGATACCGGTTGCATATTCCCCGACATTGAACCCGTGAATCGCGGCGGGCCAGGCCATCCGCGCCATGAATCCGAAAACCATCGTCGCCAGGCCGAACTGCAGAACATCCGCCGCCTTCTGCCAGAACACCGGCAGGCGTCGGACCAGCAGCTCGACGCGGATATGCCGGCGGTCGTGCTGTGCGAACGATACCGCAAGGAAAACCGTAACCACCATCATGGCGCCCATGAACTCGAAGGTTGCCGGGATGGGCCGGCTTCTCAGGCCGACAACATCAAGATTGGTGGCGATGACATCCGCGGCGCCGGCGATCATCATCAGCAGAATCGAGACACCGGAGAGCACCGCGGCGACGCGGGTGACTTTGATCAGCAATCTGGCCGGGGACATTCTGAAATCCGCGGAATATAAAAGAAAGCGAGTCCCGAGTCATTCAATGACGGGACTCGCAATGTCAGATGAAAAAGGTCAAGCGGGTCAGTTTGCGACCACTTCGCGCCATATCTCGATGGTTTTTTTGGCATCCTCACCGCGGCCGAGTTCAGTCATGTCGGCAATGAAGTCGCCAAAGAAATCAGGATTGGCGGCGCGCCACTTGGCGGCTTCCTCCTCAGGAAAGTCATGAAACTGAACGCCGTGCCCCTTGAGGATGTCGATCGCTGCCTCGCCGGCCGCGAGCACCTGATCGCGGTCGCGTCTGGCCGCCTCAAAAGAAAGTTCCGTGATGATGGCTCTTTGCTCATCGGTGAACCCGTTCCAGATGTCGCTCGAAATCCAGACTGCATTGGTCGGGCCTTCCCACAGCGTGATGTAGTGAATGTGCTTGGCCACCTCGTAAATCTTGTAGCTCACCATCAGGTCAACGGAAAACGGGATGCAGTCCACCGTGCCTTTCTGCAGCCCTTCATAGAGCTCTGCCAGGCCCAGGGTTACCGCGACACCGCCTGCGGCCTCAACCATTCTCGGCATGTCCTTGCCCCAGGTTCTCACCTTCCGGCCGTTCATGTCGGCGACACTCATTGCCGGCTCCTTGCAGACCAGGAGATAGGGATTGAGATGATGGAAGAACAGCGCTTTCATGCCGTTCCGCTGCGCCTCCATATCAAACTCCGGCACTTCCTGCAGCAGCCGCTCCATCAGCTCTGTGGCCTGGGGAACCTCGGACATGGCCATTGGAATTGAATTGGGGGCGGCATGAAAGGGCAGCTCCGCCGGAAAGTATCCGGGTGACATGGCTGCCAGCTCAATGGCGCCTTCCTGGATGAGTCCGAGATTCTCCTTGCCTTTGCCCAGCTGGCCTTCCCAGAAAATCTTGATGTCGACTTCGCCGTTGGTGCGCTCCCGAATCTGGTCAGCCCACCAGATGTCAACCTGGCCGCCGGGGGTGTTCTCCGTCCATTGGCTGCTCATTTTCAGCATCTTTGCCGATACAGCGCCGGAAGCGCCGAAGATCAGCAGGGCCGCCGCGCAGCACATGACGATTTGTTGAAACTTTCTCATTGCTAGTCCTCCATATAGAAACAATGTATGATTTTTATGCGAATTCAGAATATACCGCAAATATATTTATCGGCATTGGATTTATTTGCAAACGGCAATCAGGAGAGAAGGACCATAATTTTCAGTTTCTGAAGTCAATCTATAGTGAGCGCCTGAATTTTCAAATCATGGAAAACAGAGAATCAGAATTGCTGCGCGGCTTGCAGGGCATTGTCGGTGAAGCCAATATCTTGCGAGACGCTGAAAAAATCACCGAGCACCTCAAGGAACGCCGCGGCCGTTTCAGCAGTCAGACGATGGGTGTCGTGCTGCCGGGCTCTGTAGAGGAGCTGTCGCATCTCGTGCGGTTCTGCAGGAGCAGTCAGCTGCCGATTGTTCCGCAGGGCGGCAACACCGGAGTCTGCGGCGGGGCTGTGTCTGACAGGAACAGCATTCTCGTCAACCTGGCGCGTCTCAATCGGATACGCAGGGTCGATTCGACTGGATTCACCATGGAAGCGGAAGCCGGGTGCATCCTCGCAAATCTGCAGGCCGCCGCAAAGGAGCAGGACCTATATCTGCCGCTCAGTCTCGGCGCCGAAGGCAGCTGCCAGATCGGCGGCAATCTTGCCACCAATGCGGGCGGGGTCAATGTATTGCGCTACGGCAATGCCAGAGACTTGGTTCTCGGGCTTGAGGTGGTGCTGCCGAACGGAGAGGTGTGGAACGGACTCAATGCGCTGCGAAAAAACAACACAGGCTACGATCTCAAGAACGTGTTCATTGGCGCGGAAGGCACCCTCGGCATCATCACTGCCGCAGTGCTCAAGCTTTTTCCGCTTCCGGTCCATCGATCAACGGTGCTGATCGCGGTTGAATCTGTTGCCGATGCGGTAGAGCTTTTCTCCCGCACTCGGAAGGAGACATCCGACTTCGCGTCATCGTTCGAGCTGATGTCGCGGATCTGTGTTGAAGCGGCATTCCGGAACATCCCGGATTGCAAGGACTTTTTTGATCAGCCCTATCCCTGGTATGTGCTCATGGAACTCGGAGACAGCACGCGGGATGGCATCTCTCGGCAGCTCAGTGAAAGCTTTCTTGAAAGCGCCTTTGAGGATGGCATTGTCATTGATGCAGTCATCGCGGCCAGCGAGAAGCAGTCGCAGGAGATGTGGCGGCTGCGGGAGGCGATCGTTGAGGCACAGCTCTACGAAGGCAGGAGCATCAAGAATGATGTCAGTGTGCCGCTCGACTGCATCACACCATTTGTCGAGCGGTCAATCAGCGCGCTTGAGTCTTTGATTCCAGGCATCCGTCCATTCGCGTACGGCCACATCGGCGATGGCAACATTCATTTGAACCTGAGTCAGCCGCCGGACATGGACGGTGACGAGTTTTTCGGACGCTGGCATGAGGTTACGGACATTGTCCACGAAATCACAGACGAGCTGGAAGGCTCGTTCAGCGCCGAGCATGGCATCGGACTTCTGAAGCTCCGCGAAATGGAACGCTACAAGTCACCGGTTGAGCTGGCCTTGATGAGATCCATCAAAGCGGCATTGGACCCGGATAACTTCATGAATCCTGGCAAGGTGCTGCCGGAATCTCAGTGACCAGAAGAGAATCGCGCTTTCGAGCAGACTGGACTTTCAGAAAAACGAGCGGATCGCGTGTCGCTTGAGCCCTGCGATCGACCCTGAAGGGTCAAGCTCCTTGGGGCAGAAGCGGGTGCACGACTGCGTGGTGTGACAGCCTAGACAGCCGGAATCAGAGGCCACGCTCTGCAGCAGCTGCCGCCGTCCGTGCTGGCGCTCGTCGTTGTAAAGCGTCCAGATTCGATTGAGAGCCGCGGGTCCGAGGTAGTCCGGTGACCACTTCACCACATCACAGGCTGCATTGCAGACTCCGCAGCCGATGCACTCGATACCCTGATTCGCGGCTTGGCGCTCAACACTGTCGGGACGGACTTTCGCAAATTCCTCTGCATCAGGTCTGGCGGGCTGGAACGCGCCGCCCGCGGTTTTCCACTTGTCAAAAAAAGGCTCCATGTTCACGACCAGGTCCTTGACGACCGGCAGATTCTTGAGCGGCTCGATCCGGATGCGGTCCGATGAATCGAAAGCTGCGGCCTGGGTTCTGCAGGTCCAGCGCGGAACGCCGTTGACGGTCATCGCGCAGGTGCCGCACATTCCGACGCGGCAGGAGTAACGGTAGGACAGCGTGTGATCAAGCTTGCGCTGGATGTAAGTGACAACATCCAGGATGGTCTGCTTGTTGAGACGCGGGACTTCGTAGCTGGCAAAGGAGCCGTTGGACGCGCTGCGCCATACCTCGACGTTCAGCAAGTCATTCTGCATGGGTGGACGGTCGTCACTCGGGTGTCTGGCTGAGCGAATTCAATTCGCTGAATTGTGAATCGGAATACACGGAATGCAAGTCAATTTCACACAGAATTTTACGCTACACTTATGGCGAAATTTGATCGGCATTCTGACGAATGACGGTCGTCTGAAGCAACCGCCATCAGCCATAGGGAATGGATAGCAATGCTCATTGAGAATATCGAGATTTCGCGGCATCGGCTGGAAATCGATCCGGCTTTTCCGTCTTCCTGGGACCCGAAGCCGCTCAAGGCTTTTGAGACGACGATTGTCCGGGTTACCGCTGACAATGGCGCTGCGGGCATCGGATCAGGCGATGCCATGATCGGGTTTGAGCGGTTCAAGCACTTGTTTGTCGGTGAGGGCGTGTTCAACTTTGAACGGCACAATCGGGTGCTGGACAGCATTTCGCTGTTCGCCTCGCGATGCTGGCCGCTGGACATGGCGCTCTGGGATTTGCGCGGCAAGGTGGAGAACAAACCTGTTTACGAACTTCTGGGCGGCAGTTCAGGCGAACTGACCCTGTATGCGTCAACCGGCACCGTGCGCCGTCCGGGCGAGCTGGCGGAGCAGGCGGTCATGCTCAAGGAACTGGGATTCAAGGCAATCAAGTTCCGGATCGGACGACGAGAGCCGCATAAGGACGCGAAAGCGCTGCGCGCGGTGCGCCGGGCTGTCGGAGACGAAACTGAGATCATGGCGGATGCCAATCAGGCGTGGCGAATGCCCTGGGATATCTCTCCCTGGTGGACTTATGATGAGGCGCGCCAGATGATTGAGATGACCCGCGAGCTCAATCTCTACTGGCTGGAGGAGCCGTTGCACCGCGGGGATTTCGAGGGGCTTCGGCGATTGCGCGAGATTCCTGACGCGCCGCTGATTGCAAGCGGCGAGATGAACGCGGAGTATCACGAGCTTCGCCACCTGATGTCAGCCGGCTGCGTGGATGTGTTGCAGACAGACTGTGTCTATTTCGGCGGGATCACGGGGCTTGCGCATATCGCACGAGAATCAGCAGGCTGCGGGGTAACGTTCAGCCCCCATACCTGGGGCAATGGCATTGGTTTCTTGGCCAATGCGCATCTGGCTGCTGGCACAGGCGCGCCGCCTTATCTGGAATATGCGATCGATCCGCCGGAGTGGCGCCTGGAGGTGCGCGATCATATGCTGACGGAGATTGTGATGCATGATGGCGCCGGCAAGATTGACCTCGGTGATGCGCCGGGGCTTGGATTCGAGCTCAATGAGGAACTGCTCGAACGCACGCGGATCGCGTAGGGATCGGCTTCGATTCGATCTGAGTCCGCCAGCGGGTCAGGCAGGATTTCAGGGGAAATTCAGTCAGACTGAAGTTCAGGCAGATCGCGGTAAAGTTCCAGAGCTTCGGGATTGTCCAGCGCTTCATGATTGTCGATCGATTCGCCGTGTACGACCTTGCGTACGGCAACCTCGGTGATTTTGCCGTTCTTGGTTCTCGGAATGTCAGCGACCTGAATGATTTTCGCCGGCACATGACGCGGTGAGGCGTTCTTGCGGATGATGGTTCTGATTTTGATCTGAAGATCTTCATCTAGATCCAACCCCTCGCGCAGGCGCACGAAAAGAACGACTCGGGTATCGGCATCCCAGCGCTGTCCGATCACCAGGCTTTCGATGACCTCCTCAACCTGCTCCGCCTGGCGATAGATTTCAGCGGTGCCGATGCGAACGCCGCTGGGATTGAGAACCGCATCGGATCGTCCATAGACAATCATGCCGCCGCGATCAGTCAGCTCGACATAATCGCCATGATGCCAGCTGCCGGGGAAGCGCTCAAAATAGGCCGCGCGGTACTTGGCGTCGTTCTCATCCTGCCAGAAGCCAACAGGCATGGAAGGAAAAGCGTTGCGGCACACAAGCTCGCCTTTCGTTCCATTCGGGGCTTCATTGCCATGGTCATCAAAAACGGCAACGTCCATGCCGAGCCCCTTGCACTGAATCTCCCCGCGCCAGACGGGCAGAGTCGGATTGCCGAGAACAAAACAGGAGATGATATCAGTGCCGCCTGAAATGGATGCCAGGCAGATATCCTTTTTGATCGCGTTGTATACGTAGTCAAAACTTTCAGGCGCGAGCGGCGATCCGGTTGACATGAGTGTCCGAAGCGAGGACAGATCGTGTTTGTCTGCGGGCCGCGCGCCGGCTTTGGAGATGAAGTCGATGTACTTGGCAGAAACGCCGAAATGATTGATGCCGTATTGCTCGACATAGTCGAAAAATACGTCAGGCTTGGGATGAAAGGGCGATCCTTCGTAAAGCACAATGGTCACTTCCGATGCGAGCGCCGTCGCCAGCCAGTTCCACATCATCCACCCGCAGGTGGTGAAGAAGAACAGCTTGTCTCCGTGTTTCAGGTTGACATGGAGACGGTGTTCCTTGAGGTGCTGGAGCAACGTTCCGCCGGTACCGTGAACAATGCACTTGGGCTTTCCGGTGGTGCCTGAGGAGAACAGAATATAGAGCGGGTGATTGAAGGGCAGCTGCTGGAATTCGATGGGCTCACTCGAAAAATCCCGCGTGAAGTCGTCCAGCGCAACTGCATCTTCCAATTCATATTCAGTCGATGCATCAAGATAGGGAACCAGCAGAAATTTTTCCAGCGTGGGAAGATGCTGTCGAATTTCCGCGAGCTTTTCTGAAATGTCGAATCTCTTGCCGCTGTAGGTGTAGCCGTCGACTGAAATGAGGATTCTGGGGCTGACCTGGCCGAAGCGGTCAATGACGCCGCGCGCGCCGAAATCAGGCGAGCAGGATGACCAGGTGGCTCCGCAGGCGGCCGCCGCCAGCATGCATATCACAGTTTCCGGGATGTTCGGCATGTACGCGACGATGCGGTCGCCGGGCTCGATGCCGTGATTCCGAAATGCGCGCGCCAGCCGGTTCACCTGACTGTGAAGCTCAGCATAAGCGAGCACGCGATCGGGCTTGTCTTCGCCGCGGGAGATGATCGCGGGGGTGCCGTCATTTCTGCGCAGCAGGTTTTGAGTGAAGTTCAGCTGCGCATCGGAAAACCAGCGCGCGCCGGGCATCCTGTCTGGATAGCGGACAATCTCTCCGCTGGACTTCGAGGCAAGCACATCACAGAACTGCCAGATCAACTGCCAGAATGCCGCGGCGTTGTCAACTGACCATCGGTGCAGCTGATCGTAATCCTTGAGCTCAATGCCGCAGGCTTGGCTCGCGTGATTCGCGAACGCGGTCATGTTCGCGTTCGCGATTGAATCAGGGTCTGGCCGCCACAGTGGCTGAGTCACGGCTGCCGATAATCCTCCGCTGGCAGAAACAGATGCTCTGACTGGTTATCAAGCTGTGTTGATTTTCTAGTCATTCAACGCGTACTGAAGCGGCAGAGCGGTGGTGTACTTGATCCGCTCCATCGCGAAGCTGGAACTCACGTCGTGAATGTCGACTGATGAGATCAGGCGTTTGTAGAAACTGTCGAACTCGTCGATGTTGGGAACAACGACGCGCATCAGATAGTCGATCTCCCCGCTCATCCGGTAGAATTCCACGACTTCCGGGAACTCGATGACTGCCTTGGCGAATGCCTCAAGCCAGGCGGCGTTGTGCTGATTGGTGCGGATGGCGACAAACACATCGACACCCAGATTGAGCTTGTCTCGGTTCAGGAGCCCCACTTTGGACACGATGACATTGTCCTGCTCAAGCTTACGAATCCGTCTCCAGCAGGGGGTGGTGCTGAGCTTGACCTGCTCAGCGATTTGTCCAGCCGACAGATTGGCATCGTGCTGAATACAGTTCAAAATTTCAAGATCAATCTTGTCCATAGCAAATATACTCCTATCTTGCTGGTGTTGATAGAACATAATACCCAAAAAGCAAGTAAAAATCAATGAGTTATTGCAAAAAAAGGTTGAACCAAGAATACGCAATTCGCAACGGAAATTACCGGCGCACTGATTTGCAAGCGAATGTATAATTGCTCATCCACTTGAAATCCTATCGGGAATCGGCCCGAAACTGACCTACAGGAGGTGCTTTCTTAATGCCAAGTGTACGCGTCCGCAGTGACGAACCATTTGATGTTGTCCTCAGACAATTCCGCCGCTCGTGCGAAAGAGCGGGGATATTCAGTGAAATTCGCAAACGCGAGTATTACGAAAAGCCAACGAGTGTGCGCAAGCGAAAAGCTGCTGCGGCTGTCAAACGCGAGAAGAAGCGGATGATGCGCCAGCGCGGTTATCGACAGCGGTCATACTAAATCCTCCAGTGTGTTGGCTGAGTCTGTTTTCAGCTGGCGCTCTTTCAATTCAGTCAGTTTGATTTTGCGGTTACGCATTTCATGTGTGCTCGCGGCATCCATTCGTTGGATTTTTAATTTGACAGGTTCAGGAGTTGATGCTTTTGCTACAATGGAAGGACATTGTGCAGCTCTCGATTAACAGAGGAACCATCATTTGAGAAAGAACCAGATCAGGCGCATTGTTCAGAGGCCCTAAACCCATTGGCGGCAATGACCCCGCAAACACATTGGTGGCATTGACCCCGTAGATATCTTTGGCCCGTTTCAAATTGACGAATTTTATTTGTGGCGCTTTATGCTGACCACCGACCTAAATGGCGAAATTCATTTTCAATTGAAATGTTCGGTGCGCCTGATCTGGTTTTTTCTTTGAATCGGATGACAACAGTTTTCACGATCAGCAGCTGAGCAATCTGCCCGTGGCAAGCCATATTCCAAGAGACTTCGTTCAAGAGTTGATCGCACGCGTCGACATCGTCGATGTCATCAACGCTCGGGTGCCCCTGACCCCGGCCGGGCGGGAATTCAAAGCCTGCTGCCCTTTTCATAACGAAAAGACCCCGTCGTTCTACGTCAGCCCGGCGAAGCAGTTCTACCACTGCTTCGGGTGCGGCGAGAGCGGCACTTCGATTCAGTTCTTGATGAAGTATGGGAACTATCGGTTTTTCGATGCTGTAGAAGAGCTCGCATCGAGCATCGGCATGGAGCTTCCGCGCGAGTATTCCCATTCATATGAGCATGGGGCGTATACGCAGCTTTTGGAATTGATGGAAAAAGTCAATTCTGAGTATCAGAGGCAGCTCTATAAGAATCCTGAATCGGCCGCCGCCAGGCAGTATCTGAAGGACAGGGGGATCACATTCGATGCGGCTCAGGAGTTCGGACTTGGATATGCGCCGGATGAGTGGTCATTCGTACTGAACAAGTATGGCCAGTCGAATGCCAGCAAGAAGCAGCTGGAAGAGGCGGGCCTCATCACATCCAAAGAAGGGAACAAGCATTACGATAGATTTCGCGGCCGGCTGATGTTTCCCATTGAGGATCGCAGAGGTCGAGTCATCGCCTTTGGCGGGCGTGTCATCGGTGAGGGTGAGCCGAAGTACTTGAATTCCCCTGAAACCACGCTGTTCAAGAAAGGGAATGAGCTATTCGGATTGAAGAAGGCGCTGTCTGCGATCAAGGCAGAAGAGAAAGTGGTGGTCGTGGAAGGTTATACGGATGTTGTGGTGCTGGCGCAGTTCGGTGTCTGCAATGCAGTTGCGACTCTGGGCACAGCGGTCACTCAGTCTCATGTCAGGGAGCTGCTCCGCACCGTTCACGAAATCGCATTCTGTTTCGATGGAGACGAAGCGGGGAAGAGAGCGGCGTGGCGCGCGGTTGAATCGATTCTGCCTGCGATGGAAGACGGGCATCTGGTCAGTTTCGTGTTTCTGCCACAAGGTCAGGATCCGGACTCAATGGTGAGAGAGGAAGGGGGTGAGGCGTTTCGAGAACGAATGCAGCAGGGTGAGCCAATCGTCACTTTCATTTCAAAGAGTCTGCAGAATCGATCTGATTTGAGACGGAAAGACGGACAGGCAAAATTTGCGAAGGAATTCGGAAAGGTCATCGAAAAACTGGAAGACGGGATGCTGCGCCGGCTGATGCTGTCTGAAATTTCAGAGCATACGGACTTGGAAGTTTCCGAGCTGAGATACCTGCTGAAACCGCCGCGATCCGAGCACGGCGTTTCCAAAGCCAGTCCAACATCGGTCAGAGCTCATTCATTGACAGGACGATTCATTACGCTTCTTCTGCATAAGCCGGAGTGGGGAGAGCTGGCGACTGGTTTGGAAGATGTTGCGATTCTTAAAGCTCCGAACATTGATCTTCTGGTTGAGGTGCTGAAGCATGTGCAGAGGGAGCCTGAATCGACGACCGCCAGCATTGTTGAAAAATTTCGTTCGACAGAATATTTCAGACAGGTGCAGCTGTATGCGGGTGTGCGCATTGATTCCGATCCAGAAGCGCTCAAACAGAATTTTTTCGGAATTTTGATGAAACTTCAGGAACTGATTTCCGACAGACAAAATAAAATCTTGGTTCTGCAGTCGGGCAGCGCCGCGAATGATGCGGATTATGAAACCGCATTGCAGCGGGTGAAAGACAAGCATGAGCGCAAGAAAAAAGCCCAGGAGGGTCGAGGCTTCCAATAGAATACCGCACCTCTGGAAAGAGTGAATTTGACGCACAACCAAGCACTCTGTTCGCAGTTGCGCGGACTGCAGCTGATGTTCAGCTGATTCCTGAATGCATTGAATCTCGGCAACAAATAAAACTTCCTTACCAAAATTCACAAGTGGGCCTGTAGCTCAGTCGGTCAGAGCAGTGGACTCATAATCCATTGGTCGAAGGTTCGAGTCCTTCCGGGCCCACCATCGTAATTGTTTGTAATTGAACAACAAATAGCAAACAATTCAATGGATTAGTCAGGTAATTTGAGCCGAAGTGTTCGACAGCGATAGCCAAAAGAATTCAGCGATTCAAACCGGAAGAATTGACGGATGAAAGAGTTCCGGTTTAGAGTCTATGCCGCTTTGTGGGTCAGTAGAGAGACTCGCCAAGCATTGACCCGTGTTCTTACTGACAATTGTGGAATTCAGGAAGAATCGATATGTTCAGATTTTCACCTCACTGTTTATTTTTCGAATTGGTCATTGCCCGGCGTGAATTCTCGCTATGAAACTGTCGAAATTTGTGCAGATATTGCGGAGACGCGATTTATGTTGTGTGTTCCCGGAGGCGAAAACAAAAAAGAAGGGGTAAAGCCGAACGAACACTCGGTTGGAATACGGTTGACCAAGAGAAATTCCGCCATAAACGACATCCAGAAATTGAGAGCAAGCCTGTATAAATTAGAAACGGGTGAAATTGTTGGAAATGGCACAAGCACCACGGCTTGGAAAAATTCTATTCATCCTCTGAATTTCCAACCACATATCAAATTGTTGCAACCGGGTAGCAATATTGACAAAGACCTCTACGAAGTCGGACAGAAATTTAGGTCATGCGGTAATGACTTGGTTTTTGACAGGTTTCAAGTCATATCTTCATGTTGATTGAATTACACAAGTTCGGAAACATTCCAATCGCGCATCAAGTCATTGATTTGTTGTTTTCATTCTTTGTCGAGTTAAAGGAGTTCCCCTATGATTAGTGACCTAAAGAGAAAATATCCAAAGAATGGTCAATTCAATGTCAATATAGGGGAAAAAATCAAAGAAGCGGCAAAAAATAATGATGTTCCTAATGAATATGGTATCTATTTGATTTATGAGGGATTAAATTGCAATGGAAATCTGATTTACATCGGTCGGTCTGGGACAATTGACTCTGACGGAACAATGGGAAGCCAAGGAATACAAAAAAGATTAGGCATGAAACAAAATTCAAAGACGTACAGAAATGATTTTTTCATTGAAGAGATGAAAAAGAGGCAGAAAGGAATATCAGTTGCTTGGTTCGTCACATTCGACGAATCGGGACAAAATACTCTACCAGCTTTTGCAGAAGCAGAAGTGATGCAGAAGTACTATGATCTAAACTGCGGGCTTCCCGAACTGAATAATAAATATTGACTGATTTAGAAATTTTTTCGTCCCAAATTTCAAATCAGCAAGGGTCGGATACGTTAGGATCGGCACACCATCGCAAAACAGCCGAATCTTAGCCCCGTTCGAACCGCGAATTGATTTTCGCAAGAATGTTTAGTGACTAATGGGCAACGCAATATTCAATATAGAGATGCTAATTCGCGGTAATCATTTTAGAATTCATTCAAATCTCGTCTAAAAATCTCTATGCAACTGCTTGATTCAGTGGAACATTGTCAGAATTCGAAGGATCAGCCGCCTTGACTGACACCTTATACGGGAAGGGTGTTTCCAAGATATGACGATATCGACATAGCTTTTCAGGAACTAGAAACCAACGTGCGAAACAGTCGAAATAATTGAATATGTACCCATGAATTACGAGAAAGGAGATAGATGAAAGAAGAGAAGCAACCAATTGCATTCTTTTGCAGAGCAAAGCCACAAGGCGCAGATGCATTTGATATTTTCAAAATTGCTAATCGAGTTTTTATCGGATATCCGTTTTGGAAAGAAAAAATGTTAGAAGACAACTACCCAGAAAAACTGGAAATGTGCATGATTAATCCAACCCAAATCACCGACGAAGAAGAATGGGAAGGCTTAAAGAATAGCAACAACTACGTACCGCAATTTACTCAAAATAGAAATTTCATTGAGAACGTAACGAAAGGGTCTATTGTTGTTATTCCCCGCCCGGAATTTGGCGAGGTGCATATTGCTCGAATCAAAAGCGAATTTCACATTGTCAATTCACCTTGTTGGAGAGAGAAATACCTTGAACTTCGTTTGGACCAGGGGCTTCACAAAAAAGAGATGAAAGAGCACCAATACAATAGGTCTGTTGTAAAGTCTGTTGTAGATCGTGAGAATTGCCTTGCGGGCGATGTTGCACAAGGCTGGAAGGTTGATGAATATAAATCTGTAAATTTGGCATTCATTCCTGGATGGATTCGTCATAGTTTGTTTGGTCGTTCAACATACGGACAGGTCCGCGAAACACATCCATTAGACAGTGAACTGACTTCCCATGAGATTCTTACAAAGATTTATTGCGGAACACGTCCTTCAGAATATAAATGGTCATGTGATCTTGAAGAAATTAAACGACGCCTTGTGGATTCATCGTTGAATTCTCACTCACTGGAAGTTTTAGTAGTCTCACTACTTCAGCTTGATAATCCAAAAGAATTCTGGCACCATACTGGTGGTGCAGGCGATGGCGGAATTGACGGATTCGCAAGTGATCAGAATGGTAACACAGTAGGAGTCATGCAGGCAAAGTATCATGAATATTGTTACCCTAAATTTTCAGAAAACAAAATTGATTCTGGAATTAGACGGTATGCGGCAGTTTTTCTTTCTATGGATATAAATTCTGAACCGTTGGTGGACAATACAACTTATATTGACCTTGACTGGATTGCGGAAAGAGTTAAGCACTATTGGAAATTTCTGCCGATTGCGCTTTCTCTACGCATTGGAAGCCCAGAATATTGGGGAAATCTCGTTCGCTAATACCAGTGTACGGTGATTGTCCACCGAATCCATTATTTTTTTAGCCACCTGAGCGAGTTAAGTAGCTCTCTCAAACAGGCACCCAATAATTGGGATTGAATGAGACGGTTGAATTGAGAATGGGGAATTCTCTCTGTGTCGACTGTTGTATGTAAATTCTTTTATGTTTTTGTCAATGCACTTCAATTTTTCAAACACTACTATTGAATTTACTCCTTTGCAAACTAGTGTTGGAGTAGTAATTATTCGACTTAATAAAAGTTAATTTGAAATGGTAATTTAGATAGGGTTCGAATCCTTCCCTGCCCACCAAGCCACTACATGAATTGAAATTTTCGGCACTTTTTGCACAGTCTAGTCTGTCGGTGCAAAGAATGTGGGATGTCCATTCCGAGGTTGCATCGGACTACGGGACTACGGGACTACGGATACGCTTAACGTAACGCATAAATCTCATCTATAATGAAGAATTTTAGAATTCCATGAGAGCGAAAGAAAGGAGTGATTGTCAGTTTTGCAAATAAGAAAACGAGGGTCTTTTACGACGGCATGCGCGTTGCAGCGTACTCTGGTTTCGCACGAACTGCTTCACGCAAACTGGATCAATTGGATTCCGCGATCAGTATTAACGACCTCGATAGGCCAGGCAATCATCTTAAGTTGCTCAAAGGAAATCGTAAAGGACAATGGAGCATTCGCATTAATGATCAGTGGAGGCTTTGTTTCAGGTGGCCCGAAGACAGCTCAGGGCCGACGGATGTTGAAATCGTGGACTATCATTAGAATTGAGGAGGCTTGCTATGCGTGAACCCATCCATCCTGGCGAGACGTTGCGAGAGGACCTTGACGAGCTCGGTATGAGTGCGGCCGAATTGGCGCGTCAGATTGAGGTTCCAGTGAACCGCATCACTGAGATTCTCAACGGTCGGCGTTCAATTACCGGTGATACTGCTTTGAGACTAGGGCGATACTTTGGAACTTCTGGAGAGTTTTGGCTCAACCTCCAAAAACTCTACGAATTGCGTTTGGCACAGGAAAAAAACGGAGCAGAAATTATCCAGTTGCCGACACTTGATGCGAGTAAGGGTCTGCGTGCAGCAAATTGACAGTGACACACACCCCTGGCGATTCAAATTACTTGTAATCTCGAATTGGAACCCCTATGCCTTTAGAAGCAGGCGAATTTCGAATTTAATTTTGAGGGTTGCAGAGGTTCGGATACGTTGCGTCCGGGCCAACCAATTTAGAATCGATCAGAATCCGATACGACGAACACCGATTACGCGGTCTAAGTGTGTATCGTTGCTTAGTATGGGTGAATCATATTGTTTCGCGATGGCGGCAATCCAAGTGTCATTGGAAGGTATGGGTGTGCCATTGCTCTTCAATTCCAATCGAAACTGTGCGTACCATTGAGCAGTTATTCGATCAACTGAGGCAATTCCAATGTTCGGTAGGATTAGATTCAGCCAACGTGCATAACGGTAATAGTAACAGACTGTTGAATGCCAAAATAACATTCGCCTAGGACGATGCTGGGAACTGAGACGCTGTTTGCGTTGCCAAGAATTTCTTCTACCGCTTGAATTCCTTCTGCCCACGCTGATAGAGCGTTGGTATCCAGAATCATTGACGGTCGTTCTCGTCAACAACACCGAATTCTTCCTCGATGAGTTCGAGTATCCTGTGGTTTTCCTCTGCTAAATCAGCCAAATCCCCAAAGCCAACCATCCAAGGTTTTTCATACTGTTGGTGGCATGGCAAAACAACTGACTCCTCTATCATTCCGGAAACAAGTTGACTGAGAGTTATGCCTCGGATTTCTGCAGCAGATTCAGCTTTCTTAAGGGCACTGTGACTTATTTCGATTACGGTTTTCGTCATTTTGTACAATCATTTGCTGAAGGTTGGTTGTTTCTCGTCGAATACGATAGTCACAAAATTCAATCCCATAGGTTTTACTTTTTGTCGTTCTTCACAGCATTTCGCGCATTGAACCGTTTGACTGTACGAGGAAGCGTGCTGAATTGAATCTGTGTACGATGAAATTTGTGAATCCGTGTTATTGTAATGGCTTTTATCGCGTACAAGCATGAGTTATTCTCGGGCAATTCAATCACCTTCCGACAGATATTTCCAAACAGCTTCGTTCAAGTACACTGAATATTCACCACCAGTGAGAGATTAGCCGAGGTTCGCATACGTTGCGACCGTGCCAACCATCGTAATGTAGGCGAACCTTTGTCCAGTTCGCGCAGTTCGCACCGCGAATTGATTATCGCGAAGGCATTTAGTGAATAATGGGCAACGTGTAACTCAGTTTACCAGCCGTGAATTTAATCGGGTCAATCTCGTGCGAAGAAAGCATCAAACTTGGGGGCAGTCGCAATTACCAACCGGAATAAACCAAAGCACGTAGTGCTTAGTACAGATGAGTGCCAGAGGGTGAAAGGTGAAGGGTCCAAGCTCTTGGAAGCTTTATCGATGCCAGGTTTGGCGGACATCGACTTCAAACCACCAAAAATCCGCATCTAAAGTAATCAGATTACTCTTTGTTGATGTTTTGCTTGACACCAACGTTCTTTCCGAATTGTGCAAAATTGGAGATGGCAGAGCTGATGCCAGAGTTGTTGCATGGATTTCCAGCGAAACCAACGGGAGATTCTACATTTCTGTACACTACTATTGTCCTGTTGTTGACATTGAACAATCGTGTATCTAATTGATAACAAATGAATAACCTACGGAATTGGCTGTACGCGGCTTCAGAGCACAAGCCAACCGATCTTCCGACTGAATCTGAATCTCAATTGTGGCATTACAAACCGCTGAATTGCGGCCGCTATAAGTGATTGTTTTTATATGATAAATAAACAGGACACTAGTGCATATTTCGAGCAAGAAAGGCGTGAGAAGAATCGATTAATTTTGAAATTGGAAATTTCACTTGATAGTGAACGTGTCGAAGATGGTATTACTCATCCAGCGGAAAAAATAGTTGATGACGCACTAAATTCGCCGAAGAAAAGAGTTGTATATACGTGGCTCAGTGAATTAGCGGTAGATGTTGAATGCCCGGACATGGCTGCCTCAGTGCTACGTTGTTTGGGTCGGCGAAAGTCGGAGCCACTTGCATGGCGCGTCGAAGTCGTGAAGGCTGCACTCGCTGTCGCTGATGTGGAAATTCGGGACGCTGCCGTGCAAGCTTCGGAATTTTGGGGAGAATGGGAACTTTGCAACGTACTCGAACGCCATTCAGAAGTTGTTCCGTGGCTGCGTAACTATATCGAAGACGTTATCAAATATCTCAGAGAGGCAACCTAGTTTGTGTTTCTAGTCAGATTCTTGGACGGGATCTGTATGAGTTCCTTAAAGGTCCCAAGTTCCGTCCACCGACGGAACTTGCGACTAACCTGAATATTTTGCACAACCGGAAAAACTAACGAATTTTGCTGTTGTGATAACATAATTGGACTGACAATTTTCGCAGCTATAGAACATGATTTCTGATTCCACGTATCACGACATTTGGGACGGACTTCTAGAAGTGTCCAGATATCGGCGTTATTACCTGTTATGTGAACGCAGGTACCGGCGACTCGCGTCGATATTTCGATTCGCGTTAGCAATTTCAGGTATTGGAGTGCTAGCATCTCTTCTTGAATTTTTTGAGTTCTTTCCAATTGACACAATTTCGTTATTTGCAATTCTAATTTCAGTGTTGATTGCGTTAGATCTGATCATCAATCCGTCCAAAACTGCTGCACAGTTGATTCTTGTGAACTCCATGCTGTCAGACTTGGAGAATCAATATCGCAAACTGTGGGAGGAATCAAAAGCGCACCTTATCGCTGACAACGTAGCATTGACCAGAAAAAGTCAAATCATGCAAGAAATCAGTCAAGTCTGTTCTTTCGTAGATCTTTCAGTTAGCGATAAATTGAACGAGAAAGCTCAATTGGAAGCATTTCAGACAGAAGAGGCACGTTACGCCGGGTAAGAAATCCCCAGTACCACTTGAAGAACACAGCCAACCTCCCAGGCGGCCAAACCCGAAACACCCCGATAAATCGGGACGGCTAACCATTAATGATCCATCGAAACGGGAAACAAAATGCTCAGCCGAATGCGAAATTTTCATTCACATGCGAGTGAACGTAATGTCAGTCTTGGTGAACTTATACAAAGTTTACAAAGTTTACGCCAATTCGCCGTAAACTTACTATAACTCCAGCCAAGGCTTTGCAATTCCACGAACGTTACTGCAGGGCAAGCGAAGGTGGAGATTTGCATAGGACAGTTGGAATTTGCAGCAACGCCAAGATTCGAAAACATTCATTGCTGGCTTGGTTTTCCCGGTATAAGTTTTCGAGTAGTACACCGTATTGCTTACGATTCGTCACATCAAGACAACTTCTCAGGTCGTTGCACTCGATACTTCAAGCGGTTGCCTCCGTGAGATTTCGACGAATTCTAGTTGGCTGTTGCTTATCTTTATTCGGAGATGCTTGGTTCACGCATTCGATTCATAAAATCGTGGAAAAGCGGAACGGTGAAGGAAGCGTAGCCGTATCTCGGGCTGTAGATCGCGCCACTGTTTATCAATGCCTCTCTAGTTGTCGCAAGTTGTTGTGGCGACTTGCCTAATACCCGGGCAATTTGTCCCGTTCTGTAAGGCCCGGGTCCACATTCTGCCATCGCATGCAAATAGATTTTCTGAGGATCGGACAATCGTTCGTATCGAGAACGAAAAAAATTCCGATCCAGGCGATCAATTGCGACAGCACTCGATTTCTCTATATCCTTTGTCGTAATTGGTGAGGTGGAGGCCATGTTCCAGGCTTGGTATCCCCATTCCTGAAGGAAATAGGGGTATCCTTGTGTTTCGGTTACGATCGCGGTAATCGCATCTTCCTGAAACGACACGTCTGCCTGTTCCGCTGGCTTGACAAGTGCACGCCTTGCGTCAGCTGGCATGAGAGGGCCGATTTCTGGATATTCAAAGAGTCGTTCAGCGTAAGTCTTTGAATCTCCTGCGAGCTTGAATAAAAGTGGTAGCCCTGCACCGATCACCAAAAAGGGAAGTCCTTTCTGATTCACCCGGTGCACGGCCATGATCAACGCCTCGAATTCTTTGGTCGACAGGCTCTGAATCTCGTCTATGAGAATCACAATCGAACGACTGCGCGCCTTGGCAGCCTCGCCGGCAGCGACAAAAACTTCTGGAAGATCGCGACTGAGCGTACCGCTGTCTGCGACTCCCTGTTCTCTGTCGACATCGACGAAAAACTCAATACCTTCCACTTTGACCCTTAAAGCTCCGACAAAGCTTTTCAAAACCCGCAATCCCGTCTTTACATGCCCATTTACTCCCTTGGCTTTATCAAGTTTAAGCAATATCGCACGCAAGGTGTCAATAATCGCTTTTGACAAATATTGTTCTTGATTGCCGATTTCAATAAAGTCCGTCAATGCTCCTTCTTCTGCCGCCATGGTTTGAACTTCGTTCAGTAGAACCGTTTTGCCGACTCCGCGCAGTCCGACAAACATAAAACTGCGAGCCGACCTCCCGAAATTGTTACGCTGTATAGTAAGGCGAGCTTCGGCTAGAATGTCATCGCGTCCAGCTAATTCAGGTGGCGGTGTACCCGCACCAGGCGCGAATGGGTTGAGTCGCGGATCCATTTACCTACCTATTGAAAATTCTGTCGTTCCAAGAATAAACACCGTAAATGTTTGCTCACTGATCAAGATATATAAAGTTTACATCAAGTCGCCGTAAACTTACTATAACTTTCAAGGAACAAATTTTTTAACTATCTGATTTTATGCAATATCGTCAAATTTGATTCTTCGCCGAAGGCGGTTCCGTCCACCGACGGAACTTGGGACCAACCTGAAAATCAATGTAAGAAGTGAAAATGATTTACAAAATAGAAATTGAAAATTTCTACTCAATACGGAATGCTCAGGTCTTGGATCTACGAGTCCCGGCAAACGCACCTGACGACTATGGTCGACTGACCAGCTGCTGGAAAGGATCAAGCGAACGCGCTCCAAAGGCTGTCGCTGTATTCGGTGCCAATGGATCTGGCAAGTCAAACCTGTTGCGCGCACTGTCGTTCGGCGCTTGGTTTATTGGCTCAAGTTTCGAATCAGACCCGCATCAGCCAATGCCGTATACGCCATTCAACGATGACGAGTCATCTGAGAGGCCAACTCGACTGAAATATTGGACATCCCTGCAATTGCCCCCAAATCAAAACGATGGCATCGAATATCCCTGCTGTTACGAATTGATCATTGCGAACGGAAACAGTCGTACAGTCAGCGAAAGAATTTTCTACTGGCCAACTCCATCATCTCGGAGAACACGTTTGATCGAAAGATTCGAGGACGGAGCTGTCAAGGCGGCAAAAGGATTCGGTCTTTCTGGCTACAAGCATGTTCTCGAAAAAATATTGCGGCCGAATGCAAGTGTATTTTCCACACTTGCTCAACTGAATCATCCGGTCGCAACGGATTTGGCAAATCGAGCTCGGAAATTCCGGCACAATTTTTCTGTCGAAAAGGACGGATTCGACGAAGACAGAGTCTTGAAGCGCTACCTTGACCCTTCGAACATGTTTGATCGATTCAATCGGGAAATTAGCCGAATTGGTGTCGGGGTTCGTGCTCTGGAGGTCCATGAGGGAATCAACCGGCCAGAGGTATATTTCAGGCATGAAGGATTATCCCACCCGATGCCGCCGTCATTCGAAAGCCACGGCACTCGCCAATTTCTCAAGCTCTTCCCTCTGATTTTCGACGCATTGTCGAGTGGCAGTGTTGTAGCAATTGACAATCTTGATGCCGCGATTCACTCAATGATTCTTCCAGAAATATTCAGTTGGTTCTACGATCCAGTCAGAAATCCGTATGGCGCTCAACTGTGGGCAAGCTGCCATAATCTGTCTCTTCTTGATGATCTGTCGAAAGATCAAATCGTGTTCTGCGAGAAAGATTCACAAGGCAGAACAGATATCTACAGTCTCAACGATATTCGGGCTGTGCGACGTGATGACAATTTCTACAAAAAGTATCTAGGCGGCGTATTTGGTGCAGTGCCGCGGCTTGGCTAATGCCTGGAAATTGAAATTGCTGGAAGCACTGTCGACGAATTTTTCTTGTGAAGGTGGAAACGAAACCGACGATGTGGTTTTATTACGGGTGTGAAAAGATCCATGATTCTCAATTCGGCTGTAGGCTGATTCCACATCTGTATTATCGCTAAGGTTCAAATCCCTCAGATTATTCGTTAGTCCTTATGTGCCTTACAAACGGGATAAACCATATCACCCGCCGCAACCAGAAATGCCTATCCGCGAACAGACGGAGCCGGATCGCAGGAGACCGGGGGTGTCCCTTATCAAAGGCCGACACCGCGGCCAGGTTACTCAGATTCTATGACAGCCGACGATCTAGAAGCGCTAACGGATAAACTTGACTTCGCCATCGAAAAGTCGATGCGATATCACCAGCGGCGACGGGGATTTTACGATGTGATCAATCGTTTCTCGATGTTCGCGGTGGTAATCTGTGGTTCAGCCGCGTTCGCTCGGCTGTTTGATTCTGCTGAATTTTTTGCGGCGGCTGCGACGGTAATTGCAGCCATCAATCTCGTATGGGCACCATCTCACCGAGCGCGCGATCACGAGATTTTATTCAGGCGCTTCAGCAACCTAGCAGTCAAGGTTCGGACCGAACCCGCTAGTGCTAGCACTTATGATGAGTGGGTCAAAGAAAGAATAGAGATAGAGACGGACGAACCGCCAATTTACATCGCACTCGAAGCGGACTGCGACAACGAAGTGCGACGGGCGTGGGGCAGAACCAAGAATATGGTCAAGATTGATGTATGGTCTCGACTGACTATGAATCTGTTTAGGTATGCTAATCGGAGCTACAATGCTGGGCCGACTGTTTGATTTGTAGACGAATGTGGCCGCTAGTAAGTGGTCACCTTTAGCATACAGCCCCGCAAATTTTCAATCCAACACGCTGAATCGGATTTGCGAACAATCTGCCAATTCCAGTTGGAATAAATATTGGCGCTGTGGTTTGGATAGATCTTGGGGAAGCGATTGAACTCGCGCTGAAAAGTAATTGATTTTCAGGATATTGTGGATAGGTGGAAAGAGGGCGTGAAACAAGCCCAAAAGATCAAGTCACTTATGCGGGAATTGTTTCAGAAACCCGCAATATAGATTGAATCCGTCAATGTAGATATGTGTGCGAATTTTTGTTCTCATTCAGAAAAAAGCAGGGGTCTCACAAGGAGACCCCGCACCCTGCGCTCGAAACCGCAGGGGTAGTTGCACAGCAATATATATGATCTTGGCCACCGAAGCCAAGAAATTTCGCCTTTACTTGAGGCAATGAAAAATCTGAACGGAAAATGTTGCAAGAATACAACTCAATTAAGTTTAGATTGTGGTCTTTCCAGTCCCACCAAATTCACCTGGAAATTTGTTCAACATCTGCAGCATAAAATGCTCGAAAATTATGAAGTAATCAAACAATCGTATTGGATACAGATAGTTAGGGTTCAAATACTATCATATTGATATCGTATAAATGCAACTGGTAAATGTCGTATTTTTGTAGAATGGCATTATGTCTCTCAATACTTTGGAAAGCAGGATCAGATACAGATTGAGTCGCAGCAAAGATTCGGTATTCACACCCAAGGATTTCTTGGACTTATCAGACCGCGACCAAACAGGACGAGTGCTGAGAAAGTTGGTTGCTGAAAAAAACTCTTGTCAAGATTGGCCGCGGTTTGTACGCGAAGACCAAGACATCCTCAGCAACAGGGAAAGTAATCCCTGCCAAACCCCTACCTGATTTGGCAAAGGAGGGACTGACCACAATCGGTGTGCGTGTTGTGCCTTCAAGTGCTGAGCTGGCATATAACTCGGGCACAACAACTCAAGTGCCAACGGGGCGAATGATAGCAATCAAAGGCAAGCGTGTTTCTCGCAAGATTGGCTATAACGGAATTTCCATCGTTTTGGAACGCGGCACTCGACAGTGAATTGATCAGCGCTGCAGCGACCACGACAAATGTTGATGAGAGTGTTCAAATAACGCAGGAATAGCAAAGTTGACCAGAGAGCATTCGTATCAATCACCACGCGCATCTTCGTCACTCATAATTGCGGGCCCAGGCGACAGCATCAGCAATATCGGCGTTGGTCACACCCAGTTCAGCCAATTTGGCTCTAACTGTGTCGGCTTGCGATAGGTTGATAGGTGTCAGGACAATACTTCCATTCTCGCTAGCGACATCAAAATACTCAATCCCCGGAAAATCAGAAACAACTGATTTTGGAAGAGTCAACTGATTATTGGAAGTAAGTTTGGACAACATAGATTTCAACGAAACTGACGTAAAAATTTGAAATAAATTCGGATAAATCCGAGTAAGCGATGTGTGTTTACACTGAATCCTAGCGACAAATGATATGGGAGTTTTGAGTTAATTGCATTCATAAATAGGGATCTGCATCATCGTAATTTTGCGATCAACAGTGCAGGATCGGATTCTATTATCGCCAATCGCTTCATCAAACCATCGAAAATCGGGCCGCTTGTTGATTCAGGCGCTCCGGCTTCAGCTGCGAGTGTCTCTGCTACGGCGACTGCCTTGTCCTTTCGATCAACAAGTTCAGACAGGATTTCGTCCGTGTCCTGCGCGTGCATTCCTGCGCTCTTGCCAGTCTCGCGAAAGAGCCGCGGGTGAATCTGGCTCAAGCGATACTGCCTCTTATCGCCAAACGGCATCGCCATTATCGTCTTTTGTGCAGGGAAATCCGAGTATGGTGCGATTGACATCACATCGTATAGCGGCGCCAATCGATAACCTGCAGGTGCCAGGAAGATGGAGAAGTTCTTGAAATGATTATCGATGGCAGCCAACAGCCAAAACAGAATCTGCGATTTCATAAACGTCCGTCGGTCCTGGTACGGAGCGATCGCACCATTGAGCAGTTCGAAAATCTCAATCATGCCGGGACATCCAGCGCTTTGGTATCTTTGATTCGGAGAGAAGCCCAAAGCTTGACATACATCCTCCTGAGGCAGCCGGTAAAGCACTTTCTGTTTCCAGACACGGTCGAAACGCTCCAATACGACAACAGGCTTGTCCTCAAAATGATGCACAGAAGCTTTTGCGGCTTCAATTCCGAATGCACGGCAAAGTGTCAGGCACAGCCATTCATTCCAAGGGGTATCGGAGAACTTGGTATCAGTCGGACGCTGCTTCATCGAGGGTTTGAAAATGTGAGATGTTGGAGTCGATCCAAGCGGCAGCTGCCATTGATTGTCAGCCCAGAGAAAAGCTGTCTTTTCTCGTATGCCAGGTATTGAAATACGGAAGTCATCGTCATCAGGATGAAGTCCAAGAGGATTGTTGTGCAGGGAATCCAATCGAGCGATGATTTCGTCTTCGCTCACTGGACGATAACTCATTTCTTTCGGATCGCCCGGGTCGCGGCCTTCCGGCAGAATTACAAGCGCTCCGACACAATCCCGTCCGATGACGGTCAGCAGATCAAATATTTCAGCAGATTCGATCCCTTCCAGCGTCGCGATCTTCTGCCGGAATGCATCACCATTCGGCAAAAGCCCGTCGAAATAGTTGAGCGCACTGCTTCCAGACCAGACACGATCTGACAGCGGCATCGACAGGGATATGGGAAATGCAAGATCTGATGACAGCCAGTCCCGGTCGTAACGAAATGAAACTTCACCATTCGGAGCACGTGTCAACTGTCCGACTTTGGTTTCACCGATGTATGCATCCAGAACGCGTTTTTGTCGTTTTCGACCCACAATCAATACTCCGTCGGGTCGAATTCGGCGGTCCGACGGGGAACCACAGCCAGATCCAGGTCCAGCGCTGACAAGACCTTGGTAATGGTGCTGAGGGTTGCGGTCGTTGCAGCGTTCTCGATGTCCGCGATCGACGCTTGCCTGACCGCGGCTTTCCTGGCAACGTCGATCTGTCTCAAATTCTTTTGTCTCCGCGCAAGGCGGATCACTGATCCAAGGTCCCGATTACTGCGAATCACTTTGTCCATGCTGTCCTCATATAGACTTATTCTTTATCGTTTCATTTATAAATATACTGGATAGCGTATATTGTTGTAATAATATACGCATTGACAAATTTTGATCTCGTGAAATTTTCACATCAGTTCATCGTTGAATCCAGTTTCCGTTAATGCGAATCATCGAAGGTTCGAAGAGAAGCTTTGGGAACTTTGATTGGGGACATCGTACAATTGAGAACAGAAGAAGTTTTCTCTTATGTTGGAGTTGGAAGGTAAGACAGGTTAGATTGGTAGAAGGGAACATGAGAATTGGTACAGATCTAACTTAGCGGAGTAGAATCAAAGAACATTGCACGTCTCAAGAAAAGGTTATAAATTCATGCTGTTGTAGCGAATTTACCGCGTACATCGAGGCATTCGCAAGCAGACATTTCCGTATAAATCTCGACTACTTTGAAGACATCACTTGAAATGGGCGAAATGCAAAATAGGTTCTTCCAAATTGTAAGAGAGCTAGGAATTGACATTGAGAATCGAAATTTCGAATGGCTTACCAATCAAATCACATCTAGCGAAAAAGACTTATGGAAGATTTTCTTAGAGTTAAATGGAAATCCCAAAGCAATGCAAGCTAAGCGTTGCATTAAGCTAACTCCTGACGGGTTCCTCCCAGAATACAATTGCATCGTAGAGTTTGACGAACTACAACATTTCACAGAATTTCTATTTCGAACTTTGATGCACTATCCGTCAAATCTTGGTTTTGGCTTTGACATTGATACTTATCGTGGATGGTGTATCCAACATTCCGAGAGAGCACTGAAGAAAGGTCAGTTTGGTTACCGAAAACCGAAACCTGAATTTCCATTTCCAGGTGGTCGCGCAGCTCAGCGTGCTCTGTTTGACACGTGCCGCGATCTTCTTCCACCTCGGAATGGGCTCAATCCTACAATTCGAATATCGGAATTTCAGCTGCCATCGCTATTGGGTGATCAGGACAAGGCTACGACTGAAATAGAAGAATCATTAGTCGGCCAACTTTCAAAGCAAATGTAATGCATAACGCGTTTGGTTCTATTGCCGGTCTTTTGTTCTAAGTCCGCGACGCGTTTAAATTGGGTTTGGAAGAAGGCAATCGCAATTGCGAATCATGCACTCTCATAAATTATTCGACGGCATTGATTTCGGAGAGTCTGACCAAGAAAATGAAGTTATCCAGGCTAAACAAAGCAAACATGACAACACATTTAATTTTGCGTCGGTTTTTTGGGGACACTTTACAGTTGGATAAGTCGGATCGCTGACAATCCTTTGGTTGCTCGTAACGTTCGTAATCTGGTTGCTGGAATCTGTGCTCAAACACTTTATGAATACCAACCTTGAATGATGGCACGAGTGTGTATGCCGTATAGAATCGATGCTATTTACTTTTACGGAAAGCTAATCGCGAAAGCCGATGAGCGTGTAGAGCAATACTAAACAGATGGACATGAGGAAAAAGATGAGTAACCCATTGAGCGAAATATTGAACCAACTGCCTGAAGCGCGCCGCGAGCGTATTCTTGCTGAAGCTGACCGCCTGCAAGCAGAGTACCTGACACATCGAAAGTTGCGCGAAAGCGAGAATCCCACTCAGCCTGATCCGGATGACACTCATAAAGCTCGTTAGACAACAATTGCCAGGTTGGAAGATAAGAGTGATTCGATGCCTTCAACACTTCGCAGCAAAGTCGAGACCCTGAGCGAAATTTGAATTTAGGGTCGAATTTCCCGAACAACCACCTGTTGTACCAAAAGGAATTGGTGATACAGATTTATCACCTTCCCATATCAATAAGGAGTTACGCATGTTTCGAGGAATGAAAAACAATTCACTAAGGTTTTGCGTTAACCTGATTCTACCAAACGTTTTAACGTGAAAAATCAATGTCGAAAGAAATAACCACATTGCTAATCGACAACTTCAGACTTCCTGACCTCGGCTAAACTGCCATGTTGGATTATGACGCATTCTGTGGTGCGGATTGGGTCGATCAGGCGGCCGGCGCCAGTTCGTAGAACAGGGTGAGATCGGTGTCGGGGAACTTGGTTTCGGTGGCGTTGAGCTCGTCGATGAGCGCCAGCAGCGGCCGCTCGACGGAGTTGCTGCCGAGGCCGAGGAACTGCACCCGCAGTCTTTTGCTCTCCGGCTCCGGTATCAGGTTCGCGTCGCACTGGAACAGCCTGCTGAGCAGCTTGCGGGCATTGGGCTTCTGGCCCTGCGCCTGCATGACGGCCGGCATCATGGCGGTCTCGGCGCGGTAGACGATCATGCGGATGGCGTCCAGCAGCTGACGCGGCGTGCGCGCCAGCGCGTCCGGCCGCAGGTGTTCGGGCAGGTCTCCGACCCGGACATGTTTCTTGAACTTCGCGCGCTCGGCCCTGGCCTGCTCCAGCTGGGCCCCGAGCGCCGCCTCGAGGGCCGCGTAATGGGCGGTCTTCTTGGCGTTGCCGCGGTCTTGGAAGCGCTGCCGCCGCAGCGCGGCCTGCTGGCGCCTGGCGGTCAGGTTGCGCACCTGCCGCTCGCGCTCGCGCCATTCGGGGTTGACCACCTCGAGGTTCTCGTCCACCGCCTCCAGCTGATGGACCGCCAGCGCGTCGAAGTTGAAGTCCTGGCGCATGGTCTTGAAGAAGTTCTCCTGCGACCAGCGCGAGAACATGGCGCCGGCCACCTTCGCCGTCGGCATCGTGGGGTGGGTGGTGACCACCGCGGCCTGGCGGCCGTTGTCGAGCAGGCGCCGGATCTGGCGCACCTCGAGGCCGTTGCCGAGCGTCACCCGGGCCTCCGCCAGCATCACCTCGCGGCGGGTGGCCGAGGCCGGCCCGGCCATCTCCACCTCGGTGCGGGCGAATTTTTCTTCCGGCCAGTCGGGTCCGGCGTGCCCCTTGTGCCAGGTGATGACCGCGACGCCCTGGCGGGCCAGGCGCCGGAACAGGTCCGGGCTCCAGCCCTCGCGGTCGAACACCAGGTTCAGGATCGGCTCCGAGTCGGTCCGGGTCAGGTCCGGCGCGTCCTCGACCGGCAGGCCGAGCGCCTTGAGCTGCGGCACCAGGTCGCGCTCCAGCGCCTGGCACATTTTCGGATCGATCTGCTCGTGCACGCACAAAAGCGGCAGGCCGCCCAGGGCGTTGATCCAGTAGCTGGCGGCCGCCGGCAGGCACAGCTTCTGGCGGGAGATGAAGTGGTTGGGCAGCTTGCCCTTGCGGCCGGCGTACACCTTCACGTGGCCGTCGACCGCCAGCGTTGCGCAGCCGCCCGGCTCCTCGGCCAGCCACGACGCGGTCAGCCGCGCCTGCCAGTCCCGCACCGATTCAGCGCATTCGCTGAGCGCCTTGAGCTTGCGCCGCAGGGTTTTCGCCTCGGGCGCCCGGTCCAGCCCCAGCAGCCGGCCCCACTCGCCGGGCGCCAGATAGCGCAAAGCTTCCGCGTTGCGCACCCGGGCCGCGAACATCAGCGCGAACAGCAGCAGCACGGAGTTCAGCCCGTAGTAGCCTCTCGGCAGCTGGAGCAGCCCGGGCGCATGGCGCAGCAGGCCGTTGGCCAGCAGTGTCGGCAACGCCGCCAGCGCGCCGCCGAAGGGCACCGACAGCGCCGGGGCCTTGAACTCCGGCTTCGCTTCCCCGCCCGGCCCGACGCTCGCATCCATGCGCGCCGCCACCGCATGCGCGGCGCGCCCCATCGGCGCGCTTTTGTCGCGCCGGTCGCGCGAGCTGCGCTCTGCCGCGATGCCGTTTGCCGCAGGACCGGCGGCCGCCTCCGGCCGCACGATGGCGCCGGCCCGGCAGTGCTCGCTGAAGGTGCTGGGCGCGATGCCGAGCTCGCGCGCCGCCTGCCGCCCGCTGCAGCCCTCGGCCAAAAGCCGCCCGGCTTTTGAAATCGTCTCGCCGTCCAGCTTCGTGCGCCCGCGCCCGCGGCGCGGCTCGAAAAAGCCGCGCCCGCCGTGTTCGCGGTAGCGCGCCAGAAGCCGGCTCACCGTCATGACCGAGACCCCGAACGCCGCCGCAATCTCGGCCTGGCTGGCGACCTTCATCTCGGCGAACCTCGCGATCCTCAGTCTGCGCTCGGCGGCGTCGCCCGCCGGATGCTGGTCGATGACGTCCAGATACAGGAAGTAGGTGGTGACGCCGTCTTCGGTCTGCATCGAGTGGCGCGCGCCGATGGGGACGGCGTCCGGCTGGGCGAGGGCGATGGGCTGCTGCATGGGGCTTCTCCTGCGGTGAAAACTATAACATATTATTATAGCCACTGGAAAACCGCCGTTTCAACTTTTTTGCATTTTTTTCAGAAAAAAAACGAATAGAATGAGTGTCTTGCCCGGATCAGGCGGAAACACTCATTCTGCCGAGGTCAGGAAGTCTGAACTTATCCGAAGGATTAGATGTCGAAATCAAAAACTGGCTCAATGGGTTGAAGTCGAATGACGACAAATCAAAATTGGCTAAAGAAATCATTGCGCTGGCCAACAGTGGTGGTGGACGAATTTACATTGGATTCGATGACAAAGGCGACAAATTCCCGGAAATTCAGCCGCAAAAAGACGAGTTGAATGCATTCACTCAAGATAGTATTGCTAGTGTGGTAAACAGGTATGTAACACCACCATGCCAATGTTCCGTAAGCTACCATCAACAGAAAGACTCAACAATCAGCCATCCTGTAATTTCCGTACCAGGTGGACATCGTGTTCCAGTGTGGGCGAAACGTGGAAGCTCTGACAATAAAACTCTTCGATCTGAAACTATCTATATCCGTCGACCAGGTGGTGCCAGTGAGCCGCCAAGAACCCAGGATGATTGGGAAAAGTTGTTGGATAGACTGGTTCGGGCACGACAAGATGAATTACTTGTTGCGATACGGGATGTTCTGAATCCTCCACAAGTTGTAATTCCACCAGAAGACAATCTCTATCAGTGGGACAATATGTGCCTTAGACTTTGGACTGACAAAATCAATGTGCTTCAGGAAAGCGACGCGCGGCGCAACAAAAATGGATATTGGACAGTGTCATTCCAAATCGATAACTTCAATCGGCCATCACTGGCAACTCTGAAAAAGAGCCTGGCAACAGAGATGCCAACCTATTCCGGTTGGCCCCCTTTTACATATTTGGAATTTGCTCCCCGGAAACCTTCTGCAAGCGGTGATGAAATTGAAGCCTGGTTGGCTGAGAGCCACTCTGTTGATGAACTTGTTAATGTGGACGATCGCGCAGACTACTGGCGGGTATCGAATCGGGGTAAAGGTTTTCTGCTAAGACCCATGCAAGAAGACAGAACAGAATACTTGTCCAACATCTTTCCAAGACCGGCTAGACCCTATTTCAGTTGGACTCTTCCAATCTATCGCATGTCCGAAGTATTGAAGTTTGTGGAGGCACTCGCCGAAAAATTTGCTGACAAAAATTCTCAGTTCTCATTGTTGCTCAATTACTATGGTACTAATGATAGGCAATTGGTACATTCGGACTTTAACTATATCCTGTTCGAAGGAGCCAAGTGTTCACAGTCGAAAATAGAATCTAGTTTAAATGGCAATGTGTCGCAGATTGGATTAAATCTGGCGGAACTTGTTTTCACGTTATTAACGCCAATTTATGAACAGTTTGACTTTACAGAACTTCCTCGAGCGCTAGTAAACAGTGTCGTTCAAGAAGTCATGTCAAATTGAATCCACACCGATTTGCTAGAGATGTTTAGAGTGCAGCTAGCTCAAGCACTGGATGAACTTGATCAAGTAGTGGACGAAGCAAAATCAGAGGGCTATGAGATTCCAAGCAGTATCGCGATTATTAATGCAAAATGCATAATTGAGCGCATGTATGATAATTTGTTGCACCCGTTTCAAGTCTATCCAATGCCCGATGGAGAAGTGGCTATTGATGTTACTAACGACGAAGGAAGTTCAGTGTTGATACTATGTCGCTCAGATGGCGGTACGCTCTGTTTTGTGAACATTAACGGAAATCAGCGAAGAGCACACTACTCCGACTCAGATGCACTCCCGGATGGTTTCATGCGCGAAGCCTTCGAGGAACTTTGACAATAAGTAGTTCCTTAGTGGCCAATCAAATTACGGTCGGTCCGACTGAAGAACTCGGGCGGGGAATATTTTCAAGTGGTTTTGCTAAACGATCAAGACGTAAAGTTCCGAAAAATGTATTTTTGGAAACGGCAGGGAATATTCGGATATCTGTCGATCGATTGAGTTTAGCACCAGCGACAGTAGCCATTCAAATTGCAGATGCAGTTGCCGAGCAACGGAACAGAACTTTCTACGGTTGGGCGGTTATCAGTGTTGAGAGTGCCAGCCTGAACGGACGATGGGTGGAACCTTCTCCTCTCAACCACAATCCGTATCATGCCGATATAGTTTTGCCGCCTGCTGCAAATGATAGGGAAGAACAAATTATGCACGCTCAACTACTGACTGACGCCTCAATCTGGCGTGCTCGGCCTTGACGAAACAACGCACAAACAATTCGGTTATTCGGTAGTGTTGCCTATACTTCAGTCGAAAAAGTGTTTAGGAACTGTCTTCCCCATAGAAGCTTCTTTTCCACATCGCTCAGTTCCGCTTCCTCACATACGGTGTTCCAATTCTGTTTGATAACAGCAATTTGCTTTTCAAATATGTCGCGAGCATCTGTCTCGGACAGAAAGAAGTTGTGAGCCGTTTCAAGACAGGACTTAAGCCGGCTGAGGTTGTTGTTGCCGCAGATCAGCATTGCCTGTGAGGCTTCATTGCCTGCGCGGTTTTGCGGGCAGATGTCATAGGCGGGTGTGAGTGTCAAATCCTTGCCATCCCAAAAGGCAGCGTGATTGCGCGCGTGATCATCAGTATTGCCGCAAAGAATGTTGAAGACAAGCCGGGAGAACACTTCTTTGAGAGTTTGTTTAGGATTAGTGAATCGGTGACGGATGATTTCAGCGAAGGTTTCGTAACTGGCATAGCGCGCCATCATTTCATCAAGGCCAAACAAAGTCAATGCAGAAACCATGGGTATGCGGAGCCAGGAATTGTGTTTCGGAACGCGATCAAATCGCTCAATCAGTAGCACGTCTTTACCGGCTGCCTTGGTCAGTCGGACTGGTGCAACATTCAGTTCCGCCAACGCTGCCAGCCGCATTGCGATGAACTCAGCTTTGACAACATTGTAGAGATCAGTGCTGGAAGAAAATTTGGCGATGTACTTTCTGCTTCGATCTTGATTCAAGGCTTTTGGACGCGCACCGCCGATAGAACTTCCATGGAACAGTGCTTGGTCCAACTCAGGTGTGAGAAGAATTCCTTTTTCAACCCGCTCGGAGGATTCAATCAGCTCTTCTATTCTTGGGTTATCCGCAGTACGCGGCACATATTCAGTTGGCGAGTGTTGAAAATCTAGCGCGCCGATTCGGTCTGAACCGGACTCCAGCAGATACGTCAATTCATCCAGTTCATCAGTATCTGTGTCCAGTCCCCTGCGACCCAATAGTCTGTTGATAATGACACGTCTCCCCCAGGCATCAGGTGATGCATCTCTTATACAGCCAGGCATGGTCAAATCTTCGAACAGTGGCAATATTCCAGTTCGCAAAGGCAATTCCGGCTCATAAATCGAAATGACAGGATCACTATCTCCAATCCGTTCAAGATAGCTTCTGCCATAGTTGAACCAGACATTGCCATCGTCCGCTTCCAGTCGTCCAGCTACAACAGGTTCTGTTGTGTCTGGCAGCCATATCCAGACGAAAGCTTCTTTCCCGCTGCTAGAAATCATCGCGCACCGTCCTGGTTTTGCTGCGAACAGACTTCGGCAACAATGCCAGTTCCTCTTCAGTACGGCGCAGATGCTTCGTCAAGGCGCTCTGATCGGCATCAAAAAGCTTCACTCCGACGATGGCTGCGACTTCGAATGCCACACCGATTTCACATTTCGGATTGCCTTTCTCGATGCGATGCAGCAGTCCTCTGGATATTCCGGCGCGATCTGCCACTTCCTGCGAAGTGAGTTTGCGTTTTTTTCGCGCCGCGCGAATCAGTTGTCCGAGAAGAACGACGGCAGATTGGGTATAACGTGAGTAAGTGCGTGTTATGGATTTAGGCATTGACTTGTATATTGTTCTACATATAGATCATAAATATGAATTATGATATATTTGTGAATCATTATGTTGAATTCCTGTCAATTTGTCGAGATACAATCGAGCAAATGAAAGTTTGTGACCGCCGCGAGGCGGAATCTTCGACTTTGAGTTTGTCGACAGTCAGTTGATTCTTGCCGAATGACTGGACTGGGGAAGATTCGAATGAGTTGTGACTTCGTCCACCGAATCAATTTGTTCAAATTCGTCGAATTCAGTATTTGCGATACGAACAGATGCTTATCGGTGCAACAAATCAACAGTGATTTCAACTTTGAAATGAAGCAATGGGACATGAACAAAATCGCGGTGTGATGGAAACAGAATCCCTGATAGAAAGTGATCCAGACATTCTGGGTGGAACACCTGTGTTTGCTGGAACAAGAGTTCCAGTTCGAGTGTTGCTGGAGCATTTGGAAGCGGGCGATCGGCTGGATGACTTCCTGAATGATTTCCCTTCCGTATCGCGAGAACACGCGGTGGCGGTGCTTGAAAGTGCGATAACGCAACTGGCAGGCAACGCACAATTGAGCCGTTCCGGTCGCGCTCGATGATTCTATGGACATCACCTCGCCTTCGAAAGACCTGCAGAAGATCGCTGTCTGAATCCGCTCCGTCGGGCATGCGCCGGCCGCGAAATAGTGTGCGATAGTGACTTTGTAGTGTCACTGGATTTTTAGTTACATATTTTCAGCAGCTTAGAACACCAGTTGTTAAACTTGGGATGGGCAAAGACCCAAATAATTCCTAATCCCGTCCTATTTCAGTCGATCATCGACATTCAGAAAACTTATTGAGCATGGCAAGCGGCCATTTTCGTTTTGAAATGATCGCTGTCAAACACAACAGGCTCGCTGCTCAATTCGCCTTTTATCAATTCATCTCGAATTGACTCAATTTGAAGACTCCGCGCTTGATCGCGACGAATGAGGTATCTCATGTATTCGCTGAAGTCCGTGAAATCGCCCGATTCGATTCGTGCGTTAATCCACTCGATTTGCTGTTTGGTGACGGTGATTGTTTTTCTGAGTGTGTCCATGTTGGTAAATTTCGCAGTGTTATACAGTTGCAGTAATCATACCATTCATCCGGCATAGCATTCAGAGGTTACTGGCGCGGAGCGAGAACGTCGATATTGAGAAATCAAGAATGTAAAATCTTGCGAATGGTGTTGAGCGCTTGTAGTTGGAACTTGAACGACTGATAGAGTATTTTGGCATGGTTGAATTCATCACATCGCCTTGGGAAGACACATTCTTGGATTTTGTGCGGTCAATTAATTGCAGTGCTTTGGTTGTTTCGCCATATATCGCGGCGAAACCACTTTCGCAGTTAGAATCAAATGTGAGAAATCGCGAAACCACAAGGTTTAGAATTCTGACAAAAATTGATTCAAGCAGCATGCTGCATGGGTCTCTTGATGTGAAGGCTATCGAGAACTTTTGTCTCTCATTCCCCGAAACCCAAGTGAATCATTTGCCAGGACTGCATGCCAAAGTCTATGTCGCAGACGATCACACGGCGATCATCACATCGGGTAATCTCACAGCATCGTCGTTGACGAATAATTTCGAGTATGGCATTCGAGTGAAAGATCGAAAGCAAGTATCGAAAATTTCTCAGAATCTGCTTGAGTATGAGAATCTCGGAATGCGGCTGACGGTTGAGCAGTTGAATCGATTCAGTGAAATTGCGGAAAATCTGGTTAAAACTTATGAATTTGTATTCAGAACACCTGAGTTGGAACTGAAGGAAAAACTTGATCAGCAGCTTGACGATGCCAAAAACAAAATAGATGAGTTGAGGGGTGCTTCAGGTGACAGCACAAATAAAATCTTTGGCAGGGCAATACTGTACATATTGCGAAATGGGCCTTTGGCAACAGAGGCGATTCATAATCAGATTCAGAGTCTGCATCCTGACCTATGCGATGATTCAGAAGACAGAGTGATCAACGGTGTGCATTTCGGGAAGTTGTGGAAACATCATGTCAGAAATGCTCAGCAAGCATTGAAGAAAAAGAATCGGATAGAACTCGTTGATGGAATGTGGAAGCTGACTGTCAATTGAATAACCTAAACTTTGAAACGAGCATTATCGAAAGAAGCAGATACTAAATTCAACCAAGCCATTGCGCAGCGATCTGTCCCGCCGCGCCGTAGCTTAGTTTGAGTTTTTTCTGGAGACGAATTATGAAAGCGTGTAAAGTCGACGAAAATCAACTGGGTGAATGGATTGATAAGGCATCCGGTTCGATTCGATACATAGCACCAGCTATAACAGAGAAGCTCGCTCACCAGATTTGTGCCGCTCAAAAGCGTACTGGAGAAAGGAATTACGTGCTAATTGATTTAAATGGCGACATGGACCGTAGCGGCTATGGTAAGACAGCGGGTGTTCGAAAATTACATGAGAATGGCATCGACACAAAAAAGAGCCATGGACTACGAATAGCGGCACTGACTACACCCGAAATTAGTGCAGTTTGGTCTCCGATTGCAGAGCGTGTTGATTCAATGAGGAAGGTAAAGGCAAATGGAATTTTATTTGTAGGAGAAGAGCAGTGTAAGCTCAAAAAACTAGTATGCAGGATTATGGGAGGGGACCAGCAACCGGAACAGTCGTCTGCAAATGATACCGACCACGAAGAAGTTACAACTTCCGAAGATACAGATTTGAAATTAATTGGTGCTCCGGAAGAACCAAATTTAGATCCAATTTCAGTTTTCGAGAATGACATAAAGAAAGAGGAGAAAAGTGTAAGTGAGCATCCTCCAAGAAACTTCAAGGACGAAAAAAAGTTGGAGGTTTATCAGGGGTATATCGGCTTTGTCGAAATTCATGTTATCGGTGCGTCTTTATCTGAAGCAGCAACTCTTGCAATTCCAAAGCAACTAATTGAGATAGGGTTAGCTGGTGCAGCTGATGACTTAAGACAATATTTGTCCGAGAGGATGCGAATTGACCTCGATGAAAACGCAAACCTTGGTGTTAGTGCAGTCACTCGACGGGTGGAATCATTCAAATTGATATTCACAAAGAAAATGGGAAGGCCACTTGGCCGAATCTACAAAAAAAGTGATTGGAAAATCATGCAAGAAAAATGGAGAGATATTGATCGTGAAGTTGAAGTTGCAAACCAGAAAATTCATCAAAACTTGGGTAGAGAAGTAAAGAAGAAAATTCGGGATACTGCTGAAAAGTGGGAACAAGCGTTGAAAAATAATCTAAACACTCCGTCCCAACATCAATTCAACGCAGATGAGATCGAATCTATGCTTAACGAAAATTGGATAAACAAGAAGCGACCAACTGAAGTGAAAATAGAAATGTTTCCAAAGGACCTTACCTGGGAGACATTGAATGATCAGAATGTGCGAAATAAAATCGAAGACGCGTATCCAGAACTCAGAGAAACTGGGTTGTACAAAAGTAGTAAAGCGTATTCCGCTAACGAATGAAAGTCACCCAATCAAACCAGAATCTATGTGTCAAATTTGCCAGAAATTTCGAGTAGCAACCGAATAATCCAGAAATTGGGGCTGAATTCGATGATCGATGACACCAAGTATCAGAAGTGACCCCAGATTATTTGTAGTGTTCATTCAGCTATGGAGATTTGTCGAAAATTTCGAATTCAGGCAAATTACTCAGATGCTCATTCAAGATTACATGTTCCGATTCAGTAGCAATGAAAATATGCAGATCTTTCTTGTTTGTGGATCCATAGCTGACAATCTCTTTCCCTTCTATTCTTGACCGCAACAGCACTACGGCATATATGCCCCATAACTTGGGTGATGAGATGCAAAGAAGTACACCAAACTACGTAGAGTTCCTGCCAGAAATTTCACCCAGAACCTGGTCGCTAGACCCGAAGCATGGATTGCAACCAAATGCTTTGTTCATTGGACATGGAATAAGTGCGTTAGAAGTAGTGGTTGCGCAAGCGGCAAGATTGCCAAACCGATCAGCTCTGCTCAAAGTTTGGAAAGACCGAAAAGGAGGGCGTGCAGCTCCTGTATTGTTGGTTGTACTCTGTTCAGGTAAGGCTTCAATAGTTGGGGCGACAGGCGAATTGCCTCCCGTTTATGAATATATGGACGTGGGGCAGGTCGAGCGACTGTGCCGCGAAGCCCTCAGTCAACCTGATCGGCATTCGGCGCTTCATTTTCTTTCCCAAGCTTTGCCCTCCATGGAGACAAAACTTCCCGGATTGGCAAACGAAGGATTACTTGCTCTCCACGAACTGGAACATGGAGTGCCAAAGCGCTCCGACTGGTTCGACGCAAGTCACAAATCACAAACAGTTTCAAATAAGCGCGGCGACGATATGTTGCGAGCACTGGGCTTTAGAATTGAGAGACTGGACAATCTGACTAACTTGCTGCGTAGCGGAGAAAAGCGAGTTGCACTTGCAGTTATGTTGCGTGAAAACGAAACCGCGGAATCTGGAACAGCTCGATTTAACGATTTATCTCCCATCAGTTATGCATTGAAAAAGGCAGATGACGAACAGCTTGGCTGGGTAATCTTAACACAAGGCAACCGAATTCGACTTTACTCTGCGGCTGTTGATTCAGGTGTAGGTCGCCGCGGTCGTACAGAAACATACATAGAGTGTCAGCCGTCGCTATTGTCAGATGAGAACTTGGCGTATCTCTGGCTGATCTATTCTGCGGAAGCATTGGTGCCTGGCGGCAGTTTGTATCAGATATTAGACGCGTCACAACGCTTCTCGGGAAGTCTGGCTGTACGTTTGCGCGAACGCATTTACAACTATGTTGTACCAGAATTGGCGAAAGGTATTGTTGCTGTACGCGGAGTTGATAAATCTGACCCCGCAGATGTTCGTTTCACGTACGAAATGGCACTGATGGTACTGTTCCGTTTGTTGTTCATTGCATATGCGGAAGATCGCGATTTGCTTCCATATCGATTCAACGATGCTTACCGTATTCGTTCACTCAAGAAGAAAGCGCAAGAACTTGCTGATTTTGTCGCAAACAATGTGCCAATTTCTTCAGGAAGCTCCCATTGGCAGGAAACTTTAGTGTTATGGCAAGCGGTCGCTGAGGGAAATCCTGAATGGGGAGTGCCAGCCTATGACGGCGGACTGTTTTCAGGGGATTCAGGGGTTTCGAAAACAGGTGCAGAATTGGCGAACATCGCATTGTCGAACGATTGTTTCGAGACAGCACTTCGTCATCTTCTTGTAATCGACACTCCGGAGGGTGTGCCTGGTCCAGTCGATTTTCGCTCGCTAGGTGTACGCGAGTTCGGCACAATTTACGAGGGTCTTCTGGAATCAGAGCTAGGAGTTGCGCCAAGTGATTTAGTCATTAAAGACAAGGAGAGATGGGGTCTGACAGAGTCTGTATATGTTCCAGCAGAGAATGGAGACAAACCTGACATATTGGCTGGGGAAGTTTATCTGCATAACAGTTCAGGTGTTCGTAAATCTTCCGGGAGCTACTACACCAAGCCATTCGCAGTGGAACATCTCTTGAATGGATCGCTTGAGCCGGCATTGACAGATCACTTTAACCGTCTAGACAATTTGGATGACACAGATGCTGCTGAATCTTTCTTTGATTTTCGGGTGGCTGATATTGCTATGGGTTCAGGTCACTTCCTGATCAGTGCGATAGATCGAATTGAGAAGCGTATGGCAGACTATCTTGCAAGCAGACGACTTCCTGGCGTTCAGCGCGAGCTAGAAAGACTCCGTGCAATTGCCATTGACGAGTTGGGGGAACTTGGCGACGGTACAATGATAGAGGACAGTCAGCTCTTGCGACGTATGACTGCTCGACGCTGCATTTATGGTGTTGACCTCAACGGTCTTGCAGTACAACTTGCGCGACTTGCTGTATGGATTCACACCTTCGTGCCCGGGTTGCCACTATCGTTCTTGGACCATAACTTGGTGCACGGCAATGCGCTTGTCGGAGTCGGCACTCTCGACGAGATCAGAGCTAAGTTTGAATCACTTTCATCGCCTATGTTTTCGATTGATGCGCAGAGTTTGCTGGGTGAGGCGGCGGAACCTCTGAGACGGCTTGCAATAATTAACGATGCATCTTTGCAGGACATTGCATTTGCACGTGCCGCACAAAATGAAGCGCGAGAAGCGATTCGTAGTACAGAGGCACTCTGTGACCTAATCTCCGCTCACGCAATCTCCGAAAGCCCAAAGGTGACAGGCTTTCAGTTTGAGAATTGGAAAGATTTGGCAGATGGTGTTTATCAATCGGATGCCGCTCAGTTTGCCCGAAAAGAGTTAACTGCATTTGATGTGTTGCACTTTCCCGTAGTATTTCCAGAAGTCTTCCTTCGCAATCGCCGGGGTTTCGATCTCATCATTGGCAATCCGCCATGGAAAGAGGTGACTGTCGAAGAAGACATCTTTTGGTCGCGACACTTTCCAAGTATTCGATCACTTCCTCAAGGCAGGAAAAGATCGAAAATCAAGCAGTTGCGGGAGGAGCGTCCTGATTTGGTATCGCAATTGGAAAGTGAGCTACGGGATACCAAACAAACTCGAAAGTTCTTGTTGAGTGGAGCCTATCCTGGTATGGGTACTGGAGATCCTGATCTATACAAGGCATTTTGCTGGCGCTTTTGGAATTTAAGTGCGAAAGAAGGAGGACGAATTGGTGTCGTATTGCCTCGAAACGCACTCGCTGCAGAAGGTTCAAAAATGTTTCGAAGTGCAATTTTTAGCGAAGCGACTCGGGTGGATGTAACAACGTTAGTTAACAAAGGCGGTTGGGTATTTGACGATGTGACGCAAAAGTACACCATTGGGCTTTTATGTGTCGTCCATGGTAAGCCAAAAAAGGAGTCGATTACCCTCTTGGGACCCTATGCATCAAAAGTAAAATTCTTGGAAGGAATCGAAAAGGAAGCTGCTGCATTTCATAGTTCTGATTTACTCAGCTGGAATGACAGCGCGGCATTACCATTGCTTCCAACAGAAGAATCGATTGGTGTTTTCGTACAACTTCGAAAATCTCCTCGTCTTGACTTAAACGAGAGTGGGGAATGGCGAGTGCGTCCCGACAGAGAGCTAGACGCGACAAACGATAGACCGTTGATGGATTTCAACAGTGAGGAGTGTCCTGATGGCTTTTGGCCAGTGTATAAAGGGAAGTCCTTCAATCTTTGGACTCCTGATACCGGAACATACTACGCTTGGGCTGACCCAGAAATTGTTTGTCAAAGGTTACAAACCAAGAGATTAAGGGGAAATAAAAACAAGCGTAGTGCCCACTCAGAATTTACAGCCCAAAATTTGCAAAACCCGCAAACTTTGCCTTGTTTCGCACCAAGGGTGGCTTTTCGAGATATTGCAAGAGCAACAGACTCGCGAACGATTGTTGCTTGCCTTGTACCGCCTAATGTGTTCATCGCAAATACAGGTCCATATCTTCTCTGGCCTCGGGGTGATGAGAGTGACCAAGCGTATTTGCTCGGAACTTTATCTTCAATCCCCTTCGATTGGTATGCGAGACGGTTTGTGGAGTTACATGTCAATTTTTTTGTTTTCAATCCCTTCCCAATTCCTCGCCCAAAACGAAACAACGTACTCTGGCAACGCGTAGTTCAACTTTCAGGGCGTCTTGCAAGTACTGATGAGCGCTTTTCGGAATGGGCTTCTGCAGTTGGTGTAGAGTATGGGCCCCTCGCAGACGACAAGAAGGAAGATATGATCCACGAACTGGATGCGGTCGTTGCCCACCTATATGGACTCAATAAAAGACAACTGAGACATATATTTGAAACCTTTCACGAAGGCTGGGACTATCAAGCACGACTTGAAGGCGTGTTGCGGCACTTCCACACTTGGAGATGGCGAGCATAGCTGTGACAAACATGACTCGCCCCAAATTTATTGACAACCGAGGCGAAAACACTCTTGCAAGAGCACTGAGCGAAGCACTTGGCTTGCAAGAACCACAGGAAGAAGGACCGTCAAGCAGACCTGATCAAGTACGAATCGCAACGGCCTACTTCAGTCCGACGGGCTTCTCGCGAGTTTCAGATCACCTGGAAAAAGTTGAAGACGTGCGTCTGCTATTGGGGTCAGATTTTGCAATTGACAAATTCAAAATTCGCAAGCGTCTCGACGAGACACCTTTTGCTTATGAGCGCCGGTGTCTGACTGCAGGCTTAGATAACCAAACCAAGAGTCTCGAGTGGGAGCGTGATCACCTGCCGTTCAGCCGTACGAATGGTTTCGCATTATCGCAACTGGTTTCGGCACTACGCAAGGGCAACTTGGAGGTGCGACGTTATGACAAAGCATTTCTTCATGCCAAAGCATATATCTTCTCCACTCTGAATGATGCCGATCTGGAATCGCAGGGAATATTTGTCGGTTCATCGAATCTGACTGGTGCTGGATTGACGCACAACTTGGAACTGAATCTTGGACACTATGACATTGTGCTAACCGAAGAAGCTGAACAGTGGTTTGATGCACTTTGGGAAGAAAGTGAGCTGTACGACTTGGCGGAGATTTTCGAAGTTATTTTCGAACCTCTGTCGCCTTGGACTATTTTTATTCGAGTATTGTGGCAGTTGTATGGCGATGAGGTCAAGGAAGATGTTAAGGTAGATAACAATCTACCATTAACTAGCTTTCAAAATCACGGTGTCGCACGAGCACTGCGATTAATGCGAGAGACCGGCGGTGTCATCGTTGCGGACGAAGTTGGACTTGGCAAAACTTTCATAGCTGGCCAAATACTCCAGATTTACCGTGAACGGCGACAGCGTGCGCTGCTGATTTGCCCTGCATCTCTAAGAGACAGCACATGGAAACGATTTCTGACTAACTTTCAACTTTTTGTTGAATGCCTGTCTTTTGAGCAATTGGCGAATGACAAGAAATTGAGGGATAACCAGAGACCAAAAGCCGATCAAGAACACCTGCAACGTCCGCTTGATGAATATCAGCTTGTAATTGTTGATGAGGCTCATAACTATCGAAACCCGGATGCACCCACCCGCGCCGCGGCATTACGCAGTCTTCTCTTCGGAAAGAAGCGCGAACTTCTCCTGCTGACCGCGACACCCGTAAACAATTCACTTTGGGATCTCTACAATCTATTGCGGTTCTTCCTTCGGCAGGATGCGCATTTCGCCAATCGCGGTATTCTCTCTATTCGAGAGAGATTCAAGAGCGCGATGCGGATGGACCCATCTGATTTGAATCCCGATCATCTCTTTCCCATTATTGATGCCACGACAGTAAAGCGCACTCGCCAGTTCGTTAAGAAACATTATGCTGGTGATACCATTCCAGGTCCTGACGGACATCCGCAAACCATCGTGTTTCCTAAGCCCATCGCATTAAGTCTGCGATATGAGCTCGAAAATCGATTGCCAGGTTTTTTTGACCTGTTGGAAGAAGCACTTGATTCTGAAGGAGAAAAACAGATTAAATTTGCGCGTTATACGCCAAGGCTTTATCTCCATGAAGAGGTGGAGACAGAGGAAGGCGCGCACACTCGAGCGATGATTGGACTTCTCCGTTCCGGCATCTTGAAACGTTTTGAATCATCAACTTTTGCATTCTGTAAAACCGTCAGGAAAATGGTTGAGCAGAACGACAAGTTTCTTGACGCGCTGGACTCCGGCTATGTCGTGAGTACAGCATTTTTCAAAGAAGTTTCCGCGGACGATGAAACAGCACTTGAGGATTTGTTGGCAGGAACAGAGCATAAATATGACGTATCTCTTTACGATGTCGAGAAGCTGCGTGAAGTCGTAGAGCATGATCGAGATATTCTCAGTGAACTCGCTGAAGCAGCAGAGGCGATTACTCCAGTTCAAGATAACAAGTTGAGAGTGCTTGCCGATACCCTGGTTGAGATTGCGCAACAGGCAAAAGAAGAGGCAATCGATGTTGCTGACGAAGCGCAAAAGCGCAAAGTATTGGTGTTTTCCTATTTTGAAGATACTGTGAAGTGGATACGCGATTTCCTCAATAACGAAATTGAAGCCAATCCAGGGCTTGCGCCATATCGCAATCGCATGGTTGCTGTAAGCGGCTCGGGCGATCTTGCCGAAGTGTCGCGTCTTGAGGCACTGCAAGGTTTCGCACCCGTTTCAATGGAAGCTCCAGCCGGCAGCGATAATGACATTTACGATCTGGTGATTGCGACTGATGTATTGGCAGAAGGTGTCAACCTTCAGCAATGCCGTCACATTATCAATTTTGACATGCCTTGGAATCCAATGCGGCTGGTTCAAAGACATGGTCGCATTGACCGGATAGGCAGTCCCCATGCCCGTGTCTTTATGCGTACTATCTTCCCCGTAGATCGACTCGATGATCTTCTGAATTTGGAACAGCGGATTCTTGGAAAATTGGCTCAAGCGGCCGCGAGCATTGGTGTTGAGGCTCCTATTGAAGGCTCAGCGCGGGGAAAGCAGGTGTTCACTGAATCACGAGAAGAAATTGAAAAACTGATAAATGAAGACGCTACGATTTACGAGCGCGGTGGAACAGCTGGTGCGGCACAGACAGGCGAAGAATATCGACAAACCTTGAGAAAGGCGCTGAAGGAAAATGAAAAGTCTATTTCAAATTTACCTTGGAAAATTGGAACGGGAATGGTCAAAGGAGATCGCTCTGGAATCTTTTTCTGTGCGATAGTGGGGTCGGAAACACCTTTAGAACGAACATACTTGCGATTCGTTCCAGCTGACGGCAATTGGGAGCCAATCGCCGGTGACAGTGAAATCGAAACAGAAATCGGCACCTGCTTACGATTGATTGAGTGTGAGGAAAATTCAGAACTTTGGTATCCAGATAATTTACGAAATATTGTGTATGATTTCTGGGAAGTAGCGCGGGAAAACATTTGGCACTCATGGACACAGGAAACAGATCCTGCAAATCTGCAACCACCGGTTCGACCCCTCAATCATCGCGTCGCAGAATTTATTCGTAGTCAACCCCCAAGAGGTATTGCGAATGATCGTATGAGAAAAGCGCTTGACATTTTGGAATCGCCGTGGCCACGCCGAGAAGAAATAATGTTGCGTGAATTGTTTGAATCCAAGAACTACCAAGGGGCAGAACTAGCGAACCAGTTAATTGATATGATTATCGAAACCGGCATCGAATCGATCGCTCCGCCAATACCGCTTCCTCCAATCGAAAAAGAGGATGTGGAGCTTTTCTGCTGGATGGGAATCAAATCACAGAACTGAGACAACGAATGATTGTGAGAATGACAAATGCCTGAAATCACTATCGAGGAGTCTACATTTCAAAGGCTTCAGCGTCATGCAAAACCGCTTGTGGATACCACAGATTCGGTCATCAACCGCGCATTGGACGCGCTAGAACGCCAAGTCAACAATGATGGAGAAAATCAAGGTGACGATGTTACAAATCATCCCATTGACCCGCAGTTCTTGCCGGACCTAACGCATACAACAATTCTAAGCGCATCACTTTCAGGGCAATCTGTGATGAGTCCGAACTGGAGTAAGTTGTTTGATTGTTTGTTGGTCAGAGCTATGAAGCAGGTCGATGATTTCTCGAAACTTAGAAATCGCTGTTCTATCAATATGGTACAAGGGCGAATAACCGGTGCTGGTTATCGCTACCTGCCCGAGATCAATATTTCCGTTCAAGGAATGTCCGCAAATGCTACTTGCAAAGCAATTGTGGAGGTCGCCCAAAGTCTCGATATTGGGCTTGACATTACTTATATGTGGCGTTGTAAAGAAGGTGCGCTACATCCGGGCGACAAGGGAAACTTGAGTCTATAGCAAAATGCTTGAAACAAAAATTACCGAGTCCGCCAAGTCAAGCCACTACAATTTTTCGATGAACGGTAAATGGATAGGGCATCTACTGAAGATGCAATATTACAATTGCGTTGATCTGGTGCTTGATTGTTGTGGACTTTGAATAAGAAAAGAATGAGCAAAATATTCTTGCTTATGGCATTCGTTCTGCAACTGCGGTTCGAGTATTCACCGTCGATTTTTCCATGACCAAAGAAGACTAATTTGGGATAAACAACGATGGTAAACAAGGAATGATTTGGACGGAATTTATCGTCGTGATTCATACAATTCCAGAGTACGAAGACAATCGACAGCCAGTGGGTCGAACTGTCTGCGCTTGAGAAGCTAACAAACGCCATAAGAAAGACTATGCAAAACCACTAGTGTCCCAACGTTGGAATTGAAAGTTTATCTATCTGTTTGATAATGAATAATTATTACCCTATCTGAAGGTGTCCAAGACTTCAGCGGGGACGACCGAATTTGGCATCAGCTGAACATCAGGTAAATTTATGTCCATAGAGAAAATGTCGTTAAATCAAGAATTTGAATTGAGAATCCACTCAAACTGTTAACTGAAATTTCTAAATGTCACTCTCTTCAGCACCAAAATATTTACACTTTTCTACGGATGATCAGTGTGTTGCGTATTCCATAAAATCCAATTGATTCAGACACTTAAAAATGCGAGTGCAGTCGGCGGATTGACCTCTCATCTAAATTATTGAATTTGTTCAATTAAACGTTGGGGCACTAGTGATGCAAAACAAAGAATTTGAATTGACGGACTTACAAGTTGCTGAATTGAAGCATCTTGCGAATCTGAAAGATGAGGAGATCAATGTCGAAGACATTCCAGAAATGCTGGATTGGTCAGGTGCTAAACGCGGTATGTTCTATAACCCGATTAGTAGCAAGTCACACTCCAAATCGAAGTAGGCATCAGTCATTGCTGCGCATTCCTGTCAAAGTGGCACGTGCCTTCTGATCATCTGACACAGTGAATCCAATCGATAGAAACCCTCACCCAAACCTGAATCAAGACAAAGAGCGCAGTTTTCTGTCTGCTCTGTCACCGGTTCTTGAATATTCGTCAAAATACGACAGTGAACTGAATCGGAGGCTCGCGCACGAATTCAACGTATTTGATTTCTTGCGTGATGATGAACTCGGACTTTCTCGAATCATCGCACACTTGCTCGACCCGAAGGAGAGCCACGGGCAAGGCACTTACTTCTTGCGGCATTTCCTGAATTTGGTGAGGGATGACGAAAACAATTGGAATTATCTGAATTCGAAAGATGTAATCGTTGAAACGGAACACGTCACTGACAAGAACTACCGAATCGACATCTATGTGAAGATTTCGGGCGGAAAGCCATTTGTGCTTGCAATCGAAAACAAGCCCTATGCCAGAGATTTAGAAAATCAGGTTCTCGAATACTTGAAGTATTTGGACGAAGGAACCGATGACTATTTGCTGGTTTATTTGTCTTCCGATGGCAGGGGTCCGTCGGAATTGAGTTTTCCAATAAAAAAACGACATCGATGGACGGGTAAATTTTCTGTTATGGCTTATGCAGGAGAAAATTCAGATGAATCGGAAGCTATAGAGAGTGAGTTCTTCGATGCCCGACAGGAACAAGAAGTCCAGAAAATTGAGTCTCTTGCAACCTGGTTTAACGTTTGTAAGGAAAAGTGTGAGATTGACAGGTTGCGTTGGTTTCTGAGTGATGCCGAGGATTTCTGCATCAGGAACTTTGGGAGTGACAAGTCAACAAATGACATGGGAGTAAAGATCGTGGAAGAATTTTTGATTGCGAATCGAGGCTTCGTTGATGCCGCATACAAAGTTACCTTAGCGTGGCCGGAGTTTGTAAGGACTGTTACAAATCTGTTTATGAATCACTTGACCGATAGAATTTCACACGCATTTTCGTGCAGAAATGATCTTGAGATTTTTTGTGATTCCGACTTCAACAGCGACCCTGGGCGGAGGGGAAAGATATACATCTCTTTGTACAGTTGTAATTGGACCAACCACGACGATGGCTGGTCTGCTTCAGATGGCAGGTATTGCATCGAATTGTGTAGCGACCTAAAGAACAAGCCTGACTGGTGGTACGTTGGAGTTAGAAGTCCGGTAAAGTTCAACGATATGAGTGATGATCAAAAGAGCTGCTACGAACGTATTGTTGATCAGCTGAAAACTGAGGGCAGACAAAGCAGAGACGGATATAACCCAGCATACAAGTATGTTGACGATAAGTTTCGGAATTGGGAACCGATGATGTCGGATTTGCTGGAAGAAATTGAGAGAGGCGAGGGGGAAATTACAAATTATTTCGTAGACCGCTTTGTAAATTTTGCGGAAACCGCTTTAGAAATTTTGGATGATGTCGAAACAGCCAATGACTCAACGGATTGAAATTTAGCGGGAATCTGAAGGAATGGAGAATCACCGTCAATTGAATTTCGAAAAATAAACGTCGGAATAGAACTGAGTCAGTCAACAAATTTGTACTACTTATTTCAATCTTGAATTCATCAGACCAAGTCTTCTGAATCGACATTCAGTCACGATGCAAGATTTGTCAATGTCTTCGTACACCCAGTGGGTCTCTCCGTTTCGACTTGAGATAGATAGACCGCACTGATTCCAGTCTTTTCAGCCAGTTGCTTCTGTGTCAATTCAGAATTCGAATCGCCAATTGAAATATCATTATAAATAATCTAATAGCGGTAGCGTAATTACCATTATGTAAAATTTATTACTGAGATTCATATAAATTGCATCCTTCGTCAACGTGAATAGCAAAAGCCAAACTACCCGCAAGAAGTTAATGCGCCTGTTAGACCAGCATAGGCCAGGGACGGTTTGTCTGTCTTCCTGGCTGGAAACTCAAGGAATATCTCCCGACTTGCAGAAATACTATCGCAGAGCTGGATGGTTAGCCTCAATCGGGCGAGGTGCATACCGCAGACCAAATGAAAAAGTAGAATGGGAAGGAGCGGTGTATGCACTTCAAAGCCAAGCGCAGATTCAGGTTCATCCCGGCGCACAAATTGCATTGGCAGTATTTGGATTCATTCACAACATAAGGCTGGGCGAAGAACGAGTCGATCTCTTCTCACCGCTGAATGTGACACTTCCGGCTTGGTTTACAAATTATGACTGGGGAGCAAGGGTAAATCATGTGAGAACTGAATTCTTGCCTCAAGGTTTAGCTGTAAGACCAATTTCAACAACTGAATTTGTTGGTGTTGAATCTTTTTTTGATGTAGTGGTATCCGAGCCTGAAAGAGCTGTATTCGAGTGTTTATATCTTTCACCCAAACATCAAGACCTGGTAGAGGTATATGAAATATTTGAGAGTCTGGTGAATTTGAGACCGAAAGTGATTCAGTCACTCCTGGAACAGTGCCGTTCGATCAAAGTAAAGCGTCTTTTCTTGTATATGGCCGATAAAGCCAGACACGATTGGCTGTCATTCATTGACACGAAATGCTTGGATCTTGGTACAGGAGACCGATCAATCGTTTCAGGCGGAGTCTATATCTCCGACTTTCGAATAAGTGTGCCGATGGAGCTCGCGTCAAAATGATTTCGCTCTACCGCAGACGGCAGTTTGAATTATTGTTGAAAGTCCTCCCGTACATTTTCCGCTTGGAGGAATTCGCACTCAAAGGCGGCACTGCAATCAACCTCTTCCACAATAATCTGCCCAGATTATCTGTTGACATTGACTTAACCTATCTGCCGATGCAGCAGAGTCGAGCAACAGCACTGCGTGGCATATCAGACGCTCTCGATAATCTGAAACAATTGCTTGAAGAGGGAATTGAAGGAATCCACGTGCGCAAGTCGCACACAAGTAATGGCTATGCGGCAAAGCTCTTCTGTCGACACAACGGAACTCAAATCAAAATTGAGGTGAACCCGGTCATGAGGGGATGCTTGTGGGAGCCAGTGAAGCTGCAAGTTTGCCAGAAGGCACAGGACGAGTTTGGGTTGTTTGCATTAGCTCAAGTGGTTTCTCGGAACGAACTGTATGGTGGGAAAATTTGTGCTGCATTGGAAAGGCAGCACCCGCGGGACCTGTTTGACATCCACATCCTCATGAACGAAAGAGGAATTGACGAAGAACTGAAATTGGGATTCATTGCAACTTTGCTGGGCAGCAGAAAACCGATGCATGAAACCTTGAGCCCGAATTTAGTTGACATCAGTTCAGAGTTTGACAGTCAGTTTGCGGGTCTTTCGGATCAACGATTCAACTATGATTGCTTCGATAATACCAGGCGTGAATTGATTGAGACGGTTCACAACCTCCTGTCGCCACAAGATAAAGCCTTTTTGGTGAGCGTCATGTCAGGGAATCCAGATTGGACGCTGTTTCCGGTTGCTGGTGTTGAACAGATGGCGGCAGTTCAATGGAAGCTGTTGAACATTCGCAAACTCAAGGAAAAGAATATTGAGAAACTTAACGAGCAACTGCTCAAGCTGAAGCAGTGTCTTGGCATCGAACATCAACAATGAATGTTCATCAATTGAATGAGAATGCTCTGCATGCAGAACTCACTCTAACGCCAGCCTGAGTTTGTTTGCAATTGGATGAGGTTCAATTGCTCATATTGTTCAGTGTCCAGTTATCGATTCGTCAGACCAAGTCTTCCAGATCCACATTCAATGCTGTTGCCAGCTTAGTCAATATTGTTGTAGATCCGGTTCGTCTCCCAGTTTCAATTTGCGAAAGATAAACTGGATTAATTCCAACTTCTTCGGCGAGTTGCCTCTGTGTCAATCCGCGATATTCGCGGTAAACCTTGACAGCATTTTGACCCGCTAGCAGGCGGTCCGCCAATTCACTGGGAAACGACTCTTCATCAGCCAATTTGGCACTGTCGTACAATTCCTCGTCGCTCAACTCGAAATTTGGATCAATCTTGCTCAATCGTTCATACAGTCGCCACGGAATAACAGCGAAAACTGGCCGTCCTTTTTCATTTCGAATAACTTGTGTTTTGGTCATTTGATTTACCTAGCGTCTGTATATATCTCGCCTGAGGCCAATTCGCAAAGCATCAACTTCCTGAGATTGATCGTTTCTGTCGAAGATCACGTGCCAATCGCCAACCCGCAGTCGGAATCCTCTCTGGCCTCGAAGCTTTGCTGCATCAATATCTTTCCTGTGTGGATTTTCAATTAACTTCGCTAACGCACCGCGTACGCGATCGGCATCTTGCTTGGACATTCCTAGCCCAAGTTTAACATCTGGTGACCTAAGCTGCTGAAAATAAAAAACAAAATAATCCCGATGGCACTACAAAGTCGCCTTCGGGGAATATTGTGCAGCCGGCGGGCGCCGGCCGGGAGAGTTCAGATGACGGTCTTCTGCAGGCGCTTGGGCGGCGGTGCGACGCCCATGGCCTCGTAGAGCGCGGCCTGATCGGCGTCGGCGCGGGCGGTCTTGCGCAGGTGCAGCGTGCGCCCGTCTTCGCGCTGGAACGAGGTGGTCGTGCGGGTGATTCCGGCCAGCTCCTGGCGGATGGTCGTCCAGCTGTCGTGCCAGCCCCGGCGGTCCCGCATCCGGGTGCGCAGCACGCAGACCGCCTGGTAGGCCAGCACCGAGATCAGCAGATGGCCGTCGGCGCGGCGTTTTTTCTGGTGAAACACGGGCCGCAGGCCCAGCTCCGACTTCAGGCAACGGAACACCGACTCGACCTGGGTCAGCGTCATGTAGGTGCGCCACAGCGTCTCGGCGTCCCAGGCCAGGATGCTGCTGCGCAGGCAGTAGACCCCCGGGTGCGTGGCCATGGAGCCGTCGGCCGGCTGCCATTCCCATTCTATTTCCCGCACCCGCTCGCCGGCCTCGTCGGTGATGTAGCTGAGCTGGTAGTGGCGCGCCACGCGCGAGTTGCGGGCGCTGAGCCGGCCGACGCGCTTCTCGACCTGCGCCAGCCTGCTGTGCGCCTTCGGCTTTTTCAGGGATTCATTGATCTTTCCAAGGCCCTTCTCGAAGCGCTTGCGGAAGCGGTCGATGATGCCGCTCTCCTTCTCGGCCCGGGCCTCGGAATAGCAGCGCAGATACGCCTCCTGATGGGTGCTGCCGTCGTCGTCCGTCAGCACCAGAACCTCGCGGTAGAAACGCACCTCGGCGCCGCCGGCGCTCAGCAGCGTCTGCGCCCCGTCGCCGGGCTCGAACTCGCGTAGCTTCTCGCGCGACACCACCAGATGCTGGTAGCCGTTCTGTCTCAGCCACTTGAGATTATCCTCGGTGGCGATGCCGCGGTCCATCACCACCACCGCGCCTCGGGCCGCGCCCAGCTCCGCCAGCATCGCGCCCAGGGTCCTGCACTCGCCGATGTTGCCGGCCAGCACCCGGCTCCGCATGACGAAGCCGGCGGCGTCCACCGCCAGCGCCAGGGTCAGCAGCGGGCAGTCGCTGCGCTTCTCCTTGGAGCGGCCGCGCGCGGCGCCCTCCATATCCGCCATGCGGCCCTCGAAGTAGGTGTTGGTGAGATCGTAGAACGCGATGGTGGGGGTGAGGCCGAACAGCTCGCAGGCGCGCCCGTGCACGTGTTCCTCGATGGCGTCCTGATGCCTCAGAAGCTGGTCCGAGGCGCGGTACAGGCCCATCTCGCTCAGGGCCCCGAAGTCGATGTCCAGCATCTCGCCCAGCGCGCTGGCCTTGCGGAGCCACTGGCAGGTCCGGCGCTCCGAGCCCGGCGCCAGCATGCGCGCCGCGATCGAGGCCAGCGCCCAGCATCTCTGGCGGCCGTTGAAGCCGAGTCCGGCGAGCAGCTGCGGCAGCCCCAGCGCCGCCAGTGCCGCCAGCGCGGCGTGCTCGCCGCCGGCGGTGCGCGCGTCGAAATCCTCCGCGGAGTTCACATCCACCGTCTGGAAGTCCTTCGCCGCCGGCTCCTCGGGTGTGGTTCCGCGCCGCTCCAGCAGCCGTTTGGCGATCCGCCGGGCCTCGGACTCGAGCTCCGGGTCGGGCCCCGCGAAGTCGAAGCTGTGCTGCGCCGCCAGCAGCTCCCCGACGCGCTGGCATAAAAGCTTCCATTTTTCTTTTTCAACGCTGAAGCTGGCGCCCAGGTTCAAAAGCGTGCGCTGGCGCACCTTCTCGCCGTCGCGCTCGCTCTGCACCAGCCGGTAGCTGCCGCGCGCCGTGCCGTCCCTGTTGGTGGCGGTCTTGGTCTTTCTGATGAACATGGCCGTCATTTTACAGGACCGGGAGGGGGAATCAGGGCCAATGATGCAAATGTTGGCACTACTTTCTGGAGAACTGCAGATTGACCCCCAAACAGGCGGAAAAAGGGTCGGAAATGGATGGAAAATCGGGAATTCCGGCTCCGATCAGGCCGGAATCACGGTTTTCAAGGTTCGGGCCGCTGCGGAAATGTTAAACTTGGGCTAGCAGAAATTTCAAAGCTGATTTCGAAAATTTTAACTCGTACATAGCAATAAGACTTACTATATATAATTCTAAATGCTATGTCAAAACAGATGGTGTGTCACTGCCACGGCCACCGCCTGCACAGAAGACAATTACTGTGTCATGCAGAAGGTGACCTCTGAAGACTTGGCAGGAAGTGCAGAAACAAGACAAGTCAACACGCCGCGAAACGATTCAGCATTGTGTTAGAATTATACTATATTAAAATAACAATATAGTGTTAATCTAACAACTAGCCTCTTGAAACAAGACTCTCCGCGCAACAAGGCTCTGGAATTGGCTCGCAGCGGTGCAATTCTGCGGGCCAGAGACTTTGCGGCAGCAGGTGTGCCGCACACTTATCTGCGTCGTCTTCTGGACAAGGGTTTGATTGAGCAGCACGGACGCGGCATCTATCAGCTCGCAGATGCAGATATGTACGCTGCACATAGTTTGGCTGTGGTGTCGAAAGCTGTGCCGCGAGGTGTCATCTGCCTTCTTTCAGCACTTCAGTTCCATGAGTTGACAACACAGCTGCCGCACCAGGTGTGGTTGTATGTGGAACACGGCCGTTCGACGCCTAAGAATCCACCCGTGTCGCTGCGGGTGTTTCGTTCAAAATCAGAACTGCTGTCGATAGGTGTGGAGTGTCACATGATCGAAGGGGTGTCAGTCCCGATCACAACGCCTGCCAAAACGGTCGTCGATTGTTTCAAGCATCGCAATAAAGCAGGGCTTGACGTTGCCATTGAGGCGTTAAAGGATTGCTGGTACGACAGAAAAGCCACTGCAGACGAAATCTGGCGAATTGCGGAAATAAATCGGGTGGCAAATGTCATAAGACCATATTTTGAAGCCATCCTGTAGTGGAGTCGAACGAACGAAAAAGGCGAGACGATTCTCAGAAACCAGTTACTCAAATTGCGAAATATTTACCAGAGAGAAAGCTTGAATGTTACAATTCAGAAAAAAGGCTGGTTGACTGCGATGGCCAGCGATGCGAATCCGGTGAGCAGTTGGTTCAGTCTGGGAGTGCTCAGAGTGTCTGTTCTTGTTTTGGATCAGGCGAAAAACAGCAATCTAGATGTATTGCGCTTTTCCTTTGTCAGCAGGCTGAACGAAACTGTGACGCGAATTTTTTTTTCAAATCAAGAATTGACTTTGTTTCTGCAAATCATTTAAAATTACGCATCAATTAGTTTGCTTGCATTGCTGAATGCACAGCACCAACAAACAATGGACTGAATTGTTTCTTGACACAGGAGAAGTGAAAATGCCCACAGGATACGACTACCAGAATCAGGTTCTTGCAAAAGCCGCAGATGATGATGGCTTTCGCATCAGACTGATGAACGACCCTTCCAAAGCGGTAGGAGAGGAATTGGACGTTGACATGCCGGAAGAGTTGGATATTCGCGTGCATGAGGAAACCGCGAATCTGGTTCATCTGGTTCTGCCTTCGAAAAGAGTGTTGTCCCGAGAAGAATTGGAAAATACCACTGGCGGCAATGTTCCTCCGATGCCGCCCCAAGATGTGGGGTGGTAAGCTCACTGTTGGCGAATTTGGATACAGGCGCAGGACGGCATACAAAAAATTTTCCACGAGTTGTGAGAACAATTGATCAACCGTCTGTTTGCGCCAAACTGCAGAAGAACTCACAATTATTCATTGACTATAAAAAATATTAAGGCAGTTACTCGTCCGCAGCGGGTTCTGTCTACTTGAGGATTGCACCAAAAGTGCAATCCTTACTTTTTTCTGGGGTCAGTGTGAAGTTCCAGAATCACAATCGACGGTCTTCATCGATCCAAAGGCAGTTCTTGAGTCACCCCAGACAATTTGCCTGATCCCCTCAATTCAGCCAGCAGCGCGATCCTGTCAGATTGTCGCGTTGAACTGACTTCCCGCACGTCCACCTGTTTCGACCTGGCAGAAGCTGACTGAAATTTCTTGATCTTTCGAGCACTTTGCCGCTTGTCGATCCGCGAATTTCATGGCATGCGATGACAGCGCTTCCGCCAGCTGTATGGAGCCGATAGCGATAATTTCTGAAAGCTGACTTCGCGCGATTGGCGCTCCGTTAACAACCTGAGCCGCAGGTTCGGTGAATGATGACGAAGATTGGAGACGAACCAACAGCATCACTTCGATAACGAATTGACTTGATTGCTTCCTTTGACTCCGAACGCAAAAGAAAGAGCCAATGGATTGGCTCCGGCTTGCCATTACAATCCGAACAGCGACAGCAGCTCCGCTTTGGTCAGTGATGCAGACAGATCAATCGACACATCATCAATCAGGCGATCGAACAGATCCTGCTTCTCCAGCAGTATGCTGTCTATTCGCTGCTCGATGGTGTTGGCGCAGGTGTACTTGATCGCGTTGACTTTGACTGTCTGACCCATGCGATGGGAGCGGTCCTCCGCCTGACGCTCCACGGCCGGATTCCACCAGCGATCCATGTGAAACACGTACGACGCTTCCTGCAGATTCAATCCCTGCCCGCCCACGCGCAATGACAGAATCAGCACCTGATGTTCCTCGCTGCGTTTGAACTCCTCGACGATTGCAGAACGGTTCGGAATCGACACGTCGCCAGTCAGAGTCAGCGGCCGGAATTGACGAAGACCTTGGGCGATGGCGCCGACACCTGCCGCATCGCTTTTGTATTGAGAGAACACCAGCGCTTTGTGGCCTTGAGCCGTCAGTGTGGCGATTCTTTCCTTGATGTTGTCAAGCTTGCTTGACTCTCCGGTTTTCGGATCGAAATTGCAGATCTGCTTCAGCCGCGTGATCAGCGCCAGGATGTGATGTATCTCCACTTCCTTGCCGAGCGACTTCAGATAAATGATTCCTTCACGTTCAGCTCTATCGTAAGTGGCCTGCTGGTTGGGATGCAGGTCTATCCTCAGCTTGGTTTCCAATTTCTCAGGCAGATCGAGCAGCACTTCAGACTTCTTGCGCCGAAGCTGCAGGTCCCGATGACGCTGTCGCAGTTTCTCACCGGGGAAATAAAAGTTTCCGTACCCGTCCTCATCAGACGCGTGGTCGACAAACTCCATGATCGAGGCCAGCTCGCTTTCTGAATTCTCGATGGGTGTGCCGGTCAGAGCCCATGAGCGCGCCCTGGGGATCTTCTTGACGATTGCGCTCACTGTTATCCGATTCTTGATTCTCTGCGCTTCGTCAAGCACAACCGCATCCCACGTTCGCGCGGCTGAATTGTGTTTACGTAAAACAAATCGCTGGTCAGATACCAAAGACTCGTAGCCGATCAGTTTCACATTCGTATCGGCTTTCCACTGCCACTCGCGATCGCGGATCGGGCCTCTGAGAATGATCACTGAAAGTTCAGGCGCCCACTTCGAAAGCTCCTGTCGCCATTGATCCAGAAGACTGGCCGGCGCCACCACAAGACAGGCATCCATCTCCCCAAGTGAGGTCAATATCCGAATCGCGGCGATTGTCTGTATCGTTTTGCCCAGTCCCATGTCGTCAGACAATAGCAGACGATCCATGTGGATCAGTGCGCCGACTCCATCGCGCTGAAACGGCATCAGTCCGCTTTCCCAGTCCAGATCGGTGTTCACCGTCTTTTCAGTCAGCTCTTCCTTTGCAGCGCCCAGCGCTTCCCACACCTTGGCGGTCTGGTCAGCTTGGCGCGCTTCTCGGCTGCCGCCCGCGCTGGCATCAGACTCCTCAATCAGGCAGCTGGCATTGATATTCCGCATCCGCGCATGTTCCTGAAATGACGGTAGCGAGAGCACACTGACCGAACCATAGATGCTGTTCGACTCCTGCGCTTTCTGATCCGGCAATGTTGCTGTGATGCCGTCGATCATTCGATTGAGCGGCTCGAACGGCTGCGAAGACTTCAGCAGCTCGTTCATCAGATTCTGAGCTTCAGATGATTTTTCCGGCGGATTTTTGACCCATGAGAACAATTGCCTGAAAGAGCTCTTCTGATTCGAAGCGAAGAGATAATCGGGACTCAGCAGCTTTGAGCTGACTCGGCCTGTCGGCAGTCCGATATCAAAACCTTCAAACCCCTGCGCAGAAACCTCCCCTTTCAGACCGAACAGCAGGATGGGCGAGGTGATCGATGTCTGAAAGAGAGCCTTCGCCAGCTCTGAGAACAGCCTTTGCCGCGTCATGTGCCGCAAAGTGGAAGGACAGTCGGGCATCTCCACATGAGCGATGCTGAAGCCCAATGGCTTTCCGTCAGCCGCAGTCTCAAGCAGGCCCGCGACAATTCTGCCGCTGATCGGATAGTCAATGATTCTCAGCCAGGCAATCGACTTCTGATTCTTGACAGATCGCGGGTGGGAGATTGGAATGGGCACGACAGTTCCGCCCAGGCTGGTTGGATCAGAGGGTTATAAATCTTTGTCCTCGGCGGACGATTCAAGCGCGGTGTCTTCGGTGTATTCGGTCGCGATCTCGCTGATCTCGATGTCGGGCTCATAGTCCGGAATCAATCTTCTCAAATCCCACTCATTGATTGCGGAGCGCACTTTATGCCGCATTCGAGCCTGAAATCCGGCCCCGCCGGCTTTTGCCTTGAGCGGTGGAGTGCTCCAGCCGTAAGCTTCCGAGTACAGATTCTGCAGAATCTGCATTGTGCTGCTGATGCCGTCTTCATCAGGCGGCTCCAGCGGTATGCAATTGCGCTCCAGTTCGTGCATTCCCTTTTTCGCAAAGGGTGCGAGCGCGCCGTATTGGACGCTGTTCTGAAGCCTCGGCTCGATATAGTCGCGATCTTTCTTCTGTCCGTCCGGACTGATGACAGCCGACGCGAAATCATCGGTAACCGCCCCGACAACAATCAGTCCCGGATAGGATGCGCCGCCCAAGAGCCCCATCCAGCGGGCGATTTCCGCATAGGAACGGCCGCGCTGCAGAATTGAGTAGGAGCCGATCAGCTCGATTTCATCCAGCAGGATGACCCACCCGTGATATCCCACACTCTGAATCAGCTTGACCGCGAATCGCAGCTGCTGCGGCGGAAGCTCTCTGAGCCTCGGCGCGCGGAACTTGAAGTACGGCCCCTTGCTGATCAGGTTCAGCCCGCGGCGCAGGTTTGCGATCCGCATCTTCTGCCCGGACCAGAATGACTCGATCTCGCTGTTGAGTTCGCGGTCGTCCGCTTCTGTGTAGGTGCAAAGACTCGCTGCGAAGATTTTGTTGAGCGAATCGTCCGCGGCGGCGTTGTCCGCCCAGTGAAACAGCGCTTCGTAGCTGTCTGATCTCGGATCGATTTTCATGGCCAGCTCTTCGATGAAACGGCCGCGCCGATCGGGAATCTGACCGTTCTCCATTGCGGAGACAAACACTTTGCCCAGGTCGAAAAGAGGTGTCTCCTTGCTGACCGGCACCCTTGAGCAGACAAAATTCCGCGAGAGGGCGATCTGCTCAAGATAGGTCAGAAGATGCGACTTCCCAGAACCGAATCCGCCCGACACCAGCATGCCCTGTGTGCTGCTTGTCTGATGACGGGAATCAACGACATTGTCCAGCATCTGGCTGAAGCGCTCTTCCGCCTTTGGCTGACTGCAGCCCAATGCCTGAACAGCCTCCCGATTCGGCACGCCGTTGCGAAGCGCTTCGACCGCCGATCGTGACTTCATGCTGTAGCTAATTTCCGAGATCAATTGTCATCCCCCTGAGTCAGCCTGACCAATGATGAAACCGGATTGACGACATTTCGGTCTTTGACATCGTCCATGACTCTGGTTCGCAGCGCGGAATAGATTCCCCAACCTCTGACTGAGTCGTCATCTATGAAGGCGTAGTCTGTCGAGACGACCAGAAACAGGCCGTGCAGCTTGCCGATATCGTCAATGAACTCTCGCAGCAGCTCGTAATGATCCAGTGTCATAGGCTTGGTGAAATACCGTTTTCCGTCTTGCGGGTTGCGCGCCACCGTGACGCGCGAGTTGTCCAGCACAATCACGGTTCCCGACAGGCCGGCAAACCGTATCCAATGGAGAGCGGATTCGATCATATAGCGCGCGGTGGTGCGATTGATGATGGTGTTGACATCGAATCCGCGAACCGGACCGATTCTCAGATTGTCACCGGTCAGCCAGTCAAGCAATGCCTGGCCGCGGTAGTCTTCCTGTCTGCTCCCCTCTCTTTCCAGCAGACACAGATGACTCATCGCGATTCGAAAAGCTCTGACCAGGCCGGGATTCTTGAACACGTTCTCCTGCAGCATCAGTCGCAGGTCGCGCATCAGAAAGCCCGGCTCGAGAAAATTCAGTTTCGCCGCATCCTCGATGACATTCTCAGTGCTTGCCGGATCGACACCCGAGATGTCATACTCCTTCCTTTCCAAAAGCCGTAGAATGACCCGGCGCGCGAGTTCGCGCCAGTCCACGTGCTTCGCCAGCGTGAAGTAAATGTCCTGCGGCATATGAACGCGGCAGGTGTTCGCATCCACTTGGCAGAATACAAAGTCCCGCCGGTCGCTGCTGGAGCTCAAGTCTGCAATCAGACCTGCCCGGCCTTCCGAATCCGCGACGGCGAATTTGACGGAAGAGCCGCCATCACCTATGAATGTTGACAGATATTCGCGGTCAACGGCTTCGACCCAGTCGCCGATTGAAATCGTATTCGACATCAGGCCGATTTATTGAATTGGATTCCGTAGTATTCGATCCGACTGCCATCCGGATCAATGATGGAAAAAATGTCGCTGGATCGGCGGCGCGTTCCCGTTGACGATGGGAAGGCGACGACGGCGCCTTTTCTTGTCTCGCGAAGTCCATCCATCTCCAATGTATAGAGGTCCCGCGCAAAATCGCTGCGATCGTAGTCTCTGGACACGCCCGGCAGGGATGTGAGCATCTTATAGATTCGGGCAAGCGGCACCACCAGTCCGCTTCCGCCCGACGCAAGATCGGCGGACTGACTGCTGACAATGTCCGTGTAAACACCGTACAGAGCCTCAAGAAACCGCTGCGGCGGAAAGCCGCTTTTCTTGTTCTGGTTCTTCTTCAGCATGGGCACCAGAAACGATGGCTGAATGGCGGATACCTTCTTCCGATCGATTCTGACAGCGCGCTCATTCGGCAGAACGCGGACGATGGATGGATAAGAGATCAATGCGCCGTCCTGCTCGTAGATCTTGAGGTCATTCTCTTCCGCAAACTGAATCAAGTCGCCGGCGTAACGCTCGTTCATAATCTCAAGTTCCTCTTCATCAGACAGAGGCCAGCAGGTTTGCGCGGATGAGACATTCTGCTCCACATCGTTCAGGAGTTCCTGCAGATTTCCTTGCAACCGCTTTATCGCGGTGATATTGCCCTGATTGGCGCCTTTGGCCATTTGCCGCGCGAGGCTCACCAGCTTCGCCGCCGATTTCTGCAGAGCCAATGCAGTTTGCTCCGTTTCAAGAAATGCTTCTTCGAGTGTTTTCATTTATTTACCGTCACGATAGTCGTTGCAGGAATATCTCGTTTCACCTTCGTCTTCAGTTCAGGACTTCGCGGGTGAATTTGCCTTAACCGCTCTCGTCAGAGTTTTTCAAGTTGTTTCGTCGATCAGAAAATACCGCAGGCGGCATCAGCCAAAGCGTCGAATCAGCGAAATTGCCCAGCAACGAAAATCTAAATTCTGACGCGTTCAGACTGACCAGAAGAAACGCTGATTTCACAGAAAAATCCCGCGGCTCAGACCATTCGACCGAATACTGGAATAAATCGGATTGACGAAATCCATGCGCTTCACTCAGGATAGCGATCGGTGTTGCAAACTGATTATATGTGCCAAAGAATTTACGATTGCAGTTCTTGAAATCAAGTTGATGCAGGTGTCGGGAATAGGACAATGCACCCTTCGAATCGAATGGCGTTCAACAGCGTATGGCCCGCAATATTTTCACAGGGATGAGACTCATTCGCAACGTACTCTTTTGCAATTGCAGTGCCGATTCGAGGAGCGTCAAGCCTTGACGTCTTTCTCGATTTACAGCCAAATGTCGCGAACCTGATTAAATGCAGCCAGTTCGATACGCGAATTACACTGGATGTCCAGCGATTTGAGTCATTGCCGCTTGGGCAGTTCGATGGTGCTGTTGTCATGGCTATTCAAATTGAGGAACAAAGTGATGGCGAAAAATCTCACCATGAGAAACTTTTGACGACGGGCTTGCTGCCAAGCTTCAACTTCGCGCGCTTCGCAATAGTCGCTCGGCAGAAGAGGAACTTGAAGAAATCCTGAAAGAAGCGCTGCTCGAAGAAACCGAATTCAATTTTTTGGAAATGGCGGCGAAGTTTCGTGAATTGACGAAAGACCGTGTGCACACGCCATCGGAACAACTCCTGCGCGAAACTCGCGAAGAGCGCTGAGTGCCGCCTCGGTATTGTCGAGGCAAGAATTCATTGTCGATTCAACGGTCGTGTTCAAGAGTTTATTTGAGGCACCTCGAACAACCGACGCTTTTCAAAATGCACCAAAGTCAGTTTGAAATGACCAGAGCTTGGTGCTGAAAAGCCACGGTGCTTCGGATGCAAGCTTCAAGCGGTCGCGGCGAGATCTCCCGATGTTGCTGCGAATCTGTTTTCCAGCAATGAAATGGTAAAACTATTGTATATTAAAGACGGTATATGTCGAAAATATACATTTACTGGTATTTAATTGCAACGGAAGTGACGATAATGGAGGCATTTGGATGTTACTGAGATTCAGAGTATCTAATCATCTTTCTATACGTGAAACGCAAGAGCTTTCGTTGATGGCTACCTCACTCAAAGACTTCGCAGGCGGATTAATTGATAGCTCAGCTATAAATCAGGGACAGATTCTGCCGGCGGTTGTCATTTATGGAGCCAATGCGTCAGGCAAGAGCAATTTCATTGATGCCATTTCTTTCATGCAAAGAATGGTGCTTTCCTCTCAAATACATGGCACACCTGAGGGAGGCATTCCGCGATCGCATTTTGAACTTGACAATGCCAGTTCGGGAGAGCTGACGTCTATTGACATGGATTTCATCATAGAAAACGTGCAATACTTTTACGGTTTCGAAACGACAGACAAAGCAATTGAATCAGAATGGTTGTATTCGTATCCTCAAAAGCGGAAACGAATATTATTTGAGCGTGTTGGGAAAAAAATTGAATTTGGCCGTGAACTGAAAGGCAACAACAAGAGCATTGCTGAACTTACGAGAACGAACAGTTTGTTTCTGTCGGCGGCGGCTCAAAGTGATCATGCACACTTGTCAAAGATCTATCAATACTTCAAGAATATTCGAATCATTCGAGATATCTTTATTCCAAGTTATGTCGTCTCTAGAAAATTGCTTGATGAAAGCGACAATGGAATAGATCAACGGGTCATTGACTATCTTCGCAAAATCGATACTGGAGTGGTTGATTACAGACGATTATCGATTGATATTCCAGAAAATCTTGAAAACTTTCAAAAAGAAATAGTCAAATTATTTGCGAAAATGCTTGAAGAACCATTAGCTAGTTTCGAATCTTCAGCAACTAATCATGATCAGATTGAACTGGGACATCGAGGCGTTAATGGCGATACGTTCTATCTTCGGCTAGACAGTGAAAGTGCGGGTACAAGACGGTTGTTGATAGTGCTCAGTCGATTGTTTCACGCTCTTGACAGTGGCGGGTTGCTTTGTATCGATGAACTTGATGCTAGTTTACACACAAACGCAGTTGTAACTTTACTCAAGTTGTTCTGTTCGCCGAAATTAAATTCCACAGGTGCTCAATTGATTGCCACTGTGCACGATACCCATTTGATGAATCAATCCATACTACGAAGGGATCAACAGTGGTTCACCGAAAAAGATTATGGTGGCGCTACTCAGTTGTACTCGTTATCCGATTATCGGACTCGCAAGAATGACAATTTTGAAAGAGAGTATCGAGAAGGTCGATATGGTGCTATTCCTTCTGACAACCCCATAAATTACTATGCGTTACAAGAAAAACAGAAAGAGCAATAAATCGAGAATGAGACGCGCTCATTCCGGCTTCGAGACCAGACAGAATTTCTACATATTCTGCGAAGGAGACAGAACAGAGCCAGATTATTTTGAAGCATTGAAGAAATTGCTAGACCCGAAGATGAATATCAATATGGAATTTCCGCTCACAGGTGCTGTTGCATATACCATTGCGAAGTCTGCTGTCGAATTCAGAAATTCGAATTCTCATTCGCATGGGCATCCTGGATCAATAAAGAAAAATGATCAAGTTTGGGCAGTTTTTGACCGAGATACTCATCCAAATTTTAGTGAAGCAGTAAGGCTTTGCAAAGAGAACAATGTTTTTGTCGGACGCTCGAATCCGTGTTTTGAAGTGTGGCTGATTTTGCATTTTCAGGATTTCAACGCACCGATAGTGCCAGAGGTGTCAAGAAACGCTTTAGTCATCTCTTGCGGGAAAAGAAAATTCGCGATAGAACAAATTGTTATCCCGTATTGGTGGAACATGTTCGAACCGCAGAAACCCGCGCGATTGCTCAGTTGAAGAACCGCTACGAAGAAGGAGATGAGTTTGGAAATCCTTCAACGACAGTTGGCAATTTGACGGCAGCAATTCGAGTTGCTAGCAAACAAGACATGAGGTAATCTCATTCGAGATCGGGGTTGGTGTAAGGGTTTAGACACTCATCCTGATGCAATTGCTAGTCTACTGTCCTTTCATGGGTTGATCAGAAGACTGAGGTTGGATACGTCTACCTCCAGATATCAAGTGTTCCCATGCTGTCAAGTGAAATCACCGATTACTGATCAAAATGAAGTTCCTTTTCAAAGCGTTCATAATCAGCGGTAATCAATATTCTACCAGGGTGAGATTTCATCAAATGACTGTTGAGATCACATAACTCTGGTACTAACTGCTGTAACTTTCTGACTAAATCTTGAAGCGTGCGCGCCTCAGCAACCAATCCTGGAATATCATCACTGCCGGCGGTCCAAACCTGCGCCTCAGTATCCCAGCAAGTTGAAATCTTGAAATCTTTCATGCTTTGCTAAATATGTAGAAAATTACCAATTCCGGATTATCTTTGCATAATCCTGCCTAAATTGAACGGAAATCCCGCCTAATCTGAACGCGATTCCTGCTTCATCTGAACAATCATATCGGTGCTTAAGTTTGCTGACTTAGACGATCAGTTTTCAGAATTTTTTTGGAGATATCGTCCATTGCGATTCCATTTGGTGCAAAATTACTACCATAAATTATTCGATTTTTTGGTATGAATCCGTTATGTATTCAGTCAAAGTGAGAGCGGGATTTCGAGTTTCCATACCCGCCGAATTACGCAAAGAAATCAATCTTCGGGAGGGCGACATCATGGAGGTAGTTCGCGTTGACGAAGGCATTTTGTTCAGAGTAAATCAGAGGGTGGACCGACAAGCGATTGCTGATAGGATTGCTTCTGAATTCGCGAAGATGCCTGTATTGTCTGAAGATGCCGGGCGCTCCGAGGAAGAGATCATGAACGATGTCATCGCGGAAATTTCCGCCGCGCGCCAAGAGCGCCGAAAATTCAAGAATGAAAGTCGCGTCGGATAGTTGTGCTCTGGTTCCAAAAGATCAGGACTAAAGGACATTTGGTGCGTTTCACACGAATTTCTTTGGCAAGCAACCAAATCCAATAAACTGCGATCGCCGTTCTTCAGTTGGCGGAGATCGTCTGTTCTGCACCCAGCATAATCAGCCTCGTGAATCTAGTCCATGAAGCTGAAGTTCATGGACTTCGAAATATTCCAGATCAAGAGATTCAACAATGAGCGAATATCAGTACTATGAGTTTCTGTCACTCGACCGCCCGTTGAGCGAAGATGACAGGAAACAGTTGCGCGGCCTGTCAACTAGAGCTGACATCACCAGTACGAGCTTCATCAATACCTACAACTTTGGAGACTTTGGCGGCAACCCGGAAGAGATGATGAAAAGGTGGTTTGACATGCATCTGTACCTCGCCAACTGGGGCAGTGTTCGATTGATGATCAGACTGCCGAAACAATTCGTGGAGCGTTCACAGCTTGAACCGTTTCTGTTCGGAAGTGAGGCAGTCACACTGATCGATAGCGGCGAGCACTTGATTCTGGATATCGATGATTATGATGAAGAAGAAAACTGGTATGACTTCGACGACGGTGTCGATCGACTCAGTCCCCTGGTGCCTCTGCGATCTGACCTCCTCAGCGGCGACCTGCGCATGCTCTACCTCATCTGGCTGATAGGAGTTCAAGATGGTAGTCTGAGAGAAGAGTTGGCAGAACCGTTGCCGGGAATCGCGCCGCTGACGGGAGCGTTGAATGCGTTTGCAACACTATTGCGCCTGGATTCAGATCTGGTTCACGCGGCTGCAGAGCGAAGCGCTGAAGATGAAGATACCGAAATTTCATCGGAACTGCTTCATAAAGCATTGTCGGCAATTTCGAACAAAGACAAGACAGATTTGCTGGCTCGGTTCTATAACGGAGACCCGCATGCTTCCGTGGAGCTGCGCAGGCAAGTCCGAGAAGCCGCATCGTCGAAAACCAGCAAGAAACCGGCGGAATGGCGGACCGTGCGCGAATTGCGAGAGCGCGCTGTTGAGGTAGGAGAAGAGCGCAGACTTGCCGAGGCCGCCAAAAGAGAGGAGAAACGAAAGCAGCAGGAGTTGGAGCGTCAGCGGGTGCGCCGGGAGAACAAAGAAATTATTCGCCGGATGGGTGATGACCAGGCATGGGGAATCGCGGAACGCGAGATCAATAATTCCAGCCGCGAAAGTTACACCCGGGCAGTGAACTTGCTGTCAATTTTGGAGGAGCTCTCGGTGGAAGACGGCACCAAGGCACAGTTCACCAGCCGGCTGAATGAGCTCAAACAGCGGCATTCTCGCAAGAAATCGCTGCTCAGGATGTTTGTCGGCAAGCTATCCTGAATTTCGTCTGCCGCTGTTGATGCGTGCTTGCGGTCAGCAGATTTTGATCACTCCGGAATTCAGAGGTATCGAGAGCATACAATTGATTCCTGTCAAGTCCGCGAAACTCTGACTGCAATCGAAGACGCGCGGCAACTGGAAGTCAATTGACGCGATCGATTAGCCCGAACCAGGAGATCAGCCTGTCACTTCAGCCTCAACTGTGCAACAGATAGACGACCGAATTTCCTGAAAAATTAACGCGCCGAGTCTACTTGCGCGCGCCTTGCACCAGCCTGTCAAGAATCATCGCGCAGAACAGGATGGAGAAACCTGCCAGAATTCCCTGTCCCACATTGGCATACTGCAGCGCTTCCAGAACATCCTCGCCCAAGCCTTTGGCTCCAATCAGCGAAGCGACTACAACCATCGCGAGAGACAGCATGATGGTTTGATTGATGCCAGCGCGAATCGAGGGACTTGCCAGCGGCAGGTCAACCCGCGTGAACAGATACCACTTGCTGGCGCCGAAAGAGATGGCCGCTTCGCGCACATGCTCCGGTACACCGCGCAATCCCAGCACCGTCAGGCGCACGACCGGTGTGCCGCCGAAAATCATGGTGGTGACAACTGCGGCCGGCTTGCCGGTTCCGAAAAAGGCAATGACCGGAATCATGAAAACAAATGCCGGCATGGTCTGCATGAAATCCATGATCGGCTGAATGAACGCATAGAACCTCGGCCTTCGGGCGCAGAACATGCCCAACGGAATGCCAATCGCGATCGAAAGGCAGGCCGCGGTTCCGAGCAGTGCCAAGGTTGTCATCGCCTTGACCCAGAAACCCAGCAATCCCATATATGCCAGAAAAGCGCCGGACCAGATGGCGGTGCGAACGCCTGCGGTCAGCCATGTCAGCAAGACGATGAAGCTCGCGATCACGATCCATGGAGTGTTCACAAAAACCAGCTCCAATGCGTCCAGAATCAGGCGAATCCCATAAGTGATGAAATCAAACAGCGCCTCCCCCTGAGTCACACAGAAAGTGAAAAATGCCTCGACCCAAAGAATGCCCGTCAGACGAATGTCGGGATCAGTCGGAAACTCCGCCAGTGTCTCAAGCTGACCGGGAAAACTGTAGTGGTACATTGCCGCGCCGACGATCACCACCATGAACACCGTGCTCAGTATCAGCTGCCGGATTGACAGACCCGAGCGGATGCTGCGGTCGGACAGCCACTCCGAGAATTGCGCCTCCAGAGCCGAGTTGGCGAGCACGGACTGTGCGGCCTTGACGGCGAGCAGGATGACCAGACCGGTCAGCGCGATCCAGATGCCCTGATCCGCAATGGCCTGCGCTTCCAGCTTGATGTCCCCGATCGACTCCTCCAAGGATGCCACCGTCCGCTTGTAGACATCCACCTTGTCTGAATTGGCTTCGATCGCCGCCTGCAGCTGCTGTCTGCGCAGCTCCAAAGTTCCCTCAATCGATTCGATACGAGCCCGTGCGTCTGCCGCGAGATCGCCGATCAGTCCGCGCACGATCTGGACATAGCCCAGAGTCTCGACAATCAGGAAGGGCAGGGCCCACATCCACAGCCCGCGGGCTCCGAACCAGATCGGGCCTAGAATTCCGGCCGTTGGGTTGAAGGTGAATGTGAAGCGCGCGCTGGCGCCGATCTTGTCGAACTGCGCAATGTAGTAATCCGGATTGGTCTGTACAAACGTGCGAATGTTCTCCACCCGTTCCTCAGCATATCTTTCTGCAATCTCAAAATCAATTGCGTCATCCAGCTGGTTTGATGTTGTTTCTGTCATGACACATCGGCTCCTTCGATAACGGTTCGTAATATGTCTTTTCTGGTGATGACGCCGACAGCGGCATCCCCGCTTTCAACCAGGATTGCTGAATCGCGGTCAATGGCCAGTTTGATGACTTTGCTGAGCATCTCATCATCATTGACACGCGGCGCATCTTCCGGCAGTGGGGGGCTGCTGGACAGGTACTCGTCGATCGGCTGCATGACAACGTGCGCGCGGACGATCTTGAGCCGGGAGATTCCAGCTACGAAATCAGCGACATAGTCGTCAGCCGGGTGCATCACGATGTCTTCGGCAGTGCCGATCTGCACCACCTTGCCGTCATGCATGATGGCAATGCGGTTGCCGACGCGGACCGCCTCATCCAGGTCATGGGTGATGAAGACGGTGGTTTTCTTCATCATGTCCGACAGCCGGATGAACTCATCCTGCAGCTGTCGACGGATCAGCGGGTCCAGCGCGCTGAAGGGCTCATCCATCAGCAGCACATCAGGATTGGCTGCCAGAGCGCGCGCCAGTCCGACGCGCTGCTGCATGCCGCCGGACAGCTCGTGGGCGAACTTGCTTCCCCAGGCGCCCAGCTCGACGATTTCCAGAATTGCCGCCGCATGGCGCATGCGATCGTTCTTGCTGACCTGACGGATTTCCAATGGCATGGCCACATTGTCCAGAACCGATCGGTGCGGCAGCAGGGCGAAATTCTGGAACACCATGCCGATTTTCTGGTTTCTGAAGTGCTGAAGCTGCGCAGGCTTCAGAGACAGCACATCGGTGCCGTCGATTTCAATGGTTCCGGCAGTGGGCTCCAGCAGGCGGTTGAAGTGGCGCACGAGCGTTGACTTGCCGCTGCCTGACAGTCCCATCACGCAGAATATCTCGCCTCGATTGACGCTGAGGCTCACATCGGCAACGCCGACGACAGCGTTGAATTCAGACAGCGTTTCTGCCTTGCTCAGCCCTCGCTCCTGGACGGCTTGCATGGCGTCTTGCGCGTTTGCACCGAAAATCTTCCAGACGTTCGCTATCCTGATGGCAACGTCTGACGGCGCGGCGGGTGGTTTTTCAGTCATTGCATTGTGCCGAATTCAAAACCGATTCGGCTGGCCTGTCAAATGGCGCCAGAAGCGCAAATCAGCTTCTGGCGCCATGATTTTCAATTTAGGTGGGACGAATCAGAGTCCAAGCCAGGCATCAACCCGATCAGGATTGTTGGTGACCCATTCTCTGGCAACCTCTCCCGCATCTCGGCCCTTGCCGGAGATTTCGAAAGCGAAGCTGCTGACATCATCTGCGTTGAGTCCGAATCGCCCGAAGAACTCAACGATCGCCGGCGAGCGGTCTGCCAGGGAATTGGACCAGGCGATCTGCACGTTTTTCGGGGCGTCTTTGCTGGCAACCATCGATTCCTGATACCAGTCTGCGGAATCCGAAGGCTGCAGCATGACGTATTTTGCCGGATCATAAGCTGGCTCGGACAGCATCATCACGTCGAACATGTACCAGATTGCGTGAGGCTCGTAGCAATAGAATGCGTAGCCTTCCCCTTTGGCAATGGAGTCTTTCACGCGTGCGGTCTTGACACTCTCTTCGGCCCGGATGGGCTCGATGAAGTCCAGAAGACCGTAGTCGCGCACCTTGACTTCGTTGACATTGGCTGAAGCCCAGCCCGGAGCGCCGATCCACATCTCACCCCGCCCGTTGCCGTCGCTGTCCATGAGAGCCGCGACATCGGGGCGTCCCAGATCAGCGATATCAGTGATTGTGTTTGCCTCTCCAAACTGTTTGGAAACGCAAAATCCCTGGTTGCCGATATAGGGGTTGCTTGACAAGGTGACGGTGCCCGCGCCATCCACATATTTCTTGGTGAAGCTTTCCTGATTCGGAAGCCAGACATCGGGATGCACGTCAATATCGCCTTTACCCTGATCCATAGCCTGGAAAATGGTTGCGTTGTTGCCGGGCACCAGTTCCGCCTCCCCACCGATGCGCATTTCAACGACGGCCGCCAGCAGATTGGCGATCGCCTGGGCGCCGGTCCAAGACGGCACCCCGATGTTCACCTTTTCGGCAGCGAATGATGGGGCGGCAAACAGCGACAGCGAGACTGCCAGCGCCAATGATTTAAGCATTGATTTCATACTTCTCTCCATTTAGTTTTTGTGCTGGACATCTCCAGCGAAGGCTCATAACTGGACGCCAATTTGCTGGTCTACCAGTGATCAACGAATTGACCGCAATAAGAATACATAATTCTTTGGCAAACTTGTAAGCAATTGGGCATGTCAGAGACTGTTGATGCATGTGCTGGTTTCGTTCCATTGCAGCGAACTGACGATAACATCTGAATGGATTTGGAGAGGACTGACTTTGCCAGAGTCGGCAATGGCAAAAGGAAGGTGGTGACAGGAGTGTTATCGCTGTCGGGCGACGATTTCGAATTCGACAGCTGCAGAACTGAGTTGCAGTGATTCAGCAATCGAATCTGGTTCAGATGCCGCGGTTCCCGGAACTCACAGTCTTCAGATTTGGTCGACTCACAGCCCCCAGACTGTCACACTATTTTTCCAACCGTCTTCTGCAGCTTGAATAATTTCTCCTCCCAGGTCCGACTCTCGGACCAGTCGAAGATGACAAGATGGCCGTCATCCGTGCCGCAGAGGTCCATGTAGCTCGCAATCTGCGGCAATCCCTCCTCAATGGTGCGCTCCAGCCTCTTGTGCCGAAGCTTGCACTCAATCACCGCCTTCTGCCGCGCCTCGCCCCACACCACCAGCAGGTCGGTGCGCCACCGGCCCAGGCCGTACTCGCGCTCAATCCGCCCGCCCGCGTTCACCACCCGTTGCAGGAACGCCTGCAGCAGCAGCTGCGTCCACGCCTCCTGATAGTCGAAGCGCCTCTTCCAGTGCTGTGAGTTCTCGCGGAAAAATTCCTGGAATGACGCCAGCAGCCGGTCCATGAGCAGTCTTCCATCCTCCACAAACCATGCAGTCTCATACGGCATGTGCTCGTCAGCCGAATTGATCAGCTGGCGCGGGATCATCTCCCGGTAGATCGGATTGGCGATCTCAACCGGCTTCTCCGGCCGGATCAGCCCCAGGTCGCGCACATACTGCACATCGTCGGTCCGCAATTCACCTTTGATCGATGCGCCGCTCAGCAGCGGCTCGATCACCCGCTTGACCCGGTCCTCCCGCAGCTTGTCCGCCAGCTGGTCCAGATGCGTGTCCTGTCTTCGAATCAGAACCTCCCGGGCAGATTGGATGTCTTCGGCCCCGATGTGCTGGCCGCGGTCCTCGACCAGCTTGATGGCCTGGACCGCCAGCGCGTTCACCAGCCACGGCTGCCCCCGAGTCGAATGCCAGACTTCCTTCAATGCCGATTCGCTCCACCGCTGTCCGGTCTCTGCAGTGTGCTGCAGGAGCAGATCCTGCGTGTCAAACTCATCGAAATCGCCCAGCCTGAGCGACTCCGCCTTGATGTTGAACGCGCTGCCGCCGGTGATGATCTGCTTCTCGGAGCTGGCGTGGATGCGGTAGTCTCGCACATCGCGGATGCCGCACAGGATGATACTCTGGGGAAAGTGCTCCGGGCGTTCAGCGTAGCCGGTCCGCAGCTCGCGCAGCACCGCCACCAGAGAGTCACCGATCAGTGCGTCGATCTCGTCCACCATCCACACCAGCGGCAGCGGGCTTGACTCGGTCCATTGCTGCAGCATCTCATGCAGCGCGCCCTCGCCGCCGAATGTCTTGAGTATGTCAGGCCAGCTGCTGGCAACGAAAGTATCGTTGAGCTGAATTCTCGCCGCGCCGCCGAGCTTGCCCAGAAGGTTGCGCATCGCGGATTGAACATTCTCGCGCGCGGTCTGGGCCGACTCGATATTGGTGTACACTGCCCGGTACTTTCCGGACTGGTTAAGCTCGTCCCGCAATTCCAGCAGCGCAGAGGTCTTGCCGGTCTGGCGGGGCGCGTGCAGTATGAAGTATCGCTCCTCTTCGATCAGGTCGAGAATCTGGTCTCAGTCAAGACGGCCAAGCGGCGGATTGCAGTAGTGTTTCTCCGGCTTCATAGGGCCGGCGGTATTGAAGATGCGCATGAATCTGATTATACAATTCTGCATTTTGACGAGATTCTGTGAAGCCGGATTCAAATCGGGGCCAGGAAACAGCAACCGGCAGTTTCATCGGAGCAAATTCAAAAAATGACAGTGCCGCCCGAAGTTTGAGCCGGTGAACTGAGGATGAATGGAATATCATGCCGTTTCACCCAGTTCTTGTTTACCCGCTGCGATCATTGAACATGAGCCAATACAAATCAATTTACAAATTCGATCTTGATGACTGCCTCGATAACCTGGCTGCTGACGATCTTCGTCAAATGGTGCGCTGGCTGAATATCCCCAAACCCCAGCCCACAAGAAAGGCGGACATGGCGAAAGTGGTCAAAAGTCAGCTGACCGAACAGTATCTTCGCGAATTGTGGCAAAGTCTGGATGAGATTGATAAACTCGCGATAAGCGAAACACTGCACGGCACATCGCGAGTCTACCGCGCCAATCGTTTCATCGCGAAATACGGGCTGATGCCGACGATCAGCGGCAGCAGCGGTTATCGCTATAGTCTGAGCTTTCCACTTCGATTTTTTTTATACATTCCCGACCGCTACCATGCTTCGACATTGATTGTGCCGCTGGGTCTCAGCGAGATACTGCTCAAGTTTGTACCGGCCCCTCCGGAAGCAAAACTCAACTCTATGAATGAAATTCCAGAGACTGTGGAACGCCCGGTCAGCCGATACAACTACGGTGACGAGAAGAGAGCGACGAAACAAGTGAAGTTGAACCTGCGCGAGATGGAGCATGCCGCGTGCCAGGATGTCTATTCGGTGCTGCGGCTGATCAATCTTGGTCGAATATCGGTCAGCGCAAAGACGCGTAAAGCCACCGCGGCATCGGTCAAGCGGATTTCGGAGGAGCTTTTCGGCGGGGATTACTTCGAACCTGAAGTGAAGAAAAACAGCTGGGACCAAGTCGTCGGGCCGATAAAGGCCTTTGCTTGGCCGCTGTTGATTCAAGCAGGCAAATTCGCTCAGTTGAGGGGTTCAAAACTCGAATTGACCCGGGCAGGCAAATCGGCTTTGGACGCTTCAGCCGCGAATACGCTGCGTCATCTGTGGGGGAAGTGGCTGGACAGCAAATTCTTGGATGAGTTCAGTCGAATTGATACGATCAAGGGTCAAACCCGCGGTAAGGGCAAACGCGCAATGTCAGCGGCTGATGAACGCAGGGAAACGATTGCCGACGCGCTGTGCGAATGCCCGGTCGGTGAATGGGTCAGATTTGCTGATTTTTCGCGATTCATGCGTGCTGAGGGACTCGAATTTGAAATCACCCGAGACGAGTGGACACTGTATATCGCAGACCCGCATTATGGCTCCCTGGGATACCAAGGCTATCATGGCTGGCCGCTGCTTCAGGGACGCTATCTTCTGTGTTTTCTGTTTGAGTATGCCTCTACACTGGGCATGATCGATATCGCATTCACACATCCCAAAGACGCCGTGTTCGATATCAAGGATCAATGGGGCACAGATGAACTTTCATGGGTCAGTCAGTACGACGGCTTGGAGTATTTTCGGCTGACTCCCCTTGGGGCCTACTGCCTGGGAATGACGGAAGACTACAGCCGGCCAGCCGCGCTTGACCGTACTCCGCTGACGGTGCTTCCGAATCTGCGAATTCAAGCGGAAAGCCCGCTGTCCACAGCGGAGAGACTGACACTTGAGACATTTGCGACTGACGAGTCAAAAGGTGTCTGGCAGCTCGCCCGCGAAAAAATTCTGGTGGCTTTGGAGAGCGGGCACAGCATAGACAGCTTGCGCAGTTTTCTGGCGGAAAGAGATGATCAGCCGCTGCCTGAGACTGTGGAGGGGATGCTGCGGAAAATGGAGCAGAACGCGCAGGCTCTCAAGGTTCTCGGAGGAGCGGTATTGATTGAATGCGCCAGTGAGCAGATCGCCGCTGAACTCGCGGCTCATAAGCACACATTGAAGCTGTGTCAGCTTGCCGGAAAGAAGCATCTGGTCGTTCGAAACCAGAAGGACAAGGCATTCCGCAAAGCCGTCCGCGAGCTTGGCTATGGACTGAAACTGCCTTGAACCTCCGGTCTTTTTTATAATCACGGTGTTCACAGCCGCTGAATCAGGACTGACGTTCGCGGATCTTGTAGCAGGGAAAGTCTGTCAACTGGAATTCTTGCACGATCGAAATTCCAACGTGATTCTGGCGCAAAAAATCTCGCTTTTTTCTGCCCGCGCTGACAGTTGACGGTGCGCTGAATTGCTTGGATTCGGCCGAGTTTCCGAGCAATCGGAAGGAATCTTCAAGCGGCGATAGAGCAGATCGATGCAGCGTTCGAATCAACAGAAAATGACGCGTTTGCTTTCGCTGGATCAAGCCAGGTTTATCTGAGGTTGAAACTACAGTTTGTGACTGAAGGAGTAATAGGATGGTTATAAGGAACGGAATGGCGCCGGTTCATCCCGGTAAGATTCTCAGAGGAGAATTGGAGGAGCTTGGACTTTCTGCCAGCAAATTCGCGTCGGCGTTGTGCGTGCCGGCGAATCGAATCACATTGATTCTCAATGGACAGCGGGGTGTGAGCGCTGATACGGCACTGCGGCTGGCCAGATTTTTCGGGACAGGTCCTGGATTCTGGCTTGATCTTCAGAAGTCTTGGGAACTGCGTCAGGCGGAAATCAAAAATGGCAGCGAGGTAGTCAAGAGCGTCGCACCCAGGACAGCAAAGGTCCGGGAGTGTTGAATTGATTCGACTTTTGAAATCCAAGTGCGCGTTTGGCATCGTCTCCTGATCAGCTTTATCGGGTCACCAGTTTGACTGCCTGAAAGTCAAAGCATTGCAATACAGACTATGCCCGAACTCCCCACCAAGGCTGGACTGCGGTGCTCGCGAATCAATTTTTTCGGTGGACATTGATTCAGGTGCCGAATACCGAGATTCACCGATATTGTCGCGGCTGACATTCGTCTCCTGACTGGTTCACACCAGCCTGCGGCAAATCGAAGTTGCACAGCCTGATTTTCATTCTCTTTGTCAATTGGAGAGCCTTCTCGCAGCGCGAATTCAGTGACTTTCTGTCAGTGAAATCAGGTGCCGTTATTGTCGATAAGCATTCCAGACTTAAAACGCAATCGGTCAGCGCTTTTCAGAACCGGCGACTGGCCTGATGTGTTCGACACGGTTTTAGCGCGATGACGATGTCCAGTCCCTCAAAAGAACTAGCGTCGCGGACGACGGTGAGTGTGCCATGAACAGCGCGTCTCAATCCCAAGCCGAAACGAACCGCCTGGATGGACTTGATCTTGCCCGCTTCCTAGCTCTCGTCGGCATGTTCATTGTGAACTTTCGAGTTGTGATGGGAGCCGAGCTTGGTGATGATGTGCTGAGCTTTCTGATCGGAGCTCTGGAAGGCCGGGCGGCCGCCACATTCGTGGTGCTGGCAGGGACCGGGCTGGGGTTGGCCGCTCTCAAGGGGATGGACCAGACTGTAGCGGTAACCGTCAAACGAGCCACTTTTCTTCTGACTGTCGGTCTCATCAACACACTGATTTTCGATGCCGATATCATTCACTACTATGCATTCTATTTTCTGTTTGGCGTGTTCTTGGTGGGGTGCGGCAGTCGTGTTCTGTTTGCCGCGATCGTGCTTTTGAATGCTGTGTTTGTTTTGATGCTGCTGACACTGGATTACAATCGCAGCTGGGACTGGATCGATTACAGCTATGCAGACTTCTGGACTCCCGCCGGCTTCGTCCGCAACCTCTTTTTCAACGGCTGGCACCCCGTATTTCCTTGGCTGGGCTTTCTTCTCTACGGCCTTATTCTGAGCAGGCTGAAGCTGAAGAAGCGGACGACTCAGCGTAGCCTTATGCTGGCAGGTGCGGCTATGGTCGTAATGGCTGAAAGCTTGAGCGCCTTAATCTCACCGTCGCTGTTCGCAATTGATCCCGAATTGATTGCATTGAGTTCAACTCTTCCTGTACCACCGGTCCCTCTCTATACGCTGGCAGGGATCGGTGCGGCCTCTGCAGTCATCGGATTCTGCCTGGCGATTGCCGAATGGCTGAGGCAAAAGAAAATTCTGCAGCTGATTGCTCCCGCCGGCCGCCAGACGCTGACGCTCTATCTCGCACACATCCTGATTGGTATGGGAGCGCTGGAAGCTTTCGGACTGCTCGGAGAGCAGTCTGTTTCGGCCGCGTTTGCTGCTGCGATGATCTTCTGCACTGCGGCCACTGTTTGGGCATATTTGTGGTCCAGGAAGTTCAGGCGCGGGCCGGTCGAAACATTGATGCGTCGCATGGCTGGATGAAATTGACACTGATTGGAACGATGAGATTGCAGTGATGTTGCAAGCAGCATGCGACACCTGCTGTCAAAAATCAACGCGTTCAAATTTTGTATCTGCTAATATGACAAAGTGCCGGCCAGTCCGCGAGCAGACACCCAAATGATTCAACCGAGCCAGAGCGAACAGATACAAGGAGTTTGACAAATGGAATACAGGACCCTTGGACGCACCGGTGTCAAGGTGTCGAGCTTGTGCCTCGGCACTGACAATTTCGCCGATCCCACGCCGGAAAAAGAAGCGCGGCGAATCCTCGACATGGCCCTGGATGCCGGTATCAATCTGATCGATACAGGCGATATCTATGCGGATGGCGAAGGCGAGAAGATCATCGGCCGGGCAATCAAGGCCAATGGCCGAAGGCACCAGACCCTGATCGCAACCAAAGCTGATCACGGCCGGCGCAGACCTGGATATTCGCTGGATGACCCTGAGCTTTACGCACCCAACGATTTCGGTCATTCGCGCCTGCACCTGATCCGCGCCTGCGAGAGTTCGCTGAAGAGGTTGCAGACCGATTACATCGATCTGTATCAGCTTCACCGGCCCTCTTTTGAGATTCCGTGGGACGAGCAGCTGGGCGCGCTGACCGACTTGGTTCGCCAGGGCAAGGTTCGCTACATCGGCTGCTCGACTCATCCGGCTTGGAGTGTCATGGATGCAATCATGACGAGCGAGCTCAAGGGCTATGCGCGTTTCGTCTCAGAACAGCCGCCTTACAATCTGCTTGATCGCAGAATTGAGAATGAGCTTGTGCCGCTATGCCAGAAACACGGATTGGGCCTGATCGCATGGGCGCCGATGGCGATGGGCGTTCTAGCCGGCCGCTATGCGTCATCCTCATCGTATCCCGAGGGTTCCAGAGCCGATTTGCGGGGCGGGTTCTATACAGACCGTGTGACCCGGCGAGGCATTGAAGTCGGATTGGAATTCGCGAAAATCGCTGAGCGTCTCGGGTTGACGCCGGCTCAGCTGGCGATACTCTGGGTCAAGGACCAGCCTGGCATTACCGCTCCGCTGATCGGGCCTAGAACGGTTGATCAGCTCACAAATCTCATTCCAGTGAAAGACATGAAACTGGACGATGACACGAGGGCGGCCTGTGATGCTTTGGTTCCTGAAGGAAGCGTCGTCGCGGATTTTCACAATACCGCGAACTGGATGAGAATGCAGGTCGCGTCGTAAGCGCACCGTCGCGAGCGGCGCATCGAATCTGTTCATCATGCTGTCTTTGTCGAATCCGCATAGGCGGTTCTCGCTGCAGTTCTCCGCGAATCAGATTTTTTGAGGTTGTGGTGAAATTTGGTAGAATATCGAAATTTGCGGTATAGTGAACTTATCTGAGGCAGAAAAAGTTTCGGAACCAATCACACCGGACGGTTGATTCGAAAATTCCTGCTCGGCAGTCAGGGGACTTCAGAATCAACAGTTCTAAGCGAGGCTTGTTTTCGAGGGCTGGCTGATGATTTGCTGATGCCGCCAGTCCTTTTTCCATAGAATCAACAGTTAGCAACTCTTCAGGAGGTTCAATCGATCGATTATTCACACGCTGATGACAGTTTCCGATTTTCGGGCTGTCCAGTTCAAGTCAATTCAAGAATATTTATTTACAACAACAGGAGATAGTAATAATGAAGCTCAAACGATTGATTACGGGGATTTTTGCCCTCGCGTTTGCTATGGTTGCAGCAGGTGCGGGTGCGGCTGACTACACGATAAAGCTTGCACACAACGGGCCGGAGCAGCATCCATTCCAAGACGGAGCCGTCGCATTCAAAGAACAGCTTGAAGCCAGTTCGAACGGTGTGATTGAAGTGCAGATCTTTCCAGGCGAGCAGCTGGGAAGCGAAGAAGAGACAAGTCAGATGCTCAAACTGGGAACGCTGGAGTGCGCCGTGGAAAGCACAGGCGGTGGATTGGCGCCCTTTGTGCCGGAAGCGGATCTGTTCAACCTGCCATTCATTTTCCGCGATGTTGACCACTTTTACCGCGTGGTGGATGGACCGATCGGCGATTCAGTCGCCGGGAAAGTCGAGATGGCGCTCGATTCTCAAGTTCTTGGCTGGTGGTTCTCCGGAATCCGAAATGCGTGGAACGACACGCGACCGATCATGACGCCCGATGACCTGAAGGGCTTGAAAATCCGCGTCATGGGAAGCCCTGTGCTGATCGATACATTCAACGCGCTGGGCGCACAGGCGACTCCGATGTCGTTCGGTGAAGTCTACACCAGCCTGCAGCAAGGTGTGATTGACGGCGCGGAAACCGATCATGTGGATCTGCTGGTGGAGAACTTTTTCGAGGTCACGCAGTATGTTTCCCTGACAGGACACATGTATCTGGCCGCCGCATTGGTGTGCGGCAACAAAGCTTTGTCGAAGCTGCCGGAAGATCTGCAGGCACAAGTCCATGACGCTGCGCAGGCCGCGACACAAGCCCAGCGCGCGGCAATGGACAAGATGGCTGGCGAAGCGCTGGCCGCACTGATGGAGAAAGGCCTGGAGTTCAATGACGTTGATATTGCCTCATTTCAAGCCGCTGTCGGATCGGTCTACGAGAAGAATGCTGACCGCGTGGGCGGCATGGAAATGATCCAGAAGGTCGCTGAACAATAGTCGTTTCAGCGCTCTTGCTGCTACTCGAAAAATGAGAATCAAGGGGGCGGGCTTTCCGGTCCGCCCCTCTCTCGAACTGTTTGCAAGCACTCACTGCAGGTGCTTGAGAGTCAAAAGCGAAAGGATTCTATGAAGAAGGTTTTTCGCTATTCCCTTGAAATCTCAATCTGCGGCATCCTGGGTGCCTTGACCGCGGTAGTCTTCAGCCAAGTTGTCTCCCGCTATTTTCTGCATGCGCCGCTCTCCTGGTCGGAAGAGCTGGCGCGCTTTCTGCTGATGTGGCTGGCGATGCTGAGCGCCGCCTACGCGTTTCGCACCAAATCCCACTTCGCGCTGCGCATTGTTGTTGAACAGTTTCCCGATACTCTGAAGCGGGGTGTCTCCATCGCTGTTCACCTTGTCGTCACCCTGTTTTTTCTGGTGATCCTTTACCAGGGTGTCAAATATGTCCAAGGGGTGTCAGGACATATTGCACCGGCTTTGCAGATTCCGATGGAAATCCCTTATTCATCCATCATCGTCGGAAGTGCTTTGATCGTCTGGGACAGCGCGCAGGCGACTTTGCGCGAACTGCTGCGTCAGGATTCAGGCGGACAGCCTTCAGAATCGTAAAGTGGCCACAGTCGTCCTTATCGTTCTGTTTCTCGCACTGCTGGCATCGGTGCCCATCGCTGTCGCGATCGGATTGGCGTCCCTGGCGGGTTTGTGGCTGGTTGCGCCCGATGCACTGGTGCTGCTTCCTCAGAAAATTCTGAGCGGAATGGATGAGTTCACCCTGCTTGCGATTCCGCTGTTCATACTGGCCGGAACGATAATGGGGCGGGGTGGCATTGCCAGACGGATCGTGAATCTTGCGCTGATTTTCGTCGGCCGAATCAAGGGCGGTTTGGGCTTTGTTGTCATTCTCTCAACGATGTTCTTTTCGGGTGTGTGCGGCTCTGCCAGCGCCGACACCGCGGCGATTGGCTCGACAACGATGCCGGAGATGCTGCGGCGCAGGTATCCGAAGCCGTTCGCGACAGCGCTGCTGGCCGCATCCGGGGCGACTGCATCGATCATTCCGCCTTCGATTGATCTCATCATCATCGGTGTTGTCGCCGGCATATCTATCGGCGGGTTGTTTGCCGCCGGATTGCTGCCCGGAGTGGTCAATGCGCTCGCGCTGATGGCGCTGTGCTACTTTTATGGCAGGCGACTGGATCTGCCGATCGCCGACTCAACCACTTGGGCTGAAAAATTCCGAATATTCATGGACGGCATCCTGGCCCTTCTGATGCCGGTTATCATTTTGGGCGGCATTCTGGGCGGTGTCTTCACACCGACCGAGGCATCTGCGATTGCTGTGGTTTACGGATTGATAGTGTCGCTGTTCGCCTACAGGGAAATGAAGCTGAGAGACTTGCCGGCCGTTCTGCTGGAGGCTGGCCGACTGACAGGCATGGTCATGCTGATTCTGGGGATGGCGTCGGCCTTCTCATTCGTTCTGGCATTCGAGCGCATCCCCCACGAGCTGGCTGCATTGATTGTGCAATACGCAAATCATTGGATCGTGTACGTCATCATTGTGAATGTGGTGTTCTTTCTGCTCGGGATGATCATGGATGCACTCCCTGCGCTGATCATCCTGATGCCGATTTTGGTTCCGGCCGGCATCGCGCTGGGCATGGAGCCGATTCACATCGGAATTTTCGTCGCTGCGAATGTAACCATTTCCCTGTTCACGCCGCCTGTCGGGGTGTGTCTGTTTGTGGCATGTGGATTGAGCAAGCTGCCGATTGAGGCTGTAATCAAGCCGCTGCTGCCATTTTTGGCGGTCTTGATCGTCACGTTGCTGACGATCAGCTATGTACCAGAAATCACACTGTTCATCCCCCGTCTGCTTGGCTACGTCGGATGACAGTCCAACAAATTGAGGTGAATTCAGCATGAAAGAAGGTGAAGCAATTGTAATTACCGGCGCGACGCGAGGGCTCGGAGCCGCACTGACTAAATTTTTTGCAGTGAATGGAAGAGATGTTGTGATGAACTATCGCACCAAGGCCGCAGCGGAGCGGCTCAGCAGAGAGATCGCTGAGTCTGGTGGCAAAGGCCGGGTGATACCTGTTGCAGCTGATGTGCGCGACCGGCCGGCAGTGCGCGCAATGTTCGAGATTGCCGACGCGGAGTTTGGCGGGGCCAGTGTGCTGATCAACAATGCCGGTCTCAACATGGACGCGCCGTTTCTTGAATTGACAGATGAAAGCTGGGATATCGTTGTCGACACTCATCTGAAGGGGGCGTTCATCTGTTCACAGGAGTTTGTGCGACATACGGGTGACCGGCCTGCCAGCATCATCAATCTTGGCGCTTCGTGTGGAATCCAGGGACGTTTGAACGGCGCGAATTTCTGCAGCGCGAAAGGCGGGGTTTACGCGCTGACAAAGTGCATGGCCCGCGAATTGGCTCCGCGGATTCGCGTCAACTGCCTGACGCCGAACGCAGTGGATACCGAGGAAGTCCGCGAGCGATATGCGCTTGACACAGAGGAAGGGTTGAATCAAGTATTGAGTGGAATTCCGATGGGTCGTCTGGGTGAGCACAGCGATGTCACGCAGATGGTCGAGTGCATCCTCGATGCCCCATTTGTTACAGGCGCAACATTCTTTGTCAATGGCGGGGAGTTCATGCGGTGAAAACGCAAGTCGGAATGTTTGGCGAATTTGAACTTCCGTTGGAATGGATTGCTCAGCAGCTCCGCTTATGGATCGCAAATAGTGGTCTAAAATAAACCACATCCTGACTTATTGGAGATTTACTATGAACACTTCAAATATTGATGATTACAGGATGTGGAAGGTAAGACAAGCAAAGGCCCATCTTTCTGAAATTTTGCGCCTTGCTGAAGAAGAGGGCCCGCAGTACATCGGCGAAAATCGTCGTTGCGTCGTTGTGTCAGCTGAACAATGGCACGCCAAGCATCACACTCATCACACCAATCAGCCTATGGGCCAATGGCTGGTAGAGAACATGCCGAGTGGACTCAGCTTGGATTTCGAAATTGACAGGCGGTCTGATCGGGAAATTCCATTTCAGGAAGATAAGGTTGAATGAATGGGTTTCTAGCTGACACCAATGTCGTGTCGGATTTGACAAAGATGCAGCCAGCGCCACAAGCTATTTGATTTCTTACTGAGCACGACAATTTGTGGTTGTCATGCGCAGTTCCGCACGAACTCAAATATTGGGGTTGAACTGCTACCGCTGGGTAAACCTCGCGATCGAATTCACCGTGTGCTCTCGAGTTATGTAAACAACTGTCACGACCGTGCTCTTCCATTGGGAGAGCCAGAAACTGCCGCAGCAGCCTTGCTTCGAGCTGAAATGCAGCGTGAAGGAGGAGTTTTGGAAGTTGGAGACGCTCTCATTGCGGGAACTGTCAAAGTGAATGGACTTGCGGTTGCAATAAGAAATATTCGCGACTTTTCCGATCTTGGTGTCGAATCAATTGATCTTTGGCTGTGACTCCACTTAGCCTTGAAATGTAGTGCCGCCGCATAGCATGAATGCGCGTTGATTCATGCCCGATTTGCATCAAGGGGCGTTTGGAGCAGAAACAAAACGCCAGAAGCCAAAACATATTTTTTGGGTGTTCCAATTTTCCGTTGTGTGAGTACACGGCACGTGCCTGTCCCAGCTGCAAGTCAGGGTTGCCGAAGAAATCAGAAGATAAGTTTCAGTGCGGAACATGCGGAGCTTTGCTGAAGAACTGTCCTGTATGTGAAGGATGGCTCGAAACAAGAATGGGTAAGTTCGGTCGCTTTCTGGGCTGCTCCAATTTTCCGGACTGTGACTATACGCAGAGCATGAACAAGGCACAGCGATACAAAAAGAATGTCTCGAATAGAGGCAAATCTAATCAGCGCAAAGGTTTCCAATGAAGTCGTTTAGATTGTTTTCGATTTCAGTCTGAAACTTAGTCGACTTCGAATCTGCTACGCAAATTTTCAGCAGGTCCGCCGCTCTGACTCGTTATAATGCAGACACTTACTATGAGATTGGTTATCGATTGTCCACTTGGACGATATTCAATTCAGGGAAATTAACACAAAGGAGAAGTGTAATATGACCACATCTAATGATTTTCGAGAGCAAATCCTCGCTAAAGCTGCAGAAGACGCCGACTTCCGTTCGAGTCTTTTGGATGACCCTTCCGCCGCCATCGGTTCGGAATTGAATTTTGACTTTCCGAGCAGCTTGAGTATTCAGGTTCATGAAGATGGCCCGAACACTGTCAACCTGGTGCTCCCGCCCAAAGTCGAACTGCCCGAATCAGAGTTGGGGCAGATCGTTGGCGGCGCCGACGTTGACTCACCCGGGTATCCTTTCTGGTAGGATTCGATTGAGTTGAATTCCAGAGGTTGCAGTGACTCAGCTACAACCTCTGGATTCCTCAATAAGCTTGCAATGCTGCATTCAGTTTGCATGAATGCGAATTCGGTCTTTCTCCCAGTCAGGAGCAGGAATCAGAACCTCTCTTCAATCTGAATTTTCTCACATTCCTCAAATTCAAGTCTCGAATTGACATCCTGCCATCTGTCAACGGTCTTCATTGAAACAGGATCAGGTTGACTTCTCGAAACTTGCAAACACCGCCGCAGTTCGGAGCGTCTCAGCCATATCAACAACTTCAGACTTCCTGACCTCGGCTAAGTTGTTGTGTTGCTATTTTCGGCACAGATTGAGTGACGGTGTTTGTATGGGGCGCAATCTGGTGAGCCAACAGCTATCGACAGTCGCATCACGGGGTTCAAACGATTGACTTGCACATCATATTTTTTTAGCCACTCTCGAAATGGCGTAACGCTGTTTTACGAAATTTCATCCGAATAAAGTCAATAGAATGAATGCTTTGAGAAAATCAGCCGAAAACACTCGAATTATCGAGGTCAGGAAGTCTGAACTTATAGATTGGCTTTAAGATAATCCGACTTCGATTGGCATCGCCGAATGGACAATCGATGTCCTTAAGCTCACCTCGATTCAGCTGATCGACCAATCGATTGCTCCACACCTCTTCCGGGCCATTTGACTGAGTGTGCTTGGACTGCGCCAGAAAAACTTGGAAGTTTGAATTTCGGCCGCTGTTTCAGTCGGCCAACTGGTGCGTATCAGTAAAATATTGCGTCATCGTTCCACTAGGCGGCGCAATCGAGCCAACTCTGCAGCCAGAAGTTTTCGATTTTGCCGTTCAGCGAATATGCAGTTTGGAAATTGTCAACACGCACCTGAATCGCAACCATTCAAGCAGTCAAGCCCATATCGAGACCCATGACCACTCCCAGCTACGATCTTCAGTTTGTCCGCAGCCAGTTCCCCAATATTGGAGACTGGGCGTTTTTTGAAAATGCCGGTGGCACTTTCGTTCCTGCGTCAGTAAGCGATCGAATTTACGACTACATGCGCCGAAATCAGGTTCAGCCCGGCGCTGCCTATCCGGCATCCGCTGAAGCGATGGAGCGGATCGACCGAAGTCATCGTCGACTGGCCGAGACTGTAAACGCCAGTCCAAGGGAAGTCATCATCGGTCATTCAACAACAATGAATGTCTATGTGCTGGCAAACGCGTTGAGACCGTCGCTGAAGCCCGGAGATGAAATCATCGTCACCAACCTGGACCATGAGGCCAATGTGGGTGCGTGGCGCAGACTGCAGGACAGCGGAATTGTGATCAGAGAGTGGCAGATCGATCCCGACACCGCCGATCTTGGCGGGCCGCAGAAGCTGGAGAGTTTGCTGACAGAAAGAACCCGTCTGGTATGCTGCACCTGGTGCTCCAACATCACCGGCACCGTCAATGACATGCAGGCGATCGCGGAGCTTGCGCATTCCGCCGGCGCGCTGCTGTGTGCAGACGCAGTGGCTTACGCACCGCACCGCGCGCTCGATTTCAAGAATTCAGATGTCGATTTTCTGCTGTTCAGCCTCTACAAGCTATACGGCCCTCACTTGGGTGTGCTTTGCGGCAAGCGAAGGCTGCTGATCGACCTGGATAACCAGAACCATTTCTTTTTCACCCGTTCCGCTTTGCCGCAGAAACTGCAGCCCGGCGGCTACCTGCATGAAACCGCTGCCTCAATTGAAGGTGTTGTCGAGTATTTTGACAGCGTTCACGAACATCACTTCGGAGACAGCGATCTTTCAGCAAACGAACGTTACACCTCGGTTTTCGAACTGTTTGCGCAGCATGAGGATGATATTTCGCGGCCGTTCATGGACTTCTTGAAAACGAAGCCGAACGTCCGGATCATCGGCGTTCCGGAGGTTGATCTCACGCGGCGCGTTCCCACCATTTCATTCACCGTCGCGGGGCGGTGTCACAGAGAAATCGCAGCCAGGCTGGGTGAGCGGAACATCGGCATCGGTGCCGGAGATTTTTATGCAAGGCGTTGCATCGATGCGCTGGATTTGGGTTCCGATGGTGTTGTTCGAGTCAGCATGGTTCATTACAACAGTCGGGAAGAAGTGGAGCAATTGATTGTTGCTTTGGATGAAGTGCTGTAAACGCTTCAAAATTCGATGCCGATCAGCTTGTCGATTCATTACCGAGAACAGCCGGAAATCACCCCTTTCAAATTGACTCTTTGCGCTTGCGCCGCACATTCTCGCGCCACGCCGTCAACCCGCCTGCTGCACCGATCAAAATCATGCCTATCGTGGCGTTCGCTGTTGGCAATGTGTCAAAGATCGCCTTGCCCCAGAACGCGGCGAATAGCAGGTAGCTGAATTCTATCGGCGCGAGCCAGCTGGAATCGGCAGTCTGATAGGCTCGGCTCAAACAGAGGTTGCCGGTAAGATTGAACAGCGCGGTGACCGCCGCAATGCCGATCACCGCCCAGGCCAGCGCCGGCCATCCGACGGCCACGAAGGGCATGCGCTCCTGCAGAGCTTCAGAAACGGGAAACAGGCTCAGTATGACGCTTCCCAGTATTCCGGATGCCAGAAACGCGACTCCAACTGTGAACACCATCGCCAGCGTGTTCTCAAATCTGCAGGCGCGGCGAATGGTCAGCACGCTGGCCGCGTAGAAAAATCCGGCCAGAATCGGCAAGATCTGCAGGGGTGTGAAACCGTCTTCCCAAGGCGATAGAACCAGGGCCGCGCCGGCAACGCCCAGCGCCATCGCTGAAAGCCGCCAAGGCCCCAACCGCTCTCTGAGAACCGGGCCCGCCAGCAAAGTCACAAACAGGGGATAAGTATAGAGTCCCGCGGCCATCTGCGTGATTGTCAGGAACGGCGCCGCCGAAAAGAAGCAGAACATGCAGATGGTCATCAGCAGGGCGCGGAAGTAGACTGCGCCTGCTCGCATTGGTCGCAGCAGGTAAAGTCCCCCGCCGATGAGCGCCAATATTGCGGCAATCGAGAGATTGGCAACGGCTCTGACAGCCTGAAACTGCCAGAAAGAGGTCTGCTCGGAAATGTCTTTGATCAGAGAATCCTGCAGAGCCAGGACAAAGACACCGGTCAGCAAAAGCCAGAATGCCACAAAAGGGCGGTCTTTTGTAGGTCTGCCGAATAGCGAAATCATCGAACACCTCTTGTGTCTGCTCAGCCTATCCCGAAGCGAGGCTGTCGAATCCGAAAGTCGAAATCAGTTCGGTTGATCTACCTGCGCAGATGCAGGCTTGGGTGAGCCTGCATGAAGTGTCTTCTGTTCCACAGCAGTTGATACTATGCAGCGGATCTGTTCAATTGATAGCTTCGGATGCTCTTTGCCAGATCGCAACCATCTCATCCGAAAACAGAAAAAATAATATTTTCATGCTGCGCCACTCGCTTTCTCTGCATACGCCTATCGAAATCTCTGCGGCTTCCGCATGAGGGTATCCGTAGACACCGCAGGAAATCGCTGGGAATGCGATAGATTCACAATTGTGCTCCCGGGCCAGAACTAGCGAGTTTCGATATGTGGATGCAAGCAGTTTCTGCGGTTCAGGATCTATGCTGTAGCGCGGCCCCACAGCATGGATGACCCACTGAGCCTGAAGCCGGCCGGCGGGTGTGATGCGAGCTTCACCCGTCGGGCATCGGACTCCATTCACCTCAGGAACCTGTTTGCAATGCTCCAGCAGTTCAGGACCTGCCGCCCGATGAATCGCACCGTCCACACCGCCGCCGCCGAGCATGACCGAATTGGCGGCATTGACAACCGCGTCGGTGGTCGCGGCAGTGATATCTCCTTGAATGATGGAAATATTGCTCACGGTCAGTTGGTCTCCAGATATCCGGGCAGATTGTCAAGTGAGATTTTGCTGCGAACAAAAAGTCCGCTGCCGCGCGCGATTTCTCTGCTGTCATTGTTATAGACCACCGCTTCAGAAACGAATTGGGAGCGGTTTCTGTTGACGACCTTTCCTTCCGCTCGCACCTTGCCTTGAGAAACAGGCCGTGTCAGGTAGACGTTGAATGTCGCGGTCAGCAGAAAAACTTCTGTTTCCAGTGAGTTCGCAGCGAAGAATGCGGCATCATCCATCATTTTGAAATAAACAGAGCCATGCAATGCGCCGGCAGTATGAAAAAAACTTTCCGAAAGTGTCATTCTGACAGTCGAAACGCCATCACCAATTGACATGGTTGGCGAATAGATGGCATTGATCGGCGCTGCCAGATAAACGCGTTCAAGACCGCGCCAGTGACCTTCTGAGGTCATGCCGGAATTCTGTCGAAAAATTCAACTTCTCCGGAACTCAGATCATACACCGCACCCAGGATCGCGAGTTTTCTGTCGTTGACAGACATTTTGAGTATGTCTGAGTTTTGGTAAAGTTTTCGCGTTGACTGCAAGACATTCGCCTTGACCGCTCTGCCGATCAAGACTTCTTCAGCAAGTTTTGATTTCTCTTCCAAAAGTGAACCCAGTGACGGCTCGATGGAATCCACAATGAATTGAAGGTTGGATGAGAGATTTTCTGAGGGCTGATTGATTTCGCTCAGTGTTGCGTTGATCGCACCACAACTGCTGTGCCCAAGGACGACAACCAGTTCGCAGCCGAATTTCGAGACTGCGAATTCCACACTGCCGGCTACCGCTTCGTCCACGATATTGCCCGCCACGCGAATGACAAAAAGGTCACCAAGCCCCTGATCAAAGACCAATTCGACGGGAACGCGGGAGTCTGAACATCCGACCACAACCGCGAAAGGCGCTTGAGCATCGGTCAGTTGAAGACGTCTCTGAGGGGTTGCGGAACCGCTGTACCTTTGCCCGGCGACGAAGCGCTTATTCCCCAGGGACAGTCGATTCAATGCGGACGAGTTAGTAGTCATTCAGATCCTCCTGAATGTGAGCGTTAGACCATTTCACCTTTTGAGCCAACTATTGGGATTCCGCGAAAGCGGTCGCGACCCGTCTGACGACCCGGCAAAAAAAGTGCGGCATTGAAGACCTTGTTTCCTTGAGAGGATTGATCCTTCATTCGATCAGTCAGTGGGGTGGATTCCGGCTGTCCTGAATTTGCCGCACTCTCTTTGGCCAGGTTGATCGGATGTAGCCAAGTACATCCAATATATCGTCATCATCCATCACATGGCCGAATCCTTCCATGCCGCTCTTTATGTCGGTGAGTCCCATTGCCGCGAATGTGGCCAGACCGCCGTACTTGGTGTAGTTGAAAAGAAACTGATTGTCGTGATGCCAGGTGTGGCCGGTTTCATCATGCGGTGGAGCGGGCAGCACTCCGTCCTCTCCGGGCTTCTGCCAGTTGGGCTCCCCCTCAAGTTCCACTCCATGGCAGGAGCTGCAGTGCTGGGCGTAAAGCTGCTCACCGCTGTCCAGATCGCGATTGTTCAGTTCGTGTGCTGCGAATCCGCAGACAGGCAGCAAAAGCAAGACGATGGGGATAAACTTTTTCATGATCTTTTCATTCGTCCAGCGGCAAATTGAAGTGTGCGGTGACGGATCAGTTGATCGCATTGATATTCTATCGGTTCAAAACGCGAGGCTGAACCGTTGAGTTTACAGTCAGACAACATGGCATTTGAATATTTTATACGCGATGACCAATCATACGGTAATCGAGTGCAGTACACAAATCATTTACCTAAGTATCTGACTTAATATGTTTAATTACTTTGAAACAAAATTATCGATGTGCTGGAAACATATCGTTTATTTTGATGAATGAGGTGGCTCGGCGGATTGGGATTTGATACTGTGGACTATGCAAAGGGCGCGCCTCCGCATGCTTTGGTACTGGTGTATTCAGAGCGGCATTCGGATTTGTATCTGGCGACCCCCGAATATATGGATGATCCAGCGCCAGGTTCAGGCGGGACTGAGGTCGAGAATGTTCGATCGGAAATGATGTTTTCGAAACGGCTGATCACGGCGCAGTTTTTTCGACTGGCTCTATCGCGTGGTGCGGCAGCCTGTCTCACGAGAACTATAACAACGATGTGGTGCGCATTACCACCAACCTTCTTCGACGCTTTCTTGACAGCACACCGTTTTCGATCAATCTATAAGATCGATACGCGGTCAGGTTGCGCAGGAGGCTGCGGTAAATTCCACCTTACCCCAGCATTTTCATCATTCTCTCTCGCATGATGAACTTCTGCGGCTTGCCTGAGTTGGTCAGCGTGAATTCATCCACAAAACTGAAGTGCGCGGGAACCTTGAAGTGTGAGATCTGGTCGCGGCAGAACTTCCGAAGACCTGATTCGCTGACCTCAGCACCGGGTTTGGCGATGATCCATGCGCAGACCACTTCGCCGTACTTTTCATCTGGAATTCCAAACACCTGAACATCGCTGACATCGGGATGGCGGATCAGGAACTCCTCGATTTCGCGGGGATAGATATTCTCTCCGCCGCGGATGATTGCATTGCTCAGCGGAATGACAAGTCAGTCACCTGCTGATTCAGGCATTTCGGTTTCAGACAGCGCTTTTTGAAATCTTGCATCCCGGTAGTAGCCTAATGCGATGATCAGTGACTGCGCAAGCACGATCGGCCCGGACAAAGGACGAAATCGATGAACATTCGCATCGCGAACAACAAAGCAAAGACTCGAATTTCGAGCAAGTGGACTTGTCATCAGGTCAGTGATTGCGAGCACAGGGACATTGCGAATGTATGCATCGGAGACTGCGTCGACAACAGGCTGTGCATATTCAGCGAAACTCACCGCAATCAACAGGTCCTGTGAATTCAAAGTCGCAATCTGCTGATTGAGCATTCCGCCAACCGAGTCAAGCAGGTGACAGCGGTACTCAAGTCTAGCCAGTCCATAGGCGAGATATGCTGCGATCGGAAATGCACGTCGCTGCCCGATGACATAGATTTCGTTTGTGCTGTCCATCATGCGGACCGCCTCCTGCAGCGCGTCTCCATCAATGTCATCTTTCAGGTGCTGCAGGGCCAATATGGATGCATCAGCGAACTCATTGAGGATGGCGGCAGAATCTGTCTCGGCGATCTCCTCCATTTTCTGGCGGTGATCGTAAATCTGATCGCGAAACGTCGGCACCCCTTCAATCAATCGCAATCGAAAGACGCGCTGCATTTCGGAGAAGCCCGAATATCCGAAAACCTTTGCCAGCCGAATCAACGTGGATGGCTGCACACCGATCTGCTGCGCAATTTCAGCGACAGTCTGCAGCGCGAAGCGATTTGGATCTTCCAGGGAGTATTGCGCAACTTTCTGCAAATGAGGGCTCAACTCCTCAAACTGGTGTTGAATGAGCTCGCGCAATCGATCAAAGTCTAGAGGCGCTTCATTGTCCATCTTATGGTGCTCATTTTCATACCATCCAGCTTAGGTTCTGCTCCGACCTTCGCCCAACAAGAGAAGACCTCGAAACAAAGCCAGTCAGAAGATCATCAGTCAGAAATCAAGATTGCCGCTTGGTGTTGGCTCAGCTGAACCCTGATCGCGGTGAATTCCCATTTCTCACTGACTTTTTCGAATGGTTAATTGTAGTGCATGTGAAATGGGTTCATTTTCCGCAGATTCGCGTTGCCAACTTTTGAATATTCTTTTCCCGCCGCATCAAGGAAATCACTGATGCGGCACAACAGCGATCAGTCAACATTCACTCAGCTGGCCCGCGTCTGGGATGAATGTGCGGCAGAACAAAAAGAAATATATATTCAATAAAATGTTATAAAATGAATATTCATTTAATATTATTATAAAGAAATAATTGTTTAATCTGATTGGGAGTGAAGATGACAGCAGCCGTTGGTATTGCCGGTCTGGGACTGATGGGCAGTGGAATCGCAAAGAATATTCTTGCTGCGGGTTATTCACTGCTCGTCGTTGGTCACAAAAGACGGTCTCGAATCGACGATCTGGTTCAGCGCGGAGCGAGAGAGCTTCAGACTTACCGCGAACTGGCGGAGCGCAGCGACTTGATCATTCTTTGCGTAACTGGAAGCCCTGAGGTTGAAGGCATTCTTTATTCAAAGGATGGGCTGTTGGAAGGGATTCGCAAAGACACAATTGTCATCGACTGCTCAACGAGCGAGCCTGGCTCCAGTGAGCGAATCGCGAATTCGCTGAAAGAACTGGGGGCGTCGCTAGTCGACGCTCCTCTGGCGCGCACGCCGGATGATGCGCAGGCAGGTCGTCTCAACACAATGGTTGGCGCATCAATTGAGGACTTTCAGCGCGTTGAGCCCGTAATGCAGCAATTCTGCGAGAACATATTCCACATGGGCCCCGTAGGTTCAGGCCACAAGACCAAGCTGATCTACAACTTCATCACCATGGGTTATGCGGCGATTATTTCCGAGGCTTTTTGCGCATGCGCCGCTACCGAAGTTGATCTGCAGAAATTCTCTGACGTGGTGGCTTCAGGCGGAGCCAACAGCGGAATATTCCAGCTGATCGCACCGAAAGCGATCGAGTCGGGAGACTGTTCCGGACTCAACTTCAGCATGGCCAACGCAGCCAAGGACCTTCGCTATTACAACCGAATGATGGATGCGGTTCCTCTTGCAGGCAATGTGGGAAGGGCAGTGCAGCATGCACTCATACAAGGTCTCAATCTCGGTTACGCAGATGGATTGGTTGGAGATCTGCTGCGCGTGCAAGAAAAGCTCAACGGTGTGCAGATCTTGAATCAGCAAGCTGAAAACCGCGCTTGATCGATAGCGAGCCCTGCCAATCATATTGAACAAATTCTTTAGAGTACAACCCAACACGAAACGGAGAGATTCAATGGTCAATAAAACTGGTAAATCCAACTCAGCTGTAAATGCGAAGCGACGAGCTCTATTGAAAGGAGCAGGCGCGGTGTCCGCAGGCATTGCGGCCGGATTCATGGGCCCTTGGGCCTATAACCGAGTCTACGCCGCCGCTTCCGACAAACCAATCCTGATTGGTCTCACTTCCGACGCTTCCGGTCAGTACGCCAACTCCGGTGCGTCAGACCGCCGGGGCATGATGATGGCAATCGCAGAATTCAACGCGCGGGGCGGCGTGCTTGGAAGGCGCGTGGAAACCATCCATATCGATACGGAAACCACTCCGGCAACCGGCAGCCGCGTGGCTGAGCGTCTCATCACGCGCCACGAATGTGCGTTCTTGATCGGTGCGGTCAGCTCAGGTGTTGCCAATGCAATATCACAGGTCGCGCAGAAGTATGGAACGGTGTATCTCAACACCAATTCGAGCTCGCCGACAGAATCTGGCAAGAACTGTCATCGGGTGAAGTTCGTGTGGGACGGAAATGGCACCAACTTCGCTCAAGCCGCGGTCAGGAATGCGATTGATGCCTACGGCACGAAATGGTTGCTGATGACCAACGACTATGTCTGGGGTCACAACACATCCGCCGCAACCCGCGGTTTGGTGGAGAAATTCGGCGGAGAGATTGTGGACGAGATTCTTGTGCCGCAAGGAACTCGAGATTTCACATCCATGCTGCTCAAGGTGCAGCAGGCTTCTCCGCAAGTGGTTGCCGCTGCGGTCGGCGGCGACGACCAGAAGGCGATGCGTCAGCAGGTCTCTCAACTGGGGCTTGGACAGAACATGGCGTGGATCAACAACCAGCAGGATTGGCCCGATGTTTACGGTCTGCCGCTAAAGAATCTGTTTGGCGTGTTCGGCACCACTTGGTACTGGAGACTGGATCTGCCTGGAGTCGCAGAATTTGTAGAGCGCTATCGGGCGATGTATCCGGACACCCGTATGCGCGTGCCCGGCAACGTCTTCTATAACGGCTACATGGCCACTCGCGAGCTTCTCGGCGCGGTTGAGCGGGCCGGCACCACCAACAACATCAAGGTGATTACGGAACTGGAAAACCTCAAGGTGTCCGCGAGCGACAGAATGCAGCATCATGATGCGTACATGAATCCCAATACCCATCAGATGCAGCAGACAATCTACCTGGCCACAGCCAATCAGGGCGCGCAGGTTCCGGACGATATGTTCACGGTTCTCAGCCAGTCAAGTCCCGAAGATATTCGAGATAATGGAGCTGACATGGAATGCAGCTTGGAATCTCTTGCAGATACGCCCACATACGAAATGTAGTTTCAGTCAATCAGTCTGCCGCCGCGTCCTGCTTGCGCGGCGGCGGCATATTTGTTCCGCAGCATCGAATTGACTTGAGGTTCGAATGACTGTTTCGCATATCTTTCCTCATCTGCTCAACGGATTGAGTCTCGGACTGCTTTTCGCCCTGATCGCGCTGGGATTCATGCTGATAGTCGGTGTCATGGAACTGATCAATCTGGCGCATGGATCACTGTTCGCTCTCGGCGCCTATTTCGCACTGACTATCATTGATCCCCAGTTTTCCTGGTTCGCGGCTGCTGAAAACCCATACAGCGCCTTGCCGTTGATTTATCGCTACGGATTGGCATTGATTCTGGCTCCCCTGTTCGTGGCGGTCGTTGGAATGGGGCTTGAGCTCTGCATGCGGAGAACCTACGGCAAGAAAGCGGAATATGGGCTGCTGCTGACTTTCGGTGCGGCGCTTGTCATTGAAGAGACGATTCGACTGACCTGGGGCCCCACCGAACGCTACTTGCAAGTTCCCGAGTTCATGAGCGGCGCCCTGCTGTTCGCCGGATTGATCTATTCCAAATACAAACTGTATGCGGTGCTCTTGTCGATCATCACAATTTTTCTGGTTTGGCTGTTTCTGGAAAAATCACCCTATGGGGCAATCATAAAAGCCGGCGCTCATGACAGCGAGATGGTTCGGGCGCTGGGAATAAATCTAACCAAGCTTCGACTGCTCGTTTTCGGCTTCGGAGCGGGATTGGCGGGGTTCGCTGGAATTGTGCTGACTCCGATCTGGGGACTGCGGCCGCATGTCGGCATCGACGCGGTCATCCCGGCATTCCTGATCATTGTGATCGGCGGCATCGGCAGTTTCTGGGGCGCGGTGTTTGGCGGAATTCTGGTGGGTCTTTCCGTCGGTATCACGGGAGCGTATGCGTCGGACTGGTCCTTGCTCTCAATGTACTTGCTTCTGATCGCAGTCGTTACTGTTCGCACAAGAGGACTGCTCGGCAAGAAAAGCGTGCTGGAGAACTGACAGATGGCAGTGCGAAAAATTGCAGCGAATGACTGGTTTACAAAAGAGATGCTGCTACTTTTTGTCATTCTGGCCACGCTTCCGCTTTGGATTGAGCAGATTGGTCTGTACCAGTATCTGGGTGTCGAAATTGTCATCTGGATGATTTATGGACTTGGCTTCAACCTATTGCTCGGCTATTCTGGTCTGCCAAGTTTCGGACATGGGGCGTTTTTCGGTACTGGCGCTTATGCCTTCGGGCTGTTTCAGCTGTGGTTTTTCGAGAATCTGTGGTTCGCAATACTTTTCGCGATTGCGGCATCCTTTATCGCGGGCGCCATTGTCGCCTGCTTTGTTTCTCATCGACGAGGAATATATTTCGCGTTGATGACGATCGCATTCGGTCAGATATTCTGGTTCATTGCCATAAAGTGGCATTCGGTCACCGGCGGTGAGGACGGATTGCTGAACATTCCCCGTGCGGCAGCGGACTTCGGCGTCTTCTCTTTCGAATTGAACTCGAATACCGCCTTGTTCTATTTCGTGTTCATGGTTTTTCTCTGCATCGTCGTGCTGCTGTGGAGACTCGTCAATTCGAGATTTGGAAAGGTGCTGCAAGCCATTCGACAGAATGAGGAAAGGGCTCGCTTCATTGGATACAACGTCTGGCTGTTCAAATGGGTGGTGTTTTCACTGTCCGCTGCGATTGCAGGTTTGGCTGGGGTCTTGTTTTCAATGGCGCAGCAGGGCGCCTACCCTGACGTGATGGCGCTTCATGCGTCTGGAATCATTGTCATGATGACCTTGATTGGCGGTGGTTTTGTCAGCTTCTGGGGACCTGTGATCGGGGTGACCATCTATTTTCTGGCACGCGATGTTCTTGGAATCATTACAGAAGCCTGGCTGTTATGGTTCGGGCTGATTTTCGTTCTCACTGTGCTTTTCAAGCCGGAAGGTGTGGCCGGGGCCTGGCAGGAATGGCGCAGAGCGAAATCTTCAATGATTTCAAAAAAATGAATTCAGCTGCACGTTCTATCGATGAGGCAGGGGTGAACTCGTTGCCATTGTTCAAGGCAAGCGGCGTTCATAAGCGATTTGGAAATCACGTCGTGCTTGAGAATATCAATCTTCAGTTTGAGTCTGACTGCCTGAGCGGCATCATGGGCCCGAATGGCGCCGGCAAAACAACATGTTTCAATGTTCTGACTGGCAAATTCAAGCCCGACCGGGGACGGATCGAATTTCTGGGAGAGGACATTACCGGAATCCCGCCGCACGAAATCGCACGCAAAGGAATCGCTCGATCATTTCAGACCATGAATCTGTTCAATGAGTTTTCGGTATTGGAGAATATTCTGATTGCGTTGAAAGAGGTGCGAATGCGCGGATTCGACTTCGTGCATCTTCTGGCCCGGGAAAGTGAGGTTGCCGACAAGGCAGAGACTATTCTCGCGCGCATTGGATTGTCAGGAAAGGAAAACCATCGGACCTCCGAATTGGCCTATGGCGATCGCCGCAGTCTTGAAATCGGCGTCGCTTTGGCGGCTGAACCAAGCCTGCTGTTTCTTGATGAGCCGACTTCCGGCTTGGGTGCGAAAGCAACGATGCGACTGCTTGATCTCATGCATCGTCTGAAAGACAACTACACCATTGTAATGATCGAGCACGATATGAAATTTCTTTTCGAGCTCGCGGATTCGATTTCCGTCATTCATTGGGGTCAGGTCATTGCGCAGGGAACACCTGACACACTTCGCGCCAACAAGTGGGTCAAACAGTCAATGCTTGGAGAGGACGGGTGATTCTCGAAATCGAAAATATCGATACGTTCTATGGCGAGACTCAAGTGCTGTTTGATGTCTCGATGAATGTGGCGGAGGGTGAAGCTGTCGCCCTGCTGGGCCAGAACGGGTCAGGCAGAACAACGTTGGTGCGCTCAATATTGGGATTGACGCCGCCTCGAACAGGAACAATCAAATTCGATGGAACCGACATCACTGCCAAAATGACCCATGAGATCGCGCAGATGGGAATCGGCTGGGTGCCGGATGACCGCCGAATTTTTCCAACCTTGACAGTGGCCCGCAACCTGTCGATTGCGCGCAAGTCAACCAAGTTTCGATCATGGTCTCACAGCGAAATCTTTGAGATCTTTTCGGCCCTCGAGTATCTGATGGAGCGGGAATGCGAAAACCTGTCCGGTGGGGAGATGCAGATGGTGGCGATCAGCCGGGCGCTGCTCGGCGCGCCCGGACTTGTGCTGTTTGACGAGCCGACTCAAGGACTGGCTCCCAAAATCGTGCAGGATGTGATGAGAGTGATCTCGCGCCTCAGAACAGTCGGAATCTCAGCGCTGATTGTGGAGCAGAACACCTCGACAGCGCTTGAGGTCTGCGATCGCGGCTACCTGCTGAACCGAGGCAAGATCGTACACGAAGCCTCCGCTTCGGATTTGCTGAGAGACGAGCAGCTGTACGCTGATTCATGGTGAATGGATTTCATGCCTGAGACGATACTGGAAGTTCGCAGCCTTGTGAAGCGTTACAGTCGGGGCCTGCTCAACCGGAGCGAGACGTTCCGACTTGAAGCCGATTTCACAATCCCCGAATCAACTGTCGTTGGTGTCATGGGCCCGAATGGATCAGGAAAAACCACGATTTTCGAATTGATCACCGGTCTGAATCAACCCAGTTCAGGCTCGGTGCTGATATTGGGCAAGAACATCCATAACGTGAAATACTCCGAGCGATACCGGCTCGCGATGCATTATCACCAGTCATACCAGGTGCGGCGGTTTCGCAGAACCAAGCCTTCTTTTCTGCTGTCGCCTGCTTTGCGAAAAGAACCGATCATTCACTTGTTCGATGAGCCGCAATTCAATATTCAAGATGGCTACATCGGATTCATGCTGGATTTTTTCCGCAAGTTGAGAGCGCAGGGCAAGCTGGTATTCGTTTGCCTGCACCCGAATGAACCCTATCACGTTGAATTGATGCGCGAGATATGTGAGCAGTTCCTGTTCGTCAAGGACGGCAGAGTCTATGAATTTCCGGATTTCGACTCGATGCTTCAAATGCATGAGTTCAGAGCGTATCTTGGAAAATTGGCTCCGAATGGGGCCGGAGCAGATGGCTAGCAGAAAACGGCTTTCAGTATTGACCGGCGCTGCGGGTGAGATCGGGCTTGCGGTAGCGCGCAGATTCGCCGCAGACGGTCATCGCGTAATCATGATTGACATCAATCGAGAAAAACTGAGGACAAATGCATCAGCCATAGGTGAGTGTGCGGTCCCGCTTGCGCTCGATATAAGTGATATTGCGGCTGTGGAACGCGCGTGCCGGGAAATCTCTGAACAATTCGGGGAAACCGACACCCTGGTGAACAACGCCGGACTCTTGTCCAACGCGAAGGGCGACAGCATTTCGCTCGAAGACTGGAAGCGAATCATGGCAGTCAATCTGGACGGCGCGTACTTTCTGACGCGTTTTCTGCTTCCTGGAATGCGAAGACGCGGATGGGGAAGAATCATCAATGTCTGCTCCCTCGCGATGAAAACCGGCGGACTGACGGCGGGAACAGCCTATTCGACTTCCAAAGGCGCTTTGGGGGCGTTGACTTTCTCTCTCGCGCGGGAGCTGGCGCCTGAGGGAATCACAGTCAATGCTGTGGCTCCAGCCTATGTTCGCACTCCGATGGTCACCGAACAGCTTACGAAAGCGCAGCGTCAAGGCATTGTTGATCAAATCCCCGTCGGCCGATTCTGCGAGCCCGAGGAAGTTGCTCATCTGATCGCGTTTCTGGCTTCCCCGCAAGCGGGATTCATCACTGGAGAGATCGTCGATATCAACGGTGGTCTGCACATGGACTGATGGCATTGAAAAAAAGATGAAACCGCAATATTCAGAGCGCTTTTCCGGAGTTTCCGAGCGCTTCGGCTTAGACGGCAAAGTTGCGCTCGTACCGGGAGGGTACGGCGGCCTTGGAAGCGCCATTGCATCGGCAGTCGCATCGGCTGGCGCGACTGTGGTCATTGCCGGACGGCAGAAAAGAAAGGCTGAAGCTCTGGCGGCGGATTTAGTTGACAGGCAGTGGAAGGCCGACAGCGTCGTGATGGACGCGAGCCGCGTGGAGTCAATCAATTGCGCTGTGGATGAGATTGCTGGACGATTTGGACGAATCGATATCCTGATCAACTGCGTTGGAATTCACAAGGAGCAGACTTTGCTGGAAGTGACCGAGGATGTTTACGATGAGGTCTACCGGACCAACCTGAAAGCGGCAATGTTCCTGGCCCAGGCAACGGCGCGTCACCAAATCACCGCCGGTCAAGGCGGGCGGCAGATTCATCTGGCTTCTGTCCGCGCGCAGCTTGGGCTGAGGAACCGAGGATATTCCGCGTACTGCAGCAGCAAAGGCGGACTGATGATGCTGATCAGGCAGCACTCGCTGGAACTGGCGTCAGAGCAAATCACCGTGAATGGGGTGGCGCCCACATTTGTTTACACCGAGATGATCAGAAATGTGATGGACAGTCCTGAAATCCACGACGAACTGGTGGCAAGAATACCACTGGGGAGAATCGCCTCTCCCAGCGATGTGGTGGGTCCTGTCCTGTTCTTCTGTTCGGAAGCCTCAGGATTTGTGACCGGTCAGATTCTGTACGTTGATGGAGGAATCACCGCAAGCCAATGAACAAGACTGTCAATGACGAAGAAAGGGCGCGTCTTGAGCGCGCCAATTCAATACGAGCGCTGGCTATGGACGCAGTTCAGCTGGCCAACTCCGGCCATCCTGGAATGCCCATGGGGATGGCTGACATTGCAGAGATCTTGTGGCGCGAGTTCCTGAAACACGATCCGAAAGATCCAAACTGGCCGGATCGCGATCGATTTGTGCTGTCGAACGGGCATGGATCCATGCTGATTTATGCATTGCTGCATCTGACCGGTTACGAGCTGCCGCTGGATGAAATCAAAGCATTCAGACGGCTCGGCTCCAAAACTCCCGGCCATCCGGAATTCGGAGTCACACCGGGTGTCGAAGTCACGACAGGTCCGCTCGCTCAAGGCTTTTCCAGCGCTGTGGGAATGGCGCTGGCGGAAAAATCACTCGCAGCGCACTTCAACCGCAATGACTGCACGATTGTGGATCATCATACCTACGTGTTTCTTGGCGATGGATGCTTGATGGAAGGACTCTCGCATGAAGCGGCTTCTTTCGCAGCATACCATCGACTCGGCAAGCTTATCGTCATATATGATGAAAACAATATTTCACTTGATGGTGACATAGGCGGATGGTTTTTGGATGACACTCCCGCTCGATTTCGAGCCTACGGCTGGCATGTGGCGGCAGATGTTGATGGACATGACCCTGAGCAGATCAGGGCGGCAATCAGAACCGCGCAAGCGCAGGACAGCCGGCCTTCTCTCATTTGCTGCAAGACCATCATCGGCTACGGTTCCCCGAATAAACAGGGAACCGCAGGCGTGCATGGATCACCGCTTGGGGAAGCTGAAGTCGCTTCTGTTCGAGAGCATCTTGAATGGAATCATCCGCCTTTCTTCATTCCCCAGTCCGTCTACGATTCATTCAGTTGTGTGTCTAAAGGCGCCGCGACACATGAAAGATGGAACAGGAAGTTTGAACTTTACTGCCAGGAATACCCGGAACTTGCCAGCGAGTTCAAACGCCGCATTGAAGGAAATCTGCCGGACGATTGGCAGCAGACCGCAGATGCGCTCATTCGATCAATCAGCCACAGAAACATAAATGCCGTAACCAGGGAATCTTCACAGATGGTGCTCGAAGCCTATGGGCCGAGACTTCCCGAGTTGATCGGCGGGTCGGCTGACTTGACAAACTCAAATCTGGTGTTTTGGCGCGAGTCAAGACCGCTTGGCCGTGAAAATCCAGATGGGAACTACATTTATTTCGGGGTTCGGGAATTTGGAATGACGAGCATCGTCAATGGATTGTCATTGCACGGTGGATTCATTCCTTACGGAGCCACTTTTCTGGTATTTTCTGAGTATGCGCGCAATGCAGTTCGCATGGCAGCAATAATGGGGATACGTTCAATTTTTGTGTACACCCATGATTCGATTGGTTTGGGTGAGGACGGTCCTACACATCAAGCCATAGAGCAGGCAGCGACATTGCGTTTGATTCCAAACATGTCGGTTTGGCGTCCATGCGATGCGACAGAAACAGCTGTGGCGTGGAAAGCTGCGATTGAGCGCAAAGACGGGCCGACATGTCTGTTGCTGACGCGTCAAGCCGTGCCTGCGAAAGAAATCGAAACTGACCGACTGCCATTGATTGAAAAAGGGGGATACGTTGTTGCGGACAGCAATGGAAGCATGGATGCGATGATCATCGCGACCGGCTCTGAAGTGCAGCTGGCAATCGATGCGATGAAATCGCTTGTAGAAAAGAAGATTCTCTGCCGAGTCGTATCCTTGCCTTCAGTGGATGTGTTTGAGTCACAGAGCCGGGAGTATCAGAATTCAGTGATTCCCCCTGATATGCATCGTCGAGTTGTCGTTGAAGCGGGAGTATCTGCGCTGTGGCTCAAGTACGCAGGTCCGTCAGGAATCACGCTCGGTGTAGACGATTTTGGTGAATCAGCACCGCCGGAAGATGTTTTCAGGCACTTCAATCTGACCGCAGAAGCTGTCGAAAAAGCTGTACTGGATTTGTGTGCTGGCAGTGAGCAACGTTGAAGGAAGACTGAATTGATATGCGGGGATTGCAAGGTTTGAATGGCTCATCGCATGTCAGTCCAAAGCAAAAATGGTCACAAACTCGTTTCGATACGGCGGTTGGTGATTGAATTGTCAATGGGAAATACGGATTCTTAAATCCAGCGATAGGACACTAGCGCTCCAGCATTTTCACCATCCTCTCCCGCATGATGAATTTCTGCGGCTTGCCTGAGATGGTCAGCGGGAATTCATCCACAAATCTGAAGTGTGCGGGAACTTTGAAGTGTGAGATCTGGTCCCGGCAGAACTCCCGAAGATCTGATTCGCTGACCTCAGCACCGGGTTTGGCGATGATCCATGCGCAGACCACTTCGCCGTACTTTTCATCGGGAATTCCAAACACCTGAACATCGCTGACATCGGGATGGCGGATCAGGAACTCCTCGATTTCGCGGGGATAGATATTCTCTCCGCCGCGGATGATCATGTCCTTCACCCGGCCGACGATGGCGCAGAATCCCTCCTCGTCGAACACGCCCAAATCACCTGAGTGCATCCACTCGTCAATGATGCTTTCGGCTGTTCGTTCCTCATCGTCCCAGTATCCCTTCATCACCGCATAGCCGCGGGTGCAGAGCTCCCCTCTGGTTCCGACAGGCACGATCTCGCCTTCCTGATCGACGATCTTGACTTCCAGATGGGGATGCACGCGGCCGATGGTTGTGCAGCGCTTGTCGATCGGGTCGTCAACGTAGCTTTGGAAGGAGACGGGTGAAGTCTCAGTCATGCCGTAGCAGATTGTGACTTCTTTCATGTGCATTTCCGTGTTGACCTTCTGCATCACTTCCACCGGACATGGCGCGCCGGCCATGATGCCAGTGCGAAGGCTGGATACATCCCGGGGGCTCTGCTCCAGATCGTCCAGCATCGCCACGAACATGGTTGGAACGCCGTACACCGCGGTGCAGCGCTCTTCGGCAATCGCGTCCAGAGTCTGCGTCGCGTTGAATGCCTCGCCCGGAAAGATCATCGCAGACCCTGTGCTGGTGCAGCCCAGAACACCCATGACCATGCCGAAGCAATGATAGAGAGGCACTGGAATCGCCAGCCGGTCATGCTCTGTGAACTTGAGGCAGTCGGCCACGAAGCGGGCGTTGTTGACAATGTTGAAATGGGATAGAGACGCGCCTTTCGGCAGTCCGGTAGTACCCGAGGTGAACTGGATGTTGATGACATCATCTGAATCGAGTGTCTTTTCAATCTTAGGCACTCGAAGCGAATGCTCGGGACCGCCAAGCTGCATCAGCTGATCAAACGTGTAGGCGCCGTCACCTGCATCATCGCCCATGAAAATGACATTTCGAAGCTTCGGCAGCTTTTCTGAACGCAGTTCGCCGGGCGGGCAGGAATTCAATTCCGGCGCCAGCCTGTGCATCATTCCCATATAGTCGGAAGTCTTGAACGACTTTGCAGAAATGAGAGCTTTGCAACCCACCTTGTTCAATGCAAATTCCAGCTCGCTCAGTCGGTAGGCGGGATTGATATTGACCAGCACCAGCCCGACTCGTGTGGCGGCAAACTGAGTCAGCACCCATTCATAACGATTGGGCGACCAGATTCCGATTCGATCCCCCTTTGCAAGATCAAGCGCCAGCAAACCTGAAGCGAGCCGGTCAACCGCCTGGTCGAGTTCGGCATAGCTCAGTTTCACACTCTGCTCACTGAAAACGATGGCATCTCGATCTGCGAAATCTGCTGCCGCGTTTCGCAGCAGTCTTGGCATGGTCAGATCAGCTAATGGCGGCTCCGAGGGACCTCGAAAATACGATAGCGTTTCCATTCAGTCAGCACCTTCTATGAATTGTTTTATTGACAGTTTTCTTTGTGAACCTTTACTGCAATGATAGCACCCCCTGCAAATTTCAGGGATGTCATCGCAGCATCAAAATCAAGTGTATAACATCGGTAGAGACTGATTCGCCGCATCAAGCGAAATTTTCATCATGCAGAACGAACCGCACAGCAAACTTCGAGACCGGTTTCTTGAGGGCATGAGTCATGCGGCCTGCACCGTCAACATCATCACGACAGATGGCGCAGCTGGACGCGCTGGAGTTACGGTCTCTGCCATGTCGTCCGTGTCTGCCGACACGCCCAAGCCAACGCTCTTGGTGTGCATACATCGCGAAAGCCCGACTGCGCAGAAAATCATCGACAACGGGGTGTTCTGCGTCAATGTTCTGAGGGACGATCAAGCCTACGTGTCCGATGCGTTCGCCGGCCGTTTCAAAGACACGATTGCCGACAAGTTTGAATGTGCTGAATGGACTGCGATGCCATCCGGCGCGCCGCGGGTGATTGATCCGCTGGTTGGCTTTGACTGCCAATTGATCTCATCGGAACTGGTTGGCACGCATCATGTGCTGTTCGGAGAGGTTGCAGATATTTTCGTCGCGCCGCGCGGCTCGCCGCTTGTCTACGCAAACCGCGCTTACGGCGCCACTTCGAGAATCGAGCGCACGACTTCGATCATGGCAGGGCGAAAAAGCGAGGGCAACGTCCTGTCAATCGGCTGTTTCCACACATTCGGGCCCTATTTCCTGCCCGCCATCATTCAGCAGATGATGGCCGCTGATCCGACTCGGACTGTCAAGCTGGTCGAGGGCGATCAACGGAAGGTGCTCGGGAGTCTGCAGGCTGGCGAAGTCGAGATCGCGCTGCTCTATGACATCGACCTGCCGGACGATCTCGGCATCACCATTCTGACTCAGCTGAATCCCTATGTGCTGATCGCTGAGGGACACCCGCTTGCCGAGCATTCGACGATCACCCCTGAAGAACTCATTGACTACCCGATGGTGCTGCTTGATGCGCCGCCAAGCGGAGACTACTTCACAGGGATTCTGGAAAAATCCGGCTCAAAACCGCAAATCGGGTATCGCTCGTCCAGCTTTGAGATGGTTCGCGGCCTGGTTGGTCACGGTCTGGGATACACGCTGCTTGCGACGAAGCCGGCATCGTCGATGACTTACGATGGACATTCGCTGGTCAGCCGTCAGCTGATTGCCGATTATGAGCCAAGCCAGGTTGCGCTGGTCAAGCGAAAGAATGCGGAACTGACCAGACCCGCGCGTGAATTTCAGTCGATCTGCACGGCATTCCAATTGAATTTTCGGTCCTGAAGGATCATTTCAACATTTCAGAATTGACTTGTGATCGGCTGTTTTAGCTCTTGCAGATGGTGGGCCCGGCAGGCAACGCGCGAATCGCGATTGCGAAATAACTGAATGGTTATAATGCTGTGGCTTCGGGTCTGATGATCCGTGCCTGGATTCACGGCCTTTCGTTCAGGCGACTGAATGGAGAGTACGTTTTGCAAGAATTTTGTCTTTTGATGCGCGGACAGGCCGGAATCAAGTTTGATCAATTCAAACCTCATTTCTTTGGAGGAAATTAAAGTGAGCAAAGATCTCAAACAACCATCGCGCCGTCGATTTCTGAAAGGCGCAGCTGCTGGAACCGCCGCGACGGTCGCCGCAGTACCCTACATCGCCAACGCGCAGACGGTTCTGAAAGTGCAGGCTGCCTGGGGCGGCGGAATCTTTCTTGAATTCGCCCAGGACTACGTCAATAAAGTGAATGAGATGTCCGGCGGTTCGCTGACCATCGATTTGCTGGCGGTCAATTCAGTCGTGAAGACTGCAGAAATGCAGACCGCAGTGCATAAGGGCGTTCTGGATGGCGCACACCTGGTAACGGCGTACTGGTATTCCAAGAGCGCGGCAGCATCCCTGTTCGGCACCGGTCCCTGCTTCGGCTGGAATGCAAATCAGCTGCTGGGCTGGGTCAAATACGGGGGGGGGCAGGAGCTCTATGATGAACTCATGGAGTCGCTCAAGCTCGATCTTGTCGGCTTTTTCAACAGTCCCATGCCGGCGCAGCCGCTTGGCTGGTTCAAGGAAAAGATCAATGACTCCAGCCAGATGGCAGGTCTCAAGTATCGCACCGTTGGACTGGCGGCGGATGTTCTGCAGGAAATGGGCATGTCAGTCGTTCAGCTTCCAGGCGGTGAAATCCAACCCGCCATGAAGAGCGGACTGATCGATGCCGCCGAATTCAACAATCCAACCTCGGATAAGGACTTCGGCATGCAGGATGTGTCCAAACACTATCACCTTGGCAGTTTTCACCAGAGCCAGGAATCCTTCGAAGTCATCTTCAACAAGAGCCTCTTCAACAAGCTTCCAGCTGAGCATCAGAAGATTCTTGAGTACGCCTCAGAGGCGGCTTCTTCAGATTTCACGTGGAAGTACCAGGATCGTTACTCCAATGATCTGATCTCTCTGCAGGATGATCACGGTGTGAATGTCTACAAGACTCCAGCATCGGTGATGGCAGAGCAGCTGAAAGCGTGGGACATTGTGGTCGCCCGCCTTTCAGAAGCTGATCCTTTCTTCGCCAGAGTGGTTGAGTCGCAGAAAGCGTGGGCCAAGCGCGTGGTGCGCTATGAGCTGCTCAATGCACCCAACTATGGCGATGCCTACGAGCACTACTTCGGCAGCATGACCTAATTCATCTGCAGCGCGTCCGGACCGCGGATCGCGGTCCGGATGCAAAGTCTTTCTACACCGCGCTGAATTGACCGTTGCTGTCAGTTCAGCGTCTTTGAGTTGAAGCGTCAGTTGCATGGATAAATTCCTTCACTTCGTCGACAGCCTCAGCGTCTGGATGGGCAAATGCTTCGCCTGGTGCATTGTCGTTCTCACATTCGCGACCTGCTATGAGGTGTTCGTGCGCTATGTTCTGAATGCGCCGACGGTGTGGGCATTCGACATGAGCGTTCAGATGTATGGCTCGCTCTTTGTCATGGCAGGGGCTTACGCGCTCGCGCAGGATGCGCATGTTCGGGGTGATGTTCTGTATCGCCTGATGTCTCCGAGACGGCAGGCGATCGTGGATCTGGTTCTCTACATTGTTTTTCTGCTGCCGGCGGTTTTCGCACTGACCTGGTACGGGTATGGATTCGCCGCTGACTCCTGGTTCTACAAGGAGGTGAGCTGGAGCAGTCCGGCTCGCATACAGATCTATTTCTTCAAGTCATTGATTCCCGTCGCCGGTGTGCTGATTTTCCTTCAGGGTCTGGCGGAGTCCATCCGCTGCATCATGTGCATTCGGGACGGCTACTGGCAGAAGCGCATGCATGATGTCGAGGAGACCGAGGAAATGCTGCTGCATCAGCAGGAAGAGCTTCAGGCAAGAGCATCACATTAATTGGCTTATCCGACATGACTGATCCGCAAATCGCCATCATGATGCTGGGACTGTTCATCTTCATGGTCCTGCTGGGCTTTCCAATCGCTTTCACTCTGCTCGCCATGGGCATCGGCTTTGGATACTACGCGTATTATGACCCTCTGCGGATGGACACGATTTTTGACAATCGCATATTCGATCTTGCGGTGCAGAATACCTTCTCGGTCATGTCAAATGACGTGCTGGTCGCGATCCCGCTTTTTCTGTTTATGGGATACGTCGTCGAACGGGCCAATATTGTCAATCGACTGTTCTTCTCGCTGCAGCTCGCGGCTCGTCACCTGCCGGGCTCGATGGCAGTGGCCGCCCTGATGACCTGCGCCATCTTCGCGACTGCCACCGGCATCATCGGCGCGGTGGTGACACTGATGGGCATGCTGGCTCTTCCAGCAATGCTGAAATCGGGATACAACCGCAGCTTTGCTTCTGGTGTCATCTGTTCAGGCGGCTGTCTTGGCATTCTCATCCCGCCAAGCATCATGCTGATTGTGTATGCGGCGATTGCGGAGCTGTCACCTCTGCGTCTTTATGCGGCGGCGATGTTTCCGGGTCTGCTTCTGGCCGGGTTTTACATGATTTACGTCGTCATCCGTGCCTCGGTCAATCCGTCTCTCGCACCGAAGCCGGTGGAAGAGGAAGTTCCGACGATTCGGGAGATTGTCTATCAGGTGCTGACCTCGGTGATTCCGCTGGCAGTGCTGATTCTGGCAGTGCTCGGCTGCATTCTGATGGGCCTTGCGACACCGGCAGAAGCCGCGGGTGTCGGCGCGCTCGGCGGACTTTTGCTCGCCCTGATCTACCGCTCCCTGACTTGGGAGCGATTCAAGGAGTCCGTCTTTCTCACCGCCAAGACTTCAGCCATGGTTTGCTGGCTGTTCGTCGGCTCCTGGACGTTCGCATCGGTGTTCTCCTATCTCGGCGGCCATTCTCTGATCGAGCACTGGATTCTTGGCCTGAGTCTGGGCACTATCGGATTTCTGATTCTTGCTCAGGTGATCATCTTTCTGCTGGGCTGGCCGTTGGAGTGGACTGAGATTCTGATCATCTTCGTGCCCATATTCCTGCCGCTGCTGGACACTTTCGGAGTCAACCCGTACATGTTCGCAATGCTGATCGCGCTGAACCTGCAGACTTCTTTTCTGACACCGCCGATGGCCATGTCGGCATACTATCTGAAAGGCGTCGCGCCGCACATAGAGCTGATGGAGATTTTCCGCGGCATCATGCCCTATCTTGGCATCGTCATACTCACCATGGTGCTGGTCTACATTTTTCCTCAAATCGCGCTGTTCCTGCCGGATTTCTTCTTCGGCAGGGTGCCTCTGTAACCGAGCGGTTGTCTGATCGGGTGCCGCGATGTCTCTGTACTCTCTGGGGCTGTGTCAAGCGTCTGAGCTGATTGCAGGCGGAAGCATTACCGCTCGGAAGCTGGCCGATGACTGCCTTGAGCGCATTGACACGTTCGAGCCGGACATCAAGGCGTGGGCGTGGCTGGATGCTGATTATGTCAGGCGCCAGGCGGAGCGTCTGGATGATGAGCGTCGCCGCGGCAAGCCTTGCGGAAAATTGCATGGTGTGCCGATCGGCGTCAAGGACATGATCGATACCGCGATGATTCCGACAGAGCACGGCTTTCCATTGTTCAAGGGACGGATACCGCGCAGCAATGCGTTCCTGGTCGACAGGCTGCAGGAAGAGGGCGCGGTCATTATGGGAAAGACCGTTACCGCCTCAATGGGGATGCTGATGCCTGGCAGAACGGCGAATCCTCACAATCTGTCTCACACTCCGGGTGGATCCAGCAGTGGGAGCGCTGCGGCTGTGGCATCCTATATGGTTCCCGGGGCTGTCGGCACTCAGACTGGCGGTTCTGTGATCCGGCCGGCCGCTTACTGCGGGACTGTGGGCTTCAAGCCCAGCTACGGACTGATTTCGCGCACGGGGATTTTACGGTTGTCGCCGTTTTTGGACCAGGCTGGCGTGTTTGCGCGCAGTGTTGAGGATGCCGCCTTGCTGGCCGAAGTGATGACTGGGGCTGATCCTGATGATTCGTCCACTCTCGGCAATGGAGCCAAGCCCCCGCTGCTTGATGTGTGTCGTTCGGAACCGCCTGTTCCGCCGCGGTTGGCGTTTTTTCGCACGAGCCGCTGGGATCAGCTGGAGCCCAGCTCCCAAGACGGCCTTGAGGAAGTCAGGGAGGCATTGGGGGATCGGGTTGATGATGTAGAAATCGGACCGGCTTTCGACTCAGCGTGGATGGCGCATAAAACAATCAATCTTGCGGAGATGGCGACCTGGTTTGGGTCAATTTTCGATCAGGGCCGGCAGTTTTTCGAGCCCGATGGTGAAGAGATGATGGAATACGGCAGGAATGTCACCGCGAAAGACTATATCAATGCTATGGAAACCCGCTCAGTTCTGAACGGCATGCTGGATGAGCACTTTCTGCAGTATGACGCCATCATCGCACCGGCGGCGCCGGGTGAGGCGCCGGCAGGGCTGGACAAAACCGGTGACCCCATGTTCTCAGCACCGTGGACCTTCTGCGGCGTGCCTGCGATAACACTGCCTCTGCTGCAGGGTGAGAATGGACTGCCCGTTGGCGTGCAGCTGGTGGGGCAGAAAATGGATGATGCCCGTCTGCTTCGAACCGCGCGGTGGCTGATGCAGACCTTGAGCACCGAAGAGGAGCTGGCAAACTGACTGTTCAGACAAACGAGAGTGATTTGAAATGAAAAATGAAGTGATTGCGGGATTTCTTGGCATGCTGCTGGTCAGCGCATTTCTTCTCGGGCTGGCGGAGTCGATTGGCAAACCGCCGTTCTGGGTCATAGTGATTATTGTGCTGACAGGGGCATGGACGGCTTGGTACCAAGACACTGTCAGGAACCCAGACGCTGAATAGCTGTCCGAGTGCTCCTCTAAAATAAACTTGGAGACGACAGGAGAGGGTGATACCGCCCAAGCGCAATGCGAATTCGCGATCGGAATGGAGCAGGTATTGGAGGTCTGCCAACGTTCCTGCAATTCCGATTGCCCCGTCATTTGCATGATTGAGGCGCGCGTGCTGATTGCGGCCGCGCCGGACCGATGCCAGCGCATGGACTGCGAGTGTCGGCGGCTGAGGGTGTGCGGCGCCTTGAAGCGTATTGGGTGAAACCAATTCAGCCAGCACAAAAGAGCGAAGAAAGGCTGCCGCTGGCAAGCGAGCGGCCAGTACTTTCTGAAGTCAAATGAATCCAAGAGTCCAGCCGCCCAGTTTCATTATTTGAGAAACTGTTTCAACTTGTATAATTCACCAAGAAAAGCAAGAACATAATTCGATGCACACCGCTCTCGCTTGCGATCGCGAAATCGACTTATGAGTTGAAGCCATTTCAAGCAGGCGGTTGGCACAGAGTGATCATCGTCTTGACGCGGTTTCAAGATTGACGGTCTGAACTCTAGGATGGGGTTTGCGCATTGTCTGGCACATCGGTAGAATGCAGGAACGCTGAAATACGCTGTAAAGAGCCACTTGGCGGACGCAAGTCTGTTGACTCGGGATTTTCTCATGCCTCAAGCGGAGGCATGAGCGCATTGAAACGGATTCCGGCTATTGCCGGTTTTTCGACTGCTGGCATCCAATCGCGACACCGACGAATTTCAAGTCCATTGCGCCGGCCAGACTCTCGCCGAGTCTTCATCTGGAAATTTATCTGTCCGTTCCGAAAGAAGAACTTTCCTTTCTCACGGGGTGTCACATCACCTTCATCAACATCAAAATCTGCCTTGAATTTCAATTTGTCTGCAACTGAACGCACATTCCAGTTGTTAGAATCTGCCAATCCGAGTTCATACTCTCTCAATATTTCATTCAACGCAAAATGATCAAGATCAAATCGAAATTATTCCTGCGCGCACTGGCATGCCTGCCAATATTGATGCAGCTTTCTTCGCCGGCAGCAGGTCAATCCCCTGAAGAGGCAGGACTGCAGATCGCCATCGAGGCGCGGGAGAAAGAGCGCGGTTTCGTGGATTCAACAGCCAAGCTGAAGATGATACTGCGCCAGAAAAGCGGACAGGAGAGCGAACGGGAACTGCGAATGAAAATTCTTGAGGTCGAAGATGACGGCAACAGGTCCATTGTCATTTTTGATCGCCCGAAAGATGTGCGCGGCACAGCTCTGCTCACCCATGTGCACCTTGAGGATGCGGATGAGCAATGGCTTTATCTGCCGGCGCTGAAAAGGGTCAAGCGAATCAGCTCATCAAATATGGCGGGCTCATTCATGGGCAGTGAATTCTCGTTCGAGGACATGAAGAGCGCCGAAGTGGGCAAGTATGACTACCGATATCTCAGAGACGAGCCTTGCGGCGAGCAGGAGTGCACCGTCGTGGAGCGATATCCGAAGGAAAAGGGATCCGGCTATATCCGTCAGGTGATCTGGCGCGATAAAGATGAGCTGCGAGCCCGGGAGATTCATTTCTACGACCGCAAGGACACGCATCTCAAGACACTGACTTTCCACGATTACCAGCTGCATGATGACCGCTTCTGGTATGCCGACAGGATGTCCATGGTCAATCATCAGAACGGAAAAAGCACGGATCTGGTCTGGTCAGAATATGAGCTGGGAACCGGACTTCGCGAGAGAGAGTTCACGTCGACGGGTTTGAAGAGGGTGCGATGACATTCCGCACCATTCCGCTTGCATTGAAATTAGAGGATATCGGATAAGAGCTTCGAGCGCAGATGAAGATACCGACTGACTATTTAGACGGCTATGAGAATGCTCTGCAGATTGATAAAGACGGAGCCTCAAACTATGTTCTCCATACGACGGTTGGCGACCCGCTGGCCGATGAACTGATCGATGACATGGCGAATCTGGATCAGAAGCAATCGGCCGAGGTCTTTCGATCGGCTTTGAGTCCAGCCAATGAAATCGCAGCTGGGCAAGAGCTGGCATCCTTGAAGAGGTTCAGGGAATTCTGCAATGAAGCTCCCGACTGGCTTGATTTTGACACACTGAATCCCGGCTGCGCCATGTTCCACAGGAACGTTCCGCTGGTATTGGCTGGGATGGTGGCTGGCGTGCTCATTGAAGGATTTTCAACCAATATCAGCCAGTCATTCTTCGTCAGTGGAAAACTGCGCTATCAGGGCATCAAGCGCTTGCGCCAGAACAATCGCCACATGCTTGAAATATTCATGCCCGGCGGGCTTGAGCGATATAACGATGGTTGGGCGCTCTCAATCAGAATCAGACTTGTCCACGCGAAAAAACGCCGCCTGCTGCAGGTTTCGGATGAATGGGATGAACAGGTGCTGGGGGTTCCGCTCAGTGCGGCGCATGTTGGTTTCGCCAGCGCCGCGTTTTCGGCCAGATTGATACGTCACATGAAGACTCTTGGCGCCTCCTTCAGCGATGAGGAGCGAAAATCCTTCATGCAGGTATGGCGATATTCTGCCTATCTGATGGGTGTGCCCGAAACCATCCTGTTCCGCGACGAAAACGATGCGCTTGAATTATTCAGTATCGGCCAGATTTGCGAGCCTCCGGTCTCATTGGAATCCATCGCGATGGCCTGGTCGCTCATCAACTCCGCACCGCTGCTGGCTGGCGCCACCGAGAGCGAAGATCGCAAGAAAGTGGCAGATCAAATCAGCCGGGTCAGCCGAACTTTGATCGGAGATCAACTCGCCGATGATCTGAATTTGCCAAAAATCAATACGTCACTCACCCTGCTGGAATTCAAATTCCTCAATGCGTTCCAGAAAGTGATGAGCAAGTTCAACCGGTCAAAATACGAAAAGCAGCAAAACATAACAAAGATACTCGAACTTTCACATTACGATGAGGAAGGCATTGCCTTCAAACTGCCGGATCACTACTACGCTGAGGAATCTTCCAACTGGTAGGATCATCCGCTGCGCTGCTGAGCCAGACGGAATTCAGCGCTGCCCGTGAAAATTCCTGCAGCTGATGCGCCTCGCTGCGCAATGGCATGATCAGCTTCCGATTGAAGCTCATATTGGAGGGCGAACTATCCTTTCCTGCGCCCCTCCGAAGCCGCCTTGATCCTGCTGGCGGAATTCACATCGCGCTTGAGGACTTTCGTTCAGGGCAGCAGGATGTCGCCATGTAAGGAACTCCGGTTTTTGCCAGCCGCGTCAATCCAGCAGGCTTTCGCTTGCCTGGTCAGGCATACGAGCCCTTTTTCATTCTATCGATTGCAGCAAGCAAGGCCGGCAGCAGCAGGAAGTCAGCAATCAGCGCAATGGCGATTGCGATCGAGACAATGGTGCCCAGTGTCGACGTGCTGTCGAATCCAGAAAGAGTGAGAACAAGAAAACCGGCGATCAGAGCCAGAGTCGTTGTGCTCAACGCATGGCCGACAGTGCGGAACGTGATGCGTATGGCCTCGCTCGCCGCGAATCCCTCGCCGCGGGCTTTTCGGTACTTGCTCAGGAAATGAATGGTGTCGTCGACAATGATGCCGAACGCGATCACGCTCGTCATCGTGCCCCCCAGTCCCACCGGACCTACGATATATCCCCAGATTCCGAAAGTGATGAGCAGCGGCACGAAGTTCGGCACCAAGCTTATGATTCCAAGTCGCGGGCTTTTCAGGACGAACAGCAGAATCAGCGAAATCAAACCCATGGCGATGGACATACCGATGAACAGGCTGTGGATGTTTCGCTGGGTTAGGTAGGCGGTGATTATGCTGAGCCCAGTCGCTTCCGTCGCCAGCTGCGGCGTGTTTTCAGCAAGCCAGGCTTGCGCGCGGGCGTCAAGCTCGCGCTGGTGTTTGGAAGACAGTCTGCCGCGGGCTGAAACGGTCATGCGGGTCGCGGACTTGTCGGCCGCTATGCGGTTGTTGAGATCGCTTCCAAACGGCAGCGACAATTCATACAGTAGCAGGTACTGCCCCGCGAGCTCCGGTTCTTCAGGCAAGCGGTAGAACGCCGGATCATCCCCATGCAGGTTCATGTTCAGGCGTTTCATGATATCGGTGAAAACCTGGACATGACTCGCTTCCGGCTGCGAGCGGTACCATTCCGCGAAAGCCTCGACATCTCGCAGGTACCCGATGTCAGTGATGCCGCCCTCGCTTCTCGCCGGCAGTGAGTATTCCATTGACTCGAGGCCAGTCAGGTTCTCAATGGCAAAATCCGTGTTGTGTCTGAACTCATAGCTTTCGTCCAGAAGGAGCGTCCAGTTGTCACTGAGCTCGATTCGGAAAATCCCGGCGCTCAGCACAATGGCCAGCAGGGAGCCTCCGACAAGCAGAATTGAACTTTTCGAAATGACAAAGTCACTGAGCCGATCAAACAGGACGTGCTGATTCTCTTTGACCGGAGGGACTCGCAATCTGAAGAACGAAAGCAGTAAAGGAAACAGTGTCATGGTGTAGAACCAGGTGCACAGCATGCCGAATGCCACCAGATTGCCCAGAACTCGAAACGGCGGAGAGTCTGAGGTGTTGAGGCTGAGAAATCCAATCGCCGTTGTGACCAGGGAAAGAAATATCGGCCAGGCATTGATGCGCAGCGACTCGACAATGGCTGAGTTCTTGTCCAGACCCTTGCGCATTCCCAAGAATACGCTTGACGCAATGTGAATCGACTGCGCGACCGCGACCGTCAGCAGTATGATCGGAGCGACTATGTTCGCCGGCGTCAGCACGACTCCAACCCAGCCAGCCACCCCCATCGTGGTGCTGACCACAAAAAACATCGTCACGAGAACAGCCACACTGGCCAGAAAGGAGCGCAGGAGAACGGTGGTGAAGATGATGATGATCAGGATCATGATCGGCGCCAGCTGCGCCACATCATCTTCGCTGACTTGGTTTAGAGTGTGACTTAAGACAATGTCGCCTGTAAGATAGAATTCTATATTCGGATAGGCCGCGGCAAACTCGTCAACCAGCAGATTGACATGATCCACTATCTCGATGACAGCTGGATCGGAATCGTCGGGAAGAATGAATGTGATTGAAAGCCCGCTCACCTTTCCGTCATGAGAAACCAGGCGGCCGGCGGTTTCGATGGAGTTCAGAGCGATAGTCTCAACTCTGACCAGATCGTCATCGCTGAGAGACTGGGCGTCTTCCACAAGCGGGGCGACGATCAAATCGTCATCAAATGCCTCGCTGTGCGTGTAATTTGTGAGAGAGTCGACTCTGGACGAATAAGGCGACTGCCATGCTGTTTCAGTCAGCTCCTCAATTGCGCCGAGTGTCTCTCGAGTGAAAACTGTACCCGTGCGCGGCGCGATGACGATCAATGCAATGTTCGATTGGGTGTAGGTGTCCTCCAGAGCGTCGAATACCTGAAGATGCGGATTGTCTTCACCGAACAGTGAACGGTGATCATTCGTTGTCCCAAGGTTGCGCCCGCCCGCAGCCATGCACACCATAATGGCGGTGACTAGCGCCAATATCAACCACCGACGCCCCATCAGAGTGTCGATGTATCGGTCCAGCAGTACGGCGCTCACAACTTTACCAGTGTGTGATCAAAGTTCATGCGGGTGCAAATTCTACGTTATATATTGACATTCGACCATGGCAGTGTCAAGTTTCTGTCTTCGACCGGATTTTGAATAATGTGAAGATCACACACAACCGCTTGCCAAGGTGAGGAAGTGCAGAGAATATTGAGAAAAATCTGACACTCCGAAATGCTGAGTTGGATTATATCGCTCCACCCCCAAGTCCATAAAATTCAGGACCCGTGCATTCCGCGCTTCAGCATCTCCAATCTCATTGAACGAAGCAAGCGCCTCGCCGCGGCACAAATTGAAATTTGTGACTGAGTTGCGGTTCGCGTCAGACTGTCTGAGCCGCTGAAATTCCGGACCGGCTCGGCTGGCTCTTCGAAATACGCTGGATTGACTGTGTCACTTAAACTGGAAAGCGCGTGTCAATTTGACTGGAATACGAAATTCGTGAAATCGCCGGCATCAACTTCGACTTCAAATGAACACTTCAGAAATGAAACGGCAGAATCTATGCACTCTGATTCAATCTCGGAGTCCGAAGTGAAAGCACTGCCAGATTCAACAGCATTCGATATTCTCCTGCCTGTTCAAAAGCCAATCAATGCTGAGGCGGATTTCAAATTTGGCGCCCCTGAGACCCGCAATCAGCATCAAAAAAAAACGGTGGTTTAAACAGCGGTATATGAACACCGTTTCAGTGAACTTGTCACTGAATTATTTCAAGTCGAATCATGCTCAGAATGGAACTTATAATCAATCTCAAACACACCTATAACAAACTGAGGAGTAAGAAAAGTGCAAACTGCAGCAGCCGTTGCCTACGAAGCGGGCAAACCTCTTGAAATCGAAACGGTCGAGCTTGACGGTCCGAGAGCTGGCGAAGTTCTGGTGGAAATCAAGGCCACTGGAGTCTGCCACACCGATGAGTTCACCCTTTCCGGCGCGGACCCGGAAGGCATATTCCCAGCCATTCTCGGTCACGAAGGCGCCGGAGTCGTGGTGGATGTCGGTGAGGGCGTGACCGGCATCAAAAAAGGTGATCACGTGATTCCGCTCTACACACCGGAATGCCGCCAATGCGAATACTGCACCAGCGGCAAGACCAATCTTTGCCAGGCTATCCGCGAGACTCAGGGCCAGGGCATCATGCCGGATGGCACCAGCCGGTTCTCAATCGGCGGAAAACCCGTATTCCACTACATGGGCACCTCGACATTCTCGAACTTCACTGTGGTGCCGGAAATCGCAGTTGCCAAAATTCGGGAGGATGCGCCTTTTGACAAGGTTTGCTACATCGGCTGCGGGGTCACCACCGGCATCGGCGCCGTGATCAACACCGCCAAAGTTCAGCCCGGCGACAATGTGGTGGTGTTCGGTCTCGGCGGCATTGGTCTCAATGTGATCCAAGGCGCGAGACTGGCCGGCGCTGACATGATTGTCGGGATCGACATCAATCCGGCGCGCGAGGAGCTCGCGGCGCAGTTCGGCATGACACATTTTGTCAATCCGAATGAGCTGGAAGACGACTTGGTTCCCTATCTGGTGTCTCTGACCGGAGGCGGCGCCGATTTCAGTTTTGAATGTGTCGGCAATGTCGATCTCATGCGCGCGGCGCTGGAGTGCTGCCACAAGGGCTGGGGCGAGAGCGTCATCATCGGAGTCGCAGGCGCCGGTCAGGAAATCAGCACGCGTCCGTTCCAGCTGGTTACCGGCCGGGTCTGGCGCGGCACTGCATTCGGCGGCGCCCGGGGCAGAACCGATGTGCCCAAGATTGTTGACTGGTACATGGATGGCAAAATCAATATCGATGATCTCATCACACACAAGATGCCGCTTTCCCAGATCAATGATGCGTTTGACCTGATGCATGCGGGCAAGTCGATTCGCAGCGTGATCGAGTACGCCTGACAAATTCGATGGAAGCAGTCAGCGAGCACCGCTCATTCGGCGGTGTGCAGGGAATTTACCGGCATGATTCCGAGTGCACCGGGACACCGATGCAGTTCTCGGTATTTGTGCCAGGCGATGCGGCCGATTCAATTTGTGCAACCCTGTGGTTTCTGTCCGGGCTGACGTGCACTGAGGAGAACTTTACGGTCAAGGCCGGCGTTCAGCAGTTCGCCGCCAGGCACGGTCTGATTGTTGTTGCGCCCGATACAAGTCCCCGCGGTGCGGGAATTGAAGGCGAGGATGACAGCTACGACTTCGGCTCCGGCGCTGGATTCTATGTGGATGCCACCGAATCGCCCTGGTCCCGCAATTATCGGATGTATTCGTATATCACTCGCGAGCTTCAGGAACTGGTTGTCACCAATTTTCCTGTTGACCGAAGCCGTCAGGGCATCACAGGACATTCGATGGGCGGGCACGGTGCGCTGACGATCGGATTGCGCAATCCGGATCTATTTCGCTCGATATCTGCGTTTTCACCCATTTGCGCGCCGACTCAGTGTCCCTGGGGCAAAAAGGCGCTCGGTGGCTACTTGGGTGCAGATGAATCTTTGTGGACGGAGCACGATGCGACAGAACTGATCAAGCAGGGCTTCAGAAGCGGCGAGATACTCATTGATCAGGGTGATGCTGACGGGTTTTTGCACGAGCAGCTGAAACCGGAGCTTTTATCCGCAGCCTGCGAAACTGCCGGTCAGCCTCTGCAGCTGCGCATGCAGGCGGGGTACGACCACAGCTACTATTTCATTGCGAGCTTCATTGAGGATCACATCCGCTTTCATCGGGAGCGGCTTGGCGGATGACATAAAGCGGATGCCTCTGACCGGCCCTTGAATTATGAAATTCGTGCCGGATGTTGGCTGACGCGCATGAGAGTCAATTGCTGAGAAGCGCAGGCGATCTTGGCTGCATCACCATAAAAAACCGAAAAACTTGGTGAAAACATACTATAAAGAGCATACTTGAGCATGAGCAGTGTAGCCTGTATGAGGAAACTGCACTTGAGAAAACCCAATATTTCGGTTAATTGACTTAAATTAGACCTTTTAGGAGAGGAACACAATGAACTTACTTAAGCGTGGAATTACAGCAGCTGCGGCGATGTTGATGATGGCCGGAAGCGTGCAGGCGGCCGATGTAGTAATCGGCTCACCAAACTGGCCGTCGGTGCAAGCGACTGCATATATCCTGAAAGTGGTTCTGGAAGAGAATCTCGGTCTCGAGGTTGAGGTCCAAAACGGCACCAATCCGGTTGTATTCGAAGCGATGGACAAGGGCAGCATGCATGTGCACCCCGAGGTCTGGCTGCCGAACCAGGACAATCTTCACAACACCTACGTTAAAGAAAAGGGCACCGTGCTGATGAATCCGAATGGTGTGTCAGCCTTTCAGGGAATCTGCGTGACAAAGTACACCGCAGATACGCTGGGTGTCAGCAAAATCACTGACCTGACTGACCCCGCAGTTGCCTCACAGTTCGATTCCAACGGTGACGGCAAGGGAGAGGTCTGGATCGGCGCCACCGGTTGGGCATCCACCAATGTTGAGAAGGTCCGCGCCAAGAGCTACGGCTATGATCAGACACTGGATCTGACCGAGATGGATGAGACATTGGCGCTCGCCAATCTTGATGCGGCCGTTCAGCAGCAGAAGCCTTTCGTGTTTTTCTGCTACACGCCGCACCACATGTTCTCACTGCACAATCTGGTCGTTCTGGAAGAGCCTGCGCATGACCCGGCAAAGTGGGTTGTATATCAGCCGACGGATGATCCGAACTGGCTTGAGAACTCAACCGCGGGCGTAGCCTGGAAAGATGCGAACCTGCATATCCACTATGCGAAGTCGCTGGAAGAGTCGCAGCCGGAAGCGGCGGCGATCCTGAGCAAAGTCAAGCTGAGCACAGATCAGGTCAGCGGCATGGTCTACAGCGTCATCGTGGACAAGGTCAAGCTGGAGGACCTGGCGGCACAATGGGTTGCCGAGAATGCGGATTCAGTTGACGAGTGGATGCGCTAGTTGATCAGTCAGCAGGATTGAGAGAAAAGACGAACGATCAGATTGATCAATTGTTGAATGATAGGGGCGGTGCAGTGTCAGGGTACATTGCACCGCTTATTTTTTGGTTGAATCAATCGGTCCTTTATCGGCAGCTGATCCGGTTCACCTAGCGGCCTGAAGTTCCAGATAGCGAGCGCGCCATGAATGACAACGAAAGAGAATTAGTAATCGAGTTGAAAAACGCCTGGAAGATTTTCGGCGAGCGCGCCGAAGACGCCATGCGGGCTGTTGAGTCGGAAGGCATCGGCAAGGCGGAAGTCCTGGAGCGCTACGGCGCTGTGGTTGGAATTGCGGATTGCAGTTTCACGGTTCGCCGCGGTGAGATCTTCTGCATTATGGGCCTGTCCGGCAGCGGCAAGTCAACCCTGGTTCGCCACGTCAATCGGCTCATCGAGCCGACTGCAGGCGAAATTTATCTGCTTGGCGAGGACGTGATGAAACTCTCGCCAACCGCGCTGCGGGAGATGCGCGCCAAGCGAATCGGCATGGTCTTTCAGCACATGGCTCTGCTGCCGCATCGATCGGTGCGGGATAACGTCGCTTATCCGCTTGAGATTCGCGGGGAGTCCAAGGCCCGGCGCTGGGATGTCTCACAGCACTCACTGTCGCTGGTGGGGCTGGAAGGCTTCGAGGATCGATTTCCGCGGGAGCTCTCCGGCGGCATGCAGCAGCGCGTCGGACTTGCCCGCGCGCTGGCTTCCGACCCGGACGTATTGCTGATGGACGAGCCGTTCAGCGCATTGGACCCGTTGATTCGCCGCCAGCTGCAGGATCAGTTCATGGCGCTGTCCGACAAGCTGCACAAGACAACGCTGTTCATCACACATGACTTGGACGAGGCCATTCGTCTGGGCACAAGAATTGCAATTATGAAAGACGGCCGAATCGTGCAGATCGGCACGCCGGAGGAGATCGTAACCAATCCGGCAGACGACTATGTTCGCGATTTCGTGCAGAACATCTCCAAACTGAAGCTGGTTTTCGCACATACGATTCAAACGCCGATCAGCGAATACCAGCCCGCGGATGGCGAGGATCTGAGTCAGTCGCCGCGGGTGTCGCAGGATGTCGACTTGGATTATCTGATCGATGTCGCGGTGAAAACCACGCAGCCAACGGTAACAACCGACGACAACGGCGCTGATGTCGGTGTCGTGTCCAAGGACCGGCTGCTGCAAGGCATACGAGACGGCAAGTGATGGCGGAAGATACAGCACCAGACGTAACCAAAGAAATTCCGAAAATCGATCTGACCGATTCGATTCGGGAATTTTCCGGGCAGAACAGCGACTACTATGTAGAGTCGCTGTCGCAGATTCAGGCATCCGGGGAGAACGTCAATCCCTGGAACAAGGCTGCGCTGCTGTGCGGCCCGGCCTGGTGCGCGGCGCGCGGACTGTGGAATCTGTTCTGGCTGTTCACGATCGCGGAGCTGGTGGCGCTGGTTCAGCTTGGAAAAGGAATCTGGGGCGATCTGGGCGCCGAGAAAATGGCCGAAGCCGCGCAGCTGTCCGAACGCGCGCATGATCTCAGATTGGAAGCAGGTGTTGCAGGAACAACCGGAGACGAGACTGCGGAGTCGTCCATTCAGATTGCCTTGAATCTGGACAAAGCCGCGGAGCTTGCGGTTCAGCAAGCGCAGGCCGCCGCGGGCACGTGGTGGATTTACCTGATTTCCGGCATCGCGCTTTACATCGTACTGCGTTATGTCATGGGCAAGTTCGCCAACCGACTGTACGAACTGCAGTACTCGGCGTGGCGCTTGAACAAGAAAATCGCCAGCGGTTTCAATATGCAGCGGCTGATCATAGGACTGGTGATTCTGGCGGTGCTGGTGCCGCTCACGCTGTACAGATTCACCGTATCCAACCCAGTCAGCTGGCTTACTGACGTGCCGGTGAGCGGCGCATACTTCACCAACAGCGCCAACGCGCTGGAAGGCTGGTTTGATCGAACTGCGGATGCGGGCAAAGGGGTTTTCGATGGCATCACCGCAGGCGCCCAGTCGGTGCTCGATGTGGTTGAACTGATGTTCGTTGACGCGCCCTGGCCGGTTGTGGCAGTCTTTCTGGTGGTGATTGCCTGGCGGGTGGCCAGCATTCGAGTGGCCATCTTTACAGCTGCCTCATTGTGCTACATCGGTTTTCTCGGGCTTTGGGAAGCCAGCATGGTGAGCATCGTGCTGGTTGGCGCAGCCGCATTTTTCTGCATTGTCATTGGCATACCTCTGGGCATCTGGTTCTCTCGCAGTGAGAGAGCATACGCTGTCGCGCGTCCGGTTCTCGACTTGATGCAGACGATACCGCCTTTTGTGTACCTCATACCGATCATTGCGTTCTTCGGCACCGGCCGAGTGCCTGGAATTCTCGCAACCATCATATTCGCCATGCCGCCGGTTGTCCGGCTGACCGCGCTGGGTTTGCGGCAGGTGCCGGATACCGTCGTTGAAGCGGCGGTTGCATTCGGCGCGACCAAATGGAAGATTCTGATCGGCGTTGAGCTGCCGCTCGCGAGACCCGCCATCATGACTGGAGTGAACCAGACCATCCTGATGAGCCTGTCCATGGTGGTGATCGCTTCGCTGATCGGGGCGAAGGGACTGGGACAGGAAGTGCTGACCGCGCTCCAATACGTGGCGAAAGGCCAGGGCATTCTGGCTGGACTGGCCATTCTGTTCTGTGCGATGATGCTGGACCGAATCGTTCAGGGAAGGTTCCAGAGGCAGGAGGATCAGTAGGTGGCCGAAGCGATTGGTACAGTTGAGATACTGGCGGAAATTCCGGAAGTTGACATTTCCGATTCCGTGAAGGAATTCGCGGGTCAGAACGGCGACTACTACGCGCGCGAATTCAAGCGCATTCAGTCGTCGAAAAGCGGTTACTGCTGGACTTTCAACCTCGGGTCTGCTGTTTTTGGACCCTTGTGGGCGACGGCGCGCGGCCTTTGGGGCTTGTTCTGGGTGTTCTCGCTATTCGAGATGGTATTCCTGGTGATGCTGGGTCTGGGTGTCTGGGGTGAGCTGGGCGCCGACAAGTTCGCCCGGGCGGACCGCATGCAGGCCAACTACGAGAAAATGATGACCCGGGCCGAAGCGGCCCGCGAAGCGGGTGATGAAGAAGGCGCCGCGTCATTTGAAAACCGCGCTCAGAATCTCGCGAAAGCCAGAGACAAGGCGCGCGGCGAAGGCGAGCTGGCACAATCTGGGGGCACTCGACTGCTGACCATTGCCATTGTGGGACTGGTTTTACTGAAACTATTTGAGGGCTGGATTGCCAATATCTCCTACGAGCGGCAATACTCCCGATGGCGGGGGGACCGCACCGTGCGGTCCGGATTAAACTGGCCGATCGGGCTATTGGGACTGGTCATCATTGCCTTTGTCTATGCGGTTACCCTGCTGCGATTCACTACTGCCAGCCCGCCGGAGGTGATTACCGAATTTCCAATCGGAAACACCTACTACCTGGCGATCGCCTCATGGATTGACTACTGGTTCGATCTCGCGTCACAGAACTTCGCGTTTCTGTTCCAGGGCGTGTCGCGCGGCATTCGAATCATCTTGGACGGGGTGGAAACCTTGCTGGTCGGCACACCTTGGCCGGTGGTCATGGCAGTCATCGTCATATTCGCCTACCGCAGCGCGGGCATTCGGGTTGCGATCTTCACGGCAGCCGCATTGGTGTACATTGCGGTGCTGGGCTACTGGCAGAAGAGCATGGCGACTGTGGCATTGCTCGGCACGGCATCCTTTCTTTGTGTTGCGATCGGCATCCCCCTCGGAGTCTGGTTCGCACGCAGTCAGAGGGCATTCAATTTTGCGCGGCCGGTTCTTGATCTGATGCAGACACTGCCGTCATTTGTCTACCTGATTCCGATCATTGCGTTCTTCGGCACAGGCAAGCCGCCGGGCATTCTGGCATCGATGATTTTCGGACTGCCGCCGATCATCCGGTTGACGACACTAGGACTGAGACAGGTTCCCAAGGATGTGGTTGAAGCGGCGCGTGCGTTCGGCGCAACCAACGCCCAGATTCTTCGCAATGTCGAGATTCCGTTGGCCACACCGAGCATCATGGCCGGTGTCAACCAGACGATTCTGATGTGTCTGTCGATGGTGGTGATCGCGGCCCTGATTGATGCCAAGGGTCTCGGTTACGATGTCTTGGTTGCTTTGCAGTATGCCGCCAAAGGGCAGGGCATTCTGGCAGGTGTCGCGATTCTGTTCTGTGCCATTGTCATCGACCGGGTCATTCAGGGCAAGTTCAAAGACACGGAAAAAGGCGGTTAGCCGGTACGTCTGATTTCACCCGCGAGCCATCGCGATTCTGGAATGAATTGCGGCGAAAACTGAACCGCGAATCGCGATCGATTGCAGCATCAATGACAACTGACTGATTGGCAGTCATTGCCTTTCGGAGTGCTTCTTTGAAATCAGGATCAGTCGTGGTGCGAAGCACTTGCGCTCCGCAAAGTTCTGCCAGTCTCGGACCTTCTCGCGAGCGGGAAATCTACCTCGGTGCTATTCCGACGAATATTTTTTCGATTTGGAGCGATGGTTATTCTCAATTTCTTTCGATACTTTTCCCATTGCGACGCGTATATCTTGACCAATTCGTTCCTGATCTTCGGCAAATACATCTCTGGGTTCGAGTAAGTCGCTGAGTTCTTCTCGAATTGAATCGCCTCCATAATCTGGAAAGAAACCTTCAAAAAACCCATCCCAGAAACTAAGGCGATTTTTCCAAATATTGCTTGTAGCGGTTGAATCAGATAATGACAGACTATCTTGATTCTTTGCGATCTTGGTCATCTTCAGTTCTCCACAACGAACAATCGGCTCAACAGGTAGTATAAGCCGTCATTAATCCGAATTCTTTGATTCAACACGAATGAAGTTAGTCGGCTAGACTCAGCGGATAAATCGTCTCAATTTCAGACTCCCTGACCTTAAAAAATTGAGCACTATAGTCTGATCTGTACAAAGTAATCCATGATTGCCGCCCCAATCAAATCAATATTGTGAACTTTCTGAGCACACAACGACTCAATGACAGCGCGATCTTCGGTAATGATTCTCACTTCAGTTGTTTCAGAAAAGCTTGAATCAGATCGAGATATGTATGAGGCGCTTCCAGAATGCCAAGGTGCCGCAGCTGGGGTACGATGACAGCATTCGCTCCAAGGATTTCAGCGGCGATAGCGCGAGTCATATCGGGGGTGCTGCCGCTGTCGTTTTCCGAGGTCGCGACCAATGCAGGCTTGCGGACCGGCGGCTGAGGGCGGATCAGTTCTTTGACACCCGCGGCCAGCACGAATCGGCACTGGGCATAGAAATTTGGGTCATTGCTGAGCACCCACTCGCGAACTCGATTCACTTTTTCGGGCTGGCTGACAAGAAAATCAGCTGTAAACCAGCGTTTGAGAGTGGTGTCAATAGTTGCGGCGGGTCCGCCTTGCGCAGTTTTCCTCACTCGCTCTTCAACCAAATGCTGCTCTTCGGGTGTTCTTTCATGCGGAGAGTTGAGAATGACCAGCGATTCCACGCGATCTGGGAAGTCAATCGCGAATCGCCGATTGATCATTCCGCCAAGTGAGAAGCCGATCAGTGTTGCCCGTGAAATATCCAGATCATCCAGCAGCTCTTTAAGCTGCGACGAAAATAGGTCAAGTGAGGGCTGCGATTGCGGCTTGTAACTAGTGCCGTGCCCGAACAAATCATAAATCACCACGAAATGATCTTTCGCCAATTCCGGCAGGTAGTCCAGCCACATGGATTTGTTGAGTCCCAATCCATGTATCAGGACCACGGCAGGATTCTCTCGACTGCCCGCAAGTTGATGCGCTGTGCGAATGACTGATTCTTCCATTGAGGTCAGATTTTCTTTGCGCGCTGGAATCCTATCCGAACTCAATGACTTGAGCAGGTGGAAGATTTACTGGAATTCAGGGATGACTTCTTCACAGAAGAGCCGCAGTGAGTCTTTCTGTTCCTTGTGACCCAAACCCATGCTGGCGTAATAGACAAATGCATCCACACCGATTGCTTCGTACTGCATCAGTTTCTCAATGACCTGATCTGGAGAGCCGAACATCATGTTCTGTTCCAGCGCGGCAGGTTCGAACAGATCCCGATTCGACATGTCTTTCACTGGTATGACGCTGGGAAACCCCTCAGTGACATCTCCCGGGTGAAGAAAAACATTTTGAAACATTCCCATGTTGCGTTGAATCGCAGCGATCACCTTGTCGCGGACTTCGCCTTTGGTGTAAAGCGCAGTATGACGCATCATCGCGAATGTTTTCTTTTTCTGCTTGGGATGCTTGCCTCTGGACTCCTCCAATCGCTGCCGATAAAGCTCCACTTCAGCAACTGGCTGGGCGATCGGCCAGGAAATGATATTGCACTCGTTTTGCACTGCGTAGTCGAACGTTATCGGTGACCTTGCGGCAACCCAGATCGGCGGATGGGGCTTCTGCAGCGGTTTGGGCACGGATGTCGCAGTTGGAAATGACCAGAACTCCCCGCGATGCTCATAATCACCGGCCCAGAGATTTTTCAACGCCGGCAGCATTTCGTGTACATATCGATAGGCATCGGACTGCTTCAGCCCCGGCTTCATTCGATCGAACTCCCGCTGATACGCGCCTGAACCAATGCCGAATTCCATACGGCCGCCGCTGATCAGATCCAGAAATGCCGCTTCACTCGCAAGCTTGATGGGATGCCAGTAGGCTGCGACCGTGACCGCGGTGCCTAGGCGAATCTGATCGGTCTGTGCAGACAGCCAAGCTAAAATTTGAAATGGATTGGGGGCAATCGTCATCTCCAGCGCGTGGTGCTCCGCGGCCCAGATGATTTCGAATCCGCCGCGGTCAGCCATTTGAACCATCTCGAGAAAATGCCGCGCGACACACTCCATGTCCTGGCTGTCATCCATACGCTCCAAGTTAACAGCCAATTGAAATTTCATAGCTTGATAGAGTCAGATCGGGTGGAGTTCAGAAAAAAGTCATCATGCCGGCAAGATGCCCAGAATTGCACCGGTCAACCTGATCAATGGCACAATTGCGTTTTGAAAGCAAACAACATGATTCTGCGAAACGAGTATTTTAGAGTTTCTGATGATCTGTGTTTCTCACATTTTCAATTGAATGTTCAGACATTCAAGTGATGTTCAAATCGGCCGTTTCGAAGTGCGAAATTGAGAGCCGGTGATTTGCTATAAACTGCTTGTCTTTCGAACAATTCCGGTGAATCGCATGTTGAGCCAGCAGCAGGTTGAAAGCTATTTTCGCGATGGACAGGTTACTGCCGCAGTCCGTCTCAGCGATGAGGTGATCCGTGCCATAGCCGCCAAGATTGAGGCGTTCCTTGAGTTCTGTCCGAATGCGGGTGCAGACTATTATCCTGCATTGATCGAGAGTGATCGGACATGGCTTGAATTTGCCACTTTGCCGGAGATACTGGATGCCGCGGAACAGCTGATCGGGCCTGACATCATTGTCTGGAGCTCAGCGCTCTTTTGCAAAAGCCCCGGCCGAGGCAAAGCCACACCCTGGCATCAGGATGCGCAGTACTGGCCTATCCGGCCGCTTGAGACAACGACGGTGTGGATCGCTGTTGATGCCGCAACACGGGAGAACGGCTGCATGCAGATTGTTCCCGGCAGTCACAGAACTCGGAACATCTATCCTCATAGTGTCAACGACAGCGACACGCTGGTGCTCAACCAGGAACTTGATTCCACGCTTCAGACGCATCTGAAATCGAAACACCTGCTGCTGGATCGCGGCATGTTTTCTTTTCACGATGCCTACCTCCTGCACGGTGCTGAACTCAATCGCTCCGACAAGCGACGCGCGGCCCTGACTTTTCGCTACATGCCGGCCTCATCGCATTTCGATCGAGATCTGGCGCGGAAGATGGCGGCGGAACAGCATGTGAACGATGTTTCTGAGCGGCAGCTGTTTCAGGTCCGGGGCACCGAATGCCATGCGGGGAATTTGCTGTCAGCGCACTGACTGGCGAGCTGCTGCCAGCGAAATCATCAGTGCGGAAGTCTCAGGAAACAGCACTCTTCATCCCAGTGTGTGTTGAATCTTAAAGGAGCGCGATCCAGTCTTGACAGCACTTCCTGCATACGCGCCTGTCGTTGTGATCGGCGGCGGCATCATGGGTTGCTCAACGCTCTACCATCTGGCGAAGGCGGGCATCAGCGACGCGATTCTGCTTGAGCGCAATCAGCTGACATCAGGCACGACATGGCACTCTGCGGCCCAAGTTCGCGCGCTTCGCTCGACCAGGAATCTGACTGATCTGATACGCTGCTCCATCGAACTTTATTCGTCTTTGGAAGCCGAGACCGGACAGCAGACGGGCTGGATCAACAAGGGATCGCTGTCGATCGCGACCTGTGAAGACCGGTTGATTCACATCAAGCGGCAGGCAGCTCTGGCGCAGCTGTTTGGCGTGCGCGCCGAATCGATTTCAGCAGGTGAGGCGCAGGAGCGCTGGCCGCACATGAATGCCGATGATGTCATCGGCGCAGTCTGGTCTCCGGATGACGGCCGAGTCAGCCCATCGGATCTTTGCGCCGCGCTGATCAAAGGCGCCCGGTCGCGGGGCGCGGCTGTTTTCGAAGACACCGCAGTCACTGGAATTGTCACCAATCAAAACACAGTCAAAGCCGTCGAGACCAGCCGAGGCACGGTAAGGTGCGATGCTGCTGCCATTTGCACCGGCCTTTGGAGCCGGGCAGTTGGACAGATGGCGAATGCGGAGGTGCCGGTCTGGCCGTGCGAGCATTTTTATCTGCTGACCAAACCGATCGAAGGCGTTGCTGGAAATCTGCCGACGCTGTCCGATCATGACAGTCACCTCTATATCCGAGACGACAGCGGGGGTTTGCTGATCGGCTGCTTTGAACCGCATGGCAAACCGATCTCTCCGCAGACGCTTGGTGATGATTTCGCGTTCCAACTGCTGGACGAGGACTGGGAGCATTTCGAGCCGATGATGGTGAATGCAATGCATCGGCTGCCCGCGCTGGAGAGCGCCGAGGTGAAGATGCTGCTCAACGGCCCGGAAAGTTTCACACCGGACGGATCGTTTCTGCTCGGTGAGTGTTCAGACACAAAAGGGCTGTTCTTGGGCTGCGGCATGAACTCCGTCGGTGTCGCGACCGGCGGCGGCGCGGGGATGGCGCTCGCGCACTGCATAGAGCATGGCTCCATGCCGATGGATTTGCGCGAGGCTGATCCGAACCGGTTTCCAGCCGTTTTCAATTCAGTCGAATTTCTGTCAGCGCGGGTGCCGGAAGTTCTGGGCAGGCACTATGAGATCACTTATCCAGGCCGGCAGTGGTCGCGCGGGCGCAATCTGAGATTATCACCTCTTCATGATGAGTTTTGCCGAGAGAACGCGCGATTCGGACAATTTTTCGGCTGGGAGCGTCCGCTTTATTTCGGAGCCGACGCTGAACCCAAGCAGTCATTCGGGAAGCCTGACTGGTTCGAAAATGTCGCTCGCGAGGTTCGCACCGCACATGAGAGGGCGGCAATTTTCGATCAGTCGACTTTCGGCAAGATACATGTCACAGGCAAAGATGCCTGCCGTTTCTTGAGCCGAGTCTGCGCCAATCAGATGAATCGTCCAACAGGCCGGGTGATCTACACACTGATGCTGAATGAATGCGGCGGTATTGAGAGCGACCTCACCGCAATTCGGCTGGCGGATGATTTCTACCGATTGTACGTGGGAAGCGCTTCGCTCAGAAGAGATCTGGCTTGGCTGCATCGCCAGTTGCAGGACGAGGATGTTCGGCTGACTGATGTGACGGAAGAATTGTCTGTGCTTGGACTTATGGGTCCGAACGCGGGCAAAATTGCACAAGCGGCGGGTGCGAAGTCGCTGAATGATATCCAGTATTTTGGGCAGGGAAGCGCGGCAATCGCCGGATATCCGGTGTCGGCCGCGCGGCTTTCCTATGTTGGTGAATACGGCTGGGAGTTGACTTGCGATAATCACCACACCGAAGAGATTTACGCGGCCCTGCGCGAAGTTGGAGCGGAACCCGCGGGACTGTTCGCGCAAACCTCAATGCGTATTGAGAAGCGGTACCTGGCTTATGGGCACGAACTGGATACTGAAGTGTCCCCATTAGAGGCAGGTCTGGCGTTCACCGTTGACTGGAGCAAGGAGTTTATCGGCAGGCGGGCGCTGGTGGCAAGGAAGATGTCTAGCGAACGAAACCAAATTGTCTCCATCATATTTGACGATGCGAATGCGGTGCCGCTGGGGGACGAACCCGTTTTGTGGAAGGGGGATTTTGTCGGCAAGACCACTTCTGCAGCGTTCGGTTTTCGAATCAACGCCCCCATCGCGCTTGCCCTCATCAACGCATCGGCTGCTTTGAAAGATGGATCGAGAGTGGAGACCGAAATCGCTGGTGAGCGATTCTGCGGACGGATTCTGCATGCGCCGGCTTTCGATCCGGCTGGCGCCCGCATGAGAGGCGAATAACGCGGCGCACCTGAATTGCCCGATGCTTGATCGGACTCATCTGAACCCTGGCTGCAGAGTAATTCAAATCGGGCAGCACGCTCGCGATGTGTCAAAAATCAATGCAGGATTTTCATTCAAGTTACTGTGAAAATTCTGAAATGAAGTTTGCGGAAGCGGGGCTATAATTGAATTCCGTTTTCGCACAGAAAACTGCCTTTGGCAAGTTTCGCGAGACGGATTGAGCAGAAGCCGGTGTCACTATCAGCAGCGGCGCAATGACTGCGAGAGCTTTCAGCACTTGTTGCTACAGAGTCGAACGTCTCGCCGTTTCTGTTCATAAAGGAACGCTCCAATTGAATCTTCGGAAAGGAATCCGACTACGGAGAGAGATTTGGATAACGGAACGAACTCTGCTGACCTGAAGCAGCTCATTGTCAAAGGCAAGAAACAGGGCTTTCTTACCTTCGAGGATGTCAGTGACCATGTTCCTGAATCTTTGAGCGATCTTGACAGCATTGAAGGCATCATCAATCTGCTGAACGATATGGATATCGAGGTGCATGATGAAGTTCTTGAGCCCGGTGGGCTTTTGCTCGATTCCGAAGAGATCGGTGATGATGAAGCGGCTGAGGTTGAGGAAGCGCTCAAGAGAGACATCGGCGCCACCACCGATCCGGTTCGCCTCTACATGCGGGAGATGGGCGAAGTCTCGCTGCTGACTCGCAGCAAGGAAATCGAACTCGCCAAACAGATTCAGAGCGGCCTGCGGCAGGCGGTCCGCGCAGTCTCCCGCTGCCCCGTTGTATTTGAGTTTCTGATCGAGAGATTCGACGCTGTAGAGGCCGGTGAAATTCGCTTCACAGACCTGTGTATCGGCTTCGGACGCAACTCGAGTTTTGTCGCAGCCTCAACCGCTAAACTGACTGGCAGCATGAATGTACGGTCAAATCAGAATGTCGAAGCTCTGCTCAAGGAATTCAACGCCATTCGAGAGCGTTACAACTGGCTGAAAGCTGCGATTCGAGAGGAGGGGATTGACAGTCCCAAAGCGGTTCTGCACAAGAAAGTTCTGCAGAATAAATTCTTGAACTTCTCCTTCACGCGCCAGCAGCTCGACGAAATTTTCAGATTTGCTCATGGTCTGAACGCAGACCGCAAGGAAAGAAGCGGCGCTCTTGAACAGATTTTTGTGGAGAAAGTCGGATTGGCTGGACCGGCGGTCCATGAATTGCTGTCGCACCAGATACTGCATCGCAACCTGATCTGCCTGCTCAAACGCAGCTGCAGTGACTCACAGGCCGTAACGCTTGATTCACTCCGAGCTGAGACAGCCGCCGCAAGAAGGCGGCTTATTTTTCTGCAGAATCGATTGGCGATGCCGCTTGCTGAGTTCAAGGCAATCTGCCGCGAGATCACCACCGGAGAGGCGCGCTCCAACAAGGCCAAAAAGGAGATGGTTGAGGCCAATCTTCGGCTGGTCGTCTCCATCGCCAAAAAATACAGCAATCGAGGATTGGGGTTTCAAGACTTGATTCAGGAAGGCAATATCGGACTGATGAAGGCAGTCGACAAATTCGAGCATGAACGCGGCTTCAAATTCTCGACGTACGCGACGTGGTGGGTTCGCCAGGCGATCACCCGCGCCTGCGCGGATCAGTCAAGAACGATTCGCGTACCCGTGCACATGACGCAGACCTTGAGTACGCTGGCTCGAATTCAGTGGGAGATCAGACAGGAAGAAGGCCGGGAAGCGACGGTTGAGGAACTAGCGCAGCGCATGGAACTCGGTGAGGACAAGATTCGCAAGATACTGATGATTCCCAAGGAGCCGCTGTCTATGGAGACTCCGACCGGAGAGGATGAGAAGGCACAAGTTGGAGATTTCATCAAGGACAGTACCGTTCAGGAACCGCATCAGGCAACCAATGAGCTGGGCATGAAACTTGCCATTGATGCGGCATTGGATTCACTGAGCGAACGAGAGGCAAAGGTTTTGAGAATGCGATATGGCATTGACTCGCGAACCGATCACACTCTGGAGGAAGTCAGTCAGCAGTTTGAGGTCACGCGCGAGCGGATTCGGCAGATAGAGGCGAAGGCGATTCGAAAGCTCCGCCACCCCTCTCGCTCAGGTCATCTGAAACCGTTTTTTGACCTGTGAGACGCAGGTTCGCCGAGCAGAAGTTGAATATGGGAAAAGTCCTGAGTGTGTCTGTCAGGCTGAGCGCGAAAGCTCTCGCTTTGTAGCCCTGAACAAGCGAGTTACGGCAATCGAGTCAAAGCTTCAATGCGCTGGCTGAGGTTTGATTTGGAACTGATCATTTTATTTTTGCCAAACACGTTGAATTTCAACCGAAATCAAATTCGCGATTCGTGAATCTATTGCATATCATCAATAAATGAGTAAAATACAGCCTCAGAATCTTCAATTGACTTGATCAACAGAGAAAATTTTGTGTTGTTAGTGCGATTTTCAGTTCCTGTGATGGTTCGCTTGATGTTGAAAGCGGCCGTTGTAGTGGCTTCTGCCAGGGGCAGTCAATCCTTTATACAGCACATGCCGTCCACCCCCCCCCGCCTGAGTTAGTCAGCAACTGGCATTGCCAATTCTTGGGGCGGCACACCCCAAGAAAAATTCTGCCTTTCGGCACTCCGATAATGGCGGTCTCCCGAATTTGCGGGGCATCCTGCGTACTGCTCTTGGCTCACTTCACGAGCCTTTGCAAATCTTCATCTGCTGCCCGAGCCTTCGCGAACTCGATCTTCGCGGTTGAACCAAATTCCTCACAGCATCCGCAAGTAATTCAACAAATTCGGAAAGGGCAACGGTTCTTTGTGAAACGATGCAGTTCTGAAAATGACGTTCCGCATCTGAACAGCGGCCTTGGCTTAAGCTTCAATAACACTGATCCGAGAGGCGATCCGTTTCAATGTCCGAGGACCAGGGGCATTGACCGAATGGCCTCCAAGTTTCAATCCAAGTGGCCGGCGCCTGTTTAAGCGCAGGGTGCGGCATCTTGCATCTTTCGATCTCACGACACTCAGGAGTAAGGCTATGTTTAATCGAGTAGCGGAAGCATTGGATTCAAATGCCACAAGTTCATGGCTGTTGGCGGTGTTTGTCTGGTGTGCGTCCTTGGCAACTGGTTGCGCGCCTGTCAGCCAGACTTATGCTCAAGACCATCCAAACATCATGGTTTTTGGTGAAGACATAGATGTTGATACCGTTCCTCGCCACAGCCGCGTGTTCGACCGCGTAATTGTAGAGCTTCAGAAGCAGTTGCACGATGCCGGTTTCACGGTGGCAGTTGAAGAGGTTGCCACACTTGACGATGCTGAACAGCATCGTTCTCATCGAGCGATTGATGAGATCACCGACATTGCCCGAGGCTCAACCCGTCCGCCTATAGATGTTGCGGTGGTGTTCGAAATTTTCGCAACTGCAGATGAGCTTCAGTACACCACCAAGCCGAAAATTCGAATCGCCGCCCGAATGTTCAATGTGCACAACGGGCGATTCATAGATGCTTTCGAAGTCGAATCCCTGCCGGACTTGCGCTTGCCGAAGGATTGTGACCGAAGCTGTCTGCTGGAGGGTGTTGGCAAAAGCGCCCGCCGACTGGCAACTGACTTGGGCTCTGTTCTGGCCCGTCAACTGGAGCGCAACTGGAGTGGTGTGGAAACCTCAGGCCGCGTCGCATCAGTCAGTGGCGGTTCAAACAGTGGAGAGCCTGAAGCATTTTCCTTTGTATTCGAAAAGATCTGTGATGCCGATGTTGCAAATGACATGGAAAGCTACATTGCCGCATTCTCGGGCTACGACCATCACCGCGTTGTGCGCGAAACAAACTGTCACCGCGAGTACTGGTATGAAACTTACTCGGACCGATCGCGGCTGATCAAGAACACGCGTCGCATGGTTCAGAATCTGGGTGTCGATGCAGAGATCCGCTTTTCAGGTGCTGTTATTACAGTTGAGAAGTTCTAAGCACGGAATTCGACCATCAATTTTTCAACATGGCAAGTTTCTTGACCGGTGGCTTCGCAGCTGTTTGCTGCGCGGTGGCGTCTATCGTTTTCGCAACTGGCGCGGTGGCGGATTCAACTGTCAGCGCCGATGAGATACACCGGATTCTGACTCAGGAGAGTCAACGCAGGGACTTTGCAAGCATTGATTTGGATATTCAGTTTGAATTTGATTCGTCTACTCTGACAGCAGATGCCAAGCACCAATTGGATGAACTCGCTTCCGCACTATGGTCAATGAATCTGACGGGCTCAGCATTTCAGGTCGTAGGCCACACAGACGCAACTGGATCAGAAGATTACAACGTGGCTCTATCGCTTCAGCGCGCCAAGTCAGTCAGGCGATATCTCGTTGCCCGTCACGGCATTCCGGCAGACAGAGTGGAAGCGGTTGGCATGGGGCAGCAGCGACTCCGGAATCCTTTCGATCCAGAAAATCCAAACAACCGTCGTGTGGAGGTGATCGTCGGAACGAACGCGGATGATGTGCTTACCGGAACGGACCGCTCCATGCAGTTGCAAAGTCTCGACTGAATATCCCAGTCAAGCAAACTCGATCAATCGAAAGTTTCAGGTCATTCATTTCAATTCACTTTTCAATTTGAGTGTCAATTCCCATTTGCCTTAGGTGAGATATGCTGTCAAGAATAACAAAAGTCATAGTTTTACCCTGCATAGTGATGCTTCTCGCGAGTTGCGGAGGCGGCAAAATCAGTCACGATGCTAACGAGTTTGTACCAGTTTCCGTAGACAGCCGTGCGATCAGTCTTCCGCCGGTTCTCGACAGCACATATATCCAACTGAACGGTGTCTCCGTAGACGCTGCTCTGCAATCGATTGATTTTTCCAGAAACTACGATAAATACTGCCCGAGACGATTGATCACCGCGAGCGGCCTCAAGCGACGTTGCAGAGATCTGCGCGGCGGCAAAATTGCATTCTTCTGGACATCGGATGACCGGGTTGTGATCGGGTTTGACTATTTTGAACGGGGCAGTGGCACGTGGGTGCTGACCGAATCGGTGATCATCGATCCGGAAAACGGGCAATACAGAAATGCGGAGGCAACGGTGGAGAGGGACAGATTAATCGCTCAGTACCAGAATTTCAGGGTCAACTGGATCGACGTATCTGAGAGAGATTTGAATGTACTTGGACAATTCTGGAAGTCTATGGTGAGTTTCAGCAGTAAAGAGACCAGTTATGCATACCAGGCAACAGTTGCCCGCCCGGATGGAAAGGAAGTCGCTAAATTTGCTCAGCACAGAGTGTATGCAGGCGCTGACGGCAGCAACGCCATTCTAAAGAGTCTGGAGTGCGGTGTAAGAGACGACCGAAAACGCGATTCCACTTATGTGATGGCAAAGGACTACTGTCCGACCAACGTGATGGCGCCAACTCCAGATGAGACCAAGGTGGTGGCAGATACAGGCAAAGGCAAAATCGGTGTCATGAACTTGGTAAGCAAGTCAGTATCAGGGCCGATTGTGTCTCAGCGGGAGTCACTTCCACCAAGACTGTTTCGCTTTGCGATAAACCATTCATTCGACAAGATTGCGCTGTGGTTTCTGACGGACACAGGTGGGATCATTCTGACAGCTGACATCGACTATTCGGCGCTGTAGGGATTCCACTGAATCGAACGCCTTGAGATTTTGCGGACCGGTGAATTTAAGTCCATGAGCGCACTCGCTTCATTTTTCAGAAGAATCATTCGGCAAGAGACTAGGTACCATCGTTGGATAACTCTGTCTTCACAAATTGGAACGCTAGATTCATCAGTTGACCTGTTGATTCTGATAAGTGAAGCATGAATCAGATTGTCACCAGAGTAAATGACATTTTGAATTATCCCGATCGTACGCGGCATGAAGCTGGCCCTTTGTTGGAAGGGTGACGCTGGATCCATTCGATCTGGAGAGTGCAAAGAATTGTCGTATGAAGGTGTTCGTCGGAATCAAAGTCAATGATGTGCCTGCTGGAAAGCATCTCTCCATACGACTGTCAGGCATTGAATGAGTTCTCCCGTCAAGAATATTCATTTGCTCGAAGGTTTCAAGAATCATTTTTTATTCACATTACATCCATTTTGTCAAAATCAATTTCGTTCAGGTGAAAAATGCTGTCAAGAACACTAAAACTCCTAGTATTACCTTGCCTAGCGCTGTCAATCGCGGGTTGTGGATCATTCAAATTCAGCGGTGAGGCTGATGAATTTGTGCCAGTTTCCGTAAACAGCCAAGCGATCAATCTTCCATCTGTCCTGGATAGCACATATATCCAATTGAATGGCGTTTCCATCGACAGCGCTCTGCAGTCGATTGATTTTGCGAAGAACTACAGACATTATTGCCCGGGAAGAGTGATAGAGCACAGTGGATTTCTGAAGCGGGGTTGTAAAGATCTGCATGGTAAAAAAATCGCATTTTTCTGGACATCGGATGAAAGACTTGTAATTGGCTTTGATCATCTTGAACCAGGCAGTGGAACCTGGGTGCTGTCCGATTCGGTGATCATTGATCCCCAAAGCGGACAGTACAGAAGAGCCGTGGACACGGTAGAGAAAGACAGATTGAATGCTCAGTACCAGAATTTCAGGGTCAGCTGGATTGATATTTCGGAGAGGGACTTGAATGTGTTGGGACAGTTCTGGAAGTCTATAGTGAGTTTCAGCGATGATGAGACTGATTACACCTATCAGGCAACTGTTGCCCGCCCGGATGGAAAGGAAATCGCTAGACTCGCTCAGCACAGAGTTTACGCCGGCTCCGACGGTAGCCAATACCTACTCAAGAGTCTGGTCTGCGGCCTTAGAGACGACCGAAAACGCGGATCTACCTATGTGATGCTGGAAAACAATTGTCCGACTAATACTCTGACACCAACCCCAGATGAATCCAAGGTTGTAGTGGATTTGGGCGAAGGCAGGATTGGCGTCATGGACATAGTAGACAAGTCAGTATCGGGCCCCATCATCTCTCAGAAGGCGTCACTTCCGCCAATGTTGTTTCGATTCGCAATAAACCATTCGTTCCAAAAGATCGCACTGTGGTTCGAAACAGATACAGGGGGCATCATTCTGACAGCTGATATCGACTACTCCGCGCTGTAGGACACTCCACCGAACCCAATCAATTATTAATTTGAATGCCATCATCCGCTGACAAGATTCTCACAAATCAATTCACTGAATCGTCGAGCTGAGTTTTTTTCAGATAAACGGAAAAGGCATCGTATTGTCATAGGAGTCAATAATGTTGAGTTATCCTGACCGCCTGCGATTTGAATCCAGCCAGCTGGTGGGTGGACTGAAGCTGGTATTGCTAACGGTGTGTCTCCTTGGCGCACTGACATCCTGCGGTCCGGCTATCTTGGATGATGATGCAAATCTTGATCGCGCGATCTTGAACAAAGACACCACTGTCATTCTCAAGTATGCCAAAGCTGGACATGACCGCGCGCTGAAGGCGTTGCGCAGTTATTCGAATCACCCCTCGATTTACGCATCACTCAAGGAAATCAGAAATACCACTCACAACGACTACGTGAGAGGAAGGGTCGTTGGTTTGCTGTCCTATCATTTCAGTCAAACGCCTGAAGCAAGAAGTCTATTGCTGAGAGAGGTGCGAAATGCCAGAGCGCCCGTGGTTGATGCGATTCTTGAGGAGATCGAAGCCAATGCCAAGCTGTCTGATGACCAAAAAAGGGAAATTTTTGTTGCGGCCTCTAGACATCCGAATTCATTGGTGCGTCTTCGAGCCGCGCAAAACTTGAAGCGAATTGGTGCGCCGGAATCATCCGATTTGTTTTTCTCTCTTCTCAGCAGCGAGGACGAGAACATCCAGGAATCTGCGTTGCGAAGTTTGACTGGCATTGTCGATGACCGATTCGTGCCGAGACTGCGCCAGCTTGTTCAGTCTCCGAACCGGAGAGTGCGAGAGCTGGCATTGAAGGCTGCCAGTGATTACGAAGACTTCGAAGGACTTCTAGCGAATGTGTCCGAGAAACTGATAGAGGCTGATGATGACTTGACACGCGAGCTGATCGGGATGAAACGAACCAGAATCGAGCGGAACAAGTGGCTGTTTTCGATTGGTGTGGGGAATTACGCCGATGCACCTGACATCAACTATTCCTCGAATTCCACCCGCGCATTTTCCACCATGGCCCGCCTCAAGCTAGGTGTGCCGGATGATCAGGCAGTCGTGCTGCTCAACCGCGAGGCCACCGGCACGCGGATCAGGGCTGAGCTGAATTCGCTGCTGAACAGAGTGCGCCCGGGAGACATGCTGTATTTCTATTATTCGGGGCATGGACTGCCCAGTCGGGACGGTAAAGCTGCGTACATTCTTCCCCAGGATGGGCTGGTGGGAAGCTACGAGGATCCCGAGTTCAATCTTGATTCGATAATCGATCGGATGTTGAAATCCGGAGCTGGGAGAGTGGTTGCGTTTGTGGATTCGTGCTTTTCCGGAAGGAGTGGTGCGAAGGAACTGGTATTTCCCGGTGTCGCACCGATGATGCGAGCGCCGAGCCGTGAATTCAACCGCGCCAAAGTGTCAGTGTTTTTCGCTGGAAAATCTGATCAGTTTTCAAACGAGTACCTGGCTCGCGGACATCGAATGTTCACTTATTTTGCGGTCAGAGGGATTATGAATGGACATACGCAGATGACGGAACTGGAAAAATACATCCGTCAGAACGTCAGCCGCGAGTCGCGTAAATTGGGCGTCAGCTTCACTCAAGAGCCATATCTGGATGGAGCGGTTGGATTGAACCTGTAGCGAACTGCGAAGTGGTCCAAGTTGCTTCAAGTTTCTGCGAGAGTGCATTTTTCTGCCAATAATCAATAGACTTTGCAGCACTGATGGCGAAATTGAACAAGTGAGGCCAGCCTCATACCTGTTCCACGGACTTTATTGGATAGGATCAGCGGTGGATACAGGAAAGCGAATTCTTGGACTTTTTCTGTTCATGCTTGCTGCGGTCGTCTTTCAACCCGCGTCCAAGGCTGCGACAGAAATTTACGACGAGGTGGCCGCCCGTCTTCTGTCCCCTCTTCCAGCCGGCGCGAGAGTTGCGGCACTTCCTATGCGGGCGGTTGAGACCGGACTGCCGGAAGCCGTCGTCAACGATATAAATTCGTCTTTGTTCGATTCTCTGCTTGCTTCGATGGAAAGCGGAAAAGTGGAATTTGTCGAACGGGAGCATCTTGAGAGGCTCATTCAAGAAGCAGAGGAGTTTCTCAATTTTGATATTTCTGAAGTGATTGCCAATGCGGCCGCCGATATCGCTCTCGTCTGCTCTGCAGCACCTATGGCGAATGGCCTGGAACTCAACTGCCGCGCTTCAGAAGTGGTTTCCGGGCGAATTCTGTCGCATGGAAGCGGACAGCTGGCATTTGGACAGCTGTCTCAGGTTTCTATCGCCCTTGATGTGGCAATCACACAAATCGCGCTGGAGCTGAGCCAATCCACTCAACACAGTCAATCTGTGATCAACAACGGATTCATCAACCAGTCGAACGGGCGAATTGATACATTAGGAGCATATATCGGCAGGCGTGTTCAAGAAGAACTGGTCGCGAGGGCTCAGAAAAACCGCGAGAAGCAAAGACGTTCGAGCGAGAGAGCGTCGGCTTTGACTGGATCAACAGTTTCACAGCCCGATGTCGAGACTGTACTCCTGGATGGCGTAATCTGGAACCTGCATGACGGTTTCCTTGAGATCGAGGCGTCGGTCTATAGCAACGGGCAGAAGGTGGGCACGAGCAGGTCCCGCGTCTCTCTTGCCCAGATTCCCGAACGATTGAAGAGCGGTGTGCTGCCGACAGGGGTTCGCCCGTATTTCGAGGCGGAAGGTGTGGCGACAATCAGCCGAAATTTTCCCGAAAGACCAGCGACAAATGCAGCCTACAATTTGGCGCGGGCGCGCATTGTGGGGCAGGCGCTCGGCTTGAGAGGACCGCATCAGCTGAAAGTCGAGTCCCACGCAGATGCGGCCAGTGTCATTTCCTGGTTCTCCTTCGGCATCCCGTATGATGAGAAAGCCAGTATTTCAAAGTCTCGCGACAATGTGAGAGTCTCCCTTAAAGCGCGGGTTGGAAAAATCGGTGTGCTTGACGCTCCCGCGACCACGGCGAGGTTGTCAGATTTGACGTTTCGAGCGATGCAGCCTGTAATAATCTCGATTGCTTCCGAGTCGCCCGCGTTTATTGGTGTTTTTGCACTGTCTGCGGACAACGCAGTTTCAAGAATCTATCCCTACGCCGAGATACCTACGTTGATTGTCGGCGCGGGTGAGCGAATTTCTCTGCCGAAACCAAATGAGCAGTCACTCGTCGCGGCGCCATTGCCAGGAAACGATTCGGATCACGAAGCAATTATTGTGGTGTCGAGCGGTTACAACCTGCCGTTTGAAAGCTTGGCGCCGCCAATCGGTACGACCATTGAACTTACGGGCGCTCAGGCTATGTCATTTCCAGACTTTCTCAATGACCTTGCTCAACTCAACCTTTCGCAGGTCAACGTAACGTTTCTTCCCTACCAAGTTATCAATTGAATTTGAGATTGAAGATCGTCTGAGTATTTCGCAAGGCCTTTTCAGAGCAATCCTGAATTGCATTGCACTCTGATTTTGTTTCCAAATTTGAATTTGCTCACCAAGGTGGTTGCGATTATTGTGAGTTGATGAAGTTCCGAAATTCTGCGTGGTTGGAGATTACGGTTCCACACATCCATGCTTGATGGTCAGTTTGGATTGGTTGATGCAATGCATGCTTTTGAACGAATGCAAAGTTGAGAGATCGCGGGCTAATTTCGAACTATGACTTGAAATTAGAAAGATTAATGTTATTCTAATACTTGCCTGCAATTGATGAGTTGCAGAGAACAAGAACTAAGGAGGACCAGACGAGATTTCGTTTGGTCATTGTTTATTGGAATTTTTTCTGGTGCGGCTCGCACTCAGATGAACATTCGCGAATTGCCACAGACGGTCTGTTGAGCCGCGGACCTTGGAGTGAGGAAATTGGAAGCGATTACGAAGGACGTTGAAGACAAGAGTTGGTTGCGTAACCTGATCATCAGGGGCCGAAGTTATGGCTATCTGACCTACGAGGACATCGCCGACATACTTCCGGACTCGATGAGCGGTACCGACGACATCGTGCGGACCATTGATCTTCTGACGAGTCTTGGCATCGAAGTCTGCGATGAGGCGCCGCATCCCGACAGCCTGATCATGCAGGCTGATGAGGTTGTCGATGAAGAGGACGTTGCGGAAGAAGCCGAAGAGGTGCTGAAAAGCGATTTCGGCAGCACCACCGATCCGATACGCATGTACATGCGCGAGATGGGGCAGATTGATCTTCTGACGCGCGCACAGGAAATCGAGCTCGCAAAGCAGATTGAAGCGGGTCTCCAGCAGGCTCAGGCGGCGCTCTCCGAGTGTCCGTTCATCATGCGCCATCTGCTTGAGAGATTCGATCTGGTGCTGCGCAAGAAGCTGCGATTCACAGAACTCTGCACCGGAGTCGGGCTGGACTCTGATTATATCGATGCAAAAGCGGTCAAGGTCAAACCGGAGCTTCCAGACGGAGTCAACGAAATCCTGGCAGTGGTATGTGAGGAGTTCAATCGGATCGAGCAGCGGATCGGCTGGCTGAGTTCCAGAATCCGCGAGGAGGATGTCGAATGCAAGAAAGCCTGCGATCACCGGCTGGTTCTGAAGAACAAGTTCAACCGGTTCGTTTTCGGCCGCCGGCACTATGACCTGATGTTCGATCTCATGCACGAAACCGATCAGGAGCGAAAGGAGAAATACAGATTTCTTGAACGGCTGCTGCTCCATAAAGTGCGCATGGAACGCCGCCAGTTCCAGGAAGTCGTCACAAAGTATGCGACGCACAGAAACCTGATCGCCTTGCTGAAAAACCGATGCAGCGAGACTCAGGCCGAGGCGGTTGAGCACTACCGCGCTGAAATTCTGGAAGCCCGCCAGCAGATCATTCGGTTCGAGAAGCGACTGGGCATGTCACTGGATCACTTCAAGAAAGTGTATCCGAAGGTGCGCGGCGCCGAGTATCAGGCAAACAAGGCCAAGGGCGAGATGATCGAGGCGAACCTGAGACTGGTTGTGTCAATTGCGAAAAAGTACAACAATCGAGGACTTGATCTGCAGGACCTGATTCAGGAAGGCAACATCGGTCTGATGAAGGCAGTGGACAAATATGAGCACGAGCTGGGGTTCAAGTTCTCAACTTATGCGACGTGGTGGATTCGCCAGGCGATCACGCGCGCCTGCGGCGATCAGTCCCGCACCATTCGGGTGCCCGTCCATATGATTCAGACGCTGAGCGCCCTGAACCGGATTCAGCGCGAGATTCGGCAGGAAGAGAGCCGCGAGGCAACGGTGGACGAGCTGGCTGAAAAAATGGAGGTGACTGAAGAGAAGGTTCACAAGGTGCTGAACATTCCCAAGGAGCCTCTGTCCATGGAAGCGCCGACGGGCGAGGATGAGGATTCAAGCTTGCTGGACATCATTGAGGACAAGTCAGCAACCAACCCGCTTGAGGACGCGATCAAGTCCGGATTGCATACGGCAGTCGAAGCGATGCTGGACTCTCTGACTGACCGCGAGGCGGTGGTGCTGCGCATGCGCTATGGCATCGGAATGCCGACTGACTATACGCTGGAGGAGGTGGGCCAGCAGTTCGGCGTCACCCGGGAGCGCGTGCGGCAGATTGAGAAAAGCGGACTTCGGAAACTGCGCCATCCGTCTCGGGCGGTCAACCTGCACCCATACATACACGCGCACTGAGCGCCGAAGAAATTTCAGATCGATTGATCTTGAAATCCCTGCAGCCTCTGGTTGCAGGGATTTTTTCAACTGAGGGGCTCGCGTAGTCAAATTTCCGTTGACACGCAACCCCCATTCATTTATATTCCGCGATCTCAATCATGTCACGCGTCGACCGCTGTCCGGTGTCTTCACTGGACAGGCGGTGGAACCGGACATGACCATTAATTTCTGATTTTGGAGATGGAGTAATGAAAAATTTGATTCAAAAAATTGCGGTGGCTGGCATTGCATCATTCTTGATGTTCGGCTCGGCTGCTGTCAGCGCAGCGCAGTGTACCAACGATGTCTGGAACAAGGTGATGAGCCGCGGCAAATTGATCGTGGGCGTGAAAGCCGACTACAAGCCATGGGGATTCCGCGACGAGAGCGGAGCCATTGTGGGGATGGAAGTTGATATGGCCCAGCTGGTCGCGGACGCGATGGGCGTGGAGCTTGAGACGGTCGCGGTGCAGTCTTCCAATCGCATGCAGTTTCTTGAGCAGGGCAAGATTGACATGATGATCGCCACCATGTCGGACCGCCCGGACAGACGCAAGATCGTCGGCATCACGCTGCCGAACTACTACACCTCAGGCACAAACGTGATGTCGCCCAAGGCTCTGGCGCTGACCGAGTGGGAGAATCTGAGAGGCAAGCCTGTCTGTGGAAAACAGGGCGCTTTCTATAACAAAATCGTCAATGAGCGCTATGGCGCCGAGATTGTGGCGTTCACAGGAAACGCAGAGGCGAAGCAGGCGCTGCGCGACAAGAAGTGCATCGCCTGGGTCTATGACGACTCCTCGATCATGTCCGATCTCTCTTCAGGCAACTGGAATGATTTCGAAATGCCTTTGGCGAGCGAAGATGACAATCCTTGGGGATTGGCCGTGCCGCTGGCTGAGAAAGACTGTGTTTTCGGTCACTTCATGTCCGGGCTGACCTACAACTGGCACAGTTCAGGCAAGCTGATTGAGCTTGAAGCGAAGTGGGGAATTCAGGCGACTCAGTACCTGATGGACAAGAATGCCAAATACGCTGACTGGATTCAGTGATCATTTGACAGATTGATATTGAGATTCGGGGCGGCATTCGAGGCCGCCCCGATCTTGCCAGAGCAATGATTCCAGCACCTGCTGGCTGAGAGGCGATGAACGCGTTTCAGCAGTTCTTCTATGATCTGTCCGCGGATCATCCGCGCTGGAATTTCATTTTTTTCTACGACCCGGTCCAGACAGACCGCGTGCTGACTGGATTGTGGATGACGATTCAGCTCTCTGTAACCTGTGTCATCCTGAGTGTCGTCATCGGTCTCATCGGGGCTTGGCTGCAGGGTTCCAATTCCCGTTTGGTGCGCTCGATCGTTCAGGGCTACATTCAGTTCTTCCGCAACACGCCGCCGCTGATCCAGCTGCTGTTCTTCTATTTCGCCCTGGGACAGTTCACACCCACCTATTCACCCGACGGGTGGCTGGAAATCCCGATCATTTCCAATGTCGGCTGGGCGATCATTTCGCTGTCGTTTTTCGCTGGGTCGTTCAACGTCGAGATTTTCAGAGCTGGAATTGAAGCGGTGCCGGAATCCACCCAGGAGGCTTCGGAATCGCTGGGCATGAGCCGGTTGCAGACTTTTCTCTACGTGGTGTTCCCGCTGGCATTTCGAGTCAGCCTGCCGGCGCTGAACAACAACCTGGTCAATCTGGTGAAGACAACGACGCAGGCTTTGGCGATCGCGGTCCCGGAACTGCTCTATCAGATGGTCAGCATCTATAACGATTACTCAACTGCTCAGAATGCCTGCATGGTGGTGCTGTTCGTAGTCTACATCGTGCTGGTTGGCATTCTTGTGACTGGAATGAACACCTGGGAGCGCGCCGCCAGAATTCCGGGGTACGGGCAGTGAGAACCGGTGTCAGAAAGATACCTGGAGTCGGCGCTGGGAATCTGCCGCGCGGCACGGACCTGCCGGTTCTGAAACCCTATCGGGTTTCGCTGTCGGGGCAGGCAACGGATCTCGGTTTCAGCCGCTGGCTTGAAGGACTGAATCCGAAAGTCATCGTTGCGATCGCATTCGGGCTCCTGCTATGGCCGGTTGTTGTGCTCGCGCAGGGCGGATTCACGACCGCGCAGTCGTTTGATGCGCTTTGGCGCTGGATGCCATTTCTGGTGACGCACGGTTTTGCGCTGAACATTCTGATCAGCTTCTTCACCATGCTGCTCGGCACCATTGCCGGCATTCTGCTGGGACTTGGGCAGGTGGCACCTTTGCGAGCGCTTTCCAGACTGAGCTGGTTCACGACGCAGCTGTTTCGAAACTCACCTTGGCTTGTGCTGCTGTTCATTGTCATGCTGGCGTTTCCGTTCGAGTTTGAATTCGCCGGCAAGATCTATTTGATCCCAGACTGGATCAAGGCGGTATTCGGACTGTCATTGCCGATCATGGCCAACATCTCCGAAATTGTCCGCGGCGGCATTCAGTCTGTAGCGACCGGGCAGTGGGAAGCGGCAGAGTCACTGGCATTCTCGCGCAGGCAGACCCTGTGGCAGATCATCTTGCCGCAGTGTTTCAAGCGCATGATTCCGCCATGGATGAACTGGTATGCGATTTTAACAATGGCAACTCCCTTGGTCTCACTTCTCGGTGTTGAGGAATTGGTGACACTGTCGCGCCAGGCTATGGAAGCGGAAGACAATCATCCCGAGCTGCTGATGCCGTTTTTCGGTTTCGCATTGATCATATTCTTTCTGTATTGCTATCCGATCGCCAAGTGGACCTTGAGGCTGGAGCGTAAATTTGCAGTCAAAGAATAAACAGATATTTGGTGACTCGATATGAGTGAAAGCAATTGGACCCCCGATCAGCCGATCGTTTCGATCCGCGATCTGCACAAGTCGTTCGGTGATCTTGAGGTTCTCAAGGGTGTCTCGCTGGAAGTGATGAAAGGCGAAGTGATCTGCATCATCGGGCCTTCAGGCTCTGGCAAGTCAACATTGATTCGCTGCATCAACGCGCTGAACACCATCAACTCAGGCTCCATTCTTGTCGAAGGGCAGGAAGTGCATGATCCAGCGCTTGACAAACTGGAGCTTCGGAAGAAAGTCGGCATGGTGTTTCAGCAGTACAACCTGTTTCCGCACAAGACCGCGCTGCAGAATGTGATGATGGCGCCGATCAAAGTGCTGAAAAGGCCCAAAGACGAGGTTGAGAAGCACGCCAGAGAGCTGATGGCCAGAGTCAACCTGCAGGGCAAAGAAAACAGTTATCCAGGCGAGTTGTCCGGCGGACAGCAGCAGCGCGTGGCAATTGCGAGGTCACTGGCAATGAATCCGGCTGTCATGCTGTTCGACGAGGTGACGGCCGCACTTGATCCAGAAACGGTGAAAGAGGTGCTGCTGGCAATCAAGGACCTCGCCCAAAGCGGAATGACCTGCATACTGGTCACCCACGAGATGGGATTTGCGCGGGAGGTGGCAGATCACATTTACTTCACTGACCGGGGTGTCATTGTTGAACATGGGCCGCCGGCAACATTCTTTTCGGAAGCGAAAGACCCGCGCACGCAAGAGTTCCTGAGCCAGATTCTGTAATTGGAGCACATGTTCTTTAGTGAGTTATTCACCAATATTCAATTTACTTTCAATAATTTACAATAGACATACACTTTTGTTCAAGAACGAAAAAAGCCGGAACACTGGTAGCAATCGCTGCGAAAGAACTAATATTTACTTCATATGGTGAGTTAGGGCCGCTTGATGTTCAGTTAAAGAAAGAAGATAAACTTGGTGTAACTGAATCGGGATTGAACATTAGCGAAGCAATTTGGGCGTTAGAAGATAGGGCGATAGATACTTATCTCAGCCTTGTTTTTGAAATTTTGTCTGCATCGAACAGTGTTGTTTCGATTAGAACTGCAATGAGTGCCGCAAGTGATATGGTGTCTTCGATGTACGGACCGATATTTAGGCGATTTGATCCAGAGGAAGTTGGCTCGAGATCAAGAGCTATGCGTATCGGCGAGGAATATGCGAGTCGGTTAAATCTCAAATGGGAAAATCTGAATCCCGATTCAATATCATTGCTTTCACAATTTTACCCAAGTCACGGATTTGTAATTGATTTCGGTGAAGCCCAGAAGATGATCAAGAATGTGAGACAAGTAAATGAGTCGGAAGCAAATGTAGTCAAGAAATTGGGACGAGTTGCACGATTTCCACAACGTGAACCTGTAATCAGATTTTTAGAGCATAATGAGATTAGTTGAGTTAAAGGAGTATCTATCGATGAGATCAGTTAACCCAAGTTTAACATTTCCGCAGCGGCCCGAACCTTGAAAACCGTGATTCCGGCCTGATCGGAGCCGGAATTCCCGATTTTCCATCCATTTCCGACCCTTTTTCCGCCTGTTTGGGGGTCAATCTGCAGTTCTCCAGAAAGTAGTGCCAACATTTGCATCATTGGCCCTGATTCCCCCTCCCGGTCCTGTAAAATGACGGCCATGTTCATCAGAAAGACCAAGACCGCCACCAACAGGGACGGCACGGCGCGCGGCAGCTACCGGCTGGTGCAGAGCGAGCGCGACGGCGAGAAGGTGCGCCAGCGCACGCTTTTGAACCTGGGCGCCAGCTTCAGCGTTGAAAAAGAAAAATGGAAGCTTTTATGCCAGCGCGTCGGGGAGCTGCTGGCGGCGCAGCACAGCTTCGACTTCGCGGGGCCCGACCCGGAGCTCGAGTCCGAGGCCCGGCGGATCGCCAAACGGCTGCTGGAGCGGCGCGGAACCACACCCGAGGAGCCGGCGGCGAAGGACTTCCAGACGGTGGATGTGAACTCCGCGGAGGATTTCGACGCGCGCACCGCCGGCGGCGAGCACGCCGCGCTGGCGGCACTGGCGGCGCTGGGGCTGCCGCAGCTGCTCGCCGGACTCGGCTTCAACGGCCGCCAGAGATGCTGGGCGCTGGCCTCGATCGCGGCGCGCATGCTGGCGCCGGGCTCGGAGCGCCGGACCTGCCAGTGGCTCCGCAAGGCCAGCGCGCTGGGCGAGATGCTGGACATCGACTTCGGGGCCCTGAGCGAGATGGGCCTGTACCGCGCCTCGGACCAGCTTCTGAGGCATCAGGACGCCATCGAGGAACACGTGCACGGGCGCGCCTGCGAGCTGTTCGGCCTCACCCCCACCATCGCGTTCTACGATCTCACCAACACCTACTTCGAGGGCCGCATGGCGGATATGGAGGGCGCCGCGCGCGGCCGCTCCAAGGAGAAGCGCAGCGACTGCCCGCTGCTGACCCTGGCGCTGGCGGTGGACGCCGCCGGCTTCGTCATGCGGAGCCGGGTGCTGGCCGGCAACATCGGCGAGTGCAGGACCCTGGGCGCGATGCTGGCGGAGCTGGGCGCGGCCCGAGGCGCGGTGGTGGTGATGGACCGCGGCATCGCCACCGAGGATAATCTCAAGTGGCTGAGACAGAACGGCTACCAGCATCTGGTGGTGTCGCGCGAGAAGCTACGCGAGTTCGAGCCCGGCGACGGGGCGCAGACGCTGCTGAGCGCCGGCGGCGCCGAGGTGCGTTTCTACCGCGAGGTTCTGGTGCTGACGGACGACGACGGCAGCACCCATCAGGAGGCGTATCTGCGCTGCTATTCCGAGGCCCGGGCCGAGAAGGAGAGCGGCATCATCGACCGCTTCCGCAAGCGCTTCGAGAAGGGCCTTGGAAAGATCAATGAATCCCTGAAAAAGCCGAAGGCGCACAGCAGGCTGGCGCAGGTCGAGAAGCGCGTCGGCCGGCTCAGCGCCCGCAACTCGCGCGTGGCGCGCCACTACCAGCTCAGCTACATCACCGACGAGGCCGGCGAGCGGGTGCGGGAAATAGAATGGGAATGGCAGCCGGCCGACGGCTCCATGGCCACGCACCCGGGGGTCTACTGCCTGCGCAGCAGCATCCTGGCCTGGGACGCCGAGACGCTGTGGCGCACCTACATGACGCTGACCCAGGTCGAGTCGGTGTTCCGTTGCCTGAAGTCGGAGCTGGGCCTGCGGCCCGTGTTTCACCAGAAAAAACGCCGCGCCGACGGCCATCTGCTGATCTCGGTGCTGGCCTACCAGGCGGTCTGCGTGCTGCGCACCCGGATGCGGGACCGCCGGGGCTGGCACGACAGCTGGACGACCATCCGCCAGGAGCTGGCCGGAATCACCCGCACGACCACCTCGTTCCAGCGCGAAGACGGGCGCACGCTGCACCTGCGCAAGACCGCCCGCGCCGACGCCGATCAGGCCGCGCTCTACGAGGCCATGGGCGTCGCACCGCCGCCCAAGCGCCTGCAGAAGACCGTCATCTGAACTCTCCCGGCCGGCGCCCGCCGGCTGCACAATATTCCCCGAAGGCGACTTTGTAGTGCCATCGGGATTATTTTGTTTTTTATTTTCAGCAGCTTAGGTCACCAGATGTTAAACTTGGGTTAAGAAAGAAACCAATATTTCGCAAGACCAAGATAAAAAGCAGAGAACTATGGAAGAAATACTGAAGCGACAGGCTGAACTTGATGTCTTGCGACCAGCCGGGAGTAGAAAGTATAGGAATTGGAATGATGTACAGCTGAAAAAGCGTGATCGACCTCCAAAATGGTTTTGATTATTTCCAGAAGATAAATTCGGTTATTCTGATTTCACTCGCATAAAGCGCCAGTCGCATTTTGGTTGCTGTTTCAAGTTCGCTCTGACTGATTGCTCAGGAGCAGCGTTCACTGTCGGTTCGAAAATTAACTTGTTCTCGATTCTCCTCTTCCACCTTTTCCAGTTTAGAATCCAATTTCAATTTAATCTCACAAAGGCAAGCCGCCTCATCACTTTCACTTCAGAGTTCCCGATTTCGCTTCTGACGAGACAAGAAAATTCCATCTCGTTTAGAAAGGAGGATGAAATTGTTCGCCGCGCCGCATCACAGGCGGGCGAATTGATTCCAAATTCCCCTCCGCAACGCAGTTTTGCGGTTACAATCAATAGAACAGGATGAAGTTTCAAGTTTCATAACAGCGATTTGACCGCGCCAGGAAATTGGCGCTGGGGGTTTACATGAATCGGTTGACTGACTCAGCAAGATATCTGCGTTTCGCCCGAAATGCGATTGTCTGTTTGACTGCCTTCTACCTCACTTTACTCACCAACGCGCCTCAAGCAGCCAACGATCAGGTCGAAGCCACTCTGAAGGCGGTGGTTGGCCTGCGTTCCATGGTTCCAGACGATGCAAGAACAGCGTTTTCACTTGGCACATTCCGAGAGGGAAACGGCATCGTCATTGATGATGATCTGATTCTGACCATCGGATACCTGATCATGGAGGCGTCCGACATCGAAGTTACCGACAGCGAGGGGCAGTTTGTGCCAGCTGACATGGTGGCTTATGATTATGACAGCGGTTTCGGAATAGTCAGAGCGAAACAGCCTTTGGGCATCAAGAGCATTCCCTTGGGAGATTCGGCTGTTCTTGCGCCCGGCGACCCGACGCTGATCCTTTCGCATCTCGGACCGGACTTCATGCAGGTCGCGGAAGTTGTCGATGTGCGGGAATTTCCCGGCTACTGGGAATATTTGCTGGATGAAGCCATCTTCACCGCACCGCCATTCAATGGTTTCGGAGGTGCCGCGCTGATCAATACCCAGGGTGAGCTGGTTGGAGTCGGCTCGCTGATGGTGCATGATGCAGTAATCGCTGATCGTCCTGTTCCGGGCAATATGTTTGTTCCGATCGATCTGCTCAAGCCGATATACGACGACCTGCTGGAAATCGGGCGAGCTTCTGGCAAACAGCGACCGTGGCTGGGCATTTACACCGCAATTGATCGCGGGCACCTGTTTGTGTTTCGGGTTGCGACAGACGGACCTGCCGAAAAGGCGGGAATTCAACCGAACGATATCATTGTTGCGGTGAACGGCAATGCGGTATCTGGGATGGCTGAATTTTTGCGGGAAGTCTGGGCATCGGGTGATGCTGGCGACGATATCGAGCTCTCGGTATTCAGACAGGGCAGTCTTATGGATGTGGTTGTGAAGTCGGGAGACCGTTACGATTGGCTCAAATTCGATCCGGGCTCACAATACACCGCAATGCTTCAATGGCATTGATCAGCAAAGACTTGCCACACGTCATCGTAGAAGTGGAGTCGCTATAGAGCACCCAACTCAGAGCGGAAACAGGTATTTTGGGTGGTTATTGCTGAATTGCGGCATTGTCGAGTGGTATGGTGCCCGGTGCAGTTTTGTCATGTCCTCGTCCGACAGCATTGCGAGCAAACTCATTGTCCACCTTTTTGGATTGCATCTTGACTGGTTGAAATTCGCATTGAGCAACGACTGAGAGTCTATCGAACCGATTATCTGAGGTTCGTTTGATTCACTGCTCCAGCGTTCATGGCGCGCCATCCACAAATCGCATTCCGGTGCGCGCTGTCGCAGTTTGCTGGAAAAGCGCTGTGTCTTCGCTGAACCACAGGTCTAACCGCTAGTTTCTTTGAGAAGCATCGCGCGGCAATAAATTGGAAAACTGAAGTTCGACACAGGGTTTGTGGCATTTTGTATTTTGTATAATCCGAATTTCACTCAATAACCTATTCTGGAGATTAATGAGAAAATGATCAGAAAAAAGTTACTTTCAACAGTGCTGCTGGCACTGTCATTTGTCCTGTATTCAGGATCATCGCTTGCCGCTGACAGCAGCGAGCCAATCAAGATTCCGATCAAGAACTGGTCCAGCCAGATCGTGATGGCCCATGTGATCGGCGGTATCTTCGAGAGCCTTGGCAACAACGTCGAATACGTTCCCGTTGACAACCAGGCGAGTTTCGAGGCAGTGCGAACTGGCGATCTCACCATTGTTCATGAAGTCTGGCAATCGACCATGCAGAATGCCTTTTACAGCGCTATGGAGAAAGGCGGACTGATTGACGCAGGCACCCATGCCGCTGAAACTCTGGAGGAAATGGGTGTGCCGAACTGGGTGATCGATAAAGGACTCTGTCCGGGTCTGCCGAGCTGGGAAGCGCTGAAGGATTGTCATGAGAACTTCGCAACACCGGACTCTGGTGGCAAGGGACGCTGGCTGGAAGGCCCGCAGAGCTGGCACGGCGATGTCATGCCGAATCGAGTCAAGGGATTGGGCCTGGATGACAAGTGGGTAGTGAAATTTGCTGGCGCGGCGGACGCACTCTGGGCAGAGCTGAAAGCTGCTGAGAAAGAGGGCCGCGGCACGATTATTTTCAATTGGACACCCAATTTCACAGATGCCGCGGGCTTCACATTCATTGAGTTTCCGCCTTATTTTGACGGCTGCCGAATTGCCGATGGCGGCGATTTGTCCACCACCGGCTGCGGTTCACCGACAGGCTGGCTGAAAAAAGGCGCGAACTACAGATTTCCGCGCTCACATCCCCACGCCTATACAACATTCACCAAGTTGTCGTTTACCACACCGCAAATCGGTTCGATGGCAGCTCTGGTCGATGTCGATGGCATGACTCATCAGGATGCGGCTGTCAAATGGCTGGCTGACCACGAAGATGTCTGGAAGCCTTGGACAGAATCAATTCTGGGAGACACCAACTGATCTGTTATTCCCACCGTTGAACTTGCCTTCATTTATGCAAATCCCCCTGTATTCAGGGGGATTTGTTTTTATAAAATAACTTAATGTGGACAGGCAATCTGACGCGATAAATTCCTACCGACACCCCCTGTGAATGTGACCATGTCATCGTCCTCGCAACCCATTATCAAGTGTGAGTCTGTCTACAAGATTTTCGGCAGCAATGCCAAACGCACGCTGGAAGAATCCAACGGCGTTGTCGACAGCGAAAAATTTCTTGAAGCCGGTTTGATTGTCGGTGTCAATAACGTCTCTCTTGAAGTCACTCAGGGAGAGCTGCTGGTCATCATGGGGCTGTCAGGATCAGGCAAGTCAACTCTGCTTCGCTGCATTTCCAGACTCACTGACGCGACCGCCGGCAAGATATTCATCGAAGGGCAGGACCTGCTGTCTTTGAACCAGAAGCAGCTCATTGAGCTGCGGCGCAACAAGATGGGCATGGTTTTCCAGAGTTTCGGACTGCTGCCGCACAAGACGGTCCTTGAGAACATCGCTTTTCCACTGCAGGTCAAGGGCAGCAGCACCCGCGAGAGTGTTGACCGGGCCCTGCAGATGGTTCAGCTGGTCGGTCTGCAGGGGCGCGAGAATTATTTTCCCAGAGAGTTGTCGGGCGGGCAGCAGCAGCGGGTTGGAATTGCCAGATCGCTCGCGGTTGAGCCTGACATCTGGTTTCTGGACGAGCCATTCTCCGCGCTTGATCCATTGATCCGCAAGGAGATGCAGGATGAGTTTCTGCGTCTGCAAAGTGTTCTGAGCAAGACCATTCTGTTCGTAACGCACGACTTCGATGAAGCCCTGCGGCTGGCTGACCGCATTGCCATCATGAAAGATGGTGTCGTCGAGCAGCTGGATACGCCGTCCAACATCGTGCTGCATCCCGCGACAGAATACGTGCGCAAGTTCACTGAAGACGTGCCGCGCGAGAAGGTGCTGACTGTCGAATCGCTGATGGACCCGCTGGACGAATCAGAGGAACTGAGTTCGCTGAAAGTCTCAGCAGACGCGATTGTCGAGTCCGTTGCAGAAGACATTCTCGGCGAGGAAAAGCCAGTGGCAGTCATCGATGCAAACGACAAGCTGGTGGGTACATTGCATTCGTCTCACGTGATCAGGATTCTGTTTGGAGGCAAGTCTGACGAATCCAAAGAAAGCTGAGCTCTCATGGCCTTTCTGACCAAACATCCCAAAGCTGTTCAGTTTCTGATCCTGCTGGCAGTGTTCTTCATCCTCTGTCTTGTGATCAGCCCGTCAGACTCGAATGTTCTGTGGCGGTTTCCGCCGCTTCTGAAACAGCTGCCTTACATCATCAACGATTCAGTCAGGTATCTGATGTTCGACTGGATGCCAGTTCAGGTCTATGACCCCGTCATCGACGATTATGAGGAAAAACCGCTGTTTCGCGAGATGACTCGAACGGTTTCCAGCGTGTTTCTGCTGGTGATCAATTTTGTGCGAGAGATTTTTCTCGGCGGCAACAAAACCATCGTGGCATTCACCAGCTGGGATTTCATCAATGAAAATCCATGGGCGCGCTGGCCAGCACTGCCTTGGACAGTGATCACCGGCTGGGCGATGATCCTTGGCTACAAGCTGCAGGGCAAGGGCCTGGCGATCTTGGCGGGGGTGTGCACCATTTACGTAGCAGTATTCGGTCAGTGGAAGCCGTCGATGGAGACGCTGTCGTTTGTGATGATCGCGGCCCCGGTTTCAGTGTTGCTCGGACTGGTGCTGGGCATCTGGGCTTTCAAGAGCAAAACTGTTGAGATAATTCTGAATCCGGTGCTGAACGTTGCTCAGACCATGCCGCATTACTCATACCTGGTGCCAGTCATTGTGCTTTTTGGTGTGGGCGATCACGCCGCGGCCATTGCGACGATTGTATTTGCGGCACCGCCGATGGTGCGGCTTGTGCTGCTGGGACTGAAGAAAGTGCCGGCGGACATTGTGGACTCTGGCATGATGAGCGGATGCACTGATTTTCAATTGATGTTTCGAGTGCTGGTTCCCACCGCAAGGCGCGACATTCTGATAGGTGTGAACCAAGTCGTTATGCAGTGTCTCGCGATGACGGTGATCGCATCGTTCATCGGCGCTCAGGGACTGGGCTCGAATCTGATGATCGCGCTCAACTCACTGCGCGTCGGCACCGGAATTGAGATCGGTGTCTGCATTGTGCTGATTGCCGTTGTGCTCGACAAGCTGTCGCTCGCCTGGGCGAACAAGCAGACCGACTATTTTGCTGATCTGACTTTTGTCCAGCGAAACAAGTATGCGCTTCTTGCGCTGATAGTTTTCTTTGTCGGTCTGTTACTGGCGTATCTGGGAAGCTTTCTGTTCAGGGAAGGTCAAAACTACTTGTACATTGTGCCGCACAACAAGGGCATTACGACCGCTCCGTTCTGGCAGGCGACAGTCGACTGGGTCTGGGATACGTTCTTCTATGCGCTCAAAGCGTTCAATGAATTTCTGATCACCAGAATTCTGGAGCCGATGAAGAACATGTACCTGGCCATGCCTGTGGCGGCAACCTTTGTGCTGATGATGGGCGCCGGCTACATTCTGGCGGGAATTCGGCAGGCGCTGATCATCGGCGGATTTCTGCTGTTCATCGCCTTGTCAGAGTATTGGGATAGAGCATTGATCACTGCCTACATTGCGTCATTTGCGGTGATTGTTTCAGTGGTCATCGGGATTACGCTGGGATCACTGTGCGCGCAAAGCAACGCGGCCAGCAAAGTCATTCTGCTCATCTGCGATTTCCTGCAGACATTTCCCTCGTTCATTTACCTGATTCCAGTGATCATGCTGTTCGGCATCACCGACACTTCAGTGATCATCGCGACCGTTGTGTATGCGACTGTTCCCGCGACGCGTTATACAGTAGAGGGACTTCGGAGCGTACCGCAGGTACTGCATGACGCAGGGTCCATGCTTGGCGTCTCGCGTATGCAGCGTTGGGTTTCGATTGAACTGCCGCTCGCGTTTCCGCACATCATGCTGGGTGTCAATCAGACTGTGATCTTCGCGCTGTTCATGGTGATCATCGGTGCCTTCATCGGCACAACGGATCTGGGTCAGCTTATATTGAAAGCCATTTCCGACCCGCAGGGCACCGGCATTGGATTGACGCTGGGATTGTGTGTTGCCTTCATGGGTCTGGCAGTCGACCAGATCATTCGAACATGGGCCAATGCCAGGAAAAAAGCGCTGGACCTGGCGTAATTTCCTTTCAGAGATGTCGTTGAATTCACAAGACGGATTCAACCGCGACAGATTTCATCACTGCTTCATTGATGTGCAGGGATCAGTTCCTGCAAATCACCCCGATTTCTGTGAATTTGGCATTCACCGACGGAACTTATAATCAATCTTCCTTTTGCGGATTTTCCACTCAAACTGCCGCGAATCCCAGGTGAATTGGTTGACGAGCATAAAAATGATTGTTAGCAACCAAATCCGCTGAATTGTGTAAAATCAACTTCAATAAGACTTCATTTGGAGGAAACGGAATGAAAAAATATTCGAAACAAGACTATATTGAACAGCTTGCGACAGGCAAGATGAGTCGCCGTCAGTTCAACGCGGTGCTTGCCTCTGCCGGCATCGCCACAGTAATGCTGCCAGCATTCTCTGGCCCCGTAAGGGCTGCCGCGTCAGACCATCCCAATGTATTCACTTGGGAAGGCTGGGATGCCAATGAGCATCACGGCGAGTACTTCGAGAAATACGGCGAATATCCGAATTTTTCGATTTTCGGTGATGAAGAGGAAGCTTTCGCCAAGATCAAGGCCGGCGCGCAGTTTGACCTCACTCATCCATGCTCCTACAAGGTCGAGATCTGGCGCGATGCAGGCATTATTCAGCCTATCGACACCAGTCGCCTGAAATATTGGGATCGTGTGATTCCCAGTCTGAAGAACATTCCTGGCATGATGCACAATGGCGATAACTACTTCGTCGCCGCTGATTGGGGCTTGACATCGGTTCTGTACCGTCCAGACCTGGTTGATGAGATGTACCAGGAAGATGAAACCTGGGGCATCCTGTGGGATGAGCGCTATTCCGGACGACTGTCGATGTCCGACAGCCTGATTGATGGTGTGATGGTCGCTGCGATTTATGGCGGCGCGGCAGATCCTTTCAACATGACTGACGCTGAAGTCGGGGTTACACGGGAACTGCTCCGCAAACAGTTGCCGCTGCTGCGCTACTACTGGACCAGTCCGACTGATCTTGAGAACTCAATGGCAGCTGGTGAATTGGTTGCAACCAGTTCTTGGAATGATGCCTTCACAGCGCTCAAGACCGCGGGTGTCAATGTCAAATATATGAATCCCAAAGAAGGCCCGATGACTTGGGTATGCGGATTCTGCCTGATGACGGACGCTGATCCAGAGAAGATCGAAAAGTCCTACGATGTGATTGATGCGTTTCTGTCGCCGGAATCCGGTGCATTCTCAATCCTTGAAGAGGGCTACGGCTGCGCAAACATTGATGCCTATGAACTCGTTGATGAAGCAACGCTGGCTGATCGCGGACTTTCGCGGGACCCGGAAGCAATGCTGAGCGCTGGAATCTTTCAGGAGCCGATCGGCAACGAGGCCGTTCTGCAGGCAATGTTCGAGGAAGTCAAAGCCGGATTGTAATCTCGGATTCAGTTTTCCTAACCAACAGTCAGGGGCTTTGCTTTGTTCAAAGCCCCTGAATTGTTCAATTTTCTTTACCGATCTGCGTTCTGAGCGCGCTGGTTTTGCGTTTCAGATTTATTTCATCGGTTGACATCGCGCCCTGACGCGTACGCTGCGAATCCATGCAGACTGCCACTACCAGCCAATCACTCGTTTCCAGATTTCAGCTGAAGTTTCGAAGCAGCGAAGCCTTGCGCGGATACTCGCTGCTGTCACCCACACTGACCATCGTGCTGCTGGGGCTGCTGTTTCCCCTGATGATTCTCGTTACGCTGAGTTTCTGGAAGCAAGAGTACGTTGACCTGATTCAGACTTTCACGCTGACGAATTACGCCGCTTTTTTCGAAAAGAAAATCTACTACCTGATTCTGTATCGATCGATTCGAATCTCTCTGGTGGTGATGCTGGTCACAGTCGTTCTGGCGTATCCGCTGGCCTACTTCATTGCGTTCCATGTCAAGAAGAACAAGATGATATGGATCATCCTAGTCACGATTCCATTCTGGACCAGCTACCTGCTTCGAGTGTTCTCCTGGAAAGTGATTCTCGGATACAACGGTGTCATCAATTCAGGTCTGATGTCTCTTGGAATCATCTCGGAACCCTTGGAGTTTCTGCTCTACAACCCGCTGGCGGTGGTGATCACGCTCGCGCATGCCTGGGCGGCCGTTGCGATCTTGCCAATCTATGTGTCACTTGAGAAGATTGACCGATCGCTGATCGAAGCATCTCGGGACCTTGGTGAGAGTGCGGTCATGACGTTCATTCGGGTCACACTGCCGCTGTCTCTGCCCGGCGTTATCGCCGCCAGTCTGCTAGTGTTCATTCCAACAGTGGGCGATTACGTTACGCCTTCACTCGTCGGTGGCACGCGCGGGATTATGATCGGCAACATCATTCAGTCGATGTTTGGAAAAGCGCTGAACTGGCCGCTCGGAGCCGCGCTTTCGATCATTTCAATGCTGACCGTGACGCTTGTGGTCTGTGTCCTGCTGGGCGCGACGCAGCTGTTCCGGAAAAAGGTGGCCTAGCGCAATGGTAGGAAGCCGATCCAAGCTGAACACTCTGTCGGTGTACGCAGTGCTGTACTTGATTTTCTTGTACGCACCGGTGGCGGTGCTGCCTTTGTTCTCGTTCAACGATTCGCAATACATCACATTCCCGCTTCTAGGTTTCACTCTGAAGTGGTATGCGCAGCTGGCGGACAGTCAGGGATTGCAGAATGCTTTGCTCAACAGTCTGAAAGTCGGACTCTCGGTGGCTTTCTTGAGCACCGTGCTGGGAATATTCGCGGCCAAGGCGGTCACCCGCTATCGAATGCGAAGAAGCGGTCTTCTGATCAGTTTCATCATGGTGCCTCTGGTGATTCCGGAAATAATTCTCGGAATTTCCCTTCTGATGACTTTCAGCGTCGGCGGCATCAAGCTGTCCCTGATTACGGTTGGCATCGGTCACCTGATGCTCTGCACACCGTTCTCAATGCTGGTTCTGATTTCCAGAATGGAAGGCTTTGACAAAAGTTACGAGGAAGCCGCTCAGGACTTGGGAGAGAATGCATGGTGGACTTTCTGGCGGGTGACATTTCCGATCATTCTGCCAGGGGTGGTTGCCAGCTTTCTCCTGACGTTCACCATTTCCTTCGACGAGTTCATTCTTGCATTCTTCCTGGCTGGGACAGATGCAACGTTGCCGCTCCATATCTGGAGTCAGCTGCGCTTTCCAGACAAGCTGCCTTCAGTGCTGGCGCTCGGTGCGATTATTGTCATGGTGTCGACGGTTGTAATTTTCGCCGCTGAAATGATTCGACGAGGCGGTGTGGATATCGGTAAAAAATCAAAGGTGTGATTCCATGTCAGAAGCCATCATTTCAATCAAGAATGTCTACAAGGATTTCGGCAAAGTCCGCGCGGTGAACAACGCGCACCTGGATGTGCTGAGGGGAGAGTTCTTCTCACTGCTCGGCCCGTCGGGCTGCGGCAAGACAACACTGCTTCGCATGCTGGCCGGCTTTGAACTGCCGACTGAAGGCGCAATTGAGATTGACGGGCAGGATGTGACCCTGTCGCCGCCGAACATTCGCCCGGTCAACATGGTTTTCCAGAACTATGCCATCTTCCCGCATCTGAATGTCGGAGAGAATATTGCTTTCGGCATGCGTAAATCAGGTCTTTCAAAACAGGAACTGGCCGGGCGAATCGATCAGATGCTGGAGCTGATCAAACTGCCGGGTTACGGCGATCGCGGGGCCAACGAGCTTTCCGGCGGACAGCGCCAGCGCGTGGCTTTGGCGCGGGCGCTGATCAAGCAGCCCAAGGTGTTGCTGCTGGACGAGCCGCTCGGTGCGCTGGATAAGAAACTGCGGGAGCAGATGCAGATTGAGCTTCGCGTGCTTCAGCAGCAGGTTGGAATCACCTTTGTGTTTGTCACCCACGACCAGGAAGAAGCGCTCACGCTGTCGGATCGAATCGCAGTGATGAATCAGGGCAATATCATTGAAGTCTCAACGCCCGGCTTGCTTTACGAACAGCCCAAATCAAGATTTGTTGCTGACTTCATTGGAACGATGAACTTCTTCGATTGCAGACTGCAGGATTTTTCGGACGGTGTTGCTGTGGGACGGGCTCGTGACTTGGGCGATATCAAGTGTGAGGTCGATCGAGCCGTCGTAGCGCCCGGAGGGGATTTCACACTGGCTATTCGCCCTGAAAAATTGTCAATTTCATTCGAACAGCCTGATCAGAATCACAACTGCGTCAAGGGTCGTATGGGGCCTTCGGCCTATCTTGGTGACCGCAGCCATTTCTACATTCACGTCGAGGGACGGGAGAGTCCGATCTCAGTTGCGCTGCAGAATCTGACCGGTGTGCTGGATCAGATGCATACGACCGATCGGAAGGTCTGGCTGACTTGGTCTGACGACAGTCCTGTAATGCTTCCCATGGAAGGATGAACCAGACTTCAGCCGCGAAAATATTCGTCGATGGTCAGGCTGGCACCACTGCTCTTCAAGTTTTTGACTTTCTTGAGAATCGGTCTGACATCGAAGTTATCCGTCTGCCTGATGCAGTCAGAAAGGAGGATGGTGCGCGGCGGGAGGCGATCAGAGAATCGGACCTGACAATTCTGTGCCTGCCCGACGATGCGGCTCGTCAGTCTGTCGAGTGGGCTCAAGAGCTCGACACCAAAGTGATTGATGCCAGCACGGCGCATCGGGTGGCAGATGGATGGGACTTCGGCATGCCCGAGCTTGCCCCGGAAGTCCGGCAATCGATCCAATCTTCAAGCAAAGTCGCCAATCCCGGCTGTTATCCAACGGGTGTCATTCTGCTCCTTCGGCCTTTGATTGAGGAAGGTCTGCTCGCGCCGGACTGTCAATTCAATATTCACGCGCTGTCGGGATACTCCGGGGGTGGTCGAAGTCTGATTGAAAGCTGGGAAGACCCGGAGAATGAATTGCTTTCGATTCCATATTCCGCCCCTTATGGGCTGGAGCGCGTGCATAAGCACATTCCAGAAATGATGAAGTATTCCGGCTTGATGCGAGAGCCGCAGTTTCTGCCGCGGGTGGGGCCTTTTTTCAGGGGGATGCGAGTGGAAATTCCGCTGCATGCCGATTGGCTCGACGGATCAAGTGACGATCGATGCGATAGTATTCGGAATGTGTACGACGCACGCTATGGAGATGAGTCCTTTGTTCAGATACGTAGGCTGGATTCTGATTCGGCTGACCCGCGAACCTTTGATCCCAGACGATGCAACCATACCAATCGAATTGAGCTGACGGTCAGCGGACATCCTTCCGGACATATTCTGCTGGTTGCAATCCTTGACAATCTCGGCAAAGGTGCGAGCGGCGCCGCGGTTCAGTGCATGAATCTGATGATCGGCGCTGATGAAGGGCTGGGGCTGAGCGTTTAGATCTGCTGCCGCGCGAGTTCGATCGCGGTGGAAAAATCACTGCTGTCGTAGGGTTCAGCCAGTTCAGCCAGCCCCGTTGCAATTTTGCGGACGATGGCGGGGCCTTGAAATACCATTGCGGAATAAAGCTGCACCGCGGCTGCGCCAGCCAGCAATTTATCCCAGGCATCTTGAGCTGAACTCACGCCTCCGACACCGAGAATTGGAATCTGGCCTCGGGTGGCGTTTGCAAGGCCGCGAATCACTTCCGTGGCTTGGTCTCTCAGCAGTCTGCCGCTGAGACCGCCGGCTTCGTTGTAATGCTTGTGGGAAACTCGCGCAGCTCTGGCAGTGGTCGTATTGGTTGCGATCAGGGCATCGATTCGATGATGCAATGAAATTTCAGCAATTGATTCGATCTGCCCCGGCTCAAGATCGGGTGACACCTTCACTGCGATGGGTAAGACTTTGCCGCCATGCTGATCGGCCAGTTCATTGCGCTGCTTCAAGATGGAATGCAGCAGTTGGTTGAATTCGGACTCCTGCTGCAGCAACCGAAGGCCCGGCGAATTCGGAGATGACAGATTAAGCACAGCGTAATCAGCATGCTCATAGATCGCATTGAGACAGAGAAGATAGTCATCAATGGCGCGATCGTTCGGAGTGCCCGTGTTTTTGCCGATATTGATGCCAAGCATTGCGGGCCTTATGGAATTCGAATGGCGCGCCAGATTATTGAGCACAGCATCCAAACCATCGCTGTTGAATCCCAGCCGGTTGATAATGGACTGCTCTTCGTTCAGCCGGAAGATTCGGACTCCGGGATTGCCGGGCTGCGCTTTCGGAGTGACCGTGCCAAGCTCAACCAGCCCGAATCCCAGCGCGGCGAGTCCAGCATAAGCAACTCCGTTCTTGTCAAATCCTGCGGCCAGTCCGACAGGATTGCTCAACCGTCTGCCGAAAAGCTCAACCGGAAGTTCCGGCACTTTGTTCCGATACAGTTTTGTGACAGACTGATTCAGATATTGACTGTCTGATGCAGATTTTAACAGTGCGATAGTTCGACGATGAGCCCGCTCCGGGTCCATTCTGGAGAGCACAGGCCAGAGCAGATTATAGCCCGGCACGTTCAAAATGACTCGTTTGGACCGAGCAATCGCCACTTGCCAACCGGCAGCGAACCCAGCCTGACATTGCCGACGCGAACCCGTTTGAGTCCGGTCACCTCAAGGCCGACCAATTCACACATCCGCCTGATTTGACGTTTGCGGCCTTCTGTCAATATCATGCGGAAGTAATTGTCATCCAGCAATTCCACTTTCGCGGGCGCCAGATCGACATTGTCGAGACGCAGTCCCAAGGTGAGCCGACTGACTTGCTGGGGCTTGACCTCGCGATCGACCCGCACCAGGTATTCTTTCTCGACTTCGGAATCCGCTGCAATAAGCCTCTTGGCAATTCGCCCATCTTGGGTGAAAACCAATAGACCGGTCGAATCAATGTCAAGCCGCCCTGCGGGTGCAAGGTTTCTGATCGGCCACTTGATTTGAAGCTCGCTTGACGCGTCGCTGTTTCGGTATCGGTTGCTTCGGGAAACAAGTGAGACGGCAGGTCGGTAACCCTTTTCCGGCTGTCCGGAAACATAGCCAACCGGTTTGTGAAGCAGCACGGTGATCAGTTTATTCTGGTATGCCTTGGCTTGCGGATGAAGGGTCACTTCGCAATTTTCGCTGACCTTTGTTCCAAGTTCAATGACGGTTGTTCCATTCACGTCGAGCCAGCCTTTCTGAATGAAAAATTCGGCCTCTCGCCGCGAGCAGATTCCCTGTTGGGACAGGTACTTTGACAATCTGATCGCTTTAGCGTTCATTCGACGTAACTCAACAGTGGCGCGCTGGTCTAATCGTAAGGTTTTCCGATCCGAATCAACATATAACTTCGCACAGATTCTCTCACCAAGCACCTCTTTGACAATATGGCTATCTTCAAAAAATTATCCGCTATTTCGGCGATTGGCTGCCTGATGTTATTCTCAGGTCTAGTGTTTGCCCAGGGGACACCTGAAAAACTGAACTGGGTCAAGGGCGGCAACTGCTGGGTTGCAGAACCGGGCTTTCTGTACTGCGGTGCGGTGCATCCATACATTGAGGACAATCCGCATCCATTCCTGTCATTCGCGTGCTTCAAGGATTACCAGGCTGTGCTGCTGAGTCACGGTTTCGTGAGCGACCCTTCCACCATTCGCACGGTAAATTCTGATTTCGGGTCGAAAAAGTACTCTGATGTCTGGATTGCGGCAAGTGAGAATGACACATTCATGTCGAACAACATCAGCCCGGGCAATGATGGCTATTTCAATACACTGCGAGGTCTGGGGGATGCCAAATCCGTTCAGTTCAAGTATTCGATCTCTCCGGGCGATATATCCGGTGAGATTGAATTGACGGGTGAGGAACACCTCATCGTCGGCAATTTCATGGACCTTTGCAACGAACAGGCAGTTCAGTAGCTTTTTCCGCCGCTTTCAGCTAATCTGATTCGATTTCGCCGCGGGCGATGGCCACCGCGTATCCGATGTAATCGCGCGGTGTGAGCTTGCTCAGCTTTTTCCGGTCTGATTCTGGCAGATCAAGACCGCTGATAAATTCACGGATCTCAATTTCTGACACCGAAACCCCGCGAGTCAACTCCTTCATTCGCTCGTAGGGCAGCTCTCCGCCGTGTTTGCGCAATATTGTCTGGATTGCTTCACTCAGCACTTCCCAGGCATTGTCGAGGTCCGCATTGAGCCGCTGCGGATTGATTTCCAGCTTGGAGAGTCCGGTCTGGATTGCTTGGTAGGCGATAAGACTGTGACCGATGGGCACTCCGAGATTCCTGAGTGCGGTGGAATCACTCAAGTCTCTCTGCCAGCGGCTGATCGGCAGTTTTTCGGCCAGATGGCTGAAAAGCGCATTGGCAACGCCAAGATTGCCTTCCGCATTCTCAAAATCGATTGGATTGACTTTGTGCGGCATCGCTGATGAGCCGACTTCCCGCTCGATGACCTTCTGCTTGAAATAGCCGATTGCAATATAACCCCAGATGTCGCGGCAAAGATCAAGCAGGATGGCGTTGACCCGCTGAAGCGCGTGACAGAATTCCGCGATGTAGTCGTGGGCTTCGGTCTGAGTGGTGACCGGATTGAATTCAAGACCGAGAGATTCAACAAAATCCCTGGCTGTCTTTGGCCAGTCGATCTCGGGATTGGCAACCATCAGTGAGTTGAAATTGCCCGTTGCTCCGCTCAGTTTCCCTTTGATGGCAATGCTGTTGAATGCGTCAAGTTGATTCGAAAGCCGGGATGAGAATACCCTGAACTCCTTGCCCACAGTTGTTGGCGAGGCAGGCTGTCCGTGCGTCCGCGCGAGCATCGGCGTTTCGGCGAAGGCAGTGGCCAGTTTCGACAGATCGCTGACGATCTTCGAAATCTCTGGTACCAGGATTGAATTTCGCGCAGACTTCAGCATCAGGCCGAAACAGTTGTCATTGATGTCATAGGAGGTGCAGCCGAAATGTATGAACTCCTTGGCTTCGGTCAGCTCGTCGATCTGCGCGGTGCGATCCTTCATGAAGTACTCAAGCGCTTTGACATCATGATTGATCTTGCGCTCAATCTTTTTCACGGCCAGCGCATCCTCTGTAGAGAATCGCTCAACCTGGCTGCGCAGAGATTCAATGGATTGTGCGGACAGCGGCGCGAGCTCCACCAGCTGCGGAAGGCTCGCCAGGTGAATCAGCCATTCGACTTCGACGTGCAGCCGAAGCTTGATCAGCCCATATTCACTGAAGATGTCGCGCAGTGGATCGACTTTGCCAAAGTACCGCCCGTCAAGCGGCGATAACGCTCTGATTGCTGCATAATCGGTCATTTCCTTTTCAGCAATGCTGCTTGTTTCTGTCTGATTTCATGTGTCAGAAGGTGACACACTAGATGAGTATGATTTTGAACAGGTAGTGGTCAAGCAGCATGACTGCGAAAAGAGCCGCCAGGTACTGGATAGAAAATCGGAACATTTTTCGGGCCAGAACATCGCTGTACTCTCGAAACAATCGAATTGCGAAAGAGATGAATATGGCGCCGAGCACAATCGTCGCCGCCAGGTACAGCAGGCCGAAGAGACCCGTTGCGAAGGGCATGATTGAGACCGCAACCAGCAGAACCGTGTAAAGCAGGATTTGCAGACGAGTGAACTTCTGTCCGTGAGTTACCGGCAGCATTGGGATTTCGGCGTTCTTGTAGTCTTGGTGTCGGTAAAGTGCCAATGCCCAAAAATGCGGCGGTGTCCAGCAGAAGATGATCAGAAACAGCAGAAAAGCATCTGAACTCAGCTCACCTGTCATTGCCGTCCAGCCAAGAACCGGAGGCATGGCTCCGGCCGCGCCGCCGATCACGATATTCTGCGGTGTCGCATGCTTCAGAAACACAGTGTAGATGACTGCATATCCGATCAGAGACGCAAATGTCAGAACGCTGGTCAGCGGATTGACTGCAACAGTCAGAACAACCATCGAGACAGCCGCCAGCACACAGGCGAAAATCAGGGCGGAGCGGGTCTCGATTCTTCCAGATGGTATCGGTCTGTAGCGAGTGCGATTCATCTTTGAATCCTTGTCCTCGTCCAGCACATGATTGACTGCCGCACCGGAAGCGGCCGCCAGACCGATACCCAGTGTCGCAAATGCCAGTGTCAGAAGATTCGGCAGTTCCGGCACAGCCAGAAACATGCCTGCAATGGCAGTGAACATGATCAGGGCAACGACCCTGGGCTTGGTTATCCGGTAATATTCCTGCAGTAAGCTGCGAACCGGCAGGGGCGCCGAAATATCAGAAGGGTTGGAAATATCTGTAGTCATGGCTTGGGTTGCTGACGAGCGGCAGACTGGAATTCGATGAGCGGATTGTGAATTCAGGAAACAACTCTCATTCAGGTCGATGAAAGCGTCGGAATCCAGTAATTAAGCTGTTGAATTAATTTGCTAATTTAAGAAGTTTGCAGACTGGTGACCTAACTTCGGCGAGGCCGGAAAATCAGTAGGAAGTATATCACAAGCAAAGTTGCGCCAAGCGCAAACCACTGAAAGGCATACGCCTTGTGACGCGCGATCCAACTGTTGTCCGGCGGCGGCCACTGCCGCTCGAAACCGGTCTGATATTCATCATCCAATTGAATCACAACACCCTGAACTTGATAGGGAACAGCACTGGCAAATCGTTCGATGTCAAGTGTCTGCCAGACACGCGGCCAACTGCCGGGCTGAATGGGAGGCGGATTTTTCAAAACGAATGCGTTTGCAGGTGGAATGACTGCCATTCCAGTTACTGTAGACTCGTTGTTCAAAGGTGGCACGACGGGCAGCTGGCTTCGGTCAAGAGCGCCGGGAATCCATCCTCGATTCACCAGCACCGCGGATTGCCTACCGCGAAAAATCAGCGGTGTGATCACATGGAAGCCGGGCTGACCGCGTCGAACTCGATTGTCCAAGAGAAACTCATAGTTCGAATCCCAAGTTCCGGTTGCTCTCAGCCGACGGAATTCAAGTTCATGAGGTGATTCGATCGCGGAGCCGATGGATACAGGCGGAGAGTCGATTCGGCTTTGGTATAGAGAATGAATTTCAGTCTTCTGCTGAGCCCGATCAAGCTGCCAGAATCCCAGTCCCAGAAGCGCCGGCAGCAGAACAGCTGTAGCAAGCGTTGGAATGAGTCTAAAGCGAAATTCAAGTTTCACAAGAAATTCGAAAAATGAAAATAGATTTGCTCAGCGCGGCCTGAGACAAAGAATAGTTTCAGATCAGCATTGAGAGATGCGTTCCACTCACCGGAAAAGCTTGCAATGGTTGCAGGCTAGGCCAATCCGCACTGGGGCGCCGACTTTGTCACAGTGACCGCAGCCATACTTGCTGAAAAAAGACAATGCTGGGTCAAGCCCCGCGCAGGTCTCTCGAATGCCGTCAGGTTCCTCCACTTGAATGACCGCAACTGCGCTTCTCCATACAGACTGAATATAGTCAGTGTCACTTGCGGAATCAAGACGGTCAGCTTTGATCATTCCCAGATTGTCCGTTGCACGGCTGACATGGGAATCGACTGCAATCGGCAAGGTATCCAGATGGGCAATCTTGGCGCCGCCGGGACTGGCAAGCAGGCGAATCCATTTCTGACCAGTCTTTGGTCCGCTCAGGATTGGAAAGCGATTTCTTCCATCCTCACCTTTAGTGCCAAGGTCCTTGAGCAGCTGTTTGGCATCGACGGTTTTTCCGTAAATGACGCGGCTGACAGGGCAGTGGCTTTCAAAGGTGATGGTTTGCGCGATATTGAGCCAAGCTTCCGGATCCTGCCTGTTGTTCTGGGAGACTTCGAATTCATTGAGATAATCCGCCAATTGATCAACGGTGATTTTGAAAAGTTCCAGCGGATCGAAGACTTCCGGGTGATCTTCAAAAAGCTCAAGTCCATTCCACCAGCATTTTTGAGAATCCCGCGCGCGGTCGATCGCTGACAGGAATGTGAGATACAGCAAGACAGTCCGATCGGATACTTTCGCATCCCGCAGATATTGGACGCACTCAACCTGCGGCAACTGAGACCAGGACGCTGCCGCCGTGACATTTTCCCTCGCAGAGAGATCAAATCGCCCTCTATAGTAGTCTTCAACGATTGATCCGGCGATTTTTCCAAATTCAGACATGTTGAGTTCTCAGATAAATCATTTGCGGCCAGAGTTCAGGGCATTCTCAATTTGACAGACGTTGCGAGCGATCAAAGCAGTCGATCAGAAATCTGACGGATTACATACGGCAGCCAAAAGCAAAATCAGCAGACGGACCTGCGCAGACCTGTAGCGAATTCAATTCTCTCATTTCCTGCTGCGATTTTACCACTTGCGAAATTCTGAAATAACTCATGCGTGCTTTCGCAATAAAATTTGTAGTGTGCTTCAACTCGGAACACAGAAAGTGGAATGATTGATTTCGTCATCAGAACCAATTTGCTTTTGAATTGAGTTATCTGCTTCAGCAGATCGCGTGACGTTTTCACTGGATTTATTGTGTCACATAAACTGGAAAGTGCGTGTCACATTGACTGGATTACGCAGCAACTGAGGAAATTGCCGAAAGGAAAGATCAGTTCCTGCATATCAGAGGAACTGGCGCATGGTTTTTACAGTCAATAGCGAATTGAATGTGTTTGTTGCAGAAAAAATCGTCGCAGGACTGGATCGCTTGAACTCTATCGTCAAATGTCCCTTGCGCTGAATCTGACGATTGATGACTTGGTGGATTGGAAAAATTGACAGCGGAATTCAGACGATGCAGCCGATCAGCAGGTGCGTTTCGTTCCAAATTCATTCGGCGTGATGAATTCCTTTCTGAAAGTTGTCTGCGCACAGCGCGCAATTGCAAGAATTCAAATTACGTTTAAATGACAGCACAAACACTCATTATTGCACTGTTGATGCTGGTAATGATCGGTAGTCTGGCTTCCGCATTCTGGTATATGCTGAAAGATCGCGGCTCTGGAAACCGAACGGTCAAGGCGCTTACCGCCCGAATATCAATTTGGGTTTTGCTGTTTGCTTTGATTGTCGGTGGTATCTACACAGGCTGGATAACGCCTAGCAATACGGTGCCCATTCCACCGAAATCTTCTGTGAGCAATTGAACCTGATGACAGGCCGAAAATCGAACAGGGCTGAGAAGAGCGCTCGCCGAGGCCGGCCGCTCCGAGCGCCGATGCGAGTGTTCAGATAACGCAGGAATCGCGTTCAGATAAAACAGGAATCTCGTTCATATTAGGCGGGATTGTGCATGAGTGAAACGATCTGGCAGATCGGACTTAGGTCAACGGGACTGTCCTCAGCAATACTTGCATCGTATCTTTATCGAATTCTTCCTCGTCAAATTCCATCTCCTCAAGCCACGATAAAAACTCTTCTTCTTCATAGTCGTCGAGTTCATCGTAGTCAAATTCGATACCCTCTAAAATTGAATCGAGATAGTCGTCATCGAATTCGTCATCATCGTCGTCAATAAAATCAAACCAATCCCCGCCTCCGCCATCTTCAACCGGGGCAGGAAGCGCGCCGCCAAGCAACTTGGCGAATTCCATTGGCTTCTTTGCAACTCGCACCTTGCCGAGAATGATGTCGTGCTCCCAATAATCGCCGAAGTCATAAACGTATTTGAACCGCTTGATCCCCCTGCGAACCACATCGGACAAGCGCATTTCATCGGAAGTATGGTCAGCGTCCACGTGATCGCCGAAAATGTTCGGCGCGCTATAGTCCTCTTCGCCGATAAAGAAAGCCGCCATGTGCTCGCCTTCCCAATCAAACGCAGTTTGGATGATATTGTGCAGCGTGGTCAGCGAAATATAGATCGGAACTTCGACCCGACGCCAGATCTTCGGTTGAGTGCCTCGAATTTCGATACGTACGCCGGCGACTTGCTCGCTCATACTGATACGGTCGTGGAAGTGAGATGAAGCAATGTTGCACTCCTGATGAAAATGAAATGAAGTTTGAGGACCATACGACGCAGACGGAATTAAAGAGCTTCACTCACACTCTATCGACAAAATGCCAGCGCCAGGCCGCCGCTTCGGATCTGAACTGATGATCGGGTTTGAAATGGCCGCGGATGCAAAGTGATTTTCCAACGTCAACAATAGCTGCATTCAGATTGAACCATCTGGAAAATCGGGTTTAGATCAGCGGAATTGTCTTCAGCGATTTTTGTATCGTCTCGTTCTCGAATTCTTCAGGAACATCATCCTCATCGAAGTGAAACCAACCTCCGCTGTCTTCCTCCGGGGCAGGGAAAGCGCCGCCAAGCAGCTTGGCGAATTCCATAGGCTTCTTGGCAACTCGCACCTTGCCAAGAATGATGTCGTGCTCCCAATAATCGCCGAAATCATAGATGTACCTGAACCGCTTGATCCCCTTGCGAACTACATCGAACAGGCGCAACTCATCTGATGTGTAGTCAGCATCGATTCGATCGCCGTAATTGTTTGGTGCGCTGTAGAATTCTCTGTCGACTTTGAACGCTGCCAAATGATAGCCATCCCACTCAAATGCAGTTTGGATGATTTCGTGCAGCGTAGTTAAAGAAATGTAGATCGGAATCTCAACTCGGCGCCAGATCTTCGGCTCAGTGTGCCGAAGTTCGATCCGCACACCAGCAATCTGCTCACTCACTCTGACTCGGCCGTGAACGAAAAATGAAACTACGAAGCATCCTTGCAATCCTGATGAACACGGACTGCGGTCTGATGGCTAGACGACGTAGACGAAAATAAAGAGTCCCACCCATACTGTATCGACAAAATGCCAGTACCAGGCCGCCGCCTCAAATCCGAAGTGATGATCGGGTTTGAAATGACCGCGGATGCAGCGAACCGTGATGACCAGAAGGATGATCGCACCGATGGTGACATGCGCGCCGTGAAAGCCAGTCAGCATGAAGAACGTGGCGCCGTAAACGCCTGTTCCCAAAGTCAGGCCGAGGTCAGCGTAAGCATGCGCATACTCAAATCCTTGCAGGTAAAGAAACAGGAATCCAAGCACTACAGTGATCGCCATCCAGAAGACCAGCGCTGGGCGGTTGTCCTTCTTCAGCTCCCAATGGGCGATGGTGACGGTGACGCTGGAAGTTAGAAGAATCAGGGTGTTCCAGACTGGAATACCCCAGGCGCCGATCGTCGAGAATTGACCAGCCGCTGCCGGCGTGTCCGACGCAATCAGGTCGGGCCCCATGGGACCCGCAGTCGGCCAGCCGCCATCGAACCCCATCCACAGCAGATCGGTTTCTGCCAGCCACGGCACAGCTAGATTTCTAAGGTAGAACAAGGCCCCGAAAAAGCCGCCGAAGAACATCACCTCGGAGAATATGAACCACAGCATTCCCATCCGGAACGACACATCGACTCGGGCGTTGTATTTCCCTCCTTCACTCTCAAAAACAACCACACCGAACCAGCCGAACATCATGAAGGCAATGATCAGTCCGCCAACCAGCATCACCCACGGTGCGACGCTGACTTCATTGACCAGCATGACAAATCCGCCAGCCAGGGTGAAGAGGCCGACAGACGCGACCAGTGGCCAGGGACTGGGTTCAGGGAGATAATAGTCGCCGTTCGAAGCGCTCATTGTTTATCCTCGTTTTGTTCAAATATTTGTGTCAGACTGCGCTCAGAGTGTCAGCTGCTTGCCTGTTTATGGCTTGAATGATCCATTTGAGCATCGTCATCAGATTTTGACTGATTGCCATCAGTCTGAGCCGCTTGATTGAGTGGATAGAAACTGTAAGACAGTGTCAGCGTGTTGATTTCATTTGTCAGATCCGAATCGACATAGAACCGCACCGCCATCTCCCGCGCTTCGCCGGCACCAAGCGTCTGAGCGCTGAAGCAGAAGCACTCAAGTTTGACAAGGTCTTTGGCGCCTTGCATCGGTGTGATGCTCGGTACAGCCTGCCCGACCATGGTCTCGTTCGATGTGTTCGTTACCAGGTAATTCATCACGTGAATCTCACCCGGATGCACTTTTGTCTTTTTCACCAGTGGTTTGATCGTCCACGGAATGCTGTTGTTGGCATTTGCGGTGAACTCGATTGTAACCTCCCGGTCCGAGTCGATTGCAATGACAGACTGGTCGTGCTGCACATCTGCGACAGTCGGCTTGCCGCCGATTCCAGTGATTTCACAGAACAGGTCGTAAAGCGGAACCAGCGCATACCCAAACCCGAACATCAGCACCACCGCCCCGGACAGCATGATGATCCAGCGTGTGTTTGAACGCTTTCTTGTGCCTGCTTCTGACATTCTGACTACCTGAAGTATTCAACCACCATGATCGCGATAAAGAACACTAGTGAGACACAGCCAAGAAGCAGCGCAGTGCGCTTGACATTGACGCGTTGCTCTTTTGACAATTTCGCGTTCCTAGAATCACTCACTTGACTGTCGGAGGCGTTTCAAATGTATGGTAGGGCGGCGGTGATTCAACAGTCCACTCAAGCCCTTCTGCCCCTTCCCAGACCTGCGCTGTCGCTTTCTCATTCCTGCCGCGCACAGCCTGAACGATGATGTAGACAAACAGCAGCTGGGCAAGTCCCAGTCCGAATGCGCCGATGGTCGAGATGATGTTGAATTCTGTGAACTGCAGCGCATAGTCAGGGATGCGTCTCGGCATTCCTGCCAGGCCCAGGAAGTGCTGTGGGAAAAACGTGACATTGAAGAAAATGGTCGTCAGCCAGAAATGCGTCTTGCCCAAGCCTTCGTGATACATGCGCCCGGTCCATTTCGGCAGCCAGTAGTAGGTGGCGCCCATCATTGCCATGATGGAGCCGGAAAACAGGACATAGTGGAAATGCGCGACAACAAAATAGGTGTCGTGATACTGAAAATCTGCCGGGACAATCGCCAGCATCAAACCTGACAGACCGCCGATGGTGAACAGGAACACAACCGCCAGCGCAAACAGCATCGGGGTCTCAAAAGTGATTGACCCTCGCCACATGGTGGCAACCCAGTTGAAAACCTTGACTCCCGTGGGCACCGCGATCAGCATCGTCGCATACATGAAAAACAACTCGCCCGCCAGCGGCATGCCGACTGTGAACATGTGGTGGGCCCACACGATGAATGACAGGAATGCAATGCCCGCTGTGGCGAACACCATACTGTCGTAACCGAACAGCGGCTTGCGGGAGAAAGTCGGCACGATCTGCGAGATGATTCCGAAGGCCGGCAGAATCAGAATATAGACCTCGGGATGTCCGAAAAACCAGAATATGTGCTGGAAGAGCACCGGATCGCCGCCGCCGGCAGGATCAAAGAAAGCCGTGCCGAAATGCCGGTCTGTCAGCAGCATGGTTACCGCGCCGGCCAGAACCGGCATGGCCGCGATCAGCAGGAATGCGGTGATCAGCCAGGTCCAGACAAACAGCGGCATCTTCATCAGACCCATGCCCGGCGCCCGCATGTTCATGATGGTTACGATGATATTGATCGCGCCCAGTACCGATGAGATTCCCATCATGTGAATGGAAAGAATCGTCATGTCAACACCGACACCGCCCTGCACGGACAGCGGCGCATAGAGAGTCCAGCCTGAAGCCGGCCCGCCGCCGACTGTGAACAGGGTACCCAGCAGCATGGCGAATGCGAAAGGCAGAATCCAGAAACTCCAGTTGTTCATTCTGGGCAGCGCCATATCCGGCGCGCCGAGCATCATCGGAATCAGCCAGTTCGCAAAACCCACAAACCCAGGCATGATCGCGCCGAAAATCATGATCAGCGCATGCATCGTCGTCAGTGAGTTGAAAAGTTCAGGATTGACCACCTGCAGTCCCGGCTGGAACAGCTCAGCGCGAATGGCCAGCGCCATGACGCCGCCGACGAAAAACATCGTCAGCGAGAATATCAGGTACATCGTGCCGATGTCCTTGTGGTTGGTGGTTGTCAACCAGCGCATGATCCCGCTCGGGCGGTGATCGTGATGGTGGTCGTGTGCTTCGGTATGCGCAGCGGACATAATGTGTTTACCTTGTATCGCTATGTAATTGTCTGTTCAGTTAACGGGTGCGTTGCATGCTGCCTTATCGCAGGGCGGCGATCTGTGATGGCTGAACCATGTCGCCTACGCTGTTGCCCAGCGCATTGCGCTCGTAAGTGATGACTGCGGCAATGTCCTCATCGCTCAGCTGCAGCTTGAACGGCAGCATGGTTGTGTTGGGCTTCCCGTTCATCACTATGTCAATGTGCGCTTCCAAAGGCCCGGTGGTGATCTCGCTGCCGGTCAGCGGCGGGAATGTCGGCGGAACGCCCTGACCGTCCGGACCGTGGCAGGCAATGCACTGGAAGTACACCGTCTGGCCATGCGCCATCAGCTCGTCCATGGTCCAATCGCGGGCCGGAGCGGGTTCGGCGGCGGGCGCTTCGGTCTCATCGGTCATCGCGGCCGCCTCGACAGTTGCTGCCGCAACCTGTCTGGGCCTGTTGAATTCAACCCAGGCGTCGAAATCGGCAGGGTCCAGCACATCCGCGACAATCGGCATGAAGCCGTGGTCCTTGCCGCAAAGCTCGGCGCACTGTCCCCGGTAGACTCCCGGAGTGTCGATGTTGAACCAGAATTCGTTGATATAGCCGGGGATGGCATCCTTCTTGGCGCCGAACTTGGGTATCCACCAGGCGTGAATGACATCGTTGGCTGTGATCAGGAATCGAATCTTCCGATTGGCGGGCAGAACGATCGGATTGTCCACTTCTAGAAGATAGTGCTCGCCTTTGGGCTCCCGATTCTCAATCTGAGCGCGCGGGGTGGATAGGTTGCTGTAGTAGTCGATATCGTGCTCAAGGTACTCGTAATGCCATTTCCACTGGTAGCCGGTGATCTTGACTGTCAGGTCCGCTTCCGTGGTGTCTTCCATGTAGAGCAGGGTGGCTGTCGATGGAATGGCCATGCCGACAAGAATGAAAAACGGTATGATGGTCCAGATCACCTCAAGCTTGGAGTTGTGAGAGAACTGATGCGCTTCATGCCCTTTGCTTTTCCGGTGTGCGTAAAGCGAATAGAACATCACGCCGAAAACGACAATGAAAATGATCAGGCACACGATCATGATGGCATTGTGCAGGTCGAGGATTCGACTGGCGACTGATGTCGCCGGCGGCGGCAGATTCAACCCCCATTCCGCATGGACGCTCAGTGGAAACAGTGCGACAGCGGCTGCGGCAATGCACAGCAGGTTTCGCGCGCTATAGAGAATTCGTGACATCAACGGGCTCCCATACGGGCGGTTACTTGTCGAAATTTATACATGATTGCTGACCCACTCAGTCAACTGCCGATGCAGACGCTTTTTTGAACTTTCAATCAAAAACTCTCCAATCTCGAGTTTTTCTGCCCGACAGACAACCAGAAGACGGACCGGCTCGTGTCCAGTTTCACCGGGCGAAAGCACAATTCTTGTCGATTGCCTGATGAACGAACTGACAGACTGCTGTGATCGCCGCCGCTGTGCCAGATGAACATAATTCCGGGTGATCACCAGCGAGTCGGCGTCATCAGTGTGGGAACAGACGATGAATGTTCCAATCGCAAGCAGGGCAATTTCCAAGCCTGCAAATGGCAGTATCAGCCATGCTCCAAACAAAGCGAACATTATAGCGATGGCGATTGCCGCGATAGAGACAATTGACACGCAGATGATGAGTGCGCGGCGGTTCGCGCTGGCATTGGAGCGCGCTTCAATTCTAAGTGCGTTCCGGTCGGAGCGAACCTTGAAATTCGCCGTCGAATCCAGCGGTGGGTCATAAGGTCCGCCGCCGTATTCGCCGGGACTTATTTCCGATAGGAGTTCCAAAGCTCTTCTGAATAAAACTCGTAGGTAATCGGTGTTCGACAGTCTCTGCAGACCCGGTTTCGGCCGCGCTTGTTCCGCACGCCATAGGTGCCGCACTTCTTGCAGGAGATGATGAACTTCGGCGCCGAGAAGTCCACACAATGCGTTCGTTCCGCACTGCAGCCGATCTGCCGGGCCTTGAGCTGCCAGGTCAGATCGTGGCCGTGCTCGGGCCCGACCAGCGCATGCGCGATTTCGTGAAGAATCGTGTCAGAGATATCTGCCTGGTCCGCTTCCAGACAGAATGGCAGCGAGAGCGTGATCAGCTGTGACTCGTACACGCAGCTTCCGGCGCGTTTGCTTGCATTGTCAAATGTGAACCGCCAGTCTTTGAGCCCGTGCTTCTGAAGCAGCCGATCCGCCTGTTCCACCGTCGCAGTGAGTTTCGCGAGATTCCGCCTGCCGCGTTCCGCGTTGTCTTTGCCCTGCAGCATTCCGTAGGGAATGTCCCAGTATCCGTCATCTGTCTTGACGCGCGCTCGGGCTGGATTCAGCTGACAGATTGTTCCGGAGATTCTCTTGCTCTTGTCCTCAAAATAAACCTCATCATTCAGACTGAACGCGCAGCGATTCTTGATCCTGCTGGTGAAGATGAGCTTCGGCGCCACGCCTTGCCTTCGGCGGAGCAGAGGCAGCGAGACCCGATACTCCAGACCGTTCGACAGCGTCACATCGGCTCGCCGTCCGTTGATTGACGTGACAAATCCTGATACCAGCTGGTCTGCGGTCCGGAATTCAACCGGATCGTTCACTCTGATTTGCTGCGGCATTGAATCTCCTCAATTGTGAAATCTGTATACGGAAAGTGCTGGCGATCTGTTCTCACTGATGAGTCATGAATCCTGGCGCTGGTGCGTTTCGTCATCGGCTCGCAGCTGGTCAATGATAAACGCGTATTCTCTCGCGGTCTCGCGCAATGAATCGCGCCGGCCCGAAGCGCCGGAATGACCGGAATCCATTTCGGTGATCAGAAGCAGCGGGTTGCTGTCGGTCTTGCATCGGCGAATTCTGGCGGCCCACTTGGCGGGCTCCCAGAAGCCGACCCGAGGATCGTTCAATCCAGCCGTGATCATCAGCGCCGGGTAATCTTTCTCGCGGGTGTTGTCGTAAGGTGAGTAGGACTTCATGTAATCGTACATCTCAGCATCATTGGGGTTGCCCCACTCATCCCTCTCCACTTCTGACAGAGGCAGAGAGTCATCCAAGATGGTGGTGACCAGATCGACAAACGGAACCATCGCAATCGCCGCCTTGCAGCGGTGGCTGTCCGAGTTGATGAAATTTCCAACCACCAGGCCGCCCGCGCTGCCGCCAACGATCGCCAGCTGATCCGGGCTGGTGATGCCAGCGTCTATCAGGTAGCTGGCGCAGGCGTTGAAGTCGCGGAAGGTGTTCTTTTTGTTTTTCAGTTTGCCGTCCAGGTACCATTTTCGCCCCATCTCACTGCCGCCCCGAATCTGTGTGATGGCGACGATGATTCCCCGGTCCAGCAGACTCAGCCGCTTGGCTGAAAAAAAGAGGCTGGAGTTGATGCCGTACGAGCCGTAGCCATTGAGCAGCAGCGGCGCGGGTCTCTCGCTGACCGCGTCTTTCCTGTAAACGAGGTAAATTGGAATTTCGGTGCCGTCGTGCGAGAGCGCCAGATGCTTCTCCGTCGCGTAGTCGCTGGGATCAAAATCGCCTCCGACGGGCTGGGTTTTCAGATGTCTTGTCGCGCCGGTTGACAGATCAAGCTCATAGACAGAGTATGGCATGTCCAGGGCGTTGCCGCTCAGGCGGCAGGTTCTGGAATCGAATTCCCAGTTGGCATGCTGCCTCAGTTCCTGAATCTTGTCGGGGTTTGTGACGGTGTATCCCTGACTGGCATCATCCGCGAGCACTCGGACAGTCGGCAGTCCATCGCGCCGCTCCTCAACCACCAGAAAATCGCTGAAGATCTGGAAACCCGTCAGCGTCACCTGCTCGCGATGCGGAATGACATCCACCCAGCGGTTTCGATCCGGATGCGCCAGGGCCGTCTTGACGAGACGGAAGTTCACCGCGTCGTCATTGGTGAGAACATACAGATCATCGCCGCGATCCTCAACTTCATACTCTATGTTCGCCCTTCGCTTGAAAATCAGTTTCGGTTGTGCCTGATCATCATCGGCATCCAGCAGATAGACTTCAGAGGTGATCGCGCTGTTCACTTCAATCTGAATGTATCGCTTGCTGTCAGATTCGGAAATTGAGACATAGAATTCGTTGTCCGGCTCTTCGAAAACCAGTTCATCATCGTCCTGGCTGTCACCCAGACGATGTCGATAGACGCGAAAGGGCCGGTGAACCTCATTGAAGGTGGTGTAGTAGATCAGTGAGCCGCTCCGGTTCCAGACTGCATCGCCCGAAGCATTCGTCAGTCTGTCCGGCAGCATTTTCCGGTTTTTCAGCTTCAGCACTTCAATCGTGTAGATTTCATCGCCCTTGCAATCGGTCGCGTAAGCCAGCAGTTCGTGATCGGGACTGACCTCCAGGCTTCCAAGGCGGAAGAATTTCTGCCCCGCGGCCAGTGCATTCTCGTCAATGATCAACTCTTCAGTTGCCGGATCATCGATTCTCCGCCGCCAGTGTGACCGGTAGTCGTCCTGCTGTCGGTCCTTGTAAAAGTATTCATAGTGATCCAGCTTTACGGGCACTGAGGTGTCCTCTTTGACGATTCGGCTGTACATCTCGTCAACCAGCATCTCCCGCAGGGTTTCGGTGTGCTTGAGTGAGACTTTCGCATATTCATTCTCGGCCTCAAGGTAATCGATGACGGCGGAACTGTTCCGGTCGTTGAGCCAGAAATAGGGATCTTCTCTGCTGTCGCCGTGAGTGACGTGGGTATGCGGGTGCCTGGGCGCCAGCGGCGGCTGCAGTTTCTGCTTCGGGTCACTCATTTGAAGGCTGTTCCACTTGATTTCTGAATTCAAACGACGGTTACGCGCGATCACTCAACACGACCGCCAGCCATTGCAGGTGCTCGCTGCTTTCAGCCACCAGCCGAACCACCATGGTCAGCGGCACGGAGAGAAACATGCCAACCGGCCCGAGAACCCAGCCCCAGAACAGCAATGACATGAACACGATCAGAGGGGACAGCCCCAGATGCCGTCCCGCGACGCGCGGCTCAATGACTGATCCGATCGCGAAATTGATCGCAAAGTAGCCAATGGCCACCCAGAGCGCGGTTGAGGCGTCAAGCTGAAGCAATGTGATCAGCACAGCCGGCACTGCGGCGATGATGGAACCGATATTCGGAACGAAGTTCAAGAAGAATGCGAGCATCGCCCACAGAATGGCGAAGTCGACCCCGAAAATTGTCAGCATGATCCAGACCAGCAGGGCGGTTGCCATGCTGGCGAGTGATTTGATCACCAGGTAGCGCTGCAGATTCTGCTGGAACTTGGAAAGATCTTGGATGGATTGAACTGGCCGCTTCATGATCTTTGCGAGCTTGGCGGGCAAGGTTGAGACCTCAAACAGCATGAAGATGACCATCAGGAAGATCAGGAACGCGTTGGCGATGAGTGCGCCGATTTCATTGACCAGCCCGCCCACCGCGGTCGCGACGGATTGCGGATTGATCGCCTTGGCGATCTCGGTCAGCTGAATCTGCAAGCCGAAGCTGACTAATGTGCTTTGTGTGACATTGAACAGCGATTCGAGACGCTGCTCATAGATCGGCAGCTGACTTTGAAAATCGTTGATGGATTTTCCAACCAGAGTTGCCAGAAGCAGCCCGATCAGAAATATCACGGATATGACGAGCAGCAGCGCCAGAAAGGTTGGCAAGCCTCTGTTTTCCAGCCACAGCAGCGGCGGAGCGCTCAAAGTGGCGATGAAGATCGCCAGCAGAACCGGCACCAGTATCGGACTCGACACCTTCATGCCGGCAACGATGACTACGAACGCGGCCAGTCCCAGAAAGGTGTTGAGGGAAGTGTTAGAACCCGAGGCTTGCACTGAAGCTAGATGCAGTTACAGAAATCAGGGATGATTGTTGAACGATGGTGAAGTCTGCTCCACTTGGAATGGAATTGTCGAAAGCATTCATCTGCCGACGCTAACTATACTATAACGAAATCGCACATAATTTTGGTGATGCTTGGACAGTGTTTCAAATCGTCAGATGCGGCTGTGGAATTCTGGAAGCCGCATCCTGTTCGCTTGTCCGAGCCTCACTGGAACCTTTGGCCCGTAAACCGACTTTCCCCTTGATTTCAATATGACAGAGACAAAAGACAGCATTCAGTGGATTCATGATCTGGTTGGGTTCGACACCACCAGCCGCAACTCAAATCTAGAACTGATTGAATTCATCAAAGGCTACTTGGAAGACTTCGGAATTCAGTCGGAACTGGTCTATGACGCGACTGGCAGGAAGGCAAACCTGTTTGCAACAATCGGCGCGGATGACAGAGGCGGTGTTGCGCTGTCCGGTCATACGGATGTTGTGCCAGTGGACGGACAGAACTGGTCAACTGATCCCTACCAGGTGAGCGCCGATGGCAATCGGCTCTATGGACGCGGCACTTCAGACATGAAGAGTTTTATCGCGATCTGTCTTGCCAAGCTTCCTGAGATCATTGACAAGAATCTGGAGACGCCGGTTCATTTCGCGTTTTCGTACGATGAGGAGATCGGTTGTGTCGGTGTTCGGACACTTTTGGAGAAGTTGGCCGATCGGCAGCACAAACCGCGCTCCTGTGTGATCGGCGAGCCGACGGGGATGCGCGTGGTGCGCTCGCACAAGGGAAAAATTTCCAGACGTTGCTCGATTCATGGGCTGGAATCTCATTCTGGCCTGGCGCACATCGGTGTCAATGCGGTTGAAGCTGCCGCGGAGATCATTGCTTTTCTGAAAAAGGAAGCCCGCCAGTTTCGCAGTGAGGGACCGTTTGACGATGCGTTCAGCCCATCGTATACGACGGTTCACACTGGACTGGTCAGAGGCGGAACAGCATTGAACATCGTGCCTAAGTTCTGTGAGTTCGAAGCTGAGATACGCCATCTGCCAGACGACGACCCGCAATTGGTCTGGGACCGCATGCACCGCTACATTGCTGCTGAAATTCTTCCGGAGATGCAGGCGGTGTATCCGGAAGCGAGCATCGAGTGGGAGGAGCTGTCAGTCATTCCTGCGCTTGCAACCAGTGATGATGAGCTGCTGAATCTGGCTCAGGATCTGTCAAACACGTCCGGGACCGCATGCGTCAGCTTCGGCACTGAAGGCGGTTTGTTTGAGGAAATCGGCATACCATCCGTGGTCTGCGGTCCAGGTCATATTGATCAGGCGCACAAACCCAATGAATTCATCGAAGTCGAGCAGATTCGCAAGTGCGAGGCGTTTATAGACAGCCTGCTGGAGCGACTTGATTGATTGGCAGATTTCCGATGTCAAACACAGTTCTGATCGAGCGCGAGGACAATGTCGCGCACTTCCGATTGAATCGGCCGGAAGTCCGAAACGCGCTGAATCAGGAACTGATGGCGGAACTAACGGCGGCGTTCCAGGAAGCGGAGAATGACGATGAGGTTCATGTCATAGTGTTGAGTGGTGTCGGGGATCACTTCGGCGCCGGTTATGATCTGAACGTCGACTGGCGCAATCTGTATGGAAAATCCAATCCGATAGGCGCGCGGAGAATGCTTTCCGAGTGTGTCGAGTTTGAGATGAACCCATGGAGATGCTCAAAACCGGTCATTGCCATGGTCAGAGGCTACTGTCTTGCCGGCAGCTGTGAATTGTCAATGATGTGCTGCATCACCTACGCTTCTCAGAATGCCAGATTCGGTGAGCCGGAAATTCGATTTTCTGCGGTGCCCCCGGCACTGGTGATGCCATGGGTGGTGGGTCTTCGGCAGGCACGCGAACTTCTGTATAGCGGCGACATTATTGACGCAGAAGATGCGCTTCGAATCGGACTGGTGAACCGCGTGTTTCCTGATGAGAAACTTGAGACTGAAACCATGCGCTATGCGAGGCGGGTTGCGGCAATGGATCCGGTCGCGGTTCAGATGATGAAAGCCTGCATCAATCACACAGCGGAAAATGCCGGATTTAGGCAGTCCATTCAATACGGCATTGACAACGGAGCCATCGTTGAAGCCGCAGAAACCGAGAATTACCGGCAATTCGCGGAAGTTGCTCAGCGCGATGGATTGACTGCTGCGATTCGCTGGCGGGAAGCTAAGTTCGAGTGAGATGACGCGGTAGTTGCATACCGATTCGGAATCTTGCACCAATCAATGACTTGAAGGAATGATCTGAAACCACTCTATTGCCGAAGTGAAGAAATTGCGAATCAAAAACCCAAATAAATGGGAGTCAATTTTGGAGACAAGGCAAATTTCTTTGATTTTAAGTTGATACATCTTCAGAATTATTTCAATTTCAGACTTCCTGACATCGATAAACTGAGATTTTAGGGCTGATTTTTTCAAGGTATTCATTCTATTGACTTTATTTGGAATATATTTCTCAATTCAGTGTTACGCTGTTTCGAGAGTGGCTAAAAAAATATGATACGCAAATCAATCGTTCGAACCCCGTCATGCAACTGTCGATAGCTGTTTGCACACGAAAATTGCGCCCCAGACGGACACCGTCAGTCAATCTATGCCGAAAACTCGAACACAGAAATTTAGCCGATGTCAGGAAGTCTGAATTTACAATCGGAGACAGAAATTTGAACGAATACTATTGGCCTTTGCAATTCGGAAATCTGGCTGGCATTGAAAGAAAATGAACAATATTCAACGAAGCACTATTGAGAGAGCTGCCGAACTATTTGAATTTGATACAGCAGCCCAAGTCTCGAAAGCATCAATGAGCGACTGGGATTATCCTGGCGCAAAATGGTGGAAGTTCGATTTTCACACACATACACCTGCATCAATTGACTTCGTTTCCGAAGGTGTTACTCCTGAAGATTGGTTGCGCCATTTCATGGATAGGGAAATTGACTGTGTAGCTGTCACCGACCACAACAGCGGCTCGTGGATTGACAAACTGAAAAGTGCTTACACGGAGCTACAAATCAAAGGACCAAACTGGTATAGGGACCTACATATATTCCCAGGCGTCGAACTGAGTGTTAATGGAGGCATTCATGTCCTCGCAATTTTCGACAAGACCAAGTCTACAAGCGATATAGATTCTCTTATCGGGGCTGTTGGCTATACAGGTGTCAACGGTAAAACTGATGCTGAAACATCTAAGTCTTTTGAAGCAGTTGTCGATGAAATTGTTAATGCGAACGGAGTCGCGATTCCCGCGCATGTTGATGGGAGAAAGGGGTTATTCTCAATGACAGGAATCGCCCTAAAGCAAGCGGTCAGTCTTCGAGATCTACTGGCTGTTGAAATTGTAAACCTCGAATGCGAAAGACCTGAGTTGTATCAACAAGCATCAAAATCAATTACTGAAATCAGGGGCTCGGACACTCATGATATTCAGACAAGTTCAGGAAGATTCACTTGGATTAAGATGGGAGCACTACCTTCAATTGAGGGACTTAAGCTGGCGTTGATTGATGGATTCTCTTCAGTAAATTTAAACCAGAATTCGCAGCCGAATCGCCATGCAGAAATGGTTATTGAGTCAGTCTTCGTAAAAAACGCAAAATTTATGGGACGCCGTGAAAATTTCGTATGCAAGTTAAGTCCATTTCTGAACACGATTATTGGTGGACGGGGTAGCGGAAAATCTACATTACTGGAGTTTATTCGATTAACGATGAGGCGAAAGAGTGAATTGCCGCCCTCATTAGTCGATGAATTTCAGAGTTACTACTCCGCACAAAATGATGGATTGTTGACTGATAAAAGCCAGATAAGCTTGATTTATCGGAAACAGAATGATCGCTATCGACTGAGTTGGCAGGAAGATGCTCGACGGTCTTTAGAAGTTTATGACAGAGATCAGAACAAATGGAAAGAGATTGAAGGCGAAATTACCGACTTGTTTCCTGTAAGAATTTATAGTCAAAAGCAAATTTTTGAGTTGGCGAAAGATCCGCAGGCTTTGCTTGGATTGATTGATCAGGCTCCGGAAATTGGAATTGACAACCACAATAGATGTGCTTCGGAGCATCTGGGAAAATGCAAACGGATTGTTCAGGAAAGAATTGAGCTTAAACACAAAATAGGCGAAGAAAATAAACTCAAAGGCCAATTGCACGATCTTACTCGACAGATTCGACATGAGGAAAAGTCTGAATTCCAAGAAATACTCTACCACTATAGGTCAATTCAACAAGTTTTGAATGAAATCGAGCAAATCGAACAACACTGGGGGAGTGTTTTCAAGAGCATCGAAAATACGATTTCGGAGTTTGTTCAGTTGACACCGAACGAAAGAGTTTTGGAAAATCACCCCGAGGTAAATGATTATTTGAACGAACTAACTTTCCAGTTGCAATCGTATCTTGATTCAATCGAAGGAATAATCATTGAACAAAAAGATTCTTCGAAACAAATGCACAAAAAGAAACATGCCTTGAAGTGGATGCACGAATTTAATGAAATCGAACGTCAGTACCTGGAATTGCAGACTCAATTTGAAAAGCAGGGGATTGACCCAAAACACTATTCCGATATGCTTCGAAGGCGAAACACAGTGGAAGCGGAACTGAAGAAGATTTCTGAATACCAGCAACAAATAGAGGCTTTAGATGCAGAATACGAATCCGAAAAGCGTGATGCGAGGTTGCTTCGGGAATATTTGACTGAGAACAGAAGAAAATTTCTCAAGAATTTATTGGATGATAACTTTCAGATTGGAATTGAAGTGAAAGGGTTCGCAGAATCGTGGAACACGGTTGAGACGAAGCTTCGAGAGATAATGCATCTTGGAAGCAGATTTGAAAGAGACATGCATACCTTGAAAAATCTCTATAGCCAAACGAATGGCTGGGAAAGTGTTAAAAGCCGCCTGATCGAAATTCGAAATGATTCGGTAGCAGCGGAAGACAAGAGATTTCAAACGCATCTACAAGATTTGTCAGAAGAGTCAATTGTATTGTTGGATCTTTGGTTTCCTGAAGACTCTTTAGAAATAACTTTTGGAAAGAACAAGAAAAAACTCAGCAAGGGGTCACCAGGCCAAAGGTGTGCGGCGTTGCTGTCATTTATATTAGCTTACGGTTCGGAACCGCTATTGCTCGATCAACCTGAGGATGATTTAGACAATGACCTAATTTACATTTTGATTGTGAAAGAAATACGCGATATGAAATTGCGTCGACAGATTATTGCAGTCACTCACAATGCCAATGTTGTTGTAAATGGAGATTCAGAAATGGTTCACTGCCTCAAAGTTGCTAATGGGCAGTCTGACATCGAATCAGATAGTCTTCAGACGCAATCAATCCGGAAAAAAATTTGCGAGACTCTGGAGGGTGGAAACGACGCATTTGAGCAAAGATACAAACGTATTAATTTAGAGAGTTAGAATGCTGACATCACACGAACTCTTGGAACTGATTCAGTTTGGCGAAAACTCCAAGGTGGAATTCAAAGAAGTTCGCATTGGTGGCGGAAAGGTGTTAGCACCGCATCGGGACAGTTTGTCGGACGAAATTGCAGCGTTTGCAAATCAGCGCGGGGGAACAATAATTTTCGGTGTTGCTGATGGTACCAATCAAATAATTGGTATTGACCAATCAGACATTCCTGTTCTTGTCAAATTCATTGGGGAAATTTGCATAGATTCTATTAACCCGCCTATCGTTGACATCTACGTAAATAGCGCTCGAGTAACTGACGAGTTTGGCATTGCGAAAATCCTGACTTACGTTGTTATCGGACGCAGTCTTTGGATACATGAGAACCCCGGCGGATACTTGTATAGAATCTCTGATAGCAAGAGAAAAATGAGTCCCGAACACCTATTGAGGGTTGCTCAGAAAAGAGCCGGCGCACGCGTAATTCACTTTGATGAGCTTGCAGTTCCCAACGCCAAACCGTCAGTATTCGAAGATGAGTTTTTGTTTCGATACACGGCGGACATCAGTCCCGAATCTCTTCATAAACGTCATTTGCTGACTCGGATGGACGGAGAATGGAAACCAACTGTTGCCGGAGTGTTAATGTGTAGCAGTAGACCAGACAGATTCATCTATAACAGTTTTATCCAAGCGGTACGCTATAGTGGATTGAGAAAAGATTCAAACTATCAGATTGATGCTAAGGATTGCATTGGTCCATTGGATCGACAAGTTGTCGATGCGTACAAATTTGTTGAGCAGCACAATCAAATCGCCGCAAAAAAGGAGATTGGCAGGCATGAATTGCCACAATACAGTATGAGGGCAATTTTTGAGGCACTAGTGAACGCTGTGGTACATAGAGACTATTCGATCCATACTTCGAAAACCAGGCTTTTCTTGTTTGCTGATCGAATCGAACTGTATTCTCCCGGTGTTCTTGCAAACAATTTAACGGTTGATAATTTAATTTCCAGTCAGGCGACGCGTAATGAGTTACTCTCCCGTCTTCTGTCCGATTTGACATTGGATGATGATACTAGCGAGTCAGTATCGAGGAGGCATTTTCTTGAGCGCAGAGGTGAGGGAGTTGGAATAATTTTGTCTGAAAGCGAAGCGCTGAGCAACAGAAGCCCAGTCTATGAGCTTCTCGACAACGAACTGCGACTTACAATTTACGCAGCGAGCTTCAAATGAAACTCGTACTTGAATTTATATCCTCCAAGAACAAATGCGTTTTACTGTTCGAAGCGAATTAATCACAAAGCGAATATAAGACAACAAAACGTTTCTGGCGTGTGCAAATTACCGGAACAATTTGACTTACCTGTCGGGAACCGGTTATATTTTTTCAACCACATTTGTCGTAGTTGCTGAATATTTGGGTTAGTGATCGTTGCGATCACTAACCTAAATGTTTGTATGCATTCTAACTTTTCTGTTATCCTCAGAAACTGTACCAGTCACTTTGAGAATCATTATGGCAAGAGTAAGGGATATTGAAGTAGATGAACTTTCAGCTGAGCTGAAAGAAGAATACTTGCAGTTCGTTGCAGATTACGGACCTTTTATCAATCAACTCAGGGTTTATGGACATCGTCCGTCCGCACTGCGCCACATCATGGGTCTGCTTCTTGAGTTTGCGAACGACACACTGATGCCGAAGCGCTACCTGGAAATTGCCCTGTTGGTTGTCTCCCGCATGAATCACTGTCCGACATGCGTTCGATTCCATGAGCCGCAGCTCAAAAGTGAAGGGTATTCGCAGGAGACTGTAGAGAACATTCTGCGTCCCGATTGTCCGGGTCTTGACAAAGCCGAATCTTTGGTTCGAGACTACGCGATATTGGTAACGGAAAGCGCGAACAAGATTCCGGACGCGATCTTTGAAGAGTTGCGGGAGCATTTCGATGATGCGCAGGTTGTGGAGCTGACGCTTCGGATTGCCATGTGCGGATTTTTCAACCGATTCAACGCGGCGCTTCAGATCGAGGATGAAGAGGAAGCGCACGCAATACTCGCATCGGTGCAGAATCTATAATCACTCGGTTTGCAGACTATCGCAACCTGACGGGGTTTCCGAGTGCCGCCTGGAACACTTCAGGTACGGATTCAGTCCGTACACTACGAAACTGATCAAATCCGATGCTTCACACTGGTTGACGCAGAAGGCCGGACTTTGCCGGAATTCGCGCCCGGCGCGCATATTGATGTTCACATTGATGATGATCTAATCCGTCAGTATTCGATCTGCAGCTCAGCTGATGATCGGAGTCGGTACCGGATCGGTGTCCTGCGGCAATCGCCGGGAGCGAACGCCTGCGAGTACTTCTTCGATGATGTTCAAGTCGGTGATTCGCTCAAGATTTCCGAGCCCAAGAATCTGATCAAGCTGATTTCCGGCGCTGAGCGATATGTGCTGATTGCCGGAGGCATCGGCATTGTCGCAATCCTGTCGATGGTGTACAGACTGGAGCAGGAGAAAGCCAATTACATCCTTCACTACTGCACCCGTTCTCCGCAGCTGACTGCATTTCGCGGGGAACTTGAGAGACTTGTTCAAAACGGTCAACTGGAGTTTCACTTCGACGGCGGCAATCCAGCCGAAGGACTTGATATTCCATCTGTCCTGAAGGCTCCGATTTCAGGAAGTCACCTTTACTACTGCGGTCCGGCGGGATTGATGGATTCCGCAAAGGAAGCTTCCGGCCATTGGCCGCCTGATTCAGTGCATTGCGAGCACTTTTATCCAGATTCACTGGAAAGGAATGCCACTGAGTTCGATCCCGCAAACTCTGAGTTTTCAATTCGCATGGCCAGCACTGACAAGGTGTTCACTGTACCGCCGCACAAGTCGATTGTCGATGTATTGATGGAAAATGGCATTTATGTCGACACGTCTTGTGAAGAGGGGTATTGCGGAACCTGCCTGACGCGCTATTTGGGCGGAGTGCCCGAGCATCGGGATGAAATTCTTGATGAGGAGGATCACGAGGAATACGTCCTCATCTGCTGTGCGCGTTCGAAAACACCTGAACTGCTGCTCGATCTATAAAGATCACTGACTCTGCTGGCGTGTCGCACACAGTCAGCTGGAAAACCTTTCATCGACAATTCAATCCGCGATCGACAGCTGCTGCTTTTGCCAGTTTCTGCCTTCAAGTGAATGCCATTCGGAACCAGGGGCTGCCATTGAGAAAGGTTCCAATAGCAGATTCAATTGAGTGTATGAAAAACTCACCAATACAATAAGTTAGGAAAGCGATTTCGCAGCTTCGGCAAAACCTTTCAAAATCGTTGACGGCAATGGGTGTTATAATTCGGGCATAAAGTTGAACTTTGTTTTTCCGGCTCACAATGCCGAATCGATGCTCTGCTGATCCGTGTCTCCGCGTCCGATTCACACCTGCCAACAATCAAAAGATCTAGATCGCCTGGTCATTGAAGAATTCGGCATTCCAGGTTTTGAACTGATGACCCGAGCGGGGTGCGGCGCATTCGATATTCTGCGTAGGCACTGGCCGAAGTGCAGAAAGATTGCAGTCATCTGCGGTCGCGGAAACAATGGTGGCGACGGGTATATCTTGGCGGCAGCGGCTGTGCAATCAGGCATGCAGACACTTGTTTATCAAACTGGACAGCCAAACTCGACCGACGCGAATCGGGCTCGCGATTCCTACATTCAGCTGGGCGGTTCTGAGCGGGAACTTGGCAATGATCTCGATCTGAGTGACTGTGATCTTGTTGTTGATGCACTGTTTGGAAGCGGACTCACACGCGATATAGAAGGGAGTCTGCGTCAGATCATGGAGCGCATCAGGTCAAGCGGCAAGCCGGTGCTCGCATTGGACATTCCGTCCGGTCTGGATGGCGATACCGGTGCGGTGCGCGGCATCGCACTGAAAGCGGATGTAACCACAACCTTCATATCGACCAAACTGGGACTGGTGAGCGGCGAGGGAAAGGACTATCGGGGCATACTGGAACTTGATACGTTGAATATACCGAGGGCGGCATACCGAAAGGTGCCGGAAGCCGCGGCAATGATCGATTTTGATTCGCTGGCAGCTCATAAGCTGAAGCGCAAGGCTGACGCGCATAAAGGCAGCGCTGGCCGCGTGCTGGTCATCGGCGGCAATGAAACCATGGAAGGTGCGGCGTTGATGGCTGGAAGAGCCGCCTATCGGGCCGGAGCAGGTCTGGTATCGATCGCGTCGGTTGCCGGATGCGCCGAGTTGATCTGCGCAAGTGTGCCGGAAATACGGGGATTTCCTGTCGAGAATGTCGAGGCTATCGAACCGATGCTGCAGGAGTGCGATGTTGCGGGAGTCGGCCCGGGTCTCGGGCAGGACGATTGGGCAGTTGCGATGTGGAATGCTGCGCGGCAGTCTTCAGTCCGTCTGGTCGTTGATGCAGATGCTCTGAATCTGCTTGCCGGACAGCCGCACAGAAGATCCGACTGGATTCTGACGCCGCATCCTGGAGAGGCTGGACGACTGCTGGGAATCTCAGCCCGCGAGGTGCAGAGCGACCGCATCGGCGCGGCGCATCGAATTGTCGATCAATACGGCGGAATCTGTGTCTTGAAGGGTGCCGGCACAATCATCGCCGGCGGTGAGCGAACCTGGCTCTGTGATCAGGGGAATCCAGGCATGGCGACGGGCGGCATGGGCGATGTGCTGACTGGCGTCATTTGCGCGATCTGGGCACAGGGCCTGAGCGCTGAAGAAGCGGCCAGTCTCGGAGTGTGGCTGCATGCCAGTGCAGGGGATGACAGCGCCGCTGAGTCCGGCGCGATCGGCATGATGGCGACAGACCTCCTGCCGGGCATTCGAACCAATCTTTCGAGGGCGATGGACGGTGCACCCGGAACAAATTAATGTTGATATGCCGAACTGGACCCGGACTGTCGGGTCGATCGACGAGATGGAAGGCATTGCGCGCGAACTTGCGGGTTATGCTGAGCCCGGCTGCGTCATATTTTTTGAAGGGGAATTGGGAACCGGAAAGACGACGTTGATCCAGCAAATCTGCAAGCAGCTGAATGTCGCAGATACAGTGCTCAGCCCGACATTCTCAATTTTGAAACCCTATACAGCCGCAAGCGGGCTTGAACTTCTGCACATCGATCTTTATCGGATTGAGAATCCAGCGGAACTTCTGCTGATCGGCATAGAGGATTTTCTTGATTCTGACTGTGCATGGTTCATTGAATGGCCCGAAAGGGCATTGGATGTGATTCCGCCGGCAGATATCTGCGTTGAGTTGTGTCACGCGGGTTCAGGTCGAAACATCAGCGTCAGTTTCAAGTCTTAGGCAAGCAACAGGAGCTCAAGTTTTGAAAATCAAGAAAGTGCGTTTTCTGCTGCAGTTGATCGTCCTGATTGGCTTGTCTCTGCCGTCTTTGCAATCGCATGCAGCGAAAATCAACGATATTCGAATCTGGAACTCTCCAGAGCGGACTCGGGTGGTGTTCGATCTCAGCGCGCCGATCAATTACAAGCTGTTCACACTGAAGAACCCGGAGAGGATCGTTGTTGACATTGAAGATTCGAGGTTGTCCGGCAAACTGCCGAAGCGCGGCGCGCTGGGCGATCGCGTGTCTGGCATTCGGATGGGCAAACATGAGGATGCAGTTCGATTTGTGCTGGATCTGAATTCCAGACTGCGTCCCGAGCATTTCACACTGGTGCCAGTCAAGTCATACGGCGATCGACTGGTTGTCGATCTTTACGTGCCCTCGGGCAGCCAGAAAAAACCCCAACGTCGAAAAACTGTTGATGAGTTCATCGTGGTGATCGATGCTGGACACGGCGGGGAAGATCCGGGAGCGGTCGGTGCCAAGAAGACACTTGAAAAACACCTTGTTCTCAAGATCGCGAAGCGTCTCAAGAAAGAATTGAATGCTGTGCCCGGAATCCGCGCTGAACTGACCCGCAAGGGTGACTACTACATCCCGCTCAGAAAACGAACCCGGATCGCGTCGGATATGGATGCGGACCTCTTTGTTTCTGTGCATGCAGATGCTTTCACGCGCCGAAGCGCGAACGGAATTTCAGTGTTCGCACTCTCTGAGCGCGGCGCCACCAGTGAGCGGGCTCGGCTTTTGGCAAAGAAGGAGAATTCCTCTGACATCGTTGCCGGAGAGAACTTGGCACACACGGAGGCGGATGTCGCGGAAGTGCTGGCCGGACTTTCGTATAAGGGAAAAATCGATCGCAGCATCGCGCTCGGCTCGCTGGTGCGCACCCGGCTTTCCAGAGTCGGAAGATTGCATGGGCATGATGTGGAGCGCGCGGGATTCGCGGTGCTGAAGGCGCCGAGCATTCCATCCATACTGGTTGAGGTTGGCTTCATTTCCAACCCGGCTGAGGAGCGCAAGCTCAATACAACCGCCTACCAGAAAAAAATCGTGAAGGAAATTGCGAATGGTATTGTCCAGTACGCAAAGAAGTACCCGTGGGGACAGGACAAATGGCGAACCGCGAGCAGTCAGTGAATCGCGTGGCTCTTTCCGATGAGGCGCCGGCGGCGCCGAAACCCACCATCCGCAAGCTTGATGATCACATCATTGACAAGATCGCCGCGGGCGAAGTCGTTGAGCGTCCCGCTTCGGTGCTGAAGGAGTTGATTGAGAACAGCATTGATGCCGGCGCTAGAAAAATCGAAATTGAAATTCTGTCTGGCGGACTGCAGGGCATATTGGTCCGCGATGATGGAATCGGCATCAATCGAGATGAGATTGCACTTTCGCTGGCGCGGCATGCGACGAGCAAACTGGTTGACTTTGACGGCCTGGAGCACATCCAGACGCTGGGTTTTCGCGGCGAGGCGCTGCCGAGCATCGCCTCGGTGTCGCGACTGACGCTGGCAACGCGGACCGAAGACGACTCTCACGGCTGGCGGATTGCGTGTGAGGGTGGCGGCGCGATCAGCGAACCGGAACCCGCGCAGCAGGCGATCGGCACCGAAATCGAGGTGCGCGATCTATTCTTCAATGTCCCAGCCCGGCGAAAGTTCTTGAGAAGCGCTTCGACCGAATTCTCACATATTCGCAAGCTGGTCAGGCAGATGGCGCTCAGCCGGACGGGAATCGAGATACGGCTGCAGCACAACGGCCGACAGGTTGACCGTTATCCCGCGGCGATTTCGGATGTCACTAAGAAAGAGCGTCTCAAGACTGTCTTTGACGCGCACATGGCGGAAAACTGCCTGCGTGTCGAGTGGGAGGAGGATGACATTCGAGCCACCGGCTGGATCGGTCCGCCGGATTACACGCGCTCCCAGCCGGACCTTCAGTTTCTGTTTGTGAACGGCCGCGGCATTCGGGACCGGAGTCTGTCATACGGGGTCAAGCAAGCTTATCAGGATGTGCTGTTTGATACGGGAAGGTTTCCCATCTTCGCACTGTATCTGGATTTCGATCCGGAACTGGCAGATGTCAATGTGCATCCAGCGAAATCAGAAGTGCGCTTCAAGAACCCGCGCGGATTCTATGGATTTGTCATGCGAGCCATCCGCGGCGCGCTTGCAGGCGATCAGCCCGGCACCCGTCAGATGACAAAGTCAGTGCTCGATTCCATCGATACACCTGAGCCGTCAGTCTTTCCCACCCATCAGCAGGGAACAATGTTCCTGCCACTTGACAGTAACTGGTCTCAGAACGATCGCCAGTATCCGAAGCTTTCCGCTGACCGTTACAAACCACCGGTCAGCGAAGATACACCATCGGTGGTGCCGCCGCTTGGATTCGCGCTGGCGCAGCTTGGCGGAGTCTATGTTCTTGCGGAAAACAAGGATGGTCTTGTCATTGTTGACATGCATGCTGCGCACGAGCGACTGAATTATGAGAAGCTCAAGACCGAATATGAGCAGTCGGAACTGCAGGTGCAGACGCTGATCGTACCGTTTGTCATCAAAGTTTCTGAAGAAGAGGCGGAAGTTGCGATCTCCAACCAGGGGATGCTTGCGGGGTTGGGCTTTGATGTTTCGCTTGCCGGCGATACATCGATCTCCATTCGAAGTGTGCCCAGAATACTCAAGGAATGCGATATTGAGAAATTGATACGCGACGTGATTTCCGATCTGATCGAACACGGAAGCACAAACCGAGTCGAGCATGTTCGCAATGAACTCCTTGCCACGGTTGCGTGTCACAGTTCGATTCGAGCGAACCGGCAGCTGTCGCTGCAGGAGATGGATGCGCTGCTCCGGCAGATGGAGAAGACAGGGCTGTCGGGCTACTGCAGTCATGGTCGACCAACCTGGAACCAAATCTCGATAACAGATCTTGACAAGCTGTTCTATCGCGGTCGTTGAATCACATCGGCTGATGTCAATGGGCAGCCGCTCGCAATCAATACCGCTGGCTTTCTTTCTGATGGGTCCGACCGCGGCGGGCAAGACTCAGATTGCCGTGGAAATTGCTGAACGTTTTCCGGTTGATGTCATCAGTGTCGATTCAGGTCAGGTGTACAAGGGCATGGATATCGGCACTGCCAAGCCGACGCAGGACATCATAGAGCGGGTGCCCCACAAACTGATTGATATCTGCAGTCCCTGGCAGAGTTATTCGGCAGGGCAGTTTCGACGAGATGCGCTGATCGAAATCGAAAAATCCGTTGACAATGGGCGAATTCCACTTCTGGCAGGGGGCACGTCATTTTATTTCCGCGCATTGGAGCATGGACTTTCTGATTTGCCGCAACGCTCCGAAGAGATCAGCCAGAGTCTAATGGCAGAGGCTGACGAAGAGGGATGGCGGCATCTTTATGAGAGGTTGATGGCGATCGATCCAGAATCCGCTCGTGAAATCTCTCCGAATGACTCACAGCGAATCTTGCGGTTGCTTGAGCTTTACCGGTCAGCTGGAGAGTCGCCGAGTCAAATCCGGCAGTCGCATCCAGCCGAGCCGTTTCCCTACAGGATCGTTAAGATTGCGGTAGTGCGGCCCGATCGCGAGGAGCAGAATCGATTGATACGGCAGCGATTCAACAAGATGCTGGAAGAGGGTTTTCTTGAAGAGGCGGAGGGGCTGTACAAGTCGAATCAATTTGATTTGTCATTGCCATCAATGCGTTGTGTGGGCTATCAGCAGGCATTTCGGTTTCTAATGGGCCAGTGCGATTACGAGGAAATGGTCGAAGACGCGGTTCGCGAGACCTGCGGCATAGCGAAGCGCCAGTTGACTTGGATTCGCAATCAAGCCGGAGTGATTTGGATGATTTACGGGAAAAAGGCACCCGTTGACAATATCGTGAAGATTATGAGCTCTGTGCTGTCGACGGATCGCTCTACAACCAGTCCTGATTTGGCGCGTTAGCCATTTCTGCTCGGTTGGCAGCCATCAATGAAATATCATTTAGTCAGCAATTCAAGCAACATTGAGAGATTTACAGGAAGGGCATATTTATGAGTAATCAACAAAAAGGATCGTTGCTTCAAGAACCGTTTTTGAACGAACTTCGAAAACAGAACACCAAAGTATCGATATACCTGGTGAATGGAATTAAACTCCAAGGCCAGATTGAGTCATTTGATCGTTTTGTCATTCAATTGAGAGCAGGGGTTACCCAGATCGTCTACAAGCACGCCATTTCAACAATCGTTCCCGACCCATCGTTCAGGTTTTACTCTGAGTGAACTATTGCAGGCACTGAAGTTAAGACGCAAGATACATAGTGTGCCAACTGATTCAATTTGAAGGCAAATTTCAGATTGGCGATTCTTGCGTCTGTGCTTCAACGGCTGTAATTCTGACGCGGGTCCTCAAATAGTCAGCCGATAACCAATTCCTGTTTCTCACTGTCCGACAGTCCATTGTTTGCCTGCCAGTATCGCATGCACATACGATCATCGTTTTCGCCAGCGAGTTTCGTCGCTCCGCCAAATCCACCCAGAAGATACAATGGCTTGCCGAAATCGAGGGCCAGCCGCGCTTCTTCAATAATGCCGGACTCTTTACCTTGAAACCCGCTAGTTTTTCCACCTAAACAGATACGGCATCCGGGGTCTAAAAGAGCAGTTAGACATAAACGAAGTTTGGTCAACTCGTTTGCACGTTCTTCTTTCTCCAAATCTGGGAAAAACTGACTGGTTAGCTTGGGTTCTCTTTTCTTCAAGCACTCGAAAACCTCATTCACCGTAAGCACTTTCAGAATTCCATCGCTTTCGCGCTGCGCATCAAGCGCAACTCTGCTCAATGCGTTTCGTTCGACTGGAACCACATTGAGCATTCGAATTTCCTCACTGTCTTCTGTTTTGTCTGAAAGTATGTCGTCGGATTTTCGCTCAACTGTACTTCTTCCTGAAGCAACTTTGATTGCATAGTTGAAAACCGCTTCCATAACCCCGTCTTCGCGCCAATTGTGCCCGAAGACCACGCGCATGCTTCGGTTGAGAATGAACTGCGCCATTCTGATCACGATGCGATTGATCTGTCGAGAGTCAATCCCCATTCTTTCCGCATCCGCGCACGGAGAGACTGAAATTCCAACCCACCACATGTCAACAACACTCCATTTCATCAATTGAAATCATCTTCAACCGGTCTTCCGAATGGAGAGGGTTACAGCCTCTGTTGATCAGTTTCCAATATTCGAATCAGTTCCAGCATGTCATCTCTGAGTTCAGGAACAGTTTCCTCTTCTGCGGCTGAGCGTATTCTGTCTATAGATTCAATACCCTGAAGCCAGCTCAATCCGCTCGCTGCTTCATCTCGAACAAGAGATGATTGATGTGAGAGTCCACTCTCCAGAAGTTCTACAACTTCAGTCCGAACTTCAGTGCTGTCTTGGTACGATGCCCAACTCAACATTTCTGCGAGAGCTGTGCTGTCCTCAGTTTGGCTGTCGAGTTTTTGTTTCAGAATTTTCAGAACTGCATTTGGATTCGAACCGCTAAGTGACTGCAGACTTTTTGAAAACGAACTGATCATTCCAGGTTCAAACTGTTCATGGTTGGCAATCCTGAACAACGAGTCTATCTTCTGTTCAAGCGAATCTGTTTGGGACTCAAGTCCATGCTTACTCATCATTTTCTCATGCATGGTAACTGGGATTCCTTCGCGCGTGCCATCCATCTGGTAACCGGCCGCTTATCATTTGGTAGTGCTTGATTACGCCCTTTTTCAGTCATCGATGCGTTGCTGTATGTGATCTGAATCGAGTGTCTCGTTGTTCTGTATTGAACCAGTTAAGTTGCTTTCTACATTCTCCTCCACTAACTGAACCCCACCCTCTTGAGTGCCTCAAAACCGCCTTCGCAGAGCAAATCTGAAGCATCGTCCACACACAGTCTTCCCTTTGAGTTCTCAGTGCGGTGAAACAGTACCCCGGAGCCGTGTTGCTCAAAGACAAACAAGACACCGCTCAGGCGTTCCGGAATTCGAAAATCAATGGCTATAGAGCATTCGTCCACTGTGATATATGTCCGGCCGCTCTGAAACATGGTGAGACACTTCCTCAAGAAACTGTTCAGCTTTGGCAATGGCGATGTCCGAGGGTTCATCCATGTCTTCGTCTTCAGCGAGTGCAGGACACTCAGCCAGTTCAATTCGCATTTCTTCCAACCAAGTCAAAGGTGAGGGGACACTGATTCGGCCAGTGGTCCGTTTATCACCGAGAGAGTCTTGTGGTTGCGTGCTCATACTGAATGCGGGCTCAATTCGGTCCCACTGGAACTCCGCTGTACGACCCGAGATTCAATCAAGCAGGTTGCGAATCTCTTGATCAAGAAATTCTTCAAACTTCGGATCGTTTCCCGGTGAGGCGACACAGTGGCCCCACGGCGACAGATAAATTTCAAGCTTACTCCTCTGGATGTGTTCAATTTCGTTCAGATTGTCCTCGGGTCGAAAATAAAGATCATTGTCGCAGGCAATGACGATGGTTTTCGCCTTGATTGCGTTCAGCGCTGCGACGAAATCACCGCCGAAGGCTGGCTGTGCGCTGATGTCACCAAGCTGCCAGGTCTTGAGTTTGCAGAGCAGATCGTTCGCATCCCAGTTGAGGTGATCTTCTTCCCAGTCCAGCAGCAATTCTTCAGCCGATTCAAAACCCTGAAGTCGGTACATTTTCTTGCGGTAAAAGGTTTGTGAGAAAGCCCAGCCGGCATAGACTCGACCGAATGCCTTCAGTCCCTTGACAGGAGGTGTCTGATAGTTGCCATCGTCGTAAACAGCATCTGCAGTGAGTGCGGCTTTGACACCCTCAAGGAAAACTATGTTATGTTCTGAGGTTTTTGCTGACCCGCAAAACGGCAGTATCGCCCTGACAAAATCTGGATACTGCGCGCCCCACTGAAAAGCTTGGCAGCCGGCCATCGACCAGCCAGCCACCAGTGCAAGCTGACGGACACCCAGTTCCTCAGTCAGCAAACGGTACTGCGCCTCAATGTTGTCATAGAAGGTGACAACCGGAAAATTGGCGGCATTGAAAGGGGGCGGCGTGTTGCTAGGTGAGGAAGATATTCCATTTCCAAATAGGTTCACTGAAACGACGAAATGCTTTGCTGGGTCAATAGCCCGTCCGGTTCCGAAAAAACCCTCGTTGCGCAAATGACTGCCGGTGTAGAAAGTCGGCAGCAGCACGACATTGCTTCCTTCTTGGTTCAGTTCACCATAAGTCTTGTAGGCAAGTTTTGCATCCGGTAATGTTGCGCCGGATTGGAGCTCGAAATCACTTATTGAGAAAATGTCGCAGTCGGCAGCCATCAGTCCTCCAAAGGATTATCATGCCGGTCGGTGAAGGGCCGATGATCGCTTCACATCGTCTTCCAAACACTCTCGGACACACAGACCGGCTGGAATGCAGAAATTGCATTCGCATTGGAATCGCACCGCTCGCCTGCGCTGCTCGCGAGCGGTGCGATTCATTTGATTGTATATCGCACTCTATTGTGATCGGCTGAACGATCAATTACCCTGAACCGCAAAGAATCTGTCCAACGACCACGCGAATCAATAGAGGCGCAGATACTCCAGAACCTCCCAGTCAGTGACAGTCTGGTGATATCGCTCCCACTCGTCGACTTTATAGGCGATGTAGGAGTTGCGCATCCCTGTTCCCATCATCTCGCGGGCCAGCTCGTCCTTGCCCAGCGCCTCGATTGCGGCGCTCAGGTTCCGCGGCAGCCGGCGAATGCCTGCCTCTTTCAGTTCAGCCTCAGTCATCTGATACAGATCGCGATCAGTCGCAGGACCCGGATCGATTTTGTTCACAACGCCTTTGACTGCCGCTTTCAGAGTCATCGCAAGCCCCAGATAAATGTTCATGCACATGTCCGCCGCGCGGTTCTCAATGCAGAATCGACTCTGCGGCAGTCGGAACTGCGCTGAGCGGTTGTTGTGACCGTAGGTGACATTGGTCGGCGCCCAAGTCACCGTTCCGCCCTCGAAGCCGCCGACTTTCGGTACTAGGCCATTGTAGGAATTGACAGTGGGGCACGCGATGGCAGTCAGCGCATCGGAGTGCGCCATCAGTCCGCCCACTGCGTGACGCGCTTCATCCTGCCAGCCGTTCTCTTCTGAGCCAAAAATATTCTCGCCGGGATTGTCAACGGACTGCATTGAGAAGTTGATATGCGCCCCCGATCGCCAGTCACCCGTTGTGGGTTTCGGCATGAACGTGATGAACATATCATGTTTCTTCGCGACTTCTTTGAGCACCGTTCGCAGGAAAACCAGCCGATCTGCCATTTCCAGTACGTTGGTGTAGTGAAAGTCGAGTTCGAACTGCGAGTAGGCGCCTTCCGCCACAACGTCATGCAGGTTCCAGCCTAAACCTTCCAGTATGTCAATCATGTCCTTGAAGAAAGGCATGGAGTCCAGCGAGTATTCGAGATCGTAGCCGAAAGCCTGTCGACGCGGACGCAGGCCGTCTAGCGGATCATTGTCGATCGCTTTGACTGGATTGCCGCTCTCGTCGTAGCGCATTGCGATGAACTCCGGCTCGATGCCGGCATAGCCGACGTAGCCGGCTTGCTCTGCATCGCGGATGGCGCGTTTCAGCGCCTGTCTCGGGCAATGGTCGTACGGCTTGCCTTCCCAGAAAAGATCAGCGAAGATGATTGCCATGCTGGTGTCCCACGGGCAGATATAGACTGCATCGAGGTCCGGCACCATGATCTGATCGGAATCAGCGGGTGTCAGTTCCGGAACATAAGAGATCGAATGGACTGCGAACTGAGGGCCTTTGCCCTTGCACAGCAACTCCAGATCGCTAATTGGCACCGGCTTGGTTTTTGGGATGCCGAAAAGGTCAATCCAGCATGACATGACGTATTTGACGCCGGCGGCTTCGAGCTGCTTTCGCACCTCGGCAATCCGCTCATCTGAAGGCAGTGCATCGTCAAAGTTTTCGATGTAGGTGGTCATTCGCGATTCTCCCAGAGTTTAGGCGTAAGTGAATATCTAAAGTGGTCAGTGAAATCAGCCCTACTCCTGCTTGAGCAGGAACTGGTTCTTGAAGTTCTTGATCCCCGACATGGTTTCGCTTGATGCGATGTCAGGATGTATGTTGATCTCCTCTTCCAGGAATTTGTGAAAACCTCGAACATCATTGGTGACGATCTCAACCAGCAGGTCGTATCGTCCGGTGACCCAGAGTATGTAGACGACATCGGGCAGTTCGCCCAACCGCTCGGAAACCTGTTCGACAGAGTACCCCGGCGCGACCTTGATTCCAATCATGGCGTCCGTCTTGTAGCGCACCTCCGTCGGGTCGACGAGTGCTACGATCCGAAGCGCGCCCGCCTTTTTCATTGACTTCACGCGGTTGCGTATCGTGCCTTCCGATACATTGAGTATTTTTGCGACTTCCCTGAATGCCCGCCGGCCGTCATGCTGTAACATTTTGACAATCTTGCGATTGAGCTGATCGTCAGGTGACGCGGTGCTGTTCGATTTGACTTTGACAGGTTCTGCTGAATTCGAGTTCATATTTGTGATTCCGCAAGTAATATTGCGGTATTATTAACGAAAAAATAATTTATTGCAAATTTTATTGCAGATATAGCAAAATATAGCCAGATATAGTTGCGTATATCGAAAGACACTGTGAATCTTCAGTTGGACACGCAGGACTGAGAAATGCAATCTTTTTCAACATTGCTGGAACACTTCGATCAGGATGGCAGGACACTTCACGGTTTGCCGGGACCGGTCTACACCGACGAGGGTTTGTATCGACTGGAGCAGCGCGCGCTGTTTGGTGACAACTGGGTGTTTGTGGGCTTCGCGCACCAGATGGAGAGAATCGGCGATGTTCGGCCCATTGAAGTCGCGGGTCTCCCGCTGTTTCTGATACGCGGGCCGGATGGCAAAATCTGCGCTTATCACAATGCCTGCCGGCACCGCAACTTGAAGCTGATCGATGCCGACGGCAACGCCGGCAGGATGATCCGATGTCCGTATCACAGCTGGAGCTATGATCTTTGCGGCGCGCTCAGGAACGCCCCTTACTTCGGCGGCGGCATCCGCGAGCTGCCAGCTGACTTTCGCTATGAGGACAACGGGCTGAAATCCGTGCACTGCGATGTCTGGCACGACTGGATTTTTGTCAACCTGTCGTCGCAGCCTGCGTCCTTTGAGGAATTTCTGAGGCCGTGCAAACGGCAGCTGGGCGACAATGACATCACCGAATACGAACCCGTGTCAACAGTTGAATTCGGCAAGGTTGCGTGCAACTGGAAACTGCTGATGGAAAACTTCATCGAGCCTTATCATGTCCAGTTTGTGCACAAAAATACCACTGATCAGCCCTTGGAAAATCACTATACTGTGATTGATGAGCACTGCCTCGGCAGTGTGGTTGAACTGGGTGAGAAGCAATTGGCCAAGGCTCGGGACGGAACACTGGGGGTCACTTCGCACTACCTGACTCTGTTTCCCAACTTCGTGCTGGGCACCTACCAGCCGGATCAGCTTGGCGTGCACCTGAACACTCCCGCCGGCGTTGACCAGACGTGTCAGAAGCGGGTGATTTACATTCATCGGAATTCCAAATATACTGACGAGCAGATTAGGCAGCTGTCCGAACTCTGGCACAGCGTGCATCTGGAAGATCACGAAATGTGCGTTCGGCTTCAGAAGGGGCGGCATTCTCCGCTGGCCGAAATTGGCGGGGTGCTGTCGCCATACTGGGAGAACAGCGTCCGTCAGTTTCAGGAGCGGGTGGCCAACGCGATCCGCCCTGCATTGACAGAAATTTAGAGCAAATCAAAGAGGTAAATGATGAGCGATCACAAACCAGACTTTCGACTTGACCATACAATGATCCGGATATTCGATCAGGAAAAGACTCTGGACTTCTATACCCGCATTCTGGGCATGAAGATACTGCGTCAGAATGAGTATCCGAATGGCCGGTTCACCAACACCTTTATCGGCTATCAGGGTGAGGATGAGGGCACGACGATCGAGATGACCTACAACTGGGATCAGAAAGAGCCTTACGACATGGGCAACTCCTGGGGGCATCTGGCTCTCAAAGTTACGGATGTCTACGCAACTGCGGATTACCTGAAGTCGGAAGGGGTCGAATTTGTACGCGAGCCGGGTCCGATGAAAGGCGGAACCCGAGTCATCGCCTTCTTCAAAGATCCGAATGGATATCTCATTGAGCTGAATCAGCCGATCGGCGGGTGATTGGGTTCCATTGCGGTGTCATTCGGCTGGTTGTCGATTCAGCGGCGGTCAGCACAACATGTTCAATTCAGTGAGGCGAATTCGGGCAGGTGATGTTTAAGAACGTCCGAATATGAATTCGCTGAAACGAAATATTGGCGTATTTTTTGGCTATCGCTGCCATTCGATTGGCTGTAAACTGAACACATACAAATTCAATTCGAGGTCAGCGCTTCTGGCATCTCTCATCCTGCTGCAGCTGTCGTTCCGCATCTATCCTGAGTACATGTGACGGCATTCCTTTCCGGCAACTCGATTCCGACGAACGAATCGCTCGCTGATCGAGCCATTCTGGTTCGTCAGGAGTCTGGCCGAATTTCCAACGAGCTGGGGCTTTTCGAGGAGATTCAACTGCTTGCCCAGTCAGCCGGCGCTGAAGTGGCGGGGGTTATTCTTTCGAAGCGCCGCTCACCCAGCAGCTCGACATTCATCGGCCGCGGCAAAGTCGAGGAGCTGAGGGCGATGGTTGCGGGCACAGACGCGTCAATAGTCATTGTCGATCACTCGATCTCACCCATTCAGGAAAGAAACCTCGAACGCGAAGTTGAATGCCGCGTCATTGACAGAACGCGTCTGATACTTGATATTTTCGCGAGCCGCGCCTCAAGCAACGAAGGCAAGCTGCAGGTGGAGCTGGCGCAGCTGAGACATCTGTCGACGCGTCTGGTGCGCGGCTGGACGCACCTTGAACGCCAGAAAGGGGGCATCGGGCTGCGCGGACCCGGCGAGACGCAGCTGGAAACAGATCGGCGATTGATCGGACAGCGCATCAGGACGGTGGTCAAACGGCTGGAGAAAGTTTCAACGCAACGCGAGCTTCGCCGGTCCAGCCGCAAGAAAGTTCCTATATCGACGGTCGCGCTGGTTGGATACACCAATGCCGGCAAGTCGTCGCTGTTCAATCGGTTGAGCGGCGCCGGCGTGCTGTCGCAGGATGTGCTGTTCTCAACACTTGACACGACGATGCGCAGAATTGAGCTGCCGGGCTACGGGCCGGTGATTCTTTCCGATACGGTTGGATTCATCCGCGATCTGCCGCATGGACTGGTGTCGGCATTTCACGCGACGCTTGAGGAAGTTACCAATGCCGCACTGCTGCTGCATGTGATTGACGCTTCAAGCGACGATGCGGATCAGCGGATTGTTGATGTTGAAGGCGTGCTGGAAGAGATTGGGGCCAGCGAGATTCCAAGACTGGAGGTGTACAACAAAATCGACCTGCTGAATGCGGCGGCGAGTCAAAGTGCCGACAGCGCGGGTGAGATTCGAAAAATATGGCTTTCCTCATTGACAGGTGACGGTGTGGATCTGCTGACTGATGCGCTCAGCCAGTTCTTTCTGAAGGACTACATGCACGCCCGCATCCAACTGCCAGCAAATGCTGGCAGGCTGCGCTCCCTCGTCTATACAAGAGTCAGCGTCAAGCATGAGCAGGTGCTGAGCTCAGGCGAGACTGTGCTGGATCTGGAAATCAGCGGCAGCGATGTCAGCTGGCTCACTGCCAATCCGGACTTCAAGGAAGAATACTGGCAGATCAAGCCCGAGATTTCAAACTCCGCTTGAAAAATCGCCGCGCGCAAACCATATAGTCTGCATGGGTCTATGTTCGTATAATGACCCAAGCATCTGACTTCCAGCGTCAGACAATTCAGGAAGCGTTGTCGACAGATGCGGAAGGCGCCACCACTGTAGACTTCGAGGTTGTATAGCAAATGCCGTGGGATGAACCCGACAAGGGTCGTCAAGACAAGAATTCCGGACAGCGGGGAAACTCATCGGGTCCGCCGGAAATTGATGATATCGTCAGCGATATCCAAGACAAATTTTCGCGGCTTTTTTCAGGTCTTGGCAGCAAGGGCAAGTCAGGCGGTCCAAGCAGTCCGAGCGACCCGCCGCCTGACATCACTTCCGGCTCTCCAAGAAAACCCGGCGCCCGACGAACGCTGATTCTGCTGGCGCTCGCAGTGATTCTCGGGTTGTGGGGATCAAGCGGACTGTATGTCGTTGAACAGGGTGAGCAGGGTGTCGAGCTCAGGTTCGGCAAGTACATTCAAACGACTGATGCAGGACTTCGCTGGCACATTCCGTTTCCGGTTGAGGAGGTGCTGATCGTCAATGTCCAGAAAGTCAATACTGTCGAGGTTGGCTATCGCGTCAGCGAGCGGAATCGAACCATCACGCCGGTCACGCGCGAGGCGCTGATGCTGACGGCCGATGAGAACATCATTGACATACAGTTTGCGGTGCAGTACGACATCAAGGACCCCAAGGATCTGCTGTTCAATGTCAGCGACCCGATTCATCTTGTGGTGCGGCAGGCGACAGAAAGCGCGGTTCGGGAGATTGTCGGCGGCAACACGATGGACTTCGCCATCACAGAAGGCCGGGCGGAAATCGCCCGCGACACTCGACACCTGTTGCAGGAAATTCTTGACCGATACAAAACCGGTGTGAATGTCCGCGCGGTTGAGATGCAGAACGCACAGCCGCCCGCGGAAGTGAAGGCGGCGTTTGATGATGCTGTGAAAGCGCGGGAAGACGAAGAGCGGCTGAAGAACGAAGCTGAAGCTTATGCCAACGATGTCATTCCAAGGGCGAGAGGTCAGGCGGCAAGAATTCTGCAGGAAGCCGAAGCCTACAAGGCCAGCATCGTCGCCCGGGCTGAAGGTGAGGCATCCCGGTTCGAGCAGATTTATGACGAGTATCGAAAGGCCCCGCAGATCACCCGAGACCGCCTGTATCTTGAGTCTCTGGAAGAGGTGCTGAACAACTCAACTAAGCTGATCATTGATCAGCAGAATGGCAACAATATCATCTACCTGCCACTTGATCAGATCATTCAGCGGCGCAACAGCAGCAGCGGAGGCGTCAACAGCGACAGCCGAATCGGGCAAGTCAGCGATCAGTCCGGCCTGATCACCAATTCGAATCGTCCGAATCGAACAGACAATCGAGACAGGCGCGTGAGCGGCTAGTCGGAACAGGTATCCGAGGAAAGAGAAATGTCAGTCAAAACTATAGTTCTGGGAGTCGTCATCGCCATCTTCGGCGTGCTGATCTATGAGACGGTCTATTTTGTCGACGAGCGCGAAAAGGCGATTATTTTTCAGTTTGGACGAATCGTTGAATCTCACGACAAGCCCGGACTGCACTTCAAGAAACCCTTCATCAACAGTGTTCAGTATTACGATGCTCGAATTCAGACGATGGATGCTGACCCGGAACTCTACTTGACGGGTGAGAAGAAGAACCTGGTTGTTGATTCGTTCGCGAAATGGAGAATCAGGGATGTGGCCAAGTACTACGTTACAGTCAGCGGCCTGCAGTCCAACGCCCGCGCCAGGCTGGCGCAGCGGGTGAATGACAGCCTGCGGCAGGAGTTCGGCAAGCGGGAAGTGCAGGATGTGATTTCAGGCGATCGTGCCGAAATCATGGAGACGGTGCGACTGGCAGTTGACAAGGAAGCATCGGAGTTCGGTGTCGAGGTGGTTGATGTCCGGCTCAAGCGCGTTGATCTTGATCCCGAGGTCAGTGAAAGGGTTTACAGCCGAATGGAAGCTGAGCGCGCCCGGGTGGCGAAGGAATTGCGCGCACAGGGCGCTGAGGCGGCAGAACGAATTCGAGCCGATGCTGATCGGCAGCGCGAGATCACGGTCGCCAACGCTTATCGCGAGGCGCAACAGGTTCGAGGTGAGGGAGATGCGATTTCGACACTCACGTATGCGAATGCTTTCGGCCGCGATCCGGATTTCTACAGGCTGTATCGCAGTCTGAACGCCTATCGCAACACGTTTCAGAGCAAAGATGATCTGCTGATTCTGGAGCCGAATTCAGAGTTCTTCCAGTTCTTCAAGGGTTCAGTGGGAACTGATTCCGAGGCGCCCCCGTCGCTTGAGACCTATGGAGCATCCAAATTGCAAGGAACTGCGGAAGGCGCAGGTGAGTCAGGCGGATAGCTGCCCGTTTCGACGGCAGTGAGCATCTGGCAGGTCATATTGGCGGCTGTCGGACTGGTACTGGTTATCGAGGGCGCGGTTTACTTCGCCTTGCCTGATGTCTCGCGTCGGCTGCTGCAGATGCTGCTTGAGGCGCGTGTTGAATTCTTACGGAGAATAGGCATGACTGCTGTCGTTATCGGACTCGGGCTGATCTGGATTGCCAGCACACTGTAGATTCGATTCAGTTCAAACTTATCCACTCGGATTCCGTCTCAAGTATTCGCGAATCCTTATTCTTCAGACTTCCTGCACACGAAATTCTTTGTGATCAATGACTGACGACTGGATACAGCTTGACGGTGTCGAGCAGATTCTGCCCTATGATGGGTGGGAATTCGAGCAGCTGCGTCGAAAACTGCTCGACTGCCTGTACCAGAACGGATATGAGCTGGTCGTCCCGCCGCTGGCGGATTTTGTGGAGTGCCTGCTCGGCGGCACCAACGACGATCTTGATGTGCTCACTGTCAAGACGCCGGATTATGTGAGTGGCAAGATGTTTGGCATCCGCGCTGACATGACACCTCAGGTCGCGCGGCTGGCGGCGCTTCATTTGCCGGTCCGGGAGCAGCCGGTTCGATTGTGTTACTTTGGTTCTTCGCTGCTGGCCAGAACGCCAAGTATCGGCGGGGGCAGGGAGCTTCTGCAGTTCGGCGCTGAACTGTTTGGGTCGTCCTCACAGGAGTCGGACTGTGAGATTATCCGGCTCATGATCGAATCGCTGAAGATCGCCGGCATTGATTCGCTGTCGGTTTCACTGGGGCATGTCGGAATCATCAACCGTCTGCTTCAGCATTTTTCACTTCAGGATTCACCCATCGAGAATGAACTGCTGGACGCGCTCAAGCAAAAGTCCAAACCCGAACTGCAGGCATTGACGCAGCGCCATAACTTATCGAAGGATGTTCTGACGGTTTTCGGCAGTCTGATTGAGCTCAATGGCAGCGCTGAAGTGGTCGATGAAGCCAAGCGCCAACTGCAGGGTGTTGATAATGCGTTGACTCCTTTGCTTGAGGAATTCGAGAGCATCGTTCGGTATCTGGCATTGGAGGATGACGGTATATCACTGCACGTTGATTTTGCTCAAGTCGGTGGGTATCAGTACCACACCGGCGTCATATTTTCAGCTTACGGGCCGGGATACGGGCAGCCATTGGCGAAAGGCGGCCGTTATGATGGTGTGATGGCGGCTTACGGCACGCCTTGCGCGGCGACAGGATTCAGTGGTGATCTGCGCTTGCTCCGGCGAGCCATTCGGGGTGAGTGCGAGAAGGCGGTTTTGGTTCCACTGGATGAAACAGTACCTGAAGATGTCATTGCAGATGTGATAGAGCGCGGGAGAAGAATCATTCGCCAGCTGCCAGATCAGGCACAAGAAAGCTTGAGCGAGACTTGCGATAAGAAGTTTTCTGATCATTCCGGTGAGTGGAGAGTTGTTCCAATGACTACAGAAAGGACAGGGAGATGACTCAGACGCTTGCCATTGTCGGAGGACAATGGGGTGATGAAGGCAAGGGCAAAATTGTCGACTGCCTGAGTGGCAATGCCGATGCGGTTGTTCGTTTTCAGGGTGGACATAACGCAGGGCATACATTGGTTACTGACGGTGAGAAGATAGTTGTGCACCTGATTCCGGCTGGAATATTGCGCGAGCACGTTACCGCCTATATTGGCAACGGCGTCGTCCTGTCTGTTGAAGCTCTCCGTTCTGAAATCAACCACTTGGAAGAGCACCTCGGCAAAGTTTTAGATCGAGTAAAGGTCAGCGAAGACTGCGCACTGCTGCTGCCAAGCCACGCAGCTTTGGACAAGGCCCGAGAAATCAAGAAAGGCAGGCAGGCGATTGGAACGACAAGCCGCGGAATCGGGCCCGCATATGAAGACAAAATAGCCCGGCGCGGGCTCAAGCTGCATGATTTATTGGATCTGGAATCAGCTGGATTGAAAGCCGCTGAACTGCTGGACTATCACAATTATCTACTGACGAATTACTATGCTCAGGAAGCTGTCGACAGTGAGGGGATCATCTCAAACTTGATTGAAGCTGCTGAATGGCTGGTGCCGATGATAGTTGATGTCAGCGCTGAGCTGAATGGATTGCTGCTGCAGAACAAGAAAGTTCTGTTCGAAGGGGCTCAGGGGGTGATGCTGGACATTGATCATGGCACCTACCCCTTTGTCACATCTTCGAATACTGGGATTGGGGCGGTTGGAACAGGCGCGGGGATTGCGCCGTCCAGAGTTGATCATGTGCTGGCGATCGTCAAAGCTTATACAACCCGCGTGGGAAGCGGACCTTTTCCGACTGAACTCCATGACGATGTGGGACAGCAGATTGCTGAGGCCGGCGATGAATTCGGGGCGACAACTGGGCGGCCGCGGCGGTGCGGCTGGTTTGATGCGGTACTGGTTCGACGCGCGCATCAATTGAATCACTTTGACGGGCTATGCATCACAAAACTTGATGTTCTGGACGAGCTTGAAACGATCAGGATTTGCACTGCGTACAAGATGCCTGAAGGACAATTGCTGGATAGCTCTGGGAACGCCAGGCAATTGGAGCGATGTGAGCCAGTTTATGAGGAAATGCCTGGCTGGAAGCAAAATACCTGTGGCACTCAGGAATTTGACAGGTTACCGATGAATGCAAAAAACTATCTCAATCGCATCGCCGGCTTGACAGGTGTGCCCATCGACATTGTTTCAACTGGGCCCGAACGGACTCAATTGATTTACACTTCTGCCTTGTCGGACTGGTGATTCGACTCTGTCATGATCTCAGACAGTTTGCTGAGATTCAAGAATTTGTCGATTGCTTCGCTGATGGAGCAGGCAATTCGGTGAAGTCAGCGTAGTGTTCGCACCGACAATTGTTGTGTGCGACTGATGTGCAGTCAAATGGAATTCAGCAATGTTCCGCCGCGACTTGCTTCTATTCTCTCATAGTCAAGTAGTCAGTGAACTGTTGGTGATGATGCGATGTACAGATTTCACCTGCCGATGACAAAGAACATTGCTCCCTGTTACTCGAAATCAAGTGCGACAGACGGTAAGAAATAAACGAAGTGCTGGAAAATCACCCTATTCAAACTGACTCAGCATGCGAAAGTTGAGCGACTGGAGTTGAACATTATCTTCAGGCAGCTTTCCCAGCTGCGGTTGGCGAAAACATTCGACTTCTGCTGTCAGATGGCGCACACATACTGTCTTTGAATTCGGGAATTGAGCTGCGATTGTTCTCATCAAACTTCGAAGCCTTTCCTATAAGAGATATACCGGTATCCTAATTCTCTCGATAATTCTTCTGCACAATCTAAGCGGACTGATTTCAGATCGCGATCAACGCCCAGCTTCTGCAGGGTAGTAACTTCGAGGTTCCGAAAACCGCAGACATCAATCCCCTTAAACGGTCTAGTATCCATATCCACGTTCAAGCTTAGTCCGTGATAAGTGCAGCCCCGGCTGACCCTGATCCCCAACGAGGCAACTTTGCAGTCTTCAACGTAGACACCTGGGGCTTTTGATCTAGTCTCGCCTTGAATGCCATAGCCCCTCAGCAAAGTGACAATCGCCGATTCAATGGCGCTGACCAGATTCCGTACACCTTGGTTGCGATTCCGTATATCCAGCAGAAGATAAACTACCAGTTGCCCCGGTCCGTGATAAGTCAGCTGACCGCCTCGGTCTGTCGCCACAATGGGTATTTGAGTTGGCGCGAATGGCAGCTGTCCGCAGGAGTAGCCCTGGGTATATACAGGTTCGTGCTCAAGCAGCCAAAACTCATCGTTTGATTGAGCATCGCGGCTGCTCGTAAACGCCTGCATTCTTTCTAACGAGCTGCGGTAGTCAACCTTTCCTAATGTACGGACGACGATCTGGCGAGTACGCAATGACTGAACCCCACAGTTTCTGAATCACATCGCCCCAATTCACTCACTGATAACAACTGGAGGTTCCGTCAAGTGGTCTAATAGCTTAGTCACCGTCTTCCTGGCTTTGCTATCCGATTTGAACGGTCCGACTAATACTTGGTGCATTTCGGTGCCCGACACGTTTTTAGTTCGAATATGCGCTTTCTTGAATCCTGAGTCATTCAAGCGACTTGTCAAGTTCTGCGCGTTATCCCGATTGCGGAAAACCCCAGTTGAGACGAAGAATTTCTGGCTGGCTGGTTTCGTACTTTTCGATTCCTTGCTCCAGGGTGTGATTGACTCGACCAAAACCGGACCTGTGCCAGATTTGACTAAATCCAGTTCTTGGGCTGCTGAAAAGGACAAATCAATGATTCGATTGTCGATAAAGGGCCCCCTGTCATTCACCTTGACAATGATTTTCCTATTGTTATTCAGATTGGTGACTTCCACATAGGTGGGCAGCGGCAAAGTCTTGTGAGCCGCGGTCATGGCGTACATGTTGTATGTCTCACCGCTTGAAGTGCGCCGGCCATGAAACTTCTTCCCATACCATGAAGCAACGCCTTTTTCGCGATAGCCGACAGCTGACTTGAGTGGTACATAGGTGACGCCAAAAACGGTATATGGGTTGTTACCGGTTCGACTGAGCGGTTCCTGTTTGACTTGCGAACGGTCGATCGCAGTCTTGGCTTTTTGAAAGAGCGCGCCAGAACAGCCCGCCACTGCAATCAGCAGCAGGCCGATGAGGCAGACGCGCAGACAGCGCAGACTCAGTTGTTGGAACGCTTCGATGATATCAATTCCGCAAGTTCGGCAACCGCCATCGCATAAAGGGTGCTGCGGTTGTATGTGGTGATGACATAGAAGTTCGAATAGGCTGCGCGATACACAAAATTATCCTCTTCGATTTCCAGTTCGACAACGCCCATCTTTGTATCTGGAGCTACGGATTCCTTTTGGCCAAGCACGTCAACGTGTTCTGAAATTTCGCTGAAACGGCGATCAGCCTTGAGCCCTTCTGTCGCAGTCAGATCGACACCTGCTGAGCCCTTCGGCACCAGCACAGCATATACATCCTCGCCCGCACTCCATCCATGCTCGCTGAGATAGTTGGCCACACTGCCGATCGCATCGGCCGTTTCAGTCAGCAGGTCACGCTGCTGATTGTCATTGAAGTCAACGGCGTACCTCCGATAGCTGCTGGATATGAACTGGGGAATGCCCATCGCCCCTGCGTAGGAGCCGCGAACCTGAAACAAGTCCAGTTTTTCTTCTTCAGCCAGTTGAATGTACTCAGCCAGCTCTTTCAGGAAGAAATCTTTTCTTCTCGGATAGCCGAGCACCAACGTGACCAGGCTGTCGATGACTCGGTGACGGCCGGTTATTGTTCCAAAACGAGTTTCAACACCAATGATCGCGACGATGATTGATGCATCCACTCCATACCTCAGCTCGGCCCGTTGCAGGGTGTCGCGATGCTGATTCCAGAAATCGATGCCTTTTTCCGCATTCGCATCGGTGACAAAAATCGGGCGATAGCGATACCAGGGAAACTTCTCTGCGGGGCGGGTGATCGCCTTGATGATTGAGTCCGTATAGACAGCATCTCGAACCACTGCCTCAACCCGTGCTTCATTGAGACCGAATTCCGTCGACAGCACCGATACAAGTTCTGCAGCTGCTGGATGCTCTGCGAAATCTACGGCGCTGGCCGGCTTAATCGCAAGACAAGAGTAACCGAGCATAAATATTGCTGAAAGAATTGCCCATCTTGACATTACACTAAACCGCTCGTTTTGCATATTTCGCTCCTATCACCAAGCCTAAGCCAGCAAGCACAGTCACCATGGAAGTGCCGCCGAAACTGATAATCGGCAATGGCAGTCCCACGACAGGCAGGAATCCAGACACCATGCCGACATTAACAAAAAATTGGAAAAATATCATGATCGCAACGCTGCCGGCCACGATTCTCGCGAAATCGGACTCACATTGATAGGTGATCATCAGGCAGCGAATAATCAGAATTGAGTATATCAATATCAGCGCCGCGCCACCGACAAAACCAAACTCCTCGGCAAACACCGAAAATACAAAATCGGTGCTGCGCTCCGGTAGAAAATCGAGTTGGGACTGACTGCCTTGCAGCCAGCCCTTGCCTGCCAGCCCGCCGGAACCGATTGCGATCATGGACTGGATCGTATGATAGCCCTGCCCAAGCGGGTCTTTCCAAGGATCAAACAGCGTCAAAATTCGATTCCTCTGGTAATCCGCCAGCAGCGGCCAAATCAATGGAATCAAAGCAATGACTGATAAACTCAGAATTCCCACCCATCGCCACGCAAGACCTCCAAGGAAAATTGCAAACGCACCGACTGCCATGATCAGCAACGCGGTTCCGAGGTCCGGCTGAAGATAGACAAGATAGCCGGGGACCAATGCAATCACCCCGCAGATCAGAAAAGCCAACTCTCGATTTCTGGCGAAGGTTGTGCTCGTCAAAAGCCAGGCAATCATCATCGGCAGTGCCAACTTGAGCAGCTCCGAAGGCTGAAAACGAAAAACTCCCAAATCCAGCCATCTCTGGGCACCGCGTCCGGCAAAACCGAATGCCAGAACCAGCACCAGCAGTCCAATACCGATCAGGTAAATCGATGGGCTGTAACGACGCAGAGTGTCAATCGGTACGGCAGCCAGAGCAAACATGACCGCGGCTGCAATGACAATGCGCACAGCTTGACGAGCCAGCTGCCCGGCATCCTCGCCCCCCGCACTGTACTGAACCGCGAGACCAAGCACACAGAGCGCCAAAGTGGTCAGGCAAAGCGGAAGGTCGAAGCGAAATCGAATCTGACCGATGCTCTGCAGGCTAGCGCTCTGTGACAAGTGCAATGGTGTCACCCTCTGGTTGTGCTGACTTCAACTGCAATTGCAGGTAGTGATCGATCACTGATCTCGCGATCGGTGCGACAGACGCTCCCGATCCGCCATTCTCAATGATGACAGCAAGCGCGATCTTTGGATTATTCGCTGGTGCAAACGCCGTGAAAATACCGTGCGGATGAAACTTTTTCGGGGTCTGTTCCATATCCATTGCTTCGGCAGCCTTTCGCCGCGAAACAATCTGAACCGTGCCGGTTTTGCCTGCCATGCGATAATTCAGTCCGTCACTGATTTTGCGAGCCGTGCCGCGATTACCGTGAACGACTCTCTCCATGGATTTTGTGACTGCGTCATAGTGGCGCTCATTGAAATCAAGAACGTCGACCAAGTCGGGCTCGCGAATATGCTCTTCGCCCAGTTCGTCGATTGTCTTGAGAATCAGACGCGGGCGATACCTCTGACCTTTATTGGCAATGATGGTTGTTGCATGCGCAAGCTGCAGCATGCTGACCAGTGTTGCTCCCTGCCCGATTCCAGTGATCAAGGTCTCGCCTTCATACCACGGTTCCTGCTTGGCCCACTGTTTCCATTCTTTTGATGGCAGAATGCCAGTGGATTCGTAAGCGAGCTCAGATCCGGTGGAGCTGCCGAAACCAAATTTGGACAGCTGATAATACATCTCGTCAATTCCGAGATGCCGCGCGAGGGTGTAAAAATAGACATCGCACGACTCCGCTATTGCGTCAACCAGATTCATCTGTCCGTGGCCGGTGGATTTCCAGCAGCGGAACTTGCGCGAGTAGTCCGGCAGCTCATACCAGCCGGGACAGTGCACAGTACGATTGGCGAAGCCCGACTCCAGTGCGGCAAATGCAAGAAACGGCTTGATCGCGGATCCAGGCGGATACTGGCCCTGGACCGACCGGTTCAACAGCGGTCTGCCCTCTGCAGTCAGCAGCTCTGCGCGCACTTCCTGCTCTCCAGCGAGTCCGAACTGATTGGCATCGTAGGATGGCTTGCTCACCATCGCGAGAATCTGGCCAGTCGCAGGCTCAATCGCAACGAGCGCGCCAACCTCGTCTCCGAGAGCTTCGTAGGCGAACTTCTGCAGCTCAAGGTCAATTGTCAGATAAATGTCACTTCCCGGAGTTGGCGCCGCACTTGACAGCACCCTGATCTTCCGTCCATGGGCATTGGTTTCGATCTGATTGTGTCCCGAGGCCCCAACCAGCATGTCCTCGGAGACCATTTCAATGCCCGATTTGCCGATGTAGCGTATGCCTCTGTACCGAACTGGATCCACGGAATTCTGATCCTGCCGGTCCATCTGATTGAGCGTTCCAACCACATGCGACGTGTAGGTCGAAGATGAGTAAACCCTGTGCAGGTCGGTGATGATGGAAACACCAGACAGCCGATAGCGGTCCACCGCAATTCTTGCAACTTCCTCCGACGATAGAAAATCCTTGAGCACCACTGGGTCGTGCTGATTGCTTGAACGCAGTGCTCTTCTGAACTTTGTTATTTCGCGGTCGCTGATGTGAATGATGGCCCTTAACTCTTCAAGCAGTGTCTCCAAATCCTCGACGTATTTGGCAGTTACCGCCAGCCGGTAGGCGGTCTCATTGCCCGCTAGCAAGGCGCCGTTTCGGTCATAGATCTGACCGCGGGTCGGCGGAACCGGCACGACTTGCATGCGATTGTCCGTCGAGAGGGCTGCGAAATCGCTGTGAGAGGCAAGCTGAAGATAGGCCAGACGCCCGATCAGCACAAGCACCAGCGCGGCGAGAACGACAGCAGTCAGCGCAACTCGAAACCGCAGCGAATGCAGCTGCTCGATCGGCACCTCATAAAGTTCGGAATTACTTGACCGGGACATGTCTGGCTGAATTGACAAATTGGGTGATCAAGAAAACAGACAGCCAAATGATGACGCCGCTGAACGGGGACACCCAAAGTGCCACACTGCCTCCGCCATCTTGCGTGAAAATCCTGATCAGGCTGATTATGGCGGAGTGGCCGAGCAGCAATGCAAGCACCAGCAATGCCTGACCGAACAAAGAAACCTCGAATGCGAATTTCCTGACTCGAATGGCGCCGTATGCCAGACAGACTTTAGCCAGTGCATGCTGACCCAGGACGCCAAAGGTCAGCGCGTCAACAAGGAGCCCCGCCGCGAACGCTGTAAACACCCCAGCGCTTTCCGAGCGATGCCAGCATAGGTAGATCAGCGCCAGTGCGACAAAATCAGGTCGAAAAACAGACGCGATCTCTGGAAGAGGAACAACAAAAAGCACCATTGCCACGGCAAAAATGGCAGTGTGTCTGAAGAATTCCGCGATTCTATTGGGGCTGTTGACTGGATTTCTCATTCAGGCCCAAGGAAGACAGGGAGTCGAGAGAGTCTTCTTGATTGTTCCAAACCATCAGCACTTCAAAGTCAGGATCAATCGTCGCCAGCGGGGTGGCGGTAATTTCGGAAAATGATGCGTTTCTGTTGAGCTCCACATTAGTGATCTCAGCGACAGGGTATCCGGCTGGAAAACGATTTCCAGCGCCCGAGGTGATCAGGATATCTCCGACCTCGACATCCTGGCTGGTTCTCAGCCCGGACACAAGCATCTGATCGCGCAGACCCAATCCATGCGCGATGGCAAGCAATCCGTTTCTTTGGATGCGAACCGGCACTGAATGATTGGCATCGGTGATCAGCGTGACTGCGCTGTCAGACCGGGTGACTCCGGTGACCTGACCGATCAAACCGCGCTGGTCAAGCACGGGTTGACCGATGAAGACCTGCTGCTGGGAGCCGCGGTCAAGCACCACTTTATGGGACATCGGCAGCAGCTGAACCGAAACCAGGTTTGCGGGCAGAACCGGATATTCGATTTTCTCTCTCACTTCCAGCAACTCAGCCAGCCATTGGCTTCTAAGCTCCTGATTTTCAAGTTCTATCACCCTATTTCTGAGTTCAATGTTTTCCTGATTGATGGCTGCGATTCTCTCGCGCAGATTTTCTCGATCGGCGAAATTGCGCTCAAGTGAATTTGACACATAGGCAGGAACCTGAGCGACTTCGACAACGGGTTTGACTGCCAAGAACAGCGCCGCGCGTACACTTTGGAATAGGTCCGAATTCGAATCTACGACGACCAGTGTGATCGCCAGAGTCGCAAACAGGGCAGAACGCAGATCAAGCTTTTGCATACTGAAACCGCGAAAAGAAAATCATTCGAATGTATGTATTTGATTGTCTATACTTTATTTTACTAGTTTGCAACAACTTTTTGCAGAAGTTCAGTTTGCTCCAGCGCTCTTCCGCAGCCGCGCGCGACACAGGTCAGCGGGTCTTCCGCAATGATGGTGGGGATTCCCAGATCCTCATTGAAGCGTTTGTCGATGTCCCTCAGCAACGCGCCGCCGCCGGCCAGCAGTATTCCTCGCTCCAGAATATCGACCGTCAATTCGGGGGGCGCTTTCTCCAATGCCAGGCGCACCCCCTTGATAATCTCATCAACAGAATCGTCCAGCGCTTCGAAAATCTCACTGCTTTCCAACACATAATTCTGTGTCATCCCGCGGTGGTCCCGGCCGCGAATCTCCTGGTACAAGTCGGGCGAAAACTTCCACGCAGTCCCGATCTGCTTCTTGATTCTTTCGGCTGTGGGGATGCCGATCTGCATATTGAATTTCTGGTGAACGAAGTCTGCAATTCGCTGATCGAATAAATCTCCCGCACAGCGCAGCGTGCTTCTGCAGACCAGACCCCCAAGCGAAATGATTCCAATTTCGGTCGTGCCGCCGCCGATATCAACCACCATCGTTCCCACAGGATCGGCAACCGGCAGATTCATTCCGATCGCGACTGCCATCGGCTCTTCCAACAGATAAACCGCCTTGGCGCCTGCCGCCAGACACGATTCGCGAATCGCGCGCTGCTCCACCTGGGTGGATTCACAAGGAACACTGACGATTGTTCTTGGCCGCTTGAAAAATCGCCGCGACTGCACTTTGCCGATAAAGTGCTTGAGCATGACCTCGGTGTAGGAAAAGTCCGCAATGACACCGTCCCTCAACGGTCGAATCGCCTCAATGTTGGCGGGAGTGCGGCCCAGCATCTGTTTCGCGTCATTGCCCACTGCGATGATCGTGTCGGACAGGTTGACATTTCGATGCTGGTCGTAGCGGTTGGGAACGAATACCGCAACGACTGATGGCTCATTCAGAATGATCTCGCCTAGATTGCGATCAAAGATCAAGGTGTTGGCAGTGCCCAGATCAATAGCCAGATCTTGAGAGAATAGATCAAAGAAGGATGCCATCGATATCAAATCTCAGTTAACCTGCAGATTTCCAGCTTGTTTCCGATTCGGTTGCCGACTAAATTTTCAGGGTGTGAATTTGAAGGTCGAAATGAGCTTGGAAGCAAAACCGAGCCGCCTTCAATGACCAGCGTTTACGCCGCGCAAACAATCCAATTCCATCAAATTTTGCAGCGCAATCAGCAATTTTTTCTCGGCTACTCAATTATAGATTGAGTTGCGCAGAGGGTATGTTCCTGAATGCTGTCTGGCGGTGAGTGTGATTTTGAGTTATTCGCTGGAGTGCGGTGTCGGCTCAGAAATTGAATCTCTTGCGTTCAATGCGGGGTTTGGAGCATTCGCCATACATACTGACTCAGCGGTCGTTCAACATCAGCATCTATGACTTGACGCCAATCAATTTGTTGCGCTATTGCTTGATGAGTAGCAGTTCCAAAAAATGCCTGAAAGGAATCATCGTTGCGATTCATTATTCAAACTCGAAAATTACTTGTGTACGCTGGGTTCAAGCGGCGGTTTTCGTCAAGATAGCCCGCTCGCCTGTCAGATTGATCGCCAGATTATCTCTGCGAAATCTCAACTTTACCGCGCAACGGAAGCTGCCTTCCTATCATTGAATTCAATTCATCAAGCCTCTCAGGCGTGCCGACATCTATCCAAGCGCCCTGGTAATGCAGACCAGCCAGCTTGCCGCACTCGACAGCGTCAAGAAAAACCTCGAGCAAGGGAAAAACCTTACCTCTATCCGAGGCAAACATGGACTTCCGCAGTATGGAAATCCCGCTGTACGTATAGCTTGGCATCGGTCTTGATGGTTTAATCCGGTGAACTTTGCCATTCAACAGCGAAAAATCTCCTTTTTTGTGATGATCTGGATTGTCGACCAGTAGCAATATGCCGTCGAATTGATCAGAAAGAGAAAGCCGGCCAAACGGAAAGTCGGTCCAGACATCGGCGCTCATCACCAGAAACGGGTCTGTTTCAATCAATGGCAGCGCCTTGAGTATGCCGCCGCCGGTCTCAAGCGGTGTGTCCCCTTCGTTTGAATATCGGATTCGCAGGCCATACGAAGATCCGTCTCCCAGAGTCTGCGTGAATTTTTCTGCGAGATAGGATGTGTTTATGACAACGTTGCCTGTTCCAGCGGCGCTCAAACGACCGAGATGATGCTCGATCAGACATCGGCCGCCTGCCTTGAGCAGCGGCTTGGGAGTGTCCAGTGTCAGCGGGCGCATTCGCACACCGGCGCCCGCGCTCAGAATCATGGCGTCCATATCAGTCAGAATTTTGAGAGTCCCGCCACCAATTCATGCAGCGGCTTCAGTTCCTGATAGCGACTTGAAACGGATTGAATGTACGCCATCACTCTCGGAATGTCCTGAAGGTAGTTGGGTTTGCTGTCGCGGTAGTTGAGCCGAGAAAAGATTCCGGCGACTTTGATGTGACGTTGCAGCCCCATCCAGTCAAACCACTCCGCAAACTGAAGACGATCAAATTTCAATTCCAATTCAGTAGTCTGCCTGGCTCTCGTCAGATATATCTCGATCCAATGATCGATCCTGGCGTGATCCCAGACGATATAGCAGTCGCGCAGCAATGACACCAGATCGTATGTCACAGGCCCATAGACCGCATTCTGAAAATCGAGGATGCCGGGATTGTCCCGTTCAACAACCATGAGGTTGCGCGAGTGGTAGTCCAGATGCACCCAGACTCTGGGCTGTTCTTTGGCTTTTGCGAGAAGCAGACCAAACGAGTGATCAAGAATGTCGTTGATTTCGCGGGTGATGTCTATATTGAGATGCTGTCTCAGATACCACTCTCGGAACAGCTCCATTTCAAAGCAGAGCAGCTCATCGCTGTAGGGCGGCAGAAAGTCAGCATCAGTCTGAGTTGAATTCTGCAGTCGCAGCAGCGAATCGATCGCATCCTGGTACAGTGAGTCTGCAGATTTTGCTGACAGCAGGGATAGATAGGTGTCTTTGCCGAAATCGGTCAGCAGTGCGAATCCGCGCTCATGTTCAGCGGCAAAGATCTCCGGCACATTCATCCCAGCCTGTTTGAACTTCTGCGCAATCCGAATGAATGCCTCAAACTCTTCAGCATTGACCGGTGAATCCATGACAATGAAAGTCTCGCCCCTGCAGCCGACTCGAAAGTATCGCCTGAAACTGGCGTCTTCCGAAGCGAAGTCAATGGACTCCAAATGGTTCCCCAGTATTGAGATCACCCAGTCCGCAAGCTGCAGAATTCGCTCGTCTCCCTTAGCGAAACGAATGACGTTGCTACGATCGATTGCCATTGTTCATACGAAAGGTGATGGATTTCATATCAAACCGGAAGACAGACAAATCACAAAGACATCAGAAAAGTGGATAATATTGACGGACGCCAAAAAGAATCAGTTTGTGATTGTTCCTTGAAAATACCAGGTCCGCCGAAATCCATGCTGCAGGACTTTGTGTCTGCCAATACACAGAAATTTTAAACTTTTGTCTTTCAGCGTGCGCTTGAAGCCGTTGGACTGGCTGTTCCGCCTGCAGAAGTTGTGCATAGGTGTTCAGAATAAAACCACTATCGGGCAAATCTATAATGTTACCGCTTGATTTGTACGAATTCTTGTGCATGATGTAATCAGATTTTGCGTGCACGATGCTTAAGGCTACAGCGAAAATACCGATTCCCTCGTTATTGACAATTGGCAATTGCCGCCATTCCAAATTGCAGGCTCGGCTGTTCTTTGGGATGGGCGTCGCAGTTTTTGCTCTGGGCGCTGTCGATGTCCAAGCAGAAGATGGTGTTTTGTGCTATCAGCCATTGCCGGCTTTACAGTTCGATCTGCCAGATAGTGAAGAAGATGAATTCGGACTCAGAGCGCCGCCTGCAATTGATCAGGCATTTCGCCCCGGCCAGTCCACTGTGACCTCCTCCGGCCATATCATCGGCGCTGATGAGTTTTATTTTGACCAGTCAAGCGGTGTCATTGAGGCACAGGGCAATGTGCGGGTCGTATCTGAAGACTATCAGCTGGATGGTGAGTCCGCCAGGCTGAACTCGGAACAGGAAGACTTGACCGCGACAAACTTGAACTTCAAGCTGTTCGAGATCGATTCTGAAAACTCATCCATTCGCTACAACCGAGGCCGCGGCTCCGCAGAGCTTTTTGCGATCCAGCAGGGAATTGTCCGTCTTGATTCCACAGATTTCACACTCTGTCCTGAAGGCAATGATGACATCGCAATAAGAGCATCGGATCTCACAATCAACCCTGAAAATCGCCAGGGCGTGGCGAGAAATGCAACAGTGCGGCTGAGAGGCCGGCCGATTCTGTACGTTCCCTACGTTCGTTTTCCAGTGGGTTCAGACCGGCTCAGCGGTTTTCTTTTCCCGACGGTCGGCGCGAGCAACAGTCTGGGCACTCATATCGAGGTGCCGTACTATTTCAATCTGGCTCCGAACCGAGATTCCACACTCACAACCGCGTACTATTCGAAGCGCGGACTGCAGCTTCAGAACGAATACCGCTATCTTGGCGCCCACTCCGATTGGATCTTTCTTGGAGAATACATGGACCGCGATGACCGGTATGTCAACAAAGAGAGACGCTACGGCGCTGAGGTGAAGGGCAAACTGCACAATGGCGGCAGCCTTTACGCCAGCATGGATGCCGGCTGGGTTTCCGACGACACCTACTTCGGCGATTATTCCGGAGTGTTCAGCAGGCAGGACAAGGATTATCTGCTGCAGAACGTCAGTCTGAGTTACGCAAATCACGGTTTGGTTCTATCTGCGGGAATCAACAAGTTTGTTCATTCTCAGCCCCTTGAGGAAGGACAGACTGAAGATGAACGTGACGATGAACGCGAACCCTATAACCGAACGCCGTGGGTTGCCATCGATTACACGACACCTATGCCATTCAACAGCTTGTTTTCCACGAGTTTGATTTGGGACAGGTTCAAGCATTCTGAAAGACCGGCTGCTCGCCGTTTCTATGGAGAGTCGAAGATCAGCTCGCATTTTTCGACCGGTTTTTTGGAAACAGATCTGGAGGCGGGCATTGAGTATCTGAGATATTCCCTGACAAGTCCCGATGACAGCCAGACCAGCAAGATGAAGGTTGACTCAAGTTTTGCAAGTATCGATTCAAGACTGTTCTTCGACAGATACAGCGATGCTGGACGAGACCATCGCTGGACTTTAGTGCCGCGGATCAAGCTGCTCGCCACCGAAAATACCGATCAGAGCAATCTGCCAAATTATGACACGACAGCCAATGTTTTGGACTCCTACGATCGGATTTTTCAAGACAGTCCGTACATCGGCGGCGACCGTCTGCGCGAATCCAATCAGGTCAGCATCGGTGTGTCCGCACAATACGGTGACCTTGCCAGTCCGTTTCCGTCCGGTTCTCTGGGAATCGGTCGAGTCTATTACCCGGATGGACATCGGTCAAGTTTGGATGGAGCTGTCACGGACCCGAATGACCCCAATGCCTCATTGCCGCCAGAAACCCGAAAATCCGATGTCTATCTTGAGACGCGGCTCAACAGCCATGCAACAACATTCGAATACAAAGCGCTGGTTTCGACTGAGACCGATAAAATATCCGCCTCATCAATGAGATTCACTCGGGCACTCTCAGATCAAGCTGAATTCACCAGCGTTTTCCGCCATCTCAGGAATGACCAGTCTCAGTGGGGAAATGCCATAGGCTTCAAAGCCAGCAGCAATTGGCTGATCAGGCTGCAGACTGTTCACTCCGTGGACCCGGATCACTTGCAAGACGCCAAACTGTCATTCGAATATCAGTCATGCTGCGCGAACATTGCAGTAGTGCTTGAACGCGAGAGAGAGGCGGATGGATCACATGATGATTCCATCAATCTCATGTTTGATCTCACTCCCCAGCTATGACCTCTTGCTTGCGGTTTCTTGTGCAGACTCAAATCTGCGCGTTGATGCTGGCGCTCGGAGTGCAGATTGCACAAGCCCAGTCCGATGTGCTTGATCAGATTCTTGTTACTGTTGATGGGTCGCCGATTACCGAGTCGGAAGTTGAGCGGCGAATCAATTGGCTGAGGTTTCTGGCCAGCAATTCCGGAGACACGAGCTTTTCCATCGAACGGGCCAGACGCCAGGCCATCGATGATGCGATTGTCAGTCAGCTGCAGCGCAAGCGCGCAGGAGAGATGGGCTTGTTTCTGTCTGACAGTGAGATTGACGAAAGAATTGCATCGGTAATTGAGGTGAATAACGTATCGCCCGATCGATTCTTTGCCGATCTGACAGCGAATGGAATCGGTCAGGACGAATTTCGGCAATCGGTGGTGGAGTCTTTATTGAATGACAAGCTGACCGAACGACTTGTCATTCCCAGAATTCGTATCCGCGATGAAGAAATCGACCGCTATCTTGCTGCCAATCCCCAGGAGTTCGCGCCAGTCGAAGAGTATGACTTGAGTGTGATCGTCATTTCAGAAACGCTGTCGATGAATTTTGAGCAGAAGCAGGTGCTGCGGCAGATCGCGCAGGATATCAAGCGCGAGCTCGACAGTGGAAGTGACTTTGATGAGATCGCGGCCTTGGCCAGTCGATTCGAGGGTATTCAAGCCGGCAATCTCGGCTGGGTTCAGAGAGAGAATCTAGAGCCAGCCCTGGCCGGCGCGTTGTCCGGCTCAAGAGTCAGCCGGGCTTTAGGCCCGGTTGTTTCGGGCAGCAACACTTTTTTTGCTCTTGTCAGGCAATACCGAAAAAGCAGAATTCCTGATCTTCCAGAACTTCGGGAATTTCACCTTGCAAGGCTCGTGATGCAGGCTCAGAACGAAGCCGGTGCAGAAGTCAACGCAGAACGGCTTGAGGAATTGAGGACTACGATATTGAACGGTGCGGATTTCGGAGAGATTGCCAGAGTCTATTCGCACGACGACACCACCAGGAAACAGGGCGGCGATCTCGGCTGGATTCCTGAAGACTCCATGCCCTTTGAGTATTTCGGCCCGCTTTCGGAGTTGAGTGTTGGCGATATCTCACCTGTGCAACGCATCGGCAACATCGTCTTTGTCTTGAGTTTTCGAGATGTCCGGGAAGCTTCGCAGGAACAGCGCCAGCGCAGCCTGGTCCGCAATCAGCTGCGCAACTTCAGACTGCGCAATGAGCGGGCGAACTGGATTGATGAGCTCAGAGAAAGCGCAGTTATCGATTACCGCGCTACGTTTTGATCGGCGAAAGACTAACCACTGCTTGACATAAGCTCAGCCATCATGTCCACCGTGGCCTCAGATAAATCCAGATTGATTGAGAACATTCTTTCAGCCGTCGGTTCATTGCTGCCCCCTGACCTGAAAGAAGATGTCAAAACCAATTTGCTCAGTTCTTTTCGAACTGCGTTGGAGAATATGGATATTGTTACGCGTCAGGAAATTGAAGTGCAGGAGACCGTGCTGCGGCGTGCACGGGAAAAAATAAGTGAACTGGAAGCGCGGGTAGGAGAATTGGAGACTCGAAAAGAATGAGGGGTTCATTTGAACGGTCTGCGCGGCTCAGCGGCATTCGAACCTGCGATTGAAGCGCTGATGAAGTCTGATTCTGTGTTTGCCTATTCAACCACGAGACAAGCGGAACGATTATGATGAAGCGCAGGCAGCCGAAACCGATTGACTCTCGCAAGAAATCCAGCTTCAGTTCGGCATTTAGCTGAATACTCCAGCGAATTCTCACTCCAAACAAAGGCAAACAAACAAAAACATCAAGAATGTATTTGCTTATAATTCTGCACCGTTAGATTTATAGTCCCTCTTTTGAGGATGATTTCAATAGGGCAGTTTTTGTCCGTTTTGTCTATTTTGGACAGATTCGTATAACAGAGGAAAAAAAATGGATGCGAAGATCGTCTGGTTATTTGTTTTTGTGATCCTGTATTGGGTCTACTGTATTTACTGGGGGGTACGCGGAGCGATGACAGCTCATACCGCGAGTGATTACTTCATCGCGGGACGGAGACTGTCGCTCTGGGTGTTTGTGCTGGCCGCCACCGCGACATCGTTTTCGGGGTGGACGTTCATGGGACACCCGGGTCTGCTGTATCGCGATGGATTTCAGTACGCATATGCGTCTTTCTACGCGATTACCATCCCCTTCACCGGTGTCATTCTGCTGAAGCGCCAATGGATGCTTGGCAAGCGTTTCGGATTCGTAACGCCAGGCGAGATGCTGTCGCATTATTTCAGATCTGACATCATTCGGATTCTGGTCGTGCTCGTGGCATTGTGCTTCTCGATTCCATACCTTGGAATTCAGCTGCGTGCGTCAGGCTTCCTGTTCAACGTGCTCACCGACGGCGCGCTTGGTGTCAATGTTGGCATGTGGCTGCTTTCGGCTATTGTGTTCATCTATGTCGCTTCAGGCGGTCTGCGCGCAGTCGCTTATGTTGATACCCTGCAATGTATATTGCTGGCGCTCGGAATCGTCGTTATCGGTATCGTCGCACTGAATCTGGTTGGCGGATTCGCCGCTTTGAATGAGGGCATTGCCAATCTTGCGGCACTGGACGAGAAGCGCACCTTGGATGGTTACAGCCACTACATTGCGATACCGGGAGTCATACAGTTCGTCTCGTCCGGACCGTCAGCGGTTGGCGGCGCCTGGACGGGCATTATGATTCTGACCTACATGTTTGCGCTGATGGGCATTCAGTCCTCACCGGCATTCTCAATGTGGGCATTCGCGAACGCCGATCCCAAGCCGTTCGCCCCGCAGCAGGTGTGGGCGTCCTCACTGGGCATCGGGTTCATCCTGTTCTTCTTCACAGCCTTTCAGGGCATGGGCGGACACTTCTTGGGCGCCGACCTGGCGTACATGGCCGCGTATCCAGACGCGACGAACAATGTCCTCGGCGCTGGACTGGGTGGAATTGACGTGATGCAGTCTGCCGGCAAGCAGGGCATGCTGGTACCGCAGCTGATCTATGTATTGCAAGAGGCCGCTCCATGGCTGGTTGGATTGCTGTCAGTGTGTGCGCTCGCGGCGATGCAGTCCACCGGTGCGGCGTACATGTCAACCGCAGGCGCAATGCTGACGAGAGACCTGCTGAAGCACTTCGTCATGCCCAACATCACTCACCAGCAGCAGAAGATGTTCGGTCGAATCGGTGTCGGCCTCATCGTCGTGGCGGCGCTCATTGTCGCCACCACCTCGACTGATGCGCTGGTGCTGCTCGGCGGATTGGCAGTCGCATTCGGGTTTCAGATGTGGCCGGCTCTGCTCGCAGTCTGCTACTTCCCGTGGCTGACCCGCGCTGGAGTCACCATCGGCCTGGCCGTTGGCATGATCGTTGTGGTCTGCACCGAAACGATCGGGCAGAACCTCGGAATCACTGCCTGGGGGCGCTGGCCGTGGACGATTCACTCCGCAGGCTGGGGCATCATCTTCAACTTGGGACTTGCAGTGATCATTTCGGCCATGACTCAGAATCGTGCAGATCATGAGCACAAAATGAAATACCACAATTTCCTGGCTGAGCATGCGGCAGTGCCGGCAGCCAAGCGCGGCATGATACCGATTGCCTGGATCATCACGCTGGTCTGGTTCTTCTTCGGAATCGGCCCGGGTGCGGTTATTGGAAACACCATCTTCGGCAACCCCAATGACGCGGCAACCTGGCTGTTCGGAATGCCCTCAATCTGGGCATGGCAGATTCTGTGGTGGGCTCTGGGCGTGTTCATGATGTGGTTCCTGGCCTACAAGATGGAGATGTCAACCCTGCAGGAGAGCGAGATCGAAGTTCTTCAAGAAGACATCGGGGATGTCCAAGAAGAGTCTTGATATCGGCTAGTTCGAATCATCATTCGATAGAAGAGAAAGGGAGGGTTCGCCCCTCCCTTTTTCATAACCTCTGCTCACGCATTCTGTCTGGCTGATTTCGCGGGCGAAACTCAATGTCTCAACTGACTGTCTACTGGCTCTGGGTCATTGCCTTGACAGCCGCGCTGATGTATCCGGTCTCTCGGCTGATCTGGGTTGTCAGTGTCCGGCGGCTGCAGAAGAAGCTTCAGAAAAACTTGAGTGCTGAGGAGCTGCAGGGGCAGAAGAACCGCGCCTATCTGATCGGCATCGTGGTGTGCTTCGCATTCTCCATGCTGTTCAATTACCGTCTTCTGGGGTAGTTCATAAGAATTGGACCCCCGTCTCTACAAGTTCCTGAAGTACACCGCGATCACCTTGACACTGGTCTGGGTGTGCTGGAGCGTCTACGACAGTTTCTATGCCTCGCGGTCACCGGGAGACACAGACTATCATGCCGCCAACCGACTTTTTGAAGACGGCGATTATGAGCGGGCGCTGGCCGCCTATCAGGATGCGCTGGATGCGAATGCTCAGCATATTCATGCTTTGCGCGGCTCAGCCCGCACACTGCTGCAGCTGGGGCGGTTTCACGAATCACTGAGTGATTTCAATGATGCGATAGCCATGGAGCCGGATTTTGCCGGCAGCTACGCCAATCGCGGCATTCTCTTTGATCGGATGGGCCGACACGAGGAAGCTCTGGCAGATTACCAGATGGCGTTGCGGCTCGACCCGGAAATTGCAGAAGGTCCGCACTGGCTGACCCGTTTTTTGAGAAATCAGCCCGAGCGGCCGCCGGGTGTGGCTGAACGGGCGGTGTATCTGATGAAAGAGCTGCAGAAGCCGGAACCAGATCGCCTTCTGATTGTTCCGGAAGTTGACGACGAGCAGCGAAGCTACAAGAAGTGAGCCGATTGTGTCAGTTGACAATGGGCTACCCAGCCCAAACTGCAGCGACAAAGATCTGGAACATAACATATCCCGCACCCAGCGCGATCATGACGGCTCTCTCCAGCGGTTTCGGATGTCTGAACCAGAGAATGATGAGTCCGATCGCAACGACCGCCAGCGCGACCATCTGCATGATGTCACCATGAAATCTCGGGTCCCAATACGAGACGGGACTCGCGAATTTCCAATCGGAAAATGGAAAAAAGTGCCGATGCGCGTCATCGTGATGAAGGGGCAGGTCGAGCAGCACATGAAGAATCATGCTTATTGCCAGAGCCGCCAGCACTTGCCTCTTTGTGAAGATAGCAAGCGCCAGCAGCAGCACAATGAATGGCAGTGAGTTGAACGTATCGAAAAAGTTCTGCCATGCCGGCAGAAAATAGAGTTCCGTCCAGATGACAGATTCCGCCGTACCCTTGACCAGCGATTCCCAGGCATAGAAAACAATCATCGGCAGATCAGGCAGTATCGCGCCTGCGATGATGGCAAAGAACAGGTACCGCTGGGATGTCCGGCTCTGGATGATCAGATTGCAGACGATGTGTGCGCCGGTATCCATCAGGCAATGCAATAGGTTTGCAAGTTCAGAATTGTGTGATTCGTTTCACCGCGTATCTGAGGGCGGTAGGCGGCGCGATTGCATTTGGCTGGTTTCCAGAGCAGCGAGTCGTTGTTTCCTTACAATGGGGTGATTGATCGCGTCAGCTTGATACAGAGAAATTCCGCCGCTCAATGTGCTGGGTCAGTCGCGAAACTCCTCCAACTCCCGAAGCAGGGGGATGGTGACCTTGCGGCGGCTCTCCAAAGAATATTGTGCGATATGATCAAGCATCCGCACCAGCGCATGCATGTCGCGGGAGTAACGGCGCAGTACGTACTGAACCACTGTCGGCTCAATCGGCAATCCGCGTTCTGCGGCCTTGTCCATCAGAATCTTCAGCTTCGTCGCGTCAGTCGCGGCGGAAAGCCTGATTTCCTGGCGGCCCTGCAGCCGGTTGACAAGATCCGCCAACTCAAAGCCCGCTTCATCAGGCGCTGAGCCGCCGGTCATGATCACCAGATTCCTGTTGCTCTGCACACTTTCCAGCAAATTCAGCAGACCTTCTTCCCATTCATTTTGACCTGCAACTGAATGAATGTCGTCAACACAGATCAATCTGTGCTCTTCAAGTCCTTCCAGACAGTCTGAATGCAGCTGCAGATCAAAAACGGGAATATAGACACTGGAAGGCACAGCTTTGCAGGCCGCATAGAGAAGATGCGACTTGCCTGACCCGCGCCCGCCCCAGATGTAGCAGCTGGCGCCCGACAAATTGTCAGACAAGAACTCCCGCAAAAATGACACAGCATGCTGATTGTCGTCCGAGTGGAAGTTGTCCAAGTCGGCGCGATTTGCCTTATCGATCGCGATGGTTGTCTGAACGATCTGAGCGCGACTGTCTTTCATGCTGCTCTCTTTACAGGTATCTTCGAATCGCCCACACCCAGACATATTGGGCACCGCTTGCAATGGTGAATATCACGACAATATAAGTCAGCAGATCGCTGATGATGGGCAAAGACAGCCACGCGGTATTCTCGAGCAGGACGGCGATCACCAGGGAGATTTGCGCGACCGTGTTGATCTTGCTGGTCATTGTCGGCTGCATCTGAATCTCGCCGTCCAGAGTCAGCAGAACCAGATAGCCGCCTACAATGACGAGGTCTCTGAAGATAACCAGCGTTACCAGCCAGAAGTCCAATGTCCCAACCAGGACCAGCATGACATAGGCGGATAGAATGATGATCTTGTCCGCCAGCGGATCAAGCCGCGCCCCAAGCTGTGAGGTGTAGTTGAACCGCTTGGCAATCCAGCCGTCGAGCCCATCCGTGATGCCCGCGAGAATGAACAGTATGAGTGCCAGCTCGAAGTTCTCTTCGCGTAGAAGCAGGATCAGCACGGGTGCCGCGGCGATTCTGGAAAGAGTCAGAATATTGGGAATTTGCGCGAGAATGGATGACACTTGGCTGATCACTGATGAATGTTGCTGGTGTATGGAATCCCCAATGCTGGGGTCGACTGACACTTGAATTGTGTGGTGCTTTCGAAACTATCGCTTATTTTATTTTCTATTTCGCGGATTCGTTCATAATTGGCTTGCGGAACTCGGCCTTCAGTGCGCTTGAGTTGCCAGTTCATAGTCCCGCGATGCTTTGCTCGAATATGCCTCGCGGTTTGCCAGAAACCGAACTATCGCAATGAACGACACAGACTCAGAACACCATCAGACTGCCTATCAGCGAGCGGGGGTTGATGTTGCGTTGGCCGATGAACTGATTCATTCATGGCAATCCAAATTCAACCGTACCGCACGCAAGGAGCGAATCTTCTCGCCCATGGGGTTCAGCGGCCTGTTCGAAGTGCCGGCGGGTTACCGGGCTCCGGTACTGGTCAGCAGCACAGACGGCGTTGGCACAAAGCTGAAACTCGCGTTTGAATTGAATCGTCACGACACCATTGGCATTGACTTGGTTGCCATGTGTGTCAATGATGTCCTTGTTCATGGCGCTGAACCGCTCTATTTTCTGGACTATTTCGCGAGCGGCAGACTGGATGCCAGTGTTGCCAGCCAGGTCATGGATGGCATCGTTGCAGGCTGTGAGCTGGCGCGCACAGATCTGATCGGCGGAGAGACTGCCGAAATGCCGGGAATGTATGCCGACGGCGAATACGACTTGGCGGGCTTCTGTGTTGGCATCGTTGAAAAATCCAGCATGCTGGATGGCGCCAAAGTGACTGACGGTGACATCCTTATCGGGCTGTCTTCGAGCGGGTTTCATTCGAACGGATACTCGCTCATTCGAAAAATCATCGCTGATCGCGGTCTGTCATTGGACACCGAAGTCGCGGGACAGTTTCTGGGTGATCTGCTGATGACACCGACGGTCATTTATGTGAGCGCAATGCTGGATGTCATCGCCAAGGTGCAGGTGCGCGCACTCGCCCACATCACCGGCGGCGGTCTTCCCGGGAATTTAGCCCGCGTCATTCCAAGTGGACTCTGCGCGCAGGTTTCGACGAATTCTTGGCGCAGGGCGCCCGTCTTTCATTGGATTCAGCGTGTCGGAGATCTGAGTGATGAGGCGATGCTGGAGACATTCAATTGCGGTATCGGCATGGTCGCGATTGTCCCCGCAAATTCAGAGTCCGCGTTTCGAACGGTTGTCGAATCAAATAAAATACATACTGAGTTGATCGGCAAGGTTCGACAGGCGATTGACGACAGAAAAGTTGTGATGGAATGAGTGCTGAGGCTGCCCCGGTGAACATCGTTGTGCTGGCCTCGGGCTTCGGTTCAAATCTCCAGGCGATCATCGATGCGATAAAGTTCGATCGGCTCTCTGCGAACCTGAGCGCAGTGATCAGCGATAAAGCGGATGCTTACGCGCTGGAGCGCGCCCGTCGGGAGGGTATTCCTGCAATCGCAATTGATGCCGGGCAGTTTTCGGATCGCGAGAGTTTTGACTGCGCGCTGCAAGAAATATTGAATGATCTGCAATTGAACTTGATAGTGCTGGCTGGATTCATGCGGATACTGACTGCAGAATTCGTCAACCGGAACCATGGATCAATTATGAACATTCATCCATCTTTGCTGCCGAAACACAAAGGGCTCAATACGCATCGGCGGGTGCTGGAAGAGGGAGATCAGTTTCACGGCGCAACAGTTCACTTTGTGACCCCTGAATTGGATGCAGGACCGATCATTCTGCAAGAGCAATTCCAGGTGTCTGCCGCTGATACTGTTGAGGATCTGGAACGGCGGGTTCACGAAATCGAGCACGAAATATACCCGCGGGCGATCCAGATGTTTGCGGATGGTTTAGTATCAATCACTGGTATGGAGCAAGATGCAAAATCAAGCAGAACACCCTGAAGTCGCAGGCAGTCATTGCTTCTTCAGCTATTCGAGATTCGGAATCAAGGAAAAGTTCATTCGGCCTAGCGCAGCTATTGCTTTTGCTATCGTAGCTCTGATTGCGGCAACCAATGCAGATTCTGCGGAAAGGCCTGTTTACGAAGCGACCTATGCCATCGATTTGAATGGAATCGACATTGGCACCGGCAAACGATTGGTTTCCACTGCTGAGAACCGGATTGCAATTTCGAAACATGTGCTGAGTCCGCAAGGATTGGCCGTGCTGCTGGGAGAGTCGGGGTATTCTGATACAACCCGCATCAACCTGGCCGATCCTCAATTTCAGCCCGTCAAAGCCACACGGGACGGTGGCCGCGATTCTTACAGCGCCGAATTCAGGCTGTCAGAGCGGACCGTTGTCTTTTCGGACGGAAATGTGTTCCGGTATCCCGATTATGCGGTTTATGACATCGAGTCGTTGACGATGCTGCTGATGCTGGCACCTGGCAGTTTGAAAGTCGGTGACCGCATTGCGTTGCTGGAAAGATTGAATCGAGTCAGAAATTATGAGATTGCAGATGTCGGGCGCGACAACCTGACTTTGAATGGAAGTCAGATCAGCACGCTTCGATATAGTTTGCGAGGTGTGGAAGATGTTTCGCGCGGCTATAGTCTATGGATCTCACCGGACAGCCACAATCTGCTTGTTCAGATGATCAGACACAAGAAGTCAGACGATCTGAGAGCGACACTCATCAATTTCCGGAATCTTGCTTCCTCTGGGGATTGACTGGCAATTTCGGCGACGAGGCGCTCGAAGTCGCCAGATGAATGAAAAGAGCAGGTGAGAACCGCCAGCCGGCAGATTCAGCTGATTACGGTTTCCTCGGAACCGATGCACTTGAGTTTCAATTGTTTGGATCTGACAGTCAGTTCAACCGCACCGCCGCCTCTCAAGGCCCCAAACAGCAGCTCGTTGGCAAGCGGACGCTTGATGTGCTCCTGAATCACTCGTATCATCGGCCGGGCGCCCATTGACTTGTCAAATCCCTTTTCAGCCAGCCAGGCTTTCGCTCGCCTGTCGGCCTTAAGCTCGATGTTCTTCAGCCTCAACTGCTCCTGGAGTTCGATCAGGAACTTCTCAACCACCAGCATGATGACATCCTGTTCCAAAGGCCGAAACCGGATGATGGAGTCAAGCCGATTGCGAAACTCCGGAGTGAACAGCTTCTTGATCACTTCCATGTCATCGTGTGTGTGATCCTGCTCGGTGAATCCGATTGACGCGCGCGAAATCTCGACCGCGCCTGCATTCGTGGTCATCACAATGATGACGTTTCGAAAATCGGTCTTGCGGCCGTTGTTGTCAGTCAGTGTGCCGTAATCCATGACCTGAAGCAGGATGTTGAACACGTCTGGGTGCGCCTTTTCGATTTCATCCAGCAGCAGGACTGCATGCGGCGTTTTGTTGATCGATTCAGTCAGAAGTCCGCCCTGATCGAATCCAACATAGCCGGGCGGCGCTCCGATAAGCCGCGATACAGTATGTCTTTCCATGTACTCAGACATATCGTAGCGAACCAGTTCTATTCCCAGGGTTATCGCGAGCTGCCGGGTCACTTCGGTCTTGCCGACTCCAGTCGGTCCGCAGAACAGAAACGATGAGATCGGCCGATCGGGATTGCCTAAACCGGATCGGGATAGCTTGATGGCATCCGCCAGCGCGCCGATCGCTTCATCCTGACCGAATACCACAAGCTTCAGGTCGCGCTCGATGTTCTTGAGCGATTTGATGTCACTTGTTGAGACCGTGCGCGGCGGCACTCGGGCAATGCTGGAGACGATTTTCTCGATTTCCTTCACGCCAACCGAATTTTTTCTTTTGGAGGGCGGCAGAAGACGAGCCCTGGCGCCGGCCTCGTCAATGACATCGATTGCTTTGTCGGGAAGCTTTCGATCAGTGATGTAACGCGCCGACAGCTCTGCGGCGGCGTTGATCGCCGGATTCGTGATTCGCACCGCGTGATGCTCTTCAAACTGCGTCTTGAGTCCGCGCAGAATCTTGACAGTCTCCTCAATGGTTGGTTCGACGATATCAATCTTCTGAAATCGTCGCGACAGCGCCCGGTCTTTCTCGAATATTCCTCGATATTCCTGATAGGTGGTGGAGCCCATGCATCGAAGCTCACCGGAAACCAGCAGCGGTTTCAGAATATTGGACGCGTCCATTGTGCCGCCTGATGCGGCGCCGGCGCCGATGACAGTGTGAATCTCATCAATGAACAGAATCGCGTTCTCGTCTTTCTTCAGTTCGTTGATCACGGATTTGAGCCGCTGCTCGAAATCGCCGCGGTATTTGGTTCCCGCCAGCAGCGCGCCCATATCCAAGGTGTAGATTGTCGCGCCAACAAGCGGATGCGGAATCTCATTGTCCACAATGCGCTTGGCCAGCCCTTCAGCAATCGCGGTTTTACCGACACCGGCATCGCCAACCAGAAGCGGATTGTTTTTTCGGCGCCTGCACAGTATCTGCACGGTGCGCTCGATTTCCTGAATGCGGCCGATCAGCGGGTCGATCCGGCCTTGAAGCGCTCGCTCGTTCAAGTTCTGGGCGTAGAGCGAGAGAGGGTTCTGATCTTCATCTTCCGGCTTGCCCGACGCGCTGTCGAAAAGATCTTCCGTCCCTTCTGTCTTGTCTTTTCCAATGCCGTGAGAGACATAGCGAACGATGTCATAGCGGTGAATGCCCTGCTCATGCAGAAAATAAACTGCCGGAGACTCATTCTCTCCGTAAATCGCAATCAGTATGTTCTTGCAGCTGACTTCCTTCTGGCCGGAGCTTTGAACGTGCAGCATCGCGCGCTGGAACACCCGCCGAAATCCGTGGGTCGCCCGAGGTTCATAGTTGACGTTCTCCTCGACTTTGGGAATGCTGGTATGCAGATGTTTCTGCAGATCTTTTCGAAGCTCCTCAATGTATGCGCCGCAGGCGCTGAGAATCGTCTGGACCGTCTCATCATCCAGTATGGAGAGCAGCAGGTGCTCAACCGTGACAAACTCGTGCCGATGCTCGGTTGCGATAGCCAGCGCGCGGTTCAGTGAATTTTCAAGATCTTCAGAAAACAAACTATTCGGGTTCCATGGTGCATTGAAGGGGGTGCTGATGCAGACGCGCACACTCAAGGACATCGCGGACTTTCATCTCGGCAATCTCCCTGGTAAAACGACCGCAGACTCCGCTGCCGGACTGATGGACATGAAGCATGACGGTGACCGCCAGCTCATCGTTCATATTGAAATAGGTGCGCAGAACATCCACCACAAATTCCATCGGTGTGTAGTCATCATTCAGCAGCATGACCTTGTACAGGCGCGGCTTTTTCAGCTTGGGTTTGGAATCCTGTACCTGAGTGCCAGTATCAGCTGGTAAATTCTCGTTCATGTATTATCTGAGTTGGCTCTCGTTGGCTTTTTGGATTTAGAATGCTCTTGAAACAATCGGAAATTTTGCAACGAAATTTTTTTCACCTAAAAAACTGAAACGAATTATCGGCGGCGATACTCAACTTATGATCTTGCACCTGAATCCGCTATTTCCTATATTTTAACTATATGCAATGAAGTGAGTTGCCGCAAAATCGAATTCTTGCAAGTTCATCGACAGTGAATTGCATTTGTTGATTGTGGTGAGAGCTTTTGGAAACGCTGCATTCACTCTTCAGATGACTGGCAAAAACAGGAGGTGGTTTGTTCCATGACAGACATTGACAACACATCAAGAATTCTGATCTCTTTCGGTTCGGTGTTTGAACAGAAAGTGGGGTACTCGCGCGCGGTCTGCGAAGGGCCGTGGGTGTTTGTTGCCGGAACGACTGGATTCAACTACGACACGATGACAATTTCCGATGATGTCAGGGAGCAGTGCCGGCAGACGCTTGAGAGCATTGGCAGAGCCCTGAAGGAAGCTGGCAGCGGCTTTGCCGATGTTGTTCGAACCACCTATATCTTTCCAGATGCAGAGGACTTCGAGCGCTGCTGGCCGATACTGCACGAATGCTTTGGTGATATCCGCCCGGCATCAACCATGTTCAGCGCGAAACTGGCCGATCCGAGAATGAAAGTGGAGATCGAGGTGACCGCGCTCAAAAGGAGCTGAGTTCCAGAATTGTACGGCGATCACTGTTCAGCCAGCACTTTTTCCACAAGGTATTCCACCACTTCAATAGTGCCGGGAAACGATTGCGCCATGGCCGGTGAGGTGCGGTACTTTCCGCCGACTACCAGAGTCGGCACGCCGGTGATTTGGTACTTGCTGGCCAGATGCTTCGCTTGCGCAAGTTTGGTGCGCGCGGCGAAAGAGTGAACCGTGCCCGCTAGCTTGGCAGCATCGACACCGGGCTGAGTGGACGCCCAGCTTTCAAACTCCTCGACATTCCGCACTTTAGTGCGCTTGACATGAAGCGCATCATAGAACGGCGCCATGAGCTGGCCTTCCAGGTTCAGAAGCTCCATCGAATAGTACACCAGCGCGTGAAACCCCGAAGTTCGATGCAGCTCTGCGGGCACTGTGACAAATTGAACAGTGTCCGGTTTTTGCCAGGCAAGCAGAAACGGTTCGAAATTGAAACACGTCGGGCAGCCAAACCAGAAAAATTCGATGACTTCGACACGCCCGTCCGGCAGAACGACCGCATCGCCTTCCAAAGTGACGTAATCCTCTCCTTCCTTGAAGGATTGGGCCTGAGCAAGCGCGGCGGTCAGCATCAGCGCCGCAGCGAGAGTGAGCCCGACAATGCCGCGGGACCTGGTAAGCCGGATGAATTTCATTGTTTCCTCGGATTGACTAAAGACAGTTTTTCTGATTTGTTCTGAAGCTGCTCGATCAATCTGCTCTGCAGATTCTCAAAGCCTCCGTTGCTCATTATTAAGACCGAATCGCCGGCGGTTAGTTCTGCTGAAAGCGCCGAAAGAAGCGATGCGACAGAGTCGAAAATGAAAAAATCCTCTCGCTCCGAATCACTGTCGTTCCACACCACATTCGGCGCGCGGTACATGTAAACCTGATCCGCGTGCTCGAATGCATCAACCAGCGAACGGCCATGAATGCCCATTCTCATGGTGTTCGATCGCGGTTCAAAGACTGCGATGACCCGGCTTGGCCTGCCAATCTTTGAGACCGCGTCGATCGTGGCGCGGATCGCGGTCGGATGATGGGCGAAATCGTCGTAGACTTTGATGCCGTTGATGTTGGCCAGCAGTTCAAGCCTTCGCTTGACGGGCTTGAACTCACACAGCGCCTCGACGGCAGTTTCGATTTTCACTCCGGCCTCGCAGGCAGTGGCGACTGCGGCGATCGCATTGGCGGTGTTGTGCTGTCCCGGTATGTGCCACTTCAGATCAGCAGAGCCATAGACCCTGGAATGGATGTGTGAGCGCTGGTAGTCTTCAGACTGTGAATCGACGTACCAGTCAGCCTCGCGATTGCCTGACGTGCTGAAACTGACAGTCGGGGATACCGAGCATCGATTCACGACCTCCCTGAGACGCGAGTCATCGCAATTGGCAATGATGCGCCCGGACGAAGGCAGGGTGCGAAGAAAGAATTCGAACTGCCGCTCTATATCCTCAATCGAATCGAAGATGTCTGCGTGATCGAATTCCAGGTTCAGCAGTGTGGCGATCTTGGGACGGTAGTGAATGAATTTCGATCGCTTGTCAAAATAGGCGGTATCGTATTCGTCACTTTCTATGACAAACCAGTCTCCAACGCCAATCCGCGAAGCGTCGGCGAAGTTCTGGGCGATTCCGCCGATCAGATAGCCCGGCGCCAGGTTCGCATACTCCAGAATCCAGGCGATCATGCTGGTTGTCGTTGTCTTGCCGTGTGTGCCTGCAACGGCAATGACTTTGCGGCCTTGCAGAATATTCTCATACATCCACTGCGGGCCTGAGGTGTAGTAGATGCCCTTGTCAAGCATCGCATCGACTTCCGGATTCGTGCGGCTGATGGTGTTTCCAACCAAGACCATATCCGGCCGTTGGCGCAGATTGTTCGGATGGTAGCCGGAAAACACCTCCACTTCCTGCTCGGCAAGCATGTCACTCATGGGAGGGTAGGAATTGAGATCCGATCCGGTAACTCGGAATCCAATATCTCTTGCGAGCAATGCGAGGTTGCCCATGAAGGTTCCGCAGATTCCGATAATGTGCAGATGTTTCATTGAATTGGCTCAGTAACCGGATCTGGAAAATCTCCGAAAAACTGCAGAACAACAATGGAGACGGCCAAATTGACGGCCAGGGCCAGAAAGAACGCCTTGCCGTTCGAAGTCTCCAGCGCCTCTCTCAAGATGAAGGCGGAAATGCATAAGCCCCAGATGCCAAACGGCACCGCGATCAGAGCCAGCCAGAAGAAGCCTTGAGAGTCCTGCGCGAAGGCTTCCATAAACGCGATTGGAAAATACGCGACGCAGCGCACGACGGCGCTGGTGCCAAGAATTGCCGCAATGGTCTGGCGCCAGCGTTCAATGCGCTTGGCGAAATACAAAACCACAGCCACTGCAATGCCGTATGCAAGAACTTGCCAGATGGCTATTTCAAGCTTGTTTGAGATCGGTGCGGATCCATCCAGAAAGGCTGTGGAGAGCAGCGCGGCAAGCGCCGCGAGCAGCACCGCATGATTGGATGCGGGCAGATTCTGCGGCTTGTCCCGAAAGAAGGCGATTCTGACGGTTGTTTGAATGAAGTTGCTAGCGGCAGCCATGGGTGAAACTGAATCCGTGATTTGTCAATTTGACTGCACTGTCTGTGTTCTAATGGCGTACTGGTCAGGCAAATGGAGTTGCGATTCGATGCATGACGGCAGTTGCTCTGCGAAATCAATCCAAAACAGTGAATTGGGCCTTGATTCGAGACGGGTCAGCTGGTCCGTCGAAATCAATGAGCAAACAGAATCCAAATGATGTTCAAACGCTTGTCGATCAAATTCCTGCAAGACTTGCGATCAGACACTGACACGTCCAGAGAAACTGCGCAATGCAGTCCGACATGTGCTGGACAGGTAAAATTATATGCGACTGACCGAGACGCGGAATCCGACAATGCTGAGTTGCATTTGGTGAATGGTTGGAATTTCGGCAGTCACGAACATTCGAACGATTAAGCGATTCATCGGACAGGGCGATTGAATGAAAGAACTGAGTCAGCCGGTTACCAGCTCTGGCGCTCTCAGCGGACTGTGCGCTGAAGTAGCGGGAGAGCCGTACATTGCAGTCGATACAGAGTTCACGCGCCGTCGAACTTACCGGCCTAAGCTGGAGTTGATTCAGATCGCCACCGACGATGTCATTTTCTGTGTCGATGCGAAGTCTGTAACTGACTGGTTTGAATTGAGAGAGGTTTTCGCTGCGCCATCGACGGCCCTCGTGTTTCACTCGGCCGATCAAGACCTTGAAGCGCTTGAACAGCACCGGTTGGTTCCCAACCGAATCATTGACTCGCAAATCGCAGCACAGCTGTGCGGTGAGACGAAACTGTCATACAAACACCTTGTGAATGAGCACCTGGGCGTTGCGCTGCCCAAGGACCAGACGCAGACCCGATGGAGCAGACGGCCGCTCACATCTGAGCAGATTCGTTATGCGCTGAACGATGTGCGATATATCTTGCCTCTGTATCGGCGCTTGCGCGGTCAACTGAAACAAGCCAGCAGACTGTCCTGGCTTGAGGAGGAGTGCCAGAGGCTGCGCGACCTTCCGCGCGGCGATGCGATGATGGCGGATGCATGGAAGTCATTCAATGGTGGATCGATGCTTTCGATATCAGACCAGCAAATCGCAAAACATCTCCTGACTTGGCGGGAGCAAAGAGCGAGCAAAATCGACTTGCCGCGTCAGTGGGTGCTGTCCGATCAGCAAATCACTGCGTTGCTCAAAGACAAGCCTTCTTCAGTGGAGCAAACTGCGAAGCGGCTGAACGTCAAGAAATCACAAGTGCCGTTCTGGGTGAAAGCCGTGCATTCTATATTGAATGCGCATCAGGAGAATGCGGATTTGCCGGTATGGCAGACTTGGAGAGCGCTCAGCGCCGCTGAAAAAAGAAGGGTGGAGAAACTGCTCGACGATCTTTACCGTATTGCCGATCAGGCCAACCTACCGGGAGCGTATCTGTGCAACCGGCAAGAGGCCGTGGAGACTGTGTGCGGTTCAAGAACCGCTCGAATGTTCTCCGGTTGGAGATGGGCGCTTGCGGCTTCGGCAATCGAATCCCTGCTTGACGAAGAAGATTGACTCAGAACGAATTGGATCAGGCGACGCGCACTGGAAATTCTGAAAGAATCTCGCGCCACTTCCGAGGGCCTTCCACATGGGCTGAATTGCCGTCGCTGTCGACGGCGACGGTTACTGGCATGTCCTCGACTTCAAATTCGTAGATGGCTTCCATGCCGAGGTCTTCGAAAGCCAGAACTCGCGCAGAACGAATCGCTTTGGACACCAGATACGCGGCGCCGCCTACTGCGATCAGATATACAGCGCCGTGTTTCTTGATCGCCGCCAGGCCTTCCGGTCCGCGCTCAGCTTTGCCGATCATTCCAATCAGACCGGTTTTCTCGATCAGCTCGTCCGTATACATGTCCATGCGGGTTGCGGTGGTTGGACCGGCCGGCCCCACCGCTTCGTCACCCACCGCGTCGACCGGGCCTACGTAATAGATGAACCGGTCTTTGAGATCAACTCCGCCTGGCAGGGACTCGCCGCGTCCAAAATATTCCAGCATTCGCTTATGCGCCGCATCTCTGCCGGTCAGAATCTTGCCGGATATGAGGAGTTTCTCCCCAATTCTCCACTCCTGAATTTCTGATTTTGTTGCCTTGCCGATGTCCACCCGGCGCGCTCCTGAGGTGTCCTGGAGGATTCTTGGCCACTCGTTCTGCGAAGGCAAGGGCATCTCAGCGGGACCGGAGCCATCCAATGTGAAATGAATGTGCCTTGTGGCTGCGCAGTTCGGAATCAGGCCAACCGGCAAGGATGCCGCATGAGTGGGATATTCCTTGATCTTGACATCGAGCACAGTGGTCACTCCACCCAAGCCCTGGGCGCCGATACCCAGTTGATTGACTTCGCGATAGAGTCTGATCCGCATCTCTTCGGTGGGTGTGTTCACACCGCGTTCAAGCAGTTCGTGAATATCGATCGGGTCCATCAGGGCTTCTTTCGCGAGCACCACTGACTTCTCAGGCGTGCCGCCGATTCCGATTCCCAATATGCCCGGCGGACACCAGCCGGCTCCGAGTTTTGGCAGAGTCTCAAGCACCCAGTCAACGACATTCTGTCCGGGATTGAGAATGGTCAGTTTGGCTTTGTTTTCAGAGCCGCCGCCTTTGGCGGCCAAGGTGATGTCAACTCTGTTTCCTTCTACCAGCTCGGTGTGAAGGACTGCGGGAGTGTTGTCGCGGGTGTTCTTGCGAACGCCCCAAGGCGGACTGACTACAGAAGCCCTCAGCGGATTGTCTGGATTCAGGTAGGCGCGCCGCACTCCTTCGTCGACCAGTTCCTGCAGAGAACGGTCAGTATCCCACTGCACGTTCATGCCTACTTTGGCGAAAACAACCACCACACCTGTATCCTGACAGATCGGACGATGCCCCTCGGCGGACATGCGCGAATTGATCAGAATTTGGGCGATTGCATCTTTAGCGGCTGGAGATTTTTCTCGTTCGTAGGCCGCGGTCATCGCTCGGACAAAATCAGCCGAGTGATAGTATGAAATGTGCTGCAGTCCATCGGCGACACTTTGAATCAGTTGGTCAGCTGAAATTTTCGCCATCGTTTTCCAAGATTAATTTTGGGGTGTTTACGCTTGCCTTGTCGTCAGGTAACGAACTTGCCAATTCATGCAATTCGAACATACAGTCTCTCATTTCGACATCAAGACTGCTGCCTTCTTGGCACGCCGAATCTCTAATTTTCTGAAGCTATGTCCAGTCTGGTTAAACAATGATTTACATTGGCTATTCCGCTCCAAAGCAGAGTGGCAGATGGCTAAGCGATCTTCTCGATGCTTTCCTGCACTGCGGACCGAATGCGCTGAAATCTTTCGTTGATTGAATTGTAGTGATCTTCTGGAACCGCGCCAGTCAGCCAGTACTGGACCATCAGATCGTTCACTTCACTTTCTGAGTTCGTCCTTTCAGAGCGTTTGGTCATGACCGCGTTCAGACGTTCGACGTTGTATCGCATCCGTTCTTTGGCAAACGCCGGCGGAGAGTCGAGTTCGGTCAGCACCTCAAGCTGCAGACAGATGCTCTTCTTTTCTTCAAAGTTTTTATTGGCCCGCTCGCGAACAGCAGAATTCACAGAGGAGCCTGACTCTAAAACCTGGCAGGCTTCTGAAAATCGTCTCTGAATGGCATCCTCATACTCCCCGCATCTGTCTTCACAGCTTTCCCACTTACGCTTGATTTCAACAAGAACCGAATCGGTGTCAGATTCGCGATGCGACTGCTCCAGCGTTTCGCAAATTTCCGCCTTTTTTTCCAGCAGAACAAACAGGGACTGGGCTTCCAGTTTGTTGGCCTGCTTGATCGACTGATGAAACTTGGCAACTTCGTTGTTGAATTCTGATTGAAGCGCGTCGGGTTTGCCCTTGCCCGAATCTCTCGTCTGCCGCCAGCGTTGCTGTATGTCAGACAATTTCGATACGGAAGCTTTGATTTCTGAGGGTGAGAGCTGATTGAGGGATCTGATTTCACTCAGCAGATTCTGTCTCAACGCTGAATTTTCCTTGCGCTGCCGGTCTTTTTCCTTGAACATGTCGGCACGTCTCTGGAACTGTCGGTCGCAGGCGCTTTTGAAATCCTTCCAGAGCTCATTCTCTTTCTTCTTCCTTGTCCGAATGACGACGGTCTTCCAATCTTTCTGGTAGATTTTCGCCCTATCGATGGCGACCTTGACGGGTTCTGCATCAAGCGCATTGGCCTTGCGAATCAATTCCTCCCGAAACTGAATGCCCTTCTGTCTCTCCTGCTCGAGATAGGGCTGAAACCTGTCCATCACCTCATCGAATTGAGCATTGGTCGTATCCCAATCCTTCTTGTTCAACGGAACCGCGCTCTTCCATTGCTTTCTCGCGTTTCTCAATGCCTCTCCGATGACGCGCCAGTCGGGCTGATGTCCCCAATCGGTTGCTTCAAAGAGCCGCTCCAGATCGGCACAAATGTTCTTGCGCCGCTGTTTATTCTGCTTTCGCTGTCTCTTCTGTTCCTTGAAGAACTCTTTGCATGGCTCGAATGCTTCGTTGTAGGCATCCGTGAAACTCTGGCGCAGCTTCTGATTCGGAAAATCTCCGGTCTTGTTCCATTTGTGCCACTGGTCTCGAATCGACTTCAATTTGGTGTGCAGCTCTCTTGGGTGCTCTTCAGAACGTTTGAGCGCGATCAGCTGATCGATCAGTTCCTGTCGGGCCTGATTCATACTCCAGTTTCGCCACTTCTTGAGCTGCTGAATCTCGAATTGAAATTTGTTCAGCTTTTTCTGCAGCTTCTTGCGACTGGCTGGGTCGTGTTCAGTCTCTTCCAGTTTCTTGAGTCTTGCCTGGCATTGCTCGTAGAGCGAGATGCACTCCTTCAACTGCCCATCTTCCAAAGCGCCTTTCAGCTCTTTAGCGAGGTCTTTGGCTTGCCTGAGTGTCAGCTTCGCATCGATTCCACCGGATTTGGTTTCGGCGTTGTCGCTTTGCTCAGAGGATGCAGCCTTCTCTGATTCAGCAGCCTCGTCTTTATCGGCCGAATCGGAGTCTTCAGCCGGCGGTGAACTCATTGGCTCTGAAACACCAACCGTGCGGGTCTCTGAAGGATCTGAGTTCACCGATTCAGCCACCGCCGCATTGTCCGAAGCAAGGCTTTCTGTGCTGATGTCTTCAGGACTCGTCGGGCTTTCAGCGCCTGGGTTCGGTGTTTCTTCAGAGTTGAGACTGCCAGTCATTATCACTTGAAAATGAGGTTTATTGAAAAACTGAGAAAGAAAAGGACGTTCAATTGCTAACGCCCGGATCTGGCTGATGGGATTGGCGGTTGTTATAGCGGAATTTGTGCGGAATTTCAACCGCAACGGTGAATTTCGCCTTATTCAGGCTGCAGCCAAGTGAAAGGTGTCGCGTTCATTGATCAAGCCGAAGCCGGCAGTTTACTGCACCAGATAAAATCGGCATTCAGATTCCTCGCAAATTTTTACGAGCGGTGTTCCTGACCCGCGCTTTCGCACAACCGATCACCATCAGTGGTGGCTGCAGCTACTGCGTGCCGCGGCGAAGCGCTTTAGCCCCGAACTTCTGATTGATTTCGTCCATGACTCCATCAATTCTCTTCTGCTGTTCCAGTGAAGCGGACTCCAGCTGCAGCTGAGGATCGTCGGCTTGGTTCTCCAGCAGACTGGTCTGAACGCCAATGAGCCGAATCTTGAAGCTTTCACCGAGTGCGGCGCGAAGCAGGTTTCGCGCGCATTGCCAGATGACCTGCGTGACATTTGTTGCGACAGGCAGTGTTTTGCTTCGAGTGATCGTTTTGAAGTTCGAGTCGCGCAGCTTGATTCCAATTGTCCGGGCGCTCAGGTTCTTGTTCCGAAGCCGTGTCGCGACATCTTCCACCAGGCTCAGCAGCGTGCTCTCAAGGTCATGGAGATCTTCCGCGTCAGCTGCGAATGTTGTCTCCCTGGAAAGGGTGACTGACTTCCGCTGGGGGACAACCTGACGGTCATCTTCACCGTGCGCGAGTTTCAGCAGCCGTTCCGCTGCGTTTCCAACACACGGTCTGAGTGTCGCCGAATCCGCGAGGCGGAAATCCTGAATGGTGAAAATGCCGGCCAGGTTCAGTTTGTGTTCGGCCACCGGGCCGATTCCCCACAGCCGTTTGACTGGAAGCGGATCGAGAAATGCGGTCAGCGGTGGATGAACCATGACAAAGCCGTCTGGCTTCTTGAGATCACTCGCGATTTTCGCAACGAACTTGTTTGGCGCGATTCCGACGGATGCTGTGAGCTGCAGCTGGGTGAGGATATCGTTCTTGACCTGACGCGCAATGGCTGCGGCATCGCCGAATAGGCGCGTGCTGCCGGCAACATCAAGAAAAGCCTCGTCTATCGACAGCGGTTCCACCAGAGGTGTGTAGCGCTGAAATATCTCGCGAATCTGTATGGACACCTCGATATAGCGCTGCATTCGCATGGGAATGAATACAAGATCGGGGCACAGCTTCATAGCCGTTCCAGATGGCATCGCACTGCGAACGCCGAACTGCCTGGCTTCATAACTCGCGGCCGCAACCACCCCGCGTTCTTGAGGTGTGCCGCCCACTGCGATCGGCAGTCCTGCCAGCTCAGGATGATCACGCTGCTCGACAGAGGCGTAGAACGCATCCATGTCAACGTGAATGATCACCGGCTCAAGATCATATTCTGCAGCGCCTGAAGATGAAGATCGCCTGCAGGAACACCGTTGGCAGATTCAGCGAGCGGTCATGCGAATCGAAAGACTGTTCAAAGTATCGGATTTCTACCAGCGAATCGATCAGGTTTCGATGGGGGTTTCGTGCGAGTTGCCCCATTCTGACCAGGAGCCTGCGTATCCTCGAATTCGGCTGTAGCCGAGCGACTTCAGCATTGCGTAGCTGTGTGAGGACCGGTGATGAGTCTGGCAGTAGGTGATGATTTCCTTGTCCGGCGTGATGCCTTGCTTCTCAAGCATATCCAGCAGATCCCCGCTGGGTTTGAAACGGTTGTTTCGAGTGCTGTCGATCGTGTCGAGCCAGTTGACATTGCGCGCGCCCGGAATATGTCCGCCTCTGAGTGACCGGACATCAAAACCCTGATACTCCATCGGCGAGCGCGCGTCCAGCAGTCCTACATCCTCGTCACCCATTTTTGACAGGATGTAGTCCTTGTCCGCATGCGATCTTCCGTTGACATGCGCAGCGTAGCGGCTGCGTTCGACTTTGCGGGGGGTGTCGCGTTCAACAGGGTGCCCCTCATTCTTCCAGGCGGTGAAACCGCCGTTCAGCAGGGAGCTGCCGGGATGCGCCAGCACATCCAGCGTCCACAGCAGCCTCGATGCGCGGCCATTTCCCTCTGAATCATAGGCGACAACATGCTTGTCCTCGGTCAGGCCGATCGCGGAAAAAGCCTCCAGAAGCATTTCCACCGGCGGTAGCTGTCCGCTTGCCGGGGGCAGCCCCGATACAATATCGAGGTAGTCGATATGAACGGCGCCTGGAATGCGTTCTTTTTCGTAAGCATCCATGTCGCCTACATCCACGACCAGAAGATTCAGCGAGCCGAGCATCGATTCCAGTTCACTCGGTTCCAATAAAAATTTTAAATCCGTCATCATCGCAAAATTTTCTTACAATCTTCGATAAATTAAAAAATAATTCTAAATTAGACCTGTCTGACAAATAATTTTAGAATAGAGTGCACAATATAATTCCAAATTTTGATTTGTCAAGAGAAAATTTGAAAGAATTTCGATTTGAGGGTGGTGAATCGCCGGTTCCGGTTCTCAATCGGCGGGCGGGCAGTCGCAATATTCGGTTTCGACCAGCTGAATTTCGAGAAACCCGCGCTTGAAAATTCACACTCAGCCATCATTTTTGAAGTGAGATTCTGCGCGCGCGGCGGAAGAAAAGTTATCCACAAATCTTGTTAACAACTTTGTTAGTATCTTCTGAAAACAGCGAATCTCCGCAGTTTCGCAAGGTGGTAAATCATTTACCACCTGAAATTTGATGAGACTGCGTCTCGAATCCAAGCCAAATTGAAAATTAAATTCAAGAACAAACAGATGTCGCATTATTTTTTCGGCAGCTCATTAACATTGCGTGATAAAGTCTGTCTTGTCGGCTTTCCAGTTCAAATCACCCGCCAAGTTCTGATTCGGCTGACGTTGTGAATGCCAAGCAATCCATCGCGCAGCGACGCCTGACCTATCTGCGGGACAAGAGAGCCAGCCAGCTGATTCGTGAAATTGCGGATCTCTATCTTGACGAATACTGCGATTACGATCGCACCCTGGCGGATACGGTCTCACTGCTCGTTGAGACGGACGCGGACCGAGATGCGGTCGCAGTCGCGGTATTGCGCGGCTTGAGGCATAAAGTGCGGATTGCGGGGGAAAGAGTCAGCGAGCGGCTGAGCCCATCCATTGCTGATCTTTACCGGGGCGCGGAGCGGCTGGACGCGCTGTCCATCAATGTCGGCCGCGGTGATGTGCAGGCAGCGAATTCAAATCAGCGCATCGATTTCAGCAGGATTCTTGTCGCCATGGTGGACGACCCTCGGGTTGTCGTCATACACCTTGCCGAGCTTCTGGTTCAGATGAGAGATGCCAGGCGCCTTGCTGAGTCAGACCGGGAGGCATTGGCGAAACAGGTCCTGTCAGTGTACGCGCCGCTTGCCAACAAACTTGGCATGTGGCGTTTCAAGTGGGAGCTTGAGGACCTGTCATTCAAGTATCTGAACCGCCCGGAATACGATCGGATTGTCCGATATCTGGACGGCCGCCGGGCAGAGCGCGAAGCCTACATCCGCGATTTCGTAGACGAGCTGCAGTCGCTGATGCACAAGTCCGATATCAGAGCCGTCGTCAATGGCAGAGCGAAGCACCTGTACGGCATCTGGCGCAAGCTGAATCGAAAGGGGGTTGACTTTGACAATATTTTCGATGTTCGCGCGTTCAGAATTCTGGTTGACGATATCGGCTCCTGCTATGCCGCGCTGGGGGCGGTCCACGCTTCCTGGCCGGTGATCTCGGGAGAGTTCGATGACTACGTCGCAGCGCCAAAGCCCAATGGCTACCAGTCTCTTCACACTGCGATCGTCGGTCCGAACTCCAAGACTGTGGAAGTGCAGATCCGCACCTGGCAGATGCACAACGACTGCGAATTCGGCGTTGCCGCGCACTGGCTGTACAAAGACGAGGGCAAGTCCGCCGCCTATCAGGAAGGGAAGATACGTCTGCTGCGCCAGCTGCTGGAATGGAAGGCGGAAGTTACGGAATCTGATTCGGACGCTGATGAGGATGACGAGAGCCTTCTGGCAAAGACTTATGCATTCACACCTGCGGGTAAAGTGGTGGAGCTGCCGGCTTTCTCGACTCCGATTGACTTTGCCTATTACATCCACACAGAAGTGGGTCATCGCTGTCGGGGCGCGCGGGTCAATGACCGCATGGTGCCGCTGACGCATGTCCTCAAGACGGGCGACTGGGTTGAGATTCAAACCGTCAAATCCGGCGGCCCCAGCCGCGATTGGCTGTCGTCGAGCCATAATTTCGCGGTTTCGGCCCGAGCGAAAGGGTCAATTCGGCACTGGTTCCGGCTTGAGGAGTACGGCCGGTATGAGGCGGAGGGCAGGGCATTGCTTGAACGCGAGCTTGGCAGGCATGGTCTTTCCAAAACCAATTTGGACAAATTGGCATTGAGCAACGGCTTCAAGAACACTCGTGCGTTCTTTGCGGCAATCGGAGCCAAGGAACTCAAGCCGGCGGCAGCCATCTCAAGCCTGATCATTCCTGATCCTGTCGATCCTGAGATCAGGCTGAACAGACGAACTTTCGAGCCGGAGTCCCCTTCGCTGTCGATCCTCGGGGTTGAGAATCTGCTTGCCAATCATGCGTCGTGCTGCAATCCGCTGCCGGGCGATGATGTGATCGGCTACATTACGGCGAGCCGCGGAATTTCAATTCACAAGCGCAGTTGCGGCAACTTGAGGCGCATGCTGGAATCGCATCCGGACCGTCTGCTGCCTGTTGACTGGGAGTACGACAAAGAGAAGAAATATCCGGTCGACTTCGAGCTGCTGGCCGAAGGGCGGTCCGGACTGCTGCAGGATATCACCGCGTCAATTTCAGACTCGGGTGTCAGTCTGGTCTCAATCAACACACCGCACATCCGGCAGAACGAGGTGAATCGAATCGGCATGACCGTGGAGATCAGCTCTGCGCTCGAACTGAACAAAGCGCTGGCAAGACTGAAAACGGTTGATCGGGTTCTGCGGGTCCGCCGCCTGTAAGCCTGAGTTAGGAGACCGGACCGGAAATTCGAAATTCGAACTGACAATTCGACACATAGCCTCCCGACTTTTCGTCAACCGTTCTTTCTTCAAACAGCACGTTCTGATTGCGGTCAATGAGTATGACGGTTGAGCTTCGGGTGCCATAGTCCTTCAGTCTGACGAAAACTGGAACGTCTGCCGGATGCGTCGAGCGCATCGGCTTTCCGCGGCCGACTGATTGAGGCCAAAGGGATGCCTGCTGACCGGACAGAATCTGAAACAGGGATTCTGGAGTGATCTTCATTTCGGTGTCAAGCAGTCGGGTCAGTTGCCGTTTGCCTGCCTGAACCCGCGGCCAAGGCAGGTTCAGCAGCGAATTGCTGAGGGCGTGGATGCCGGACCGCAAGCTGGTTGCCAGATGACTCCGATTCGTTTGGTATCGAAGCTGGGAAAAATCGCCGAACAGCATGCCGTAGCCGTTGTAGTCGGTACGCGACCGGCAAAGTTGATCACCGAACTGGTCGCATGAATGTTCGAAAATCAAGAACTCGCTGACAAGTTCGCCCCTGCTTCGCAGCGCTTCGCGAGGTGACTCCGGCGTGTACTGATTGGTGATCGCGGCAACTTTGCCGTTGCGATTCATGCCCAGCCAGGTGCCGCGGGCTTCGAGGTCCCGGCCCGCCAGGACTTCTGGAAAATCAGTCCAGAAATTCGCAGTCGCTGTCGGACGCTGGTAGTATTCGTCCCGGTTGGCCGCCAGAATGAACGGATACTGACGGCTCTTCTGAAATGCAGCGAATATGACACACACAACTGGAGAACCGCAGATACGAAAGGATTCAGAGGCTCAGCAGCTCGTGCTGAGCGGCTGGAAACTCAAAATCAGGAATAAGACTGTTGGGAGATTCGAAGATTCGATGTCAGATAATGCGAAACTCAGGCTGGCGGGTCGCAGGGCACAGTCCCGATGTCCGAGGGCAGCGTGACCTCCAGAATCTCCATATCGTCTGAGGTTGCGGTTTCGTTGTGCCGCATGCCGCCCGGCACAAACAGCGAGTCACCCTTCTCAAGATGAAACTTGTCGCCGGTTTCGAATTCCATATCGATCCAGCCATTGACAACATACAGAAACTGGCACTCGCACTCGTGGTAATGCCAGCCGGTCGGCTCTGTCATACCCTTGATCGCGGTCATCGTCTGCGCATGCATCTTTCCTACACTGCCAGATTTCGCTCCAAGATCCCGGTAGGCGAAAAACTCTCTGCGACCTGAGATTTTCGGTGCGGATGCTGGCGTGGTTCGAGTGAGCTGCTGAGCGCTTTCTTTCAGTGACATGAACGTCTCCCGGATTGATCTTCTGCAGAGTATATATTGTGCCCAATCTCAGTGGCAAATCGACTTTCGCGGTGCTCAATGGCGGGAACTTCCAAAAAACCGATTTCAAAGTGGCAGAGGTTCCGAAAAAAGGATGCCTTCGTTCGCGATGCTTCAAGAATCGGCGTTCGCTCGCGTTCCTATTTTAAGTTGGAAGAGCTCGATCGGCAATTCGGATTGCTCAAGCCCGGGATGGCTGTTCTTGATCTCGGCGCTTCACCCGGCGGCTGGTCACAGTACGCGAGTTCCGTTGTCGGTGCTGGCGGCGCTGTCTTTGCCGCGGATGTCATCGCCATGAAGCCTCTTGCAAATGTTGAGTTCATTGAATGCGATCTTACCGCAGGCGACGCGGCCGAAAGAATCGGAGCCTTGCTCGGGCCGAACAAAGCGCAGCTGATGCTGTCAGATATGGCGCCGAACATCACCGGAAACTCGGCCATCGATGCCAGGAACTATTTTGATATCTATGCGTCGATATTCAAGATTTGCCATGTTGCGCTTGCAGATAACGGTTCGCTGGCTTTCAAGTTTTTCCAGACTGACGAAACTTCGATTCTGAAACAGAGTTGTGAGAGGATTTTCAATACTTGCAGAATCTTCAAGCCAAAATCTTCCAGGGCGAAGAGCCGGGAGTCGTATTTGGTAGCGAAAGGCTACAGGCCCCAGCCGGATGCACTGATTCTGCCGGATCATCGATAGGGCAGTGGAAGACACTCATTTTATTTCGCGCCTGTTATCGGCATCTGCGGGCATCTGCCTAACAGCACACGCATCAGCATTTATTCTGGTAAAATGGGCAATATTGGTTTTTCGCGAACTTTAACTTGCAATTTGATCAGCCAGACCCCACTTGCTTGAAAGAACGGACGGTCGGGAATCGCGCGGTTCGCCTCCAAGCTTAAATTCGTCAGTACAAGCCTCAATCAAATTAATCAGGACAGTAATTTTGGGCATCACGAAAAATCTCCTCATGTGGGTCGTCATCGCGATGGTGCTGATGGCAATCTTCAAGAATTTCGCGCCGACCGACAGCTCCGCTGGAAAGGAAGTTGAATATTCGACATTCCTTTCCGATGTCAAGCAAGGTCGAGTTGAGAAGGTTGTAATCGACGGACGGACAATAAAGGGTTCGTTCACAACAGGCGATTCGTTTGTCACTTATTCGCCGGATGATCCCAAGCTGGTTGATGACCTGGTCAATGCCGGCGTGACGATTGTTGCGCAGAAAGAGGAGTCACCATCGCTGCTGATGCAGCTTTTCATCAGCTGGTTCCCGCTTCTGCTGCTGATCGGAGTGTGGATATTTTTCATGCGGCAGATGCAGGGCGGCGGTGGCCGAGGGGCGCTGAGTTTCGGCAAGAGCCGCGCCCGGCTGTTGACAGAAGACAAGAATCGGGTGACTTTTGCCGATGTTGCCGGCATCGAGGAAGCGAAGGAGGAAGTCAGCGAACTGGTTGACTTTCTGAGCGCGCCGAACAAATTCAACGCTTTGGGCGGGCGAATCCCGCGCGGAGTGCTGATGACCGGAAGCCCCGGCACCGGCAAGACTTTGCTGGCGCGGGCGATTGCCGGTGAGGCGAAAGTGCCGTTCTTCTCCATCTCCGGATCGGATTTTGTGGAAATGTTTGTCGGTGTCGGCGCCTCGAGAGTGCGCGACATGTTCGAGCAGGCGAAGAAAAATGCATCGTGCATCATCTTCATCGATGAAATCGACGCAGTCGGCCGTCAGCGCGGCGCTGGCTTGGGCGGCGGCCATGATGAGCGGGAGCAGACCCTGAACCAGCTGCTGGTCGAGATGGATGGATTCGAGGGCAATGAAGGTGTGATTGTCATTGCCGCGACCAACCGTCCTGATGTGCTTGACCCGGCGCTCTTGCGCCCGGGCCGATTCGACCGCCAGGTTCATGTTCCGCTGCCCGATATTCGCGGCCGCGAGCAGATTCTCAAAGTCCACATGAAGAAAGTCTCCATCGATTCCGATGTCGATGCCAGCATCATCGCACGCGGCACACCGGGTTTTTCCGGCGCGGATTTGGCGAACCTGGTGAATGAAGCGGCATTGTTCGCCGCTCGGGCCAATCAGGAAACTGTTACGATGGAGCAGTTCGAAATGGCGAAGGACAAGGTGCTGATGGGTGTCGAGCGCCGATCCATCGTGATGCCGGAAGAGGAGCTCCTGAACACTGCCTATCACGAGTCCGGGCATACAGTTGTCGCGAAAGCTCTGGATCACACTGATCCGGTCCACAAGGTGACGATTATTCCGCGCGGACGCGCGCTCGGGGTCACCATGCAGCTGCCGGAGGAGGACCGGTACAGCCACAACCGCGAATATCTGCTGGCGCGAATCGCCGTGCTGATGGGCGGTCGAATCGCAGAAGAAATCTTTATGAACCAGATGACGACAGGCGCATCGAACGATTTCGAGCAGGCGACGGACATCGCACAGAAAATGGTCTCCCGCTGGGGGATGAGCGATTCGCTCGGCACGCGGGTATATGGAGACAACCAGTCTGAGGTGTTTCTGGGCCGCGATGTAACCACGCATCAGAACCTGAGTGACGCCGTGGCGGAGCAGGTCGATCAGGAAGTGACGCGCATTGTGGATGAACAGTACGAACGGGCCCGCAGAATCCTTGAGGAAAACCGCGACAAGGTTGAGGTGATGGCTAAAGCGCTGATGGACTGGGAGACCTTGGAAGCCGATCAGATCGACGACATCATGGCTGGCAAGGCGCCGCGCTCGCCGTCATCTGATTTCGATGACTCATCCTCCCCATCAGACGGCGCCAAAGATTCCGGCGGCAGAAAGAAACGCCGCAAACGCGTTGTCAAACCTCGCATGGACCGTCCGGCGAGTGAGGAAGCGTAATCGATTGTTTCGGCTCGAGAGTTCTGATTCAATAACTTCAGATTTCGGGCTTCATCTTCATTCAGAGCGCCTTGTGCATTGCTGATGCTGACCAGGGCGGATCGTTGTGAAACTGTTCGGGACTGACGGAATTCGCGGCAGGTTCGGGTCTGAGCCAATCACTCCCCAGACAGTGTTGAAACTGGGCTGGAGCATCGGTTCGGTCTGCAGGAATCAAAGCATTCAGCCAGTCGAAGTCGTGATCGGCAGGGACACCCGAGTTTCCGGGTGCATCTTGGAGTCAGCCATTGCCAGCGGTCTGATGTCTGCTGGTGTCAATGTTTCGCTGCTGGGTTGTGTGCCGACACCCGCGGTGTCCTATTTCTGCAGAAACACAGACGCTGCTGCCGGCATCGTGCTCAGCGCTTCTCACAACCCGGCGCAGGACAACGGAGTGAAACTGCTTTCATCCTGCGGGGCGAAAGTTGCCGCTGAGACTGAGCGTTCGATTGAGCAAGTCATGCGGCAGCCGATGCAGATGAGTGATCCTGACATTCTCGGTAGAGCTGCAAGAATGGATGACGCCACTCGACGGTATTCAGAATATCTGTGCTCAACCGCCGAGTCCGCACTTGACGGACTGCGCATTGTGATCGATTGCGCGAATGGCGCAAGTTATTGGATTGCACCGAAAGTGCTTTCGGAGCTGGGCGCGGATGTGATAGCAATCGGGAATGATCCTGACGGCTGCAACATCAATCATCAGTGCGGGTCGACCAGTCCGGAATTCATTCGAAAGAGCACGTTGGAGCACGCTGCGAATGTCGGCATTGCGCTGGATGGTGACGGTGATCGAGTGTTGATGGTCGACGGGCGCGGCAATCTGGTCAATGGTGATCAGCTGCTGTTTGTCATTGCGATGGCTCGCAAGCGGGACAATCGTCTGGGCGGCGGTGTGGTCGGAACCAAGATGAGCAATATCGGTCTGGAGCGCGCATTCGCAGTGAACGGCATTCTGTTTGAGCGCACTGAGGTTGGTGACCGTTACATCGGCGCGCGGCTGGCAGCGCGCGGCTGGAATTTAGGTGGGGAGGAATGCGGACACATCATGAATGGTGAGACCGGAGTGCCTGGAGATGGGCTGGGGGTTGCGCTTGAGGTTCTTGGCGAAATGAAAAAATCTCGCCGCACATTGGAAGAGTTGACTGCAGGAATGCAGCTTGTGCCGCAGGCGACGGTCAATGTCCGTCTGCGGAACCGCACGACACCGCTGTCGCAGCTGAATATGAAGGATTGGCCGAAAGTGAGCCGCGCACTTGAGTCTGCTGAAACGAAACTGAACAATTGCGGGCGGGTGCTGTTGCGGGCATCCGGCACAGAACCTGTGATTCGGGTTCTGGTGGAAGGCGACAGCGATCAGAATATTCAGCAGATTGCCGATTCTCTGGCAGAAGCAGTCCGAGAAGAGTCGGCGCGAAATTTCCAATAGTCGTTCTACATTGTCACAACATTTCGCATCCCAACGCCGGTTCGGGTGGCTTCGATCGCTTCGTTGATGTTGTCCAAAGGATAGGTGGCCGATACCAGCGCATCAAGTTCCAGCTGTTCTGACTGATAAAGCTCAATCAATCTCGCCACGTCCTCTTTCAGATTGGAACTGCCCATCTTGCTGCCGAGTATGGATTGATTTGCATCGATGAACTCGACAGTCTCAAACGAAAAATAAACGCCGTTGGCAGGCATCCCGACCAGCACCAGCATCCCGCCGGGCCGAATCAGTCGAAACACATTTTCCATTGCCGCCGGATGTCCGGTGGCAATGAACACTGCGTCCGCGCCGCGCTGCTGAGTCAGCTCAAGTATTGTCTCCCTCGGGTCAGTTCGATTCGAATTGACGGTGTGCGTGGCGCCCAGGCGTTTTGCGAAGTCCAGCCTATCGTCGCTGATGTCGACGGCGGTGACGGTTGCTGCGGAACTGATGCGAGCGCCTTGAATGCAATGGATGCCGACGCCGCCCGTGCCGATAACCACGATGTGCTCGCCTGCACCGACTGATGCTGTGTTGACGACTGAACCGAATCCGGTGATGACACCGCAGGTCATCAGAGACGCGCTTGCCATGTTCATCATTTCAGGGATTGGAACGACTTGCGACTTATGCAGGATCGCATACTCAGCGAAACAGCCTGTCCCGAGACCTCTGTTGACGGATGTGCCGTCGCTCAGTTGCAATCGGTAGGGCTCATCGGTTGCGAATTCGTGCTCGCATTGGCTGTACTGCTGCCGCTGACAGAAAAAGCAATGACCGCAGGATCTGAGCAAGGATACCGCGACATGATCTCCTGGTTTGACATGCTCCACACCGGGTCCGCAGGAATTCACTATTCCAGCCCCTTCGTGTCCGAAAAGGTTGGGCAGGTCACCGCCCCAGCCCCCGTCAATGTAGAGAATGTCGCTGTGGCAGATTCCACACGCTGAGACTTTGATCTTCACCTCATCCTGGCGCGGTTCATCAATGAAGATTTCATCGATGACTAGAGGTTTTCCAAATTCGTAGCAAAGAGCGGCTTTGATTCTTGCGGGCATGGGTTTGTCTCATTTGCATTGGCGGTCAGGTGTCGATTTTGTTTCGCTCCAGAAAATCCTGCAAGGTGGTGAAGTATGCCTCCGGTTCTTCAAAAAAAGGAACATGTGAGCTGTTTGGCAGCACTGAAACTTCAGAGTTTGGCATCGCGTTGTCCATCCGTATCGCACAGGCCGGACCGATCTCGTCATGCGTGCCGGTGATGATCAGTGCGGGCATGGTCAATTGATGCATGTCGGGAATTCTGTTCCAGTCTTTCAGGTTGCCAATGTACAGAAACTCGTTGGGTCCTTGCATTGTTCCATAGGGTCCCATATTCCAGTCATTGAGCGAAGCCATCAGAGAGTTCGGCCATTCGGTCTTCAGACGGCAGACATGGCGGTAGTTCAATATCGTGATTGCGGCCATGTACTCTGGATGATCGAACTGTCCGAGCGATTCGTGATGCAGCATCATCTCGACCGTTTCGCTGCCCAGCGCGTTGCGCATTCTGTTGAGTTCAAGCGTCAGGTGCGGCAGGTCTCCGCAGGTGTTGGCCAGAATCAATGAATGGACTGCATCTGGATAGGTGAGAGAGTATTCGATGCTGAGCCATCCTCCCCAGGACTGACCCAGCAGGTGCACCCGTTCGAGTTCGAGATCGCGCCTGACGGTTTCAACTTCCTCGACGTAGCGTTGGATTGTCCAAAGCGAGGTGTCAGTCGGCCGGTCGGAATTGCCGCATCCCAATTGATCGAATGCGACGACCCGATAGCCTTCCTCAGCCAAACGGATATGCGGGTCTCTAAGGTAGTTGCAGGGCAATCCGGGACCGCCGTTCAGAAGAAAGAGAATTTCTTCACCGGTTCCGTAACTGTAGGTGACGACTCTATAGCCGTCTACCGTGACTTCCTTCACGTGATCGGGTTCTCTTGGTGCTGACATTTGAAATTTTCCTACATTGAGAGTTGAGTGGATTCAGCAATTATACGAGTCCATGAGTTCTGCCCAAGCCGAGCGATTTCTGAAGCAGATCTACTTTGTGCAGCAGAATCTCAAAGCAAGGTGCACTGTGAATGCGACCATCGTTCAGCAGTTTGAATTGAGTCGGCTTGTGTCAAATATTGATAGAACCTCCATGAAATCTATCGATTTCGTCGAAACTGATACATCTCTGAAGACGAGTATCACAATGCATCATGTTTCTCGAAAAATTGGGCGACCAATCGCTTCTGTATGCCAACAGAGTTGAAGAATATGTAAAGCGAACGGATTTGGGAGCATTGAAACCAGCAAGAATCTCCAAATGGTTTTCACTTCATCAGGTACCCGCCAACTCTGAAATTCTCCTGTTCAATTCTCTGGGTACGGCAAACTCTAGAGATTTCTTGTTGATGTGAATTTTGATCAATAGCGCGCGCTCCACCAAGTCCAGCAAATCTGCTCTGGCGGTGGCGTATGCGCAACCATGACTATTCTTGTGGGAATAGATGGTGTACGCCTGGCGCGGGTGATTTAGCGCATGATTCAGCAGGGCGAGCTGCCGGTGATTCAATGACAGTTCCTTCAGATCTTTGCCAACTCGATCGATTTGCAATTGTTTTGCTTCAACGTATTTGCAGAATTCTTTGATGCTCGTGCATATGACATCAAGTTGATGATGAAAAAAATAGGTCATATCGTTCTCGTCGGTTTCTACGAATTGATACGCATAACCGTATTGAGCGGGAGCTTTTTGGATTATTCTGCTGATTGAGAAAAAAGTGAAGGTGTTATAGCCGCTTTTCAGTACAGAATGATAGAACAATGCTCTGGCAACCCTGCCATTGCCGTCAACAAAAGGGTGATCATGCCCAATCATGAAGTGCAGCGCAATTGCTCTTAGAATCGGGTGCAAATAATGGGTGTTACTGTCAGTTTGATTCGCGAAATCAATCAGATTTTGCAGTCTGGTTGGCAACTGTTCGGCGGGTGGCGGGTAAAAGAAAACTTTGCCATACTGATCGGCGATGAACACACGCTTCTCATCTTTCGTTTGAATGCGCCCGCAGTCATGTTGTTCTTGCAACGTATGATCAGTCAACAATTCATGCAAGTCCATGATTCGGTCGAAAGTCAACAGCCCATCTGAATTGTCGCGAATTTGTGCCATGGCCTTGTAGTTGTTGAAGATCATGCGTTCATCCCGATTTCTCGGGACTCGACCACTACGAATCATGTCACTGGCAATCTGTCTTGTTGTCAGCGCTCCTTCCAACTGGCTTGATGTAATCGCCTCTTCAATTAATGACATCGCCATGAACTGAGCGTCATGCATCGACTCTACGGTTTGTCGCGGACTTGAAGCACCCCCAGTGCTGCTGTCGATAAAGTGCAGCATCTGTAGGATTTGATCGGTCAACACATAGCTGAAGTTGTTCCCAAATTGATCTTCGAAAGGCAGCGTTCTCTTTCCTGCGTTTCTGGCAATCTTGGTTGCCAGCCACCAGGTTTCTGAACTCAAGCCTTCGGGTGGAGCTAGGTACTTGAACTTATGCCAGTGACGATATTTTGTCTGGGGTTCACCAGAAACTTCCAAAACTCTCGCCATGACAGCCGCGTCATCTCTATTCTTGTCGATCAGGTCGCGAAGTTTCGGCGCCGGTTGTATTCTTTGCATTAGATTTCGTCGAATTCAAAATATATCAAATCATAGTGAATTGATAAATATAGATCAAAATGAAATCAATTGAGACAAATATTCAAATTTACATTTTCAAAACGCCGGTCTATTGAAAAATCGCACAAGTTTAACAAGTGGCGACTTAAGCTATTGAAAATATATTATAAAAAAAATCTCGATGGCACTACAAACTCACCATTTCCATCAATATTCCAACCGGTGGATATTGGTCAAAGTGTGGAACTGACTGCGAGAAAAATGAAATTCACAGTGACACATGAACTGGAGGATGCGGGTCACATTCACGGGAATCGCCGTGTCACATAATGTCGGAATGGATGTGTCACATTCCAGTGGATTTTTCAGACTGACCTTGCCGCTGGATCACGATCACTTGTTGCCAGCGCGAAAGTTCAAGCGCAAGCTCGTCCAGGTTCGTTGCGATTGTTTTCCAATAGTAATGTAATCAGGCGATGTCGCTGGGCTTCGGAGGGCCGAAAGAAAGCCAAGTTCCTGCGTTTGAAGAAATTGAATGCAGCGGAAAATTTCAACTTGTTTCAGGTGACTACAGACAAATGAATGCCTGCCTGCTGCAGGTAGAGCTTCTCCTGAATCAGATCGGCGCGCGTGAGGGGATGCTGGTTCAGCCAGTCAGTTGGAAACTCAATTGAGATTTGCTTTTTTTTCGCTTTGCAAGTCACTGATAATCCGTGTCGAGCAGTACGCGGTCGATGCAACAGGACTGCAAGGCGCAGCAATACGCAAAGCCTGCGCATGATGCGCTTAGGCAGTTGAGTGCTGTATGCATCGAATTCTTCTTTCGGGATTTTGCGTCGATGCCATCGAACCAGCGCGCCAAGCGCGGTCTGCTCAGATCGCGAGAAGCCAGCCATATCCGAATTCTGCAACAGATAAGCGCCGTGTTCTTGATACTTGGCGTGCGCGATTGATAGTCCGATTTCGTGAACCAATGCCGCCCAGCTGAGCAAATTGCGCGTTTGAGGGTATTCGGCAAACCACCTGGTCTTCACCTGATCGTACATGGAAAGGGCGGAATCTTGGACGCGGCGGGCATGCGATTGATCAACAGCCCACTGTTTGGTCAAGGCCTGAACGGTAAGTTCTCTCGCATCTTCATTGCGAAGTCGGCCCAACAGGTCGTACATCACGCCTTCGCGCAGGGCCAGATCCGAAACTTGCATTTTCTTGATCTTCAGCAGCTCGAACAATGCGCTGACAATCGCAAATCCCCCGGGAAGCACCTCACAGCGATCTGAATCAAACCCAAGCTCAACCAGATCCGAGGTATGCTTTCGATTCAGAATTTCTTCACGAAGCTGCTGCAGAGCTTGCTTCGATATTATTCCATTGCCGAGATTCAGCAGCTCGATCGCACCTCCGACTGCTCGGATAGTGCCGGAGCAGCCCAACGCTTTTTCCCAACCGTGATCGCGATACTGTTTGTTCACAGCTCTGATCTCCAATTGCGCGGCTTGTTCGGCTCGAACCATTCGCTCCTCAGTGATCCGACCATTGCGGAAATGAGTTTGTGAATGACTGACACAACCGATGTACAAGCTTTCCACCAGGTGAGGGGAGTGCCCGCTGCCGGCAATGATTTCGGTACTGCCCCCTCCGATGTCAATGACCAGCTGATTTTCGGCATTTTCCGCTGAGAGGCCGTAGCAGACTGATTCATAGATAAGCCTGGCTTCCTCGCGCCCCGTGATGACCTCAATCGAATGTCCGAGGGACCTCTCCGCTTCTGGCAGAAACTGGTGAATGTTCTTGGCTTTGCGAAAGGTATTGGTGCCGACAGCTCTGATATTGGATGATGGCACATCGCGCAGTCTTTCGCCGAAACGACACAGACAGCCCAGAGCGCGTTTTTGGGCCTGCGGTGTCAGGTTGGAATGTGAATCGAGTCCGCCCCCGAGTCGCACAATCTCCTTGATCCGATCAACAACGACCAGCCTGCCGTTTTCCAGTCGGGCAATAACAAGATGAAAACTATTTGAACCGAGATCGACAGCGGCAATGAATTCAGCGTCCGCGGTCGTCTGGAGGCGGTTGGCGACTGCGATCACTGACTGCCTAGTTTGTGAAGAATTGACGGACTAAGAAACCATTGCAGGACACCTTCGGAATTGCCTGGATGGTCATTGAAGGAGATCAGGCAGGCACCGGCTTTACCGAACTTCGCGCGTTGCGCCTGAGCGCCGCAAAATTCCTGCATCAACCATCCCATGTCGGGTTCATGTCCAACCAGCACGACGGTGCCGGTTTCTCCTCTCAGCCAGCGATTGACTGTGTGAAAACTGCATCCCGGTGTCAGCAGATCAGACACCTCGAGCTGCGGGCGTTGATTTTCAGGAATGGCCTCCTGGAACAGTTGAGCGGTTTGCACGGCCCTGGTATATGGACTGCTGACGATTCGCTGTATATCACCGTCCAGGCTTTTGTACAAGCCCTTGCCAACCAGTTTCATTCGGTCGATGCCGGCGTTTGTAAGGGGACGTTTTGATTCTGGCGCACCGTCGCTGTTCATGTGAAAAACATAGCGGTCTTCGGCTGCGGCATGTCTCAATAGAACAAGTCTCATAACTCTACGAACAAAGCGGGTGAAGGCTGAAAAGGCTCTCGGGGGCAGTGAAAATAACGGTAGATAAGTATAAAGTAAAACCATCGCCCATCGTGGTTAGCTTGTTCGGTTTTCGGGTTGTCAGAACACCAGATTCGAAGCGTCGAAGTGCAATATTCGAATCGGGCAGACGGTCTGACGGAAGCATTGATTCGAGGGGGGAGCCTTCCACCAATGATCAAAGCAATATTTGTATGGGGAAAACAGACGAACGCAACTGTTTGCCCAGCAGTTGCTTTACGGTCTGGCTGTCAGACTGCACTCCTCATCAAGCGCGATATGAGCCGCTTGCTGGCGTGGTTCATGGTGAATTCTTGAGTCTCACCAATGCAAGAAACGCAACGGTAAACCCGCGGAATTCTGCAGAAAACAGGTCGAATTCGCCTGGTCAAATCAACCCACTAAAAAGTCAATGTTAACAAGGATTTCACAGTGTTCACAAAACTTCAAAAAAATCTGAGTCCTAATCATATCTTATACTGTAATAAATTAGTATGAAGGAATAAATTGTTGAAATTCAGCTGAGCGGTTGGCGGTTGAAAAGTTCGCCGACTTGTTGGTTTCGACGGGAGAGAATTTCACAGAAAAGTTACGAGTTTCCGAACTTCAGGATCGAAAATAGTCTTGAGTGTCATCGGGCGAATTCACATGGAATCCGGCATCTCTCAAGCATCACTCCACAGCATCTCGACAAAGGTCAATGCAAAAACTGAAGAGACCGCATGAGAAGATCGGAGAACGATTGCATGCCGCATTTGGAATGTTTCGGCATCGATCGAGAGCTGAGCTGGGTTCGGCAGTTCAGCCAGGTATTGGTCTCGCCTGACAGGCATTCGAATTCAAAGTGCAAAAACGGTGCCGGTGAGCATCGCCCGAGAGCAACATTGACATTGATGAATGATGGCAGGAATTGCCGCAGCCGGAGATTGACTGCTTGCAGAGAGTGTGGATGTGCGATCGAAATCACATTGCGGCTGGTGGAGCTGGCGAGCCAGGCCGGGACCTTTTGACATTTGGAATCGGGAATGCGCAGAGCAATTGCCATGAATGCACAATTGCCGCGGATGGCGGCTCAGGGTCAATTGCCGCGCGGCGGCGTCAGCTCGGCCCGGCTGACACAGTACGTACACTCTGTCCCAGCCCCCGCCGGCCGCCGGCGCGCGCGGACCGCCCGCGCCCCGCACCCGCCGCGGCGCGCCCGTCCGCCGCTGAGACACTTGCCATGACTACCGTGCCAGACGCGCCGCCGCCCGCCGGCCGCCTCATCGAGCGGCGCGGCCGCAAATACCTGAGCGCCGCCGAGCGCGCCCGCTTCCTCGCCGCCGCCCGGCAGGCCGCGCGCCCCGAGGTCCAGACCCTGGCCCTGACCCTGGCGCACACCGGCTGCCGCATCTCCGAAGCCCTGGCCCTGCGCGCCGCCGATGTCGACCTCGAGCAGTCGCTGCTGCGCATCCGCACGCTCAAGCGCCGCACCGAGTGCTGGCGCGAGGTGCCGGTGCCGGCCGAGCTCATCCGCAGCCTCGAACTCGTGCACCGCCTCAGAACCCGGCAGGGCCGCGCCGCCCGCAGCCGCGCGCGGCTGTGGCCCATGTCGCGCTCCAGCGCCTCGCGCCATATCCGCCGCCTCATGGACCAGGCCGCCATCCGCGGCCCGCAAGCCTGCGCCAAGGGGCTGCGCCACGGCTTTGGAATCGCCGCGGTCGCAGCCGGTGTGCCGCTCACCACCCTGGCGGCGGTGCTCGGCCACGCCAGCATCACCACCACCGCAATCTACGCCACGGCGGCCGGCAATGAGGCGCGCCAGCAGCTCAGCCGCATGTGGCGGCGCGCCCCCTAGCGCTCAGTCCGCATCAATGCTGTCAAGATGCTCCGCCAGACTGCGAAGATGCTCGATCTCCGGGTGCACGTAGCGCATCGTCATCTTCATGTCGGTGTGCCCGAGCAGACACTGCAGCTCCTTGTACAGCCCAAGCCTCGCCAGCTTGGTGGCCATGGTGTGCCGCAGCTTGTGCGCCGAAATGCTCACCCCGGTCGCAAACCGCACGCGGGAGAAGAAATTCGACACCGCGCGGCTGTTCATCCGGCCCTCGCGGCACGAGCGGTAGTGCGACGAGAATAGCGAGATGTCGAAGACATAGCGCTTGTCGAGCTGCGCATCCTCGCCCAGCACCGACACTGTGCGCTCGCGCAGCAGCTCGAGCGACGGCAGCAGCTTCGCCACGATCGGAATCTGCCAGCCGCGCCGATTCTTGCTCGACTCGGCGCGCAGCTCGATCGTCGCCCGCTCCAGATCCACGTCGCCCCACTTGAGCTCGGTCAGCTGCCGGCGGCGCATGCCCGTGAAGAACAGCGTCCGCAACAGCACCGCCCAGTACCAGCCCGGCTGGACCGATGTGCGCTCATCCTGCAGAAACGCCATCACCTTCCTCAGCTCCCGGTCCGTGACGATCTTGGGCCGCTCGACATTCGCCCGCATCAGCAGACCGGACAGGCTGCCCGGCGCCTCCTCCGGCATCAGCCCCCGCCCGGCGGCGAAGCTGCACAGCGCCCGCATGTGCCTGAGATAGTTGTTCCAAGTGGAGTTGCTGACGTTGCGCGCCAGCGTCCGCTCGCGCCACCGAAGCAGCGCCTCGCGAGTCACCTCGCCTGTCCTGTGCACGCCTGAATCGCGCACGAATATATGCGCCACAAACCGGTAGTGAGTGGCCGAAGCGTCCGACAGTGCGCGCTCGCGCGCGTACTCCCGCATCAGTTCAAATATATTCATTGACTTATCCTCCTGCGTATGCGCATGAGAGTTCAAAAATTAGCACGCCAATCGCCCGCCGCACCGCACGGAATCATCCAGACAGCGCGCCGCTTCGCGCTGACATGCCGTTCGAACATACTGAATTTAGATAATTTCACCGAAAAAATCAAATTGAATTCACGCACACAGCGCATTCGCTCTTGAATTTGAGCGCTTTGTTCAATACTGTTCCATAACTGACAGGCTTCAGCAGCAACCCGATCGGCGGCGGCCGCGGTCAGGCGCGCGGCCCGCGAAACGGCCCCCTCAGCACATCCGAAACGCCGCCGGCAGCGCGGTCCAGCCGCCCGCTCAGCTGCCCCCAGCCGCCCGCCAGAGCCTGCGCCGAGCGCGAGCTGAGCGCGCCGATCAGCAGGAACCAGGCCAGCGGCAGCGTCAGGTACGCGGTCAGCGTGATCAGCCCCAGCACCACATCGGCCACTGTGCCGCTGCCGCCGAACTCGAACGCCAGCGCATCTGGATACATCGTCTTCAGCAGCTTCTCATCAAGAAACTCAGCCACCGCCCACAGCGCGGTCACGAACCGCAGCGCGAACAGCATCACCACCGCCCGCACGATGATGCCCGGCTGCAGCGCCGCATACGGCACCACCAGCGGCAGCATCACATACATCAGCATCAGCATCAGCGCCTGCAGCATCGGCAGCCCGACCACCACCAGCTCCATGACAATGTGCAGCAGCGCCGCCAGCGCCAGCGCGCCGATGCCGGCGGCGATCTGCTGCAGCCCGTCCGCCGACAGCCACCCCAGCGAGTTGAAGAAGATGCCGGACTCGCGGTCGGCCCGCTCGACCATGATGCGCGGCACCTGATTCAGCATGCGCCGCAGCACCCGGTCCTCAAAGCGGCGCACCAGGTCCGGATATCTGCGCCGCTTCTCGGCATCCATGCTGTCCACCACCCGCTCGATATCGCGTTTGAACGACGGCGACTGCTGATGCAGATTGCCCAGCAGCCGCCCGCGCAGCCCCCGCGCGGCATCGTCCCACCAGACATCGCAGCGCGGCCGTCCGGCGCCCGGACCCGCGCCGAGCCAGGCCGCGACCGGCATCCGCGCCTGATAGCCGGTTCCGCAGCGCTGGACATCCGGGCAGGCCCGGTAATAGCCCTCGGTGCGAACAAAAAGATGCGAGCCGAGCCAGTCCACCGCCTCGAAATCATCCGCCGCCTGCGGCGCGTCCGGCGCGCGCTGGTACTTGGCCAGCGACGGCTCGTAGCAGTCGCGCCGAAACTGCCCGAGCTCGGCGATCAGGCTCTCATCGTCGATCGAAAGCTGCGCGACTCTGAGCAGACTCGCCCGCAGCACGGCCGGACTGCCCAGCCCGTCGATGACCGACACCACCCGGTCCGTGACCAGCGACGAAGCCTGGTGCACCAGCCACCATAGAATCGGCACCCGAAATCCCTCAACTGAATAGGCACCGTCCAGATACGGCAGATCGGGCGCCTGCGCATGAGTCGGCGTGTCCGTGTAAGGCGCGTCGAACCGGATCTCGTCGCGGCTGACCGGCACCGCCGGCAGAAAGGCGAACACGATCACCGCCGCGGCGCTCAGCGCGTCAAGCTCCATGCGCCTCAGCGACACAGCCGCCGCCTCGCGCATCGACTGGCTCCGCATGGGCTCCGACCAGTTGCGCCAGATCAGCACCGCCAGGGGCAGCAGCACGAGACCGCTGCCGGCCAGCAGCTGCGCGATGCCGTTGGCGATGTGCCAGCCTGTCAGCGTGGTGGCCAGCTCGAAGTAGGAGTGAACGTTCATGGCCCGCGCTACCGCAGCAGCCACTCCGGCGCCGTGCGGCGCGGCGCCTGCGGTGTCGAGAGCGCCCGGTGCGCGGCCAGCACCTCAAGCACCGTGCCCGACACCGCCTGCCGCCGGGCCTGCAGCTCCCAGCCGGCCCGCTCGATCTCCCGCTCCAGCACACTCACCTGCGCGGCCACCGTGTCGGCGACACCGCCGCCGCGCTGGATGTGCGGCTCCATCAGTCCGCTCAGCAGGAGCCGGCGCGCCAGGAACGCCTGCTCCAGCGTCTCGGCCAGCGCCGCCTCATTGGCCAGCCGCCGGATCAGAAAATCTCGGTCCGGCAGATCGCGCAGCGCCTCGATGACCGGCGCGGCCAGCGCCACATCAGCGCCCGCGAAGGCCAGCTCTCCGGCCCCGCCCTCCGGGTCCGCTGAATACACGCGCTCGCGCAGCGTCTCAGCCAGGCTGTCTGTCAGCCGGTCAACCTGGGGCAGAAGCCCCTCGCCGACCACCGTCTCCACCGCCTCTCCAGCCTGGATGCGAAAATCGCCCAGCACTCTGACCACCCAGTGTCCGGCCGCTTCCGAGGTTGGCCAGGCGCGTCGCAGCGGCGAGTCCGGCCGCGCCTCATCCGAGCGCGGCGCGGCCTCCCGGCAGTCGCTCGGCGCATCCAGCAGCAGACACCAGCCGGCCTGCGCCGCATCCCGCAGCAGCCAGATCGGCGGCGCGCCCCGGCAGCCGGCTCTGCGGTTGCCAATCCAGGTCACGCAGCCGTCGCTCGCATCCGCGCTGCGCTTCGCGCTGGCCGCGCTCTCGCCGCGCCCGGCCTCCGTCTCCCAGACCTCGGTGCGCGCCGCCTCCAGCAGGTCCTGACGCGGGGTGGCCGGCCGCGCGGCGGCGTCGAAATCCCGGCGGCACTCCTCAACCGACCAGTTCCAGCGCTCCTCGGCGCGCACCAGATAATGCTGCAGCAGCTGGCAGGCGCCGGGCTTGGCGCGGCACAGGACAGACCCCGGCAATGCGCTGGTGACCGCCTGCGGCACCGCGCTCAGCGCGGTGAGCGAATCCTCAAGGCGCGCCGAAAGAATGTCCAGCACATCCACTGTGTGGCTGAAGCCGGCGCAGGCCGAGCCCAGCGGCGCCGCCGGCCCCTTGAGCGGCGCGGCGCCCCGGCGCTCCGATGCCGCAATGTCGGTGGCGCGCCCGCCGCCCAGCAGATAGTAGAGCGCCAGATCATGCACCCGGTCGTCCGCGCCGCGGGCGCAGTCGGCCAGCCCAAGCCCAAGCGAGCCTGCGAATGCCGCCGCCACCGCCCGCCAGAGCGCGGTCCGCAGCAGGTATCTGAGAATTCGGTTCATTGTCTCCCCCTGTGCTGTCATTTGCGGACAGACTAACACGCGCTGACCATGCTTCAGCGCGAATATCCATCCCCGCGCGCTGACATTTTTTTCAAGCTGTCCGTCACACGCGAAACCGGCGTCTTCGAAACTATAATGAACGCCTCTTCCCACACCTGCGTCCAGCCGCCGACTGCCGTGCCCGATGTATCCGCCACCGTCGATTTTGCCGCCGCGCTGATCCGCCGCGCGTCGGTCACCCCCTGCGACGGCGGCTGTCAGCCGCTGATCGCGCAGCGCCTTGCGCGGCTTGGATTCACCATCGAGTCATTCGACTGCGGCGAGGTCTCGAATCTGTACGCGCGGCGCGGCGCCGGCAGCCCGCACCTGACGTTCATCGGACATACCGATGTGGTGCCGACCGGCGAGCCGGAAGGATGGCGCCACCCGCCGTTTGCCGCCGCGCTGGCGGACGGCTTTCTGCACGGCCGCGGCGCGGCGGACATGAAGGGCTCCATCGCCGCCATGGTCACCGCCTGCGAGCGCGCGCTGGCGCCCGGCGGCCGCGGCTTTCCAGGCAGCCTGTCATTTCTGCTGACCAGCGACGAGGAGGGGCCGGCGGTCGATGGCGTGCGCCACGCGCTGGCGCGGCTCGATGCGCGCGGCGAGCGGCTGCAGTACTGCCTGGTCGGCGAGCCGACCTCGGAGACCGCGCTCGGCGACACCATCAAGATCGGCCGCCGAGGCTCATTGACCGGCGTCATCACGGTGCGCGGACGGCAGGGGCACGTGGCCTACCCGCACCTGGCCGACAATCCGGTGCACCGCAGCGGCGCGCTGATCTCAGCGCTGGCGGACCTGGCCTGGAACGACGGGGACGAGGTGTTCCCCGACACAACACTGCAGATCTCCAATGTGAATGCCGGTGTCGGCGCCGAGAATGTGATTCCGGGCGAGCTTGAACTCAATTTCAACATCCGCTTCTCGCCGGCGCAGACCGCCGCCGGACTGAGACGCGAGATCGAGCGGCTGTGCCGCAGCCTGCCGCTTGACTGCGCGATCGAATGGCGTCCGCCTGCAGATCCCTATCGCAGCCGCGGCGCCGAGCTGGCGGCGCTGGTCTCGGCCGCCGTCGCGGATGTGACCGGCAGCGAGCCGTACCGCTCGACCGGCGGCGGCACCTCGGACGGCCGCTTCGCAGCCGCCACCGGCGCGCAAGTGGTCGAGTTCGGGCCGCTCAACGCAACCATTCACCAAGTCAATGAGTGTGTCGGCATCCGCGATCTGGATCGGCTGTCCGAAATCTACCAGCGATTGATCGAGCGTCTGGCCGACGCATCTGCATGAGCCGAGCGGCTGATCACGCGCAGCTCATCGCATTGGGCCGTCAGTCCTATGCGCCGAACTACCGGCCGCGCGAGGTGGTGTTCGAGACCGCCCGCGGCTGCGAGCTGACCGACACCGCGGGCAAGACCTATCTTGACTTCGGCTCCGGCATCGGCGTCAACTGCCTGGGACATCAGCATCCGGCGATCGTTGATGCGATGAACCGCCAGGCTGGCCGCCTGTGGCACTCAAGCAATGTCTACTTCAACCGGCCGGCGATCCGCCTCGCGGCGCAGCTCATCGAGAGAACCTTCGCCGAGCGCGTGTTTTTCTGCAATTCCGGGGCGGAGGCCAACGAAGCCGCGATCAAGGTGGCGCGGCGCTACGGCTATGGTCAGGCCGGCGCCCGCAAACATGTCATCATCACGCTGCAGGGATCCTTTCACGGACGCACTCTGGCGGCTGTGACCGCAACTGCCCAGCCGAAATATCACACCGGCTTCGGCCCGCTTCCAGCCGGCTTTCGCTACTGCGGTTTCAACGACATCGATCATCTTCGGTCACTTGCCGCCGACGATGTCTGTGCCATAATGCTGGAGCCGGTTCAGGGCGAGGGCGGCATCCGACCGGTTTCTGACGAGTTTCTGAAAGCCGCCGCGCAGCTGTGCCGCACCCATGACGCGCTTCTCATCGCCGACGAGATCCAGTGCGGCATGGGACGGACCGGCAGACTGTTCGCTTATGAATGGGTGGCTGGCATCGCACCCGATATCGTTACCGCGGCCAAAGCGCTCGGCGCCGGTCTGCCGATTGGCGCCATGCTGCTCGGGCCGAAGCCGGCCGACACTCTGCGGCCCGGCAGCCACGGCTCCACTTTTGGTGGCAATCCGATTGCCTGCGAGGTCGCAGGCGCAGTGCTCGAGACACTTCACGCGGACGGCATGCTGAGCGGCATCGTGCGGAAAGGTCAGGCTCTTCGGAACGGACTTGCCGCCATCAGCGAGCGCACCGGCGCCTTCGGTGAGATCCGCAGCCGGGGCATGATGATCGGCGCCGAGCTCAGCGGCGGCTGCTCGGGGAAAGCGGGTCAGATACTCAACGACTGTCTCGCTGCCGGACTGCTAGTGCTGCAGGCCGGAGACAACGTAATCCGACTGCTGCCGGCCTATACCATCAGCGATGCTGAAATCCGGACCGGGCTCGCGCGTCTCGAGCGGGCGCTGGTGCGCGGCCTCGCGGACCGGCCGCAGTGAGTGTCAGACGGTGACTCCGCCCAGCGGGTCCAGCGCCCGGCAGTCCTCGCTCTGCCAGCCGACTGAGACGGCCTGGCCGTATTCCAGATTGACATGACCGCTGGCGTTCGGAATCTTGATGATGAAGTCATCGTGCCCGCACAGGCTCACGCGGGTGCGCACATGATCTCCGAGGTAAATCACTTCCTCCACCTTGGCCTGCACTGAGTTGTCACAACTGCCGGATTCGGGGTTGACTGTGACGCGTTCCGGACGGAGTGACAGGGTGGTCGCCGAGCCGACGCCATCAATGTTGACCGCCTTGGCGGTGACGACCTCGCTGTTTCGCATCTCAACCGCGCATGCGCCATTGGAGACCTGGGCAACCTTGCCCTGTAGCACATTGTTCTCGCCGATGAACTGTGCAACGAATGAATTTTCCGGCTCCTCGTACAGAACGCCGGGTGCGGCCAGCTGCTGAATGATGCCGTCGTTGAACACCGCGATTCTATTGGACATGGTCAGCGCCTCACCCTGATCATGAGTCACATAGATGACCGTCACATTCAGGTTCTCGTGAATGTGCTTGATTTCGTACTGCATCTGCTCGCGCAGCTGCTTGTCCAGAGCGCCGAGCGGCTCGTCCATCAGAACCAGCTTGGGCCGAAACACCAAGGCTCTGGCCACCGCAACCCGCTGCTGCTGCCCGCCGGACAGCTGACCGGGCAGGCGGCCGCCGAATTCGTGCAGCTGCACCATGCCGAGCGCTTGCGTCACGCGTTCGTCTATCTCGGCGGCCGGCAGTTTCCGCACCCGCAGCGGAAATGCCAGATTCTCACTCACCGTCATGTGCGGGAACAGCGCGTAGTTCTGGAACACCATGCCAATCTCGCGCTTGTGCGGAGAGACATTGTTGATCGGCACGCCATCAAGAAAAATCTCGCCATGGGTCGCGGTCTCGAACCCCGCCAGCATCATCAGACAGGTGGTTTTTCCTGAGCCTGAGGGACCGAGCAGGGTAACGAACTCGCCCTGCTCCACTGCCAGATTCAGGTTCTTGACGACCAGTGTCTCGCCGTCGTAACTTTTCTGCACATCTGAGAATTGCACATATGAATTTATTGGATCCATTTCAACCGTAGCCTCGCTTGCTTTTGCTCAACAGTCAATATCTTGTTCAAGTATAGACGAATCAGGCGTGCTTACAGGAAAAATCTTTGCGCGACATCATGACCGCCTTCCCAAAGCATGGTCACTGCAACGAAAAAAATGATCAGCACACCCACATACTCAATCCATTTGTACTTGTTGAGCAGGTTGGCGATCATTGTCGCGCCGACCACCATCAACACCACCGACAGCATCAGACCGAAGACCAGTATCACAAGGTGTTCCCGAGCGATGCTGGCCACCGCCAGGACGTTGTCGAGCGACATGGAGATATCCGCAACCAGAATTCGGAACAGAGCCTGGCGGAACGTGACGGACCCATCTGCAGAACTCGTTTCAGATTGAGCGTCAACCGAATGACGGCGATCACTTCGCATGTCTTTCCACAGCCGCCAGCAAACCCAGAGCAGCAGCAGTCCGCCAATCAGCAGCAGTCCCGGAATCTTGAGCAGCTGCACCGTCAGCACTGCAAAAACAATTCTTGCAATGACCGCCAGCATGATGCCGATAGTGATGACCTTCCTGCGCTGTTCGCGAGGCAGACCGGCGGCCACCAGACCGATCGCGATCGCATTGTCGCCTGCAAATAGCAGATCGACCAGAATGACTTGCATCAGTGCGCTGAGTTCGCTCATGACAGAGATGTTGCTGAGGATGGGGAGTGTTCAAACCCGCAAAGTATAGCGTAAGCCGGATTGCAGAGCCGCAATGATCGTCCAACGATTTGCCTGCTGGCATGAACAGGCGCGCAGATGATTCCTTTCGCCGCTTCGGCTGCCCGCTTAAAACGAGGCGGCGAACTCGGGCATTGCAATAATGCCGCCGGCCGGGATTCTCTCAGAAGTCAAACGCTTTCAGGAGTACGCCGCCCGCTTTGACGCAGCACTTGTACTTAGCCCAGTAGTTCCACAGGTAGCGGCCGCTTTCGGAAATCTCCGGGTGCGGCCATTCCGGCTGTGCGCCGAAAGTCTCGCACCGTCTGGCATGGTGCGGCAGCAGCATCTGCCAACGGTCAGACTGCTCATTTGCCGAGGGCAGCCACTGGTGCCAGACCTGCCGGACACATCTGCCTTCTTCGTTGAGCCGCGGCGTTCTTTGCCATCTGCCGCCGCTCAAATGACACAGCCGCGGATTCTCGGCTTTCACGTCGCCGCGAGTGACCCGCTGCTCCGGGTTTGCTGAGAATTTCCCAGTGACATGTCCGGTACTGTCTCGCAGGACGATGTCAACCGCCCTTTGACTGGATACTGCCGCGGCCTTGCCTGCATGAGCCTGCATGACAAAACCCGAACGCGGGTAGACTGAACCCCAGGTGAATTCCGGCCACAAGCCGATTTCGCGAACACCTCGCTCCAACGCTTCAGACCGCTTGGCGTCTGGCATTCCGCTGCGCCAGGCAATCGCATCGCGCAAAGAGACAAAGTAGGGGAAAAACGGCTGACTGGCGCTTCGGCACAAAAATCGTCTGACTCCCGGAAGCCTCACAACTGGACTGCCGATCACATCAGATTCGAAATATTTCAACTCATCGTGCAGCAGGCGCGATGCCCCGATGCCGCTGACGCTGCCACCGGACAGGGCTTCTTTCGAGTCGATCTGCATTGAGGCGATAATTCGTGCGGCATCCTGCCACGGAGAGTGATTCGGTTCAGGATAGGCGGCGACCACCAGATCGGGCAGGCGATGCGAGATTCTCGGTGTCGTCACGATTCGGCAACCGAAAATAGAGCACTTCAGCCATATGCAGACTCCCGAAATTTTCCACTCCAGGCAATCCTCGCTGACCGACCGGGCAATGATCTCTGCGGTTGAGATGGTCTCTTCGCCGCGGCTCTCGGACGACAGTCCGATGCCAAGAATTGCCAGCAGCGCGAATGCAAGTCTTACCACGACGCCGCCCGCCAGGCTGTCAAGATTGCCTGTATGTCTGCGCTGCCATAGATCACCATGCTCTCGTCCACAACAGCGGCTGGATACCTCTTGATGCCGAACCGGTCAATGAGCGCAACAAGTTCCGACTCAGCCCGCAACGCGGTTTTGATTCTGTTAAAGTTCTGTTCGATGCGCTGCGCGGCCTGGCGCCTGGCGACTGATTCGCGAGCCGCAAGTTCATGGCTGAGAAATCGGGCGACCGACCCCACACTTCGGACATCATGAATCCAGATCTTGATTGACGGGTGGCCGGCGACAGAGGCTGTGCCGTTCACAAATAGCCGGATCGAATCCGGCAGGACAGAAGCCTGACTGAAGGCTGGAGCCAATCCCAGAATGAACCCTGCAATGAAACTGCGATACACTGCGATCATCTTTGCAAGCCGCCCATTCGGTTCGAGCGCAATGACTCAGCAATCAGGTAGGCGGCCTCGACTTCCGAAATTCCGCGTTCGTTCATCAGCTCCGCCCGCGCCGCCTTCTCGCTTTTTTCCGTCTGGCTCAGCGCCAGCGCCAAGGCGGGCGGCACATTTCTGAACAATGTGACCAAGCGCGATGATATCAATGTTCCCTCGGTATACTGACCCGGCGCCTTGCGGGCTTGACGCAGCAGATCGCGCTGTGGCTCAGACAGCGATTTGAACCGTTCGATCTGACCGATCTCGTCCTCATCCATAGACAGGCAATACCACCACTCCGGCTGATTGAGCAGTTCCTTCGCGTTGTCTGAAAACTGTCGAATGCTCTGTGTCGCGATCCAAAGCCAGGCGCCGAAAGTGCGCCACATCGCGCAGATGCGGTTGATATATGGCGTAATCAGCGGATTCTGCAGCAGCACATGGGCTTCATCAATCACTACGATGGTCTGCCTTGACTGATACTGGTTGCGCTCGATTCGATTGTTGATCGAGGCGAAAAGACCGGTCAGCGCAACCGCCAGGCGGTCCTCGTAGCCGCGCCGGGCCAGAAGATCGAGTTCCACAACCGTGATGTCGGAGTCCGGCCACAGCTCGCCTTCGGTGTCGAACAGCCGGCCATTGAGACCGGAACAGAAAATATTGCAGGCTCCGGCCATCTGCGCGGCGCGCTGCTGCTGACGCTTGGACAGCCGGTGCTTGCCGACCTGCCCGCTTGAAGAGGCAAGGTACAGGGAGTTGACAAGATCCGAGGTCATGGTCTGCCGCCGGCCTTCCTGTTTCGAGATTCGGGCGGCATCCACCAACGCGCTGCGAATCAAGTCGAGGTCATCTCGTCTGAGCTTGTTCTCCTCATTTTTCTGACCGCCAGTGATCATCAGCCGGGCCTGAATTTCCATCTCGCCTAGCAGATCCCGGTAATTTCCGGAATCGGCATTCTTTTCACTGTCGTCCTTGACCAGCAGATCTTGCGCATGTCGGAATGGAGGAATGGCAGAGCTGCGCTGGCCGTCGACTCGAAAATGATGGACGCTCAGTCCCTGGCGGCGGCAGTGCTCAGCGAACAGTCCAAATGTCGAGAGAGCTGAAATCAGCACCACTCTTGGACGGTGGATGGCGAGTGAGTGCAGCAGCAGATAGATCAGGAATGCCGTCTTGCCGGAGCCGGTCGGACCCAGCACCAGCGAGTGCGCGTTCTTTTCACGCTCGACAGGATTCAATGGATCGAACATCAGCGGCTCAGCGCCCCGATTGAACAGGATGCATCCGGGCGCTCCAGAACCGATCGAGCGGCCGAACACCGGCATCACCCTGGCGATGTGACTGGAAAACCACAGTCTTGAACGCCGCGTGCTGGGTTTGCTGTCCTGTCTGGGATCAAAGCCGAACGGCAGGGCGCGCACATAGCTGTCGAGTGAGATCGGATCATACCGAGGCGCGATCGGGCGCAGCCGATGAATCGACAGGAGGCTCAGCAGCCTTTCGGTTCTGCGATTGAGATCGCTCAGGTCGGAACCGAAAACAAACACACCCGAAAACACCCGGTAGATCGAATTGCCGCGGACTATCTCGGAGAGTGCGCTGTCGGCCAGACTGCGTCGCTCCACGGCGGCAGGGTCGTCGCCCACCGAGTTTTCCTTCACTTTGGAAATCTTCTCCTCAATTGATTCTTGTGGAAAAAATACGACGCTCATCGACCAGATTGACCCCTTCGGCACCTGATCCCAGAGAGTTGCCACCGCATCGCCGAACTGCCGTTCGACTGTCAGGTGACCGATGTCAGGCTCAGCGGTCAGCTCGTCTACGGTGATGAATCGGCTCGGCTGGCCTCTGAACCACCAGATGCCGGGCCGTTTCCAGGTCCACGGTGCGACACCGTGCAGCGCAGCGCGACTGATATCCGCACTCGCAGAGCCAGAGTAAAGCGCCATCGCGCGAGATTGCCGGTCGTTTGTCCATGGATGCGCATCAAGCAGTTCAAATGTGTTCTGGAATCCTGTATGGGCTTCTGGCTGCGGAACAAACCAGTGCGTGAGCCATTCATAAAGATCCTTGGCGCCAGCTGGAACCAACGTGATTTCAGACTCGGCCAAGGAATGCTGCAGCTGTGCGCACAGCTGCTCGATGGTGCTGTCTTCATCTTTCTGGTGCGGAAAGCTCTTTCGCCAGATGCACAGCCGAATGCGGCGCGATTTGCCGCGCCAGCTGATTGCGTTCGAGGCGCCGTACGGATACAGCCCGCCCGGTCGAGTCAGATCGCTGAAATGCTCTTCCATTGTGCGGAACCAATGTCCGGTGTAGCGGCTGCCCAGCAGCGAGTCTTGGGTATACTGAGTCAGCCGTTCGGCAATCATGCGCGTCAGACCATCGCTGTCATCCTGAACGAACCACTGCATTATCCAAGGCCTGAAACTGTTCTCAGGGAAGCCTTTCGCTATGGCTTGATGAACCCGTTCCTGCATGCGGATCAGCGACGCATCGCTTCTGGCCTCCGTGTTGCCGCAGACCACATCGAACATTCTTCCGATGCTCATCAGGTCTTGCAGTCCGATCATGCCGTTGCCAAGGTCAATTCTGGGTGCCAGCAAATCTGCGAATGAGTGCGTGTTTCTCACCACCTTGCGAAATTTCGGGTCGGGATGCAGCTGTGGCTCCAGATACTCCTCCACCGTCAATGGCGCACAGTCCCGACCATCCCATTCGACTCGGGGCGACTCGGATGCCGCAGCGGAGTCAGTCCGGCCTCGGTGCGGTTCAGGCGGACTCTCGCCTGCAATGAATCTTGACCAGAACTTCATTGCGGAACAACCTCCCCAGGCAGGGCATACTCGACGGACTCGTACAGTGGAAAGGTCGTCGAGTATCCTGGCACCGGAGTGCCGTCCAGCGACAGATGCGGGAATACATACAAAATGATGGTTGGATTGGGCAGGCGCGGAAAATGCACTGACAGCTCGTTGTTCACTTCCCGAGTGTAGCCAGCCAGACGCGCCGCGCTGTCTGGCATGAATGAAACGTGTCGCGGCGCCCGCTGTGTCTTGGATTGATGACGGTCATAGATTTGTCCGATGGTCATGGCTTCTTCGGAATGCGAAGATTTCGCTCGAAACGGGTTCGAGCACGAAGCCATGAAAATTGCCAGACTAATCAGTCCAGCCTTGGCGAGCATTCGCATGAGTGGCAGAGAGGTTGAAGTTTCGAACTTTGCGCGCACTGGGGTTCTGGTCAATGTGGATGGCTTCCTCAATATGAACTGCAACGGTCAGGCCCGCCGGAACGTAAATCGCATCGAAGGAATTCAGCTGTCGGTCATTCAGCCAGTCAGCGACTGTTGTCAAAGATTCCTTGGTTGCGTAGCCTGCCACAAACTGGTCAATGTCTCCCACGATTGATGTCGTTTGCTCGCCAGTGTCTGGATTCGTCGACGTTTCGGACTGTGCATTGGCGATCGCTTCAGCGGTGGCTTTGGTTGTGTTGACCAAAGTTGCCTGGGCCAGGTACTGAAGCGCGTTGGATTTGAGCTCCCCGCTGATGCATGGGTTGCCGAACTCATCCGAAATCCAGCCCAGTCCGGTGAATGGGGACTCCGGGTTTGCGGATTTGCGGCTGGTTTGAATCGTGCCGTCTGCAAAAATGAACGTCGCCGTATCGATATTGCCTGACACACATGACAATGACAAATCACCGCGGGCGGTTCCAGCCAGCAGCATCCCGGCCAGATAGGGAATTCGATGTCCGTTCGAAGCGAGATTGTCCGCCCCCACCAGAACTTTGAACCGCCATGGATCCTGCAGCTGTCCGCGTATCGGAATGCGGCCCACCAGCGCGGTCAGTGCGGTCGCACCCAGCAAAGTTGTGGTAGCCGGAATGGTGAGATGGGGCGCTCCATTCAAGTCTTCAAAACTTGAAAGACCCAGCTGTCCATCAAGAGTTTCAAGATCAGAATCAAGCAGGCCGGTCTGCATCGAGCCGATGTGCGGAGTGAGCCAGTCAGTGTCTGCAGAGGCAATCCAATGCAGCTGCTGGCCGCCATCTTCGAAATCGCCTGATTCGCTGTCAGTGGACGGGGCAAGCTGTTCCAGAGTGTCCACACGCGTCTCCAAGCCTTGCACCGCACTGGCAATCTTCTTTTCCGATTCCCTGAGTGAGCTTTGCTCAACCGACAGCAGCATCTCTTCGAGATCGCGCTTGAGTGATGAATGCAGCCTGTCTCTGGCAGTCTGATTGATGCGCGTCTGGTTTTCTATCGCCTGTTCGATGTTGGCGATTCTGGTCGCAACTGCGCGGACCTCTTCTGCTGCGTTGTCGCGGTCAGATGACCCGATCTGCCCGGTGGCGTCGGTGCCGGATTGCCGGGTCGCCTCAGATTTCTGCTGCCGCTCGTCCGGTCCTAGTGCTGACCACAGCACCACCCCGCCGAGCGCCAGCGCGATCAGCCAGAAAATCGGAAAAGCTCTGAATGCAGGCATATTTTAAAATTGAGATATTTCAAAAGGATAGTCAGAAATCAAGACCAGCACAGTGGTGTCGCCGGGATGGCCTTGAGTGTGCAGCTGCGTGTGAACGAATGCCGCACTTCGCCAGGAGCCGCGCAGCTCGCGCGGATCAAGAATCATCTGCTGTGAGAGATTGTTGCTGATCTTGATCGCAGTGATGAAGTGATGCGAAGACTGCCAGCTGCCTATCGGGGTGGCTGTTACGGCGCCGGCGCACGGGGTCGGCGTTCTCACCGCACATCGAAAAATGTCCAGTGGAGATGAATCAACTGCCAGGCGCTGCACGCCCGGCAGTTCGCTCAACAGACGCTCAGGTGCATAGAGCTGCTGAACCACCCAGCGGGTCAGCTTGACAAAACTGTAGCTTGGCATGCGCGAATCCGAATCAATCTGATCATTCGATTTTTGTTTCTGGATGACGATCGGCTGACTGAACTTCTCAGAGTGCTGCGCCCGAACCCGCAGGACAACCCGGCCTTCAGGCTCTGCCAGCAGCACCAGCCTGGTCGGTGGGAAATCTTCTTTGGCAGACAGCCAAAGGTGATTTCCGATTATCTCGGCTTGAAGTTTGTGTTTGATTTCTCTTGGAATCCCAAGTCTCAGAACCTGAGCTTCGGGAATGGTGATTCGCTGCTCGGAACCGACGGCAAGCTCCAGTTCAAGCGGCGCTTCCGGCCAGTGATAGGTCACCTCAGATGCCGAGCCATGAAGCGGGAGCAGAAGCAGAGCCAGCATGCGCAAGGTCAGCCGACGGTACATCATGCCTCCTCGCTGAGAATTCTTTCCGGCATCCTTGACATCGTGTCGAGCAGGAGGCCCCAGGGGTTGAACTCCGGATCAATGGCCTTGGAAATCACTTTGAGGTGGTAGCGAATCTTGGTGTCTTTGACAGATACACCGCCAATGTTCTCCTTGAGTTCGACATCCAGAACCACAGTCCATTTTCCGGAGTCGTCCAATGCGACCGTGTCTCGGAAGTTTGAATTCTCAAGTGGAATGAGAAATCGCGTGCGGCCCAATAGTTCAGAAGCGCGCTTTTGGCTGTCATGTCTCAGCCAGGCTTGGAATTCCGGGGTCAGGAATTCAGTCAGGCGTTCGAGGTTTTTCGGATAGTCCTCGAAACAGTCATGCGGACAGCGATTCAGCTGCTGCCAGATGTAGCCGGCAAAGTTGTATACCTCCCATGGATGAATGGTGTTGAGGGAGACTTGACTGCCGTATCTCAGGTCAGGCGGTATGCTGATGCGCTGCACTCTCGCGGCGTGCTGCCATCCATACAGTGCGCCGACGAGACAAATTGCCAGAAAAATCGAAACCGCGCGCAGTGTGAGAATGTGGCTGTAAAGATTGGCGTCAGCATGCAGATAACGCGCCATCGTTTCATGCCTCCCTGATCGTTGACCAGCGGCCGGATTTGTAAACGAGATGCTTGCCCAGCAGAGGGTGAATCAGGCAGTAGACGCGACGCAGATGCCACCCCTCGGGTCTTCCCAGCTTGATTGACTTGAGCAGATTCGCAATCGCGGCCACGAGAAGCAGCAGTCCTCCGACAAACACAGCGAAGCCGATGAACACAGCGTGCAGCCCGTCCAGCACTGCGAATCCAATCAGGAACGCCGCTGGCAGCCAAGCGCAGCCGACTGCGATTGCAATGGAATAAAGCTCGCTCGCGCTGCAGCCCTTGTACAGCCGCGTTTCGTAGTCCAGCGGAGCGCACGGCAGCAGCATGGCTAAATCGTCAGGATGTCGCTCAGTCTTTCTGATCCCCACCAGGCGCCGAAAATGACGACCAGAATGACAAGCAGGCCCGCGCCGAAGTACACACTGAATCGGCCCCACTCACCTTTTCTCCTGGCGTCATTCACTTCGGAGATCAATCCGCTCGAAAAACCAATCAGCGCAAAAACGACAATAATCGTCAAGCCGAGAAAGATGATGTAACGAATGCTCGCCACGACGTACCGGATGGGATCATCTTCGCTGAATGATTCGTTGCCGATATCGGGCGGGGAAGGCAGAATGTTCTGTGCATCCGCGGCGCCTGAAAAAAACCACAGTGCCGCCGTCAGCATTATCACCAGCATCCGCCAGCTAACAGAATGATTTGAAATTTGCAGTCTATTCATGTCATAAGAAAGCGATGAGTGTCAAGAAAACCAGCACGACAACAAGTGATCTGAAGCACTCGAACAACAGATCGATGAAGTTGATTCGATGGCTCCGCAGCTGCCCGAGAGAGCAATGCACAACCCAGATCCACCATGCGATCGATGTCGCGGCAAGGGTGCTCCCAATGATGATTTTGAGCGTCGTGAAATCAAGATTCGCTACGGTTCCCATGCTGTTCATCCTTACCGGCCATAGTTTCCGACGATGGGGTCCAGCGTTCTCGGCATGTAGACCGGGGTGCGTACATGTGCCTGAATCCCCTGAGTGATGGAGAGCATGTCAGATCGCAGCTGGTAGTAATCAAACCGGATCCGCGCGTCTGGGTCCGCACTAGACTCCGCTTCCCGTATCAATGCTTCCAGTTCCTCGATTGCCTTCGCCAGCCGCGACAGGATTTGCAGCTCCGATGAGCTGCTGCGCGTTACGACGATGGGCTGATAGACATAAGGTGCGGAATCAAGATCGGCCATTGAATCTGTGATGACTTCAACGGTTGAGATCTCCCTCGGCGCGCAGGCAACCAGACTGGACAGTGCGATCAGCAACATGAACTTTATTCGTGAGTTGACAGAGAATTTCCTTATAGATTGAACCTGGCTGTCTAGCCAAGCAAAATTCGACCATTCATTGATGCACATTTATTTCACCTGCCGCTGTTGATTTGTTCTGCCAGCTCGGTAGATTCCCGGCCTCACTTCAAGCATGCGTCCTTCGGCCTGTCTGATTGCAATTTTTCCAGAACGAAGCGTTTCATGAGGGATCTGATTGATGCCGGCCCAGGATCTGGAATTGAAATCGCCGCGGCTGTCCTGGACATAGACATCCAGCGAACCGCCGCGATTGACATGGTCCAGTCCGTTCTGCAGCAGCTGGGCGCAGTTCGCATCGCTGCATCGAAATGAGGTGACGAGAATCAGACGTTCGCTGTTTTGAGCTGTGTGCGTTGCTTTGGAAGACAGCTCGCGGACGGCTTTGATGTATGCGGCCTCAAACTCCAGAATTGCGGCGGTTGTCTCAAGCTGCCGCCGGGCGAACAATCTGGCGTAATGATTGCGCTGCGCGTCACTGGCTGCGAATATCCCCAGCCACTCCAGCGGTGTCAGCTCAGCGGATACCAAGCCTTGATGCTGTGACTTCAATCTCCTGATCTGAGACAACTCCTCGATTGACAGGCTCCAGGCTTCGGCAGTTTCAATCTCCGCTTCAGTCAATTCGCTGCTGGCTATTTCACTCTGTCGAATCGAATCGGCGATTCCAACAGATGCGGGATTTGAAAATGCGAAAAGAAGCACTGCGATTGCCAAGCGAATCGCGAATGGGGTCAAATTCACAACCCGCCGAACATTCGCGCCCCGGTGTTCTTCCGCCCCGATGAATGCACCGGCTTGTCTGCAACTCAAATTGAGATCGGACATCGACATCAGCCCGAGACCTGAAGCTGTACTTCTTTGCCTGAAGCGGCCTGGAACAGGGCAGAGCGGCTGCTGGGATCAACCTTCAGCAGCAGCCATCCTGCCCGAGTGGATTGCGGACCGATCATGGCGATTTTCCCATCAAGCTCGATCACCGCGTTCCACTCGTTATTCCAGCGGTCGATCGCAATCAATCGAAAAGGCGGCGTCTGGTCGCTTGATTCAGAAGGCTTTCTCGACTCAGTGATCTTTGCGGCAAGCTGTGAAACCTGTGTTTCAAGCTCAAGAATCTGCACCTCCAGACGCTGCGCCACTGAAGATTGCATGATGATGGCAGACTCAAGTTTAGGCAAAGTCTCAGTGATCGGCAGCAGGCGATCGTCAAAATACAGATATGCGTCATTTTGCTGACTCAGCGCCAATTTGATCTCTTCAAGCATGGAGACGACCTCGGACTGCGATGCAATGGCTGCAGCATCCGCCAGATCGCTCACGACCAGCGTCGCCGCGGTTGTCTCCGGCACAACTGAACTGGAGCGATCGACCTGAAGATTCGCTTCGGACGAGTTGATGTCCACAATTTCCTGAACCGAAACCGGTGGCGACTGCAGGCCGCGCACACTGGCGCGTAAGTACCACTGCACCCAGGATGCGGCGCCGATAATGATGGCGACTGCTCCCAGCAGAATCAATTTGCGAGAGGGTTTTCGAATCGATTTCATTGCCTGAACAGTCCTGAATTTTCAAACCCGCCCTCGTCGGTTCCATCTTTTTGAGGCAGTTGAAGGACGATGGATGCGCCTGTTCCCGCTGTCGATCCTTTTTGGAAGTCTCTTCTCGCATTCGATGTGAGCGTTTGAGCGATCCCGCCGAAGATGATGCAACGGTTTTCGCGGCGGTGTTTCGATGGGCTTGCGCATGGCGGCTCAGATTTTCGCGGTCAGTCGATCAAGCGCAGGCCGTAAAGACCCAGCGCCGAAATGCCAAGTCCGACCCCGAACGGTTTTTCCTCTCTGCGCAGGTAGACGGTCATCATCAGCAATGACGCGCCGACAAGCATTGCAGGAATTGATGGATAGCCGAGCCAGGCGCCCAGCGCACCGAGAAACTTGGCATCTCCGAAACCAATTCCGGTCGACCCTTGATGTCTGATCTGCCAGATTCGCAATGCTTGAATTCCGCAGAATCCGATCGATGCGCCTAGCAGAGCCGCTTCAAAGGCAACCACCAGATCAAACATGTTGGTCGTGACGCCGCAGACACCCAGCGGAATCACGATGCAGTCCGAAAGCTGATTCTTGAGATGGTCTTGAACGGCGAGCAGGATAACTGCGGCGCTGAACACCAAGAACAGAATCGGTTGAATTGCTGCAGCCAGCTTGGCAGACATCACATCATTTGAGTGAGGTTGACTCACCGCCTTCTGTCAAATACGTTGATCTTTTCCAGAACGCTGATCTGGCTCTGACTCCTGCGCGGCGAATGAATCAGCAATGTGTCGCTCCATTTTCGCACCAGCCATCACACAAGCCGTTGCTGTTCAGGCAGCAAGTTGAGTAAATCCTGATGGTGTGATCATCGCAGCCAAGAGTTGACAGATTTCGAGATCTGTAGGCATGCACGCTGGAAATTCCGACCCATGTGCCGCAGGCATGGCAGGTCCCGCCGCAGCTCAGCGAACCCGGATTCTGTGCCAGCACCGTAGCCCGAGTTGGGGTGCATGACTGTATCGGATTCGTTATGTTGTCAAGAATGTCTTGAGTGTTCTGATCAATTTGCTGACGATTGCTTGCAATCGCAGCGGTGTTCACGTTCACCCTGCCAGTCAAATCGAAAATATCGGAAAAATTTCTTCTTATCTCCTGCTGATTGCTTGCAATCGCGCGCATATTGGCCTGAATGTCTTGTTCATTGACCGTAACTCTCGAAGTGAGACGGTTGATGTCTGTGTCAATTCGAACGACATCCGGCGCTTGATTGAACTTTTCGAAGCCATCGCCGGAAACACCGTCGACCGGTTCAACCTCAAGCAGATCGAACTCGGCTGATGAGGCTTGCAGAGAGTCGGCTTCGACTTGTCCTGCAACCAGAAGGTCACCTGTGGTCGTGTTCACTTCAACGTCCCCCGGACCCTCGACAATCAGACCGGCTGCTGACATATTGACCTCCATGCCATTCTGAAAATTCAGTCCGTCTGTCATTTCATTGCCGCCGTCGATTCGCAAAAAAGGCGCGTTTCCTGTTGCCAGCGCACCCACCCTCGCCTGCAGGCGAGCGAGATCATCAACTTGGTCGGGATCGTAGTTGGGATCGTCGGGGTCGAAGATGACAGCCGCAGGGTCAGGCTCGACGAACATCAATTCAAAGAAGTCCATGACACCGGCGCCGGTCTGCTCGAGTGCAGTCTGGAAGGCGGCGGCCGCAAGATCGGGGCGCGAGTCCGGCAGTCCGTCATCATTGGCATCGTCTCCGCTGCGGAACACACCGAAGTCAATGACTCCAAGTGATCCAGCCGGGGTGATGCTGACATCGATTTCAAGATCGCCGTATGTCAATGCGTCCCCGGTATCGGATCTCGCATATGGAATCGGCGTTTCAGAGCTGAATGAGCATGACAGAAAACGCGGCCCGGTCGGGTCATCGCAGTCCTGCAGCTGCGCAACAGTGTAATTGCCGCTCGAAGCCGGCGGACTCTGCGCCAGCCAGGTTGACGATGCGCGTGCGTAGGTTGCGATCGCGCGGCCGGCGTTTTGTGCGTTGCTGATCTCAATTTGACTCACCCTGTTCTGCGCCCAGACCGCCAGAATGGTCACGCCAATGCTCAGAACGATCAGAGTTTCGGCGAGAGAGATCGCACCATTCTGGCTCTGTCTGGACTGGCCGAAAAATCGATTGCATAAAATTCGAAGCAAAATCATGACTAGCCTCGAAACGTCCAAGTGACATCGTTTGGCGGCGACACTGCGCACAGCGCGGCGATATCAGCCGCGAGGGATTCGTCGTTTTCCGTATTTGGATCATCCGTCGCATCCAGATCCAGCACCGTTCCGCCGATGTCAATTGAATTCGCCATCTCCGCAGTGGTGGCGACCAGCGAGGTACAGGCATCGCCCGGCATGCTCTCAAATTCGATAGTGAATGTCTGTCCACTGCCGGCGATCTCCACGTCGCCGCTCCACGGATGCTGTGGAGAGGACTCGCCTGCGATAAGAAAGTGCTGTGGAAACCCCGCCAGATTGCGGGCAAGTGCAGTGTTGAGACCGCCGAAGTTATTGCGCACCCCGAATGTCATGCGCACGCTGGACACAATTTGCGTGAGTCCAGTCATTCCAGTCGAAGCATTCCGTGCCGCAACCAGTGCCGGAATGCCTGCGAAGACCACCGCCAGCACCGTTGCCCCGACACCCAGTGCGATCAGGGTCTCAGCAACGGTAATGGCGCCTTTCTCGCGGTCGTCGGGTGACTTTCTGCGAAATGCATTGTTGAAAAGTTGGATAAGAAATTGAAACAGTTTCATGATTGAGCTCCGTATTGACAGTGAATGATCAGAATGTTGAGTTTTGAAGAGTGAAAACCACCCGGGCAATGCCGACATATATCCAGACTGCAGCTGCACCGATGCCGAGCAGGAGGACCGAGGAGAGAGTCTTTGTGGTGCGTTTCAGTTTTGCCAGAGCCCTTTCCAAATCTTCGTCAGCAATCCGTTCTGCGTGTGTCGCGAAGTCACCGATGCGCTCGTAAATTCGCAGCGTGTCCAGTGTCTCGGCAGAAAACAGTCCAGTGTCAAGCGCCTGGTCGACACTGTCACCCCGATAAAGATTCGAGCGCATTGTGCGAACGTGCGATGCCAGATACTTGGGAAGACCGCGCTCCAGCTGGCTCAGGGCTTTTATCCGCTGCACACCGGCATGCATCAGTGCCAGCAGGGCGCTCAGAATCTCAGGTCCTGAAAACTGCCGGTAGAGCGCGAAGGGGGGATACCAGTCAAACTGCTCCCGCAAGGGACCTGACCAGCGAGGCGCAGCCCAGACAGAAATCGCAAGAACCGATGCGAGCGCCGCGGCCAGGTACGCGCCCCAAGTGGATACAAAGTTTGAGAATGCGAGAACGCTGAGCGACACCATCGGCCATTTGGACTGGTCGAGAACCGCACTCATTGCTGAAAGAGCCTGACCCGGCAGCAGAGCGATGACCAGACTGCCGCCACACAGCAGCAGGGTGGGATAGGTGAGTCCCGAAATCAGCGTTGATCGCAGCTTCTGCCGGACTGTCGCCATGCGCGCCGCCTGCTCGAAACCCTCTGCAATCCTGCCTTCCTGAGTGATCTGAATGATCGCCAGCTCCTCCTGCGGCACCCACCCGACTGCGCCTGTGGAGAAGCTGCGGGATCTGATTGCCGCACGCTGGTGCATGGCGAAGCGCAACGAAACTGAATTCTCCACTTTGCTTTCACATAGAAACTCCAGGGCTGCAGCGATCGGCACCCCTGAACGGCTGAGCGAGGCCAGCCGCATCCACAGCCTGGCGCGCGTATGCGCAGATGAGCGAAAGCGCTGCCGGTGCAGATACTGAGCGGTTTGTTCAAACCAGACTGGTGTCAGCATGTGCGGATGTCTCCAAACTCAGGTTTTCGGATGGTGTTCGGTAATTTTCAGGACTTTCATTGGGTGCCGGTTCTGCCGTCAGGGAACCGATCTGCCATTCGACATCAGTCGGCGAGACCAGTCCTTTGGCAATCAACCGCGCCCCCTGGCGAATGACGGGACGGCCGTTCAGGTCATTGAGCCAGTGCCGCCGGGCGCTGTGATAGTCACCTTTGCTCAGCTTGAAGATCATCTCATCATCCGGCAGGACGATTTCTGCCATGACTGTGCGGCCGACAACCCCGCTTCCGCCGCATCGTTCGCAATCCTCATCGCCCCGATAGCAGATATCTGAAGCATCAAGTCCGCATGCTTCCACGGCGATTGTTGCCCTTCGCACGCTGTCTTTGCGCCGATGGTCGCTGCCTCGGCCTTTTCGGGCCCATAAATCCGAGCTGATCTTGCAGTCCGGACACAGTTTCGGCACCAGAGACTGATACATCAAGCCCTTCAGCACATCGGGCGCGCACAGAAGACTGGTGTTGATGCCAAGGCCGGTCAGCCGTCCCACAATGCCAAGCGCCGTGGACGCGTGAACGGTCGTGTAGACGCGGTGCCCCGACTGGGCGAATTTGACTGTCAGCAGGGCCGACTGCAGATCGCGGATCTCACCGACCATAAGCGTGTCGGGATCACAGCGCAGAGCGCCGCGGATCGCAAAGGAGAATTCATCACCGCCGGAAGATCCTTTTCTTCTGATCACCGGCACCTGCGTGGCGCCCGGAATCACACGTTCAGGCGGGTCCTCAACGGTGATGATGCGCAGTCGGGAATGATGCATCTCGAGCTCCTCATTCAGCATGCTCACAATCGATGTGCTCTTCCCACTGCCGACGCCACCGGCCATGACAAGCAGACCCGAAGGCCGCTGCACCACGGTCTGAATCGCCTGAATCTGTTCAGGTTCGTAGCCCAATTCGTCAAGATGCAGGGTATCCTCGCTGCCTGGCAATATTCGCAGGACCATGTCATACCCGTCCGGAGATGCGGGAATCGTGCCCACTCGGACTCGCACCCGTCTGCCATTTGCCAGAATCGTATCGGCAACTGCGTCCTGTGGCTCATGGCGGTTCCAAGTCACTGCCTGGTCGTGCCCCAGCACTTCGTATATGAACCGGCATGTCTGATCGGCCAGCACTTCCGGCCATTCCGCATAACGGACGATCTGCCCGCTGATGCGAAAACTGACCAAGGCGGACACTCGACGTCTCACGATGTGAATGTCCGAAGCGTCTTCTGCGACAGCTTTCGCCAGAAGCACGCGGACAATGTCCTGGCCGCGTTCGAAGTCAAGGTCAGCCGAACGGGGATTGGCAATTCTTTCTGCATCCGCATAGATGTCCTCCAGAATGTTCGGAGTCACCTCGATCTGATCGATAATCTGTACGTTCTGCCTTTTCAGATTCTCCCGAAGCTGCGCCTTGAGTCGCGCCGGGTACTGCAGCGCTGTAAACAGGATGTAGGCGGCTGTCGGCGGCTCATCCTCCGACACAGCCGCATAGAACAAGCGTTCTGACTGGTCGATCGGCACCCACGATTCCGGGCCGCCTGTAAGCACCAGTTTGTAGGCGGGCAGATCGGAGTTCATTGCGGATTCACCTTGTCTGTCTGCTGTGGTGTGGAGCGTCCCGATAGTCCGATCGAGATTTCGTGTCCGGAAACCAGCAGGCGCATGCCGCGCGGATGCACTTCCGTCACCAGCGCCAGGCGAATGGAATCACCGTTCCGCAGCCGATATTCCCTGCCATCGAGGCGCGCATAAGCTGTCAGGCCGTCGGCGTTTCCGACGATCGCATAAACCTCCAGATTCTGGTCGAACCAGTTGACTCGATCCATGCCGGGATTGGATTCATGCGCTTCATCCTGAGCGGAAACCTGCGGCGGCGGACTGCTGTGGCTTGAGTGAATCTCAGAAATCTTGGCCACCAGCTGCTGATATTCGAGCACGCGTCGCAGAATGTCCTGCTGATTCTGCAGACAGTCCAGCAGCGCGACCGTGCCCGAGCTCGAACTGCAGACGGCAGGAATTTCCGGCATCTGCTGCGCGGGCGCCCAGTGCGGCAGGACAAGCCACAGGCTCGCGATCGACCTAATCAGCATACGCAAAGTAATCTCCCTCCAGCTCCCAGCTGAACGAATCCGCCAGCGTGACTTTGACTCGAGAGACATGCAGCGGCAGCTCCTTGAGACTGATCGCGGCAGCGATCATTTCATTCAGCTGACTGCTGCCGCCGATCAGCCGCGAGCGTGTGACGGGATATCGCTCTCCGAATGGCCGCGCTGGATCAAGCGTCCAATGGCCGGGCAGCTTCGCAAGCTGATCCAGCAGCTGCATGCGCTCAGATTTCTGGTCCAGCCGTTTCTCAAACTCATCGTCTTCCGACCTGAGCGTCGCGGCGAATGGAATGATTTCGGTCACAATCTTGGCATCGTGACTGAATTCGAACTGACGAGATTCAAGATATGCGGATATGTCATTGACATCGCCGTGTTCTCGAAGCCATGTCACTGAAATGACATCATCTTGCCATTCGTAAGAATGAGTGCGCCAGCCGCCGGCGCGCAAAGGGCGATCATAGACTGTATCTGAAAGCGTGGCCAGCAGCAAAGCGGCGTGCTGACTCAGTTGCTGACTCAGAGCGACTCTTTCCTGATCAAATGTCTTTTGGAAAGCCTGCTGGCGCAGCAGCCGCTGCCGGTCCGCTTCGTCGGCATGATCGATGTATTGCCATGCGCCGACTGCTGAACAGGCCAGCAGCGCTCCAACCGCAACTCCCAGAACGGGTTTGTTGAGCTTGCGTGTCTGTATGGGACGGCAGGTGATGTCACTTGCCGGAGCGACGCCATCCACCAATTCTGCGAAGTCCAGATTCAGAGCTCCTTCGATCTCAAATTCGCCGAATTTGTCATAAAGCGGGATGTTCTTTCCTGCGATGTCAGAACGGATCTCTTTCAGTCTCTCTTCAATGAAGAACTTCTGGCCGATCAGGTCGCCAGCTGGAAAAACCGCCCCGTCTTCGATGGTGCACAGCCAGTACAGATTGGCCGCGAGGCGCTCGATCAGAACAACGGAGCGCTGAGCCTGAGCGAGATGGGCAGCGCCGCTGTTCAGTCCGAGATCCTCCTTGTCGGGTGTCGCGCCCAACTGGCTGCCGGCGGGGGTCTCCATTTCAGTGTATCCAACTACGTTCATGTCCAGAGACAGCAGCTCGCGTGTTTTTCGCCGCTCGCGTCCGGTCGGCGACCGCAAGGCAGGAGCCAGCCAAGTCAGCCCGATCGCCATATCCTGATCACAGAATCGATGAACGGTCACCTTGTCGCCTCCAGATTCTGCGGCCGGAAAAGTCAATCGCCGGACGAATGATGTGCGGTGTGATCAGAAGCACCAGGCTGGTGCGGGTGGTCTTGATTTTCGAATCCTTGCTGAATAGTGCGTTGCTCTTGGAATCGTCGGTCCGAAACGTGTCGAGTCCGGCAACGAACAGCAGTTCTCCTGAATTCAGTATGACCGGCAGGAGTGCGGAGCGAGACTCGAGGTTTGGCAGCTGGATGACCGGGTCCTCCGGTCCGGCATCCTGCGGAAAGCGGCTGATCTCCTTGATGCGGGTTGTTCTTACCGTCAAATTGAGCATGATTCGGTTGCTGTCGGCCAGGATTCTCGGCAGCATGTTGATTGCGATGCCATCTTGGATCTTGCCCGGCAGAAGACGCACCGCGGTCGTCCCTTCGGTGTTGACCACTTCGCGCCGCTCAAGGTAGGAGGTTTCGTCACCGAAGAAAATCGGCACTGGAAAACCGTTCAGGCCCCGAATCACTGTCGAGGTCAGTTTCGCGACTCGATTGTCTCCGGCTGACTTTCGCAGTATCACCTCGAAGTCGCTTGCATCAACGGCTGGAGCGCTGGAATGAGTCAATTGGATGCCAACAAGTCCGCCGGCATCGTCGCTGTCAAAGTTGATTTCGGCCGCGCTTTTTCCGAATGCCTCCTTCATGAACCCTCTGAAGTTGAAGCCCGCCGCCGCATTCTCACTTTGATGAATCTCGTAAAGGTCGACATTCACCAGAACTTGCGTGGTCAGCTCTTGATTCTTGATCGCGATCCAGTCGGCGATCCGCTGCAGAGCGGCCGGGGTGTCGACCACAGTCACTTCACCTGACAGGCGGTTGATATTGAATCTGCCGGCTTGCGTGAGCAGACTGCTCAATGACGTTTCGATCTGCTCCCAGAAGTTCGAGGTGTCCATTGAAACGACAACCCTGTCCTGCGCCTGCAGATCCGATCCGCTGGAGCCGCTCTGAACTGATCCTGAAAGACCGACTGAAGCCTGCCACTTTGTGTCGACGGTTGGAACCAACAAGGTCCACAGGCCAAGTTCGGTATGAAAGATCTCGATTCGGTTATGACGGACGCGCCAGCTGTAACCTAAGCGGCCGGTTATGTGATTGAGCGCTTCCCTGGCAGACCCTTGCCAGTTGATCGCGGGAAGTTCGTCTGTTTCAATGTCGGCCGCGATGGTGATGGGCAAGCCGACTTGAGCGGCGATCTGGCGGGTCAGTTCATACAGCGTGACAGATTCGACGAATGTCAATTCGATTTTCTGATTGAGTTCTGCCGGTTCCGGATCGGGCGAGTCGATCACTCGAATCGGAGACTGCGGGCCTATCCACGCCTGCGGGTACTGCTGAACGAAATCTGAATCAGGCGTGCCTGCCTTGACCTGAGACGTTCGAACCAGCTCATTCTCGACTTCGTTGACGAACTCTTCGGTCGAGGAACTGATTTCAGTCGGCAGTCGGCAGGCGGAAAGCGACACCGCTATCGCGAAAGCTGCGGACAGCTTGATGGAGCGCTCGATATTCATCTTGAGCTGGAGCTTGTGTATGCGTCTGGTTCAATCACAAGAACTGAATTGCCGCTGTAGAACTTGCCGATCAGGGGGACCGGAGCGTTTCGATAGTGCGCGAGCAGCGAACTGACCGCGTCAACCAGTGTGCCCGAGAAGGCTGAAGACTGCGTGATCGCGTAATCGTGGCGAGTGCGCCATTCCAGCGACCAGTCAGCCAGCTGTGTCCAGCTTTCCAGATTCTCCCGCAGCGTCATGGAACTTTGCAGCTGCCAGGTCCCCGGACTTGTCAATGCGGAGTCATTGGCAGGGTCGGCCGCATTGGTTCGAACCTGCGAATTTGAAGCCGCCGCCGGTGACTCAATGACCTCGATCGAATCCGCACCGGCGCGCTGAAACCACAGTATCCGCTGGCCGACATCCTCGTGCAGCTCCCAAGGCTGTCCGACTATGGTCTTCACCGCGGTTCGCACATCCAGCGGTCCGATCGACCGATGAGTTTCCGGCAGCGGCATTGCGAGGGTTTGCTGAATGTCCGCGGTTGCGACATGCCTGAATCCGGATCGGTAGAGAATGTAGTCAATCGCCGTCCCGACTGTTTCGACATACGGTGGAAACCGCGTTTCGATCACAGCAGACAGCAAATCGACCTGGCTGGATTCGGCCGCCAGCGAGTGCAATGAGTAGCGATTCATGCGCTCCATCTCAACGGCCGAGGTCGCTTCGCAAGACATTGTCAGCGCGAGCGATCCCAATGTTCGGACCGCAAGATTTGTCCTGAAAATATTCATACGCTGAACTATGCGCTGATTTGCGGAAAAGTGAAAGGATTAATTTGATATCAGCAGCGGATAATTAATTTTGAGGCCGCGGGCAGGTTGAAGACAGCCTTTCGGACGCTCATCATGCCGGCGCGGGAATTTTGCTCATGAGATAATTTCGCGCCTTCCAGGCGAGGGCGCTGGATGTGAAAATCGCCTTGGGATCGTTTTCCAGAATCTTTATCCAGTCCATGACGTAGGAATCGTGACGCAGCTCGCCGAAAATGTGATAGTCCGCACACAAGAATGCGGACCCAATCTCCGCGATCAGCTCCTCGTACGCATATCCAACCGACTTGAATGGAAAGGGATCGACGATGCCGGCCCGATTCAACCTGGACTTATGGCCGGTCCAGTGGGTCAGCTCATGCATGAGGGTGCTGTAGTAGCCGGCGGTTGACTCGAATGCGGCTTTCGGCGGCATGCAGATGACATCTGATTCGGGAAAATAGGTGGCGACAGTCCCCGCATGCCGCACTTTCGCGCCGCACAGCTTGATCAGGTCATCGGCGCTGTGATGGGATTCCCAGTTCTGTTCCAGGGTGTGCGTCGGATATCTGCCTTTGGCGACTTTCTCAGGCAGGCCGACGCACTGCTCCACATTGAACAATGTGAATGCGCGGGCGATTTTGTAGGGCTGCGCTTTCGGCTGCTCTTCATTTTCGTCATCTTCCAGTTTGCTGGCGACTTCGATTTTCTTGAACAGCACAGCGACTGAGCCTTTTTCCCCTTTGCGAATCCGGCCGCCAAGCTTGGAAGCCTGGCGAAAGGACAGCCAGCGGTCGTACTCGTAGCCGCGGGCGATGGCAGATGCCCAGAGAATGGTGACATTGATTCCTGTGTATCGACGTTCAGTTACCGCATTGACTGGGTACCCCGGCACGGGACAGCATTCTGACCAGGGCTTCCGCCATGGCGGTGCGCCGTTTTTCAGCGCGTCGATAAATACTTTTGTAACTTTTGTGAAAACACTTTGAGATTTTTCGTTGGTCATCGTTCCAGAATGAAAATGAAATTGGAACGAAAGTTAACTGATTCTGCAGTGAGTTCAAACAAAAAACATGGAATTCAACCTGACAGGTTTTTTCGCGCGGCATTTGATCAGCGACATTGCGTCGGCTAATTTTGCTTCGAGTCGTCTGCCGCGGATGCGTCGGAGTCGGACCCCGAATCCAAAGCTTGTTCCAGAATGCGCTGGCGGTATCGTCGCTCAGTTTCGCTGAAATTCTTTTGAGTGTCATTTGCCGCCGCACGCTGCTCGAAAATTCTCTCGGCGTTTTCAATCTGAAACTGGCCGTCCTCCCTGAGACCGATTCCATGCTGTGTGAGCCGCTTGCAGTAGGTGGACATCAGTGAGACTGGATTCCAGACCGGCGCGCATCGGTTCGCCAATCCCGCCTTGATCCGGCCATCCAATTCATCGAGCAGAAGCTGATGCCATGAGTCCCATGGTTTCGGAGGTTCTGGCAGACTCGCGGGCAGCCGTTTCAGGTTAAGAACGATCAGATGTTTCTGATTGTCGCTCACGGACTCTGGGAACACCAGGTTCGGCTCAAGTTCCAGCAGTTCTTTTTCAGTTGCATCGTTGTAGTAATTGCTTTTTTTCACTTCCTTACTACCAGTAGGTACTACAGAGTCTGATCGAACTGATGATTTGGACTGGTCTTTTGCTAAGTTGCTGATATCACCGTAGTTCATCTCGTGAACTGCGGTGATATTCTTGTCGTTGTGATGAGCGCGATGGACTGAGTCGCCGGTTTGATCTCCGATGTCCTCCAATTCGGGGTAAGTGCCGAAGTAGCTGATTTCAGCATCGCCTTCCAGAGCCATCCAGGCATCTGCCCGCCGTTCGAAGGGGTGTTTGTATTCCATCACATTCCGCCCCGAGCCGATCTCATGCCGCAGTGAACTCAGGATCAGCTCAGCAATCTTGCGAACATCGGAATTTCGATGCTTCCTGCTGTCGTTCACAAATCCCATGTAATTGGAATCAAGTTCGAACGTATCGGTCAATGCCAAGGGTTCACCGTGAACCATGTAAATATTGCCATCTCTTGTGAACTGACCCGACTCATTGCGTTCCTGATCCCGGCAGAGCAGGGTGATCCAGCGGGTCAGGCGCAGTTTTGCTATGGAGCTTGAAACGGTGCCGCGCGAGATGTTGAGCATGGATTGAATCTCGTCGTAGCTGGGAAATGAGGCGAGCGACATGTCGGGTGTGCATCGAGACCGGATTGCAAGCCAAACCAGCTTGTCGTACGGATTGAGCACCGGGTCGAAGATCAGCAGCCGGGGATGTGAGTCGTACCAGTTGTCCGTGAAAATCATTCCGTGCGAGACGCTCTCGCCTCTTCGGAAATTCTTTGCCGCAGACAGGATTCTCGACAGGTTTCGCTTTATGGATTTGGGTTCAGAATAATCAGCCATGAATCTCGCACCGGGTGAATGGAAATTGGCAGCTCTCACCTCTTACCGCCGCTGGAACTGCGTTGCAGCCACCGGCGGTGCGAGATTCATTCGACTCCGCGTTCTATGCGCTTCGCAGCTGTTTGAGCGAGCCGTCATTCTCCCACTCCTGAATCAGACTCCAGATGACCCGGAGCGACACCTCCCGCTTCAGTGACTTGAAGATATCCAAAAACTCTCCAGGCCCGAAGCTGGTGGACTCCTTCAGCGACTTCTCCACCGCTTTCCAAACCGACTTCTCAACTTCCATTGACGGCTGTATCGGCCGTCCCGGGGCCAGCTCCGACAATCCGAACTGACATCTTCTGAGCTTGAATTGAGTCCGGGTCATGCCGGTGAGCGAGCGCATCAGCTGCGGCGGAGCGTCGCAGCAGATGAGTTCGTTGATCATGCTCTCCCTGGTGTTCTCCCGAATGACATAATCAATCATTCGCCAGAAGATCTTTCGATTCAGATTGATCGACAGAAAATGCGATTTTGTCGATGCCAGGCGCAGTGCATCCGTAGTTGACAGCGTGCTGAGCGCCCGCACTTCGCTGGGCCCGAACCCCATTTCATACAGAGCGTTGTAGTCACCCTCTTCCTCGCAGCGGTGAAAGAAAAGCACGATTGATCTGATTAGTTCAGTTTCTTTGCTGATAGACATTTATTTACCTCCAGTGTCAGACAAACGAAACAAATGCAGATTGTGCTCGTTTGCCAAATGATGCAGATTTCGATAGGACTCTGTCAGAGTTTGAATACTGGCCCAGCTCTCGTCATCCAGTTGGCGCAGACAGAAGCCAATCAGGCCGATATGGGGAAATGTACACTTCATTTTTCCCTTTGCGTGAGAAATTAGTGATTTCGGATCGCCCGATTTAATGAAGTGAAGCAGATCCGTCTTTCCGATCAGTTTTGCGGTGGCGGGACGGGCGCATTCAGTCGCCCATTGCAGATCGCAGAACTCCACCAGCAGCCACCACAGCGCTTCTCGAGTTGCCGCGGCAGTCGGATTGAGCAGCTCGACCGGGGGCGGGTAGTCACAAACGATATAGCCAATCCCCCAATCCCCTGTATTCACAATGATGCGTTTCTTGTTTGACGGATTGACCAGAAAGCTGTGCTGCTTTCCGATTTGTGAGGCCGCGGCATACGCGTTGCCCCTGAGCGTCGACAGCTTCAGTTCAAGTTCCGAGCGCTGCGGCGGCTTGGCAGATCTGCGCGGTTTCTGGCTTTGAGAATCGGAATTTTCTGAGTCGCTCTGTTTGGGCGGGTTGACGCCCAGAGTGATGGATTTGAACTCAGGCAGTTTGCCGTAGGGACGCTTCAGCTTGCCTTCAGCTTTTGCGCTTTTCAGCAGATCACTGGAGTTGATCGGCAGTTTGGGGTGGGCAGCTTCGTGTTTTTGAGCTTGCTCAAACTGTTCCAGTTCCGGGAGAATCTGTTCGAATGACTCGTGAAGCGGTGTCGATGAGAAACTCAGGTATCCATCAATGCGCAATGAGACATCCTGTATGGAGGTTGACACTTCCTTTGCCAGATTGGCTTCCAGTGAACGGCGAAAAAACTCCTTGTCCCATTCCGCCTCCGGGTAGCCAATCAGCGCCTGTTGAAATAATTTTCTTGACTGTGCGGCTGTCTTGTCAAACTCTTTGCAGACATCGCGGAAGGCATTCTGCAGTTTTCGCACACTTAGAATTGACCTGCGTCCCATTGATTCACAAGTGGTCGACGATAAGTTGGGCTCAATCATCTCAACCGCGTAGAGCATGATCGAAAGAGAGCTCAACGTAACGCTGTATCCTCTTTCGATAAGCTTCTGATGAGAGTGGCGAACTGACGATGTCTCTTCATCTTCAGATTCGGTCTGCAGATGATCGATGGCGGCCTTGATGCCGACTGCCTTGTCAATGAAGCACAACGATTTCCGCAGCTCGTTTTCCTGCAGATGACCAATAATGGCATCAGATTCATAGCCGGACCAGGGCATGAAGGAGCACTCGACAAAACGGAACTTGTAGTCACCTGTTTCCTCAAACAGTTCTTTGATCGCTTGCAGTCTGGTGTTGCCGCCTTTGTACACAATGAAATTCTGATGGCCCGGACGACGGGTGATGACGATCGGTTGGATCAGTCCGTTCCGGGCGATGGATTGCTTGATCTTCTGGTAGTTGGGATTCGCGCGTCGCCGCGGGTTGTTCTCATAGGGTTGGATGCTTGAGATTGGCAGGGTGATCAGCGCTCGATCAGTCAGTGATTCAAAAATGTCCACATCACTTGTTTGACCAGATTTTTCATTGGTAGACTGTGCATTTTCGCCGTGTTCGGGCAATGGGCGTTTCTTCATGGTTGGCACCTCTCAGTTGAACAAAAAGACAAGCGACGAAACAAGAATCGACTCTTGCTTGCCGACTGCTGGTGAAAAATTCGACTCGCGGTTCGATTTCGGCCCCTGACGCCCAAAATTGATGGGCCGCGAGTGGATATGACGCGCCTTGAGCAACGCATTCTCGGAGGAGACAAGGGCGCGAGGTCGCAGAAGGACCGAATTTCGCGTGCACCAGTCCGGTAGACTAAATTAGTCTTTTTTGGAGTGTTTACCGGGTAAACACTCCAAAAATGGACAAATTTGGTGCACGCGAGCCCTCCATTTCGTCGATTCGGTACATTTTTGCTGAAAAAGTGGTCTACTTTGATCATGGGAGGTGTCGTCGTTGTCAAGCCGGGTGAGAGTTGCATTGTGTCAGAGTGGCGCTGCTGCTCAACTTATGGGATCAAACAATTTGAATGGGGAAGATCGCGCGCTGTTCCCCGCAACGAAGCCGAATGAATTCGCGTATAATCTGGATATCCCAAGTGTGCTTCTTGGCGCGCGGACCGCAGTTGCGGGTACGGCCATCTTCGTGATTTCAGCCTTGTTTCCATCCATATTCAATGAGGGTCTGTGATCACTAAAAAAATCTGAGTCCTAATCAGTTTTTTTGGAAGTGCCCCCTGTTTTTTCGGCGCTGTGCCGTCCAATAAAATCCCTTTTTTTCGCATCACTGCAACTAAAATGTAGTGAGCCGATCTCCTCACTGCGTCACTCTTGACTGAATCGCTTCGCAACCGGTTCGAAGCAGGTGGAGATGGGATCAGAACAGGCGAGAAGCCTGAAAGAGCGTGAATTTGATTTTCAGCTTGCCGGCGCGCAGACAAACTCGGCTAAAGCGAATACTCGGTTTGCTTGTTGCGGCGCACGGCTAGATATTCGGCATGAGAGATATCCGGCAAAAGACCAAGGCAGTCCGAGCAGGGCAGGTCCGAACCCCAGAACGGGAGCACAGCGATCCGATATTCGCGACTTCCAGCTTTGTGTTCGGCAGCGCGGAGCACGCGGCCCGGATGTTTGCCGAGACCGAAATCGGCAATGTCTATTCCAGGTTCACCAACCCCACAACACGGGCCTTCGAAGAGCGGCTTGCCAGTTTGGAAAACGCCCGCTTCTGCAGCGGCACCGCATCTGGAATGTCAGCGATTCTGGCGCTCTGCATGACCGTTCTTCGCTCTGGCGACAAGATTGCCGCGACCAGGGGCTTGTTCGGCTCCACGGTCAATCTTTTCGGCAATATTCTGACGCGGTTCGGCATTCAGCCAAGTTTTTACTCTCCGAGTGAGATCTGCTCCATGCCGCTGGATCCTGAAACCCGGATGATCTTTATCGAAAGTCCATCGAATCCGCTCTGCGAGATCGTGGACATCGCTCGACTGGCGCAGGTCAGCAAATCGCTTTCGGACTGCATTCTGGTCGTGGACAACTGTGCTTGCACACCTTTCCTGCAGCAGCCGCTTGAGCTCGGCGCAGATGTGGTCATTCACTCCGCCACAAAATTTCTGGACGGGCAGGGTCGGGCGGTTGGCGGCGCTGTCGCCACCAATGATGAGGATTTGGCCAAAGGCATCGTAGGATTCCTGCGAACTGCCGGTCCTTCGATGAGTCCGTTCAACGCCTGGATTTTTCATAAAGGTCTTGAGACCCTTTCGGTTCGAATGAAGGAATCATGCGCAAACGCGGCGCAGATTGCGAGCTGGCTGCAGGAACATCCGAAAGTTGCCAGAGTGCATTACCCGGGACTGACAGACCATCCGGGGCATGAGCTTGCCGCTCGCCAACAGAGTGATTTCGGCGCGTTGCTATCGTTTGAGGTGAAAGGCGGGAAGGCGGCCGCTTGGAATTTGATCGATCATGTGGAGATATTTTCTGTGACCGCGAATTTGGGAGATGTGAAGAGCACGATCACCCACCCTGCGTCGACCACTCATTCGAGAGTGCAGGCATCTGATCGAAGGCGGATGAGAATCAGTGATGGACTGATTCGGCTTTCAATCGGCTTGGAAGATGTTCGGGATCTGATCGAAGACCTGCAGTTCGCCATGGATTAATCGTGATGATATTGAGATTCTAATTCCGCAGTTCATTGGACGAACTGCGGTGTGGAACTTGCTTCGTTTTTGCCAACTCTGATTGAGTATGCATGTAATCTCTGGATTGGGAATGTTGGAACGATTCACTTTCTTCAGAGAAACTGAATTTGCAAGTCATCGATATTGAGTAGAAAGGAAATTTGTTTCTTCAATGAGAGTTGCTCCGTCAGTCGGAGTTGAGGGAATTCAAGATCCATTTTGCAATTCCTCAATCTGTTCCTATAGCGAAAGCCGCTCCGTTAACCGAAAGGGCTAGAATCTTTACCATCCACAATAGCCGTTGATGAATTCATTAAATAATCTGCGGTCGTCCGCCTCCAAACCAAATTCGATAAAACCTTCAATACCGTAGTTCGGAAATAAATAATTGAAATGAAAGGGCTCAGATATAGATGATCTAGAACGAATAAATTCATGGATGAAACTGCCCATATCACTCCTCCATCCGCTAGCTGATATTCCGCTTTGAGTATCTGATATTGGGATGGCTGACCAGTTGCTTACGTGCGCGCCTCCTCCGGCGGTCAGTTGAACATGCCGCACTCCTGTTTTTGCTGGCAAACGGGGGTGAGGAAACTGCAAATAAAACTGCACATTTATCTCCGAAATATGACAACCGAACGTTACTTCCGGCCGTATGTCCCACCGCGTATTCGGATCAGCTGACCACCCACGACCAGTACAAGTCAACGATCTTGTCGGTGCTATCAGAATACAGTTGACCGACGACTCAAACGCGGCGGCATTGACTGGCTGGCTAGCATTCGCTGACAGCGAAGAGTTCCACATCAGTAGAATCAACATAACTCCAGCGAAGTGACAGATTTTGCATCCAAATGGAGATTTCATCTCACCTTTCGACATAAACTGAGCGACAGAGTGAACTGCCTTGGTAGAAAACTGTATAAAGGGCACCTCTATTTACCCCTGATTTCGAGCCAATTTAGAGGCACGCGAACTGAAATTTGAATTTTTTTCTGATTCCGACTCATTTTTTCGAATTTTCCGAGAAATCCAACAAAAATCCGGCGAAAACCGGCTGAATTCGCCATATTCCGGGCCTTCAACCCCCTCATTCCGCCCATTCGGGCGCAACTTCCCCTACGCCGCCGCCGCCGACGGCTGCAAGGACTTCATCCGCCGGATGTTGTAGCAAAGATTGCGCAGCCCAATCCAGCACTCCGCCCGCTTGATGCCGATGCACCGCATCGTATGCTCCGGCATCTCCATGTGCATGGCGCCGAACACATGCTCCACCCGCGCCCGCACGCTCGAATAAGACCGGTTCAACTCCTTCTGCCGCCGCGTCAGCTTCGCCGCCCGCGTCCCCTTGAAATTGATGCGCGGCTTGTAGCCGCGCGCCCTCAGATCCTTCACCCGATCCTCCGACCGGTAGGCGCTGTCCGCCCACACCTGCACCTCGCCCTCCGGATGCTCCGGCAGAAACTCATCGAACACCTTGTGATCGTTGCGGCTCGCCTCGGTCACCCCGTAGTCCGCAATGAACTTGGTGTCCCGGTCCACCGCCACATGATTCTTGTAGCCGTAATACGTCTCATTGTTCTTCTTGGTCCAGCGCGCATCCACGTCCTTCTGCCTGAGTTTATTGGGCTTTTCCTGCCAGTCCTCCGGCACCTCGCCGGACTTCACCGTCTCATTGTCCGCGCGGCTGTTGCGCTGGCGCGGCACCTCGACCATCGTCGAGTCCACGATCCGGCCGCTGGTCAGCTCGTAGCCGCGCGCCTCGATCTGCTCGCGGAACAGCTTGAACAGCTCCTCCATCCGGCCGCTCTCGCTCAGCTGGTTGCGGTACTTCCACAAAGTCTTCTCATCCGGCACCCGGTCGTCGCTCTCCAGCCCGACAAAGCGGTTGAAGCTGCGCCGGTCCAGCAGCAGGTGCTGCAGCTTGCGGTCGCTCAGCGAGTACATCACCCCCAGCAGCAGCGCGCGGAACATCACCAGCTCGTCCCAGGGCGGCCTTCCAGGGCCCTGCCGGGCGGAGTCGGTGCCGAAAATCTCCTGGAGCGGCTCGCGGAACCCCTCCCAGTCGACCAGTTTTTTGAGCGGCTTCAGGTCGTCGAACTCATCCAGCGCCCGATCCTGCATCTCGCGTTCGAAAAGATGTCCTCCTCGCATGGTAAAATAAACCTCGGTAACTCAATCAAATGAAACACTTATCAATGGTTCAATGATATCACACCACAATCGGGAATGTGCGTTTAATCGGTTTTTTTTCAAATATTTTTGCTGATACGGTCACGAATAATCGCGGATACTAATAAATAGAGGTGCCCTAACCCAAGTTTAACATTTCCGCAGCGGCCCGAACCTTGAAAACCGTGATTCCGGCCTGATCGGAGCCGGAATTCCCGATTTTCCATCCATTTCCGACCCTTTTTCCGCCTGTTTGGGGGTCAATCTGCAGTTCTCCAGAAAGTAGTGCCAACATTTGCATCATTGGCCCTGATTCCCCCTCCCGGTCCTGTAAAATGACGGCCATGTTCATCAGAAAGACCAAGACCGCCACCAACAGGGACGGCACGGCGCGCGGCAGCTACCGGCTGGTGCAGAGCGAGCGCGACGGCGAGAAGGTGCGCCAGCGCACGCTTTTGAACCTGGGCGCCAGCTTCAGCGTTGAAAAAGAAAAATGGAAGCTTTTATGCCAGCGCGTCGGGGAGCTGCTGGCGGCGCAGCACAGCTTCGACTTCGCGGGGCCCGACCCGGAGCTCGAGTCCGAGGCCCGGCGGATCGCCAAACGGCTGCTGGAGCGGCGCGGAACCACACCCGAGGAGCCGGCGGCGAAGGACTTCCAGACGGTGGATGTGAACTCCGCGGAGGATTTCGACGCGCGCACCGCCGGCGGCGAGCACGCCGCGCTGGCGGCACTGGCGGCGCTGGGGCTGCCGCAGCTGCTCGCCGGACTCGGCTTCAACGGCCGCCAGAGATGCTGGGCGCTGGCCTCGATCGCGGCGCGCATGCTGGCGCCGGGCTCGGAGCGCCGGACCTGCCAGTGGCTCCGCAAGGCCAGCGCGCTGGGCGAGATGCTGGACATCGACTTCGGGGCCCTGAGCGAGATGGGCCTGTACCGCGCCTCGGACCAGCTTCTGAGGCATCAGGACGCCATCGAGGAACACGTGCACGGGCGCGCCTGCGAGCTGTTCGGCCTCACCCCCACCATCGCGTTCTACGATCTCACCAACACCTACTTCGAGGGCCGCATGGCGGATATGGAGGGCGCCGCGCGCGGCCGCTCCAAGGAGAAGCGCAGCGACTGCCCGCTGCTGACCCTGGCGCTGGCGGTGGACGCCGCCGGCTTCGTCATGCGGAGCCGGGTGCTGGCCGGCAACATCGGCGAGTGCAGGACCCTGGGCGCGATGCTGGCGGAGCTGGGCGCGGCCCGAGGCGCGGTGGTGGTGATGGACCGCGGCATCGCCACCGAGGATAATCTCAAGTGGCTGAGACAGAACGGCTACCAGCATCTGGTGGTGTCGCGCGAGAAGCTACGCGAGTTCGAGCCCGGCGACGGGGCGCAGACGCTGCTGAGCGCCGGCGGCGCCGAGGTGCGTTTCTACCGCGAGGTTCTGGTGCTGACGGACGACGACGGCAGCACCCATCAGGAGGCGTATCTGCGCTGCTATTCCGAGGCCCGGGCCGAGAAGGAGAGCGGCATCATCGACCGCTTCCGCAAGCGCTTCGAGAAGGGCCTTGGAAAGATCAATGAATCCCTGAAAAAGCCGAAGGCGCACAGCAGGCTGGCGCAGGTCGAGAAGCGCGTCGGCCGGCTCAGCGCCCGCAACTCGCGCGTGGCGCGCCACTACCAGCTCAGCTACATCACCGACGAGGCCGGCGAGCGGGTGCGGGAAATAGAATGGGAATGGCAGCCGGCCGACGGCTCCATGGCCACGCACCCGGGGGTCTACTGCCTGCGCAGCAGCATCCTGGCCTGGGACGCCGAGACGCTGTGGCGCACCTACATGACGCTGACCCAGGTCGAGTCGGTGTTCCGTTGCCTGAAGTCGGAGCTGGGCCTGCGGCCCGTGTTTCACCAGAAAAAACGCCGCGCCGACGGCCATCTGCTGATCTCGGTGCTGGCCTACCAGGCGGTCTGCGTGCTGCGCACCCGGATGCGGGACCGCCGGGGCTGGCACGACAGCTGGACGACCATCCGCCAGGAGCTGGCCGGAATCACCCGCACGACCACCTCGTTCCAGCGCGAAGACGGGCGCACGCTGCACCTGCGCAAGACCGCCCGCGCCGACGCCGATCAGGCCGCGCTCTACGAGGCCATGGGCGTCGCACCGCCGCCCAAGCGCCTGCAGAAGACCGTCATCTGAACTCTCCCGGCCGGCGCCCGCCGGCTGCACAATATTCCCCGAAGGCGACTTTGTAGTGCCATCGGGATTATTTTGTTTTTTATTTTCAGCAGCTTAGGTCACCAGATGTTAAACTTGGGCTAAAGATGTATGTTCTGTTCACTATCAACCCCGGCGTAGATTGAAAGAGTTTCAAGAACCATTTCGCAAATCATTGACTCGACTCAAAGGCAAGGCCACAGACTCACTGATCTGCTCATCGGTAAACCCGAGTTGCAGCATCCGCCTGGCGGTTTCGATCGCGTTTTTCTCCTTCCCTTCGTAATGGTAATAGAGCTTGATCTGCTCCCGAAGCTCCTGCTTGCTCATCATAATCCAGCTGTCTGAAAGTCTCGCCATGACTGTATCTCCTTCCATTCGTTCGTTCACACGCTGTGTCAGTGTTCCAATTGTAATTCGGCGATGGACTCGAATCAAGTAGTTCGCGATCGTGCTCATCACGCTCACGCGCAGGCGGTCCGGCAGCCGGCGCGAGCGGCTGAGCAAGTCAACGAACACATCTTCGTCGGCATGCCAGATGCCGGCCAGCACCTCCAGCGATAGTCGAACCTCGAGCGGCAGTGTGACCAGCTGATCCTTGAGCGTTTCATCATGAAGGTTCAGTACAATCATACCGAAGTCCAGCAGGCAGGGGCTGAACTGCGTCACGAAATCGGCCGGCAGCCTGCCCATCCGCTGCTGCTGGAAGGTGCGCCAGGCCGGCCAGCCTTTGCGCCGGCCGTGATACACCACAATCGGCACCACTGCGGCCGCGCGCTGATGCACGTAGAGGTGCGCCTGGAACTTGAGCTGCTGCATGAGATGGCTGTCCGGATGGGACTTGTGCTCGCAGACGAATTGGACTGCGACTTCGCCGCCGGCCTTCAGCCGGGCGGATACCACCAGATCTGCGCGGCTGCCGCCCAGACCGTCCTTGGCCGGCCAGCTGCGTCTTTCCAGCTGCACCGCATCCAAGTCAAGCGGCGCCAGCTGCTGTTCTGTCAGCGCCAGACCGAGCAGTGCAGAGACTGTCCTTTTTCTGTCGAATGCCGCGCGGAAGAACGTGTCGTGCGCATTGCCCGTGTGCCGTTTGCCTGTCTTTTCCTTCTCAGTTTTGATGCCACTCCATCTCTCCTATCGACCCAGTAACAAAATCTGCAGCCGATAATAGAGTGTTGATGCATTCAGTCGGAAAATAATCCATCTTCTCGAAGGATAAGTTTTTTTGACCAATTCAAATCCGACTGCTGGATGATCGATGCTTCAACTTGAACATAGAACAACTCTGAAATCAGTGCGTTCTTGACACCCTCACAACAAGGCTTTCTACCAGATGAGCAACAAAGACTAACCGATATAATGACGGCCTGATACACACCCCTGCCTGAGCAGTGCCATCAGAATACGGGTGATTAACGAGCAAAGATGAATCTATACTGAAAGTCTTATACCGCAAGCATTTGATATATAACGAATTAATGGACACATATGCTGTTCCGATTCACTTGGGAAATCCATCTTGATGAATTGCACTCGTATATCGCCAGTGAAAACAATCTAATGCCATCTGCAATTCGGCAAGGATTTAAGCAATATGAGCACACCCTACGCGACACTTGATTTTGGATTGGGGGAGACGGTTGATCTGCTCCGCTCTAGTGTTCGCGAATTTGCCGAACGGCAGATCGCTCCTTTGGCCGATCAAATTGATCAAACTAATGAGTTTCCTCTCAACTTGTGGGAAAAGATGGGAGAGATGGGGTTGCTCGGCATCACCGTGAGTGAGGAGTTCGGCGGCGCTGGCATGGGGTATCTGGAACATGTCGTTGCCATGGAGGAGATCAGCCGCGCTTCAGCATCAGTCGGACTGTCCTACGGTGCCCATTCGAACCTCGCTGTGAACCAAATTTTTCGAAATGGCACAAGCGAGCAGAGGAACCGATACCTGCCCAAGCTCATAAGCGGGGAGCACGTGGGCGCACTGGCGATGACGGAGCCGAATTCCGGGTCCGATGTGGTGAGCATGCGATTGGAAGCGATCGCCGAAGATGACCATTTCAAATTGAACGGCAGCAAGATGTGGATCACCAATGGCCCCGATGCCGACGTTTTGGTCGTCTACGCGAAAACAGACCCTCGGGCTGGAAGCCGCGGCATCACTGCATTCCTGATCGAGCGGAAATTCCAAGGGTTTTCCACGGCTCAGAAACTCGACAAGCTGGGGATGCGCGGGTCAAACACCGGGGAGTTGATTTTCAGAGACTGCCAGGTTCCCACAGATAATGTGCTGGGCGAGGTCAATGGCGGCGTTCAGGTTCTGATGAGCGGACTGGATTATGAGCGGGTGGTGCTGGCAGGCGGCCCGCTTGGTATCATGCAGGCTTGTCTGGATGTTGTTGTCCCGTATATTCACGAACGCAGACAGTTCGGCAAACCCATCGGGGAATTTCAGTTCATTCAAGGCAAAGTCGCTGACATGTATGCCGCGCTCAATGCCTCGCGAGCTTATGCCTACGCAGTTGCCAAGGCTTGTGATCGGGGCGAGGCAACGCGCAAGGATGCGGCTGCCGTCATTCTGTTTGCCGCTGAACGGGCAACGGAGTGCGCATTGGAGGCGATTCAGTCGCTTGGCGCGATGGGATACATCAATGAAATGCCGACTGGCCGTTTGCTGCGGGACGCCAAGCTCTATGAAATCGGTGCGGGCACCAGTGAGATCCGCCGCATGCTGATCGGACGGGAGCTGTTCGAGGAAACCGCTTAATTCTATCATTCAATCTGCAGGAAATAATCAATGCAAAATTCATCCATCGTTGTAACTGGACTGGCTCGAACGCCCATCGGAGGCTTCCAAGGTCGTCTATCTCCACTCAGCGCACCTGAATTGGGCTCGGCATCAATCAGTGCGGCACTGGAAGATTCAGAAATTTCAGGGGCCGATGTTGATGAGGTGCTGATGGGATGCGTTCTGCCGGCTGGAATGGGCCAAGCGCCCGCCCGACAGGCAGCTCTGGCGGCCGGCATTCCCAAATCAGTCGGCTGCACGACAGTCAACAAAATGTGCGGTTCGGGTATGAAGACAGTCATGCTGGGTTTTGACTCAATCGTTGCGGGCACCAACTCAGTTGTCGCGGCAGGCGGTCTGGAAAGCATGAGCAACGCACCTTACCTTCTGCCAAAGGCCAGGGGCGGCTATCGCATGGGACACAGTCAGGTGCTGGACCACATGTTCGCTGACGGACTGGAGGATGCGTACCAGAAAGGCTCGCTGATGGGGGAGTTCGCTGAAGACTGCGCAGAAGCTTACCGGTTCAGCCGGGAAGCCCAGGATGAATTCGCAATTGATTCATTGACCAGAGCGCAGAAAGCGACTGAAAATGGAACTTTCCAGCGCGAGATTGCTCCGGTGCACGTTTCGACGAGAAGGGATGCCTACGATGTGACGACTGATGAGCAGCCGGAAACGACAAACTCCGAAAAAATTCCCTACCTGCGTCCGGCATTTCGAAAGAATGGCAGTGTCACTGCAGCGAATTCCAGCTCCATTTCAGATGGCGGCGCAACTGTCATTCTGATGTCTGAAAATGAGGCGGAGCGACGCGGCAAGGATATTCGCGCCCGACTTGCTGGTCATGCCAGTTATGCTGCGGAACCGAACCTGTTTCCAACCGCGCCGATCGGAGCGATTGAGCGACTGCTGAAGAAGCTCGACTGGTCAGTTGGTGATGTCGATCTATTTGAGATCAATGAAGCGTTCGCCGTCGTCGCGATGGCGGCCATGCACAGCCTCAGCATTCCCCGCGAACGACTGAATGTTCACGGTGGAGCATGTGCGCTCGGCCATCCAGTCGGTGCGTCCGGAGCCCGAATTCTTGTCACTCTGATAGCAGCAATGGAAAGGTATGATCTGAAACGCGGAGTCGCCTCATTGTGCATCGGCGGCGGTGAGGCGACGGCAATAGGAGTCGTCCGCAGTTGATCGCGTCCGCATTCTCCAATCAAGTGTTCTCAAAGTGAAAAGCACTGTCGACTTCTATTTTGATTTTTCCTCACCATACGGCTACTTCTCAAGTGAGGTGATTGATGATCTAGCGGAGCGCTGTGGATGCCAGGTGAACTGGCGGCCTTATGTCATGGGTGCGGTCATGAAGGTAACCGGTCGAAAGCCACTGGTTGATATTCCGATGATCAATGACTACAGCGCGCGCGACCTGGCGCGCGTCGCCCGCTTTCATGGTATTGAATTCGCCGTTCCCAGTGTTTTTCCGGTGGCGAGCATCGCTGCAAGCCGGGCTTTTTACTGGATCAGCGATCAGCATGGCGCACAGAGCGCCAGACAGATTGCCAAGGAGATTTTCCGCGCTTACTTCACCCGAAACATCAACATCGCTGAGTCAAAGGCTGTTGTCGAAATAGCGTCGAGAGCCGGATATGATGCCGATGAAGTTGCCGCCGCCCTTCAAAATTCGGATATCAAACTTGAAGTCCGCCGGGAGACTGATCAGGCCATTGCCCGAGGTGTGTTTGGATCACCTTTCTTCATTGTCGACGAAGAGCCGTTCTGGGGTCACGACCGTCTCAGTCATGTGGAGACCTGGGTCAGATCTGGCGGGTGGTGATTCTGATTCGGATTGCGATAGCCAATTTCATGCCGGTCATTCCATCCAATATCAACAAGAACAGCCCTGAGTTTGCAGAGCGTCATCAGACCATGTCCGGACTGGTGGACGATCTCAAGCGGACTCTGGAACTCATACAAGCCGGGGGCAGCGAACGCGCCCGGCGAAAGCACGAGTCGCGCGGAAAGCTGCTGGCCCGGGATCGGATTCGGCTGTTGCTGGACCGAGGATCGCCTTTTCTGGAGATCGCGCCATACGCCGCTTTCCAAATGTATGACGATGACGTGCCTGCGGCTGGAATCATCACTGGCGTCGGCTCAGTTCAGGGCCGAGAGTGCATGATTTTCGCAAATGATGCGACTGTCAAAGGCGGGACCTACTATCCGATGACTGTCAAGAAACATTTGCGGGCGCAGGAGATAGCGGCTCAAAATCACCTGCCATGCATCTATCTGGTGGACTCTGGCGGCGCATTTCTTCCGCGGCAGGATGAAGTGTTTCCGGCTCGGGAGCATTTCGGCCGAATCTTTTACAACCAGGCCACGATGTCAGCTGCTGGAATTCCTCAGATCGCCGCAGTCATGGGCTCTTGCACCGCTGGAGGCGCATACGTGCCGTCGATGTGCGATGAATCGATCATCGTTCGCAATCAGGGCACGATATTCTTGGGCGGACCGCCATTGGTGAAGGCCGCCACAGGTGAGACGGTATCCGCCGAAGAGCTGGGCGGCGCTGACGTGCACTCTCGACAGTCCGGCATCACAGACCATTGCGCCGATGATGATGAACACGCGCTGGCGATGATCAGAGATATCGTTGCGACGCTCAATCGGCCGAAACGGCTGGATGTTGAAATTCGAGAGCCTCGGGAACCGCTTTACGAGGCAGACGAGATCTACGGAATTGTTCCGACTGGCCTCAGACAGTCCTACGATGTCAGGGAAGTCATCGCCCGCATCACCGACGGCAGTGAGTTCCATGAATTCAAACGCCTGTACGGCGATACCTTGGTGTGTGGGTTTGCCCACCTGATGGGCTACCCCGTCGGAATTATTGCAAACAAGGGAATTCTTTACTCGGAATCGGCGCTGAAGGCGGCGCACTTCATTGAAATCTGCTGTCAGAGAAACATCCCGCTCATCTTTCTGCAGAACATCGCCGGTTTCATGGTTGGGAAAAAGTATGAGGCGGGCGGCATAGCCAAGGACGGTGCGAAAATGGTTACCGCGGTAGCCTGTGCGAAAGTGCCGAAGTTCACAGTCATCATCGGCGGAAGCTTCGGCGCCGGGAACTACGCGATGTGCGGGCGCGCTTATTCGCCCCGGTATCTGTGGATGTGGCCGAATGCGAGAATTTCGGTGATGGGGGGCGAGCAGGCAGGCAACGTGCTCGCGCAGGTGCGAGCCGACAGCATGGAAGATGATGCGTGGCCGGAATCAGAGCGGCGCAAATTCAAGCAGGCGATTCTGGACCAGTATGATGCCGAAGGCCAGCCTTACTATTCAAGCGCAAGACTGTGGGATGACGGGATCATCGATCCGGCGGATACCCGGGCGGTATTGGGTTTGGGGCTGTCTGCCGCCTATAACGCACCGACTGAACCCACCCGCTTCGGAATTTTCAGAATGTAGTTGGAATTATGCCGGCAGGAAATTTCAGCACCATTGAGATTGAGGTGAATGATGACGGAATCGGCTCACTGCTGCTGAACCGTCCTGAAGTTCACAACGCATTCAATGAGATTATGATCGAAGAGATTGCGGATGCTCTTCAGCATTTGCAGGCCGATGATGAAATCCGGGTGCTGAGATTGAAAGGTGCCGGTGCGAGTTTCTGCGCGGGGGCTGACCTCAACTGGATGAAACGCACCGCGGAGTACGTTCAGGAGGAGAACTATCGCGATGCGATGCGAATGGCGGACATGATGCACGCGCTGTACAGATTTCCGAAGCCCACCGTAGCGGTTGTTCATGGAGCCGTTTTCGGCGGCGGGGTGGGGCTCATCGCCTGCTGCGATATTGTCATTGCAGACAGTTCAACTGTTTTCAGCCTGTCAGAAGTGAGGCTGGGTTTGATTCCAGCCGTCATCGGCCCGTACGTTGTCAACGCCATGGGAAGTCGGGTGGCAAAGCGATACATTCTGACGGGTGAGCGATTTGACGCTGGTGCGGCACACAGATCAGGGCTGATTCACGAAGTGCATGAGCCGGATGATCTGCCAGAAAGTGAATCTCGAATTTTACGCGAGCTGCTCGCAAGCGGCCCCAACGCACAGAAGGTTGCAAAGGCTCTGATTGTTGACCGGCTGTCAGCAGCGATGGACGGTGAGATTCAAGCGCACACCGCGAATTTGATCTCTGGAATGAGAGCTTCCGACGAAGGCAGGGAGGGGGTGGGCGCGTTCCTTTCCAAGCGGCGGCCTAGGTGGCGTGAATCCTGACCGGACTGAACCGTTGTTCAACAAACTGCTGATTGCCAATCGCGGGGAAATAGCCTGCCGCATCATTCGAACCGCGCGTCGTCTTAAAATTCCAGTCGTGTCGGTTTACTCGGATGCTGACCGCAATTCCCTGCACAGTTCTTTGGCCGATGAATCGGTGTACATCGGCGCGTCGCGCCCTTCGGAAAGCTACCTCAATATTGAGAGAATCATGCACGCCGCCAAAAAGGTCAATGCTGACGCCTTGCATCCCGGGTATGGTTTCTTGTCTGAGAACAGCTTGCTGAGTGAAGCTTGCGAATTGCAGAAGATCGAGTTTATCGGGCCGCCTTCAGAAGCGATCAGACAAATGGCTTCGAAGTCACATGCCGCTGACATTGCGGTCGATGCCGGGGTGCCGGTGCTGCCCGGTTTCCGCGAATCCGGGCAGAACAATGACAACATGATCAGACAGGCGCGGAAAATTGGGTTTCCGATACTGCTCAAGGCCGCGCTTGGCGGGGGCGGACGAGGCATGAGCATCGTTCAGTCCGAAGCGCAACTCGTCGACAGCTTGGAGACGGTCAGAGCGCAGGCAAGGGAGTTTTTCGGCGATGATCTTGTAATCATTGAAAAGTACCTCAATCCAGCCAGGCACGTTGAGGTTCAGGTTGCGGCCGACAAGCACGGCAATGTGGTGCATCTGTTCGATCGGGATTGCTCGGCGCAGCGCCGCTATCAGAAAATCGTGGAAGAGGCGCCCGCGCCGAAGATCAGCCAGACAGTTCGGCAGCGAATGTATGACGCTGCGATTTCCCTGACCAAAGCTCTTGATTACCATAGTGTGGGAACAGTAGAGTTTCTATTGGCTGGCGATGAATTCTTTTTCATGGAGATGAACACCAGGCTCCAGGTCGAGCACCCTGTTACAGAAAAGGTAACTGGAATTGATCTGGTGGAGTGGCAGCTGAGGATTGCCGCTGGAGAGTCGATCTCTCAGCAAGATGTACCGAAAACACCAGCGGGACACTCCATTCAGGCTCGAATCTACGCCGAAAGTCCAGAAAAAGGGTTCCTGCCATCGCCTGGAGATATCAAACACCTGCAATTGCCAACTGAGTCCGAAAACCTGCAGGTGCATACAGGCATCAGGCTGGGTGATATTGTCGACCGGCACTATGACCCTCTGATTGCGAAAATTGTGGTTCGAGATTCAGATCGTATGAATGCCATCGAACGCTTGCAAGACGCATTGGAAAATTTTCAGGTTATAGGAGTTGACACCAATATTGAATTCCTGTCAAAGCTGCTCGAAAGCGCTGAATTTCAAGACTGCGAAATTGATATCAAATTCGTTGAAAACCACCTGCATCGATTGATTCCCAAGTCAGAAGATCCTCCGCTGGAGATTCTTGCATCAGCGCTGCTCTACACTGCCGAGAAGTCTTCCGTTCTGGAAGATAAGGGAATTGCTGACAGCAATGATCGTTATTCACCATGGCGAAGCAGCAGTGGATGGCGGTTGAATTCACGCAGTGAGTTTGCCTGCAGTTTTGAGTGCGGCGGGCAGCTTTACAACATTGGAGCGCTGTTTGGTGAGTCGGAAGTTGTCGTGAAGCACAAAAACCGCTCATTGACCTGCATGAGTTTGCGAATCGACGATCATTCTGTAAAATTTGAGATTGATGGTGCAGAATGGCTCGTATCTGCCTTTTTTCTGGCTAATGCGATTCACATTTTCCATCGAAGTTCCAGATATGAATTGCGACTGTCCGATCGGCTGTCAGTCGCAGATTCCGCAACCGCAGATGCCGGATCTTTGGTCGCACCGCTTCCCGGAAGAATCGCTCGGGTGCTTGCCGCAGAAGGTGCATCCGTCACCGCCGGACAGGTATTGGTCGTGATTGAAGCGATGAAGATGGAGCATCCGCTGGCAAGTCCGATCGACGGAGTTGTCACTTCCCTTCCTTTCTCAGAGAATCAGCTGGTCGATGAAGGGGCAAGCTGCGTCGTTGTTGAACCCCAAGATGATTAGCTTCGAGTCATCGAGAGATGAGCGGCAGCTTGCCTGATCAAGTCCGGCTGGTCGAGGTCGGCCCTCGCGACGGACTGCAGAATGAACCGGAGCAGACTTCCGCGGCCTTCCGTGCGGAGCTGGTCAATCATCTGTCGGGATGCGGACTGAAAACCATTGAAGTCGGCAGCTTTGTTTCACCCAAATGGGTGCCGCAAATGGCGAATACAGCCGAGGTGCTGAAGAACGTCGCCCGTTCTGACGATGTCACTTTGGTGGCTCTGGTGCCAAACATGATTGGAATGGATGCTGCAGTTGCCGCAAGCATTGATGAAATTGCGATTTTCTCGGCAGCTTCCGAGACTTTTTCACAAAAGAATACAAACTGCAGTATTGATCAGTCGTTTGACAGATTCAAGCCAGTTGCAGAGAAAGCCCGTGAACTTGGAATTCCGGTTCGCGGCTATGTTTCCTGTGTTCTGGGATGCCCTTATGAGGGAGAGGTCGTCGCTGCCGATGTCGTTCCGGTCGTCGAACGTTTGTTTCAGCTGGGTTGCTATGAGGTGTCTCTCGGCGATACGATCGGTGTCGGGACGGTCACTTCGACGCGGAACCTTCTGAATGCAATTGCAGGTTCTCTCGAGTTGAATTCCATTGCTGTGCACTTTCATGACACATATGGACAGGCGCTGCCCAACATTGCTGTCGCGCTGGATCGCGGTGTCTCCGTCGTGGACAGCTCAATTGGCGGTCTGGGCGGCTGTCCCTACGCGCGGGGGGCGAGCGGCAATGTTGCGACTGAAGATGTCGTATACATGCTGGATGGCATGGGGGTGGACTCGGGTGTTGATTTAGATGATCTCGTCAAAGTGTCGGAGTTTGTTTTTTCTCATTTGAAACGGCGTCCGGCATCTCGAGTCGCGAATGCCCTCCTGAATGTCACAACAAATTGAGGCTGTGGCGTTTCGCAGGGTCAACAATTCTTCGGCCGATCCTGTGCGAACTTGAAACTCATAGAAGTATCAAAACATACTCTTTTCGTTGCAATCTGGGTGCTGTTCCGATTCGCAACTACTTCTTTGGCTTTCAGTCAATTCAACCGTCCGCAGCAAACTTGTTCTGTTACATGCCTCTCACCTTGAATCCGCCTGCCAATTTCAAGACGCTGCGGCTTTCGATAATACTCCGAAAAAACCTCTCCATCGGAAAGTCAGATTTATTTTTCATCTGAATGTGTCAGCACTCTATCATCGGTGACCGATGATTGAACTGAGCTGGCAGGAGAGGCTGAATGACAGACAAAATCGAACAGAAAAATACGAATAAGCCGTACGCGGGCAATGCGCACGACACTTTCTTCCGCGAGTTGTTCGAGAGTGAAAAGACGGTCACGGCACTGCTCGGTCTGGCGCTGACAGAAGAGCAGCTGGCGCCGCTTGACTTGGATGCGGTGCAGCTGGAAAGGCGCAGCTGGCCGGCCAAGGACGGTCTGGGCGGCAGCCGCGCAGATCTGGTGGTATCCGCCCGGCTGAAGGCCGGCGGCGAAGTCGCAGTCCAATTCGTCTGCGAGCACAAGTCCCATCCGGACAGCCAGCTGATGCTGCAGCTGCTCAAGTACCAGGCGCACCTCTACGTGCATCAGAGCGCGGCCGCAGTGGTGCCGATTCTGGTGTATCACGGCCGGCGAAAAGGCTGGCCTGCGTGGCGCACCTTCCAGCAGCAGCGAATGAGCAGGTTGCCGGCCGACTTCGTATCGCAGTTCAGCCCCTGCCTGCTGGACTTCGGCATGCTTGTGCTGAACCTGCACGATGAGGCGGTCAAAAATCAGCTGTCCGCACTGCCGCTCGACATCCGGCTGTCGCTGGAGGCGATGGCCGGCATCTGGCAGGCCGACGAGGATGTGTTCGTCGATCTGCTGATCCGCTCGCGCCAGCTGCCGGACCGACTGCGCGTGGCAGTGATGAGCCCGATCGCAAACTACTTGATTCGAGTCCATCGCCGGATTACAATTGGAACACTGACACAGCGCGTGAACGAACGAATTGAGGGAGACACAGTCATGCAGAGACTTTCAGACAGCTGGATCATGATGAGCAAGGAGGAGCTTCGGGAGCAGATCAAGCTCTATTACTATTACGAAGGAAAGGGGGACGGGGAAGAGAATCATGCAATCGAAACCGCCAGGCGGATGATCAATCTCGGGTTCACCGATGCGCAGATCAGTAAATCTGTCGCTTTGCCCGTAGGTCAAATTGAGGATTTGCGAAAAAGCTCTTGACGTGAAGATCGAAGCTCGCTGTTTCTTGCAGTGTTTCACACACTCAATGATCACATTTGTTTGATATTCAACCGCTCAGCAATTCAGGTGGTGAGCTGGAGCAATCAGTATTCGCGGACAAGCTTTATCTTCCGCGCCGCGATGCGCAAGATCATAGGTGTGGCGCTAATTTCGCTAGTTGTGAACTGGCCGGTGAATTCAGATACCAGTGACCATATCGGGCCGGATCCAATTCAGTCAGACAACTGTGTTACGATAACGCCGGGAAGGTCAGTATCTTGTGTCGGCCGTCAGCTGGCCTCAATTCAACAGACAGTCCCGACAGTGACCATCAATTGCGGACCCGGAATCTTCATGCTGATCACGCATCGGCCATTGCCGGCAGATTCTTCGGTACGGAATGTCCGTCTGTTCACCGAAGACGGTGAGCATTTGAACCAGTGGCTGGCCATATCAGATACTCAAAGCGGACTCTTTGTGTACTATGGCGGAATGAAATCGGATGACTACGAGTGGATGGTTCGTTTGATCGGCAAGCTGCTGACGCCTGACTCGAGCGTATTGGGTTATTCGATTGCCCAGCGAGAGATTGAAGGTGTATTTGAGCTCAATTATTCGGATCGCAAACTAGTCGAACAGATCGGACCCAATTGTTGAATCACAGTCAATAGAATGTCAGGTGCGGTGCGGCGCGAGACAGAATGTCGTTTGCTGCATGAGCGCACAGAGTGTTGATTTGCCGGACCTCAGACAGTTGACGTTGATTTCTGCCACACTCAACGTTCTCCCGGCTTTGACGACCGATGCCTCCGCCGAAAGCTGCTCGCCTTCAGCCGGTGCCAGCAAATTGATCTTGAACTCCACCGTCAATACCCGACTGCCGGCCGGCATCAGCGTCAGCGCCGCATAGCCGCCTGCCGAGTCTGCGATCGTGCTGGTCGCACCGGCATGAAAGAAACCGTCCTGCTGAGTCAGTTTGGAATTGTAGGGCAGGTCGATCACACAGAACCCCGGCTCGATCGTGCGCATGGCGGCGCCCAGCAAATGCATGATGCCCTGGCTGTCAAAACTGGCCCTGGCTTCAGACTCGTAATTCGGATTGACTGGCTTGAACATGGGTTTGGCGGGATAGTTCATTTCGAAGGACACTCCAGAAAAATTGTGAACTGACTGTCCGCAGTTGCACGCGAGGCTGAATTGAACAGAAAATCTGAGCCAATCCAGAGCCAATCAGGGAAGCAGCTGCTGAGCATGCTTCCAAAGATCACCGATAAGCTGACCGGCGGGCACCGCAGAAGAAAGAAAGCCTGACTGGCCTGCCCAAGCCTGCATCCTTGCCACGTCGTTCTCCCGTCTCGCCTGAGCGACCATGTTTCCTGTCAGCTGTCGCTGAACAGGATAGGGTGCGGGTTCCGGCGCATCGGCCGACTCCGCGGCCTCGGCATATTCCGTTGCAATGGAACGACCCAATCGTCCGGTAAATGCGCGGGTCAGCACAGTTCGATTTGGAAACCCGGTCTGAATGGCGTCGGCCCATGCGGATGGAATTCCTGCCTCCGGTGTGCGCAGGAATCCTGTGCCAATTTGAACCGCTGAAGCGCCGAGCGTGATCGCTGCCGCGATGCCGCGTCCGTCCGCAATGCCGCCGGCAGCGACGACCGGCACATCGACCGTATCAACAATGGCAGGCAACAAGGAAACGAGTCCCGCTGCAGCCCGCCGCGCCTCACCGGCAGCGAAAGTGCCCCTGTGTCCGCCCGCTTCAAAACCTTGTGCGACGATTGCATCGGCGCCCGCGTCAACAGCCTCTTTCGCTTCATCAACGGTCGTTGCGGTTGCGAGCCACTGGATTCCAGCAGAATTCATGCGATTCACAAACTCCTCAGGATAAATGCCCATGATCGACGAGATCGCGGCTGGCTGTGCAGCAAGCATCGCTTCGTACTGAGCATCAAAATCAGGCAATTCGGGCACTGGTCTGGCTGATTCGGATTCGGTGTGCCAGCCAGCGATGAAATTCTGAATCTTTCTTTCCTGATCTTCGTCTCGCATTGGCGAGGGGTCTGGAATCCAGTTGTTCATCTGAATGGCTCCGTTCGACTGCGATCTGAATTCGGCTGCCCACTTGATGATGTCGTCTGGCTGCATGAGCAATACACCGCACGCGCCGAGTCCGCCTTTGTTCGCAACTGCACTGGACAACGAGACCGGACAGGCGCCGGCCATCGGCGCAAGGAGGATTGGAATTCGAAGACTCAAAGTCGCGCAGAACTGCTGCGTTCTATCGGTCCAGAGCTGAGGTTTTCGCATAGCTGTCGTTTTGTGGATGAACTCGCTAGATTATGGGTTTTTCGGCCACAAGAGGCACAAAAATTTGCAAAGGTCGAAACGCGCGGAAGAACAAGTCGTTGAGTTTGTTAAAATAACAGGTCCAGTCCAATTTTTCGAGATTCACTTGCACTTCATGATTTCGCTCGCGAGAGTTTTCTTGACCGATACAGTGTTCAGCAATGGCAGTAGCTGCAGAAAAACTCAGTGTTCTTGACAGTCGGAAACTGATAGAGAGACCGTTGCGCTTTCTGACCGCGACCAGTCTGTTCGATGGACATGACGCGGCGATCAACGTCATGCGGCGAATCTTGCAGAGCTCTGGCGCTGAAGTCATTCATCTGGGGCACAACCGGTCTGTGCGCGAAGTTGTCAGCTCCGCAGTTCAAGAGGATGTTGACGGAATCGCAGTCAGCTCTTACCAAGGCGGCCACCTTGAGTACTTCAAATACATTCTGGACATGCTGGAACAGTATGGCCGCGGCGATATCCGGGTGTTCGGCGGCGGTGGCGGCGTCATCGTTCCCCGCGAGATAGACGAGTTGCATGAGTGCGGTGTCGCTCGAATCTTCTCTCCGGCAGACGGCCAGCAAATTGGATTGCAGGGCATGATCGATGAGATGCTGAGCATCTGCCGGTCCAAGCCTCGGGCGATCAGGCAGTTTTCCGCGAAGAGTTGGAAAGTCGGCGATTTTGCCGACTTGGGCATTCTGATCAGCGCGCTCGAATCCGGGTCCGCCTCAGCGATCGATTTTGTCCGCAAACAGCCAGGTGCGGACGACTATCCTCCCATTTTGGGCATCACCGGTACCGGCGGCTCTGGAAAGTCGTCTCTGACGGACGAATTGATTCAGCGAGTTCGACTTTACGGCGCTGAAAATACCCGAGTTTGCATTCTGGCAGTCGACCCGACTCGAAAGAAGACGGGCGGTGCATTGCTGGGTGATCGAATTCGGATGAACGCATCGGATCCCGATCAGATCTACATACGCTCGATTGCGACCCGCAATGCCGGCGGCGGCATACCATCCTGCCTGACCGATGTCATCCGCGCCAGCAGAATTTGGCGCTTTGACATGATTGTTGTGGAAACCCCGGGCATCGGACAGGGCGATACGGGCATCATTCCTTATGCGGACCGCACCGTTTATGTGATGACGCCGGAATACGGCGCGGCCAGTCAGCTCGAGAAAATCGACATGCTTGATTATGCGGACCTGATCGCCATCAACAAGTTTGATGCCAAAGGCGCTGAGGACGCCTATCGGGATGTCTGCAAACAGGTGCAGCGAAATCGCGAGGAATTTGATCGCCCGATCAGCGAAATGCCGGTTTTCGGCACCAATTCCGCATGCTTCAACGATGATGGCGTGACATCACTCTATCAAGCTATTGTGGATATTCTGGGGGTTCCGGAGAAAAATGAACGCTACCCGGCCTTGACTGATTCAAAGATCTCATCCAGCAGCACAGGTGTGATTCCCAGCGAGCGGGTCGGCTATCTAGCGGAGATTTCTGCGACCATCAGGAGCTATCGAACCAATGTCAATGCCCAGGCTCAGCTGGCGCGTGAAATTCAGCAGCTGAATGCGGCGCTGAGAATCATTGGGAGCTCCGGTACGGATGAGGCTGCGGCGTTGCGGGAGCAACTGCGAATTCGGGAGGCCGCGCTCGACGAATCGGCCGCTGAATTGCTGCGCGACTGGCATTCCAGAGCCGCTCAGTATCGGCAAGCTGCCAATGACCAAGAAAACTCGAAAGTGTGCTGTTCGGAAACGATATCGGGCACCAAAGTGTCCAAAATCGCCTTGCCGCGTTATTCCGACCATGGCGACCTGCTTCATTGGCTGATGCTGGAAAATCTGCCTGGATTCTTCCCGTTCACGGGTGGCGTGTTTCCATTCAAGCGCGAGGACGAGGATCCCACTCGCATGTTCGCCGGCGAAGGCGGACCGTCCAAAACCAATCGGCGATTCAAGCTGCTGTCCAGTCATTCTGAAGCCAAGCGGCTGTCGACTGCATTCGATTCGGTTTCGCTCTATGGATTCGACCCAGATGAAAGGCCGGACATCTACGGAAAGGTTGGCAACTCAGGTGTGTCCATCGCGACGCTGGACGATATGAAGGAGCTTTACAGCGGGTTTGATCTTTGCAGCCCGCGCACCTCAGTGTCGATGACCATCAACGGTCCTGCACCGACGTATCTGGCCATGCTTCTCAACACAGCCATCGATCAGCAGTTGGACCTGTTTGTGAGTGAGCACAGCCGTCCGCCCGGCGATGAGGAATTCGAACAGCTGAAAGCCTACGCGCTCAACAATGTGCGGGGTACGGTTCAGGCCGATATCCTGAAGGAAGACCAGGGGCAGAACACCTGCATATTCTCAACTGAATTCAGCTTGCGCCTGATGGGGGATATTCAGGAGTACTTCATTGAGCATCAGGTGCGGAACTTCTACTCTGTTTCAATTTCAGGCTATCACATCGCCGAAGCTGGCGCGAACCCCATCTCTCAGCTTGCGTTCACGCTGGCGAATGCTTTCACCTACGTGGAGATGTATCTCGCGAGGGGCATGGATATTGACGATTTCGCCCCCAGCCTGTCGTTCTTCTTCTCGAATGGTCTGGATGCCGAGTATACGGTGATGGGGCGGGTTGCGAGACGAATCTGGGCCGTTGCATTGAAGGAGCGCTATGGCGCCAATTCGCGCAGCCAGCGGCTCAAGTACCATATTCAGACTTCGGGACGCTCCCTGCACGCGCAGGAGATCGATTTCAATGACATCCGCACCACGCTTCAGGCCCTCATCGCAGTTTACGACAACTGCAACAGCCTGCACACGAACGCGTTTGACGAGGCGATCACCACACCAACCGAGGGATCAGTGCGGCGCGCCATGGCCATTCAGCTGATCATCAACAAGGAGTGGGGGCTTTCGCGCAACGACAATCCGAATCAGGGCAGTTTCATTCTTGAGGAGCTGACCGATCTTGTCGAAGAGGCAGTGCTATGCGAGTTCGAAGCCATCTCCCGACGGGGCGGTGTGCTCGGCGCCATGGAAACCGGTTATCAGCGCGGCCGCATTCAGGACCAGTCGCTTCACTATGAGCGGCTCAAGCACAGCGGTTCCCTGCCGATCGTCGGGGTCAACACCTTTCTGAATCCAGAAGCGGAAGTCAATGAAACGCTCGAGCTTGCCCGCTCGACTGAAGATGAGAAGCAATCACAGATTCAGCGCCTGCGAGACTTCCATGACCGAAGTCGAGCTCAGAGCCCGGCGGCGCTGAAAGCGCTGCAGGAAGCGGCGCTCGGCGGACAGAATGTATTCGCGGAGCTGATGTCGGCAGTGCGCCATTGCTCGGTTGGACAGATCACTTCGGCCCTGTTTGAAGTCGGCGGGCGGTATCGTCGCAACATGTGACGATTGACGACTGCGGCCACCTGCAAAAACGCGCTCTCGCTGTTTCGCTTCAAGCACATAATGCTTTCATCACTTGAGAGAGCGTAGGTTCAATATTGCGCTCGCTTTTTGATATTCGGGACCAGGTAGTGGCGGTGGCGGGCGCGGCAGGTGCGTTCGGCTCGACTGTTGCGAGTGAATTGGCCGCAAGAGGATGCCGCCTGTCACTGTTTGACATCAATGCCGCGGGTCTCGAAAACAAGATTCGCGACTTGCCATCAGCTTCACCGGTTCACAGCCGGGTCTTTGATGCAACGGCGGAACGCGACTGCGAATCGGCGTTTGAAGCGGTCATTGCCCGCTGGGGCCGAATTGATGCGTTTGTGAACTGTGTCGGCGCATTTGAAGTCACTCCAGCCGTCGACATGCCGCGCGAGGTGTTCTCGCACGTCATCGAAACAAATCTGAATGCCGCGTTTTCGATGTCCCGCATTGCCGCCAGACACATGATGGCCAGCCAGTATGGAAGAATTGTAAACCTGGCATCTGTATCTGACTCAGTCGCCAACCCGGGCTATTCAGCGTATGCGGCCAGCAAGTCCGCGCTCACACATATGACTCGCGTCATGGCCGTTGAGTGGGCCCGGCATTCGATCACTGTGAACACGGTCAGTCCCGCCATGTGCGAGACTGGACTCACCGCTTCGTTCCTGGCGAAGGAGAACAATCGAGAGCTTGCAAAATCGCGGATACCGCTGAATCGGCTTCTGGAACCGGAAGACATTCTGGGGGCGGTCATCCTATTGATTTCACCGGCCGGCAGTTTCATCACAGGGCAGGCCATTCATGTTGACGGAGGAAGATCAATATCGTGAGCGATACACCTGAAACCATGCCGAGAATGCGGCTGAATGTGCTGATATTGTCGCTGTGCCAAGCCTGCATGTATACATCGAACGCGGTGCTGATCGCGTCTGCCGCGCTGGTGGGCATGGCATTGGCGCCCGATCCGATCTATGCCACTTTGCCGGTTGGCGCAGTGTTCCTGTTCGGCATGGGATTCGCTCTGCCGGCATCCATTCTGATGAAATACATCGGCCGCCGCAGCGGATTCCAGCTGGGCCTGCTGTTTTCGATCGGCGGCGCGTGCCTGTCCGGCTATGCTGTTGTCGAGCACAGTTTCATTCTGTTCTGTCTTGGGATCGCGCTGATCGGAATCGGCAATTCTTTTGGCGGCTTCTATCGGTTCGCGGCAGCTGATGTGTCGACTGAGAGCTATCGCAGCCGGGCGATCTCCTACGTTCTGGCTGGCAGTGTCGCGGCCGCCTTCATCGGTCCGAATCTGGTTGCCTGGACGCAGCACACAATGGCTGAGGCGATATTCGCCGGGTCATATTACACGCTCGCCGGCGTGTATCTTCTGTCGCTGATCCTGGTTTCCTTCCTTAAAGTGCCGCAGCTGGATGAATCTGAAGTCCATGAGCAGAAACGGTCACTTCTGGAGGTTGCGAGGCAGCCTGAATTCATACTCGCGGTGGCGAGCGCAACAGTCGGCTACGGTGTCATGAATCTGCTCATGACATCCACACCGCTGGCCATGCATTCCCGCGGCATGAGTTTCGGCCAGACAGCGGTGGTGATCCAATGGCATATTTTCGCCATGTTCGCGCCTTCGTTCTTCACCGGTCACATCATTCGAAAGATTGGCAACCTGAACATTATCAGCGCCGGCCTGATTGCGCTGTTTCTTTCAATACTGGTTCCCTTCACCATGGGTGATGGATTCGCCGCATTCTGTCTTTCGCTGATTCTCCTGGGACTCGGCTGGAATTTCACATTTCTTGGCGGTACAACGCTGTTGACCAAGGTCTATCGGCCAAGCGAGAAGGCAGTCGTCCAGGGTGTGAATGACCTTTGTGTCTTCTCGGTTGTGACGGTGACCGCTGTGATGTCGGGCGTGCTGCATCACATCTGGGGCTGGTTCGCGCTGAGCGCCGGCGCGTCTGCACCGCTGTTCTTGGTGGTGCTGCTGGTTTTCTGGGTGAAGCGGGCACGCGTACTCGCCCCTGCGCCTTAGCTTTTCGTCAATCGATTCGAATACAGCCGGAAGAGGGCGCTGTGGTCGAGCGCGCCGCCGCCTTGCTGAACAAGTTCATCATACCGGTCATGGCAAAGCTGAGTTGCGGGCAGCTCAGTTCCGTTCGCAGCAGCGAAATCAAGCGCCTGTCTCAGGTCTTTGCGCTGGGTTCTGGCAGTGCCGCCCGGTTGAAATCTGCCTTCGATCATGCGCCGGCCGTGCAGCTCCAGAATTTTCGAGCTGGCGAATCCCCCGCTGAGCGCCTGCCAGACCTGATTGAGGTCCGCGCCGCCGCACTGCGCCAGAGCGAAAGCTTCAGCGACCGCGCCGATGGTCAGTCCGACAATGATCTGGTTGGCGGCCTTGGCGATCTGTCCGCATCCGACACCGCCGATGTGGGTGATTTGAGATCCGACTGCATTCAGCACCGGTTCGACGCGCTTGAGATCTGCTTCGGAAGCGCCGACCATGATGGAAAGCGTCGCCTCAACCGCGCCGATCTCACCCCCGGAGACAGGCGCGTCGACAAAAGCCGCTGAAAGCTCACTCAGCCGGCGGGCGAATTTTCGAGTCGCCTCAACTTCGGTCGTCCCCATGTCAATCACAAGCGCCCCCGGGCGGATTCCTTGTGCGACTCCCCGGCTGCCAAACAGAACTGACTCTACGGCCGGTGTATCTGACACCATGCAGACAGTCAGGTCCGAGCTTGCCGCCGCTTCCGCGGCACTTTCGGCGGTTGCGAAACCCTCCGCCGCCAGTTCATCAAGCGCCGGCCGGCTCCGATTGAATACCGTCACCTGCGCGCCGGCTTTTTTCAGGTTGCGCGCCATCGGCTTGCCCATCAGACCGAGACCGATGAATCCAAGTTTTTCTGACGTGAGATGATGCATGATTCGCTCCTTTGCTTGAATTGACACCAGTCAGCGCCTGGTGCAGGATAATATTTTGCCGTCACTCTCAGCTCATCGAGTCATTGAATGCTCAATTTTGTGCAATTGGCCAGTCAGGGAAACGCTCGGCGCGGCCAAGTCAGTCTGCGTCGCAGCCGTCTTGAGACGCCTGCGTTCATGCCAGTCGGCACCATCGGCGCGGTCAAGACGGTCGAGCCGCGCGATCTGGAGCGGCTGGATGCAAGGATTATTCTAGGCAACACCTTTCACCTGATGCTGAGACCCGGCATGGATGTGATCCGAGAGCACGGCGGACTGCATCAGTTCATGGGGTGGAACCGGTCAATATTGACAGACTCGGGCGGTTTTCAGGTCTACAGTCTGGCGAAACTTCGCAAAATCGAAGACCGCGGTGTGACCTTTCGATCGCCAGTTGACGGCGCCCGCATATTCATGGGGCCGGAGGAGTCCATTCAGGTGCAGCGGGCGCTTAATTCTGATATCGCCATGGTTTTCGACGACTGCACGCCATATCCCGCGACCAGGGAAGCGGCCGAGGCGTCGATGCTTCGGTCGATGGACTGGGCAAGACGCTCAAAGCGCGCGTTTGAAGGCTCTGAAAGCGCGCTGTTCGGAATTGTCCAAGGGGGGATGTACGAAGAGTTGCGCCAGCAGTCGCTCGACCGGCTGACCGCAATCGGCTTCGATGGCTATGCGATCGGCGGTCTTTCTGTCGGCGAGCCGAAAGACGAGATGCAGGCGATGCTGACCTGCATCGCGCCCAGACTGCCCGGCGCTCAGCCGCGTTATCTGATGGGTGTCGGCACACCGCAGGATATTGTTCATGGCGTGGCCTGCGGCATCGACATGTTCGACTGTGTGCTGCCGACGCGCAATGCCCGCAACGGCTGGCTGTTCACCTCGGAGGGAGCGGTCAAGATTCGCAACTCAAAATATCGAAACGACACGCGTCCGGTGGACGAGAATTGCAAGTGTCCTTGTTGCGAGCGATTTTCGCGGGCCTACCTCCGACATCTGCACCAGATCAATGAACCCCTGTACGCCCGCCTGGCAACACTGCACAATCTCGAATTCTATCTTGGTCTCATGGACAGCATCCGCACTGCAATCGCAAACCAGAAATTTCACGAGATCTGCAGGCAGCACAACGTAAAAATCTGATCTCAGCGGCAGCGGAAACTTTCCGGTTTCCGTTCAGCTCAAAGGCAGTGAGATTTTCCACAGCGCGGGCAGGGAACCCGGCTGGTCGAATTTTTGTGTTGAGAACAGATGTCCAAAATGTTAAAATTCCCCGCTTGTAGCCGAATTTACTGTAGGTGAATGCAAATGAATTTTTTCATATCTGACGCGCTAGCGCAATCAGGCGGCGAAGCGGGCGGTTTTCTGAGTCTCATTCCGCTGATCCTGATCTTTGTCCTGTTCTACTTTCTGCTGATTCGTCCGCAGCAGAAAAGGGCAAAGAAGCACAAGCAGCTGGTTGAGTCGCTCAAGCTGGGCGATGAGGTGGTGACGAGCGGCGGCATTGTGGGCAAGATCACTGTCTTGCAGGGCCCGGACGACAAGGAATCGGCTGGGCAGGTGGTCAATTATGTCGGACTGGAGACGCAGCCCGGCGCCTTGATGTTTGTGCAGCGCGACGCCGTGACGCATCTGCTGCCGGCTGATACCATTGATGAGTTTCAGGCTTGGGCGAGCCGGAAGACGACCAAGGGCAAGCGAAAGAAGAAAGCCGCTCCGAAGCCTGAGGCTGAAAGCGAAGATTGACCTGCCGATCAGTCACACGTAAATGAATCAGAATCCATGGTGGCGCTATCTGCTGATCGCCGCGGTCCTCATCCCAGGGTTCTTCTATGCCCTGCCAAACCTGTTCGGCGATGATCCCGGCATACAGGTCAGAGCGGCGAGAACCACCGCGGTCGACGCGTCGCTGCTGGGCCGAGTCGAAACCGTTCTTCAGCAGGAGCAGATCAGTCCGCTGGGCCTGATTTCCGATGACAACGGTGTCCGCGTCCGGTTCGAGGATGCGGAGCAGCAGCTGCGGGCCCGCGACGCTTTGCAGGATGCGCTGGGCAACCGGTTCACTATCGCGCTGACCCTGGTGCCGTCGGCGCCGGCCTGGATGAGCTCGCTGGGTCTCAATCCGATGTATCTCGGGCTGGATCTGCGCGGCGGCGTGCATTTCCTGATGGAGGTGGACCTTGACAGCGCGATTCAGCGGGCCGAGGATCGCTATGTCGAAACCATCCGCCGCACGCTTCGGGAAAACAGCATTCGATACGCATCGGCACGCGGCACCGATCTTGAGAGTGGTGTTGAAATCAAGTTTCGGGACACCGAAACCCGTTCAGCTGCAGAGTCAGTGATTGAGCGCGAGTTCCGCGAGCTGGCAGTGCGGGACTTCGAGCGCGAAGGAGAGCTCTACCTCGTCGCGAGCATCAGCGAAGATGAGATTGAGGAGCTTAAAGGGTTTGCCATTGAGCAGAATATCGTGGCGCTTCGAAATCGAATTGACGAGCTCGGGGTGGCTGAACCAGTCGTTCAGCGGCAGGGCGACAATCGAATCGTCATTCAGCTGCCGGGTGTGCAGGATACCGCCCGGGCGAAGCGGATTCTAGGCCGAACCGCCACGCTGGAGATCCGACTGGTTGACGAAGACCATGACCTCACCACAGCTCTGCAGGGCTCGGTGCCCCTGGGCTCCGCCCTGTATTCAATGCGCGACGGCTCCCAGATTCTGCTGAAGAAGCCGGTCATCTACTCGGGCGACAATATTGTCGATGCCGCGGCCAGCATTGACACGCTGACGGGCGGACCGATTGTCAGTATCACGCTGGACTCCCGCGGAGCTGCGATCAATCAGAAAGTCACCGGTGACAACATCGGCAGACGGATGGCGGTGGTATATCTCGAATCGCGCTCGGAACCGAAGCGCGACGAAGCCGGTCGAGTCGTGCTGGATAATCAGGGCAACCCAGTGCGCGTCAAGGAACTGGTTGAGGAGGTGATCACAGCGCCGGTCATTCGGGACCAGCTCGGCCGCCGTTTTCAGATTGAGGGGCTTGACAGTGTGACTGAAGCGCGCGATTTGTCGCTTCTGTTGCGCGCCGGTGCGCTGGCCGCGCCGGTTGACATCATCGAGGAGCGCACAGTCGGCCCCAGTCTCGGCCAGCAGAACATTCTTCAGGGCCTGCAGTCAGTGACTGTCGGTTTCCTGCTGGTTCTGGTGTTCATGATCATCTACTACCGAATTTTCGGCCTGGTTGCCAATCTGGCGCTGGCTCTGAATCTGGTGCTGATCGTCGCGGTCCTGTCGGCTCTGCAGGCGACGCTGACACTGCCCGGAGTGGCTGGCATTGTTCTGACGGTTGGCATAGCAGTCGACTCCAATGTTCTTATCTTCGAGAGAATCCGCGAGGAGCTGCGGAACCGGAACACGCCGCAGAACAGCATCAAGGTGGGCTATGAGCGCGCGTTCTCAACCATTGTCGACGCCAATATCACCACGCTGATCGCGGCGATCGTGCTGTTCAATTTCGGCACCGGTCCCATCAAGGGCTTTGCAGTGACCCTGAGCATCGGCATCGTCACTTCGATGTTCACCGCGATTCTCGGCACGCGCACCGTGATCAATCTGGTTTACGGCAGGCGGCGGCGAATCTCCGCGCTGGCAATATAGGCAGGGCGAGCATGGAATTTCTCAAAAAAGACCTGGCGATCGATTTTCTCGGCCGTCGGCGCACCGCGGCGATCGTTTCCGGCGCGCTGATCGCAGTCTGCCTGGTGTCGCTGCTCTTCCGAGGCATCAACTTCGGACTTGATTTCACGGGCGGCACGCTGGTTGAGATCCGCTTTCAGGAGCAGGTCAGTGTCGACGATGTGCGGGAGCAGCTGGCGGCAGTCGGAATCGAGGACACCACTGTGCAGTATTTCGGCACCAGCCGCGATGTCATGGTCAGACTGCCTTCGGGCGAAGGTACCGGCAGCGCGGCGGAACAGAGCTCAAAGATCATCGAGACGCTTCGGCTGCCCTACGGCGAGCTGCTGGTCGAGTCTCTGGCGGGCGGTCTGCAGTCCTGCAGCAAGAGCGACGGCTCGGTCAGCGATTGTTTCGTGCAGATGCGGCGGGTTGAGTTTGTGGGGCCGAAAGTCGGCCAGGAGCTGACCGATCAAGGGGGGCTGGCCATGCTCTATGCCCTGATCGGAATTCTGATCTATGTCGCCTGGCGCTTTGAGTGGCGCTTTGCAATCGGCGCCGTCACCGCGCTGGTGCACGATGTGCTGATCACAGTCGGGCTTTTTTCGATTTTTCAGGTTGACTTTTCATTGGCGGTTCTGGCTGCGGTTCTGGCCGTGATCGGGTACTCACTGAACGATACGATCGTGGTGTTTGACCGAAGCCGCGAGAATTTCAGAAAAAGTCGCAGCGGCACCGCGATTGACATCATGAATCGGTCCATCAATCAGACGCTCAGACGAACCATACTCACTTCACTGACCACGCTGCTGGTGGTGCTGACGCTGCTGCTGTTCGGCGGCGAGGTGATCTGGGGGTTCGCATTCGCGCTGCTGATCGGTGTGCTGGTGGGCACCTATTCCTCAATATTCATTGCCAGCCCTGTGGTGTTGGCCCTTAGAATTTCTCGTGAAGACATGGCGGTGGAGGAGCAGTCCGGGTAATCTGCCCGTCGACAGCCAATTCGGCACCTTCATGCCTGAACTTCAACTTTCGGTCGCAGCAATAATCTCTGGGATCGACTGACACGGATTGACTTCGATGGCGGACTCATCTGAAGCTGCTTGCATGAGACGCGCGGTCGCGCTGGCTCAGAAGCCGATTTCAGCACCGCATCCCAACCCGCGGGTCGGGTGCGTGATTGTAAAAGACGGACGCGTTGTGGCAGAAGGATTTCACCAGGCGGCGGGCAGCGCGCATGCGGAGGCTGCGGCTCTTGATGCGGGGCAGGATGTCAGGGGCGGCACCATGTTCATCACCATGGAACCGTGCTCGACGCACGGTCGGACACCGCCCTGTGTCGAGCGAATTCTGGCTGCGGCGATTGACCGGGTTGTCATTGCCAGTCCCGATCCCAATCCTGTCAATGGCGGACTGGGCATCCAGCGGTTGCACGAAGCCGGAGTCGAGACAGAAGTCGGATTGCTGGATGAGGAGGCCCGGGCGATCAACCGCGGTTTCTTCTCCAGACATGAACGGGCCAGGCCCTGGGTGGTTGTCAAGACAGCGGCCACGCTGGATGGGCGGATTTCGACTGCCAGCGGAGAGAGCCAGTGGATCACTGGAGATGCGGCCAGACAGGACGTGCAGCGTTTGCGCGCCCAGGCGGCAGCCGTCGTCTCCGGAGTCGGAACCGTGCTTGCCGATGACCCGCGTCTCAATTGCCGTCTGGATGGCGCGTTGAATCAGCCTCTGCGCGTGATCGTGGACAGCCGCTTGCGGACGCCGGCTGATGCGAGACTGTTTGCCGAGGATGGCGACATACTGTTCGCGGTGGGTGAGGATGTCAATCCTGAAGCTTATCGTCAGATGGAAGGCAGGGCGGAAATTGTCTCTTTCGGATCCTCAGACGGACGTGTCGACTGCGATCGGCTTTTCCGTTATCTCGCTGAACGCGAGATCAATGAGGCGCTGGTCGAAGCGGGACCGACTCTCGCCGGTGAATTGCTGGACACTGGGCTGGCTGACGAGATGATCGTCTATCTCGCACCCGCCATCCTGGGAGATTCTGCAGTCGGCATGGCCCGGCTTCCCGAGGCTAAATCACTGATGGACTGGCATCGCGGGAGATTCGCGAACATTCAGCGTTTCGGCGATGATGTCCGGATAGACTTCGCGCTCAGCCAGTCTTGCGGCGACAGAGGTGATTAGCATGTTTACAGGCATTGTCGAGGCAGTGGGGCGTATCGCGCGCGTTGACAGGTCCGAGGCGGGCATTGAGCTTCGCATCTCACTCGGTTCGGTTGATCCGGCAAGTCTGAATGCAGGTGACAGCATTTCTGTCAGCGGTGTCTGTCTGACTGTCACGCAGAAACAGGAACATTCCATTGATGTCCATGTCTCCAATGAGACGATCGCCAGAACCAACTTCGGCCAGCTGGCTGCGGGTCAGAAGGTCAACCTCGAACGCCCGCTGACTCTTGCCGCGCCGCTTGGCGGCCACCTGGTCTCAGGACATGTTGATGGGATCGGAAAGTGTGTCAGCATCGAACCCGACGGCGCCTCCCGCAGAATCGTTTTTGAAGTGCCTGGCCAGCGTCTCGGCAGATTCATGGTTGAGAAAGGCTCGGTGGCGATAGACGGGGTCAGCATGACAGTCAATTCCGTGGCTGACTGCGATGACGCGACTCATTTCGATGTCAATGTGATCCCACACACTCTGTCGGCGACGACTTTGGGAGAGCTCGAAAGTGGTCAGGAAGTGCATATTGAAATTGATGTCATTGCTCGATATGTAAGCCGGCTCATTGAATTTGATGGCTTGGCGGGCAAGTCTGGAAACCCGAAGTGACTGAAATCGGCCCATCGTCATTGAAGCGGCCGGCATCGTCTGGCCATGCGGCGTATAGAAGTCATTGCGTTCAGTCCACTGCCGGATTGTTGGTCAGTGGTCCGCGGACTTTCGCAACTTGGGCATCGGCTTGGCTGACACACTAAAATATAGGCTTCGCGCGGTTGTGCGAAAGTCCTTTTGATCCGAGATAAATCATGGCATCCTCACCGAATCCAACTCCATTGACTGGCAATGCCGCTTCGGGAATCAGCCCGATCGAGTCAATCTTGAAAGACTTCGCCGCGGGCAGGATGGTCATTCTGGTCGATGATGAATCCCGCGAGAACGAAGGAGACCTGCTGATCGCAGCTGAATCTGCGACAGCCGAGCATATCAACTTCATGGCAACCTACGGCCGCGGCCTCATCTGTCTTTCTATGACCGACGAGCGCTGCAGGAAGCTTCAGCTGCCGCTGATGGTGCGGGAGAATACCTCCCCCTATTCAACCGCGTTCACCATCTCCATTGAGGCGGCCAGAAACGTAACGACCGGAATCTCCGCGGCGGACCGCGCGACCACAGTGCAAGCTGCCGTGCATCCAGACGCGCAGCCGTCGGATCTGGTCACTCCGGGCCATATTTTTCCGGTCATTGCTGAGCCGGGCGGGGTGCTGACGCGTGCCGGGCACACGGAGGCGGGAAGTGATCTTGCGAAACTGTGCGGATTCGAGCCCGCGAGTGTGCTGTGCGAGGTGCTCAATCCTGACGGAACCATGGCGAGGCTGGGCAATCTGGTCGAATTCAGCAGATCGCACGGGATAAAGATCGGCACGATCGCTGACCTGATTCGCTATCGGCTGGCAACCGAATCAACGGTCATCCGAGAGCGCGAGACCCACCTGCAGACCGACTATGGTGAAGTGCGCGCCATCACCTACCGGGACAAGGTCCGCGGCAGCACCCATCTGGCGCTGGTGAAAGGCGAGATAAAGGCTGAAGTGCCGACAATACTGCGGGTGCATGTGTTCACAGGGCTTTCGGAAGTGCTGGATGCGATCACGCCGGGCGGACATTCGTATTCGGTGCGAAGGGCGCTGCAGCGCATCATGCGCGAGGGATCCGGTGCGGTGGTGATTCTCAACTATCAGCGCGAGTTCAGCGGATTGCCCAAGACTGACAGTGACGCGGAGCCGCAGGCCGGGGAGGATGCCGGCACCCACGATGTGCGGATTGTCGGAATCGGCAGCCAGATTGCGGCAGATTTGAAATTCGGCAAGCTGAGAGTGCTCGGGCATCCGCTCAGAATGCATGGCCTGTCCGGTTTCGGTCTGCAGGTCGTTGAGTACCTGCCGCCCGAGGACTGACGCTGATGCTGACGGAACAGGCAGTTGAGCACAGGCCGCTTGACACCAATGTCAAGCTGGGCTTGATTGTCAGCGATTACTACAAGGACATCGCGCAGGGTCTGCTGGGCGGCGCGGTGAGTGTGCTGGATGAGCACTTGGAAGTCCAGTATGAGATTGCGCGGGTTTCCGGGGCCTGGGAGATTCCGCTGGTCTGCCGGGTCATGGCGCAGTCGAAACGCTTTCAGGCGCTCATTGCGCTTGGCTGCATCATCCGCGGCGAGACATCGCATTACGATCATCTTTGTCAGGAATGCTCCGCCGCCTTGATGTCGGTGAGCATGGATTTCACCATTCCAATTGGATTCGGGGTGCTGACTGTTGAAAACTATCTGCAGGCGCAGCAGCGTTCAGGCACTGAGGAGCTGAAGAAAAACAAAGGCTGTGAGGCGGCAATCGGTGTGCTGCGCTCGATTCATACGGTTGCTGAGTTTCGGCAGGGCTACTGATTTGATCCGCAATGACAGTTTCGGCAAGGCATTACGCGCGGCTGGGCGCGGTTCAGTATCTTTATTCCTGGGATGTGCAGCACCGCTCGCTGAATCGCATCGACGAGCAGATTCTGATTGATTCCGCGGTTCTGCTGAGCGGCGACCTGGCGTATTTTCAGAAACTGCTGCAGTCGATTCCGCCGAGAATTGCTGAAATCGACGAGATACTCTCGACCGCGATCCATCGCAGAATCGATGCGATCGATCCGGTCGAGCTGGCGATTCTCCGGCTCGGGGTGTATGAACTGATAGCCGAGTACGATGTGCCGCTGAAGGTGATTGCCAATGAGTGCATCGAGCTTTCCCGCGAGTTTGGAAATCCGGGCAGTTACAAATTCATCAACGGAACGCTGGACAAGCTGGCGTTCAGCGAGCAGGACCGACTGCGCAGACTGATCAGCCGACGGCGTCAGCAGACTGACAGCCGCGAGTTCGAGCTTGTCAGGAGTTATTTCGCCGATCGGCAGGACAAGGATGCCAGTGTGCTGACGGGGATCGGGGATGATTGCGCGATCGTCGATATCCCTGCGGACCAGCAGCTGCTGATCACCACTGACACGCTGCTTGAGAATGTTCACTTCCCGGCGTCAACCAACGCCCGGCAGATCGGTTACAAGTCGCTGGCGGTTTCCTTGAGCGACCTGGCTTCAAAAGGCGCGCGGCCGGTTTACGCGCTGCTGAATCTGTCACTGCCGGAGTATGATCCGACATGGCTGGCGCAGTTCAGCCGTGGCCTCTTTGATCTCGCCTCTGAATACAATGTCTCTCTGATCGGAGGCGATACGGTGAGCGGTCCTTTGGCGGTCAGCATGACGGCATTCGGACTGGCCGGGGCGAATCAGTGCCCTTTGCGCTCCGGCGCGCGACCCGGCGATGCGATTTACGTCACCGGCACGCTGGGAGACGCCGCGCTCGGGCTTGTCAGCTCCCGGCTTGGGCGCTCGCTTGATCAGAAGGAGACTGAGTATCTTCAGCGCCGGCTGGAAAGCCCGCAGCCGCGCGTGGAGGCGGGGCTGGCGCTTGCCGGCTATGCGACATCATCCATTGACATCTCTGACGGACTGATCGCTGACCTCCGCCATATACTGGATGCCAGCGGTGTCGGCGCATCGATTGAGCTTGAGCAGATTCCGCTGTCGCCTGTCTATCGGAAGCTGCTGGATGACATTGGCTGGGATTTTGCCCTGGCGCACGGTGACGATTACGAACTGTGTTTCACCGTGCGCGAAGACCTGCCGGATTCTGTGTTGATCGAGTCTGGAATCCCATTGAGTCGCATCGGGGTCATACGTGAAGGCGCCGGTGTCGAAATCAGACAGCGAGATGGAGAGATTTACAAAATTGAAGCCGCTGGATTTTCTCATTTTTGACACCACATATCTTTTGGCGTGATATTACGTGCAGCCGCGTCGCATTGGATTCAGACCTGCGCTTTGGATGGCGTTTGGATTTGGAGCGGGTTTTTTGCCCAAGGCGCCTGGAACTGCAGGGACTCTGCTTGCGGTTCCGCTGGCGTACCTGATCAGTCAAGCTCCCGATATTGTTCAGGCGGTGATTCTGGCGGCCCTGTTCGCTTTGGGATGCCGGGTTTGCCAGACTGCGGCGGACTGGCTGGGTGAGAAGGATCCGGGGGCTGTTGTCTGGGATGAAATAGTCGGATACTGCGCAGCAATGGCATTTTTGCCTTTCACGCTGCAGACTGTCGCGGTATCCTTCGTGCTTTTCAGGCTGGCGGATATATTCAAGCCCTGGCCGATTTCTTGGCTGGAAAAACAGGTCAAGGGCGGAATCGGCATCATGCTGGATGATTTTATGGCTGGTGCATTGACGAATATCGTCATTCATGGCCTGATTTTCGCGCAAATCTTGATAATCTGAGTCACATTCGGTCGCGGAGTGGAAATAACTGGCGCTTTGGTAGAGAAATATGCATGTTCGTTCATGTCAAGGCTTGGACTATTTCTGATGCACTTGCTAAGTGATATGATTTAGTTAGCGGTCGCGACACTTTTCCAGATTCAAACGAATCAAAGCTTTGCTATTGCAGTTGGAGGAAGAAAATTTCAAATAGGCGGAAATTTCTGTCAATCACCATATGCGGTAGTGCAGAGTTGAAGAAAGAGTGCAAGAATCCACCGAAGTTAAAGAACTGTGTTTCGGTCTTGCAGAGAAGAAAATACACTTCCAGCTGAAGATAGGATTAGATGCAAAAAGACATTTTCTTGAAGCCGGAATAAAGGAGTATAGAGGCAGAGAGTTCAAGTACCATTGTATAGACGAGATTGATGCTAGAGCTCTGCGTTAGCGCATTGTCGAATATGGTTACAGGAAGATAGCCGATTTAACGGAATGGACAACTACAAACCGCGGAGACTAAGACTTGAGAATTGATCGCAATTGACAGAATACGGTGAAATAGAGTGACTGAATCTGCTGAATCATGCCGTCGATTCCATCATCAGAATGAGTTGGAAAATGATTGATTATCGAGAATAGAGCATCTGGAATATCGATGGAAGTTTGAATGGAAGTGTGGAGAGGCTGATGAGTTTGTGCAGAATATTTATAGGTGATAGCAGAAATATGCTTGAGTTGAATGACGAAAGTGTTGATCTGGTTGTTACTTCACCACCGTATTGGAACATTAAAGATTATAGTGTCGCTGGGCAAATCGGCTATGGACAGACACTTCATGAATACTTTAGGAGTTTGTACGCCGTTTGGGAAGAATGCATTAGAGTTTTGAAAGGTGGAACTCGCCTCTGTGTCAATGTGGGTGATCAATTCTTAAGGAGTGCAGATTATGGGCGATACAGGATTATTCCGATTCATTCAGAACTGATAAGTCAATGCATGAATTTAGGATTCGATTATATGGGGTCAATAATTTGGCAAAAAAAACAACAATGAACACCACTGGCGGTGCAAATGTGATGGGTTCATACCCCTACCCGCCTAATGGTCTGATCGAAATGGATTACGAGTTTATTTTGATATTCAAGAAACCTGGAACTAGGAAGTATTTGAAAGACGCAAAACTGAAATCGAAGCTAACGAAGGAGGAATGGAAAACTTACTTCACTGCTCATTGGAATTTAGCAGGAGAAAGACAGAAGTTTCATGAAGCGATGTTTCCGGAAGAACTGCCGAGACGTTTGATAAAGATGTTTACATTCGTTGACGATACAGTGATGGATCCTTTTATGGGGAGCGGCACTACCGCCAAAGTTGCTTTGGAATTGAATCGAAACGTTGTCGGATATGAGTTGAATGAAGGATATTCACCAATACTTGAAGAAAAGGCAGGGGCAGTGGATTTACTGACACCCCATGATCGAGTGTTTGAAATCAAAAATCGAAGTCAACTCGAAAGTACATTTCAAAAGAAAGGTGATAAAGAATATTTTCCGGAAATCCAAGATTTGAAACCTACTGTTTCCAACAAGAAGCTGAATTTGAAATCTGACAATCTATACAGGGCTGTAGAAATCTTGCACGGGAACATTGTCAAATTGAATTCGGGACTCAAAGTAACTTTATTGGGGACAAAAAATATATCTGATCAGTACATCAATGCAAAAAACTATTTGGAACGTTACGTCAAGGGTAAGCAAGTTTCCTTAGAATTCGATCCTTTATTTGAAACGAAGGATGACAGTGTTCAGGGTTACTTGTTTCTAAAAAATAAAATTTTTGTCAATAGAGAAATTGTTAGACTAGGGTTTGCTGAGATTCCAAATTATGATTTCAAATACAAAGGACGATTCGAGAGAGTAATGCCGGAGATCAAGAATGCCCAAAGAATGGATTCTGAATAGTGCGACTAGTCGATTTCGACTGAACCAGGCCCATAGCGTTGGGAAAGTGTCTGAAGAGATTCGTAAATGCTCTCCAAGAAAAATTTAAGACTGGGAAGGCTACTACTATCAAAATGTTTACCCTAAAGAGCATTTGACGGAGTTGGGTAGAAGGCTCTACACAAAAATAACCGAGGTTCTTGACGCCGAAATCAGTGAAATTTCAGAGCAGGATTGCATTGACTACATAGTCAAGCTCGTTATAGATAGAACTTTTGATGGCTACATTACGGAAAAGAAAACGATATATGAGCAACTTGAAAAAAAGCTTCATGTGCCAATCGAACCAGCACCTGATGAATGGGACAGGTTGTATAACGTAGATTTTTTTGTCAGAGTCAAAGAAAAATTTATTGGACTGCAGATCAAGCCTGTTAGCGGCGTTTTCCACATCCCACAAATCTATAGAGAATCTGATCAGCAAGCAAGAACGCATTATCAGTTCACTACCAATTTCGGAGGTAAGGTTTTCTATGTTTATTCTGAAAAAGTGGGTAATGAGAAGCGAATTCAGAACGAAGATGTGGTTGAACAAATACGAGATGAAATACGACGATTGCAGGATGCTGATTGAATTTACGTGCGGTATGGAATTTGAAGTTTCTGAATTGAACAAAAAGAATTAATTGAAAGCTTTGTACAGTCAAATTGATAATTCTGAAAGGAATCGAAGAATCGATCATTTTCGAACACATACAAAATGAGATTGACGATGCGGTATTTCTGACTTGGTTAACGATAAATGAGAAGTGAGAATTCAGATTTACGATACTTAATTGAATGATTTGACACCTGAATAGGCGGATTGGAATGAAAGTTGGATATAGGCAGCTGCTTGACCGGGCAATGGCGGAAATCGAAACCATTGCTGTTGCTGACGCGATTGAATTGCACGGCAATCAAAGCGCTCAGTTTGTAGATCTGAGGGATATTCGGGAGCTGAAGCACGAAGGCAAGGTGGCGGGTACGTTTCATGCGCCTCGGGGCATGCTTGAGTTCTGGATTGATCCGGACAGCCCTTACTTCAAGGAAGTTTTCGCGCAGGACCGAAAGTTCGTTTTCTACTGCAAATCGGGCTGGCGTTCCGCGTTGGCCACTCAGACGGCACAGAACATGGGGCTGTCGAATGTCTGTCACATCGACGGCGGATTCGATGCGTGGAAACAGGCCGGCGGCGCGGTCGAAGACAGCGGGTAGGGTTTCTACCACTGCATCCGAAGGCGGATCATTTCAAGAGCATTGATTTGAATTGGACATCAGCAGGTAAGACATTATGAAGTACACAACGATCGCGCTGGCATTGCTGGCTGGTCTGGTCACCGGTGCGGCGGCGCTGGCCGATGGCAGTCGCGAGGAAATTAAAACGGCGGTAGAGTCCCTGATCGGCAGTCCATTGCCAGAGGAAGCGGTCGTCCAGACATCGACATCCGGATTGTATGTGGTTCACATTCAGGGAACGGTATACCATGCAGTCAAGAAAGGTGATGTGCTGCTGGTGGGTGAAGCGTTTGACTTGGTTCGCCGCGTCAGTTTGAACGATGAGATAAACAACCGCTCGATCAGTAAAGCGGTGACTGGAATGCCACCGGACGAAATGGTTATATTCGCCGCAGCTGACAAAAAACGCCACGTAACGGTATTCACTGACATCGATTGCATGTACTGCCGGCGATTTCATCAGGAAGTTCCGGTGCTGAATGCGGCTGGCTTGGAAGTACGATATGTGGCATATCCAAGGGCTGGCATAGACACTGCCAGTTATGACAAGATTGTGACAGTCTGGTGCTCAGAAGATCAGCAGCTTGCCATGACTCAGGCGAAAGCGGGCAAGGTGCTGGATGGCTTGACCTGCCCGAATCCGGTTGCTGATCAGTACCAGACAGGCGCTGCGGGCGGTGTGCAAGGGACGCCCACACTGGTGCTGGATGATGGAGAGGTTATCGTCGGGTATATGCCGGCGGAGCAGCTTCTCTCTCGCATCGGCTTGCCCGGCAATTAATTTGTCGCAACGCGAGATCTATTTTTTTGTTGACTGATCATTGATCAGCAGTTTAATGCTGATTGAATCTCTTCTTTTCGCACAGGTGCGAACGCAAAGATTCATGTATTGAAGCTTGGCGGCTGCCAGGCGAATGATTGGCAAACAAATTCAATTGGGAAACCTGAATGGACGAAAGTAAGAAAAAAATTCTAGATGCAACGCTCGGGCAGATTCGACGGCAGTTCGGACAAGGCTCGATCATGCGGCTCGGTGATGAGGATGTCGACAAGGATGTCTCTGTCATCCCCACCGGATCGCTCGGACTTGACCTGGTGCTCGGAGTCGGCGGACTGCCGCGGGGCCGGGTGGTGGAGATCTACGGGCCCGAAGCTTCAGGAAAGACAACCATGACGCTGTCGGTGGTTGCTCAGGCGCAGAAATTGGGTGGAACTGCGGCATTCATCGATGCCGAGCATGCGCTGAACACCGCGCACGCGTCAGTGCTGGGCGTCAATGTGGACGATCTGCTGGTGTCGCAGCCCAACAATGGTGAGGAGGCGCTTGAGATAGCCGATCAGCTGGTTCGGTCCGCCGCGATTGATGTCGTCATTGTGGATTCGGTCGCGGCGCTGACGCCGCGCGCGGAGATTGACGGTGAGATGGGCGATTCCTATATGGGGCTGCACGCCCGACTGATGTCACAGGCGCTCCGAAAGCTGACCGGAAGCATCAACAAGTCGAAGACACTGGTGATCTTCATCAACCAGATCCGCATGAAAATCGGCCAGATCTATGGCAGCCCGGAAGTTACGACGGGCGGAAACGCGCTGAAGTTCTATGCCTCGGTTCGACTGGATATCCGAAGAATCGGCAAGATTTCAAAGGGAGAGGATGTCATCGGCAACCAGACTCGGGTCAAGGTTGTCAAGAACAAAGTCGCGCCGCCGTTCAAGCAGTGCGAGTTTGACCTGATTTTCAAGCAGGGCATCTCCCGCGAGGGTGAGCTGATTGATCTCGGAGTGAAGCACAGCATCGTCGACCGAGCCGGCGCCTGGTACAGTTTCGGCGATATCCGAATCGGCCAGGGGCGGGATAATGCGCGGAATTTTCTGGCTGAGAACTCTGATATTGCAGAGGATATTGAATCACAGATTCGCGAGAAGGTGGGCGCCGCTTCAGTTGCAAAGGAGGCGCGGGCCTGAGATTGACCTGAATCATGCAGGACGCCCGGGAGGTGCGCGCAAGAGCCATCCGGTTCTTGTCGCGCCGCGACTACTGTCGATACGAGATGCTGGAGAAGCTGGTCAGCAAGGGCGCTGGCCGCGAAGCCGCTGAGACTGTCGTCGATGAGCTGAGCGACAGCGGGCTGATTTCAGAAGAGAGATTCGCCAGGGAGCTGATCAGAGTGCGCGTTCGCCAAGGCTACGGCCCGGTCCGCATCGAGCGCGAACTGACTCATCGCGGTGTGGCTGATCACCTGGCAGCCCAGTGTCTGCAGGAAAGCGAGATCTGCTGGCGCGAGCAGTTGGAGCGGGTGATCGAGCGCAAGTACCGGGACAGTCCGGTCAGCGGTTTCAATGAGTGGGCGAAACGGGCGAATTTTCTGAGAGGCAGGGGATTCACAGCCGAGCAGATTGATGAATCGCTGGGACGCTATCGCAGCGAAAGCCAGCCGGAACAGATTTGAAAATATGAAGACTTCAGAGCTGAGAGCAGAATTTCTGCGGTATTTCGCAGATGCGGGACATGAGATTGTGCCGAGCAGCCCGTTGGTCCCGGGCAATGACCCGACTTTGCTGTTCACCAATTCTGGAATGGTGCAGTTCAAGGATGTCTTTCTGGGCGCTGAGAAGCGGCCGTACACCCGAGCCGCAACCTCGCAGCGATGCGTGCGCGCGGGCGGCAAGCACAATGATCTGGAAAACGTCGGCTATACCGCCAGGCACCACACCTTTTTCGAGATGCTGGGCAACTTCAGTTTCGGTGATTATTTCAAACGCGAGGCCATTCATTTCGCCTGGCAGCTGCTGACCCGCGGCCTCAGCCTGCCGGAAGACCGCCTGTGGGTCACCGTGTATTCTGAAGATGACGAGGCGGCAGATGTCTGGCTGAATGAGATCAAGATACCGGCGGAACGGTTCGCACGAATCCCCACCTCCGACAATTTCTGGTCGATGGGTGATACCGGCCCGTGCGGTCCGTGTTCAGAGATCTTCTATGATCACGGGCCGGAAGTGGAAGGCGGTCCGCCCGGGACTCCAGAGGAGGACGGCGATCGTTACGTGGAGCTGTGGAATCTCGTTTTCATGCAGTATGAGCGATTCGCGGACGGGAGCATGACGCCGCTGCCAAAGCCGTCAGTTGACACCGGCATGGGGCTGGAACGGATCTCAACAGTCAAGCAGAATGTCTACAGCAACTATGACATTGATCTTTTTCAGGCATTGATCCGCGATGCCGCGTCCGCAGTCGGCTGCAAGAGCCGCGACAGCAAGTCACTGCGGGTGATCGCCGATCACATCCGCTCCGCCGCATTCCTGATCACTGACGGAGTCACGCCATCCAATGAAGGCCGCGGCTATGTGATGCGCCGCATCATCAGGCGCGCGATTCGACACGGCTATCAATTGGGCTGCAAGGAGCCGTTTTTCCATCAGCTGACCGGGTCGCTCATCGAGCAGATGGGAGATGCCTATCCTGAACTCAGAAATGCGCGGTCGAAAGTTGAACGCGTACTGCTGAAAGAGGAGGAGCGATTTGCGAGGACCCTCGACCAGGGGCTGAAGATTCTTGATCGGGAGATTGCTTCGCTTTCGGGCAGTGTGCTCCCGGGCGAGGTTGCCTTCCGTCTGTATGACACTTATGGATTTCCGCTGGATCTGACGGCGGATTTTCTGCGCGAGATTGATCTCACTGTTGACAGCGAGGGTTTCGAACGGTGCATGCAGGAGCAGCGCGACAGAGCCAAGCAGTCAAGCCGCTTTGAAGCGCTGGATTCCGCATCGCCGAATGTGGATTTCGATGTTCAGTTCAGCGGCTACCAGACGCTGGACGATGAAAGTGAAATCGCAGCGATTATTGTCAACGGCAGTCAGCGCGACGCAATTGCCCAAGGTGAGAAGGCAACCCTGATACTGGCATCCACGCCGTTTTATGCGGAGAGCGGCGGTCAAGTCGGCGATCAGGGGTCGATTTGCGCCAACGGCAGCGAGTTCCTGGTTGAAGACACGCAGTACGTCTCCGGCAAGGTGACCGGGCACATCGGCAGGCTCGCGACCGGAAATCTACAGGTTGGAGATCGCGTTTCGGCCCGAGTGGACGCGTCGCTGAGACGTTCCACTATGAACAATCATTCAGCAACCCATCTGCTTCACGCGGCGTTGATGAACAATCTGGGCTCGCATGTGCAGCAGAAAGGCTCCATGGTGGCGCCGGACCGGCTTCGCTTTGACTTCGCCCATGATTCAGCGCTCAGTGATCAGGAGATCGAGCAGATTGAGGTGGATGTCAATGACGCCATCCGAAAGAACTGGGCTGTCGCCAGCGATTGGATGGACCTGGATGAGGCGAAAGCCAAAGGCGCGGCGGCGCTGTTCGGTGAGAAGTATGATTCGTCGGTACGGGTCATAGAAATGGGCGATTATTCACTGGAGCTGTGCGGCGGCACGCATGTTGACCGGACCGGTGACATCGGATTTTTCAAGATTGTCGATGAGTCGAGCATCGCCTCGGGAATCCGTCGCATTGAAGCGCTGACCGGCGCTCGGGCTATCGAGCACATGCAGTCGCAATCGCGAATTCTTGCCAACGTTGCGCGGCTTCTGCACACAGGAGTCGGTGATTTGCACAATGCGGTCGCGCAGATGATGAAGAGCAATCGGACCTATGAGCGGCAGGTTTCTGAGCTGAAGACCCAGCTGGCAACCGGCGGCGGTGATGGCGGGAATCTTTCGGTGGTGACGGTGAGCGGCATTTCCCTGCACACCTCCCGGCACGATAACATCGAGGTACGCGATCTTCGCAACATTCTGGCGTCGCTGCAGCAGAAACTCGGCTCCGGCGTCATCGTTCTGGGTTCTGAGAATAAGGGCAAGGCGACGCTGATCTGCTCAGTCTCAAACGACTTGCTTGAGCGATTGCATGCGGGAGAAATCATCGGTGAGATCTCGCCGATTGTCGGTGGAAAGGGTGGCGGCAAAGCCCATCTCGCGCAAGGCGGCGGAACGGACGGAGACAAGCTGGATGCGGCGCTGGCGACCGTCGCCTCTGTCATCGCCTGACATCACGCTCAAGCGACATTCATTCATTCCAATTGCAGACTATTGAGTCTTCCTGGTTCAGGACTGGTGACATGAACATTGTGGTGGAGAAGTTCGGCGGCTCATCCGTCGGCACCATAGAGAAAATCAATCGTGTCGCGCGGCGGGTGATTCGGACCGTGAACGACGGATATCAGGTTGTGGTCGTCCTGTCTGCAATGGAAGGCGAGACGAACCGGCTGATCCAGCTGGCGCATGACATCTCACCCGATCCCTCGGATCGGGAGATGGATGTCATCATGAGCACCGGCGAGCAGGTCTCGATCGCGCTGCTCTGCATGGCCTTGCAGCGCGAGGGCTATCAGGCCAAGTCCTATACCGGCATGCAGGTGCCGATCCGGACCGATGATGTTCACAAAAAAGCGCGCGTCGAGCACATTGACACTGACACGATTCGAAGCGATCTGGAATCGGGAACGATTGTCGCAATCGCTGGATTTCAGGGTGTCAACAGCAGCGGTGACATCACCACCCTGGGTCGGGGCGGGTCTGACACAACTGCGGTGGCGCTGGCCGCGGCGCTGCCGGCGTCGGTGTGCCGAATCTACACTGATGTCGACGGTGTGATGACCGCAGACCCGAGAGTTGTGCCGGATGCCCGCGTGCTTGAGAGGATCACTGCAGAGGAGATGCTGGAGCTGTCGAGCCTGGGCGCAAAGGTTCTGCAGATACGCGCGATGGAGTTCGCGCACAAATACAATGTGCCTGTGCATGTTCTCTCTTCCTTTCATGACGTGCCGGGAACATTAATCACTTCGGAGGAATCTGAAATGGAACAGCCGAAAATCATGGGCGTCGCCTACAATGTGAGCGAGGCCAAATTGACGATTCGGGGTGTGCCGGACCGTCCTGGAATCGCATCCAGGGTGTTCGGGCCGATCGCAGATGCGCAGATCAATATTGACATGATCATTCAGAACGTCGGCAGCGACAACAATACCGATGTTACATTCACCGTCGATCGCAGTGAGTATCAGAACAGTCTCAGACTGATCAATGAGGTTCTTCCGGAAATCGGCGCGAGCGAAGTCATCGCGGCCTCTGACATCGCGAAGATTTCCATTGTGGGTGTCGGAATGCGGTCCCATTCCGGCATTGCGACGAAAATGTTCAGCGTGCTGGCCGACGAGGGCATCAACATTCAGATGATCTCAACATCGGAAATCAAGATTTCGGTGATCATCGACGAGAAATATGCGGAACTGGCCGTGAGGGCGCTGCATGCGGCTTTTGGACTGGGTGAGGGCTGCCAGCCCATTGAGGAAACTGGATTCTGAGCCGGCGGCAGTTCTGAAGCAGAAGATATTTTTCGGGGTTGATTGTCAGTCCGACGGTAGCGAGGCGCTGTTTTTGCTTTGCACACAATTTATAATTTGGCTGAAGCTGCAATTGAATGATCGAGACAGTTTGGTCGAATCGCCAAGCTGGACTGACTCAGTTCTGCAGGAATTGCTGGGATGAACGAGCGGGCAGGATGCTAGGTTAGAAGGAGAAAAGCTAGTGCTGATATTGACAAGACGGATCGGAGAATCTATTAAGATTGATGGGGATATAACAGTTACTGTTCTTGGAACCAAGGGCAACCAAGTTCGCCTTGGAATTGATGCCCCAAAGAGTATTAGTGTATATCGCGAAGAGATTTACGAACGCATTCAACAGGAAAAATCGCAGCAAGAACAATAGGTTTCGGGAAATTCTGTTTCTCGGAAACAGCTGATTCGGTGTCGTGGACGGTTCTCGCGAGATGTTTTGGAGAGGTGGCCGAGCGGCTGAAGGCGCTCCCCTGCTAAGGGAGTATGGGCAACCCCCATCGTGGGTTCGAATCCCACCCTCTCCGCCAAGGCAGATTCCACAGTCTGATACCGTCCGATAAATCAGCCGTCAAGATGCGCCCGTAGCTCAGTTGGATTAGAGTACCAGACTACGAATCTGGGAGTCGGGGGTTCGAATCCCTCCGGGCGCGCCAACCTCAACAATCAGGGAACTCGAGATGTGTGGTCGTTTCAACATACTGACGGACGCGGATGCGTTGATGACCACTTTCGAGATTTTGAGTGAGAATTGTCAGCTTGAGCCTTTCGAGAAGCGGTACAACATCAGTCCCACCGCGAAAAACACCGCAGTCGGGGAAGCGAAGGACGATCGTCTGATCACCATTCCGATTGTTCGAAGAAGCTCTGAAGGCCAGCGTCTGCTGCAAAGCGCCATCTGGCCGCTGGTTCCGGTCTGGGCGAATTCAGAGGTGCCCAAGTATTCCACAGCCAATGCGCGCAGTGAATCCATGACTTCGAAACCGAGTTTTCGCAATGCCTGGAGAAAGTCCCAAAGATGCCTGATTCCAGCTACAGGGTTCTACGAGTGGCAGAGCGTCGCAGGCCAGAGGCACAAGCAGCCGTGGCACATCTACCACCGCGAGCAGCCGGTGATGGGGTTCGCCGGACTGTGGGAGCGTGGTTGGAATTCTGACGGTGAGGCATTCGAGTCATGTTCCATCGTCACAACGAAAGCCAATCAGCTGATGTCAGAAATTCACAATACCAACTTCAGAATGCCAGTCATCGTTGATCCTGATGAATGGGATGAGTGGCTCGGTCTCGGTGACGACACGGCGTTGCAAATGGCTAGAACGTATCCGGAGGGGCGACTGACTGCTGATCCGATCTCGATGCGCATCAACAATCCGCACTACAACCAGCCCGACTGCCTCGAGAGAGTCGAATTCTGAGTTTTGTGATCTGCCGCCTGTCGGCAAATCGCGATCGAAACATCGGTTATGAAAGTTCACGCGCGCAAAAGATCGAGAGTCAGGCAGCGGCCGAAACTGACCGCTGCGACTGTTGAGTCGGTCAACCTCAGAGGCAGCCGTCTCAGATCGGAGCGAGGTGAGATTTTCAAATGTTCCGCAGATAAATCTGAAGGACTGCTGCCCGGTGACAAGGTGCAGGGAAAGATCAGGATGTTCAGAGGGGAGCGGAGTCTGAGTTTCGGACCGGCAGGTGTTGAGCGGCGCAAGGAAAGCCAAGTTGTGCTGCGAGTGAATCGCAGGAGCAGAACCTCGCGGTCAGCTCCAATCTTGGAGCCGGTCGGGATTCTGCTGTCGGGTGCGATCAGGCTGCCTGAGGAGTTTGAGGAGTATGCTCATGATCAGCATCTGGTCGCGAGTGTGAGTCGCAAATGGGTTGGTTCTCGAAGCAGTACAGAGTGGCGCGTTAAGAAAATCGTTGGGAATCTGACCGGCCGCTGTGAGATCGCTGTTGCAGTTGCACTTTCAAGATATGGCATCCAGGATTGCTGGCCTGCGGGCGCGCAGAAAGAGCTTGAAGCAGCCGCTGACGGATGCATGTCCTTCGAAGCGGGCCGGCGAAAGGATCTGAGAGATCTGGCTTTTGTCACCGTTGACCCGGCTTCTGCCAGGGATCATGACGATGCGGTATTCTGCAAGCGAACCCGTTCAGATGAGTTCCGCCTGTGGGTGGCCATTGCAGATGTCGCTCATCATGTCAAGACTGGAACGATACTCGATCGCACAGCTTCAACCCGAGGCACATCGATCTATTTTCCGTGCAGCTCGGTGCCGATGCTGCCGCCTGAACTTTCGAGTGACACCTGCTCGCTGAAGCCGGAGAAAGACCGTCTGGTTCTGGTCTGCGAGATGCGCGTGTCTGCGATCGGCGCTGTTATCGGGTATGAGTTCTATGAGGCGGTCATTCGCTCGCGAGCCCGGCTGGCCTATGAAGAAGTCGAGAACATGCGCTGGGAGCCAGGCTGGCCTAAAGACATCGTCGCGAATATTCGCAGTCTGTTCGCTGTGCATGATGCGTTTCTCAATGCGAAAGTTGCAAGAGGCGCGCTGAATCTCGACATTCCGGAAGCGGATTTCGAATTCGATTCAGACGGTCGCGTCAACTCAGTCGCAAAGACGCAACGACTGTCCTCTCACAGCCTGATTGAGGAGGCGATGCTGGCCGCAAACACCTGTGCGGCAAAGTTCGTCGACAGGCACTATCCGAATGCGGGGATGTATCGAATCCATGATCCGCCGAAGCAGGAAGACCTTTATTTCATCAACCGATTGCTGAAAGAAATCGGAATCAGGCATCAATTGACACCTGACTCCACTTTAGTGGACTATCAACTGATTCATGAGGAACTCAAGTCGCGCAACGCGAACCTGTTTTCAGCGATGCAGATGCATCTGCTGCGCAGCTTTCAGATGGCGGTCTATTCGGCAGAGAAGCATCCTCATTTCGCGCTGAATTATCCGGAGTACACGCACTTCACCTCGCCGATTCGAAGATATACGGATCTGATCGTCCACCGACTGATCAAGCGCGTATTGAACAGCGGCAGCACAGTGCCGGAGCGGTCAGAACTGGTCAGCGTCGCATCGCAAAGCTCTCTTGCTGAGCGTCAGGCCGCGAACTGCGCGCGCGAGGCGGAGGGCTGGCTGAAGGCTGAATATATGAAATCTCAGATTAGCAGGACTTTCGACGGTGTCATCGCGGATGTCAGGAGTTTTGGAATTTTCGTTCGACTGGACGATCCCTATGTTGATGGAATGGTTCATGTGTCTGACTTGGGGTACGATTACTTCGAATTCGAGCCGGACTCGAATCGCCTGACAGGAGAGATGACCGGGAAGAGATTCGCGATCGGCGATTCATTGCGAGTCCGGGTCAGCGGCGCTGACCCGGAGCTGGGTCATGTCAATTTCGAGCTGGCATAGATCGCAACGCAGAGAAGACAAACGGAGCTGGATTGATCAATGGAAAAGCGCTTCGGCATGCATGTCGCGAAAACGATGCTGCAGCATCGCACGGATGCAATTGAATCGGTCTTGCTGAGTGACCGGCGTAAAGACCGACGCTTGCGCGAAATCGAGCGGCTCGCGAGGGCTGGCAATGTGACAGTCAAGCGACTGCCGCATCAGGAACTGAATGAACTGGCTGACGGCAACAAGCATCAGGGTGTGATTGTCCTCAGCCAGCTCGACTCTGATGAGACCGGCAGGCCGAGCCTGACGGACTGGCTAGGCGGCATTTCGGATGCCAGTCTGATTGTCGCGCTGGATGGCATTGCGGACCCGCGCAATCTCGGCGCCTGCCTGCGAAGCGCCAATGCCGCCGGCGTTGACGGCGTGATCCTGCCTCGAAACCGCGGATGCCCGATCACACCGACCGTTTCTCGAACTGCCGCCGGCGCTGCGGAAACAACCCCGATTCATCACGCGTCGAACCTTGCAAGAGCGCTTGATGATCTGAGAGCGCGCGATTTTTTTGTGACAGGTCTTGATGAGTTCGCCGCTGACTCAATTTACGATATCGATTTCACCGGTCCCTGTGTGCTGGTCTTTGGCACAGAAGAGAGCGGACTGCGGCTTGGCACTCGAAAGAAATGCGATCAGCTGGTCCGCATTCCGATGCATGGCGAGATCACAAGTCTCAATGTTTCGGTTGCAGTCGGAGTGACCGCTTTCGAAGCCGTGCGTCAGCGTTCGGCGATCTGAGCTGGAATTCAGGCGAGTGAGCCGCCGCAGCTGCTTCCGGCGCCCGCGGTGCAGCCGAAACAATGCGAATCAACTGCGATCGGCTGATTGGCAATTTGATCGAGATTCTGCTCCCATAAGTATCTGGGCTTGCGCCAGCCTGCTGGAATATCCAGCATCTGATTGAAATCACAGTCATAGATTCGTCCCAGCCAGTCCACACTGATGATGTGCTGACACATGAGCTCGGGCACGGTCTGCGGATTGAACTCATCCTGCAGCAGATTCATATAGCGCTCGTAATCGCCGGTCCGCTCCAGGTAATGCCGAAATCGGCTGATCGGCAGATTGGTGAGCGTATAGAGCCGATTGAACTGGATGCCGAAATCCTCTTCCAGACGGGTCTTGTAGGTTGCCTCAAGCTGGTCTTGGGCGGGCGGCAGAAATGCGCCGTTGGGGTTGTAGACGAGATCGAGTTCCAGCTCCGGCAGCCTGCCGTAGCCAAGCCCATTGAGTATCTGCAGTGCGCGGATGCTCTGTCCGAACACACCTTTGCCGCGCTGCTGCTCCAGGTTGTCTTTGGTGTAGCACGGCAGCGAGCAGATCAGCTTCACGCGGCGCTCGGCATACCAGCGGGCCAGGTCTTCCTGACTCTCAACCAGCAGGACAGTCAGATTGCAGCGGGAAGTGACGCCTGCGCCGAAATTCAGGCAGGCATCAACGAATCGCCTGAAATTGGGATTCAGTTCCGGCGCTCCTCCGGTGATGTCCACGGATTGCACCTTGTTTTCCGCACACCAGCGCGCGATGCGCTCCATCGTCTCCCAAGTCATGATCTCTGTTCGCTTGGGCCCGGCATCGACATGACAGTGATTGCACGCCTGGTTGCAGAGTTTGCCGACATTGACCTGCACTTCCCGAATCTGTGCGCGCGTCAGCTCGCCCAGCCCATTCTGAAGCAGGATTTCATAAAAATTCCAACGCTCATTCAAGCGGCCGCAGTCCAGCGCCAGACTGCCCGAATCGGCCACGGTCGCGGGAATTGCGCTGTCAAGCATAACCATTGATCTGCAACGCTACTTTGCGAATCGCTTGCTGATGAAGTGATCCAGAGATATCGCGCCGGCACCATGAAACAGCGGAATCAGCAGCATGATTCCCCAGAGCTGGTGCTGAGCGATCCCGGCGGCATTCAGTGTTGGATACGAGATGACAGCAATGACATTGAAAATGAAAAGCGTGCCTGCGGAGAGCCGCGTTGCGAGTCCGAGCACCAGCAATATCGGAAAAACCAGTTCCACGAATATTGCCATATAGGCGGCCAGTTCGAACGGAATGATCGGCACTGCGTATTCATACTCGAACAGGTAGAGCGTCGAACTCATGCTGGAAATCTTCGCCAGTCCGGCTTTCCAGAACACATTGGCCACCCACAGCCTGAGCAGCAGGTCCGCAACAGGGGCGCCGCAGTTCAGCACGCAGATCGCCTTGCGGCAGTAATGAACGATAACGTTATCCTTTAACATGATTCGGTCCGATGTGGGTGGCGGGATCACTGAAGTCCTTGATGTCGGTCAATTGTAACTGAGGCAACCGCGCCGAAAGAAAAAAGCCGATTCAACCCTTCCTGTAAATTGTATTCGGGATGTAATTTGAGAATAGCCGAAATAGTTTCGCCCAATGGCCGTCTTCTGCCAATCTGGTCGATCAAATTGATGAAATCAGTCTGGACATTGACAACCTTGACTGCGTGATCTCTGCGGCATATCAGCACCTGCTGCCCGCCCGAATGAATGTCGGGAACTGTCCGACTGCTGTCATTTGAAGTTGCGAACTCCCAAATGTCAAATATAGGAAACTCAGACTTGACTGCCCTGACAGCGGGGTGCAGTGTGAACAGCAAATGCTCGTAATCATCTGGAGAAAAGCTGTTCAGACTGTCGATGTTCAGAACAGGCGCGTATTCGGCATGGAAAGACGAGTGGCAGTCCCAGTCAATTCTGGCAATGTCCGGAAGGTATGGCAGACAATCAAGCTCAGGCATGGTTTGCATGAATGCTGGCAGGTGTTCGCCGCAGTCGCCCAGGTTTCCGGTTTCAGAGGGATGGGCGCGGGTGTAGCTGCGAGCCATCTGCCTGAAGAATTCGTCGCCGACAATGGCGCGGCTGACCGGAAAGATGTTTGCCAGATTGTCCGTCAGTGCGGCATCGATGTTGTTGCGATAGATGCTGACGCGCTGTGAGGCTTCAAAGCCGCGTTGCTCGATCAGTTGGGCAACTTGCAATTGCTGACCGCTTCGAAGCTCGGCGCCGAACTGGCATTGCAGGTCACGCAGCAGCACGATGAATTCCCTGCCGGTAGCTGCGCGCAATGTTCGCTTCGTCCATCAAGACGGCGAACTCGGGCAGATCCGCATCCCATTCGATCAGTGTGGGCGCCGCGGTGAAACGGCGCGCAGCAAGTTCATAAAGATTCCAGACCTCATCACAGACTCTCTGATTATGTGTGTCGATGCGGATCGCGCCTTCCGGCCAGTCTTTCACCGTGTGTCCAGCCAGGTGGATTTCAGAGACGATATCCGGCGGCAGGTGGGTGAGAAACTCAGCGGCATCGAACCCGTGGTTGCAGGCGTTCACATAAACGTTGTTGACATCCAGCAGCAGCTGACAGTCGCTCTGACGGACAATCTCGCGAATGAATTCCCACTCTGACATTTCTGAATGGGAGAACTCAAGATATGTCGATGCGTTCTCGACCAGAATCGTACGGCCCAGAAACTCCTGCACCTGTTCGATGCGAGTTGCCAGATGCGATACCGTTTCCTGCGTGAATGGCAGGGGCAGCAGGTCATTGAAATAGACGCCCTCGACTGAGCTCCATGACAGATGCTCTGACACAAGGGCCGGTTCATAGAGTTCAACAAGTTCTTTGAGACGCTTGAGATGGGAGAGATTCAAGGTGTCGGTTGACCCCAGAGAAAGGCCGACACCGTGAAAGCTGAGATCGTAGCTGGAGCGAACCTGTTTCAGCCAGTGGTGCGGAAGGCCGCCGCGCCCGAAGTAGTTTTCGCTGTGAACTTCAAACCAGTCAACGTCTGGATTCTCAGTCGCGACGAACTCGCAGTGATCACCGCGCAACCCGATTCCAACGGAATCGGCTGGAATCAAGTGCGCGGTCATTCAGTTGCATTCAGTCGGCAGAATGCGGCAAACTTTAAGCTGAAGACTCTAAACTTCCGCCGGCAAGCCTTTCGCACAGTCCTTTCGGGACCACGATGAATGCATCGCCTTGATTGTCCATGGTTGAAGTGCCTGCACATGAACTGTTGGCGGTTTGACAATCATTGTGTCCAGCTTTGGCCACGCCGTAGCATTGCTCCTTATCTTCGTCCGCCAGTGCTGCGCCGGAAAGAGCCATGGAGCCAAGCGCGATCGCACCGCTGATGGCTGTTGCAAGAAGTACTTTCTGTGATTTCATTGGTTGTTCCTCCGAACAATTGAAGTTGAAAAAAGTGGTCAATAAACCAGGATGTTCATCTTGAGTTTCTTTTTTGACCTGAATTCGATTGATATTGTTCCAGTGCCAGCTGTGAATTTCAGTGGAATTTGAACAAGCCAGATGTCCCCCGCGAGTTCATGACCAAAAACTGGCGCTTGACGGGAAGCCTCAGCCAAGGCTATGTTCCGGCAATCGGCAGATCGAATTCAGCCCGCAGGTCAGCCAGAAACTTCTCTTCATCCTGCTCACTGAATTCATCTTCCGAACTGGCAATCAGCCAGTCAAACACCGCCAGCATCAGGTCGTGCTGGGCTTCGTGCTTATCGCCGGTCTGGTTGACCCGCTGATCATAGATCGAGCGCATTCCCCGCGGAGAGTCATTGCTCACCATTTCCATCACATAGGCATGCAGACCGAGATGGGAGAACGGGTCCGGCTCGTCGATATCGAATTCATGCTCGGCGAAAACTTCCGGCTGCGACAGCACGCTGTGAACTTCAGGATGCATTTCAATGATCCTGCTGACCAGCTTCTCAACAGCATTGAGTTTTTCCTCATTTTGGATTTTCTCCCAAAGATCAAACAGGAACTGACGCGCTTTGCTGTCTTCAAGCATTGAATCATCCCGAGGCGGTCTAAATTTCCAAGTCAGCGAAGGCAGACTTCTCAGCGAACTCACACAAGTCAAAAATGATGCAGGACTTGCAACGCGGCTTTTTCGCGGTGCAGGTGTACCTGCCGTGAAGAATCAGCCAATGATGCGCGTCCAGCAGGAATTCCTCGGGCACCCGCTTCAGCAGATTCTGCTCGACTTGATCGACATTCTTTCCCGGTGCGATGCCGATGCGGTTCGAGATTCGGAAGATATGTGTGTCCACTGCGATTGTTGGCTGGCGGAATGCGGTGTTCAGAATGACGTTTGCAGTCTTTCGTCCCACACCCGGAAGCGACTCGAGGTCCTGTCGATTCGACGGCACCTTGCCATCATGCCGATCAATCAGAATCTCACAGAGCTGGATGATATTCTTGGCCTTGCTGTTGAAAAGACCGATGGATTTGATCCGCTCGCGAAGACCATCGACACCCAGCGCAAGCATCGCGCGAGGATCAGGGGCCGCGTCGAAAAGTCCGGCTGTCGCCTGGTTGACCGCCTTGTCGGTTGACTGGGCTGACAGCACGACTGCGATCAGCAGCTCGAAATGATTCCGATAGTTGAGCTCGGTTGTCGGACTGGGATTGGCATCCCGCAACCTTAAAAATATCTCGAATCTTGTCTTTGAATTCATTGAATTAAAGTTTAGGATTTCAAAATTCTTGTTTCGCGATTTGATGTTTTCCATCGCTTGGTTCGCTCGCGGTTGACTGCGCCTCTAATCTGCTGCTTGATTTCCTCGCGCTCGGCGGTTGTGATGCGGGCCGGTGTCTCGCGCAGGCGCGCGCGGAGCCGATTCGCCAGCTCTCTCCACCGCCGCACCTCCGAGTCCAGAAATTCAGGCCAGGTCTCTCCTTCCGGCTTGAGCTGCGGCTTGACCATCTCGATGCAGTCAACCGGACAGAAACTGATGCACAGCTCGCATCCGGTGCACTCATCAGCCAAGACGCTGTGCATCTGCTTGGAAGCTCCAATGATCGCATCGACCGGACACGGCTCGATGCAGAGCGTGCAGCCGATGCACTCCGATTCAATGATCTTTGCAACGCGGCGCCCCTCGAATGGTTTGCAGTCGTCTGCCAATTCGGACTCCGGGCCTCCTATACAGGAACTCAATGCGGAGAGTGTTGCGGCGCCGCCGGGAGGACAGCGATTGATTTGAGATTCTCTGTTGAAGAGCGCAGTCGCATAATCCAGGCAGCTGGGAAAGCCGCATGCTGTGCATTGCGTCTGTGGCAGACATCGGTCGATGTCTGCTGCTGTCAACTCAGGTTCAGCCAGCGGATTCAACTCACCTGCACACCGAGACCGACTTCATCACCGGGGTCGATCAGCCACAGGCCATCGTCATCACCGGCCGCCAGAATCATGCCTTCGGATGTGCCGAATTTCATTTTTCTGGGCTTGAGATTCTTGACAACAACCACTTTGCGGCCGATCAGTTGTTCCGGCTGGTAGAAACCCTTGATACCTGCGAACACCTGTCGAGTCTCACTGCCCAGGTCAACAGTAAGGCGCAACAGCTTGTTTGATTCTGTGATATCTGACGCTTCGATGATCTTGGCGGTCCGAAGGTCGATTTTGGCGAAATCATCAATAGAGATCACTTCTTTCTGTGCGGCGTCGCCGCTTTCCTCTTTCTCTTTGGATGATTCAATCATGGCATCGACATCTTTCTGTTGAATTCGTGTCATCAGGTGAACATAGGGTGAAATTCGGTGATCCAGCAGCGGCGCGTCGACATTGCTCAAACGATCAATCGAATCGTTCAGGAACTCGCCGCTGCGATTTGCCAGATCGGGCACCACCGGCGCCAGGAAATAAATCAGCGCGCGGAACATGTTGATGCCCTGTGTGCAGACCCTGTGCAGCCGATCCTGCTGATCGGGGTCTTTGGCGATGACCCAGGGCTGGGTGTCGTTGACATACTGATTGGCCTTGTCAGCCAGCGCCATGATCTCCCGCATGGCTCGGCTGAAGGCGCGTCTCTCATACGCATCAGCAATGGCGCTGCGCGCTGATGCCAGCGTCTCGTAAAGTTCCGGATGATCGAGCTCAGCGCTGAGTCTGCCATCGAAACGGCTGGAAATGAATTTAGCGCAGCGGCTGGCGATATTGACCACCTTGCCCACCAGATCGGAATTGATGCGCTGAATGAAGTCCTGAAGATTGAGGTCCAGGTCTTCAATCTTCTCATTCAGTTTACCAGCGTAGTAGTAGCGCAGATACTCCGGATCGAGATGATTGAGATAGGTGCGGGCCATGATGAAAGTGCCGCGTGACTTGGACATCTTCTTGCCGTTGACGGTCAGAAAGCCGTGTGTGTACACGTCAGTCGGCCTCCGAAACCCGGCCCCGTGGAGCATGGCCGGCCAGAACAGTGTGTGAAAATAAAGGATATCCTTGCCGATGAAGTTGTAAAGCTCGGTCCGCTCCTCGTCTTTCCAGAACGAGTCGAAGTCAATATTCTCGCGATCGCACAGATTCTTGAAGCTTGCCATGTAGCCGATCGGTGCATCAAGCCAGACGTAGAAATACTTGTCCTGCTCATCCGGAATCTGGAATCCGAAATACGGCGCGTCGCGGGAGATGTCCCAGTCCGAGAGTCCCACATCAAACCACTCTTTCAGCTTGTTGCGGGCTTCGCTCTGCGAGACTTCGCTGCCAACCCAATCCTGCAGCATGTCTGAGAAATCACTCAGACGGACGAACAGGTGCTCGGATTCGCGCTGTTCAGGCGGCAGGCCGGAGAGCGCCGAAACCGGATTGATCAAGTCGGCCGGCGAATAGGTCGCCCCGCATCTCTCGCAGCTGTCACCGTACTGGTCCTCTGCGCCGCAGCGCGGGCACTGACCCTTGACGAAGCGATCGGGCAGAAACATCTTCTCGCCGGGGTCGTACGCCTGATTGATCGTCTTTCGATGGATGTGGCCGCCCTTCTTGAGTTCAAGATAAATGAATTCCGCCAGCTCCCGATTTTCCGGAGAGTGGGTTGAGTGATAGTTGTCGAAAGAGATATTGAAGTCTGCGAAGTCTTTCTCGTGCTCTTCCTGGTAGCGCTGGATCAGCTGCTCCGGCGTGATGCTCTCGCTGCGGGCGCGCAGCATGATCGGGGTGCCATGCGCGTCGTCCGCGCACACAAAATAGCATTGACTGCCGTTCATTTTCTGGAAGCGCACCCAGATGTCTGTCTGAATGTACTCAACCATATGCCCGAGGTGAATCGGGCCGTTTGCATAGGGCAAAGCACTCGTTACAAGAATCTGTCTGCTCATTTCAGATTGGCCTTGTTGGGTGTTCGAAGACTGTCGGTGTGTTGGTGCAATCAAGAACGGAGCGGCATTCAGTCAGCTGCCGACAGCCCGGGGTTCGAATTGCGCAGTATGATAAAATAGCGTGTTCAGCCAGACTCTGAATGTGCACGCTGGCTCCCACCATCGGGTTCTGGCATTATTGTATTTGTTGTTCAGTCAGCGCAAAGGCGAATTCGATCATCCAACCACCATTCAGGCAGACTCGGGATAAATTGTCGCAGCAGATTTCGGTGTGATCAGCGGTCAGCGCTGGTTTTGGTGAAATTTAGTTTCGAAGCCGGTCAGTCAGCAATCGCGAATCGAGCAGCTGTCCCTAAAATAATGTTACTCAATAACAGAATTTGGTATATATTCGAGGTGCTGTCTGTGCCTTTCTGGGGTACAGGTTGGTGTGGCTGGTGGGACTCGGACTCACAGCCCAGTTGGTTCTGCAACTGAGCGGAAGAGTTTGATTCTTCTGCGTATACCAATTCCGTCACAGCCACATGACAGCATTATGAGCAAGGGGAGATGACGTAATCGCCGTCTTCCCTTTTTATTGAGGCGACAGGTCGCGCATAATTCAATCTTCAAGCTGACACAGCCTGCTTGAAAGTCGAAAATTGCCGTAGCAAATTTTTGTTGGTTGAACACTGAAAATTAACGCATAGAATCAAGAGACTCTCCATGGCAACTGTAACCAAGGCCGATGTTGAATCGGCGCTGAGACCGATTCAGGACCCGCATTCGGAAACCTCCCTGATTGAGGATCGCAAGATCAAGGACATATCCGTCGATGATCAGCGCGTGCGTGTCACGATCGAGCTGGGCTATCCGGCCAAGAGCAGTCTGCCGCAGCTTCGCTCACAGGTGGAGCGGAGGCTCGGTGAGCTCGACGGCATCTCAAGCGTTGAAGTGGCGATCAGCAGCAAAGTATTCTCTCATTCGGTGCAGAAAGGCGTCTCACCGATTGCGAACGTAAAGAACATGATCGCAGTCGCATCCGGCAAGGGCGGCGTCGGAAAATCCACTGTGTCGGCGAATCTGGCCCTGGCGCTGTCAGCCGAAGGCGCGCAGGTTGGTGTCTTGGATGCCGACATCTACGGTCCGAGTCAGCCTCGCATGCTGGGTGTGCGGGGCAAACCGCAGTCAACGGATGGAAAGATGATGCAGCCGGTGTTCAGCTACCATCTGCAGACCATGTCGATCGGTTTTCTGATTGAAGAGGAGACGCCGATGATCTGGCGGGGGCCGATGGTCACCCAAGCGCTGGAACAGCTGCTGAAGCAGACCTCATGGACAGATCTTGATTATCTGGTCATTGACTTGCCGCCCGGCACTGGTGACACACAGTTGACACTCGCGCAACGAGTGCCAGTCAGCGGCGCGGTGATTGTGACCACCCCGCAGGATATCGCGCTGCTTGACGCCCGAAAAGCCTACCGCATGTTTGAGAAAGTTGAGATCGATGTGCTCGGCGTGGTTGAGAACATGAGCATTCACATCTGCAGCCAGTGCGGGCACCAGGAGCACATTTTCGGTGAGGGCGGCGGGCAGCGAATGGCCGAGGAGTACGGTGTGAGCTATCTGGGCGGAGTGCCGCTTGACATGCGAATCCGGCGGGATGCCGATCGCGGCAGACCGACTGTGGTCAACGAGCCGGATGGAGAGATCTCACAGACCTATCGCAGAATCGCCCGAACTGCCGCGGCGCGGCTGTCGCGTCGGAAAAAGGACTTCACCAGCGATTTTCCGTCCATCGTCATTCAGAATACTTAAGGCGGGAGGAAGTTGTGTCGATCAAGTCGGATCAATGGATTCGCAAGATGGCGGATGCGCACGGCATGATTGAGCCGTTCGAGCCGCGGCAGGTCAGCCAGGTTGACGGCAGCCGCGTGATTTCTTTTGGCACATCAAGCTACGGCTACGACATTCGATGCTCTAAAGAATTCAAGATTTTCACCAACATCAACGCGGCGATTGTCGATCCCAAGGCGTTTTCAGATGACAGCTTTGTCGATTTTTACGGTGATGTCTGCATTGTGCCGCCGAATTCGTTCGCTTTGGCGAGAACCATCGAGCATTTCAGAATTCCGCGCGATGTGCTCACGGTCTGTCTGGGGAAGTCAACCTATGCCCGCTGCGGGATCATCGTGAACGTAACGCCCTTTGAGCCGGAGTGGGAAGGGTATGCCACATTGGAGTTTTCCAATACAACGCCGCTGCCCGCGAAGATCTATGCCAATGAAGGAGTCGCGCAGGTCATATTCTTTGAGGCTTCGGAGCCCTGTGAGACTTCCTACCGGGATCGAAAAGGCAAATACCAGGGGCAGGCAGGTGTGACCTTGCCGATTACCTGATGGGCGGAGGCTGTTCAATTCCGCGGGCGCGGTTGCAGATTTCAATCGCGCAGTCATTCCGTATCGAGCGCTGAATGAGCCTATCGATTCAGAGTGTCCGCAAGGTGTTCGGGAAATTCAGTTCATGTCAGGAAATACATTCGGAAAACTGTTCACGCTGACTACATTCGGCGAGAGCCACGGGCCGGCGATGGGCTGCGTTGTGGACGGCTGTCCGCCTGGAATGGAGCTGACGGTCGACGATATCCAGCCTGAGCTGGACCGGCGAAAACCCGGCGGCTCCCGCTACACAACACAGCGGCGCGAGGAAGATCGGGTTGAAATCCTGTCCGGAGTGTTCGAGAATCGAACCACAGGCACGCCGATCGGACTGCTGATCCGAAACACCCAGCAGCGCTCCCGGGACTATTCAAAGATCGCCGATCGGTTTCGGCCCGACCATGCCGACTACAGCTATCTGCAGAAGTACGGCATTCGGGATTATCGCGGGGGCGGCCGCTCGTCCGCGCGAGAAACCGCGATGCGCGTCGCGGCAGGCGCGATCGCAAAAAAATATCTGCGCGAGCGTTATGGCGTTGAGATCCGCGGGTATGTCTCCCGAATCGGAACCGTCGAACCCAGCTCGCACAATTGGGCGGACGTTGAGAATAATCCGTTTTTCTGGCCCGACCGAAATGATTTCGAACACCTCGGTGAATACATTGATGAGATGCGGCGCACCGGAGACTCAATCGGGGCGACTGTTACCGTCGAGGCAAACAATGTGCCGGTGGGATGGGGCGAGCCCCTCTATTCCCGATTGGATGCTGACATCGCTTCGGCCATGGTTGGGATCAATGCTGCAAAAGGCGTGGAATTCGGTGCGGGATTCGGGAGCGCTTCGATGAAAGGCTCCGAGTACCGCGACGAGATGACGCCCGAAGGATTCTTATCGAACCACTCCGGCGGAATCGTCGGCGGCATCTCGACCGGTCAGCCGATCGTTGCATCGGTGGTTTTCAAGCCGACTTCGAGCATAGTGCTGCCGGGCAGAACGATTAATGAAGAGGGTGAGCCGGTGACTATTTCAGTGACCGGACGCCACGACCCGTGTGTCGGACTGCGGGCAACACCAATTGTTGAGGCAATGCTCGCCTTGGTGCTGGTTGACCACGCACTTCGGCATCGCGCTCAGAATGCGGATGTGACGCCCCCGGCACCCGTGATTCCGGGTCAGGCTGAGAATCCGCCGGAATTGGAGGCTCCCGATCTGGCCGACAGTGAATTTGAAGCGACGGGGGAGGACTAGTGAATTTGCGGGGCGTTCAACCCAGTGGGATCACTGATGAAGTGCGCGCCTCGGAAGTCGATACTGGCGGGCATGAATCGTGTGTCTCAAAAAACAGCCTGGCGGCCTCTCCGATGCTGCGCAGCAGCTGAATCTGATCGATGTCTGATTTGTCGGAATCGACGAGTTCTGCATGAATCTTGCCCAGCACATCAAATGTCGTATTGCAATCTATTGGAGCATTGAGGTGATAGCAGCGATTGGCACGATAAATGTGTCGAAAAATTTTCTTAACCAGTTCATAATGAACCGCTTCGGATGAAATCAGCGCGTTCGGATGCATCGCATCGCGGACAACAGAAATCTGGTGCTCGCCGACTGAATTGGAAAGCGAGATCGCCAAGTTTCTGAAGTTGGCAGATGTGGTGTCGATCTGCGCTGATTTTCTGCGTGTCATTCTGAAAAGTCGAAATCCATAATGAGCTTTAAATTTTAACAAATGTGATTTCGCATGACATGCCGTTCAACCGTCAATTGAACGGCCCTTAACAACCGAGAGACAAATGGGACAGTGAAATGACAACAAATATATTGGTGATTCCCGGGGACGGAATCGGCCCCGATATTGTGACCGAAGCAGTGCGCGTGATTGAGTTTCTGCGCAGTGCCGCCGCACTGGATGTCAATCTGGAATATGCAGACTTGGGCGGACAGGCGTATGATGAGACTGGCGAGCCGCTTCCGCAGGAAACGCTGTCGATGGCAAAATCCAGCGACGCGATTCTGTTTGGAGCCGCGGGCGGCCCGAAATGGGACTCTCTGCCAAGAGAGCTGCGGCCCGAGACCGCGCTGTTGAGATTGCGCCGCGAATTGGACCTGTTTGCCAATCTGCGGCCGGCCATCCTGTTTCCAGCGCTCGCATCGTCGTCGTCGCTTGAGAATGATGTTGTCGCAGGGCTTGACATTCTGATCATACGCGAGCTTACCAGCGGCATTTATTTCGGAGAGCCCAGAGGTGTGGAGACGCTTGAATGCGGCCGACGCCGCGGGTTCAACACCTTGGTCTATCACGATGACGAAGTGTCCAGGATCGCGCATGTTGCGTTCAACATCGCCCGACAGCGGGACAATCGAGTGTGCTCGATCGACAAGGCGAATGTGCTGGAAGCCACAGAATTCTGGCGCGAGGTGGTGACGGAAGTCGGCGCAGAGTATCCGGATGTTGAACTGACGCATATGCTGGTCGACAATGCGGCGATGCAGCTGGTTCGACAGCCGAAGCAGTTCGATGTCATCGTGACAACGAACATGTTCGGCGACATTCTGTCAGACATATCGGCAATGCTCACCGGATCAATCGGCATGCTGCCGTCAGCCTCACTTGACAAGGATCAGAAGGGGCTGTACGAACCGGTGCACGGCACCGCGCCGGATATCGCAGGGCAGGACAAGGCCAATCCACTGGCAACCATCCTGTCGCTGGCGATGCTGCTGCGATATACGATGAAACTGGATGATCTGGCCGACATCGTGGAACGATCGGTAGAAAGTGTCGTGGGACAGGGGTTGCGGACGCCTGATATATACTTTGGAGGTGCGAAGCTTGTTGGCACCAAACAGATGGGATCAGAGGTTCTGGCCGAGATGAGGCTGAAACTGAATTGAGGATCAATCGACTGGAATGAGGTGAATCTGCAATGCAGGAAACATATGATGTAGCGGTCGTCGGCGCGTCGGGCATGATCGGCGAGGCGATGATGTCCATATTGGAGGAGCGCGACTTCCCCGTGGGCAACATCTATCCGCTGGGCAGCGAGCGCTCTGCAGGCACGACGCTGCAGTTCGGCGATCAGGCTGTCCAGATCGGACTGCTGTCGGAATTCGACTTCTCCCGCGTCCAGTATGGACTGTTTTCTGCAGGTGCAAGCGTCTCGGACATTTACGCGCCGAAGGCTGTCTCACAAGGCTGCACCGTCATTGACAATACATCCAGATTTCGGTACGACCCCGATATTCCACTGGTGATACCGGAGGTGAACGGTCAATCTGTCCGGGAGCAGGACCGCCTGATCGCGAATCCGAACTGCTCGACCATTCAGATGATCGTCGCGCTGAAACCAATTTATGATGCGGTCGGCATCGACCGCATCAATGTCTGCACCTACCAGTCCGTCTCAGGCGCGGGGCGCTCGGCTGTGCACGAGCTTGCCCAGCAGTCCGCCGCGCTCTTGAACGGCAAGTCAATCGAGGTTGACATCGCCCCGCGGCAGATTGCTTTCAACGCGATTCCGCACATTGATGTATTTCAGGACAATGGGTACACCAAGGAAGAAATGAAAATGGTGTGGGAGACTCGCAAAATCTTGAACGATGAGACGATCCGCGTGAATCCGACGACTGTGCGGATTCCAGTCTTTTTCGGTCATTCGGAAGCGGTGCACATTGAGACCCGGAAAAAATTGACCGCCGCGGATGCCCGCGAGCTGCTGATGGACGCCAAAGGGGTTACTGTGGTTGATGATCCGGATCAGTTTCAGTATCCAACTGCAGTCACTGAAGCAGCCAACAGGGATGATGTGTTTGTGGGCCGCATCCGAGAAGACATCTCGCACGATCTGGGGCTGAACATGTGGGTTGTGTCCGACAATGTCCGAAAGGGCGGTGCATTGAACAGTGTTCAGATTGCTGAGTATCTCATCAACGGCAAAGCCTGAAGTGATCTGACGGACAGCCGCTCTGCCAGCGCATCAGGTCAGGTGACGAGGGCTTGGATGATGCAGAAGGACAGCTTTGATTCAACCGAGTGGGCTGCACAGACCATTGGCCGGTTGAGTCAAAATCTCTTTGGGCATTCGCTAACTCTCGAATTCGCGTAGACTGGTGGAAAACGAACTGGCTTCAGCTTTTGCGGCGCTTCAGCAGACGTTTTCTCTATTGTGTCAGGAAGTCGCCCAGCTGGAGGGCCGCAATCTGAAGGACTTATGGTCCGAGGTCGTTCTGCGGACCGAGCAGGATCCAACGGCGCGAGTTCTTTGGCTGCTGATTGCGACGCTGGCCGTCTCCGGCCTGATCTTTGTCTTGAGTGTCTGCCTCATTCTGTTCGAGGCGGCGGTCAGACTTCGCAAGAAGTCCGGACCGAGCTCGAATTCGTCCCAGAAGCTGCGTTCGAATTCGAAGTCCGCCGATGATGCGGACAAGAAGCTGGCGGAGGCAATCGAGTGGGCTGAGAAAATGGCGCCGCGCAGCGCGATCGAGAGTCTGCGCGCCGGTGACATTCAGGCCGCCGAGAAGGCGCTGAACGCACAGCGTCGCAAGCAGCCGGATAATGTGGGATTGATCATGTACCTGCTGGCCTGCCGCGCCATGCGGAATGACGCTCAGACTTATGACTCGCTGATCGATGAGATTTTTCCGAAAGAACTCAGCGCGGATGATGCGGTCAGCCGGCATGCCGCAGAAATCGGACGGCTGCTAGACTCAGCTCGCTATCCCGAGAGCAAGTTTCCACCGCCCGAAAAAGTGTTCGAGGTTGACGCCGAAATGATCGGCGACACGCTGGGTCAGATTGCGGAGCTCGGGAGTGTGAAAACCTTGCTAGATCTGGTTCGCATGGAGTTCGAGATGGGCGAGACTGATCAGATCAGACACTTGCTTGTGGAAATTCTGGTTTGTGGAACCGCCAGTGAAAGAAAGCTGGCGCTGAACTATGCGAATCGAATCGGCAGGAAAGGCGAATCCTGACCGCTCAGAAGTTCAAGCAGTTCAAGCGGCTGAAGTCAGGCGCTTGCAACTCCTTCGGCAATATCCCGCACCAATTCATGGACCCGGTCAACCAAGCCATCTTTCGGCTGGCCGTTGTCATCCAGATTCGCCCTGACCAGATCAACGATCGCTGAACCGACAACGATGCCGTCCGCATGCTGCGCGAACGAGTGCGCGTGCTCCGCGGTCTTGATGCCGAATCCGACTGCGATCGGCAGCCGGGTGTAGCTTCGAAGGCGGTCCACCGCAGTTTCGATATGATCGACCATGGCGCTGCGGGTGCCGGTGATGCCTAGGATGGAAATGTAGTAGACGAAGCCGGAGACGTTGTGCAGCACGGTATCAATCCGATCATCATCCGTTGACGGCGTGACCAGTCGAATCCAGTGCAGTCCGGCAGTCAGCGCGGGCTCGCACAGCTCTTTATCCTCTTCCGGCGGGAGATCCACAATGATCAGTCCATCGACACCGATTTCCGCGCATTCCTGAACAAACCGGTCCGCGCCATACCGATAGATCGGATTGTAGTATCCCATCAGCACAATCGGTGTTGCATCGTCGCTTTCCCGAAAGCTCCGCACCAGTTCGAGCGTCTTCACCAGAGTCATCCCGCTTCTGAGCGCCCGCTGGCTGGATGCCTGAATCGCCGGCCCGTCGGCCATTGGATCCGAGAAGGGAATGCCGATCTCGATCAGATCGACACCGGCATCGGGCAAGCCTTCAATCAGCTGCCGGCTGGTGTCATAGTCCGGATCGCCGCCCGTCAGGAATGCGACGAACGCCTTGCGGTTCTGTTTCGAGAGATTCGCGAAACAGCGCGTGATCCGGGTGTCGGACAGATTGCCGGCGCTCACAGCTTCCGCCCCAGCGCTTCGGCTACGGAAAAAACATCCTTATCACCGCGCCCGCACATGTTCATGACCAGAATCTGACTGGGATCGAATTCTCTGGCGATTTTCATAACATGCGCGAGGGCATGGGCCGGCTCCAGAGCCGGAATGATCCCCTCGGTCTGACAGCACAGCTGGAATGCCTCCAGCGCTTCCTCGTCGGTGACCGATACATACTCCACGCGGCCCGTCTCGTGCAGCCAGGAGTGCTCCGGGCCGATGCCCGGATAATCAAGGCCCGCTGAGATCGAGTGCGCATCGATGATCTGGCCGTCACCGGTCTGCAGGAGGTAGGTTCGATTGCCGTGCAGCACGCCGGGCTGGCCGCCGGAAATCGAGGCGGCATGCTTGCCGGTCTCGATGCCCAGACCTGCCGCTTCGACACCGATGATGCGGATATCGCCCTGATCCAGAAACGGATGAAACAGCCCCATTGCGTTGGAGCCGCCGCCGATGCAGGCGACCAGGCAGTCCGGGAGACGATTCTCAGCCTCCAGAATCTGCTCGCGGGTCTCATTGCCGATCACGCTCTGGAAATTTCGCACCATTTCAGGGTAGGGATGAGGTCCGGCAACGGTTCCGATGATGTAGAAGGTCGATTCGACGTTGGCCACCCAGTCGCGCAATGCCTCGTTCATCGCATCCTTGAGTGTGCCGGTTCCCGATGTTACGGGCACCACTTCAGCGCCGAGCAGTTTCATGCGAAACACGTTGGGCGCCTGCCGCTCTATGTCGGTCTCGCCCATGTAGACAACGCAGGGCAGGTCGAACAATGCGCAGACAGTGGCAGCGGCGACACCGTGCTGCCCGGCCCCGGTCTCAGCGATGATCCGGGTCTTTTTCATGCGCCGCGCGAGCAGAATCTGCCCCAGAGTGTTGTTGATCTTGTGCGCCCCGGTGTGGTTTAATTCATCCCGCTTGAAATAGATTTTGGGACCGCCGAGATGAGCGCTCAAGCGGGCGGCATGGTAGAGAGGACTCGGCCGGCCGATGTAGTGTTTCGCGTAGTAATCGAACTCATTCTGAAATTCAGGATCATTGCTTGCGGCGCGGTATGCCTTTTCGACATTCAAAATCAGCGGCATCAAAGTTTCCGCGACAAAGCGGCCGCCATAGATGCCGAAATGTCCGGTTTCGTCGGGTCCTGACCGGAATGAGTCGGTTACAGTTTCAACATTCGAATTCACCGGCACCACCGTGAATAGCGTGAGAAGTGGCAATGATTATACTCAAACGAATGACCCCTGAATTTGGGTAGAAGGGTGTCGACTAAATTTTCGTTTATCTCAATCGTGTGCTACTGAATCCATTACCGCGAGCGGCCCAATCGAGATGAATAGAAGTGAATCTTCAATGGTTTTTTTTTCGGCGTTGTTCGAATTTTGGCGAGGCGAAAAATTCGCGATAATTTTGTCCGACTCTTGATTTAGGCAAAATCAGCAAGACTCTAGTGGTGAGAGAATTCCGGGAATTGAACGGTTATTCAAAACCCGTTGTGCAGTTAGCGACATAGAATGCAGGGCCTTCGGTTTCAGTACACGGATGGCATAATTTGCTTCAATCCAAGTTAGGTAGTCAATTAACCCCTGTGCTCGTATGAAAATTTGTAGGTTGTTCGGAACATTCAGAATCTGGGACAGGCTCCATATCTTGATGGTTATCGAATTTCATCAAAAACTCTATCTCTGACTTCACCGCACTTCATTGTTGCTGCAAACTCAAGAGTTGTAGTTCGAATGAGTGAAAACGATGAGAGTGAGTTTCTTATCGACGTAAACATACGCAATTTGCAACAATAGTTTTGTGATTCTGGTTTTGCCAGGCTAGCGTCAAGGATGCGTAATCTTGTTGCTTGTTTGACCTGCCAATTTATGAAATAGAATCGATTTACTTTTGTTAGCTGGGACATATCAGAATATGCAAGAAAACACTGAAGTTCACGGGGCGGTTGCAAAGCATCTCATTGACATTGCTGGACAGCTTGCCGTATTTTTGGAAAAGGTTTTACCACCGCTTTTTGACAATTGGTGGGATCACGCTGTTGTAAGCGCATTGTCTTTTCGCCAAAGACGGTATATGGAGCAACGCGAGATAACATCTCTAGGAGGTTTAGACCTAGCGGGTCTTCTTCGCGTTTTAGACCAAAATTGGTATCAGATTTCGAGTACTTTAGATCTTACTTCCGAAGCCCGGCACTTCGCCAAGGAGATGCAGACTGTCCGTAATCGTTGGGCACACGCTGATTCTGAGGGATTCTCGAATGACGACATATATCGAGATTTAGACACTCTTCAACGGTTTGCGATTGTAATAGAAGCAAATGAACAGTTGATTCTAAACTTACAGGATACGAAAACCAAACTTTTGTCAGTTAGTTCCATAAAGCAATCCGATCGTGAAATTGTATGCACCTCCACTTCAACTGAACAAAATGAGCCTGAAACTGAATTCGATCTTGGACAAATTGTGACTCTAAAATCAGACCCTCTAAGTCGCGGTGCCGTAGTTGCTGTGCTACCCGCCAATCCAGAGAACCGTTACAAGGTGTTTATGGATGGAACGATGCAGACGTTTTACGCATCACAACTACGAGTGGACGAACAGCCGGAGGTAAGCGAAGTTGTATTGCCGTGTGATCAATTTCATGCCTATCTTACCGCTCTACAGATCAGACATCCAGGGCTGTCTACTCTATATTCGCTCAACTCGGCGCGGATCGACTTCATCCCATATCAGTTCAGGCCAGTATTGCGTTTCATTAGATCAGATCGACCACGCTTGCTCATTGCAGACGGGGTTGGCGTGGGCAAAACCATTGAGGCTGGGCTAATTCTGAGTGAACTTCAGGCCCGCCGCGAGATTAACTCAGTGCTAGTTATTTGCCCGCGACCCTTGATTACCGAAAGAAAGTGGCAAATTGAGATGCGACGGTTCGAAGAGCGTTTTTTGCATCTTGATGGCCCAACTTTAAGATATTGCCTCAACGAGATGGATATTGATGGTGAATGGCCTGAAGAGTACCAAAAGGTCATTCTTCCATACTCACTATTCGATGAGTCACTTTTGTATGGTTCGACACCAAAAGGCAGACACAAGCACAAAATTGGTTTGCTGAATCTCGATCCGCCTCCGCGTTTCGATTTGGTTATCGTAGATGAAGCACACCATATTCGAAATCCAAACACCTTCAGCCATGAGGCCGTGCGATTTTTCTGTGATCATGCAGAGGCAGTTGTTTTCTTGACAGCTACTCCAATTCAACTTGGAAACAATGATCTGTTCGTTCTACTTAATGCACTTCGTCCAGATCTTGTCATTGACCGGGAAAGCTTCTTACACATGGCAGAACCAAACCCATTAATCAATCAGGCAGTTTCAGTTATGCGCTCTCAAGTGCCGAATTGGCAGTCGCTCGCATTAGAGGCACTTGACCAGGCCGCTTCTACACCTTGGGGTCAATCTATACTTCGACACAGTCCGAAATTTCGTCAAGTTCGCACCTTACTTATGAAAGACAAAATCACGCAAAAGGAGCGTGTAAAGATAATTTCCGATTCTGAGGACATGCACACTTTCGCCGGGATCATAAATAGAACCCGTCGTCGAGACATAGGCAATTTCACAATTCGAAAGCCTGAGACAGTTTTTGTTCCATTTACTGAAGCTCAGCAGGATTTTCATGACGAACTACTGAAAATTCAGTCTGAAATTTTCCGTCGACTTCACGAAGATATCAGTGTGAAGTTTATGTTGACTACGATCAGACGGCAAGCGGCCAGCTGCCTATTTGGCTTAGTTCCTTTTCTGAAAGATATTCTGAACCGCCATCTGGATGAACTGTCATGGGAAGAGGCAGACGATACCGGCATCCCTAGAAAAGAAGCAATAATTCCTATCCAGACCCAAATTCAGAACCTCCTTAACTCGGCGCGTGCCCTACCAGCGCAAGATCCTAAACTTGAAGCTCTACGTGGCATTATTCGCGATAAGCAAGTTCTTCCGAATAACAAAACAATGCTATTCAGCAGCTTTCGACACACTCTGAATTATCTTCATGAGCAACTTAGCCAAGATGGTTTTCGCGTTGGTTTGATTCATGGAGGCACTCCTGATGAAGAGCGGGTGATGCTTCGCGCCCGTTTCGAGAAAGCGAGAAATGACGATAACTGTCTGGATCTGTTGTTGTTTTCTGAAGTTGGTTGCGAAGGTCTTGATTATCAGTTCTGTGACTGTATCGTTAACTATGATCTTCCTTGGAATCCCATGCGTGTTGAACAGCGAATTGGGCGAATCGACCGGAATGGGCAGAAGAGTGAGACGGTTGCAATCGTCAACCTAATCACACCGGGTACAGTTGATGCTGAAATTTATCAAAGGTGCCTGGTACGAATTGGTGTTTTCGAAAGTGCGTTGGGTGGAGGTGAGGAAATTCTTGGAGAGATAACTCAGGAACTCAAGAAAATTGCGGAAAACTACGAATTGAGCGAAGAGGAACGGAATCGTAAACTCCAACAATTGGCTGACAACAAAATTAGGCTCATTCAAGAACAGCAAGCACTGGAGCAACGCCAAGCGGAGCTTTTCGGCATACAACTCCCCAAAGAACAGATGAATCGCGAAGTTACTGACGCGGCGAGCTTTTGGCTTTCTCCAGAGTCACTCCGCAAGCTAGTGAATCTATACATTCAGCGTGTTTGTGGAAAAAACCAGGAGTACATTTTGGGTGACAGACCACTCAAGAAACTTCGGTTAGCCCAAGAATCCCGGAGTAGACTGTTGAAGGATTTGCAACACATTCCGAGACAAAAATCTTCCATGTATAGTGATTGGGAAAATTGGCTCAAGGGACCCAGTCAGCATCTTGCGATTACTTTCGAATCTGATTTTGCCAAGCGCCATCCTGATGCCACATTCATCATGCCACTTCATCCATTGGTTAAGCAGGCGGCTAACTCACTGAAGACTGAGCAAAGAGTCATCGCTAACCTGTCTGTAGTTTCGAACGACATTGTTGCGGGACGATATGTATTTGCGATTTACCAATGGCGATTCCGAGGGATCAGGAAGGACTTAGTACTTCAGCCTATCGCTCTGGATGAAGCAGTTACAGAGCATCTTGAGAACCTCTTAGAAGTGGCTGCCGATTGCGCCAACAGAATACCTGCTGAGTTTGACGATTCATTATGGGAGGACTTAGATACTCGGCACTACAGTTTATGGAATGACGCAAGAGTCAAACATTTGCAAAGGACTCAAGAGTTAGCCGAGTACCGGCGGGAGAGTCTCTCTACTAGTCACCGTGCCCGAGTTGTCCTTCTGGAAGATCAACTCAGTCAAGCGACCGATAGGAAAATTCAAATAATGCGTCAATCTCAAATCGATCGAGCAGAAGCGGATTTCGCAAGAAGAGTTCAGGAGTTAGATATCGCCTTGGAGAGAGCTGATGTAGTCGCTGATGTAGTAGCTTATGGCGTAATTCATGTCGATAAAGGAAAATTAAATGCCTACTGACTATGACAAAATCCGAAATGAAAATATTCGCGAGTATGGCGAAGGAACACGACATCTGTCATTTCTGGGCAATTTGTATACAGATCGAACGCATTTCATTTTCGAACTTCTCCAGAATGCAGAGGATGCAGGAGCCACCAAGATTCAATTCAACCTTGTTCACGACAGACTTGAGGTTCTTCATAATGGGCGTATTTTCAACGAGTTGGATGTCAAAGGAGTGTGTGGTGTCGGGGAAGGAACCAAATCTGAAGATCTGACTCAAATTGGAAAATTTGGCATCGGTTTCAAATCTGTCTATGCTTACACTGAAACTCCTGAAGTTCATTCAGGAGACGAGTCATTCAAAATAGCAAGTTATGTGCGACCTCACGCTGTGTCTTCAAAACCGATTGGAGATTCCTGGACCACTCTATTCGTCTTTCCATTTAATTCCAAAAAAGTTACCTCAGAATCCGCCAAAGATGAAATTGGAGATCGACTCTGTAACCTAAGTACACGAACCCTTCTGTTTCTACGAAACATAGAGCAGATTGAATACAAGTTGCCAAACTTAACAAGTGGATTCTACTTTAGGGAAGAATCTGAAAGAGGCTTGGCTCGACAGGTTAGTGTCATCGGTGAGAACAATAACGAGGATGAAGACGAATGTTGGCTACTATTTGAACGTGGGGTGGCTACTCCTGACTTTTCGGGGTCGGTAAGCGTTGAACTCGGTTTTCAAATAGAGACTCAAATGGAAAATGGGAAAAATTCAGAGCGGATTATTAAAGCGAAAAATACACCACTTGTGGTTTATTTCCCAACAGAGAAGGAAACGAGACTTGGATTTCTTATTCAAGGTCCGTATAGAACGACACCGGCTCGTGACAATATTCCGACTGATGACGAATGTAACAAGACTCTGGTGTTGGAAACTGCTAAACTCATTAAATATGCCTTATCCGAAATGAGGGAGCTTGGTTTGATTTCAGTATCTCTTCTTGAGGCACTTCCGATAAGGCCAGACGATTTCCCCGAGAATGGCATGTTTTACCCCATCTTCGAGGCGGTTCGAAAATCGTTGAATGAAGATGAACTTCTTCCTGCTGATGATAATTCGTTTGTCTCCGCCGAGAATGCCAAGCTAGCTCGCGGCTCTAATCTCAGAAAACTGTTGAGTCAGAAACAACTCAGTCAGTTAGATGAAACTGGATCTATTGTCAAGTGGCTTGTCGGGGATATAACCGAAGTTCGGACAGCCGACCTACGATCCTATTTACTCAATGAACTTGCTGTGGAGGAGATGACACCGGAAAAATTTGCTGGAAAAATCAATCATGCCTTTTTGTGTGATCAGCCTGATGAATGGTTCATCGACCTATACAAATATCTTTCGGATCAAGAAAAACTTTGGCGAAAATCTTCATGGAATACGGGTTCCAACGGTATTTTGAGGTCGAAACCAATACTTCGGCTGAACGATGGTAGCCAAACGACTCCCTTTCTGTCAGACGGTGTTACTCCCAAAGCCTTCTTGCCTCCAAAAGAGAAGACGGACTTTCAAATCGTGGGCCGATCGATTGTCACCAATGAGCAGGCTCGCACATTCCTCGAAAGGTTGGGGCTATCGGAACCAGATGTCTTCGATGAAATCGTGAAAACGGTATTTCCAAAGTACACCGCTGAAGGTAGTGTCCTGATTTCAGATGCAGAGCATCAGGCGGATATTGACAAAGTTGTTCGAGCGATGGACTCAGACTCCGAATTAGGGAAAAAGAAAGTAATTCAGGCAATAAGTGAAACTCCTTTTTTGAAAGCGACCGATGCGTCTGGTGTCAAATTATTCAAGAAACCATCTGAAATCTATCTCGACACGTCAGAAATGAGGATGTATTTTTCGAGCGTTTCAGGTGCATGGTTTTTAGCTGATCAATATGCCATATCTGGTATAGAAACCAGAATATTGTGCGATTTCGGTGTTTCTGATCTTCCACGAAGATTAAAGAGACATGGAGGTTTGCCTGATGATCTAAAGGAACATACAACTCAAGAGGGGACTATTGAAAATCACGAATTGGATGGACTTGAACAATTTCTTGAATCAGTCCAAAACAAAAAAGATTTCGAAGAGCAACGAAAAGTTGCGTTCGTGTTGTGGATATTTTTGAAAGAACATTTGAACCGAAACCTACGATTTTTCAAAGCAAAATATACATGGTTCTATTACAAATGGAGAGAGAAGTATTTCAATTCCAAAATATTTGAGCAATTGCAAAGTTCAAGTTGGATTCCTACGAAGGATGGTGAACTTGAAATTCCTGACAAAGTGACCAAAGACAAACTCTTCGAAGAGTTTCTGGAAGCAACTGAACTGATTGAAGAGCTTGGAATCTCTGATGATACTATTCTAACTGAGCTAGAACGCAAGCGTGATCACGCAAAAGAACTCGGTGTAAGTCTCGAGGACATCGAGATTATGAAGAATCATCATGATGAGTTTGAGCAGTTCAAAAAAAATATTTCTGATCGCGAGCAAAATCCAGCGTTTCCAATCAAACCAGTCCGTAACCCGGACCGGCGAAGAGAGAAAATACGAAAGCAATATTCCGATGCACCTTTGAAAAGGTATCGCAGTAGGAGAAAACCATCTCGCCCCACTAGCGGTACGATTGATCCTACCACACCGCTTCGAATGCAATATACGAACACGGCAGACCAAATGGTGTGCCAAATTTGTAAAAAGGAAATGCCTTTTCGGAAACGCAACGGAGAATATTACTTCGAAACAAGAGAAATTCTTTCTCGTGATCAGCTGCCTAAAGAACACGAGGCTCAATATCTGGCGCTTTGTCCTCTGTGCTCCGCCAAGTACTTTGAATTTGTAATCAATGTCGATAGTGCTGAGGCCGAATTACGAGAAAGAATTCTAAAATCAGAGGATTGCGAGATAGAAGTTTCGTTTGGAGACGAGAAAGCAAGCATATTGTTCGTGGAGTCTCATTACCTTGATCTCAAAGTCATTATTGAAGAACTAGAACTAAGCTCAGATTCAGTCAATGGAGATTAACGGAATCCGTTTTTGGACAGAATCTTTGTAGAATTCAATCAGATATATTCCAATTTCTCCACGTAGATCAAGTATCTGATTTGATGTTAGAATTTTGTTCAGTGAAACTGCATTTAACTAATACGGAGTGGTTCACTTTAGGCACTTTCGGCATCAATGGTATTCTCGCTACCTTCCGTTGACGCAGACAGTCAAAATTGTCAGGCTAAGCAAGATGCAATCACAAGCGTGGAGATTGTGCAAAAGCGCATCATCCTTTTCGATACTGCGATATTTACTATTCTGGATTATTGTCCCTTCAAACTCAGCAATAGAACCGAAGCTTCCAGATGTCCGGTTTTTCGTTTGGTGATGGCTGTAGGAAATTTTGTTGCGATAAATTGTCAGTGTGCTTGGGAAAAATGTGCCAAATGTACCAGATTGCAATGAATATTCCTCTTCGTAGCTTAGAACCGACAACATGATGTACCGATGAAGGTTGCAGGATGCGTAGAATATGACGGTTCCAGGTTCTGCGGCTGGCAGATTCAGGCGGGCCAGCCAACGGTGCAGGCCGCTGTCGAAACGGCGCTGTCAAACATAGCGGATCACCCGGTCCGAGTGCACTGCGCGGGCCGCACGGACACGGGTGTCCATGCCTGCGGACAGGTTGTGCATTTCGAAACGGACAGCGGCAGAAGCGAGTGGTCGTGGGTCATGGGCGCCAATTCAAAGCTGCCGGATGGTGTCAGTCTGATCTGGACCCGCGAGGTGGACGATTCCTTTCATGCGCGATTCAGCGCCATCCGCCGCAAGTATCGCTATGTGATGCTGAACCGTCGCATTCGGCCCAGTTATCTTGCCGGGCGCGTCAGCTGGTTTCCGCGGGAGCTGGATGCCGATCGCATGCGCGAAGCGGCGATGTCACTCGTTGGAACTCATGATTTCAGCGCGTTCCGATCGGCGCACTGCAAGAACAAGGTTCCCGTCAAAACGGTTTCAATGCTGGAAGTCGGACAGGCCGGCGAATGGATTTGGGTGGATGTTGAGGCGAATGGCTTCCTGCATCACATGGTCAGGAACATTGTCGGCGTTCTGCTGGCGATCGGCAGCGGTGATCGCGATGCTGGCTGGGCTCGGCAGGTGCTTGATGGCAGGGATCGGACCCTGGCTGGAATCACCGCGCCAGCTGACGGGCTGTACTTTCTTTCAGTGGAGTATCCGGAAGAGTTTCAGCTGCCGGCCAGTCCGCCGCCGTGCAGGTACTGGTGACTTCGCAATCTGCCTATCGAACTGACTTCAACCGGAAAGCGAATGATGCCTCAGTATTGCCGCCGCTCTTTCAGCTCATCCAGTGTCTTGCATTCCAGACACAAAGTGGCAGTCGGGCGCGCCTCCAACCGCCCGAGTCCGATTTCGACTCCGCAGCTCTCGCAGAAGCCGTAGTTGCCAGCTTCAAGACTGGCAATCGACTCTTCGATCTTGCGAATCAGACGCCGCTCGCGATCGCGATTTCGCAGCTCAATGGACATATCCGCTTCCTGGCTCGCCCGATCAGTGGGATCGGGGTGATTGATCGTCTCATCCTGAAGCGTGCTGACAGTCCGATTCGATTCGTCCAGCAAGCTCTGACGCCAGCCGGTCAGAATCTGCATGAAGTGCTCGCGCTGCTTCTTGCTCATGTACTCCTCATTTTTTCCAGGGGAGTATGGGACGAAGTTCAACGCGCTTGCGTCAGGTTCGAAGTTTGATAAACGTTCAGCCATTTTGGTGTTCAGTCAGGTAAAATATAGTGACCTAAAAAAAGTCGTACTGTTTTTTTATTCATTGCGAGTTTGGAAAACGGCTTTTGTACCACATTTGCCCAATTTTTGCAAGATTAGATTGGCAACCGTCAATCAGGGCTGCACTTCACTTTATTTTATGAGAGCGTTCTATGTTTGAGCTGCGCTATTCAACGACATCACCTTTTGTTCGCAAAGTTTCCGCCACCATCATCGAGTGCGGGCTGCACAATCACGTTCGCAATGTGATGACCAATCCTTGGGCGCCGGATACCGATCTGCCCGCTGACAATCCATTGGGCAAGGTGCCGGCTCTGACGGTTGAGAATGGACAGGTTCTGTTTGACTCTCCCGTGATCTGCGAATATCTGGACAGCCTGGGGTCATCGCCCAAACTGTTTCCGTCAAGTGGCGCGCCGCGCTGGGCAGCGCTGCGGCTGCAGGCGATCGGAGATGGAATCCTGGAAGCCGCCGTGGGCCGGGTGCTTGAGGGCCGCCGGCCGGAAGAGCAGCAGTCCGCGGTTTTCGCTGATCGCTGCAAGGCAGCCGTCGAGCGCGCATTGGATGCGCTTGAGCGCGAATCCGATCACCTGTCAGGCGATTTTTCGATCGGGCAGCTGACAGTTGCCTGTGCGCTGGATTATCTGGATTTTCGGTTCAGTTCAGAGAATTGGCGCGCTGGGCGGCCGAAATTGGAATCCTGGCATGAGTCAGTGCGAGATCGGCCGTCATTGAAGCAGACGGTGCCGCACGACTGAATATTGGAAGGTGATCGTTGAGCGACGCAGGCGCAACAAACTCGTTTCCTGATCACTTGGCTGCGGACCGCAGTCCGAGCCGCTGACTTTCGCAGTTGAGAGGCCGCAAAACTTGCATCTCATCAGCATCAAAATCTCTGGTTTCAAGTCGTTTGCTGACCAGGTCGCGCTTCATGTGCCAAGGTCGCTCAGCGGCATTGTCGGCCCCAATGGGTCTGGAAAATCCAATGTCGTCGACGCCATCCGCTGGGTGGTGGGCGAATCCTCGGCCAAGAGTCTGCGCGGCGGAACCTTGGACGATGTCATTTTCAGCGGCTCCTCAAAACGCAAGCCCGCCGGGCAGGCCAGTGTCGAGCTGCTGTTCGACAACTCACTGAGTCGCTGCGGCGGGCAGTGGGAGAAGTACGCCGAGATTTCCATCCGGCGCACGGTAACCCGCGACGGAATCTCAGAGTACTTCATCAACGGCACCCGCTCCAGACGGCGGGATGTCAAGGAGCTGTTTCTCGGCACCGGATTCGGGCCGCGCAGCTACTCGATCATTGAGCAGGGCATGATCAGCCGCATCGTCGAAGGCAAGCCAGAAGATCTCAGCGAGTTCATCGAGGAGGCGTCAGGCGTTTCGAAGTTCCGCGAGAAGCGTCACGAAACACTCCTCAAGCTGAAGCGGGTTGAGATCAATCTGGAACGTCTGGACGACATGCGCGGCGAGATTGACAAGCGCATCCGGCAGCTGAAGTATCAGGCCGAGCAGGCGCGCCGCTACACCGAGCAAAAAGAGCGGCTGGATTCGCTGCGCATTCAGCTGCTGGCGTATTCTTGGCAGGACCTCAGCCGGCAGGTTGCGGAAATCAAGGCTGCAAAGTCAGACCTTGCCGTGGAACTGGAGAAGCGCACAGCTCGTGTCAGGGCGGTGGAGGCGAACCTTGAGGAGTCGCGCGAGAAACGGCTCGAACTGGAGTCGCAGCTGACGGACATGCAGATGGAGCTGTTTCGGATCAATGCCGAGATTTCAGATTGTGATCGACGGATCAAGGAATGCGCTGAAGACATCGAACGCACCCAGCATGAGCTTCAGTCAAAGTCATCACAGCTCGTCGATACGGAAAACGCGATCGTTGAGCAGCAGGAAAAGGCAAGCGCCGCTGGAGATTCATATCAACGAATCCAGACGCAGCTGACAGATGCGCAAGACGCGCTTCAAGCCCAGCAGTCCCGAATGATGCGCGAAGAGGCGCAGCAGGCTGAGTTTCAGAGCCAGGTTGAGGCGATTGATCAGCAGGTCATCGAAGCGGTGCGTCGCCGCGAGTCGGCATTCGCGGCGCTGGAGCAGAACCGGCAGAACTTGATCGCATCTTCGGACACGATCAATTCGGTATCGGCCGAAATAGTCCAGCTCAATTCAGAAACTTCAGAGCACAGCCGCGAAGACTCTGACCAGCAGGTCAAGCGAGTTGCTGGAGAGTGTGATCAATTGCGCGCCGAAATCGATCAGCTGGAGTCTGATCTGACAGAAAACAGAACCCGTATTGATTGGCTTTCCATTGAATTGGACGCGCTCAGGGAAAGCGCCCGCGAGACCCGCGTGCAGCTGGGTGCGCTGGAGCGAAGTCTGGCGGCCGCCGCCACTGAGTTTGATGAGGAGTTCGCGAGCTGGTTGGCTGAACACAACCTCGCCGAGGCCAAGGAGCTGTATACGGCGGTCACTGTGTCAGATGGCTGGGAGCGAGCGGTGGATCGCGTGCTCGGAGAGAAGCTGACAGCGCTGTGTGTCGACGATATCGGATCCGTGGGTCGAAAACTGGAGGATCGCAAATTCTCCACGCGCTGCTTTTTCGTGAATGGCGGCGGTGCGGTTTCGAACGGTCAGGCAGGCGGATTGGCACAGCATGTCGAAAGTCCGAATCACAGCGCAGAAGGCTTGCTGGCCGGTGTCTACACGGCTGAATCGATGTCGGCGGCCATGATGATGCAGGATCAGCTGAACGGCAGTGAATGTGTCGTCACGCCGGATGGGGCCATGGTCGGTGTGAACTGGTGTGCCCCCGCAGTCGGGGAAGAGCAGTCGACAGGGCGGCTTGAGACCGCCAATCTGGTTCGGGAATTGCGCCGGAAGGTGGTTGAGATCGATGCTGTTGAAGAAGAGAAGAAGCGCGGGATTGAAGAATTGCGAAATCGAGTGTCTGCGTTTGAAAATCAGCTCACCGGGAAACGTCAGCGCCTGGCGAGGCGGATCAGTGAGCTGGAGCGGACTCGCGCTCAGATGAACGAGCGCGAGGTGCGACGCCTGCAGGCGATCACCAAGCTGGATGACCTGAAAAGCCGCGAGCGGCAGATGCAGAGTCTTCGATCAGATCTGGAAACCGAGCAGGTGCGAATGCGCCGCGTACTGCAGCAGGAAAGCGAAGCGCTGGCCGTTGTGGAGCAGGAAAAAGAAGCGCGGCTGAAACAGTCGAGAACCCAGACCCAGGAACTGAAAGAGCTGCAGAACACCGTAAGCGACTCGATTCGCAGCTGCTACCAGCTTGAGCTTGAGGCGCAGAAGTTCATCGCCGATCAGAAACTCGCCGAGTCATCGATCACCGATCTTCAGCAGCGAAAGTCCGACATCCGCGCCGAAGTGCAGGCTCTTGAGACCAAATTGCTGACCGCCGGTGACCCCACAGTGTCTTTGCAGGCCAATCTGAATGAATTTGTCGCACAGCGCAAGACTGCGGATGCGCAGCTTGCCGAAATGAGAAACAGCATCGAGGGGGTTGAGAGTGAGCGCCGGCAGCTGGATGAGACGCGCCTTCAGAATCAGTTCAAGGTTGAGGAGGTGAATCTGACGCTGCAGGAGCGCAATGCCGAGCTGGGCCGTCTGTCTGCGCAATGCGAGGAAGTCAGACAGAAAATTTCTGACCGCAATGCGGATGCCGAGACCGTCTCAGCCGGTCTGGATGCGGCATTCGATCACGAGGCAACCGTCGCGCAGCTTGAGCGGCTGGAGAAGCGAATCGACAGCATCGGGTCTGTCAACCTGGTCGCGGTTGAGCAGTATGAGCAGGAACTGGAGCGCAAATCCTATATGGACGGCCAGTTTGATGACCTCACCCGTGCGATGGAAACGCTGCAGAAAACCATCCGCAAGATTGACAGGGAGTCGCGCGAGCGCTACAACGAGACTTTCAGTCTCGTCGACTCCGAGTTTCAGAGACTGATACCCAGACTCTTCGGCGGCGGCAGCGGGCACCTGGAGCTGACAGGTGAATATCCCGACAATGCCGGGCTCAAGATCTATGCGCGTCCCAAGGGCAAGCGAATACACAACATTCAGGCGCTGTCGGGCGGTGAGAAGGCGCTGACCGCAGTGGCGCTGATACTGTCGATGTTTCAATTGAATCCATCGCCGGTGTGCCTGCTGGACGAAATCGATGCGCCGCTGGATGATGAAAACGTCTACCGACTGTGCAGCAGCCTGCATGAGCTGTCGGATGCGACTCAGATGATTCTCATCACGCACAACAAGATTACCATGGAATCGGTTGACGCGCTGATCGGCGTAACAATGCCGGAACCTAATGTTTCTAAAGTTCTTTCGGTTGATTTGTTGGAAGCTCAGGAGTTCGCAGCATAATGGATTTTTATTTGATATTCGGGGCAATATTTCTATTGCTGATTGTGGGCTGCTGGATTGTTTTCCGGCAGACTCGAACCGCCACAGTTCGAAACAACATCTCCCTCAAGCGGGTCGCGCCGGAAATTGACATGACAGATACCAGCACGGAGCAGTATCGGTACGCGGATGGCATCCAGCTGGGGCCGGTCAGGCAGGCGCATTCTGATGATGCGACCCCACCCCGCCGCGCAGAGAATCTGAATGGTGATTCAGAGTCTGCTGATTATTGGGAGTGGCATGACGATGACGCCGCACATGAAGAGTATGAGCCCCAGCAGCTGTCCACAGACGAGGATTTGGATGATTCAATCTCTGCTGAGACTGATGACTGGGAGCCATTGGATGAGGAGTTCGTTCTGCCGGATATTGAGCCGCAGCCAGAAGAGGAGTCAGAGCAGCACGCTGTTCTGGCTGAGGAACAGCTCGAACCCGTCATTGATGAAGACCGAATGCACGAGATATCAGAGGATGCCGGATGGAGAGATATTGAGGAGCCCATGATTGTTGAGCCGAATATCGGAATTCAGACGAATCTCCCGCTTCGAACCGCCGAAGTGAATGGGCGCGACGATGACGGAAGTCTGACACTGATCGAGCAGATTGATGTTGATGAGTCGATCACGTTTCCCGAAATCCATGCTTCGGGCAGTCAGATTGTCGATATGGTCTGCTGGCTTCCGGGCAATGACACGACCGTTGCGCGCATCGAGCTGCTCGCTCTGATTCGAGATTTCGGTGAGAACATTGAAATGCCGGTGTCGATGTACGGTCAGCTGGCTGACAGCGACAGCTGGGCCAATCTTCAGGATGAGCATGTTTCTGCCCGTTTCGGCGACTTGATCCTGACAATGCAGCTGACCCACGCTGGAAAGTCAGTCGATGAGCGCAGCTGGTGGCGGTTCTACAATATGGGCGAGCAGATTGCGAAGTCGCTGTCAAGGCCGTTCTATCCTTCCCTCTCGCTTGATTCGGCGCTGAGTGTCTCCCGAACCCTGACCGAACAGGTTGACAACTTGAACATTCAGGCTGTACTGATTCTGCTTTCAGCAAACAACCGCAGACTTTCCGACCGAATGCTGGAGTATGTGGCGCGGGAATATCAGCTCGTGGGACGCGCCGATGGAAGGGTCTATGAAAAAATCAATCTGCTGTCACAGAATCGCGCGCCGCTGTTTTCGATCACAAAAACGCTGCCCCCAAATCAGGATGAAGAGGATGACAGCGAGGAATTCGGGCTGGCTCTTTATTGCAATCTGCCCTGTGTTCAAGATCCGCTCGACGCTTTCGATCAGATGGTTGAACTGGCAAGAGATTTCGAGAATCGATTTTCGCTGAGACTGGTCGATGAGGACCGCAACAGGGTCTCTGCCGCGGAAATCGGGGTGATTCGCTCTCACATCCGAAATTTTGCCGATGACATGGAATACTGCGGAATCATTCCGGGCAGCGAGGCGGCGATGCGCCTTTTCCATTCGCTGCCGTTTGATGAAGAGGGAACAGGCGTTTCGGAAATGCCCCATCTGTCGCGAGAGCGGTAGGCATGCTCTCGCGGGAAGAAGCTGGCGAGCGCGTCCAGCTGTTGCGCTGCCTGATTCGTCAGCACGATCACGCCTACTACATTCTCGACGACCCGAAAGTTACTGATCACGAATACGATCAGCTGTTTCAGGAACTGGCTGAACTTGAGAGCCGGCATCCAGATTTTTTTTCAGACAGCTCGCCGACACAGCGAGTCGGCAGCAAGTTGGCAGGTCCGTTTGCCGAAGTGCGCCACGGAGTGCCGATGCTTTCGCTCAACAATGTCTTCAGTGATCAGGATGCACGCGACTTCGACCAGAGAGTGAGGGACGGTACGGGCGCGGAATTGGTGGACTATCTGGTTGAGCCGAAGATTGATGGTTTGGCGATCAGTCTGGTTTACGAAGATGGCAGGCTTGTTCAGGGGGCCACCCGCGGTGACGGCGAATCCGGTGAAGATGTCACCCGGAATGTTCGAACCATCAGAAGCATTCCGCTGGAAATTCAGGCTGACTTGGCGCCATCAGCGCTAGAGGTGCGCGGCGAGGTCTTCATGAGCCGCAGCGGATTCGAAAAACTGAATGAGCGATTGATTGAAGAGGCGGCGGAACGGGAGCGGCAAAAGCAGGAAAAAGCGCAGGAAAGCAGTGAACCCGCTGAATTGACAGACCAGGAATCAGGCAGTTTCGACACCGACAACCGCGATCCGCCCTCAGCGGCCGGTTCGGCCGCCGGCAAGCCGGTCAAACGGGTGACTTACATGAACCCGCGCAATGCGGCGGCTGGAAGCTTGCGGCAGCTGGATCCCAAAATCACCAGCGAACGTCCGCTTGACGCCATGTTCTACTCCATCGCTCGCTGCGAGGGCACCGCATTTCCCGAATCTCAGTCAGGCCAGCTTGAGCTGCTGACAAAGCTCGGATTCAAGGTGTCGCCGGAGTCCCGCGTGGTGAAAGGCATCGAAGAGTGTCTTGTCCGCCATAAGGAAATTCTCGAGATTCGAGATCGCATCGATTATGACATCGATGGGGTCGTCTACAAAGTCAACAGTCTAGCTGATCAGGAGGAGCTGGGGTTCATCACGCGGGCGCCGAGGTGGGCGGCGGCGCACAAGTTTCCCGCACAGGAGCGCACCACATCCGTCATTGGAATTGATATTCAGATCGGCCGGACCGGAGCGGCCTCTCCCGTCGCGCGGCTTGCGCCGGTTGAAGTTGCGGGGGTGACTGTGTCCAATGCAACGCTCCATAACGAGGACGAGATCAATCGTCTGGATGTCAGAGTCGGCGACACGGTCATCATTCGCCGCGCGGGTGATGTGATTCCCCAGGTGGTGCGGGTCGTCTTGGATGAGCGTCCGGAAGGAACCCAGCCTTATGTCTATCCGGACTCCTGCCCGGTCTGCGGCTCCAGCATCATTCGCGACGAGGATGGCGCGGTATCAAGATGCACTGGCAAACTGGTGTGTCCCGCACAGCTGAAGCAGGGGATCAGCTACTTCGTCTCCAGAGGAGCGATGGATATCGAGGGTCTCGGCCCCGCTGTCATCAGCGAACTGGTTGATCGCAGGCTGATCGAAACGGTTGCCGATCTCTACACGCTTGAGTCAGAGCAGATTCTGACGCTTGAGCGAATGGCCGAGAAGTCGACGCAGAACCTGCTTGCGGCAATCGAGAAAAGCAAGCAGACAACGCTGCCCAAGTTCCTGGTGGCGCTCGGCATCCCTCATGTGGGGGAGTCGACGGCTGTCATTCTGACGCAGCATTTCAGGACGCTTGATAATCTGATGCGCGCCAGCGAGACGGAACTTTCTGACATTCACGGCATCGGGCCGATCGTCGCCGAGGGAATTTCCGGGTACTTCTCCGACGAAAGAAGCTGCCAGATCATTGCCGCTTTGCTGGAGCGCGGAATCCAGATCGCGGTGCCCGCCGAAGATCAGTCAGCTGAAAAAAGACTACAGGGAAAGAAATTCGTCCTGACTGGAACGCTGAGTGAAATGCCGCGCGCAGAAGCCAAGAAGCGATTGGAAGCGCACGGCGCGAGTGTCGCTTCAAGCGTGTCAAAAAACACAGATTTTGTGATCGAAGGGGACAAGGCGGGCTCAAAGGCAGACAAGGCGCGACAGCTGGGTGTGACCATATTGAGTGAGGCCGATTTCCTGGAGATGATCGCCGGAATTGAAGACGATGGCGACACCGATTCTCCGCTGGAAACATAGCAATTCGAGGACATCTGATTCAAAGCAAATTCATCAGCGGTTTGCATATAATGCACTGCAACATACCGGCGTTTTCAACACGCTGTCGAATTTCTGCGTGTGCGCCAAATCTCAAATCTTGCGCCACTTTGGTGGTTGAGAAGTAGACATGGAGGTGTGCCGTGGTACACAAAATCGCATCGCCATTCGGCGGATATTACATCTATCCGGACGATCCTGAAAATCTCTTTCAGCAGGTTCTGGGGGTCAAACACCCGCCCGCCCAGGAAACCAGCCGCGAACTGACTCCAGCAGTTGACCTGTATGAAGATGAATCCGCATATCACGCGAGTGTGGAAATGCCCGGTGTCAGCAAAGACGCGGTGAAGATTTCGTGTTCAGGCGGAACCGTGACCATCAATGCGGATGTTGAGCGAGTCAAGCATGAAGGGGGTCACTGGGTGCAGCACGAGCGTCGAGTCGGCACATTTCTGAGGAGCATCAAGTTCCGGGCCAGCATACTGCCAGACCAGATCTCCGCATCCTACAGCGACGGCATACTGCAGTTGACCATACCGAAGAAATCGGACAAAGACAAGACGATTTCCATCAGTGTTGAGTAAACCGATTTCTGATCCCAGTCTTCCTGCCGCATCCTGCCGAACCGCAGGATGCGGCAACACCAACAGTCTTGAATTGAACGCGGCTGAGGCGCCGGTCCGACTGCCGGCATTCGCGCGCCGCTGACTCTCATCGTCCATCCGCAAACATCAACCAGGAACGATCAGCCCATGTCAAATACGTTTGATACCCGAACCACCTTGGAATTCAGCAAGCGATCCTACGAGATCTTTTCGCTTGAGCGCCTTGCCCGGGAATACAGCATTCAATCTCTGCCTTATTCGCTCAAGATCCTGCTTGAGAATCTGCTGCGCCATGAGAACGGCATCGATGTCACGGAAGAGCAGATTCTGACCGTCGCCCAGTGGGACGAAATCAATCCGCCCGAGAAGGAAATCGGCTTCTCTCCCTCGCGGGTGCTGATGCAGGACTTCACCGGAGTGCCCGCAATCGTCGACCTGGCTGCCATGCGGGATGCGCTGGCAAAGATGGGCTATGACCCGAAAGCAGTCAACCCGGTGATTCGAACAGATCTGGTGATCGACCACTCGGTGATGGTGGATCACTTCGGCTCCAGCAATGCGATTGATCTCAATGCGGTGCTGGAGTATCGACGGAATACCGAGCGCTATTCCTTTTTGCGCTGGGGTCAGAATTCGTTCGCGCAGTTCAGCGTTGTTCCGCCATCAACAGGCATCGTGCATCAGGTCAATCTTGAATTTCTGGCATCTGTCGTTGCCGAAAAGCCGTTCAATGGAAATCCGCAGGCGTTTCCCGACACGGTCGTGGGAACCGACTCTCACACAACCATGATCAATGGCATCGGTGTGCTGGGCTGGGGTGTCGGCGGGATCGAGGCGGAAGCGGCGATGCTTGGCCAATCGATCGCGATGCTGCTGCCGCGGGTGGTTGGATGCAGGCTGCGCGGCTCATTGCCGGAAGGCGCGACTGCCACCGATCTTGTTCTGACCGTTGTGGAGCTCTTGAGAGCGCATGGCGTGGTTGGCAAGTTTGTTGAGTTTTTCGGAGACGGGCTGGATCACCTGTCGGTCTCTGATCAGGCAACCATCTCCAACATGGCGCCGGAATACGGCGCGACATGCGGCATTTTCCCGATCGATTCCAGCACGCTCGACTACCTGCGGCTGACCGGCCGTTCCGAAAGGTCGATCGCTCTGGTTGAAGCGTATGCCCGGCATCAGGGCATGTTTCGAGAGGCGGGCTGCAGCGGTGATGATGTCCGCTTCAATGAGATTGTCGAACTGGATCTGGCTGATGTGGCTCCCAGCATTGCCGGGCCGAAACGCCCGCAGGACCGACTGCTGCTGAAGGATGCAAAGAGTCAGGTTGCCGGTCACATCGCCAATCTGCGCGGCAAAGGCCAGATTGCGGATTCGGTTGACATTGAATTGGATTCAAAGCCAGTCGAGCTCTCCAACGGCGATATCGTTGTCGCGGCAATTACCAGCTGCACCAACACCTCGAATCCCGCGGTCATTGTTGCGGCCGGTCTTCTGGCACAGAATGCCGCAAAGAGGGGGCTGAAATCCCGGCCCTGGGTGAAAACCTCGCTCGCGCCCGGGTCTCAGGTCGTAACCGAGTATCTGGAGCGTTCCGGGCTGCTTGATCCGCTGGAGGAGATCGGATTTTCGGTGGTTGGCTATGGCTGCACCACCTGCATTGGCAACAGCGGTCCGCTGCCGGCGCCGGTCGCATCTGGAATCAAGGAAGGTGAGCTGGTAGTCAGTTCGGTGCTGTCGGGCAATCGCAATTTCGAGGGCCGGGTCCACGCGGCTGTGAAGATGAATTTCCTCGCCTCGCCGCCGCTGGTTGTCGCCTACGCATTGGCCGGCACAATGTGCGTTGATCTGCAAAACGACCCGATCGGCATCGGTACAGACGGCGAGGATGTCTATCTTCGCGATATCTGGCCAACGGCCGCGGAGATCAATCGCGTGATTGACAGTTTTGTGACCAGTGAAGTGTTTCAGTCCAAGTATGTCGATGTATTCAAAGGTGATCCGCAGTGGGCGAAGATTCCCGTCGTCCAGTCCAGCCAGTACAACTGGAACGAATCATCAACCTATATCCGGAAAGCTCCATATTTCGATGACATGACCAGTCCATCCCAACGTCAGCAGATCGCCGACATTCAGGGCGCGAGAGCGCTTGCCTTCCTCGGTGACAGCATCACGACCGACCATATCTCTCCCGCCGGCGCGATCATGCCCGCCAGCCCTGCGGGGCGATATCTGATTGAAAGAGGGGTGGACACTGCCGATTTCAACTCCTACGGCTCGCGCCGCGGCAATCACGAAGTGATGATGCGCGGCACTTTCGCAAATGTTCGCTTGCGCAACGAGCTTGCCCCGGGAACGGAAGGCGGCTGGACGCGCCACATGCCATCCGGTGAGGTCATGACTATCTTTGATGCGGCTGAACGCTATCGCGCAGGCCGCGTCCCCTTGATTGTCATTGCCGGCAAGGAGTATGGATCTGGATCATCGCGCGACTGGGCGGCCAAGGGTCCGCTGCTGCTGGGCGTGCGCGCAGTGATCGTTGAGAGCTACGAAAGGATTCATCGCTCGAATCTTGTGGGGATGGGCATTCTGCCGCTGCAGTTTCAAGACGGAGACACGCGCCAGTCGCTGGAACTGACCGGTGAGGAGGTGTTTCATATCAGGGGCTTGGAGAAAGGTGTCGATCTTGTGCAGATTGCCGCCATCAGAAATGACGGATCGCATCAGCTTTTCCGCGTGATCGTTCGCATCGACACCCCCAGAGAATGGGAGTATTTCCAAAGCAAGGGAATTCTGCGGTATGTCTTGAACAACCTGGCGCATCGTCCGCCAATTGAGGCGATCAGCTGACTGTGCGATCAATCGGACCGCCGTCAGCAACAGGGATGGCTGCCGCCTAAATTTCCAAATCCTCGCGTTTGACGAATCGGGCCATCAGCACAATCTGCACGATGGTGAACACAATCGTCAGGGCGATCACTCCGAACACCTTGAAGTTGACCCAGATCTCTTCGCGGACCGCCTCATCCAGATGCAGGCCGTAGTAGAAGGCCACATAGATGTTCAGCGCACCGATGAACAGGAAGAAAATCCCCCAGTTCATGTTGAAGAGCCGCCATGCCTTGCGCGGCAGCTGAATCTGCGCCTTGTCACCAAACAGTATTTCGGACACAGAGCGTTTCATGAAAAACTGCGAATACAGGATAATTGCCGCGAACAGCCAGTTGACGATGGTCGTTTTCCACTTGATGAACAGAGGATCGCGCAGCAAGATGGTCATGCCTCCGAAAACCACCAGAGCCACCAGCGTGATCACGTGCATCGTCTCGAATCTTCGATGCTTGAGCCAGAACGCCCCGATCTGAACGAAGGACGCCGCGATCGCCACGCCTGTCGCGACAAAAATGTCATACATCTTGTACGCAACGAAGAACAGGATCAGCGGCAGCAGGTCAAATAGGAACTTCATCTCGAACAGCCAGTGGAATTGGTGCCGGGAGAGAGACTCGAACTCTCACGGTGTCTCCACCACCGGATTTTGAATCCGGCGCGTCTGCCAATTTCGCCATCCCGGCAAGAGAGGATTTTGGCGTTGCATAATTTTACATCAGCCTTGACTGCCCCGCCCGGCGAGTGTCGGTCCGCGGCTGGAGCGAATATTGAATGATCAGGCAGGCTCTGAATTTCAAGGAAAACGGCGCGCTGCATCGCCGGGTGCTGAATCTTACCTGGCCGGTCATTATTGCAGGTCTGAGCCTGCCGCTTGCGGGAGCGGTGGATACCGCAGTTGTCGGTCATCTGCCAAATCCTGCCTACATTGGTGCGGTGGCGCTTGGCGCGCTGATCTTCAGCACGATCTATTGGCTGGTGGGATTCCTGCGCATGGGAACCACCGGCTTTGTCGCACAGAGCTATGGCGCCAACGACCAGCTGGAGATCGGCGCGGCATTCATTCGGGGGCTGGGTGTTGCGTTGAGTGTCGGCGGTTTGATAGTCGTACTGCAAGTACCGATCGGCCTTGCAGTATTCTGGTTCTTCGAGGCATCCGAAACGGTCGAATCGTTCGCACTCGATTATTACCAGATTCGGGTCTGGGGCGCGGTTTTCGCAATGTTCAACCTGGTGGTGATCGGGACGCTGTTCGGCTTGCAGCGCATGCGGACCGCACTGGTTCTGCAACTGCTGCTGAACGGCATGAATATTGTTCTGGATCTGCTGTTTGTCATCGTCTTCGGCTGGGGTGTTGCGGGAGTTGCGGCAGCGACAGTCATCAGTGAAGTGACAACCGCATTCGCGGGGTTGTGGATCTGTATCAGATTGCTGCGAATCTCTCCGGCGCGATTGTCCCAGATGCAGATATTTCAACGGGACAAGATCGTGCGGCTGGTTCAGGTGAACGTCAATATCCTGATTCGCTCGCTCTGTCTGGAGATCGTTTTCATCTATTTCATGTGGGTGAGCGCCAAGCATGGTGATGTGGTTCTGGCGGCTAATGCAATTCTCCTTCACCTGCTGCACTTTCTGGCTTTCGGACTGGACGGATTCGCCCATGCCGCAGAGGCGCTGGCTGGAAATGCTTATGGTGGCAGGGACCGACAGCGTCTGCATCGAACCGTTGCAGTTACATTGGTGTGGTCGTTTATTGTGAGCATTGGCTTCTGCCTGGTGTATGCGCTGGCAGGAGATTTCATCGTCGGGCTGATGACTGGGATTGAAAGTGTCCGCGCGACAGCCGGCGAGTATCTGATCTGGATGATCATTGCGCCGCTTTTCTGCGTTTGGCCATTCCTGTTCGATGGCGTGTACATCGGCATGACCCGTACCGCTGAGATGAGAAACTGCCTGATCATCGCGATGATCGTGTTTTTCATTGTCGCTTATCCCGGCGAGCATCTTTTCAGCAATCACGGGCTGTGGCTGGGAATCATGGCATTCATGCTGACGCGCGGCCTGCTGCTGGCTGTCTGGTATCGGAAAATAGAGGCGGAGGTGGGCAGTCCTGCTTAAAATGTTACGCTTTTACAGATAGATCTTGGGGACCCTTATGTTTACTGAACCGCTGATTTCGGCTCAAGACGCACTGGCTCTTTCCGGTGAGTCCGATGTTAAATTCATCGACGCGACCTGGTACATGCCGAATGTGCCCAGCAACGCGTATGAGACTTTTCTGCTTGAGCACATTCCGGGCGCGGTTCACTTTGACATTGACAAAGTTGCCGACACGTCAATTCAGCTGCCTCACGTTTTTCCGTCATTGGCTAAATTCGAGCAGTCAGCGGGCGATCTGGGGATTTCCGATTCGGATCGCGTCATCGCCTACGATCGCGGCAACTTTGTGGCATCCGCCCGCGCCTGGTGGATGTTTCGCGCATTCGGTCACAAGAAGGTCAGCGTGCTCGATGGCGGCCTTCCGGCGTGGAAAGGGGTGGATGGCGAGCTTGCAGAAGACATGCGCGAAGTGACACCGCAAATCTATCGAGGACAGGATCCGGGCGATGCGGTTATCGCTCGCGAGGAAGTTGTTGAAAGCCTGTCAGATGAGTCAGTGGTTTTGCTGGACGCCCGATCGCCGGGTCGATTCAATGGCACCGAGCCCGAGCCGCGTCCGGGGCTGAGAGGCGGTCACATTCCGGGCAGTGAGAACATGTACTACGCGGACCTGCTGAACGAAGACGGAACGATGAAGGACTCTCGAGCGATATCAGGCATGCTTGACTCACTGTCGGTCGGTGAGAATCAGCAGATCGTGAGCACATGCGGGTCAGGCGTGACTGCGGCGATTGTTCTGCTGGCCATATATCAACAGCGTCAAAGCGGTCTGCGCCTTTACGACGGCTCCTGGACTGAATGGGCGTTGCATCCAGACAGTCCGATGTCGAACTGATTGTGCACAAGGAGCATGATATCGATATCCACCAATTCGATTTCGACCTGCCTGAACGGTTAATCGCCCAATATCCCGCCTCCGAGAGAAGCCAGAGCCGCCTGCTGGTTGTCGGACGCGAGCAAGGTCAGCTGACAGAGCTGCGGTTTTCACAGCTCGGGCAGGTGTTGCGCGCCGGTGATCTTCTGGTCTGCAACGACAGCAGAGTCATTCCCGCCAGACTTGAAGCGCGCAAGCCCACAGGCGGGCGAGTCGAGATTCTGGTTGAACGGATTGAGAGTGAGAGTCAGCTGCAGGCTCAACTGAAGGCGCGAAGGCCAATTAAAACAGGCGATTCGATTGTTCTCGATCAGCAATTCAATCTGACCGCGATCGGACGCAAGCGAGATCTGTTTGTGCTGCAGACGGATCAAGGTGTTTCTGTTCGATCGATTATTGAACGGTGCGGGTCAGTGCCGTTGCCGCCGTATATCAGCCGGCCAGTCGAGGCGGAAGATCGGATTCGATACCAGAATGTTTATGCTCGACATGACGGGTCTGTGGCGGCACCAACCGCGGGTCTGCATTTCAGTGAGGAGATGATCGAGGAACTTGAACTGGCGGGCGTGGAGATTCAGTATGTGACCTTGCATGTGGGTGCAGGGACTTTCGCTCCGATTCGCTCCGATGACATTACGCGGCACAGATTGCACAGCGAAGTCTGCCAGGTGTCGAAGTCGGTCTGTGACGCGGTGGAGCAGACTCTTTTGCGAGACGGGCGTGTTATAGCTGTTGGAACAACAACCGTGCGGGTGCTTGAGACGGCCGCGCAAGGTGGTTCGCTGCAGCCGTACAATGGAGAGACGGATCTATTCATCAGGCAGGGATTCCGGTTCAGGGTGGTCGATGGACTGATCACAAATTTTCACCTGCCGAAGTCAACTTTGCTGATGCTGGTGAGCGCATTCGGCGGATTGGAACGGGTTTCGGCTGCTTATCGATTCGCGGTCAAGCAGGAGTTCAGGTTCTACAGTTACGGTGATGCGATGTTCGTTGATCGAATTGCTGAGTTGTAAACGGTAAAAAAATTTTGGAGCTGCAAATATGAACGGAAACGATTACCTTGATCAGTACATCACAGACAGGTGGCATGATCCTGAATTCAGGGCGGCTTATGAAGAAGGCACGAGGTTGGTTGAAGAGAATGTGGGCAGAAAACTGTCTGACACTCCTCTTGTAGCCGAATTGAAAGCGAGAGATCGGGAATTGGAGTCACACAAATCAGTGTCGCGAGAAAAGGCTTCATCTGAACGAAACTGATAGAGAAAAAATCTATCCAGGCATCACAGACATATTGGACTGACCCTCGCAAGCATCACAGACAGCCTCTGCGGGTGTTAGACGTAGCCGCGGTTGATTGAAGCTCACAATTGCTTGGCCGTATCGAACCTGATTTGTCAGTTGAGTCGAATCTTCAATATTCTACGGTGCTGATCTTTTTCATCAACATGTCATTTGCTGGAACTGTCAGTGACTGTTTGACAGCCGATCGATCCGTCCTTTATCCAAACCAGTGATACTGCTGATTTCATCCACTGACAGGCCTTTTCGCAACAGTTTTTCAGCAACCTCAAAGGCTTTTTCCTGCAACCCTTGCTGCCGTCCCTCCTCTTGACCAATCTGCCGTCCCTCCTCTTGACCAATTTGTCGGCCTTCCTTGAGCCCAATCTGCTTGCCTTCCTCGACAATGTCGGGTCGTTTGACCCAGTTCCACTCTTTCGCTAATTCCTGCATCGCTTCATCTCCGGGCAGTTGTTCGTTGACATATCTCATCAGGTCACCTATTTTATACTCGCGTCTCACAGCAGACAGGTAGATGGCGCACTGCCGGACCAGGGCCATGCGCTGGATCTCAGGCAGCGGCGCGCACTGCTCCGCCGCATTGGCAATGGTCTTCCGGTCCGCAGTCCACACCCGCCCCATGATCGAGAGCGGCACCTGCGCGCTCAGCGGCAGGGCCGTCAGGCTCCGGAAGGTGTCCTCATCCGTCAGGTCGATCACCACCGGCTGGAACTCGATCATGTTCCTTGAGAAGCGCCCGATCAGCTCCGCCGGCACTTTCAGCTTTTCCTGCTGGTAGTGCTGGAATGATCTGTATCTTGGAAAGCCTTTCGTTCTGCCATGGTACAGGGCGATCGGGATCACCGCCGGCGCGCGGCGCTCGAAGCAGTTCTTCTGATAGAGCAGCAGCTGCCCCATCAGCCGGTGGTCGTCTTCGCTCTTGTGCTCGATGATGATGCTGACCGTCACCCTTGCGCCTTCCTTGAGCCGCACCGACAGCAGAAGGTCGGCCTCCTGGCTGTTCGGGGCGTCGCTGTCTTTGAGCCGGGTCCACCGCTTCGGCTCCAGGCGGATGGTGTCGAGATCGAACAGCGCCAGTTGCGCCGGCTCGAAAGCCAGCCTCAGCAGCGATCCGGCCTGCGCCTTGGTTTCGAACTGCTCCGAGAAAAAATCAATGTGAATATTCCCTGTGTGCCGCTTGCCATTATCTGTCTTGTCATTCTCATTCATCGCGTTCTCCGTACATGAGGCTCTTTACGAACTGTCCTTGTAACAGAAGAATTGAAAAAAATCCACAATAAATGTGTTCTCGAGCCTGACACATTTTTTCTGACCGGCAATTTTCGAGTGTTTACCATGGCAAACATTCCGAAAAGACTGCGATTGGTCCAATGAAATGGATGCTTTCAGTGCCGCACTGAATCGGAAACATAGGGTTTTGCCAAGACCGTTGAAGCGGCAAAGCGGTTGTTTCAGCTGACAAAGTAAATTTTGAAAAAGCCGATCCAGTCAATTCGTCTGACAGACAGTTTTCACTCAATCAATATTGCCATATAGATTAATTCCACCCAGTTGAGTGACCTGAGTCGAAAATTTCCGGCAGATCGCATGCAGTTGATCGGCAAATGCTTGATATTGCTGTTCGCGATAGCCGGTTCGAATTGCAAGTAGCGTGCAAATGGAGGTTGAGAGAATGAACTGCGACCCTGATGCATTTACTGAAAAATTGCGACGGAAGAGGTCGAAGAGGGATTCGAAAAGTTTTCCACACATCGCGATGATCGGTCATGGTGGAATCGCCGCTCACATAAGTACCGCGACTTCAATGTCTGAATTGATTATTGTTCACTCAGTTCATTTGGTTTACGAACGGTGCAAGCTCTTGAAGGATGTTCTGAAATAAACGGCTGTATGTTGAACCGACTCTCTGCTTCCATCAACAACACCTTCGCTGTGAATCAAATGTTGCGATTTGGACTAACTTTATGATTCGCTTGACTATTGAATTTACGATTGAGGGGCGAACCCAAACGACATGTTGTATTCTTTATTGCGAGTATGTAAGAGAAAATCTACGCTTGTTTCGGATAAGGCAGACGAGATTTTGAGTCAGGATCGATCGATTGAGCAACTTATTTCATCCAAAAAAACATAAAGTCAGAAAAGCCGAAGAAAGCGATTGATTCAAGATATGGGGAAAGACAGGAGAGGCAAACATGAACGGAAACGAATTCATTGATCAGTACATCAGAGACGGGTGGCACGATCCTGAATTCAGGGCAGTCTATGAAGAAGTCACAAAGATGGTTGAAGAGAACGTGGGCAGAATTCTGTCTGACACTCCCGTTGTGGCGGAGTTGAAAGCGATAGATCAGGCATTGAAATCACAAATAGTTTCTCAGAAAATAGCTTCATCTGGCTGAAGCTGACAGAGATGCCAATCTGAAAGATCAAGCGATGCCTGTAGTGCCCGACTAATTGGTTGATGAAGTATTTAAGCGCAGGTAATTTTCTGGCGAAGATTAACCGCGTAGAAGCAGTTGGGTGAATTGATTAAAATTCCCAAGAAGCAAGTAATTCGAAAATTTCGAAGGACTAATGCGAAGCCATAGTCAGTCACAACATCTATCTGAACCATTGAGGAACATTGCGCAATTCTTGGTTAACTTGGAAAGATGAACTAGTGCTCAGTCAGTCGAGAATCGTCGGAAACAACAAAATTCGAAAACTTTTATCTTTTTGAAAATGTATCAAGCATCGGATTATGATTAGCACATCAGACTGCAATTTCTCTGTCCGACATTAGAAAAGTGACTTAACACTAGTACAAATTCATGTAGATGGATTGGTAGCAAAGAAGATTGCTCAGGATTTCAGACTATTCGCTGAATTATTTCGAGAGTCGGACTTTCGAACTCAAAGGTGATTTTTGAGCTGAATCAAAAATCCATCCGGATAGCAGAAAACATAGGTTCGTTCGAATTCACTATCGAGACCTTTGAGTTCAGAGTCCACCGGACGGGAGAAATATCCGTGAGCCTTCCAACCATTCGCATAAATCAGCAACCAGTTCTCGCCCACCGTCCTTTGATAATCGTTAATTCTTTGATTCTTCTTTTCTAAAGCAGATATTAAGTGATGGGGTTTCAATTTCTTTTTTAAACCTGCGCCGATTGGTTGCCAATATGACACACCTTGTTCCGGCAACCCACACAAAAGGATGGTCGATAGGAATTTCGGAGTCGCTGGAGTCGAATCTCGATGAATCCGGCACCTTTCCCATTCATCTAAATCCAATTCGCCAAGAACTTCGACAATGGAATTTGCCATGTCATTCATATTAGCATTCGTATTCAAGTATTTTCCTTTGAATAAGAATCTTGCATGAATGTTTCTTTTGTCAGTCTTCAAATACAGTTTCTGTGCGCGGGCAACTATCTGCTCTGCGTTGCTACGTGTTTTACGCAAAGTTGAGCCACGTACGGAACCTATCTCGCTTTGATCGATGTGAATCTCTGTAACCTCTACACCGACACAACGTCCCTCAAATTCGATCAGGAAATCGGGTTTCTCTCTATCAAACTCCAATATTTCAAAATCCAAGCCAGCCTCATATCGAAAATCCTCCAACCATCTCAATTCATTCGATTTCTTCTGATCAATTACAGAACAATCCTGTATTTTATCGACAATAGTTTTCATAATTTGGTTGCATACCCTTAATGTGGCCACGGTGTATCCTGATAAACGTATGTGCTGAACACCTTTCCAACAATCTGTTCGTGTGCTTTCTTGTAACCACTTTTATTGAGAGGAGACGTGTGGTCCCAAACCCCTACCATAAAAGTGCATTTTCCGTCAGGATCTGACCAACCCCGTTCTCTCAATTTGGAAAAAACGGGTACGAAACTATCGTAAGACAAATTACTTTGCAGGTTCCTTCGATCAAAGTTCACTTCATCGAGAATTTGATCAAGATCTTGAGCACTTAAGTTTGTGATTTTTTTCGAGAGGGAAATTCTTTTGTCATCGGACGACCATGGATAAACAACAAAAATGTAGTCGTCGTTTATCCGAATGTCAAACAAGTACATTGCGCGCTTGCGTGATTTTCCATTCTGACTAACATTTTCGTACCAACAATATGAAAAATCCCCCTTAGTGCCAGTTTCAACGTTACTTACTAAACTTGCAATTCTTGCCCCTGCGATTTCCAAATCCTCTGTAAGCTTTTGATTGCTGGATGCTGATTCAGCTAGTTCCTGTTCTTTGCGAGAAATTTCAGCCTGACGATTTTCAAGTTGAGCGGTTATGTTTTCAAGTTGATCTTTCCAAGACTGCACCTCTCCCTTCAATGTCGCGATAGTCGATTGCGCTTCCAAGTAAGATTTCTCAGATTCTACCAACTGCTCAGTTTTTTCGATCAGCTTTTCATCTAGCCTATTTACCGTTTGCTTTTCGACTTGTTCTCCCAAGGCTTTATTTTCACTGAGAATCAGTTGATTTTCTTCCTGCAGTTGACTTATCAACCTAGCCGCCCTCAAGTACTTTGCATTGGCTACATCAATTTCCTCAAGTTGTTGATTAATTGTTTCTTGCATAATCGTCGTTTTTACAACATAGAACTCAATTTTCTCCAGATTGTCAGAATTCTCTTCTGCGACATTTGTTTGCTCATCCTCCACAGCCTTCAATTCATGCAAGAAAAATCCCATTATCAAAAGCATGAGAAAAAGTAGCAATATGGTGATTTCTGCCGCAGTGAAACCAAGTACCAGCCCTCTTCGGTAGCCAAATTCTTGTAGATTGTGAGTCTCCACAGACTAACTTGACCTCGGCCAAAATCGGAATTTTGATCTTTTCTGACCTGAATAGCTATTCTTGTTGGAATTCGCCAACTCAGTTAGATTACTTTCAAGACCGGACAACTCCTCTGAAATCTTCTTCATTGATTTGATTGATTTGTCGAACGGTTCCTTACCAGCAATAATTTCTTTCCGTGTTTCTTGAGCTTGAATTTTCAATTTTGCCAGTGATTCGAGCATCGACTCGTCCAACACTTCGTTCAATTTTGTCAATTGTTCATTCAATGATTTCACAGAGCCAGCCAATTTTTCTGCTTCGTCGCGAGGTCGTTGCATCGATTCTAAAGTGTCATTCATGCCCTCTACGAAAGTTACTAATACTTGAATCGACTTGTTGGAATTGACCAGAAGCTGTTCCTGAAACTCTACCAACTCCCGATTAGACTTCTCAAAGTTGGAATTCAACTTTTCAATGCTATCGTTGGATTTTTCTATGGCACTAGACAATTTTTCGGTAATCTGCGCATATTGATTTCCCAGCTTTGAGTGTATTTCAAGAAAATCAGCGTTTATTGCCTTAAAGTTCTCCGATAAATCTTCCGACATTTGCACGTGCTTATCGGCGACTTGATTCTGCAATTGGCTAAATTTTTCGTTAGATTCTTTGATTCGATTTAACAGTTCTTTCTCGATATTTTCATGGTGCTCTGCAAGTTGGGAATGTAATCCACTGACTAAATCCTTATTCTCGAGAAATGTATCTCGCATTGACTGCTGAAGAGTTCGTTCGAAGTAATTGAAGTCAATTACCACTCTGTCAAGTTCTTTTCTTAGTTCGCGAGCAGAACCTGTGAGCGACTCCCGCACCTCAATTTCAACATGGTCTCGATCAAGTCTGGACTGGTTGAACAAGACTCTGAACACCAGTCCAACAATTGTGGTCGAAAGTGCAATCCCAAAATCTTGAACAATTAGAGTTCTGTCACTTCCAAGGACAAAATCGTAAAGAGCAAATGCCAGGCTGATGAGGGTGAATACAAAGCCCAGATAATAGCAATTGTCACCTGCCTGCTCAGAATTCAACCTAAACTTTGGGATAAACCAAACTATCAAAGCGTATACGAGCAACAGAAAACACGGTAGACCCACTCTAACTGCGAGGTCTGTAATGTTTCTAGCGTCTACTGGCTTGCCAGTTGCATTGAAATACCAGATTACAAGGAATCCCAAAGACAAAGTGAACAAGAAAAGAACTGAGTCTTGTTTGGTTGCCACTTTAGTTTGAGCTGACTTGCTGATAATCTTCATGTCAAAAACTTGAAATATTCAATTCGGGCGTGATTCCGTTCACCCCGGAATTTGATTGAACGAAATGTTTGTTGTCCCAAGGGACCTAAAATAGGTTTTCCAAAATTCTGTGAGACTTGCATTTTGCCGACCAGAATTTCGTCTAATTTGCCACATCTCCACTCGTACGTTTTGGAGGTTCGCCTTGATTTTTCGATAGTATTGGGAGTTCTCAAATTTTTGGAAATCCAAACTGGACGTATAGTGAGAATAATCACTGGTATGTTGCAAAAAATCTGACATCATTACAAGAGAACGAGGTACGGAATCATTACCCAATTTTTCGAATTGCTGAATTGTTATCCACTGTATTGATTCAAATATTGGAGAGGCATCAGCACTATTGGTATTCAGGGTTTTGCTCAATTCCGTGCTCAACACACCTTTAAATCCATCTTTCCAAGATTTTTCGACTTTCTGAGGATTTCCCACTAAAGGATTAATTTCACTACCTCTCCCCGGATTGCATCTATAAAAAACGGGGTTGGACTGAACATCGGGATTTGTGCTTACCGTATAGATTGCTAGCGCGCCGTATCGGGGAATCTCAGAAACCAGTTTTTCAACGATATTTTCAATGCTGGATTGTTGAATCTTGGACAACTTATCGGTGGTATCAACCAATAACACTGTAACTTCAGCAGGAGTGGTGTCAATCGGGCAATACGTGTTCTTGTCAAGCGATACATGATTCACCTTTTGGTTCATGTAGAGCAAGAAGAAGTATCCAAAAACAGCGATCGTAATCAGCACCAAAAGGACACCGATCAATGCTGGAAGAAGTGACCTACTATGTCCCCGATGTCGAGACCGACGATTTGTTCTGCGCTTACGTGATTTTGCCATTGTCTGCGGGTGAAGTTACGTCGGCTAAATTTGGGAAAGCTTCCAAAGCAGAATCAAAGGTGTTGTGAAAATCAGCAATAACTTTGCTTAGATTTGCTTGGTGGCTTGATAAGTCTCGCAACTCTTCAGTCGATGGAAGTAATGACGGACTGAAGTTATATTTTGGCAACTCATATATGAAGCGAAAGTGTGCGGGTACGGGCATTTTTCGCGCATTCTTATTGGAGTTGCGGTAGATTTCTAAAAGTTGATTGCAAACTTGATTGCAATGATCTAAGTACTTTTCGAATTCGCGTCGCTCTTCATGGTAATGTATCAGTATCGATTTTCGCTCCGAGGCGAATTTACCGACTTCACTGCTACCATTCTTGATATCTTCAACCACGTTGTCCTTGGTTTCAGTGAGTGCATCGACTGACTCTGCCCTTTGCAACCTGTATCTGATTCTGAGTTTTTCATACTTTCTGTCGACTTTTCCGTAACCCGGATACGCATCATCCATTTTGAAGACATCAATCAAGGTTATAGTTGCGAACAAAAGCCCAATCAGGAAAAGCATCCACGATTCAAAATCATTGATTCCAATCGGATTATTCAGAAACTCAGTGAATACAAATCCATAGATTTCCGTAATAATTCCGATTGTTTCTCGATAGTGTGCAACGAGCAAATTGAAGGCAATTGTTGCGACAATCCAAACTCCAACAATTATCAATCCGAAAATCTTTCTGAAAAAATTTCTGTGCCAAATTTGCCCAACTACCAATTTTCCTACCAAGAATGCAATACCTATGTTGACCAAAGAAATGGCAAATGCCTCAATCCATCCTCCGATAAAGCCATAGTCGCTGCCCTTTGCAAGAAAGTTGCCGTTAGTTATTGATTCCACACCAAACAGCAGGATCACGATTCCCCACTGCAACACAAGCATTCCACCGTTTGGATAGTGGGCAGTTCGATTTAGTTTATTTTTCGTTCTAAAATTTCGGCGTTCATCAGCGGTCTCCGCAAGTTGCTCTCGTACAATTTCCAGGCGATTCAGACCATCATCAATGTCCTTTTTGAACTCAGATATTGCATCTCTTGCATCAGTCTCGAATCCCGAAAATTCACTAAGGTCGTCAATGCGATAAAAGCGATCTGAGTAGGTGGCTTCATTCTGCCTGAATCGATCAATGTTGTGACTTCTATCTTCGAGAACTAAATCGACAACTTCCTTTTCAACTTCATCAAGACCCCGTTTATCCGCTGACGGCAAATCTTGCTCTCCGCGTTCCTGACCTCTTTCTTCCACGTGTAGTTTGTGCTCGATTGCGTCTACATCGAGTGTCGCGAATCGCTCTATGTTTTTGTGGTGTATGCTGCCTGTATAGGACAAATCCTTCTGCCACTTCGCCAAGGTGTCTTTAAGTTTTGTACTTGTCATCAGAAAACCGTCATATGATTAGTGTGAATGTACCACTGGAACGTCGAATTTCTTTATTGCTGGCAATCGAGCATTCTTACAATTTCGATGGTTGCGTAAGTTTACCGATTTCAGACATTTCATTACGGAAACACTCATTTTGCATTATTTGAGATTTTGATATTTCTCGACGAACTTGACAACAGGTTCATCTTCAAATACGAAATCAGATTGCACTTCCCTTCCCAACGCTTCTTTAAACTTGCAGATAACCTCTTGGTCTTTATTCACTAGCGAAATTGGCGTATCTGCATCTGGAAGATTTCCTTTTAAGAACATTTTCATCCCCAAATCTGACTTGGGTAACGAGTGGCCCACTATGTATACAGCACTTGCCTTTTGAAGAGCTCTACCAGCATCTCTCCAGATTCCTTTTATCGTCTCGTTGTTAAAGTACGTATTTTTTTCTGCGACGGGTGGAATAATGAGGGTGGTTTTGTCTCCTGATAGCCTTCTCAATCTTTCTGCCATTGCAACCCGTGCACTTTCATCTATAGGCACAGAATATTCTGGCACATCGCTGAAAAATATCGGTTCCCCGAAAAACTGTGCCCTGCCGGAATAGTACCAATTCACAGAACCATGTAGTTTGAATAATTTAAATGTATTGATGTCTCCTTCTCCCAAAATCGCATAACCAGGGCGCGACGCTATATCCGAAAAATATGGCGGATAAAGATTGGCCAAAGGTAGAACCTGTTTATTGTCTTGAAAGTTCTCACCAGCTATCGGACTTGCAGGAACTCCACATCGAGCAACACTTTCGATCAAGGTATCGTAGTTCAAAGTAATAATGTTGGCCTGTCTTTCATGCCACAACACTATCAATTGTTTGAGCCAAGCGGGGGAGTTCGACGAGACAATACAAGATATTCGCTCGTCTAAAATTTGACTGATAAGTTCGCGAATTCGGCTAGCAAGGGACCGGTTAAAGTCTACTTCGGTATTCGACAGCCAAGGTTGTTCTTGAGAAAGATAGCTCATCCACATTTCAATATCATTTTTGTAGATATCAAGTTCCTGAGGAAGCGCGCGACCAGAGCAATCGAGACAATCTCTTACTTCTTTCGCGAGTTCTGCCATCGTAGGCATCTTGCTGTGGATGGCCTTCGAAAAGCCTGCACCTAATACGAAGACATCAGTCAATTTAACGGACCCGAATAATGTGTTGGGAAAGAAATGTAACAGTATAGATTTCCACATAGTGGAAATCTATCTGGCAACTATGTGTACCGAAACTGTAGAGATATTAATTCTATGAATCTCGCTTGGGCAATTCTATCAAGCGAATTCGCCCCAAATTGAGGATTTGGGAGTCTGAGAGATTCACTTATGAATCTTGGAAAGATTGACCCGCAAAGGCGCCGCGAACAGACTCTACAGGTATCGGCCGAAGAGGCAGACGCGGTTGGTTGAAGCCAAGACTCCCCGGATTCAATTGGAATTCATTCATCAGCAAATTCGAAACGGCAGTTCCACAGATTCGGCCTTGGCAGCGTCCCATTCCAAGACGAGTCCAAAACTTCACGGCTTGAAGGTCTGTGGCACCATCGTCCCAAGCATTTAAGACTTCCCCCCAAGACACCTCTTCACACCGGCATACCAAGGTGTCTTGATCAACGGTTGGTATAGCTTCAGGGCAGACTTCGAACAAATCAGCCAATTCATCTGCGAACTTTTGCACTTTCAATCGGCGATTCTTCAGATCTGCCAATCTGCTCTCTAATCCGTTCCGCGAAAAACCTAATTGCTTACTTGCCGCTATTCCTGCAAGCGCGCCTTGAATGAACGCCGATTGAGCTCCCGCGATACCTGTAATTTCACCCGCCGCATGGACATTGTCAACAGAAGTCGCACCTGACTCAGGATCGGTCACGCAATACCAGCCGCCTTTCTTGGAATCAAACTGATGGTTGCACCGAAGGAATGCGGTGATTTCTGTCATCGGTCTGAATCCATGACTGACCAGCAGACAATCCGTTTCGAATGTCAGTTCCTTGTGTCGACTAATGCCATTGCTGAGCACTGGCTGCACTGTCACAGATTCAACCCGATTACTGCCTGTTGCTGATTCAATCCGATAGCCATAATGTCGACGCACACCTGCACTAATGACAGGAGCCATCAGACGCCATACTTCAGGCCAGCGATCAGGATAGCGACTGACCAGTCTGAAGGTTTTGAATCGATTCATGTTGGACTCAACCATTGCCACCAAATTGCCACCTGCTTTCACGATGGTGGCTGCAACCGCCCACAAGAATATGCCTGTACCCGCCAAAACGATTTTTTTGCCCGGAGATGTTCCGCTTTGTTTGACATAGCGTTGACCGGCGCCTGCTGTCATCACTCCCGGCAGTGTCCAGCCGCTGAATGGAAAAACCATGTCATGTGCCCCCGTACATACGATGAGTGAATCTGCAACGATCTCAACCGTGCCATCAATTCCTTGTTGTACAAATACGCGATACTTCGGCAGAATTGCCCATACCTCTGCATTCGATAGGATGGTTGCACCCAATTCCTCACATTTCGAAATCAGGCTTGCGCCTTCCCGAATCTGTTTAGTCGCTTGAAACTTGCCGACTTCTGACTGCATCCAATACTGTCCACCCGCCTTATCGAAGCTGTCAACAACGATGGTTTTCGCGCCAGCTTGACGCGCTTCGATGGCGGCAGCAATTCCAGCCGGACCTGCTCCAATAATCAGAACATCAGTTGTAAGTTTTCTGCTCATTGTTCGTTGCAACCCGCATGCCGGAATGAACTTGAGTCATACAGGATCGAATTCCAGAATGATCATCTACCGTCACGAGGCACTCATAACAGACTCCCATGCCGCAATACAACCCACGCGGTTCACTCTTTTTTGAAGTCTTTCGAATCTGCGCATGTTTGATGTCATGCAGCACGTACCCGAGAGTCGAGCCTTCCTCAACCTCAAATTCCTTACCGTCGATAAGGATGGTGATCATGCTTCTGTTCATTTCCAGTCAGCAAATCGGTACGGTGCATACAGTTCGTATTTAAGCTGGCACTCTGCCTCCGACACGAAATCGCTCACAATCTGGGCAACCGCCGGGGCTCGAATGAATCCCGTTCCCGCATCACCGGCCGCGACGATCAATCCATCGATCTCCAGCGGCCCGATCAGAAACCGTTGGTCCGGCGCGACCGCCTCATAGCGAACCCATGACCGCAGCAGCTGAATGCCTTTCATGCACGGAAACAGATACAGCAGTTGCGCGATCGAATCAACTACGAATTCCGGGTCAACCTCAGAAATAGAATCCTGAGCCCCGGTTTCCGAGAGTCCGCCAGCCAATACTGTATTGAAGAGAACCTGTCCGCTGAGTGACTGTTGAATCTGAGTGTACCCGGCTTCCACTCCGCTCGATGCCTCGCAGGAGCTGATCACACTTCGTATAGTGTTTTCTGGAACTGACACCGTCGCAAGACACTGAGCCTTGCGCGGCAAAACAGGCAGGTCGATTCCGCAGTCTCGAAGAATCTGGGCAGTCCAAGGCCCGCTCGCCAGAACAACACTGTCACAAGAAATCAACTCGCCATTTGCGATCACTCCGGAAACACAACCGTTCTGAACCTTGATATTCTCAACGGCGGTATGCGATCTGATTTCCGTGCCAAGCGCTTTGGCTTGCAGCAGATATGCGCGCACCGCCAGGAATGGATTGACGGTTGCGGCATCGGGGTCATACGTGGCGCCAACTATTGAACCAGTCAGATTCGGTTCCAGGCTCTTGAGAGTGTCCGCATCAATGATTGACGAATTGAATCCGGCTAACCGCTCAGTCTTGATATGACGGTCAACGGCTGGCAGATCTTCTTCGCGCTCAATGAATCGAATCTGGCCGCATCGGGAGTAGTGGATGCTGTGCTTGGACCGACGGGTGAAATTCTTCCACTCTCCACAGCACCAGCTCAACAGTTCAATCTCCTCAGGATCGATTATGTGAGCGGTGATGCAGGCTAAACTCGCGCCGGACACAGCTCCGCCGATTGCACCCTTTTCGATTACAGTGACGCGTTGCCCTGACCTTGACAGGTAAAGCGCAGTCGCCGCGCCGGTGATGCCACCTCCGACGACTACAACCGAGCGTCCGACTGCCACGTCGTTTGCCGTAAAGACGAAGGGGCGGAATTCCAGAACTTGTCCTCGACAAGACTCGCCGCGTCAAACTCGAATTTTTCGCCGTGCAGGTCTGCCACAGCTGCAGCCGCCTGCCGCAAATGGTCAGGATCAGGATAGCCAAGCCCGTGTGAGACTGTTGCGCCGCTCGCAATGAGATTTCGAATTTCGCGATATTGCATCCTGTGATGCTCTTCATCAACATCCGGTCGAATCTTCATGCATGTCTCGACTGCTTCATCTGGCTTTTCCAGAGCCCGAGTCCAGCCTTCAAGCAGACAGTCAACAACCGCTTGGGTTCTGACAGGGTCTTCCTCAACCCAGCTCTTGCGGGCGATGACGCCGTCTTTGATCAAGTCGGCGCCATAATCGCGTGCGAAAAAAGCAAGCACTTCCGCATCATCTCCTCCCCGCTCCAGGAATTCGAAATACTCGTTGTACGTTGTCATCTGGGCGCAGGAAACCTCTCCATCAAAAAGCATCTGCACCGTGTCGCCAGTGGGCACAAACTCAATGTCAGACAGTGACACACCAGCCCGATGCAGCATCCATCTCAATTCCAAATCCTCACTGCCCGGCCAGACAGCAATGCGCTTTCCGGCCAGGCAGTGCATGTCATCGACACCGCGGTCGCGGCGAGCCAGATAAACCAATGAGCTTGACTGCTGAAATGTCAGAAGAAATGCCATTGATTCCGGCTCCGCGCTTTCAAGCATGTGCGAGGGACTGGCTATGCACAAGTCTGCATGATCCGACAGAATCGCTGAAATCGGACTCTCATCAAAGTCAACGGGTTGGCATTCAAGCTGAATTCCCCGCGACTCAGCGATTTCACTGTGCTCTGCGAGCAACGCGCCGGCAAACTGCGCCTGCGGAAACCAGAGCAGCCTCAGTCTGACTTTCATCGTCGAATGCTCAGTTCGATTGATGCCCGAGTTTGCAATGAAATTGTCTGATTGCTGTTCACGCTCTTCGGTCAGTTGGAGCAGTTCACCGACTTGTACTCTTGCGGCGCCGCATCCCAGAATGCGTTGGTGAATCCGCCAGACAGATCAATGGCATTCTCAATCAGATTCGCTCCCAGCAGAACGCTCTGTGAAACCTCCCAGTCGCTCATTACGGACATTCCGAATTTGCCATCAAGCGTCGGACCGGCGCAGATGAGAGCTCCCATCGCCTTGATCTGGCCAACCTGCTGCGCCTCATCCAATTCGCTGTTATGCTTCAGCACAATCTTGGCGGCGCCTTCAGGGTCAGCCAGTGCATCCTGCCAGCCGCGCAGGGTGGCGTTGACCATGGCCTGTACGGCGGCGGGATTTTCCTCGATCACTTTCTCTGTCGTAAACACGCCGCCTGACACCAGGGCAACACCGTAGTCAGACGGGTCCAGGAACACCAGATCGCTCATTGCATAGCCCTGATCGTACACCTGCAGCAGTTCATTGAACAAAGTGACCTGCATGACATCATAGTCGCCGTTCAGCCAGGCAATGATGTCGAAGCCCTGGCTGATGATCTGCACATCTTCCTGCTTGACGCCTGCCGCGTCGAGCATTGCAAGAAATTCATGCTCGTCGCCGCCAAACCAAAGACCGACGCTGTTTCCAGGCATATCCTCAACTTTGTTGATTCCTGCTTCCTTGCGGACAACGTAAGTTGTTGCACTTTTCTGGCCGAACTGCATGACCATCACCAGCGGCACACCGTTGCCGCGTGCCGAAATCACCTGATTGGGATGACCGATGCCAAAGGTGTCCGTGCCCTGTGCAACGGTGACAGCCGGTTTTATGTCGGGCCCGGCAGGAATCAGCTGCATGTCGATGCCTTCTTCCTGATAGTAACCCTTTTCCATAGCGACAATCGGGCCGGCGAATTGACCTTGAATGACCCACTCCAGCCGCATTGTCTCGGCCGAAGCAGCTGTGATCCACAAAGTGCACGCCAGCAGCGTGACAATCTGCAATGGATGTTTGAATATTGAAGATTTAGATTTCATGGTTAACTCCTGCAATGGTTGAAATAAAAAAAATTATTCTGTCTTCCGCATTGAGCTGTGCCACGGAATGATCCAGCGTTCAGCCAGCGCAACCAATGCGAAAAATAGAATTCCCACCGCCGCAGAGACCAGCATGGCTGACCAGAGCCGCGGCATGTTCAATGTCCGGTAAGCAGTCATGATGACAAATCCAAGGCCGCGATCCGCCTGCACAAACTCAGCAATAATGGCGCCGATGACGGAAAAGGTCACATTCAGCTTCAGTCCTACAAAAACGTAAGGCAGCGAGGAAGGCAGGCGCATCTTGATGAATCGCTGCCAGTTGCTGGCGGCTGCAACGTGAAACACATCCATGATTGTGGGGTCATAGGAGCGCAAGCCTTTCATCATGTTGAGCGCCAGAGGAAAGAATGAGAGGAATGCGGTGACCGCGATTTTTGAAGGAATGCCATGACCGAACCAGATCAGAATGATCGGTGCGATGGCAACCACCGGAATGGTGTTGGCGGCAATGACGTATGGCAGGAAACTCTGCGCGAATTTTCGCGAATAGGCAAAGAGTGTTCCCAGCACCGCGCCCAGGAATGATCCGATCAGGAATCCTGAAACCGCTTCAAACAGGGTGATGCCGGAATGACGCAGAATGGATCCCTGATCCTTGATCAGGGATTCGAATATCCTGCTTGGTGAAGGCAGAATGTAGGCTGGAATTTCATAGTGCCTCACCGCCCACTCCCAAATGGCGGCAACAATGATGAAGGTGACAATAGGCGGCGCCAGGAGCCAGAACACCTCTCTCGCAGCCGCACGATTCAAGAGACCATCGGGTCTTTTTACAATGCTTGGCTGATGGCTTTTCATATTATTGGAATCCCTGTTCCAGCAGCGCAGTCCCCCGCTTCACGAATTGCATGAACTCGTCGGTCTGCCTTGCCTTGAGCGACCGGGGTCTGGGCAGGTCTATCGTCAGCTCTCCGCAAAAACGCCCCGGTCGAGGGGTCATGACAAACACTCGGTCCGACAGCAGAACCGCCTCATGAATCGAATGCGTGACGAAGATCACTGTAATGCGTTTGCTTTCTGAAAGAACCAGCAGCTCCATGTTGAGTCGATCCCGCGTGATCTGATCCAGCGCGCCAAATGGTTCATCCATGAGCAGCACTTCCGGCTCTGTTGACATTGCGCGGGCGATCGCAGCCCGCTGGCGCATGCCGCCAGACAGCTGCCGCGGATAGGACCGTTCGAATCCAGTCAGTCCAACCATGTCAATGAGTTCAGCCGCGATCGATTCTCTCTCAGCGCGCGGTACACCTTTCAATTCCAGCGGCAAGGCGACATTCTGCAGAATCCTTCGCCATTCCAGGAGAGCCGGGTCCTGGAACACAAATCCGACTTTGCGTTTCAACCTGGCATCATTCGGCGACTCACCACCGATTGAAACGTGTCCATTGGTTGGACTGACCAAGTCAGCCGCCACTCGGAGCAAAGTGCTTTTTCCACATCCGGAAGGACCGATGAGCGAAACAAACTCGCCTGGAAAAACGCGAATATCGATATCCTCCAGCGCATGAACTGGGGCCGATCCGTGAGCGGCTGAATAGACGACATGCAAACCGCGAAACAGCAGCGCCTCGCTGTTGGAGAGCTTATTGGCTTTCTTTTCTGGTGACACTGAAATCATTGGAGTGGCTGATCTGCCAGATTTGCAAGAGCGGCGGCCAGAACCCGAGTTCCCATGACAAGATCGCTCGACTGGCAGTATTCCTTGTCGCTGTGACTGATGCCCTTCTCGCAGGGGGTGAAAATCATTCCGCTCTGACAGTGATAGTGCATCTGCCGGGCATCGTGACCCGCCAGTGAGTAGATCGGCATTGACGGTATGTCCAGCATCTGGGCACACTCTTCAATACACCGTCGCATCCCTTCGGGAAACTGCAGTGACTCCGCAGATGCGATCTCGCTGACTTCAATCTGGCAGTTAGTCTGACTGAATTCGCAAATTTCGTGTATCCGCTGGCCAAGGCGTGCAAGAAGCACCGAGTCTGGATGCCTGATATCGACTGAAAAATAGGCGCTTGAAGGCACGACGGATGGCGCGTTGGGGTAGATTTCAAAAAGTCCAAAGGTCAGCTTCATTTCCTGCTCGCAAGCGAGCGGCTGGCTGCGAATTTCCTGAACGATGTCCGTTGCGGCAAGCAGTGCGTCTTTTCGGGTGCGCATCGGTGCGGTGCCTGCATGCGCCTGCTCTCCGGTTACGCGTATTCGAAATCTTCTGGATCCCTGAATCCCTGTCACAACACCAACAGGAACATTGGATGCTTCCAGCTGAGGTCCCTGTTCAATATGCGCTTCAATGAAGTTTGCGACTTCAAATCCAAACGACCGCCTGGGCAGATGTTGAAAGTGGCTCTGCGTCTCTTCAAGCGCATCCGCGACAGAAATGCCGTTGGAGTCTCTAACCGGCAAGCAGTCCTGCAACTCGCGCCGCCCCGAGAATACCTCGGACCCCATCATTCCAGGTGCGAACCGGGAGCCTTCTTCGTTGAGCCAGATGACCGCTTCTACGGAACGGCAGGGGGTATGTCCTGACTCTTGAATCGACTGCAATGCTTCCAGCGCGGCGATCGCTCCGAATGCGCCGTCGAACTTCCCGCCGTTGGGCTGCGAATCGATATGGGAGCCGCTCATCACAGGCGCCGCAGACTCGTCAGCACCTTCAAGCCGGAAATACAGATTGCTGATGTCGTCTGTGAATATCTTCAAATTCAAGTCGCGCGCCCAATTGATCAGCAAGTGACGGGCGATAATCTCTTCTTCGGAAAGCGCGAGACGGCATACACCGCCGGAATCGGTCTCACCGATTCGCCCGAGCTCCATCAAGCGGCTCCACAGACGTTGCTCATCCACTTTGCCGGCAATCTCCAATTCAATGCCATTCTTCTGCATTGTCAATCATCCACCTTTATGATTTCCAACGGAACAGATCGCGGGTCTCTAGGCAGCCATCGATTCGCTTCGACCGCGGCGAAAAACTCGGCTGTGTGCCTGTTGAAGATCTCGGGCTCCTCAAGATTGCAGGTGTGTCCGGTCTTGGGCAGGATCAAAAGCCCGCTGGCAGGAATAAAGCGCTTCAAAAACAAACCTGGCTGCAGACAGTGGTCGTCCTCATCGCCTGCGATGATCAATGCAGGAACTTCCATTGATTTCAGTTGTTCTTCAAATTCGTAGATTGAAGGGCGCTCTGCCTGCACGCCGCGCATTGTCAGAGCAGACCCAAGCGCAGCTCTGTTGCCGAGAATCCGTCTGAAATCCTCCCATCCGCGGGGATTTTTCACCAGAAATGGAATGCGCGGCGCCGACTGCGCGTAAAAGTGCGCAAAGCCTTCAGCGCCATGCTTTACCGACAAGTCTGCAATCTGATGCGATACCCGTTTGAAGTACGCCTCATGTTTCCTCTCTGCTCCAAAGCCTGTACCCGCAACTACCAGTGAAGCGGCCCGACGGGGGTGTCGCAATCCAAAGTGGAGCGCGGCGAATCCGCCCATCGACAGTCCGACAATATGTGCGCTTTCGATTCCGAAATGATTAATTACGTCCAGCAAGTCCTCTACGGCTCGATCCTGACTGTATTTCGCGGGGTCTTCCGGAACTTCCGAGGGCGGGAATCCGCGCGCATTGAAGGTTACGCACTGATAGCGTCTGGAAAAATAGCGAACCTGCGGTTCCCAGCTTCGCTGATCGCCGCCGAATTCGTGCACAAACACAATCGGAAAGCCTTCCGCAGTTAATTCTGCGTGAAGCCTCACTCCGTCACTCGCGGTGACCCATTCAGTTGCGCTGGCCATCAGATGATTGAGCTCCGCGACGAAATGCCACCGTCGACAGTGATGATTGTGCCCGAGATATATCCTGCGCGGTACGAAGACAGAAAGACAATCAGGTCTGTAATTTCCCTAACGTGCGCTGGACGTCCCAACGGATACCGCTTCAGCAGCTCCTTGTATCGGCTCTCGTCGCCAAGTTCAGACTGCGCGCGATTCTTCAGCAGTGAATAAATCCGCTCTGTTTCAACCGGACCGGGATTGATACCGATCACTCTGATATTGTCGTCGAGACTCCGCCCGCCCAGCGCCCGGGTGAATGCCATCAGGCTGGCATTTCCAGAGGTGCCGGCGATGTAATTCGCATCGAACACCTCCCCAGCATTGCCGATGTTGTTGATGATGACTCCACCGCCATTGAGTTTCATTTTTGGATAGATCAGGCGGCACAAATTGATGTAGCCCATCACCTTGAGGTTCCACCCTCTTCTCCAGGACGATTCATCCACCTGTCTGAGATCGCCCCCCGGTATGGCGCCGGCATTGTTGATCAGAATTTCAATATCTCCAGCTGATTCAGCAATCTTCTTGCAAGCCCCTTTCTCAGTCAGATCCATGGGCTTGATGTTCACTTGCACTTTGTGTGTGGCAGTGATTCGGTCCTTGACCTGCTCCAGATTGTCCCGGCTTCGCGCGGTCAACCATAGATTCACCCCGTGCTCAGCCAGTGCAATGGCGGTTGCCGCTCCGATGCCTTGGGAAGCTCCGGTGATCAAGGCTGTCTTTCCTTTCAGATCAAAATCCATGACTATTTCCTGTTCTCAGATTTTTTCGCTTCAAGAGCAGAATGTCCAATTGATGTGCAGTTTCAGCATGAATCAACCCCACACTTCATCTTCATCCGTCGTTGCCAATCTGGCTTGGCTCACTGCATCGGGAAATACTCTGCAGAATTCCGAAGCCCACTTCCGTGGGACACTTAATGAAACCTTTATGAATCTGTCGCCAAACTGTTCTGAGTGATAAGCGCCTTGCCTGACCATGATGTTCTGCTCATCCATCAGTCGGCAAATTGCTTCTGGACTTGCTCCAGCTTCAAAACATTCGATGATGAGAAAATTTCCATCCGATGGGTAGACTGGCACTGAAATATTTGAAATTGCTTCTGCCGTCTCATATACCATCTTCTGGTTTTCACGCGTGGTGGCAAGGGCTTGAGGGAACCATTCTGATTTTCGCCTCAAGCCTTCTATCGCTCCTCGTTGCGCAACAATGTTTGAACCCAGAATATTGGGCGGAGCGTGACTCAGCTCCTCGATCAAATCCGGATTGGCGATGATTGCTCCAATTCTGAGGCCGGCCACACCCAGCCATTTGGAAAAGCTCCATATAGTCAGCGTGCGTTCCGGGTAGAATCTCGCGGCCAGATGATGCTGATGAGAGAAATCCCGGTATGTGCAATCCTGAATGAGATAGGCATCGACGGATCGGGCGATGTCGCATATTTCCCGAATCTCACTTTCTGAGCAGCTGGTGCCAAGCGGATTGTTCGGATCAATCAGGTAAATGCACCGGGTATTCGGTCCGACTGCAGCTTGAAGCCGCTCGGGATGGAGGCGGTATTTGAATTCGGCCCCATAAATGTTCAACTTCTTGACCGCAGCCCCTGAAGCCTCGGCGAACTTTACGGTCCACTCCCAAGTTGGATCGGTTGTGACCAGTTCATCACCTGAGCCCAAGAAGGTGTGACAGATGTGATAGAGACCAGCAACAGCGCCATCTGAGATCAGCGCGGACATTCCGTCCAGATTCAAATCTTCAACCACCAGCTGACGCAGTTCCTGAAGCCCGAAAGGTGGGGCGTAAGCGTGATACTCCTCATTTCGAATGCTGTCGAGCATTGCATTCTGCACTTCCGGATGACTTGGAATGTGGTTGGTGTTCCGGCCCAGCCACATCAATTCCGGGCGACTGGCCATGTTTTCGAAATGACGGTTCAACCGCTCGAAGTTCTTCACCCAATCCACCTGCCTGCAAATCATCGGATTGATACGATTGTATACAATCTAAAGACGATTGTATAATTTTTATGGATTCGGATTGAATCTGATGCCCGTAGTTTTCAGTCGTCGAAAATGAGCGGTGAACTGATTCGATTCATGCATAGATCAACCCAGACCGACACGGAGCAGTTGAACGGTTTTGAAGCACAAGGTCGCGAAAAAAATGTGGGACGCGGACGAGTTGGCCACGTCGACCTGGATTCAGGAGGAAATTGAAACCGCGATCATTCGCGGCGACTTCAGTCCCGGCGAACATTTGGATGAAAATCGGCTGGCAAAGCGATATGGCGTATCGCGCACCCCCATCCGCGAAGCTTTTGAGGGTCTGAGCGCGGCTCGTCTGGTTGTCAAGCGGCGCAATGCGGGCGTGTTTGTGGTGAAACCCTCGCTTGACGAGATTATGGAAATGTTTGAACTGGTAGCTACGCTTGAATCATTCGCCGCCAAAAAAGCAGCCATCCGCGCAACCGCTCAAGATCTGGCGCTGATCAGAGAAGCGCATGAAAACTGCATCAGGGCGGCGAAAACTCTTGATCCTTTGATCTACTATGCCGCCAATCAGGAATTTCACGAGCAGATATTCAAGGCTGCGAACAACTCCGTGCTGTTCGAGCAGATCGCCTCACTTGACAAGCGATTGTCACCCTATCGGCGCCTGGTGACGTTTCGACCGCATCGAATAGAAGAATCCAACGAGGAGCATAGAGCAATTTTGGATGCGATTGAAAGCAGGTCACCAGGCGTCGCTGGGATGGCCATGGAGAAACATCTTGACCTTTTGGCGGAAGATGCCTTGATGCTCGCCAAATCTGCAAAGGCAATTGAAACAGGAATTAATTCGAATTCTCAAACCGAACCCGTCTGACCAGGCGGATTCTCGATTGAATTGATCGAATCACTATTCCAGAAGTTACATCTTTTGCAGGTGCCGCTCGATATCAGTATCGATTACCCGGGCTAGATCAGTCCATCTAGAGGTGAAGTCTTTAACGCCTTGGATGACTAGAGCGATTAAAACGAAAAGGATGAAAAATGGAGAAAGTGCGACGATCAACAAACATATCGGAGAGCGAACAATCATATGGGCAAATAGGATTTCATTAGCCCGGCCGTATATGTCCCGCAATTCTGCCCTAAGTTCAGTGTCATCGATTTTCTCAATTTCGTCGGCAAGAGTGTGTGTTTTCGGCAAAACTCCCTTCTTCACAATCAGTAGAGATATCAAATCACTGAAATTGATTGTATGAGCCAATCGAATGCGCAAGTTCAAAACGTTCCGCATGTCTCGATAGATTTGTGACTTAAAGTCCATTCTGTCATTCATGGCAAGCAAAAAAAGTTGGTCTCGAAGTTCAAAATATTTCTGTCGAGTGTTTGCAATGCAAAACTCCTGCCAAAAATGACTGAAGAACCAAACCATTCCTGCGACAGCAAGCAGAATCTGGATGAGTTACATTAGTTTTTCAGGCATCATGATTCAATTGTCCTCTGGATTAGTTTGACCTGCTTCGAGTAGACTGCTTAAGGTTCGACCAGAATTTAAGTCGGAAAACCTGGTCGAACCACAGCGATTGCCGGATACTCTGAAAAAACGGATCTATTGCACTGTCGGACAAAAATTGAAAGGAGGCGGTTGCTGTTCTCCTTTGTCAATTGAATCCTGCTATTTCAACCGATGGCAGATTCAAACCGCAGGATACGAAACGCAAGTATCTGGTATTGTCAGCACACCATTCGTTCAAATCATGAATGGCTGTTTGGCAGTCCATTTATCTGCCTGACATCCAAACCAGTGATGCTGCTGATCTTCTGTGCTGACATTCCTTCCTGTAGCAGCTTCTCAGCAACCTCAAGGGCTTTTATTTCCTTGCCTTCCTCGACAATGTCGGGTCGTTTGACCCAGTTCCACTCTTTCGCTAATTCCTGCATCGCGCTATCTCCGGGCAGTTGTTCGTTTATGTATCTCATCAGGTCACCTATTTTATACTCGCGTCTCACCGCGCACAGGTAGATGGCGCACTGGCGGACCAAGGCCATGCGCTGGATCTCAGGCAGCGGCGCGCACTGCTCCGCCGCATTGGCAATGGTTTTATGGTCCGCAGTCCATACGCGTCCCATGATCGAGAGCGGCACCTGCGCGCTCAGCGGCAGGGCCGTCAGGCTCCGGAAGGTGTTCTTATCCGTCAGGTCGATCATCACCGGCTCGAACTCAATCATGTTCCTTGAGAAGCGCTCGATCAGCTTCGCTGGCACTTTCAGCTTTTTCAGCTGGTAGTGCTGGAAGGTCCTGTACCTTGGAAAGCCCTTGGTCTTGCCATGGTACAGGGCGATCGGGATCACCGCCGGCGCGTGGCGCTCGAAGCAGTTCTTCTGATAAAGCAGGAGCTGCCCCATCATCCGGTGGTCGTCGCTGCTCTTGTGCTCGATGACGATGCTGACAGTCACCCGCGCGCTTTCTTTGAGCTTCACCGACAGGAGAAGATCGGCTTCCAGGCTGTTGGACGCGTCGCTGTCTTTGAGCCTGGTCCACCGCTTCGGCTCCAAGCGGATGGTGTCGAGGTCGAACAGCGACAGTTGGTCCGGCTCGAAAGCCAGCCTCAGCAGCGATCCGGCCTGCGTCTCGGTTTCGAACTGCTCCGAGAAAAAGTTGCTGTGAATATTCCCTGTGTGTCGCTTGCCAGTGTTTTCTGTCTTTTTCTCTTCTTTCATTGCATACTCCGTGCATGACTTTTTTGTTTACGCACTGCCCTTGTAACAGAAGGTTTGGAAAAAGTCCACAATAAATGTGTTCTCCAGCCTGACACATTTTTTCTGACCGGCAATTTTGGAGTGTTTGCCATGGCAAACATTCCGAAAAGACTGCGAGTTGTCCGATGAAATGGAAGCTTTCAGTGCCGCACTGCATCTGAAACATGGAGTTTTGCCGAGGCCGTCGAAGCGGCAAAGCGGTTGTTTCAAACTGCCAAGTGAATTCACGAATATGTCGATCCGATCAATTGGCCTGGCAGAAAGTTTTCACTCAATCACTATCGCAATCTGAAATAATTCCACTCCGTTGGGTGATGTGAATTGGAATTTCACGACACACTGCTGTGAAGTCGATCGGAATATCGCGGAACTTGCTTATTTCGTTCCAGTTTCATTGAACACAAAGTTGAGTTGCAGACAGCTCGCAAAGTATGGAGGATCAGAGAATGAACTACGACCCTGACTGCATTTTCTGCAAGATTGTGGCTGAAGAGATCGGCAGCATCCAGATTTATGATGATGCCAGCACGCTGGCATTCATGGACATCAACCCAATCGCACCGGGGCATGCGCTGGTCATTCCCAAACAGCACTGGCCGAATCTGTACGACATGCCGGACGAGCAGCTGGGTTATGTCTCAGCGACAGCAAAGCGGGTTGCGACTGCGGTACGCAAGGCGTTGGCGCCCGATGGTGTCAGCCTCATTCAAGCCAATGGCAAGGGTGCCGCGCAGTCAGTCTTTCACTTTCACATCCATATCGTGCCGAGAACGCTCGGCGACGATTTGAAGATCAATTGGCAGCTGAAGCCGGGTGATACGGACGAGATTCGGTCCGTCGCAGAGCGTCTGATTCAGGAGTTGGATTGAATTTTGCATTCGTCCGAATCGAGAGGGCCAATTCAACTTCAATCGGGTGCATCCAGCCCCTTTTCGGCAACTCAAATACGGAGAACAGCTCAATCTGGCGGCTACGCAAATCAAAAATATTCTCTTGAAAAAATATTCATATCGGATAAACTAATAACTTTTGTCAATCCATGGCTGTTCCTCTGTAGATCCGAAGCTGCCGCAGATTCAGGCTCCAAATGAAAATCGACCCCAAACTGGACACATTCCCCAAACTGCTGATCGACCGGAAGTCGAAAACACCGGAGCGTCCGGCGATCCGAGAGAAGGATTTTGGTATCTGGCAGACGTGGAATTGGGCTCAGGTCGCGGATGAGGTCCGCAGCCTGGCGTGCGGCTTTGCGTCCATGGGTTTTCAACGCGGCGACAAGCTGGCAATTGTCGGAGACAACCGTCCGCGGCTCTACTGGGGCATGGCAGCCGCACAGTCTCTTGGCGGTGTTCCCGTGCCGCTGTATCAGGACTCGGTTGCTCAGGAAATGGAGTATGTCATCAACCACGCAGACGTTCGTTTCGCGCTGGTTGAGGATCAGGAGCAAGTTGACAAATTATTGGAGATCGCAGAACGCTGTCCCAAGCTGGAGTTCATCATTTACGATGATCCGCGCGGAATGCGTCATTATTCGATCGACCATCTGCAAAGTTATGACGATGTGACTGAGGCGGGCAAGCGCTTCGACGAGGAGCATCCGGCTCACTTTGAAGAACAAGTGAGCAAGGGCAACGGCAGCGATATCTCGGTCATTCTTTATACGTCAGGCACAACCGGTTTCCCCAAGGGTGTCATTCTCTCCTACCAGAACATTCTGATTTCAGTCATCAATTCGCTTGCTTTTGACAGCCTGACGGAGAGTGAAGAGTGCATGGCCTACCTGCCGATGGCCTGGGTCGGCGATCACATCTTTTCTTACGGGCAGTCCTATGTGGCAGGATTCTGCGTCAGCTGCCCCGAGAGCGGGGCGACTGTCATGCACGATATGCAGGAAATCGGCCCGACTTATTTCTTCAGTCCGCCCAGAATCTTTGAGAACATTCTGACTTCCGTGCTGGTGCGCATGGAGGATTCGACCTGGTTCAAGCGCAAGATGTTTGATTATTTCATTAAAGTCGCGAAGCGCTGCGGGGTGCAGATCATGCAGAGAGAATCGGTCGGACTGGGCGATCGGCTTCTTTACGCAATCGGGAATGTTCTGGTGTACGGACCGCTCAAGAACACCATGGGATTCAGCAGAATTCGCATTGCATACACTGCGGGTGAGGCCATCGGCCCTGAAATCTTTGAATTCTTCAGATCATTGGGAATCAACGTCAAGCAGCTTTACGGCCAGACTGAAGCGTCGGTCTATATCACGGTGCAGACTGACAATGATGTGAAGCCGGACACCTGCGGCAAACCGTTTCCAGAAGTCGAGGTGCAGATTTCAGATTCAGGCGAGGTGCTGTACCGAAGTCCAGGTGTCTTTCAGGGATACTACAAGAATCCCGAAGCAACGCAGGAAACGCTATCCGAAGACGGCTGGGTCTCAACAGGCGATGCGGGTTTTTTCGATGACTCAGGGCATCTGAAAATCATCGACCGCGTCAAGGACGTTGGTCGATTGACTGACGGCACTTTGTTCGCGCCGAAGTTCCTGGAGAACAAGCTCAAGTTCTTTCCACAGATTCGCGAAGCGGTCACCTTTGGTGACGGGCGGGATTATGTCAGCGCATTTGTCAATATCGACTTGGATGCGGTGGGCAACTGGGCGGAGCGACACAATGTTCCGTATGCCAGCTATCAGGAACTGGCGGCGCATCCGGAAGTCTACCAGATGATCACAAAGTGCATAGAGCAGACCAACATGGATATCTCCAGGGACAGCGAAATCGCCGGCTCCCAGATCAAGCGGTTTCTGGTGCTGCACAAGGAACTGGATGCCGATGATGGTGAACTGACGCGCACCCGAAAAGTTCGCCGAAGAATTATCTTGGAGCGATTTGGCAGCCTGATTGATGCGCTCTATTCTGATGCAAGCCGCGGCCACATTGAGAATGAGGTGACCTTCGAAGACGGACGCAAGGGGATGATGGTGGCGGATCTTGAGATTCAAGACGTTCAGGCCTTTGATCACATGAAGATGGCGGGGTAGCAGTCCTCGATGGAAACTGGCACAGCGCAAGCGTACGAAACCCAGCGCGTTCGAGAGTTCAAGGATTTCATTCTTGAAGTCGATGGAGTCTACGTCAGCTTCGGCGGTGTGAAAGCGCTGCAGAATGTCGGTTTCTCCGTATACGAAGGCGAGATTTTCTCAATTATCGGCCCGAACGGCGCGGGCAAGACATCGATGCTGAACGTCATCAGCGGTTTCTACAAAGCCAGTGAGGGAACCATCAAGTTTGAAGGCGCGGATCGAACATCCGCTTCGCCGGAGCAGGTGGCCCGAATGGGTTTCGCCCGCACCTTTCAGAATATCGCGCTCTTCAAGGGCATGTCGACGCTGGACAACATCATGACGGGGCGGATTGTCCGGGTGAAGCACAATTTCCTGAAAGAGGCGTTCTACTATCCAGCCCGCGAGCAGGAGATGGCGCAGCGCGAGTTCGTTGAGGGAATCATTGATTTTCTTGAAATTCAGAGCATCCGCAAGACACCCGTCGGAAAATTGCCTTACGGACTGCAGAAACGCGTTGAACTGGGCCGGGCATTGGCGATGGAGCCCAAGATTCTGCTGCTTGACGAGCCGATGGCGGGGATGAATCTCGAAGAGAAAGAGGATATGGCGCGCTTTGTGCTGGACGTGAATGATGAATTCGGCACAACTGTTGTGCTGATCGAGCATGACATGGGAGTCGTCATGGATATATCCGACAACGTCGTCGTGCTTGATCATGGCGAGAGAATCGCCTATGGCGTGCCGGATGATGTGCGCACCAACCAAGATGTGATTCGCGCCTACCTGGGTGAACACTGACAACTGCAAGTGATTCAGTATGGATTTGGTAGATTTTCTATTTTTTGTTGAGGTTCTGGTTGGCGGACTGCTGTCCGGAATCATGTACTCCCTGGTGGCGCTGGGTCTGGTATTGATCTTCAAGGCTTCCTCGATATTCAATTTCGCGCAAGGCGCACTGGTGCTGTTCGGTGCGCTGACCTTTGTTCTTCTGACTGAGGTAACCGGCGATTTCTGGATGTGGACGGGCGGACTGGCGATCGCATTGGGCGGCGTGGCGGCAGTCATGATGCTGCTGTTCCACTATCAAACTACAGGTGCCTCGGTCAGTATCAAGCAGTTCGCAGACAAGTACCTGAAGCGCATACCGCTTTTCGTAGCAGCGATCGTATTGCTGGCGCTGGCGCTGTTTGTTGACGGCGGACAGAATATGTGGCGGGCGGTCTTCGTGACAATGCTGACGTTCCTGATGCTGACGACTGCAGTGCAGTCGCCCAAGTGGGCGATTGGTGTGCTGCTGGGGCTGGCGGTCACTGCATTGATCACCGATGGCGCTGTTCCCTATCGGGCGTTCGCAGTCACATTGGTTGTTGTGATCGGCATGGCGATTGCGATTGAACGGGTCGTGCTCCGCCCCATGGTCAATCAGGAACCCATCATCCTGTTCATGGCGACCATCGGATTGAACTACGTCATCGAAGGTGTTGCGCAAGGTGTGTGGGACGCGGATGTGCACGCATTGGACATCGGAATTCCTGACATTCCGTTCGAAGTGGGCGGAGTGTACCTCAGTCAGTTTGATATCTATGCCGGACTGATCGCCGCGGCGCTGGTTACTGCGCTGGCGATATTTTTTCAGAAAACCCGTGTCGGCCGCGCTTTAAGAGCCGTTGCCGATGATCATCAGGCCGCGCTGAGCGTGGGCATTCCGCTGAAGAACATCTGGGCGGTGGTCTGGGCTGCGGCGGGAATTGTCGCGCTGGTTGCGGGACTCATGTGGGGCTCGAAACTCGGTGTGCAGTTCAGCATCTCCCTGCTGGCATTCAAGGCATTGCCGGTGATCATCATCGGCGGCTTCACTTCGATTCCGGGCGCAATCATCGGCGGACTGATTGTCGGGGCGACAGAAAAGCTGTTCGAGGTGTTTGTCGGAATTCCGTACCTGGGAGGCGGAACCGAGAACTGGACGCCTTACATGCTGGGGATGTTTTTCCTGATGTTCCGACCGCAGGGCCTGTTCGGCGAAAAAATAATTGAACGAGTTTAGGGTTCGGAGACACAGCAGATGATTTATAGGGAAGTCGGGCAGTACAAGTCCAGTTATCCTGCCGATCAGGCCATTTTCCCGCTGTCGAACGACAGGATCGGCGTGATGATCATATTGCTGATCGCGTTCATCTGGCCGCCGCTGTCTGGCAGCCAGTACCTGATGGGACCGATCCTGACGCAGCTGCTGGTATTCGGACTGGCCGCTCTGGGATTGAATCTGCTGACCGGTTATGCCGGACAGGTTTCACTGGGAACCGGCGGCTTCATGGCAGTCGGCGCTTTCGGGTGTTACAACCTGGTTCTGCGCGTGCCGGAAATTCCGCTGTTCATCGATTTCATTCTGGCCGGATTGATGGCGGCCGCGGTTGGCGTGCTGTTCGGAATTCCCTCGCTTCGAATCAAAGGCTTCTACCTGGCTGTTGCCACTCTGGCTTCACAGTTTTTTCTGGTATGGATATTCGATCATGTCGGCTGGTTCACCAACTACGATCCAGCCGGTGTGGCATCGGCGCCGACGCAGACACTGTTCGGCGCATTGACCAGTGAAGGGCGGGCGCTTGAGTTCCTGGCGCCGATCGATGTCATTGTGTCAGGCCCCAACGCATCTCCAGAGGCCAAATACATTCTGACTCTGGCTGTGGTTGTCGTGCTCGCGCTGCTTGCCAAGAATCTGGTGCGCGGCATGACAGGAAGGTCGTGGATGGCGATCCGCGACTTTGATATCGCGGCGGAGATCATCGGCATCAGTCCGCTCAGATCCAAACTTCTGGCCTTTGCGATCAGTTCGTTCTATTGCGGTGTGGCCGGAGCCCTTTATGTGTTCACCTATGTTGGCAACGCGGACACCGAGGCATTCGACCTGATCCGTTCGTTCACCATTTTGTTTATGATCATTATCGGCGGACTGGGCTCGATCATGGGATCGTTCCTGGGTGCGGCGTTCATTGTGCTGCTGCCGCCTTTTCTGAATATTGTGGCTTCCCACTTCGGTGAGGGCACCCTGTCGGGGGCCGCATTGGCGAACCTTGAATTGATCGTTTATGGAGGAACGATCGTGTTCTTTCTGGCGGTTGAGCCCCTCGGATTTGCGCGCATGTGGCAGATTGTGAAGGAGAAGCTCCGCCAGTGGCCGTTTCCGTACTAGGCTGGGGTGTCAAGAACAAGATTTCAATTCATGCGACAATCTCAGGGTTGCGGTGTTAACATATTTCTTTGTTTCACCTTTTAATCTTTATTCCACAAGTGTGGGAGGTAAATCTAATGAAATTTAAAAAGATTGTACTGTCGCTGGTTGCGATGGTCATGTCTGTGGTTCCATTCTCGGTTTCACAAGCACAGGACATGGAACAGTTCATCCCTGCGCTTGTCTATCGGACTGGACCGTATGCCGCTGGCGGCTCCGGCTTTTTCGGCGGCTTTTTGGACTACATGACACTTCTGAATGTGCGCGACGGCGGCATCAACGGTGTCAAGCTGGTTTGGGAGGAGTGCGAGACCGCATACAACTCAGACCGAGGCGTTGAGTGCTACGAGCGTCTGAAAAATCAGGGCGAGCACGGCGCGACAGTTGTGCATCCGCTCAGCACCGGTATCACCTACCGACTGATCGAGCGCGCGACTGCCGACAAGATCCCGCTGATCTCGATGGGATACGGTCGAACAGACGCGACTAACGGCAAAGTGTTTCCATGGGTGTTCCCGCTGATCACCAACTACTGGAGCCAGAACACTGCCAAGATCAAGTTCATTGGCATGCAGGAAGGCGGCATGGAGAACCTGGCCGGCAAGAAGATCGCCAATCTCTATCACGAAAGCAGTTATGGAAAAGAAACCATACCGGTGCTGGATGTTCAGGCCGCAAAATATGGCTTTGAAGTCAGACACTATCCAGTTGCCCATCCGGGGCTGGACCAGAAGGCTTCCTGGCTTGAGATTGCCCGTCGTTACAAGCCCGACTGGGTCATTCTGAGAGGCTGGGGGGTCATGAATCCCACCGCTCTCAAAGAAGCCGCTCGAGTCGGTTATCCGGCCAACAAGATTGTCGGAGTCTGGTGGAGCGGCGCTGAGGAAGATGTCATCCCAGCAGGAGATGCCGCAGTCGGCTACATTGCAGCGGGATTTCATCCTTCAGGAACGGATTTTCCGATTGTCAAGGAAATTCTGGATGTCGTTCATGGTGCGGGAATGGGGAGCATCTCCCCACAGCGCGTCGGGACAATTTATGTCAACCGCGGCTTGGTGGCAGGCATCGTTACCACAGAAGCAATCCGCACCGCACAGGAAAAATTCGGTGTGAAGGTGCTGTCCGGTGAGGAGATGCGATGGGGTATTGAAAATCTCGATATCACAGCAGAGCGAATCGCCGAGCTTGGCGCCGAAGGTCTGATGACACCGCTCAAAATCACCTGCGCTGATCATGAAGGCGGCGGTCCGGTAAGATTCAGCAGCTGGGACGGCTCAAAATGGGTTTCGGTATCTGACTGGATTGAGACAGACAAATCCATCGTCGACCCGATGATCATGGATAGCTCGATGAACTATGCTGCAGAGAAGGGCATCACCCCGCGCAGCGGCATGGACATGGGTTCTGACTGCGGTTAAGCCTTCACCATTCTGATTTAAAGCCTGTTATGAACGAGTCAGCACAGACGCCAGCCGCAAACGGCGAGGCGATCATCAGTGTCAATAACATCGAGGTCATCTATGACCGGGTTATTCTCGTTCTGAAAGGCGTGTCACTAGAGGTTCCCGAGAAGGGCATTGTCACCCTTCTCGGGGCCAACGGCGCCGGCAAGACAACAACGCTCAAAGCGATATCCAATCTCCTGCGCGCCGAGCGCGGCGAGGTGACCAAAGGTACGATAATCTATCGCGGCGAGCGGGTTGACGCGCTCACCCCATCGGATTTGGTTGTGCGAGGCGTGACGCAGGTGATGGAAGGCCGTCATTGTTTCGAGCATCTCACAGTTGAGGAGAATCTGCTGACCGGCGCCTATACCCGCAAAGATGGAAAGGCCGCCATTCAGGCTGACCTTGAATTGGTTTACAGTTATTTTCCGAGACTCAAGGAGCGGCGCAAAGGTGTGGCCGGATACATTTCCGGCGGCGAGCAGCAGATGACCGCGGTGGGCCGGGCGCTGATGGCCAAGCCATCCGTCATTCTGCTCGATGAGCCTTCAATGGGACTGGCGCCGACATTGGTTGAAGAGATCTTTGAGATCATCAAGCGTCTCAATGAGAACGAACAGGTCACCATACTGCTTGCGGAACAGAATACCAACATGGCGCTCCGCTATTCCCAGTACGGCTACATTCTGGAGAACGGCCGGGTGGTGATGGATGGCGTTGCCTCCGAACTGCTGAAAAATGAGGATGTCAAGGAGTTCTATCTCGGTGTCAGCGGCGAGAATCGCAAAAGCTTCCGCAACGTCAAACACTACCGGCGACGCAAACGCTGGCTGGCCTAGAATCTTCCTGCCAGATTCCTATTCTGGTTTCATCCTTGATCATGCCTGATCAGCACAGGATTGAGCCTGCCAATCTTTCTGGATCATATCCCATGGGGTCCTGTCATGACATCTGAATATTACGACTCTCTCGAAACCCGCGATCCTCAAGTGCGCGAGCAAGAGCTGTTCGCGGCGCTTCCCGGACATCTGCAGCATGCGGCGTCGACGGCGCCTTTTTTCGGCAGCCAGCTGGCCGAATTCGATCTTGAGTCGATCAATTCCCGCGAAGCGCTAGCGAAACTGCCGCTGGTGCGAAAATCGGACTTGACCGAACTGCAGAAAAACGACCCGCCGTTCGGCGGACTGGCAACATTCGAGCCGGATGCTCTGGTGCGGATTTTCGCCTCGCCGGGACCGATTTTTGAACCGCAGACCACGCGCGCGGACGCGTGGCGACTGTCCAGGGCTCTGTTCGCGGCCGGTGTGCGGAAGGGCATGCTGGTTCACAACACTTTCTCCTACCACTTCTCTCCCGCCGGCATGATGCTGGAGAGCGCCAGCACCGCTCTGGGCTGCGCAGTGTTTCCAGCCGGTGTCGGACAGACCGAGCTGCAGGTGCACGCCATTCAGAATCTGCGTCCGCAAGCGTATACCGGCACCCCCTCATTCCTGAAGATCATTCTGGATGCAGGTGTCGAGTCGAGTGCTGACCTTTCGTCGCTTCAAGTCGGCCTTGTATCTGGCGAAGCGCTGCCACCATCGCTCAGAAGTGAGATCAACAGTCATGGCGTTCAAGTGCTGCAGGCTTACGCAACCGCGGATATCGGCCTGATTGCCTACGAATCAGAGGCCATGGAAGGGCTGATTCTGGATGAGGGCGTGATCGTTGAGATTGTTCAACCGGGCACCGGTGATCCGGTCGCGGCCGGGGAGGTGGGTGAGATTGTAGTCACAGTTTTCAATCCCGACTATCCGCTGATTCGCTTCGCCACAGGAGATCTGTCGATGGTGATGGACGGGCTGAGTCCGTGCGGTCGCACCAATCAGCGTATCAAGGGCTGGATGGGACGTGCGGACCAGACTACGAAGGTGCGCGGCATGTTTGTTCAGCCTTCGCAAGTGGCTGAGATTGTCAAGCGATTTCCTGAAGTGACCAAAGCCAGACTTGTCGTCAGCAGTGAGAATTTTCAGGATCAGATGCTGTTGAGGTGCGAATCCGCGGATCAGTCGGCGGACCTTCAGCAGAGGCTTGTCAAAGCAGTTCGGGAGATTTGCAAACTGCGGGCTGATGTCAGTTTCGAGACGCCTGGCTCATTGCCCGTTGATGGGATAGTTATTCAGGATGCCAGAACTTACGATTGAGCGCCTTTGACGTTTTTCGTTTATCATTCAATCCGGCGGCCAATTTTTGAGGCGTCATTGAAAAAATTAAATTGACACCACCCACGGTATGTACTGATGACTCTCCTGATCACCGGACTGACTCTGTTCGTGGCGCTGCATCTGATCCCCTGTGTTCCGCCGCTGCGCACTGCGCTTGTTGCAAGCCTCGGTGACAAGAAGTACCGAGCGATCTTCTCAGTAATCGCATTCGCAGGTCTGGCGCTGATCGTATGGGGCTTTTCCAGAGCTGAATTTCAACCGGTCTACCAGCCTTTGGCTTGGGGGCGTTCGCTGGCGTTTGGATTGGTACCTATTGCACTGATTCTCTTTGCGGCAGCAAACATGCCAACGCACATCCGGGGATTCGTGCGCCATCCCATGCTGGCAGGTTTGTTTCTATGGGCGATCGCACACCTTGCGGCAAACGGAGATTTGAGGTCAATACTGCTTTTCGGGATACTCGGCGCTTATGCCGTAATCGCTACAGTAAGCGCTGTCATGCGAGGCAATCAGTCCTCCCAGTCCAAGGCGCCCCGATGGTCGATGGATGCAGTGGCAGTCGCGTCCGGGATTGTTGTCGCCGGGCTGCTCGCGAAATTCCATGGCTCGTTATTCGGGATGCCACTGATGTAGATTCAATCGCCTGAGCTTTCCTGACTTTGCAGGTTTTTATCTGTGAAGGCAGGGACAGTCTCAGTCTGATTGATCGAAAGCAACTGCCAAGTGGCGCGCGGCACCCGATTCTGAAGTCTCCAAACGGATTTGGCATCTGTGTTAAGTCGGCAGACTGTCGGAAGATTCTTTACAGGGAAATGTCGGTTCAATCCTGGTACCATTGAGACAGGCAATTGGCGCAGTTGAATGGCACGGAAAATCGGGTCCGAAAATCAGCGCTCAGTCCATCGGTACAGGATTCAATCGCACTCCGACATCGGGAATCAGAATTCTGGATTCGATTGAGCGAAACGAAAGCTTGCAATGCAGTTCATCGTCCGTGAGATGATCGCCTGAATCTCACTATAAGCACCTTTTGGTTTGAATAAGAATTCAAAAATCAGATAGAATAGAGTCTGACAGTTTGTGGCATATTGTGTCAGTGAGCAACCGACAGGGAAACGAAGCAATTTTGGCAAAGAATCAAATGCCGGCTAATTGTCTTGTTGAATAGCCGCAACAGCACAATCTTCACATAACCAAAATTATCCTGGAGCGGAAAAATGCAGTCGAAAGAGCAGCCGAAGCAACAGCAATCTGGCGAGGAAGAAAAGCCAAAAGCTAAACACTACAACATTTACAAAGTCAATGAGAAAACTCTGAAAATTTTGAAGGAAAATGAACGAAATCCGAGGATAAAGCCCTTAACTAAAGAATTTTTAGATCAGTTTCGAACTCCGAAGTCGTAGATGATTGAACTTCGTGGCCGCTGTGTTCTCCATGCAACACCAAAGCGCGGTCGAATCAAGAAGTGCCAAGTTTCTTGTGATGAATTAATTTTTTTGACATAAAAAAATTAAGGCCAACTGATGTGGTTTCTGAGATTGAAACTGCTGAACAACATTTCATCAATCGCAGAGTTTCTGATCTTGAAAGTCCGAAACTCTGATAGCCCGAACAACTATCATTGAATAAGAAACGAAGTTACCCAGCCTTCGTGCTTACAGATCATCTAGACGAATGATCGGAATAATACTAGGTTCGCTAATATAAATATTTCTTGGAGCGAAAAATGCAATCAGAAGAACAATCGAAAAAACAGCAGTCTGGGGAGGAGGAAAATCCAGAAGCCAAGCACTACAACATTTACAAAGTCAATGAGAAAACTCTGAATATTTTGAAGGAATGTGAACGAAATCCGAAAATCAGACCCTTAACTGATGAATTCTTAGATGAAATTTTTGGTTCGAAGTCGTAAATGATTGAACTTAAAGGTCGCTGTGTTCTTCAAGCGACACCAAAGGGTGGCCTAAAAAAGAAGCGTCAAGTTTCGTACGATGAATCATTTTTATATGACGTTGAAAAATTTCGGGATCAAAAAGATGTACGTTCTGAAATTGAAACTGTAAAACAACACTTCATCAATTTCAGAGATTCTGTTCTTGAAGGAGAATATTACGATCATGAATTGAAGATTGAATTGAAAGAGTACAGATCAATTCATCTTCTGCCATACACAGACCGTGATGTAGTGATTGTTTACAAGATTCATAGGAATGAACATGTTGTTTTTTACCGAATCGGCACTCACGATGAAGTTTATGATAAAGGGTATGAGAAAATGCACGCAAAACGGCGCAGGGAACGCGCCAAAGCAGATAGGTGATGAACTTTTCGTTTTTCTTTTTTTTAAATGTCGGAATGCTTCGCTGAATCTTAATGTCGAGTAGTAATTTTCAATTCAATCGAAGTGGGCGAATCAAGTTAATCGCTTCACCAACTTTGACTCCAAACACATAGCAAGGGTGAATTGCGAGACATCGGTGTTTTTTCGCTGATCTGCGCGCAGCCGCAGTTGCATATTTCTGACATCGCCGGAACCAGATTGAGTCCTGCATCCTCCAATTCCAACATGGCGTCACTTCGCACTGTGGCGATGCCGGCAAACGCGAATCCGAGCGGCGATATTTTCGGCGGCTGGATCATGTCGCAAATGGATATCGCCGGTGGAATTCATGCTTATGAAGTCGCCAAGGGAAGAGTTGCGACGGTGGCTGTAGACGCGATGACATTCCATCTTCCGGTCTACGTGGGGGATGTTGTCAGCTGCTATTGCTCAACGGTGCGAATCGGAACGACCTCGATTGCGGTTCTTGTCGAGACCTGGGTCAGCCGTCGGTCCAGCGGCGATTTGGAGAAAGTGACTGAGGGGCGTTTCACTTTCGTTGCGATTGATGAGGACGGGCGCCCAAGACCGGTGCCGAAAGATGTCCATGAGTGAAGCGCCTGTTGATCCGATGAGTCTGGCAGCCCAGATCTCAAAGAAAGGACTGCCGCCCGTTCACCTCTGGAATCCCGAATTCTGTGGAGATATTGATATCCGGATCGCACGCGATGGCACCTGGTTCTATATGGGTTCGCCGATCGGCCGGCAGCGGCTGGTGCGGTTGTTCTCCACTGTGCTGCGCAAGGATGATGACGGTGAGCACTATCTGGTTACGCCCGTTGAGAAGCTGCGCATTCAGGTTGAGGATGCGCCATTCGTTGTTGTGCAGGTCGATGAGCAGGGGCAGGGCGAGCATCAGAAACTGTACTTTCGAACGCGGACCGACGACGTTGTCCTGGCAGATTCGGATCATCGGATCTGGGTTTCTTTTTCCGAGCAGGGAGAGCCGTCTCCCTATATTGAGGTGAGGGACGGGCTGCAAGGTCTGATCGCTCGAAATGTCTATTATCAATTGATGGAACTGGGCGCGGAACGCTCAAGCGGCGACAGCCGGCAATTCGGTGTGTGGAGCGCAGGTGAGTTTTTTGTATTGGGAGAGGTTGAATGATCGCTGATGATATTCAGTCATTGCGAAGAATTCTGAAAGAATACCGCACCGTCGCCATGGTTGGCTTGTCGGAACGCTGGTACCGGCCAAGCAATTTCGCGGCGAAGTACCTTCAGGAATACGGCTACCGCGTGATACCGGTCAATCCGAATTACGATGCTGTGCTGGGTGAGAGATGCTACGCGCGGCTTGAGGACATACCTGAGCCAGTTGATGTTGTGGATGTCTTTCAGCGTTCCGAGGTTGTTCTGCCGATCGCTCAATCAGCGGTTGAGATAGGCGCCAAGGTGCTGTGGCTGCAGCTGGGCATCTTCAACCAGGAAGCAACAGAAATGGCTGCGGAAGCGAAGATGGATGTGGTTGTCGATCGCTGCATGAAAATCGAGCACGCAAGACTTTTCGGCGGCTTGAATTTCATCGGTGTGGATACCAAAGTCATCTCGTCCGCGCGTCCCGGCTGGATCAGCTAGCGGCAGAACCGATGGCAGATCGAGAGTTCGGAATCGAGACGCTGTGCCTGCACGCGGGGCAGCTGCCGGACCCCGCGACCGGCGCCCGCGTCCCGCCGATCTACCAGACCGCGGCGTATGTGTTCGACTCTGCGGATCACGCTGCCAGTCTGTTCAACCTGCAGACTTTCGGCAACATCTACACCCGCATCATGAATCCGACAAACGCGGTGTTCGAGCAGCGGATGGCGGCATTGGAGAAGGGTCGAGCGGGGGTTGCGGTGTCTTCCGGCATGGCGGCGCAGCTGGTGGCGCTCCTGACCATTCTGCAGGCTGGTGATCATGTCGTTTCCGCCAAGACACTGTATGGCGGGACACATACCCAGCTCGCGTTCAACTTCCGCAAGCTGGGCATCGACGCCACTTTTGTGGACAGTGATGTCCCGGACAATTTCGCGGCGGCGATCACACCCCGCACCAAGTGTCTCTATGCTGAGTCAATCGGCAATCCGGCCAGCAATCTGGTTGACTTCGAGGCGGTGTCTGAGATTGCAAGGGAGCATGGCCTTCCGTTTATCGTGGACAATACATTCGCCACACCCTATCTTTGCCGGCCCTTCGAGTTCGGCGCAGATATAGTTGTTCACTCCGCAACCAAGTTCATCTGCGGGCATGGCACTTCCATCGGCGGTGTTCTGGTAGAGTCGGGCAGGTTTCCGTGGGACAACGGAAAATTCCCCACCATGATGGAGCCGTCCGAGGGCTATCACGGGATTCGGTTCTATGAGACGTTCGGAGACTTCGGCTACACCATGAAAGCGCGCTGCGAGATTCTGAGAACGTTCGGCCCCACGCTCAGTCCGTTCAACGCATTCCTGTTTCTGCAGGGGCTGGAAACACTGCACGTGCGGATGGACCGTCATGTCGAGAATGCAGTCGCAGTCGCCAGCTTCCTGGAGACCCATTCGGCCATCGAATGGGTCAGCTATCCCGGGCTGAAATCCAGCCGCTACCATGATCTCGCTCAGAAGTACTTTCCCAAAGGGGCCAGCTCAGTGATGAGCTTCGGAATCCGGGGAGGGGTGGAGTCCTGTGTGAGATTCATTGAGTCCGTTCAGTTTCTGAGCCACCTGGCCAACCTCGGGGATGCGAAGACACTGGTGGTTCACCCGGCCTCCACCACACATCGCCAGCTGGATGAAGCCGCACAGATCGAAGCCGGGGTTCAGCCGAACATGGTCAGGATTTCGGTTGGATTGGAAACGATCGAGGATATTCTGTGGGACCTGGATCAGGCATTGACGGCATCACAGAAGGTTTGACCGCAGTGAATCGCGGCATCAGGTTGAGTTGAATGAGCTGCTGTCATCATTACCAGTTCACGGCTGGGCATGAATCCATATTCACGGTCGACTTCAGCAGCATCAAATATGGGCCGGGTGCGCTCGGTGAGCTTCATTTCGATGCGAAAGACATTGGAATGACGCGTGTCGCCCTCTTCACTGATCCGGTTGTCAGAAATCTGGAGCCCGCGAGCAATGCGATCCAGAGCCTCACTGAATCGGGCATGGAGATTGACGTATACGATGAGGTCAGTATCGAGCCGACTGATGTGTCATTCAAGGCCGCGGCTCAGTTTGCCCGCGAGGGCAGGTTCGACGGGTACATCTCAATTGGCGGCGGGTCAGTCATCGATACGTGCAAGGCGGCGAATCTCTACAGCGCTTATCCCGCCGACTTCCTGAATTATGTGAATGCGCCGGTTGGCGAAGGGATTCCTGTACCCGGAAATCTGGCTCCGCATATCGCCTGTCCAACGACATCCGGCACTGGCAGCGAGTGCACCGGAATCGCAGTTTTTGATTTTCTCGAAAAACGGGTCAAAACGGGAATCGCCTCTCCCAGACTCAAGCCGGCGAGAGCGGTGGTCGATCCGAATGTCACAGCCACGTTGCCAGGCAATGTCGTCGCCGCAAGCGGTTTTGATGTTCTGTGTCATGCGCTGGAGTCGTATACCGCGAGACCCTATACAGAGCGGGCGAAACCGGAAGACGGGGTGCGTCCGCTCAGCCAGGGATCGAATCCCTACAGCGATATGGGATGCCGGCAGGCGCTCTGGCTAACGGGCAAGTACCTTGAACGCGCGGTTCAGGACTCCTGCGACACCGAAGCGCGGCATGGCATGATGCTGGCTGCGACAATGGCAGGAATCGCATTCGGCAACAGCGGCGTGCACATTCCACACGGCATGTCCTATTCGGTTGCAGGACTGGTGCGGGATTACTGTCCGGAAGGCTATCCGTCCGGTCATGCGCTGGTGCCGCATGGCATCTCCGTCGTTGTCAACGCACCGGCCGCCTTTCGGTTCACTGCCTCTGCCTGTGCTGGAAGGCATCTGGAAGGCGCTGAACTGCTGTCTGCCGATGTTTCCGATGCAGGCGAGAGTGAGGCGGGCGAAGCGCTCGCGGAACATCTGCAGGCGATGATGAAAGCCACTGGAATTCCAAATGGAATCTCAGGTGTCGGCTATGATGAGCAGGACATCGAACAGCTGGTTCAGGGAGCCTTCATGCAGCAGCGGCTTTTGGGCAATGCGCCTTGCGATGTGTCGGAGGAAGATCTCGAGTCAATGTACACTCAGGCGATTCGGTATTGGTGATGAAGAACGACCACTTGCGACTGATACGGCCCGAATGGGGTGACTGGAATGCGATCTATGAGCGGTTCCAGTGGGATATTCCTCAGCACTTCAACATTGCGCATGTCGCCTGTGACCGGCACGCGGCGGAGTCCGGTGAGACGGTTGCCGTCTACTGCGAAAACAGGAAGGGCAGTTCAAGTCAATACACATTTTCCGAATTGAAGCAGCTGTCGAATCAGCTCGCCAATGTTCTGCAGCATCTGGGTGTTGGGAAAGGCGATCGGGTCGGGATCATTCTCCCGCAGCGCGCTGAGACTGTCATCAGTCATTTGGCGATCTACAAGCTTGGCGCGATCGCTTTGCCGCTATCGGTTCTGTTCGGTCCGGATGCGGTGGGTTACCGCTTGAGCAACAGCGGTACGAAAGTGGTGATTACGGATACCGCACACGCTGACCTGCTTGAATCCATACGCGATGAGCTGCCCGAGCTTGAAACGATCATCGACTGCGATCGCGATACGGGATTCTGGAGTCTGCTTGAGAAGGCGAGCGATTCATTTGAGATGGTCAGGACATTGGCTGAGGATCCGGCCTATCTCGTCTATACGTCGGGCACCACCGGTCCGCCGAAAGGCGCGCTCGCGCCGCACCGCTGCCTGATCGGCAACTTGACGGGATTTGAGATGTCGCACAACTTCTTTCCGCAGAAAGGCGATCTGTTCTGGACACCGGCAGACTGGGCCTGGACCGGAGGACTGCTGGACGCTCTGATTCCTTCGCTGTACTATGGTGTGCCGGTGCTCGGATATGACGGTGGAAAGTTCGACGCGGAAAGGGTGTGTGATCTGATGGAGAGGTACCGCGTACGAAACAGTTTCATTCCGCCAACCGCGCTGAAGATGCTGCGCCAGGCTGGCAATATTTCTGAGAGGTTCGACATCTCAATGCGCACCATCATGTCTGCGGGCGAGTCGCTGGGCTCGGAACTCTATTTCTGGGGGAAGGAGGCATTCGGAATTGAGATCAACGAGATGTGGGCGCAGACCGAGTTCAACTACATTGCCGGCAACTGTTCGGAAGTGATGGAGATTAGACCCGGATCGATCGGCAAGAGCTATCCGGGGCACCGTGTCGAACCGGTTGATGAAGATGGGAACGCACTGCCAGTCGGCGAGATCGGTGAGCTTGCTGCCGATCGGGATGATCCGGTCATGGTTTCGGGTTACTGGAATAACGATGCAGCTACCCGCGAAAAGTTCATCGGCAAGTGGTGGGCGACAGGGGACATGGGTTACAAGGACGATGAGGGTTATCTGTGGTTCGTGGGCCGCAAGGATGATGTCATCTCAAGCGCTGGCTATCGCATCGGGCCCGGTGAGATTGAGGACTGCCTGATCACACATCCGGCGATTGCTCAGGTCGCGGTTATCGGGGTGCCGGATGAACTGCGCGGTGAGGCCATCAAGGCGTACATCGTGCTGAAGGAAGGGCAGAAGCAGTCTGAGTCTCTGACTGATGACATTCAGGACTCAGTCAGAAAGCGACTGGCGGCATACGAGTATCCTCGGATGATTGAGTACATTGATGAGCTGCCGCTCACTACGACTGGAAAGGTGAAGCGAAACGAGCTGCGCGCCCGTCATCTGGAAAACATGGATGAGCGCTGAGTCAGCGGCGTTTTGCTGATTGGACCCGCCGGCGGCGGGCATCCTGGGGAGTCTGCTGGAGAGGGCGATAGATTTCCACACGGTCCTGATCAGCCAGCAGATAATTGTCCGGGACTTTGGTGCCGTAAATTCCGAGCGGAGCCGAGTCGAAATCAAAGTCAGGAAACTCTTCATCCAGATTTGCCATCTGGACAGCCTGTCGGGCTGTGGTGTTGACTGGCAGCTTGAGCGGAACAATCTTCTGCCCAGTTTCTCCAGCGAACACGACCTCGACAGAGATGCCCGCATCCGCTGATCGCTCTTTGCCTGATCTGGTCACAGAAAATGAAGCGCGAAGCGGCGACTTCTATTGAGACCCGAATTTTCGCCTGGCCTCGTTTTTGAAACTCTGCAGCATCAATTTTGGCATCGAGTTGAAGAACGGACCCAAAGCAAGCGCAGTTGCGCGGGACGAGAATTCATAGTCAACTTGAAACTTGACCCGACATCGACATTCGCCAATTTCCACAAACGTCCATTTCCCATCCAGCCGCTTGAATGGTCCGGTAACCAGTTTCATCAAAATTTCCGAATGCGGCGATACGAAATTTCGAGTTGTGAATGATTTTCGAAAGCTGCCGGCCTGAAATTCGAGACTGGCAGTGTACCCATTGTCGTGCATCTTATCGAGCCGCCCGCTGGAGCACAGGCTGATGAAGCTGGGATAGGATTCGATATCATTGACCAGCTGGAACATCTGTTCGCAGGAATAATCGACAATTAGAGAGTCGCTGTAGTTCATGCCGAAAGGGGCGGCGAATAGGCGCGGGCAGTTTCAGGAATTGGCGCAGCTGCTTGAATTTGCCAGTCGGACCTGATCCGGCAGACCCCGCTTGAAGAGATCATCCAGTTCCAGCCAGAAGAAGTCTGCCCCGGGATAACCGGTGATGCGGCCGACTTCCACCTGGTTGTAGAGCAGAACAAATGTCGGTGTGTAGATGACCGGTTCCGCCATCGTAACAAATTCGGGATAATTGCCGGCATCGAAATCAAATCGCCGAAGGGGGGCTTGACAGGACTCTGGTGTGAGGTGATAAATCCCACCGATCTCGTCCTCCCATTTATGACACCAAGTACAATATTCGGAGTCGAACATCAGCAGTTCAGTGGCGCCGAAAGCGCGCAATGGAAGCAGACAGACAAGCGTCAGACTGATCGAAATTAGAAGTCTGGACTGCATAATTCGAAAAATTTGTCTGGATCGCGCGGCATCAGTTTGAAGTGGAAAACACCATTACAGATTGAGCAATTCGAGCTGCTGTCTGGTCAATTAAATTATACCTGTTGCATAACTTGACAGGTTTTCGGCGATTGTTTGGAAATGATGTCTGGCTTGGAAACTGGCTTTAAGCGGCATGCTGGATTCAGGTAGTAACGAGCGAATTCAAATCGGAAAACTGGAGGCTGACGCAACGTGAGTAAATCATTCTTGACCGCACTCGGAGAAGGCGGCTGTCTGCTGATGGATGGTGCGACTGGGACGAATCTGTTCGACATGGGTTTGATTTCAGGAGATGCCCCGGAACTCTGGAATGCTGATCACCCAGATCGGGTGCTGGCGCTGAACAGCGGATTCGTCAATTCAGGGTCCGACATCATTCTGACCAACAGTTTCGGCGGCAATGCCATGCGATTGAAGCTGCATGGCAGCGAGCGCCGCGTTGCAGAACTGAATGAGAAGGCGGCTGAAATCGCGATTGATGCTGCGAAGCAGACTGACAGGGATGTCTTTGTCGCAGGCTCCATGGGACCGCTGGGTGAATTGATTGAGCCGCTTGGACCGCTGGAGCAGGAAGCTGCGGTGCAGGCGTTCACAGATCAGGCTCTGGCGCTTGAGCGCGGAGGCTGCGATCTGCTGTGGATTGAGACGATTTCATCAAGGGAAGAACTGATTGCCGCGGCAACCGGAGCAATGGCGACGGAGCTGCCTTTTGCGGCCTGCGGCAGTTTTGATACCAACGGCCGCACCATGATGGGAATCAGCCCGGCTGAATTTGTGGAAATCTGCCTGGAGATGGATGTTCAGCCGATCGCAGTCGGCTCGAACTGCGGAGTCGGTCCGGCACAAACTGTCGCCGCGACTTTGGAAATGTCAAATGCGTACCCGAATATGTTTCATTATGTTGCAAAGGCGAACTGCGGGGTGCCGGTGTGGGAAGGCACCGAGATTCGGTATACCGCAACACCGGAGCAGATGTATCTGTACGCCCAGATCGCGCGGAGCACCGGCGCGTCGATTATCGGTGGCTGCTGCGGAACAAAATATGAGCACGTCGAGCAGATGCGGGCGGGGCTCAATCAATACAGGCCGATGAGGAAACCCACCAACTCTGAGATCGCAAGCCAGCTGGGTGAGGTGTTCGACACCGCTCCGGTCAAGTCGAGCCGAAAGCGGGGCTCAAGGCGCCGCGCACATTGAAGGCGCACAATTGAAGAAGAAAAAAAAGAACAGTTCAGATCGTGTCATTGCGACCAACAGAAAGGCATCTCACGAATATCATCTTGAGGAGCGGTATGAAGCCGGCCTCGTGCTGTACGGGTGGGAAGTCAAGAGCATGCGCGCCAATCGCGCCAATCTGAAGGAAAGCTATATCGCGCCGACGGGCAGCGAGCTGTTTCTAGTCGGCGCGCATATCTCTCCCGATGCGACGACCTCGACGCACACAGTCGCAAATCCCACACGCAGTCGCAAGCTGCTGCTGCATCGGCTGGAAATAAACCGGCTGATCGGTGCCGTTGAGCGGAAGGGTTACTCGCTGATTCCAACGCAGCTCTACTGGAGCAATGGCAGAGTGAAGCTGGAGTTTGCGGTTGCCAAAGGCAAGAAGCAATACGATAAACGCGCGGCGATCAAAGCCAGGGATATTGAAAGGGACAGGGAAAGGGATTTATCCCGCATGAGATAGTCAGCTGCCGTGTTGCAACAGTGCGACTATCATCAGAATCAACTGGTGATTCGAATCGCTTTTCTGCAACACCGCTTGAAAAATTCGATGAAGGATTTATACTATTGCCCAGCATCAAAGAAAAGGGGGTGATCTTGGTTTCGACGCGGGTCACAAAACCGATGGAGCATGTCGAGGTGCAGGTGCCTCGTTAAACTGTCTGCAAAAAATTAGTTGCCAACGACGACAACTACGCCTTGGCGGCTTGACCGCCAAGTCTCGTGATTATCATGTCTGAGTGGTAAGAAACGGGGTCACATAAATTCAGACTAGCTGGCAGGGATTGTCTCGTACGCCTGCCAGTGAATTGCTGCTTCGGCAGACGAGACCGTCATACTCAGGACTGTCTATCCGGACAGGGTATGGCTGAAGCAATGGATAGACTAAGCATGTAGTCGCCAGCGCGCAGAGGGCTCTCGGACGCGGGTTCAATTCCCGCCACCTCCACCAAAGGTAAGAATCCGCACCATTGTCCGAACTTACCAGATCGGTCAGCGGTGCGGTTATTTATTGAGCGTTTATTCCAGTATTAACAACATAGTACGGCTTACCTATATCTGGATAAGTCGACTCGAATGTGATGGGTTCAAGCAAATTTTGTAGAGCCATCGCAGACTGTCCAGACCTCGGTTTCAATAGATCTTGTAGATTGGTCAATTTTTCTTCGATCCACTCCATCGCAGGTGTCTGAAAAACCTTGTTATGAGTCCGACGAATTCCGTTGATCATTGAAGATTATCAAGAATTCCGATGACATAGCAAGAAATGAGCGATATGCAATTCGGTAAATTTAGGCTGGGTTGGAATTACTTCTAAAGAACTCACATAGATTCCGTCCAAAAATTCAACTTTCAAATCGTGTTATATTTAATTCAGGTATAGGCTAATGACAATGATGGGAGGCGGTTCAATGGCAAAAATTTCTGATGATGGACCCAAAGTCTACGTCACATCGAGAGGGTCACAATACGTTAAAGCAAATGAGCTATTTAAATCGGCAAAAGTGCAAAAAACATTAAACGAAATGGTAGAAATCGAAAAAAGGTTTAAAAATTCTCGAAAACCCTCATAACCCGTAAAAATTGCCAACTAATCAAGCCGTTACCTCTAGTGCTTCAAGGCTTGGAATTTTAAATCGTTCCGTTGTTGGCTGGGTACTGGTTTCTTACTCATTGCAATTTGACAATTTTCAGGTTAGTCAAAAGCCCCGTCTGTCGCCGGTGCCGCCATCACCAAAGGAACAAATTCTGCGATTTCCTTAAAATACAACAAGTACAAAACAACACTTGTTATAAATTGAAATTACCCAAGAGCAACATAGAAAGTTGAAAGCCACTGCGGCGATGCAAGGTAAATCCATCAAGAACTATGTGCTTGACCGGACGCTGCCGGATAGCGATGAGGAATCTGCACTGAAAGATCTTGAAGTCTTTCTTCAACCCCGTGTTGAAGAGGCACTGCGAGGAGAACGCTCCAGTAAATCGGTTGATGATATCGTTGCCGAGACACTGCGGGTGCGTATTCCAGTCAAAGTGACATGAGCTTTCACCAACAGTTGAAAAGGACATCCAAGAAATCACCCGCTATACGCTGAACAAGTGGGGTGGTGAGAATTTAGATAGATACATCACCGGTCTGAAAGCGACTTTTGACACCATCAGTGATGGCAGCGTCCTGAATCGGAAGTTTTCGAATCAGTTCCCTGATGTACTGGTTACCATATACCGCAACCATTACATCTTTTGCATTCGCGAAGGATTGGAAATTCCGGTAAATATCGGTGTGATTCGTGAAAGGCGGGTGATCGATTAGATTGAGTATTTGGCGACGAATTAGAGTTGGCCGATGTCAGGATGAGTGATCTAAAGTACGGTGGAATCCGAGAACTGGCGTAGCGCTTTACTAAATTGCGCAAAGATATATCCACAGAGCGATTTTTTTGCTTCGTCTCAATCCATACATTCGATGTTATTTCGAAAACCTATTCATGGAAGTTCGCGGATTATTCAAATTTTCAAGTCATTCAAATTGCAAAATTAGATCGAACCGATTAATTTGAACGAATCGAACGATTAAAGAGGGTTGATGAGTATGTATGAGACATTGAGTGCTAATGAGGCAAAAACCAATTTCGGAACAATGCTGCTGAAAGCGCAACGCACTCCTGTTCAAATCAAGAGGAACGGAAAAGCTGTTGCTGTGGTAATTTCAGTAGAAGATTATGAACGGTTCGAGAGCTTGAAATTGCAATTGCTGCAGATGAGAGCAGCACAGGTTGACGCAGATATTGCAGCTCAGAATTTGGTGGATGGAGAACAATTTTTCGACGAGTTGGGAAGTGGTCTCCGCGATTAATTTGTAATGCCTACAAGCAGTTTTGTAGTTTTGGTTCTTTTCGACTGTAACTCGGGAGTATTGTAGATGGAGAACACAAGAGCAGTTGATGTTGCTGCCCATATACTGCGTGTGCAGGGAAAAATGTCAGCTATGAAACTCCAAAAGCTTGTCTACTATTCGCAAGCTTGGTCTCTTGTCTGGGATGAAAAACCTCTTTTTGAAGACGAAATTGAAGCATGGGCCTACGGACCGGTAATTGGAAACCTGTATGAGGAACATCGTGGACAGTTCATGGTGACTGAGATTGCTGCAGGTAACCCTGAACTTCTAGGAGAGATTGAACGTGAGACGGTAGAAGCTGTTCTTGATTTCTATGGTGAGGAGTCATCTATTTGGTTGAGAGATTTATCTCACATGGAAGATCCTTGGAAAGATGCAAGAAACGAAGCAGGTCTTGCTAAAGGACAGCGCGGGAAAGCGATTATTTCAGAAGCCTCTATGGCGGAATATTATTCCAGCATATAGTTCTCGTGGCTAGAAAACAAGCAAAGTTCAAAACCAGACATTCCTTCCCTACCAAGAAAACTCTCTCATAAAATAAGATCAGATCAGTTACATTGAGTGGGGAGCAAGGTTCAATGGCAAAAAAATCGGGTGATAGACCTAAAGTCCGCATCACATCAAAAGGAGCTGTATACGTTGACATAAATGAGCTCCTTAAATCCCCTAAAGTTCAGGATTTCATTGCCAAGATGGCAGAACTTGAAAAAAAGTCACAAGGGTCAAGAATCTTGAGAATCGATTGAGAGTGCCAGTTGATCAATTCGGTACGATCTAGCGCTCCAAGGTTCGGGACACTTCTTCGTACCGTTATTGTGCGAGTACTGGTTTCTTACTCACTGCAATTTCGCAAATTTCCGCAGTCTCAGGAATTTAGGTTATCACTTCCTATTTTGTCATACGAACTTTGTGTTCTCAAACGCTTCCTCTGAATTAGTGCCTGAAACACTAAGTTTTGCATGCAACATTTTGATACAAATTGAAAGTGGACTAGCCAAGATAGTTGAAGAGGAGAAGTTCAATGGTGAAAAAATCGGGTGATGGCTCTAAAATCTCTATCACATCAAAAGGAGTCATATCCGTTGACGCGAAAGCGTTATTTGAATCTCCTGAGGTACAAGATGTCTTAAAAAGAATGGCAGAATTTGAAAAAAAATCGCGAGCGTCTCATAAGCCCTCAGCATCTACTACCAGTACCAGCTAATCGATTCGGCAGCAGCTAGTGCTCCAGAAATTGGGGTTTTTCATTGTTCCCTCATTATGTGGGTACGGGTTTCTAACTCTTTGTAATTGAGCAAAATTCCGTATTCTCTGAGAATCCGGATATTACGTCCTGTTTCGTTCGGCTATTTTTTGTTTAGCAGAGTGACCCAATCGAAGAATTCAAGATCGTTACTTTTGAATGCGGGACAGACATGGTTCGCACACATTGCAACCGCGTCTACCAACTCAATGAAGTCGAACTGTCTTCTGAATCAGCTTCGGCAGTTTTTTTCGAAAAAAGTGCGAATACCAACTATGACACATTCAATTCAATCTGGACTTCTTAGTCTGGATTGAGTTTGGATTGCGTGAGCGCACTTCACTGGTTTTTGGAAACTTAGTTTTCACCCAATCTTGATCGAACAAGGTTCGATTATCCGCCTGATATTTTCGTCAAGCTGTATGAACAGTTTCATATGTCCAACTCATGGTTCGATCGCATCTCGGTCAATTAGATAGACACTAATCCTATAAAATTATTGGATTAGTGTATTCTATTCAGTGTTGAGAACAACCATGCGTACTGCCGAAGCGGTAAAGACGTTGGCCGAGTGGGACCGGTACGGCTGGAATGTGTTCACTCTTTCGGACATGCGCAAACTCTTCCCGCATCAATCCGAAAAAACGCTTTCCGAGAGTCTGCGCCGCTTGGTACGCCAAGGGTTGCTGGAACGGGTCGCAAATGGGGTATTCATTAATCCTCTTTCCAACAGGAATAGAATCGGCATGTTTGAACGGATTGCCTGCGCAATCCGCCGCGGTGAGTACAACTACATCAGCCTTGAATGCGCTCTTTCGGAATGGGGTGTGATCTCCCAGACTCCACAAGCCTACCTGACAGTCGTCACCACGGGCAGGAAGGGTGTGTTCAACACCCCTTATGGGGTGATTGAATTCACCCACACTCAGCAGTCAGCATTGACAATCTTGAAAAATACGATTCATAGGGAACACCCATTAAGGTTTGCAACCGCAACAACTGCACTTCGCGATCTTCGGCGTGTCGGGAGAAATTTGCATCTTGTAGATTTTGAGGAAATGCAGGAATATCAGCAGGAATGAAGGTGATGTGGTTTGTTGAGAGAGGGTGAATTTCGAGAACTGGTTGAAGTCGCTCTTGAACAGCATCCCGAACTCGCAGGAATGGAAGAGACTGTTGGGAAAGAATTACTTCACTACGAACTGGTGCATGTACTCAACCGCGGCGGTTGGCTGGATAGGTTGACGTTCAAAGGTAGCGCCGCGCTTCGACTTTGTTACGGAGCGTCACACCTGAGTGAAGGTTTGGAATTTTCAGGCGGTCCAAACTTTTCCGCAGAAAGCATAGATGGCTTGGCCGCATACCTGAAAGAGACACTGTCGGACCGGGGGTTCGGTGTAGAAGTCAAGAGTCCAAAAGCCATGAATTCTTTTGCCACTTCAGGCAGTGGAGTGAGTGGCTGGCGTATTGTTTTCGAAACATTGCCTATCCGGCGCGGATTTCCCAAGCGAAGATTCGAACTCAACATCGACAATGCGGCAATTTATACGAAGAGTCCAGGTGCTATTGCCCAGAACTACAATGTGGCGCGCGAATCACGGATGATAGTGCATGTCCAAAGCAAGGAAGAGATATTCGCAAGCAAGCTTGTGGAATTCTCAGCTTCGGTGGCAACACGCAATCGTCCGCCCTATCGGGATATTTGGGATATGTATTGGCTTACAGGGATCGGCACAAAGATTCGTAATGATCTGGTACGCGCGAAAATGGCAGATCATCATGTCGATTCAGCTTGGTTTGAGATTGCAGCAGACAGAGTCGGTGACATTGTCCGTTCGACTGAATTCGTTGATGAGTTAAGACGGATTTTACTGCCGCATACAATTGCTGAAGTTCTTGATAACCCGCTGTCGATTGAATTCATTGCCGAAGAATCCGAGCAGTTGATCCGGATGGCTTATCGCTGAATTGGCAGGAAATGTATTTCAGTTACTACCGTCGAACTAGGAACAACAACTGAGATGAAGGAACTGAGTAAGGCAGTGTCTATTTTGCGAACAGAAGGGTGAATTAAGGGCAACTATGTATCAGGTACGAAAATTCTCAAAACCTCCTCGACAAGCCGTGCAAATTCTGCAAAGAAATAATGAATTCAATGCGGAAGTTACTTTGGAAACAAGCCCTACCAAGCAGGCTAAGTTCCGATTCAATATGACACAGCAAATTTCATAAAGAGGTGATGGGTGCTCACACGAATTGATCTTCGAAATTTCAAGTGCTTTGAAATTTTGAATTTGCCCTTACGTCCGTTAACTTTGTTATCAGGCACTAATTCCTCGGGCAAGTCTTCAGTCCTGCAAGCATTCGCTTTACTACATCAGACTGTGCGAGAGCATGAATGGTCTTCACACCTTATCCTCAACGGTTACGCAGTTAGACTCGGTGTCGTATCAGATGTAATCAACAAAAAAATTGGATGCGGGAATTGTCACTTCGTACTGCACGATGATGACAATTCTTATTTTCATTGGAAATTTGAAGGTGAGCGAAACGAAAAATTGATGACGGTGCGAGAAATTCGCACTGACAAAGACAACACGATCAACTGGAGCTCTATCGAACTCAATTCGCTTCGCTACTTGCTACCGGAGGCGTTTATTAACCATTCGTTGCCTCACCGTCTACAAAGGCTGACCTACCTTACAGCCGAAAGATTAGGACCCCGCGAACACTATGTATTAAACGACTCGCAGCTTACACCTGTTGTGGGTTCAAGAGGTGAGTATGCCGTTAGTGTTCTCAATTCAAATCGCGATCTTTCAGTGCTCGAAAAGCTTGCGATACCAGGAATACCAACCACGAAGGAGCGTCAGGTCGAAGCAAGAATGGCAACTTTTGTTCCTGGCTGCGAACTCGAAACAAAGCCTGTGCCGTACACTAACAATGTAGTGCTGGGAATGCGCACTTCCAGAAGAACCGAATTTTGCAGCCCAACCAATGTAGGCTTTGGTCTGACGCAAGTGTTGCCCATTGTTGTTGCCGCTTTGTCAGCAAAAGAAAATGATCTACTATTGATTGAACATCCGGAAGTACACCTGCATCCCTCTGGACAGGCGGCAATGGGTGAATTTCTTGCTAGTGTTGCAAATGCCGGCGTTCAAGTAATATTGGAAACGCATAGTGATCATGTGTTAAACGGCATACGGCGAGCCGTGAAAAGCGGTGTGCTCAGCAATAGCCATGTCGCGTTACACTTTTTTCGGGCTCTACGCGACGATCAGTGCAGTGAGCCTCAAGTTGAAAGTTTAATGGTTAACGAGAATGGCAATATTGACAATTGGCCTGATGGGTTCTTTGATCAATTTGACAAGGACATGAATTACTTTGTAGATTGGGGTTGATATTGAAATTCTTGCGAATGATTTTTCAATCTAGGATAAATTTGAAGGCATTAAAGCATTTCGCGATAGTGTGACTTGAATGATGCAAATTCGCAAGGTGGCTGAATAAAATAGACGATAGGTCTGTTGTCACGGGTAAATGGTTGATCGCCAATCATGAGCATTCAATCAAGAAATTTTATGTTGAATAACCACTCAATTGACCAAAGAAAAAATAGAAATGGACCAAGGGTGATTGCCATCAGTCCAAAAAACATAAACGGGAGGGCCATAAGCATTAGGATTTGTTTAACACTCTCTCTTCCATACAGATTTTGTACAAATTTCACAAATCGGTTCGTAGTTAATTGGGGCAGGATGTCATTCTTGTCTTCAGAATACTCCGTATTGAATCGACAATAGAAATTGTACATTGCGTTGAAAAACAAAATAACACCTACTCCCACGAGTACATAATTCCACCATTTCCAGCTCTGTAGATTTATCAAAGCAATCCAGAATTCTAGATCAGCATTGAGACTTGGAATACTAAATAAAATTAGCAAGATGCTAAACATCAATTTAAAAAAATTTCGAAGCATTTCGTGCTCATCGTGATCGTGGTCTTAACATAACCAAATTATAGTCTTATATGTTATTGTTTTAACATTGTATATTGGAATTATGGACGCCTAATTTTCGTCCAGAAGAACTCCCACTTCGAACAGTGTTTACCGTGAACAATGTCTTCTGTACTATTGACAGAACGCGCAAAATCCGACATTAGAAATCTCAGGATAGGAAGACATATTGTCGGCAAATTCTGTTATTGTCGAGTGACTCGTTGGCACCGAACTTAATTCAATATTGACTATTCTTTCAATTGCAGACTTCCTGACCTAGATAAATTGAGAGTTTTAGGCTGATTTTGTCATTGCACTCATTCTATTGACTTAATTTGAAAGAAATCTCGCAGATCAGTATTACGCTATTTCGCAAGTGGCTACAAAACCCACAACTCCGGTTGACGCAGCAACTATCATGGAAGAATAAACCAAATCAGGCGTGAGATTCAGAGGCCGTATATTCATTGGCGGCGCTCAAAGCGACCCCGTTTAGAAGACTAAGATTGATTTCAATTGAGATATTCGCACGCCTGATTTGGTTTTTTCTTAGAAGCCTACAATACAACAATTGACAAACGTCAAAATCCGCTTGCACGAACTATGAGCCTTAGAGAAATTCAATACCGCGAAGACTATCGTACAGGCTACGACAATCTGATCGAAGATTTCTTCGCGCCCTCTTTGCGAGCGGCCAAACTGTATTGTCGTGCTGTAGGTTATTTCTCCAGTTCTGCACTTGAAGCTTTTGGTGCGCCTTTGGGTGAATTTATCAGAAATAATGGTCGCATTAATCTCATAACGTCAGTAGAACTCAATGAGTCTGACATTCATGCGATTGAGACTGGATCTTCAAAAGAGCAGGTTTGTGCACAGCGAATAGAACAAATTATCGAACACGATTTTGCTGATGGTGTTGGTGATGGAGTAGTCAGGCTTGCTCGACTTCTTGAATTGAACCGCTTGGAAATTCGAATAGCAGTTCCCAAATCAGGTACAGGCATATATCACGAAAAAATTGGATTGTTTCTTGACGACAATGACTTCGTTGCGTTCACGGGCTCATCTAATGAAAGTCGCAATGCGTTCGAAAACAATCGAGAGTGTATAGATGTTTTTACCTCTTGGGGCAGTGAAAATTCAAGAGCGCATAGAAAAAAACAACACTTTAACTTATTGTGGGATCGTAAAGACCAGGGAGTAGAAGTCTACAGCTTTCCAACAGCAGCACGAAAAAAGTTATTGAGAACATGTCAAAAACGCGAGGGACATCAAGCCGAATGCAACAAATGGCGTCATCAAGATGAAGCTATCGCTACTTTTCTAAAGTATGAGCGAGGTATTTTGGAAATGGCGACTGGGACCGGTAAAACTCGTACCGCAATAAAAATTGCCATAGAACTCTACAAACAAGAAAAAATTATTGCAGTAATTGTATGTGCACAAAGTAATGATTTGCTTGATCAGTGGTGGAACATACTTTTGAGCATACGAAAGGAACCCGCACAAAATCTTAAAATCTATCGACAATACGGTGCGAATAAACAATGGACGAGTTTTATTCACAATCTGCAAAATAGTGTGTTAGTCACTTCGCGCAGATATTTATCAAAAGTTCTCCTAAACATAAACCGAGTCGATGCTCAACGTTTGTTGACGGTTCACGATGAAGTGCATGAAATTGGAAGCTTTGGTAATCGCAAGGCATTAGAAGGACTATCGGAAAAAATAAGATTTCGGTTAGGATTGAGTGCCACACCGGAACGGGAATATGACGATGAAGGTAATGTTTTCATTGAAGAGCATATTGGCCCGGTAATTATGAGTTTCGGATTGAATGAGGCAATTGAACGAGGTGTTCTGTGTCCGTTCAATTATTTTCCACTTACTTTCGTCCCGACTGATAGTGACAGGCAAGAAGTCGCAAGAATAATTCGAAAATATGAAGCAAAAAGAATGCACGATGAACAATTTTTGGAATCAGATAAGTGGATAGAATTGGCACGTGTCTATAAGACATCAGAAGCAAAGCTACCAATATTCAAAAAATTCGTCGCAAACAATCGACATCTGCTGAACCACTGTCTTATATTTGTGGAAACTCAAGAATATGGTGAATCAGTTTTAGAAATTGTGCATGAACACAAACCTAATTTCCACACTTACTATTCGGGTGAAGATTCAGAAACTCTAAAAAAATTCGCGAGTGGTGAGCTTGAATGTCTGATAACTTGTCATCGATTATCCCAAGGGATTGATGTTCCCTCATTAAATACTGTGATCTTATTTTCTTCCGCTCGCGCGCGTCTTGAAACAATTCAGCGAATCGGGCGGTGTTTGAGAGCAAATCCAAGTGATGTTGGTAAAATTGCGAATGTAGTTGACTTTATTCGAGAGAATCAAAATTTTGAGGAAGATAACAATGATAACGACCGCAAGAGTTGGTTAACTGAATTGTCCGAGATTCGTTTAGTCTAGGGTAGATATGAGTATAGATCCAAAAATTGAACAGGCAATTTCTGAAGCTGTAAGAGCAGCGAAGCAGTCGCCGAATCTCGCCACAAAGATTTCTCGATGGTTTGAATCAATTGCAACTGGTAGTGAAGATATTAATGACAAGTCGAGTGCATATCGTCATGTTGATTTGCTCTACACAGATGTCAATGTAAATACAGAAAAGTTTGAAGAAAATGATGATAGCACTTGATCCAAAAATTACCGTATATTTGATTGCGCCGGAGATATCCTGATGCCGACAGATTTACGAATTTTGGGGTGGAAATCTACGGGGTTGAGATGCCCTGACCATGAGATTGATTGTACCGATGATCAAGGTAAATCGCATCATGTGACTTTCATTCAGATGCCCAATGGAACAGGCAAAACTACAACACTTTCGCTTCTTCGAGCAGCGATGTCTGGGTCTGGAGAACAATCTAAAACGATCTGGGAAAATCAAAGCGTTCGTGAATTCAAAAAAAATGCCGAGAGCACAAAGGGTGAATTTTCGTTGGATTTAAAATTAAATGAAAGACGTCTAACCATAATTATGGAATTTGACTTTCAGTCAAATATTGTGAATTACAAAACTACGTTTAATACTGGCCAGCAGACTGGATTTAGACCACCGCGTGAACTACGAAGATTTATGAAACCGGAGTTTGTCAAATTTTTTGTTTTTGACGGAGAGCAAGCACAGCAGCTTTTAGACCAGAAGTACACAAATGCTCAAACTGCGGTAGAAAGTCTATATCAAATCCATTTGCTTGATCAAATGGCAAGAAAAATAGATAGTTATTGGGAAGGTAAAACCGTAAACTTAACAGCAAAAGATGAAACTGGTTTTACGCGTCGACGTAATCTACTCAATAATTGGCGAGAAAGACGCAGAACGGTTTTAATTGAAGTGGATCAGTTCAAGAAAAAGCTATCCGATGCAGAGAGAGATTTAAGTTACTGGAAAAAGAAATATGAAAATGAACTAGACAAAGAAAAAAAATTTGCGGAAAGGGTTAAAGAATCCAAAACAATAGTTGATAAATTTACCGTTAAAGTAGAGAATAAAACCAAGCAAGTCACTGATGAAATGAGGGATCCCCATGCTTTGTCCAAAGATTTCGCATTGATGGTTAGCGAATTAAAATCTGGATTAGACCGAGTTAAATTGCCGGAAAGTGCGGCGCGAGAATTTTTTTATGAACTTGCAGAAGAGAGGGAGTGCGTTTGTGGTCGAGAAATCGATAGCGATATAAAGCAGATCATTAGGGAAAGAGCAAAACAATACCTCGGTTCCGAAGATGTTTCACTTCTAAATTCGATGAAGACAGCGATTTGGGACGCGGTTGGAAATTCAAACACTCAGGCTGAACAAGATCTTTCGCAGTCTGTTAGTGATCTTAGCGGGTTAGTAGGTGAGTTGCAAGAGGCACAGAACGAGTTTGATTACCTCAAGATCGAAGCTGAGGAATCTGACCCTGCCGTTAGAGAGGCTTCTGAAAAAATTGCAGAATTAGAATCGGAAATAGGTGTGTATAAACAGGATTTACGTCGATATGAAGGTGAGGACGATTTAGAAAAAATTAAAATTGATGCCTCACAACTAGAGAATGTTAAACTTGAAAAATTGTTCGCGATCGTTACCATTGACCAAGGTATCAAAAAACTAGAGGAACTGGTTGATCAAATAAGAAAAACAATAAAGTTACGAAAAGAACGGGATGAACTTAAAAAAATTCTCAGAAACGCCCATTCTACAGCGCAACGAGTCATAGCTGACGAAATTCGTGAAGAAGCCAATAGAAAAATAGTAGAATTAATGCCTTATAACAACATACGAATCAAAAACATCGAAAAAAATCTCCAGTTAGAAGAAAAATCTAGCGGTAGTGTTGGCGAAACCCTCTCTGTTGGGTACGCATTTTTATCCACACTGTTCAATCGCGCCGAACAACATAATTTACCATTCGTTGCAGACAGTCCAGTAATTCCCATTGACTACGATAATCGAGAAAATATTGGTGAATTAATTCCTAAGCTCACTGATCAGTTCATAGCTTTCATTATTTCACCGGAAAGACGAAGATTTTTGGATAGTGTAAAGAAAGAGTGCAAATCTCCAATCCAGTATGTCACGTTATTTCCAAAAGGGTTTAGCCATTTGGAACCAAAGGCACTGAAACACCCATCTTGTGAAGAAACGACGGACGGATTAATAGTTACAGGGGAAAATTTTTTCAAAGAGTTTCAGACGGAAGGTGATCAGACGTAATGTTTTCCATGCGAAATAGCGCGCGCGACTGGTTCGAAGGTATCCGGGGTGAACTTGATGTCGATTTCGACAGCCATTATTTTTGCTTTATTGCTGGTGTTACTGAACTAAGAAAGGCAAATGCGACATTCAATGAGACGAGGGATGTAGTGCGAAATTTTCCCGGCACCTATTCGAAACGAGGTCGACTTATTGTAGCGTTGTTTTTGAGTCGCGAACTAGATTATCTGGGCATAACCATAGAAGAAAGAAATACCGTATATAACGCAATTTCCAAACTCGTACGTCCCGATGCCCCGAATTATCTAAGTGACGAGGGGACTCAGGAATTCAACAAGTTTGCACATGGTGGATTTGATGTGCTTGCACAAGAATGGTTTGTAGAACCCCCAAGATTTCTGCATGATTTTTTACCTACATTTCGGAACAGAGTTTTAACTAGCGAATCCCTATCGAAATCCGTTTAAGTGTGCACGAAGAAGATAGCAGTTTGATATCAGATCAGGCAAAATTCACAAGAGAGATACTCATCAGAAAAGTTTGTCGCATCACAATTTGTTGCAAGTAGACTTTCTGGGATATTTTTTTGTTAATTGTTCTGCGGACAAACGAAAAATAGATTTGAGTTGGCCTGCGTAAAATAAGGAATAAATTTCGTACTTAAAGTAATCTAGAAAGACCGTTAGTAAAGCACTCCCAATCTAGCTCCGGGGTGAGATGGCACCACGACAATCGTACGGCACCGTACAACACATGTTCAGGAACACCCATGGCTTTCAAAACGTGACTCGATTCATAACTTTGAGATGTGCAAGCGGCTCCATTGGAAATTGCAGCAATATCTTTCAGCGAAATCATCAATGCTTCAGAATCCACACCGTCAATTGAAAAACTCAAGATATGGGGGAGCACAAACTTCTGTTCACCGATAAACGTAACATTAAAGGATTCTAGTAAATTTACTAACTTAGAACGCAAGGCGAGGCATCGTTCTTTTCGTTGATTGTGGTTTACTTCAGCGAGCTCAGCTGCCATACCTAGACCGGCAATCAATGGAACCGCTAAAGTGCCTGAACGAACTCCAGCCTCCTGACCCCCTCCATATATCAGTGGTGCCAAGGGTACCCTTTTATAGTTGCGCCTCCTTGATACAAGGCACCCAGCACCCATTGGTCCAAATATTTTGTGGGCACTTATTGAAATTAAGTCTATGCGTTTCGAATGCAGCGACTCAATATCTTTTCCAAATCCTTGGGCTGCATCGACGTGCAAATACGCATCGTGGTCGGTTAACATCCCTGCTATTTCTTCAATTGGCTGACACACACCAGTTTCATTGTTTACCTGCATGACCGATACGAGAAAAGTGTCAGGACGTAGAGACCTGAAAATTGAGTCCGCCGACACCATTCCCGTGGATTCAGGCAACACAAGAGTGACTTCAAAGCCTCGTTCTTCAAGCTTTTGCAAAGGTTCGAGTACGGCTTTGTGTTCGATAGCAGTGGAGACTATATGCCGTCGATTATTCGATAGTCCAGCGGAACTCAAACCCAAAATCGCAATGTTGTTGCTCTCAGTGGCACCACTTGTGAAATAGACTTCAGCTGGTTCGCACTGAACTACCGAAGCCACCTGTTCCCGTGCTTTTTGTACCACTTTGTTTGCTTTCAATCCATACTCGTGAGTTCGGCTTCCTGAGTTGCCTGGTGTTTCTGTCCAAACACGAAACATTTCATTTAGTACCGCAGACTCCACGGGAGTTGTTGCCGCACAGTCCAGATATACAGGGTTTGCCAAGGTCCTTTTCACTTTTTTTGCCATAGTCGGTATAAGCATCAGCGCGAAAAGAGACTATACCTGCAACTCGAAATAAAAGAGATGTGCAATTTCACCACTTCCTCAATCCAACTCAAAAATTTGCAATAGCACCTTCACTGTGGTTTGACAATCAATTCAATTAAATCATCGATTCTACGCACTTCTTTGTTGGCAGCAAGGTACGAAACACCACGATGTAGATGTAGTTTAAACTGCTCATTCAAAGTCACGTCATCTAGTGGTAAGTTATCATCAATCAACCTCATTTTTAGTAGCGCCATATAAAGTTCCGCGTGTCGACCACCGAATACTTTCCAGGTCATTTCAACATTGCTATTAGAAAGAATCTTTTTCTGAGGCGGGGCACCTTGAACAGACAGTGATAAGCAGAACCCGATTCGACACAACTCGTTCCAGTGTGTTAGTCCAGTTACTCTCTTCAATTTGATAAGTTGGGATTTACATTGCTGAGAAATTCGAATAATTTCAATTGCCATTACGCAACCTCCAAATGATCAAAATAACCTTCAGTTACGGTTGTAGTCTTTGCTGAATCATCGTAGTTCAAAACATAACTTCTACCAATAAAGGGTTTTAATGCTTGAAAATATTGTCCGTAGATTTCTTCATCAGTTGACAACAGAATTACTTGGTGGCTTGCAAACGGAAAGTACCGCTCTACAAGATGCTTTCTATGGTCTGAATCCAAGCGACCTAACGGAGTATCGATTGCAGTCGGCAACGCTCGACCAGATGCCTTCGCAAGCCCCCACAGCAACGCGACTGCCAGCAACTGCCTCTCACCAGCAGAGAGGCGTTCGGTACCTAGAGTCTTTCCATCATGTGTGAAAAGAGTCAATGTAAAGTTTTGGGGATCGATTTCGATGTTTGTCACCAATGACGTTTTATGAAGTAACTGTTGGTAACTTTCAAGCACGAGATTAGCAATGTTTCGAATATGTTGGTTGATGACGGAGTTCCGAAACGATTCGATTACAGATCTGACACGAGCAGAACAGCGAAGAATTCTCGCTCGATCCTGACGTTCTCCTTCCTCGAAAATTTTAGATTCAATGGCCTGCAAGAGTGATTTTTCGCGAAGCTCGCGCTCGCGTTTCAGGCTAACGAGTTCTTCTTCCAATAGTGAATATTGCCGCTCCAAAGAATTGATTTGATTCAATAGAAACTCTCGTCTCGTTATGGTTTCTGATATCACATCTTCTTTTGGAATACTCAATAGTTTCAACCGCACATCTTCAGCTTTTTTTAATGCATCGCTACTGGCTTTAAGTTCCTCGCTTGCTTCTTTAGTCAATTTATTCAATCCGGTGCGAAGAATTACATTCACTTCAGCACGAACTTCTGATGTCAGATCGAAAATAATTTTAGACTCTGCATGTCGATCGCGCCTATTGCGGTCTGAATCGAGAAAACTCTGAACATTAGAGATAATTTTAGATTCAACCCCTTGCCGTTGCATCTTTTGAACAATCGCATGGTCCCGCGATTCAAGAATGGTAGAAACGTACCGTGAGCCAATTGCTTTGACTTCTTCATTGTCATTAATCTGAATTGACTCTAGAAGGTCGCGAACTAGAATCAGTGGAAGTTCTTCTAAAGCTAACTTTCTCAGTCGATTCGCTCTTTCTTCAACTGTATGACTGGTTGCGAAATACTCATTCTCAATTTCAACTCTTTGGTCGTATAACTCCCCTCCAATCTCTCGAAAAATCTTCTCAACTTCGCACAATTCTTTTTGAACCGGATCAAGACTCTTTGCTTTCAAATTCGCCTGGTTTTGTTTCAAACTTGATATCTTTGAATTAAGCTTCTTTAGTTCGAATTCTTGCTCTTTTATCTCATGTCGTTGGGGATCACATTTGTCTTCCAGGCGCTTGCGTCGCGAATAGACAATAAGGTCCTTTTCAAGTTGATCCACAATATCTAGTCCGAGTAAGTTACGAATTGCCGCACCGATCAAGCGACCTGAATTTTTTGGTGATGCAAAACTTTCAACCTGTTCACCGTCGAAAAGAAACAAGCTCGAAATATTGACCGGCATCAAGTCTTCTACATAGCTAATCCAGTTTTCAGCGAGAGCGTCTTCACGCTGGCAATTCTTAAGCACTTCAAAATGTTCTCGACAGTTGCCGTTGACAATTCTCCATGATCTATGAAGTCTATATCTATCTTCTTTTCCAACAGCTGTATGTCGAAATGCGATCTCAATTGCAGCCTCTCTCGTTAGAGAACTTCTCCGTATGGAACGAAACAAGTATTCGCTATACGATAGATTGTTTCGATTCGAAACCGATGCGAACTTTCCGTAGAAACACAATTGAATTGCATCCAGAATCGTTGTTTTACCGTGACCATTGAGTCCACCAAACAAAATAATCGGTTTTCTTGAATTTGGTGGTGTCAACAGAACTTTTTGCCGTCCAGCGTATGGACCAAGATCATGGACAATTAATTCGTCAAGTATCATTCGTCGCTCCTCTCGAATAAATTACCTCTAGTATTCATTGTTTTTCAATCAGAGGTTCAAACTCAACGCCTTCAACTACTCGTTGTCGCGCTTCCTGTAAGACTTTTTGACGCTCCTGAACCCGAGCAACGGCATCACTCTCATCGTCGTAAAAATGACGATGAAAAGCTCTATCGATCAAGTCAAATAAACCAGACCTTCGCAACAAAGATTTGTATTGCTTTTCAATCGAAATAAGTTCTCGCGTTAACTCATAAAGAAACTCGTCACCTTCACAGTTTTCCTCTAGAATGGCCATTTCTGAAGCAGTAAAAATATAGCCCTCGTCGAAGCATTTTCCAGGATAAGATCTTCCAGTTATATTTTTGTAAATCGTGGGAAGTGTATCTTCAATCTCGTGTTTTTCCACAACCCAGATTCGTCTAATTTCTTCAAGCTCAGCGAGTTGAATTAGATTTATTTCACGCATTCCGTCAGGAGCGGTTTCCTGGATGTGCCTTTCAGCTTTTAAAACCTTCCGGAGCCAATCAGCTCTTACTTCGCGCTTGTACGGGCCCGGAACGGGGCGATCTTTATACAACTGAACATTGCCGCTCATTCGTCGAAAATCGCGTAAATTTCGATCACTATCCGAATTTTTCCGTGGATCAAGTTCGTTGCGCAATTCCAATAAAGGTAATAACCACTCTTTTTCCTCATCGTTCTGAATCATCGCCTGCATTGATTTATCCTTGTCGACAAGAGTGCAGACCCAGCACCCAAACCTGCTATCTCCGCAACTAGGTGTAGTCGTATCTACAACCAACGGACACTCTCCATCCTTTGAAGCTCCTTGATACATAGTAAGGAGATCTTTATTGCGATAACCCCATGGATTTGCAACCTGCATCAAATACAGCCATACATCGTCATTAGTCCAATTCTCTATTGGTGAATAGACAAATGAATTAGCGAGATGTACATGTGGACTGAGCCTTCTACGAATTCGTCGCTTTTCATATTTATTCATTAACTCAGCACGAGCTCTACTCTCTGCCTTTCGAGTACCTAAAACGATTATCGCTTCGCCATACTGCTGGGTAATTGAGTTGATGAAGCGATTGGATGGATTGATTTTCAATCGGTCAGTGCACCATCGAAACTTCGGTCTAGGTGCAGGATAACCGCGACCTATCAAGTTCACCCAGAAAGTGTTTTGAGTTTCTGGCGTAAGTCGATGCGCCGTAAAAGGAATATCCTGTTCAACCGCAGCCTTGTTGATACCGTCAAGCGATTTAGCTACCCAAAGAGCTACGATCGGATTTTCAACTAAAGTATCGGTACTAATTACATGTACAGGTTTAATCAGCTTCTCTTTAGGGAGATTGGCAAGCGCATGCCAAACAATTTGTAGTGTGGCAGTTGAATCCTTTCCGCCGCTATATCCGATGACCCAAGGTATGCTGTCGCTTTCGTAGAGTTCTACGACTTCGCGGTACAGTTTCTCGAAAACACGCCTAAATCCATTACCAGTAAACACCGAGTTGTCTTTTTTGTACTTATTTACCATCTGCCATCCCCTTTGAAAATGCATCTTCAAGTCTCTGTTCTTCGGGAGACAACTCAAGACCTAAGTGCGCCTTGATAGCATTCGTAGTCAGAGCTACATTACGTTGACCTTTTGACACTTTTCCCAGAATCATTGCTCGTCCTTCCCACAATCCCACATTAGAACGTCGCCAATCAATGCCATTTATTTTTCGAATTTTCACCCGCCAACTTCCCGGGCTCGATCGAATAAGGGCATTTCCCGCGCGCGCAAGTGCCTGTAAAACTACACCGTAAGTGTGCAGAAAGTCCATTCTAATGTCACTTGATTTGATTTCCCCGGCTTGAACTTTCCCCCATTCTGTGATGTTCTTGGCAACTTCCTCCCAAAAATCGACTGCCAAATTAGCTTTCTCTTTTGGGTCTTCAATTCGTATGTCTCTAAGGAGTTCAACTGTAGCGTGATAGATCGCACTTAAAGTAAAGAGCCGGCGGGAACGCGCTGACAGTGTGGTTTTTTCCATTTCTACCATATTTCGAAAAACTGTTGTCTTCGCTATTACATCCCTCACCAGTATGGCGTCCTCATCTCGATGATCGTAAAGGATGCCAATTGAAGTTGATGTTCGAATTGCATAACGATTAAGGTCGGCAAACATCTGCTGACATCGCTCTAAACCCATGTCCAAAAAGAAAACAACAGCGATTGTTTCATCACCAAGTTCAGGATTTTCCTGAAGAGCAGCTTCAATTGCAGCGCGTCTGTGTTGACCATCGTTAATAATAAATCTAGCGCTCATCGGAACATGTAGTACACCGATTCTATTCGCCTCTGCTTCATCCGCAATTGGCTCGAAATTGACATCTCCGTCAACAGAAGCAGTAATTGCGGAAAATACATAATCGTCTGGATTTTCAATTAGGTAACTTGACATCTCGGGAATTCTGGCTCGATTCAAATGGCGTTGTGCGCGTAACTCGGGAACAATTTCGTCCTCATCAAAAAGAAAGAGTTTAGGGATTAAACGCAGTGGACACATCGAAACATAGTATTCTCTTCGCGCCTGAATTCCGCGTATAGCAGGAAATACATACTTAAATTCACCATCCATCTTCTACACATCACGGTTGTATATTCATTCCTAATTTGAAGTTTGTAATAATTATACAAACTGAACCGCAAATAATGCAAACTTTTAATCTTCATTCGACTGTAGTTCGGGATAGTTTGCGTACGCCGTTGAAAAGCGTCTTTCTCTGGTGCGTGAGGATCCTCATCCAACAACTGTCGCTTCGGTTGGTAGCGGCTGAAGCGGACCGAGGAGACAACTTCTATTTTTTTGAAAAATAACAACAGGTGTCCCCGGCGTATCGGGCGGTTGACGCTCACACACAGAAGCGGCTGTGTCGGTGGCTCTGTTGTAAGCACAGGGTGAGAAGCGGAAGAGTTGTGCGATTTTCCGCTGAACGGCTGCATCAGAATTACGGTATGACCCGCTTTGCGTCCAGGACCAACAGCCTGCCGTGGGCGAACGCATGATTTCTCGTCTGAAAGCCAGATGTGGGATAACTGCACGTCCGGTTTGATGAGCGGCTGCAGGAAACGGGAATCATGGCGTTGAGTGTGGCATTGGCTTATGACGAAAGCCGCAAGCAACAGTCTCCCCCATTGCCCTAAAATTAACCGCGCCAACAGTCGACTCTACTCCTTGAAAGTCCCTAGCCCCACCTGTTGTCGGTGCCGCCATCGCCAAAGGAACTGATAAGGCGTATGGCGTGAATTTGACAATGTCTCGAAGAAGCGTAATTCACTCTCTTACACCAACCGAACGGAAAGTGGCAATCGCTGCATCCAAGGTTCCGTCGGTTCGCCAAGCCGCGAGGCATGTGGGTTCAACGATGGAAGATACCGGAATTGATTCGGTTACTGTTATCGCAGCACATCATCAGTTCGCCGAGGCAGTTGCGGATGCACTCGTAGATTCGACTTCAGATGCATTAGATGTGATGAGTGACTTCGCTATGCAAGCTGCGTTGTTTGCTGAGGGCGTTCCAATATTTATTTCTTCACCGAATTTGAGATTGGCTGAATGGATTTCCAGCATGCCAGACGAAGCGATAAATGGGTTGCAGAACTCATTAGCGGAAACTGCACGCGCTATGGGCAACTCTGATACTGTCGCCGGAATCGTCGATATACCTAAAGAGAGCTTTGCTTCGGTTGTGGCCGATGCAGCACTCAACGCTAATTCGGGCATAATTGTTGATACCGACGCAATCACAGATATTGAAAGTGAAGGTAGGTTGTTCGCACCTTTGGGTCAGACCGCTGATATTCCCGCAGTCGATGTTGTTGACAATCAGTTGTACGATTTCAAATGCTTGACTGCGCGTCATCTCGAATTGTGTAGGTGTCTTCGTAAATACAGTTTCCCCACAATCGCAACGCTTCTCTCCGGTTTATTGATCCGTCCCGAAAATCACTCAGCGACGGTTAGAATTGAAGCGTTGCTTTATCTTGCTGCGACAGCTTGCCGCGGATTGAGGAAGCCTAATTTGCAAGAGTTGCGTAGGTGGATCTGCGAGATAAATGAGGATCCAATAGCAGCGCTCAAAAGTTCGGTCGAAGATGTTTTCGTAACGAATGTGGGGGCAACTTTCGGGAATGCTCGTTTGTTTCAGGGAAATTGGGAAAACAGCGCGGAATTCGTGGGTTCCTGCATTCAGGCGTTGCGTAAGATAGGAGAAATTCATTGCTGGGCCGGCGAGAGCATGAAGAAAATTATGGCTATCCTTCGATTAAGCGAAGCCTTGACAGTACGAACCGGTCTAAACCGCTATACATATTCAGAAAATAATTCGAGAGAAATTCCCAAAATTGACGATTCAACTTGGAAAGAACTGAGTCGAAATGTCGTCGTGTTTGATGAGGAAGATCTAGCTCTGATTGAAGTTGATTTGGATGACCTCCGTCCCTTCATTATTCAGAAGGAGCAATTGAGGTCACTTGGTGGAGCGGCGAATGGGCGCTCAGTACTGGAACGATACCCCTTGGTGCAGTGGAAAGGAATTACGGTAGTTGCTCTCCCGACTGCCATAGGGCCGGCAATATGGAGTTTCTCATTTGAGCAAGCGGTCGCTGCAGGATACTTACAGGAATTTCAATCGGAATTGCATTTGACGCAATTCACGGAAGCATATTTGTTAGGTGCACCAAGTTGGGATGTCGAGTCAATTGAAATGCCAGAGCCGGATCCAAATTTCGGTATGCATGAGTTCATTGGGAAATTTGACAAAGGTGGATTTCTTCATTTTATCTTCGTCCCAGATGAATTAGAGGATGCCGCCGAGAATGGGATTCACTGCTTCCGTCCGCTTGAAGAGGCGGTCTGCCAGAGAATGCAGGAGCAGGCAGTGGCCTTAGCGGCAAAACACGACTACAAAAGAGGTCTAACTGTTCTCGTTCACGGAGGAATTGTGCATCGCAATTTGCATACTTCCGAAGCTCCTCCAGACTTTCCATTCGGTTGGCTATGGCTTTGCGTGACCGCGCCGGACTTTATTCTTCTGGGAAGCATACCGGATTTTACGGCAATTCGAGCTTGGAAGCTTCTGCAGCAAGTTGCCGAACTCAAGAAGAGAAATATTCACTTTTCCAACTTGCGAGGATTCGTTAATTTGGTCGCCTTCGCATACGGGGTGAACTTTGAACTTGCTCCGAAGTATATAAGCGAAGGAACTGTCGATCTTCACAGTGACTTACTGCTACCGCTACGTCAAAGAGCGCGAACCGCACTTGACCATCACTATGCAAAATCTCCCGACGGAGATTCATGGTTCAGCATTCAGCGTCAACCAGTCGATGATCGTTTAGACAAAATGCAGAGTAAAAACGAATACTTCAGCACTATATACATAGCTGAAGGAGAAGTAATGGCTTGTATCGAATCTTCCTCACGTCCATGGTGGGTTTCCATAAATTGTGGTAAACAGAAAGAATGGTGGCCACGCGATCTTTTTTGCAACATCCTGAGAACAGCTTTAGGTTGGCTGGACTGCCTTGCACCTATGTTAGAGGAGAGGTATGCCATATTGCCTACCGGACCGATCGCGTTTCAGCTTCGATTTCCTGAGATTGAAAAATTCAGCCAATACAAACTTGATCCAAATCGAACGGTAGCGGCACCTTCGGTAAAGGTTCAGGACGGAAGAGTTGTAATCGACTGTTTCCCCAACTATCTGCAAAGTTTTCTAGCTCCAGGTAATCTTGGCGATCGCCTGCTGATTGCGGCAATAGCGCGAGGCTTGGAAGCGTTGTGCAACAGTGAACCAGTTCCAGACTCAGCGATTAATGAGTGGGTGCAAACAGTATCGGGTGCGGAAAATAGACATTTCTTAAAGATGAAAATCAGTGAAACACCCAGTGAGATGATATATGACGCAATCGAACTTCCTAGGGTACGACAGCCTATGCCAGAAGATGTGATGTGGAGCCGTCTGGGTCTAGCGAGGCTCGCGGGATACGTGGGTGAATCTGGCCAGGTCCCCTCTGAACCAGTTAAAGATCTTCTCAATCATTCGGTTGAGGTTGTCTGGAAACGTATCAAGCGGCGGCTTGCGCGCCTCTCTCGCGAAAGCACGGTCGAAAAAGCACTATTAAACTTCATTGCCGCTCGCCGAGAGCACAGAAACTGGATGCTTGCTATGGCACCGCGACTTGCTGTCTACGATTCAATACAGGTGGAGCAAGTATCAATAGAGGCCGCAGTGCGTCGAGATTTTGCGAGTTTAATTTCCAGAGTCATTGCAGAGATGGCGGTGTGCACGTCACCTGATAAATGTGGGAGTGTCTGTACAAACATTGATCTGGACTCTCTCATCGCGGAAGTTTATACGCTTTTGAAATGCGCGAACTATAGTGACGCACTGAGTTATGGACTTACGGACCGGGCTCCCGCGGTGCTTCCAAATGGGTCTTTTGAGTTTGATGACTCTTCGTTGCAGATGCCAACTTCGATGATAAATGAATATTGGCGTCGACGATTCTGTGAAGTTGTGGAGCAACAAAATGAGGAAGAAGAAATTCCAAACCAAGACTTTCAATTGGCGTTCGTAGCTGAGTTTGGACTTACTCTAGAACAGTATCGGAAGTTTGTCCTAAATATGACGATGGAAGCTGTGAATACTGGTGTAGCCCTTATGAAACGACAAAAAAATGAAGTTTTGCAGTGGCTTCAAAGTGTTGGTGTACTGGATGCGGAGCGGACTTTTTCTGCACTCGCCCTTCGTCCGAGAGATCAATGGGATGAGAATCAACCTGAAAGTGCGAAAGCAAGGGACTGGTATCCTTGGAAGTACAATAGGCGTTTGTCAGTTTTAAGGCGACCAATCATTCAATTGACTCTGGGAAGTGACGCATCTGTGATTTTGGCTCCTTCGATGCTTGCCGACACGCTTGGCTACCTTAGTATGGCTAAAGTCGGCGGACGTCCTGAATCAATTTTCGATAGTTCGGAGATGATCGCTTATGTAGGTGGCGCTGCGAATAAGCATGGGCATGAATTTGCGAAGAAAGTGGAGAATCGCTTGCGTGAATTAGATTGGATAACGGACAGAGAATTGAGCCTAACCCAGTTCGGAGGTCCGGAAAATCTTGGTGATGTGGATGTGTTGTGTTGGAACAAATCAAGCGAAACCGTCTATGTGATTGAATGCAAAAGTCTGCGTTTTGACAGTACTTTGGGTGAAATCGGTCAGCGTTGGGCAGAATATGCCGCTGACACCATTGGAGAAGACCGAACACCTCTGCAAAAGCACTTAGACCGTATAACTTTTTTTGAAACCAATCCTCAAGTCCTAGCAAATTATACTGGCATTTCCGCACATAGAATGAAACTGCGCTCAGCACTGGTAACAGAGCATCTTGGTTCGCTACAGTTTGGAGGAGACGCTCGAAAGAATCTAGACATTGTTACGGACTACAAACTAATCGAAGAAAAGTTCAGCAAGCTATGAATTTCTTTTTTGTGAACTCATAATTTTGGTGTGCTAGGCTAACCTGCGCGAAGGTAGTCGGTGAAAATCTAGCTGGAAGAAAAAGCCAACCACAGCTTCCACATAGAATCTTACACTGGCATTTGTAGGGGTGTCAGTGAAGCGTCCGAAGCGGTACGCATAGCCATCATGATTTTTGAGTTAGGGAAAGGGAATTGTCTAAAGTACCGAAACTCTTAAGTTGGTCAATGGTGACACTGGCTGAACCGATTTGGTGAAAGGGGTGCAGGCTCTGTGTTATCTGAGGAATCAAGGGATGTGAACACCCTTTGGGTCAAAACTTGGAATCGTTTCACCAGACCTTGTAAGTTATTGGCGAAGCCGTTGAATGAAAGGTGGATTCCGAATCTGAATATGAGTTGGCTGAAGCAGTTTGATACAGCCATAGTGCCGTCGAATGGGGCGAACAATGAGATGGTGCCCACCTTTATTTGCCTATCTGTCGTAGAATTCCGACATTTCCTCGGATCCAAATCTAACCCAAGTTTAACATTTCCGCAGTCGCCCGAACCTTGAAAACCGCGATTCCGGCCTGATCCGAGCCGGAATTCCCGTTTTTCCATCCATTTCCGACCCTTTTTCCGCCCGTTTCGGGGTCAATCTGCGGTTTTCCAGATTGTAGTGCCATCATTTTCACCATTGATCTTGATTCCTCGCTCCGATGCCTTAAAATAACGGCCATGTTCATCAGAAAGACCAAGACCGCCACCAACAGGGACGGCACGGTGCGCGGCAGCTACCGGCTGGTGCAGAGCGAGCGCGACGGCGAGAAGGTGCGCCAGCGCACGCTTTTGAACCTGGGCGCCAGCTTCGGCGTTGAAAAAGAAAAATGGAAGCTTTTATGCCAGCGCGTTGAGGAGCTGCTGTCGGCGCAGCACCATTTCAGCTTCGCGGGCCCCGATCTTGAGCTCGAGTCCGAGGCCCGGCGCATCGCCAAGCGGCTGCTGGAAAGACAGGGGCAGGCGCCCGAGGAGCCTGGGGAGAAGGACTTCCAGACGGTGGATGTGAACTCCGCGGAGGACTTTGACGCGCGCACCGCCGGCGGCGAGCACGCCGCGCTGGCGGCCCTGGCGGCGCTGGGGCTGCCGCAGCTGCTCGCCGAGCTCGGCTTCAACGGCCGCCAGAGATGCTGGGCGCTGGCCTCGATCGCGGCGCGCATGCTGGCGCCGGGCTCGGAGCGCCAGACCTGCCAGTGGCTCAGGAAGACCAGCGCGCTGGGTGAGATGCTGGGCGTCGACTTCGGGTCCCTGAGCGAGATGGGCCTGTACCGCGCCTCGGACCAGCTTCTGAGGCATCAGGACGCCATCGAGGAACACGTCCACGGGCGCGCCTGCGAGCTGTTCGGCCTCACCCCGACGATCGCGTTCTACGATCTCACCAACACCTACTTCGAGGGCCGCATGGGGGGCATGGAGGAGGCGAAGCGCGGCCGCTCCAAGGAGAAGCGCAGCGACTGTCCGCTGCTGACCCTGGCGCTGGCCGTGGACGCGGCCGGCTTCGTCATGAGGAGCCGGGTGCTGGCCGGCAACATCGGCGAGTGCAGGACCCTGGGCGCGATGCTGGCGGAGTTGGGCGCGGCCCGGGGCGCGGTGGTGGTGATGGACCGCGGCATCGCCACCGAGGACAACCTGAAGTGGCTGAGACAGAACGGCTACCAGCATCTGGTGGTGTCGCGCGAGAAGCTGCGCGAGTTCGAGCCCGGCGACGGGGCGCAGACGCTGCTGAGCGCCGGCGGCGCCGAGGTGCGCTTCTACCGCGAGGTCATCGAGCTGGCGGACGACGACGGCGGCACGCATCAGGAGGCGTATCTGCGCTGCTATTCCGAGGCCCGGGCCGAGAAGGAGAGCGGCATCATCGACCGCTTCCGCAAGCGCTTCGAGAAGGGCCTTGGAAAGATCAATGAATCCCTGAAAAAGCCGAAGGCGCACAGCAGGCTGGCGCAGGTCGAGAAGCGCGTCGGCCGGCTCAGCGCCCGCAACTCGCGCGTGGCGCGCCACTACCAGCTCAGCTACATCACCGACGAGGCCGGCGAGCGGGTGCGGGAAATAGACTGGGAATGGCAGCCGCAGGACGGCTCCATGGCCACGCACCCGGGGGTCTACTGCCTGCGCAGCAGCATCCTGGCCTGGGACGCCGAGACGCTGTGGCGCACCTACATGACGCTGACCCAGGTCGAGTCGGTGTTCCGCTGCCTGAAGTCGGAGCTGGGCCTGCGGCCCGTGTTTCACCAGAAAAAACGCCGCGCCGACGGCCATCTGCTGATCTCGGTGCTGGCCTACCAGGCGGTCTGCGTGCTGCGCACCCGGATGCGGGACCGCCGGGGCTGGCACGACAGCTGGACGACCATCCGCCAGGAGCTGGCCGGAATCACCCGCACGACCACCTCGTTCCAGCGCGAAGACGGGCGCACGCTGCACCTGCGCAAGACCGCCCGCGCCGACGCCGATCAGGCCGCGCTCTACGAGGCCATGGGCGTCGCACCGCCGCCCAAGCGCCTGCAGAAGACCGTCATCTGAACTCTCCCGGCCGGCGCCCGCCGGCTGCACAATATTCCCCGAAGGCGACTTTGTAGTGCCATCGGGATTTTTTTGTTTTTTATTTTCAGCAGCTTAGGTCACCAGATGTTAAACTTGGGCTAAATTGTTCGGCAATATTTCGTTCTGTCGGATTGGCTGAAAGCACAAATTTTGCAGTAGGGAAAACACTTGGATAACTGAAAGTAAATTGACTCATCAGCACGACACCAACACCAAGAATTGCTTGGGTCAGCATTTGCTGTGTATCAACTGATTGCGCTTGACCAATTTGTAATACGCTAGCATAACTAGAGTGAGAGTACCCGCAAAGATAGTTGTAGACGTTACTGAAATATTTCTCATGGAAATCCGCTGAGCATCCAAGGTCGGTCCATGAATAGCCAGCGCGCCATTTACCTTTTAGCAATTGGCGTTGCTGTCTGTCTGTAAACGTAGTAAAGTGATGTGATTGCTGAACTTCTTCGCGGAGTTTTTGGAGTGTATTCTTCTCATAGGCAAGCATCTCCTGCCCATGCTCAGAATAGGTGTTGTATTTCTGTCGATCTGCAAGGCCGCCGATTCTCCAAAGTTTATGCCGAAATTTTGCTAGACTCTGGTCTTCAGACAAGAATATGAAGTGGAAAACTAGGTATGTTTCGAGTGCGGCGCGTGCTATTACTTTAATTGAAGGGTGATCAATATGATAAATATTCTGCCTTCCATGTGCTTCGACAGTCGACCCAATCGCTAGGATTTTCATAGAAGCGAGATGTCGGAATAGCTTTATTGAGAGTATCTGAGCGTCGTTTAGCCATTCGTTATTTGGCTCGATTTCTTTTCCATGCTGAGACTCAATAAGCTCGATGAAGAGAGACAAAAGTGCGGAGTATTCTGTTTCGTAGGGTATCGTAACGGAGGTGATGCCTGTCATGAGAATTTTCCATTGAGAGTTTGGAAATAGTTCGAGAAATTCTGTAAGGTTGTTAACATAGTGAACAGTTCATATTCCAGAGTTATGATTCCCGTATTATGTCGTGAAGTGTCAGCTAGATTGTGGTAGTTGCTTTGGTATTCTGTAATTGGTTAAATAAGTGACTAGTAATCCCCAATTGGAACTTCGCGACTTGAGTAGGCAAGATTATTGGCAAGAGAGGTAAATGCACATGACGTAGCGGCGTACATCCTTGAAAAACAGGGAGATATGCCAGCGATGAAACTTCAGAAACTTGTGTATTACTCTCAGGCGTGGGCTCTAGTCTGGGACGACAAGCCGCTGTTTCAAAACCGAATTGAAGCATGGGCAAACGGTCCGGTGATTCCCAGTCTGTACCAAACATTGTATGGACAGTACAAGATTACAACAGTTCCGGATGGCAATCCAGAATTGCTGGACGATACGGAACGTGAAACAGTTGACGCTATTCTTGAGTTCTACGGACCCAAATCCTCTCATTGGCTGATGGAACTAACCCACATGGAGTCACCTTGGAATGAAGCTCGAACAAATGCAGGTCTTGCTAGAGGTGAACGGGGTCAGGCGGTTATTTCCGAGGCTTCAATGGCAGAATATTACTCAAGCCTGTAATAACCCGGAAGGGAAGATGTAATATTCTGGTAAGTAAGGATTTGAACTTAAAAATTGACGATTTTGGAAGAATTGACGAACTTAACGATTCCATAAGATCGTATCACAAATTGTTGAACGACTATATGTACCAAAGGTCACAGAGAGCTATCGTACACACCCGTAAGGCATTTGAACAGATACTGTAAGGAGAACGAAATGAATAAACCATCAATTGCCGAACTCCTCCGAATGAATCCGGAAGTGAAAAAGATTTTTGAGGAAAACGAAAGAAAACTTGAAGATGCCCGGATTTTTATTCGCAAGGGGGCAGACTATGGGTTGGCTCTCCCTTATTCAGGAAGACAGCTGCCACAGAAATACCAGACTGACAAAAATACGCCGAATGCTGCGTCATACCAGAGATTTTAGTTTGGAGTAGTTTACTTGCGATGCATCTGCGAATTCCAGTCAAAGTGACACGCTGAATCCAGTGAATGTGACACATCGAATCCAGTCTATGTGACACACTGTGGATTCGGTTGAGTATTGGAAGGTTGTTCAACGAGGAGTTCATGAACTCTAGTAGATTTCCAGCAGAATAGTTGCAATTCTTCTCGCCACATCCAAAAAGTACTCAATTTCTTCAGGTAGCAAGGCTCGCCCGATAACGGTGTGCTCGCGATAAGAAAGCCACTTTTTCAGGACTTGATAACCACCGAGTCTGTACTCCCAAACGTTGATCGGCACGTTTTGCCAGAATACATTGTCATTGATATACACATCTACAGTGGTTTCGCCTAACTTCAACAGTGCCTCTCTACTATTGCATTCTTCAAGTGAGGAATATTGGCGTTTGACTGTATTCCCAGAGCCTGGCATTACAGCACCGTCACTGCCGAAGAATCCCCACCTTGAGCTCAGCAGAAAGTCCTGGCCGGTCATATTCTGCCCAGATTTGGTAGAAGGCACAGCAATCCTGTTGAGTCCGCTTCTCAATCGGCCTGCTGTAACACCTGGAACTTGTGAGTCTGGATTCAACAAGCAAGCTAGTTTTCGTCCTATTGAAACTGAAGTCACGAAGTCCTCTCGGTCACTATTGGACATCTTCTTTGGCCAGTTCGGAAGCGGAATGCGAGGCCATCCGATGCATAGTGCGCCGGAATTCGAATTTCGGTAGTCAGGGTCATGCAGAACTGCAAGTGAATGATAGAACAGATCTTCCACTCCCAAATTATTGAGTTTGAGATACTTTTGCGCATCACAACTCAAGTTCGGATGGCGCTGAGTCTCATCTCCATCATTCCAGAATCCATTATCAATCAACCAAGCAGGAATCATCTTCGCGCCGCGTTCGATCAGGTGCGATGAACCAATGTGAGTGGTGAAATTCGCCTGCGGTTCATCACCTCCTTTGCGGATGTGTTCAGCTGCGGTCAGCCAGATATTTCCAGCAAATACATGTGGTTTGTATTCGGGCCGCGGACGATGCAACAGATCATAGTCCTGTTCCCAATACAGCCAGCGATTGTCAAACGGTCTGTAAGAATATCGAATGAATCCAGATTCAGCAGAGCCGCCACCCAACTTTGCCGCGTCTCTCACTTCATTTCCATCGAAGTGTGTCAACGTTTTCATAACGACTGGATATCGCTTCGCAATTTCGTTGTTGCTCAAATTTGTATCGAAGTAATCGGAAATTCGCCGACGAAGTCGCTCGATGTCTATGTCAACAAGAAAACTGTCGCGACCGGTGGAAACCCCTGAAAATGAGGTTGGAAACAATTCCGGCAGACTTGGCCAATCGAACCATTTGTCACTGACTTTCATCTGAACGAATGGAAGGCCGTGTTGAAGTTTGGGCTTAATTCGTTCGTACAGTTTGGCCGTCTCTTTTTCCGCCGTAGTAATGAGTTCCTCTCGCTTGGCGGTTCCCCAAAGATGTCTGAAGTGAATGCAATCGGTTGCCGAGTGGTTGGACTTGCGTATCAACGTTGTGATGGCAGTACCGACTTGAATTCCAACTGAATCCTGCTCTGTGGAAAATATGCTGGGGTCAGGTGACCCATCGGGTGCAGTTTTTCCTGTTTTGTATCGGTCACCATTCAGACAATCAATTTGGATCAGATCGAATGCATCAAGAAAGTGTTCGCGCATGCCAGTGAAAGAAAGACCGTCCAGCCAGGAATAGTTCGAAATGAAGCAGACTATCCCTTGGCCTGTTTTTTCGATTCTCCGATCCGCCATTCGAAAGAATCGCACATAGAGATCATTCAGACCTTTTCCTTTCGGAATCTGCACCTTTCTGGTTGCTTTGTGTGCATCCGAAAGCATCCGTTCCTCATGGATGGCCACACCAGCGAATCCGTTGTAGGGAGGATTTCCAAAAACAACAACTATCGGTGCATTCTGTTTAACCTGCTCCGCTCTGTCTCGCTCTTCCTGAAGTTCCGGAAATTGAATCAGTTCGCTTGTGGAAGATTCCCAGCCAGTGAGTGCGTTGGTAAGAAAAATTCCAGACTTTGCTTCATCATCCGCAAAATGAACGCCCAACTCCTGTGCAGTCAAAGAGATTTGCAAATGAGCGACTGCGAAAGGAGCTGGCATTATTTCGAAGCCGAATATTCGCTCGCAGATCGCTCGTTTGATTCGAGAGCCGGCAAGCGCTCCAAGGCCCTGCTCAGTCAGATTCTGCGAGATGCGACGCAGAACCTCAGCGAGATATGCTCCTGTGCCGCAGCATGGATCCAGGACATACACGTTCTCTGCAGCGAGACCATCAGGAATATCCAGTTCTTTTTTCAGCGCCAGATCCACTCTGCTCACCATATATCGAACCACTTCAGCTGGTGTGTACCACACGCCCAACTGCTTGCGAAGCTCTGGGTCGAACTCCTTGAGAAATGGTTCGTAGAAGTATTGAACTGCCGCGCTTTGATCGAATTTACTGAAAAATTCAGTCCGTTCAATGCGGTCCAAAGCATTTGCGGCCCAATCTAGCACCTCGATGAGATCAAGTGTCTGAAGTCTTTCTGAGCGAGAGACTTGTCGAAATAACGCTCTCAAAACGGGAGCCTTCAGATAACAATCCGCTTCCTTCCAATTGAAATGATCTTCAACAGATATTCTTTCAAATATCGGGTCATCCTCGTTGTTTATGCCGCGAGACCACAAAACCCACGCAGAAAATAATCCGTAGAAAAGAGTTTGAACCAAGGTGGAGCAGAAAAATCTATGGCCTTTGTCGCCTTCAAAACGGATACCCAGAATTTTTTCCAGCTCTTTTCTGACTGAGAGAAAAAAAGGCGTCTCACCGGCCGCCAGTATTCGGGAGAGGGTGTCTCGGGCGTATGATGCGAGTATCCATGCTACATCCTTGGGTTCGGTGAGAGTTCTTCGATAAGACAGAGCACGACTCAAATACTCTCCCATTCTTTCCCCGACTTCATTTGCAAACGCATGTGGGTTGTCTAGCTTTTTGAGGAACTCTTCTTTGCAGCCTGCAAGACGAAGTGTTTCAAGTCTGACAGGATTGCCTGCAGAATCTTCACCCAACAGAACAAAGTCTCTCAAGTTTGTTGCCAATACCAGTCTGCAGCGATTCCAGTATTGACTTGTTTGCGAGTTGGTCTCGGTGATGAACGCTTCGTCATCTACGGGTATCAACTCCACCACTCCGCCTGGCACCTGACCCACGCGTACCTCACCATTGTGAAACTGTTGTCCGGTGAACAGTCCAAAATCTGGGTGCCCCGCGCCTAAGTCAGTTAAACCCTCTGCACAAATTACTTTGGGATTCAGCGCCGCGCCAATAGCATTCAATAGACTTGCCAAGGGTGTGCAGAGTGACCTTTCTGGGGTTGCTTCACCTGACTTGCACACTTCATTGAGACGGCTGAAGTAGAATTCAGCGGCATCAATGAATTGCTTTGAATTCTTCATCGAATCAGATCACTTCGACACTGTGGAAGCCACCAGGCTATAACGCTGAGTTCCTCAATGCCCATTGAATAGGTCCGTTCGAAAGAGACAGGTTGAATTCACTTCGAACTGGGAAGCCAATTGCTCACTGGGCGATTCCCAAAGATTCAGAACTGTGTTGCAAATCGCAAATCCAATCTCTTGGTTCGTTCATCACAAAGTGCCAGAGCCTGCCCATTTGCTCATGGACTGCCTGCTGGGAAATCAATGTGCAAGATCAACCAAACGTCCGTGACATGTGGAAAAGTCACCACAATTCCTTGCCTGTCGGAGCGCCGAAGTTCTGTTCAGGATGAAGATTGTTCGACGTAATCTGATCGATCATCGTCGCAAGGTCATAAGATGGCTTGCGAATCACAATCCCATCGATATCTGTAATTTTTTTCCACAGGAAGGCTTTCTTTCGATTCATTCGGTTCGGAAATTGCAGTAGGAATTGGTATTGCAAATATAATACGCCATTTAATGACATGTTGTATACTTTTTATGATTCCAGACTTCACGAATTGGAATTTGTTTGTAAGTTCCAGTATCAATGGACTGCTCTCTCGTTAGGAAAAATCTGATGATTCGGAATACGCCTGTGACGGTAAGACGATATTCGCACTGGTTTTGGATATCTGTCCAACGCTTGGTATTCGGGTAAATGGTAAGTATGTCCTGTGTTCGCATGGCAGATGACAGAGCAGACCGCTCCGGCTGCCGACTGACTGAAAACGGACAGCATTCGGTGGCAATTTGAAAGAGTCACTGTGCTGGCTCTGGCGAATTGGCTCCAATTTGCTGTTTCGGCCTATTTTCACAATGCTTCGGCAAAATTCAGATTCGTAGAATTCGGCTCATGCGATTTTTTAATACCGCCGGCCCGATGAGGCTGGAAGACAATTACTGCATCCCGCCGCTTGATCTTCTTGACCGTGACGAGATATTCGCGCTGATCGAAGATCAACAATACTTCGCTCTGTACGCCCCTCGTCAGACGGGCAAGACCTCCTCACTTCTCGCATTGCGGGATGAACTGAACCTGACGGGCTGTTACCGGGCAGTGTATACCAGTGTCGAAACAACTCAGATTGCCGACGAAGATGTAGATGCCGCGATGCGGTGTGTTCTGGGCAAACTCGGCAGTGCGGCGAGAATCGATCTGAACGATTCATTTGTCGCCAACGTTTGGCCGGAGATTCTTGAGAAACATGGAGGATACACTGCGTTGCGGCATGTACTGCGGCAGTGGTCGAATTCAGACTCTCGACCGCTGGTGTGGATGGTGGACGAAGTTGACGCACTGATTGGTGACTCGCTGATTTCAGTGCTGCGTCAGCTGCGGACCGGCTATCCTAATCGCCCGGAACGCTTTCCACAAAGTGTGATTCTCTGCGGCGTTCGGGATGTCAAGGATTATGGGGACCGCGTCAGACCGGAAAAGCCGGTGATTGCCGGTGGCGGTATTTTCAACATCAAGGCGGCATCCATTCGACTGAGAGATTTCGACGAGTCACAGGTGCGGGCGTTGCTTTCGCAGCACACCGAAGACAGCGGCCAGCAGTGGAGCGAATCGGCCCTGCAGGAGGTGTGGCGGTCAGCTTGCGGACAGCCGTGGCTGGTGAACGCGCTGGCGGCTGAGGCAGTCGAAGCTATCAGGAACCGCGGTCAGTGTATCGAGATTGATGACATCCATGCTGCGCGGGAGGTTCTGATCCGGAGAAACGACATCCATCTGTATCAGCTGGCACACAAATTGCAGGATGACCGTGTCAGGCGCGTGATTGAGCCCTTGCTGAGCGGTGAGCTGGATTGTTGGACGCTTGAACGGGATGATTTGCAGTATGTGCGGGATCTGGGGCTGATCAAGGATCGGCCGCAGCTTGAGATTGCCAATCCAATCTACCTGGAGATGATTCGGCACAATATGATCACCTCAGTCAACACGTTCTTGCTGATCGAGCCGGCAATCTTTGTCGAGGACGGAAATCTTGTGGTGGACCGGTTGCTGGCTACATTTCAGGAGTTTTTCCAGAATCGTTCAGAGAATTGGCTGCGACGGTTCCACTATCGGGCGGTGGCCCCGCATTTTCTGCTGCAGGCTTTTCTGCAGAAGGCGGTGAATGGAGACGGGCAGATTGAATGGGAATGCGGTCATGGCCTGCGACGCATCGATCTGCTGGTAGTCTGGGGTGAGTTCGAGCAGAAAGCGGTGATCGAATGCAAGCTTCGATCCAAAGATCTGGAGCGCACAATTGAAGAAGGATTGTCGCAGACTGCGGACTACATGGACATCTGTGGTACGAATGACGGTCATCTTGTCATTTTTGACAGATCTGAAAGCCGGACCTGGGATGAGAGGATATTCAAGCTGCAGAGGACAATTGGAGACAAAAGTGTGACAGTTTGGGGGATGTGAACTGAGATTTGTCCGCGGCGATTTTTTTATCTCGATGTTTGGCTTTTTCGAATTGAATTCACTGGTTCGAATCGATGAATCTCAGACAGGTTTTAATTGAATGCAATATTCAACTGTTGATCTTCGGTTGAGGTGACGATGTGTTTGGACAGCGTTTGAGATTGGCAAGAAAGAAAGCGGGTCTGTCCATGCAGGCATTGGGCAATCAAATGTCTTCCAAAGTCAGTGTGCAAATGATCAGTAAATACGAAGCAGGCAAGATGATGCCGTCATCGGCTGTACTGGTCAGCTTCGGAAAAGCGCTTGATGTGTCTTTAGATTTTCTTTTGGGGGGACAAGTCATAGCGCTTGAAGAAATTGAATTCCGCAAGCGTTCTGGCAATTCAGCGCGAGACCGCGCAAGAGTCGAAGTGACTGTCATCGAAAGATTGGAGAACTACTTCGCGATTCTGAAAATTATCGATTTGCCGCTTCAGGAGAATCCATTTGGAAATTTATCTGCTCAGCCTATCGAAAGTTTCGAGGCGATCGATGCTATATCAATCAGATTGCGCAACCACTGGAATCTTGGGTTGGGTCCTATTTCGAGTATGTGCGGTCTGCTCGAAGACAAGGGAATGATGATCATTGAGACTGACTTGCCTGCACAATTTGACGGGCTTGCTTGCAGTGTGAAACGCGTTGACAAACGGCCTGACATCGAAGTGATTGTGACATCAAGACACACCGGTGTGGAGCGCAGTCGATTCAACCTCGCTTGCGAATTGGGGCGCCGCATTATTCTTGCAACTGGCAATCAGGAAATTCGGCTGGAAAAGGCAGCGAATTATTTTGCTGGCTCTTTTCTGGTGCCTGCGGATCATCTCATCCGCGAGGCGGGTGAATGCCGCTGCGGCATGACTTATCACGAACTTATGCGGCTGAAGCGAATTTACGGTGTATCCGCGGCGGCAATGTTGAAGAGACTTGGACAAGTGGGCGTCATATCGAGTTCAACTCTCCATTGCGCCTTTCGCGGTTTTGCGCGAAAATGGCGAACTGAAGAGCCCGCAGCGATTCACACCAACGAGGGTTTGGGGCAATTTGAGCGGCCGCAACGTTTTGAGAGTCTGGTTTGGCGGGCTTTGGGAGAACAGCTAATTTCTCCTCTACGCGCCGCTCAGTTCTTGGGTTTGTCTGTTTCAGACATTGAGCATGGAATCAAAGGTCCGCAAGATTGATGACACGCGCAACTGCGAATTCTAGTCAAAGTGACGCAGTGAATCCAGTGAATTGGTTGATGTGATGGAATTTCACGACAGCAAAATGGATTTGACGGTTGACTGGCTGAAGAATGCATTGACACAGGGGGAAATCTCGCTGGCTTTGTCGGACCCAGCTGACATTTGCGAATTCTCAATCGAGCAAATCGGCTCCCGTACGAATCTGATGGGCCAACTTTACCGTTGCAGATTTGCCTCCGAAACAGATGTCCAGAAAAAACCAAGCTCGGTGGTGATCAAGCTGCCTGCCCGCGATGCCTTGGCGAGGTGGGTGGCGAAAAAATTCTCTGCGTATGAGCGGGAGTTTTACTTCTACCGAGATGCCGCTCCCTGCATATCAGTCCGCACACCCAAGCTGCTGCACGGCGACTTCAAAAGAAAGGGCAATCGGTTTGTCATCGTGCTGGAAGATCTGGGAGCGATGAAAACCTACCCGGAGGTGCCTGGGGCTGATGCTGACCAGGCTGCCATTGCAGTCAGAAATCTTGCTCGGATACACGGTCGATTTTGGAATCAAGAAAACAATTCAGCTTTGAAACGAATCTACGGTCTATCCTCTCTGAGCTACGGTTTCATCGAGCGATTGATGCTGCAGGTGTGCTTCATGAGCGTTCGACGGCAGTTTGGACATTTGTTTTCGGATCATTCGCGACGGGTTGCCGAAGCTGTCTTTGCGGAATTGAACAGCATTCTTGCGCAGCTGAGGGCAGGGCCGAGCACACTGGTTCACGGTGATTATCGATTGGAGAACATGCTTTTTTCGGACCGAGCGGATTCTGATTTGCCTTCGTTCGCTATTCTTGACTGGCAGGGCTGTGGCAGAGGATGCGGGCTGTACGATATCGCTTATTTCTTTGCGACGAGTCTGGAGATTGAAACGCGCCGAAACATTGAGCGGAATCTGCTGCAGGAATACTGGACTGGTCTTTTACAGGAGGGGGTGACTGATTATTCCTTTGATGTATGCTGGCAGACATATCGAATGAATCTGATGACCGTCTTGGCAATAATCATAATGATCGGGGGTGCGCTTGGCGACAGTTCTGATGCTGAATTGAAACAGACGAAAGAGGTGGTGCTGAAGCGAACGCTCACTGCCATCGAGGATCATTCGGTGGAAGAGCTGCTGCCGAATGGCAGTGGCAGAGATATTGAGCGAACTGTCTTCTCAATTCTCGCTCGAATTCTGCACCCGATTTTTCGAGTCTGTCAGAATTTCCTGCGCAAGCGTTGGCGGTACTGAATGTGCTGTCAGTCAAGCTGAAGAAAGTGGACTGGATAATCCAGAGCTTGCCTGTCGGAGTCAGGATTCAGTTTGCTGCAGATTGGGTGCGCAGAATATGCGCGGGCGCTCAATCGACCCAGACAGCCTGAATCGAATTTTGAACTGGCATGGCAGAAGCTGAGCGACGACAAACACTTGTTCTCGGTGTGAACCATTCAAGTTCAGTCAATGAGGAACGGAGACAGGCCGACTGATGAAAATCGGAATACTCGGAGCCGGACCGGCCGGACTGTACGCCGCGATCTTGATCAAGCGTCACTGTCCTGAAGCGGTGGTTGAGATTGTTGAGCAGAATCCCAAGGATGTCACCTGGGGATTTGGAGTGGTGTTTTCTGATCAGGCGCTGTCGTTTCTCAGAAAGGATGATCCTGAGACGGCCGATTTGATTGAACCGCATATGGAGACTTGGTCCGAAATCCAGATCAGTCATCAGAGTGAAACGGTTGCGATTGACGGTGTTGGATTCAGCGCGATCGGCCGTCTGCGCTTGCTGAAGCTGTTGCAGCAGCGCGCCTTGGAATATGACATCCGGCCAGTCTGCAATCGAAGAATCAACGATCTGAGTGAGTTCGACGATTGTGATTTCATCATCGGCGCCGATGGTGTGAATTCAATCGTTCGAGCGCAAGCGCCGCAAGCTCACGGTGAGAAGGTCAGCTGGATACGAAACTGGTTTTGCTGGTATGGCGCCAATCGCTCCTTTGACTGTCTGACACAGACATTCAGAAAATCGGAATTTGGATTCTTCAATGCCCATCATTATCGCTATGCGCCGGGACTCAGCACTTTCATTGTGGAATGTGACGAGCAGACTTTCCGAAACGCGGGACTCGCCAGGATGTCTGAACCCGATTACCGGAAAATCTGCCAGACTGTCTTTCGGGATACTTTAGAAGGCGCGGAACTGATCGATAACAATTCAATATGGCGTCAGTTTCCGGTTCTGAGCAATCAGCATTGGTTTTGCGGAAATCGAGTTCTGATCGGAGATGCCCTGCATACAGCTCATTATTCAATCGGTTCCGGAACTCGGCTCGCGATGGAAGACGCGATCGCGCTTGTCAAGGCGCTGGGCGACACCGACTTCCAAATTTCGGAAGCGTTTCCAAAGTTTCAAACTGAGCGACAGGCTGTGCTGGAAAAAATTACAGATGCGGCGCTGAATTCAGCTCATTGGTATGAGCGGTTTGCAGGCCGTATGGATCTGCCGCCATGGGAATTTGCTTTGAGCTACATCATGCGCTCGGGTCGCGTACCAGCTGACAAGCTTGGCAGAATTTCACCGAGATTCGCGTCGCAACTCGCGGCCCGCGGCATCAAAATTGAGAAAACTGCGTAGCCTGAAGCAATCTGCTCGCTTCGGGCAGTTTCAGAATTTACCGCAGAATTCTGAAAAGAGGCAGTTGCAGACCTGCCTCAAGTGGTCGAACGACTGTGTCGGAACGAGGCATTTGAAGCCGCGAATTTGATCGCGGCTTCAAACGCAGAAAACTTACCAGCCGGCGTCTAAATTGTTGTATTGGCCGGCGGCTACAGAATCCAGCGCACCTGCGTCCAGCTCCATTTTCGGTGGCAGCACCAGATTGACAACATTCGGACCGTCAGCATGCACCTGCACACTCAACCCTTCCGGCATGGTGAGATTCAGTTCGTCTCCGATCGCGGCAACCGGATCATCCATAAGCCGTGTTCGAAAATCATCATCTTCTGATGCTTTTGAAAGAATCTGATCGCGAAAATCAGTTGCTGTAGTCATTGTCACTTCTCCTTTGTTGTGAAACTACTGAATTCGACCAAACCGCTGATACATCATGTGTGCGGTTAATCGGCCTTATGAGTTTCCACATTTTATCGCAATGGAAATTTGTCGGGGGGGGGAATTCACTTTCCACTTCGTGCTACGCACTCCGTTCCAAGTGAATTTTCCGAAACCCTGGTAAAGGTACTAAGTAATGGTAAGTCTTAAGTAGTACACATGTCAAATGGTACAGGGGGTAATTTTTTGTCAATTTTAAGTTCAAATTCCGGTCTGAATCCGAATGCAATCACAATCATTTGGTATATTTGAGAATGACCCGAAGAGTGTCCGAGAAGCCTGGCTTATGACCTGCCAGGCAAACGAATGTTCCCCAGCGGACGCGAGAGCAATGTACGAACCAACCATCAAGCAATTGGCTGATTCGGTGGACTTCAGCCTGCCCGCCAACTACAACAGCGCTCGAATGCTGTGGGACAACATAGGCCCGTTCTCAAAAAGAGCCGCAATCATTCATGACTCTGGGGTATGGACTTTCTCAGAGCTGGCCGACGAAGCGGCTCGCATTGGAAACCATCTGCAGGAATTTTGCGCGCCGGGAGAGCGGATTCTGATGTTGATGGAGGATGAGCCCGAATATCCGGCCGCCTTGATGGGGTGCATGCGAGCGGGATTTGTTCCAGTTCTGATCAACACGCTGTCACCGCCCGAATTGGTTGAGTTCTATTTGCAAGATAGCGGTGCGACTGCCGCGATTCATTCGGCCGGTTTCGAAAGTCTGCTGAACAAGCAGGTTGTTTTGAACACTCGGTGCAAGGTTGTCCTGAATTCGCATTTGCGGCCTTGGCAAACCAATTCGGCTGAGCTGGAGGAGTTTCCCACCAGACGTCGGGATCAGGCTTTCTGGATGTACTCATCCGGATCAACCGGACGCCCAAAAGGAATCGTTCATCTCCATGAAGATGCGCCATATACCGCTGAAACGTACAGCGCTGAAACTCTCGTTCTTTATGAGGATGACATCTGCTTCTCGATTCCAAAGATATTCTTCGCTTATGGATTTGGAAACTCGGTGACATTTCCAATGAGCCGCGGTGCGGCTGCGGTATTGCTGTCCGGCCGTCCAACTCCGGAGCGGATCTTTGAGCAGATCGAGAAGCATCGGCCGACAGTATTGTTCGGACTTCCGACTCTGTATACGGCCTTGATGCACCATCCCCGGGCTGGTCATGCTGACTTGAGTTCAGTTCGCCTCTGCATTTCAGCGGCGGAGATTCTGTCAGAGGAACTGGCGGCTAGATGGAAATCTCTGTTCGACCTGAATATCATCGAAGGACTTGGCTCAACTGAGATGCTGCACATTTATCTTTCGAACGATGAGGAATGGCAGAAACCTGGCTCTGCCGGACGCGTTGTTTCCGGATACGCAGTTCAGCTCAAGGATATGGACGGTCGTGAAGTTGAACAGGGTGAAGAGGGAATAATGCACGTGCGGGGTCTTTCCGCTGCAGAAACCTACTGGAATCGACCTGAAAAAACCCGCGAGACAATGCGCGATGACTGGATCGTGACCGGCGACTGCTTTGTTATGGACGAGGACGGGTTCTACTTCTTCAAGGGCCGTGCTGATGACTTGGTCAAAGTATCCGGCCAATGGGTTTACCCGATGGAAATTGAGACGACGCTGAATGAGCACCCGATGGTCAGAGAGTGCTGTGTTCAGGCAGTCGAGCTTGAGGACCGGCGGATGACCATCACAGCATGGGTTGCCCTTGTTGAGGGAGGCAATGGCGACGAGTCCATGACGCGGGAGTTGCAGAGCTTCACCAAGTCGAGGCTTCTGCCGCACAAATACCCTCGCGATATCATCTATCTCGACACGCTGCCGAAGACCGGCACCGACAAGGTCGATCGCCAGGCGCTCAAGAAACTGGATGCGCCTTGAGCCATGCCGTCAGAATTTGAAGACTGAATTTGCCGGCGCTTCTCCGATCACCGGCTTTTCTCATAGATGAACTGCGCAGTCATCAGATCAAGGTGCCCGCCGCCGCCGTTCTTGAACATTGTGATCTCCTGATCTGTGCGCCTGCCCTGAGCGGAGCCGGAGCACAGCTCATACAGATCGGCCAGCACGTCGGATTCTGACATCACACCTGTCTCGATGGGTATGGTGATCTCTCCAATCTCACCGATGGTGGTTTTTCTGGAGTCAACGAATATCCGCGAGCGCCGGATGGCTTCATCATCAACTTCGCGCATCTCAAGGGTGAAAGCGCCGATCAAATCCAGATGCATGCCGGGCGAGAGCCATTCGCCGCGGATAATTGGCTCTTTGGTCATGGTGGCTGAACTGACAAGTTCAGCGTGCCTGACAGCTGTTTCCAAGTCGTCTGTCGCCCGAATATTGACAGACGGAAGGTTCAAGGAGTCTGCGAGTTCTTCAGCTCTAGAAGGGGTCCGGTTCCAGATGACGACTTCGCGGATGGTTTGCTGAATTTCACAGTGCGCCCGAATGAGATGCGGCGCCATGGCTCCGGCGCCAACCATTGTCATGCGTTCCATTCCATTTCTGGCGATCAGCTTGGCGCCCAGTGCAGAGTCGCCTGCAGTCTTCCAATATGTCATTTCAGTGCCGTCGATTGCGGCGGTTGGCACACCGGTCTGTCCATCAAACAGGGTGTAGGCCGCGTGTATCGCCGGCAGTGACGAATGTGTTCTGTTCGCTGGGAATACGGCCGCTGTTTTGAGACCCAGCGCCTTGCCATGGCTCCAGGCTGCGCGAATGAACATGTGATTGTCCGGCTCAGGTTCCGGCTGCTGACTCGTCATCAGCATGTCTCTGAGATCAGCCGGCGCCTCCTTATGGAACTGCTCCAATGCGCTGACGAGTTCCGGATAGCGGCAGATTTCCTGAATTGTTTCGGCGGAGATTAGTTTCATGGTGGAATCGCGAGAGTCTGAGAAAGTCAGAAAATGTCAGCCGCGCCTGATATTGCGTCATCAGGTGCGGTGTTCAGTCCTTCCAGTGCCCCGGTACAGAATTTTCATGTAGTTCTGATTGGATTTTCGATGAAAATCAACGGCGGCCGGATCAAAATCAACGTTTGGAATGGGTTCGTGAATGAAGTTACCAAACCGGTCTTTTCCTCGAATCAAAGTCGCGCTGTCCCAATCCGACTTGACCTGCCTCGCGCTCGGTGAGACAAATCGAATGGCGAGTCCGATTCGGCGGTCACTGCTGCTGTTGGGGTGTGAAGCATGGGCGATACGGTAGGTGAAATATACCGCCTCACCGGTACCCACCTCAATATCGACCGCTCTGCTCTCGTCGATGGAGTCCGATATCGTCTGGCCGCGCGTCAGCATGTTGTGCTCGTGAAAGGTGTCTTCATGCGTCATCGGATCTGTCAGATGGCTGCCCGGAAGCATGCGCATGCAGCCGCTCTCGACGGTGGCGGGCGACAGCGCAATCCACGCAGTCAGCAAATCACCCTCAACACCCCAGTACCGGCTGTCCTGATGCCAGGAGACAAACTGGCTTGAATTTGGTTCCTTGACCCATAGATCCGTCCCCCAGCACATGATGTCGGGTCCCAGCAGATCTTCCACCGGATCGACAATTGCGGGCGAATGCATCAATTCAGAGACCCACTTGTAGAGCAGGTGGCATTTCAGCCGGTAGCCGCCCTTCAGCTCGCCGACAACTGCTTCGACTGCCTGCAGTCGAATGCGGTATTCATTTGCTTCTCTCGCGGTCATGACGGGCACAGCCGGAGTGAATCCATCCTCTCGAAATTGCTGAACAGCTGAATCGGATAATACTTTGGGCATGATTGCAGAACCTTTGAAACGGCAGGTTGAGATGTTTTCGGAAAATTCAGATTGAGATGGGTGACCGACTGTCTTGCGTCATTCAATTATGGTTTAATTTTGCTGCGAAAAATATCGCCAACCGACAAAAATTCACTTAGTCGGGCAGAAATCTGAAATAAAGGAGTCGTAAGTGCCTCACAAAATCCGCGCGATCACACTGGATCTCGACAATACGTTGTGGGACGTATTGCCAGTGATACGAAAAGCTGAGGAAAACAGCTATCGCTATCTTCAGAAGCACTATCCCAGGGTGGCTGACCGTTTCACTGTCGATGATGTTCCGAATTTGCGCGAAAGAATACTTGCCACCCGATCGGATCTGAAGCATGATCTGACTGCGGTTCGCAAACAGCTCTATGTTGACATGTTGATTGAATGCGAATACGATCCTTCCGATGCAGACCTGCTGATGAACCGTTTTCTGATCGACCGAAACAAGGTTGAGTTCTATCCCGACACCATTCCAGCGCTGAAAGCATTGTCCGAACGCTACCCGCTGGTTTCGCTCTCCGATGGCAATTCAGATCTTGAGGCAATCGGGATCAGCGGCTACTTTGCCGGCTGTGTTTATGCGGCTGATGTCGGATACGCAAAGCCTCATCCAGCCGGATTTCTGAAGGCATGTGAGATTGCAGGTTTCGCACCTGGCGAGACCGTCCACATTGGCGATCATCCAATCTACGATATTGCGGGTGCGAGGGAAGCTGGACTTGTTACCATGTGGATTCGCCGGAATGGTGAGGAATGGGAAGCAAAATTTGCCCCGGACTTCAGCGTCACTACGTTGAGCGAGGCGGTTGAGATTCTTTGCTGAACGCGGATGTTCTTGTGAAGCTGTCGGCCGCCATGCGCAACCGCTGCCTGCATTGCCACTGCTGATTGTTGAGCGCTATCGATTCTTGGAGCGGGGCGAAAGTGCGTCCTGCAAGCCGTCACCGACAAAATTGAACGAGAGCACGGTCAGGAATATCAGAAGCCCCGGAAAGAAAGCCAAAGTCGGCGCTTCCCAGATCAGTTCCTGCGCGTTGGTCAGCATGTTTCCCCAGCTGGGTGTCGGCGGGTTGATGCCGAGTCCGAGAAAGCTGAGTATCGATTCGAACAGAATGATGTTTCCGACTGACAGCGTTGTCGCCACCGTGATAGGTGAGGTCAAGGTCGGTAGAATATGAGTGAGAATAATTCGCCTTGCCGGCACCCCCATCGCCCGGGCAGCCATGACATAAGGTTGCTCGCGCAGCGCCAGAACGGAGCCGCGCACCAGTCTGGCCACGCCGGTCCACCCCACCAGCGACACAATCACAATGATCTTGTAGAGTCCGATGTCGTCGTGATTGGCAACCGAAGCCGGCAATCCCAGCTTCTCCAGATCAATGACTGCAAGCACGATCAAAAGCGGCAGCAGGGGAAGGGCGATGACGCTGTCGGTGACCCGCATCAGCAGAGTGTCAAGCCAGCCGCCGAAATAGCCGGCGATCAGTCCGATGAATGTGCCGATGACTGCGGCGAATATCGCGGCGGTGAATCCCACCAGCAGAGACACCCGCCCGCCATAGGCCAGTCTGACCAGCAGATCCCGGCCCAAGTCGTCGGTGCCGAGAGGGTGCTCAAGTGAGAAGGGCAGATAGCGGGAGAACAGGTTGATTTTCGATACGTCCGTGCCAAGAATGATTTCAAACAGAGGTGCGGACAGCGCAAACAGGAACAGCAACAACAGCAGGCCGGCGCTGACAACAGCCATGCGATGCAGTGCGAGGCGTTTGATGAATAGCTGTGATCGGGTCATCGCCGCTGCTCCCGATAGCTGATCCTGGGGTCGAGACCCGCATATGAAATATCGGCAATGAAATTGGCGACGAGCGTGACGACAGTTGCCAGCAACAGTCCGGCCAGCGCCAGGTTGTAGTCGCTTCCATTGATCGCATCGAAGAGCAGTTTGCCCATTCCGGGATAGGCGAACATGATTTCTACAATCAGGGCGCCCGAGAAGAACGCGCCGAGGTCCAGTGACAGAATCGTGACGACGGGTATCATCGAGTTTCGAAGTCCGTGCCGCCACACGACCTGGCCTTCTGACAAGCCCTTGGAGAACGCGGTCACGATGTAGTCCTGCTGAAGGGTCTCGTGCATCGAGCTTCGCATGTAACGGGTTACACCGCCGACACTGACCATTGACAATGTAACGACTGGCAGAATGAGCGCCTGCACCTGATCCCATATTCCGACGCTGCCGAGCGGCGTTGCGTTGGCCGGCAGCCATCCCAGAATGACAGCGAACAGCAGAATCAGCATCAGGGCCAGCCAGAATGAAGGAATCGAAATTCCGGCAAAGCAGAGGAAATTGATTGAATAGTCAGTGACTGTGTGAATTCGCCGCGCCGCATACATTCCGATCGGAATCGCAATCGCAACTGAGAACAAGAAGGCGATGCCCATCAGAATCAGGGTTTTCTCAAGAGCGCCGGACAGGACAACGAGAACAGGCTTCGCATAAAGACGGCTGTAGCCCAAGTCACCCTGCAACGCTGCGAACAGCCAATTCAGATAGCGTTTTCCGAGGGGTTGATCCAAGCCGTACAGCGCTTTCAGCCGAGCCGCGTCTTCAGTGCTGAGACGCGGGTCGGAGCTGATCATCAAGTCGATCGGGTCGCCCGGCATCAGGCCGAGCAGCATATAGCAAATGAACGACATCACAAGGATGACGGTCAGAATCTGGTACAGTCTTGAGAGCAGGAAGACAGACATCTGACAGCTTCGGAACTTCTATGCTGAACTCGCTCGCATTGGCAATCAAATCGGGTTTCAGCAATTCTAATTGGTTTTCGACAGTCTCACAGAAAAATGAGTCCGCTCGACTGGAGTCAATGCAGGCGGAACGCCTGTCTGGCAAAGGAATTGGCGGCTGAAGAACTGCGGGAAAGAATCAATCTGAAAACATGCTGATTCCAGCGAAACTAGACTCAGGCGCAGTGCTGCACCAGAACATCTGCCTAACGAAACAGACGAAACAGGCGATTCAACTGTCTGAATGTGCGGCTCAGCTGTGAGAGGGCAGAGAGAAAGCCGTAGTCTGCCTGTCTTTTTCGGGAGGCTGCGGCTGAGGCGCCTCGATTGGCAGCGCGCCACTCGCGCGGTCGCTCCCACTCACCAGCCCACAGACCGACACCCTTGCGCCGCGCTTGATTTTCCTCTCGTCTGTAATGCGGCGGACCGTATTCTGCAACCGCCCAGCCATTTCTGACCAGCCAGGCACACGCGTTTTCGCGTCTTTTGCCTTTTTGCAGATATATCGTGGCGATCACGCGTCCGTAGCGATCGCGTTTCTGATCATCACCTTCAACACTCACTTGCCAGCCTGCGCGCTGGCGGTCTTTGAGGTAGGCGCCAAGCGCTTCGGTAGCCGCTTCTCCGGCATCGAAACTGCGTCCATTGGCATCCCATGCGAGCTGGCCGTTCTCCGGTGCGTCGATGCCAGCGAGACGAATCGGCCCGATGCCTGGAATATCCAGTGTGTCAGCGTCAATGAGTCGTCCGGAGGTCATCGACTGGATTTTCGAAATAATGTTGGCATGGTCAATGAAGTGTGCTGATTCTTGAATCGAAAAACTTGTTCTTTGCTGAATCAAACATTCGCTGAAGCGACTGTAAAAGCCAGTTGCTTTGGGTACTCATGCAGGTGTTCAAATAAGCCGTCAATCGTGATTCTATAGAGCAGGACTGGACAATCTGACCCACAGCACGACTGTGGACATTGAGCAGATGGTCTGCTGAAAAGGGCGGTTCTTCAAGTTCACCTTGACTTGCGTTCGTTCACTATATCTGACGTTTATCGGTTGGAATATCAAAGTTTTAGAAGTATGTGACCGAATTAATGTGAATTCCGTCATCTGAAATGACCGAATTACTATAAAATCGGTCAATATGAAAGATGAATCCTATATTCCTCAAGCACAGTTGTCGCGGCTTAATTCCATAGTTGCCCCCGGCAAGGTTATTGTAGTTTACGGTCCCCGTCGAGTCGGAAAGACTACCTTGGTCCGACAGTACATTCAACAATTCGATCAAGACGCACTGTTTGTATCCGGTGAAGATCTGGCTGTCCGAGAAAATTTGGAAAGTCAATCTGTTTCCAAGCTGAGGAATTTTATTGATGCGCAGCGAACGCTCATCATCGACGAGGCGCAGCATGTGAACGAAATCGGACTGAATCTGAAGCTGCTGATTGATCACGTCGAGGGGCTTCGCATAATCGCCACTGGCTCGTCATCTTTTGACAGCGCGCGACATGCCGGTGAGGCACTGACAGGCCGAAAAATTACGCTGCTGCTTCTTCCATTGGCACAATTTGAAATTCAGAAACTGGAGGAAGTCTATGAAACCAGAGCCAGTCTCGAATCTCGAATCATCTATGGTTCCTATCCTGAAGTGGTTCTTATGGAATCTAATGAAGAGCGTCAAATCTATCTGAAGGAGTTAATCAATTCGTACCTGTTCAATGATATTCTCCAGAACGAGGAAATTCGATTTACAGACAAGCTGCTGCGTCTGCTGCAGCTGGTGGCATTGCAAATTGGGCAGCAGGTGTGGCTGACTGAATTGGGTGATCAGCTCGGCATGAGCAAGAATTCAGTCGAACGATATCTTGACTTGCTGGAAAAGGCTCATGTCCTTTACAGCCGCTTTGGATTCAGCCGAAATCTGCGAAAGGAAATGACGAAGAGCCGTCGGTACAACTTCTATGACAATGGAATTCGCAACGGATTGATTGACAATTTCAATCCCGTTGCACTGCGGAATGATGTCGACGCTCTATGGGAGAACTACGTTCTCGCAGAGCGAATGAAGCACAATTTGTATTCGATGAAACGGGTGAACAGTTACTTCTGGCGAACGTATGATCGACAGGAAATTGATTTGGTTGAAGAAAGTGGCGGTCAGTTACATGCGACAGAAATGAAGTGGTCTTCAAAGCACAAGCATAAACCGCCGCAGGCTTGGCACAAAGCATATCCAGAGAGTTCGTTTCAGACAGTCCATCCAGATAACTATCTTGAATTTGTTGGAGCATCCAGTCAATTCACATGAAACATTCTGCCCGACAGAGTCAGCGTCGGTGAAGTTTCAGGTGCTCGCTCCATCTTTGCGCGCCATAGCCAAGTCATAACTCGATTGGCGTCGCATCCAGAATTCTGCACTGCTCCAGCCAATTCGTTCCAGTGCCAGAGCCAGTCTCGCATCAATTGGTCGCTGAGCGCACAGCACGCGGTGCAGTGTGGTTCTCGATACACCCATCTTTCGAGCAGTATTCGCTACCGATAGACCGGAATCGTATATGCACTCGCGCAGGGTTTCTCCGGGGTGAGTTGGTTGGTATGCAGTCAAAACATTTCCACTCAAATTCCGACGCTAATGATAGTCAAGTGGATTCGAAATCACAACATCGGTGTCTTCGGTGATCACATTTGAAATTTTCTATACGAGCCCATTGATAAATTCCCAACTCGATGAACTTCAATCCAGCGGAGTATGGTGACTGTTCAAATTTTTCAACAAGACTTCGCCTTCTACACGAACAATTGCCTCATTGACCGCAGGAATGGGATCTACCAGGAATATTCCCGATCCAATCCAGCCATCTTCACACCGGTAAACGCGGACGCTTCAAATGACAGCGCGCGTAAATCCTCGGTTTCCAGATTGTGCACTGAAGACTTTCCGCAAGCCTTGGCAAGCATGGTGACTTCCATTGCCATGGCTGTCAGGAATCGGTACACGCGTTCCGCACCTGCAGGGATATTGACCCGCTTTTCAAGCTCTTTGTCTTGTGTCGTGATGCCGACTAGACACATTCCCGTATGGCAGTGATGGCATGCGCCCGGAGATGTTCCCAGTGCGCGGTAGTCATCCAGGTAGCGCGGCGAATTGCAGCCTAAAGCGATCATGGCAGCGTTTCCAATCATCACTGCATCCGCACCTAGAGCGAGACACTTCGCAACATCCACACCGGTTCGTATTCCACCGGATACGACCAAGGACACTTTGTCACTCATGCCGCATTCCTCAAGCGCCTCGCGCGCAGGGCGAATGGCTGAAAGGCTGGGTATTCCAGTGTGGTTCAACAACAGCTCAGGCGAAGCACCGGTGCCGCCTTCCGCCCCGTCCAGCACAATGATGTCAGCGCCGGCTTTGGCGGCAATGGCGACATCGAATCGAGGTCTGGTGGCGCCCATTTTGACCAGAATCGGAATCTTGTAGTTGGTTGCGATACGCAGCTCCTCAATCTTCACTGCCATGTCGTCAGCGCCCAGAAAATCCGGATGGCGAATCGTAGAGCGTTGATCCACGCCGGGTGGCAGACTGCGCATTCTCGACACCCGCTCCACCACCTTCATGCCGAGCAGCAATCCGCCGGTGCCCGGCTTCGCGCCTTGTCCGACGACAAGCTCCAGACCGTCGGCCCTTCGTATGTGATCCAAATCAACGCCATATCTCGCCGGGGTCAGTTGGTAGACCAGTTTCTGGCTGGCAGCTCTCTCGTCCTCAAGCATACCGCCTTCTCCGGTGCATGTCATCGTGCCGGGTTTGGGTCACAGCCATGCGGATTCAGTGGCAGTCCGGAATTTTCTGCCGTACTGTCGATGGCCAGCACAAGTCGATCAGAACGCTTGGATCAGTGTGGAACAAATCTATAATTTGTTTGCAACTTTGATTGGAATGCGCGCCATGTTCAGCAAAACTTCTCAGCCAAAATTAATGTCCGGCACCTTCAAAGGCTATCAGCAATCACAGCCAGTCGGGGTTGACGAGGAGATTGCGAGAATCGGACCGGGCACACCGGCCGGCGAGTACTATCGCCGATTCTGGCATCCTGTCTATATCACTGAAGAGCTGGGCGAGCTGCCCGAGGCGATCAGGATACTTGGGGAGGATCTGGTGCTTTTTCGTTATGGAGAGCGACGCGAGCAGATCGGACTGGTGCACAAGCATTGCATTCACCGCCGCGCTTCGCTGGAATACGGCAAGTGTGAGGCCAAAGGAATACGATGCTGCTATCACGGCTGGCTGTACGCGCCGGACGGTGAAATTCTGGAGATGCCGGCCGAAGATTCCAGAACCGCAGATACGCTGCGCAAGCGCACCCGGCTCGGCGCCTATCCAGTGGTCGAATACCGCGGACTGATCTTCACCTATATGGGCCCGTCAGAATTGCAGCCGGAATTTCCTGTATATGACGCCTGCATCTATGAGGGCATGACAAGTGCGCCATACAAGGCTTCCTACCAGTGCAACTGGATTCAGATTCTGGATGCGATCCTGGACCCGACTCACACCACCTATCTGCACAGTCAGAACAGTCACCCGCAGTTCTCAGAAGGCATGAAGGCGGATGGTGTGCTGAAGTTCTACGAGCGCGGCGAAAACCACTTTCTGGGCGCCTCGACGCGCCGCGTTGGCAGCAATGTGTGGATACGGGTCAATGAGCTGATTCTTCCCAACTTCACACAGGCCGGCTCAGCCTTTGCGGCGGATGGCACGCAGCCGCGCTATTTCGGCCGCTCCTGCTTCACCCGCTGGGTGGTGCCGGTGGATGACGAGAGTTCAATGGTCTATGCCTGGGCCAATTTCGGCAATCGCTGGGACCCGCATCAATACAACTCCAAGGAAGGCCATGAGCTGATTGAGCAAGGCGAGGTGCTGGATCGCAGTCTTGAGGAGAGGAAGCGCTTTCCAGCAGATTCAGAAGCAGTTGAGGGGATGGGCCGCATTTCGACCCATAAAGCCGAGAATCTGATGCCGACAGACCGCGGCATTGCATTGTACCGAAGGCGCGTCAGAAAGCAGGTTCGCGATCTGGCTGATCAGGTCGAGCCGCCCCAGCCGGCAAATTCTGGCAGCGGATTGGTAGAGACTTATGGACAGGACACTGTCTTAACCATGCCGCAGAGAGATGGCGAGGATGATCGAACGTATCTGGGGCGCATTGGAGAGGCAGTGATGGAACTGCAGTTTGCCTTGGAGGACTGCACCGATGAGAACCGCGATGATGAGATCATAAGGTGCCTCAAGGCGCTCGAAGCTGATGGATTCGGATAGACTGAGTTGTATCCGTTGAAGGTGCACGTCAAGAACAACCGCTGGCGGCCGGGGTCATTTCCCAACACCCCCGAGGGTGAGGCGGTCTTCACCGTATCGCAAGAGCGCATCGATACGGCACTTGAGGAATTTCCAGATCTGATAGGCAAGGTCGAGTTCTTCATCGACTGGGATACCGACAACTTTTCATCGTCAATGACGGATGCGGACATCTTGCTGACGTGGGATCTGCCCACGGCGGCTCTGAGCAGTGTCGCGCCGCGTCTTCGCTGGATTCACTGCATCGGCGCCGGTGTCGAACATCTGCTGCCGATGACCTGGCTGCCGGAACAGGTGACTTTGACGAACAACAAAGGCGTGCATGCTGCTAAAGCAGGCGAATTTGGCCTGATGGCTGTGTTGATGCTGCATACACACATTCCCGAAATTGCCTTCAATCAGCGAAGGGCGGTTTATGATTCGCTCTACTCATCGCCCATCGCCGGCAAGACGCTGGTGGTGCTGGGAACCGGCACGCTCGGCGGTTCCGCGGCCCGCGCAGTGAAGCGGCTGGGGTTGCATGTGATCGGGGTGAACCGCTCCGGCGGCCCGGTCGAGGGCTGTGACCGGGTGGTGACCACCGATCGGCTTGATGAGGTTCTGCCCGAAGCTGACTACATGCTGATTGCGACACCCGATACACCGCAGACCCGCGGCCTCATGTCGCGTGAAAGACTTGATTTGATGAAGCCCACTGCTGGAGTAATCAACATGGGGCGCGAGTCGGTCATGGACTACGATGGCCTTTGTGAAAAACTGGATGAAGGCACACTCGGCGCTGCCATTCTGGATGTATTCGATCCTGAGCCCGTCGAAGCTGATTCGCGGCTTTGGCACACAAAGAACCTGATCATCACACCGCACATTTCAGCTGATGATGGGAACTCATACGTGCCGATGACGCTGGGACTGTTTTTCCGCAACATGCGACTCTTTCTCGCGGGTGAGCCGCTGCTGAATCCGGTGCGCCCCGAACTGGGCTATTGATGTCGAATACACTTAGCTGCGAGAGCTGCCTGAATCTCGCTGCAATGGAGAGAACAAGTTGCAAAACAGCACCGCTGGATTGAATGTCGCTCGCCAAAGTCTGCTGGCTATGAATTTCTTCTCGAACTGCAAGGAGAGTTCAGCTTATGATCGGTTATCGGATTTCCAATGGAAAAAAATTATCGAGTTAAGTCGTAGATGCTCTGCAAAAGATTCAAGGAAGTCAAGCATGCGTAAGAAATTTGAGTTTTGCAGCTGGTTGCTTCGAAGCAGGTCATTCAATGTTTGCGCAGCATATTTTGACTTGTTGCAACCGCCGCGTTAGAATAGTGCCAGATTGCTACCTGAAGTTTTGAACGATGAGCGAAACGCGCACACGCCGATTCGATAGAGTCTCAACTCCTGCCACATATCAGGATATTTTGGACGCTCCGCCTGACATGGTGGCGCAGATCATTGATGGCAAGCTGTACACTTTGCCGAGGCCAGCGTCAGCCCATGCGGTGGCCAGCACAGCAATGGTGCGAAGCATCGGGCCGCCCTTTGATGATGGTCGAGGCGGACCCGGTGGTTGGCAGATTCTATACGGGCCTCAACTTAGTTTGGGCGATGACTATCTGGTGCCCGATGTCGGGGGATGGCGACGCGAGCGAATGCCCGCAGTTCCGAGAGTGGTCAACTTCACTTTGCCTCCGGACTGGATTTGTGAAGTGCTTTCGCCGTCAACTCGAGACCTTGATCTTGGTCGTAAACGAGTGATTTATGCAAGAGAAGGTGTCGGCTATCTTTGGCTGGTTGATCCCGATGCCCAATCGTTGGAAGCATTCGAATTGCGAGGCAATGAGTGGACAGCAGTCGGCACAGCACTCAATGACGCCCAGGTTTCGCTGCCGCCATTTGAAGCGGTCAGTTTTGGTCTCGGCAAATTTTGGCTGCCGCGTGTACTGCACAAATGTGTCCCCGCAAGAGAACCAGCAGTTGAGCCTCAATCGGAGTCTGCTGAAGCATTGAAGTGAGTTTCGTTCAATCAACGTTGACCATTGATTGATTCTTGAGCTGTCGGTCTACACGAAACCCGCGAGCTTCGCCAACTCGATTAATCGGTTCTTCATTCGGTAGAATTCGGATGAAGGAGTCGAAAGTTGCTGTTGCGATGAACACACGCTGATCATCCAACGAACGGCATATGCAATGGGAAGCACATTGCAGATTATGGAGACGAATCGTCAGGCTTGCAAGCGAGAAACATTCAGACTTGACTCTGCCGAGTTCCAGATGATTCGAATTCCATGCCTCGGCTGCATCTATGGCGGTCAATATTTCCAGCGCCTGCACCCTCTCGCACCGGATGCGCCGCAGTCTGCACATTTTCAATTGAACTCAGAATCTTTATAATCCCCAAGCGTTACGATGAGATTGTCGGCCCGCCAGCTGAAAATCATCCATCAATCTGACAGACAATATCAAAAAGTCAGCTGATCGTTGCTTGGAAAATTTGACAAGACAGAGACTGTGGTCATTGGCGCTGGTATTGCCGGCGTAATGACGGCGCTCAACTTGCGTCGCCGCGGCTGTGCGGTTACGCTGGTCGATCGCTGGGAACCGGGTCATCCGCGCGCATCGTCAACGGACTACACACGCTTGATTCGATCCATACACGGGAAAGATCGTCTGTACACCCAATGGGTCCGAGAAGCGCGTCTGCGCTGGATGGAGTTGCAGGAGGAGGTGAATCAGACATTGCTTGTCGAGTGCGGCGCACTGGTCATCGCCACCGAAGGGAATTCAAGCTGGGAAGATGGAATTTTTGAGACATTCGATGAGCTAGGCGTGCCGTATTTTCGATTCGGTCCGCAAGAGTTGGCCGCGCGTTTTCCGCAGTTTGATTTCCGCAATGTGAGTTATGGCATTTTTGAGCCTGAATCCGGGCTTCTGATGGCGCATCGCGCGGTTGTCGAATGCGCACACCTCTTTGAGCGGGAAGGTGGAAAAATCATTCGCGGACGAGCCTACACAGATGAGGCAGAACGGCTGCACCTTGACGGCAAACCGTTGGACGCCGATTTGATCGTGGTGGCTGCCGGCCCTTGGATCGGAAACTTGTACCGACGCACAATCGGTCAGATTTTGAAGACTGTGCGACAAAACATCATCTATACATCATGTCCTGATTCTGATGCGGCTTACGAACATCACAACATGCCGTGCTGGATTGACCATGGCTATGAGGCTTACGGTGTTCCTTCGATTGAAGGAAGCGGAGTCAAGGCCGCGATTGCGTGGACTGAGGCTATCATTGATCTGGATAATGATGAAAGGGTCGTCGATGAAGCGACCTTCAACCGAACCCGGAACTATATCCGCAACCGCTTGCCCGAATTAGTAGGGCAGAAAGCCGTGGATCAGAAAGCCTGTCAGATCGCCATGACACCGGACACTCACTTCATCATTGACTTTCACCCGCAATACGAAAATGTGCTGATTGCCGGAGGGTGTTCCGGACATCTGTTCAAGCATGGGCCGGTGTTCGGCGATTTTACGGCCGGGGTGGGCTTGCGTGAGTTCGGCACCGCCGATCGATTCAAGATCAACACTCGAACAAAATTATTTGATTCTGAATCGCCATCAGGGCGATAACGACTGGAGGAAAGGAGAGATGACTCGGCTAAACGATATTCGCGGCATTCCGACCACCGTATCCAGCCAGAAAGCGTTGGATCTGTATGAGAAAGCGCTGCTTCAACTGCACTGCTACAAGGGTGATCCGGTTGAGACCGTCGATGAGGCGATCGCAGAGGATCCGGAATTCGTGATGGCACACTGCCTCAGAGCGCACTGTGGCAGCGCCATGGCGGATGGTGAGTTTTCAGAGCATCTGCGCGAATCGCTGGCTGGCGCTGAAGCGGTTGCTTCGCGCGGTGATGATCGCGAAAACCGGCATGTTGCCGCCATCCGCGCCTGGCTTGAAGGCAATTTTCAACAGTCGGTTGAGGTGCTGGAATCGATTCTGATTGATTATCCGCGGGACATACTTGCGCTTCAGATCGCGCACCTGAGCGACTTTTATCTGGGTGATGCCAGCAATCTGCGCGATCGGATTGCCAGGGTGCTGTCGCACTACGACGATGACACACCTGGTTACGGCTATGCTCTGGGTATGTATGCGTTTGGCTTGGAGGAGTGCAACGAGTACGCGAGAGCGGAAGAGGTGGGCTATCAGGCTCTTGACATAAGTGCCGGCGATGTGTGGGCGCTGCACGCGGTCGCGCATGTGATGGAAATGCAGGGCCGGCAGCAGGAGGGTATCAGTCTATATGAGTCGAGAGAGGCGGATTGGGCTCCTGACAATGGTTTTGCAGTTCACAACTGGTGGCATTTGGCGCTCTATTACCTTGATCTTCAGAAATTCGACCGAGTGCTGGAGATTTACGATTCATCCATCTCAAACGGCGACGTGGCGCTTGAGATGCTCGATGCCAGCGCGCTGCTGTGGCGACTGCACCTTATGAATATTGACGTCGGTGACCGATGGGAAGTGATCGCTGACAAGTGGGAGCAGACGATGCCCAACACGGGTTTCTATCCCTTCAACGACTGCCATGCGATCATGTCCTTTATCGGAGCGGGACGGGATTCAGCGGCCAAGGAAATGATGGGTCTGCTCAATCAATACGCTGAGAAAGACAATATGTCCGCGTGGATGGTGAGCGAGGTTGGCTTGCCGCTTGCGAACGCGCTGATTGCATATGGACAGGGTGAGTATGCCAAGACTGCAGAGCTGCTGGCTGGCATCCGCTACACGGCAAACCGATTTGGCGGCAGTCATGCCCAGCGGGATCTGATCTCTCAGACATTGATTGAATCTGCCATTCGGGCAAATGAATTGAATTTTGCGCGGGCGTTGCTGTCTGAACGAGCCAAGCGCAAAGATTCAGCTGCGCTGACGTGGCAGAATACGGCCCGTGTGCTGGAAGGTTTGCGACTTCGGGAAGAGGCGGAGCAGGCTCAGCGCCGCGCGAGTGAACTGCTTAACTGACCGAATCCGCGCTCATCCATGGTCAAGCTGGTGCCAGATCACTGTCGGTGACGCATTTTGGTGTGATTCCAATTGCAAGCACTGGACAGCCGCCGTTGCGACCGGCGTCCAGGCGATAAATCAGTTTACCCATCCAAGTAGTCGAAGCTCCGAATTTCTTGTAGACATCTTCGGTTCCCTCTTTTCCATCTGCTTTCAGCACCTTGCCCAAGCTTCGAAAGTAGTTGCTGTCCAAACTTGAGCCGCGGGTAATCAGCACGCCGACATCAATCGCACCTGCGGCATGGAAAGCAGAGAATGCATAGAGGTCTCGGTCAAAAGTTTGATCTTTGCTGTTCCATTCGAAATCCAGAGCAACTTTGCCTTGAACAAAATCAATGCGGTGTCCGTCCAGATAGCCCTCTCGGACATATTCAAGAAATAATTTGCTGCCTCTGACAGCCTGCAATCGAACGTGGAGATCGGCAGAGATGCGAGTTTCCTGCCAATCAGGTTTGGGAAACAGTGTATCCATATACTGCGCGACTGGCCCTTTGTTTTTTCCGGGCATCCGAATCATGTTTGTCGTGATTTGGAAATTTTCCAGTGCATTGACGATCTGATCAAATTGGTCGGGAAAATTTTGCGATAACACAGCGGCTGCGCTTCGATAACTGTGTATCTCAAACTTATCTTGTATGCTCTTCGAAAAGAGACTCAAAACCGTGTCTTGTGGATCGGCAACATTCACAGTTGGAGTGCCTATTCCCGTGCTGCTGCAGTGCTGATTCCCCGCAAAGGGAAATCTCGTTATGGGGTGGGCGCCGATGTGGATGAATTGTAGGGGTATGTTTTCCAAGTAGGCTGATAATCATCCGCCGCCTGGTTCCCCCACACAGTCCAGTGCTCCCGGTGACCTCTTCCAAACAATTCCAGATACGGCCCCCACGAACAACTTTCAATAATTTCATACTGCTCATCAGGCTTTCTTGAATGTTCTCGTTTGCGAGTGGCCATCAGATTCACCTGCCTTCGGCCCGGTGCGAGTGTTCTGACGTTCTTGCCGCGCGTACCAAAAAGCAAGACTTCCGTTACATTTCGGAAATAAAACCCCACGCCCCGGCCATCCGATCCGCCGTCTTTACGAATTTTGTGCCAGATGATGTTGGATTTATACTCAAATCCCCAAGCGTCGAGAACTTGCAATCCCCAGGGAAGCAGCGCGTTGGGAATCCAAAGATAGCAATGCGCTCTCTCCGCAGCATGTTCTTGAACCGGAAGAGCACAAATTTCCTCTAGACTCATCGTCGGATATCTCAACAGTCGTCGGTGCTCGGGTGCGACTTTTCCGGTCCGGTTGGCGAATCGCCAAGGTGGATCGGCCAAGATCGTGCCGAATTTCGCACCATCAAGAAATCTGTGCAGATCCTGATTCGGGTCAGCGGTCATCGTGATTCCTTCATGTATTCCTGCCTTCATGTGTCAAGGCGCACTTTCGTCATTGTATATGTTTGAATGTGTCGAAAAGTTGGGAAAAGGATTGGTTCCAGCTTGATGAGAGGATGATGCATCACAGCAATGATCTGCCTGATTTTGCAGACCGCCATCCAAACGATACACACCTGATTAACCGGATTGACACGGTATGAGGTTTGAAAGGTGCAACTCGTTGCAATAAGTCAGCTTCCTCGGCAATATGTTGTCCCATTTATCACGAATCTGACCGCGTTCTAGAAAAACTCCGTGTTCAGCAAGATTCTGATTAAGTCCACCGTGATGTCGGCACACTGCTTAACTGATATAAAATTTGCGTTCGCCCACTTACCTCAACCGTGCCGGTGTAGCTCAGCTTGGCAGAGCAGCTGATTCGTAATCAGCAGGTCGGAGGTTCAAGTCCTCTCACCGGCACCAATCCGCTCTCATGGATTGATTTGGTCTCTACCAAAAAAATCGGAGCTCTATCAACTGAGCTCTGGCCCAGAAGCCGAGTTCCATTCGGTATTGAGGGTATTGGCTTGCTTGACGGAACAAACAAGGACCAAGATGAAAGCAACTGTTTGCACCACCAAGGGCAGTGTGGATAAGACTACTCTCGCGGCTAACTTGGGTGGAATCGCAGCAGGACACAGGCAAAGAATGCTATGCATAAATGGGATAAGTTAGTTGAATCTAGATTCAACCTGCAGATAAGCGGTCTGCGAGTCTGGTTTCCCGAGTTGTTTCGTTGCTTTGCAGGTTACTTCAACGGTCCAGCCCGAGTTCACGCTCTACTTCATCCAAGGGATACGTCGGTTCCTCGCTGCGCCTGACGCGTTCAAGGGTGCTTTCGGCTAGGTAAACGTCTTCCAACTCATCAAGGTGAATTTCCAGTGCTTTGCGAATGTAGTAGGAGCGCGAACGGTCTGTTCGCTCGGCCAGCACTACCAAACGGTTATTCAACTCCTCCGGTAGCCTTGTTGCAGTGTAAACACTCATCGTACTTAGTGGATCACTGGTAGTTTCCAATGATTTTTGTTATTTTGTAATTTCATGTTGCGCGCAGAATAAGATTCACTAGCAGAAGTCGCGGTGATTAATCTGTGGATTCTCATTCATAGCAGTTGGTGCAACTTTAATTCCTTCATGCCAGCAGGGAAGGTAACTCAGTTACAAAGTCTTTATGCGCGTATCCTTTCCACCATGCACTGAAGGTTCTGCGCACCATTGTTTACGAAGAACTGCCAGAGGTTCCAAGATTTCGTCTGAGATTCTCAACACGTCGCAAAGTATTGAACGATCAAGCTGCTGGCGAACTGAATCACGATACGCTTCGTTTGCTGGAAGAAAATTTTTTGATTCCATGTCTTCGAAAATTTCTTTGCACTGCTGGGTTTGATATTCAGACAATTGCCTCAAATCCAATACCGGGCAGTCAAGTATGGCGGAAATCTTGACTCTTGAACGCCCTAGCTGTTGCCGAGTGCCTTTCCACCAATGCATCAGCAGCCCGAATGTAGAATTGCACCACAGCAAAAGTGGAATGTCATGTTCATCATTGTCAGTCAGTACATTTGGCCAAGCGCTTCCACCTAGACATTTCTCTGGCGTGATACACATCATCAAACTCTGAGAATTCAGTTGAAAGTCGATATTCCAGTGAAGCCGCGAGGCTGATCTGTTCCAATCTTCAACTGCTTTTTTCAAGCATCCCGATCTTACTTCGCCGTACGAATCGGGTGAAACTATCAGACTGCGTTCCAGTTCTGCCTTATGACCCCAAAGCACCGGGTATTCTGGAAATTCGCCAGTTTGTAATTCTCGAATGTCAAATGCTCCGCGTGGTATCGGATCACTGATGTCGCGGCTTCCTAATCCACGTTTTGCGAGCTCCCCGAGCCTCACCATTGGTATTGAGTTTTTGGCAGCCAATCGAGGGAGAGTAACTTGACCGGTTTGCAGATCACGCGCCGTTTGCACGATGCTCCGATTCAATACTCCAGCACATCCTGTTTCCTGAATAGTTCCATATATTTCATTAGTGTTTGGTTTATTTGCTTCAATCGAAGCTTCCAATAGTGTCGAGGGACGCTTCTTCAAATTTGTGAAAGTTACGGAACCGTTGGGAGTATGGCTCTTGGTTGCTACAATCAGGCACTCGGCCATGCCTGTGTCCGCAGAAAAGGCTCTATCTGTTTGACCGGTATTGGCAAGTGACAGAATATTTATGTCTGTATAATTTGAACTTAGCGATTTTCGCGCCTTTTCCCACCCCTTGCCTTGAGCGAATGTGAACGGAACAACAAGTGCGAGAGTTCCGCCTCTTTTCAGTTTGCGATGTCCCAAATCCATAAAGTTTGAGGCCAATCCCGCATTTCCGTGTCCAAAATCCTTTTTGTATCGCTTAAGTTTCGTCGACATTGCCTTCTGCTCTTCTTCCGATTTGTTGAAACCGGCAAAACTTGGCACTGGCACATCAGCGCTCTCGTGGTTTGTGGGTCTCGTAAACGGTGGGTTCATGATCACCAAATCACAAGAATTGTCTTTGATCGAAACAGAGTGCTCGCTAGTATGTGTCGAGCTTGTCCCTCCCAACGTCTCTCCAGTCGAAAACAGAGAATAGGATTCATCTGATTCCAACAGATCAAGCGCTCCTAGATGTGTATTCACCCCCTCAATGCCATAGGGCATCGTATGGATGAGTGATTCGCCGAATGTTTGGGTTGGATAGCAGCTAGATAGCATTGAGCAGGTGAGATGGGTTGCGGCTGGCATGATATCTAAACCAACCAGCACATCTTCCATAAACGATTGTTGGAGATCCTTATCATTGCCGCCCGCTCTGCGATAGCGACGATAGACAGCACGCTGTGCAGCGGAAAGCAATGTTCCTGTCCCGCAAGCAAAGTCCGCGATCCGCAATTTCTTGATTGCTTCGCTGTCTGACCAATCGATATCCAATCTTTTCACTGCCAATTCCGCTAGAAGACACGCAGACTCGGGCAGGGTGTAAAAAGTTGCGAGAAATTTACGGTCGCTGATTAGAGTCTGAAACATCCTCCCAGTTAAATCATGGTAAGTGGTTGCACCTAAATCTGCCAAATAGGAGACGAACTTGGCAATATGTCTCATTACTCGGGAAACCGCTATGGTTGGTATCAAATTGACTAATTCCCGTGCTATGCTGAAGATTGGCCAGTAATTTTTTTCAAGAATCTCACCCCACGTTTCCATAATTGTCCATTTTGATATGGATTCAATTGTTGGCATGGGTGGGATTCCCTCTGAGTCTTCAATAGCAGCATGAAATACATAGGCCGAAACGAGAATCGCTGAGACCATACGGTTTGTTTGCACACCTGCCTCTTGATGTAACTTGTCAGCCAGGAGTTTCAATTGATGCTCGCCGGCGTGAATTTTCAATCGCTCTGAAGCTTGGCTTACGACAAGTTCAAGCAGGTCGGTACCTCTTTCTATTCTCCTTTCGGACAACGACAGATATTCAACGGCATCCGCGAGTTCGTCGACTCCGCCTTCAAGCCACTTTCCGCTTGCCGGCCAGCGAGCGACTTCATCGGTGCGACTCAAATAGAAAGTTGCGTACTTGAATGTCTCACTCTCTACGCTGTTCAAGTTCCCAAACTTCAGACTTTCCGGCAGAACAACAGACAGCACACCCTCGATTTCTGTACCTGTGCTTCTCAAATGTGTTCTAAGTCGATTAATTGCATCTTGATCAACTGTAGGTGCCGGAGCGAACTCCGTTTCCACAATGATGGGCTGTCGATGAGGTGACGCGATCAGAATGTCGGGTTGCATTCCCGCTCCGCTTGAGACAGGTGATTGTCTGGCAACCCCTGCTTTGCCCGAATGTCGGATTACATTAGTCCGCTCCGCATGTACAGTGTCATCTGTCCAATCTGGGTTTCTCTTGACTAATGCACGGGCAAGAGCGCCGTTGACCTGTGGTTCTGTGTTGTGTGGGCTAGACATGCCTATCCCTTCAATTGTGAAATCTCGAATGGAATTTCAACTCAATGAATTCCCAAGCTGGCAATGGTAGAACCAAATTCAAGTTGCCAGATTCTGAGCAACTTGTTGTTGGCAGACAATCAAGTTATATTTCGTATTGTCAATGAATTCTTGCCAATATTCTGCACATTCGCCAAATAACTGACAGAACCTGTCGGTTATTATTATTCGTAGTCGTTCAAGGTAAAGAACAGCGTATCGCCAACTTCACAGAGCGCGGGATTCCGCTTGCAGAAGACAATGCCGCCTCTGTTGAAAAACAGCTCAGTCGGTTTTTCCCACAGCCTCTTCGCATCCCAGATGCAGCCGGCGAACTGACCATCCTGGACGACATCACCCAGATTGACCCGCGGCTCAAACATGCCGCTTGTGCGAGCGAAAATGTAGTTGTCTCCAGTCTGCATGGCTTTGAGTGAGACCTTGTGCTCCGGCTCGGGCAGAGTTTCGTCTCGAACATACACACCGAGCTCGCGCAGACAGCGTTTCATGCCGTTGTAGCCGAAGTCGCGAATCCAAGGCCGGATCTTTCCGGCGCCGCCGAGTTCAGTGGAAAGATAGATTTTGTCCAGCGGCAGAATCTCACCGGAAAGCGTGGTTTTGTTGGCCCGATTGCCGACGATTCCGATCACTGCACCAAACAATACCAGGAGCCTCATCTGCATGGCGATTCTGGTCTTGAAGACTGACTGCGGTCCAATTGCGGTAGCTCCTATCATCCCAGCGGAACCTGCAGAATGGGAACTGATCGGATGGCGGTTGTCGATCCGGAACTGCGTGTTCGGGGGATACAGAACCTGCGCGTGGCAGACGCCTCGATCATGCCGACTATTCCCTCTGCCAATCTGAACTGTCCGACGATGATGATCGGAGAGAAAGCGGCTGATCTGATTGCTGGCAAGCGGCCGCTGCCGAAAAGTGAGTTGCCTTTCTTCAGTGATCCTTGCTGGCAGGAATCACAAAGGTGAAAAGTCGACCTGACGGCTGCTTGCGCCGTTGGCAGGCGAACTAATCAAGCCTTGCGCTTGCAATGTACATAGAAAACGTCTCGCACCAGACGACAACGTTGTCAAACTCGTTTGTGTTCAGATCTGCTGGCAGGTCAAATTCCAGGGGTCCGGAAAAGGTGCGCAGTTTCGCGACTTCAACGGCTTGTGACTTTATCTTCGCGAAGTCGCTTTTTGTGTCTGCGAATTTGCGCGACATGTAAATTCGATAGTCGGGTCCCGGCGCGAGTTTCACATCGTCTTCGAATATGAGTTTTCCGCTGGAAATCCGCACTGTGCCCTCACCCCAATGGAGCGGGTCAGAGCCCGGACTGTTGCGGTCAAACTGTCCAATCGGATCGGATTCATCGGCCGGCGTTAAATCGGCAATCTGCTGTTTTTCTGACTGCGCTTCGATAATGATCGGCAGGGTATAGACACCCGCCGCGAAACCTATTCCGATTCCAACGATCAGAATGAACAACGCAATAATGAAGTTTTTCCTCATAATCTCACTCACTGCACCAAAAGATTGTGCGAATCAGAAGCAATTATCGCAGATTTACGGTTCCTTTTGAACAACTGTGCCGTATTTGAGAACTCAATTTACCAAGATTCAGCGTGGCAGAAGCGGCAAAGGCATGTTCTCTCCGAAGCCACCGCGGTGGTGAAGTCTGGCTTCAGCATTTCAGTGCTGTCGAACGGAAATGTTCGCGTTGTAAATTTGCAGTCCAGTCAGCGGGTCAAAGTGGTTATTGATATGTTGCGCCGACTGTTGACAGATACAATTGCGAAGTTGCAGTGCAGCCAAAGACAGTAAACTGGGTGAGTCATTCCTGAAGCAGCCATCTCCTTATGAATCAGTCAGACAAAGAAGCAGCTTTCAACGCAGTTGCTGATACTTTGCCGGTCGCTTGTGAAAGAATAAACGACTTTTCCTCCCGCGTTTTACGAACCAGAGGCGGAAGGGTCGGAAGCGGAATGGGTGGGCTTTTGGAGGCATTATGGGGCTATAACACCAATCTTGTGTTGTCTGAACTAAATCAATCAAGCTACGAAATTGCATGGTTTCCGATTCATCAATTCCATGATTCCGCCTTGCTTGATGTGGATTCGGACTGGGACCCGGAAACAAAACAAGGCGAGTTTTTCCGCATCGAAGCAAAATCAATGAACAAGAAAGCTGTCGAGTCAAAAGCTCATTTTGATGTCTTGCAGCAGGAACTTGACGAATTTGACGCGCTCTTGCTTCTTATCTGGGATTGGGAGGTATTGGACAAGCACCGCGGTAATCCGAAAATTCACGATGGCTTCTTCGACTTCGCCTGCCCTATAGCGCAACTTCGGGATGAGTTGCATCTTGCTCGAAACGGATCTTTTGTAGACCGTGAATATTGTCCTGACGGCTGCCTTCCAGAGGAGTGTCGACATGACGGAGAACCGCTGAATAGCAACGGAAAGAGAGAGCGTGCAACCGGACCGGAATCTCGTCGTCCATCATCCAAGGTTTCATACGCCGCAAATTTCGGCGGTTTGATTCGAATGTTGAAAACACGCAGTTCGGAAGCGAAAAACAGATTTCAGCATATTCGCAGCGAAAACGCCGTTGCCAATCGATACATTGATTTCATTCACAGAAATTTTCCAGACTGAGGGCAAAGTCACCCTTCAAAGTCTGAGAAGCAATGTGTATCGAGAGAACTTGAAACCGAGTCGAACATCAAGAGATTGCCTGAATTGCAGTAAGCATTTCACTCAGGCAGATGCTGCTTGGAACCGCTGTGAAAGCTGATTGAATTCGCTTGGCTCTGCAGGCATACTAACGAGGGAATACTACATTGGCAGCCTATTGCTCCAGCGTTCTCGTCGATACTGCATGGTGTTGTCTATGTCGAACTTCTCTCCAGCGTAAACATGCCTTGCAAATGCTTCGGCGATGCGTCGGGGAAACTCTTGAGCGTTCTGCATATCGCATTCAAACCGCCATCTCGCTTCCTTGAGTCGGGCAACCACTTCTTGCTGGGTTTTGATTTCTGGCACCGGCACCTCGACTTTGAGAAATTCGGGCAGCTGTATTCTAGGAAGGGCGGCTCCGGACACCAGTGAACTTATATGGGTGCGCACTCTTTCGGAAACCAGCAGTTCACCCAGAAACTCGGGATCGATCATTCTTGGTTTCGGCATCAAGACAAAAATTTCCGTTGAGCAAATGCCCTCAGAGAAGTACTCTCCGGCAACTAGACATTTGTTCAGACCTGGTCTCAATCGACCGTAAAGGACATCCCCATCGCGAAATACTTTTGAACGCGATCTGATCTCGCGACCTTTTTGGGGTGAGAACTTGACGAGCAGCCGCGTGAACTGAGATATGTTCTCCAGGCCGACATAGTTCAGTGTCCAATCAGGGTAGTCTCCGGGTAATAGAAACTCCTTTCTTTCGCTCACCAGCTCTTCCAATCTGTACAACCTGTATCTGCTGGTGATGCAGCTGACTTCGATTGATGGGACAAAATAGTCCGCATTCCATCTCCTGCTTTCGCGGAATACGTCTTCTTCAACAATGGAGTATTGCATTTCGCTGTGTTTCAGTTGAGCGCTTCACGCAGTTTCTGCGAAAGTTCCAAGTAATCGCCGCCTTCGAGTGTCCGGCCGGCTGAATCGTATCCAATGTTGTCGATAATTCCACAAAACACCTGGTTGCCGTGCGATTTTCTGCCTTTGAACTTCTGACAGAAAAGAATGCTTGTTTTTATGTTGGCACCGAAAGGTGCGAAGGTCTCTATCGGGAGACTGACAATCGCTCGAACTTGCGCGACTGATGTAATCCAGTCGCGTACAAACTGCGCGGATGAATTGACAAATACACTTTCTGGCAATATGATCGCCAGGATGCCGCCAGGTCGAAGAAATGCCAAAGATCGCTCTAAACCAAGGAGTTCCAGTGGAATTTTCTTCCGAGCGCCCATTATTTCGAAGTCACCAAGAGATCTGATGGCATCTGAACCTAGCACGGAGCCGAATGGCGGGTTAGTCAGTACGAGATCAAACGATTCCCGCTCCAAGTCAAAATAATTTTCGAAAGGCAACAGTGCATCGGTACATCGAATATTCGCGTGCCCGTCCCCGTGCATTCTCATATCAGTCATCGCCACTCGCACCATGCGCTCGCTTTTCTCAATGCCGTGCAACTTATAGTATGCGAAATCGTCTGACCATAGAAAGGCGCTGTTCCGACGAACATAATCCAGTGCTTCAGTCAGAAAATTTCCCGAACCGCAAAAGGGATCGAGTATCAGTTGCTTGGAATTCGGTGACACTGATTCCACAATGAACTTGACAACATTGTGCGGCGTGAAGTATTGCCCCATACCTGAACGCATTGCAGGCAGGAACGCTTTTTGAAATGCCCGGCCTTTGGCATCGAGCTCGCTCCGCGATAAGTCATACTGCTGAAAAGACTCAACGACTTTGGAAAGAGCAGGTGCGGACAGTTCAATGGGATCATCGAAAACACCCCGCGACCTCTTGTATCCGGGAATTCTCAGGCTGAATACCCGCTGATCGTAATCATTCGCTCTCTTGTAAAGTTCTCTAACGCTTGTTGAAAGTTCCGCGGTGTTTCCATACAACGCATGCTGAACTTTCAGCGGGGCGCCTGGTTCGGCATTCTCCTCGTCAAACAGTTTGGTGTAAATCACCTTGCAAAGTTCATCCAGCGCCTCATCCACATGCAGACCATCAATGTCGCGGATATGACTGCTGGCTTTAAAGAAAAGATTCTCAGCTGAAGTGGCAATTGGAATCAACTCAGTGGTTCGCTCTTTTTTCGCAGAGCCCGGTTGAACGAAAATGTTTGGCCACGGAACCGCAGCCCGGGATTTGTAGGGTTCAACACGCTCTACGGAGATCAGATCAGAGTCTTTGGACTTGTATCGGTAGGTGGAGAGCACATCACCGTGAAGAATTATTCCGAGGCTGCATAGAACCTCATCATCCAGAGCTTCCTTCAGACGACTTAGGGATAGCGAAGAGGGTTCGTGGGCAGCCAATCCAACAAGTATCGCGCCTCCTTCCTCGGTGCAGATTGAAAAAAGAATGCCCCAATTCTTCTCCCTGCACTGCCAACGCGCAGGAAACCAGTCGGCAGGGTAGCTGTATGTGTCAGATAGCAGGTGGTTAGCTTTAGCAAGAGGCAATCGGGACCGTTCGCTCTTGAGTGCGAAGTGGCTGGAAGCGATAGAAGATCGTTGTAATGACTGCATGTCTTAACATTTTAGACGAAGTGTCTGGATGACCAGCGACTGATGACCAATGAATTGCGCTGCTGTTGAGACATTGATGCTTGGGGCTTTATTCGGCTTTCACCTCATCAAGTCGATTGTTGGAAAATTGCGGCTCGATTCAGTTCTTGCCAGGATGTGTGCATTCCGCGGAGAGTTTGCATGACTTGAACATAGCGACGCTGCGGATATTACGGCGGCATATTGATACAGTACTGAATTTGAAAACCAAATCCGAATTTGCAGATCTGCACACCGTATATTTTTGTAAACAGTCTTCAGAAAGTTTTGGTTTGTGAGCGGCATCGCCGTTGTCTGGCTCTCCGGGGCAGTCTTTGTCCAATGCGAACTCTTGAGCAGAAAGGGATCGTCAATCCGCGTTGCAACGGCAGTCATGGGCTCCGGGTGCCTGAGTCCGGATGCGACATTCGAGGCTAACGCGAACATGCTGGCCGCTTATTTGAATTTCGGAGGTTCGCGAATCGGTCCACGCGGGGCGGAAGTTCGATCTCGATACCGCCAAGATGTGCGAAACACTCTCGCGTGAACTTCGCCAAATTTCTGGGGCCGGTTTGCCCTTCATGCACAGCATCATGCAGGATCAATCGGGCTTCTTCCTCTATTGAACGGCGATTCTTGGCGGCCCGCACGCGAAGTCGCGCCCTGACATCGTCATCGAGATCGTGAATTGTAATTTTGGCCATCTGGAACTTCACCTGATGAATCGGGGCGCAATCGAACTGTCAATTCCTTAGTACAAGTGCGAGTATACGCGTTTCGGCCGCTTGCGGCGTCAATCTAGCGGCGTTGGAATGGCAGGCGCGATAAGGTCTCGATATTTCGACTGATCCACCTTTTGGAAATTGAGTTGCGAATCAGTTCGCACTGAAATCTGAACTCTCTTGAAGAGAAGACTGACCCCGCACCAGGCCAATTCTTCATGCTAGCGAAGTCCGAAGCAGTCCTTCGTGTGTAATCACGAATTCATAGTCAAATTTGAACTCGTTGCGTTTCGCAGAATGATTTAATGTAGATTTCCAACATACTGAAATGTTGAACGACTAAAGTGCTCAGAGGCTGATTTTGCATGGTGCTATCAATCTGTCCTTTTGTTTTGTTGTGTAGGTGACAGCACGGCCGAAAAAGAGGCTTCTGAACTCTGGCATGGAATTGTCAGAAATAAACTGCGTGAAATCGATGCTGAGATTGAAAATATGAACAAACGATACAGTTGGCCTGACAATCACTGGAATGGGCGGGTCAACATCAGCCACCAGCACGGTGTCAGATGCGGGTCGATGATATGGGTCGGTGGTCAAGTTGACATGAATGCCAGGGGAAAGGTTCAGAATTCCGGCGACCTTGCGTCCCAAACTGTCAATTCCATGGCGTACTTCGGTCGAGTGCTGGATGATCTAGACTGCGACTTTCATGATCTGGTTTCCTTGCTCTGCTTCTACGTCAACGATGGTTCAGTGGATGAAACACAATTTCTTCGCAGTGTCGCAGCCTGCCTGCCGGAAGATTGCCGAACCACAGTCACTGCCATTCCAGTTCCCTACCTCGGCTATGACGGATTGATGGTCGAGATTGAGGGTTGTGCCATGCGCCGCCAGAATGGTGATCGTACAAAGAGGTCGTACACTCGCTTCGATGGATACAGTTCGATTCCGGAACCGTTCGTTGAGGGACTGCGGTCCGACAAGATGATATTCGTGTCAGGGCAGTATCCGGTTGATGAATCGAAAGTCGTATCGTGCAAAGGTGATATTGTTGGTCAAACCGATCTTGTTGCGAAACGAATGTGCGAGGTGTTGAATGAATTCGGGGCAGGTTTCGATGATGTTGTCAAGATCAATCGCTGGTATGTCGGCGGTTCTGGGATTGACGATTTCGAGGCGGCATCGCTGGGATTTGCGAAAAATTTCAGTGAACCCGGCCCGGCGGCCACCGGCATTCCAATTCCGCGCCATGCTGATGAAGACCTGCTCATCAAGATTGCGGCAATCGCGATGCTTGGTGAAGACGGCAGTCGATTGCCGAGAGTTCACTCATGGCCGGACGGCTTGTGGGACTGGCATGTCCATCTTCCGTACAAGCACGGGTTGAAATGTGACGGGATGATTTTCTTGGGCGGACAGGTATCGCTTGACAAGCAAGGGCGTGCTGTTCATCCCGGCGATTTAAGCGCTCAGACTCATCAGACGATGCAGCACATCGGAACGATTCTGGATGACTTTGGCGCCAGCTATGACGATGTCTGCAAGGTAATGGCTGTCTATCAGGGCAGTTGCGGTCCCGATGAGCTGCGAAAGAATCTGCCAATTCGCTCATCCTACTTCGGTGAGAGGGGGCCGGCTTCAACGGGTGTGCCGTTGCCGGCTTTGGCCTACGACTCAATGGTCATTGAAATTGATATTTATGCCATGGTGGATACAGCATAATTGAAACCCAGTAGTTTGACTGAGAGCAGATCGATGCGGAACAAACCGGAAAGAGTGATCGAATCCGCCTATTTGGCAGTGTTGGGCAAATTCGAAGAATGTCTGAGTTCCCAAGGCATCAAACCAAACATTTGGCAGGTGATGGAGATCCTAGATGAAAATCCGGGACTCACTCTGAAAGAACTGTCAAGACAGTCCGACATCAAGATTCCAGCACTGTCGAAGCTGGTCGACCGAATGGTGCGAAACGCGCTGATTCATCGAAAGCAAAGCAGTGTGGACCGTCGAAGCATCCAGCTGTTCATATCGGATCATGGCAGAGAAACGCTGCAGAAGTGCCTGCCGGAAGTGCGGGCCTTTCGCGAATCTATTGCAGAGCTTCTGGATTCGCATACACAATCGACGCTTGCAAAACTGGCGCGAATGAATCAGGAGTCTGCACCAGATTCAACAGCCTCTAAGGAGCATTTGCGGTAAATCTCAATCCAGATCAGCTCATGCAAAAGGGTTTGAATTCGTCGGCAGATTGAAATGAGTGCGCATCGGAATATTTTCGGCAAAGCCAGCATTCTGACAGGCCAGCAGTTTTTCCTGCCATTGGAGCGAAGCATCTTTGTTCTCGGACTGTTCATTCCCCAGAGCGGTCCGGCGGGAATCTGGGGCCCTTCATGCAGAGCGTGCGGGGAGCTGGCAGTTCAGGAGATCAATCGCGCTGGCGGCATACTGGGCATGGAAGTTGTGCCTCATATCGTCGACGCTGGCAAGGACCCTGAAAAAACAGCCAATTTGGCCAAAGCGCTTGCCGACACCAGTGTGATCGACGCAATAGTCGGAATGCACACCTCAGATGTCCGCGAAGCCATCGCTCGAACGGTGAATGGTCGAATCCCATACATCTACACTCCGCTCTATGAAGGCGGTGTGAGCTCAGAACATGTCTGCTGCATCGGGGAAACGCCCCAGACCCAGCTGTTTCCCGCTGTTTCCTGGTTCGCAAAACAGCATCGATTGCGGCGCTGGGCATTGGTGGGAAACGACTATGTCTGGCCGCATCGCAGTCACATGCTGACCCATCGGCTTCTGGAACAGTTCGGCGCGCGTGTGGTTTTTGAAACCTATCATCCCTTCGGAACGGCCAATTTTGATGATTCGCTTCAGGGGCTTGAATACTATCGACCTGATGTCGTTCTGCTGTCACTGGTAGGCGATGACAGCGTAAGATTCAATCGAGAGTTTTCCAGAGCCGGACTCGCGAGGCATACGATTCGCCTGTCGTGTGCGATTGAGGAGAATATGCTGCTTGGAATCGGCGCCAACCACACCGAGAGGTTGTTTTGCACATCAGGATACTTCAACCAGATCTCCTCATCGGCGAACTGGATTTTCCGGGAATCCTATCATCAGCAGTTTGGAGAATCCGCACCGACTCTCAATGCGATCGCTGAATCTGTGTACGAAGGCGTTCATTTTCTTGCAAGATGCCTGGACGACAGTCGGAGCGACATCGGAAGCCGGCGGAATTCAATATCAATTTCAGAGCCGAAGACAGTGCTTTCGGTGCCCGGTCCGAGACAGGCGCGCTGGCAAAGCGAGATGCGGTCAGTCTCCTGTCCAGTCTACCTTGCGGAAGCGAAAGGCCATGAGTTCGCAGTTCAGGTCAAGCTGAGCCCATAGACTGATCTTGGGATTCATTCCCGACACGAGGCTCTGTCAGTCTGCTTGGTCGCTTTCGAAGGAGTGACATCACCAGCTGCCTGTTCTATTCTGAAAGTGTTTCGCACAATCGCGTACAGACACCTGCCAAAGCCATTCAAATTCAATCTTTCCGGCATATCAACCAGATTCGCAACTGGCGGCCGCAGAAGTCAGTGACTGCATCCATCAGCAGATCGCTCGATTCTGACGGCACACACTGACCGTAAATTTTCAACTGCGGCCGCGTTTCAACTCGGGCCTCTGTCTCTTTCCGAATCCAAGTGTTCTGACGCTCACTGAATGGATCGAGTGAAAGTTCGATCGGTTTGGTTCCTCGGAAAATCTTTCGCTGATTAAACCCGATATAATTGAATAAGAAACTATATACTTGACAACTATATGCCTGTATAAGAAAATTGCCTGAAAGTTGCTGAGGTCAAGCATTCTTGCTGAGAGCAGCCGCGTATGCTTTGCCGGTGAGTTTCCAATGATGATAGGAGGATAAACAATGGTGTGGTCAGTAACTGCCATTCTGGCTGTACTCGTTTTTGTCATTGCAATCGTCGTTCTGAACCGGTTCTATCACAAGGGTTCTCGTGACCGAGCTCTCATTCGAACGGGTGCCGGCGGTCAGAAGATCGTCATGGATGCTGGATGCTTGGTGCTGCCGTTTCTGCATCAAGTGGAAGTGGTGGACATGCGCACCTTCTATGTCGAAATTTCCAGGCGCGGTGACCGCTCCCTGCTCACCGGCGATCGATTGAGAGTTGATGTAAGCGTGTCATTTCACGTTCGCGTGATTCCCACTGTGGAAGGGATTGCGACCGCCGCTCAGACAATCGGCGCGCGGTCACTTTCATCAGAGCGTCTCAGTGAATTTCTGAGCGGTCGATTTTTCGATGCCCTGCAGGCTGTCACTGCAGCAAAGACGATGGACGAGCTTCACGAAAACCGTCCCGCTTTTGTCGGTGAGGTCGCCAGTCTGCTCAGACCCGGGATAGAAGGCATCGGCTTGCTGCTCGAATCGGTCTCCGTGACCTATCTCGATCAAACGCCGTTCTCTGCTCTGGATGAGAACAACGCTTTCAATGCTGTCGGAATGCGGCGCCTTGCGGAAATCATCACAACCAACCGACGCAAGCGAAAGGAGATCGAGGCGAACGCGGATACCGCCATCCGACGGACTGAATTGGAAAACATCAAAAGCCAGCTGGCTTTGGAGCTTGAGCGGGAGCAGGCTGAATCAGAAAAAAGCATCAAGTCCGAGCAATTGAGCTCCGAAATCTCGCGCCGCACTGCCGAAGAGCGCGAACGGGCTGAATCCGCAACCGGGCTCGCGCGTCTCAATCGAGAGTCAGAAGTGCGAATAGCGGAAATCGAGCGCGATCGCGAGATGAGGAAAGAAGAGATTCTGGCGCTTCAGATCGTGGAGGAAACGAGGATCAGCAGCCAGATCGAGTTGGCCAATCGCCGCAGTCAGGAATCCGAGGCTCTCGCACAGACTGAGCTCAGCAAGAGAGCTGTCGTTGCTGCGGAAGAGGAGATCAAGCGCGAGAAGCAGCGACTGGCCGCGGAAAGCGAAGGAATCATTGCCGCGCTGAAAGTGGAACAGAACACCGCAGTTGAACTCGAAAAGGCGAAAGGGAAGGCCGCTGCCGCAATGATTACCGCTGAAAACGAGGACCGGATAGCGGATCTGAAGAATGAGAGAGAAAGAAAAGAGTCTGAAATTCAAGTCGAGAGGCACAGCGCAATGATCGCCGCCGAAAATGGAATCAGCGCCGCTCTCCAAGCGATGAAACTGGAAGAGAAGCGCCTGCAGATTCTCCCGGAAATGGCGGCGAACATGGCACAGCCGCTGGAAAAAATCGGCAATATCAACATCAATCACATTTCCGGCCTTGCCGGGGAGTCGAAGAACAGTCAGCGCGGCGGTCTCGGCTCAGCGGTGGACGATGTGCTGGACCTGGCATTCCGCATGCCGGCCATTCGAAAACTCGGAGAGGCCGTTGGCGCTGAAATCACACCTGAAACTGACAATCAGTCGAATTCCGACGAGGAAAGTCAGTCCTGATTCATCACTGCAAAACTATCAACCTTTATTGGAGGAGCCATGAATTCAAACAGACGAAAATTCTTAGCCGGTACCGGTACAGCCGCTGGTGCGCTGCTGGCGTTTCCGTACCTATCCCTTGCGCAGTCGAATCCCATCCGCTTGGGGATGCTGCTCGACACCTCGGGGCCGTTCAGCGCTTACGGAACCCCGATGGAGAAGGCATCGAGACTGGCTGTAGACGCCATCAACGAGAGTGGCGGTCTGCTGGGACGAGAGATCGAGATTGTATTCCGCGACACCCAGTCCGATATGGCCAACTATACAACCTACGCGAATCAAATGGTGAGGGAAGGGCTGGACGTATTTCATGGCGGGATTCTGTCAGCCTCTCGGGAAGCCATTCGACAGACGCTTCGTCAGCGTCAGGTCCCGTACTTCTACAACGTTCTTTATGAAGGCGGTGTCTGCGATAGAAACACGTTTGTGACGGGCACAACGCCGGCTCAGCAAGTGGAAGCATTGATTCCACACGCCATGAACACCTACGGAGCCAAGAAGCTTTATGTGATTGCGGCAAATTACAACTATGGTCAGATTACAGCCGCCTGGGTGAAGCACTATGCGGAACAGAATGGTGCGACCGATGTTCGGGTTGAATTTTTCGACCTGAGCGACAGTGAGTTCGGACCTGCTGTCATTGCCAAGATTCAGGAAGCTGGAACTGAGCTGGTCGTATCAGCGCTTGTGGGCGCAGCTCAGCTGAGCTTCTACAGTGAGTGGCTGGGCTCCGGCATGCTGGCGAACCCAGATGTCAATCTGATTTCAACGACGTTCGGAGTGGGCAACGAGCACCGGGCACTGCCGGCCGAACAAAGCAATGGCATGCTCATCGCCAATAACTGGGCGCCTCAGAATGAATCTGCTGAGAACAAGATGTTTCTGGATGCATGGGCGGCGAAATTCGGCAATACGGATGATATCCATGAAATCGCCGTATCTCAGTATCAAGGCATCTACCTTTGGGCACACGCGGTTGAATCAGCCGGCTCGGTCGACCGTCCAGCCATCACAGAAGTTCTTGAAAGCGGGGCATATATCAATGGACCGTCAGGACGGGTGGAAATGGACCCCGCGACACATCACTGCAAGCTGGACATTCATGTGATGGAGGTGCAGGACCAGCAGCTCAACATCGTCAAAAGCTTCGCGCAAAGAGAGCCCCTTGACACACAGAGCGTCTGCAATCTGGCGGAAAATCCCGACTCCAACATTCAATACGAGATCACTCTCTGACGCTGTTCAAAGGTGAAAAGGCGGCTCTCTCCGAGTCGCCTTCAACTTTGTCGTGGTTGCAGGATCGATCAATTGCCGCAGCATCACACTTGAGTGTGAAACTTGCTCAACGCGCGAATAGGACTATCGAAGTGCCTGAAATTCGGATTCGATGCCAATTCGATAACTTGAGAACGCTTCCGTCATTTTTTGGGTGACCGTTGTGGACATCGCCTCCATATTCGCGATTCAAATCATCTATGCCGTCGCGATTCTCACCCTGATCTCTCTGGGTCTGGCGCTGATTTTCGGCATGATGCGGATTATCAATCTGGCGCATGGTGAATTCATCACGCTCGGCGGCTATGCAACCATCATGGCCACCAGGGCTGAGATCAACATCTGGATTGCCATGCTGGTCATCGCACCCATCGCGGTTGGGATTTGGAGTCTTCTCATTGAACGCCTGATCATCCGGTTTCTGTACGGAAGACTCATCTACACCATGCTGGCGACATGGGGCCTGAGTCTTGCGATGGCAGGAGGGCTGACTATGATCTTCGGCAATACGACGGAAGGGGTGGCGCTGGACATCGGCTCGATCGCGATTGGCGTGTATCAGGTCAATGGGTACAACCTGTTCGTGATTCTGTCGACGATCATCATATCAATTCTGGTTGCCTGGGCGCTCTACGGAACGGGCTACGGCCGAATCGCGAGAGCGGCCATGCAGAATCGGGAGATGACCCAGTCGTTTGGTCATCCTGTGAAACGGATTTACCTCGCAACATTCGTGGCCGGCGGCATGCTTGCCGGACTGGCGGGCGGAATTCTGGCACCGACAACGGGGGTCTCGCCGTTCAGTGGCGCCACCTGGATCGCCGATGCATTCATCACAGTCATTACCGGCGGCACCGCGCCGCTTCTGGGAACTTTGGCAAGCGCCGGAATTCTCGGTATCGTATCGACTTCGACTGTGTTTGTCTTCAGCTCCGCTGCGGGCGGAGTCGCGCTTCTGATCGCAGCGCTGATTCTGCTTCGGATATTTCCACTGGGGTTGTCCAGCATCTGGCAGAGGGGAAGAAAGTGAAATCTCATCGGGTCGGCGGCGCCGCGAACATCGTACTGGTACCATTGATATGCGGAATACCTGTTCTGCTCCTCGCCACGGTCTTCGCAAGCACCTATACACTGTCGCTTTTTTGCATCTACGCGCTGCTGGCAGTCAGTCTGGGGCTGATCTGGGGATTCGGAGGCATTCTCTGTTTCGGTCAGGGCGCATTCTTTGGAATCGGCGCGTACAGCTACGTGATAATCGCGATCAATCTGGACCTGCCATGGACTTCGCTTCTGCTGGCCATCGGATTCACCGCGGCGGTTACGGCATGCTTCGGGGCGGCCATGTTCTACGGCCGTTTGGGGGATGTATATCTGGCAGTCGTGACGTTGGTGTTCACCCTGATCCTCAATCGGTTCTTGAATGCCACCGCGGGTCCCGAATATCAGATAGGCCAAGCGCGTCTGGGTGGATTCAACGGAATCCCCGGCTTTCCGACTCTGCGATTGCCTTGGAGTGACGCATTCTATCTGTCAGACACCGTCTTCTACGTTCTGAGCTGTGCCATTCTGGTGGTAACTTGGATTTTCTGTCGATGGCTGCTGCAATCGCATTTCGGCCGGGTGCTGGTCGCGATTCGGGAGAATGAGCAGCGCGTCGAATTTGCGGGATACGATGTGCGCCTCTACAAGACTATCGCCTTTTCGATATCCGGCGGTATCGCCGCTTTCGCGGGGGTGCTCTATGCGAACTGGGCAGGAATCGTAACCCCCAATCTGTTCGGTTTGACCCAGTCCGCCGAAATAATCATCTGGACGGTGGTAGGCGGACTTGGCACTTTGCTGGGACCGATGATCGGCTCCACGGTTCTGACCGCATTGAAGCTCAGCTTGGGATATCAGACAGTGGTTGACAACTTCTTTGTGATGGGCGTGCTGCTGATCATTGCGGTTCTTGTGTTTCCACGCGGCATCGCGGGGGCTTTTTCAGGAACTCGATTCTCTTTTTTCAGCTCCAGGCAGAAAGGAAGGTGGCGAACGCGATCAAGCCGCCGAAACAGAATCTCGGATTCGACCGAGCTGTAGAGAGATCCAGATTCGGGCGGCTATGGAGACAGTTCTGTCAGTTGATGGACTCAGCGTTCGATTCGGCGGCGTACTGGCGGTGGACAGCATCGATTTTTCCCTGAAGCGGCACGAGCTGCATTGCTTGATCGGACCGAATGGCGCAGGGAAAAGCACTTTCTTCAAAGCAATCGCGGGTGTCATTCTTCCGACATCAGGACGGATCTGGATCAACGGACATGAATCAACTCGGCTGCCTGCGCATCGCGTTTCTCGACTTGGCGTCGGCATCAAAATGCAGGTGCCGAACGTACTTGAGAATCTCAGTGTTGAAGAGAATTTATGGATCGCCGCCCGATGCCGTCATGCTGCCCGCGAGGCTGATCAGATCGTTGACTCTCTGCTTGACCGAGTGAAAATTGCCGGAAGCCGATCAGCCAAGGTGGCGGACCTTGCGCACGGACATCGCCAGCATGTCGAGCTCGCGTCCGCTCTGGCGACGAAACCCTCCATACTGCTTCTTGATGAACCGGCTGCGGGTCTGTCAGACACGGAGGTGGATGATCTCGGTCTGCTGCTGCAGCAGCTCAAGCGTGAAACCGCGTTGCTGGTGGTGGAGCACAACACCCGCTTTGTGCGAAAGATTGCGGCGGCCGTCACAGTATTCCACAAAGGGCGGATCTTGGCGGCGGGTTCGCCAGATCAGGTTTTTCAGAACGAAAATGTGAAAAACGTCTACCTGGGTCGGGACGCAGTGCGGTGACTCAAGATTCTTCACATCACATTCTGACTGTTCGGGGTTTGACCGCCGGTTATCACGGCATGCCAGTATTGCATGACATCAATCTTCAGATTGAGGAAGGGTCGTGCATTGGAATTCTTGGCCACAACGGTATGGGCAAGACGACACTGCTGCGCGCTCTGATGGGCTTCATTCCGCTCTTCAGCGGCTCTATCCGACTTGATGATGCTGAGATCACGGATCTTGAGCCCTGGCAGCGGGCGCGGTTGGGTATGGGCTATCTGCCGCAGGGCCGAGGGATATTCAGTGACCTGACAGTCCAGGACAATCTTGGCATGGCGTACAACCCCGACACCTCAGACAGAGACGAGCAAGCCTCGGTGCACGGCGCCATATCTCGTTTCCCAATTCTGGAACCGCTCTTGAAGAAATCGGGCGGCACATTGAGCGGCGGCGAGCAGCAGATTCTGGCTCTGGCGCGTGCATTGATTGCAGAGCCCATACTGCTTCTGCTGGATGAGCCCACGGAAGGAATTCAGCCCTCCATTGTCACGGAGATTTCTGAAATCCTCTCCGAAATTCGCACGCAGACCGGACTCACAATTGTTCTTGTCGAGCAGAATTCAGACTTTGTCCATGCCTTGGCTGACAGGATCATTCATATTGAGAATGGTGTCATCGTTCAAGCGGGGAATGGTGATGCAAAGATCAAGTCCGGTTCCAATCCAAAGCCGTCACTTCCCAGAACTGAACATGCGCCGCATACCGCGCCGAAACACCGCTCAACCCAGAATTCTGAGGAATTGGAAGATGTACCCAAGGAGAGCTTCATGACAGTCAAGCGCCCGACTTTCCGTCAAATCAGCAAAATCGCCAATGATCTTCACCTGCAGATGGACGACGCTGAGGTCAATGAGTACCTGAATCTGATGCAGGGGACTCTGGATTCCTATGATGTCGTTGATGCCCTGCCTGATGAACTGCCCGGTGTGCAGTATCCGCGCACTGCAGGATATCAGCCCGATGCGACTGAGAATCCGTTGAATGCCTGGTATATGAAGTGCGAGGTCCAAGGCGCGCCGAGCGGACCGTTGCAAGGGAAGGATGTTGCTCTCAAAGACACCATCAGTCTTTCAGGAGTGCGAATGATGAACGGCACATCTGTTCTAGATGGATACGTTCCCGATGTGGATGCTACGGTGGTTACGAGAATACTGGATGCCGGCGGCACCATTGTGGGCAAGGCGCACTGCGAGAGCCTTTGTCTTTCGGGAGGAAGTCACACCAATTCAACAGGGCCGGTGCGAAATCCCTGGAAACCGACTCACTCTTCCGGCGGCTCCTCTTCAGGATGCGGCGCGCTGGTGGGTTCTGGAGAGGTACCCATGGCCATCGGCGGTGATCAGGGAGGATCAATCCGCATTCCGTCATCGTGGTCTGGATGCTATGGAATGAAGCCCACCCACGGACTGATTCCGTACTCCGGAGTCATGCCGATTGAAGCGACGATCGACACCATCGGCCCGATGACGGCAACGGTCTATGACAACGCTTTGCTGTTGGAGTCAATTGCCGGTGATGACAATATGCTGGACCCGCGTCAGTATGCGCCGCGTACCGACAGCTACACCAGTCAGATTGCAAGAGGAATTGCTGATTTGCGGATCGGCATCGTATCGGAAGGCTTTGACTGGCCGACGAGTGAGCGGGATGTCAGTGAGGCGGTTCGATCAGCCGCGGATTCATTCAAAGAGCTGGGCGCCGCAGTCAGCGAGGTTTCTATTCCCATGCACAAGCAAGGCAGCGCCATCTGGACCCCGATCGCTCTTGAAGGGTTGATGGACTTGATGATGCACGGCAATGCGGCAGGCACCAACTACCGCGGGCTATATGTGACAAGTCTGATTGATTTCTATGGAAACTGGCGGTCCAGGGCGAATGAGCTGTCACCCAGCTTGAAAATCTGCATGCTGGTCGGGGAGTATTTTCAAAGGCACTACCGAGGCCGATACTACGGCAAGGCACAGAACATCTCCCGCAGGCTCAGACATGCCTATGAGAAAGAGCTGCAGCAGTTTGATCTTCTGGTCATGCCGACTCTCCCCATGAAAGCAACGGAGCTTCCGCCGCCGGATGCGCCGCTTTCACTCTACATTCAAAGAGCATTTGAAATGATACCGAACACTGCGCCTTTCAACTGCACAGGACATCCCGCAATGAGCGTGCCCTGCGCATTGCGGGACGGCCTGCCAGTCGGAATGATGCTGATCGGAAGACACTATGAGGAGTCGACAATTTATCGCGCGGCCTACGCCTTTGAACAGCACAAAGACTGGCGAAACCGGTAGGACAAGACAGCACGCAGAATGGAGAATCAAATATGACCGGACTTGACACACCGATTACAGATCTCAAACAACCGTTATTCGACTCCAGCTTCAACGTGAGTCTTGATACAGGGGCGGGTCACTCCAATTCAGGGTCGGAGCGTCGCTTTGTTGAGCCCGGACTTTCTCATGTTGTGGGAGATAAACACGAACCGCTGATCAAAACCGCGATTCCAAAATTTCTTGCGCAAATTGTTGAAGAACATGCAGACCGGGATGCTGTCGTGTTTCACGACAAAGGCATTCGCTGGAACTGGCGGACGTTTTCTGAGAAGATTGATGCACTTGCGGCGGGTTTGCTCGCGATCGGTTTGAAACCCGGCGATCGTCTAGGCATCTGGTCGCCAAACAACCCTGAGTGGCTGCTCTGCCAGTTTGCTACAGCAAGAATCGGAGTGATCTTGGTCACCATCAATCCAGCTTACAAGACAGCCGAACTCGAACATGTCTTGAACACTTCAGGTTGCGCGGTTCTGGTTACTGCGCAGAATTTCAAATCCAGCAATTACATGGAGATGGTGCTTGAACTCATTCGGTCGAACGGCGAAACGGATGGTGCGAACCTGTCCTCTGCCAGAGTGCCCGCACTAAGAAAGGTGGTGTGCATCGATTCAAATTCCGATATTCATGTGCCGGAAAATATTTTGGCATTCAGTCGGTTGATGACATTGGCAGGGCCGGCGCAGCGCAGTCGTCTCGATTCGATCAGCGCCGCACTGAACCCCAATGATGCCATCAACATTCAATTCACCAGCGGTACAACAGGAGCGCCAAAGGGCGCCACTCTGACGCACAGAAACATCTTGAACAACGCTTACTTTACGGCTTCAACCATGAATTTTTCGCACCTTGACCGGCTGTGCATTCCGGTGCCGCTCTATCATTGTTTCGGTATGGTTCTGGGTTCGCTGGGGTGTGTGACCAAAGGCGCCGCCATGGTGTTTCCAGGTGAAGGATTCGATCCAATCCAGACATTGACGGCAATCGATCGAGAACGGTGCACCGCGCTTTATGGCGTGCCGACGATGTTCAACGCAATGCTGGCTGAACCGAAATTTTCAGAATTCAATCTGTCTTCGCTTCGAACTGGTGTGATGGCAGGGGCGCCATGTCCGATCGAGACAATGAATCGGGTTATTGACGAAATGCATATGAAGGAAGTTACCATCGGCTACGGAATGACTGAGACGAGTCCGATTTCCTTTCAGAGCAATATCGAAGATTCAATCGAAAAACGAGTTTCCACAGTCGGAAGGGTTCATCCTCATGTCGAGTGCTGTATTCGAAACAGTCAGGGAAACATCGTTGAGGTGGGGGAGTCTGGAGAGCTTTGCACGCGCGGCTATTCGGTGATGATGGGTTATTGGGAAGATCGAGTCAGGACAGATGAGTCAATTGATGCTGAGGGCTGGATGCACTCCGGTGACTTGGCAGTGTTTGATGATGAAGGCTTCTGCAATGTGGTTGGCAGAGTCAAGGACATGGTGATTCGCGGCGGTGAGAACGTCTATCCAAAGGAAATTGAGGACTTTCTCTACAGGAACGAGAAAATCAAAGATGCTCAGGTATTTGGAGTTCCCGATGCAAAGTTCGGCGAAGAGATTTGCGCCTGGGTTGTGCCTAAAGCGGGTGACAGCTTAAGCGAAGAGGAATTGAGAAGGTTCTGTGAAGGCCAGATCGCCCACTACAAGATTCCCCGTTATTTTCGCATCAAACAGGAATTGCCAATGACAGTTTCCGGCAAGGCGCAGAAATTCAAGATGCGGGAGGAGATGATGAAGGAGTTGCGCCTTGAGGAAACCGCCACAGCTTAAATTGTGGCGGAACCTGTGTTGTTCAGACTATACGGTCGATTCGAAATTCGATCAGTCGTTCACTCAGCTTGACTCCAGTTCAGATCGTGTCATGGGATCAGAATTTTGAAATTGTCTGACAAGACTCTTGCTTGAGCACTGTATAGATGCCAGAAATCAGTTTCAGGCTGCTTCGCCCTGAGTCCCTGCATCATGCCTTCCACTCTTGCAAGCCTGACATCGATCCCGTGAACTGTTTTTCGCAGCTCATCAAGATCCTCTTTTCGCAGCTCATCAATGTCTTTGTGGAGATCGCGTTGCAGGCGATAGAGAAAAACAATGATCCCAATCAATGTGACGGGAGTCAGTCCCAATGTGATCCACGGTGTCAAATCCATCGTTGCACTTACCTTTCAATTGCTGTGTTGGCGGCTGAAGGCTGAGGTTGTCTCATCAATTGTCGACATCAGATTCATTGCCGACTGCCGCCTGAACACGTCCAGTGTCTAAATATATTGAGCTGCAAGTTGATCGAATTCTATCAGAATTCGATCGGGTTCTTCAAGACATATACACAGACAAAATTGATCAACGCATGATTGCGGTCATTTCTCTTGGAAACGGTTTTCTGATGCTGGCTCCTTTTCATTTGCACGAAATTCCTGTTGCAACTGAACCGCTACACCGAACTAAGTATAACGATGCAGCAGTCTAGCCCGCAACTTCATCGAAAATTGTTGCGCTGAACAGATACTGTTGCCACGTCGACTTAAGATTGAAAAAAACGCCGGTTTCGCAGTGGAGCAAAAACTGAAGTGTGCGTTTCAATCTCATCAAGATTAGCAATTGCGCTCAACTGACTTGCGAATAGATCAATGCATGAAGTAAAATAATCTTGAAAATTAGAATTAAATAATCTAAATTACAAGAATGATCAAGCGAAGTCTCACCAAACCAATTGTTGACGCATTGAATTCGATGCCCGTTGTGGCATTGCTGGGTGCAAGACAAGTTGGTAAAACGACACTGGCTCTTGAGATCGCCAAAGTCATCGGAAAGCCCACAGTTTATCTTGACTTGGAACTGGATTCAGACTTGGCAAAGCTCAACGATGCTGAGCATTTCATAAGCGGTTGCAGCCAGAAACTTTTGATCATTGATGAGGTGCAGCGAAAACCGGATCTTTTTCGAACGCTTCGCAGTTTCATCGACTCCCGAATCCGCAGCGGTGAGCGAGCCGGTCAGTTTCTAATTTTGGGATCTGCTTCACGCGACCTTCTTCAACAGTCAGCAGAATCTCTGGCAGGCAGAATTCGGTACCTGGATTTAACCCCATTCACGGTACTGGAAACGCACAATTCAAATTCTGATGAATTTGATATCCAAAGACTGTGGCTGCGCGGCGGATTTCCTGGAAGTTATCTTGCAGCATCCGACGAGGAAAGCTGGAAGTGGAGAGGGGATTTCATCTCGACTTATGTGGAGCGGGATATTCCTCTGATGACCGTGCGCGCTCCATTGACAGCAATTCGCCGGCTCTGGTCAATGCTCGCTTGGGAAAACACTCAGCCAGTCAACTACTCGCGGCTCGGTTCAAGTCTTGGAGTCAGCTACCACACTGCGAAAAACTATATTGACACCCTCACCTCAGCTTTCGTCGTACGCGAACTGCAGCCATGGTTTGGAGTCTCGAAAAAGCGTTTGATCAAATCACCGAAACTGATTCTGCGAGACTCCGGTCTGACACATCGCCTACTGCGCATTGGCGACTATGATGATCTATTGGGTCATCCAACAGTCGGTGCCAGCTGGGAAGCTTTTGTCATCGAAAGCATTATCCGGGAGCTGTCTGATACTTGGGTTTGCAGCTACTACCGCACGAGCGCGCAAGCTGAAGTCGGTCTGGTTCTTGAAGGGCCGCGAGAAAGAGTCCGGGCGGTTGGAATCAAATTCTCATCCGCTCCAAGACTGACGCGGGGATTTCATTCAGCTTGTGAGGACATCGGTGCAACTGAGAAGTTCGTCGTTTACCCCGGTTCAGAACGCTACTCGCTCGGCAACAATATCGACGCGATTGGTCTCCTGGAATTTCTGCGGCTGATCGCGGAGGAGTAAGAAGCTGCAGCGGATTATCTGGCGCGAGAAACTTTGATGCTACGCGACCAATTCATGTCGGTGCGCAACATCATTCTCAACGATTCGGTCGAATGACTTTTGCGAGACTGCCGCTTCCTGAAGCAGCCACTTTCTGAACACGGCAATGCGTCGCTGCTCCACCAGCTTATGGGGGCAAACCAGGAAATACGACACTGAAGACTCGCTGTAAATGTTGAAGAGTTTGACCAGGCGGCCGGATTCCAGATCCTGCTCGACGTGCGCACTTCGGGCCAGCGCAATTCCCTGATGATCGATCGCCGCCTGAACTGACAGCGCAGTGTCTGGAAACCGCGAGCCGCGCGGCAGTGATTTGATGGCGATTCCAGCATCTTTGAACCAGTCGCGCCAGCGGGGGCATATATCAAACGAATGGCGATATAGCAATGGATAGTTGTATAAGTCTGTAGGCTGTTTCGGCATGGAGTGCCGCTTGAGGAATCTGGGGCTGCAGACTGGAAAAACGTACTCTTTCAACAGGGGGTCGATATGCAGATCAGGCCAAATGCCGTGTCCCAGCCGAATTGCAATATCAACTTCATCGGCAGTGAAGTTGACCAGGTTGTCGGTCGTTGAAATCCAGACGTTGATGTCCGGGTAGAGTTCATTGAACTTTCCCAGCCTTGGCACCAGCCATTTCACCGCCAGGGATTGCACCAGACTGATTCGGATGGATGAGCGAGACTCCTGATTGGTGATCTCGTTCAACGTGCGATTCATATTGTCAAGAAAATCTCGGACTACCGGCACGACCATCTGTCCTTCCTTGGTGATGATCAGCCGCCGGCCCTGGCGCTCAAACAGTTTGAAATTCCAAAGATCTTCAATGTGCCGAATCTGATGGCTGACCGCACTTTGACTGATATAGAGTTCTTCCGCGGCGCGGGTGAAACTCAAATGTCTTGAGGTTGCTTCGAGAGCGCGCAGCGCCGCAATCGGTGGTAGTCTGTTAGCCACAATTCGCCCTATACGCAATATCATTCATGTACATAATGTATACTTTCGGCAGGATTATATTCGAACCGAATAACAGTAGCAAATTAATGGACTCTTGCAGATGCCGCACCATAGCCATCGGATTAGAATGAAATTTTCTTGAATATTGTTTTGGTAGTGTGTCATTAGCTGTTTTTGAATTGAATGAAAAATTTATTCTAATGTTTTGAGTTATTCAGCCGATAGTGCGACATCCACATAATTCCCAGATCAAGCTTATCGATACATGAATGAATACTCATACATTCAGGATGAATTGTACTGATAAGCGGGTATCGGACTTCTATAATATTCATCAAGTTTAGCGTCTCCGTTGAAGTTTTATTTTCCAGGATGGTTGACGACGAAGGGGACAGCGAACCGCAAGGATGAATCTTGAGCAGGGACGCTCTTTAATCCTCCCCCAGAATTTCGGCCGATTATTCGGCTGATTTTTTTTGTGCTCTCGACACTCGCCAGTGCTTGGCGTGCGCTCTTCAGCGGCGCTTCACTGCTCCGTCAGCATGGAGCAGACTTCATTATTGTCGCACATACTGCAATATTCAATCTGACTCCAGCCGCCGCAGATGGGATAATGCAGTTTCATTTCAGGAACGAGAGGCCATGAATCTTTTTCGACTGCTCACTGAGCGGGAAGCCAAAGGCAATCCGATTCGCGTCGGCATCATCGGCGCCGGCAAGTTCGCCACCATGTTCATGTCGCAGATCATTCGAACTCCGGGCATGCGGCTTGAGGCTGTCTGTGACCTGAATGCAGAAAAAGCGAAAGAAAATCTGCAGGCGGCTGGCATTCCTTCTGAACAAATATCTAGCTCCAATAATTCTCTTTCCTCAAATGATAGAGTGCTGCTGACCTCCAGCTTGGATGATGTGCTGAACCCGGATCTGATCGATGTTGTCATTGAATCAACCGGTGATCCAGTCGCCGGAGCCCGTCACGCACTCACCAGTATCGAACGCGGGCTCGATATCGTGATGGTGAACGTGGAGGCCGATGTTCTGGTCGGTCCTCTGCTGGCCGCCAAGGCGCGCGAGAACAATGTGATCTATTCGCTTGCCTACGGCGATCAGCCGGCGCTGATAGTTGAGCAGGTCGACACGGTTCGCGCTATGGGGCTTGAGGTGATATGCGCAGGCAAAGGCACCAAGTATCTGCCGGTCTATCATCAATCGACACCGGCAACCGTGTGGGATTATTACGGATTGACTCGCGCTGAGGCGGAGCAGGGCGGAATGAACAGCAAGATGTTCAATTCATTTCTGGATGGAACCAAATCAGGCATCGAGATGGCTGCCGTGGCGAACGCGACAGGTCTGAAACCGCCGAGCGGGCTCACTTTCCCACCTTGTTCAGTCGATGAGCTCGCTTCGGTGCTCAAGCCCGAAAGCGAAGGCGGCGTGCTGGCGCAAAAAGGCATGGTGGAGGTCATTTCATCTCTTGACCGGAGCGGAAACGAGATTGAACGCGATCTTCGGTGGGGTGTGTTTGTCGTATTCGAGGCTGGCACCGAGTATGTGAAACGATGTTTCCGGGAATATGGACTGCTGACGGACAGCTCCGGGCAGTATTCAGCGCTGTACCGTCCCTATCATCTGATTGGATTGGAGCTTGGCATCAGTGTTGCCTCGGTCGCGCTTCGCCGCGAGTCCACCGGAAGCCCTTCTTCTTTTTCAGCTGATGTCGCAGCTGTTGCGAAACGAAATCTGACGATCGGTGAAACGCTTGATGGCGAAGGCGGCGCGACAGTGTGGGGCAAGATATTGCCAGCAGACGAATCGCTGACGCGTCAGGCCGTGCCCATCGGTCTGGCTTCCGATATTGAGATCGTTCGGCCCGTTGCCGAAGGAGAGGTGGTGACCTGGAATGATGTCAAAGCAGGGGAACCGCAGGTCGCCCATCGCCTTCGCCAGGAGATGGAAGAGCAATTCATCGGTGCCAGCCAGACAGGCTCAATCCGTCAGTCAGCTCTTTGAAAGACAGCGCACTGAGCAGGGTGCGCGATGTCTTTGCTCTTCAGCGCCGCCAGCCTGACTCGATCGTGCTTCTTGATATCTGCGCTGTTCAGTCTGCCTAAAAACAGATTGTGCGCGCCGTCCATGGCGATTTGCGCCAGCGTCTCGGTTCTGCCGACTGTCACACGCTGAACTGTTCCCAAACCTGTCAGTTCATGCCAAGTCGATTCGCGTCGGTCCAGTTCACACTCCAATCGAGGCGGAAAGCTGACCCGCCCGCATTCGGGGCAGCGCGAAGCCAATGCGCGGCCTTCTGACAATGCGTCGAAATAGGGCTTCAGATCTCCCAAAGCGTAAGAATAGTCAAGCTCCAGCTTGAGAGGGAAGTAGAGCGAATCCGAACTCACACTTGAACCTGTCGATCTGATTTGATACGCAAAGTCTGTCGTTGAAACTCAAGCAGGCCCCAGAGCTGCCGCGGCAGTTTCAGCAGCCTCACCGATCCGGCTCATGTCTTCTTCAGTCAATGCCAGAGAAACATAGAGTTTCGTTGGGCTTTTCAATATTCCCTTGCTTTTCAAATTCTGGCGAAATTTAACTGCTTGCGCGGAGTTTCCTGCCAACGTGTCCCGGTAGTTGGAAACCGACTGATCAGTAAACACCAGCTCAAACAATGCGGGTTCTCCGACAATCTGATGTGCAATACCTTGCTCCTTGAGTGCGTCACCCAGCAGTCGCTGAATGCGTTTGCCATTGTCCTGCAGCTTTTCGTACTGTCCGGGCCGCCGCATGATCTCCAGAGTCTTGAGTCCAGCAACCGCAGCGATCGGATTGCCGCTCAATGTGCCGATCTGCATCAGAAATCCGTCGCGGCCGACGATGCTCTTGTCAAAGTGTGACATGATGTCGGCGCGACCCGCAACGGCAGACAATGGAAACCCGCCGCCGATCAGCTTGCCGAGCGTGCAAAGATCAGGTGAGACGCCATAGCATTCCCGCGCACAGCCGTAGGCCAGGCGAAAACCTGTAACGACCTCATCGAAAATCAGCACGATTCCGTGGCGGTGACAAATTTCACGCAGGAATTCAAGGAAACCAGGCTGCGGTGGAACGTAGCGTTGCATCGGTTCGACAATCACGCCGCCGATCTCGTCGGCATGAGCTTCGATGATTGATGTCGTAACTTCGATGTTGTTGTATGGCGCGATCAGGACGTCATTTCGAATCGCAGCGGGAATTCCGGCTGAATCGGGGACCGCGCGAGGATAGTCAACGCGTTCTTGAGGCGCGAGACTCATCTGGGCCTCAGCGCTCATTCCGTGGTACCCGCCTTCGAACTTGACAATCTTCTCCCGGCCCGCGAAGGCGCGGGCGAGTCGCATGGCGTACATGTCGGCTTCACCGCCGGTGCTCAGGAAGCGCACCTGCTCAGCGCATTCAATAGCCTTGCAGATCTCTTCCGCAAGTTCAATGCCGTGCGGATTGTTCGCGAAAAACGTCAACCCCTTGCCGAGCTGCTCCCGAACGGCTTCCAGAACCTCGGGATGGCAGTGTCCCAATATCATCGGCCCGGAGCCGATCAGCAGATCGACAAATTCGTTGCCATCGGCATCCCACAGTCGCGAGCCTTTCGCCCGGCTGATGACGATGTCGGATTCAAAATTGCCATAGGTGCCGGCGGGCAGGACTTTGTGAGCTCTTTGAATTAATTCGGCTTGATTCATTGTTCAACTACCTGGGTTGTAGGATGATTCCAAGAGATTTGCAAAAAAGAAGGTTATTGGTTTGTGCAAGTCGCCGCTTCGTTTGACTCCTCAGTCCACCGAAATCACGATATTTCCTACGTGCCGCTTGTCAATCAACATCTGCTGGGCTTCGCTCAGCCGTTTCAGCGGGTAGACAGCCGCAACAATCGGAGTGACTTCACCGTTTTCGATATAGCTCACCAAGTCAGCGAAAGTCCCTCTAGGAACCACGGTGCAGCCGAAGAACTTAAGGTCATTCAGGTAGAGCGTTCGAAGATCGAGCTGCACCATCGGTCCGGCGATCGCGCCGGAACAGGCATAGCGGCCGTTGCGGGCAAGTACAGAAATGAGTTCGGTCCAACACTCCCCTCCAACGATATCGGCAACTACGTTCACGGATTCCTGACCAATCGTTCGTTTCAACTCCGTCTTCAAGTCCTCGGGCGCTCTTCCAATCAGCGCATCGGGAGAGAATCGCTCCAATTGACTGTGCTTTGACCCCGATGCCATGGCGATTGTCGTCGCGTTTCGCCGATTGGCCAGCTGAATCAATGCAGACCCGACGCCGCCTGATGCTCCGGTAATGAGAACGGTATCGCCGGCCCTGACCTGCGCCTGGTTCAGCATGTTCTCTGCAGTCAGCCAGGATGTCGCGAACGTAGCGATTTCGACATGTGACAATTCGCTGTCGACGGGGTGAACCTGACGATAGTCCACAGCCAAGTATTCCGCAAAGCCGCCGTCGCACTCGGACCCGAGATAGCCGCACCTGTCCGCGTTGTCTGGATCGCGCCAGTCGCGAATCCACGGCTCAACCATGACCCGCGTTTTCAGCAAAGACTCAGGTGCGAGATTTCCAATTGCGCACACGGTGCCGCAAACATCCGCTCCTTGAATTCTGGGGAAACTAATTGCGACCCCGCCCCAGCTGGCATCATCTGATTCTGCAGTGACTGATGCTGAACCGGTTGTCGCCCCCGTCACACCTTTGGAATACCAGGCGGTGCGCGAGTTGACATCGGTGTTGTTCAAACCGCAGGCATGAACCCGAATCAGCACTTCGCGATCGTGCAGCATCGGCATGGGCCAATCATGCCGGAATTCAAGCTGATCCAGATCACCGTGCCCCTTCAGGACAACCGCTTTCATGCTGGAAGGAAGATCGTTCATGACTTCACATCTCTGGCACGCTGACTCGTCGGATCATAGACAGCCTCGCGCCTGACTGTGGCGCGGGTGGGTTTGCCAGCGACTATAACGCTGAGTGCGGTGCCGTGCCTCGCAGCTTCGGGGGTTATGTAGGCAAAAGCGAGCGCGCATTCCGCTAGATGACTGAAAACAACTGAAGTGGTTGAACCGACGACGTTACCATTATGCAGGACAGCCTCTCCACCGTGGCCGATTTCAGCGCCGTCATGCTCGATGGAAAGATAGACACACACCCACGGCAGTTTGGAGTTTTTGCTCTTCTGGGTGGCCGATTTGCCGACAAAATCATCTTTGTCCAAATTGACGAATGCCATGACATCGGCTTCCGGCAAGGTCACTTCATTGGTCAGCTCCGAAGCGCCTTTGAAAGCCTTTTCCATGCGCATGACATTCATCGCAAAGGATCCATAATATGCGATGCCCTCGGATTCGCCGGCCTGCCGGAGCGCATTGTGAATGTCAAGAATAGAATCCTGATGCGCGTGAATCTCCCAGCCCAGCTCACCGCTGTATGAAATCCGCATCGCCACTGCGGAATGCCCGGCGATTTCGATCGACTGAGATGAAAACCAGCGGAAACTGCTGTTGTCCAGCGCGCTTTCGGTGGTTCGGGACAGGACTTCTCGAGATTTCGGACCTTGCAAAGACAGTCCGCACCAGTCACGCGTGCGATTGATCATCTCCACCGACATGCCAACTGCGTATCGCGCGAGATGGTCGAGCAGCCGGTTTTCGTAGAATGCCGCGCAGATGAGAAAGAATCGGTCTGCCGACGTTCTGGCGACAATCAATTCCAATTCAATCCTTCCGCGGCGGTTCAACAGATACCCGAGGGCGACGGAACCAGCTTTCTTTGGAACTCTTGAGGAAAAGATGCAATCAAGCAGCCGCTCAGCATCAGCGCCTGCCAACTCAACTTTCGCAAACGCTGAGATATCCATCAGGCCGACGCGGTTTCGAACCGCGCGCACTTCGTCGGCGACAATTTCGTCAATGATGTTTCGCTTGAACGAGTATTGATCTGTCCGAGGGCTGCCGGCTGGCGCATAGAAGCGCGGCCTTTCGTGTCCGCAGACTTCCTCGAATACCGCGCCTTGAGTTTTCAGAACCGGATAAAGTGGATTGGGACAGACAGGCCGGCCGGCCAGGCGGTTGAAATGCGGATAGGGAATTTCGTGCCGCAGGCAGTAATCCTCTCTTCCTTTGACCGTCTGCCAGGAATTTGTTGCGTAATCGCCGAATCTGCGCGGGTCAAACTCCCGCATGGATATGTCCGAAGCGCCGTGAACCATCCAGCGCGCCAGCTCCCGGGTGAGAGCCGGACCCCAGCCGATGCCGATCTGGGTTCCGCAGCAGCACCAGTAATTCGGCGCGCCGGCCGCCGGACCGATCAGTGGATTGCCGTCAGGCGGATGAGAGATGGCGCCGTGAACCGTCCGCTTGATTCCGAGTTCAGCCAGAACCGGCATGCGCTCCATTGCGTTGCTGAGCCATGGGAAAATCCGGTCATAATCGGGTTCAAAGAGCTCATGCTCAATATCCCAAGGACAGCCGCCCTCCCATACAGTGTTCGGATTTTCCTTTTCATAAATTCCGATCAGGGCCGATTTCTGCTCCATCCGGATATAGCCGGAAACCTGGGTGTCATCGCGAATCACTGGCAAATCCTTTGTCAGCGATTCAAATTGCGGAACGGTGTCCGTTACCAAATAGTGATGCGTCATTGAGACCATGGGCAGCTGCAGTCCGCTCCATTCTCCGATCTGCCGGGCGTAGGTGCCGCCGGCGTTCACTACGTGCTCGCATCGGATAGCGCCGCTGTCGGTGGACACCTGCCATTCACCGGCCGCGAGGCGCTTGACATCTCCCGCCCGGCAGCGGCGAACAATATTCGCGCCTCTCATTCTGGCCCCGGCCGCCAAAGCAGAAGCAACAGATGAGGGATCGACGTGGCCATCATCGGGGGTATGCAGTCCGCCGATCACACCATCAAGGTTATAGAAAGGATGCAGTTCTTGAATCTTCGAGTTGGTGATCAGCTCAATTGGAACCTTGAGTGACCGGGCGACGCTCAGGGTGTGGCGCAGCCAGTCCATCTCATCTTCGCTGTAGGCAAGCCGAATTGATCCGCAGTCATTCCAGCTGACTGCCTGTCCGGTATCTTCCTGCAGCTTTCCGGCATACAGCCTGATGTTGTAGTCGACGCACTTGCCGAGATTGAGGCTGGAGGTGGAGCGCGTGATCTGGCCTGCCGCGTGCCAGGTCGAGCCGGAAGTCAGTTCAGCTTTTTCGAGCAGAACGATGTCGCTGACACCTTCCTTGGTGAGGTGATAGGCCAGCGCGCAGCCCATGATTCCGCCGCCGATAATGACGACCTGGGCTGAGTCTGTCGGCAGACTTGACTCAGCGGAGTCTTGATCTTTCTTCAATGGAAACTGGCTGCAAGGAGTCAATTCAAAACGCGAATTATTAACCACATTAGCCGTTGAATCAGCACTTTTTCGCCGCATGAATGCGATATTGATGATCGATCAGGTTCAGCGCAATCAAACCAATGAGTACTGGTGAGCGTAAGTCTCTGTTTGAAAAGCTGTTTGCACTGTATTTTAGATGCCAGTCAGCGAGTTGATCGTCAATCGGAATCGGTCGGGTCAGAGTACAATTTATCGATGAATTCGCGACGATTCGAATGAAGCGACTGACAATGGATTCAACAGCTGAACTCACTCGAAACCTGCCGCCTCGGTACTACACCGATCCGTCTGTCCTGTCCCAAGAGCGCGATGGCGCGCTGTCGAAGACCTGGCAGTACGCCGGCCACGCTTCACAGATTCCCAATCGCGGCGATTACTTCACATTCGAAATTGCAGGACAGAACATGTTCTGCGTCAGGGAAGACGAGAGTGCGATACATGCTTTTTTCAATGTCTGTCAGCATCGGGCGCATGAACTTGTAACCGGAGCGGGCAACAAGCGTGTCATCGTATGCCCTTATCACGCCTGGACCTACAATCTAGACGGGCGGCTTCGAAACGGGCGAAACCTGAATTCCGTGCCGGGGCTTGACATTTCGAAAATCTGCCTGTCCGCGGTGAAGCTTGAGAATTTTCACGGCTTTCTGTTTGTGAATCTGGACCCGGAAGCGCGGTCGATGGATGAGTGGTATCCGAATGTCCGCCAGGAATTGCTTGAATATGTACCGCACATCGATCGCTTGCAGGTCTTTCTGGTTAACGAACTGGTGGAAGAATGCAACTGGAAAATTTCGGTTGAGAATTACTCCGAATGCTATCACTGCCCGATAAATCACAAGACTTTCTCAAACGGCGTGATCAAGCCTGAGACTTACAATATTCAGCCGCAGGGACACTGTCTTCGGCATACAACTGAATGCCAGAATCTCGAAAGCATGAGCTATCCGATTGACCTTGCTGCAAATTCCGCCGCAGGAAAATATTCTTCATGGTATCTGTGGCCGATGTTCTCATTCCAGGTCTATCCCGGCAATATCCTGAACACCTATTGCTGGCGCGAGATTGCGGTGGATCGCGTTGAGGTGCTGCGCGGCTGGTACTCAATTGACGGTGAAGACTCTTCGGTCATCCGAAAGTTGGCCGAGCAGGACCTTGAGACAACTGTGGCAGAAGACATTCGGCTGGTGGAATCTGTGCAAAGAGGCATGCGCAGCCGCGGCTACAGCCCCGGTCCGCTGGTTATCGACCCGAAAGGCGGCATCAATTCGGAGCACTCAATCAAGGTGCTTCAGGAATGGATGCGATCGGGAATTCAGATGCAGTAGCCGACGGAACCAAAGTACAGCCAGAAACTGCATATCACTGCACTTTTTTGATCTGATTGACTGCATGTTGAATCAGATCAACTTTCATACCTTACCGTTATCAGGAGATATTGATGGATAAAGAACTGTTTGAGAAGGGTCTTGCGGCCCGAAAGGCTACATTGGGCGAAGAATATGTCCAGAAAAACCTTGACGCGGCAGATGACTTCAACCGTCCTTTCCAGGAGGCAATGACGGAGTGGTGCTGGGGATTCGGCTGGACGGATGAAACGATCGACCCCAAGACCCGCTCGATGATGAATCTGTCGATGATCGGCGCGCTTGGCAAAATGCACGAGTGGGAGATTCACTGCCGCGGCGCGCTTCGAAATGGTGTCAGCAAGGAAGAGATCCGCTCAATCATTCATGTCATTGCGATCTATTGCGGCGTTCCGCAGAGCCTTGAGTGTTTTCGGGTGGCGAGGAAGGTTCTGGAAGAAGCGGAGCTGCTGTGATTCGCATGCGCTGTTGACAAAACAGAATCGCATTGAAACCTGTCGGAATTCAAATTTCGTCATTCATCGAAACTCCGCCCCTGTACCGACAAACTTCAGTCGCGAAGATTCAACAGCAACTGTTCATCTTCATGTCGTTGCATGAAGGTATGAGCGCTGCTTGTGAATTGAAAAATCTCAGCCATTTGAAACCAATCAAGTTTCTCTCCTCTCTTGTGGTAGAGTCGGCTGTTCCGACTGCTCAATTGCGAGTTCCCTCAGCTTTGGAACCCCCCGCCATATCGACCATCGAGATACGCTTTTTGAAATTTAGAGGCATCTCTGATCTTGTAATCCGATAATGGGATGAGCACTGAATTTTCTGCACCACCTTTTTCCAATAGCCAAATTTGATCCTGATGCATGAAATTTTTGGCCATCACCGAAGTCTCGTGACTTGTAAAGATCAACTGGGCATTGTTGGAATTGATTCGAGAATCGTGGAAAAGTTGGACTAAAAATTTCAATGCAAGGGGATGCAAACTATTGGGAAGTTCGTCAACAATCAATGAATACCCGTTTTCTAGGACATCAAGCCAATGTCCTGCCAAGCTGAAAATTACTTGAGTCCCATCCGATTCTTCATTCAAGTCCAGTCCAACCAGAATTCCGTCTGCACTTTGGTGAAAAGATGTAATCTCAGTTTTTTTGAGTCGCAGGCTTTTCACCAGCTCTTCTCGTGCAGATTCAGAAACTCTGTCAATTGGGAAAAACTCTCCTGAAGGATATTCGTGCTCATCAAATTTCATGGCCATGATCTTGATATCAACCGCCTGCAGCAAATCAAGAATCTTGGATGCCATTCCTTTTTCCGAATACTGATGTGCTGTAAACGATGGCGAATGTCGTTCAGCTGAGTGTATGATGCGAATATTGCCCCGAATCCAATTGAAAATGTTCCTGAATGTACTTGAATTCAGTTGAATGGCAGTAGAGAGAAAAAGGGCATTGTCTCGAGTGGACTTTCTCCAAAGTGCTTTTTTTCCTTTAACGAACTTTTCGCTGATGTACCAATAGTATGTTGAGTTTTCTGAATCATATTCTCTCTGAAACATTCTTCGAATTTTCGTATCTGGTTTATTCGGTTTCGAATACAGCCACTCGCTCCAAACTCGGTCCTTATCTACCGCAAAACCATATTGATATAGATTTCCTTGGTAGATGAAAACGACTTCAAATTCAGATGGCATCTGTCTCCATCGAGAGTCAAATTTGAAAGGCGTCACATTAATCTCCTCACCTTCTTGAGTGTCCTTGGCTGAAGAGACGACAAAAAATTTGAAGAAATCAAACGCGTAAACTAACGATGACTTTCCAGATCCATTCGGTCCGAACAGGCACGCCGATCGCAGAAGATATGGGGCAAATGAATGATCAGTAGAAAAAGAAACCCGTTCTTTTCGTTTCGCCCCTGCAGATGCAACCATTGAAATGGTTTGCTTTTCCGAAAAAGACCGAAAATTCTTCACGCTGAATGAAACTAACATACCAACTAACATACACTTTAATAAGACAATTCTGTAATTATTTTACAAAATACTTAAATTAAAGCATCTATATAGTATCTTTGATCTTATAGTTGGCAATTGCCGCGAAACGGAATCTGCTGAGTAGAATAGGGCATAGTTGCGCATCTTCTATCATCGACCTGATGCGTGTGTCATTACGCAAACGATTTCTGCGAGTGCCGAAATGAAATCCCCGAAGTTACCGGTTCAAATTCCCCAGTTTTATGCAGTCGATGGACTGCCAGAACTTTAACTCACTGACCTCCATTCAGACTGCAATTGACAGCAATGCTGTGGAAACGTCGGTGTCGTGGAAATAGTTAATCACCATTCAGCCTTACTTGTCGATCGCTCTCATTCGGCGTGTGTGCAGTTAGCCTTCGGCTTCCAATTCTAAAGAGTGTTCTTGAAATCGAAGTTCATTCAGCTGAGTTTGCTTTCGTCATGCCTTAATCCAAATACCCAGCGTTCGCGAGTGATATTCTCCAGGTAATGGAAGGGTCGTTCAGTCAGCCCGACAAATCCCGGTCCCGGCATGAGCACCACATCACCCGGTAAGTTGGCGATTTCCAGCGCGTTGCTTTTCTTCCGATCATCGGAAATATAGAATCGCCCCAGTCCTTCCAAGACAAAAAGACAAATAATGTGCCGATAGTCGGTTCGATCTCGATGCGGCGTGATCCCACCGCTGCCGGGTTCATACTTCTGAATCATCACGTCGTTGAAGATCACAGGTGCGGAAAACAGCGAACATTCTTCGCTCGCCTCATCAAACAAGTGCTGAAATCCAGTGACCAGTTCTGCAAATGCGCCGTCTTCTTTAAGTTGATCCTGCAGCAGCATATCCTGGTGGACGCGGTTTTCGCCGGTTCCAACCGTATCTCGCGCTGGACGTAAAGGATATTGCTTGGCCTCTTCCAGCAAAATGTTTCGAAACTCATCGGTGAGCACCGGCACCGCTATTGAACGAATGCGCTGAAGGATGTTCAAAGCGCCACCAAGCACTGCTGGAGATGTGCTAAACAACGAACGATTCACTTCAAGAATACTTGGTCACGCAGGCAATTGCCCATATTGATAATTTTTTTCGTCAGTCGAAATTGCGGGATTTCGAAAAATGATACTAATCGACTTTGTGATTCTTCGTTGAATTCGTACCATTGGTGAAGATGAATCGAACTACTGACGCGGCTGATTTTTTGTTCAACGCAAGGGCATGTAGCAATATATAAGTTGCAGTGAGGATTGAAATACTTTTGACGAATGATGATGAAAACTGAATTGATGTCAACGATGGTCAGATTTCCATTTGATAAGCCAATTCAATGGTATCTCGGAGTCTTGACACTATTCGCTGCATTCTCGACTTATGAAATATTTTCGATGTCGTACCAACAACAAGCACTGCAATATCCGTCGGATGCAGTATCACGTCACACCTCTGGAAACTCTGGAGCCACCACCGCGTTCAAGATTCTACATAATCACGGTGAACATTTTGTTGACTTAAATTTGATTTCAACTGCTATTGCTGGAGACAGTAAAACAACTGGCAGTCATCGCGCTAGTATGGTCAATGCTTACTTGCCGAATGTTGATTTGAGTGGCGCTTGGCTGGATCATACTGATTTTACGGATTCAACTCTCACAGAAGCTTACCTGAATGACATCCGAATGGATGACGGAGTTCTAGATGGAGCCGATTTGACAGCGGCCCACTTGGAGGGGGCGGCAATTGAAAGAACCAGTATGTCGGGCACAATCGCGAATATGCTGAATGCCAGCGAGGTCAGATTGGAGGGAATTAGATTGATTGACGCGGAGTTCAAAGGTGCCACATTAGAGAATTCTTATATTGGTTACACCAGAGCTTCGAATTCGATTTTTTCCGATGCGAGTTTGGATGGAGCCTTGCTGTCCAAATCTCATTTTGTAAATGTCTCATTTGAAAATGCCAGTTTTCAAAATGCCGAATTGCTAGATACGACATTCTACAATGTTAATCTGAGTGACGCAAACTTTGCCAATGCCGAGTTGCTAGATACGAAGTTCTACAACGCAAATCTGAGTGACGCGGACTTTACCAATGCAGAAGGTCTCAATGTGGTTGAGTGGCGCATCGTTTGGGCTTGGGATGACAAAAGACCAATTGGACTGGGTGATGTTTCAGTGCAGTATTACTCGCCCAGCTGCAGAGATTCAGAGAATTATTCTTCCAAAACCAGACCGGATGATGAATGTAAAGTAGTCGAATCCGACTGACCTGCTGGGAAATGTTCACTGTAGTCGCGATCAAATAAGTATCTGCCGGGAATCCATTGTCAAAAGTCCATCGCCTCTGTTGACCGTCGTAATTCATGTGTTGATGATGTGGCGCCTGTTCTTTGCAGGATTTGGATTGGCCGGATCAAGCGCGAAAATGTGCAAGCTCCGTTCAGAGGGAGAGTAGCGGCACGGTGCGCTTCAGAAGGCAAGGTTGCCGCTGCCAGTCAGTTGCCTTTGCTGACATATCAATGCTTGCTAAGCGCAATTGCCTGGATTCAAGATTGAGATTGGCATCACGCCAAATTTCCCACAACCACGCCCTCTAGCTCTTCTCGCTTTGATTTCAACTTTGGCGGCAGTACCACCAAAAAATGGCATTCTGACCATCCCTGCACCCCTGAATGGATTGCAAATTCAGGGCAAACAATAGATGCACTTAAACTGCAAAAATTCCAGTAGAATAATTACAATAAAACTCACCAGCGTAAAAATTCATACTAACCGCGATCTGCCGAGCGGCAGATCCAAATTCGCAGGAGGGGAGAAATGAGCAGTGCAGTGAACTTGGGTTCGCGTCTTGCGGAAATCAAAGGCGCCCAGGTCATCAAGAGTTTTTGTTACACCTGCCCCTGGCAGTGTCCCACCGAAGTTTTTGTGCGAGACGACAAGATCGTCTATCACAAGGGCAATCCCGAATCTCCGAACAATATCGGCTCGCGCTGTGCCAAAGGCATGGCCAGCTGGCACGTGACACGCGATCCGGACCGACTGAAGTACCCGATGCTTCGAACCAATCCAAAAGGGGAACGCGGCCAGTTCAAGCGGATTTCATGGGATGAGGCGTATTCGTTTATCGCGGATAAGCTCAAATCCATCGCCGCCGAACACGGCCCCGAAGCGGTCGCGCTGACCTGCCATCACGATCCCAACACCCAGTTCTACCGGCATCTTCTCGGCGACCTGTATGGAACTCCGAACCTGTATGCCCACACTTCGGGCTGTGAGCAGGACCGGCGCTCAGCCTGCCTGACTCTGTTTGGTCACGTCTTTCCGATGCACGATTTCGCCAACTCGAAGTATGTGATGCTCTGGGGCATGAACAATCTGGGCGCCAATCAGGGGCTGTGGGAAAGCAGAGCGCTGATCGACGCTCAGAAAAAGGGCTGCAAACTGGTGGTGGTTGACCCGAACTTCACCGAGACCGCGCAGAAGGCGGATGAATGGATCCCCGTTCAGCCGGGCACCGATGGCGCTTTGGCGCTGGCAATGTGCCACAGCATTGTCAGCGAACGGCTTTATGACGAGGATTTCGCCAACAGCTACTGCAACGGGTTTGACGGTTTCAGAGCGCATCTTCAAGACAAGGGCTACACCCCGGAATGGGCGGAGCCGATTTGCGGAATCGATGCGGCCACCATCAAGCGGCTGGCGCGCGAATTCGCAACAACCAAGCCCGCCATGTCCGCGATATTCAAGGGCTCCGGATATTACACCAACGGCGCCGACGCTGGACGGGCGTGCTATGCGCTGAATGCTATCTGCGGTGAGGTCGACAAGCCCGGCAATCTGCATCTCAAAGACTGGGCGCCTTTAGGTCTGCCGGTGGTCATTCCTGATGAAGCCAAGGGCAAGCCATCAAACGGCCCGCTGCATGTTTCGATGGGCTATCCCCTGGCGCCTGATCTGCCGAATTCGAAACTTCCCGATGCGGTCATCGATGGCAACCCATATCCAGTCAAGGGGCTGTTTGTGCATGCTTCCAATCCTGTGATGAGCGATCCCAATCGCGATCGGGTGCTGGAGATGTTCAAGCATCTGGACCTGGCAGTCGCCTGTGAGCTCTACATGAGCGAAACAGCCCTCGAATGTGACATCGTTCTGCCGGAAACGTCATTCTACGAGCAGGCTGAAATCCGGCAAGGCATGTGGCTGGGTCCGGAAGTCGTGCTGTGTCAGCCGGTGGTGTCGCCGGTCGGCGAATCGAAGGCGCCTTATGACATCGTCAAGGGCATCGCCGAGAAAATGGGCTGGAGCGAGCACTTTCCATATGAGAGATGGGAGGACTGGGGCGAGATCATGATGGAGAACGTCCCCATGACGCTGGACGAGCTCAAGAGCAAGGGATTCTGGGCGGGCGAGATTCGCTACAACCGGGTGCCGGAAGGTCTGCCGACACCGTCCGGCAAGATTGAGCTGCACTCAAGCAGCTACGAGGATGCGGGTTTCAACGGCTACCCGGAATACACGGAGCGCTCCGTCATACCGGATGAGGACTATCCCCTGCAACTCACCCACTCGAAGCTGAGCATGCACTGCAACATCGTCACGCAGAACAATCCCTACCTGATGGAGGTCTGCGGTGAGAACTGGGTGGAGATCAACAGTCGGGATGCGGCTCTGTACGGAATTCAGGACGACTCGATGGTCATACTGGAGTCGCCCAAGGATCAGATTGAGATCAGGGCCAAAGTTGTCGAGGGGCTGGTGCCCGGCTGTGTCAGCGTTCGGCATGGGCACGGATTCGGTCACTGGGCGATGGGTTCCACCGCAAAAGGGCGGGGTGCCCATTCCAACAACCTGATGGACACGCACACCAATCCCATAACCGGCGCCAACTGCTACAACGAATGCAAAGTCCGCATTCGGGCGGCATCGTAGCACAACCAGCGGGAGTAGTAAAAATGCAATATGGATTCTATTTTGATCACAAGCGCTGCGTGAAGTGTCACGCCTGCGAAATTGCCTGTAAATCCTGGAATGAAGTGGATGTCGGACCGCGCTGGCGGGAGGTCGTGAAGATCGAGTCCGGCAGTTTTCCGAATGTAACTGCGATGAATGTGTCCATGGCCTGCATGCACTGCGGCGATGCGCCGTGCCGAACCGCCTGTCCGGTCGGTGCCATCAGCAAGCGGGTGGCCGACGGGATCGTTGAAGTCGACCAGAATGTCTGCATCGGCTGCGGATTCTGCACCTGGGCCTGCCCGTTCAACGCGCCGCAGATCAGTTCGCATGTCGGCAAGATGGAAAAATGCAATTTCTGCCAGACGCCCGGCAAGGAGCGTCCGCTGGACATGCCGCGTGCCTGTGAGGAGATCTGTCCGACTGGAGCGATCGTTTCAGGCCCGATGTCCGAACTGGCGAATCTCAACAGAGAATCCGCCGCGCGGCGGCTGGCTTCGCAAGGCTACCCAGGTGTCGTCACTGACGCGGCGGCGCGATTCGGTGCGGCCTGAAGCTGGATTCAGTCGCCACAGAATGTAAAGACAATCGGAGAAGGATCATGGCTGAAATTATTGGCAAGGCGATGCCGCCTGAGCGGAAGCGGACGATTGATGCGCTGCACCTTCGAGAACCCGATCTGGTGCCGGTTGGTCTTTGGGGAACGATTGAAGGCTACCAGAACCTGCGCAAGGGCATCGGCATGGACTTCAAGGCTGATCCGAAGGACTACCGCACCGGTTCGACAACCTGGACGACCGATGTCAGCTTCGAACTGGACATTGCGGACAAGCTGGGCGTGGACTTCGTGCGTATCGCGATCGGCACGCCCGGCGGTTCACCGGGATTCCGCGCGATCGATTTCGACGAGATACCTTTTGACATGGGCATTCCCCCGCCAGATGTGGATATCAATGTCGATGAATGGGGCGTCATTCGAAAATGGACGCCGCACGAGCAGGGCGGCTACTATGAGATGATCGGCTATCCGCTGTTTCACGCGACCAGCGCGCCGCTTGACGAGGGGCTTAGAATTCTGGACGAATTTCCCTGGCCTGACCCTTGGGATGACTCCTGTCTGGAAGACTCTCCAATCCCCGGCATGACCTTGCGAGATTACTGCAAGTTCATCCGCGAGGAGACCCCGTTCGCATTGCTGGGGCAGGGAGGTCGCGGCGGCATATTCGAGCAGGCCAAGTACATGGTTGGCTACGCGAAGATATTTTCCGATTTCATTGAGTCACCCGATTTCTTGGAGGCGATGCTGACGCGGCTGACGGATATTGAGATTGACTTCAACAAGGCGATCATTGATGAATGCGGTGAATACATCGACTGGATGCGCATGAGCCCGGAAGACCTGGCCAGCGAAAAGACCGCGTTTCTGTCGCTCAAGATGTTTGATCGCCAGGTGAAGCCCCACTATGTGCGCGCCTTCACGGAGATCAAGGAGTATTACCTCAAGAAGAATCCTCTGGGCAAGATTCAGTTTCACAGCTGCGGCGCGATACCTGAGCCGTTCATGCGCGGCCTGATTGAATCAAGTGTCGACGGCTATGACAGTCTGCCGCCGAAAGTTGCCCGGCACTCCAATCCAGCGGCCAAGAAACGGCAGCTGGGCAAGGAGATGTTCTTCTATGGCGGAATCGATGTGCAGGAGACCCTGCCCTGGGGCAGCGTTGCGGATGTTCGAAACGAAGTTCGGCAGCGAATTTGGGAGATGGGGCACGGCGGCGGTTTTCTGCTGAGCTCCTCGCATCGGCTGGAGCATGATGTCCCGACGCAGAATGTTCTCGCCATGATTGATGAAGCGAGATCATACGGACGCTATCCATTGCCCACTGATCCGCCGCCCGGCGCCGATACCGGCGAGGGCTACGAGCCATGGAGCGGTGATCGCAAACGACGAAGACGTCCGGACCGAAAACGGACGCCCCGTCGCCGCGCAGCCTGACCATTACAGCCGGAAGATACAAAGTTATGCCACTATTCATTGAAACTGAGAAAGAATGGGATCTGGAAGATCTTCAGTACGACTTTGAGGACTCACTCGAAACAGACCGCTGGCTCGACGCGCCGGAAGATATCAAGGAGCTGTTTCACGAGATCGAGTGGAACATCATCGACGGCGAGCATGAAGAGACATCGGATCTGATTCATCCGGCTTTGGATGCGGATGTCTCTCCCAGAACGCTGGTTGCCGGCCCCATGGCGACGGGCATTGCGGAAGTTGGACGGCGCTTCAAGATGGATGAGTACTTTCTTCCGGAAGTGATGATGTCGGCAAAGTGCATGCATTCTGCGCTTGGCATTCTGAAACCGCTGATCATTGCGGAAAAATCTGAAGACATCGGAACCGTGGTGGTTGGAACAGTCCAGGGCGACCTGCACGACATCGGCAAGAAAATCGTCGCGATGATGCTGGAGGCCGCAGGTTTCACCGTGGTTGATCTGGGTGTCACCGTGCCGCCCGAAGATTTCATTGCCGCGATCCGCGAGCACAACCCGCAGATTGTTGGCTTCTCGGCGCTTTTGACAACAACCATGAACATGCAGTGGGAGACCATCAAGCACATCACTGCAGAGGGCATGCGCGACGATGTGAAGGTGTTCGTCGGCGGCGCTCCGATCAGCCAGGCATGGTGCGACAAGATCGGCGCCGATGCCTACGGTGTCGATGCTCTGGTTGCGGTGGAGAAAGCCAAGGCATGTGTGCAGGAATTCCGCGACATCAAAGGCGGTGATCCCGCCCTGCACGGCGCCATGCTGGCATTGGATGCGGAGCGTGTGGCGCAGCAGGCGGCAAAACTGGACGCGGCGGCCAGCGGATAGGTTCCATTGATCGCATATGACATCATCTGTTGAGATGATTTCAGCAAGAACCCGATGAACGAACTTCACAGGGGTGTTCGCCGCCGTCGAAGACGCATCGTGCTGCCGATCGTCGTCGGCATCGTTCTTTTTGTCATTCAGCTTTCCGGGCAGTACAGCGCAGCCCTTGCTTACGGACTGCTGTTTGTTTCGGTTGCATTGCTGAGCGCGGGGCTGTTCGCGCTGGCGCTGCTGCTGTTCAGCCGAGTCGGTGAGACCAAGTCCCTCAGCGCGACAATGCGCTGGCTGTTCATCGCCGCCGGATGGGCGTATGTGATCGGAGTGATGGATCTTTCGGGCCACTTCATCGCGCTGGCCTTGGCCGGACAGCTTGAGCTGCAGTGGATTTTCTTCGGGCCGGCGGCAATTCTTTCGATCGCGCTGTTTGATATCGGCATATACCAGGCGATCTATGCGAAAAATCGGCCGACCTGGGATCGATATCGGCAGCACATCAGACGCGAGGATGCCGAGCCTCTGGCAATGCGGAAGATTTTTCTGGCCGATGTCGCTTTGCATACCAGTCTGCTGTCAATCAGCGGCCTGCGCTGGCTTCGGCATACCTTGATGTTCTGGGGCTTCGCGCTGCTGTTCGCAGTGGAGGTCATTGCGGTTTTTGTGCGCGAGGGCATTCCGGCATTCGGCTGGACGGACATTTGGGAGATTCCCGGCCACCCGATCCGGCTGGCGTTTGATTTCGCGTTTGAATTCTTCGGTGCAATGGTGCTGATTGGCTGTCTGCTGGCGTTCCTGTGGCGGATCAAGGCGAGCAATACACCCGAATCCAAGTACTCCGACACACCGTCGGCGGTGTTTCTGTTTCTGGTGGTGCTGAGCGGCTTTCTGCTTGAAGGCGGCCGACTTGCAATGGACGGGCTTCCGGCTGGATCAGGTTTCTCTTTTGTCGGATGGGTCATGGCGTCCATGTCGCCGGGTGAATCGGGTTTGCTGGCGGGCGCCTATACACCGCTCTGGTACTTCCATGTCTTCGGTTCGCTCGGATTCATCATCTATGTGCCGACTTACAGGCTCGCGCACTCGTGCGCAACACCCGTCGGCCGATTGATGAACTCGCAGAAGAAAATGCTGGCCAGCAAACGAGAACATTCGCTGCGCGGTCTAATGCCCGGAGCGCGCCGCCCCATGAATTGATTATTGAGATAGTACGATGAGTCGAGTTATTGCAATCTACGGAAAAACCTGCAGCCTGAAGTCTGATATCGCGCGGACGATCTCCCGCTTGACGGGCTACAAGATGGCCAGCCGCGGCGAAGCTGTGACGACGCAGGCCCTGCTGGCCTTGCTGCAGCGAGGCAATGAGGTGGACCTTGAGTTTCATCGCAGACTGGATGAAGAGACCCGATCAATGGTTGGCTGGCCTGATCCAGTGCTGATATTGGAAAGCCGTTTTATTGACGCGGTTCTGCAGGGTTCAGAAAATGTGTTCTTTGTGCGCGTATTCAGTGATGATTCAGCCCGCGAGCATCGCTGGAACCATCGCAAGGAAGAGGGCGGCGGACGTTCCAGACAGATCGGTGAAAGTGTCGCGCAGCGCGATGTGGATGACGATGAGCTTCGGCAGATGCTCTACCCGGATGCGGCCGATGTGGAACCGGACATGGAATTCGACACAACCGAAGGCCGCGCTTACGACTATGCGGTGCAGATCTGGTCAGAATTTTCCGCGGAAGACCTCTCGCATCTTGCACTGGCCGGCGTAACTGAAATGGACAAGAAGCAGACCAAAGGACTGAAGCCCGGCGCCTCAGCGGGCGAGGTTGCAGTATACAACGCGCTTCGAAACCCGTTCGGCGGCTACATCACCGACGACGAGAGCGGCCGCAAGGTGTTCATCCACAAGAGCGCGGTTGAGTCCAGCGGTCTGGGCGAGTTGACCAAGGGGCAGAGGGTCACATACCAGATCGTTGAGGATGGGTTTGGCGGTTTCCGGGCGATCGACATTCAGGCTGAATGACGGACCGGTGTCATGCCTGAACTCAGGAAGGTGCTCCCCGCGCTGACTGACGACGCACAGTTTCAGCATACCGAAGCGTATCAGCTGCGTGATCAGCAGGTGACTGCGTTCAGACTCGCGACAGGTGCGCCATGCTCGTCGAAAGGTGAGCTGTTCGCCTCGTGGCCAGGTCCGGAAAAGAACATCATCGAGTGGTATGTGCTTGAGAATGGCTATGCCGTAGGCAGGGGCACGGACGCTGACGGACAGGACTGCTATCCGGTTGCCCGGCTGAATTCAGATTTGACATGACGCTTCCAGCCTGTCCGCAAAAAGCCCCGTATGTTGTGATGGTGGAGACTGGGGTGCAGTACGCATGGTGCAGCTGCGGTCTCAGCAAAAAGCAGCCCTGGTGCGACGGCTCCCACAAAGGGACAGATTTCAAACCGATCAAGTTCGTTCCCCCCATATCTGGAGAGTTCTATATGTGCGGCTGTAAAGGCTCAGACAACGCGCCGTACTGCTTCGGCAACTGCATGGGTCACGCCCCGCCCCGCAGAACTGCTGACTCGGGTTTGTGAGTTTATGTACTTCAATGTCGTAGTTCGGCACAATCTGGTGGAACAAATCCAGCGTCTGGACAATCTAAACGGAAATCAGACGGTTCTGAAATCCAATCTGGAAGCGGGAACACTGCTGTCGGAGAACTTTCAGGCCAATGACTGTATTGATGGGGAATACTGTTTTGATGATGCGGAGCGCGCCAAATCATTCGCTTCGGTCTGCATGGACTTCACCAAAAAGCTGCTGCAGAGCCGGCTGGATCGAATTGATCGACTCAATTCCGGGGAAGAATTCATCGCATAGTGCGAAACTTCCTTGCGATTCGCTTGCAGCTGCCAGGACGACATGAGGTTTTTCAGCGATTCAATTCCGATTTTTATCGGTGCGATTCTTGCGGCTTGTCTGGGTGTTGCTTCAATCGCTTCAGGCGCTGAGATCACACCGGACTACGCGCGGGAGCAGCGATTGATCGAAGAAGCCGAGGCTGGGCTCTTCGACGGCGAGATCATCTATTTTCCAGCAGCCGGCAGGGACATCTTCTCTCTGCTGTCAGAGCCTGATGAACCGGTAATTGATGGCGTCGTCTTGCTGCTGCACGGGCGCGGCTTTCATCCTGATTGGCCGCAGGTCGTCGGCCCCTTGCGCGAAGGCTTGACAGATCTCGGCATTCCAACGTTTTCCGTGCAGATGCCGGTGCTGGCCAAAGACGCCAAATACTATGAATATCTGGAGATCATTCCTGAATCCTATCCGCGCATTCAAGGCGCCATCGACTATTTGCGGAATCAGGGTTATTCCTGGATCGCGGTTGTCGCGCACAGCTGTTCAGTGCACATGACGATGTCTTGGATAAAGGAGTTCGGTGATGCCGGCATCGACGCTTATGCGGGTATCGGAATGGGGGCCACTGACTTTCGCCAGCCGATGCTGGAGCCTTTTCCTTTCGAGCGGATCAGTGTGCCGATGCTGGATCTGTTCGGCAGCGAAGACTACCCGGCGGTCATCAAAGCGGCGCCTGACCGCATCGCAGCGATAGAGGCTGCCGGAAACACGCAGTCAGCGCAAGTGATTATTGACGGCGCGGATCACTTTTTTGAAGACTACGAGGAACAGCTCGTCAGCGCAGTTGCCGAGTGGGTCACATCCCTTCGCGACTAGCTTCCGCACAAAGTTTTGACGGCAGTCAGTCGTCAATGTCAATTTCGTCGATGTTCAGATGGCGGATATCCTCACCTTTGACGAAGTAAACGATATGTTCGCAGATATTGCAGGATCGGTCCGCAACCCGCTCCAGGGAACGGATCGTCCACAGAATGTCGACAGCTTGCGGAATCGAATCGGCATCCGCCATCATCCAATTGATGATTTTCTTCAGTGTGTTGCGAAATTTCTTGTCAACTTTCTTATCTTTTCGAATCAGGGCGAGTGAAGCGGAGTCGTCGGTCGTCTCAAGGGCTTCCAGAGTCTGATTGAGCAGCGTCAGAACGCGGCCGCTGATCACTTCCAAATCCTGGTAGACGGGAATATTGTCTGACACATGGATGGCGCGGCTTCCCATCCGCGCCACGCGGGTGATCTCATCCCCCATTCGCTCAAGATCGTTGACGGTCTTGATGACCATCAGCACAAACCGAAGGTCTCCGGCGGCAGGCTGGCGACGCGCCAGGACCTCGGTGCATTTCCTGTCGATCTCAACTTCCAGCCGATTGACCAGAATTTCGTTGTCCGCCACCAGCTGAGCCAGCATGCGATCGCCGCGCACCAGAGCATTGCTGGCATGTTTCAGCTGACTTTCAATCAGTCTTCCCATCTCAACCGTCCGATCCAGCAGCTCCTCCAATTCAACATCGTACTTGGTGGAATAATGACCTTCGATCATCGCTTCTCAATGCTCCTTCTATATGAATGAAAACGGTTTTTCCAACAATTCTGGCACTGAGAATCGAACCGGCTGACGGATTCAGACGATTTTCTCAAACCATCGAAAACAATGAATTGGATGAATTCTCTCAAAGAATTTCGCAGTTTGCAAACCTAACTGCTTGATGAAATGAACAAATAATGTTGCACTGCAAAATTAACGGATTATTCTGCTATTTTGTGTTGACAATTCGAAATTATCCACTATTATTGGTTGCCGAAGCGCTAAGCTTCAAACCCGACTTCGACGACCTAATTCAGGTCGATTAATTGATCTACTGGAGTTGTGATATGTTTCAGCAGTCGTCAAGTCTCAGGGTTTTCCTGATCTTTCTAGCAGTCGTGCTAGGGTCTTTTTCAGCCTCATCCCAGGCTTCAGAAAGAGACTATATCAGTGTCGTAGGTTCATCTACTGTCTATCCATTCGCGACAGTTGTTGCTGAGCGTTTTGGAGCAAGCACACAGTACAAGACTCCAATCGTCGAGTCCACCGGTTCCGGTGGCGGATTGAAGCTGTTTTGCGCTGGAATCGGTGTCTCCCATCCTGATGTCAGCAGCTCATCGCGCCGTATCAAGCAGTCAGAAATTGATCGCTGTGCAGAAAACGGCATTGATGACATTGTTGAGATCAAGGTCGGTTACGACGGTATCGTCATTGCCAATTCCGTCAGCGCGGATGAAATGAACCTTTCTCGAAGGGACTTGTTTCTCGCTCTTGCGAAAAACATCCCAGATCCAGGTGGCGGGCAGCAAATCGTGCCTAACCCGCACATCACCTGGAAAGATGTCAATTCCACTTTGCCGGACATCGCGATCCGCGTGATCGGTCCGCCGCCGACTTCCGGCACCCGAGACGCATTTGCTGAACTGGCGCTTGAGGCTGGGTGCAGGACTTTTGACTGGCTCGAGGCAATGAGGAAGACTGACAAGAGTCAGTACAAGTCCATCTGCCATGGTCTGCGTGAAGATGGCGCTTGGGTTGAGGCTGGTGAGCATGACAATCTCATCGTTCAGAAACTGGCTGCCGATCCAGAATCTCTAGGTATTTTCGGGTTCAGTTTTCTTGACCAGAATTCTGACCTGGTGCAGAGCTCCGAAATCGATGGTGTCGCACCGGAATTCGAAAATATCGCTGACGGTTCCTACACGATCTCCCGACCCCTGTACATATACGTGAAGACCGATCATGTCGACCTGATTCCTGGAATCAGGGAGTTCATCTCGGAGTTCACAAGCGACAGAGCATGGGGCGAGGATGGATATCTGGCTGACAAGGGAATGATTCCGATGACAGCCGAAGAGCGAAGTCTGTTCAAGGCGGCCGCCGATAGTCTGACGACCGTCAGGCTCGCCTCCGAATAGTCGATTCAAGAAACAGTCTTCGTACATTTTCCTGCCATCGACATTTTGATGGCGGCATCTGAAATGACCAGGATGCGTCCTGCCGCCGGCGCCTGGCGCGACGGCTGGCAGGCCGTATCTGAGGTCTGACACATCGAAAACGTTTTTCTGGACTGGGTCTGACTTGAAATGATTGGAATTGTTGGAAATTCAATCAGACAGCAGCGGGCGATTGATGGAATTCTGAGATTCTTCGCTGCAAGCGCCTCGCCTTTCTCCTGTCTGTCGGGCCGGTCCGCCTGTTGGATTTAGAAGCGAATGAGCGCTTGGACTCTGATTCTGCTGGTGCTGGCGCTGTCCTGGCTGTTCTACCATGCGGCGAGAAAGCGCTCGCTGCGAGTTGCCAAGGCTGCCGGCGGCATTCAACGATTGCATTCAGCGCCGCGTTACTATGGTGTTGTGGCGGCTCTGCTCTTCGCCCTGCCAGCTTTGCTGGTGCTGGGTGTCTGGCTCAGTGTTGACAACAGCATCATGCTGCGGATAGTGCTGGCTGAATATTTTCCGGATTTGAACAGGGAATCTCAAGTCGAAGTCGACTGGGTGACCAGCCAGGTCCAGATACTTGTGCAGACCGGAGTTCTGCAGAAACTCGACAATGCAGAAGTTCTGCAGGCCGCAGCTGATCGTTATCAGCATCTGTCGGCGCTGAGCCATACGCTTCGGAACGCTGCGGTTCTGGCGCTCGGATCGGTCGCAAGCTTCATCTTCATTCTGCTGATCTCCGCCCGACTCAGGGCGCGGCCCATCGCCGAGGCATTGATACGCGGGCTTTTGATCTTAAGCTCGCTGATCGCAATCTGCACGACCATCGGCATTGTGCTCTCCGTCCTGTTCGAGACAATCAATTTCTTCAGACAGGTTCCCATCACTCATTTCCTGTTTGGGCTCGAATGGAGTCCCCAGATCGCCATTCGGGAGGATCAGGTGGGATCATCGGGTCTTTTCGGAAGCATTCCTCTTTTCACAGGCACCCTGCTGATTGCCGGTGTGGCAATGCTTGTCGCGGTGCCGATCGGACTTCTGTCCGCGATCTATCTGGCCGAGTATGCGTCTTCGCAGGTTCGGTCTTTCGCCAAGCCGGTGTTGGAAATTCTGGCTGGCGTGCCCACTGTGGTCTATGGTTTTTTTGCGGCTCTTGTGGTTGCGCCGCACCTGTCGGAATTCGGCAAGATTGTCGGATTGGATATCGCTCACGAGAGCGCATTGGCCGCAGGTGTCGTGATGGGAATCATGATCATTCCCTTCGTCTCCTCACTTTCGGATGACGTGATGACGGCTCTGCCGCAGTCTTTGCGCGAGGCGTCTCTGGCTTGCGGAGCGACGAAATCGGAAACAATCAGGAAAGTTGTTTTTCCAGCGGCGCTTCCCGGCATCGTCGGCGCGCTCCTGCTGGCGATCTCCCGCGCCATCGGTGAGACGATGATTGTGCTGATGGCAGCCGGTCTGGCGGCGAAACTCACTGCAAATCCCCTGGACTCGGTGACCACTGTCACCGTGCAGATTGTAACGCTGCTGGTTGGAGATCAGGAGTTTGACAATCCCAAGACTCTGGCCGCCTTCGCGCTGGGACTGACGCTGTTCATCGCAACGCTGATCCTGAATGTGACCGCTTTGTATATCGTGCGAAAGTACAGTGAGCAGTATGAGTAGCATCATGACCGGCGCGAATTCAGCGACTCACTGGGAGGCTCCGGACTTCAAGCGCCGTCTGAAGCGAAGACGCGCGGCGGAAAAGCGATTCAGATGGTATGGCATCGGTGCGGTGCTGCTTGGCATACTCTTTGTGGTGATTCTGATCGTCAGCATCACCGTGACCGGTGTCGGGGCGTTCAGCCAGACTCAGATTCAGTTGGACATTTTCTTGAATCCAACAGAAATCAATGAGAGCAGTCTGCAGCGCGCCAACTATGGAAAGCTTGTGAAACAGGCGATCTACAAGGAGTTTCCCGAGGTGACCAAGCGCAGGGACAGGCGCGAGCTCAGCCGGATCGTCAGCGTCGGTGCGGATGTCCTGCTGCAGAGAATGATTGAATCGGATCTGTCGCTGATTGGCTCAACCCAGTCAATCTGGCTGCCGGTTGATGATTCTTTTGACATGCTCTACAAGAACGATTTCGGGCGCGATCCGACCAAAGGCGGCGCGGGATTGATGTCAGAAAGCCAGATTGCATGGTTTGACACGCTGGTGGAGCGAGGCAAGATAGAAAGCCGGTTCAACAAAAGATACTTTACCGCAGGCGATTCGCGTGAGCCTGAACTTGCCGGGCTCAGAGGGGCGACTATGGGGTCGCTGTTCACCATCCTGGTTACGCTGATCGTTTCATTTCCGGTGGGTGTGGCCGCGGCCTGCTATCTGGAGGAGTTCGCGCCCCGCAATCGGATCACCGACTTCATTGAGATCAACATCAACAACCTGGCGGCGGTTCCATCGGTTGTTTTCGGATTGCTGGGCCTGGCAGTTTTCATCAATTTCTTCGGGCTGCCAAGATCGGTGCCGCTGGTTGGCGGGCTGGTGCTGAGTCTGATGACGCTGCCGACCATCGTCATCGCCGCGCGCGCGGCATTGCGCGCAGTCCCGCCGTCGATTCGGGAAGGTGCGCTGGCTCTGGGCGCTTCCAAAACTCAGACGGTGATGCTGGAGGTTGTTCCCCTGGCCATGCCCGGAATGCTGACAGGCACGATCATCGGAATCGCACGGGCTTTGGGCGAGACCGCGCCGCTGATCATGATCGGAATGGTCGCGTTCATCGTGGATGTTCCTGAAGGTCCGCTGGACCCGGCGACTGTGCTGCCAGTGCAGATTTTTCTCTGGGCTGACAGTCTTGAGCGGGCGTTCGTTGAGAAAACTTCAGGAGCGATCTTGATCCTGCTCGCCTTTCTGATTGCAATGAATATTGTCGCTGTCCTGATGCGTCGCAGATTCGAGCGCCGATGGTGACCGCGGCTGCACTGATTGAAATGAGTTTGAGAATGCGAATATGAGTGAGTTGAAAGAGACGGCCAAAGCCGGCGGCATCGTCACTCGATTTGACGAGAGCATTTTTCAAGACAAGAATACTGCAGCCGAGGATGCCGATACAGCGCCGCCGAATCGCATGACGGCGGAGAATCTCAATGTCCACTACTCGGAAGTTCATGCGATCAAGGATGTGAGCCTGTCAATCCGCGCCAATGAGGTCTTGTCCATCATCGGTCCTTCTGGCTGCGGCAAGTCCACTTTCCTGCGCTGCCTCAACCGCATCAACGACATTATTGAGGGGTGCAGGGTCACCGGAGAGATCAGGCTGGATGACCAGGACATTTATCACGGCGGTCTTGATGTTGTTGAACTGCGCGCCCGGGTCGGAATGGTATTCCAGAAACCGAACCCATTTCCAAAATCAGTTTACGACAATGTCGCTTACGGCCCGCGATTGCACTCCATGGTGAGCAACCGTGAGGAGACTGATGAGGTGGTCTACTCCTGCCTCAGGCAGGTTGGACTGCTGTCTGAGGTGGAAAACCGCATCAACAAGTCCGGTACAGAGCTGTCAGGCGGTCAGCAGCAGCGGCTCTGCATCGCGCGCGCGTTGGCGGTCAAACCTGATGTCATCCTGATGGATGAGCCCTGTTCAGCGCTGGACCCGATCGCAACCGCCAAGATTGAAGATCTGATCGACGAGCTTCGCACCCAGTATTCGATTGTGATCGTCACGCACTCCATGCAGCAGGCCGCGCGTGTGTCTCAGCGAACCGCATACTTCAATCTGGGTGATCTGATTGAAGTGGGTGATACCGGAGAGGTTTTCACCAATCCCAAACACAAGCTTACAGAAGACTACATCACAGGCCGATTCGGCTGATATTCGCTCCGCTGTTTCAGGTATTCAATGGAAATCTCCAATGAATTCTGCAAGCGCCAGTTCTGACAGCTTTCGCTTGGCTGCTTGATCAGAAATATAGAGAGTGTGTTCTGAGCCGTTATGCGAATTTTCATTTGATTCCTGAAATTTGATGTATAAAGCAGGTATTGCAGGTGATGAAATCTGCAAACCTAGAAAATTCGGAGTCAAGCAAATGACCGAAGACTCAACCGCTCAGCAAACTGTCCCAGCGCTTCAAGTTGACGACATTCACAAAAGTTTCGGTTCCATCGAAGTCCTGAAAGGCATATCCCTCACCGCAAACGATCAAGACGTCATCTCCATACTCGGCAGCAGCGGCTCTGGAAAGAGCACATTCCTTCGCTGCATCAACATGCTCGAATACCCGACATCGGGCACCGTGCGTGTGAACGGCGAACTGATTGAGATGAAACGTCAAAAAGACGGCACCTCGGCGCCAGCTGACCGCAAGCAGGTTGACCGCATCCGCTCGCGGCTGGCAATGGTGTTTCAGCAGTTCAATCTGTGGTCTCACATGACCGTGCTTCAGAATGTCATCGAGGCCCCTGTCCATGTTCTGAAGGTTCCAAAGAAAGAGGCAAAGGAGCATGCGGAATCGGTGCTGGAGCGCGTCGGGCTGAGTGACCGCAAGGATTATTATCCGGCTCATCTTTCAGGCGGACAGCAGCAAAGAGCGGCGATCGCGAGAGCACTGGCCATGAGTCCGGATCTGATGCTGTTCGATGAACCGACATCTGCGCTTGATCCGGAACTGGTGGGCGAGGTGCTGAAGGTGATGCGCTCGCTGGCAGAAGATGGTTCGACAATGCTCGTCGTCACGCACGAGATGGGCTTCGCGCGAGAGGTGTCCAACCGGGTGATGTTCCTGCATCAGGGCAGAGTTGAGGAAGACGGAGTTCCAGAGCAGGTGTTCGATCATCCGAAGTCCGCCCGTTTCAAGGAGTTCCTGTCTGGAAGTCTGAAATAATCAATATTCATTCAAAAACTTATGGGAGTATTCAGCTTATGAGAAAAGCGATCACAATTCTGACGATGCTGTCAGTGATGGCATTCGGATCTTCTGTTTCCGCGGCCGATTGGGACAAGATCCGAATCGGCGTGGAAGGCGCCTATCCACCATTCAGCTCAGTAACCGCGAGCGGTGAGCTTCAGGGCTTCGATATTGAAATTGCAAGGGCGCTGTGTGACGAGATCGGCGCTGAGTGCACACTTGTGCAGCAGGACTGGGATGGAATCATCCCGGCATTGCTGGCGCGAAAATACGATGCCATCATCGCCTCCATGTCAATCACTGAAGAGCGCAAGAAGAAGGTGGCCTTCACCAACAAGTACTACAGCACGCCGGCCAAGTTCGCTCAGCCCAAGGGCGCCGGCAATGAAATCACCCCGGAAGGACTGGCGGGCAAAACTGTCGGTGTGCAGCGCGCCACGATACACGACAACTTCGTCACCGAAGAATTTGGTGAAGATGTTGACGTCAGGCGGTATGGCACACAGGACGAGGCCTATCTTGATGCAGTGGCAGGGCGACTGGACTTGCTGCTGGCAGATTCGGTCGCGATGACTGAGGGATTCCTGAATACCGAGGAAGGCGCCGGCTGGGAGCTTGTCGGACCGGGATTCACAGATCCAAAGTATTTCGGTGATGGGGCTGGAATTGCCATTCGCAAGAACAACGAGGATCTGGTTGAAATCTTCAATGCGGCAATTGACGCCATTCGAGCGAACGGAACCTACCAGGCGATCAACGAGAAATACTTTGAATTTGACGTTTACGGGGAATAATATCCAAAGAATTTGAAGATGATGTGGCTGTTGGCAGCCTGGCCGGCAGCCATGCAACTGCGAAAACAGATTAGCGATGCACGAATTTCTGGTTGAGAGTCTGAGCGGCGTTCTGGGCGGGTATCTGTACCCGTTCATCCTGGAAGGCATGCTGCTGACGATCGAGCTTGCGCTGCTGTCGCTTTTTTTCGCACTGACTTTGGGGTTGCTCGGCGCCACTGCCAAGCTGTCGAACAACCGCACTGCGAGATTCATAGCCGGCGTCTATACGACGCTCATTCGAGGTGTGCCCGACATTGTTCTGATGTTCATCATCTTCTTTGGCGGGCAACTGGCAATCAATGTCATCGGCGACTCTCTCGGGCTGGACTACATCGAGGTCAGTGAATTCATTGCCGGTGTGGTGACGATCGGTTTCATATTCGGTGCCTATATGGCAGAAACATTCCGCGGCGCCATTCTCGCTGTCCCGCGCGGCGAGATCGAGGCCGGCTATGCCTACGGGATGACGCCGATTCAGGTTTTCATCCGAATCACTTTTCCGGCCTGCGTGCGGCATGCGCTGCCGGGTTTCGGCAACAACTGGCTGGTGCTTGCCAAGACGACTGCGCTGGTGTCCGTCATCGGACTGGAGGACATGGTGTTCAGAGCCGCTCAGGCCGGCGGCTCGCTGAGACAGCCGTTCACCTTCTACATGGTTGTGGCAGTCCTTTATCTCATTATCACTGCGGTATCCGATGTCGGCCTGCGCTGGCTCGACAAGCGTTACAGCGTGGGCGTTCGAAAGGCGTGATTGACGATGGATTTTGAAGCGATCTTCAGCAATCTGCCGCTTTACCTGAGTGGCTTGGCGACGACCGTCGAGCTCGTTGTGCTGGCGCTGATTTTCGGGCTGGTTCTTGCCATACCGATTGCTCTGCTTGCGAGCAGAAACACGGCTCTGGTAACTTTCGCACCGAAAGCGTTCATCTACTTCTTCCGCGGCACGCCGCTCATCGTGCAGATGTTCATGATTTACTACGGTGCGGGGCAGTTTGAGGCATTGCGGGAGAGCATATTCTGGCCGATTTTCAAGGAAGCCTATACCTGCGCATTGATTGCATTCTCACTGAACACCGCCGCCTATACCGCGGAGATTCTCCGCGGTGCGATTTTGACCACACCTTATGGTGAGATTGAGGCGGGGCGGGCCAGCGGTATGTCAGGCTGGCTGATTCTGCGGCGCATCATCCTGCCGAGCGCATTCCGCCGAGCCTTGCCGGCTTATGGAAATGAAGTGATTTTCATGCTGCACGGCAGCGCACTGGCTGGCGTGATCACAATCATCGATCTGTTCGGTGCGGCTAGAATCGTGAACTCGCGCCACTTTGTGCCGTTCGAATCTTTCATAACGGCTGGCGTTTTCTACCTGATTATGACATTTGCGATCATTTGGCTGTTCAAGCGAATCGAGTTTCGCTGGCATGCGCATCTGCGGCCGCGAAAGACGTAAGTCGAATCCTCTGATTATCGACTGACGAATTTTCATCCGGTAGGTTGATATCGGATTTAATTCGCGAATCACCTTTGGGTTATCCCGACAGTCACAAGATTCGCGTGATGCGAAATCAAATTTTCGAGTGCATCGATTTCCATCGAAACACTCAAAACATATCACCCTATCTGAACTCGCCATCGGATTCAAAATAATATTGTCGCTTAAAATGCGCTGTAAGTTGCCGAGTCAAAATTTCAAAAAATGGAGTGAATTGAAATGACAGAAGACGAAAAGAAACATATGAAAAAACAAGCGAAAGTCAGAAAAAAATTGATTCGACGCCTTCAAGAGGAAGCGAAAGAACCAATGACTGCGGCTGAAATCAGAGAACAGGTTGCGTCATACATTACCGCCGAAATGGACGATTATCCTCGCGAAAAAGTTGATGAGTATTTGGACAAAAATTACGGGAAGATATGTCCGTGATTTTGTGTGAAATCTACCAAGATGAAGCCAGCCGGACATATCAAGATCTTCATGAATCGAATGTCAATCGACAGGACCGATCTTTTGTGATTGTATATTCCTGAATTGAAATTGGTGCCATTCTTGAAAACCCGCAACTCCGACTGCCGGAGCCGCCATCATCGAAGAAAATTCATGAATCAAGAGTTGAGTAGCACCCGTAAAACAAATCAAACGAGTTGACACTACAGTCCCAGAAATCTCAGCAAAACCCTAAATCCAATCTTGATTAAAGCCACTACCAGCAAGTAGGTGAAGCGGCAGTTGCGCAGATGAGCAAGGCAGTTCAGAAGCGTGTAAAGAATTTACAATAAGAAAGGCAACTAAAAGGTAGTTGAATATTCAACCTTTGAGTCAGGTATTGTCATGGCAACATATACACAACAGGAAGAGGTAGATCGGAACTACAAGGCATTCAAAAAGATGCTTTCCGATTTGATCAAATCAGACGAGGGGCGTTTTGCATTGTTGCACGATTCTGGTTTGATTGCTTGTTTTGACACAAACCGCGATGCTCAGTTAGCAGGAATGAAACTATTGGAAGGAAAACGATATTCCGTTCAGAAGATTACCAATAGGGCAGTCGATTTAGGCTATTTCTCCCGCGGCTACATTTTTCAGGTGAATTCAACTGGCAAGAGGGACTGATAGCGTATTCCGGTCAAGGTGAAAAGCGTATTTCTGCTAACGTGACACAGGATTTCCAGCCGATTTGACACATCTGATAGTTTTGAATTGAATTTAACCGGCATCTACCCGAGAATGCGTCGGGGCAAATTCACTGAGCACTCAGCTAGGCAAAGATAGCACAATCGATTCCGCTTGACGAAAGGTTCGACGCTTAATTTGGAATACGCTGGACAGAACTGCCGCTGAATAAGGCGCCGGTTAGTTTTGACGCAATAAGCTCGTCCGTCTACCCCTTCTTCAGCAGAAAGACATAAACGCCGTCTTCTTTCTTGGACTCCAGCAGATCATGGCTGGTTTGACGGCAAAGCGCCTCAAAATCCAGGACCGCGCCTGGGTCTGTAGAGAGGACTTCCAGAGTCTGCCCGACTTCCATCTGTGCCAGAGATTTTTTTGCTTTGAGAATGGGAAGAGGGCAGTTCAGACCTTTGGTGTCAAGTGTTTGGTCCGCCATGTTTCGTATCTCCTGTTGGAATCAAGTTAAAGAGCGGTTGGATTTCCAAGAATTTCCAAATGAATTCATTGTCGCAGTTCATTGTCAAGGATTGCAGCCTTCAAAGCCATCAGCATCCATTTTGGCCTCGTAAGGCGCAGCGACTTCTGAGCCGGCAGTCAGCTGAGATCTGATAGAGCCCCAGTCGTCGACCTTCACTTTGAGTAGCCAGCCGCCGCTGTAGGGATCTGAATTGGCAAGACCCGGAGTCGAGACGATATCTTTATTGACCTCAACCACTTCGCCGCCGCTCAGAAGCTTGGCGGGTCCGACCCACTTGCCAGATTCAACCGTTGCGCAACTTCTGCCTGGAGTGACTTTTCTTCCAGCGCGCTTCGGTGTGATCGCGACAATCTGTCCGGCCATTGCACCCGCAATTGTGGTCATTCCCACCGTAACGGTGCCATCGTCATTCTCGCGGTACCAGATGTTGTTGTCAACATCATAAAGCAGGTCATCAGGTAATTCGCATCCTCGTACTTGGGTCATTGATCGTATTTCCTCCTAAGTTGAAACTGCTTTTGAGTTGCAGCAGAACTCACCGAGTTCCTTGACTTCCATCTTGCCGCGAATGAAAAGAAGCAGGTGCATCGCAACCAGAGACGCCATGGTGATCTGCTGTGAATCTTTTGTCACATGATACAGATTAATTTGGTAAATCAATTCTCTGCAGGTCTCGCGGCACGCGTGGAAAGATGGTTCAAGTCTTGCGCCTTGCCGATGCAGGGCCAGCAGCCGAAAGCCCTCGCGCTGTTCCTGAGTCGGCACCAGGTCGTGGGCAATCAGCCAGTTCTCCAGTATCGCTTCGCCCATCTCCAGCAAATGCGCGGCAGGATTGTCCAAACTCTGCGGCCGGTCCCTGGCGGACAGAATGCCTTGCTCAATTTCTCTGAAACTGGTCATACCAGGCCTTTCTGCTTCAGCAAACCGAGCGATTCGGAAACATTCTCATGGATGCCAAGCTGACGGGGTGACACACCGAGAGCGATTCCCAGCAGCTGCGTGAAATACAGCATGACGGGCTGTGTCTTGATGCCGAGGGTTTCTTCCGCCCGAATCTGATGCATTTCAAGACCGCTGTGACAGGTTGGGCATTCAGTCGCGATGACATCGGCATTGCAGGCTTCCGCGGCCTGCAGAATGTTGAGAACAAGTCTCGTTGAGGTATCGCAGTCTGAAAGGGTGTGAGCGCCCCCGCAGCATGCTGTTTTCAACGGAAAGTCAACGATTTCAGCACCGGCGGCCCGCAGAAGATCATCCATGAAATGCGGTTTTGAAGTCGACTCGCTTCCCTCGCCCTGATCTTTTTCTGGAAAGATGTGCCGCGGACGGGTGTACATGCATCCATAGTAGTTCGCGATCTTCAGACCGGAAAGAGATTTTCTGACGCGGCTGGCAAGATTTTCCTCACCGATAGCGTGCTTGATCCAGTCCAGCGCATGAATCGTCTCGACATCGCCGGGCTTGTACTCGGGCTGACTCGATCTGTCTGCCATTTTCTTGAGTGTCGCGCGGGTCTGCGCCCTGTGCGTGACATCGTGCTCGGCTTTCTTGAGATTGTGATAGCAGCCGTTGCACGGCGCCATGACGACATCCAGCCCCATTTTGTGCTTGGCGATCGCCATGTTCCGCACCGAAAGAAAATTCTGGACTTCCGGATCGATGTTCTTGACTTCCATGGCGCCGCAGCAATTCCAGTTCTCGATCTCAACCAGCTTCAGGCCAAGCTTCTTTGCGATTCGCTTGGTGGATCGGTTGTATGCGTGACCGGTGCCTTCCAACGCGCAGCCAGGATAGTAGGCCACTGTGTGCAGGTCGTCTCGCAGATTGCTGTTGCTCATGATGATTCGTTACCTTCAAGAATGTTTTTTCTTTCGGTTTCCCGCATTTCGATCAGCTCTTCGATTGCCAGTCGGGAATCGCTCCAGTCTTTCGTTTTTGGTCTGAATAAAGTCGAAAGCCCCATTTTGGTCAGCAGCAGGAATGGCAAGCCTCGGATCAGTCCGATAACCATCCGAATCAGCCAGGTCTGCTTCAGCGGCTGGCCGGTTCGAGCGAAAAAGTTTCTGACGATGCGGCCTTCCTCGATCTTTCCAGTTTCCAGCACCTGCTGGTAGAATTCCTCATCGAAATGCTGCGGCTGAGACTTGGGTGTGTGCCCCTTCGCTTCCAGCCAGTGAGAGAGCGCTTTCATCACCCCTTCAGGCTCAACATCTCTGGGACAGACGTGTGTGCATCGATGGCAGGAGACACATTGCCAGATGATATCCTTGTCGCGCAGAAGTTCCTGTTCCATGCCTAGGCGGGCGAGATAAATCCAGTATCGGGGATTGAAATCCGGATTGAGCGCGTTCACTGTGCATGAGTTGGTGCAGGCCCCGCACTGCCAGCATCGGTGAATGTAGTCCCCACCGGGAAATGCCGCAATTTCACGCTCGAGATTCTCGTTGTACTCAGTGACCGCGCGCGACTCAATGAAGGTGCTCCAGTGTCCTGAAACATCAACATCGTCGATGTTGAGCTGATCGTGCTGCCGAAGATTCTCCGGCCGGATCAGGGATTCTTCGTGAATTGGCATCTGATTGTGTCTTGAGCGGATTCAGTGAGTGACTGCGTCAATTGTGCCGGACAGGCTGTATCTTTTTCCGTTTGCCAGAAGCAGTTTGGATTTTCCGCTTGACGATATGGCGGCATCCAGCCCCAGCATTCGGAATACGTATCCAAACGGCGTGCCGGTGAAACTGAACTCTGTTCGAAGGAAGCTGCCGCCCTGATTGCCGATGTACTGGCTGTATATCCAGGCGAACAGCACATCAATCATGAAATTTATGTTGTTGAAGACTCCGAGTCCGTCCAGAAATCCGCTCAGCTCGCGGCGAAGCTCAAGATGCATCCGCACCCCGTGGGGGATGTTCAGAAAATCGGTGTCGGAATTGGAATACCAGATCTCTCTCAGCACTCCGGAGTTGGAGCCATAGTCCCAGATCCAGCGCGTCATCAGCGGAAAGGTGTCGGGGTCGCGGTAGTGCAGTATCTCGGCCGCAAGATCTCTGATCCAGCGGTCTTTCGGCGAGCTTTGAAGTTCCGATTCAAATTTCGCCATGCGCTGATCAACATTCTCAACGGTTGCATCTGCCAGCAGAGTTCCGACAGACTGGCGCAACGCGTCAAACTCTTGATTTTTGAGCACCCCTTTCATTCGGCGGCGAACGGTTGGCATGAAAGCGCAGGTATCGAAAAACTCAGATTCCTGCAAATATTCTGCTGAACCGCCGAATGTTCGCTGAAAAAGGATCGACTTGCCCGCCAGGCCATCCACAATGATTTCGATTCCGCCCAGTTTATCGGCAGATTCAACCATGGAGTTGAATGCCATGCGGAGCCGCTGGCCATCCAAGTGCAATACAGGATTGCCGGCAGACTGCATTGGAAGATCAAGCGGCGCGCTCATGTCCGTCTCACAATCGAGATTCGATAGGATGGCTACGCGGCGTCTGCTGCGACACCGAGCGCCGCGATCGCAGCTGCCTGGCCTTGCGCGATCGAGTCATCGATCGTTTCCGGCCCGACGGCGGCTCCGGCAACATACACACCGGGCCGCGAGGTGCCGGCGACACTGTCGTAGGACGACGCGCGCTGGATGAAACCATGGGGCTCAAGCTCGATTCCGAAAACATCGGCAATCTCAGGATTGTCGACGTTGGGGTCCATGCCGATGGCATGAACCACCAGGTCAAAGGGAATTGAGATCGGCCGTTTGACCAAGGTGTCCTCGCCTTTCAGAACCACGCGGTTGCCGTCGAAAGTGACTTCCGCAACCCGCGCCTTGATGTACTTCACTTTGAACTCCTCCTGGCTGCGCCAGTAGAACTGACCCTCATACAGCCCGAAAGTGCGGATGTCCATATAGTAGATGTAGACACTGCACTGCGGCAGCTCCTCGCGGATTTCCATCGCCAAGTTCGCAGAGACCGTGCAGCAGATTTTCGAGCACCACTCGCGGCCGATCTGCCGATCGCGGGAGCCGACACAGAGCAGAATCGCCACCCGATCGGGCTTGCGGCCGTCTGACGGGCAGTGGACACCCTTGCCGGACGAGATCATCTGCTCGACCTGTGTGGTGGTGACCACATCGGGATGCGAGCCGAATCCCCATTCGGGCTTGTTGACCGAGTCAAAGTGGGTGAACCCAGTTGCGAGAATGATTGATGATGCGGAGACGGCCGAACCGTCCGACAGCTTCGCGTCGAAGTTTCCGGCTTCGCCTGCAACCTCAGCAACCTTGGCAGATGTATGAACTTCGATCGACGGGCTGTCTTCAACAGCCTTCACCATGCGCCCGATGGCCTCGCTGGCCCATTCGCCCGATGGCACCAGTTTGGCATAGCCCGAAAGAATGGGCGCACCGCCCAGTATCTCTTCCTTCTCTACGAGGGCGACGTTCTGGCCGATTGATGCGAGGGATCTGGCGGCGGCCAGGCCCGCGGGCCCGCCGCCGACAACCAGTACTTTCTGGCTCACGCCCGCGCCTCGAAGCCAGGTCCCGAGGTGATCGCACGGCGCGGGTCATAGAGCGTCTCGTGCTGACCGGCTTCAACTTTTGCCAGATAGGTTTCAAACTCATATTTCGCTTCGCGCCAGTCGATGCCAAGCTTCTGAAGGAGCGGTTCGAAAGCGGAGGCATGCCAGTGCAGCTGCGCGATCTTGTAGGGATGAGCCCCGCAGAGCACCGCAGCCAGCTGGCAGTCCGCGAGGATCGGCATCTCATAATGCTTGTCAACAGCCTTGCCAATCCACTGATTCTTATCCAGTGTGGTGATGCAGCCGGTGTCGTGTCCAACCATGACATCGGCCCGCGCCTCTTCCACCGCAACCTTGATCTTCCGATCGATGGCGAATGAACGGGTGAACTCGCGCTCGGAGATGATGTGGCGAAATCCGAATCCGCAGCAGTCGTACCAGGTGGAGTAGTCAATGACATTGGCGCCGAGCGCCTGAACCAGACCGGTCGAAACCGCGACCCGGTTTCCGTCCAGCACATCGTCGTCATAGATGACATCTTCAGGCACCATTTTGTAGACATGGCAGGCCGGATGAATGACCGCCCGGATGCCGGACGCGTCGATCGTCTGCCGCTGCTGAATGTCATGGCGCATGACGTGCAGCCACTCAGAGTAGTGGACAATCTCTTCCGGAATCAGGATTTTGCCATCGACAAGCCGGCCGATCTTGGCCAGTATCTTCTTGACCTGCTCTCTCAGCTCAGCGGAATGAAGCAGGAACTGCCGCATCTCCTTGTAGTTGCCGAACGATGTGCCGCAGTGAACCAGCGGAAAGTAGTATGCGGAGTCCAGACCTTCAGCCTGGGATGCGACGTAGGCTTGGTGGAAGTTTCTGAGAAAGACTGCCGCCAGGCTGACGACATTGCCGATGCCCGAGCCGTGATAATTCCACGCGGTGCAGGAAGTCTGATCCGTCTCGTCAAGATAGGTGGTGCCCAGCTCATTCATCAGCCAGAGCAGGGAAGTCGGATATCCCGGAATATTGCCGCACTGTCCGCAGGACTTGTGATGCCAGAGCCGGTCAGTTGGAATTTTCTTATCCCAGCCGTACAGCGTCTTGGTCATTGCCGGCTTGTGTCCGTCATTGACTCGATGGACGATGATCTCGCCATCCTTCTCCAGCTGCCACATGATGTCGCGGACATCTTCCACCCGCTCGCGATTGGTCAGCATGGAGCGCTTGTCGATTTTCGCCTCAACCCATTGCGTGGCGGCTTGAGCGTCGGCCGGATTCAGATTTGAATCGCGCCACTCGCTGCCGTGCCCGGTGAAGCGCTGATCAGCAAATTGATTTCCAAACGGGACCTGTATACTCATATCAAAACCTCAGTTCTCAAAATAGCGCTGGATCAGTCGTCCTCCATCTCATCCAGCCAGTCTTCATACTCTTCGCGTTTCTCGTCCATGATATCGACGATGACATCAAACAGGTTCTCGTCGATTGTCTCCAGTTGATCCAGCACTCCCGAGTCCTCCCAGATGGTGTAGAGTTCGATGGAAGTCTTGAGATTCACCTCCCATGCGGTATTCGTGGTGTGCATGGTCGGCATCGGAATCGCCTTGCGCAGAATGTCCAGCGGCGCATCGACTTTGCTGATGTTGGGGCCCCAGTCAGCAAAGTGGTCCGGCGTGATCATGTTGGGCGCCAATTGATTGCCGGTGGAAATCAGCTTCAGCATAACCCGCGAGAATGGCCGAAGCACATCCTTGGCGGACTGCAGACCGTGCTTGATCGATGTCTCCCGCATGATGCTGACAAGACCGCCGGGAGAGTTTCCGAACGGGCACCGCGCGGCGCAGGTGTAGCATTGCGCGCAGGCCCAGATCTTCTCCTGCATGGCATCGTAAATCCCTTCCAGGTTCTCGGTCCACAGGAGCTGGACGATCTCGCGCGGCGAGTAGTCGAAATAGTGTGCCGAAGGGCAGGTGGCCGTGCAGATTCCGCAGTTCAGACAGCCGTGCAGCTCGTGATCGTAGAGGGGGTGTTCGCAGATGTCAGCGAAGATTTCCTCCAGCTTGTCTCGGCTTACCTCAGTCTCGTTGGACAGCGGATCGCCGATGGTGTGTTGCGCGGCAGGCATTGCAGTCAATAGGTCAGCATCTTGGTGTCGTCATCTTCCATCAGGCGCTCGATGACATAGGCGCCGCCCACTATGCCTTCACATTCAGGAATCAGATCATCTTCGGTCATGTCGAACAGGTCCAGATTGGGTGAGCAGCAGAAGAACTTGACACCGATATCATGCGCGTCCTTGATGAAATCATAAACCGATTTACCCGAGCCGGGCTTGACATAGAGATTCTCCGCGACCCCTTTTTTGAGCAGTTTTCCAGAGGTCGCTGTGCAGATCACCTCAACCTCATATTCCATGGCGGCGGCCACGGTAGCCTGAAAGATCGGGGCGCCCATCTCCTCACCATTCGCGGGATCGGTGTTCACCATCATGATGACCAGTTTTTCTGCCATGCCTGAAAGCCTCTTTGCGGTTCGATGCAGTCGTTGTGTGACAGTGCATTTTAACAGATTTTATATATTAGCAAATTCTAATATATGGTGAATTGACACAAACCTGCCGGCGTTCAACGGAATGTCAGTTAGATTGATTAAACTATTGTTAATGAATGGTTATTGATCAATCTGTCAGATTCTGGCTTTGAATGTCAGCTGCTCTGGCAGCTGACCGGTTTCTGAGATGCGCTTTCGCGGCGCTGATTGAATATGAAGCAGAAAACGCGACGCGATCCCGCTCAGCCCACAGATGCCCGTTCCTGCATCCAGCCGGTAATCTGAATAATGCCGGTCATCAAAGGCACCAGCGCATTCTCCAGTTCTGTCTGACAGCTGCGCACTTCAGACAGCACCGCAGCGTCGCCCAGTTCAAATCCCGGCGCCTGCACGATCGCATCCTCAATCATCGCAGTCTTGATTCCCGGATGGCCGTAAAAGCCAAGGCAGTTGTAATGGGCCTGAAACAGCATCGGCCGGCCATCTTCGGATTCCGCCAGCACGGTCGATTCCGGAGGCGCCCCAGGCGCATCGCGCATGAATGTAACCACAGGATACTCTTCGGGCAGATATCCATTCAGCGCACGCTCATCGGTACGGTAGGCGCGTTCAACCGATACTGTCAGATCCATCGGTTCCACCGTTCCTAGAAGGGCCAGGCTCAGCAGCTGGGCGCCGGTTCCGAATGCCAGAATCGGCAGGTTCTTCCGCAGGCACCCATCAATGATTCTCATCTTGTGATCGAACAGGGGAATTTTCGGTTCCGACACGGTCCCGTAAGGCGCCGCGCCCAGCAGAATCAAGCCGTCTTTCGGCAGTTCGGCGGTTCGTATCCAGTCGCTGTCGTGCGCAGGGCGGACATATCGGAAGCGGATGTTTCGCCCCTCAAGGTGATCTTCGATCAGACCAAGATGCTCCGCATCCGAATTCTGCAAAACTGCGATTGTGCGCATAGGTCAATCCCTTGCCAATGGTGTCGATTCAAATGATGATGGGTTCCTGAATCTCAGCAAATGACCGAAAGCCAGCTGCCAGCCGGTTGAAAAGATCAGTCATGTTCTGATTTGAACCCAGTGCAGACTGCGCTTCTGAAATCAGCGATCTTACGGTCAAACGGGAGATTTTAACTTCCGAACCGCTGCTGAATGTTGGATTCTCGTAAATTCGCTTCAGTGTCAGCACTGACATTCCCAAAGCCCAGAGACAGTGACGGCGCATGCCGGACTGCTGATAGGGAAGCAGCTGGATATATCGCAGAGCGCGAATCTGGTGGTGATGCGCGATTTCAACAAGCCGATGCAATCCAGTTATGTAACCTTTGGAATGATGATCTTCAGAAAGACGCGTCAGGTCATAGCCGCTGATGTCAAACACGTCTCTCGGCAACCAGCACACACCCCGCGCCTGATCGTCCCAGACATCTTTCAGAATGTTTGTCATCTGCAGCGCCTGTCCGAAAGACACCGCCAGTTCAATGAGCCGCGGATACTCGCGAGCGGTATCCGGGCAATGATCGCAGAACAGCTCAGTGAGCATCTCACCCACCACGCCGGCGACAACATAGCAATACCGATCAAGTTCCGAAACATCGGCCAAGCCGTCAAGAGATGCGTTCTCCTGAAATTGCGCCATGCCGCGTGACATCACGCGGACGCAGCGCTCCAATTCCTGCTGCTGAAACGCGGTGCAGGCGCGAGTGATCCGAATGACGCGCTCGGTGCTGCGAATCAATTCGCGTTCATCAGCGGTTGTTGATGCAGAGAGTTCGGCATGCAAATCACCGGCAAACTGACTGGCGCTTTCGGTTCCAGCGACAACCTTGATGAACCTTTCGGAGAATTCGCGTTTTTGCGCATGTGACAATGCCGGCTCATCCTCGATGGTATCAGCAATTCTGCAAAGGAGGTAAGCGTTGCCAACCACCTCTCTGAGGCCCGCTGGAAGCTGGGGAATGGTGAGGGCGAATGTGCGGGACACACCGTCCAAGGAACGATTCTGAAACTTGATGTCAGATGAATCGAACATGCCTGTATTGAATTTCGCGATGGCGCTTCCTGATGCCATGCTGATAATTTTACATGGATTGGCCGACAGTGCGTAAGACTCGTCAATCAAGCGGCGGCAAGTTCAAGTACAGGTGTCGCATTTCAACATTCGCGCCGATTGCTGTTTGACTGATTTGAGTCACGCGCTACGAATATACTAATCGGAAGCAACACAATCAAATTTTTGAATTTGTTATGGATGAACTGATAGGCTTACCTGTACTCGTTGGATTCTTCAATGTCTCCTTATTGATGGGGTTTGTGATCAGCCGCACCAATTTCTGCACCATGGGCGGCGTGTCAGACTGGGTCAACCTCAATGACTTCGGACGTTTAGGCGCTTGGTTCCTGGCAATGGCTGTTGCAGGCGTTGCTGTCGTGCTGCTGGAGATATTCTCGCTGATCGACATCAGCCAGCATCGCCCGCCGTACCGCTCCGCTACATTCGCCTGGCTGCGCTATCTGCTGGGCGGCGTGATGTTCGGTGTTGGAATGACGCTGGCCGGCGGATGTGTGAGCAGAAACCTGATCCGCTTGGGCGGCGGCAACCTGAAAAGTCTTGTCACACTCATGATTGCGGCGTATTTCGCTTACCTGATGACAAAAACGCGCTTCTTTGAGGTGGTTTTCTACAGCTGGGTGCATCCGCCATCCATAGATTTCAGCTCATTCGGGCTGGAATCCCAGGACTTCGGTTCGTTCATCTATCATTTCATTCCGCTGGGAAGCCCCGGGATCATGCGACTGATATTAGTCATCCTTGCGGTAATATTGGTTTGGCAGTTCATTCAGCGCACTCGGGGTATTCGCGGCAATGGTCTCAATATTGCGGCCGGCGTCGTGATCGGCCTGTCGGTTGTTGCGGGGTGGTATCTGAGTGCGGGCCCCACTGGAATGGCATGGGTGGAAGCAGCAGAATGGGCGGACAGCCCGCCGGTTGGCGTCGGTGCGCAGTCTTTCACATTTGTCAATCCACTGGGTGAATACATCAGCCTGTCGCTCGACTTGCAGAACGCTTCGCTGCTGATCACAGTTGGCATGCTTGCCGCGCTCGGGCTGGTTGTCGGGTCTCTGATTGATGCAGTCGTCAGCCAGCAGTTCAGATTCACCTGGTTCGCATCCTTTCAGGATTTTGTGTCCAATGCGATCGGCGGTGTTCTGATGGGTGTCGGCGGTGTTCTGGCGCTTGGATGCACGATCGGGCAGGGGGTGACGGGAATGGCCACATTGGCAATCGGATCGGTGTTCACCGTCGCAGCAATCATTCTGTCAAGCGCGGTTACGCTCAAGACTCAATACTACAAGCTCGTTTATGAAGAGGCAAGTGTGATGGATTCCATTGTTTCCGGCATGGTCGACCTCAGAATGCTGCCCAAGTCGATGCGCAAGCTCGAAGCGCTCTAGTTCCTATCTCAAGGTGATTACGCATGCCTGACCGTCAATCATGGCTGCCGTCGGACCGCGTCTACGACGGCACTTCCTACTTGTGGGTGAAAACGGACGCGCAATCGGACCGGCTGACGGTAGGTGTCGGCTCACCGGCAGTCGAATCGCTGGGCGAGCTCGCCTATCTGACTCTGGCAGAGCCCGGGGCCCGAGTCGCTCGCGGACAGTCGGTCGGTTCCATGGAAGCGGCGAAAATGACCGGTGAGATCGTCAGCCCAGTGAGCGGCACCATCGTTGATCGGAATGAATCTGCGCTTCAGAATCCGCGCATGGTGAGCGCTGACCCCTACAGTGCAGGCTGGCTGCTGTCCATTGAACCCGAGCAATGGGAATCCGAGCGCGCGCAGCTGCATGACTCGGACAGCCTGTTTGAGATTCTGCCGGCAGACTTGCGCGGTCAGCGTAATGATGCATGAGAGGCAGCTGTGAGCTGGCGGCTGCTGACGGACTGGAATGTCCCGCACGATCGCGGACTGGCGCAGGACGACGCGCTGACGCGATCTGCAACGGAGGAGAGTTCGCCGACGCTTCGGCTTTACACTTACAGCCCCTGCGTCCTGGTTGGTCGATTTCAGCGCGTGCCGAATGAGGTGAAACTTGAAAACTGTGAAGCGGCGGGGGTGCCGGTCAATCGACGGCCTAGCGGCGGCGGGGCGATCATCATGGGACCCGATCAGCTGGGAATCGCGCTGGTGATTCCCAGCCATGCGGAAGGATTTGCGGCGCGCTCTTCAGAATTGATGAACCAGTGCGCCAGCGGGCTGATCAATGCGCTGCAAAGTTTGGGAATTGCAGCGAAATTCGCGGGCAAGAATGATCTTGTGACTCGCGCCCGAAAGATTGCCGGTCTTGGGCTTTATCAGCCCAACAGCGGCGGACGGCTGTTCCATGCATCGCTGCTGCTGGATCTGAATGTCAGGACGATGCTGAAGCTGCTGCGCACACCGTTTGACTCCTCTGACATTCACACTGAGAGCTGTGTTGCCAGGCGGATCACTACCATTCGGTCCGAATTTGATTCCTCATTGACCATGCCAGAGCTGATGGGCACCGTCAAAGCAGGGTATCAGGATGAATTCGGCATTGGCATTGAATCTGGGGAGCCGACTGCTGCTGAGCAGGACCTGGCTGATGAACTGGCTGCCGATCAGTATTCGAAACGGGATTGGATTTTCGGCAATGATGCGGTGATTCGCGATCGCATCGGCCGGCATTCGCTCAGAACCGAAGCCGGCGATATTGATGTGAGGGTGATTGTTGCGGGAGAAACCGTCAAGTCTGTGTATGTCAGCGGCAATTTCATCGCGTCAGAGAACGCGATCCACGATCTGGAGAGCAGTCTGCGGTGGCATGTTCGCGATCCGGGCCGATTGAAAGAGACTGTTGTCCAGTCAATGACTCGCAACGACGCGGCCTGGGACCGAATTTCAGCTGATCAGATTACGGCCGCGCTGCTGCAGGCGCTGAGTGATACGGGCAGCCGCGTGGAAGATCTGACGGCAGGTGCGTGCTTTGCGCGGGAACCTGCCCAAATCGCCGCACACCCAGTCACAGCTGAATGAATACGCAGTTTCAAGAAGGAACGAACTGAAAATGCACGCGGAAAAATTGGCAGTCACCGACGATCGAATCGTCTTTCATGCGCCGGGTCTCAAGCGCTACCAGACTTCTGAGTATGAAGAGCACAACGAAAAGGAATTTGTCGCAATCAGCGTGACCGGCGAGGCGTGTTCGCTGAACTGCGAGCACTGCAAAACGGGTGTGCTCAAGGGGATGCATGACCTGGCGAGCGGACGCGATTCGCTGTACGAACTCTGTTCGAAACTGCACGATCAGGGCGCCCGAGGCATCCTGATATCGGGAGGCAGCGATCGGCGGGGCAGAGTGCCGCTTCGAAAGCACATTCCTGACCTTATCAGAGTTCGGCGCGATCTCAATATGGTCATCCGAGTTCACCCTGGTTTGCCGGACGAGGACACCTGCCGCGGTCTGGCGGATGCCGATATCGACGGGGCAATGGTCGATATCATCGGTGATGACGAAACCATTCAGAATGTCTACCACCTGAACACCGATGTCAGAGAGTACGAGGCGGTATTGGAAAGATTGGAACGCCATGGAGTGCCTTGCGTCCCGCATATCATCATGGGTCTGCACTATGGCAGGATGCTGGGTGAGAAAACCGCATTGTCGATGATCAGCCGGCACGAGCTGAAACTGCTGGTGCTGGTCATTCTGATGCCGCTTTCCGGCACGCCGATGGCGGCGGTGATTCCGCCGTCCACCAAAGAGGTCGCGGAGTTTTTCAGACTCGCACGGCAGACGCTGCCCGACAGGAATATCATGCTCGGCTGCGCCCGGCCGCTCGGGCCCTACAAGGCGAAAATTGATCGCGCGGCGATCGATATTGGATTGAACGGCATTGCCTATCCGGCGGATGGCATTGTCGGATACGCGAGGAGCAAGGGCCTCGAACCCGAATTCGTCAATGCCTGCTGCGGTGTCAGCTGGTAATTTTTTTCAATGCTGGGAATTGACTATGGCAACAACCGGAATTCCGACTAAACTTCAGGAGCAGCATTTTCAGATCAGTCCGGATTATGTTCGCATCAGCGTTGCGGCGGCGATTGAGCTGGGTCTTGCGCGCGGACGCATCAACGGCTGCAGCTGCAACTGCATCAATCTGCTGCAGAACTATCCGCAGGGCTGCGCGGCCAACTGCTCCTATTGCGGACTGGCGCGCGAGCGGCCGGGATTGGCGGAAGAGAACAGTTTCATTCGAGTCGACTGGCCGCTCTACGAGACCGACTTGGTTGCGGACAGGATCGCTGAAAAAGAGTCAGTCGCAACCGTCGGCCGGGTCTGCATCGCGCAGGTGCAGGATCATCGGGCGACGCGCGATCTGATCGACATGGCAGACCGAGTTCATCGGGCGGCGCCGGAAGTGCCGATCTCGGGACTGGTTACCGCGACATTGCTGGATGAGGATGATCTGCATGAAATAAAGCAGGCCGGTGTGGACATTATCGGAGTCGGATTGGATGCGGTGTCGGAAGAGGTGTTTCTTCGCACCCGCGGCAAACTGGCGAAAGGTCCGCATCAATGGGATCAGCACTGGGAGATTGTCCGGGCCGCGCGAAGAATCTACGGCCCCATGAAGGTGAACTGTCATCTGATTGTCGGTCTGGGCGAGACCGACAAGGAGATGTTCGATATGATTTTTCAGCTCAAGTCCGAGCAGATCGCCGGTTATCTATTCTCCTTCAATCCGGAGCCTGGCACCGCAATGCAGGATGTGCCGCGCGCGCCGCTGGAACGCTGGCGGCGCATTCAGTATGTCAAGCATCTGATCGAGAATTACGACCTGCCGCCCGACGCGCTCGAATTCAATGAGGCGGGTGAGCTGATCAAGCTGACACCGCCGGACGATTCGGCGAAGCTTGCTTTCGAGAGCGGTCTGGCGTTTATGACCAATGGCTGTCCCGACCGCGACGGGGTCATGGCGTGCAACCGTCCTTATGGCTCCTACCGGCCGGGTGAGGAATATCGGGATTACCCGTTCCTGCCGGACAGCCAGGAACAGAAAATCATTGCCCATCAGTCGAAACTGTCAGAAGTCTGGGACGCTGCGGACCGCGTTCTTTGAAGTGAAATCTGAGGGCAGAGGCTTTGACAGTTTTGGCTGAACAACTCAGATGGCAGAAATTTATCGCCTGGGGAGAATGAAAAATCGCACTAACGGAATCAAGATTGTGCTATTGTATTGAACTCACCCGTTGTACTAAAAACGGTTTAGAAATTCAACTTAGTTTGAAATTGACGGAGGCGAAATATGGCTATTCATAAATCACGACGTAATTTCCTGCAAACCACGGGAGCCTTTGCGGCTGCTTATGCGATGGGGGGATTTCCGACGCTCGCACACGCGGCCCGGGAGAAGGAGCTCAACATCTATTGCTGGGAAGGCTACAACTCTGATGATGTGCTGGATCCCTTTCGAAGGGAATTTGATGCGACTGTCCGCGCTGAAGGCTTGACTTCAGACCCGGATGCTGTCAACAAGCTCAGAGCCGGTGAAACCAAAATCTGGGATTTAATCAACGTAAACAATCCCTGGGCTCAGGAAATGATGTGGCCTGAAGGGTTGATCAACGAGCTGCCCAGAGAACGGTTCGAGCCTTTCTTTGAGAAGATGATGCCTGCTTTCCATCCCCCATATCCGTGGGCAATGGACAAGACAGGTGAGCATCTGCTTGGAGTGACCCAGCGATTCGGTCCATTCAATTTTGTTGTCAACACGGACAAAATCTCCCGCGAGATGGCCGAAGATCAGGGCTTCAAGCTGTTCTTCGATCCAGCGATGAAAGATCGCTATGGCGTTCTTACCTACGACAACTGGAACATCTACCACATGTGTGTTGCAGGGGACATTCATCCGTTCGTCGAGCACACAGCAGACGAAATCGCAGCATTCAGCGATGTCGCCCGTCAGGTGTTCAATGGCGCGAAGATTCTGACCGATGACCTGGTGGCCATGAATCTGGCCTTGATCAACGGCGAGATCGACGCCTATTTCACAGGCGGCACCTACACGGCATCGCCGGCGCGTTACGACGGCTACAGCAATGTGCGCGGCATCACACCGAATTCCGGTCCGATGGATGGGAAGGGTGGAATTGTCTGGATTGAGCTGACTTCAGTTGTCAACAATCCAGAGGTATCTCCGCTGGCCGAAGAGTTTCTGGCCTACATCCAGCGCCCGGACATCAGCAAGCTGGTCGCATTTGCTGAAGGCACTTACAATCCAGTGACCCAGATGGGTTCCGAGGAAGTGCTCGCCGCATTTGACTCCGACGAGCTGGATGCCATTCAGTGGGATTCGCTGGAAGAGGAGATGGCCCGCTCGGCAGACTACGACATCAATCCCGACTATGCAGAGATGTATGAGCATTACTCTGCGGCAAAACGGGAACGAGAGACTTAGACACAGCGTCCTCGGCATATCAATGATGGGAACTTCGTGCGGAGCCCATAGCATATGAATGAAGGACAGTTGGGTTTTCTTGAGCTAAGAGGTATTACTAAGCGATTCGGTGAATTCACAGCGCTTGCTGATGTAAACCTCAGCATTTCAGAAGGGGAGTTTTTCACTCTGGTCGGTCCCTCGGGCAGCGGCAAAACCACCCTGATTCGCATACTGGTGGGGATGGACAGCCCCACCGGTGGCGAAATCATGCTGAAAGGGGATGTCATCAATGAGGTCCCGGCCAATCGGCGTCCGACATGCATGGTGTTTCAGAATCTGGCGCTGTTCCCCCACAAGACGGTGGGGCAGAATGTCGAGTTCGCCATGAAAATCGCAGGCAAGCCGCCTGCCGCCAGACGCGAGCGGGCGCTTGAGCTGCTGGAGCTTCTGCGTCTGCCCGGCGAATTCTACGGCAAGAGAATCAACCAGTGTTCCGGCGGTGAGCGCCAGCGCATCGCGCTTGCGCGCGCCTTGGCGTTCGATCCTGAAATTCTGTTTTTTGACGAGCCGCTTTCGGCGCTTGACTTTCGGCTTCGGAAGACGCTTGAGAAGGAGCTCAAGGATATTCATCGGGAAACCGGCAAGACTTTTGTCTACATCACTCACTCGCTGGAAGAGGCGATGGTGATGAGTGACCGGATCGGAATACTGAATCATGGCGAGCTGATTCAGATCGGCAGTCCTGACGATATCTACAATCGCCCGCTGAACAAATTCGTCGCGCAGTTCATGGGCGAGGTCAACACGCTGCCGGTCGAAAGGGCGGGTGACGGCAAAGTCAAAGACCGTGAATCTGGCAGTCTGTATGAGGTTGCGGGAGATTCGCGTGACGTTGAATCTGGTTTTCTGATCATTCGTCCTGAAGTTATGAAGATCGGCAGCGCCGCGGACTCCATGCCCAATCAGATTCGCGGCGTGCTGTTCAACGACTATGCGCTCGGCTCAAGAATCCAGTATCAGGTGCGAAGCTCTGATGGAGAGCGCCAGTGGCTGGTCGAGCGGCTGCAGGATGATCCCTATTCCGGTATCGCGGGGGAACCGGTAACGGTTGGCTGGCGCGCGGAAGACTCCATTCTGGTTGCGTCTTGAATTCCGACAGACGCACTCTGGCAAGAACGGGCTAGCGTTTTCGTGATGAAATCATTCTCTGCTTGGATTCGGCAGCCTGGACTGCTGAATGCCGTGCCGGTCAGCATTTTTCTGCTGATTGGATTTGCGGGGCCGCTGGTTTTGGTGCTGCTCTACAGCTTCATGCCGCCGAAAACATTCACCCTCAATCAGGTCCCGACGTTAGACAACTACATCTCGGTTGTAACGCAAAGCTACTACATTTCATTTGGATGGTCGCTTACGCTCGCGGTCACGACCGTCGTATTGCTGCTGTTCATTGCCTATCCAATCGCTTATGGAATGGCAAAGCTTTTCGGCCGCTGGGCGACACTGCTCACCATTCTGGTCGCACTGCCGCTGCTCATATCAGAGAACATACGACTGTTTGGCTGGGTTCTGCTGCTGCTCAAGAACGGTGTGATTGACGGGTCTTTGCAGTTTCTGTTCGGCATCTCTCTGTCGGGGCTGCTGTACACCGTGCCGGCGGTTGTGCTCGGACTGGTGTACGTCTACCTGCCTTTCATGCTGTTTCCGCTGGTAATCGGAAATTCCATGGTTCCGGATTCGCTCAAGGAAGCCGCATCGGATCTCGGCGCTTCCAGGCTGCAGATTTTCTGGGAAGTCGAGTTGCCGCTGTCAATGCCGGGCATACTGATTGGCAGTCTGCTGGTGTTCATTCTAACCTTGGGTTCACTTGCGGAATCAAAAATTCTGGGCGGACAGGTTATTGTCATGATCGCTGATGACATCGAGTCCGCGTTCACATTCGCGCAGAACTGGCCGAAAGGATCAGTACTGTCGGTATTGCTGATCACGCTGTCTCTGGTGATCATTTTCTTCCTGTTCCGGAAAATCGATCTGGACCGTCTGGTGGGGCGACGCTAGCGATGAAATCTACCCGTCAGCGCAAGATTGTTCATGCCCTGATCGTCGTATGGACCGGCACGGTTCTGCTGTTTCTCTACATGCCGATGATGGCGGTGGTGCTGGCTTCATTCACCAAGCAGCGATATTTTCGATTTCCAGTAAAGGCATGGGACACGCGCTGGTACGAGAAAGCGTTCGAGTCTCTGTCGGTACGCGATCTGTTCTGGACTTCATTCAGTGTGGCGCTGCTGGTAACTTTGCTCTCAGTAATACTGGCATTTTTCGGTGCGCTTGCCTTCGCCCGCTATGACTGGAAGGGTCGAACCATCTATCAGCGGATCATACTGCTGCCGATATTCTTTCCGCAGGCGGTTTTGGGACTGGCTCTGCTGCTGTGGTTCTCATCGCTTGGCATCACGACGAGCTGGCACACTGCTGTGTTTGCGCACATGATCTGGATTCTGCCGATTGTGACCCTGATCATGTCAATTCAGGTCTACAGCTTTGATCCGGTCTGGGAGGAAGCCGCCTATGATCTGGGCGCTTCGCGGCTGCAGGTGCTGAGAGAGATAACACTTCCGATTCTGTCGCCTGGGATCATTTCCGGCGCGGTTTTCGCATTTCTATTGTCGTGGGGCAACTTTCCGCTTTCGCTGTTCACCACCGGTGCGGATCAGACGATACCGGAGTGGCTGTATTCGAAAATGGTGTCTGGCTACACGCCGATGGTGCCGACATTGGGATCGCTGACAATGGGCGGTGCGGCAGGATTCCTGCTGATCGCTTTTCTGATCGTGATTGTCGTCAGGAGAGTGAAGGGCAGTCAGTCGAAGTAAACGGTATCCTGCCAAATTCGGTCAAGGTCATTGCTGCTTCTTCGCTGACTTCAGCCTTTGAACGACCTCATTCGCATTTGAACCGCACGAGCCTTCAAAAAATCTGTTTCTATGCTGGTGCAGCAAGCTTCGTATTCACATCGAAAAGATTACAGGCGAAGCATCCAGACTATTGAGAAGTAATTTCCCGCACCCCTCGATGCTCCAGCAGATGCAATGATACGAAATCAATCTCCTATTCAATTTGAGCTCGACGCAATACGAGGACAGGTCTGATGGCGGAGCGCGTCCAGATTGCAATAATCGGCGGCGGCATTGTTGGCTGCAGTGTGCTCTACCAACTGTCCAAACTGGGACAGACAGACGTTCTGCTGATCGAGAAAAACGATCTGACATCGGGTTCAACTTGGCATGCAGCTGGCAATGTCACTTTCTTCGGACATTATCCAAGCATCACGCGCATGTTCACTGAATCCGTTCAAATCTACCTGGAGGCGGAACGCGAATCGGGATTGGGCATCTCGTTTCATAAAACTGGCAGTCTTCGTCTGGCAACAAATGAGGCTGAGCTCAGGGCGTACAAAAATCTGGAGTCGCTGTACCAACAGATCAATGTCGAATATCGAGTGGTTGGCGTGCCGGAGATCAAAGAGCTACATCCCCTGATCAAAACCGAAGACTTGCTGGGCGCCGCGTACACTCCGGGCGATGGTCATGTAGACCCGTCCGGCGCAACTCGGGCGCTGGCCAAGGCGGCAACATTGCGAGGCGCACGCGTTCGACGCAACAGCAATGTAGAGAGTCTGGGCCGATTGCCATCAGGACAGTGGCATCTGACATTGAGTGAAGGAAGTGTGATCGCGGATAAGGTTGTAGTCGCCAACAGTTTCTGGGCCAGAGAACTGCTTCTGGGCATTGAAATTGACATTCCAGTTTATGCTGTGGAACATCACGAAGTGATCACTGACCGCGCGCCTGAAGTGGCTGCGCTGGAGACGGAGCTTCCGTCAGTGCGAGATCCAATCGCGCCTGGTGTATTTCGCCAGGAAGGAGAAGGCTTGCTGTGCGGGGTCTATGAGTCTCATCCTGTTCCATGGGCTGTTGACGGCATTCCCGAGGATTATCATGGAGAGCTGTTTCCGGTCGATTGGAAGCGAACTGAAGCGCACTACGAACGAATTGTCGAGCGCATCCCGGCGTTTGGCTCGGCTGGTGTGAAAACGGTTTTCAACGGTCCCATCTGCTATACGCCGGATGGATTGCCGATGCTGGGACCGCTCGAAGGTCAGACGGGTTTATGGCTGGCAACCGGATTTTGCATCGGCATCGGAACCGGCGGTGGAGCGGCCAGATTTCTAAGCCGCTGGATTGTCGATGGCAAGGCGCCCTACGAGAATCGCGCAGTTGACCCGAATCGATTTGGAAATGACATGACCCAAGATGAGGCCATAAAGTCAATTATCGAAACATACGCAATGGGATACACGTTGCCCGACTGAGTTTGTGAAGTCAAATACGACTTTCGAATCAAGAATCCAGATTTCTGCCTCTGAATTCTCGCGGTGAATATCCAGTCCAGCGACGAAATGCGCGGCTGAATGCACTGAGTTCCGAGTATCCGAGAAGGTAGGCGATTTCCGACAGTGATAGGTTGCGCTGTTTGAAATACATTTCAGCCAAGCTTTTTCGCACATCCTCAACAAGGTCCGTGTAGGAAAGCCCTTCCCAAGCCAAATTGCGCTGAATCGCGCTGGTGCTCATGTACAGGCTGTCAGCGATGGATTCCAGCGAAGGATAGCCATCCGCGAGCTTGATCCGAATCAGGTTTCTGACTTTGTCGGTAAGATTCTGGTTGAACGGCGTATTGGTGTGCAGGGATTCAAGGCAGGCTCTGGTGATCGCCATCAGCTTCAAATCGACGTTTGGCATCGGCGTTTCAAGGATAGTCGGGTCGAATACGATTGCATTGAATTTCTGACTGAAGAAGACCGGCGCCCCGAATGCCTTTTCGTGCTCTTTGCTGTTTTCGGGTTTTGGATGTTCGAAGTACACTTCTTCGGGATGCCAGTTCTGTCCCATGCACCGGCGAATGAGGTTGAAGAACATTCCAAGCGAAAGTTCAGCATCCTGTCTGCGCTGAACGATATTCGGATCCCGAACCTGATATTCGAGTTGGTAGAGATCAGAATTCGCTGCAGAAAGGCGCAGCATTGAACACTGCTGGTGATAGCGGAACAGATCTGTCAGATTGTCCAGTGCGTTGCCAAGTGTGGGTGAGGAAATTGCAGCGTAGCCCCAAAGCCCCAGATCATTCGGCTGAAACTGGTTGCCAAACCACAGGCCGAAGTTGTCATTCTGTGTATTCCCGGATGCCGACTCGAACAAGCCACAGAATGATTTGAGGCACATTCCTATGGTGGGGTTGCCGATGCAGTTGGGGTCGACACCTGCCTCACCAAACACACGATCAACATCGCCACCATGCGTGTCGATGAACTTATCGACTCCGGTGGCAGCGGGCGCCAGCACATGCGGAACCGGTTCAGAACTGTGCTGACTAGACGATGCAGAGTTGAATGTTTGCAATCCTGAGTCGAAAGTGACGCTCATTCTTGCTGGCCATTTCTGTGATTTGTGATCGAACGGTGCTGACTAAAAGCGAAAGAAATTATATTTCAGATATTTAGGTTGGCAAAATTCCTGACGATTCTTAGTTTGTGAGCTTGGTACGGGTGTATCAGTCTTCTGGATTCAAGAGTTTGCAACACTGGATAGCGATTGGACAATCAAGGAAATTTCACGCCCAGATGCTGTATTTGCAACTGCTTTGAAAGATGAACAGCTGCCAGATGACTGGTGATTCAGTGCCAAATTTACATCGTTCCAAAATCGTTTTCTTTGTATTGAATCCGGACCTTGCCCTATTCATTCTGAGCGGTGCAGAGTTTCCCAAAACAGTCAATGCGGCGAGGCATCTAGAGAGCGTTTCCGAAGGAATCAGGGCTTAAACTGGTATTCCATCAAACAACGATCAAACAAATATTTCGAAAAAATATCACTTTAAAACAATTGGTTAAAAGATCGGGATTGCGGAAAACACCCATTCTATCAAGCAACGATCAAACAATCTTTTATGTCATGTCGCAGTCAACGCGCAATGCAATTCCGTTGAATATAGCCGCTCCGCTCCACGCTACTCCTGCCCTGCTCGTAATTTGTGTTTAACTCTTGCCGTTGCTTGTTACTAATTCAACCAGAGGCTGTTCAAACGTAGATGTGTCCAGTCTAGCGGAATTCCGAAGTCGACAATAGATCGTCAAACTTTTAACTCATGTGCTCTTTCAGCAGTACTTCATAAACTTCACGAACAAATCATGGTCTGTTGCATTGAATTGAAACTGACCTGAGACTTCGTCACCATTTAGAAAAAAATACAGCCGACTGATAGGCCGTGGGTCAAGTACATTCCGATAAATCCAGCGGGGCACACTACTTTTCGGTTCGGTAAAGCCTGTACGAACATTCGAAACCATTGTGTGGTCATTGGAGTGTTTGCTTCCTCCTTGGTTGTCTTCAAAACGATAATCCAACACTTCGTCTGATACAGCGGCATGTCCCAGCGATAGCGACATCCGGCCAAGATAACAGGTGAAAATGAGTGTAGCCTGTAGATTAAATTCTGATCTGCCGCTGATCCCGCCGCAGCGAAGAACAGTCACTCCTGATGTGCGAATATCGCAATTGTCGGACTCATGCAGAAGATTGTTACCCAACCGAATCTGCGCAACCGACACCTGCCAGATACAAAGTGAAGCCAGAAAAACCAAAGTGAGAATGAGCCTTTTTACCACGATAGGAATGGCCTGATATCGAACTGTGTAAGTCAGGGAAGTGCTTGCATTACCTTCAAGATTTTAATTCGCGGCAGAGAATTCAATCGGAAAAGTGTAGACATCTGATTCAAACATTTACCACAATTCGCGAATTATTTTCAAAGCCATCCCGTCCAAAACTGTATAGTGACCGATAGTTGACTTTCAGATCCAATGAGAACACGATGTCTATCCTGCATTCACACCAAACCGAAGCCCTCATCAACAGACTGGTCAACGATTCAGGCGGATTCGCCCGCACTGGGGATGATCAGTTTACCGACTTCATTCGTTCCTACTATTACGGTGTTCCTTTCGAAGAGCTAGATCAAAGGGATATTTTCGACTTGAGAGGCTCCGCCCTGGCGCATTGGGAGCTGTGCAAGAATCGGCAGCCCGAAGAAACGAACATCAGGCTTTACTGCCCAGACGTTGAACGAGACGGATGGCGCTCCAGAAATGCAGTTCTCGAAATTGTAGCGCGCGACCGTCCATTCTTGGTGGATTCCGTAACGATGGTGTTCAATCAAATGGACCTCAAAGTGCATCTTGTCGTCCATCCAGTATTCGCAGTCCAAAGAAACGCGTCAGGAGCGTTGAAAAAAATTGCAACTCCTCTGAACGCCGACTTTTTGGATGGTGAATTCGAATCCATTCTGCATGTTGAATTCGATCGGCCATTCGACGAAGGTGAGTTCGCAAAAATCGAGCAGTGTCTGCGTCAGACCTTGAAAACGATTGAAGTCGCTGTGGAAGATTGGCAGCCGATACGTCAGCGAGTGAAAGATGCTGCAAAGAATCTGGAAAAGGAGATAGCCCGTTCAAAAGACAAGTCCTTGGAAGACTATCCTGAGTTCTGTGAGTGGCTGGCAACTGGAAATTTCACATTGCTGGGCTATTGTGAATTCAAGCGGAGCAAAGACGGCGCCATGTCATTGAACAAAAGTTCAGTTCTTGGCATTTTGCGGGAGTATCAAGATACGAGCACAATTTTGCCCGTTGACGCGCTGAATACCCAGGCCAATGATCAGTCACTGATCATAACCAAGGCAAACACCATCTCACCCATTCATCGGGCATCGTACCTGGATTTGGTCGTCATTCCAAAATTCACCGCAACAGGCAACTGTTCTGGAACACGGGCTGTTGTCGGTCTATTCAGTTCAACCGCGTACAACGGAAGCGCAGGCCTGATACCGGTTTTGCGCACAAAGATCAAGCGCGTGCTGCAGCGCAGCCGCTTTTCGGAAACGACCCACAGCATTCGCGTGCTGACCAACATCATTGACAACTATCCGCGCGACATGCTGTTCCGGGTGTCGATCGATGATCTGTATGAAGATGTTGCTGGCACGCTTGAGCTGCAGGAACGCAATCGAGTCAAGCTTCTGCTGCGGCGCGAGCAGTTCGGCCGGTTCTATTCCGCGCTGGTCTACATTCCACATGAATTGTTCGGGCGCGAACTGCGCATCGAAATTGAGAGCATCCTGATGGAGTGTCTGAAGGGGCAGTCTTCAGATTTTTTTGCAACGTTCTCAGGTTCGGTGCTTGCGCGCATTGAGTACACCATTTATGTTGACAAGGACTCCAGCCCCAAATTCAGTCTTGAAGATATTCAGCAGCGCGTTCAGGATGCCGCGACAACGTGGCGTGACGCGCTTCGTCAAGCGACAGTCGAGCGTTATGGAGAGGATGTCGCAGCTCAATATCTTCGAACATTTGAAGATGCTTTCAGCGCGAGTTACAGAGAGGATCACCTGCCGTGGGTCGTTGCTGCCGATCTGGAGAAACTGGCTGCGCTGAGCGACAAGAATGATCTCATTGTCTCCTTTTTCAGACCGCTGCAGGAAACGGACCGCAAACGGGTTCGATTGAAACTGTTCAGCTTCGGAAAACAGGTTTCGCCGTCCGATGCTCTGCCGGTGCTCGAGAATTTAGGATTGCGCGTGAAAGAAGAGCGTCCTTACAAGATTACCTTGACAAATGAGGACGTTATCTGGGTCCACGATTACCTGCTGCTTCATTCGGAGGAGCACGATGCGGAACATCAGCGCCGGGACTTTGAAGAGGCGTTTGTCACGATCTGGCGGGGAGATGCGGAAAACGACCAGTTCAACCGTCTGGTCTTGATGGCGGGTTTGACATGGAGACAAGTCTCTGTATTGCGGGCCTACAGCCGATACCTGAAGCAGATCGGTCACGCATTCAGTGATGCATACATCACCAACACGCTCATTGCCAATCTTGCGATGACGCGCAGCCTCATCCAGTATTTCGAGCTGAAATTCGACCCGACAGCGGGATCGTCAGATCAAGAGTTGGCTAAAATCAGAAATGCGATGGACGCCCATCTTGACGCAGTTTCCAGCTTGGATGAGGATGTCATATTGCGCAGCTACAAGAACGCAATGACTTCCACCCTTAGGACAAACTATTTCTGCGTCGAGAGCGATGGCACACCAAAGACCTACATATCGTACAAAATCGACTGCGCGCGCATCATCAAGATGCCGGACCCGCGGCCGATGTATGAAATTTTCGTCTATTCGCCGCGCACCGAGGCTGTGCACCTGCGCGGTGGCAAGGTTGCGCGCGGCGGTCTTCGGTGGTCTGACCGCCGAGAGGATTTCAGGACAGAAGTGCTGGGTCTGGTCAAGGCCCAGATGGTTAAGAACGCGGTGATCGTTCCGGTTGGTTCCAAAGGCGGTTTCGTGATCAAACAATCGCCGTTGCCCGGCAAGACTTTGCTTGACGAAGCCATCTCATGCTACTCGACATTCATCCGAGGCATGCTGGATATCACCGACAACATCGTTGACAGCAAAATCGTCCATCCAGCCAATGTCAAACGCTATGACGAAGACGACCCGTATCTGGTCGTCGCCGCGGACAAAGGCACTGCGACATTCTCAGACATCGCCAACGGCATATCAGAGGAATACGGATTCTGGCTCGGCGACGCGTTCGCGTCCGGCGGTTCAGTTGGTTATGATCACAAGGCGATGGGCATTACCGCCCGGGGTGCGTGGGAGTCGGTCAAGCGTCATTTCCGCGAGTTGGGGACCGACATACAAACGACTGATTTCACCGTGGTTGGAATTGGCGATATGGGCGGCGATGTGTTTGGAAACGGAATGCTGCTCTCCCGCCATATCCAGCTGGTGGGGGCGTTCAACCACATCGAGATTTTCTTGGACCCGAATCCGGATGCAGAAACCAGCTACAAGGAGCGGGAGCGGCTGTTCACTACTCCGGGGCTCACTTGGAAAGATTATGACAAGAAGCTGATTTCCGAAGGCGGCGGGGTGTTCGACCGAACCGCCAAGGCCATCGAGATTTCACCGGCCGTGCAGAGCCGTCTGAACATCGAGGAGTCCAAGCTCACACCCAATGAACTGATGCACGCCATGCTCAAGGCGCCGGTTGATCTGCTGTGGAACGGCGGCATCGGAACTTACGTGAAAGCATCGACTGAAACTCACGCTGATACAGAAAATCGTTCCAACGATGCGATTCGGGTCGACGGCACGGAACTCGGTGCGAAAGTTGTTGGAGAGGGTGGCAATCTCGGCATGACTCAGCTGGGCCGCATTGAGTACTGCATGCATGGCGGCCGGTGCTACACCGATTCGATCGACAACTCCGGCGGAGTCGATTGCTCAGACCACGAGGTGAATATCAAGATTCTGCTCAGTCAGGTGGTCAACAATGGTGAGATGACCGCCAAACAGCGCGAGAAGATTCTGCGCGACATGACCGATGAGGTGGCGGATTTGGTTTTGGAGAACAACTATCAGCAAAGTCAGGCGCTGAGCTCACTCAATGTTCATGCGAACGATCTTCTGAAGGAGCACAGCCGGTATATTCAGGAATTGGAGGCATCAGGCCAGCTTGATCGGGAAATTGAGTTTCTGCCTGACTGGCAGGAAATCAAGCGGCGCGAGAATGCCGGCACAGGTCTTAAATTCCCAGAGCTTTCGGTTTTGCTCGCTTACTCCAAAATGGCGCTGTATCAAGAACTTCTCATATCTGACATGCCGGAAGACACCTTTTTGGCCAGGGATTTGAGAGATTATTTTCCTGAGCGGCTGTCCCAGAAGTTCATGAGAGAGATGGATGAGCATCGTCTGAAACGGGAAGTCATTGCTACGTATGTAACCAACAACATGATCAATCGGGTCGGCCCGACGTTCGCCTATCGGATGCACGAATTGACTAGTGTTGCGTTTGCCGACATTGCGCGTTCTTTCTGTGCTGCCCGGGAGATTTTCGGCATGCGCGAGATCTGGTCTGCAATTGAGAGTCTGGACAACAAAGTGCCTGCGCAAAGTCAGCTGGAAATGCTGAAGTTTGCGGAAGGACTGGTAGAGCGGGCGACATTGTGGCTGCTGCGCCATCGAAGTCATCCGATCGAAATCGAGGAGACAGTGAAGTATTACAGGGGGGAAGTGGAGACACTTTCGAGCGGTCTCTCCAAGGTGCTGAGTCAGGAATACTTTGACTTGATCAACGCGCACATCCAGCGTCTGGTTGACAGCAAGGTGCCGAAAAAACTCGCCACACAGGTTGTTGAGTGCATACCGCTTTCCACTGCTTTGGATATGGTGGAGATCGTCAAGCACACCAGCAAGTCAATGGACTTCGTGTCGCGGGTCTATTTTGACATGGGCGCCAAACTGGAGCTGATCTGGATTCGCCAGCAGGTTGCGATTCTGCCCGTTGAAAATCAATGGCACAGTCTTGCCAAATCAAGATTGAGCGACGACATTCATTCCCACCAATTCAAAATTGCCAGTGATGTTGTCAGGACTTCACAGAACGACAAACCGCAGCATGCGGTCAAGAAATGGATGGAGTCGCGCCAGGTTGGATGTCGAAATCTGGCAAACATCATCGCTCAAATGAAGACGCTCAGCAAGATTGACTTTGCGATCTTGAGTGTTGCGATCAGCGAGGTCAACCTGCTCGGACGAAGCTCCGATTCGTCGTCCCAATAGACTTCAGCCATTCCGAATTGTGACATCCCAGCATGGGGGCGTTGAACACTCCTGTCGCCAATCCCCGATGTCGCTTGGGTTGATTCCAGGCGGATCTTGGATTGACGTTTCTATACGAACTTCTGGCATTTCGTGTTCTGAAGTCAACAATTCGCTTTGAACTGTCAAGACCAGTTCAATATGGGCGGAATAGAATTTCTGCTACACAGCCGAGCTGTGTCTATCGAATATTGAAAGATGCCAGTTCATTCCCAACCGACTCCAATCTTTCAGGCAACCCGAGTTGTCAACCGGGCGCGCTGGGCTGGCAGTGTCTATTCCACCTACCGGCGCGACGATGTCTTGCGAATCGCTGAAGCTGTTGCAGAGCTTGGTGCATCAACAGCCAGACATTATGCAGACTGGGCCGTCGCTGAAACGGGATTCGGTCACGCGGAGCATAAAGAGATCAAGAATCGCCTGTGCAGCGAGGGCATCTACGAATACTACAAAGACCATGATTTCACGCGCCACCGCGTCGACAGAGAGCGAAAGGTCATTGAAATTCCGCGTCCGGCGGGGGTGATTTTCGCCCTGACGCCTTCGACCAATCCGGTTTGTTCGGTGTTTTTCAAGGCGCTGCTTGCGCTGTTGACGCGCAATGCAATCGTGATCAGTCCGCACCCTGCAGCCAGAGAATGCTGCTCGGACGCGGCGGCAAAGATCGCTGAAGCGGCAGAAAATGCCGGCGCTCCTGACGGTGTTGTCCAAGTCATTGAAAACCCGACTCTGGAGGTGATCAATGGCGTGATGAGTTCAGATGGCATCGATGTCATTCTGGCCACAGGCGGTTCACCGATGGTGCGCGCCGCCTACAGTTCCGGCAATCCTGCACTAGGGGTGGGACCCGGCAACTGCCCGGCGTATGTTGACAAGACTGCGGATGTCGAGCACGCGGCGAAGTGCATTGCCAGCAGCAAAGCGTTTGACAACAGTGTTCTATGCACCAATGAATCAGCGGTCATTGCGCACAAGGCGATCAGCAGTGAGCTCATTGTCGCTCTCAAGAAAGAGGGCTGTTATCTTTGCAGCGATGCGGAGCGCGATCGCCTGGCAGAGATTCTGTTTCCTGAAGGAAAGTTCGATGTGTCAGTCATTGGTCAGTCGGCTGAGTGGATTGCGGAGCGGGCCAGAATCCGCGTGCCGCAGAAAACTCGGGTGCTGTTGGTCAATCTGGAACGGATCGGCGACGATTACGTATTGAGCCGGGAGAAGCTCTGTCCGGTTCTGGGGTTTTACGAGGTGTCAAGCCGCGACGCGGCGATGAAGTCCTGCAATGCAATGACAAGGCGGATGGGCAGCGGACACTCCGCAGCGATTCACTGCAACGATCCACAGATGATTCTCAGATTCGGCGCGGAACTCAGTGTGCTCAGAACCCCAGTCAATGCACCTTGCAGTACTGGCGCATCCGGGTTTGACACCAATCTTGCACCGACAATGACGGTAGGGACTGGATTTTTCGGCAGAAGCTCGGTTGCCGATAACGTCGGTCCGCATCACTTGGTGCAATGGTCGAAGATCGCGTTCAACAAGGAGTTGGAGATTGAGCTTAACGACTATGAACTCCTGGAGCTGCAGTCTGCGTCAGCCGCACGGCGGCCGAATGACAAAATTGACTATTCCTTCGCAGATGGAATTGACTCCAATGACACTGGAATCGGCGGGCATGGTGATATTTCGATCGCAAGTCAGGATCTGAGAGCTGAAATTCAGAAAATCATTCTTGAGGAGATTCGATCACTGCAGCTGGTGCAGGAGACGCGCTACTGATGGCTGACATCCGCTCCTACATATTCATCGACCAGATGCAGCCGAAAACGATGTGCTATCTCGGCAGCTGGATTCGCGGCTATCTGCCGAAAACGGATATGGCCGCCATGATCATCGAAGTCGTTCCGGGCCTGCACATTGAGCGAATCACAGACATCGCATTGAAGAATGTGAATGTCAAGCCTGGCATTCTTGTTGTGGAACGTCAGTTTGGATATCTGGAATTCCATTCTGAGCTGACAGCGGATGTCGTCGCCGGCGGTGAGGCAGTGATGGAGGTGCTCGGTGCAAGTCCGAGCGACGCAATGCCACCCGAAATTCTGGCATCGACGATCGTAAAGCGCGTCGATGACTATCACGCATTCCTGATCAATCGCAACAAACTGGGTTCCATGGTGCTTCCCGGTGAATCGCTGTTTGTTTTTGAGATGCAGCCCGCATCCTATAGCATCCTGGCAGTGAACGAGGCTGAAAAAGCCGCTGATATCAAGGTTGTGGATTACCGGATGATCGGAGCGACGGGCAGGGTTTATCTCAGCGGACCCGAAAGTGATGTAAGGGCGGCCGCGCGAGCGGCAGAAGAAGCTTTGGAAGCGAGGATGTGAACCGGTGAGCCAGCAGGAATTTTCAAGAGAGGAAATCCGCCGGGCGGTTCGAGAGGCTCTGCTTGAAGCTTTGCCGGCACCCGTCGCGAAGAGCAGGGTGCCGAAGTCCCCGGTGTCAAACGGCAAACTGATGAAGCAGCTGATGGAGTCCGCCAAAGCGAACTGCAAGACACCGGTTGCTGTTGATCTCAGCAGTGATCGAAAGATCAATGAGTTTGTGGGTGAACTGGCTGGGTGTCTGCAGGATGAGAATGTGGCGGGCCTGATTCGCGCGGGGCGATTGAAGTTTCAATCTTCAGCCTATACAAATCAAGGCCGATCGGTATCGCCATCGGTCAACTCAGCATCGAACGGGCGCGCCAAATCAGCAGACAATTCGTTTTCAAATGGACGCGTTGAGTCAGGTGTGCTGACTGAGTCCAAAGTCCTGGCCATTGCGAAGCATCATTCGCAGATTGAGGTCAGCAAGAGTGTCATTCTGACGCCGCTCGCCAAAGATCGGGCGCGCCGGCTGAAAATTCAAATAGTGAGGCAGTAACCATGAAAGTAGGAACTGTGAGAGGAAAGATATGGTCAACTCGAAGACTGGAGGAGTTGCCGAAAGGAGCGCTTCTTGAAATTGATCTGATCAACGACGAGAAGTCTTCGGAAAGAATTCTGGCTTATGATCCGCTCGGTGCCGGTGCTGGAGAGCAGGTTCTGGTCACTCTGGGCTCTGTCGCCAAAGGATGGTTCAAGTCAGGAGACGCGGTCGTCGACGCTTTGGTCATCGGCATTGTCGATGAAGAGGCAGGCGGCGATTAGCTGATTTTTTGTTTTACTTAAATATATGATTGTATTGGGAGAGTACCATGTCAAACGCAATTGGATTTATTGAGACCCGCGGCTATGTCGGCGCGTTCACTGCTGCGGACGCAATGGTCAAGGCCGCCAATGTTGAAATCGTAACCAAGGAGCAGGTTGGCGCTGGTCTGGTGTCGGTTCTGGTCCGCGGTGATGTCGGTGCGGTCAAGGCCGCCACCGAAGCGGGCGCTGAGGCAGCCGGCTCAGTCGGAGAGGTTGTGTCTGTCCATGTCATTCCGCGGCCGCACGCGGATGTGGTCAAGAAATTTGACGTTGCTGCCGGCAAGTAATTGATTCGGCAGTTGAGTCATGACGGTTGCTGGCGAACGCCGTGGCTGTTCGCCAGAGGCTGATGACGCGACGGGGCTGGGACAGCTCAAACGTGGTTGAACTGAGAGTCTACCTGCAGATCGAGAATCTGCAGACACAGTTTGCGGCGTACATGGCGACTGCTCTTCGAGCGCGCGGCTATGTTCCGCTTCAGGGGATGCATTCTCTGATCATTGAGATTGCGCCGGCGCTGGCCATTCACCGCGTGATTGATCTCGCGCTCAAATCAGTGCCGACGATTGAGCCCGGCATCTTGTACGTTGAGCGGCAGTTTGGCATTTTGGAGCTGCATAGCCCTGAGCTGGATGACTTGAATTCGGCGGGTGAGGCCATCTTGTCCGGTTTCAAGCTCGAAGCCGCGTCGCAGCTCAAACCCAGAGTCCTGTATTCGGATCTGGTGAGCAATGTCATTGATCAGCATGCGGTGATCATCAATCGGCAGAGAGATGCCTCGATGATCCTGCCAGGCGAATCAATGCTGCTGCTTGAAACAGCGCCGGCATTGTTCGCGGCTGCCGCGGCCAATGCGGCAGAAAAGGCTGTGGCCGAAAATGTGCTGGTGGACTGTCAGATGTTCGGTGTTTCAGGAAGGGTGTTCATTGCTGGAACTGAAGAGAACACCCAGAAAGCGCTCACTCATGTACTGGACATGATTGAGAGCACACCGGGCCGCGACTGGTGAGATCGCCTCTCTATCACTGCTGAACTCCGACTCAATTGCTCAAAACTGCCGGCCAGTTTGAGTCCGCCCGCTCAATGTGGTGCGGAATGTCTTTGCTCCACTTTCGCTGTATTCGCTTGTTGAAGTTCAGGTAAAGGCGATCATCAACGATCGACCAGGCATCTGGATCGGTTTTGGCAGTGTAGTTGTGTGAAACCGCCCAGGCACAGTATCCGCCGTACTTCGGTGCCCATCTTTCCGGATCTGATGCGAACAGATCGCGGTTTTCCGCTGACTTGAACCGCCAGACTGCGCCATTCCATTCTGTTGTGATGTCGCTGTCTCCTTTCACGGGTTTCATGTCGAGGTGATAGGCGACACTGTCGTAACCGTTGATCGCAAAGTCTCCGCGGCCTGTGAAAACGGGGTCTTCGGCAGCAAAAACAGTTCCGATTGATAACGCGGCCAAGCAGATTACGACGACTGCTGTGCGCTTGAATTGAGTGAACATGATCGAGATAGTCCTTTTGAATGTCAATAAAATGAACAGAATATTATTCTTGAGAGCAGTGAATCGTGTTGAAGTTTCATCAAGGTGATGCCTGCCAATTGATAAACGAGGATTTCACTGATGATTTATCAACAATATAACCCACCTCATCCGGGAGAGCTTATTCAAAGCACGTACATCGACCCCTACAAGGATATTTCGTCCGACGGCATTGCGGACCGGTTGAAGGTGACTCGAAACTTTTTCAACCGGCTTGTGAAAGGAGAGTCCGGATTATCGGCAGAAATGGCGATTCGGCTCTCAGCTGTCCTGGGTGGTTCAGCGGAAAGCTGGCTGGCGCTCCAGCAAAGTCATGATTTGTTTCATGCCCGTCAGGCAGTTGATCCGAGCAAACTGAAGCGCATTGAATTCAGTACAGTGGAGACGAACTGACGCGGCATACGCACACAGCCGCACGCGGCAAAATTCTGTCTCTATCCTGCTGATTTGGTTGATGCCTAACTGAAGTCTGCGAGGTATTTCTCACAAAGACCTTCAGTCTCTTCGGTGTATGCCAAACCCATGGACTGTGCGAGATCAGTTTCTGAGTGAGAGCCAATCCAGGCCACCAGCAGCAGTCGACGCAGCATCACAAACGTCGGAATTTCCGCCTCATCCTCTTGCGACAGGTGCATCACGGTCCGATAACCTTTCACCCAAGACTGGATCAAATCAGGGACCTCAGGTCGTCCTTCGATGAAGCTCAGCGCTGTCGCGCAGTCGTACATGAACCAGCTGAATCCGCAGTCATCAAAATCAATGACCTTGGTCACCTCGCCTTCGATCAGCAGATTTGCCAGTCGAATATCGCAGTGCACCAGGCCCCATCGATCCGGCCCCTGACCGAAAGATTCCAGTCTCGCTGCGATCAAGTCTGCGGTTCGACCAAACAACTCTTGACGAGTAGCATCAACACCCATGCCATCCTGCCATCTGCCCCAGTGCGGGTTGTCACCGATACTGGTTTCAAAGTCCCAGGTGTAACGCTCGAACCACTCCGGCCGCTGCCAGTTCTTGGAATGCTTGTGCATTTGTGCGGAAACACTGCCGAGAAGTTCAAAGGGACGGCCGACCAATTGATCTTCTGGCGGTTCGACACCTGATTCCCAGTCAAACATCACCACATTTCTGGGACTCCCCGGCATGCCTTCGACTGCGACAGACTGGATGTTCTCACCATCTTTGCCCGGCACGATCACTGGAGTGACCACTCCAGCCTGCTCGCGCAGCGCATCGGTCCAGGCGTGTTCAGATTGGATCGCGGCATAAGAGTGATAGCCCTCGCGATGAACGCGCAGCGCCAATTTCCGGCCAGTGGAAAGGTCGTCGACTCGGTAGGTCGCGTTTTCCGAAAGATTGATCATCTCAACGGAAACATCGGCTGGCAGTTCGTAGTGCGCGACTGCGTTTTTCGCGACCTGCTCAAGCAGCGCCAGCTGCTCTTCGTGTGGCAATTCCTCAAAATTAGACATGCTTTCTCCTCCAATCTGTCTAAGCAGCGTCTGCCAGTTCTTCTCTTTCAGTCTGCTTGGCGGCAGAACCTCTGGTTTTTGATCCACTGTTGAATGCTGATGCCCGGGCCTGAACCAGCGCTGTATCCAACCGGTTCAGAATTTCGTCACAGAGCTCTTTGTCAACAAGGATTCCGGGCTTGAATTGTAAAACCTGCGGATCAAGAGAGGAAAATATAGCCCAAACGCCGTTCTTGAACAAGGCTCTCATTACGTGAACCGCGCCTTCCGGATGATTGAACTCCAGTCCGATCACAACTCCGCGCTGGCGGATTCCAACAAAGAAGTCCGGGTAGTTTCTGCGAAGCTGTTCCAGCCCGCTGCGCATGTATCGGGCGATGTAGTGAACCATTGATCGCACTTCCGGGCGATTGGAAATCTCAAGCACTTTAGCGGCGGCAATGCAGCCAAGCTCTGCGCCGCCGAAGGTTGACATGTGGCCCCAGCCATCTTCTTTGAGCCAGGCGCCCGAGCGTTCGTTGACGATCACCGCGCCGATCGGGTAGATACCGCCGGACAGTCCTTTGCCGGTTACCAGAATGTCGGGTTTGACGCCATAGGTGTCGATTCCCCAGATTTCACCGCATCGCATGAGTCCAGTCTGCACTTCATCTGCGATAAAGAGAGTGCCAACCTTCTCGCAAGCCGCTTTGATCGCCGCAAGATAACCTTCATCCGGCATTGGAAATCCGTAGGTGGCAGGGATTGTCTCAATGATGACACAGGCTGCGTCTCCAACCCGTATCTCCCGCTCAATCGCTTCCAAGTCATTGAATGGCACCTTGACGACTTCCTGCTGCGGGGCATCACTCAGAAAGAGCTTTGAAAATCGCTCATCACCGACTTGGACGGCGAGTCCGGTATGACCGTGGTAGCAGTGATCGATGCAGATCATCTTGCGTCGTTTGGTTGCATGGCGCGCGCACTTCAGCGCGATGTCGATAGCCTCGCCGCCGCCTGAAGCATAGATGGTGTACTGCAATCCTTCGGGTGTGCATTCAGCCAGCATCTGGGCGACGTGGGTGCGCATCAGCGACGGGAAGTGGTGATTGCCGATGTCAAAGTACTTCATCCCCTCTTTGACCGCCGCGACCACTTCAGGATTTCGGTGTCCCAGATTGTAGGTGCCGCCATTGAGGTGAACATCGATGAGGCGGCGGCCATCCATGTCGTAGAGGTGGTAGCCTTCCCGTCGGTCAATGACCAGATCGACACCGAAGTTCTGCCAGTCAGTCGTCTTTCCGGGATTCCAGTATTGCTTGGTGCGCTCCAGAAATTCCTGCTTGGTTTCTTGCATTTGAACCTCCCTTGTGGCCGACTGATAACAGTGACCGCTTTGTTGATGCCAATAATTTAAGGAATTCGCCTGAGCGAAACTTGACAGTAGACAGCAATTTTTTGATAACGCAAAATTTCGGTGAGATTTTTCTGAAAATTCGGAGTGAAAATCAGTAAATTAGTCACGGTCAACAACTTTTTAAAGAATTACACCTGGAGGTACAGAGCAAATGCTGACATCAGTAGAGGGCAGATCAGTTGTAGTAACCGGTTCCAGCATGGGAATCGGCAAAGGTATTGCTAAAGTGTTCGCAAAGCACGGCGCGCAGGTATTGATTGTCGCGCGCGGCTTGGAAGCCGCTGAAGCAACTGCAGAGGAGATTCGCAGCGAGGGGGGTTCTGCATCCGCCTGTTCGGCAGATGTAACCAATTCAGAAGAGCTGGACGCGATGGCGGCAACGGCTGCCGAAAGGCACGGCGGCATCGACATCCTGTGCTGCAATGCCGGAATTTTTCCTCAGAATCACCTTGAGAACATGTCAAGTGATGAATGGGATTTGGTGCTCGGAACGAACCTGAAAGGCACTTTCTTGGCGATCAAGAGCTGCCTGCCGAAATTGAAGGAGAGCAGTGCAGGGCGCATCATCATCACTTCTTCGATCACGGGTCCGATCACCGGCTATCCAGGATGGACCCACTATGGCGCGAGCAAGTCGGGTCAGTTGGGATTTATGAAGACTGCGTGCATGGAGTTCGCCAAGTACGGCATCACCGTAAATGCGGTCATGCCAGGCAACATCATTACCGAAGGATTGCAGGGCTTGGGTGAGGACTACCTGGAGACCATGGCGGCGTCGATTCCGCTCAAGCGTTTGGGATCAGTTGATGACATTGGCAACGCAGCGCTGTTTTTTGCATCGGATGAAGCGGCATACATCACCGGACAGACCATTGTTGTCGATGGGGGTCAAACCATACCGGAATCCGTTGAAGCATTGGAAGAGGCTTAGGCATTAGAGCGAAAGCTTGATTTCAGAATTCATCGCTGATGCCAACTCGACAAAGTTGCTGAAATCGATTTTCGGCTAGAGGAATCCTGGGTGCGGCGGCGGCAGTTGCCGCACGCGGGATTGGCTGGCGATTTGGCATAAGCGCAGACCTGCAACTGAAATCGACGATGCAGCCGACTACGCGTTTGCGCATTCTGAATTTGGGAGTTGTTTCCAGTCAGGATTCGCAAGCGATCTACCATGCAGTTGCAAGCTGCATGACAGAAGACTCACCCGATACGATCATCATCTGTCGGCCGAAAGACCCGTACTTCTGCATCGGGTATCATCAGAACGTGCGACAGGTTTTGGATGAATCGACTCGTTCAGAACTTGGTTATCCCGTGGTGCGCCGTCGGCTAGGCGGCGGTGTCACCTATCTGGATGACCAGCAGCTCTTCTATCAGTCAATTTTTCACCGGAAAAGAAGCCCCGCGATTCCGGCCAATGTCTACAAGGAGCGATTGCGTCAGCCCATCAATATGCTGAACCGAATTGGTGTGGAAGCAGTGCTTCGCTATACCAATGAGGTTGAGGTGTCGGGCCGGCGGATTGCAGGAATCGGCGGCGGAATGATTGGAGAGGCGAGCGTTGTTGTCGGCAATGTATTGAATGACTTCAATTATCAGGTGATGTCGCAAATCATCAATTCACCTTGTGCGGAGTTTCGCGACTTGGCTTTGTCCGCGATGTCCGAGCGAATCACAACACTGAAGCGGGAGGATCAGGCGCAGCACTGGCAAGACCTGCCTGAACTTCTGATTGAAGAGTATCGTCGGGATTTTGGGGATGCGGTTTATATTGGAGAGCTCCGCATGGAGGAAAGCATTGAGGTATCAAGACTAGCGGAACGGATGGCTTCAGAAGAGTACTTGGCTGAATTTCAGAATGATCTGCCAATTCGTCCCTTGATTCGATTGAAGGTCTCTGCTTCAACTTCGATCGAACTCATTCGGGTGCGCGAGAGTAGTTCAATTCAGAATCAGTTTGTAGTATTGAAATTAAGAGAAAATTTAATTGAGGAGGTGTGCGAGGCCAATAGTTTTGAGCAAAGGCTAGTTTGCCCTGATCCAGATTCAATTATCAGAGTGTTTAACGAGAGTAAAATCTATGTAGGAGTAAAATTCGGTAATGATTGACGGGGAGTTAGATGTCATTTGCTTCTGAAATTTCGAAGAAAAATGACTCGTCAAGTTAACGAAGTTCAAGTTTTCTTTAGTCAAACTACAAGGTTGTCATCAATAAGCGAAATTTTGTATTTCCGTCGAATTTGAGAACACTTCAAACCCCAAAATCTCTTTTTCTGAATTTCGAGTGAGTAGATTAACGGGCAGGTGAACTTCAGAATTATTATTGAATCTTGAGGAAATTTTCTTGACACAACGAGCATCACGAAAGAAACCATCCAGTAAGGAAACAGCGTCATTTGGCGGTGCCATAACCAACTACGAAGATAAATTATGGGATTCGGCAGATGCGTTGCGAGGCTCAATGGATGCTGCGGAATACAAGCATGTTGTGCTTGGTTTGATCTTTCTCAAGTACATTTCAGACGCATTCGAAGAGCGTCACGAAATTGTTCTCTCCGAATGGGGTGAGGAGGCCGCAGAAGACCGAGACGAATACATTGCGGAAAACATTTTCTGGGTTCCGAAAGAAGCGCGCTGGAACTACTTGAGAAAATGTGCGCGTCAACCAACTATTGGCAGATTCGTAGATGACGCGATGGTGGCAATTGAGCGTGACAATCCAGTTTTGAAAGATGTTCTACCGAAAGTATATGCCCGTCATGCATTGGACAAGATACGGCTTGGACAACTCATTGATATTATCGGAAACATTAGGGTAGGAGATGCGGAAGCTCGCTCTCAAGATGTACTGGGACGCGTTTATGAATACTTCTTGTCGCGGTTCGCAAATGCCGAAGGAAAGAAAGGTGGGCAGTTTTACACGCCGCGTTGCGTGGTTCGGCTGTTGGTTGAGATGTTGGAGCCGTTTCGAGGACGAGTGTACGACCCCTGTTGTGGGTCGTCAGGGATGTTTGTACAGTCTATGGAGTTTATTGAGGCGCATACATCTGGTAATGGGAACGGGGGCGAAGCACGTGGTGACATTTCGATCTGGGGACAGGAATCGAATTACACCACGTGGCGCTTGTCGAAAATGAATTTGGCTATTCGTGGTATCGAGGGTCGGATTGCACATGGCGACAGTTTTCACGACGACCAGTTTCCTGACCTCAAAGCCGACTATATTCTCGCCAATCCCCCATTTAACGTATCGAACTGGGCTGGAGAACGATTAGTCGAAGACAAAAGGTGGCAATTTGGTATTCCACCCAAAAACAATGCTAATTTCGCTTGGGTGCAGCACATTGTTCATCATTTGACTCCTAACGGAATTGCGGGATTTGTACTTGCTAACGGCTCAATGTCGTCTTCCAATTCAGACGAAAGCAAAATAAGACAAAATTTGATCGAATCTGGATTGGTGGACTGCATGATTGCCTTACCGGGCCAACTTTTCTATTCAACACAAATTCCGGCATGTCTTTGGTTTCTGTCCCGTAACCGTTCAAATGGTAAATTTCGTAGACGACATAACGAGATACTCTTTTTTGATGCTCGCACATTCGGGCGAATGGTTGATCGTACTCATCGAGAGTTAACTGACAAGGAAATAATTCAAATTGCAGATACTTACCACAATTGGCGTGGTGAACAAAAGAATAGCAAATATGTAGATTCTCCGGGTTTTTGTAAAAGCGTATCTTTAGAGGAAGTTCGCAAGCACGGTTATGTCCTCACACCAGGTCGTTATATTGCTCCTCCCCCAAAAGAAGTAGATGGCGAACATTTCGAAAAGAAATTCATTCGATTAGCCGGTGAGTTGCGCCACCTGCAGACAGAGAGCACAAAGTTGGACGCGGAAATTAAAGTCAATCTTACAAAGTTAGGATTATGGAAAGGCTAAAGCATGATATCTGATAAACCGACTGTTGAGCCATTTGAACGATCAATTGCACGTCTTGAAGAGGGATTAGTTCGATTTCTGAAGGACATAAGTGATGATCAGATACGAGACGGTTTGATTCAACGCTTTGAGTTCACCTATGAGCAGTCACATAAAGTATTAAAGCGTTATCTTGAATATGCATCAGCGAATCCAACTTTGATAGATGCAATGACATTTCAAGAATTAATACGTGAAGGAAATGTGCAGGGTCTGCTACTCGGAGAATGGTTGGACTGGCGAGGGTTTCGAGATATGCGGAATAGCACTAGTCACACTTACGACGAGGAAACAGCACTGAAGGTAGTTGAAGATATCCCGCGATTTGTTGATGAAGTTAAATTCCTACGCGAGAGGTTGCGGGAGAGGCTCTTATGAGCGAAGAAGCGCTTCGAATTGATCTTCGTCCCGATTTTTTAGAAATTGTGCGAGGAATTCTGTATCGATTCGTACCTAATCAAAAGGTTTTGGTATTTGGATCTCGTGCGACTTGGACAGCAGATGAATATTCGGATCTTGATCTCGCAATTCTGAGTGACGAATCCCTTTCACTACAACTAATGTCGAGTTTGATGGAAGAATTTCGGGAATCCGATCTTCCTTTCAAAGTTGATATTGTTGATTGGGCGCGAATTGATTCGGAGTTTCGGAGTGTTATTGATAGGAGTGGGGTGGAGTTACTTCCATCAGAGTTGTCCAATAACGAAACCGAAAAATTGGATTCAAATCGGGTGAGTTCGACAGATTGCGCCAACAAACTGACGGTTTTAGAACTTGGCGATTGTATAGAACTAAATGAAAAAACATATTCATCGAAAGATGAATGGAATTTCGTGAATTATCTGGATACTGGAAGTATTTTCGAAAATCGAATCAGTAAAATCCAGCACATTTCAATTGGTCGAGATAAGTTGCCCACACGTGCCAGAAAAAAGGCTCAAGAGGGCGATATCGTATATTCCACAGTGAGGCCGAACAAGAGGCACTTTGGCTTACTAAAGGAAATACCGAAAAATTTTTTGGTTTCTACTGGTTTTTCTGTATTTCGCGGGAAACCGAATTTAGCTCACACAGGATTTATTTTCTGGTATTTGACTCAGGATGAAATCGTCGAATATCTGCATACAATTGCAGAACATAGTACGTCAGCATATCCTTCAATCAGGACCGCCGATATTGAGAGTTTACGCATTAATTTGCCATCTATCTCCATACAACAAGATATAGCACGAATACTTGATTCTTTGGACGACAAGATAGAATCGAATCAGCGAATGAATAAAAAATTAGAGGCGATAGCGCGAACCATTTTTTGGGACTGGTTCATTGAATTTGGGCCTACTCGAGCTAAATGTGAGGGAAGTCGTACGCCGTACCTCGCTTCTGAGATTTGGAAATTATTCCCAGACGAAATTAGTAATGGCAGATTGCCAACTGGATGGAAAATTAACGAAGTAGGAAACAGTTTTAATTTGAATATGGGCCAATCACCATCAGGAAATACATACAACGATATTGGCGAAGGGTTGCCGATGTATCAGGGTCGTGCTGAATTCGGGTTTCGTTTTCCTGAGAATCGTAGATTTTGCACTGCACCTACCAAAGTCGCATTAAGCGACGATACACTTGTAAGTGTTCGAGCGCCTGTCGGCGATGTAAATATGGCATGGGAGCAATGTTGTATTGGGCGAGGGGTAGCAAGTCTTCGCCATAAGTCAGGAGCACGGTCGTTCACTTATTATTCAGTATTGGAATTACAACAAGAGTTGCATCAGTTTGAACATACCGGTACAGTGTTTGGTGCAATCACAAAGAAACAGTTCCAATCCTTGAGAGTAATAGAGCCCACTTCAGATATTGTTGTTAAATTTGAAGAAATTGTAGGTCCATTGGATGATCGAATTAGAATGAACGAACATGAAATTCGAACCCTTACTCGAATTCGAGATAACTTACTACCCAAACTCATATCTGGCGAAATTCGAATTCGCGAAGCCGAGCGCACAGTTGGAGCGGTGATATGATTTTTTGCACCAAGTTATCGGTTAATTTGAAATGCCATACTCGAACAGGCGGATCTCCGATTGAACTGTGACCATAAGTGATGATGAACTAAGACAATACTTGAGTCTGGGCGAGGACAGCCGTTGGGAATTTAAACAGATAGAGTTTAAGGGCAATCAACCGACGAGTCCGAAACGAGATAACCTTGCCGACGAAATGATTGCCTTCGCCAATGGTATTGGCGGTTATCTTGTATGTGGAGTTATGGATGATGGGCAGGTTCAGGGAATGTCCACAGAACAAATGTCCGCGATCGATCAACTGTTGGTTGAGATTGGCAGAGACATCATTAATCCACCGCTTAGGTTCTTTATTCATAAGCGCGAACTTGATGGCAAGAGATTCGTTTTAGCTGAAATTCCGAAGGGAACTACTGTTCATGAGCGGGCTGGGCGTGCCTTCGTTCGCGCTGGTTCGACTAAGAGGCGCATGAATATGGAGGAAAGCCTACGGCTTGCTCGGATTCGAGCCGAGAGTAGCAATGTGTCATTTGACAATAGGATAGTACCAGAGACAGGTTTCGAAACACTAAATGAGAGGCTTTGGGAACCACTGCTCAGCGTTTTTGGTTCAGAAAACCCTCGTATAGGACTCAAAAACCTTCATTTACTTGCAGAATATGAACGCCGAGTTTTAAGAGCCACCATCGCTGGAGTATTGCTCTGTACGGATTCACCTCAGCAATGGTTGCAGCAAGCTGCGATTATGGCTACTCACTACCCTGGAAAGGACCGGGCATCCGGTCAGTTGGATGCGCAGGAGATCATTGGACCTCTGGGAACGCAAATCGCTGATGCAGCTAAGTTTGTGGTACGCAACATGCGAGTCGCGGCTCGCAAAACACCCGCAAGAGAAAATATGCCACAGTACAGTAAGACTGCTGTATTTGAAGCTATCGTAAATGCTGTAGTACACCGCGACTACTCCATGTCATCTCGGCGGATCCGATTATCAATGTTTGAATATCGACTTGAAATCGATTCTCCTGGCCAGCTTCCAAATGGTATGACCGTCGAAGATATGAATTCAATTCAAGTGACACGAAATGAAGTCATTGCCTCTGTCTTCGGTCGATTTCCGGTGGGGGATATACCTGGATCTGAACATCGTTTGTACTTGATGGAACGGCGGGGAGATGGTGTAACGATCATTCTAAAGAAGATAAAAGAATCTGCTGGAATCTCACCGAAGTATAGAATTGTGGGCAATACAAATCTTGTGTTAACTCTACCTTCCGCCAAATTAGAACTGAGTCCCAATTATGTAACCATTGCAGTACATTCGCGAGGAGAACCTCTGGCAGGAGTTGAAGTTTTAGCGATTTACCCGAACAATACCGTGAAACGAATCACCACTAATGAAGCTGGTGAAGCCGTTCTCAATTTTACACGACACATCTTCCATTGACTGTCTATGCAGCAGCACGAAAATATTCAGCGGGCAGCGTACAAAATTGGATGCCAAACCAAGGTGGTCTGACATTGGAGCTTAACTCCTTTTCAAGTGGAGGTGCAGCCATATTCCTGGGGGACGCAGTGCATCTTCCAGGGTTGTGCGGTAGTTTGGATGTATATGTTGATTCCGCAGATAGAGCCTATCTTTATGCAAGCAATATCATTATTGAAGACGGAAGGGAACAACCTGTGCCTTTTTGTTTTGGCAAACCTTTGAAACTTACCGATGCGTCTGGTGCTGAAATGTCGGTGTCCATTGCCGACATCGTAGGGCGTTCGGTGCTTGTGGAATATCAGGCGTTGAATTTCTGATTCCGCTCAATTTTATTTTGACAACTTGTAGCGTTGATAGCGCGCCGTAAAACAAGTTCGATCTCTACATCACTAGCGATTACTATCAGATTTTCTTGTATGTCATTGCAATCGTTCTGGATGATTAGATAGGACGAAGTGAATTCAATGATTGCTTTGAACGGGGGTGCACATGATGGTTAAATTTACGGAGTCCGTCGTTGAAGAAGCGGCTTTAGAGTGGCTGAGTTGTTGTGGCTGGGAAGTTGCGCACGGTCCAGACATTGCGCCATCTTCCGACGACAGCGAGAGAAGCAATTACAGCAGCGTCGTATTGGAGCGACGGCTCCGAGATGCACTGGCTTTGCTCAACCCAGAATTGCCACCTTTATCACTTGACGATGCATTTCGAACGTTAACCAATCCGGTAGGTGCGACACTGGTAACTCGTAATCGAAATTTTCATCGAATGTTGAGAGATGGCGTAACGGTCGAATACCGATGCGGCGGAACCTTGCGAGGTGCTCAAGTTCGCGCTATTGATTTTGAAATGCCACATAACAATAACTTGGTCGCAGTAAACCAGTTTACAGTAGTCGAAAATAACTCTGAACGGCGCCCTGATTTGGTGCTTTTCGTAAATGGATTGCCCTTAGCAATTATTGAACTCAAGAATCCAGCCGATGAGGATGCAACAATTTGGACAGCATGGCAACAACTACAAACATACAAAGCTGAGTTATCGAATTTGTTCGTGTTCAATGCAGTGCTTGTTGTTTCAGATGGAGTAGATGCTCGTATGGGCACCTTAACGGCTGGACGAGAGTGGTTCAAACCGTGGCGAACAATTGAAGGAAACAGATTGGTCGAATCTCAACTACCACAGTTGCAAATAACTCTCGCAGGCGCGATGGAACCAAGTCGCTTTATTTCGCTGATTCAGAACTTTATTGTTTTTGAGGATGACGGAGCTTTAATCACTAAGAAATTGGCCGGTTACCATCAGTTTGAAGCTGTTCGCAAGGCTGTTGAACAAACCATAAGAGCAGCGAATTTACGGAAGTCAGCTTCGACTAGTGCTCGGTCAATCGAGAAAAGTCGGGAGAAAATATAATATAGGCTCGTTAAATATTTTCACAAGAATGCGACGGGGAACCGATCATGAAGCGATATGTGGTGATGTTGGAGGAGCATGAGCGCGAGCAGCTGCACGAGATCATACGCAAGGGCAAGCATGCCTCGCAGAAGGTAATCAATGCGCTGATTCTGCTGAACTGCGATGCGGGCGAGTTCAATCCGAAGCGCAAGACCAGCGAGGACATCGCTGAGATGCTGCAGATCAGCGCGCGCAAGGTGGACCGGGTCAAGCAGCGCTGCTGTGAGGAGTGCCTGGAGATCGCGCTGGGCGGCCGGCAGGGCCGGCGCCCGCACTATGACCGCAAAGTGGACGGCGAGGTGGAGGCGCGTCTGGTGACGCTGGCCTGCAGCGAGCCGCCGGCCGGCCATTCGCAGTGGTCGCTGCGGCTGCTGGCGGAGCGGGCGGTGGCGCTGGAGATCATTGACAGCGTGTCGCATGAAACAGTGCGTCAGGCTTTAAAAAAAACGAACTTAAGCCTTGGAGCCGGAAGGAATGGGTGATCCCGCCCGAGCAGAATGCCGAATTCGTGGCCCGGATGGAAGAGGTGCTGGAGGTCTATAAACGTCCTCATGATGCCGATTATCCGGTGGTTTGCATGGATGAGACGCCGCGCCAGCTGCTGGCCGAGACGCGGGTGCCGATCGCGGCCGCGCCGGGCCGCTGCCGGCGGGTGGACTACGAGTACCGGCGGCTGGGGGTGTGCAGCATCTTCATGGCCTCGGAGCCGCTGGCAGGATGGCGTCTCACCAAGGTGTCGAAGCGGCGCACCAAGACCGACTGGGCGGCGTTTGTGAAAGACATCTCGGACGCGTATCCCAAGGCCAAGAAGATCACGCTGGTGATGGACAATCTGAACACGCACACGCCGGGCGCGCTGTATGAGACCTTTGCGCCGGAGGAGGCGCGGGCGCTGCTGGAGCGCTTCGAGTTCGTCTACACGCCGAAGCACGGCAGCTGGCTGAATGTGGCGGAGTCGGAGATCAGCGTGATGTCGCGCCAGTGCCTGAACCGACGCATTGACACGATGCAGGAGACCGACGCGGAGGTGACCGCCTGGCGGGAGAGGCGCAACGGCACGGATGCCAAGGTGAACTGGCAGTTCACCACGCAGGATGCCAGAATCAAGCTGAAGCACCTCTATCCGACATTAGATGAATGACTTGACACTAGAGTCAAAGCTGATGCCAATGAATTTAAACGCAGAAATGGTGGAGAACCTGGTGACTGTCGGATTGGCGTTGTGTGGCATACTCAAGGTTCTGGCAAAAGCTTGACAATGGCATTCTATGTCGGGAAAATTGTGCGAGAAACGGAAATGGAGAATCCAACTGTTGTCGTGTTGACAGACCGGAACGACCTAGATGATCAACTATTCGGTACTTTTTCTCGGTGCCAAGAATTGTTTGGGCAACCGCCGACGCAAGCTGAGAGCAGGGCGGATCTGCGTGCGAAACTCAAAGTCGAGTCTGGCGGTGTGATATTCACCACAATTCAGAAATTTTTTCCAGAGGAAAAGGGTGACAAATTTCCTCTGTTATCGAACCGTCGCAACATAGTTGTAATTGCTGATGAGGCTCATCGTAGCCAGTACGACTTTATCGATGGCTACGCCCGACACATGCGGGATGCTATGCCCAATGCGTCTTTTGTCGGTTTCACTGGCACGCCAATTGAGCTTGAAGACGCCAACACCCGAGCGGTGTTTGGAGACTATATCGATATCTATCATATCCAACATGCTGTCGAAGACTGTGCAACGGTACCGATCTACTACGAGAGCAGACTCGCGAGTTTGGCTCTTGACGAAGTAGTAAAGAGAAACATCGACATCGAATTTGACGACGTTACTGAAGGCGAAGAACTCAGCCGCAAGGAAAAGCTGAAGACGAAATGGGCTCAGCTGGAAGCTATCGTAGGATCGGAGAATCGTATTGCAATTGTCGCGAAAAACATTGTTGATCATTTCGAACATCGACAGGAGGTGATAGACGGTAAGGCCATGGTCGTTTGCATGAGTCGGCGTATTTGTGTCGACCTGTACCGCGAACTTGTTCGACTACGTCCTGATTGGGAAAATTTGGCTGACGATAAAGGGGAAATCAAAATTGTGATGACCGGCGATGCTTCAGACCCAGTGGAATGGCAGCGTTATATTGGAAATAAAGCGCGGCGTGAAGCTTTAGCGAAGCGGTTCCGTAATCCAAAAGATCCATTTCGAATAGTTTTGGTGCGTGACATGTGGTTAACTGGTTTTGATGCCCCGAGTCTACACACCATGTACATTGATAAACCTATGCGAGGGCATGGATTGATGCAGGCTATTGCTCGAGTCAATAGAGTCTTTCGCGATAAACCTGGTGGATTAGTAGTTGACTATCTTGGGTTAGCGCACGAGTTAAAGAAGGCGCTCGCAACTTATTCAGAGAGCGGTGGTAGGGGTCAGACCGTAATCGACCAGTCGGAAGCGGTAAAGGTAATGCTGGAGAAGTATGAGATTTGTTGCAACTTCCTACATGGATTCGATTACAGCCTGTGGATCGATGGAACATCCGTACAACGCGTGAGTTTGTTACCTGCTGCGCAAGAGCATATATTGGCACAGGAAAACGGTAAAGATCGATACCTTTCTGCCGTACGATCACTCTCCCAAGCATTTGCACTGGCAGTTCCACACAAAAAAACGATTCAGATTCGCGATGACTTATCGTTCTTTCAAGCTGTGAGGTCAGTACTGGCAAAGCGAGTCACGGGAGAAACGAAATCGAAGGAGGAATTGGATTATGCAATCCGACAGATTGTTTCGCGTGCGGTTGCCTCGGAAGGAGTAGTCGATATTTACTCTGCAGCTGGATTGAGCAAGCCCGACATTTCAATCCTGTCTGAAGAATTTTTAAATGAGGTTAAGAGTATGCCACAGCGAAACCTTGCTGTCGAACTACTTCAGAAATTGTTAAAAAGCGAGTTGACTATCCGTCGAAAAAAGAATATTGTTCAAGCGAATTCGTTTGCTCAGATGTTGGAAAAAACACTTCGACGTTACCAGAACCGTACAATTGAAGCGACACAAGTAATTGAGGAACTGATAAAGCTTGCTCGTGAGATGCGTAAAGCGAACGCTCGTGGCGAGGCGTTAGGGTTGTCAGAAGAGGAACTCGCATTTTATGATGCACTTGAGACGAATCACAGTGCTGTACAAGAGCTTGGAGATGACACACTCTGCCACATAGCCCGAGAGCTTGTTGATACTGTCCGTAAGAATGTTACTATCGACTGGACACTTCGTGAGAATGTTCGTGCCCATCTTCGCCGACTTGTGAGGCGCATTCTACGCAGGTACGGTTACCCACCGGATAAGCAAGATCAAGCAACATTAACTGTACTCGAACAAGCGGAGGTACTTTCTACTGATTGGGCTCAATAGGAATTGATGGGAGATTTGCTTATCTATTTCGTAGTGAAGATGATTGCCAGAAACAGAAATTTTTTGCTGTCTATAGAAATCGTTTTTCTGAACGATATATCGCAAAATTTTATCGTGCTAAATCTGCGATGGCGGTTTCATTTACCGACGATGAAGTTGGGACTCAAGAGCACAATAGAAACATGAACCATAGCAACGAGCAATTTATGATTAGCAATCCAGATTGGATAATTTGCCGCGCGAAAGCTCTACAGCGACTCGTCGAAGAACTTGATACAGAGGAAAAGGAACTATCCCAGTTTGATGTTTTACTTTTCGAAGGGAAGTGTTTAGCGATCCCAGTAATTTTGTCTCTTGCAACAGAGATTGCACTAAAGGCATGGCAAATTCGCGAACGTAAAAAACCGCCCGACAAAAGTCATGACCTTCTAGCGTTATTCGAAAGTTTGAATGAAGACACACAGAGCTTACTGGATGAGAAGATGCCGAAGATTCCAAATCTGTCGGTGCCGAGTTTTTCACCGATTTATCATGACATTCGTAGTATTTTGAGCCTAAACAAAGATTTATTTGTGAGATGGCGGTACTCATATGAAAGTCCATCTCAAATAGCAGAGACAGGACTGCTCAAGCGAGCGTTGGGTACTATAGTTGAAGCATACGACGAATCAGCCAAAGAATGGCCTCTCTATTAGAGATGAACAAAAGTGCGAGAGTGAATTGCTTTATGTATTGCTATGCAGATTTGGAGTCGTAGACACTAATTGCTCTGCCTAACATTCCAAAGTTCGTATATTTGAATACAACCCAGTCCAAAGCGAACTACATTGTTCCTGATGTCCTTGAGCCGGGTCTTGTCACAGTCTTCTGCGGAAGAGCGCCAAGTCCGGAATCTGCGCGAAGACGCGCCTACTACGCCCACTTCAGCAATCAATTCTGGAACATCCTTGCTGAAACAGGTTTGACAGACCATCAACTCGAACCCGAAGAATATCTTCTGCTGCCTCGGTACTGCATCGGTCTGACTGATATCAACAAGTTTGAGTCTGGCAGTGATCATGAGCTGTCTGGAAGCGGAGACAATCCTTTGGCACTCTACGAAAAAATCAGGCGATTTCAACCGAAGATTCTGGCTTTCAACGGAAAAAACAATTTTCGAATGTTTTCCAGCGAGGTCAAGCAAACCTCGAAATCTCTGGCTGTCGCTTACGGGCGCCAGCACACTGCATATTTCGATTCAACTGAAGTTTGGGTGCTTCCCAATACGTCTGCGCGAGCACGCGGATATTGGGATCCAAGCCACTGGCACGACCTTGCCAGGCAACACAAGAAATTTATGAAAGTCTCAAATTGAGCGTTCATTTGCCATTCGAAAATTCTTGGATTTTCAAGCATAGAAGTCCTCATCGTTGTTAATGATTGAACACTTTTGCAACCTAACCGTGTCTAACGCAACATAATGTGGAACAGTCGTTCCCTTTTTCACCAATCCATTTGCAAATTGAAATCATGAAATCCCTCAGCAAATCGAACAGACTATCGCTCTTGGCATTGACCTTGATTTTCGGCTTTCTTTCGTCGTTGGCGTTCGCTCAAGAAAACACAGCCGGCGGTGAAGCCAGCAGCATCGAGACCGGCACTTTCTCAGGTGCGAAACCCACTGAGTATCCAGATTGGTTCAAAGAGAGCTTTCTAGAATTCAGTGATGACATCGCTGAAGCAGCGGAGCAGGGCAAGAGGGTGCTATTGGTGTTCCAGCAAGATGGCTGCCCGTACTGCAATTTACTGGTTGAAAGAAACTTGAGCCAGAAGAATATTCTGGAATTGGTGAAGGAAAAGTTCGATGTCATTTCGATAAACATCTGGGGTGACCGGGAGGTGGTGACTGTAGGCGGCCGATCGTATACAGAAAAGGAATTTTCCGCCGCATTGAAAGTTCAGTTCACACCAACGCTTCTATTTTTCAATGAACAGGGCAAGGCGATTCTCAAACTGAATGGCTATCTGCCGCCGCGTGAATTTCTGGCTGCGCTGACATTCGTTGCAGAACACCATGAAGCGAATACTCCGTACCGCGACTATGTCCGTACCGCGCTGGCGGACAGCGATGCGAGCCAAGAGGGACTGATTGCCCAGCCCTTCTTTCAGCCGGCGCCTTATGATCTCGAACGCCGTGCCGATTCCCGTCCGCTTGCTGTGTTTTTTGAGCAATCACAGTGTCCGAATTGCGAGACTCTGCACAACTTAGTACTTGCGGATTCAGAAGTCAGCAAGCACCTGGACGGTTTCGACGTTGTGCAGTTGGATATGTGGTCGAATGATGAGTTGACTGATGTTGATGGCAATTCGATCAGTTTTCGAGACTGGGCAACGACACTGGATGTGAGCTATGCGCCGACAATTGTTCTGTTTGACAGAAGCGGCAGGGAAGTGATTCGATCAGAAGCCTATTTCAAGAAATTTCACACTGCCGGACTGTTCCAGTATGTCAGCAGTGAAGCCTATATGGATCAGCCAAATTTTCAACGTTATTTGTCAGAATTGGCTGATCACCTGATCGAGCAAGGCATTGATGTCAATATCTGGGAGTGAAAACTGACTTAGCTTCGGATAGACTGTGCGATATTTCGCGCATATTGGATTCGCAAGCTGTGTCTTCCTTGCCATAGGAAATGGCTTCAGGAAAATTTCGGGGATCTACTTCTCAAGCTTCCTTCGTCTATACTGGTCAAAAAAAGCTGTAGCGCCATCAAAGGGTTCGAGATCGCCTCTTTTATCAGCCTCAAGCACCTTTTTGACAAATTCTTCGTTGTATTTAACTTCAGCTTCACTGCGAGACTGTGAATTGTCTTGAGTCTCCTGCTGTTGAAGATTCACTTTGGACTTTTGATTCTGTTTCATTTCGGATATTACAATTCGATATTGCTTGTGGCGAATTCATAAATGATTCATTTTCAGATTGGGTAATGCTGATCGATCATTTGATCGATATCTTACTACGAATTTCACTGACAATTATTGACGATATCGCTGACTGAAACCTGATCCAGCAGTGAAGCATATTTGGATCAGCCAAATTTTCAGCGTTATCTTTCAGATTTGGTGAACACCTAATTGAGTGAGAAATTGATGTGAATAACAGGGAGTGAGAATTTTCAGACTTGCTGGAACCTCCCTTATTTCTTTTTTCTGTATCGGTCATAAAAAGCTTTCGTATCAACGATGAGTTCAAGATCGCCTCTTTTGTCAGACTCAAGCACCTTTTTGACAAATTCATCGTGGGAATTGACTTCAGCTTCATTTCGAGATTTTGAACTTGCTTCAATTTCTTCTTGCCGAATTTTTTCTTTGGATGTCGGAAGATTTTTCACTTCAGTCGCCTCTATTTGAATATGCTTGCATGATTCTCTTCATTTGTTCACTCGTAGATATGTTATTGCAAAACAACCGTTTATTCAACTGCTGATCGTGAATTCATCAAACAATTCCCTACAAGATCACTGACTGAAATCTGATTCAGCAGCGAAGCATTTTTGAATCAACCAAATTTTCAGTATTATCTTTCAGACTTGACGAACACCTGATCGAGCAAGGCATTGATGTGAATATCTGGGAGTGAGGACTATCTGAATTGCGGAAGATTGTTCGAATATTCTCGCAAGTCAAGCTGGGCGCAAACAGTGCCGCGATTTCAATGCCTGACGGGAGTCAGTTTCGCAAAACTTTTGGAAAAAATATGAATTAGCCAATACCCTTGCTTAAGATTGCAAATTTAGTCGCCGTAAACATCACTATGACTGCCAATGTTAAGGTAGACAATGTGATTTTTGCGTTTCTTGTAAATGATAACAATATCGTTAATCCCTCGCTCGCCGGGATACAGTGCCAATGACCTGAAACCTGACAATTTACCGCTCAATTCATGATCGGCGTGATGAGAGGCAAGATAACGATTATTTCTGTTCTTGAAATAATCTGTAATTTCGACAATCTTGTCAACTACATCTTTTCTATGCTCATACTTGATCAAATCTCGTCGAAAGGTGATTTCAGCTGACACCTGAGTTAATCTACTTTTTGCCTTGCTTTTTCGCCTATGATCCTGATGAATGCCATGAAGGAATTTGTCTGCAATCATTTTCTATATCGATCAAAGAAGGCTTTGGTGTCTTCAATGAGTTCAAGATCGCTTCTTTTGTCAGCCTCAAGCACCTTCTTGACAAATTCATCTCTGTATTTGACTTCAGTTTCCTTGCTCGATTTTGAGCCTTCATTGACTTCTTTCTGTCGAGAATTTTTTTTGGAAGTGGGACGATTTTTCAATTTACTCTCCTATATTTGCAGTATGTTTACATGAATCCTTTAATTTATTCACCTGCGGATATGTTGTAAGTGTTCACTCTGGGTGTGCAGTCTGACACCGGCTCCGACAGCGAAGCTGCACCGCTGACGGACAGAGATTTCAGTTCCGGCGGGCCTGGGATGTGCGGAAATCTGCCTGCGGGACTGGACACCAGCGCAAAAATCTGATATATAGAGGCGCATGACTGCAAGTGCGCCGGCCATCATCGACCCCGAACAGAGCGTCTGCTGCGCCCGGTGCGCGGAGCTGCGGCAGCGCGCGGACGCGCTCGAGTCGGAGAATGCGGCGCTGAATTCCCGGCTGGAGACGCTGCAGGGGGTGCGGGGGCGGAACAGCACGATCGCGCGCCAGGGGCGCGAGATCGAGTCGCTGCGGCGGGAGAATGCGCGGCTCAAGGCGGAGGTGAAGGCGCGGCGCGCGCAGCATCGCAAGGTGGCGCGTCAGGCGGAGACGATCGAGGAGCTGCGGCGCGAGAACCGGGAGCTGCAGGCGCGGCTGAACCGCGCCAACCAGAAGCGCTACGGCCGCAGCCGCGAGGGCGGCGGGCGCGGCGGCAGTGGGAGAAAGCGCGGCGCGCAGCCCGGCGGCCAGGGCCGGCCGCGCACGCCGCGCGACAATCTGCCGGTGGTCGACGAGCCGGTCGACCGGCAATCGGCGCCGTGCTGCGGCGCGTGCGGCGCGCGCTATGCGTATCACGGCGAGCTGGAGAGCGAGATGAAGGAGGTGGAGGTCAGGGCCTACCGGCGGTGCATCCGCCGCGGGCGCTGGCGGCGATGCTGCGGCTGCGCCGGACAGCCGGCGACGCGCACCGCCGCGCCGCCCGCGGCGCCGCTGTTCCGGGGCGGCGAGTACGGCGTCTCGGTGTGGGTGCAGGCGCTGCTGCTGCGCCACTCGATGCAGATGACGCTGGGCAGCGTGTCGCGCTGGTTCGGCTCGCTGGGCATGCCGGTCTCGAAGGGCACGCTGGCGCGGCATGATGCGAAGTTCCTGCAGCTGTTCAGGCCGCTGCACGAGGCGATCGGGCGTCACCAGCGGCGCGCGGCGCTGGCCTGGCATGTGGACGAGACCAGCTGGCCGGTGAGCCGCGAGGACGGCGGCTGGCAGCCGAAGAGCTGGTGCTGGATCTGCGCGACGCCGGACTCGGTGCGCTTCCTGATCGACCGCGGCCGCGGTTCCGCCGCCGGGCTGGCCCTGCTGGACGGCTTCGACGGCGGCCATCTGATGTGCGACCGCTACTGCGCCTATCCGCCGATCGCCCGCGAGCTGAACATGGACCTGTCCTTCTGCTGGGCGCATGCCAGGCGCGACTTCGTCGACCTGGGCAAGGGGGAGAAGGGGCTTAAGGGCTGGGCCGACCGTTGGACCGACCGCATCGGCCGGCTGTATGCGCTGAACACCCGGCGGCTGGCGCACTGGGATGCGGATCTGGCGTTCGCCGCGCAGAATGCGGCTTTCAGTGCCGCGCACCGGCGCCTGGCGGCGGCGCTGGACGATCTTTTCAAGCGCGCGGCGCGCGAGCTGGCCCGACTGGAGGAGGGCTCGCCGCGGGCCGGGCCGCTGGCGCGGCTGTTAAAGTTCGAGGCCGGGCTGCGCTGCTTCGAGGCGCATCCGTGGCTGGAGATGGACAACAACCGGGCCGAGCGCGGGCTCAGGTGGATGGTGATCGTGCGCCGGCTGTCGCACGGCTCGAAGAACGCGCGCGCGGCCGAGCTGACGGCCTGCCTGCACTCGGTGCTGGAGACGCTGTCGCTGAACGGGGTCGACGTGCGCGCCTGGCTGACGCGCTATCTGGAAGCCTGCGCGCAGGCGCGCGGCGCGCCGCCCGACCCGGACCGCTGGCTGCCGTTCGGCGGCTGGCCGCAGGCGCCGTGAGCGGCCCGGCGCGCTACTGCGGGCGCGACTTCAGCGCCGCCGAGATCGAGTGGATCCGGGCCCGCGCGCAAAACTCCGGATCGCGCCGCCAGCTCTCGCGGCAGCTGTGCGAGCATCTGGGCTGGCACCGGCCCGACGGCGGGCTCAAGGACATGAGCGCGCGGGTGGCCCTCGGCCGGATGCACCGCGACGGGCTGATCGCGCTGCCGCCCGCGGCGCCGTTCCCGGCGGCCGGCGCGCCGGCTGACCTCGGCAGCCTGCCCGAGACCGATCCGCCCTCAGGCAAAACGCCGCCCGCCAGCCTTGAAGCCGCGCGTCCGCTCGAATGGCAGATCGTCCGCGCGGGTCCCGAAAGCCGCATCTGGAACAGCTTCGTCGAGCGCTACCACTACCTGGGGCACACGCGCCTGCCGGGCGCGCAGATGCGCTACCTCATCCGCGCCCGGGACGGGCCGCCGCTGGCCCTGCTGGGCTTCGGCGCGGCCGCCTGGAAGACCGCCCCCCGGGACCGCTTCATCGGCTGGGACGCCGACACCCGCCAGCGCAACCTGCCGCGGGTGGTCAACAACGCCAGATTCCTCATCCTGCCGTGGGTGACCGTACCCAACCTCGCCTCCCACATCCTCGCCGAGGCCAGACGCCGGCTGCCGCACGACTGGCAGCGGCGCTACGCGCTCGCGCCGGCGCTGCTGGAGACCTTCTGCGAGACGCCGCGCTTCGCAGGCACCTGCTACCGGGCCGCCGGCTGGACGCGGGTCGGCCAGACCCAGGGACGCGGCAAGATGGACCGCTTCAAGGAACGCGCGCTGCCGGTCAAGGACATCTGGCTCAGACCCCTGCAGAAGAACTGGCGGCAGATCCTCAACGCCTGACGCGCATCAGACCCCGCCAGCAGGCCGCTGCCATCGGAGATGGATCCCCGGCAGAATCCATTACAATCACACCTACAGTGAACACTTACGATATGTTAGTGCAAAACAGCCGTTTATTCAACTGTTGATCGGGAATTCATCAAACCATTCCCTACAATATCACGGACTGAAACCTGATCCAGCAGCGAAGACGCGCTGACTTCAACCTGACAGTTTGATCGCAAGAGATGCGACAGTTCAACTGCAAGCAGACTGTCGATGCCCAGATTCACGATCGGTTCATCAAGCTCAATTTCCTGCTTGGGAATTTCTAAAACCCGCGAAATGCAATCCAGTACAGAGTCCGCAAAACCATTCGAATCGGTTGCTTCATTTTCAACTCGACTTTGAGTAATGGTCGAACTGCGATCGCCGGATTCAGCCCTTTCGCGCACATGAATTGCTTCCTGCCATTCTGCGCCGCTGACAATAATTTGCGAAGCATGCGAGCCTTTAATCAGCCCGTTCAAAGTGGCAAGCAACCTGTCCGCAGGCAGAGGAACGATTCCAAATTGATTGCCGACAGCTGTTGAAGAACTCGGATTGTCTGCGACATGACCTGCATCCGAAACAGCGCCCCAGTTGATCGAGGTGGCTGGCACACCGGCTTGTCTGAGGTAATCGGCGAAAGCATCTATTGTTGAATTTGCCGCCGCGTACGCGGCTTGGCCGGCCGGCCCCAGCACTGATGTCACAGATGAGTAGAGAATGAAGAATTCCAAATCAATGTATTGAGTCAGCTGATGCAAATTCCAAGCGCCGGTGACCTTTGCATTTATCGACTTTTGAATTCGCTCCGGATTCAGATTGATGATTGCGCTGTCATCGATTTCCATTGCGCAATGAATCACTCCTCGTATTCGGGGCAGTGTTTGGCAAGCTTTTTCCAGCTCCGATCGTAACTGGACAGGATTGGTGATGTCAGCGCTGACAGGTGCGATTGTGCAGCCGAAACTTTCAGCCGTCCGAATGGCCGATTTGAGCTCTTCAGAAATTTCAGCGGAGCGTCCAACGACGACGATGTGCTTGGCACCCTGTTCTGCCAGCCAAAGCGCTGTGGCGAGTCCGAATCCTCGAGTCCCGCCGGTTATGAGATATGTAACGTGAGGCCAGATCGGGCCGCATCGCCAAACGCCCGTATCGCACGAACTGTCTGGGTCAGGAGCCAATATGATTTTGCCGATGTGTCGGGCGCCAGCCATCAGTCGAAAGGCTTCATTGGCGTTTGAAACTGGAAATTCCCGACAGGGTAGCAGCGGCAGGTCATTCTGATTGACTCTATGAATGACCTCTTGAAACAATCTCTGAACGACTTCCGGGTGCTTCAGCCAAGTCGAATCGATGTCAACCACTTCGATTCTGGCAGTTGAATTGGATTGACGGATTTGCTTGTGCACCGCTTCGCGGCTTTCATATTTTCCAAGCTCTATAAAGGTCCCGCCTTTTGACAGAATATGCTTATTCTCTGCCGCTAATTCTCCACCCAGCACATTCACAATCACGTCTGCGCCTTCACCGTCAGTCCATTCCAAGACATCCGAAACGAAGGAACTGCTGCGCGAGTCTGCGACGCGGTCAACGCCGATCAAATTCAAGAAATGAACTTTATCCGGTGTGCCGGCGCTTGCGAGAACTGTCGCACCGGCTTTTCTGACAAGATTGATCAAGGCGATTCCAACACCGCCGGAAGCGCAATGAATGAGCACTCGATCGGATTTCTTGAGTTTGATGATTTCTGGAAAACAAAAAAGTCCGGTTACATACGCGGTTGGAACGCCGGCATATTGCTCCATCATTCCGCCCTCAGGCAAGGCACAGACAAACGCTTGATCTGCTACCGCGTGACTCGCAAGTGAATTGGTGGCCAGCGCCACCACTGGCTCACCGACTGCGACGCTTCGAACATGTTCGCCAATAGCGAGGATGTACCCAGCGCATTCGATTCCCAGAGAGTGCTGCATCACTCCGCCTGTGACTGAAGAGTCCGGAAGAGCGTCCAAGGCGATCATCACATCCCGAAAGTTAAGGGAAGCGGCGCATACTTCAATCAGCACCTCGGTGTCCTTCAGAGGGGGCAGGGGTTTGATTTCATAATTCAATGAGTCAAGATTTCCGTTTCCGGACTGTGCAAGCACGGTGTACTGAGGTTGGGTGACACTCAGACGATCAGTGTTCATCTCCCGAAGCACAGGAACATAATGATCCGCGTGTCTCAGACACACTTCACTCAGGTTGCTTTTTGAAACCAGAAGGTTATGAAGATTCTGCCCCTTCGAATCACCGGATGGATCTATGTCAACAAGTCTTACGTTGATATTTGGATATTCATTCCTTAAAGACCTGCCGAATCCCCATAACCCCGCATTCACACAAGACTGCCAGCTCAGTTCGTTCTTGACGGATTGCGCATTGGCGGTCACCAGGCTTAAGGACGATGGGTACACACTGTGGTGATCAAACGCCTGAATCAGCATGGCGACAGCAAGTACAGGAGTTTTTCCCAGCAGAGGCCCAGCTGCAGTCTCACTCTGATGAGAGTTGGTGAAATTCCACAGAAAAATGATCTCGTCCGGCATCTCGCTGTTCTGCTTCAGCCTGCCGATCAGCTGTTTCAAGTGATCGGGATTATCCGGGTCAGCGACAAATTCTCTTTCACAGCAAGAAAATTCACTTCCAACCGTGACATGCATGGTTGAATCTTTATCGAATCGATTTACAAACGAGTCCGAAAATGAATCTGAATTCGAAAACACCAATCGCTTGCGGGTGACAGCGACTTCTGGTTCCTCTTTTAAGTGAAGTGAGAGTGGCTTTCTGGCCACAAACACTGAATGCACACCGTCGTTTTCATCCTCTCGGTCTGTCAGTGCGTCAACGTGCTCATAGTCTGCATCCTTGAGCAATTGCAGCCAGCTCTCTCGCGAAAGACAAGGAGGTTCAGAAGATCGGTCTGATTCATCGCGCGGCCACCAGTCGCGTAGCATGCCGAAAACCAGCCGCGCCCAAGCCGGTTCATCGGTCAGTTCAATAAAACTAATGAAACCACCGGACCCAAGTAGTTTGCCGAGCCTTTGCAGAGTCTGTCCCGGATCGTCCACAAGGTGGAGCGCATCTGCCGCCAGGATGATGTCGAACGTTTCGTTGTCCAACCCCTGTATCTCAAAATCTGCATTGAGGTCCAGTTCAGTGAACTGCACAAACTTCAGGTTTTTGAAACGCCTTTTTGCGCGGCGAACGAATAGGCTTGAAACATCGGAAAATGTATATTCGATAGAGTGCTCTTTGAGGACAGGCGCGAGGTGCGACAGTACCGCGCCGGTGCCGGCGCCAACTTCAAGAATGCGGCAGGGTCTGGTCAGCGCCCATGTGTCAAGCAGTTCTGAGACGGACTGTCCAAGAATGTCGTTGTAGATTTGACAGGTAGGGCTGCTCTGATAAAGATGCTGCAACAAATCGGCGGAACCGTCTGGAAACAGAACCTCTATCCCCGATTTCTGTCCGATGAGAACATTCGGCAGTTCAGCGCCGCAACGGTCTATCAGCATCAGTTCAGCCAAGTACTCGACAGACTCGGGCATTGCAAGAAAGCGTTCGACTGAATGGGCGGGATCGGGTTTCCAGTCTTCACTAAATTCAATTTCGGGTGTGTTGTTCTGGCTTATCGTCAAGTACCCGCAGTCTGACAGCAGTCGAAGCAGGGATGAGAAGAGGGCTTGCTGGTCTTTGGCAATATTGAACTTAGCTGCCACTTCACCAATCGGAAGCTTTTCTTTATGTAGCAAAATCCCGAGTTGATTGAGCGCATGCCCGATATAGGCAACTGCGATTTCGGCAAGCGCTGGATTCGCAGTCCCATAGTGGTTCCAACGGCATCTGAAAAAAATTGCCGCGGCGGTATGCTCCTGCAGTTTTCGCTGCAGAACCGATAAATCGCATTCGAATCGCGATTCTATACCGCGCCCCGGCTGATGAATTTTCCACTTCCGCTCCAGTGCGAACAAGCTGTCAGCAGAGGCGCTTTGTGTTTCTTGAATTCCGGTCAATTCGCGCAATCGAAGATTCGATACCGCAGCGATCACCCCGCCATTGGCGCCAGCGAGAGTCATGTCAAACTCAAGGAGTCCAGACTCTGTCTGCTTTTTCCTGATGTAGCAGCAGACTTCGTCCGGCACATCTCGCCAGTACTTCAACGATTCAATTTCAAACGGTACGAGCAGATCTGCAGACTCTGCGATTCCGACAGCACAGCGAAAACAAAGATCCAGCAGTGATGGGTCCAAAAGCCAAGTTTGGCCTGGGTCTTCGACGGCTTTGATTTTCTTGATTGATGCGGCCAGCTCATCTTGTCCTGCAGCACGAATCTCGGAAATGAGCCAGTGATCAGAATCCCCACTGAATTCCCAGTCTTCAAACCTCTGTTCAATCGTCTCAGGCGAAACTTTGGTCTGAAGCTTTCGGTTGATGTCTTCGATTTGAAGCGCAGGTCTGCAATTTTCTCCCTCAGAAAACTGTCCGCGACTATGTGTGATTTCTTTGGAATCCACAGATTCATTTAGACTGCTGATTTCAAATTCATGCGCAAGTGAATCGCCTTGGCTTCGAAGTGTCAGTTCAATGTCGGCATTCGCCTGTATGAGAAGCAGATTCGGAAATCGCAGCGAACGCAGTTCTATCGACTGCGAGCCGTAAGTTCGACCGGCTGTCTCCAGAGCCGCTTCAACATAGCCGGCAGCTGGAAATATCAGCTCACCTCGCAGCCGATGCCGGTTCAGCCAGGGCCATTCTTTCGTCTTGAGTGGAATGTTCCAGTGCCTGGTCTGCCCATTTGTGTGCTCTTCAATTAGGGGGCAGTGCGGTTCGATGTGGTGCTTCTCAATTTGCTGAAACTCCGGCTTGGGTTTCCAATGAGCCTCACCTTCAAGTTTGGCAGTTGGAAAATCACACACATTTGCTGCAGGATTGATTCGATCAAACCGAATATTGACCCCTTGGCAATAGAGCGCTGCGGCCGCTGACTGCATTGTGTATTGCTCAGAGTGGTCTCGGTGTATCGAGTAAACAACGCCAGTGTCGTTGTCGGCACCGCTGGCCTTAAGGCATTCGTGAATGTTGAAATTGAGATTGGCGTGAGGTCCGATTTCGACAAATAAGTCACAGCCTGATCGAATTGAGGCATTGAGGGCGCTTTCGAATTGAACAGGTTCAAGAAAGTTCCGCCACCAGAAGTTTGATTCCTCAAATTCATCGTGAATCTTTGAGCCGATGACCGACGAGAACCAGGCCGCTTCGGGTTGCTTCAGTGCTGAAACACTCGTCCGGTCCGAAATGTCTGTTTGCGCGCTTTCGATAATGGGGCTGTGGAATGGCACCGGCACTTCGAGCGTCCGATTGAATCGACCTTCGGCATCCAAAGTTTTGGCGAGCGTTTGAATCGATTGAGTCGATCCTGCGAATGTGATCGATTCGGGACTGTTGACTGCTGCAATGAACAGCGGTTCAGCGCTGCCAGCAATGATCTTGTTTGCTTCCTCGACATTGAGTGACGCCGCCAGCATCAAGCCGCTTCCACAGAAAGGCTCAATTCCGGATGCTCGGCGGCTGACCAGATCGATCGCTTCCGGCAGCGAGATACAGCCGGCGGCACAGGCTGCGGCGACTTCGCCCATGCTGTGCCCGATCACCGCGCTGGGATTGACACCCCAGGATTTCCAGAGTTCGCTCAGCGCAATCTGCAGTGTGAAGTGGATCGCATGGGCTTTGACCAGTTCGTTCGGTTCAAATTGAGAGCCGGACTCGAATGTTCTGCGCACACCCAGTGACCTGTCGAACAGTGTGTCACACAATTCAACCGTTGCTCTGAAAACAGGCTGTGTTGCAAAAAGTTCAGCGCCCTCACCATTCCAGCGCACTCCAATTCCGTTGAATACAAATGCAACAGCAGGATCGACTTCACGCCTCTCAGAAGCAGGCGCGTGAGTTTTGCGTCGTTCATGTACCGTGCCGGATTCGCCGTCCGGTGTGAATTTGAGCGCTGAGCGGAGTCTGTGCTGAGGCATGCGGCTGGCCGTGAATCCAAGATCTGTCGCTGACACTGCATTGCTGTCAACCTTGCGTCTGAGTTCCAGTGACAGATCTTCGAGCGTTTCTGGATTGCGCGCGCTGATTGGAACCAGCAGGGAAGTGTCAGAGCGTTTGACGCGCCGAGAAAAATGGGCAGGCGCTTGCTGGATAATCGCATGAGCATTGGCGCCGCCGAAACCGAATGAGTTCACGGCGGCGATTCTCGGGCTGTTCGCTGGACGGTCCCATGACATAGTCTCAACGGGCACGCGAAGGCCCAGAGAGTCGAAATCGATGTTTGAATTGGGATTGGTGAAATGCAGATTCGGTGGTATCTTTGCATGAAAAACCGCAAGCGCCGCCTTGATCAGCCCCGCAATGCCCGCGGCGGACTCCGTATGGCCGATGTTGGTTTTCACCGATCCGACAAGCAAATCCGGGTGGCCGTAAGCTGTTCCCAGTGATTCGGCCTCGATGCTGTCACCGACTCGGGTGCCGGTGCCATGCGCCTCTACATATCCGATTTCCGATCGTCTGATTCCGCTTTTTGCCAAGGCATCGTGCATCATCTCTTGCTGAGCCTGCAAGCTCGGAGCCATGATGCCGGCCGTCCTGCCATCCTGATTGACAGAGGTCGCGATGATTGTCGCGTAGATTCGGTCATTGTCAGTCAGAGCATCGGCCAGACGTTTCAGAAGAATCAGCCCACCGCCCTCAGCGCGGACAAAGCCATCGGCATTGTCATCGAACATCCGGCAGTGTCCGGATTTGGACAGCATTGCGGCCCGCGAGAACTCGATATAGCTTTCGGGTGCGAGAATGGCATTGGCGCCGCCGGCGAAAGCGACATCCGCAGTGCCGCTGGCGAGCGCATTGCAAGCTGCATCAATCGCTGTCAGCGATGATGAGCAGGCTGTATCGATCGTGACGCTCGGCCCCGACAGGTTGAAACAGTAGGAAATTCGGTTGGCGGCAATGCTTGTTGATCGACCGAGTCCCGAATGAGCGCCGATTTCTGATCGATCTGCAAGAATCAGCCGTTCGTAGTCGTGGTTGATGACACCGACGAATACTCCGGTTCGCAGTCTTTCAAGCACACTTGGCGCAACCGCGGCGTCTTCCATGCATTGCCAGGCCAGTTCTAGCAACATGCGTTGCTGAGGATCAATATCGACCGCTTCTCTGGGTGAAATTCCGAAGAATTTCGCATCGAAGTTTTCAATCTGATCTACGAAGCCCCCGACTCTGGCAAAATCAGTTTCTGGAGTTTCGTTCAGATTTTCAAGCAGCTGACGGTTCCAGCGGTTGGAGGGAATCGGTGTGATGCAATCGGTCCCGTTAGTGATCATCTCCCAGAATGACTGCGGGTTGAGCGCCTGCCCGGGAAAACGACAGGCCATTCCGATGATAGCAATCGGAACAGCTCGACTGGATTTCATGCTGAATTGGGTGGGGGAGATATGAAAGTCAGTGCGGGTCCGAGTCCGCGGCGTCAGTATGCTCGGCTGCCGGATCGAACGGGCCACGCGGCTCACAATACATGGAGTGCAGGAGTCCGATCACCTGCAGGACTTTTTCATCGGTAATTGAATAGTACTTCTGCCGGGAGTTTCGGCGCGCTGTGATGATGCCCTGTGTGCGCAGTCTCGCCAAGTGCTGGGATATGGAAGACTGCTCCAGCCCCAGCAATTCCTGCAGCTGGCTGACAGATCTTTCGCCGTCGATCAGGTGGCAGAGAATCATCAGCCGCTGTTCGTTGGCCAGCTGCTTCAGGAAATCACTTGCTTCTGAAGCAATATCCTTAAGTTCATCCGTGGTTAGGTTCATGGAAATGCAGCAAAGAGTAAACCGCTGCGCTTTATTGCGTAGGGATTAATTAAAAGAACATAGGCAAAACTTGGTATTAGATCGACTTGAAGCGGAATCCTCCGTTTCGCAATTTATACAACAAGCATCTGACGACTCAGGATTAGAAACTCAACTCCAAGAAATCGATAACATTCACATAGCAAGAATCAAATACGAAAAGGACCGATTAGTTTTCCAATACAAACTTTGGCTGTTCAATTCGCAACATTTGAAAGGTATTCATCCAACTAACCTTGAAAGCTTCACATGCCGTCGGAATCTTGATTTTCTTATACATACTGGAAGGAATTTCCTGGGTAACAACTATGCAGTTGTGAACTTGTGCGAATGCGATCAGCCAATAGTCGGCTGACTTCAGAAAATCAGAGATTGCGTTCAGGCGAAAGTTATTGGAATGTGCCCAATCGCTTAGTCTTTTTGCAGTATTCTCGACTTCGTCATCAGGTGTGAGGAAATAATTCTTGTTTTGACTTGTCCATTGCGATACCGCATCATTTTTTCGAGACAGTTCTTCTGCTACTTTGTTGATGCTAGCAATTTTCCCCCTGCGATTTTCTGCAACAAGCCAGTCCCAGAATGCTGGGCAAAATTCAATTCCATAGTAGCGATTGTTTGCTTCGATCAAAGTGTTTGAATCAATGAGGTAACTGCTCAAACCTTGACTCCGATTTCACTGGCCAGTTTGTTGAATGTGTCGGTTTGATTAATTCCAAGCAATTGAAACGCGTCTCTGTACAATGTTCCGTTTCCAATTGTGCTTGTCACAAGAGCGTACGCAAATCTGTAACCTACTCGTGCAACTGCCGTTCGATAGAAATCTCCACCTTTGCTTCGATTCTGATCAATGCTACGAAGCTTGCTCAATTCAGAATTCCAAGCCGCTTCAAATTCACCTTTGTCGATTCGACCGGTATCCAGCATTCGTCTCAGAATTACCAGAGTGCTCACTTTGTATAACCTTGCCAGCCGATTCAACAACTCAGCATTTGATTCGGTGTATCTGATCTGAGAACAAAAATGTTCCAGTGGCACAAGCAGTTCCGCTGCGACCGCATTACACCAAACTTCGACGCTTGGGAATTCTGAAGTAACCAGAATTCCAGAATCTGAAAGACCGGACTCTCCCAACCACAGATGGGCGAGTTCATGGGCGAGAGTGAAAATCTGCGCGGACTTGGTGTCCGCTCCATTGATGAATACCAACGGTGCATATGAATCAGACAGAGCAAACCCTCGAAATTCGTTTGGGTCAAGAATACGCGCAGTATTGCTCCCGACAATTCCGCTGGTCATGACAAGAATTCCAGCTTTGTCAGCTTGTCGTATGAAGTGTCGCAGCGCTTCAATCCATGTTGAACATCTCTGACGCGCCTCGATGTCAAAGCCGATTGTTTTGACGATATCTGCCGCCACTTTTTCTGGCGGTGTTTCGACCGAAGCACTGCCTATGAACTCAAGTTTTGACAATTGCTCGACTAGCGCGTATTCTTGAAACCAGTCCTGCCGACTCTGACAGAGATAAATCGTGTCTAGAAGATCGGGGCTTGGACGCGAAATTTTTCGGTTTGCAATGGTTCGGAAATCCGTTATCGGAATTTGTTCATCCGGCGGTTCGCTGCAAAACAGGGATCCAACCGGCACATAGACCTTTCTGGCAAAATCCTCAAGCTGGTTCAATGTTGGTCTGACTGCGCCGCTTTCCCATTCAGGCAGTTTTTTGAATCTTAGCGATAGTTCGTCAAGCGAGTAGCCGGCCCGCTCGCGTGCCCATCTGATCAGTTCTGGATTGATGTTTACGTGTGCGGAGTGCATGGCTTTTTCAGTGATTTATTTTGCGAGCTAGACGCAGTTTGCTCAAGAATCAGGGAGCTGAATTTGGAAGGAATTTTCAAATTTTCAAACAAGGCTCAACGCTTTTCGCTTTCTTGTGTCAATTGTATACGCCTCAAACGGCAGCCTAACTCAACATTTGCGCAACATAGTGCCGAGCGTTTGCTTTATCATGGCGTTTTTTTCAGTTTCGCCGTCGCGGATTGGAACGAAATTCTGATGCGACAGCGATTCACGTCAGCCGCCGCCGGTGACACAACAAAATTGTTTGTTGTATACTTTATACCAAGCGGCTCAGTCGCTGATTTTTTTTGGAAACTATAATCAGAATTTAGAACATCTTTGCGTCAAAGGAGTCAGATAGAAGTACTATGATTAGAACAGCATTAGGAATCATTTCGTTCATCGCGGTGGTTTCTGTATCTGCGGCATACACCGATGTGAGCTTTGCAGATGAGGAAGTCATTGCGGAAGGAAAGAAACTCGCTGTAGACCGTAGAAAGGGCAACTGTCTTTCCTGCCATATCATGGGAGACGGACAGATGCCTGGCACGCATGGTCCGCCGCTCATTTTTATGAAACAGCGGTTTCCGGACAAGAAAAAGCTGCGGGCCCGAATCTGGGACGCGACAGCATCGAATCCCAACACGATGATGCCGCCTTTCGGTCGTCACGGAATTCTGACCGATGACGAAATTGATAAAATTACGGAATATGTCTTTACACTCTGAGAGGTGATATTGATGAAAACTCATGAACTGAAACGACGTGCGGTTCTCAAGGGCGCGGCAGCGACCGGTCTGGTCACGCTGGCGGCATCCTGGGGACTGCTGGGCAACCTGCATGCCGCGGACCGTCCGCAGATGGCTTTCGACGCCGAAGATGTCGATGGAACGCTCAAGGCGCTGTTTGGTGAGAATGGCGTTCAGGACAGCGATGCGGTTACTGTCAAGGGACCGGAAATCGCTGAAAACGGTGCGGTGGTGCCGATCAAAGTCACTGCCAGCCTGGACAATGTCGAGTCCATCGCGATTCTGGTTCCCGAAAACCCGGCCCCCATGGTTGCCGCATTCGATCTGCAGCCCGGTGTCGTGCCGGAAGTGTCCGTCCGAATCAAGATGGGAAAAACCTCTGATGTTGTTGCGCTGGTGAAATCCAACGGACAGATCTACAGAGGCGCAAGCGAAGTCAAAGTCACCATCGGCGGTTGCGGTGGTTAGGCTTAACTAGTGAGGTAAATAATTATGGCAATTAAAGCGAAAGCAAAAATGACCAGCGCCGGTGATGTCCAGGTCAAGATGCTCATCAAGCATCCGATGGAAACCGGTCAGCGCAAAGACAGCAAAACCGGCAAGCTGATTCCGGCTCACTTCGTTGATGTTGTAACCTGCCAGTGGCAGGGAAAGGAAATGCTGCGGGCACACTGGGGCCCGGCCATTTCAAAGAATCCGTATCTCTCGTTCTCGATCAGCGGCCCGAAGTCCGGCGATACCATCGTATTGGCCTGGCATGACAACATGGGCGAATCGGGCGAGAAGGAATACACGATCGGGTGATTCCGAAACCGTGACCAATCAAATCTAGCGGAGAAGAAATCAATGAAAAAACTGATCGCATCCGTCGCGCTTGGCTGCTTTCTGGCCGGTGTCTCGTCGTTGGCGCTGTCCGACCCGGAAAAGGATCGGATGGCGTTCCAGAACTACTACCTGACCAAGTTCCCGGACACGCCTAAAGATGACTTCATCAACGGAGTCTACTCGATTGACGCGCCGTCGCGAGAGCAGTGGCAGACGCTTGAGGAGTTTCCGCCTTATGAGCTGGCGCTTGAGAGGGGGGAGATTGTCTTCAACACCCCGTTCGCCAATGGCAAGACATTCGCAGACTGCTTTGAGAATGGCGGCATGGCAATCCGGCAGAACTATCCCTATTTCGATTTGGAGCAGGGGCAGGTTGTCACCTTGGAGCTGGCGATCAATCAGTGCCGCGAAGCCAATGGCGAGAAGCCGTTCAAGTACAAATCAGGCGATATCGCAGCATTGTCAGCGTACATGGCATACACCTCGCGCGGACAGACCATCAATGTCGTGGTACCTGATGATCCGCGCGCGATGGCTGCTTATGAAATGGGCAAGCAGTTCTACTACACCAAGCGCGGTCAGTTGAACTTTGCCTGCGCAGACTGCCACGTAGGCGGCTCCGGCGGCTACATCCGCACCGAGCTTTTGAGCCCGGCATTGGGTCATACCAGCCACTTCCCGGTGTATCGCTTGAAGTGGGGCGCCATCGGCACATTGCATCGCCGATTCAGCGGTTGCAACCAGCAGGTTCGGGCCAAGGCATTCAAGCCGCAGGGTGAGGAGTATCGAAATCTGGAGTACTTCCTCACTTACATGAGCAACGGTCTGGAATTCAACGGCCCGGGCGTTCGCAAGTAATCGGATAACTGGAGATTGACTATGAAATCATTATTGCGAACTGCAGTGGCATGTGTGCTGTTCGGCGCGGCTGGCATCGCCGGAGCGTCAGAGTACACGGTTGAAGACTTCAACAAGGCTTTCGTTGAAGCGAACGAGGCTCGGAAAATGGCCGGCCAGATGGGTCACGAGTGGCGGGATACCGCAAAGATGCTCAGGAAAGCTCAGGAGACCGCACAAAGCGGCGATCTGGAAGCGGCAATGAAACTGGTTGCTGAAGCCAAACTTCAGGGTGAGGCGGGAATTGTGCAGGCCCAGCGCGAAAACTCTCTGTGGGAGGGCCGGGTCATTCGATAGCAGGCATATCGCCTCATCAAGCTGCTGATCATCGGTCACTCTGGCGAACTGGAGATTGAAAGTTGGTGACAAACCTCAATCGCCGCGAGTTCATCCAGACGATTGCGGCAGCCAGCGTCTCAGGAATGCTGCCGGCGGCCTTGTCCGCCGGCACAAACTTATATGACATTCCATCTTTCGGGCAGGTGCGCCTGCTTCACATCACAGACACCCACGCCCAGCTCAATCCGGTCTACTTCCGCGAGCCCCATGTCAACATTGGCATCGGGGACAGCTGGGGGCGCCCGCCGCATATTGTCGGCGAGGCGTTTCTGAACCACTTCGGTGTCTCTCCTAACTCGGCGGAAGCTTACGCTTTCACCTACAACGATTTCCCGCGGCTCGCGGACCAGTTCGGCAAAGTCGGAGGCTACGCCTATCTGAGAACCCTAGTCAACCAGCTGCGCGGGGAATTCGGTTCTGACCGAACTTTGCTGCTGGACGGCGGCGACAGCTGGCAGGGGACCGCAACGGCTCTTTGGACTGAAGGGATGGAGATGGTGGTGGCGAACAATCTGCTGGGGGTTGATATTGCCACCGGCCATTGGGAATTCACCTACACGCCTGAGATACTCCATCAGAATCTTTCAGTGTTTCAAGGCGATTTTATCGCGCAGAACATTTTTCTGACAGAGGAAGCGCTGTTTGACGAGAAGCCGGCCTTCGACGATTTCACCGGACATGCATTTGCACCCTATACCATGAGATCAATGGGCGGATTTGATATCGCGCTCGTCGGTCAGGCGTTTCCCTATACGCCCATCGCCAATCCCTCTCGCAATGTGCCGGACTGGACCTTCGGGATACGAGCGGATGAGCTGCAGGAGCTGATTGACAGGATTCAGGCTGACGAGAGTCCGGATGCGATCATTCTGCTGTCTCACAACGGCATGGATGTTGATGTCAAGCTGGCTGGAATTGTCACTGGAATCGATGCGATTATGGGCGGACACACGCATGACGCAGTGCCGATGCCGGTTCAGGTGCGGAACGCGCAGGGCACGACGCTGGTGACCAATGCCGGTTCCAATGGAAAATTTCTCGGGGTGCTGGATCTGCAGCTTGGCAGCAAGGGTGTTGTGGACACCCGCTATCGCCTGCTGCCGATATTCGGCAATTATCTGTCCGCGGATGCGGAAATGGCAGATTTCATCAGCACTGTGCGCACACCTTATGAGGACACGCTTTCGGAGGAGCTCGCGGTTTCGGAGTCGCTGCTGTTCCGACGCGGGAATTTCAATGGCACCTATGATGAAGTCATCTGCGATGCGCTCCGCAGCCATTATGACGCCCAGATCGCGCTGTCTCCGGGGTTTCGCTGGGGCACATCTGTCGTTCCAGGCCAGACGATCACGTTTGAGGATGTGATGACTCAGACCGCCATGACCTACCCTGAAACGTACAAGCGGGAGATGACCGGAGAGACTTTGAAGCTGATTCTGGAGGATGTGGCCGACAATTCCTTCAATCCGGACCCGTTCTACCAGCAGGGCGGAGACATGGTGCGGATTTCGGGCTTGTCCTATACCCTGGAAGTCGATCAGTCCATAGGCAATCGGATTTCGGACCTGAGATTGGAAACCGGCGAGCTGATTGAAGCAGACAAGAGCTATTCAGTCACTGGCTGGGCGACAGTCGGCGAGGTGTCGCCGGGTCCGCCGGTCTGGGACGTTGTCGCAGATCACTTGAGAGCCAAGGAGACCATATCGGTTACGAAACTGCACGAGCCGCAAGTGAAGATCAAATCGGGCAACCCCGGCATTGGCAAGTGGCAAATTGACGCCTAATCCGTTAAACTATTCCTATGTCCAGGCGAAAGCTTGCAAGCGGACTTTGGCTGGGGATAGATTGATGAATAGAATTACTCGAGTAATATTAGCGGCGCTTTTGCTTTTTACGGCTGGAATTGCTGCCGTTTCAGCCGATATACGCGATCCAGAAGAGTTTTTCTTCCATCAGACATTCGGAGACCTGCAGGAAGAGGTCGAGCTGGCTCTGGAAGAGGGACAGCGCGCGATCATGGTCATGTTCGAGCTCAATGACTGCCCCTGGTGCGAGCGAATGAAAGCGACAATTCTGAATCGTTCGGAAGTGCAGGATTACTTTCGCAAGAATTTCCGCTGTCTGATGATGAATGTTGAGGGCGACAACCTGGTGGTTGACTTCAACGGCGAGGAAATCGCTGAAAAGGACTGGGCGCTCAAGCACAACCGGATTCGGGCGACACCTGTCTTTCTGTTCCTCGACCTTGAAGGCAAGCCGATCATGCGCTATACCGGCGCCGCCAAGGATATTGAGGAGTTCATGCTGCTGGGTGAGTTCATTGTCGACGGACACTACCAGAACAGCAATTTCATCAAGTACAAGCGCAGCAAAAGATAGCCGGTTCGGTCTTGGCTTGGCGAACGACACGCATCATTCAAGTGTCGAGTCATTTCAGAGCAATGCCTGATTCGCCGTATGGGCAATTTTTCCGCGGCCTGCTTGATGTTGCGAATTGGTGTTCCGGCGGCCCGCATAATGTTGAACCGATCACACACTCTCCAGTTTCCGGCTGAGTTGCCGCGGCACAATCGACAATGAACAGGCTCATTCAACTCATCTCGGCAATTGGCATGTGCGCTGCAGCCGCGGCAGTCATCGCAGATGGGATTCCGGATGAACCGCTTCGATTGTCCGACATTCTTGCGTTGGCAGATGCGCCCCATCCATCGATCAGCGGCGCGCAGCTTGACTACGAAACGGCGCAGGTGATTTCAGGTTTCCATGAGTCCGCAAACCAGCTGAATCTGGAGGCAGTCTTGTTTCCTCGACGGGTTGACCGCGCCGCACCGGAAGCGGACAGTTCGCTGAGTGATGGTTATGCAGCGGTGCGGCTTTCGCATCCGCTGTATGATTTCGGACGGAGAAGCACAGATAGGGCAGTTGCAAATCTCGAACTTGAACGCTCATCGCAGCAATTGGAATTTGCTCGCGCACAGAGAAGAATCGAGATCATGCGCCGTTTTTTCGATGTGCTGCTGGCAGATTTGGACTACGGGGTGAAAGACGAGAAAATGACCTTGGCTTTCCTGCGCTACAACCGTTTTCTGGAAGAGATGGAGATGCACGAAGCCCACGCTGAAGTCGATGTGCTGGCATTGGAAACAATCTACCGCGAGGAGTTCCTGATAAGGCAGGCGGCCAGTTACAGCCGAATGGGCGCGCGCCGGAATCTGGGCATGGCTTTGGGATTTTCCGACTATGTGCCGCGCGATCTGCATACTCCTGATCTTTCAAACTATGTTGAGCGCGAGGTGCCGGAATTCGAAGCTTTGCTTGAGCAGGTTCTGCACAACAGCCACGACATGAGGCAGGCTGAACTGAAGCTTGAGCAGGCAGAAGCGGCCGCCGATGTGTCTGAGTCAAAATACAGGCCGCAGCTGGACCTGGTGCTTGAGGCAACCGGCTGGGAGGAGAAGACAGGCAGTCGCAACGCCGCGTCAGTCGGCATTCAGTTCCGCGTGCCGATAGCGGCGGGCGAGCGCCGCAAGCGCGATCTGCGACTGAGTCGAATCGCAATTGATCGGGCGCGGGCGGATTTAGCCCAGACCGAGCACGAAATCCGAAAGCGCGCTTTTGAGTTGTGGAAAGCGCTGACCCTGCACCATATTGATCTCAACGCCGCCGAGGTGCGCATTGATTACCGCGATCAGTATATGGACCGCGCCCGCACACTGTATGAACTGGAGGAGCGTTCTGATCTAGGGGATGCGCAGGCTGAACTGCTGCGCGCCTTGCTGGAAGACTACCGCGTCAAATTCAATCTGACCCTGACTTGGTCTGAGATCGACGCATTGACGGGCGCGCCGGTCTATCCCTACTGATCTGTCAGTTTGGTCGAAACAGCCGCTGGCGCAGGCTGACTTCAGCGCCGCTGTTGAATTGCGCAGCTCAGCCGGAAATCAAACCAGATTTTCAGAACCTTCCTCACCCGGTCCGGGCTGCTCTGCGTTCAGCCTCGATGATTGCGATGCCGCACGCGATGATGATTCCGGCGCCGGCCAGCATGATCGCGGTTGGGATTTCCGCAAAGATCAGCCAGCCCAGCAGCAGCGCCCAGGGAATCGTGACGTATTCGAACGGCGCAAGAATGTAGACCGGAGCGAACCGGTATGCGTGGACGATGCACAATTGAGCGAAGAGGGTGACGAAACCTGCCCCCATGAGCAGCAGCCAGTCCAGCCCAACCGGCGGCACCCACAGGATGGGCATGAACAGCGCCGTCAGACAGAAAAAGGTCAGCGCCGCGAGAAACACCATCAATTCGGTCGATTCGGTCTGGATCATCTTGCGGGTCTGAATGACCAGAAGCGAAAACATCAGCGCACCGAACAGCACCGATGCAGTGCCGATCCAGTCGAACGCACCGGAAAGCGGCTGAATCACCAGCAGAACCCCGAAAAACCCGATCAGAACGATCGTTTTCTGCAGGGTGTTCGCCCGCTCGCCGAGCAGCGGCCCCGACAATGTCGTGGTGATGAGCGGCGCAGACATGGCGATCGCGACAGCCTGTCCCAGGTCAATTCGGGTGAGGGAATAATAGAAGCTCAGGAAAGCGAGCAGATTGAAGAGCACTCGCTTGGCGTGATCGAGCGCGCGGCTGGTGTGAAACCCCCTGGCACCGAACCGCAGATAAAGAACGCAGGCCAGTGGAATGATGACGACAATGCTTCGAATGAACAGAATCTGAAGAAGAGGATAATCTGCGGTCAGGTACTTGATCAGGGCATCCTGGCAGGCAAACAGGCTCATCGAGACAAGAGTCAGCAGGATTCCAGTGAGCGGATTGTGCTGATGGCCGGGAATGACAGGTTTCATTGCGTAATCACTGGAACATGCGGCGGTCAGACAAGCAGGGCTGCAAAATGGAATTCGGCTTTTTGTAGCGGGGCTGAATGGATTGGAATGGCTTCGGAATTATCGGCTGGCCAGAACTGCGCGCCAGTGCAAAGAGCGCCAGTTTACGCGCAAATCAATGCGTGCTGATGACAGTCGGACATCGCGGTTCTGACCGCGCAACACTGATTTGTGCAGCAGATAAAATTCATCTGCAGCGAAATAATTTGTGGAATGATATTGTGTATTGCAACATAATCGGTAGTTCTGAACCGCTTCGGATTAGGACATTTCGCAAAAGTATATCTATATAATCCGTAGTTTCATTGAAATGGCAGGCAATGCACAGATAAATCAAATTTGAGGATAAGAGTATGGATTCGACAGATCTTGAACGGCATGTAAATCAGCCCGGCCGCGACGATTTGGTCAAACAGGTGCGGGAGAAAATCAACGAGCTGAACATCGACTACATCTATTATCAGTTCATTTCTGTAACTGGAAGGATTGTAGGAAAGGGCGTTCCCGCAGATCACTGGGAGACAGTCGCCAGCCGCGGCTTTCAACTTGTCTATGGCTCGACCGCGAACCTGTTCATCGACCGTTATGGCGAGTACATCGGCTACGGGCCGGAAGCAATGGAGCTGGTTGGAATTCCCGACCCGGAGACTTTCTGCCAGCTGCCGTGGGACAAGCGGGTCGCGCGGGTTTTCTGCACCTGTTTCAGAAACCGCGAGGAAAAAGTCGACCCGGGCGCGCACCTGACCTCGGACAGCCGCGGGAATCTGCGCATCATGCACGATGAATTCAAGGAAAAATACAATGGACTGCATCTGCGTCACGGCATGGAGCCGGAGATGATGTGGCTGAAGCGGGGTGAGGACGGCAAGCCCGATGGCGGCTTCTCCAATCCCTACTGCTATCACATCGATCAGTTTGAAAGCCTCCGGCCGGTGTTCATGAAAGCCATTGAATATTCTCGTTTCATGGGCTTGGACATGATCCAGGGAGACCATGAGGACGCACCGGGTCAGCTGGAGCTGAACTTCACCTATGACGATGCTTTGCGAACCTGCGATCGACTTTCGACGTATCGTCAGATTTGTGCCCAGGTCGCGCGGGAGAACAACTTGATCGCCTGCTTCATGACAAAGCCGTTCATGGGTGTCTCAGCCAGCGGCTGCCATACCAATATGTCGCTTTGGACTGGCGGTGAGGAATCAATCAATGCGCTGGGCAATGATCCGCTGAATGGCATGGATGGTGTTTACAGCTACCTTCAAGGCGGTGAGAATATGTATATGCCTGATACCGATGACCCGCAGATGCCGGGCAAAATCGGCTTGCATTGTGTGGCTGGCGTAATGAAGCATCTGGATGCCCTGACCGCCCTGGGCTGCTCGACAGTCAACTCCTATCGCCGATTGTGGGATACAGGATTCTGGGCTCCGGTTTACAAGGACTGGGGATACCAGAACCGAACGACCGCGCTCAGAATCTCCGCTCCCGGGCGGTTTGAGTTCCGCGCTGTTGATTCGATGGTGAATCCATATCTGCTCTGTTCAGGACTCTTGAAATCTTTCGATGACGGCATATCCAATGAGCTGGATCCCGGCAAACCGGAAAATCGCAACATTTACGAAGCGATGGAAGCAGGCAAGGAAGTCACCAAGCTGCCGCAGTCACTCGGTGAGGCAATCGAAGCGCTCAAGAATGATGAGATCATCATGAGTGCGCTGCCGGATGAGATGGGCAAAGTGTTCCTGCATTACAAGGAAGACGAATGGGCTCAGTTCATGGCAACCGTAACCGATTGGGACATTGAAACTTACCTTGACTGTCTGCCATAGGGAGATTTGACGATGTGTGGAATAGCAGGGCTCATTCACCGCGGGGAGACCGCCAACATCGGCGGCGAACTGCTGTCGATGCTGCAGTCGCTGAAACATCGCGGTCCTGATTCGACTGGACTCGCGATGTACGGTTCCGCCGGCAACGGTGGCGAAAACGAATATGTGATGCGCTACAAAGTCGCCGAAGGAGCCGATCTGGCCACTGGCTTCAAGATTCACGACGAGATAGCCGATCGCTTCAATCTGGTCAGAAACCGGTTGGCCGAGTACGACGCGAAAGTGGATTCCGTCGAAGACGCCACGCCCTATGCCCGCCGGTGCCGGTTTCGGTACAGCGGCGATCTGAAGAGGCTGGCTGACTACCTGGAAGACATCGAGGGCGTTGAGATTCTGTCGATCGGCACGGCGCTGGAGCTGATCAAGGACCTGGGCGATGCCAACACTGTGGGCGATCAGTATCGACTGAACAATTTCGAAGGGACGCACGCAATCGGTCACACCCGGATGGCGACTGAGTCTGATGTCGACATTCGCTCCGCTCATCCATACTGGGCTTATCCGTTTCTGGATGTCGCGGTGGTGCACAACGGCCAGCTCACGAATTATTGGAATTCGCGGCGCGCGCTGGAGCGGAAAGGACATCGATTCATGTCCAATTGCGACTCTGAGCTGATTGCCGTCTACCTGGCCGATGCCATCGACCGCGGTGACGATCTTGAGGAATCAATGAATCGATCGCTGACGGACCTTGACGGCGTTTTCACTTATGTCGTTGCCACAGATGACAAGCTTGGCATGGCCAAGGACTACATGGCAGCCAAGCCGATGGTGCTCTACGAATCAGACGAGTTCGTCGCGCTGGCATCGGAGGAGGTGGCCATTCGAAGTGTGTTTCCGCATGAAATCGAGACGATCGATCCGTATGAAGGCGAGGTGAGAGTATGGCAGAGTTAACATCAACGAGTTCCATGCATGCAGAAAAGCTTGCCGGCCGAACTCAGCAGATTTTCTTCTCAGCGGTCGAATCAGATCGGCTTGCGGCACCTCATGCGATCGATGTCGATTTCGACCGGCATGCCGAAGTCGACGCGGAAGGCCGCAGCGCCCGCGAGGTCAATCAGGCCATTGCGGCAAGAATGCGCGAGGGCTTCGGCAACATCACGGTGCTCAATCCAGGCGCCAAGCATTCCCTCGGGGTGGGAATCCTGAATCGCCTGAAACTGAACTTCAAGGGCAGTCTCGGGTATTTCGGCTGCGGACTCTCCGACGGACCCAACATTCACATCTCCGGTCGCGTCGGATGGTCGTGCGCTGAAAACATGATGTCCGGCACTGTCGTCATTGAAAACAACGCTGGCTCAACATTCGGCGCCGCGATCCGCGGCGGTGATCTGGTCTGCAAAGGCAATGTCGGTTCCAGAACCGGAATCGACATGAAAGGCGGAACGATTATTGTCGGCGGTCGCACCGGCGCATTCAGCGGATTCATGATGCAGCGCGGGCGCATGATTGTGCTGGGCGATGCCGGGCCGAATCTGGGTGATTCGATGTACGATGGGATCATTTATGTCGGTGGCAAGATCGCAGATCTGGGTGTCGACGCAGTGGATGCGGAGATGACCGATCTTGAGTGCGACTGGATCAGGCGCAAGCTTGAGCTGTACGGGCTTGAGGCGCCCAATGGCGTTGAGAATCTGCGCAAGATTGAGTCCGGCAAGCAATTGTGGAACTACGACAATCTTGAGCCGACAGAAAAGAAACTTGTCCTTTGAGTGATGATCTATGGAAACTAAACCAAAAACAACACCGCCACCGCCTCCGGGAGTTTCCCGCGATACGAGCCATCTGGGGCGCAGCTCCATTTTTCCGCCCGAGGTCATTGATGACATTCACATCAAGTCAGAGCTCGGCCGCTATCGAATGCGAGGCTTCTCGCTGTTCAAGAACATCCCGACTTTCAATGATCTCACATTCCTGCCGGGCACGCTGACCCGATTTGTGATTGAGGGGTATCGGGAGAAGTGCACAACCAGAACCGTCCTCGGGCCGCGTGCGAAAAAACCGCTGGTACTGGACATTCCGATTTACATCACCGGCATGAGTTTCGGCGCATTGTCGTACGAGGCGAAAACGGCGCTCGCGCGCGGCGCGACGATGGCAGGCACCGCCACCTGTTCAGGCGAAGGCGGAATGATTCCTGATGAGAGGCGCTATTCGAGCAAGTGGTTCTATCAGTGCATTCAGTCGCGCTATGGATTCAATCCTCATCATCTGAGACTGGCGGATGCGTGTGAATTCTTCATCGGCCAGGGCTGCAAGGTTGGGCTCGGCGGGCATCTGATGGGTCAGAAAGTCACGGACCAGGTTGCCGAGATGCGATCTCTGCCAGCTGGAATCGATCAGCGATCTCCCGCCCGGCACCCAGACTGGCTGGGACCGGACGATCTTGCTCTCAAAATCGAGGAAATCCGCGAGGCGACTGACTGGCAGATTCCAATTCAGTTGAAGCTGGGCGCCGCCCGAGTCTATGACGATGTGCGCATGGCGGCGAAGACAGACCCTGACATGATTTACATGGACGGCATGGAAGGCTCAACTGGAGCAGGTCCGCATCTGGCAACAGAAGAGACCGGAGTGCCCGGCATCGCGGCCATTCGGCAGGCGAGAAAGGCATTGGATGATGTTGGCAAGACCGGTGAGATTTCGCTGATCTACGCCGGCGGAATCCGGAACGGCGGAGATGTCGCGAAAGCCCTGGCGCTCGGAGCGGATGCCGTTTCGATCGGACACTCAGCGCTGATGGCTTTGAACTGCAACAAGGCGATTCCAGAGGCTGATTTTCAGAATGAAATCGGTGTGGAGCCCGGATACTGCTATCACTGTCACACTGGACGCTGCCCGGTTGGTGTCGCAACTCAGGACCCGGTTCTGAGAGCGCGACTCAATCCTGATGATGCCGCAGAGCGGGTTTACAACTTCTTGCACACATTGGCCATTGAATGCCAGATGATGGCCCGCGCCTGTGGAAAAACTGATGTGCATTCGCTTGAACCGGAAGACTTGGCCGCCTTGACCATGGAAGCTTCGGCAATGGCCATGGTGCCGCTGGCGGGAACACAGCACACCGTCGGTCGACCCGATATGACCCGATATTGAGATTAGATGCTATGGGAAATGTAACGAATATCACCAAACAGACAGAAGGCAGCTCAACAGAAGCGCGCGAGCAGGAAATCGGACAGCATATCGGATATCGGTATGATGTGAATCTGGTTCCTGACTACGACAAGCTGACGCCTTTCCTGAAAAAATACATTGAGTTCATGGGCTGGAGCGATCTCAATTGGCTTGAGGATGTCCACTTGGGATACGAAGAGGGCAGACCGGCAGTGTTTGATCGGAACATCAACGGCTGGGTGCAGGTGCCTGAAGATCTGGAGCTTCCGGAGAGCCAGCAGGATCGCGATATGATTGCCCGCGAGCTGCTGGTCAAATTTCAGTGTTCAGAAACTCATCCGATGGTTGAGCTCAACGAGGAGTATGGCAAGATCAGACCACTGTTATCCACGTGATAATTCGCAACTCACGTGAACTACCTTCCGAAAAGGGAAATTCGTTCATTTCGTCTTTCGAAACTGATCAAAAGATTGATTATCCAAAGCTGTTGACTTCAGCCTTTTCTCGTCCTTGATCAGGATTTTTTAAGTTTTTTCATTCAGTTTGAAAATATTGTATTTTTTAGCGGTGTTCGTCCATCTTCTGGAGAGAGTGAACTTGCATTTCGTAAGTTTTCTGAAATTTATTTTTTCCCAATTCAAATACTCTACAGAACCATATCTGTCATTTGTGCCAATCTAGAGTCGATACACATGGCGGAATGTTTTCAAAAAAATTGAGCTTCGAATTTGTGCTACTCACTTGCTAGAGAAGAAAGAACATCAAAGAATTCCTGAATAATTTCAGATACCTCAATGCGTTTCGACTGGAGATTGCCGTGAGCGATTTGGTTTCTGGTTTGGTAAAACTCTAACGTTCTTTTCCAATTGCTACTGCCTTTTTCGAGTACCAACGTCAACCGATTTTCAAAACTCAAACCTGAGAGCCGTCGATCATCGGGATTGTATAAACTCCACACTCGACGATCACTCCAATCGCTTCGAGACTGCCCATGTCGAATGACTTTTCGACAGGCTGTTTCAATGCCTGCTTCCAATTGACCCCACGCTAGCACGAAATAGGCTTGATCGTTAATTATCCGCTTGCGCTTAATTTCATCACTCACAGTGCTCAGGTTGTCATCTGTTTCCAACTCAGAAAACAGGGTGGCCAAATGATAGTCAACCTGCTGGTATAAATTGACGATCTGCTGAAGAGCGTTTACTGAAGAATTCGATTCAACCATTCTCGACTTACTTTTTCACGGTCTAACCGACTCTTAACTCTGGCCGCTTGCCAGTCGGGCTGTTCAAAATTGTCTGCATAGTCGGTGATGAAGTACATGTCGTCGCTGTTACTTACAACTATTCTTCCATTAATGGGAATGATCCACAGTCCTTCAGGTTCAAGTTTGACGCGATCACCTGATTGACTGGAAAGTATAAGTGTTGGAATCTGTTCAGCTTCGACGCCATGAGTTTGCATCAAAGGCTCATGCATAGTGACAGGACTTCCTGCTCGTGCTTGCCAGCCATCTGGCAGCCAATCGCTGATAATTTGGTAGAGACTGATCACTCGTTTTTTCCAGTCTTCGACACGTCGCTCAATGTAGTAAGAATCGATCGTTTCGCTCGTAATGTCTTCTAGAACTGTTCCAGCCATCGTTCATCTCCGATAGTTTAGTCCCTTACCAATGAAAACTTGTGCACCGCGCAACATTTTGGTTCTGGCTTTGCCAGCTTAGGGATCTGTGGAGTATAAATGTATCAAATTTAGGTCTTCCGTTGTGAATAATTTGAAGCGAATATCAACGCCTGATTCTGTGGAACATCCTTTCGACAGGTTGTTTCAATGCCCAATTCAATTTGTCCCCATGAAATTACGAAATAGGCTTAGTCAACTGTTGTTCGTTTGCGTTCAATTGCATTACCCGATTTGTTCAGGTCGTCATCTGCCCCAGCTAAGAAAACAAGGGTCACAGACTGTCGGTTAACCTGCTCGTACAGGTTGGCATTGCACTGAAGATCGCCTACTGCAAAATCCGCGTCAGCCATTCTTGGCTAAATTTTTCGCTTTCAGGTTTGTAATCGATATGGCAATCTTTTCAGTCCGGTGTTCGAAATTTTCTGCGTAGACGATGATGTAGTAAAAATCATGAATGTTTGAGCAAGGCCCTCAAACATTCATGACTGATGGCCGGTTGGCTGTTCAACCTACGCCGCACTCTCTGACAGATAGCTCTCCATCGAGTCGTCCATGGCATCCAGCCACTTGGTATGGTGCACCGGCTGATCGTTGCCGGTTATCAGCGAGCGATGACCAAAGTCTCGATAGCCCATGATGTCATTGTGCTTGTGGTGCTCCCATTCCATGAACGCATTATTGATGCCTTGAACATCGAAACTGGGGTAGTCGCTTTGGTCCAGCAGTTCCTGCACGTAGTCGCCTTGGAACCAAATCTCGTGCTCGTAGTTCTCAAGCGTAGCCTCGCGCTCCAGCCACTTGGCGCTGTGCGCCAGCATTTCTTCCTTGGATGGCAGCTGGATGCGGCCCAATATCACATCTCTGGCATACCAGGCTTGCACATCAAACATATTGAAGGTGTAGTACTGATCCTGCATGCCCAGATAGAACACTCTAGGATTGTTTTCGAACACAACGCCCTGGTAAAGCCCCGGCGCCCACATGCGGTTGGTTGTCTTGAGCTTCAGCTCCTCCGCCATGAACGGGAAGTGATGCAGATAACCAGTGCACAGGATGATGGCGTCGACATCCTTGCTGGTGCCGTCTTTGAAATGCGCCGTATTTCCATCAATTCGAAGCAGCAAGGGAACTTCCTCAAACGCCTCCGGCCAATGAAATCCAGTTGGCGCGGTGCGGTGGCTGATGGTGACCGACTTGGCTCCATACTTGTAGCATTGCGAGCCGATGTCTTCCGCCGAATAACTGGTTCCGATGATCAGGATATCCATTCCCTTGAACTCCAGCGCCTCGCGAAAATCGTGAGCGTGAAGAATGCGGGCGGCGGCTGTTTCAAATCCCTCGAACTGCGGTACATTCGGAACTGAGAAGTGACCCGTCGAAACGACAACATAGTCGAAGGTCTCGGCGGACACTGTGTTGTTTTCCAAGTCGCGGGTAGCGACGGTGAAATTGTCATTTTCATCCCAGTAGCGCACCCATTGCGCAGCGCGATTGAACTGACAGAACTTTTTGGCGCCTGAAGCTTCAACCCTTCCTTTGATGTAATCGTACAGCACCGGTCTTGGAGGGAATGAACCTATCGGCTTGCCAAAATGCTCTTCAAAGGAGTAGTCGGCAAATTCCAAACATTCTTTCGGACCGTTTGACCAGAGGTATCGATACATGCTGCCGTGCACCGGCTCTCCATACTGATCAGTTCCAGTCCGCCATGTATAGTTCCATAGGCCGCCCCAGTCGCTTTGCTTCTCATAGCAGACCACTTCCGGAATATCGACTCCGTTCTTTTCTGCAGTTGCAAATGCCTGAAGCATAGCCATGCCGCAGGGTCCGGCTCCAATAATTGCTACTCGTGACATGAAGTTCTCCTCCTCTTGATGTTGTCTGAACTCGCGGTTTATTCTGTTTCGTGACGCAGGCTCAAGTGCTGCGTCGGTTCAATTGTAATTTTTTATCGACAATTGCTGTTGTGAATCCGATTCGATTATAGCAATCCCAAGTTGCCTCAGACTTGCTGAAATGGATTCGCCGCACAATTTCAAATCAATAAAATTATGAATCTACATCAGTGAAGAATCATGCAAACCCATCTCACTTAGAAAGCGCGACGGTTTTTTGGGCACACCCCGATAGGATCGAGCTCTTGACAGAATCAATCGTTGTCTGGTTCGCGTGATTGCAACAAAACAACCACGCCGCTCCTCTTCAAGCGCTCTGCTTTCGTCACCGTTATTTACGCTTTGCCAAGAAGGCAGTACGCCTTCCGCAAGACCAATCAGATAAACTCTGTCGAATTCTAATCCCTTTGCTCCGTGAATTGTGGCTAGAGAAACAGAGCCGGGTATTGCGGCAGGTTCCTTGGACCGAAGCTCCAATTCCTGCAAAAACTGATCAAGCGCGATGGTTCCGCGAGCCTGACGAATTTCTCGCTCCATTCGTCGCCAGGCACTCAGGTCCTCTTTCAAATTCTCATCTGCCTGACTACTTGCAAAATTCTTTGTGATGTGTTCGATTGCGCGATGAAAACTAAGGTTTCCCTTCGTGGCTTCTGCGATAGTTTCGACTGCTGAGGTGTCCGAGCATGCTGCTCCGCGAACCGCGTCGACCCAGGCGGTGAGCAGGGTTACATTTTCCGTTTCCGAACGAGTAATCAGCTCTTCGGAATAGATAACACAGTTTGTGAAGTTTCCAAACGATTCAATCAGCGCAGCCATATTCCGACTGTCGAGCGGGCGATTGATTTGTTTCAGGCATGCAAGCAGCCAGCGCATTTGAGGCGAAGCAAAATCGTCTCTTCGACCCAGTAGCGAAGATGAAATTTTCAGATCCTCAAGTCTGGCTTTGACTGATTGCAATACTGAGCGATTTCGCGCCAGCACTGCTGCATTTTCACGCTCTAGTGGACTGAGGTCCGCGATCAGTTTTGCTATACCAATCGCTTCATCTGAATCTGTCGGAAATACGAAGCTTCGGATTTCGTTTTCATTTGTGCATTGATTCAGATTTGCTGGACCGGAAATCTGCTCTATTGAATTGCGCCGGGCATTGTAGACCGCAAGTCGATTGGCAGCTTCGACGATGCGTGGCGGACATTGAGAATTATCGGTAAGCTGAATGACCTCACAATCGAAATGATCGACAAACCCTCGTAAACGAGAGACATTTGTGCCATTCCATTCGTAGGTAGTTTGGGTGTCATCAGCAATAGCAAACAACTGACGGAACTTGTCGCCCGCCATTCGGCGAAGAAGAGCATATTGCGGGGTGTTGGTATCTTGAAACTCATCAATCATCCAATATCGATAGATCGTCTGGTAAAGTTGGGTTAGTTCCGGATGCTTCAAGAGTTCAAATGTTTTGAAAATTAATGAATTGAAGTCCAGCGCATTTGCCCGATGCAATTCCTCTTCATACAGGTGATACGCTTCGGAAATAGGTTCCACCATTTCTGGAGTTACTCCATTATGGTCACGCAAGTATTCTGTGGCTTGGTCAGGCTCGACAAGACGGGCCTTCAGCGCATCAATTTGAGGTAGAAAATTAATTCCACTGTGTTCGAATCGGTGGGTTCGTCGTTGCAAGGCATCCTCAAGAACCGCTTCCCGGTCAACAGTGCGAGAAAATATTTCAAAGTGTGGCTTCAGCCCGATGTGAACACCGTGCTGGCGCAAGATTTGCGCGCAGAAACCATGGAACGTTTTGAACTCGGCGCGCTCTTCATCACCGGCTACAAGTGTCGCGACCCGATTTTTCATTTCGTATGCCGCTTTGTCTGTGAAGGTCAATGCCAGAATTCTGAAGCGCTTATCCGAGGATTCCTCAAGCAATCGAGCGACTCGGCAAGTGAGCACGCGTGTTTTGCCGGATCCCGGTCCCGCCAAAACCAAAAGCGGACCGTCATTCCACTCAACAACTTTGCGTTGCATGGCTGTAAGTTCTTGCATCTTAGCAGCCAATAAATTTGCCATTATGCCAATCCTCTAAGTTGCTGAACCGCATCTTGAAACGCTGTGGGCGATCGCTTGGCCAATTCTGAATTACACCTGACCCTGGCTGCCAGTTCGTTAGCATATTTAGTCTTGTTATGTTTTAAAGAATCGATGAGTTCGCTGTCACTCATTTGTGCCGCGTTATCTACGCCAATCGCTTCTAACGTTTCGCGTAGTTCGGGCGCGAGTCCATCCGCTACTAATTGCTCCTCCAAGTAACCGTCTGGAAGTGTACGACATCTGTATTGCAACTCAACTTCTTCAAATCCTCGATTCTGAATCCTTTCAATATATTGGCGTCCTTTTGAATCTCCGTCAAATACGGCTAGCCAGGGAATTTTCAGCGCTCTTGCCAGAACAGCAAATGCTTCTGGATTTCCGTTATTCTGAGCATCAATAACTGAAACACCATGTCGATCTAGATCGTAGTCCAGAGCTTGTGCGATGGCAAGCATGAGCGAGTATTCCGACTGACCTTCCACCAGAAGTCAACTTTGCGCGAAAAATATCTCGCCGCGCACGCGTCGAGCGTAGGTTTCGAGAGCCTGCAGCTCATCGTCAGTAACATAATGGGAGGATCGTATATTCAGATCAATCAAAATTGGTTCAACTTCAGCACGGCGTTCGTCTTTCGCACAGCAAAGGAGCAAGTTGGCATAAGTGTTCTTTTCCAGTTTTCCAAATACTGTCAGTACTTCCGACGCAGGATTGTAGGTCAATTGATCGCTATATTTGTCGATCGCGGAGTCAAGTCCTTCCAGATGTGGAATTCTTGCGGAAAAACAGGATGGAAGTGATCCTACTTCGGTGCCGTTTTCAGTTAGACGAACCAATCGCAAGTCGCGAAACGGAACATTCTGCACGAAGTATGGAGAGTGTGTGCTTAAGATCTTTTGCCCTGGCAAACCATTTACGTGACTCCACAGTGTCCGTACCGCTTGAGGGTGAAGATGCGTCTCCGGTTCTTCCAGAGCCAGCACCGGTTCACTGTCTGGTTCATACAATTCCCTTAGCATGTGGTCAACAAACGCTTGAAACAGAAATATAACCGAGAGGCTTTGTATTCCCTGGCCCTGCTTTGTCAATGGCAGCCAAGGTTGAAGAGGTTCATTTCGTAAAATGATCTCCGCTCTTGAGAGCAAATCCCAAGTCTTCAGCGGCACCATTCGCAAGTCAAGTCCTCCCACCCCGTCTCGCGAAGCGACAGTAGTGGCGCTGGATAGAGTTTTTGCGATTTGTTCCAATCGCGGGTCATCTTTCAGGAGTTGACTGTTCAGTTGGTCAAGAACTTGCAATGTCTGAGCTTCAAGCGCGGGTGAAATGTTCAGATCCTTGAGCAACTTTGCCCAGAATTGTGACGATCGCGAGGAGAACTCATCTGCCGCATCACGCAATGCTCCAAGATAAAAGATTGGCAAGTAGAGCCAAAATCTTACTTGACTCGTTCGACGACCGCTACTTCCTACTAGAGTTTCTTGATTTGCGTCCAGAAATTCCCAACTTCTTTGAAAAGTTTCAGAGTCAGATTCCCACCAAAATCGCGTTCGCAGGGTAATGGAGCGACGGCCTGTGGTCAAATCTAACTGAATAATGTTTCCGAGATCCTCAGTGATGGTATCCGGCCATTCACCAGATTTCCCTTCTTCTGCCGTGAGTTCAATGCTTACGCCGCTTGATGTTTTCGGACCATCGGACTCGCTGGTCATATGGATGTCATACTCGCTGAAACCGGTTCCACGCAGATCATAACGTCTCTTAAGGGAGATACGCAGTGCATCAAGAATGGCGGTTTTTCCAGCATTATTCGGGCCAACCAACACCGTTGTGTCTCCTAGTTCGACGACTGCATGTCGAATGGACCGAAAATTATTGATCTCAATGCGGGAAATTCGCATATTCGGTAATTCCCGATAAGCCAGTTGAGTCTTTATTGTTGACTATTAGATTCAACTTAAACCTCCCAAAAAAGTTCGAAAAAAAGAAATTTTGGGTGGGTTGTTAATTGTTCAAAATTATAAGATGAAGAATCTGAAGAAATCTTACGTCGTATTGTCGAATTCGGAAACTGAGAATATTTTTCGTAATATCCATTCATTTCAAAAGGTTATCAATCGCGATTTTCGGCAAGATTCTACTGGTTGCTACCAACTTGTCTAATGAATTGAGTGCTGCGTTTCAATAGTGCGTCTGCATGAGACCGATGCGGAGCATGACCGCAATTCTGAATCATGTATGTTTCTGCAAAATTCAATCGAGTGATAATTCCAGTGACTTGCTTTCCTGTTCCGTATTCATCATCGGCACCCTGCACCACTAAAGCCGGTGATTGGATATTTCCCAGTTCGGATTCAATTGACCATTCTCGAAACTTCGGATCGAGCCACACGCGGCTCCATCCATCGAATGTTGATTCAGGATCAGCGTGGTGCATCGCAAATCTCTTTTGAAATGCATTCCCGCGAAATTTTGTCTTGAGATTCCTGATGCTTTTCACGGTGACATCTTCAACCATGATGTGTGGCGCAACTGCAATCAGTCCTTCAGCGGCATTTGGAAATCTGGCGCTGTAAAGCAGAGCGATTGAGGCGCCGTCGCTGTGACCGAAGAGCCAGATTGGAGTGCGATTCGCATCAAGATTCAGTTCAACCAAAAGCATCGGCAGCACTTCAAAAGCCTGCCGGTGCATGAAATTGGCGCCCCAGAAGGCGTCTTTCGCAAATGGTGTCGATTGACCGTATCCGGGCCGCGAGTAAATCAGTCCTCGGCAACCTGTCGCGTTGCATAACCGCGCTGGAAAATCCTTCCAGAGACTGAGCGATCCAAGACCTTCGTGCAGAAAGACAATCAGTGAAGCTGCAGGATCATCAGCGGCCAGAAGACTGAATTCCAGTTGAATCCTGCGATCGTCCCAGTCGATTTCCAGAAAGTCAGGCTGGCAGATCGTCATGCTGATTCTGAGCGGTCAAACTCGCGCAATCGGAAGCGCTGGATTTTGCCGGTCGCGGTCTTCGGAAGAGCATCGATGAACTCGACGATTCGAGGATATTTGTACGGTGCGATCTTGTCCTTGACAAAGGATTTGAGCTCATCAGATTCGGCATTTGAGCCTTCTTGCAGCACCACGTAAGCCTTGGTTTTGGTAAGGCCATCGGCATCTATGTGACCGATCACAGCCGCCTCAAGCACAGCCGGATGTTGAACAAGCGTCGACTCAACTTCGAAGGGTGAGACATAAACGCCACTGACTTTCAGCATGTCATCTGTGCGTCCGGAGTAGGTGTAGGTTCCATTGCTGTTGCGGATGTACTTGTCGCCGCTTTTGGTCCATGCGCCTTGAAAGGTTGTGCGGGATTTCTCGCGATTGTTCCAGTACATCAGCGCGGCGCTGGGTCCCTTGACGTACAGTTCGCCGATTTCTCCGTCTGGGGTAAGACTGCCGTCATCGTTTCGAAGCTCGATGGCATACTCGGGCACTGGAAATCCGGTGGTGCCATAGCGCACATTGCCCGGCTGATTGGACAGGTAGATGTGGAGCATTTCCGTTGAACCAATTCCGTCGATAATTTCAACACCGAACCGCTCGGTAAACCTGTGGCCGATATCGGCTGGTAGCGCTTCGCCTGCAGAAGATGCCAGTCTCAGCGAGACATCTTCTTTGGATGGCAAATCAGGTGATGCCAGCATGCCTGCAAAACCAGTCGGCGCGCCGAAGAACACGGTTGGCTGAAGTCGGGTCCAGCGGTCGAACACCGCAGCCGGTGTGGGTCTTTCCGCCATCAGCACGACCGTTGCGCCGACACTCAATGGAAAACTCAGCGCATTGCCAAGGCCATACGCGAAAAACAGCTTGGCAGCTGAAAAACAGGTGTCGTCCTGGGCAATGCCAAGCACCCCCTTGCCATAAAGCTCAGCCGTCCAGTACAGATTCGCGTGGGTGTGGACAGCGCCCTTGGGCTGACCGGTTGAGCCTGAAGAATACAGCCAGAACCCGGGCTCATCAGGATGCGTTCCGACTGCAGACTCCATCGGTTTCGCCGCATTCAGAAATGCGGAGAAGCTAGTCGCATTCTCCGGCAGAGCATCTGCATCTCCGCTGACGATGATTGTGTCTGCAGCAATTTCGCTTGATTCGAAGGCAGCATTCAGCGTCGGCAGCAGTGCAGCTGAGACGATTGCGAAATTTGCCCGACTGTCCTCCAAGATATACCGGTAGTCGCTGACAGTTAGCAGAGTGTTGACTGCAACCGGCACCGCTCCAGCATAGAGGGCGCCTAGAAACGCCACCGGCCAGTCGCAGCTGTCATGCATCAGGATCAGGATTCGCTCCTCGCGGCGCAGGCCGCTTGACAAGAGGGCGGCAGCCATGCGCTGAATGGAATCGGCCAGTTTTCCATAGGACAATTCACTCCGGTCGTCAATGTAGGCGAGTTTCTGGGACCGCCCTTGATTGAGTTGAATCAGATGCTCGGCAAAATTGAATGGTGTGCCTGGCGCTGGGATTCTTCTGTCAGTCATTTTCAGCTCTCCGAAGTGAACCGCCCTCGCGTGCAGTCTGACGATGTCCGCACATCCTGTCTGCGGACAGAACTGCGTCTTTCGTAACAATTGAAAGTTTCAAAATCATGTCCAATTATGAAACGACTGATCCGCGTTCACCAAAAATTTTTGTCGATTTGCAAGTATGTGCACCTTGACATTTCATTCCGGCAGTTGAATTGCTTTCGCCGCCATCTTTCGAGGGTGCGAATCAATGATAATATGAGGCTTGGTGCAAACAAACTCGGAGGTGTGCCGCATTGGCAGCAGATTCCAGTCAAGTCGATTATCAAACCTCTCCGTCGCATTATCAGCATTGGCGGCTGAGCATTGAGCCGCCCGTCGCCTTTCTGTCGGCAGATGTCAATGAAGACGCCGGCCTGCGTCCGGGCTACAAGCTGAAGCTGAACAGCTACGATCTGGGCGTTGATATCGAACTCAGCGACGCTTTGAACCGAATCAGGTTCGAGCATCCGGAGGTTCGAACTGTAGTGATCACGAGCGCCAAGGACCGGGTTTTCTGTTCCGGCGCCAATATCTTCATGCTCGGCTCCAGCAGCCACGCCTGGAAGGTGAATTTCTGCAAATTCACCAACGAGACCCGCAATGGCATCGAGGATTCATCGGCGCACAGCGGGCTTAAGTTCATCGCCGCAGTCAATGGTGTGTGCGCCGGCGGCGGCTACGAGCTGGCGCTCGCGTGCGATGAAATCTATCTGATCGACGACCGCTCCAGCGCAGTCAGCCTGCCTGAAGTGCCGCTGCTGGGCGTGCTGCCGGGAACCGGCGGCCTGACCCGCCTGACCGACAAGCGACAGGTGCGGCATGATCTGGCAGACATTTTCTGCACGACTGCAGAAGGCATTCGAGGGCAGAAGGCCAAGGACTGGGGGCTGGTCGATGAGATTGCCAAGCCGGCGGTGTTTGAAGCTGAAGTCCGGAAGCGCGCGTTGGAACTGGGTGAGTCCAGCGACCGTCCGTCTGACGGAAAACCAGTGCCGTTGCCACCGCTCAAGCGTCAATTGGAACAGAGCGCCATTCATTATCAGCAAGTTGAAATCGACATTGATCGACGGGCGCGGACTGCGACATTCACAGTCTCATCGCCGTCAGAAGGTCTGCCCGAGACACTGGATGCCATCGAAGCGTTTGGAGCGGATTGGTATCCGCTGCAGCTTGCCCGCGAGCTGGAAGAAGCGATTCTCTGGATGCGCACCAATGAGCTTGAGATTGGGGTCTGGCTGATCAGAACGAGGGGCGATAGCGAAGCGATTCTAGCGATGGACCGAACGCTGCTCAAGTACAGCGAACACTGGTTTGTTCGAGAGACGCTCGGTTATCTGCGTCGAACCCTCAGCCGCTTTGATGTAAGTTCGCGCAGCATGTTTGCATTGATTGACGAAGGCTCTTGTTTCGCCGGCAGTTTCTTTGAGCTGGCGCTGGCATGCGACCGAATCTATCACCTTTCGCTGCCGGAGGAAGTTAGCGCTCCGACCCTATCGCTGAGTGAAATCAATTTTGGAACTCTGTCCATGCTCACTGGAGAGAGCCGGCTGGAAAGGCGATATTACGGAAATTCCGAAAAGTTAAGCTCACTGAAGCGGCTGATTGAGAAGAGACTCGACGCGGACACTGCCTGTGAAATAGGACTGGTGACTGTCAATCCGGACGATCTTGACTGGGATGATGAAATCAGAATCGCGATCGAAGAGAGGGTTTCCATGTCGCCGGATGCGCTGACGGGCATGGAATCCAACCTTCGGTTCAACGGACCGGAAACCATGCTGACCCGAATCTTCGGCCGCCTCACAGCATGGCAGAACTGGATTTTCCAGCGGCCGAACGCAACCGGTGAGGCAGGCTCACTGAAAGTTTACGGTTCAGGAGAGAAGGCGGATTTTGACTGGAACCGAGTATAGAATCAACGACTGGACGGCACATCAACATGACATCAATCGACTACAACGAGAAAATCCCAAACAACGTCAATCTGAATGAGGACCGGGGTCTGAGACGGGCTCTGGAGCACTGGCAGCCCAACTACCTGAACTGGTGGAAGGAGATGGGACCCGACGGAACAGGTGGATATGATGTCTACCTTCGCACCGCGGTAAGCGTCGACCCCAAGGGCTGGGCGAATTACGATTACGTCAAGATGCCGGACTATCGCTGGGGAATTTTCTTAAGTCCGCCTGAGACAGAGCGCAAGATTCATTTCGGTGATCACAAAGGAGAGGACGCCTGGCAGACTGTGCCCGGCGAGCATCGGGCGAATCTGCGCAGAATCATTGTCACGCAGGGGGATACTGAACCGGCTTCCGTCGAGCAGCAGCGCCATCTCGGGCACACCGCGCCCAGCCTCTATGATCTTCGCAATATTTTTCAGATCAATGTTGAAGAGGGGCGGCACCTGTGGGCGATGGTCTATCTGCTGCACAAGCATTTCGGCCGCGACGGTCGCGAAGAGGGTGAGGCATTGCTGGAGCGCCGGAGCGGTGAGGAGGACAACCCGAGAATTCTGCAAGCTTTCAATGAGAAGACACCGGATTGGCTGGCATTTTTCATGTTCACCTATTTCACTGACCGCGATGGAAAGTTTCAGCTCTGCGCATTGGCGGAATCGGGCTTTGATCCTTTGTCGCGAACCACGCGATTCATGCTGACCGAAGAGGCGCATCACATGTTCATCGGGGAATCGGGAATCTCCCGCATTCTGCAGCGGACCTGCCAGGTGATGACCGAACTCAAGACCGATGATCCCAAGTCATTGAGGGAAAGCGGTGTCATTGATCTGGACACAATTCAGCGTTATTTGAATTTCCATTACAGCGTAACAATTGACCTGTTTGGTGCAGATGAGTCGAGCAATGCCGCGACTTTCTACTCAAGCGGGCTGAAGGGACGTTTTGAGGAAAGCAGGCAGGATGATGACCACCGGCTGAAGGAGGATTTCTACACTGTGCTGGAAGTTCGGGACGGGCGACTGGCTGAACGCCAGGTTCCAATGCTGAATGCGCTGAATGAGGTGCTGCGGGACAAATTCATTGCCGACAGTGTCAGAGGCGTTAAACGGTGGAATCGGGTGATCGAGAAAGCGGGTGTGCCTTTTCGACTGGCGCTTCCGCACAAGGCATTCAATCGAAAGATCGGCTCACTGGCCGACTCATGCGTCTCTCCGGCTGGTCAGGTCATAACGGAGGCCAAGTGGAAAGCTTCAGTTGACCGGTGGCTGCCAACCGAGTCAGACCGCGCCTTTGTCGCGAATTTGATGGGCAGAGTGGTTGAACCCGGGCAGTTTGCCAACTGGATCGCGCCACCTGCATTCGGAGTGAACGGACAGCCGGCCGATTTCAAGTATGTTCGATTTGATTAGTCGAATCCTGATCGGTTCGTTTGCCGTTTGGAGAGCATATTTGATGGAGCTGGGAGGCGGCACACTGTTCAATTTGAAATTGAGTTGTCAATGAGCGCCAATTTCCTTCATCAGAACATCTTCATCGCGGGTGCCGGGGTCATGGGAGCTGGAATCGCTCAGGTTGCCGCACAGGCGGGGCATCCTGTATTGCTGTTCGACACCTGTGACAAAATCTCAAAGTCCGCGCTTGAATCACTAAACTCAACATTCGACCTTTTGGTTGATCGAAGAAAACTGACGCCGGACGATGCCAAGAATGCACTCGCCCGAATCTCCACCACTTCCGATTTGTCTGATGCCAGCACAGCCGATGTTGTGATCGAAGCGATAGTTGAAGACTTAAGCGAGAAAAGAGCATTGCTGCAAACGCTGGAGCTTTTTGTCGACAGCGACTGCATTCTCGCTTCAAATACCTCGTCATTGTCCATCACTCAGCTCGGACAAGGTCTAGAGCATCCTGAGCGGTTGGTTGGAATGCATTTTTTCAACCCGGCTCCGGTTATGAAACTGGTGGAGATCATATTCGGAAAACAGACTGCGCCTGACGTTGCCGAGCAGTCATTCCAGTTGGCCGAATCTTGGGGGAAGACACCGGTATTCGCGAACTCGACACCCGGCTTCATTGTGAATCGCATTGCCCGCCCATTTTATGCAGAGGCTCTGGCATTGCTGCAGGAACAGGCGATAAAGTCGGCAGACTTGGACCGTTGCGTTCGATCGGCGGGGTTTCGTATGGGGCCGTGTGAGTTGATGGATCTGATCGGGCACGACACCAACTACAAAGTAACGACATCCCTGTTTGAGGCGAACTACTTTGATCGGCGCTATACGCCATCCCTGGTCCAGAAATCGCTGATTGATGCCGGATTTCTGGGTCGAAAGTCAGGTCGCGGCTTTTTTGACTACCGCGAGCCGGGAAAATCATCTGATCATGAATTTGAATTTGAAACTGAATCTTCTGTCAAAGTGCCAGATTGGCCGAACTTGGTGTTGCGCGGATCGAACTGGATTGCGGACCACATCGATGCGGCGCTCGGCAACAATGGAGTGAATCACACCAGAATCGAAGATTCAGCTGCATGTGAAATTGAATCGAATGGTTTGAAGCTCTGTTTGACTGATGGCCGGATGGCAAGCCAAATCGGAACAGAAGTCGCGGTCTTTGATTTGATTCTGGAACCCGCGAATAGTCCTGTTGTCGCATATGCCGTGTCCAATCATTCATCTGCTCAATTGAAGACTGACGCGCAAATCTGGCTTCAGATGTTGGGATTCAAGCCTCTGTGTATTGAAGATGCCGCGGGTCTTGTGGTTGCCAGAACCATAGCAATGCTGATCAATGAAGCGGCCGATGCTGTCCAGCAGGATGTTTGCAGTCAGCAAGCCGCTGACATCGCAACTCAAGCAGGGCTCAATTATCCGGCCGGTCCGTTTGCATGGCTGAAGCAACTCGGAGTCGACTACGTCACAACCTTAGTCGAGAATCTCGATCAAGTCTACAGAGGCGAGCGTTACAGAGTCAGCCCTTGGCTGCTGCGCAGGGCAACAGTCCGATGCACGCGGAGGCAGCAAGTTGGAACGGTATAGCGGTATGACAGTTTGAGCGAAATACGATCAAGGATACGAGAGGCTTTTGTCTGCGATGCAATCCGCACGCCTTTCGGGCGTTATGCGGGGGCGCTCGCGTCGATACGCACCGATGATCTTGCCGCGATCCCACTCCAGTCAATCATCGAACGCAACTTTACAGTCGACTGGGCATCAGTCGACGATGTTGTTCTTGGCTGTGCCAACCAAGCCGGAGAGGACAATCGGAATGTAGCCAGAATGAGCGCTTTGCTTGCCGGGTTGCCCGATTCTGTTCCAGGTACGACCATGAACCGGTTGTGCGGTTCGGGCATGGATGCTGTCGGCACCGCGGCAAGGGCCATCAAGTGCGGTGAGGCGGAGTTGATGATCGCCGGCGGAGTCGAAAGCATGAGCCGCGCACCATTCGTGATGCCGAAAGCGGAGCAGGGATTCAGCCGAAGCAACACCATTTATGACACAACACTGGGCTGGCGGTTTGTCAATGACCAATTGAAAGCGAAGCATGGTGTCGACTCGATGATGGAGACCGCTGAAAATGTTGCGATAGAAAGAGGCATCAGCCGCGTCGATCAAGACCGATTCGCACTCAACTCACAAGCAAAAACCGCGAGAGCGCGAAGACAAGGTTTTTTCGATCAGGAAATAATTCCAGTCAGCGTGCGAGCCAGAAGCGGCGCGTTGACTCAGGTTTTCGCAGACGAGCATCCTCGGGACACTTCGCTGAGAAAGCTGGCGAGCTTGAAACCGCTGGTGCGCGGCGACGGCTCTGTGACGGCAGGCAATTCATCGGGTGTGAATGATGGCGCCTGTGCGCTGCTGCTTGCCAGTGAATCTGCCGTCAATCGATTCGACCTTGAACCGCGGGCGCGGGGTGCTGGGCATGGCCACCGCAGGTTTGGCGCCGAGAGTGATGGGACTCGGTCCGGTTCCGGCAACCCAGAAACTCGTTGCGCAGACCGGCATCCGGCTTGAATGCTTTGATGTGATTGAGCTCAACGAGGCTTTTGCCGCCCAGGCTCTGGGAGTGCTGCGCGAGCTTGGAATCGCAGACGATGATGAAAGGGTCAATCCGAACGGCGGGGCGATCGCGCTGGGTCACCCCTTGGGCGCCAGCGGCGCGAGATTGATCACCACCGCAATCAATCAGCTGCATTGGGTCGACGGCCGCTATGCCCTCTGCACCATGTGCGTCGGCGTGGGGCAGGGCATCTCGATCGCATTGGAACGGGTTAGTTAGTCCCTCCAGGCGCGAGAAAGTCAACTTCAACTTCGGAATCGCCCAGCGACAGTCTGACTTGCTGCGGGTCCGACTCAGCAATGATCGAGCCTCGTCTGATCACGAAGAGCCGCGTGGCCCGAAGACGGATGGCTTCAACCGGGTCGCGCGCCTGCAGAATGACAAGATCAGCATCGCAGCCGGGCTTGAGACCAAAATTTGTCCAGGTGCATGACTTCGGCTGCAGTCGTGGTAACGCCTTCATACATGGCATTGATCTCATCAACACCGGTCATTAGGCCGACATGGACCGCCATGTGCGCGACCTCAAGCATGTCGTGACTGCCAAGCCCGTACCACGGGTCCATCACACAGTCATGTCCGAGCGCAACCGGAATTCCCATGCCGATCATTTCCTTGACGCGCGTCATGCCGCGTCGTTTCGGGTAGGTGTCGTGGCGGCCTTGAATGACGATATTGATCAGAGGATTGGGGATGGCTGTGATCTCCGCCTCTTTCATCAGCGGCAGCAGCTTGCTGACGTAGTAGTTGTCCATTGAATGCATTGAAGTCAGGTGAGAGCCGGCAACGCGGCCGTGCAGCCCGAGCCGCTGGGTCTCGCAGGCGAGCGTCTCGATATGCCGGGAATTCGGATCATCGGTCTCGTCGCAGTGCAAGTCAACGAGGCGGCCTTGATCAGCCGCAATTTGACACAGCACCTTCACTGATTCGGTGCCATCAGCCATCGTGCGTTCAAAGTGAGGAATCCCGCCAACCACATCAACACCCATATCCAGCGAGCGCAGCAGGTTCTCTTTGGCGGGCGGATGGCGAAACAGCCCGTTCTGGGGAAAGGCCACAAACTGAAGATCGATCCAAGGAGCCAGTTCCTCCCGCAGCTCAACCAGCGCTTCAACTGCCAGCAGAGATGAGTCGGTGACATCGACATGACTGCGAATCGCCAGACAGCCTCTTGCGATTGACCAGTGACACAGAGTCCGGGCGCGTTGCTTGATATCTTCACCGGTCAGCAGAGGCACCAGTTCCCCCCAGATCTCGATTCCCTCAAGCAGTGTTCCGCTCTGGTTGACGCGGGGCCGGCCGGCGCTCAAAGTTGCATCCATGTGAAAATGCGGGTTGACGAACGGCGTGGACACAAGCCACCGGTCCAGCTCAATTGTTCGATACGCCTGCGCATCGATCTGGTTTTCAATGTCCAGTATCTTGCCGTCTTTGATGGCGATGTCGATGCCGCTTCGGCCATCCGGCAGATTGGCATTTCGAATGATGAGGTCAAACATGAGCAATACTCCTGATTAGATTCGTTCGCCGCGTCGATACGGAGTCAGCAGCGCTTTCGGATAAGCGGCTCGACGCGACATGATTATCATGGCGATGATGCTGAGAATATAAGGCAGGGCCAGAAAGAACTGATAGGGAATCACCGCGCCGGCTTCCTGCTGCGCGCGCACCTGCAAAGCATCCAGTCCGGCAAACAGCAGCGCCGCCAGCAAGGCTTTACCGGGCCGCCATGACGCAAAGATCACCAGCGCGACACAGATCCAGCCGCGCCCGTTGATCATTCCAAAGTAGAACGCATCGAAGGCGGACATGGTCAGAAACGCGCCGCCGATGGCCATCATGGCAGACCCGACGACCACGGCGCCGGTCCGCACCAGCAGGACATCGATGCCCTGCGCCTCGACTGCAACAGGATTCTCGCCGGCCATTCGGACAGCCAAACCGAGCGGTGTCCGATAAAGCACGTACCAGACTGTTGGCACCAGCAGCAGGGCGAGGTAGGTCAGCGGCGTCTGGTTGAACAGCACGGGACCGACGTAAGGCAGATCAGAGAGAATTGGCACCGGATAGATCTGAAACGGCACAATTTTCGGCGGGGTGGTCACCAGCGGCAGAAGCATTCTGAAAATGTAGGAACTCAATGCGACTGTGAGCAGTGTGATTCCGATTCCGGTCACATGCTGCGACAATCCCAGATAAACCGTGAAGTAGGCATGCAGCAGTCCGAAAATTCCACCGACACAGGCGGCGAACAGCACACCGGTCCAAAGGTCTCCGCCCTGATACACCCACATCCAGCCGGCCATCGCGCCGATTGTCATGATGCCCTCGATGCCCAGATTGAGCACCCCGGCGCGCTCGCACAGCAGTTCGCCGAGTGTGCCGAATATCAATGGACTCATGATCCGAAGCGTCGCCGCCCAGAACCCGGCAGTCGTCATGATTTCGATAATATCAGCCATCAATTCGCTTCAGATTGAAAACAGGTGTGGACTCGGAATTCATATGCGGATGATGATTCTTGCAAGATACTCAACGAATCCGCACTCGGAACTTGACCAGCATGACACTCAGCAGAACCAGCAGCAGCGACACCGCAGTGACGACATCGGCAATATAGCTTGGCACATCTGTCGACCGGCTCATGGAGTCCGCGCCGACGAAAATTGCGGACAGGAATATTGCGGATGCAATGACACCGAGCGGATGCAGCTGAGCCAGCATGGCGACTGCGATGCCTGCATAACCGAAACCCGGCGACAGATCAAGGGTCAGATATCCTTTCAGGCCAGCCACTTCTGACACTCCAGCCATTCCCGCAAGACCGCCGCTGATCATTGCGGTGCGAATCACTGTCGCGTTCACCGAAATTCCCGCAAAGGCGGCACCGTCCGCGTTGTAGCCCACCGCGCGAATCTCATACCCCCAGACAGTCAGCTTCATGAACAGCCATACGAGAAGGGCGGTGATCACTGCTATGGCAAATCCGAGATGCAGCCGGGTCCGTTCAACCAGCTTGGGCAGCACGCCTTCATCAATCACCGGCGCCGCCTGCGGCCAGCCAAGCGACATCGGATCTTTCCATGGCCCTTCAATCAGGTAGCTCACAAAGAGCAACACCACAAAATTCAGAAGCAGTGTAGTGACGACCTCGTCAACCTTGAGGTGGGTTTTGAGCATTACTGGCACGTACAGCAGCGCGCCGCCGGCGACCGCACCGGCCAGAAACAGAATCGGAATCATCAGCACCGGCGGCAGCGAGAACATGCCGGTGCCGATCCAGGTCACCGCCAGAGCGCCGAAGTAGAACTGGCCTTCCGCACCGATGTTCCAGAACTTGGCCCGAAATGCGACTGCCGCAGCCAGTCCGGTCAGTATCAGCGGGGTGGCCCGCGCCAGGGTTTCAGTGATTGCGAATTTCGATCCAAGCGCGCCTTTGACCAGCAGCGCATAGGCGTCCAGAACCGGCTCATTCGCCCACATGATCAAGGCTGAACACAGCACAAGCCCGGCGCCGATCGCGGCCAGCGGAGCGCAGCTGGCAAGCCAGATGGGCACCTTTTCGCGCGGCTCGAACCGAATCATGCGGCTTTCTGCCCGCTCATCATCAGACCGATGCCCGCAACGCTCAAAGACTCGATCGGCGGCGCATTCTGCAGTTGACCGCGGTACATGACGACCAGACGGTCAGACAGACTCAGAAGCTCGTCAAGATCCTCTGAAATCAGCAATATGCCGGCATCGCGTCTGCGCGCTTCAAGCAGCTGCTGCTGCACATAAGCGATGGCGCCTTCATCCAGTCCGCGCGACGGCTGATTGGCGACGATGAATTTCGGATTGTTGGAGAGCCCGCGCGCCAGAATGAGTTTCTGCATGTTTCCGCCCGACAGCAGACCGGTTTCGGACATCGGCCCCGGACAGCGGATGTCGTAATCTTTGATGAGCTGCTCGGCATGATCGCATGCGGCGGACTGGCTGAGCAGAAATCTGTGCCGCAGAAAGGGCGGCTGTCTCAAGTTCTCGCTGATCAGGTTCTCCCAGATCGTCATCTCGCCGATGACGCCCTTGCGATGCCGATCTTCAGGAATGCGGCCGACTCCCGCCGCGACTGCCGATCGGGTGCTGAGCTGATTGATCGGCTGCCCCAGCATAATCGCTTCGCCGGATGCAGGGGCACAAGCGCCGGAGACCAGATCGGCCAGCGCCTCCTGTCCGTTTCCCGCAACCCCCGCAACCCCCACAATCTCGCGCTCGCAGACCTCAAGATCGATATCCGACAGATTCATGCCGCCGGCATTGCGGGTGGAGACGCGGCTCAGTTTCAAGATGGGCTGACCGGCCTGCATCGGCTTGGCTTTGGGGCGGACGACCTTGCGGCCAACCATCATTTCAGCCAGCTGATCTCGGCTGGCGGCTGCAGTCGGCAGGGCATCAACCACTTTGCCGCGCCGCAGAACGGCGATCCGGTCGCTCACGGTGAGAATCTCATTCAGCTTGTGAGAGATGATGATCGCGGAGCGGCCCTCATTGACCAGCTTTCTCAAGGTGGTGAAAAGCCCTTCCACTTCCTGCGGTGTCAAAACCGCAGTCGGCTCGTCCAGGATCAGGATTCGAGCGTCTGCAAACAGGGCCTTCAGAATCTCGACGCGCTGCTTCTCGCCGATAGTCAGATTCGCGACTTTGGCGTCTGGATCAACCCGAAGTCCGAACTGCTCGGAAATCTCAAGAAGTTTCTGCCGTCCGGCGGACAGTTTCTGCCGGAATGACCACAGCGGCTCTCTGCCGAGGATGATGTTCTCCAGAACTGTCAGATTGTCTGCCAGCGTGAAGTGCTGGTGCACCATGCCGATGCCCGCGCTGATGGCGGCTTCCGAAGAACCCGCCGTCAGCAGTGAGCCTTGAACCTCGATCTGACCTTCATCGGCCACATAGTGACCGAAAATGATGTTCATCAGGGTTGTCTTTCCGGCGCCGTTCTCACCCAGAAGAGCCAGCACCTCGCCCTCGTTCAACGACAGATCGATGCCGTCATTGGCAACGAGGTTGCCGAAACGCTTGGTGACGCCGGAAAGCTTCAGAACAACATTTTCAGATCGCTGGTGCAACGAAAAAGATGAGTTGGCTGAATATCAGTACGTAGATGTCGGTTCATCATCGATGATTTCGACGACGTAGCTGCCTGCGAGAATGTCTGCGGCGATCTGATCAACTTTGGCTTTCACATCCGCAGGAATTCTGTCTTCAAACTCGTAGTAGGGAGCCAGGCTGGCGCCGCCTTTCTGCATCATGGTCCACTCTTTGTAGTCGGATGCGGTGAATCTGCCGTCCTTGACTTCCTGAATGGCGTTGCTGATGGCCGCGTTCATATCCCACAAGGCTGAGGTCACCACGACATCGGTGCCGTTCTCCTCTTTGTTCATGTCATTCACGTTGCCGAATGCGATGATGCCGCTCTCCCGAGCCGCGTCAACAACACCGGCGCGTTCCGCGTACAGCACATCTACACCGGCCTCTACCTGCGCGAACGCCGCTTCCTTGGCTTTCGGCGGATCATACCAGGAGCCGATGAAGGTGACCTTGAACTCGACCTCCGAATTCACCGACCTTGCACCGTTCATAAAGGCATGAAACAGCCGGTTCACCTCACCGATCGGGTAGCCGCCCACCATGCCGATGCGATTGGTGGTGGTCATCGATCCGGCAATGATGCCCATCAGATAGCAGGGCTCATGGATGTAGTTGTCGAATACGGCAAAGTTCGAGCCGTGGGGTCCGAATGAATCGCCCATCAGAAATGCGACATCCGGATAGTCGTCAGCCACCTGCCGCGCCTCTCGACTGATGCCGAATGCTTCGCCGACGATCAGATCGATGCCGCTGTCGGCATATTCGCGCAGCACGCGGATGTAGTCAGTGTTCGCAACTTTTTCTGAAAATACATAATCAATGTCGCCCCGATTCTGAGCGTTGACCAGTGCCTCATGCAGACGTGCGTCCCACTTCTGCTGAATCGGCTGAGTGTAGATTCCCGCGACTTTGATCTTGTCGGCCATGGCCTCAAGCGCGGTGAACGACATCAGCGCGACGGCCAGGGTTGAGATCACAAGGTTTCTAAGGTGCTTGAACATTTCAAATCTCCTCTCTCTTAGCTGATTAGTTTATTTGATTGAAATTTTGAAATCGGTGTGTTGTTCGATGCTGAATGTGTCGAATTTTTCAGAGTGCGGCTTTTTGACTCACTTGGTTCCATACAGCCGGTCACCGGCATCCCCCAGTCCCGGCACAATGTAAGCGTGGTCATTCAGCTTCTCGTCAATGGCCGCGGTGTAGACCGGCACGTCCGGATGCGCCGCCTGAAACGCCTCAATCCCTTCCGGTGCCGCGAGCAGACAGCACATTTTGATGTTGCGCGCCTGGGCCTCCTTGACGCGCTGCACCGCGGCGACAGAGGAATTTGCGGTTGCCAGCATGGGGTCCAGCATGATGACCGGACGATTGCTCAGATCATCTGGAACTTTGAAATAGTATTCCATCGCAATCAGCGTGTCCGGATCGCGATAAAGGCCGACGTGCCCGACGCGGGCCGACGGCATCAGGTCGATCATGCCTTCCAGCAGTCCGTTGCCGGCTCGGAGAATCGAAATGAGCGCGATTTTCTTGCCTGACAGAAACGGCGCGCGCATTGCGGTCAACGGGGTGTCGATCATTCTGTATTCGAGTTCCAGATCGCGTGTCAGTTCATATCCCAGCAAAAGGGAAATCTCTCTAACCAGGCGACGAAAGACTGCTGTGCTGGTCTTTTGTCTTCTCAGCAGCGACAGCTTGTGCTGAACCAGCGGATGATCGACGACTGTTACATTTTTCATAATTGACTCAAGGTTGCGGTGGTTCAAAATAATGTGCCATTCGAAAGAACTTTGATCGGCGGGTCTCCGTTCGCCCGCCTTTCAAAAGCCAGCTGGCGTCCGGCAGCCCAGGTGCCGCCTTCAAGGATCGCACTGAGCGGCAGGCTGTCCTCGTCGCGACTCAATTCCTGTCTGATGAGCGGTGCGACCTGATCAATCAGCGCCAGTGTCAGAGCGCGCCATTCAACCACCAGTTCGCTGTCTGGCGGATAGCTCTCGACGTAAACATCCGAGCTGCGCGGCGACAGCACACCCATGTCCATGAACAGTCCGCCGTTTCGATACTCTGCAAGGCCAGTCAGCGCATCAATTTTGCGAAGCTGAATGCCGGCCGCTTCAAGGGGCTCGATCAGCGAGTAGGTCAGCCACTGAGTGAGCTTGTGAAAAGGAATCAGCTGATCGGATGCGTCGTCCCGTCGAATCGCGCTATGGCGCCAGACATCACCTAAATTCGGGCCGTTCAGCACGATTCGATCGGGCCAGATGGAACTCAGCAGATCAAGCAGCATCTGCAATACCTCGCGTATGTCGGGCGATGGCGGGTCTTCAAGAAAACGGTCAATGAGCGTGCCGAATCGAGGCGGATCGCCGAAAAGTCTTGGTTTATCGTTCAACACTCTGCCAAGCGAACGCAGCAGTTCAACGCGCCCTTCAAGACCTGTCAGTCGGTTGCCGCGGCTGACTTGAAAATAATGGCTCAGGCGGTCCTGATCAAAATTCATCAAAGATTCCGCATCTGTGCGGAGCGACTGATTCGGATCAGAGGAAAACGCCCCTTGTGCGAACATCTCAAAAGTTGCAACTGCCAGACCCTCGGAGCGCGAGTATCGCAGCCCGGTCTTCTTTTCCTGATATCGCCACGCATTGCCTGCACCCGCGTCAAGCAGCACGCTCGGCACCACCAGATCAAGTGCGATTCTCGCCCGTTCGATGGGTTCAATGGCGGAAGTCAGTTGATTCCACCGATCAATCCCGGAAACTTCAAAGTGGCGCCAGCGGCTGTGAATCGGAATCTTGAGATTGGAATATCTTGATCGGGTCACTTCAGCCACCTTTCGGGCTGTTTCGCTGAGCCGCTCGCTGCGCACATCAAAATTGGGCAGATTGCCGCGTTCGCCGATTTCGAGCAGTTCCGAGCAGCGGTTGCGCACTTCCTCAGCGCTTCTGAGTTTTCTCAGTGCGAGATCGTACATCGTTTCAGTCAAGCAGACCTCGACCTTTGGCATGTTTCAGCGCTTCGTCAGTTGGAACATCCGACGTGAAATATCCAGCGGCCTTCTTGGCGTCCATCTCGACGCTGGCATCGAGCGGAATCAGCTCGTCCGGAAGCGCGATCCGCTCTGAAATCTCAATGCCCTGCCGAACCAGGGCGTCGTATTTCATGTTGCTCATGGAGACAAATCGGTTGATGCGTTTGATTCCAAGCCAGTGCAGCACGTCCGGCATCAGCTCCTGAAACCGCATGTCCTGCACGCCGGCAACACATTCAGTGCGTTCAAAATAGGTTTCGGCCCGATCTCCGCCGGACTGTCTTTTGCGCGCGTTGTAAACCAGGAACTTGGTGACTTCACCCAATGCCCGGCCTTCCTTGCGGTTGTAGACAACCACGCCGCAGCCGCCTTGCTGGGCGGTTTCGATGCACACCTCAATGCCGTGCGCCAGGTAGGGGCGGCAGGTGCAGATGTCCGACCCGAATACATCCGAGCCATTGCACTCGTCGTGAACTCGACAGGCGACATTTCGCTCCGGGTCCGTCAGAGCCCGCAAGTCGCCGAACAGATACACGGTCATGCCGCCGATCGGCGGCAGAAACACTTTCAGATCATTGCGCGTGACCAGTTCGGTGAACATGCCGCCGGACTGTTCATACAGCGCTCGCCGCAGCTCGCTTTCTTTGATCTTGAATCGCTCTGCAATCCCCGGCAGATACCACACGGGCTCGATTGCGGCTTTCGTCACCCGGGCTTCGCTGCTTTCGGTGAGAATGGAGCCGTCGATCTGCAGCCGTCCGTCTGCGATGGCCTGCTGAATTTCAGGCATGGAGATCTGTGCCTTGGTGATCGCGATCGTCGGCCGGATATCCCAGCCCTCATCCAGCCGGTCTGACCAGAACTCGCTGACATTGTGCCCGTAGGGATCCAGCGAAACGATGGTGTCGGAACAAGCCCATCGACTGTTCGGTTCGAGTGTTTCAGCCGGCGATGTATCAGTCAGGTCGGGCACATGGACGCGATCCAGTGTGCCTGCGGCGATTGCCAGAGCTCGGTAGATCGAATAAGCGCCGGTGTGCGCGCCAATTGCGTTCCGTTGATCGGTCAGTGTTCCAACCACGGGCCCGCGTTCGTTCGGATTTGAAGCGCCCCAGTTCAGCGGGGCCGGTATTTTGTGGTGGTCCGGGTGGGATGACAGTCGGATTGAAGCTGTGCCAGTATTCTTGAATTCCATCTTTTCACAGGTCGCATTAAAATTAGCATTATACGAATCGTAATTTTTTTTCAGAATTTTTTCATCTGGCCTGAATTGAAATATTTGTGAGTCAAATAACGATGTCGAAGTCTGCGGTGCTGCGCAGGCTATGATGATGCGCCCGAAGTCGAGGACTTCCTTGCTCTCAGGGTGATGATGACCCCCGCCGATACAATCCCCACAATGCCGGCAAAGGCCATCGTGTCGGGAATCTGCCGCCACAGAATCCACGCCCAGAATCCGGCAAAAATCAGAAAGCTGTATTCGAACACCGCAATGTAAGTGGGTTCCGCGATCTGATAGCCGCGTATCAGCGCCGAAACTGCGAACAGCGAGCCAATTGCCTGCACCACAACCCAGAAGAGAAACTTTTCAGTTGGGGGCACCCAGCCAGTGAAGTAGAAAGGCGCATTCAACACCCAGATTTCTGGGACGCTGACCACCGTGAAGAAGATCGTTCCAATCAGCCCGAAAAATCCCAGTGCAAGAAAGAAGCCGATCAGAAGAACAAAGGTATTCTCGTCCGAGCACAGGTGGCGGGTCGTCAGCTGTCCAAGCGCATACAGCAAGCCGGCCAGCAATGGCAGCAGTGTGAAAACATTGAGATTCTGTGGATCAGGCTGCAGAATCATGATCATTCCGGCAAAGCCGATCATCACCGCCGCAACTCGCCAGATATCAACTCGGATGCCGAACAGGATCGTCGAGAAGATCAGTACGAAAATCGGCGCGCTGAACAGTGTCGCGCCGGCTTCGGCGATCGGCATCAGAGTGATTGATCCGAAATAGATCAGCAGCGCCAGCGCCATCAGGATTGATCTCAGGGCAACGGCCCAGAATCGGTTCGGAATCAGATTCTGCTTTCTCAGCAGGCAGAAGCACAGAATGATCGGACAGGCGATGGCTGTGCGGAACAGGTGAAACTGCCACAGACCGGCCTCACGGGAGATGTAGATGACGAAATTGTCGATCAGCCCGATGAGCGACATTGCGGCAACGATCATCAGTGAGCCGTGCAGAACGTTGGATGGTCGGTCCCTCATTTATTCTCGATTTTGCGTTAGCTGAAGCAGGAGAATTTATATCTTGATACTCCGAGAGCGAAGTTGATTCTTGCAAGTTGATCGGTCTGCTTGATTTCGGCAGTGCAAAGAACTTCAGTTCCGCAGCTGAAAGATCGGTGAAATTCAGAATCTGAGCCGCATAGAGTGACTGCAAATTTGAGCGGGAAAGGGGGAAATTGGGTTTCGCATTGCGTCAGGCCGCGCGATTTCTGAATGATGAAATTCAACATTTAATTTGAGATTCGAACTGATTTGGTTTATAAACACACAAAATCAACAAACTTGCGAGGGAATCATGAGCAAAATTGAAACCAGCGCTTCACGGCGCAAATTTTTGAAACAAGTCGCGGCTGGTGCGACAACGGCAACTGCCGCCAGCATTATTCCGAGCCGGGCTTTTTCCGCAAACAAGCAGCTCACGGTCGGGATGAACATTCCGATGACGGGAGATCTTGCTCCCTGGGGGCTTCCAGGGTATTACGGCTGCGAGATTGTTGCCAAAAACATCAACGATGCCGGTGGTGTGACCATTGGCGGTGAGACCTATGACATCAACATCGCAAGCTATGATCATGGCTACGAAACCGAGAAGGCGGTTCAGGGCATGAAGAAACTGGTGCTTGAAGATGATGCCAAGATGGTGATGATGCTTGGCGGTGCGACGGTCGCGGCCGTCCTGCCGTGGGCGACTCGAAAAAAGGTGCTTACGACAACCTTGCTGCCGAGTGACATCACCCCGGAATCAAACTACCTTGTTGCAACTTGCGAGTCACATCCGCTGTACAACGTAACCGGTGTCGAGTATCTTGCCAGAAACTTTCCGGAAGCGAAGACAGCGGTCATTGTGACCAACAACGATGTCGAATATGGGCTGCAGTCGACCGCAACCTATCAGGCTGCTTTTGAAGTGGCGGGGATCGATGTGGTGGACACCAACCTTCACGGTTTTGATGTTACCGACTTCGCACCGATCGTCAGTTCAGTGCTGGCCAAGGACCCGGATATCTTCTGCATGGCGACAAGTTTCTATGTCACACCGATCATGGAGCAGCTGTACCATCAGGGATTCGACGGGAAGATCATCTCGTGCACACTGGATTTCTATCATGAGATCATTGCCAAGACAAGCGAGGATTTTGTCAACGGCACCATCTACGAGTTTCCGGATTTTGATGATCCTGCTCTGGACGGTGTCAATTTCCCCGATCCGGGCGGTTTTGATGCGGCGTTTCGTGCAGATCATCCCAACGACTGGTCTGCTGTGGCGTGGGAATATCCGGTCATTCTGCTGAACTGGATAGAGAATGCCCAGGCAGCCGGCAGTGTGGAGTCAGTCGATGTCACCGCACAGATGACTGGCAATGCGCAGGATTTCGTATTCGGCGGCGGCTCCTGGTGGGGCAGCCAGCTCTGGGGTCTGGACAACGTTCTGGTTGGAAAATGGCCGGTCGTTGTGGTCGAGGAAGGAAAGGCCAGAATTCAGGAATACGGAGATGTGGCGGCGTGGCTGGATGCGAACAATGATGTTCTCATCAAGCACATGAAAGCTTTGGGACTCCGAACGGTCTGAGTTCCGTATTTTCAAGCAACAAAGGGAGAGACTTGCGCGCTCTCCCTTTTTGTTGATAACGCATTGCTGAGGGTATAGCAGTTGGATTTACTGATCCAGACGGTCGTCAACGGGTTCATCCAGAGCGGATTCTACGCGTTGGCGGCGATTGGCCTGGTGCTTGTGTTCGGAGTGATGCGGGTGGTGAACTTCGCGCACGGCGAGCTGGTCATGATCGGCGCCTACACCATCTGGTTTGTGCACGCGCAGAACGGCATGCCCTATCTCATCACAGTGGTCCTGGCAATTCTGGTGGTGACCGCTATCGGACTGCTGATGGAGAGATTCCTGTTCCGTCCGATGACCGATGATCCGCTCGGCGGACTGATCTGCTCAATCGGTGTGCTGTTCATTCTGCAGGTCGTTGCGACCTACATCGGCGGCGAAGGTCCTTCCAAACAGGTTCCGCCGCCTTTTGAAGGCACCCTCATTCTGGCAGAAACGATACGAATTCCCTATCAGCGGCTGTTCAGCATCGCGATCGCGATTTCAGCGCTTGCGGTTCTGTGGTACTTTTTGACGCGCACCAAACTTGGCTGGGCAGTCCGGGCGGTCTCCATGGATCGCGAAGCGGCCACGCTGCAGGGCATCAGCTCAGTCCGAATCTCCATGGTCGCGATCGGGGTGGGCGCGGCGATGGCGGGGCTGGCCGGCGCGCTGATGGCGCCGCTGACCAATATCAATCCTCACATGGGGCACAATGTCATCATCACAGCCTTCATCGTCACAATTGTGGGCGGCGTTGGCAGTCTGCCCGGCGCGGTGATTGCCTCTGTGCTCTACGCGTTGTTTCACACCTTTGTCACAACTTATTTCAGCGGCACGATCGCAACGATCTCAGGACTTGTGATCATGGTGCTGGTGCTGATTGTTAGACCGACAGGAATCATGGGGCATCGGGTCAGTGAATAACCTGCGTACCGCGAATATCAAGCCGGCCCTTTATCTTGCGGGGCTGTTTGCGTTTCTGATCGTTCTGCCGCATTTTCTGAAGTATCACCAGCAGGATTTTCTGATCTTTCTGACGATCAACATTCTGGTGGTGGTGAGCTATCGCCTGGTCACCCTGACTGGAGAGTGGTCCTTGATTCATGCGGTGATGATGGGTGTCGGCGCTTACACCAGCGCGCTGATCAGCAAGAATTTTGATATTTCGTTCTGGATCACACTGCCGCTTGCCGGTGTGGTGGCCGGAACGGTGGCTCTGCTATTGAGTTATCCGCTGTTTCGGATGACACAGTTTTATTTTCTGATCGGATCGTTCGCAGCGGGTGAGGCGATCCGACTGAGCTGGATACGGTTCATCAAACCCTTCGGAGGCAGCGGCGGCACCAGCGGGATTCCTTCACCGGAATTGATGAACATTGACTTTCTTGAGCCCATACCCTATTTCTATCTGGTGCTGATCATTGTCAGCCTCTGTGTGTATCTGCTCTATCGAATTGAGAAGTCGCGCATCGGACTGACGCTGCATGCGGTTCACTGGAAGGGGGTGCTCGCAGAATCAGTCGGGGTCAATACCTGGAACTATCGAACTCTGGCCTTTGTGATCGGCTCACTGTTCGTCGGAATAGCCGGCGCCCTCAAAGTCCATTACATCGGCACGGTTGCTCCCAAACAGTTTGATATCGGCTTCATGGTGTTCATTCTGATCTGGGTGATTGTGGGTGGATACAAAACCTTCTATGGAGCGATCATCGGCGCGATCGTGCTGTCGATTCTGGACGAGATACTGCGCGGTGTCGAGCAGCTGAGGCCGGCGATTTACGGGGCGACGCTGATCTTCTTCATTCTTTACCTGCCGGGTGGATTGGAAAGTCTGCCGCAGAAGATCAAGCAGTGGGTTCATTTGAGGCGGGAAGGTGCGACGTGACGACGATTCTCGAAGTTCATAACCTGACGATGAGATTCGGCGGATTGGTTGCGGTGAACGATGTCAGCTTCGCGGTCAATGAAGGCGAAATCCGCGGTCTCATCGGACCGAATGGCGCCGGAAAAAGCACCACTTTCAAGATGATTGCCGGTTTTCTCACACCGACGAGCGGCGACATTGTGTTTCGCAGCGAGAGCATCAGGAATCAGAAACCCTCAAGAATCGCATCTGCCGGAGTGGTGCGGACCTTTCAGGAAACCACGCTCTTCCAGGAACTGACGGTGTTCGAGAATGTCCTGATCGGCACCCACAAGCAGGCTCGCACCAACATTGTTTCTGCAATGCTGGGCCTTGACCGCGCACAGCAGAATGATGCGGCACAGACGACGATGGAAGTGCTTGAGTTCATGGGTCTTGCGGAACGCAAGGAACAGCTGGCGGCGGAACTGCCGCTCGGACTGCAGCGCAGTCTGGCAGTCGCGATTTCGCTGGCGTCAAAGCCGAGTCTGCTTTTGATGGACGAGCCGTTTGCCGGCATGAATCCAGAGGAGACGCGGCACATGATGGAGCTGACCGAAAGAGTTCGAGAGTCCGGCGTTACGATAGTGCTGGTCGAGCACAACATGAAGGCGGTCATGGGCCTATGCGACCGGCTGGTCGTTCTGAACTTCGGCAACGTGCTTGACGACGGCACGCCGGAGAAGGTGCGAAACAATCCGGATGTGATTCAGGCGTACCTGGGCGGGGGCTGATCGAATGGAACTCGTCGTCAAGGACCTCGTTGTGAATTATCACAATGTTGCAGCGGTGAAGGGCATCAGTTTCACCGCATCGTCCGGCTCATTCATTTCGCTGATCGGCTCGAACGGAGCGGGCAAGAGCACCACGCTTCGCACCATTTCGGGGCTGGTTCGAGCGAGTTCCGGTGAAATCTGGCTGGATGAGGAAAGGATTGATCACATTGCGGCGGACAAACTGCTTGCAAGAGGCATCGCGCATGTGCCGGAAGGTCGAAGAGTGTTCAAAGATCTGACTGTTTTGGAGAATCTCAATCTCGGTGCGTTCATATACAACGATCAGGACCGCATCCAGCAGGACCTGGAAGGGATTTACGCACATTTTCCGAAACTGAAAGAGCGAAGTCAGCAGCAGGCCCGCACCTTGAGCGGCGGAGAGCAGCAGATGCTGTCAATCGGACGGGCGCTGATGTCGAGACCCAAGGTTCTCCTGCTCGACGAGCCTTCTTTGGGTCTGGCGCCGCTGATTGTGCAGGAGATTGGTGTGATCCTGCAGGAAATCAACAAGCTTGGGGTAACCATCATCCTTGTTGAGCAGAATGCTGATCTCGCGCTGAAAATTGTCGAATACGGCTATGTGCTTGAGAATGGAAAAATCACCATGCACGACAGCGCAAAGAGCCTAGCCAACAATGAGCATGTCAAAAAGGCTTATCTTGGCATCTGAGCTTGACTGAGATCAGCGAATTGCATTCGCCAACCGGCATTGTGGCTGCGAATCGACCCAGCAGCCAAAGGAATTCACGCTGGAGGCTGACTTGAAAGTCACTCCTTCGTTTGACGAAACAGTTGGAGCGCCTGTCGCGTCAGTTGTTGAAAACCCAGATATCAGCTAATCAATTTCAAATTCATCTTCCGAAGTCATTCTTTCCAAATCGCGAAGAAATTGAGCATAAATAAGATCATCCCAGGTGGGTTTTGATTCATCATCCTCGATTGTGATTGGAGTTTGTGATCTGATGTTGACAAATTTCAATCGTTTGTATTTGTTACTCATAGCTAAACTCTACCAGCTGATTGGTAGGAAATATTATATCGGTCAAGAAATTCAATAATTGATTTTGCATGAATAGCTCTGCCAACATGTAAAAACTGATCCTGAACGTTGAATTTTAGTGAATAGTGAATCGTATAAGATTGAATGCCGCATACTTTACCATCTTCATCTACTAATGGACCGCCGCTCTGTCCTCTGAGACCCGGTGAACTGGTTTCAATCAATAATCTATCAACACCCCACACTTGACAAAGCGTTCTGACTGTCATTTTCGGTTTTCTGTCTCTCTCTTGCCTTGTAGCTGTTGATCGCCTGCACGGTGTGCATCAGTTTCTGAGTCGCTCTCCATAAGATCTTGGTGCCCGGCACCGGCTGTCTTCTCGTCGGTCTGAACCCGACCGCCCGGCCGAGTCCGACCACGTACTCGCGGACCGTGAGGTCCGGCGGCGCGCGCGGCGGGCTATGGCGGTCGATCTCGTACAGCATCACCTGGCGCGCCTCCAGTTCGTCGGCGGGCACCGCCCCGGCCGCGGGCCGGTCCGGCTCGCATTTCGCCAGCCGCTGCAGGTCGAACACCCGCCAGGCGGTGATGGCGTCGAAGGCCAGGCACTTGAGCAGGTCCTCCGCGTCGTCGAAGCGGCGCGCCTCCGACTGGCAGCCGCTCTTGAGCACCCGGAAGAACTCCTCGATCCCCCAGCGCGCCTCGTACCACTCGCAGATGCGCACCGCGTTGTCCGCGTCGGCGCCGCCCTCGGAGCACAGCAGGAACCAGTTCAGCGGCTCTTTCACCCCGGCCGGCGGCGACTCCTCCAGCACCGACACCGCGGTCACCGGCACACTGTCGGTGCTGGCGCCCGGCGCCTTCAGCTGAACCTCGGCGATGCGCAGCGTCACCTTGGCGGTGCGCGCGTCGCGGGCCCGCCTGCCGCCCTGCGCGCCGATCTTGATGGTGCGCGTGGCCGCGGCCGGCAGCGACTCCACATGCGCGCGAAGGTCCTCCGCATGGCCGTCCTCATCGACCACCTTGCGCCGCCGCGAGCCGTTGCGCCGCACCAGCAGACCGACTTGGCCGCGCAGCGCCCGCTGGCGCTCGAACAGCCCCCAGATGTCGGACTCGCGGTCGCCCACGCTGATCACCCGGGTCTTGGCGCCGCAGGCCGCCGACAGCTCGGCCGCGGTCTCAAGCCCCTCCACCCAGCGCCGCGACTCCTTCAGATCGTCGTCGGCCGCGCAGCGCGGCCGGAAGCTGCCGTCGATGTCCAGCACGCCCAGCACCCGGCCGCCCGGCGAGAATGCCACATTGGCGTGCGCGTAGATGCCCTGGGCGGTGCCGCCGATCTTCATCAGGCCCTGGGTGGTGCCCTTCAGCGTGTCGTAGTTGAGGCCCGTGGTGTCCTGCACCGCCAGCACCACCTCGTGCAGCTGGCCGCGCGACACCGTCGCCTGGCGGTGCGATTCCAGAATGTCGTCCATGGTCACATTATCGCTCGAAAGCAGTCGGTAGGCGGCCTTGCGGCCGGCCTCGGTGGCGAACACCTGCGGTGTGCGGGCGCCCGGCTCGCGTTGCCAGGCGCGGCCCATCGCGCGGATCCTTTTGCCCACCCGGCCGTCCGGATGCGTCGAGGCGCCGTACTCCACGTCGGTCCAGTGCGCGTCGTCCGCCAGATGCGGCTCGCGCGCCGGCCGGAAGCGCGCCGCCGCCTGCGCGCACAGCCCCTCCCGCCAGCCTTCCGCCAGCGGCCGGACGAACACCTGCTTGCGCTCGCCCCCGGCACAGCGCCGGCCGGAGGTCTCGCCGACCAGCTCCCAGCCGGCCGCGCGGTAGCTCTCGCCGCTGTGGGACCGGTCGATGTGGGTGTACGCCAGCAGCGGCTCCGCGCCGTACGCCCGCAGCCAGTCGCCGGGCAGACGCTCAAGCGCCGCGGTCAGCGCCGCCGACGCCAGCCCGCGCACCCGCACCTCGGGCAGGATCAGGAAGCGCGCGTTGTTGACCACCAGAGACAGATTCTCGGCGCGCTGGCGCTGGCTCCAGCCGATGAAATCGTCGCGCGCCCGCTCATGCCAGCTGGCGGCATGGAATGACAGCCCGCCCACGCGCCCGCAATGCTCGCTCACAATCCAGTACTTGATCGCCGCGCCTGGCAGCCGCGGCTCGCCGCGCGGATGATGCGTCTGCATCATCGCCCGCCACTGCCGGCTCTCCTGCGGCGCCACCGGCTCGATGGAGACCGCGCCCAGCCGGGCCAGACCGCCGCGCAGCCGGATGGCGTCGGCAAACACCGGAAGCGGCGCCTCGGCCGGCCGCGCGCCGCGCAGCTCCGGCAGCGAGACGCCGCACTCCGCGGCCAGCTTCGGCAATGCCACAAACGCCTGCGTGACGCACAGATCCCCGCCGGCGTTCAGCCAGCCGGTCTGATCGCAAAGAGCTTTCGCCAGCGCATAGCGGCTGTACCGGCCGCTTTCAGCCGCCTCCCGAAACCACTCGACCTCCTCACTGCCGAATTGTCGAAGACCAATCTGCATGCGGAGAATTAAATCATCACTGCTACCCTTTTGTCAAGTGTGTCTGTTTGATAGATCAATAATCCTGAGCTAATCTCAACAAATCGACTTGCCAACGCTTCATTTGCGAACATGGGTATAGGAAACAAATTAGTAAACTGAAAACCTTGGTCTTCGGACCAAGTTGGAGTTGGTAGATCATTAAGAAAGGAGAATCCCATTCTGCACAAATATTCTCCCTGTTCAATTTCATCATCGCGAAAAATAGGGCAGCTTGTATTGGCAGAGACATTGTAGTTTTCAATTTTTCCAACTCCTAAATCTAATTCTTCATTGACAATGGCTTCTGATAGAAATTGGAAATTTGGATTCTTAAAAATCACCGCATAATGTGTTATTCTTGCCCGGTTTTGTTTATCAAGTATTGGATCGTAATTCTTTGCACTTTCAACAACACTCTCTATTTTCTTCAAGTTGTGACTTGCTGTCACAAACCAACCATCTTCGTTCACCATAACACCAGCACTGACACCAAGATCAACCTTTCCCTGACTTGTTCGTGATACGATCACAATTGGAATAATCGATTCCTTTATGGACTTACAGGCATTTTGAAACATTTTGATTTTCCGCAGTCAATTTAATCGGGAGTGCGCCACCCGTTTTGGCACTTTCCAACACCAAAATAAATTCAAGCAACAGCGCCTCCCGCGCTTTTCTGATTCAGATATTGTCCAATTATCGATGACAGGCATGCATATTGAATTCGGTTCCTTCTGTTCGATCTCCGTGGATTGCAGTCTCACCCCAAAATTGTCATTTTTAGAACATTCTTTGCCTCTTCGCTTCCCAATTCTGCGGCTTTGCGGACTAGTCGGGCAGCCTCAGATTCATCCCTGGGAACGCCTTCACCTTTCATATACATGACACCGAGTTGGAAATGAGCGGCAGGATGTCCTGAATCAACAGCCTTCTGAAACCACTGAGCGGCAATTCTCTTCCCCTCGGAAGAAACCTTGGGTCCCATGTTGAATGTCGCTCCTGAATCGCCTTGAGGTTCAGCATCACTATCTCCGATCAGGCACATCGCTCCTAAATTGTACTGAGCGCCGGCATGGCCGAGTTCTGACGCTTTCGCATACCATCGAGCGGCTTCTGACTTGTCCTTGGGCACACCTTGTCCCAAGTGATACATCAATCCTAATTTGAAGTGCGCTGAAGCATTGCCTCTTTCGGCAGCTGCATGAAACCATCGAATGGCTTCTGATTGATCCTCAGGCACTCCTTCTCCATCACAGTATGCCAACCCTAGATTGTACTGAGCGTCATCGTGTCCGTTTAACGCGGCCATTCTCCACCACTTGATAGTTTCTGACCTGTTTTCGGCAGTCCCTTCTCCATGGTAGTGTGCCATTGCCAGTTCAAACTGCGCATCGGGATGCCCCTGTTCAGCGGCTTTCCGCGTCCACTCCACCGCTTGCGTCAAGTCCTTCGATACCCCATCCCCACGGAAATACATTACGCCCAACCAATATTGAGCTTCGGCATTTTGCTGTTTCGCTGATTTGCGCATCCAAACTGCAGCTTCTTCTTGATCTTGAGGCACATTGTCTCCGCTTGCATACTTCAAACCCAAATGACATTGAGCGGCTGCATTCTGCAGTTCTGCAGATCTACGCAGCCACCGCATTGCTTCGTCTTTGTTTTCAGCAACCAATTCGCCACTGTCGTAGATGATGGACAGCTGCAGCTGCGCGTCGGCTTGCCCCTGTTCTGCGGCTCTGCGAAACCACGAAATTGATTTACGATTGACGGCAGGTCTTGAATCGCCCAGGTACCTGACAGCCAAACCGTACTGGGCATTGGCATCTCCTTTTTCGGCGGCAGATTTCAGAGCTTCAAATTGTTTGTGTTTGCCGGGCATGCGGACTCCTGAAAATCAAGTCAGAAAAGTTTTCGAACCAACGAGAGAGTTAAAAATTCTAACTGAGTGGATGCAGAATTCGGAGGCTGTTGCGCTTGAGTTTGGCGTTTGAGCTTGACTGTGTTCAGCTAATCGCATGCGTCGACCGACTTTGCAATTGCGAATCAAGCGTATTCAATTGCTATTTCAGCAACCTCGGCAACAAGCAAGAGATTTTGAATCGAGCGTAGATGCGTTACTTTATGACAGATCGTTTTGCAAATTGCTTTTTTCTTCTGGAGAGACGGATCAATGGCAAGAGAGAATTCGATCGCGGTGTTTATGGCGCTTTCACATGTTATCTAGTACCGCAGACTGGGTTTGCTGATGTCCGGACAGTTACTTGCGGTCAATGCACGACAGGCTGTGAAATAGTCTCGTAGCAATTTTGGACGATACTGTGCATTCATGAATCTGATTTCTCAATCACCGCATATTGCCGGTGATTTGAGCACTTTGCGGCTCATTTTTGCCGATATGTGAGCAACAAAGAATGTTGTGCATCATTGGTGAGCATCAAAATTCCTCTTCGCCTTCAGCAATGTTCATCAAGGCAGGAAAAATAAGAACAGTGGACCGATTGCCACTTGGCGGGAGAAACACTCGCAGAACTCGGCTTTCCTGCAGATCAGAAAGAAATCGCAGAACTGAGGTTCTTGGCATACCTGAGTAATTGCCGAAATCAGAAGATTTGAAGATCGGATGTTCAAAAATCCAATCCAATGCACGAATGGCGTTTTGGGAATGAGTGATTTCTGAGATTTGGGTTTTCGTCGATTCGTACAACTCGAGAATGCGGCTGGATTTTTGTAAATTATCCTCAGCCTGCTCCTTCAACGCTCGGAGAAAGAACTCAGCCCAGCCTGTCCAGTCATCATCCCGGGAGACAGCCAGCAAACTATCGCAATAAGCATCGCGATGAGATTCAAAGTAGGAACTGACGTAGAAGATTGGTGTCCGAATCAAATCGTAGTGCCACAACAACAATGGGACAAACATGCGGCCGAGATGTCCATTTCCGTTCAAGAATGGGTGAAGTCCCTCAAATTCGGCGTGGAGAATGGCGAGCTGGACAAGTCGATCGGCGGCATCCCCATGAATATATCGCTCCCATGCACTCATCGCTTCAGGAAGGTGATCAGCAGAAATTGGAACAAAAGCTGCATCTTCAATACTGCAGCCGGGCAGTCCGGTCCAAACGGGGACTTGTCGGAATTCACCGGCAGATTTGCCTTTGCCGCGGATGCCATTCCACAAAAACTCGTGTGCAGTGCGAATTACACGCTGCGACAACGGCACCCGCTCCATCAGAATTTGAGTCTCGCGCATTGCAGAACGACAGTTCAGCACTTCTCGGATGTCCGCTTTTTGCTCGCTTGAGGCGGGAATGTGCCCTCGTCTGGCCTCGAATTCGAGAACGTCCCCAATAGTGGCTTGGGCGCCCTCAATGCGGCAGGAGAGCACCGCCTCCTGTGTGGTCAGCGGCGAGAGCATGACCTCGGGGTTGGGAATCGCGGAAAGCATGCCATCGTAGCGTGCAATCGCCGCCGCGGTCGGACCGAGAAGAGGAATCAGTCTGGCCCAATTCAAACGTTCATCTGGCGGAAATCGTCCAGCGCTATAGCGAACAGGCATGTCAGCTTCCAAATGTACCTTCGAAAATTCCACCTAATGTGCAATGATCACAATCAAGAACTGCTTCGCTTCGCTAATGATGGTTCATCAGTGTATAGAAAAATTTGGAAGTTGAAAAAATTCACTTAACTATTTGATTTACATGAAAATAATAAAGTTCATCAGAATCTGCGAAAAAAATCTGACTCGAATCAGATTCTTCGGCGAGAATGGCGCCAATAATCGACGGGGCTATCGAGTTTTCTGATAGCAAACCGCAACGAGGAGTTTCTGGAAAGCTCTCCCAATAGCAAATTGTTGCTATTGTTCACGGTCTGCCGCCGTGGAACAGCAACAATTTTTCAATATGCGGAAACACAGACAGATCGATCGCTATCCACATTTGAAAGACGCGGATCACAGATTTGGCATTTCTATCTGATCTTCTGAATGTCCGCTCTACACTTTGTGCAAGTCGAATTGAAACCCTTCAAAGATCAGCTGTAGTTCCCTCGCACGCGCTGTTTGGTCGGATCAAAATGCGGAAAGGGGACAACAACGGCGCCGATGCGTTTCTGATGATGATCAAGCTTGCCGATCTCAATCGTCGTGCCCTCATCGGCATATTCAATGTTCATTCTGCAGAGCGCGATTGACTTGCCCAGAATCGGCGACACGCAGGCGCTGGTGATCTCGCCCACTTTCTGACGTCCGTTGAACACTCCGTCACCGTGTTCGACGGCCTCTCTTCCCTCGACATCCAATCCAACCAGTTTTCGCTGCGGATTGTCCCGCCGCTTCAGCAATGCGTCGCGCCCGATGAAATCATCGGTCTTGGACTTGAGCGGAACTGTGAAGGGAATGCCAGCTTCGTAAGGGTCAGTCTGCTCGCAGAACTCTGAGCCTGCAAATATCAGTCCCGCCTCAATTCTGAGCAGATCCAGTGCGGCAAGCCCCATGGGTTTCATATTGCGAGCGCTTTCGGCATTCATCAGGGTGCGCCAGACTTCCGCCGCATCCCGCGGATGGCAGAATATCTCATAGCCGAGCTCGCCCGTGTAGCCGGTTCGCGAGAGCACAATCGGAACACCGCTGGCATTGATCATTCTGGCAACGGAGAACCGAAACCAGTTCAATTCCTCGACACTGGCCTGATCCGGCCGCGTCCAGACTGTCTCCTGCAAAATTGCGCGGCTGTCCGGCCCCTGCACCTGCACGTTGACCAGCTGGCTGCTCGAATCCCGCACCCAGGCTTTCAAGCCGAGTTCGTGCGCCTGCTTGCGAAGCCACAGCCCCGAATCGTCCGCGCCGCCGACCCAGCGAATGTTGTCCCGGCCGAGACGAAACACCGTTCCATCGTCGATCATGCCGCCGGAGACATTGCACATGGCGGTATAGGTGACCTGTCCCACAGAGAGCTTCTTCATATCACGAGTTACGCAGGTCTGCATCAATTTTTCAGCATCCGGGCCGGTAACTTCGTACTTGCGAAGCGCGGAGAGGTCGATTATCGCGGCGCCTTCTCGGCAAGCCCAGTATTCGGCAACCTCACCTTGATTCGCAAAGGTGTTGGGAAGCCAGAAACCCGCATACTCAACAAAATCTCTGGTCAGTTTTGATGTTTCTGGGTGAAGTCCGGTTTCTTGGGTCATCACGGGTTCCTCGTCGACAGTTTTGCGCACTGCAACCGCGCGCTTGAAAAGTTCCTTTTCCTGGTAGACGCGCACCTGAATATCAGTTGGGTTCCACGCGTTTGCCGCATCGATATCATCACTGCACGATGATGACACACACACCAGGTCTCGGGTCGCGCGCATCAGCACATAGTCTCCGGGTCTGGACCACGGCTCATCCATGTAAAGCTGGTAGCAGTCATCGAAAAATGAATTGAAAAACAGATTGATTGCCATCCATCCTTTGCGCGGAGCCACAGGATATTCCTGAAGCGCAATGTTGAAGTTGTCCGAGCAGTTGACGTGGCCCGGATAACCCATGTCGTCATAGTATTTGCTGGCGCACGCCAGCCCGAAACTGTCATGACGGCCGCAGGTGTCTTGAATGACCTCGATCACGGGTTCCAGATTGGTGTCGAAAAATTTCGAATACAGCCCCGGTTTGGGGTAGGCGGAACCAACCATCGTGCGTGTCGCAGTCGCATCCAGATTGCGTTCGATGCCGCGATCCAGCGCCTTTATGTCGAAGCATTGAAAATCAGAGCACTGCTTGCCGCTGATGTCGAGAATCTGAATGTATTCCCCGGCTTTTACTTCATAACTCACTGCGCTGGCCGCTTTGACTCTGAAGTCCTGCAAGGGATTCGCCAGGGGGTCCGCCGGAGATTCGATCGCATTTTCCGCTAGCGCCCCCCGTGTGACCCATAGAATCAGATCTGTCGGTGGATTCTGTTCGTCCGCGTCCATCGGCCCGCCCGGCGCACCGAAGATTCCGATGCATTCGGTCTCAACGGATCGAGTGACCCGCGATCCCGGCGCGGTTTCGCCATCCAGCAGCACTGCGGCCGGTGCGGTTGCCAGATCAATCTGAAACAGCTTCAGTTTCTGGCTGATTTTGACGGCGCCCGGCGAAGCCTGCTCAAGCATTGACGCCAGCTGAGCCCCGGTGGCATTTCCAGCCGGTGAGAACTGACCGGAACTGAAATATCCCTTGGCGTCAAAGGCAACGACGTGCGCGCATTGAAGCCCTTCCGGGTCGACAATTTCAATTTCGTCACCCGCATTCAAAGCAATAACCACCATGGCGCCGCCGCGGATGCAGTATCGCTCCCGTCCTGCGAGCAAGTTCTGTATTCCAGAGCCGAATGATTTGGGAGATGAATTCAGTGTGGAGATTTGAATCGTTTCATTCATGGTATTGTCCTGGTGTCAGGCGAACTGCGTAGAGATTCATCAAATTGGTTGAAGTCATTGGATGAATCAGTAAAATTCATTTCAACACCATTAGTATAGCGAATGGATGATGGTTGAACAAAGTCGGATTCATATCCCATTGGTTTGGACAAATCATTTAGAATTTGTGCCAACGGCTCGGCTTGCATACAAATACTGTTCGAACTCTGAATTTGGAGGAGTGCGGCACCGATGACAATTCAAGAATTTCCAATTGCTAGGGCACTGGTTGCACTGACTTCACTTTTCCTTGTGTCTCAAGCGTCCGTCGCGGAAACAATCGAAGGAACCGTTGATTTTGAGCAGCGGATTGAGATTCAGTCATTCTCCAGATCCACAGTCACCCAGGTTCATGCGAAAGTCGGTGACCGGGTGCCTGCCGGCGCAGTTCTGATCGAACTTGATTCAACGAAACAGCAAGCCAAGATTGAAATTGTCGAGAATCGGGTGGCGAAGCTGCAGATTGCCGTGAATGACGCGGACGCTGCATTCGCAAGGCAGCAGGAACTGTTTGATCGCGGTTCTCTGTCTCTTTTGCTCTACGAAGAGTCTGAGAACACGCTCAAGAAAGCACAGCTTGACCTTGCCAGCGCCAAAGCAATGCTGAAGAAGGCGCGATATCGATTATCGCAGACTCAACTGGCATCTCCTGTCGACGCGATCGTAATTGACAGCAAAGTCTATCCTGGAATGGTGATCCATCCTGAATGGACTGCGAGTTCGAATGAGCCGCTGATGACCTTGGCAAGCGATGGCCGATATGTTGTGGAAGCGGCAGTTTCTTTGGACATCTGGGAACGCTTGGCCGCCAAACAATCCGTTGAAGTAGTTGTGCTGGAAAAATCTTATCCGGCGGCGGTGGTGATTCACTCGCTGTTCGCCTATCCATATATTGATGGCAATCCCGGATACATTCTGCGGTTCAGTTTCACTGAAAGCGACAGATTGCTGCTTCCGGCCACACCGGCTGCCGTGAATTTTGATTGAGAGATTCGAGCCGTCAAATTTTCTGTGTTTCATTTCCGTTCCTGCTGATTGGACTCTTTCCGCAATAGACCGATTCCTCGCACTCGTGAAGTAAAGAAAGCGTATGCCTGGATTTCAGGCACGCTGATCAGCTACACCTTTGTCGCCGTCGCGACCCGCGAAACCACTTTCGAGCTCGACACCCCGACGATTCTGTTTTTCAGATCGATCGTCGCTGTTCTATTGACAACCGCCTTGGTCGGACTGTCGGCCCGCGGATTCCAGCAGATCAGAACGCAGCGATTCGGGCTGCATGTGATACGCAACTGCATTCACTTTGTCGGACAATTCGGATGGTTTTTTGCGATTGCGACGATTCCGCTGGCGCACGTGTTCGCGCTGGAGTTCACCGTTCCGATCTGGATTGCGCTGCTTGCGCCGATATTTCTGAAAGAGAAGCTGACCTGGGATCGCATGCTCTACATCCTGATCGGGTTCGCTGGTGTGATTATCATCGTGCAGCCCTTCGGACTTGATGTGGAGCTTGGCGCGATCGTGATGCTGATCGGCGCGCTCGGATTCGCGGGCGGAATGCTGGGCACCCGCAAACTGACGCTCACCGAGACTCCGCTGTGCATTCTGTTCTATATGGCTGTTGTCCAATTGCCCATGTCGACTACCCTGATGCTCACCACCGGCACTTACAAGACTCCGAGCCTGATCACCTTGTTGCTCATCGTGTTCATCACTGCCGGAGTGATGACTGCGCACTACTGCATGGCGCGTGCGTTTGAATTGATGGAACTGATTTCCATCGTGCCGGTCGAGTACATCCGTCTGCCATTGATTGCCGTCGCCGGCTTGCTGATCTATGCCGAACCCATCGATGTTGCGACGATCATCGGCAGCGCCGCGATTCTGGCGGGAAATTACCTGAACATCCGGAAGTCGGCCCAGGAAGGAAGAAACTGAATGAGGCATGGGGGATGGTGGGCGATACTGGGATTGAACCAGTGACCTCTGCCGTGTGAAGGCAGCGCTCTCCCGCTGAGCTAATCGCCCGTGCAAAAAATTATAAAATACGCGATTTGTTTGTTCCCAAGGGCTTTCGTCGGGATTCAAGCTGAATTCCAGCGACAGTTCAACCGACTCTCTCTTATTTTCTCCGATCAATCATGACTCAAGACTTGAAAGCTCTGCTGTTTGATGTGTTCGGCACCGTTGTTGACTGGCGCGGCAGCATTGCGAAAGAAGTTGAATCGATTCCACAGCTCAGCCATATCGACGGTGAGCTGTTCGCGGACCGATGGCGAAGCAAATACCAGCCCGCCATGGAACGCGTCCGCAAGGGTGAGCGGCCCTGGGTCAAGCTGGATGATCTTCACTACGAGAATCTGCTTGAGGTGCTCGATGAATTCGAAGTCAGCACACTGGACGAATTTGCCAGACAGGATCTGAACCGAGCATGGCATCGTCTGAATCCGTGGGATGATTCGCTAGAAGGTCTTACGCGGCTGAAGGCAAAGTTCATCATCGCCACACTGTCAAACGGAAATGTGGCTCTGATTGTCAATATGGCCAAGAATGCCGGACTGCCGTGGGACATGGTGCTCGGCGCCGAAGTGGTTGGTCATTACAAACCGCAGCCGCAGAGCTATCTGAAGTCCGCCGCGATGCTTGGTCTGAACCCCAGCCAGTGCATGCTGGTTGCCGCACACAACTCCGATCTGGTGGCCGCCGCGGAGTGCGGCTACAAGACTGCTTTCGTTGCAAGGCCGACTGAGCACGGCACCAGCCAGACAATCGATCTTAAGCCAACATCTGAGTTCACCATCGTGGCAGGCAGCTTTGTCGACCTTGCCGCGCAACTTGAGTGCTAGCAATCATTCCCCGCCATACCGCTTTGCGGGAATGTTGATCCGCAGCCTCTGATCATTCCATATTCCTGATGCGACTTCTGCCTGCCGGGCTGGGGGTGACCCTGGCGATGATGTTCACTATGGCAGTCGGCAGCTCCGCCATTCTCGCCGTCGCGGTGAGCGCGCCTGATTCGGCCCCCGAGATCGGAGTCAGCGACTCCTATGTTGGAGTGTTCACTGGCTTCGTTTACTTTGTCTCGATGTTTACTGGAAGTATTTGCACCGGATTCATTGCAAAGTACGGTCCCATTCGCGTGCTGCAGCTGACCGCGGTCTGCTCGACACTGGGACTTGCGCTGTTCACCTTGGCTACTCCGGCTGCAACTGTGCTGTGCGCGATTCTGCTCGGCATCGCCTACGGTCCCATCAATCCGGCCCATGCGCCGGTATTGCTCAAGGTCACCCACGCTGGCAATCGCGGCGTCTACTTCTCAATCAAGCAGTCCGGAGTGACAGTCGGCGGCGCAGCAGCAGCGGTGGCCGTGCCTTTTCTCGCCGCGCTCTGGAACTGGCAGGCGGGGGTTGCAGCAATCGCACTGATGGGCGTCGTGTCGATTCTTCTCTTGCATCCGCTTCGAACCGAGTACGATGGCGATCGAGTCAAAACAGACTTGAGCTGGTCTCTGTCCGCATTGATCAAGCCGGTATCGGAAGTTTTTCGCAATCCGCTGCTGAGAGGATTCGCAATGGTGGGCTTCACCTACGCCGGCGTTCAGGTCAGTGTCGCGAGTTTCTTTGTCGTCTATCTGGTTACGCGCGATTTCAGCCTGGTCGATGCGGGGCTGTGTTTTCTGTTCGTGAACATCGGCGGAATTCTCGGTCGCATAGTTTGGGGCAGCCTGTCGGACCGATGGCTGACACCGAAGCACACGCTCACGGTGATCGGAGTTGTCTCCGCAGTCTCGCTGTGCGGCATGTATCTGGTGTCGGGCAGCTGGAATCTGTTCCTGCTTTATGTTTTCTCGTTTGTGGTTGGCGCCAGCACCCATGGCTGGAACGGCGTGTTCCTGTCAGAGATCGCTGATCAGTCGCCGGCAGGCGAGTCGCACAATTGGACGGCCGGCGTTCAGTTCGTGATCTATGCCGGGGTTGCGATCATGCCGCCGCTTTTCGGGCTGATCATCCTGGCCACTGACAGCTACACCATTCCGTTTTTCATCATTGCAGGCTGTTCACTGGCGGCAAGCGCCGCGCTTTTCCGGCTGTATCGCGTCTACCCGGGATTTCGATGATCAATTGATCATGCACAAGGAATCTGAGCCAGTCCTGAGCTATCCATAGTTTCGGGTGTAGGGCAGCTGGCTGTAGAGGTCCTTGACCTTGTCGACATTCTCCAGCAGCAGCGATGTGCTGTCCCACAGCCCCTGCAGCAGTGTCTGCCTGTGATGATCCGCCATGCGCAGGTCCGCTGAAGCTTCGTCACTGGAAACTCTGGAGCTTTCCAGATCAACTGTCCAGATCAGGTCTGCATTGCTGAGCGCCGCCTGCTGGAGAGATTTGATGTCATCGGCTGAGACAGCCACCGCAGGAATCCCAAGTGTGATGCAGTTTGACGCGAAGATTTCTGCGAACGACTCACCGACAATGGCGTGAATGCCCCAGCGCTTCAGGGATTGCGGGGCGTGCTCGCGGCTCGATCCGCAGCCGAAGTTCTTGTTGACGAAGAGAATCTTGGCATCCTGTCGATCGGGGTCGTTGAAAGGATGCGACTTCTCACTCCGGTCAGCATTGAACCGCTCGTCATGAAACGGGTACTTGCCCAGATTGGCGAATGTGATCTCCTTCAGAAACCTCGCTGGAATGATGCGATCGGTGTCGATGTCATCGCCCTGGATGACGATCGCCTTGCCGGTGATCCGTACGATTTTGTTGTCTGCCATTTTGGGTGTCCTATGTGGAAAGGGTTCGAATGTCAGTGACCTGTCCGCTGACCGCAGCTGCCGCGGCCATCTGAGGTGACATCAGCAGTGTTCTGCCGGTTGGACTGCCTTGTCGTCCGATGAAATTTCGATTGCTGGTGCTGGCGCAGAGCTCATCGCCCTCTAGACGATCCGGGTTCATCGCGAGACACATGGAGCAGCCAGGCTCCCGCCACTCGAATCCCGCGTCGCGGAAAATCTCATGCAGTCCTTCCCGCTCAGATTGCATCGCGACCTGACGCGAGCCGGGAACCACGATCGCGCGCACATGTCCAGGCACTTTCTGGCCTTTAGCGACACTCGCGGCCGCGCGCAGGTCCTCAATTCTGGAGTTGGTGCAGCTGCCGACGAACACCACATCGATCCTGACCCCGTTCATTGACTGGCCGGGCTTCAGATTCATGTGGCGGAACGCGTGCTCTGCTGTCTGCCGCTCACCGTCTGGCAATGATTCCGGCTCAGGCAGTGTCTCGTCAATGCCGACGCTCTGGCCTGGGTTGATCCCCCAGGTGACATGAGGGGCGATGTTTGCCGCATCTATTCGGACTTCGTCGTCATAGCTGGCATCTGCATCTGATCTGACAGACTCCCAATACTGGACTGCCTTCTGCCATGCGTCACCTGAAGGCGCGTAAGGACGATCTTCCAGGTAGGCGAACGTTGTCGAGTCAGGGTTGACATAGCCGATTCTTGCTCCGCCTTCGATCGACATGTTGCACACTGTCATGCGCTCTTCCATTGTCATTGCCTCGACGGTCGAGCCGCAGTACTCATACGCATAGCCGATACCGCCTTTCACGCCCAACCTGCGAATGACATGCAGGATGACATCCTTGGCGAACACGCCAGGCTGAAGGTCACCGTCGATCTGGACTTTGCGAACTTTCAGCGGGTCCATGCTGAGGCACTGGGTGGCAAGCACATCACCCACCTGGGTTGTACCGATGCCGAATGCCAGAGTTCCGAACGCGCCGTGAGTGGAAGTGTGGGAATCGCCGCACGCGACCGTCATGCCTGGATGAACCATGCCGAGTTCGGGCCCCATGACGTGAACAATGCCCTGTTCAGCCGATCCCACACCGAAATAGCGAATCTTGAATTCATCGGTGTTGTCATGCAGGGCTTGCGCCATGGCTTCAGCCTGCACGTCGCGATAGGGCCGGGACTGATCAGTGGTTGGAATGATGTGATCGACCGTCGCGACGGTCCGATCTGGAAAAAGCACTTTCAGACCCCGCTCGCGCAGCATGTCGCAGGCTTGCGGACTGGTCACTTCGTGAATCAGGTGCAGCCCGATGAAAAGCTGATCCTGACCTGTCCGCAATCGGCAGACAGTGTGTTGATCCCAAATCTTGTTGTAAAGCGTACCGGCAGCCATGATCACTCCCCAAACTGGCATTCTGTCTCAAAAAAATCGAATCTTCAGGCCAACTGAAAACCCGTCGGATGACAATTTTACCTGACCTTTGAACATTATGTAACCGAGCTGATATTGCAGCGCAGCAATAGTGCTTGAGGAGCTGAGTGGTCATGGCACTGGCATGCCGACGGTTTGCGTGAATAATATTTGTAGAACAAACACTCATGCCAAACACATAAAATTTATATAAAATCATAATAAACAGATAGATAGAAAAATATTTACATAATATATACATGAATAAACATTCATGCTTTCAGGAAAATATATCACTTGAAAAAGTCGCATGTGACGCTATTCTATACACACGTTAATCGACGAGTCATGAGCGATTCAATCAATCGAAAGCAACTCGGTACGAGACTATTTATTAACCGAAACAGTAATGGAGAAATTGGAAATGTTTCGCAAGGTATTTGATAGAGTGGGTATTGCTTTTATCGGATCAGTCTTGGTGCTTTTGGCTATCGTGAACCTGATTGGGTAACTGGCAGGAACACTCGAAATTTTGAAATTGAATTGAATGAATTGATTTTTGATTATTAGGTGAACAAATGAATACGCTGCAACACAGTGCAATTGACATCCGCCCTTACCGACGGGCGAGGAAATACATCCAGATCGGCAGTGCGATCGGTCGTTTCCTGACCAGGTTGAACGACTACCGAATTCGCCGCCGGACCATCAGAGAGCTTCAGCGCCTGACCGATGCTCAGTTGGAAGACATCGGCATTCCGAGATATGAGATCAGACGTGTCGTGGATGCGAAACTCACTCGAAAGAGCGCTGAGTCGGTGAAGGCGGTTCGAAAGAATGTCGAACCCATCGGGCATGCGAGCAGGGAGATCGACTTGGCAGCCTGAAGAAAGATTTTTTAGCTTTATCCTCCTACGATTTGGCCGTCAACCCTGACGGCCATTTTTTTCGCCGTCGCAAAGTGCGCGCGGCATTTCGAGCAGATGCCCATTCTGCGAATCCTCGAATTTCAGCCGGCAGGCTGCTGCAGCTTGCGACGCATCAAGGGTCGCTTCGATGGAAAGTCACTTCGACTTCGTGCAGAAAATCGCTGATGAGCCAGAAGGCTTCAATCGGAAGTGTGCCTTCGTGATTCAGCCAAATCTGTATGGTTACAGTCGACCAGACAAGCGCGAAAATCGCGCTTGGCGGTGATTTACGGTTCTGATTCTACGATAATCGGCTGCGCGAGCGCTCAAATCAGCCAAGGGCCAGCTCAATATAAGTGCTGCCAGCATCGCAATGCAGGCATTTTGAAATAGTACAATGAGTGTTTCAGTCGCCATGCACTGGCCGCGGGCCTCGAGTCCAATGTTGCTGAAACAGTGCAGGCAGTGGATATCATTCATAGGGAATGTGTATGAACTCCTTCGCAGTCAGATTCTCGCTTGAATTCTGAAATTACTTGGACAGGTCTTAGATTTTGTTTCGAATCAAGGTAATGTGCAGCGCGCTGGCAGCCCTCATTGCCAGCGGCAGCGCTGCAGCTGAAATCAACTTGAGCCTGGCCTATTTCATGGGACCGAAGCATTTTTTCAATCCCACGGTTTTCCAGCGCTTTGCTGATCAGGTTGAGGAGTTATCCGACGGTGAGATTACGGTTACGCAGTTTCCCGGCGGCGCACTCAATTCGTCGCCGCGAAAACAGTATGCGATCATGCTTGAAGGCGTCGCAGACATTGTGTTCACACTCCCCGGGTATACCAGTGAGCTATTTCCAAAAACCAACTTGCTGGAACTGCCCGGCATCTGCGACCATGCAATCGAATGCACTCATGCGTTGCTGAATGCGCGTCACGAGCTTGAGAAAGAGTACGACGCGAAAGTTCTCGCATTCATCGGCAGCGGGCCTCAAATTCTCCTCACCCGAGATAAGCCAGTACGAACGCTCGAAGATATGCAAGGATTGAAAATTCGAGCCGCATCCAAGGTGTCCGCACAATTCATCGAAGCGTTGGGGGCAAGCGCCGTGGCGCAGCCGATCACAGTTGTGCATCAGAATCTGGCGAATGGTGTCATCGACGGAGTGATCACCACTTCAGCCGCCATTCGGCTGTTCAAGCTTCATGAGCCGGCGGATTACTTAACGACTTATTTTCCCGGTTCCGGGCTGTCCTTCGTCATATTGATGAACAGACAGGTCTATGAAAGCTTCAGCGATCAGCAGCGCGCATGGATTGATGCAGCTGCTTCTGACGAGCTGTCTCTCGCGGGAGCGCACAGCTACCACAAGGCGAATTTGGCAAGCGTTCAGCAGGCTCGCGAAGCGGGTGTTCAAGTCATCGAGATTTCCGAATCAGAGAAGCTGCGTTTCGAGACTGCAATTGAAGATACATGGGAAACTCTATTGGGCATGGCCGCGGGAGACAAGACCGCAGTCGAAATTGTCTCTCTGATGAAAACAGGGCTTGAATGACGCGGAATTCATGCTTGAACACTGGAAACGATGCCTTGAGCTGATCGCCGTATCGTTTGCCGCAATCGGCGGCATTGCAGTATTCGGACTGATGGCCCTGACTGATGCAGCGGTGATCGCCCGTTACATCTTGAATGATCCCATATTCGGCATCGAAGATATTTCGGTGATGGTCCTGACTGTCATTGTCGCGGCGTCAGTCGCCTACAGCGCGTGGACTCGGTCCCACATCAGCGTTGAACTCATCGAGCTTGTAGCAGGAAATCGCATGGTGCGGATTTGCGGAATTCTGGCGCGGCTTCTGGGAGCCGGAACCGTCAGCTATATCGCCTACGCTCTGACAACAATAGGCTCGTGCGGGTTCCCATGTGGGGCAGTGACCGGCAACCTTTCCATTGTGCATGTGCCTTTCTACTACTTTCTCGCGGTGTCAATGGCATTCTATTTTCTGGTTCTGCTGTATCAGTCGGTAATCGAGCTGGTTCATTGGGGAAGTTCGCGCACAGACAACTCAACTGAAAAATGAGCGGCACCTTAATCGCGATTCTCGGATTCGCTTCGCTGTCGCTGCTGCTGTTGATTCGGGTGCCGGTGGGTCTGGCGCTGATTCTAGTGGGTGCGGCTGGAATTCTGTCGATTCGCCCGCAGGCCAGCCTGCCTGTGGTGGCAAGCGAGATTTTCAGCCAGGCATCGAACTATTCCCTGACCATCTTTCCACTGTTCATACTGATGGGCAACCTTGCCGCCATCTCCGGAATGAGCCGCGACCTCTATGTGGCAGCCCAGAGCTGGCTCGGTCATTTCAGAGGCGGTCTGGCAACGACAACCGTTGTGGGATGCGCTGTATTTTCAGCATTGTCAGGATCGTCGCTCGCTTCGGCCGTCACAGTGGGGCGCGCCAGTCTTCCCGAAATGCAGCGTTTCAACTATCACAACGCACTTTCCACCGGCACGGTTGCCGCAGGCGGAACACTTGGCATTCTGATTCCGCCTTCAGTTGGCTTTGTGATTTATGCAATTCTGACTGAAGAGTCGATTGGACGACTGTTCATCGCAGGAATCATCCCGGGAATTCTGCTCACAGCGCTGTTTATCCTGACAGTCTGGCTGGTTGTTCTGAGAAATCCCTCTCTCGCGCCGCAGACTGTCGAATCTGCGCCGATTCGAGAACGAATCGTCCTCGCGGCGCGCGCTTTGTGGATTGCAGGGATCATCCTAGTCACCATCGGTGGAATCTATCTCGGTGTCTTCTCTGCTGTCGAAGCGGCTGGAATTGGCGCGTCGCTCACCTTGCTGAGCGCCTTGATGCGAGGCGCGCTCAGCTGGTCTAATATCAAGGAAGTGGTGCTCAGCACGCTTCAATCCACCGGCGCCATTTTTCTGATCATATTCGGCGCTTTCGTATTCAAGACATTCATCGGCTTCACTCAGGTGACTTTAGATCTCGCCCAGTGGGTTGAGTCGCAAGGCTTTGCGGCCCTGGGGGTTGTGCTCGTGACGCTTGTCGTATCGATTGCGCTCGGCACATTCCTGACCGGATTTGCGGTCCTGGTGCTGGTTGTTCCATTTGTACTGCCGATTCTTCAAGGGCAGGGGGTCGATCTTGTCTGGTTCGGGGTGCTTTTCGTGATGGTGATTGAAATGGCATTGATCTCTCCGCCGGTGGGACTCAATGTCTTCGCGGTCAAGTCAATCGCACCCGATGTGCCGATCAACACCATTTTCCGCGGCATCCTGCCGTTCCTGCTTGCGATGGCAGTCGCGATTCTGCTGGTGTTCCTGTTCCCGGACATCGCCACATTCCTGCCAGACACAATGTACAGGTAGCGCCGAGATTATGCAAGCGCTGAATGGAAGAGCGAGGCAGAACCACAGGCGCTTCCTCGGCTATCGCCGAGGAAGCATTTCATTTGTGGGATAGGAGACCGGTTTTGCTCGCCTGGCCTAATGAATTCGCAGGCCGCTCAAACTCAGTCGTTCTGCTTGATTTTCTAAATGCTGTAATCCGTGACTTCGAAACATTCAGGAACTGACGTGAGTTCTTACCGCATCGGTGACGCGGGTGTCGGCGAAAGCACCGTGATGTGGCGGTCTTGAAGAAATTTCGATGATTCCTCCACGAATCTGTTCCAATCCGGATCGGCAGACATTTTTTTGTGTGTCTCAGTCAATGCTTGAATTGACTGGTACGAGTACATGAGGCACGCTTCGTCCGGGTCACCGCCATCCGTCACCCACGCACCTACATTCTTCGAGTACTTCTCCCGAACCGGCAATATTTCCAGAAACTTTTCTGTCCACTTCTGGATTTGGCCGGGTATGGCCCGGAACGTGCGAAGCACGTAAATGTTGCCTTCGCTTGCAGGGGGATGAAGCGGCGCGATCGGTTCAAGAATTCGAATTTTGAAGCGATTAACGTGTTCCGCAATCATGGGAAGATATTCATTCATCCAGCGTTCGTTTTTCATCAGCTCGTCCCGAAGCCTATGACGCTCATTTCGGTCAGGATAGCTCCATAGCAGATGAATCTGGTTGAGATGGCCGGTTGCGGGAGTCCAGCAGCCTTCCAGCTTTCCGCAGCTGTCGCCGCGGATTTCCATCAGCAACTCCGTTGCCTCAGCTACGATCCCTTCACAACCTGGGCGAATGGTGTGCGTTCGAAATTCATAGATCATCTTGTCTGCTCCTGCATTGATGGTTGGCAAAGTGGGTATTTTAATATTCTAACCGAATCCGAAATCATCAAATTCACAAACCACTTCAGAACAAAGTTTCGGATCAGGAAAATTGCCTCATGGAATTCTCTGTTCAATTGCCAGACTCAAGGTGTACATTTTGCAAATGCAAAGTGAAAATATGAGCCTGTTGATTCCTGTCAAGCTGACAGAGTCAGGCGCGCCTGTCGGACTTGGCGCGCACAATGTCAACTCGAATCGTCAGAATGTCGCAATCGTGATATTGCTGATGATGAACGGAAGAGGACAGATGCCGCAGCAGTCGAAGCGACATCTCCTCCTGCATCTGATCCAGATTGACTTGAGGGCCGAGCAGCGCTATGCGGTCTTGGATATTCTCACCGCTTGCAGAAGCGACAAATTCCAGTATCAGCTGATTCGATTCTGTATAGGCAACAACCCGCAGGTGGCGTCGTTCGTATTCATTTTTCGACTCATTGCCCTGAAGCAGCGTGAGCAGTGTCTCCTCACTGACGGCGGAGAGGCGTTCCGTCATTTTTTCATCCCACCGGTTGCGAATCGCGATTTTGCTGAGAAATTCCTGTATCGACGCCAAAGCTGAGATATCGAGCTGCGTATCCAGCCGACGGCGGCGGGGTCTGGCAAGCTCCAGCAGCAAGGTCATCAGAATCGCCACAGTTCCGCCGACTACCATCCCATTCTGAAAGAGCCCTCCGGCAAGATCTGAAAAAAATTCGGGAAACACAGCATCGTTCTCGAATCCCACCCCGAGCCAGAATGAAATTCCGACAATCGTGCCCTTGCGATAGTCCACGCCGTCCTGGACAACAATCTTCATGCCAATGATGAATATCGTCGCCATCATCACCGTGATGAACGCCGCAACTATCGGACCGGGGATGGCAAGAATCGCTGCCAGAGCTTTGGGCAGAAAGGCTATCGAGATAAGTACGATCCCGAGTGCGATGCCTACGTATCTGGAACTGATTCCAGTAATTTCAACCATTGCAGCTCCCGTTGGCCGGTAGCCCAGCGGTGCGATTCCAGAAAAACCGGCCATCAGATTTCCGATTCCATCAGAGCCGATCGCACTTTGAACCGATCTGAAATCCACTGCGCGTACCGGCCGCCAGGAGACCCGCTGAATCGCTACAGATCCGCTGATCTGCTGAATGGTAAAGACCAGAGCGATGAATACAAAGGCGGGAAGCAGCCCCCAGAACAATGGACCGAATTCAAGATCCACACCGGGCCAGTGCATCACTGGAATTCCAACCCAGGAAGCATCCAGAACACGTTCAACATCATAAATGCCAAACAGTCCCGCCACTATGGAACCGGCGACAATGCCAATCAGAGGAGACCACAGACGCACCGGCCCTGAACCTGTCAGCATCAAGGTGACGATCACGGCCAGAGTCGTCAGCGCGCATAGCGGAGCTGCAAGCTCTGACGCACCTTCGGGAACAATTTTCAGCTGATTGAACAGGATCGGCATGACAGTGACCGGCAGCAGCAGAATGACGGTTCCTGTTACGGTGGGTGTCAGAACTCGGCGGAACAGCAGAAGCTTGTAGGAGAAGAGAATCTGCACGAGCGCCATTGTAATGACCAAGGTCGCAAGCAGCTCCGGACCGCCACCTTTGATTGCCTTCACACTGGCTGCGATTGCAACACCTGCCGTTCCTACAGCGATGATATAGCCTGAACTCGATCGACCGAATCGCATGGCGTGCAATATCGCAACCGCACCGCAGATTACGACGGAGGCGAAAACCGCCCACAGCACCATATCCTCCGATTCGCCAGCTGCGCGAAAAATAATGGTCGGAATCATAGCGATGCTCGGCAGTAGCAAACTGGAAAGCTGAAGAGCAAGTCCGGCGGCGAGCTTTGGCGAGATCTTCTCGTTAGGGTCTCGGCGCGCTTCGTCCTGCCTGTCGGAATCGTTACTTTGCATGTTGTGTCTGCTTATTGCGAAAACTGACGATCGTAAATCTGCGATTTGAATTTATCTGACAATGTGGCTGGAGCAATCAGAATAGCATTTCTTTTGCAGAGGAAGCAACAATTACCGATGCCAGCATTTCACTTGATTTCTGAGTGGATTCAGAAATGATATTCTTGTTTATCAATCAGATAAGCAAAAGATAACTGGTCAGTTAGAGCCTGCACCGAAATTCGATTTGTGGTTGTGGATCGAGCGAGACTCAAGCGTGGTTTGCCGTAGCGGTCAACGCACTAAGGATCGTTGCGCCGAAACGTCACTTCTACTTCATGCAGAAGTTCGTTGCTGAGCCAAGGGGTTTTGAACGGAAGTGAGCCATCATAATATAGCTGAAACCTAACGGTCGCAGTCGGCGCAGCCTTAGCATCAACTCCGACTCCCCACTTAGTCTGTGCAATTTGTCCAGCATGCAATCCTCTGACAATAAACTTGTCCGACCGAAAATCTGCACCTACTTCATATGAAAGGACTGCCCAACCAGGGGGTACATCGTTCACTTGAACATAGAAATCAGATGTGTTGTACCCAATGTTCTCAAATTTTACATAGGTATCAAACTCATTGTCTAGCACACTGGAAGTGAGAACATATTCACTGTAACTCTCACTGGAAATGGGAAACACCAGGTCTCCAATACCATCGCCATTGGCATCTATGCCGCCGATAATCTGCTGTATCAGACCGTCAGCATACTTCAGGTTGTGGACTGGGCCGTCATCGCTGCTGGTGAATGGTCGAATGTCTTGAGCATTGACCTGATTGAACTGAACGCCGCCGTCAGAGTCACGAAAAACGAGTGCGTTTACGAAAAACTCTACCGCACGGCTAGTTGGAGCTGGTCCCATCAAAAGATCGAACGCGGCACGACGCAATTGGGTGTCAAGCGCATTGCGTTTAATTTCATACCGAAGGAGATTTCGCGATAGATTAAAAAAGGAAGCCGATGCTCCAATTTCACCGAGTCCAATATTGCCATAGCTTCTCTCGCCCTCGCTCGATTCGAAAGACTCGACACTGAATACCAGTGCTGTTCCTTTCAAAGCAGATAGTCTAGATCGCCGGCGAGGATCGGGTTCCAATTCGTCAAATTGAATTTTGACTACACCGAGCGATACTGGCAAAACCGAAGCTTCAAATCCGATGCCTCCGTCAATCCATATCGTAACCCATCCATCATCAGCAGCTGAAAAAGTTCCTTTCCCTTCCTTTGTCACTCCGAAGTAATCGGCAAGGTCAATGTAAATTGACAAGTCGACTACATCGAATGCGCCAACTTTGAAGTATGCCAGCCATTTGACATTCTTGCTGTACTGTTCTTCCAGCGACTCATTGGTATTGTGAAATATGGCATTGCTGATATGACCTAGTATTGAGTCGATAGAATCGTCTCTCTCTGGTCTGGTTGCCGTCATTGTCAGCAACTGAATGACTTCTTCGCTTGCTCCCTCTCGCTTTGCCAGATCCAGTGCGGTATCGCCTTGCAGGTTCACTGCACTGGTTCGCGCACCGGCGTTGAGCAATGCCGCCACCAGTTCTTTTCGATCCTGACTGGCCGCCCAGTGAAGCGGCCTTGATCCGAGGTGGTCCGGCGCATGAATGTCCGCCCCGCCGACAAGCAGCAGATTTACCGCCTCGGGCGTTCCGTAGATTGCAGCAATGTGCAGTGCGGTGAACCCTCTGATCTCCTGCTGTTCAGTGTTGGCTCCGGCAGCCAGCAGGACCTCAATGATTTTCAACTTGCTCCAGGCCGCGGCGTTGTGCAGCGGTGTTGTTCCGGCTGTCTGGTCGCTTGCATTCACCCGGGCGCCCGCTTGAATCAGCGTCTTCACGCTTTCCGCGCTGCTGTGGCGCGCCGCCCAATGCAGCGGAGTCATTAGGTGCTCGCCATGCCCATCGACAGTCTTGCCGGATTCGAGGCAGGCATGAATCTGCTGCGGTGCGAGACTCTCATAGAAGCCCTGAATAATATTCAGATCGGTCGCGTTCCAGCCGCCGCAGTCAACCGTTTGTGCGACGGTCGTTGTTGATGTGTCGTCCGTAGCTGCAAGCAGCAGTCTGTTGACTGCTTGCAAGTTCTCTCCATCTTTTGAGTGATCCAGCGCTGTCAAGCCGTTGTCGTCTGTCGCATCAATCCGAGCACCTGCCTCAAGGAGCAGTTCCACCATTCCGGCATGACCCCAGCGAGCCGCCCGCTGCAGCGGAGTCTTGCCTTCATTGCCACTTTGCGCATTAAGATCAGCACCCGCCTCGATCAACGCTTTCGCAGATGCGGTGTTCCCCCAGCGCGCGGCCCAGTGGAGCGGGGTTCTGTAGTTCGGAGGTGCGCGTCCATCGACTTCGGCCCCCGCCTGCAGGAGGATTCTGGTGGTTTTCTCATCAGCCCACTTCGCCGCCCAGTGTATCGGGAGTTTGCTGTTCTTGTCTCGCATATTGACCGGCGCACCTGCCTCCAGCAACGCGGCCATGGATTCTGCGCTGCCCCAGCGCGCCGCGTAATGCAGCACGGTGTGACCGTTGGGTGTTGGCTTATCGGCTCTTGCACCATCATTGATGCAGGCGAACACTTTGGATCGCGAGAGATTGCCGAAGAATTTCTGGATTCTCTTCCAGTCTTTGGCGTTCCAGTCGCGACAGTCAGCGGTCTGAGTCGAAGAAGCTAACTGCGTTCTTGAGGTTTCTAAAGGTGGTGCGTGGTCTGGAGCCGAATTTAACTGCTGCTTTGATTGACTCGGTAGGGAAAATGTCCGATCAATTGGGAATGCAGAATTCAGTGCGATCATTACTGGTGATTCATCGAATATCTCTTTTTGCAATTTCGCGTTCAGTCCCCCCATGTTGGATGATTCACCATTGGTGGGAACCAATAGAAGACATGTCAGTAGCAAAAATACAGATTTACATGCAGGGTGAAACAAACTGAGTGTGCGTAATTTGTACATTGAGTCATTAGTTTTCCAAAGTTGAAATTGATTTATCTGTTTGATAATGAATACATAAATTTCTATATAAGGATAGTTAGAGACTTCAGCAATGACTACCGAATTTCACTTCGACTGAAACTCAGGTTAAGTTATGGTTTTAACGTGATACGCTGCAGTTTGACCGTTTTCTTGCACACCGACATTTGAATTGCCTCCAGTAATACAGTCGCGACCTCAGTGGGGTCGAACTGCGCTGAAAACCCAGTGGAGTGTATCCAACAATTCTGGATGAATTAATGTTCGCAACTGACTTAATTTGAGTCGTCACAATTTGTCTGTGACCCTTTTATGCCCCCGACACTACAGAGTGTGTGCATCCTTCTTCCGCGAATCGATATCCGCATATGATTGCGATGCAGGGATTGATGTTCTACTTTTTTTCGGTTGTGTCGTGATTCCAAGATATTCAAACAAGCCAGATTCGGAGGCATTCGTAGTTTACTACCCACTCCTTGCCGCGCAGCTACTCTGTCGCCACAGTGTGACCTTCGCGTTCAGCTTTTTCCAACAGTGTTTGAATTTTTCTTCTGCCATGTTCCATTGCAAAATCCCATGCAGTTCTCCCTAAATTGGTCCGCGTACTAATATTCGCACCATATTCCAGCAGAGTAGTCACGATCTCAGCATGCCCCTCTATTGTTGCGCCGTGTAACGGAGTCCAGTCACCTTCGCCCCGCGCATTGACATCCGCGCCTGCTTCCAGCAGAGTAGTCACGATCTCAGCATGTCCCTGTTGTGCTGCACCGTGCAAAGGAGTCCAGTCACCGTTGTCCCGTGCATTAACATCCGCACCAGCATTCAACAACAGTGTCATTACCTTAGCTTGATCAAAGTATGTCGCATAAATTAGAGGGGTTCTTCCAGACTTGCTCAGCGCATCAATTTCCGCACTAGCCTTGATCAGAATTGCTACGGTATCTATGTGGCCTTTATAGGCCGCAACATGGAGCGGTGTGGTGCCGTCGTAGATTCTAGTAACATCGACATTTGCGCCTGCTTTCAACAATTCTGTCACAATCCCAGTGTGGCCCTCGTATGCTGCGTAGTACAGCGGAACTATACCATCATCGTTTCGCACATTGACATCTACACCCGCGGCGATGCAGTCGTTTGCGTCCTTTGTGATTTTAGCTAAATCGCGCCTCCAGAATTCTAACAATAGCCAGTCTCCTCGACAAATATAGTTTTCGACTTCCTGTGCGCCCCCGGTTTGTTCCGCATCCACCATGCGCCTTTCTTGCTCAGCATCATTTAGCAGGGTCACGATGTCGGTGTGGCCTTTCTCCTCCGCTACATTCAATGAAGTCTGGCCCGAGTTATTTCGAGCATTGACATCCGCGCCGGCATTCAATAATGCTGCTAGAATATGAGCGTAACCCCCTTCTGCCGCCCGATGCAGTGGAGTGTTGCCAAATTTACCGGCTTTTACATTGACTGCAGCACCCGCCTTCAGCAGGACACCCACTGTGTCCACATGACCTTTTCCTGCTGCCCAATGAAGTGCCGTGAAGCCACTGGAATTCCTGGCATCGACGTTCGCGCCTGACTCAATTAGAGCAGCCACAGCATTGGCATGTCCCCTAAATGCTGCACGATGCACTGGAGTCCAGTGGTGCGGGTCCTGCACATTCACATCCGCGCCTTCGTCGATGCAGGCGCGAACGATATGAATGACTTCGGCTGTATTACGTCTCCAAAACCTATCATACTGCCAGTTTGCTCGACATGCATACTTTTTAGCCTCTGGTTTGCGGCGCAGCATTTCTGCAATCGCCAAAGCATCTTCACGCACAGCAATTTTCGCCGCAGTTTCGCCATCGTCGCTCAGCACGGTTGTATCAGCACCTGCCTCCCACAAAATGGTTGCTATCTCAACTTCCCGATTATGCGCTGCCCAGTGTAATGGAGTAAATCCCCATTTGCCCTGCGCATTGAGATCGGCACCAGCTTCAATCAGAACCTTAATGGTTTCAGAGGGGTGGTTTCTGATTGCCGCAGCTAGCAACGGAGTGAGTCCGTTGCGGTCGGTGCGCGCATTGACATCCGCACCAGCTTCCAGCAACACTTTTGCGATATTTGGGTTGTATAAATTGTCACTACTTATCATCGCCCAATGCAACGGTGTCATGCCATGATGTTTTTCGTCTCGTGCGTCAATTTTCGCACCTGCATTAATCAAAGCCGATGCGATTTTGGTTTTTGCCTCCCTCGCTGCCCAATGCAACGGAGTCAGACCCTCATTGTCGCGCGCATTAATATCCGCACCAGCCTTTACTAAAGCATTGATATTCGATGTTAAAGCAACAGCCATGCTACTAAAACTATTTCTCACCACCCAATGAAGTGGAGTCTTGAGCTTTTTGTCCCGCGCATTGACATCTGCACCTGCATCAATCAAAGCCGCCACGACTTCGGTATTTTGTTCTGTTGCCGCATAGTGCAGAGGAGTCCGATCGTCTTCATTCGAAGCGTTGACATCTGCACCGGCAGAAGTCAGAAACACGACAATCTCGGCCAGTTCTGATTGTGCCGCAATGTGTAGCGGTGTTGTTCCATATTCACTGCGTGCATTGATATCCGCACCTACTTTCAACTGTAGCGCAACAGTATCGGTATGGCCATTCTTGACTGCCAAGTGCAACGGAGTCCAGCCGTCGTGGTTCCGAGCATTGATATCCGCACCGGCATCAATCAAAGTTGCTACGATTTCGGTGTGACCATTTTTCGACGCGAAAAGCAATGCTGGCAATCCGTACCATTTGCTGCCTGAAAAACTTCGTCCGTGACTTCGAGCATTGACATCCGCGCCAGCTTTCAAAAGCGCAATAACGACCTCTGTGTGCCCCATACCCGCAGCCCAGTACAGTGGTGCGTCCATGCTGTTGTCTGGCACATTGATGGCAGTCCCCGCAGCGATGCAGTCGAACGCATCCAATTTGACATCGTTTGCCTCGCGCATCCAGAATTTTTCGCTCAGCCAATCCCCTCTGCATACAGGATTGCCTGCGCCCTGCATGCTCCGCGCCAGCAATTCCACCACTGCATCATGATCTTTACTGTCAGCAACTTGCAAAGGAGTCAGACTGCGATCATTCAGTACACTGACATCGGCACCGGCTTCCAGCAGAGCTGCAACAGCCTCGAAATGACCTTCTCGCGCCGCAGAGTGCAACGGCGTGTTTCCCTTATCATCGCGATTCTCAAGCGATCCGCCCGCGTCCAAAATCAACTCTAATGCACCAACTTTGTTATGTATCGCCGAAAAATGCAGCGGTGTGTTTCCATTATCATCGCGGCTTTCGAGTTCCTCCCCAACTTCCAGCAAGAATTTCACCGCCTCATCGTTTTCATGTTGCACCGCCAAATGCAACGGTGTCAACCCCTCATCCGCTTTCGCATCTGTTGCGGAAGGGAATGCGTCAACCAGCAGCCGCAGTATTTCCGTATGGCCCAATTCCGCGGCGAGATGCAGCTCGCTGTATCCAGGGTTGTAATTCAAGATCTGCCCCGTGTGCGTTCTGACCTCATAAGTGAGGCGCACACCGGCATCCAGATGCGTCTGGACGGTATCAACACTCCCCGAACGCACAGCTTTGTGCAGCGCGCTGTCATTATTCGGGTAGTCCAGCACTTCATACCCCGCGCCGGCTTCCAGCAGCACTTCGACCACTTCCGCATTGCCCGCTTCCGACGCCAGCATGAGAGGAGACAGTCTGGAAAACTTCAAATTGACGTTCACACGCGCGCCAGCCTCGAGAAGCGCGCTGACCGCTTCCGCATCGCTCGAATACGCCGCCGCGAAATGCACCGCCGCCTCTTCTCCAGTCTGCCATTCGCTGTAGTAATCGGTAGGTGAGCCTGCCGCCACACACCGCCGAACGTCCTCCGCGTTGGCGACTGTCCAGAAATTTTCGCTCAGCCAGTCCTCGCAGTCGGGGCGGTCCGCCGCATCCGTCTGCACAGACAGCGCGCCGGTCACTCCCGAAACCGCGACAATCGCCGCAATGACACAGAATCTGTTCAATCGCGAAATAATGCTGCAGTTGTGCAAGCCGCCACTGCAGTGGCGGCTCGCTCTGCCAAGGGCAGAATCAAGCAAGCTCTGAAAATTAGTCTTTATTTTGTGTTTGGTCATGGCTTCACAAGGTTGTTTGGTTCTTGAATCAGATTGCCGCAGTTCGCGGTGACTGCTTCTGCACCTGTACACTGCGAAAGTGTTTCAGGCTTGTTCGACAAGTGAACCTGAATAATTTACCTGAAATCGGCTTCAATGTGGCGATTCGATTGTCGTCTGCTATGGCACATCGTTCGCGGCTGAGCTTGGCCTCAAGTTTCAATCGGCTTTGAGAGTTACGGAAATGTGAGTCGGCAGGATTGAATTCCAGCATTTTTCCGTTTATTTGCAGAGCGAATGGCGGAACGGCCGGCTGACCAGACGGCAGGACGCGGAAAGCGCTTCTGATTGTCGGGAACCTGCTGAAGCGAAATGTTGAGAGTCTTTAACCTTCCGGCAATTGTGCTATATTGCTCTGACTTTGAATCGGGGCAAAAAAGTTTTGCTGGTTGACCGAGTTGAACTGGCTGTTAAAACTGAGAGCCCGTCTGACCTTGAACGGTCAGCCGAAGCAGGCAGGCCGGGGCAAGGCTGCGGCATTCTGAGACAATGAGACAAATGGCAATGAAGATATTCAAAGGCGAGGCATATCGCTGCATCGTTTTTCTGCAACTGGTATTCATTCTGGTGATGTCCTTGCCGGCGCTGGGCGATGAATCCTGTTTCAGGGAATATGCAACGGTTGACTACAGCGACATCACCGGTCGCGGGAAGTCAGCGGGGCTTGAGCACAACATCTTTCGCCATGTGTTCGTGTCGACTGAAGACTACCCGTATTTTCGACACGAGCGGAACGCATTCATCGGAATTGAGTCCTGGCCGGCAACCAAATCGGTTTATGACGATTTCGGCTGGTATCGCACCGAGGGACGGGCCGGGATCGGCAAGGGTCACTTTTCTCTGATCGAGAATTTCATCGGAGAGATAAAGGAGAGAATGCACGGTTTCAACTATGTCGCTCTGGCCGGGGTGAAGGTCGACATCAACCGGGACAATTTCGCATTTTTCCTCTATCCGAGGGACGGCACTTCGGCCGTCTACTACGCTCACGCACTGCCCAATTCAAACGCAGAGATTGCGACCATGGTGGATGACGAGGAGATATTCATCAAACGCCATTTCTATCCTTTCCATGCGAAGTGGATGTCAATCAGCGATCCGCCTGGCACGAGCGGCACAGCCCATGACAGAATCCAGCGCTGGTTCAGCAAGAAGATCATCACTGCATTCAGGTTCGACGAAAAATCCACCAGGATCGCCGGCGTGACGAAAACCGCGAGAAGACTGTGCGGAATGGAAGGGCGTGTGCTGGTGGCAACCGGTTCAGACTACCTGGTCCCTATGATCGAGAGGCAGCTGAAGATTCGCGCGGCCGCGATAAGCGCCGAAGACAAGCTTGGCCAGAGCGAGCCTTCGGCAGATGAATTTCGAGCGCTGTTCAATTCATTGCCGGACGGCGCCTGGGTGCCGATTCTGTCAATACCGCCCGCGCACAAGCAGGGCGACTATGAGTATTTCAACGACTTCGGAAAGGTTGAAGTGCGGTTCGCTCGCGACCCTTATGACACTTTTGCGGTGGGAGTGCATGAGGTTTACTCATCAAATCTCGGCACCTGGGATAACTACTATGCGTCGGTAGAAGGTACGATATGGATCAATGGTCAGAGAGTTGAGAAGACAGCCGGATGCATCAGAGCCTCAACACCGGTGAATTCGCAGATCGGTCAATATGTGAAGAGACAGCAATACACCGGCGTCAGCATCGAAGAGAGCGACACCTGCCGAGCCCGCTGCAGCGATGAGTTCTGCGAGGTGCTGGTGCGAAAGAGATTGATTCCTGCCGATCTGCCACAGAACTCTTCAGCCATAGAAGCGAAGAAAAGACAGCAAGCTGAAATCGACAGAAAGTTCGCATCCAGAAAGACCGCGCTGAATACACTGAAAAATCTCTCGTCGGATAAGGACGAATGGCTTGAGGCTTTTCAAAAGGTACCTGACGACACCATGATTCCTGTGATCAGACTGCCTGAAAGGCATTCCAAACAAAAGTATGTCTACCAGCATCCGGCGCTGGGGCGCGTGGCGGTGCGCTTCCACCGAGACATCGGTTCGAAACCCTATCGCAACATCAAAACGAAAAGGGTTTACGAACCGATAAATTCAAAGTCGCAGATAGTTGATGTCTACGGATACCTTGAAATAGACAGCACTATCGTCGGCACACTCAGTGAGATCGCGATCGGTCGATTGGTACTCGCGTCGAAAAAGCGCGATCGCAAGCTTTACAAGCAAATCAAGCGAAAGAAGATCAAGGAAAGTGAACTGGAACGACTGTACCAGAAAGCCCCGATCGGGGTGTCATGGTGGAACAGTTCCAGCAATTCGCGCTTCAAGGTCAGATGCTACACAAGTGATACTTCATACGCAAGATATTGCACGGTTGCGGTGTCCAAGGCGCTGCTGAAGGAGAAGTTAACGTTGTGACTTGCGTGATGCAATTTCATTCAGTTCTCTTGACTCATTTTTGCAGTTGCGGATAGAAATGAATCAAATTCCAATGAATTAATTCGGATCAATACTTTTCAAATCAAAGTTCGGCCAACTGATCTCGTTGAATCGGCAGATTCACATTAGATGCGATCAAATTTAAATTTACAGTAGTAGCTTACTTCACTTCGACAGTTTTTTGTTTGCGTGACTTTCTTCTCTGTTACTACCAATACATTGATCCAATATCAAAATTCTCTTTGTATAGCTGCAATCGATTTCAGATTACGGTATTCCTAATCCCCACAATTTTAAGGAGCTTCGATTTTGGAGACTATTCCACCCGACACATGGTTCGCACAGATCGAACAGGCCATGCAGGACTGGCGGGATCTGAGGCGATATGTGGTTATTCTGGTGATGATAGTTGTGGGTGTCGCTAACAACTACTTCGGCTGGCATCTCTATCGAATCTATGTTTTCCTGTTCGGTGCTGTTTTGGGGGGATTAGTCGGAGGACTGACCACAGAGACTTCGCCCGCGGCAATCATGGGCGGCGCTTTAGCTGGAGGAATCCTGTCGCTGGTGTTTCAAACCATCGCGCTTGCCCTAGTCGGAGCGCTCATCGGAGCAATTCTACCATTCCTTTTCCTAGGTGCATCGTCATCACACCTTATCATCGCGAGTTGGTTCGGCGCTGATTTTGAAGGTGCGATTCTTGTTGCCGGAGTCGGCGCGGTTGTAGGGGCTACAGTATTCCCGCGTCTGTTCAAAGCAATTGTGGTTGCACTAACTGTGTACGTCGGCTCGTACCTTTTGGCTTGCTCCGTTTTTGTCATAGCGAACGACGCGAGTTGGAAGTCTCTGATGTTTGAGCGCGTGCCCGCTCCACAGCGTATTTTCACTGTGATTGAGATCGTGTTGGAGCACGGAATTGAGGGTTTGATGCGCCGCGCAGGCATTGATCTCGCCATTCTCCTTCCATTCGTGGTTTCGGGCCTCTGGTTTCAGCTGCGAAGCAAATTAAAGTCAGAAACTGTCAGACAGTCCGGCGACGAGTTCACTGTAGCAGGCAGTGAGGCTATGAAAGCTGAGCCTTCGCAATCCTCCACTGATAGTCAGTCGCAAGTGAACGGTTGCCATGAACGAACACTAGATGAGGAAATTCGAGAACCCGAGGTTGAAAGCACATCTGATGTTGCCACAGACACAGAGCGGAAATTGGACTGATGTTGCAGCAATGGAGTCTCAATCTATCACAATGCCTTAGCTGGTGGTCAGGAAATCCGGAAATTGGACTGGAAATCGATCAAGATTTGACTGAGATTGAAAAGCTCGCTAAGATGAAATTCTTATATTCCAGACTTGCTCGGCACAACAAAGCAGATTCTTCTGAGAAACTGAAAACCACGAGTTGCAGTTAAACAACAGATTGACAGTGAACATTGTGTTGAAGGTGTGTGCTTGTCTGATGAGGGACTACGGCTTACTGAAACTGCCACCCCGACGGGACGAATCGAATAAGTCCGATGGCAATTGATCAAGAACATCTTCAAAGTGCATTGAGCGAGAGATTGTACGCAAAGGTTCGCTTGCACCAGCGCGATGATGGGGTGCTGATGCTCAGCTCACCGTTCGCCTTTCCCGACGGTGACTGCTACTCAATTTACCTGTCCGAAAATAATTCCGGCAGCATTCGGTTGAGCGATCGGGGGCACACGCTTATGCATGTGAGCTACGAACATGATGTTGATGCGCTCTATCGAGGTCCTTGTGCAATTTTTCGTGAGCGGATCATAAGGGAGAGCGGCATTGAAGAGGACAATGGCGTATTTTCAGTGGAAGTGTCACCGAAAGATGCTGTAGAAGCTCTGTTTAAATTTGGTCAAGCATTGACGAGAATTTACAACCTATCCATCTGGAGTAGAGAACAATCGGATTCAACGTTTTATGATGACTTGGAGAGCCTGCTGTTCAGGCTCGTAGACAAGAAAAAGATTGAACCTGATTTCGTACCTCCGAATATTCCAAATGGAGAATACTATTCGGTTGACTATCGTCTTGAAGGCCGGGAGAAATCTTCAGTATTTCTGTTTGGAATCCCCAATCGAGACAAGGCACGACTGACGACGCTCATGCTTTCCCATTTTCTGCGTCACCGCCTTTCATTTGAGTCGATCCTTGTGTTTGAGGATATGCAGGAAATTCCTAGAATTGATCTCGCGCGGCTCACCAATGTTGCTGGAACCGCTGTTTCCTCTCTTGAGGCCGAAGACGATCTTCGCACAGAAATCGAGAGACTTGCTCCATAAAATTCTCGCTTTTGCTTTCGGCAAATCAAGCGGCATATCGCTACAGCTGAAATGCGGCAAGCGGTTTCCTCAATCCATCACACCGTGCCAGGTTTGAAGTTCTTTCCTTCGCTGAACCGGTAGCACAGATTCAGGTAAACATATCGCCGCGGTGTTTATGCTCTATAAGCACTCGTGAGTATGCTATAAATTTTTGATTGTTCACTCGGGCTGCATCGGGGCAATTCGAACAGGTGCAGTGAGTGAACCGTCATAAGGCAATTTTCGGAGTTTAGAAGACATGTTGCGTAAAGGAAGTGACTACAAAGACTCATTGCGTGATGGGCGCGTGGTTTGGATGGAAGGGCAGAAAGTCGATAACGTAGCCGAACATCCGGCATTCAAGCCGCTGGTCGATGTTCGAGCCGCAATGTTCGACATGACGCACCGCGAGGAGTTTCGCGATCTTCTGAGTTATTCGAATGGTGAGGGTGAGCAGTTCGCGGAATTGCTGAAAATGCCTTATGTCCGAGAGGACTGGCACAAGCGTCGCAAGGGTGTGGACACCGTGTTGAATGAAATCGGCGGCGTGGTCACCCGAGTCGGTGACGAGACTGTCGGTGAGATGTGGTCGCTGTATGACGGCAGTGATGTGCTGGCTGAGATCGATCCCCAGTTCGCAGAGAACGTCAAGAACCACATTGATCGCGTGATCGAGCAGGATGTGTTTCACGTCTCTGCCAACACAGACCCGAAGGGTGACCGGTCGAAGCGGCCGCAGGACCAGGACCCGGATATGCTTCTTCATGTCGTCAAGGAAACCGATGCTGGCATTGTAGTTCGCGGCGCCAAATACGAAACCGCGTCCGCTTACGCCGAGCAGGCATTCGTCAAGCCCACCATTGCCAACTGGGGTGATCAGAAGCTGTCCGACTATGCGCTCGGCGCCATCGTCCCGATGAATGCAGAGGGCCTGATTCACATCTGCCGGACCGGTTTTGTGGAGCAGGGGGCAGTGAACGACTACCCGCTGGCGAACCGGTTCGATGAGATCGACAGCATGATGATCTTCAACAATGTCCTGATTCCCTGGGAAGATGTTCTGTTCTACCGGCACACCCGGGCTGCGACATTCATCCGCGCGACCCTGCACCGGTACAGCGCGTTCGCATTTGTCCAGCGAATCCAGAAAACCGCCGACATGCTGATCGGCACAGCCTTGTTCAACATTCGTCAGACCGGGCTTGACAAGCAGCAGGCGGTTCGCGAGAAGATCGCGCAGCTGGTCTGCTATCGGGAAGGAATCAACGCGCACCTCACCGCGTCGATCGCAGAGGCTCAAGTGAGTCCAAAAGGGCTGCTGATGCCCAACCAGTCGCTGCTTTACACCGGACGGGTGCTGGCCTGCACACAGCTGCCGCATATGATGCATATCGCACGCGAGCTGTGCGGCGGTCAGATCTGCCTGACACCGGATATGTCCAGCTTCGAGTCTGAGGAGATCAAGCCGTGGCTTGAGAAGTATTATTCGATCAATGAGGAATGGCATTATGAGGACCGCCGCAAACTGCTGGCTCTGGCGCGCGATCTTCTGAATTCGGACTACGCAGGCCACAAGCTCACCTTTCAGCTGTTCGCTCAATCGCCGCCTTTCGCGCATCTGAACGCAGTGTACGTGAATCATGATTTTTCAGACAGTCTGGAGTTTGTCAAGAAAGCCGCCGGACTGTCTGATCGCATCACTTTGGATTAACAGGGAGTTGGAACCAGTCATGTCAGATCACATCAGGTTGAGAAAATTCAATACAAAGGACACCTACCAGGACCAGGAACTGGACAACGACCTGTGTCAGGTGGTACGGGCCGGCAATCTGCTTTTTGTCAGAGGCCAGGTCGGCAGCGACTTCGATGGAAACACGGTTGGCGTAGGAGACCCGGCGATTCAGGCTGACCAGGCCATGCGCAATGTCGATCAGCTGCTGAGGGAGGCGGGCTCGAAGTTGGAAGACATCTGTAAAATTACCGTCTACATCACTGACCGCGCTTACCGCGAGGCGGTGTACAAGCAGATCGGGAAGTGGCTCAAGGGTGTTTACCCGGTGTCGACCGGTCTGATCGTGCAGGGATTGGCAAGGCCCGAATGGCTGATGGAAATCGAGGTGATCGCCGTGGCCACGGACATCAAAGCGCGCTCGCCAGATCATTGAAATTTAAGGAGACGATTGAAAATGGCACTCAAACAGAAATACGACACTCAGGATCTTTGGCAGAAAGACGTTGATCACTACATTCACCCGTGGACTGACTTTCGGGTGTTTCACGAAGAGGGCTCGCTGGTGGTGGCGGAAGCCGATGGCGCCTATGTCATTGACAGCGACGGCAAGCGTTACATCGATGGCATCGGTGGACTTTGGTGCGTGAACATTGGCTATGGACGGGATGAGATGGCTGATGCGATCGCGGACCAGGTGCGCGCGATTCCCTATTACTCGTCGTTCAACCACCTGACCACTCCGCCTTCCGCTGAACTTGCGGCGAAACTGGCCGAAATCTCACCCGACAACCTCAACCATGTCTTCTATGGCACCGGCGGCTCGCAGGCGAACGACACCGCGATTCGGATCATTCACTACTATTTCAACAGGCTGGGCAAGTCATCCAAGAAAAAGATCATCTCGCGGGTTGACGCCTATCACGGCAGCACCTATCTTGCCATGACATTGACCGGTGTTGCAGCGGACCATACGGGATTTGATCTGGCGCCGGACCTGGTTTCCTATGTCTCCTGTCCCAATCCATACCGAAAACCGGACAGCATGTCGGATGCTGAGTACTGCGATTTCCTGGTTGAGGAGCTGGAGCAGGAGATTCTCAGACTTGGCGAGGACAAAGTCGCGGCCTTCATTGCCGAGCCCATCCTGGGCGCCGGCGGTGTGGTTGTGCCTCCGGAAGGCTATCATCGCCGCACGCTTGAGGTCTGCCAGAAATACGGTGTGCTGTACATTTCAGATGAGGTGGTGACCGGATTCGGGCGCATCGGTCACATGCTGAGCTCGGAACCTGTTTTCGGCATCAAGCCCGACATCATCACTGCCGCGAAGGGCATCTCTTCGGGTTATCTGCCGCTCTCAGCCACCATGCTGTCAGACGAGATCTACGAGGTCATGAGTCAGCCTGCGGACGACGGCTCGCTGTTCACACATGGGTTCACCTATTCCGGGCACCCGGTCTGCTGCCGGGCTGCGCTCAAGAATATTGAGATCATCGAGCGGGAGGATATCTGCGGACATGTTCGGGAAGTCGGCCCGTACTTCGAGCAGCAGCTGAACACGCTGCGCGACCTGCCGATCGTCGGCGATGTGCGCGGCAAGTGCTTCATGATGTGTGTCGAGAACGTCAAGGACACGCAGACCAAAGAGCTGTTTGATGCAGATGTTGTGATCGGTGATCGGATTGCCGCGCACTGTCAGAAGAATGGCCTCATCGTGCGCCCGATCGCCCATCTCAATGTGCTGTCTCCGCCGCTCATCCTGAGCCGCGATGATGTGGATGAAGTGGTGGGCATCTTGCGCAGGGGCATCGAGGCAACCATGGATGATCTGGTCCGCGAAGGAATTTGGAACGGTTGAGCAGTCAATGCTCATCGATTGAGTCCATTGCTGAATCAGTCGTCCGACTCTCACTGACGATGGCCCGCGATCCGCGCTACGACATTCTGTTTGAACCGGTTCAGCTGGGGCCGGTCGTCGCCCGCAATCGTTTCTACCAGGTGCCGCACTGCAGCGGCATGGGCTATGCGCGCCCGCAGACTTCTGCGGCAATGCGCGGCATGAAGGCAGAAGGCGGCTGGGCGGTTGTATCAACGGAAGAGTGCGACGTGCATCATACGTCGGATGTCTCTCCCTACATCGAGCAGCGGCTCTGGGATGACGATGACATTGCCCAGCATGCTCTGATGGTTGAAGCGGTGCACGCCCATGATTCGCTTGCCGTAATCGAACTGGCTCACAGCGGCCGCCATGCGCCGAATCACTTCACCCGGACGGTTCCGATCGGCGCTTCGGGCGGTCCGCACCCAGCCTATGATCCAGTCTATGCGCGGGCCATGACAAAGCGGGACATCCGCGAGCAGCGCGAAGTTCACCGCAAGGCCGCGCTTCGGGCAAAGGCCGCCGGTTTCGACATCGTTTACGTCTACGCCGCCCACATGCTCACCTTGGCCGCCCAGTTCCTGTCCCCGCGCTACAACCAGCGGATCGATGAGTACGGCGGCTCGCTTGAGAATCGCGCCCGGTTTTTCAAGGAGCTGATCATCGACACCAAAGAGGCGGTTGGCGACACCTGTGCCGTCGCGGTGCGCTGGATGATGGATGAGCTGATGGGCGATGACGGCCTTCGCTGCGAGGAAGAGGGCATTGAGGTGGTTGCCCTGCTGGCTGAACTGCCGGATTTGTGGGATGTGAATGTCAGCGACTGGGACAATGACTCGGCAACCTCGCGGTTTCAGCCGGAGGGCCATCAGGAGCCTTATGTCAGGCAGGTCAAGCAGGTCACCAGCAAACCGGTGGTGGGTGTCGGCCGATTCACCTCGCCGGACACGATGGTTTCGCAGATCAAAAGAAGCGTGCTGGACATGATCGGCGCGGCGCGGCCGTCCATTGCCGATCCCTTTCTACCGAAGAAGATCGAGGAAGGGCGGATTGATGACATTCGGGAGTGCATCGGATGCAATATCTGCGTGTCGGGCGACTACACGACAACACCGATGCGCTGCACGCAGAATCCAACTGCAGGCGAGGAATGGCGGCGCGGCTGGCATCCTGAGATCATCGCGCCGGCGAAATCGAGGGATTCGGTTCTGATTGTCGGCGCAGGTCCCGCCGGTCTGGAATGCGCCGTTGCACTGGGCAAGCGTGGACACGCTGTTACCATTGCTGATGCACGCGGCGAATTCGGCGGACGGGTGAATTCTGAGAGTTCGTTGCCCGGTCTGTCGGCTTGGCGTCGCGTTCGGGATTATCGGATGCAGCAGCTGCACCAGCTCGCCAACGTCGAAACCTACGTTTCAAGTGAGATGAATGCGGACAGCGTTGCCGAATTCGGGGCTGACAGGGTCGTTATCGCCACTGGCGCTCAATGGCGAACCGACGGATTCGGACGCGCGCGCCACCTTGCGGTGCCTGGCTGCGATCAGTCCTGGGTCCATTCGCCGGATCACGTGATGGACGGTCTCGTTTTGAAAGGGCAGGTGGTGATTTACGATGACGATCACTACTACATGGGCGGAGTGATTGCGGAACTGGCGCGCGGCATGGGCGCTGAGGTGACGATTGTCACCCCCGCGCCGGATGTCTCGCACTGGACTCACTACACTCTCGAGCAGCGTGCCATCCAGCAGCGGCTGGCCAAACTCGGAGTTGACATCCGCGTGCAGTGGGAGATCGACTCCATCGGCGATCAGTCAGTCAGTTTTTCCTGCGGTTACTCAGACCGCAAGATGACCCTTGCATGCGATCAGCTGATCATGGTGACTGCCAGGCAGCCCGATGACAGCCTGTACCAGGATTGCGTTGGCGATTTGACCAGGCTGAATGACGCAGGGGTTGCCGAGGTTGACAGGATTGGAGATTGTGTCGCGCCCGGCACGATCGCCGCCGCGGTGTACTCCGGCCATCTTTGGGCCCGGCAGCTGGGCGACGATCATACAGACGCCGATTTGCCGTTCGCTCGAGAGATGATCAGCATTGGTTGATGCTGCCGGGTTGCAGTTTCCCGGCTGCGGTTTCAATTTCGAGTCAGCCGGCGTTGACTTCAGCCTGATGCGCGGCAGCCATCTCACCGAGAGATTCGAAACGCCAGTCGACTTCCACATTCTGATGAACCGGCGGTGTGGCGCCGCTGTCCTTCTGCCCCGCCCGGCGGTCGATCCAGCAGGTTGCGAAGCCTAGTTCAGTGGCTGTAACCATGTCATGGTGCAGGCTTTGAGCAGTATGCAGGATGTCGCCTTGCTCAATGCCAAGTTCTGAGAGCTTGGAAAGCATGTAGTAGAAATTGGCGGATGACGGCTTGTAGGAGCCGATGTCTTCTGCCGTGTAGATGGCGTCAAACTCAACTTCGAGGTGTCGGTTGCTGTGGGCGAAGCCTTCATTGTGCACATTCGACAGGATGACCAGCTTGTAGTGCTGTTTCAGATATCCCAGCGCTTCGACTGAATCGGGAAAGGCCGGCCAGTCCTTGATTGCAAGAGCGAATTCCTGATGCATGTCATCGCTGGCGGACACTCCGAGCTGACTGGCGATCTCTTGATGCACTGCGGCCAGCAAGCGGTCATAACGCATATTCGGGTCCTTCTGCTGTGCCGGTCCTTCCGCCTTTCGAAAGGTGGCCAGAGCCTCCTCTTTTGTCAGTTCAAGTCCGTTTGAGGCAAACAATGGCTGCAATGCGTTGTGCAATCCGGTTTCCCAGTCGATCAGTGTGCCGTAGCAGTCAAAGGTCAGTGTCGAATAATCGCTCAGTTTCATTCTATTCAGCTCAAAAAGTCAGTCAATGCAACGCGGTCTGCGTCTATATAATTTTATCTTTTTGGCAGTGTCAGAGCAGTTCTTTCAATAAGGCGGTGCGTTTCGGATGGGAAGCGTCGCTTGAATCGAGGAACAAACAGCTTGCCTACGCGAAAGTGGCGGAATTTGGCAGACGCGCTGGTTTTAGGTGCCAGTGGGGTAACCCGTGGGAGTTCGAGTCTCCCCTTTCGCACCAGTATTGAGTCAGCAATTGAGATGTCGAACGACAGTGTGACTATAGAATCTTGCGAATCTCGATTAGATGGAAAGAAAAACACCTGTTGACATGCACATTTTGAAATTTGGCAGTATCTAAAATCAATGATTGAAGTGGATCGCATGGCTGCAGTAAGCGTGATTTCTCAAAAGTTGCAGAGCTTCATTCAATTGCATCGCACATTGGGTGGCTCTCCGGGATGTGGATGGTTTGTCTGTGATAGATTCCAGATCACGATACTGCAACAATATTGAAGGTTGCGACTGTGAAATTCACCCAGCCCAAATACGTGATTTCCCGAAAACATAAATGTGTTTAATAAGAATCAAGTGAGTCAACATCCAATTTATTGAAAGAGTACAGCAGATGGACGCAGAAATTATTGAACTGACATCAGCGACCCGTAGCATGAACTTGGTTTTGCCAGCCGAAGTGGTAAGGAACGAAATCAGTCAGCGCACGAGAAAAATGACAAAAACTGTTTTCCTTCCCGGCTTTCGAAAAGGCAAGATACCGTTCAGTGTCATCAAGAAAAGATTCGGAGACGAGATTCGCGAAGATGCGATTTTTGAATTGGCCCATGACTATGCGGACAAAGTACTGAAAGATCGCGGCATTATTCCGTTTTCCGAACCTTTCTTTCAAAATTATACGGTCGATGAAGAAACTGATGACTATTCGGTGAACTTGATTTTCGAAATTGTCCCAGAAGTTGGGGATCCGACTCTTGATGGAGCTACGATCGAAAAACCCGTATTGAAATTGACGGAAGAGGATATTGACACGGTGATTGATCGCTGGCATACCGATCACCTAGCGTATGAATCGGTTGTTGAGCCTGCAACACGGGAGGACCGGGTGTTGACAAATGCTGAGCCATTTACAGACGGAAAGTCTCTATGGGGAAGTGCTCAAAAAATCACAATTGACTTGGCAGACGAGAATGACTATTTGCCGGAGATCGGGGACGCATGTGTCGGCAAGTCAAAAGGGGATGAATTCAGTGTCAAAATTGAATTCAGGGATTTGAATTTGGAAAGTGACTCATCCGAACAAGATTCAGCGAGGTCTGACGAAGTCGAGCGTGAATACAGAATTGAGATTCTGGATGTTCTGCGCGGCAAGCCGGGTGAACTTGACGAAAACTTTCTGCAGTCTCACAACTTGACCGGTCCCGATGATGAGAACATTCGTCTGCGAGCCCGCGAAGTCACAGAAAAAGATATCGAGCGGGAAAAGCAGGAACAGATGAGAAATCAGGCCACGCGCGCGCTGCTTAACAGAAATGCGTTTGCCCCGCCAGAATCGCTTGTTTACCGAAGGGCAGTTAATTCCTTGAGAGCGATTGGTCTGACGGAAGAGGAAATCACCAAGGAACTGGAGCAGGAACAAAAGTCGATAAAAATGACGATGGCAATATTTACGGCCATGGGTGATCTGAAGCTTCAAATGATTTTGGAGCGTGTTCAGAAGGATCGAAACGTTACATATGAAGAAAGCGAAGTAGAAGCCTATATCGCTGAACAAGAGGGATGGAATCTACTCGAGAGCGAGGAAGATCGGCGTAACTTGATTGAGAATATGTCAGATGACACTCGGTCAAACTACATAAGGAAATATCAGGAAAATAAGTTAATTGATGTGGTGATGCAGGATGCGAACTTTATCGAAGAGGAAATGAGCTTGCAAGAATTCGAAGACTGGGTATTCGATGAACACCGATTTTCTGATGAAACTTCACTTTCGGACACCGACCTTTTGACACCCGATGAAGCGGAAGCTGATCTGCAGCCGTCTCAGGAGGAATCGGTTAGCCTGATCGTAGATTCAACGGGAGCGCCCATTGAAAAGTAAAACTCATACGGATGGAAAGAAATTCAGGATGACAGAAGAATACCAGCATTCAAACAAGGTTGAATCATTGGGCCTGGTGCCCATGGTCATCGAGACTACCGGGCGGGGCGAGCGCGCCTACGACATCTATTCCAGGCTGCTCAAGGAACGGGTGATATTCCTGGTCGGCCCCATTGAGGATCACATGGCGAATCTGGTCGTCGCGCAGCTGCTCTTCCTTGAGTCAGAAAGCGCCGACAAGGATATCCATTTGTATATTAACAGTCCCGGCGGCACCGTCAATTCCGGCCTGGCAATCTATGACACCATGCAGTTTGTCAAACCCGATGTGAACACTGTCTGCGTCGGTCAGGCGGCCAGCATGGGTGCGCTGATCCTGGCCGGCGGCGCCAAGGAAAAACGGTTCGCGCTGCCGCATGCCCGCATCATGATCCATCAGCCGATGGGCGGCGTGCAGGGGCAGGCGACAGACATAGACATTCAGGCCAAGGAGATATTGAGGTTGCGGGAGCAGCTCAATCAGATTATGGTGAAGCATACCGGCAAGAACTTGAAGACCGTCAATCGGGACACCGATCGCGACAACTTCATGGACAGCGAGGAAGCGCTGGAATATGGGATCATCGACTCAGTGATCGCGAACCGGCAGTGATGCTGTCCGGATGCCGGATCATATTGTGGCTGAGCCGGACCGCCGCTTCTGATACTGAAATGAAAATTCTTCAGTCCCGCCAAATTCACTGAAAAAACTTGTTTAAAATTATTCACCATATCAATTGGAAAAAATTTATTCATAGAAGGAAGATCAGGTATGAGTGGCAGAAAGGGTGGAAAAGGCAATCGTGGACTGCATTGCTCGTTTTGCGGCAAAAGCCAGCACGAAGTCAGAAAACTGATTGCGGGACCTTCCGTTTTTGTCTGCGATGAATGTGTCGAGCTTTGCAACGACATCATTCGAAGTGAATCGGCTTCGGATCAGGCAGGCGATGAGGTCTCCAAATCAAAATTCCCCAAGCCGTCTGAGATTCGCAAGATTCTTGATGAATATGTGATCGGTCAGACCGATGCCAAGAAAATCCTTTCAGTCGCTGTCTACAACCATTACAAGCGCATTGAGAATAACGACATCGTCGACAATGTGGAGATTGCGAAAAGCAATATTCTGCTGTTGGGCCCGACCGGCTCCGGAAAAACACTCCTTGCCGAAACGCTGGCTCGGGAGCTGAATGTCCCATTCACCATGGCCGATGCGACGACCCTGACCGAGGCGGGCTATGTCGGCGAGGACGTTGAGAACATCATTCAGAAACTGCTGCAGAAGTGCGACTACGACATCGAGAAGGCGCAGGTTGGCATCGTCTATATCGATGAGATCGACAAGATCTCCCGAACTTCGGAAAACCTGTCGATCACCCGGGATGTATCCGGCGAGGGTGTCCAGTCGGCGCTCTTGAAACTGATCGAAGGGACGGTCGCGTCAGTTCCGCCGCAGGGCGGGCGGAAGCATCCCCAGCAGGAGTTCCTTCAGGTCGACACGCGCAATGTGCTGTTCATCTGCGGCGGCGCATTCTCCGGTCTCGAGAAAGTCATTCGCGCAAGAACTGAGAAGAACAGCATCGGATTCGGCGCGGACATCAATGCCTCAAACAGCGACGCCCTGGCGGAGACGCTGCGCCAGCTGGAACCGGAAGATCTGATCAAGTTCGGGCTCATTCCGGAGTTCGTCGGCCGCCTGCCGGTCATCGCGACCCTGGAGGAGCTGGATATTCAGGCGCTGATCAAGATACTGGTGGAACCCAAGAATGCGCTCGTGAAGCAGTACAAGAAACTGTTCGCGCTCGAGAATGCAGAACTTGACATTCGGCCGGACGCGCTGGAGGCCGTTGCGAAACTGGCGATGGACCGCAAGACCGGCGCGCGCGGACTGCGTTCCATTCTGGAGCACTCTCTGCTTGAGACAATGTATGAGCTGCCGTCCATTCCGGGCGTGGTGAAAGTTGTCGTGGACGCGGAAGTGATCATGGAAGGCAAGCGCCCGTACTACATTTACGCAGAGGACGAGAATCGCCGGGCGTCCTAGGCGCGCTGCAGGGCGCTGTGCGCCTGCGGCGGTCTTGATTGTCGGCATTTCGTCCACATATATGGACATGTTTATGAAATCCCCCATCTTTGGCAGAGTGACTCGCGAATGGATAAAGTAGTTGCAAATATTTCCCCTGAACCTCTAGAATTGCCACTGCTTCCGCTTCGCGATGTCGTGGTGTTTCCGAATTTTGTCATTCCGCTGTTCGTCGGCAGACAGAGTTCCATCAATGCGCTGGAGCACGTGGACAAGGAGCGCGAGCTGGTCATGCTGGTGGCGCAGACCGACCCGACGGTTGAAGAGCCGGGCGGCGATGACATCTACAAGATCGGCACGGTTGCAGTCCTGAAGCAGACTGTGGAGCTGGCTGATGAAACGAAGAAAGTCTTCGCCGAAGGGCTGTGGCGCGCGAAAATCGAGCACCTGTCCACAGTCGACGGCTATTTTCTTGCCCATACCGAGCCGCTGGATACCATTCCGCTGGACCAGAAACGGGCGAAATCAATGATGAAATCGCTGATGACACAGTTTGAGCAGTTCATCAAGTCGACCCAGAAAAACTCACAGGAGATCATTGAGAAGCTGTCGGAGATCGAATCGCCGGGACATCTGATCGACATCATCGCCGCGCATCTGGTCAACCAGAGCGTCAAGGAGAAACAGGAGATTCTGGAGATTGTCGATGAGAAGGAGCGGCTGGAGCAGGTGATGTCGGTCTTGGTTTCCGATGTGGAGATGATTCAGGTTGAGCGGAAAATCCGCGGCCGCGTCAAGAAGCAGATGGAGAAGAGCCAGCGCGAGTACTACCTCAATGAGCAGCTGAAAGCCATTCACAAGGAGCTGGGAAGCTCCGAGGACGCCAAGAGCGAGATCGACGAGCTGGCCGAGAAGATCGCCGAGTCGGGCATGACGAATGAGGCGAGGGACAAGGCCACCAACGAGCTTAAGAAACTCAAGATGATGTCACCGATGTCGGCCGAGGCGACAGTGGTGCGCAACTATATTGACTGGCTGCTGTCCGTGCCCTGGAAAAAGCGCAGCCGCATCAACAAGAATCTTGACTCCGCGCAGAAAGTGCTGGATGAGGACCACTACGGTCTTGAGAAGGTCAAGGAGCGCATTCTTGAGTTTCTGGCTGTTCAGCGACGGGTCAGAAAAAACAGAGGCCCCATTCTGTGCCTGGTCGGACCTCCCGGTGTCGGCAAGACCTCGCTCGGCAAATCGATCGCCCGCGCCACCAATCGCAAGTTTCTGCGCATGTCCCTGGGCGGTGTGCGCGACGAGGCGGAAATCCGCGGCCATCGGCGAACCTACATCGGATCGCTGCCTGGAAAGATCATTCAGAGCCTCGCCAAGGGAAAGAGCAAGAACCCGCTGTTCATGCTGGATGAGGTCGACAAGATGTCGATGGATTTTCGCGGCGATCCTTCATCAGCATTGCTGGAGGTGCTTGATCCCGAGCAGAACCATACCTTCGCAGATCACTACCTGGAGGTGGAGTACGATCTTTCGGAGTGCATGTTCATCGCAACCGCCAACACATTGAACATACCGCCGCCGCTTTTGGACCGCATGGAAGTGATCCGAATCTCCGGTTACACTGAAGATGAGAAGATCAGCATTGCGAAGGAGTACCTGATACCGAAGCAGCTGAAGGCGAATGGCCTGAAGCCGCATGAGATTTCGGTGTCGGAAAAGGTGCTGTACGATATCGTCCGCTACTACACCCGCGAAGCGGGCGTGCGCGGTCTGGAGCGCGAGCTGGCGAAGATCTTTCGCAAGGTGATCCGGCAGTTCGTGCAGAAAACCAACAAGTCGAAACGAATTCGCGTGCTGCCGAAGAATCTGGACAAGTATCTCGGTGTGCGGCAGTACCGATACGGTCGAACCGATAGAGTCAACCAGGTCGGCCAGGTTACCGGACTCGCATGGACCCAGACCGGCGGCGATCTGCTGAGTATCGAGGCGGTTGTTGTCTCAGGCAAAGGCCGCCATGTCTACACAGGCAAGCTCGGCGATGTGATGCAGGAATCAATTCAGGCAGCCGTCAGCGTCGTTCGCGCGCGCGCCGCCAGCTACGGCATCAAACCGAATTTCTATCAGCGAAAGGACATTCACGTCCATGTCCCGGAAGGCGCCACTCCGAAAGACGGTCCGAGCGCCGGTGTCGCCATGTCCATTGCGATCATTTCGTCACTGACTCAGATACCGGTTCGCGCGGATGTGGCGATGACGGGTGAGATCACCCTGCGAGGGGAGATTCTGCCCATCGGCGGCTTGAAAGAAAAGCTGCTTGCGGCATTGAGAGGCGGCATTGCGACTGTCCTGATTCCCGAGGAGAACCGAAAGGATCTGGTGGAAATACCGGCGAAAATCAAGGATGCCTTGAATATCGTTCCGGTGCAGTGGATCGATGAGGCGATCAGCCACGCGCTTGAGTCGCACCCCGAGGCGTTCGTGCCGCCGGCCAGTCTGGCCCTGAAACTGGACGACGAGCGAAGCGGCGACGAGAGTGCGGGGCAGACCAAGCATTAGTTCCCGACGCGGCTGAAACTGTTCAGCCAGCTGCGCAGACGCGGTGTGCCCGCCTCATTTCTGAGATGCTGTCACTGCGATTTTCGCGGCATGATCCGCTCCTCAGAAAATTTGCGAATATCGCATTTTTTTGCGCGGAAAACTGCAAGATAATTTTGCAATTGTTGTATAAATTTAGCATTCATTTCGGATTGCGCGGTGAGCGTCTGTTCGGTCGCGCCGCGACAGGGTCATAACAACAAATTTCTGGAGGAGTGGTTTTGAAAAAGGCAGAATTTATCGGAAACGTAGCAAACAGCGCATCATTGTCGAAAGCTGACACCGAACGTGCGCTTTCCGCGATAACGAATGAAATAACGAATTGCTTGCAGAATGGCGAGTCACTGGCCATTGCTGGACTGGGCACTTTCTCAACTTATGATCGTGCCGCAAGAAAGGGCCGAAATCCGAGAGATGGCTCTGAAATCACCATTCCTGCATCTGTGGGTATCCGGTTCAAACCTGCCAAAAATCTAAAGGATGCCGTAAATTGATAGAAAGCGGGGTGCTTAGCTCAGTTGGGAGAGCATCGCCCTTACAAGGCGAAGGTCGCAGGTTCGAGCCCCGCAGCACCCACCAAGCAACCAATCCGGGGCGGTAGTTCAGTTGGTTTAGAATTCCGGCCTGTCAAGCCGGGGGTCGCGGGTTCAAGTCCCGTCCGTCCCGCCACATTTGCGCACTCTGTCGGCACGCGGTGACAAGAAACTTAACCGCGTGCCTGCAGGTCAAACTGTGGTACGCCATGACATTTAATTTGGAGCGTGATCCATGCTGACTCGTATACGCGAGCGCGCCACAGGCTGGATTGCCTGGGCGATCGTCATTCTGATTACCATCCCTTTCGCGCTGTGGGGCGTGAACTCGTACTTCACGGGTGGAATCAACGTCAATGTCGCCGAGTTCGATGGCGAGGTGATTGACTATGAAAGCTACCAGCGGGCCCTGTACTCCGAGCGAGATCGGATGCGGCAGGCATTCGGCAGCAGCGCCACTGCGGAGCTGCTTTCAGGAGATGTGCTGGGCCGTCAGGTCGCGAACCGGCTGGTGAACGATGTGCTGCTGCAGCGCGATGCGCATGAGCGGGGCTATCGAATCAGCGATGCGGCGCTTGCCGAAGCGATTCTCAATGAACCCAGTTTCCAGAACGAGCAGGGCTTCAGCCGCGATCTCTACGAGCGAATTCTGCAGTTCTCAGGATATTCGCCGACGGAGTTCGAATCCGTCCAGCGCAGCAACGCCGCAACCCAGCAAGTGCAGACTGGATTTATCGAATCGATTCTCCAGATTGATTCATCGGTTGATGACTTGGTGCAGATTCTCAATCAGCGGCGGTTGGGTGAGTATGCAATCGTTGAGCCGGCGGGATTCCTGGCAGAGGTGCGGGTCACTGAGGAAGACATTCGAGCGGAATACGAGGAAAATCAGTCTCTCTATGTGGACGATGAGAGAATCAAGGTTGAATACATTGAGCTGTCGCGGTCTGATTTTGCGGTGAACTTCACGCCCACCGACGAAACCTTGCGGCAGATTTACGATGCCGAGGCGCAGCAATACCGCGAGGAAGAGAGGGTCCGGGTGCGGCACATTATGCTGAAGTCTGAAGGGGGCGACAATTTTGCAGCTCTGGAAGAGGCCCGCGATCTGATTGCAAGAATTCGCCGCGGTGAGGACTTCGCTTCGCTGGCCGCGGAGCATTCTGATGATTTCGGATCGGTGGAGCAGGGCGGCAGCCTAGGCTGGATCAATCGGGGCGTCACCGGGCCGGCGTTTGAGGCCGCGGCATTTGCGCTGGGGGAAGGTGAGATCAGCGATCCGGTTGAGACGGTCGAAGGCGTTCACATCATCCAGGTTGAAGAGTTTCAAGGCGAGCAGATCAAGTCATTTGAAGATGTTCGCGATGAACTGACTGAGCAGGCGATTTCCAATCAGGCCGAGATCGAGATGTTCGAGATTGCAGAGGAGATGCGCAATGTTGCATTTGAGCAGCCGGACAGTCTGGAGCCTGCCCGTGATCTGCTGGGGCTTCGAATTCAGTATTCTGATTGGTTCGGCCGAAATGAAGGCACTGGCATCGCTTCCAACAGCCGTGTGCGGCGGGCTGCGTTCAGTGAGACGGTGCTTGAAGAAGGATTCAACAGCGATGTGATTTCACTGGATGACGGCAGACAGATTCTGTTGCGGAAGCGAGATTACCGGCCGCCGGAAACGCTCAGTCTGGCTCTGGTCGAAGCTGAGATCACTGAGAAGCTGCTGTCCGAGAAGAGCGCGGCAATGGCCCGCGGGCACGCCGAGTTTTTGCTGGATCGGCTTTCTGACGGTGCCGATTGGACTGAGACCTTGTATGAGCAGGGTCTTGAGGCTTACGAGATTCCAGTTCGCACCGGCAATGCGAACGACATCGACTCTGCTCAAGTTGCGGCTTATGTCTATGCTTGGGAGAAGCCGGGTCCCAGCGGCGCGGCCTATGGCGGCGGCCCGATAAGCGACGGTCGATTTGCCATGTTCAGAATTACCGGAATAGCTGAAGGGGGAGAGGAATCAGTTACGATGCAGGAACTCGATAATCTTCGAAGCATCTACCTTCTGCGATATGGCGCAGGGCTGTTTGAGAGTTATGTCGCCCAGTTGCGCCAGGGCATTGATGTGTCGTTCAACGAAGAGCTTCTGACCTCCTCTTCGTTTGCAGAATATGCAGAGGCAGAATCTTCAGATTACTGACTCCGGCTGAATTGAATTACAGCATTGCCTCGCTGAATCCAACCGAGTGAAATCCACCGTCAACGTACAGCACTTCTGCGGTAATGCCCGAAGCCAGGTCTGAGCACAGAAAGGCTGCCGCATTTCCGACTTCTTCGATCGTGACACTGCGCCCGAGCGGGGCTGCCTTCTCATAGTGCTCGATCATCGACTTCATTCCTTTGATGCCCGCGGCTGCCAGAGTGCGAATGGGTCCGGCTGAAACTGCGTTGACACGGATGCCGTCCGCGCCCAGAGACTGCGCGCAGTAGCGCACGTTCGCTTCCAGACTTGCTTTTGCCAGCCCCATGACATTGTAGCCGGGCATGGAGCGTACTGAACCGATGTAGGTTAGGGTGAGAATGGCCGCATTGCGGCCGCGCATCATCGGAGCGAAAGCCTTGGTCAGAGCCGAAAAACTGTAAGAGCTGATTTCGTGCGCGGTCTGAAATCCAGTGCGGTCAACCGAGTCAAGAAAAAGCCCCTCAAGCAGTTCACGCGGCGCATAGGCAATCGAGTGGACGGCGATATCCAGATAGTCCCAATGCTTCTCTACAGCGGCGCGCAGACTTTCGATCTCATCATCTGTTGAGACATCGCATGGCGCGGTGAAACTGGCGCCCAGTCGCTCAGCGAACTTCTCGACTCGGGGCCTCAGCCGCTCGTTCTGGTAAGTCAGCGCAAGTTCCGCGCCTTGTTCCGCCATCGCCTGAGCGATTCCCCATGCGATTGACCGGTCACTCGCGATACCGGTGATCAGCGCCCGTTTGCCGTTCAGAAAAGCCATAGAATCTTGTCGTGAAGCAGTGGTTGATGATGGATGTTCGAGACTGTGCCTGCGCTATTATATTGACATGACTGATTCCCTGTTTTCCAGATTCGACGGGTTGCGCACATCAATGGCGACGATTGCGCAGAACAGTTTTCTTGGGACTTCGGACTGAGTTGCGGCAAGAGGCACAGGACGATGTGAGCAGTCAGGTTGCATTGATTCAACACGCCGGTCTCGAAGCTGAGATCGAGCGGATTTCAGCGGATTATCGAATTCCTGTTTTATCTGACCCGCTCAATTCATCTTATCAATTTCATCTGGATTGTGAGGACGGGATACTCAAACTGATTGAGACCGGCACTGCGCGCTATCGCCCCATCTATCTTCGCGCTCACAACCCGCGGCGCGTGAGCCGCCGCACTCTGCTCGGGCGCGCAATCGGCAGAAAAGCTCGGACTGTCGCAGATGCGACGGCCGGGCTGGGTGGAGATGCATTGCTGCTGGCGCGAATGGGATACGCCGTGATTGCCATTGAAAGGCAGCCTGCCGTTGCCGCGCTTCTGGAAAACGGTGTTTCCAGAGTTCTGGCGAATGCTCCTCAACTGTCCATCGAGTTTTGTTTTTCAGATGCGAAGGAAAAGCTTTCCAAGATGCAGGAATCGCCTGATGTCATCTACCTCGATCCGATGTATCCTGCCGGGCGCAAATCTTCAGTCAAGGCCGCGAGACCGGTCCGAGTGCTTAGAGAGCTGGCGGGTGACGATGAAGACGCGGAGAGTCTGCTGGATGCGAGTCTCTCAAAGGCGCTGAATAGAGTGGTGGTGAAACGCCCCCACTTTGCTGAACCGCTGGCCCGAGATCGGCTGACCGGCAATGTCGCCGGCAAGCTGGTTCGGTATGACATCTACCAGCCCCGTTAGCTGCCCGTCAGTTTCTGTCGCCGGTCAAGCAGCAGCTCCCGAGAGCTCTCAGCGTCCTGCTGTCGGCTGCGCTCCTTGTCTATCACAGCAGCCGGCGCCTTCTCCAGAAATTGCGCATTGCTCAATTTCGCAAGCGAGCGCTTGATCTGTTGATCGAGGTCACCAATCTGCTTGTCAATGCGGGCCAGCTGCTCTTCAATGTCCTCAATATCTCCGGTACGAATGATGATCCTGAAGTTGCCAATCTGTGTTGAAACCACATTGTTGGAATCTTCGGGTCTGTCGGAGTCATGCAGCATCTGAAATGACTTCAGTCGTCCCAGCTCCATAATCAGTGACGCATTGGCAGTCAGCCATTCGAATTCCTGTCCGCTTGCATGCTGATTCATCGCGGCGATTCTGTCACCCGGCTTGATGTTGACCTCGCTTCTGAGGTTTCGAATGCTTGAGATGACCGACTTGACCCATTTGATTTCCGAAACGGCGTCTTCTTCCGGTGGATTGAAGTCATCGGCAAACTTTTCAAACATGATTGACCGGCCGGTTCGATCATCGGCAATCTTGCGCCAGATTTCCTCTGTGATGAATGGCATGAACGGGTGCAGCAGGCGCACCGATGCGTCCAGAACCGACAGCAGAGTCTGACGCAGCGACTGCTTGACGCTTTCTGCGACAGACGCATCCCTGACTGTGATCTTGACAAATTCAATGAACCACGCGCAGTACTCGTCCCAGATGAACTCATACAGTTTTTTTGATGCGATATCAAATCGGTAGATTTCAATCGCGCCTTCGATTTCGGTTGCGGTATGCTGCAGTTCGGCGATGATCCATTTCTCGATGGAAGTCTGAGGCGCAAGCTGATTGATGGGCAGCGCTGAGACACCTGCTGAATTCATCAATACGAACCGCGCCGCGTTCCACAGCTTGTTGCAGAAGTTTCGATAGCCTTCAATTCGGCCGAGATCAAAGCGGATGTCGCGCCCCTGCGTGGCCAGGCGCGCGAATGTGAACCGCAATGCATCGGTGCCGTAAGCGGGAATGCCATTTGGAAACTCCCTGCGCGTCGCGGCCTCGATCTTCGGTGCGCGTTCCGGCTGCATCAGTCCGGTCGTTCGCTTCTCAATCAGCGGCTCCAGCTCGATGCCGTCAATCAGATCCAGCGGGTCCAGAATGTTGCCCTTGGACTTCGACATCTTCTGACCTTCTGAATCGCGCACCAGACCGTGAATGTAGACCTCATCGAACGGGATGTCATAGGCGTATTTGATGCCGAACATGATCATGCGGGCCACCCAGAAGAATATGATGTCAAATCCGGTGACCAGCACATTGGTGGGATAGAACATTCGATAGTCATCGGTATCGTCCGGCCAGCCCAAGGTGGAGAATGGCCAGAGCGCGGATGAGAACCAGGTGTCGAGCACATCGTCATCCTGCCGCAGCGTGAAGTTCTCATGTCCATGAAAATACCTCGCTTCGTCGGCAGCCATCTCAGCGGTGTAGCTGACAAACACATTGCCATCTTCATCGTACCAGGCAGGGATGCGATGACCCCACCAGATCTGCCTGGAGATGCACCAGTCCTCAATGTTCTCCATCCACTCGAAATAGGTGCGCTCCCAGTTTTTAGGAACAAACCGGATTGAGTCGTCTTTGACCGCGGCAATTGCCGGTTCAGCCAGCGGTTTCGTTTTGACGAACCACTGGTCAGTCAGATACGGTTCAACGATCTGACCGGTCCGATCGCCGCGCGGCACCTTGTAGGTGTGATTCTCAATTCTCTCGACCAGACCCAGATCTTCCAGGTCCGCCACAACTGCGCTTCGCGCGGCTTCCCGCGTCATGCCATGGTATCGGGTGTCCGGCAGGTCGATCGATGCGTTTGGAGTCATGATGTTGATGATGGACAGATCATGCCGTTCACCGACTGCATAGTCATTGAAGTCATGCGCCGGTGTGATCTTCACACAGCCGCTGCCGAATTCAGGATCGACATAATCGTCTGCGACGATCGGAATCTCCCGATTGACCAGCGGCAGCATCACGGTCTGTCCCACCAGGCGCCGGTAGCGTTCATCGTCCGGATGCACCGCAACGGCTGTATCTCCGAGCATGGTTTCCGGCCGCGTCGTCGCAATGACAACGTGCTCGCCGCTGCCGGTAATCGGATAGCGAAAGTGCCACAGATGACCCTCTTCCTCTTCGGAGGTGACCTCGAGGTCCGAAATCGCGGTGAGCAGCACTGGATCCCAGTTCACCAGCCTTTTTCCGCGATAGATCAGGTCGTCTTCATACAGTGCTACAAACACCTCGCGCACCGCTCTGGACAAGTCCTCGTCCATGGTGAACCGCTCCCGCGACCAGTCCACTGAGGCGCCGAGCCGCCGCAGCTGATTGGTTATGGTGCCGCCGGAGCTTGACTTCCACTCCCACACCTTGTCGATGAACTGATCGCGCCCGAGGTCCGTTCGAGTCGCACCCTCTGAGTTCAGCAGGCGCTCAACCACCATTTGCGTTGCAATGCCGGCATGGTCAGTGCCGACCTGCCACAGCGTGTTGTGTCCTTTCATTCGGTGATATCGAATCAAAGCATCCATCAGGGTGTTCTGAAACGCATGCCCCATGTGCAGGCTGCCGGTCACATTCGGCGGTGGAATCATGATGCAGTAGGCCGGTCCATGCCCGCTCGGAGAGAAGTTGCCTGAACTCTCCCAATACTGGTAGATATCCTCCTCGATCAAGTGAGGGTCATAGACACTGTCCAAATTGTCTTTCATAGGCGCGCTCTGGCGTGATTGGGTTGTATGGCAGTTCGCAGTGTGCGAATGTCAGATGTAGTAGGTTGCAGGCTCGGTGTCAAACAGCGACTTGTACTCTGCGAACTTGGCTTTTGCCCGCGCTTCGTCCCGAGCGTCTGCATCGACGGGTTCAACCACCCGCTGAAATCGATAGGCATAGGACGGAATCTCATCTTGAAGCGTGATCAGCACATCGCTGAATTTTTCCGGCGGATGCTCGGCTCCGATCACCACTGGAAATTTTTCCAGATCAGGATCGCGGTCCTCAGTCAGCGACGTGTGCGGAACAAAACTGCTTGCCGCGAATGTCCACAGCATCTGGTTCAGCAAGTCACACTGCTTGTCATCCCGCGCGCGGACATAGACCTTATGCCCTTTCTTGTAGGCAGTGGACGCCAGCTGGCAGACCAGACGCAGTTTGCCCATCTGCTGGGGAGTCTTGACGTGATAGAAAGTGACCGCAGTCATGAGAAGGCAAGCCTCTGTCAGCCGCCCATTTCCAGATGATTCAGAACGTACTGGACAAACAGGCCCACCGGTCGTCCGGTCGAGCCTTTCTTGCTGCCGGTGTTCCAGGCTGTACCTGCGATATCAAGGTGAGCCCAGCGGTAGTCCTCGGTGAATTTGGCAAGAAAGCAGGCGGCGGTCACCGCTCCCGCATCGCGTCCGCCGATATTGGCCATATCGGCGAAGTTGCTCTTAAGCTGTTCGTGATACTCCTCCCAGAGCGGCATGTGCCAGGCTCGGTCATCACTCATTACGCCGGCTTCCAGTATCTCCTGCGCTAGCTCGTCGCTGTTGCTGAAAAGTCCGCTGCAGTGCTTGCCCAGCGCGATGACGCAAGCGCCGGTGAGTGTTGCCGCGTCGATCACAGTCTGCGGCTTGTATCTGTCGATGTAGGTCAGCGCGTCGCAGAGAATCAGCCGGCCTTCGGCATCGGTGTTCAGAATTTCGATCGTGATGCCAGCCATGCTCTTTACAATATCTCCGGGTTTGTTCGCGGCGCCGTCGGGAAGATTCTCACTGCTCGCGACAGCCCCGATCACATTGACCGGCAGCTGAAGCTGGGCGATCGCCTGCATTGCGCCGATCACGCCCGCGGCCCCGCACATGTCGAATTTCATCTCATCCATCGCACTGGCCGGTTTGATCGAAATGCCGCCCGCGTCGAATGTGAGTCCTTTGCCAACCAGAGCGATCGGCGCGCTGCCAGACGGATCACCGGTGTAATTCATGATGATCAGTTTGGCCGGCTCCCGGCTTCCTCTGGAAACTGACAGCAGAGAGAACATGCCAAGCTCCGCCATCTCTTCCTCTTCCAGCACCTCGACGCTCAAGTTCTCTTGAGATACCAGTTTCTGCGCTGCCTCAGCCAGGTAGGTTGGCGTGCAGATATTGCCGGGCAGATTGCCGAGGTCTTTGGACAGGCTCACCCCTTCCGCAATCGCCTGACCGATCCTCACGCCTTCGCGGGCATCCGGCAGTTCCGCGCGGGTGTCGACCGCGACTTGAACATTCCACTGCTTTTTCGATTTTCCCTCATCCTTTTTCAGCTGATCGAACCTGTAGAGGTGCGAGCTGAAAATCTCGGCGGCGCGTCTGGCAATCCAGCTTGCACTGCGGTCAGCCAGTTCGATATCGCTGATGCAGACTGTCACGCTGGTGGGCTCGATTCCAGCCAGCTTGGCAGCCGCGCTGTTCATCGCCTTGTTGAACTGAGCCTGGTTGAAATCCTTGCGCGGCCCGAGCTGCACAACGATCACCCGTTTCGCCTTGATGCCGTCAACCAGGGGCAGGGCCACACAGCTGCCGACTTCTTTCTTCAGGTCCTTGCTTGCAATCAGAGCATCGATGGCGCCTGAAGTTTTGTCATTCAAATCTGCGGCGGAAGAAGTAAAATCTTTGTTGCCGTAAACACCAGCAACGACACAGCCACTGGCACAGGCGGAGGCACGCGCGCTTCGGGATGTAAATTTGATGGGCATTCGAATCTCCGGTGTTGAAACTTGTGAAATTTGCTAAATCGCACGATCCATAAAGAGTAGAAATTTTAGCAGATGAACAGGGCTTTCGTTGTGTTCCACCGCAATTGACCGCTCAAGCCGAACTCAGTTTCGCGACTTGAGACACGCTCTCGAAATCCGTGCGGATATTCAATTCACGCCTGCTCTCTGAAACCGCGGTCAACTGCGGGATCGTCATGCTGATGACCGTCGGGATTTTCTCAGTCGTGAAGGTGCTGGCATTCCTGAGAAGAGCGGTGCAGGGCAATCTTCCGGTGGACGGTCTGGGAATGATCCTGACCTTCAAGCTCGCGACATTCCTGGATGTCATACTGACACCCACCGTCTATATCGCCATCATGCTGATGCTGATGCGCTGGAGCCGGGACAACGAGATGGTGATTTTCGCGACAGGCGGCGTCGGACCGCTGGATTACCTGAAACCTGCCAGCGCAGTCGCCGCAATCGCGGCATTCGTTGTCGCCATGCTGTCTTTTTTCGTCACGCCAGCCGCTGAACTGGGCTATCAGCACGAGCTGGACAAATTCCGGCTGACAACAAAGAGCGCACCCTACGAGAAAGGGCAGTTCCGGCGTTTGGACACAGAACACGACGTGCTTTATTTCAGCCCGCGTCCCGATGATGAATACGATCCGCTCCGGCTGTTCTATGTGCAATCGGACGGGAACACAAAATCAATCATCGTGGCTGAGAACGGATCGTACGAATTCGATCTCTCCAATGCTGTCGAGAACGTCAATGTGGCAAGCGGCGCGCAGTATTGGATTGATTTTGATTCGCTGGCATTTCAGGAGACCGATTTTCATTCATACATCGAGCGGGTGCCGGCCACTACGCTCGCCGACAGTCCATTGCATGTGAAAGCCAAACCAACCCTTCAGCTGATTCGATCGGACAGCCCGCAGGATGGCGCGGAGCTTCACTGGCGGATGTCCAAGGTGCTGTCCATGGCGCTTGTTGTCATGCTCGCATTCTCCTGGGGGATCGCCGCTTCGCGGTCGAGGTCAAGCATCAATATTGTCGGCGCGGTGCTTGTATACTTTGTTTACAGCAGTCTGGTTGGATTTCTTGCGGATCAGCTGCGGCAGGGAGAGGTCAGCCCTGGATTTCTCAGCGCTCTGCCGCATCTTCTGATCCTCATGCTGATCGTCGCTCTCCTGGTGCGCAGCTACTACAACCGGGCGTTCGTCATTGTCAGAGCATCCAAGCGCGTTTGACATGTCTGCAATCAAGGTCATTGATCGGCATCTCAGCCGCGAGATCAGCGGCAAGTCGGCTTTGGTCGGACTCTGGCTGCTGGTGGTCTACCTGTTCCTGTCATTGCTTGATCAGCTTGAGGGCGGCGGCGAGCAGCAGATATCCTCAGTCATGACGACATTGGGCTATGCCATTCCGAGAATGATCTATGAGCTGTCGCCGATGATCATTCTGATCGGGACGATTCTGGCAATGACGGTCCTCTCCCGCCAGCATGAACTGATCGCGCTTCAGGCAAGCGGCGTCTCCAAGGCGCGGATCGTCGGTTCTGTAGTGGGTTTTTCAGCGGCCTTCGCACTTGGAATTTTCTTGTGGGGAGAGCTGGTTGTGCCGTTCAGCGAGACGAAAGGATCGGAAATTGGAATGGTTGACCAGACCGGCGCGAACGTCGGCGGCGAAGGAGTCTGGTTCAGACACGAGAACAGCTTCATCTTCATTGATCGCATGGATAAAGCGCAACGGGTGGAGGATGTGCATGTTTACGTTTTCGATGAGCGGGGAAACCTGACAGAGCTGATTGAAGCCAAGACCGGAAGGATCGCGGATGACATGGATTCCCTTGCGTTGAGGACGGTTGAGGAAATTGAGTTCAGGGACACACTGCTGGTGAAAGACTCTGTCTGGGCCAAGGATCTTCCAATCCAGCTGGATACATTGACCGCGGTATTGCAGCGGGACAATCCCGCGGAATTGAACATATTCGAGCTCTACCGGCTGGTGCAGCAGCGCAAGGCGATCGGGCTCAAATCTGATTTTGATGAGCTCGCGCTGTGGAACCGGCTGATCATACCGCTGTCGATGCTGGTCATGGGCATGTTTGCGGTCCTGTTCACTTTCCGATTGAAAGTCCGCCTCAGCACCGGGCATTTTGTCATGTTCGGCCTGCTGTTCGGTCTTTTCTATTTTGCCGTGCAGCAGTCAGTCGGCTATATCGCGATATTGAACGGCATCGCCCCGATTTTCGGCATGCTTGCCGCATTCATCGTGTTTTCAAGCTATGCGCTGATCGCGCTCTATCGGCTTTGAAAATTCAATAGATTCACCGATTTATGCGATTTGGAAAGCGCTGATCTGCGATTCGGAAGTGAGGCTTGGCGGGCGAATTTTCCGCAAAGATATTCACAGCATCCGAATTTCCAAGATTTTCTATATAGGATAGTGTTCTATAGTGGAAGTTAAATAACCCACCCTATCATATTGATAAATAAAAAATAAAAAATTCCGAAAAATTTTCACCATGAAAAATTCGAATGCCGCCGACAGTTTTGCTCATTACTGGTTATTTATTCACAGAATTATTAACAGCCTGATTTTCAGCAATAACTATCAACACTTTAGGCAGAAAACTCGCTGATTCCAGACATTCAGGGCCGCCTCGAAATTTTGCGAAGTGACCAGCATTTTTGTTCATCGTCATCGGTGGATCAAGCTCTTGCGGCTGAACTTGAAAAAATCGGGAATATCTGAAAAATCTGCAGCAGCGCGCAGGTCGCATTGCACATGTTCAAGCATGTTGCGGCGGTTGAGCGGACGGCTTCGAATCGTTTCAAATGACTCATCGGAATGACATACGACTCGGTGCGGATATCGGTGGTACGTTCACCGATGTTGCATTGGACTTGCGCGGAGAGGTTCTGTCGGCCAAAGTTCTGACTGATCAGCGGGCGCCTGAGAACGGAGTGCTCGATGGGATTTTTCAAGTCATCCAGCAGGCTGGCATTGGCTTGGCTGACCTTGACATGATCATTCACGGCACGACATTGGCAACCAATGCACTGATCGAAAGACGCGGCGCGAAAACTGCGTTCATCACCACGGAAGGATTTCGGGATGTGATTGAGATGCGCACTGAGAATCGGTTCGATCAGTATGATCTCAATATCACCTTCAATCCGCCGCTGATTCCGCGCCAGCATCGCTATCCTGTCAAAGGGCGTATTGACGCGCAGGGAAGGGAGCTCCAGCCTCTGGACGAGAGCGCAGTTGAGAAGCTGGCATCTGAGATTTCGGTGTCCGACTTTGAATCCATTGCAGTCGGGTACCTGCATTCGTATCTGAATCCGGCTCACGAACAGCGCACGCGGGAGATTCTTCGGTCTGCGCTTCCGGACATGCCGATCTCACTCAGCGCTGAGGTCTCGCCGCAGATGCGGGAGTACCCGAGATTCAGCACGGTGTGCGCGAATGCTTATGTGCGGCCAAGAATCGAGCGTTATCTGAACGATCTGCAGAGGTTGCTGAAGTCGGAAGGATCGGTCTCACCCATCTATCTGATTCATTCTGCAGGCGGGTTGATTTCTATTGAGACCGGCAAAGAGTTTCCGGTTCGGCTGATTGAATCAGGACCGGCAGGCGGCGCCAACTTTGCGGCCGAAATCTCAGCGCGCTTCGGGACGCAGAAAGCGGTTTCACTGGATATGGGCGGCACCACTGCCAAGATATGCCTGATTGAGAATCACAAGCCCGAAACCAGTCGGGAATTCGAGGTGGCGCGCAGTCATCGATTCAGAAAGGGTTCAGGCATGCCGATCTCGATTCCGGTGATTGAGATGATCGAGATCGGTGCGGGCGGCGGATCGATCGCCACAGTGGATGAGATGGCGCGGATTCAAGTCGGACCGGAATCAGCTGGATCTGAACCTGGACCCGCGTGCTATCAGCGCGGCGGCCGACAACCAACTGTTACGGATGCCGATGTGGTGCTTGGCAAAATTGAACCGAACAATTTCGCGGGCGGCTCGATTGAGCTTTCGAAACCGGCTTCCGAGGCGGCGATTGAGCGGGATATCGGAGAGGCTTTATCACTGGATGCGCTGACCGGGGCATTCGGCATCAGTGAGGTTGTTGACGAGAATATGTCGAATGCCGCACGAGTTCATGCTGTGGAAAGAGGCCGGAGCATCGCCGATTATGAGATGATCGCATTCGGCGGCGCGGCGCCGTTGCATGCGGCGAGAATCTGCGAGAAGCTGGGAGTGAAACGATGCCTGATACCGAAGGGTGCTGGAGTTGGCTCTGCGTTGGGATTTCTCAAGACACCATTCAGCTACGAAACCGTCCTATCCCGAGTGATGAGTCTTGAAGATTTCGATGCCGATGCAGTCAATCAATTGCTTTCGACAATGATTGACACCGCGCAGAGATTTGTGAGTGCCGGCACCAGTGCCTCAACTTCGACTGAAATCACCGCATTCATGCGTTACCAGGGGCAGGGCTGGGAAATCCCTGTGCCGCTGTCAAGTCGAAAGTTTTCGGCAGGTGATGCGACTGAATTCACGCAGCGTTTCGAAGACTGCTATTGCAGATTTTTCGGACGGACGATTGACCTGCTGGATGACCTTGAGATTGAAGTCGTTTCATGGTCTGTGAAAATCTTCGAGAACAGGAAAGCGCCGCAAAAACTGTCAATCCTGAATGGAAAGACAGCATGCAGTCAATTTGAATGGCGGCCTGTGTTTGAATCTGAGTCCGGCAGCATGCGGCAGTTCAAGACGATAGAACGAAATGATCTATCGCCGGGTGACAGGATCAGCGGACCTGCAGTGATCGTCGAACAGGAAACCTCGACGGTTGTTGCCTCGAATTTTCACGCCGTTGTACAAGAAGATGAATCGCTTCTGTTGATTCGCGATGACGGATGACGTGTGATGAGCAGCAGAGATATTCAGATGCAGGTCATGTGGAACCGCCTGATTTCGGTGGTTGAAGAGCAGGCGATGACTTTGCTGCGCACGGCATTCTCAACCTCGGTGCGCGAGGCGGGTGATCTGTCAGCAGGTGTGTACACTCCGCAGGGCCGTATGCTGGCTCAAGCGGTTACCGGCACGCCTGGGCATGTCAACACCATGTCGGAGTCGGTGTTGCACTTTCTGGATGAGATTCCGCGAGAGGAGATGTTTGAGGGTGACTGCTACGTTACAAATGATCCGTGGAAAGGCACCGGACACCTTCACGATATCACGATGGTGTCACCGACTTTCCGCGACGGCGAGATAATCGCCTTCTTCGCCTGCACCGCTCATGTTGTGGATATCGGCGGTCGCGGATTCGGAGCGGACGCTCGTTCAGTCTATGAGGAAGGACTGCTCATTCCGATACTGAAGTTTGCTGAGCGCGGGCAGGTCAACCGAGATTTGATCAAAATCGTTCGAAATGGCGTTCGGGAGCCAGACAAAGTTGTCGGGGATTTCTACTCTCTGGCTGCCTGCAACGAGGTGGGGCATCAGCGACTGCTGGAGCTGCTGGAAGAGACAGACTGCGAGAATCTTGATGAGTTCGGCGATTTCATCTTCACGCGCTCGCGCGATGCTACGGTCAAACGCATTCAGACTCTGCTGCCGGAGGGCACTTGGGAAAACACGCTGGTTGTGGATGGCTATGATGATCCAATTGCTCTGGCGGTTTCGGTAACGCGCTCGGGGGATGAAGTGGAGGTCGACTTCGCGGGCACTGATCCAGTCAGCAAATGGGGAATAAACTGCCCGATCAATTACGCAAAGGCTTACGCCTGCTATGCCCTGAAGTGTGTGATTGCGCCAGAGGTGCCCAACAATTACGCGTCACTGGTGCCATTTCGAATCACTTCACCGGTCAACATATTGAATGCAGTCAGACCGGCACCGGTTGCGCTCAGGCACGTGATGGGTCACTTGATTCCAGACTTGATCTATGGTGCATTGGCGAAGGTCATACCCGATCAGGTTCAGGCTGAAGGCGCGTCCTCACTTTGGAACTTGCATATCTCTGTTCGTCCGGTGGATGGTCAGAAGGGGCGGCAGCACGAAATATTGATGTTCAATTCCGGAGGGACCGGTGCGCGTCCACAACATGATGGGCTGTCAGCGACTGCATTTCCTTCTGGGGTCCACACCATGCCGGTTGAGGCAACTGAGCATACCGGTCCGATTGTGGTTTGGCGAAAGGAGCTTCGCCCAGACAGCGGTGGCGATGGACGCATGCGCGGCGGACTGGGTCAGATTATTGAGATCGCACCTCAAGATGGCTACGAATTTGATTTTTCGGCGATGTTTGATCGGGTCAATCATCCCGCGGCTGGGCACGCCGGCGGTAAATCCGGTGCGGCTGGTGTTGTTCAGCTCGACGATGGTACCCGTTTGAGACAGAAAGGCTGGCAGCATGTGCCGGCCGGGCGGCGACTGGTTCTGAAGGCACCCGGCGGCGGTGGTTTCGGCCCGCCGGAGGAACGCGCTGAAGAAGCGAGAGACGCGGATCGTATCGCTGGCTACGTAACCGAGTCTGACGCTTGAAGATTCAGCATCTCACTTCTGAAACACCTGTAAAACGCTAGATCTGTGAAAGCGCGTAAATTCGATGTGGTGGTTGTCGGCGGCGCTGTCACAGGCAGTTCCGTTGCATATTTCCTGACTGCCAATCCAGACTTTGACGGCACGGTTGCTGTCATTGAGATGGATCCAACTTATTCAAAATCAGCCACTGCATTGAGTTCAAGTTCCATTCGACATCAGTTCTCGAATTCGATCAATGTCAAGATCAGTCAGTTCGGAACCCAGTTCATCAAGGAATTCGCTGAAACCATGCAAGTGGATGACTTGAAGCCGGATCTTTGCTTGCGTGAAAACGGTTATATGTTTCTGGCAGCGACAGAGGCTCAGGAAAATGTGCTGCGGGCGAATCATGAAGTCCAAGTGAGCTGCGGAGCAGATATTGTTTTGCTTGACCCGGACGAACTTGCGTCTGCATTTCCGCATCTGAACACTGAAGATATTCGTCTGGCAAGCTACGGGCGATCCGGTGAGGGTTGGTTTTCCAATACTGGTCTATTGGATGGGTTCAGGCGAAAGGCGAAGCAGTTGGGAGCTGAGTACATCATTGATGAGGTTGTTGAGTTGATACGTCAGGGTGATCGGATAACTGGTGTGAAGCTTGCGAGTGGAGAGTCGATTTTGTGCGACTTTCTGGTGAACGCATCAGGAACGAGAGGCGCCCGGACTGCTGCAATGGCGGGATTGGAGCTTCCAGTTGAGCCTCGAAAGCGCTCAATATTCATTTTCGATTGTGCGCAGTCGCCGCAAGGTACCGCAACATTGAACAATGGTCAATTGCCTCTGATGATTGACACCACTGGCACATTCTGCAGGCCCGAAGGAAAATATTTCATGACAGGAATGACTCCTCCCGAAGACCTGTCGGTTGACCCAGACGACTTTGAGCCTCGATATGAAGAGTTTGAGACTATTTGGGAGAATTTGGCCACACGTTCAAAATACTTTGAGGCGATCAAGCTGGTCAATTCCTGGGCTGGACACTACGATTACAGCACCTTGGATCAGAATGCAATAATCGGGGCGCACAGTGAAGTGAGAAATTTCATATTCGCCAATGGATTTTCCGGTCATGGTCTGCAAGAATCGCCGGCAGTCGGGCGCGGCATTTCCGAATTGATCATCTTCGGCGAATACAGGACGCTGGATTTGACAGCATTGGGTTATGAAAGGATTTCTCGCAACGAACCATTCGTTGAAAATGCGATCATTTGAAGTCAGTGTTGGGAAGTCATGATTGCTTTCGGTTTCAGGCGCTAAAGATTCTCCAATTTTCAACTGCGGCGACTACACAAAATTCCACTTCGCATGAAGCATCAATACTCTGGATTTGTGATCCACGGTTCGTAAACTTTCTGGACGCTGGGACGCTTAATGACACTGTTCGCGATGCGTTTGACGTTTGGAAATTCATCGACTGTCGGATGTCCCTGGTACTCTCGCAGCCAGGTAGTCAGCATGAACAGATAGATATCGGCCACACTGAATCGATCACCAAGCACCCATTGATTGTTGCCGATTTGATGATTAATCACGCTCCAGGTTTCTCTTAACCGGCGAATGCCTCTCTGTTGGGCGCTTGGCTGATCCGATGGCTGGTCAACAAACCGATCTGGATAATAGGTCAATTGAAACGCATTCTGAATGGAGTTGGAAAAATAGACGAGAGTTTGCAGCAGGATTGGGCGCGCTGGATCGCCAATGGTGGGCGCTAACTTCGCATCGGGGTGCCGATCGCACAAAAACAAAGCTATCGCAGCGCATTCGTACATCGCGCCATCGTCCCAAAGCAGAACCGGCACCCATCCATTCGGGTTGATCGCCAACTGTTCAGGAGGACGGGGTTTGTCCATGTCAATTGACATGTGGATCAACTCATAGTCTGCACCGATCTCCTCAAGAATGACTCTGACCCCCATGGATGCGCTTTTTGGCGCGTAATATAGTTTGTACATGATCACAATTTCGTATTGGCTAAGGGGCTCTGCATAAATTCTTGCTTCAATCCGACTGTTGCAGCCGACTCCATCGTAAGTGGCCTTTGTAACAAGCACACACAAGTCGCAGGAGAGATTCGACGTACAAACGTGCGGTGGTACAGTAAATTAGTTTCCTCGCTACGGATTGTAATTTCGAAGGGCGTGTTTAGTTCAAAATCTAAAGTAGCAAAAGTTCAACCTGCACAGCCCTAGGTATATTCTCGAAATTTCAATTCCGACCTAAACAAAAGGCAGCCCGCAGGCTGCCTTTCGAATGTTGCGAATAACACTTGTTAATCCCAGCAATATCCGCTTGTTCCCTTCTATATAAGGAGTCTCTAATTCTAACACATGCTTCGAATGATTAGGACAGAATTTGCGCAAACGTTGCGGCTGACGTACTTCTTTGGGATATTCGTAGTGACTTTGGTGCTCAATTGCTGTAATATCTCTCGCAACGAATTTATTGCCAAATTCGTGGATGTATATCGTTTGTGTAGGCCAGTGGTGCCGACTTTCTACGGCCACCCTATTCACTACTTTTGGAAATCACTCACATGAAATACAGATTAGGATTAGATGTTGGCACCAATTCATTAGGTTGGTGTGTTTTGGAATTGAACGAAGAAAATGACCCCTGCCGAATTGAGGCGGTTGGAGTCAGGATTTTTTCTGATGGAAGAATTCCAAAAAATAAGGCGACATTGAAGGCTGAAAGACGAGCCGCTCGCTCAGCTCGCCGCCAACGGGACAGATATATTCAACGTCGAACATTCTTACTCAGTGAACTCACAAAAGCTGGATTGTTTCCTGGTGATGATTCCGAAAGGCGCGAACTTCAGGATCTAAATCCGATTGAATTACGCGCGCGGGCACTTTTCGAGAAACTTCATCCATATGAGATTGGAAGGGCTTTGTTTCACATCAATCAAAGAAGAGGGTTCAAAAGCAACAGAAAAGACCGGAGCGAAGAGTCAACTAGCGGCAAAGTTGCCGACTCAGTTCGAGCTCTTTATGAGGAAATGGGTTTGCTTGAAAAGCAAATTTCCGAAGAAGCGTACAAGAATATGTCAAAGGAGGAGCAGAAAATTTACAGAAGGCAGGAAGTCGAAAATAGACAGAATGCATTACGAGATTTGAAACAATCCGAAATGACATTCGGAGCTTTTCTTTGGAGCAGGCAACAACAAGGAAAGTCGATTCGTGCTCGCCCATTGAGTGATTCAAGTTTGTACGACGTTTACCCCGTTCGTGAAATGCTGGAAGATGAGTTTGACAAGATATGGACTGCTCAGGCACAATATTATCCGAAAATATTGACAGACGCATTAAAAGAAACATTACGTGGTGTGATTTTTCTGCAACGACCACTTAAGCTGCCTGAGCTAGGTCAATGCGCGTTTATTTCATCCGAAAAGCGATGTTATAGAGCAATGCCCACCTTTCAACGATACAGAATTTATCAAGAAGTTAACGGTTTAAAGTGGTCAAATTACAACGAAAGCACATCGATTATTGATTGTCCGAACACAAGAGATATGATTGTTCGTTTGCTAGAACGTCCATCTCTGAAAAAGAAAAATGCTAAGTTAAGTTTTACAAGAATAAAGTTAGAGATCAGGGGAAATGAAGATATAGACTACGAAATTCGATTGAATTTTGAAGATGAATCTCGAAAGGATTTTGAAGGGAATCAAACTTCTAATGTTATGCAGCACGAGGACTATGTCGGTCTTGAATGGCACAATTGGCCACTTGAGAAACAAGATAAATTTGTCGCTGTGATTCTTGACGATAAGCTGACTGATGAAGTTGTTTTGAAAAAATTGCAAGATGAATTTGGACTCGACTCAGTTGCAGCTGAAAACTGCATGAATGCTTCGTTAGTTGATGGTACCGCGAATATTTCGCTGAAGGCGGCAGGTATTCTTCTAGACAAGATGCGGGATGAATACCAACTTCAATCAGAAGCCGTGCAAGCAGCTGATGAGGAATTCGAATATTTTCAATCTCCGTACTTACGGTCTAGCAGAAAGGATCTGCGTTCAAAATTGCCTTACTATGGAAAAGCCTTCCAAGACGGAAGCCATATTATCAGAGGAACATTGAATGATGACGATAAATCGGATGACTTGAAGTACTGGGGCGGAGTTACGAATCCGACAGTTCACATTGCGTTGAATCAAATTCGCAAAGTAGTCAATGAGTTAATTGATCGCTTTGGACGACCATATTCTATTGCCATTGAGTTAGGACGAGATCTGCCTGCGGGACAGAAAAAGTTGGCAGAAATGAAATCTAATCAAAACAAGAACACGGAAAACAATGAACGGTTGAATCAGATACTCAAGGATTTTTCACAAGATAACGATCTAGAATTGAAAAGAAATCGAGAGAATAGATTTCGAATAAAGTTATGGGAAGAACTAGGTTCCAACCCGAGTGACCGATTCTGCCCATTTTCAGGAGAAAGAATCTGTTTTTCTGACTTGTTCGATAGATCAACTGAAATTGAGCATATTCTTCCATTTTCATTTTCACTCGAAGACAGTTTTTCAAATTTGACAATTTGTACCAGACAGGCAAATCGGGATAAGGGAAACAGAACTCCATTTGAAGCGTTTGGAGATAGTCCGCCAGGTTATTCGTGGACGGAGATTTACGCTCGTGCGCAGACACTACCCAAATCGAAGCGATGGCGATTTGAAAGAGACGCTCGTGAGATTTGGGCAGGTAGAGATCAGGACTTTACTGAAAGGCATTTGAATGACACAAGATACATCGGACGACTTGCAAGAGAGTATTTAGAAATTATTTGCCCATTCAACAGAATCGATGTAGTGACGGGTAGATTAACTGCGATATTGCGTCATCAGTGGGGTTTGAATAGTATTCTCAACTCAAATAACCTTGTGGGAGGATCAAAAAATATAAGTAAGAATCGCAATGATCATCGTCACCATGTTCTAGATGCGATTGTAATCGGAATGATCAATCGTTCTCTGATTCAAAAGGTCGCTAAAGTCGCGAGGAAATCTGAAGAATTAAGATCTGAAAAGTTGTTCTATGACTCAATTGATCCTTGGAAAGATTTTCGCAGTGATGTCAAGCAGGTAGTTCACACTGTCATAGTATCTCACCGTAAATCTCATAAAGATTTGTCTGGTAGTTCAACCGACGGACAACTTCATAATGAAACTGCATTCGGTTTAGTAAGCGGACCAGATTCCAAAGAGTATTACGAAGTTGTTACCCGTTGGCCAATCTCTAAGTTCGATACTCTCAAAAAATTAGAGAAAATTCGAGATAAAAATCTGCAAAATCAATTTGTAAATTACTGTAGAAAAAAGGAAAATTCAGGGCTTACTTGTAAACAGCTAGCACAATCGTTTGCGTCAAAAAAAGGAATTCGACGACTGAGAGTTGTAGAACGAAAGAAAGTTATACCAATTCAGGGCAAGCAGCCAAAACCATACAAAGCATATCAGGGAGATAGCAACTGGGGCATTGAAATTTTTCTCTTGCCCGATGCAGATAAAGTTGAATGGAAGGGCAGAGTAATCTCTCGCTACAAGGCGAATAGTTTAGGATTTCAACCAGGTGTCAGTGCTCGACCGCATCCCACCGCGAAACTTGTGATGCGCCTTCAAATTAATGATTGCATTCAGGTTGAATCTGATGACCGTGTACAACTACTAAGAGTGCAAAAAATAAATCAAGACACGCAAATTACATTGGTACCTCTATACGAAGCAAACTTAAGTTCTCGAGACAGTGACCCCGAAGACGCGTTCAATTTTTCTTCTAAATCACCCAACAAACTCAGAAAGTTGAAAGCGAAAAAAGTACACGTAAGCGCGACCGGCCGGGTTCAAGTAATGTCGAATAGTTGAAATTTTTCTGTTGATTGATCAGTTCAAAAAATACGAACTTGTGCGAACCTACTGACATGGTTGGTCAAATTGTAGAAATTTCAGAAGCAGGTTATTCCTTAAAGAAATATCGAGGATTTCTTGAGGTATATAAACGCGGTGAGAAAATTGGACAAGTTCACATAGATGACATCGCTACTGTGCTGATTTCAGTTCCAGGTAGTTTAATTTCATCTGTTTTAATCGATCATTTATCAAGACAAAATGTTCCAATCGTAATTTGTGGAGAAAACTATTATCCGTCTACGATTACGTTGCCGCTTGAAGGATACTCCCGTCAATACCAAGTAATGAGTGCACAAGCGAAAATCTCTGAACCGAAAAGAAAAAGAGCGTGGCAACGAATTGTTCAGGCTAAGATAAGTAATCAAGCTGAACTATTGGTTCGAGTCGGTGAGGAAGGCAAACAGTTGGAGCGCTTAGCTCGTAAAGTACGATCTGGTGATCCTGAAAACTACGAAGCTCAGGCCGCGAGACTCTACTGGCAAAGGTTATTTGGAAAAACTTTTCGACGAGATCGTGCGGCGTTAGGATTAAATTCTGCGATAAATTACACATACGCAATAGTACGATCATGCGTAGCGCGTGGTGTATGCAGCGCAGGTTTACATCCCACATTTGGACTACATCACAAGAACCCGAGAAACGCGTTGAATTTGGTAGATGACTTACTGGAACCATTTCGACCCATAGCTGACTATCTTGTTTGGGCTAGCTGTGACCGAGATTTTGATGAACTATCTGTTGAAATGAAACACCGTTTGGCTGGAATAACCTCAGTGCTTGTGCCTTTAGGTAGTGAAGCATCACCACTGTCTTTAATCGCTGTGAAAGTGTGCAAATCGTTTTCTTCATATGTTTTAGGTGAAAGGCAATCAATTGAATTACCAGAATTGCCAACGCCAATAGACATCAACATGATGTCAGTTTCTATGAGTGGCGAGGACCAGTGATGCGGCGAGTATTCTTGAGCCCGTATAGGATTATGTGGTTGTTTGTGATGTTCGATTTGCCGGTCGGAACAAAAAAAGAACGAAAGTCAGCGACGCAGTTTAGAAAGGACCTGCTTGACTTGGGGTTTGAGATGTCCCAATTTTCTGTTTACCTCAAATATTGTCCATCAACCGAAAAGTCGGAATCCGTATGTAGCAAACTAGAATCGAAGATTCCGCTTGGTGGTAAAGTGGATATTTTGACTGTAACCGACAAACAATTCGCGAAAATGAAAAGATTTGTTGCGCAAAAACCTCAAAAATTCGACAACAAACCTAGACAACTTCGGTTGTTTTGATGGAGTACTTGCTCTACGTATCTTCTATTTCTTCTTTAAAATCAATGGATAGCACCGCTTGAGGATTATATAGAAGGGAAAAAGCGGTGCTGAGACAACCTAAACTACAGTGATGGTGATGTCCGCCGCCGATTATATAGAAGGGAAAAAGCGGTGCTGAGACAACCTGCGGCGAGCACCGCTATGGAGTCGGCCAGATTATATAGAAGGGAAAAAGCGGTGCTGAGACAACGGGATGTTTCAAAGGGCGAGTCTGATCTGAGGATTATATAGAAGGGAAAAAGCGGTGCTGAGACAACCAGCAGCAGTCTAAGTCTGTGAGCGAGAATGGATTATATAGAAGGGAAAAAGCGGTGCTGAGACAACTGCCGATCTGCCGGTCTCGGTCCATGATGCGGGATTATATAGAAGGGAAAAAGCGGTGCTGAGACAACAGCGGCCGTCCGTCAGCGCGTGGAGCTGGTGATTATATAGAAGGGAAAAAGCGGTGCTGAGACAACTTCTCATCCATACGATGCTGCGACTTGACCGGATTATATAGAAGGGAAAAAGCGGTGCTGAGACAACTCAGGACCGCCGAGAACAAGTCCTGGAAACGATTATATAGAAGGGAAAAAGCGGTGCTGAGACAACCGACACGACCGTCTCTTTCGTGGAGGCCGAGGGATTATATAGAAGGGAAAAAGCGGTGCTGAGACAACCGAGGCTTCGGGCGTGGTGAGGCCGCATATGGATTATATAGAAGGGAAAAAGCGGTGCTGAGACAACAACCTCCAGTTCGAAGACCCATTCCATCAGGGATTATATAGAAGGGAAAAAGCGGTGCTGAGACAACCACTGCGTCGGCACATTAGAGCAAGTAGGAGGATTATATAGAAGGGAAAAAGCGGTGCTGAGACAACGGCAAGGCGAAAATACTGTCAACACCTGCAGATTATATAGAAGGGAAAAAGCGGTGCTGAGACAACTAAAGCACTCACAGGGCATTTAACCGCTTTGGATTATATAGAAGGGAAAAAGCGGTGCTGAGACAACACCCACAAAATCAGAGTGATCTCTCAGCAAGGATTATATAGAAGGGAAAAAGCGGTGCTGAGACAACGAGCAGAATGTCCGGTTCATGAAAGCGTGGGATTATATAGAAGGGAAAAAGCGGTGCTGAGACAACCGGCGGGTCCGTCGGGGCGAACGGCCGGGAGGATTATATAGAAGGGAAAAAGCGGTGCTGAGACAACCTGACGTCGGTATGGACGCGCCGGCCGCGCGGATTATATAGAAGGGAAAAAGCGGTGCTGAGACAACTACAGTGCTTATCTCATAGCCGGCGGATAAGGATTATATAGAAGGGAAAAAGCGGTGCTGAGACAACCGTCAGCGTGTCAGCGTGATGTGGGTGCACGTCAGATTTTTGTGAAAGCTCATGAACTGAGGCTGGCAGGTGGGTTTGGCGTGGTTGTCTGTGCGTATATAATACGCACAGTTTCAACCGCCATGAGGACCGAATCCATGAGCACCATCGAACAGCTTGAATCGCAACGCGACCAGATCCTGCGCCAGCTCGCCGCTATCGGCGACTTCCGGCCGGGCAACCTGACCAGGCAGCGCAGGAAATGCGGCAGCCCCCGCTGCCACTGCGCCCAGCCGGACAGCCCCGGCCATCCGGGCTGGCGCCTGACCCGCAAGGTCCGGGGCGGCACGGTCACCCGCGGCATCCCGAAGGCCGCGCTGCAGGAGACCCGCGACCAGATCGACGAGTACCAGCGCTTCCAGTCGCTGGCGCGCGAGCTGACCGAGGTCAGCGAGGCGCTGTGCGACGCGCGTGTCAAGACGCGGCGGGGTAAAAAAAAACTTCGCCTCCCAGGACCGCAGGGCGCTGGTGGAGCTGCTGGCGGCCGAGGCGGCTGACGAGGTGCTGGCGTTTTTCGACTCGCAGGACCTGTCCGCCTCCGCGGACTTCGAGAGGCTGGAGAGCACGGTCAGGGGCAGTGTGCTGAACCTGGGCGCCAGGTGGCTTGCGCTGCTGCTCAACCGCGACCGCAGCGACTGCCGGGGCGCCCGGCTGCCGTGTTCGTGCGGTGCGATGGCAAGATATGCCGGACGGCGCGAGAAGACCTTCACCAGCGCGCTCGGCGAGCTGGTCCTCAGCCGGGTCTACTACCACTGCGAGCCGTGCGCGGGCGGGTTTTTTCCAAAAGACCAGGCGCTGGGGCTGGTGCGGCGCTCGGTGACGCCGGGGGTGCTGCGGATGATCGGCCAGCTGGCCGCGCGGGTCAGTTTCGCGGAAGCGGCCGCGCTGCTGTGGGAGCTGGCCCGCCTGAATGTTTCCGACAAGCAGGCGGAGCGCTGCGCCGAGGCGCTGGGCGAGGAGGTCGCGGACGATGAGCGCCGCCATGTCGAGGTTCGCGCCAATGCGGCCGCGACCCTGTATCTGGGGATGGACGGCACCGGGGTGCCGATGCGGGCCTCCGAGACCCTGAACCGCCAGGGCCGCGAGTCCGAGGACGCCAGGGCCAAGACCCGCGAGTGCAAGGAGATCGTCATCTGGAGCGCCGAGACCCTCAATGACGAGGGCCGTCCGGTGCGCGATCCGGGCTCGGTCACCTACAATGCGGCCATCGAGTCGGCCGCGGTGCCACCCGGCGGCCGGCAGATCTCTGTGTTCGCCGAGCGCGTCGAACGCGAGGCCCGACGGCGCGAGTTCTACCAGGCCGGGCGGCAGGTGGTGGTCGGCGACGGGGCCTCGTGGATCTGGAACACCTGCTCGGAGCTGTTCCCCGACGCGATCGAGATCCTCGACATCTACCACGCCAAGGAACGGATCTGGGGGGTGGGCAAGGAGGTCTACGGCATCGGCACCGACTTCACCGGAGAGTGGGTCGAGGCGCGGCTCGACGAGCTTCGGGCCGGCGATGTCGACGCGCTGCTGGCGGCCCTCTCAGCGCATGCGGAGCAGAACACACTCGCGGCCGAGGCGGTCGTCTATTTCACCAATCATCGCAAGCGGGTGCGCTACGCCGAATTCCGCGCGCAGGGGCTGTGCGTGTCAAGCGGCGTGGTCGAGGCCGGCTGCAAGACCGCCATCGGCGCCCGGCTCAAGCGCAGCGGCATGCACTGGACCGTGCGCGGCGCCAATGCCATCGCCGCCCTGCGATGCTGTGTGCTGAGCGGCCGCTTTGACGAGTTCTGGAACAGAAGAAAGGCCGCCTGATGGCGCAGCGGCCTCAATAATTTGTCGTACACCCGCGTGATGTTGTTGCCGGCCTGCAGGGATTATATAGAAGGGAAAAAGCGGTGCTGAGACAACGGCCTGTCGGGGGCATGGAATGTATAAGGAGGATTATATAGAAGGGAAAAAGCGGTGCTGAGACAACACACGCTGCATAGCCAGAATGTCACGCTCAGGATTATATGTAAGGAAAGGGCGGAGTTGGGTCAACGGGGACATCAAGCAATAACATTTTTTTGGTGGGTTAAGGGTCATAAAATCGAGTAAAAAGCCGGCTTCAGAAGTATTCTGAAGCCGGTTTTTTTTAGGTTTTTTTACGAATAATGAGCTTATGCGTAACGATAAGGAGGTCCTGCCTTAGTCATCGTCTCAACATATCCTTTCAGAATCTCGACAACACGGGCATTCCGCTCGCTGGTCGCCGCAATTTCATCCCAGAATTTCAACGCTTCATCTTCAACGACCTTCCATTCAGATTCCGGAATGGAGGTCAGTTCAAGTTTGGTACCCGTTGATCTGAAATGAGCTTCGCCCCACCAGTACCAGTGTTGTCTAAAATAATGCGAACTGTCCATGCAAAGTTTGAAAACGGTTTGCAGATGCTCCGGAACTTCTGCCCAACGGTCCGAATTCACAAAGTATGAACCCGCCCAGGCACCCGAGATGTTGTTGGTCAGATAGTAGTTGGTTACATCCGCCCAGCCGACGGTGTAATCCTCTGTAATTCCTGACCATGCGACACCGTCAAGCTCACCGGTTTGAACCGCAACCTCAATATCTTCCCAAGGCAGCTGAACAGGTACGACACCGAAACGTTGCAAGAACTTACCACCAGTTGGAAAGGTGAACACGCGCAAACCCTTCAGGTCTTCAAGGCTGCGAATCGGCTGAACCGTTGCAAAGTTGCACGGGTCCCAGGCACCGGTGCTCAGCCACTCGACACCCTCAACTTCCGCATACGCTTCTTCCCAGATCTCTCTGAGTCCGTACCACTCCCACAGTGTTGGCACATCCAGTCCATAGCGAGTCGCAAACGGAAAATAAGCGCCGAATACAGATACATCGACTGGCGCGGCAATTGAATCGTCGTCACTTTGAACAGCATCGATTGTGCCATTCTGCAGTGCGCGAAACAGCTCACCGTGCGGTACCAACTGATCCGCCGTGTACAGGTCAATCACCATTTCGCCATTGGCCGCAGTGTTGAATGCGTCAATCGACGGCTTGATGACGTGCTCTGCCAATGCCGGTCCGGCATAGGTTTGCAACCGCCAGCGTATCGTGCTTTGCGCATGTACATAAGGCGCTGCGATTGGAGCAGCCGCTACCGCTCCCAGTGCAGCCGTTCCCGATTTCTTGAGAAATTCTCTTCGATTACTCATACTCCTTCCTCCGAAGTATTTAGGTTGATAATTTCGATCAATCATACTACAAATTTTCTGACTATTTCGAATAGTGAAGGTCAGGAAGCCAAGTGGCGATTCCTGGAAAAACCATGACAAGGATCAGCCCGACAAGCATCACCAGAACAAACGGAATGATCGACCGGTAGATGTCCATCAGGCTTATTTCTTTCGGTGCCATCGCTCTCATCAGAAACAGGTTGTAACCGAAAGGCGGAGTCATGTAGGCAATCTGGCAGGTAATTGTGTACAGAACACCGTACCAGATTGGATCGAAACCTAAAGCTATCACCAACGGTACATAGAGCGGTGCAACGATCACCAGCATCGCAGTGTCATCCAGAAATGTTCCCAGCAGCAGATACGAAAGCTGCATCATGATCAGAACTTCCCAAGGAGTCAGTTCCCAGCGTTCGATGAACAGCGATTCAATTGCATGCACAGCTCCCAGACCATCAAATACCGCACCGAAACCCAATGCCGCCAGAATAATCCACATGAACATGCAGCTGATCGAAAGTGTTTTCCGGGTGGTCTCCTCCCAGACTTTACGCGTTAGACGGCCTCTGACCGCGGCTGCAACGACCGATGCTGCGGCTCCTACCGCTGAACTCTCGACCAGACTGGTGATGCCAAGAAGAAACAGCCCGGTCATGCAGAAAAAGATGAAAAACGGCAGTATTCCGGCGCGAAGCAGACGTAGCTTCTCAGGCATCGGAATATTGCGCTCTTCCTTTGGCAAAGGAGGTCCGAGTTTCGGCTGAAGATGGCAGCGAATCGCAATGTAGATTACAAACAGAGCAGCAAGCATCAGGCCGGGCAGAACACCTGCCAGCCAGAGCTGTCCCACGGGCTGGCGAGCGATCATGCCGTAGAGAACAAGCACCACGCTGGGCGGCACCAATATGCCCAATGAGCTGCCTGCCTGAACCACACCCGTAATCATCACCTTGTCGTAACCGCGTCGCAGCATTTCGGGCAGTGCAATACTCGCACCGATGGCCATACCAGCCACGCTGAGGCCGTTCATCGCGGAAATTGCGACCATCAATCCTATTGTGCCGATCGCGAGCCCACCTTTGAGCGGCCCCGCCCACACATGAAACATCCGGTAAAGATCATCCGCAATTCCAGATTCGGAGAGCATATAGCCCATGAAAATGAACAGCGGCAGTGTCAGAAGGGGATACCAGTTCAGCAGTTTGAAGCTGGCAGAGAAAGGCATTTCAACTGCGCCTTCGCCCCAGAGCAGCAACGCGAAGATCGCCGCAACAAACCCAATGGCACCGAATACGCGCTGACCGGTCAGCAGCATCAGCATCATCAGGCTGAACATCAGCAGTGCGATCAGCTCATAGCTCATCGATTTTCAACCCTCGGGCTTGAGCGAAATCCTTGAAGAACATTGAGATGGACTGAAGCAGCATCAACAGGATTCCAAAGGTCATAATGATCTTGATCGGCGCGAGCGGCGGCGCCCAGGAAGAGTAGTTCTTCTGACCGTATTGCAAAGCGTATTCAGTGCTTGATATGCCGCCGAGCAGCAATACGACGAGATAAAAAATCAGAAAGACTGCGGTGATGCTGTCGGCAAGAGCCTTTCGCTTGGGTGTCCAGCTGCCGTAGAGCAAATCCATTCGGACATGCGAGCCAAGTTGCAATGAATAGGCCCCGCCGAGCAGATAGTAGGCCGCCATCGTGAATTGAGCGGATTCTACGATCCAAATGAAAGAAATATCGAAAAATGTTCTGGATATCGACGAGAGCAGCAGAATGGCCATCATCAGGTAAATCAGCAGCATTGCGACCCGGCCAACCTTCCTGTTGAACAAGTCGATGTACTTGATGTAGTAGAGAACTGCCTTTAGCATGACTTATGTGCAATTCTCAGGGTGCGAACTTTGTTTGAAGCTTTTCAAAATCGGCCAATAGTTGAAATTCAATTCAAGTAAATAAGTGTTATGAATCTATTGCTGAAAGCGTTGTTTATATCAGATATGAACTTCGATATTCGCCGCCGGCGAATGATTGGGTATGCGATAAATTTTTCGATCGTTTCGATACAGCATGATTGCAGCAAGGTTTGCCGCTCTATCTGTGCATGCTTCATATGCACAGATAGAGAATGAGAGTCCGGCATTGATCCGAACTCAAAACTCGGACAGTTGCAGAAAAACGCGACCATCTGATCGCCCAGCTGGCGATCATAAGCAATGTCCGCCCCGGCCGGTTCTCGGAGCAGAAACGCCGGTGGGCAATCGGGCGGCCGCTGAGGCGCAAGCACTGGGGCAACTCCATCTCCTGCCATATACCGGAGGCCCAGTCAAGCGCACATTTGCGGAGATGGATCAGTATCAGCGCTTCCGCGACTGGGTGGACGAACTGACAGAGAACTGTGACAATGATCTGTCAGATCGGGCCACAAGTCTTCTGGCTGGCAAAAAAAGTATTTCGCCGGCCCGGGAGCCGCGCGTCGCGCATTGGCGGTGAACTGAGCGGCGAGGCGTTTTACCGCTATGGTCTGCGCCAAGCGGTGATCGGCGACGATACCGACTGCATCATCGCGCTTTGAACCTGTATCGAAGGCAACCGCTTCGATGACTTCTGGAAACGCCGCTACGAGCGATTCCAGGAATGTCAAAAAATTGGTCGTGCAACCTTATTGGTTGTGTGATTTGTCAATTGATGGAGCCGAGAAAATCAAGAGCCGATACTGGCCAAAAAATTAACCCTCAGCCTCGCAGACTGCAGTAGCAATACCAATCAACTCGCTTACTTGAATTTTCTCAATCCCCGTCAATCCTCACTAGCCGCGATCAACCGATCCAGCACAAATCACTCCCAAGGTTGCTCTTCTCCTGGCACGGTGCCGCCCGAAATAGCGTCCAAATCTTCTTCGTCCAACTGCTGCTTCGGTGGCAGCACCAAGTTAACTGAATCTTGACCGTCTTCGTGCACGCGAACAATAAGCTCCTCCGGCAATTCAACATTCAGTTCCTCACCTACCGCGGCAGTCGGATCGCTCATGAGCCGCGCCCGAAATTCGTCATCTTCGGAAGCTCTCTGAATAATCCTTTCTTGAAAATCTTTTGCTGTGGTCATCACAATTCTCCCTTTGTGCTTTGAATCAACCAAATTTCAAATGTCGCAAAATCTCAAAATGAGAGTGCGGCATATTGAATTAAACATAGGTGCTTGCTATCACTGACATTTATGCGCCGAAGTCCCAACTGACACTCAGACATACAAAGTTCATAAAAATCAACAAAATGAATGAACACCTGCGGAAAATTTATAGACCAAAATTTATGCGATTTGTCAATTGATGGAGCCGAGAGATGAATCTGAGGTTCTCTGCAAAGTTTGTGAATCAGTGGAAAACCTTGGCCAGAAGTAGACTGGCGCCCCGAAGACGACTCGAACGCCTGACCTGCCGCTTAGGAGGCGGCCGCTCTATCCACCTGAGCTACCGGGGCGCTTGGAAGTAAGCGTACATTGACTGAAAACGAAATTATGTATGAATCGTATGAACGGTATTGTCCTTTTGGTGATGCGGTCATAAGCAAAAATAGTCAGGAAAGAAATCATCCGATCAAACCTCACTTCATCGCAAGTGTTCGATTCTTTGGGAGTGATTGAACTCGCTTTTCGAAAATCAACGTGAATTACTACAAATTCAATTGAAGCGTTTGACTGAACCGACTATGACTCATTTGATTCTGGGTCAAGAACCAGCCAAGCCCGCCGGTTTGGTGTCCATGTAGATGGCAGCGACTCCTGCAACGATGAGTGCCGCACCGAGCATTTTCTGCCAGCTCAGCGGCTCGCGCAGAGCAAGCCAAGCAATCAGAATTGTCACCACAATCGTTCCGCTGACGATTATGGGAATCGCGACATTTGCAGAAAATGGCGGTTCACCGGCAACACCGCGAAACAAGTAGAAGTATCCGATTTCGGCACAGCCGATGCATAGACCCGCCAGCACGGCCCAGCCGTAAGCCGAAATTGGCAGAGCGAGCGTGCCTGTCCCTCGGATGAGCAATCCAGCCGCGAACAGGCAGGAAATTGACAGCGCCGCAATCTGCAGGGCGATCGTCGCGAGAATGGTGGACGACACTTCCGCTGGGACGTGGCTGGTGGATACTTTGATCAAAAGGTTGTAGCCGGCGTAGAAAAAAGTGATTGCCAGCAGCAGGACGAGTGATATAGACATTTTCGAAATCCAGGAATGGCAGATTGATTCAGTGGAGCAATTGGTGATTGAAATTTTCCGATCGAGGTGATTTTAGAGAATTCAGTTGGCCAGTGCAGAATGATCATCTGCGTTCGTTTCAGAAATTCAATTCACTTATAGTGTTATTCTATGCAGATGAAGCCAGCGAACTCACTTGACTCAAGGTTGAGTGCGGCACGCCTGAGCGAAAAATCTGAACTCAATGACCGCGGAGCAAAATATGGGACTGTTAAGTCGATTGATGGGAAAAGGCGAGGCAGGCAAGGCAGGCAAGGCTGAGCCCGACACCGAAGAAGTGGAGTATGAAGGATTCCTGATCAAACCGGCTCCGCTTCAGCAGAAAGGCAATTACGTGACGGCCGGATATGTGAAAAAACTGGACGACAGCGGCGAGATGCGCGAGCATTATTTCATCCGCGCAGACACGCATGCTGATTTCGAAGCGGCGTGCAAGCACGCTGTGTTCAAGGGTCAGCAGATCATCCGAGAGTCAGGCGAGCGTATCTTCGACAAGCGCTGAGCTCAGCTGCGAGAAACATCGGACGAATCGGACAGGCTTGAAACCAGTCCTCGGACGACTGATTCAGCCAGCGTATTCGGGTTCAGTTTTCCAGTCTGAACCAATCGGGTCAGCTTGTCCGCCTCGTCTGAGTCCAAGCTGCCGAACTGCAGAGCAACGCTCTCGCCGACTACCCGCGCGACAATCTTTCTTGATCGCCTGAGTACTGAACTGTTTCGATTGTGCTGCATTGAATCCTGACCGTGCCTGACAATTTCAGCAACCAGTTCTGAAACACCCTGACCATCCGTCGCAGAGGTCTTGAGCACCGAATGCGATCTTGATGTGCTTCGCATCGCCAGTGCGTGCGTCAGCTCACTGACGGTCAGGTCGGCTCCAGGCAAGTCCGACTTGTTGACAGCGATGATGTCTGCGATTTCGAGCAGTCCGGCCTTGATCGCCTGAATTTCGTCTCCCATGCCCGGTGATTCAACAACAACCGTGGTATCCGCCAGCTCGGATATCTCAATTTCCGATTGTCCGGTGCCGACAGTCTCAACAACAACCACATCCCAGTTGGCCGCATCAAACAGGTGAATGATGTTGAGCGCGGTTGCTGACAGGCCGCCCAGATGTCCGCGTGCCGCAACCGATCGAATGAACACGCCGTCATCATCCGCATGTTCCGCCATTCTTACTCGATCTCCGAGTATCGCTCCGCCGCTGACATGACTGCTGGGATCAACCGCCAGCACTGCGACAGACTTGTCGAGACTTCGAATCTCACCGATGCAGGCATCGATCAGCGTCGACTTTCCAACGCCCGGCGATCCGGTTACGCCGACAACGTGCGCGTGTCCAAGACAGTTCTGTATCGAGTTCAGAACTTCGCTGGTTCCGTCGAGATTGTTTTCAACAACGGTGATTGCTTTGGCCAGTGTGTTTCGGTCCGAGCGAAGCCGCTCGATCAGAGACCCATGCGCGGCCTCGGTTGCCTCGGTATTCGGCAGATTCATCACAGAATCGTCTGCGGCTGACCGAATCCGAGTTCCTGACGAACATAGCGAACCACCTCGCCATGCGTCATTCCACCAGACACCGCATCAACGATCGCTTCATATACATTTTCCTGCGGGTCTTGAGCGGCGCGCTGAAGTTTTGAAAGCGCTGAATTGAACGCTGACTGACTGCGCGTCGCCTTGAATTCGGCAAGAGTGGCCAGCTGTTCCTGAATGTCGGTCTCTGAAGGCCGCTGCAGTGGCTTGACAGAAGCGCCGTCTTCATTCGTCTGATACTTGTTGACTCCAACCACAGTCTGCTCGCCGCTTTCAATCCGGTTCTGATACTGTATGGCCGAATCGCCGATCCACCGTTGAATGAGTCCTGATTCAACAGCTTTGAACATGCCGCCGACTGCGTCGATCTGATCCATGACCTCCACAATCCTCTCTTCCATCTGGTCAGTGAGTGACTCTACAAAGTAGGACCCGGCCAGCGGATCGATGACATCGGCGCAGTGCGCCTCTTCCCGAATGATGTTCTGGGTGGCAACCGCAATGCGGGCGGCCTCTTCCGTTGGAACGCTGAGCACTTCGTCATAGGAATCTGTATGCAGCGACTGCAGTCCGGAGAATACGCCGGCCAATGCCTGAATGGAGACTCGCGAGATATTGTTCAGCGGCTGCTGGCGCGTCAGATCCACACCCGATGTCTGTCCATGAAACTTGAAGCGCCAGGTTTTGGGATTGCGTGCGCCCAGTCTCTCTCTGACAATCCGCTGCCAGATTCTTCGGCCCGCTCTGCACTTTGCAATCTCCTCAAAGAAGCTGATCGAAATGTCAAAAAAGAAAGTGAATCGCTCCAGGAAAACTTCTGGATCCATTCCCCGATCGATGCAGTCTTCAGCATATTGAATCGCTGTTGCCAGTGTGAATGCCATGGCCTGCGCGGGCGTTGCGCCGGCCTGCTGGGTGTGCTGGCCAACCACTGAAAGCGGATTCCAGTTCGGAACGCGTTCCTGGCAGAATGCGATGTGGTCAACCAGGACTCGTCTTGAGCCTTCGAGCGACAGACGGTAGAACATGTGGTTGGCAATGTAGTGCGAGATATAGTCGCTCTGGTTGGAGGTGCCGGAAACCAGATTCCAGTCGATTCCGCGCCGTTTCGCAACGCCAAGAATGAGCGCCAGCAGCGTGAACGGCAGAGGATCGTTCATCGCGGTTGACAGCTTCGCGATATCAACATCTCGAAAACACCGGTCCATGTCATCAATCGTGTTGACGACAACGCCGCATGTGCCGAGCAGTTTGGAGTCGACCTCATCAGCATCGTAGCCGCGGTAGACTGAATTGCAGGGAATGAGACTGATTGCCGTGTTGCCCGCATCCAGCAGCTTCAGCAGGCGTTCGTTGTAATGCTCTGGTGTGCTGTAGCCGATCAGCTGCCGCTGGCTCCAGGTCCGGCCGCGGTGCATGGTGGGATAGATGCCGCGGGTCATCGGCACCTGTCCGGGGTACCCCAGCTTTTCCGCGTAGTCCTCGCCGCTCCAGTCCTCCGGCGTATAGAGCGGCTTTATCGGTATGCCAGATCGATTTCGAAGTTCCTTTTCATCAGGCAGCTGCTCCTGGTACTGCCGCTCCCAGAGAAGACGGGGCGCCTTAGCGCGCAGTTCTGAAACATTGTCAATCTTAGCTTTCTTCATGACTGATCGCTTGCCAGTTTTGCAGGGAGTGGGTTCGCGCCCCGCGAGCCAGCTCGCGCACGAATTCAGAGATATCGTCCAATGAGCTGCCCGGATGAAAAACGCGGTGCACACCGCAGTCAAGCAGGCTTCGCTCATCGTCTTCAGGAATGATGCCGCCGACGACGACACCGACATGCTCCAAGTCCGCGCTGCGAAGCGCATCCAGCAGATCAGGAATCAGCAGGTGATCGGTTGCGAGCGAACTGATGCCGATCACATCGGCATCTTCCTCTGTGGCAAGCCGCACCACCTCCGACACTGACTGCCAGGGCGGAGTATAGACAACTTCCATGCCGCTGTCGCGCAATTTGGCCGCGACAACGCGGCTTCCTCGATCGTGACCGTCAAAACCAATCTTAGTAACGATCACTTTCGGGCGGTAGTCATCAGGCAACATGATTCAGCAAGCAGGATTAACAGGTGTCGCGCTTCACAGTCTCGCGCAGATTGAAAATTCCTCGCAGGCTGCTATTCGTCGATCAGATTCTGAATGATCGACCGAATATTGCCTGAAGCGAAATTTCTGCCGCCGATCGCCTGATAGCGGATTCGGCCTGAACGGTCAACCAGAAATGTCGTCGGCAATGGGCTCACCCGCCAAGCTGCATAGACTGCCAGACGCTCATCCAACGCGATCGGAACCTTGATAGTCATCGGCAGCGCCGGCAGAAACTGCTCAATCATGTCAGCGGTCTCACCGGTATTGACTGCGATCACCTCGAAATCGTTCTGATCAAAAAATTCATGGGCATTCTGGATCGAGGGAAGCTCTTCGATACAAGGCGGACACCAGGTTGCCCAGAAATTCACCAGCAGAACCTTGCCCTCTAGGGATTTTGCGAATTCTCCGCTTCGGTTGAACCACTGCACCTCGTGAAGCGACGGAGCGGTCCGGCCGGAAACTTCCTCAAGATCATCCTTGAGCGCCGCATTGATGCCGCTTGGTATCAGGGCGAATGCGATTGCAAAAAGCAGACAGTGGAATAATGGATTCAAAATCTTCAGCCCCTTCTTCTTTGGTTGGCGAATTGTCAGTGGATGCGGCAAGCTGCAGATCGCATTCAATTCCGCATGCCAGCAGGATGGTTTGATATCAGGAACTGATGCTCAGGTGATCTCGCCGGCTCCGGTGAGCAGGTTCTCGAGAGAGCCGATTTTCTGTTCTCGCGATCGAATGACCTCTGCCAGCAGGTCATTGGCTGATACCACGCCGATGAGAGTGTCATCTTCAACAACCGGCAGGTGACGAAATCCGCGCTCGACGACAATTTTCATGCAGTCGTCGATGATGTCGTCGGGACCGACGGTATAGACATTGCTGGTCATCACATCCGCGATAGGAGTGTCTTTGGAGGTTCTGCCCATCAGAATCACTCGTCGGGCGTAGTCCCTCTCGCTGAATATTCCGACCAGGGCGCCTTCTGCATCGACGACCGGCAGCACACCGATATTGCGCTCGGCCAGCAGGTGCAGGGCGTCAAACACAGAGCTCTCAGGCGCGATGGTCCACACCTGGCCCCTTGATCGAATTAAGGAAGATATCGCAATCATGACTCGCCTCCTGTCTGACCGTATTGATCGTTTGGCGTTCTATGAACTGTGCGCACTCGGCGAACCAGTCTCCGCTCCCGATGATTTTCGGCGAACGTGTGATTCTCGGTCTCGCGCGCTGAATTCAACCTGTCTTCCCGAGTTTTGTTTCCTGCACCCGCCAATGGTGCACTGAGCAATTTTTTGAACGTCGGATTCCTATTTTGCAACAGAATTGAATTTTTAGCAAATTGAAATTGCGGACGGACTCGAATCCGAGCGGCATCGACTGAACTTGAGATTCAAATTAAGCTGCCTCATTTTCAGGAAAAAGAAAAGATGCAAGCTCTCAAAATATAGGACGGAAATTCGCAAAGATAAGTTCTTGACGGTTCGAAATATCGTGATTCGGTAGCTTGAATCTGATGCAGCAGCCACAGGTCTTGAACCGATCACCGACACTTATAATGTCGCTCATCGGATGGAATTATTTTCCCGCCGATGAAAAGAATTTTATGCGCTCAATGCTCCAGTCATTCGAACCGATGTTCAGATTGCTGCGGTGAGTTTGAGGCTGGGGGAATTCAATGGAAGTCATCTGTCATCAATTGCGGAAGTCCGCGCACATAAGGCGCGGCGGATGCGGCGAGAGGTGACCGCGATGCGGCAGAAACTAATCGCTGCGAACTGGAAGATGAACGGCGCCTTGGATATGGCGCATTCGATTCTGAGCGACTTTCTGACAGGAATGCAGGATTTTGAGCCGCCGGCAGTCGTTGTCTGTCCGCCAGCTGTGTATCTTCAGCATGTTGGACAGCTGATTTCAACAGCTTCCGCCGTGTCGCTGGGCGCGCAAAATTGCAGCGAACATTCAGCAGGCGCCTATACAGGTGAAGTATCATCTACCATGCTGAAAGATGTCGGTTGCGAGTACGTGATTTGCGGGCATTCGGAACGGCGCCAATACCATGGCGAAACTGATGAATTGATCGCCCGAAAGGCTGCCGCCGCAGTCGAAAATCTGCTGACGCCGATTGTGTGCGTTGGAGAGACGCTGGCGCAGCGGGAGTCGGGCGCCGCCAGTGCTGTGATTGAGCGCCAGATTGACGCGATACTTGAGCATCGCGCAAGTCAGCTGGTCGATCGGATTGCGGTTGCCTACGAACCGGTCTGGGCGATCGGCACGGGTCTTTCAGCGACGCCGGAACAGGCACAAGAGGTCCATGAGTTGATTCGAAATCGGATTGCGCAGCGAAGTCAGAGCGCCGCGGACAGCTGCAGAATTCTTTACGGTGGCAGTGTCACTGGAGATAATGCGGCTGAGGTGCTTGCGCAGCCCGACGTTGACGGCTGTCTGGTGGGCGGCGCCTCGCTGAAGGCAGAACAGTTTTTGGAAATTTGCAGGGCGGCACAAGGGTAGGTCGCAGATTATGGAATACGTTACAAGAATACTGCTGGGTTTGTTTTTTGTCATCGCGATTGCGCTCGTGGTGCTGATTCTGCTTCAAAGAGGCAAGGGCTCTGACATGGGCGCGGTTTTCGGCGGCGGTTCAAGCTCGGTTTTCGGCAGTCGAGGGTCTGCCAATTTTCTGACCCGGATCACTGCGGTGCTCGCCACTTTGTTTTTCGGGATCGCGCTGGGTCTTGCCTATATCTATACCGGTGTCGGCACACCGCAGAGCGTGACGGATTCTGTCATTGAATCTGTGGTGGAGTCCGAAACGCCGCAGGTGCCGGCGGATGGTGTACAGGACGAGGTTCCCCAGGTTCCTGAGTAAATTTTTTTTCAAGTTAGCCGAAGTGGTGGAATTTGGTAGACACGCCGTCTTGAGGGGGCGGTGGCGCGAGCCGTGCCGGTTCAAGTCCGGCCTTCGGCACCATACTTTTGTTGACTGCAGAGCGGTACCTCTTCTGCAGTCTGGTACGAAACGATGCTGAGCAACTACGTCCCGGTTCTGATCTTTCTGGTGATCGCCATTGTGATGGGGCTTGCCATGATGACCGCTGGACGGCTTATCGGCCCGAACCGGCCGGACAAGGAAAAACTGTCGCCCTACGAGTGCGGTTTCGAGGCGTTCGAGGACAGCCGCATGAAGTTTGACGTGCGATACTATCTGGTCGCGATACTGTTCATCATTTTCGATCTGGAAATTGCCTTTCTGTTTCCGTGGGCCGTCGCGCTTGACGAGATCGGCCTGTTCGGCTTTGTCGCGATGATGATTTTTCTGGCTGTATTGGTGGTCGGTTTCATATATGAATGGATGAAAGGCGCATTGGAATGGGAGTAGATTATGTCGATTGAAGGCATCATGTCGCAGGGTTTTGTGACAACAAACATGGACAAGCTAGTGAACTGGGCGCGTACCGGGGCGATGTGGCCGATGACATTCGGGCTCGCCTGCTGCGCGGTTGAGATGATGCACGCCGGTGCGTCCCGATACGATCTTGATCGGTTCGGGATCATTTTCCGCCCCAGCCCGCGGCAGTCGGATGTGATGATCGTCGCTGGCACGCTGGTCAACAAGATGGCGCCCGCGCTGCGGAAGGTCTACGATCAGATGGCGGAGCCGCGCTGGGTGATCTCGATGGGATCATGCGCCAACGGCGGCGGCTACTACCATTATTCCTACTCGGTCGTGCGCGGCTGCGACCGGATCGTTCCCGTGGATGTCTATGTTCCCGGCTGTCCGCCAACCGCCGAAGCGCTGGTTTACGGCATCGTGCAGCTGCAGCGCAAGATTCAGCGAACCAATACCATCGCCAAGTAATCGACGGACATGGCGTCCCTGAGCGAACTATCCCGCGCTGTTGAAAAAGTCCTGGGCGACCGGGTTTCGGAATCATTTCAGTCCAGGGGCGAATTGACAGTCGTTGTCGATGCGGGTGAGATCGTCGATGTGTGCTCGGCGCTGCGCGACGGCCCTGATACCCGATTCGAGCAGCTGATCGACCTTTGCGGTGTCGATTACTCAGCTTACGGAAAGGAAGAGCCGTCGAAATCCTGGCAGGGCGCACGCTTTGCGGTGGTCTATCACCTGCTTTCAGTTCAATACAACCATCGCCTGCGCGTCAAGGCTTATCTGGACGATGAGATGCCGCTGATCGCGTCGGTGAATGATGTCTGGCCGTGTGCCGATTGGTTCGAGCGGGAGGCGTTCGATCTTTATGGCATTGTTTTTGACGGACATCCGGATCTTCGAAGAATTCTGACTGACTACGGGTTCATCGGACATCCGTTCCGAAAGGATTTTCCCTTGTCCGGCTATGTCGAGATGCGCTACGACGTAGAGAAGGGCCGCGTTGTCTATGAGCCGGTTTCGATAGAGCCGCGCACGCTGGTGCCGCGCGTGATTCGAGAGGATAGCTTTGGTCACCGAGATTCGTAATTACACCATGAATTTCGGGCCGCAGCACCCGGCGGCGCACGGGGTGCTGCGCCTGGTCATGGAAATGGACGGAGAGGTCGTCGAGCGCATCGACCCGCACATCGGTCTCCTGCATCGCGCGACCGAGAAGCTCGCCGAATCCAAACCGTTCAATCAGAGCATCGGCTACATGGATCGTCTCGATTACGTTTCCATGATGTGCAATGAGCATGCCTATGTGCTGGCCATCGAGAAGCTGCTTGGCATCGCCCCGCCGATTAGGGCGCAGTACATCCGCGTGATGTTCGATGAGATCACCCGAATACTGAATCACCTGCTGTGGCTTGGCGCGCACGGCCTTGATATCGGCGCCATGACAGTGTTCCTGTACTGCTTTCGAGAGCGCGAGGACCTGATGGACTGCTATGAGGCGGCCTCCGGCGCGCGCATGCACGCCACCTACTATCGGCCGGGCGGGGTGTACCGCGACCTGCCGGACACCATGCCGCAGTACGAGCCGTCGAAGTTTCGCAGCAAGTCGAAGCTGAAAGAGATCAATGCGGCGCGTCAGGGTTCGCTGCTGGATTTCATCTGGGCGTTCACAGACAGATTTCCATCCTGCGTGGATGACTACGAGACACTTTTGACCGACAATCGCATCTGGAAGCAGCGCACGGTGGATATTGGCGTGGTGCCGCCCGAAACTGCGCTGGCCAGGGGCTTCACCGGCGCAATGCTGCGGGGTTCCGGAATCGAATGGGATCTTCGCAAGAAGCAGCCCTACGAAGTCTATGACCAGGTTGAATTTGACATTCCCGTCGGCACCAACGGGGACTGCTATGATCGCTACCTGTGCCGGGTGGAGGAGATGCGGCAGTCCAATCGGATCATCCGCCAGTGTGTGGAGTGGCTGCGCGAGAATCCCGGACCGGTGATGGTTGACGATGCGAAGCTGATCGCGCCCCGCCGGGAGACAATGAAACGGGATATGGAATCACTGATTCATCACTTCAAGCTCTTCACGGAAGGCTACTGCGTCAGGGAAGGCGAGGTGTACGCCGCCGTCGAGGCGCCGAAAGGCGAGTTCGGCATCTATCTCATCTCAGATGGCGCCAACAAGCCGTACCGGCTGAAGATTCGCGCGCCCGGGTTTGTACACCTGTCAGCCCTGGATGATATGTGCCGCGGCCACATGCTGGCCGATGTGGTGGCGGTGATCGGGACGCAGGACATCGTATTCGGAGAGGTGGACCGCTGATGCTGTCGTCAGAAGCATTGACTGAAATCAACAGCGAGATCGCCAAGTATCCGCAAGATCAGGCGCGTGCCGCAGTGCTCGCGGCGCTGAGGATCGCACAGGATGAATGCGGCTGGATCAGCGTCGACATGATGACCTGCATTGCGGATTTGCTTGACATCGAACCCGCTAAAGTGGCTGAGGTCGCGACGTTCTACACCATGTACGATCTGCAGCCGATCGGGAAGCACAAGATATCGGTCTGCACCAATATTTCCTGCATGCTGCGAGGCTCGGCGGCAGTTGCTGATCACCTGTTCAAGCGTCTGGGGATCGGGTTCGGAGAGACCACCGCAGACGGGCGTTTCACGCTGAAAGAAGTTGAGTGCCTGGCCGCCTGCGGCAGCGCGCCGGCTGCGCTGATCGGCACGGACTACCACGAGAATCTCTCGCCAGAGCGCATTGACGAGATTCTGGAGGCGCTGGACTGATGGACGGGGAGGTGCGCGTGTGTCTGCCGGAGCCGGGTCTTGAGAAGCCCTGGACTCTCGAAGCCTATCGGAGCGTCGGCGGCTACGAGGCCCTGACCCGCATACTCAAAGACAAGGTGTCGCAGGAAGATGTCATCAACGAAGTCAAGGCATCTGGGCTGAGAGGCCGGGGCGGCGCCGGATTTCCCGCGGGACTCAAGTGGAGCTTCATGCCCAGAAACGCGCCGGGCCAGAAATATCTGGTGTGTAACTCCGATGAGGGTGAGCCCGGCACATTCAAGGACCGCGACATCATTCGATACAATCCGCACGCGCTCATTGAGGGCATGACGATCGCCGGCTATGCGATCGGCGCGACGGTTGGCTACAACTACATGCGCGGCGAATTCGTCGAACCCTATCTGCGCATCGAGCAGGCGATGCAGGAAGCTCGCGCCGCGAATCTGCTGGGCGCCGATATTCTCGGCAGCGGTGTGGATTTCGAGCTCCATTCCCACATGGGCGCCGGTGCGTATATCTGCGGTGAGGAGACTGGTCTGGTGGAATCACTGGAAGGCAAGAGCGGTCAGCCCAGGTTCAAGCCGCCGTTTCCGGCGCAGTACGGAGTTTTCGGCAAACCCACCACCATCAACAACACCGAGACATTGGCTTCGGTGCCGAGAATCATACGCGAAGGTGCGGAGTGGTTCGTCGGTCTCGGACCGAAGAACAACGCCGGCACCAAAATCTTCTCAGTTTCCGGTCACGTCAATCGCCCCGGCAATTTCGAAGTGCCTCTCGGCATGCCGTTTCGGGAATTGCTGGAGATGGCAGGCGGCATGCTGGACGGCGGCAGACTCAAGGCGGTGATCCCAGGCGGATCATCCGTTCCGGTGCTCCCCGCTGACATCATCATGGAATGCAACATGGACTACGACTCGCTGCAGGAAGCAGGCTCACTGCTCGGCGCCGGCTCCGTCATCATCATGGATGAGTCGACCTGCATGGTAGAGATGCTGGAGCGGATCGCGTACTTCTACTGGGAGGAGTCCTGCGGTCAGTGCACGCCATGCCGAGAGGGAACCGGATGGCTCTACCGAATCCTGAAGCGGATTCGCCAAGGCCGGGCGCGGCTGGATGAGATCGATCAGCTGGTGGATGTCGCGAATCGGATCGAGGGACGGACCATCTGCGCGCTGGGTGACGCCGCAGCCTGGCCGGTGCAAAGTTTCATCAAGCATTTCCGGCATGAGTTCGAGGCCAAGATCAGGCCGGCGAGCAAAGCCGCGTGAGTTGACCCGTCATGGCGGAGAATCAGAATTTCACAATCGAGATTGACGGTCGCGAGCTTGAGGCCGCGCCGGGCTCCATGCTGATCGAGATCGCCGACCGGGCCGGCATCTACATCCCGCGCTTCTGCTATCACGATAAACTGTCTATTGCAGCCAACTGCCGCATGTGCCTGGTTGAGGTCGAACGGGCGCCGAAGCCGCTGCCGGCGTGCGCCACGCCGGTGATGGATGGCATGAAAGTCAAGACGGCTTCAGCCTATGCGGTGGAGGCGCAGAAGGATACGCTGGAGTTCCTGCTGATCAACCACCCGCTAGACTGCCCGATCTGCGATCAGGGCGGTGAGTGCCCGCTGCAGGATCAGGCGGTTGGATACGGCGGTCATCTGTCGCGATTCGAGGAGAAGAAGCGCGTTGTGGCCGATCACGACATCGGCCCGCTGATCGAGACCGAGATGACGCGTTGCATTCACTGCACGCGGTGCGTGAGATTCGGCGATGAGGTTGCCGGTGTGATGGAGTTCGGCATCACCGGACGCAGCGAGCACTTGAAAATCGATACCTTTTTCGGTAGCACTGTTGACTCCGAAGTGTCAGGCAATGTGATCGATCTGTGCCCGGTTGGCGCGCTGACTTCCAAACCCTACCGATTCACAGCCCGATCCTGGGAGCTGATTGATCACGAATCGATCAGTCCGCACGACTGTGTCGGCACCAATATCTCGATTCAGACTCTGCGCGGCGAGGTCAAGCGGGTGCTGCCGCGGGTCAATGAAGCGGTCAATGAGTGCTGGCTCGCAGATCGGGATCGGTACAGTTACGAAGCGGTCGAAGAAGAGCACCGTCTGACACAGCCGATGATTCGAGGTGAGTCCGGCTTGGAACCCGCCAGCTGGCAGGATGCGCTCACGGCAGTGGTCAACGGAATGCGCGCGGTTATCGACGAGCAGGGCGCCAGTGAGATCGGGGCCCTGGTCTCGCCAACTGCAAGTTTTGAAGAGTTCTATCTGGTGCAGAAACTGATGCGGGCGCTCGGCTCGGACAACATTGACCATCGACTGCGGCAGATCGATTTTTCGGGCGACAGCGACGCGGCGCTCTATCCAGGCACGAAGCTGCCAATTGAGAGATTTTCAGATTGCAGGCAGTTCTTGCTGGTTGGCTCCAATATTCGCAAGGAGCAGCCGCTTCTGGGACTGCGGGTGCGGAAAGCCCAGCAGGCCGGTGCGAAAGTCGCGGCGATCAACTCGATGGACTGGTCACTCAATTTCGGGCTCGACGCCAGGACGGTTGTCGCGCCGGGACTGATTCCCTATGCGCTTGCCCAGGTGCTGCTCGCGCTGTGCGAAATGAAAGACGCGCCGGTGCCGGGCGATATTTCGGAAGATTTCCTGGACGGAGCCAGCGAATTCTCCGGTCACGAAGACTGCAGAAACATCGCCGCAATGCTCTGTGAGAATACGGACAATTCGATGATTGTGCTGGGACAGTCGGCGATCTCGCATCCCATGTTCAGCTGCATCGAGCATCTTGCGCAGTTCATTGCGGAAATCTCAGGCGCTGAGGTGGCCATACTGCCACCGGCGAACAGCGCCGCCGGCTGGCTTGCCGGCTGTCTGCCGCATCGAAGCGCCAATGGCGCTGATGTCGAAAACCCCGGGTTGAATGCCCGTCAGATGATTCATAACCCGCGTGCCGCCTACCTTCTGTTTGACATTGAACCGTCCAAGGACATTGCTGACGGAATGCATGCTCAGGACGCTATGGAGAATGCCCGCTATGTCGTCAGTCTGCAATCATTCGCGGAGGTGCCGGATTATGTTGATGCGGTCCTGCCGATCGCGCCGTTCACTGAGAATGCCGGCACATTCATCAACTGTGAAGGGCGAGTGCAGTCTGCGGTGGCCGCCGTGGAGCCGATGGGCGAGGCTCGGCCGGGATGGAAAATACTCCGGGTTCTAGGGAACCTGTTTGGGGTGCCCGGTTTCGATCAAGTCACGGTGAGTGACGTATTTGAAGAGGCTTCTTTGAATCTGAATGGGTCAGGCCAGACAAATGGAACGCAGAGCCGTCCGGTGCCCTGCATTCAGAAAGAGTCGAAACTGCCTCCAGGGTACTTTGAGCTGATTTCAGACCCGGGCATCTATGCGGTGGATGCGACTGTGCGCCGTGCGAATGCGCTGCAGTCGACAGCGGATGCCGCGTCAGCGGATGCCAGTGTTCACCCGGATGACCTGGAGACGCTGGAGCTTGACAGCGGCGCGCCGGTCATTCTGCGCCATGACCTGCATTCGGTTCACACGAAAGTGGTTGCAGATTCGCGGGTGGCCCGCGGCTGTGTCTACTTTCCGGCGGGCGGCGACACGGGTCCGTCAGCGGCGATCGGCGCTGAGGTTCGAATTGAGCACGAGGCGGAGATCACCTGATGAACTGGCTTCTCTCAACCTGGGCAACTTTGCCGTTCGGCGTTCAGATCACGGTGGAAAGCGTCATCAAAATCGTTGCGATTTTGGTTCCTCTATTGCTCTGCGTCGCGATGATGACTTATGCGGAACGCAAGGTCATCGGCTATATCCAGGTTCGGATGGGGCCCAACCGCGTGGGTCCGAAAGGACTGTTCCAGCCTTTCGCAGACTTCCTGAAGCTGATTCTCAAGGAAGTTGTCATTCCCACCAATGCCAATCGCTTCCTGTTTCTGTCCGCGCCGATACTCTCGCTGGCGCCAGCGATGGCCGCCTGGGCAGTGATTCCATTCACAGACACACTGGTGCTGGCGAATCTGGATGCAGGTCTGCTCTACATCCTCGCGCTCACTTCGCTGGGCGTGTATGGAGTCATCGTTGCGGGCTGGGCTTCCAATTCCAAATATGCGTTCCTAGGGGCGATGCGATCGGCAGCTCAGATTGTCGCCTACGAAATCGCAATGGGATTCGCGCTGGTTGGCCTGCTGATGGCGGCCGGCAGCCTCAATCTGGTGCAGATTGTCAATGCCCAGGGCGGGGGGCTTCACCAGTGGTACATCTGGCCGCTGTTTCCTCTGTTTCTGGTGTATTTCATCTCTGGCGTTGCGGAAACCAACCGCGCCCCGTTCGATGTGGCGGAAGGCGAGTCTGAGATCGTCGCCGGATTTCATGTTGAGTACTCAGGGGTGTCGTTCGCGGTGTTTTTCATGGCTGAGTACGCCAACATGGTGCTCATTGCCGCGTTGGCCGCCCTCATGTTTCTGGGTGGCTGGCATGCGCCTATAGACATTGCCCCGTTCACCTGGATACCGCCGTTTTTCTGGTTTTTCGGAAAAGTTGCCGTGATGCTGTTCGTGTTCCTGTGGCTGCGCGCGACATTCCCGCGCTATCGCTATGACCAGATCATGCGGCTGGGCTGGAAAGTGTTCATTCCAGTGACACTGGTTTGGATCGCGGTGATCGGAGTTTTTCGCTTCCTGACACCGTTTGGGTTCATCTTCCGGTAACAACTTTGGATTGAGCAATGAACTGGATCAAGCGACACATCAAGACATTCCTGCTGCTGGAGATGGTGCGGGGGTTGAGCGTAACCGGCCGGCACCTGTTCAAGCGCAAGTTCACCATTCAGTACCCGGAGGAGAAGACACCGAAGTCTCCGCGGTTCCGCGGCCTGCATGCGCTACGCCGCTATCCGAACGGCGAGGAACGCTGCATTGCCTGCAAGCTTTGCGAGGCAGTCTGTCCCGCACTGGCCATCACGATTGAATCAGAGGAACGCGATGACGGCACGCGGCGGACCACGCGTTATGACATCGACATGTTCAAATGCATCTACTGCGGGTTCTGCGAGGAAGCGTGTCCGGTTGATTCGATCGTCGAAACGGACATACATGAATTTCATTTCGAGACGCGCGGCGACAACATCATGACCAAGGAAATGCTGCTGGCCATAGGCGATCAGTATGAGGAGCGAATCGCAGCGGCGCGCCAGGCTGACTCCGCATATCGCTGAGGCTGGGATTGATGACCTTTCTCGAATTCGCCTTCTATGTGTTCTCGGCGATCCTGATTTTTGCTGCGCTGATGGTGGTCACCGTCAGAAATCCAGTGCGCGCGGCCTTGTTCCTGGTGCTGGCGTTTTTCAGCGCGGCCTGCATCTGGATCACGCTTGAGGCTGAATTCCTGGCGATCGTTCTGGTGTTGGTTTATGTCGGCGCGGTGATGGTGCTGTTTCTGTTCGTTGTGATGATGCTGGACATCAATCTGGTTCAGATGCGCGAGGGATTCGGCAAGTATCTGCCAGTCGGCGGCCTGGTCGCGCTCCTGCTGGTTGCCGAGCTGATACTTATTCTGAATGCCAAGGTTTTCCAACCCGAGTCAATGCCGCGGCCGGCGGGACAGCCGGCCGACTACAGCAACACGCAGGAATTGGGCGAGATTCTCTACACGCAGTATGCGTATCCGTTCGAGATCGCGGGTGTGATTCTGCTGGTTGCGATCGTCGCGGCGATATCACTGACCTTGCGGCGTCGTCCGCAGACGCGCTATCAGAAGCCCGCCAGGCAGATTTCGGTCAGAAAGGAGGATCGGCTGCGCGTGGTGTCCATGAAATCGGAAAGACCTGATTCCGAGTCCGCCGGAGCCACTCCAGAATGATTTCCCTGACTCACTACCTTGTGCTGGCGGCGGTGCTGTTTTCGATCGCGGTCGTTGGAATATTCCTCAATCGAAAAAACGTTGTCATTCTGCTGATGGCGATCGAACTGCTGCTGCTGGCGGTGAATATCAATTTCGTCGCGTTCTCCCATTACCTGCAGGATATGGCCGGACAGGTGTTCGTATTCTTCATCCTGACGGTTGCCGCGGCAGAAGCGGCTATCGGACTTGCGATCCTGATCGTGCTGTTCCGCAATCGGCAGACGATCAATGTCGATGATCTCAACCGTCTGAGCGGCTGAGAGCGCGGGCGGATATGTTTCTGACATGCTCCTGATCTATACCCTGATTCCTGTCAGCTGTCTGGCTGCGGCGGTCATCGCCGGTCTGGGCGGCCATATCATAGGCCGCGCTGCGACGCACCGCGTCGCCATCACCGGTGTGGCAGTCAGTTTCGCGCTGTCAACCTATGTGCTGTTCGATGTGCTGAAGGGCAACTACTTCGACGGCATGCTCTACACCTGGGGAACCAGCGGTTTCCTGACTTTCCAGATCGGTTTTTTGATTGATGAACTGTCCGCGGCAATGGCGGTTGTTGTCACATTCGTCTCGCTGATGGTTCACATCTACACCATCGGCTACATGCGCGATGATCCCGGCTACCAGCGATTTTTCAGCTACATCGCACTGTTCACGTTCGCCATGCTGATGCTGGTGATGGCCAACAATTTCCTGCAACTGTTCTTCGGCTGGGAAGGGGTTGGCGTGGTGTCCTATCTGCTGATCGGTTTCTGGTTTGATCGGGACTCCGCAATCCATGCGAACATGAAGGCGTTTCTGGTCAACCGAATCGGAGATTTCGGATTCATCCTGGCGATCGCGGCGATTGTGTATGTGTTCAGCTCGCTGAATTATGCGGATGTCTTCTCACAGGCCCCATCAGTTGCGAACATGACGGTTGAGGCGTTTGACGGGGTGCACTGGTATTGGCTGACCATCATTTCGCTGCTGCTGTTTGTCGGCGCCATGGGCAAGTCGGCGCAGGTGCCTTTGCATGTCTGGCTGCCGGACTCAATGGAAGGTCCGACTCCTATCTCCGCGCTGATCCATGCGGCAACCATGGTTACAGCTGGAATCTTCATGGTAGCGAGAATGTCGCCGCTGTTTGAGTTTTCCGAGGTGGCGCTGACGGTTGTGATCACCATCGGCGCGATCACCGCGCTCTTCATGGCGTTGATCGGCCTGGTGCAGAATGATATCAAGCGGATCGTTGCCTACTCGACGCTGTCCCAGCTGGGGTACATGACGGTCGCGCTGGGCGCGTCCGCTTATGCGGCTGGCATCTTTCACCTCACAACGCACGCGTTTTTCAAGGCGCTGCTGTTTCTGGCGGCGGGTTCAGTCATCGTCGCGCTCCATCACCAGCAGGACATTCGTCGTATGGGGGGCTTGAGAAAGATCATGCCCATCACCTATTGGACGGCGCTGCTGGGCTCTCTGGCGCTGGCCGGTCTGCCGCCGTTCTCGGGTTTCTTCTCGAAAGACACCATCATTGAGGCGGTTCACGCCAGCAACCTTCCGGGCAGCGGCTTCGCGCTCTTTGCGGTTACCATCGGCGTGTTCATCACTGCGCTCTACTCTTTTCGAATGCTGTTCATCGTGTTTCACGGCAAGCCGCGCATGTCTGAAGAGGAGCTGCACCATGCCAAGGAATCCCCTTGGGTGATCACTCTGCCGCTGATTTTGCTCGCGATTCCTTCCGTGATATTCGGAGCGATCTTCGCGGTACCGATGCTGTACGGGGAATTCTACGACCAGTCGATTTTTGTGGCTGCGGAGCATGACACGCTGGCGCATGTGGCGAGCGGACTGATGGGATCCGATGGCAGCATATCGGCTTTGGGGATGATTTTTCACGGATTTGTGACTTTGCCGTTCTGGCTGGCTCTGGCAGGCATTTTCGCCGCCTGGGTGCTTTACATCTACCGGCCGGAGTGGCCGGCGGTTCTTCAGACGCGCTTCCGACTGGCCTGGCAGATTCTTGATCGCAAGTATGGCTTTGACGAATTCAATGAGATCGTCATTGCCAGCGGCACCCGAGGGTTTGGCAGCTTTCTGTGGAGGGTGATGGACATGTACGTCATCGATGGGGTTGTTGTCAACGGTCTGGCGAACTCCGTCAAGCGCATCTCCTCGCGCGTTCGCGTAATTCAGAGCGGGTTTGTCTATCACTATGCTTTCACGATGATCATCGGGCTGCTGCTGCTTGTCACTTGGTATCTGCTCCGGTAGGTTCACAAATCGGTTGAATTGATGTTTCCCTGGTTGAGTTCAGTGATCTGGCTGCCGATTGTCGGTGCCGCCGCGGTGCTGGCTGTCGGCAGAGTTCGAGGATCAGACACTGTTCGCTGGCTGGCTCTGATATTCTCGCTGCTCACGTTGGCCGTCAGCATTGGAATCTACTGCCTGTTCGACACGACCACCGCCGAATTTCAGCTTGCTGAGCATGGGGTCTGGGTTGAGACGTTCAACATCAATTACGCGCTTGGTGTCGACGGCATTTCCCTGCCTCTGGTCTTGCTGACCACATTCCTGACGGTGCTGGTTGTCATTGCGGGATGGAAAATCATTCAATACCGGCCGGCGCAGTACTTTGCCGCATTCCTTCTGCTCGAAGGTCTGATGATCGGCGTCTTCCTAGCTTTGGATGCTGTTCTTTTCTACGTATTCTGGGAAGGGATGCTGATACCGATGTTCCTGATTATCGGCATCTGGGGCGGCGAGAACCGAGTCTATGCAACGATCAAGTTCTTCCTGTACACACTGCTCGGATCGCTGCTGATGCTGGTGGCCTTTCTGTATCTTTACAACGTCAGTGAGTCATCGTTCAGCATTATCGACTGGCATGCACTTCCGATCGGATTCACGGCGCAGATTCTGCTGTTCATCGCATTCTTCTCAGCCTTTGCTGTGAAAGTGCCGATGGTGCCGGTTCACACCTGGCTTCCAGACGCGCACGTCGAAGCGCCCACCGGCGGCTCTGTGATATTGGCGGCAGTGATGCTGAAGATGGGGGCGTACGGATTCTTGCGCTTCACACTGCCGATACTGCCGGATGCCTCGCGGTATCTGTCTGGTGTGATGATTGCGCTGTCACTCATCGCGGTCGTCTACATCGCGCTGGTTGCTTTGGCGCAGACCGATATGAAGAAGCTGATTGCGTATTCGTCGATCTCGCACATGGGATTCGTGACGCTTGGATTTTTTGTGTTCAACACACATGGCATCGAAGGCGGCATCGTGCAGATGATCTCGCACGGCTTTGTCTCAGGCGCGCTGTTCCTGTGTGTCGGTGTGCTCTATGACCGCTTGCACTCAAGGAAACTGGAGACTTATGGAGGTGTGGCGCATAGCATGCCGGTGTTTGCGGCACTGATGATGATATTCACATTGGCAAATGTTGGATTGCCGGGAACCTCAGGTTTTGTCGGAGAGGTGCTGGTGATCATCGGCGCCTTCCAGGAAAGCGCGGTCTATGCGGGCATCGCGGCCTTGACTCTGATTCTCGGTGCGGCTTATACATTGAGATTGTATAAACGCGTCATCTATGGAAAGATTGTCAATGACGCGGTTGCCGCGCTGAAGGACCTCAATCCACAGGAGAAGATCACACTGGGGCTGATCGCGATTTTTGTTCTGCTGCTGGGTGTCTGGCCGTTTCCACTGCTGGAGATGATGCATCCGGCGGTTGAGCATCTGATCGAGCAGGTTTCAATTTCGAAACTGTAGATTCTCTTGTTCCATTGTGGATTGGGAGATTGAACCCTTTCGTCAGACTGAGCAGGTTGCGAAGTTGAATGAACATAATTTGAACCAGGTTGAAATGCTGTTATGAAAAAAGAAGTTTTGCATGCTGAAGCAGATCTTGCTGTTGGCAGGACTGATGTTCTGAGAGTGAGAAGGGCAGGGGGTTCAACACCGGAACTTCGGGACTGGGGTGTCAACTCCGAGTACGGTGTCCTTCGAGATGTGCTGCTGGGCTCACCCGAGTGCTTTCGCTGGATGGGTGATGAGAATCTGGAATACAGCTCCATCTGCCGCGCCTCTGATCGGGATGGACTGGAGTTTGATCGCGATGTCGCATTGCGTCAGCATGCGGAACTGGTGGCGGCCTATGAGTCGGCGGGTGTCAAAGTGCACAGCCTGCAGGCGGATGATCACACCCCTTATCAGATATTCGCTCGAGATTCGAACTTCATGACGCCATTCGGCGCGGTGGTTTGTCAGCTGGCAAATCCCAGGCGGCGCGGTGAATATGCTGAAGTGCTGCGGTTCTACCTGTCAAAAGGCATTCCGATCTATGACTTGGTGAGCGCAGGAAATTTTGAGGGCGGTGACTTCAACCTGATTGAGCCCGGCGCGGTTCTGATCGGCTATACCGATCACCGCAGTGAGGAGCGTTCTGCGAAACAGGTCGGCGGCTGGATGGAGAGAGAAGGCTGGGAAGTCAAGTATGCGCCGATCGACGAATTCTACGTGCACATTGACCTGATGGTCTGCATGGTGGCGGAAAAGTGTGCCGCGGTGTGCCTGGATACAACACCGGACGATGTACTGGACTGGCTGAGAGCAAGGAAGATCGAGATGATTCCGGTGAGTTTCCGCGACACTATGAACTTGGCCTGCAATGTGGTTGCCTTGGGCAATGACCGGGTTGTTTCAACTTCCGCAGCTACGGAGTTGAACGGCAAGCTTCGGGCGATGGGATTTGAGGTTTATGATCCCGACATGTCAATGTTCACTGATGCAGGCGGTGGGGTGCACTGCATGGCTCAGCCGCTCAGGCGGGATCGGGTGTGATATGCTTATATTTCGGGCAGTCGATACTACGGGAGGTTAGACAACCAATTGATGATCTAGCAATTGAAGATCGCTAAGGAATACTCCATTTTCTTTTGGGATCGCAACAAGAAAAGATTTCATGCCTGATAAAATCCACGAGCAATTGCTGGATTCGCTGATTCCAGCCAATGCCGAGATATTCGGTCGAAGCATTGACATTCTCGAAGAAGCACGTGGTCGTATTGCCCGAACAGTCAACAGCGCTATGGTAACCGCATATTGGTTGATTGGAAGGGAAATAGTTGAGGAAGAGCAGAAGGGGCAGAAACGGGCTGAGTATGGGAAAGCATTGCTGCAAGACCTCTCTCGACATCTCAACAAGCAGAATGGCAAAGGCTTTTCGGTGTCTAAACTCCAAGATTGCAGGAAGTGCTATCTGACTTATCCACACAGATTGTCAATTCAACACCCAACGGGTGATAAATTCACTTCAAATGCAATTGGACACTCAGAAGGTGAGGGGTCGAAACCGAAACAACACCCGATGGGTGTTAAATCTGCAACAGGATTCAATCCCAAACTAAGCTGGTCACACTATCGGGCACTGATGCGCGTTGAGAATGAGGAGGCGCGCCAATTTTATGAGCAGGAAGCTGCCCGAAGTCACTGGACAAAGCTGCAGCTGCAACGACAAATCAACACACTGCTGTTTGAACGCCTGCTGAAAAGTCGAGACAAGGATGGTGTGCTCGAATTCGCCAATGAAGGCCAGACAACTGAACACCCCATTGAAATCATAAAAGATCCTTATGCCTTGGAGTTTCTGGGAATACCGGAGTCGCATCGCTTGCTCGAAAGCGATCTTGAGACTGCATTGACGACACATATTCAGGATTTTCTTCTGGAGTTAGGCACTGGGTTTGCATTCGTTGCCCGTCAGAGACGGCTTACGCTGGATGGAGATCATTTTTATGCAGATTTAGTTTTTTATCACATTCGCCTCAAATGCTATGTAATCATTGACTTGAAAACTGATAAGCTGACTCATGGCGATATTGGTCAAATGCAGATGTATCTCAACTATTTTGATCGTGAAGTATGCACGCCAGAGGACAATCCTACAATTGGATTGATCCTCGGCGCTGATAAGAACGATGCCGTCGTAGAATACGTGCTTGATCGAGGCAATGAACGTATTTTTGCCAGTCGCTACAAGCTGGAACTTCCATCCAAGGATGAACTTCGCAGGCTGCTTCTCGAATGGCGCTATGAAAGAGAGAACGGCGAGTGATGAACAGTTCGATTACGCGCCGAATGCCGTTTACACCTGATCCAATTCAGTGGCTTGCAGGGGGTTGGCGACACTGAAATACTCTACGAGCGAGGATTTTCCAACAACTTCCATTATTCGTATGTACATCTCAACTCCGAATGAATCGTTAACCCAAGTTTAACATTTCCGCAGTCGCCCGAACCTTGAAAACCGCGATTCCGGCCTGATCCGAGCCGGAATTCCCGTTTTTCCATCCATTTCCGACCCTTTTTCCGCCCGTTTCGGGGTCAATCTGCGGTTTTCCAGATTGTAGTGCCATCAATTTCACCATTGGTCTTGATTCCTCGCTCCGATGCCTTAAAATAACGGCCATGTTCATCAGAAAGACCAAGACCGCCACCAACAGGGACGGCACGGCGCGCGGCAGCTACCGGCTGGTGCAGAGCGAGCGCGACGGCGAGAAGGTGCGCCAGCGCACGCTGCTGAACCTGGGCGCCAGCTTCGGAGTTGAAAAAGAAAAATGGAAGCTTTTATGCCAGCGCGTTGAGGAGCTGCTGTCGGCGCAGCACCATTTCAGCTTCGCGGGCCCCGATCTTGAGCTCGAGTCCGAGGCCCGGCGCATCGCCAAGCGGCTGCTGGAAAGACAGGGGCAGGCGCCCGAGGAGCCTGGGGAGAAGGACTACCAGACGGTGGATGTGAACTCCGCGGAGGATTTCGACGCGCGCACCGCCGGCGGCGAGCACGCCGCGCTGGCGGCCCTGGCGGCGCTGGGGCTGCCGCAGCTGCTCGCCGGACTCGGCTTCAACGGCCGCCAGAGATGCTGGGCGCTGGCCTCGATCGCGGCCCGCATGCTGGCGCCGGGCTCGGAGCGCCGGACCTGCCAGTGGCTCAGGAAGTCCAGCGCGCTGGGCGAGATGCTGGACATCGACTTCGGGGCCCTGAGCGAGATGGGCCTGTACCGCGCCTCGGACCAGCTTCTGAGGCATCAGGACGCCATCGAGGAACACGTGCACGGGCGCGCCTGCGAGCTGTTCGGCCTCACCCCGACCATCGCGTTCTACGATCTCACCAACACCTACTTCGAGGGCCGCATGGGGGGCATGGAGGAGGCGAAGCGCGGCCGCTCCAAGGAGAAGCGCAGCGACTGTCCGCTGCTGACCCTGGCGCTGGCCGTGGACGCGGCCGGCTTCGTCATGAGGAGCCGGGTGCTGGCCGGCAACATCGGCGAGTGCAGGACCCTGGGCGCGATGCTGGCGGAGCTGGGCGCGGCCCGAGGCGCGGTGGTGGTGATGGACCGCGGCATCGCCACCGAGGATAATCTCAAGTGGCTGAGACAGAACGGCTACCAGCATCTGGTGGTGTCGCGCGAGAAGCGGCGCGAGTTCGAGCCCGGCGACGGGGCGCAGACGCTGCTGAGCGCCGGCGGCGCCGAGGTGCGCTTCTACCGCGAGGTCATCGAGCTGGCGGACGACGACGGCGGCACCCATCAGGAGGCGTATCTGCGCTGCTATTCCGAGGCCCGGGCCGAGAAGGAGAGCGGCATCATCGACCGCTTCCGCAAGCGCTTCGAGAAGGGCCTTGGAAAGATCAATGAATCCCTGAAAAAGCCGAAGGCGCACAGCAAACTGGCGCAGGTCGAGAAGCGCGTCGGCCGGCTCAGCGCCCGCAACTCGCGCGTGGCGCGCCACTACCAGCTCAGCTACATCACCGACGAGGCCGGCGAGCGGGTGCGGGAAATAGAATGGGAATGGCAGCCGGCCGACGGCTCCATGGCCACGCACCCGGGGGTCTACTGCCTGCGCAGCAGCATCCTGGCCTGGGACGCCGAGACGCTGTGGCGCACCTACATGACGCTGACCCAGGTCGAGTCGGTGTTCCGCTGCCTGAAGTCGGAGCTGGGCCTGCGGCCCGTGTTTCACCAGAAAAAACGCCGCGCCGACGGCCATCTGCTGATCTCGGTGCTGGCCTACCAGGCGGTCTGCGTGCTACGCACCCGGATGCGGGACCGCCGGGGCTGGCACGACAGCTGGACGACCGTCCGCCAGGAGCTGGCCGGAATCACCCGCACGACCACCTCGTTCCAGCGCGAAGACGGGCGCACGCTGCACCTGCGCAAGACCGCCCGCGCCGACGCCGATCAGGCCGCGCTCTACGAGGCCATGGGTGTCGCACCGCCGCCCAAGCGCCTGCAGAAGACTGTCATCTGAACTCTCCCGGCCGACGCCCGCCGGCTGCACAATATTCCCCGAAGGCGACTTTGTAGTGCCATCGGGATTTTTTTGTTTTTTATTTTCAGCAGCTTAGGTCATCAGATGTTAAACTTGGGTTAAGTTTCAGGTTTTCACCAAGACCGATATAGATCGGTTGCTGCATTCCAGCATTAATTGCTAAATTTGATGCGTAGAGATTGACACGGTCAAATTCATCTCGCATTAAATTCAATAGACCTTTCAGCAAGGGAAAGCAAACGTCTGACTCAGTGGAAATCACGCTTCCACCATTCGGCAAGTCATCAAGAGCAATTTCCAACGGACGCTCACTTGGCATCCAATTCCGTTCCAAATGTGCCGCATGTCCATGCTTTGATGCAAATACAGTCATGGGAAGATGTGTTGTGTGCAGGTCTATCCAAGCTTCGCCCTCATCGTCCGTGGTTACCTGAATCCAAGAGCTGTTCGGATACAAGAACAGAAGATCGGCGCCCGGCAGGGGATGCCCATCAGACCGCACTGACACAACGATACGTGCGGGGCTGGGATCATGCCGCGCTGCAGGAATGACAAGCAACACATCTGAGTCATTGATGATTCGGTATTCTGGATACTTTCCTGAAAGTGCCCAAGTTTCTCTGCAAATCGTTGAGACTCCGCCGCCGCGTTTTTCTGTGAAGTACTGAGTGTGCTCACCGCCTGGAATTTTTTCCACCGGCATCCGTGCAAGATTTGAAACCAAAGTCTCATTGCGGACAGATTGCCGCACGGAAATGCTGTCCAAAGTCAAATTTCGCGGCGGAGTGCCTGGGGACTGAATCTCCAAACGGTCGCTGAACATGGAAAGACGAATATTTCTCTCAGTAATTGAATAGTTGCGATGGACTACCGCATTGACCAGAGCTTCAAATAATGCTGTTACACTGTAATCAGGCAAGTCTGTTCGCGCAGGATCTTTCCGCGCGGCAACTTGCATGTTTTTGGTGACGAATGCAATCGCGGCGGCAATCTGTTGATCCAGAGGGCCGGTGATTTCTTTCGAATCGATTTGAGCAGAAGCGCTGTCTTCACCCAGATAGTGCGCCGCTGTGATACGGGCCCCTGAAAGCCATTGTTCAGGATTTGAGGTGCAAAGCAACACACCGGTGACGGTAGCGCGTGCAACTCGATTTTCGGTATATCCCAGAAGGGCCAGTTTTTTCAGCGCAGCTTTTGGTTCGTTCAGAGCATTGCTGGGTACCAGTCGTTTCCATAATGATTCATTCAATGTCTTGAATCCGGTTTCTGGCACCGGCTGCTGGTCGAATCTCAAGAAAAGCGCCTGTGAGCGCCACAGCGCCAAGCGCGAGATTTCGTCTTTCCCCATCAGTCGCACCGAGTCGCCTGTGCGGATGAATATACCATCCGGGCTTTCATGCAAAGTTCCACCTTCTGGAATTTCCAGCACCAACGCAAGTTTTCCGTCAGACAGCATTCGATTGTAAGATCTAACTCGCAGAGGTGGTTTGATCGTGTCGGAACTCAGATCTCCCAACATGCTGGTCAAGTTGGTTATTTGAGCGCGTGTCATACCGATGATGGAACCATCGTCACCAACACTGGCTAGCATCTTTCCGCCTTTGGCGTTTGCGAAAGCCGACAATTCATTCGCCCAGTCGTTGAGTGTCGGCAGTGTAGGCTGATCTTCAGCAAACTCAACTTGTTTGAATTCCCAGCTACTGTTCCTGCCTGATCGCAGTTGGTGTTCAATTTCCTGTACACTGAATTTCATGAGTTCAGACCCCCTCTGTTTCAACGCAAATCTTGCGTTTGGATCAGTTTCCATTTTCGGCAAGAAGTATTGGTTGCGGTAAATTTGTCAAGTGAGCAGTTCAACTATCGACCTGTCCTTGTGGCTTGCCGCACCGCGCGATGTCCATTCGCTATCTCTGCCATGCCCTCGGTATTTTGCGTCAACACACCTCGAGCTTGAATGATTGCACCATCAAACCCTGACAAGTCAACACTCAGTGATGGTTGTGAGGCGTCATTCGCTGCTCATTGCAACTGTTCGTGATGCGATAATCACTCAATCGCGCCGCGCGAACACGGCTTAGTCAAAACACTAAAAGATTTCGCCATCCGCTCAAACAGAGGCATTCGATTCAGATTCGGTGTAGCTTTCTAAATCAGCAGATTTAGCAATAACCCGTCAATAAATGTTGCATTATAGACTAGGTTGAGCCACTTGTTCACCATGCTTCATCTAAGCTGAATCTGGCTTGGACAACGATTTCAATCAATTGGGGATCGCGATTGATCGGCCGGCGTTGGCTGGCTTCGGCAAAGATTTCTGACCTTCAAATATTTCTGCCAGTCTGGCCTGCACGCTTTCAGAAAACGGCTGGATGCCGCGGGCGTTGAGGTTGAATCCCAACCCCATCACTTCATTTGTTGCGGACACGAAATTCTGCTGTGCGTGTCGAAGGGTATGAAACAGATGAAATCGCTTCTTGTCGAAGCCCAGTAGCTGCGACTCGACGATCAACTCATCACCCAATCGGACCTCCCGCAGATAGTTGACGTGGGTTTCTACGATCGCATATTCCATTCCATCCCTTTCATCAAGCGTTCGCCCGTCATTGGCCAGTTCCCAGAACTTGTAGGTGCCCCAATCGCACACCGCGACATAGTAGGCGAGATTCATGTGGTCATATTCATCAACCCATTCGGCTCGAACCTTGTCTTCATGCAGCAGCAGCGGCTCATCAAATCTCATCTGTGTTTTCATCTTCTCAATAGGGCATCCATTGGTGTCTGCGTACAATTCGCTCCATCCTTCGCCCGAGTTCCAGCAGCATCGACTCGTTTCTGGATCGGGCCATGAACTGCAGTCCGACCGGCATGCCCGATTCATCCAAGCCAACCGGAATCGTGATGGCGCAGAGATCAAGAAAACTTCCGACAGTGGTGTTCTGCAGGGTGAGCAGGTTCCGTTCCATGTAGGTTTCCGGTGTGGAGACCTCACTCATCTTTGAGGGTGAGATCGGAACCGTCGGACTTGCAATGACATGCATGGAGTGGAAATGGTCGTTCACCGAAACTCTGGCATTGTTTATCTCTCGTTTGCGGCGCAAGTATTCAGTTGCAGAAATATCGCCGCCCATGCTGATGCGGTCGCGGATGACCGGGTCCAGAGACTCATACCATTCAGGCAGTTCCGACTGCAGAAACTCCTTGAGGTCTGCTGAAACCGTGCTGCCAACATTTCGCATCGCAACTGCCTGCTCCGATTCGGGGAAGTCAAACGGAATCAGTTTGCAGTCGGCTGCCTCAAGCGCTCGTAGCGCCCTCATGCAGGTTTCGGCGATGGCTGAGGTCGACGTGCGCCATAAGATTCCGTCATCGATGCCGATGCGAAACTTAAGGTCACCAGCCTGTTCATTCTGTTCGGCGATTTTGGCGCGCACGAACTCATAATCTTCCAGATGCGAGATCGACTGGTAGGCAAATTGCGCATCTGCGACTGTACGCGTCAGTATTCCGGCGGTATCCAGAAGTGAGCACAGCGGCACAATGCCGTCGGTTGACCAAAGGCCGAGCGAAGTCTTCAGAGCGACATTGCCGGTGTAACTGGCCGGCACTCGAACTGAGCCGGCCGTGTCGGTGCCAAGCGCGACCCAAGCGGAACCTTCCCAGAGACTGACACCGGCGCCAGAGCTTGATCCGCCCGGCACCCGATGGTTTTCGGTATCCCAGGGATTTCTGGGTGTGCCCCAGTGATTGTTGACACCCAGCCCGCCATAGGCGAACTCCACCGTGTGGGTTTTCCCAATGAATACAGCATGCTGATCTGCCAGATCAGAGATGAACGGTCCGTTCCGCTGCCACTTCTCAGGCAGTTCCCTGGCACTGCCAGCGAATATCGGGCATCCCTCTAGTCCATAGATGTCCTTGACTGAAATCGGAATGCCCTGCAATGCCCGATAAGGCACGCCGCTCGCAAACAGCTGATCGGCGTAACTCGCCATCTCAAGCGCTCTTTCCGGGAGCCAGTACTTGTAGGCGTTGAGGGAAGAGCCGTTCGCCTCATGCTGTTCTATGGCATAGCGCGTCAGCGCCTCACTGGTCAGCCTGCCTGATGACAGCTCTTCTGAAAGAAACGCAATGTCATATTCATACCGATCTCTATAATCCATGATTCATCCTGATATGCTCCAGCGACTGGAAGTTTTCTGTCAATCTAATTCGGACTTTCGGGGAATCGCATCAGCCCCACAGCCGGGGGTCTGCGGGATGCAGCAGTCCGTTCTCAAAATTGATTCCGTGCGGACGGTCTTCAGCCAGCCACACCGAGGAGTCCAGATCAATGTAGGCCGCGCCGTGCGCAAGCAGCATGGCCGGTGCAAGTCCCAGAGAGGTTGCCATCATGCTGCCAACCATGACTTGTCTGCCTGCGGCTTTCACGGCATTCGCAATTTCAAGCGCGGCCGTCAATCCGCCGGTCTTGTCCAGCTTGATATTGAAGATTTCATAGCGATTGGCCAATCGGTCCAGATCGTCAACGCTGTGAAAAGACTCATCGGCGCATAGCGGAATCTCACACTTGAATTCGTCTAAAGCGGCATCGGAGCCAGCTGGCAGCGGCTGCTCGATCATTTCAACATCCAGCTGTTTCAACTCGGGAAGAATTTTTTCCAGAATCTCAATGGTCCAAGCTTCGTTTGCATCCACTATAAGTCTTGATTCTGGACAGGCTTCTCGAACAGCCGCCACTGACTCAATGATGTGATGGCCGCCGAGCTTGATTTTCAGCAGTGGAAAATGACTGACACTGCGTGCATTTTCGGCAAGCTGCCGAGGCGGATCAATGCTCAGTGAATATGCGCCAAGCGCTGGAACGGGTTCAGGCTGGCCCGCGAGGTCCCAAACCGGTGTTCCGCTCCGCTTCGCTTCCAAATCCCAAAGCGCGCAGTCCAGCGCATTGCGCGCGGCATTTGCTGCACAGACTTGCAGCAGCCGATTGCGAGACAGCGCTTCGCCGTGCTCTGCCGCGATTTTCCGTATCGCATTCAGAGTCTGCTCGACATCCTGGTTGTAGCGGGGGTAGGGCACCGCCTCGCCAACTCCGGTTGCTGAGCCATCATCGATTTCGACAACGACCACCTCGACATGGCTTTTGGAACCTCTGGAAATCGAAAACGATGACTTGAGAGGCCAAGTCTCCGAATGTGCAGAGATTCTCAACGTCTTTCAGGCCGGAGCAAGCAGATTGAATGATCAGATCGCCGGTACGTGCATGCAGGTCAGATCAATTGATCGACAATTGATTTGCCGCCCGAAAGAAACGGGTCTTCACATGGCAGCTGGAATTTTTCTTGCAGGGAATCAAGGTAAGTTCCGCGATCCGAGTCACTCATGTGCTTGGTATTGACCGCAATGCCGACGAATCTGACATCCGGACTGACAATTCGGGCTGCTTCAAGATTGCTGTCCATCGCATCATTGATTTCTGGAACCGGCCGATCAGGCAGTCCTCGCATGTTTGTGCGCGTGGGTTCGTGGCACAAGACCAGAGCATCCGGCTGTGCGCCGTGCATAAGTCCGAGACTGACACCCGCGAATGACGGATGGTGAAGTGACCCCTGTCCTTCGATGACATCCCAATGATCGGGTTCCGAGGCCGGACACAGTTGCTCCACTGAGCCGGAGATGAAGTCGGCAACGACTGCATCGACTGGCACGCCAGAGCCCTGAATGAAGATGCCGGTCTGTCCAGTGGCCCGAAAATCAGCATCAACCCCGCGTTTTTTCAGTTCCTTGGTCAGAGCAAGCGCCGTGTACATCTTTCCGACGGAGCAATCTGTGCCAACCGTGAGGAGCCGGTGTCCGCCGCGCGGCAGTCCGGTTGCGATGTGATCGATGCCAGTCGGTTTTCTGACTTCAATCAGCTGTCCGGAGCTCAGTATCGCCGCTTCGCTGATCTCAGGAATTGAATTGAGCGGTGTGTGCAGTCCGTTGGCAATGGAAAAACCATGCTGCAGGGCTTCGGTAAGAGGCTGAATCCAGGAATCGGGAATGACTCCGCCGCGGTTGGCGACACCGATCAGAACAGTGCGCACTCCGCGCTCGCGGGCTTCTTCCATGCTCAAGTCAGGGAGGTTCAGATCAGCGGCGCAGCCGGGCAGTCTGAACTGACCGACGCAATCATCGGGACACCAGTCGACGACACCGAACGACGTTTTGGCAGCGAGCTCGTCGGCAGCGTCGCCTACAAATACCAGGTATGGCTTCTCGATTTCCATGGCACAGTTACCATCTAATGAATTGAAGTTTATGACACCAGAAAGGGCATTCGATTTCACATGTTTGCCAGTTCGATCCTCTGGTGGATGTTTGGCTGCATTACTTATAAACGAAATAGGCTGTTGCGGTTCAAGTAGTGATTGCTGCGGAGCCAATTTGAGTATTGTTTCCGATTGTTCGAATTCGTATCGACGACGGATTAATCGGTGATCAATGATGTTTCAACCCTTGTGACCAGGTTGAAGCGCTATTGCAAGTGGCTGTCTAAATTAACGCGGAAAAGTGACAAATTTTTTTGCAGAATAAGGTTTCAAGACAACTGCTCGGGATTGTTTTCTATTCGGCGATTTTTTTGAATGTGCTGTCGTCTTCGGCAAGCGCAGTTAATGTCACCGATATAATTCAAGGTGATGAGCTGCAATGAGTATGACGCCACTTTTCAACCAGCGGCTGGAAGTGCACAGAACTGCACTGCAAATCGTCTCGTAAACGCAGGCGGATAGTTCGCCAAATCAGCATCAGAAGAAATCAAGAAATCGAATAAAAGTACCTCACCTCACCAATCAAATCACCGAATCCAGCTAAAACGATGAGTGAACATACCGTATCAACCATGACCAATATCGACGGCAGTATTGTGCCGACGGCTGAAGCATCCATTCCAGTTTTGGATCGAGGATTTCTTTATGGTGATTCTGTCTATGAGGTGTTTCGAACTTATCGCGGCATTCCGCTGTTCATGGAAGAGCATTTCGAACGTCTGGAAAACTCGGCCCAGCTGGTGCAGATGACAATCTCCCAGTCGCGCGAGGAACTGACTCGAGAGATCAGGCGCACCGTTTTGGCAACCGGTGCGACTGTCGAAGACAATGTGTACGTTCGCTACCAGATCACTCGCGGAGAAGGCGCGATTGACCTGCATCCGGACAAGGGACTCCAGACTCGTTATGTGATTATCGTCACCCCCCTGAAGGCATGGAATCCAAAGCATTATTCAATTGGCATGTCAATGGCCATTCCGAGTGTGCGGCGCAATCCAGTCAATGCATTGGACCCCAATATCAAAGGTGGCAACTATCTCAACAATGTGATTGCCGTGATGCAGGCCCGGAAGAGGGGCGCCGATGAGAGCCTGATTCTTGACGCTGAAGGATTTGTGACCGAAGCGTCAAACAGCAATGTCTGGTTTGTAATCGACAATGATGTCGTTACGCCCGGCGCAGGAAATCTGCGCGGTTTGACCAAAGCGGCAATCTTGAAGGGCTGCGCCGATCGCGGAGTTGAAGCCCGCGAGCAGCAGATTCATGCTGACGATCTCAAGAATGCGACTGAGTGCTTTGTCACCAGCGCGACCCGCGAGGTGATGCCAGTCTATTGCTTGGAACTGGCTGACGGAAGTTTCTTGGATTTTCCAAGAGGCGGCGGCGATCGCACTCAGGAAATTCAGCAAGTCTATCGAGAGGTTGTGGAAGACTATCTCGATTCACATTCATCAAGCAGCTTCTTTATTGATTGAAGCAGCACTGCAAATTCTTAATCCGATAGCGGTGGTTTCGCAGCGTAGGAAGAACAGGAGTCGAAGTGGAGATTGACGGAAAGATTCATGTCGGATTGCTTTACGGCGGAAGATCTTGCGAGCATGAGGTGTCAGTCACCTCCGCGCGGTGCATCTATCGGGCGCTTGATCCGGAAAAGTATGAGATCACTCTGATCGGCATCGCAAAATCCGGTGAGTGGCTGCTGGCCAATGACAAGATTCCAGCTTTAGAGCGCAAGGAAGTGCGTTTTTCTCCAGATGAGATCGGTGTCAGTCTTGACTATACGAGTTCCGGTCAGGTGGAATTGCGCGATCGCCCCGAAGACGTTTCGCAGTCACTGTCGAAGCTTGATGTGATTTTCCCGATACTGCACGGCCCCTTCGGTGAAGATGGCACTGTCCAGGGTTTGATGGAGCTTGCGGGCATCGCCTATGTCGGCTCCGGCGTTACCGGCTCTGCAGTCGGAATGGACAAGGCGGTTGCCAAGGCCGTATGCGCATCGGAGAATATTCCGCAGACCGAATATCAAGTCTATCGAAAGTCCAGATGGGAATCCGATCGAGAGACGGTTGTTCAGGAAATCGAGGCGAATCTGAACTATCCGATGTTTGTCAAGCCAGTGAATCTTGGCTCAAGTGTTGGAATTTCAAAGGCCACAGATCAAGCTGGATTGAAGCAGTCCATGGATCACGCAGCAAAGTTTGATGTGAAACTGCTCGTCGAGCAAAGCATCGAAAACTGCCGTGAAATCGAGGTGTCGGTGCTTGGCAACGATCAGCCCGAAGCGTCTGTTGTCGGAGAGATCGTGCCGGGCGGCGAGTTCTATGACTACGATGACAAGTACATCAACAATCTCTCGAAAGCGATCATTCCCGCCGATCTTCCTGATGAGGTGGTGAGTCAGATTCAGGACTATGCCATTCGGGCATTCCTGGCCATTGATGCGGCGGGATTGGCGCGCATTGACTTTTTTGTCCACCGCGGTAGTTTTGAAATCTATATCAACGAAATCAACACCATGCCAGGGTTCACGCCGATCAGCATGTATCCCAAGCTGTGGGAGGCGAGTGGAGTCGGCTATTCAGAACTGCTTGACCGCCTGATCGAGCTGGCTCTGGAGCGTCGCAATCAGCTGGATCAGAAACAGTTTGTTCTGTGACTGTGTTGTTCGCTGAACTTGTGATTTGGAGCCGCAATGGCTGAGCGCTTCGACTATGTGATAGTGGGCGCTGGATCAGCGGGCTGTGTTCTCGCAAACCGGCTGACTGAAGACCCCGATGTAACCGTCCTTCTGCTTGAGACGGGCCCGAAAGACAGCAGCTGGGAGATCGCGATGCCGGCGGCTTTCTCGCGTCCGCTCAACAGCGAACGGTTCAACTGGGCTTATCGAACGCTGCCCGAGCCCTTTCTTGACAATCGGGTTCTGGACTGCCCGCGCGGCAGAGTGCTCGGCGGATCATCCTCCATCAACGGATTGTGCTATGTGCGCGGCAATGCGCTTGATTATGATCGCTGGGCTGAGGAAACGGGTGACCCTGAATGGTCTTACGCCCATTGCCTGCCGTATTTCATCAAGTCAGGAAACAGAAAAGCGGGTGCAGACGCCTATCATGGCGATAGCGGACCGCTGGTTGTTACCACCGCATCCTGTGAAATTCCCCTGTTCAACGCGTTTGTCGAAGCTGGCATCCAGGCAGGATACGGCGCGACGGCGGATCAGAATGGCTTTCGGCAGGAAGGCTTCGGCACGATGGACATGACGGTGAACAACGGAGTTCGATGGAGCACCGCGAGGGCATATCTGAACCCGGCCTCTTCGCGCAGCAATCTGCAGGTCCAGCACCGCACGCTGGTGACTCGCGTGGTTTTTGACAAGGACCGGGCGGTTGGAGTCGAGGTGGTCAGCCAGAACAAAGTCAGGACTGTGCGCTGCAAGCGGGAGGTGATCCTCTGCGGCGGTGTGATCAACTCCGTGCAGCTGCTTCACCTGTCAGGCGTGGGGCCGGCTCAGGATCTGCAGCAGATCAAAGTGCCAGTCGTGGCGGATTTGCCGGGCGCGGGCCAGAATCTGCAGGATCATCTTGAGGTCTATGTCCAGCATGCCTGCAAGCAGCCGGTATCGCTTTATCCTGCGCTCAAGCTTCGAAAGCAGGCGATGGTGCTGCTTGAGTGGATGATCCGCAAAAAAGGCTGGGGCACATCCAACCAGTTTGAATCCGGCGGATTCATCCGCACACAGGCCGGTGTGGAGCACCCCGACATTCAGTTTCACTTTTTTCCAGTTGCGGTGAGCTACGACGGACGGGCGCCGGTCAAGGATCACGGATTTCAGGCGCACATGGGGCCGATGCGCCCAACCAGCCGCGGGTATGTGAAAACCGTGTCGAGCGATCCCAAAGCGAAGCCGGAAATCCGGTTCAACTATCTTGAGACCGAACAGGACCGGCGCGAATTTCGCGACGGCCTCAGACTGACTCGAGAGATCTTCGCGCAGCGGGCGCTGGACCCCTATCGAGGCGAGGAGCTCGCGCCGGGTTCGGCAGCTCAGTCTGACAGTGAGATTGATGCATTCATTCGAGCCAAGTGCGAAAGCGCCTATCATCCCTCCTGCACTTGCAAGATGGGAGCTGACGAGATGGCAGTTGTAGATTCTTCGGGACGCGTTCACGGCACGTCGCAGCTGCGCGTCATTGACGCGTCGATCATGCCGAGCATCATCAGCGGCAATCTCAATGCAACCGTGATCATGATGGCGGAAAAGCTGGCGGATCGAATTCGCGGCCGAGATCCATTGCCGCCTTCTGATGCGCCTGTCTATCGAGCGGAAGACTGGCGCTCCAGACAGCGCGAGTCCGAGCCCGAACGAGCTGTCTCGTGATCGACAAGACGGCACGCGAACTCAAGCGGCTGATCGAGGAACGCAAGATTGGGGCTGCGGAACTTGCAGATCAGTACATTTCAGAAATCCAGCAGCAGAACGACCGCTTTCATGCGTTAGCAACATTTCCTGAGACGGGTGTTCGTTTGCTCGCGGAATCCGCTGATCAGGCTCTCAATTCCGGTGCATCGACCGGACCGCTTCACGGCATCCCAATTCTTGTTGACGACTTGATCGATGTCGCCAACATGCGGACCGCCTACGGATGCCGGGCTTATTCCGAGCACATACCGGAAGTGGACTCGATGGCAGTGCGAAGATTGCGCGCCGCCGGAGCGCTGTTTCTAGGCAAGGCGTCAACCGCTGAATTGGGATTGATCATCAGCGAATCTGAGGATGCCTTTGTCTGCCGATCGCCCTGGAGTGACCGGCATGTATCGGGCGGCGGTTCATCAGGAGCCTGCGTCGGTGTCGCAAGGAATTTCGCCGCCGCCGCAATTGCGCTGGACATCGGTGGTAATGTATTGCTTCCGGCCGCATTCAGCGGCGTCTTCGCTCTGGTTCCAACCTATGGCCGAATCGCACATACACCGATCTATTCGCGCGGCCTGATGTTCGCAAGCGTTGCTTTGGTGACGCGCGATGCGGCAGACTGCGCGCTGCTGTTGAATGTAGTTGCGGGGGAGTCAGAAGTCGATCCGCTCAGTGTCAGAATGCGGAAAACGAACTATCTTGCCGCGATCGGGCGGCCGGTTCGAGGATTGTCAGTGGCGCTGGTCAATGCCTTGTGGAACGCGCCGTGCGACGACAATCACCGTCGTGCGATTGCAAGAATCGAGAAAACCTTGAAGTCGGCAGATTGCAGAGTCGAAAAGGAAAGACCGCCAATCAGAGATTCAATTGACGCGTGGCAGACTGTGCTGAGTGGAAACCTTCATGCGGCTCAAGGTGACGCGTATGGGCGTCAGCCCGAAAAGCTCGGCGCGCTCGCCGCGGAGTGGATCACGCGAGGAGCCGCCATTTCCGCATCGGAGTACATTAATGCCCAGAAACAGATTTACGGACTGCGATTGCTGTTCAGAGAGTGGTTCCAGCGCCGCGATGCATTGATCATTTCTGCCGCCGGATGCTTGCCGTTTGAATATGGGGCTGTGCCTTCAAATCTAGACGAGGCGAAGGAAACTGTGAATTGGCAGCACTATGCATCGATGTGCAGCATTGCCGCAATCAGCGGATTTCCAACTGCGCATCTGCCTGCGGGGATGTCGAAAGATGGTTTGCCGATCGGCGTGTTTGTGATTGCGAAGCCGGGAGACGAGGACATGCTGCTGGCGCTGTGTGCAGTATTGGAAAGTTCGGGCGCGGCAAAACGATAGCGGCTCAGGTCATTTCGGCTGCTCAAGCTGGTTTGCTGATCTGGCGGTGGAATAGCGGTCAGAAACATCGATCACTGCGGCGCTCAGTATCAGCACAATTCCGATCACTTCCTTCCATCCAAACGGCTCACCGGACAGCAGAGCGGCGGATGTAACGCCGAATACGATTTCGGTCATCAGAAGTATTCCAACACGGGCCGGCGCGAGTCTCTGTGCACCCCAGAACATCATGTACATGGATGGCAGGTAAGCGGCAATAAAGACAAAAAGCCAGAATAGCGCTTCGGTGACAGTCTGCATGCTTGGCACACTGGTGTCTCCCTCGACCGGCACCAGAATGAAGAATGCCGCAAATATCGTTCCGCCAATGTAGAATGCGCCGACTTGCTCCCACACGGCTGCCTTGCGGTCTCCATTGACGCGTATCATCGCGACAGCCCAGACAAGCCCGGACAGCAGTGCCAGCAAGTCGCCCAGATTCGAGATTTTCGGGATGCCTTCACCGATGCCGAGTATCACTGCGAGACCGGCCAAACCCGCGGTGACTGCCACAATGCGGTAGCGGGAGATGCGCTGTCGAAACAGCACGCGATCCATGATGGTGCTCCACACCGGCGTGAGATAGAAGAGCAGCACGGTTTTGATCACATCAGTCAGGACCAGCGAAACCGCGTAGAAGATCACGCACATTCCGGTCAGCAATCCCGTTATCAGCACGTTCCAGGGCAGGCGGCCTGTGTTGAGCCACTGCCTGAGAAAAAAGAAGATGAAGAACAGGGCGGTTAAACCAAGGGCGATCAATGACGCCCATGATGCCGTCACTCCGATCTCATCCAGCTTTCTGATTGGAATCCAGTAGGTGCCCCAGATTGCACCTGCGACAGCGACTCCGAGACTCGGACCTAATATTGAATTCGCACTCATGGCTCAATTGCCAGCTTACAGCAAGCCAATTTTCTTGTGAGTTGCGGTGCGGACGGGCGGCTGGAGCGATTCGGTTCAGAATTTATGGTGAATCGGCAGCACAGCCAGCAACAGACTCCCGCACGGTTGCCAAGACGCTTGTCAGACTGATTCGCAACTAAGCCTTTACGATTTCCAACAATCAACTTAACTTATTGTTATAAAAAATATTGACTGGAGTCGGCGAGGTGTTGGCATAGTCGAAATTACCCGGTATCCAATCGGTGGCATCGCTGACAGCTGGTGAAAGAGGGCAATTATGAACGCTTTGCGATTGACTGTTTGAAATATTGGCTCAAGTTTGTTCTTGTTGCTCTTTTCTTTCATTGCGCACTCCGTGCATGTTTTTTTGCGGACTGCCCTTGTAACAGAAGGATTGGAAAAAATCCACAATAAATGTGTTCTCGAGCCTGACACACTTTTTTCTGACTGGAAATATGCGGTATTTGCAGGTGTTTACCGGGAGAACACTCCAAAACTCAGACTTCCTGACCTCGGTAAACTGAGATATTTGGATTGGAATTTTCAAAGCATTCACTCTATTGATTTTAATCGGATGAAAACTCTCAAATCAGTCTTACGCCATTTCGAGAGTGGCTAAGAAACATGATGCGCAAATCAATCGTTTGAACCCCGTGATGCGACTGTCGATAGCTGTTGGCACACCAGATTGCGCACCATACAAACACCGTCATTCAATCTATGCCGACATTAGCAACACAACAACTCAGCCGAGGTCAGGAAGTCTGAAACTATCGGTTTTTGATGCGCAAAAGTGGTCTACTTTTCGCCTCACCCGCGAATACGGAGACTCGCGGGGTTTCGATCACAAGCGCGGTGAATTTGTGAGAATCAGCGGTTATAGGTGGGAATCAGCCGCTGTCTTGGAGCAAGCGGAGGGGTTGACGCATTAACCGAACTTGCTGAAACGGTGACTCTTGAATGCTGATTTTTCGTTCGCACTCAAGGGTGCTCGACACCAAATTCTTCCTGATAAATCGACTCGATGCGCGAAACTTCGTCATCTGTCAGTTCGGCGAACTCCCTAGTTCGTCTGCGGCGGGAGAGCGTGCCGGCATTCTGATGAAGAAATCGAAAAAGCAGATCTGATACACGCTCAGGCATATCGACTATTTGGTTCACGCGTTTCCGGAAGGCATGGAATCCTCTCAGAAATTCTGCCTCTTGCGGCAGATCCACTTCGATTGTACGTTGCACGCAGCCATACATAAACTCAGTTTGTACCGTAGCATCGAAAAACCGATAGAAATCACCGGTATCGTTCAATACTTGAACATTGCCGCGTTCCGTGGCTTCCCACTTCACGGCTGGCAGCAGACGCTGTGAGTAATCTTCCAGTGCGGTGCGGTAGTCTTCGATTCTGTCTAGAATCGCGGCGGACACGGGCAATGCGAGCCCTGGTGGATTGAAACCGCGCTGCGCCAAGAGATGATGAATCAGATAACGATGCAGTCGACCGTTGCCATCTTCAAAGGGATGGATGTAGACAAAAGCGAATGCGAAAACGGATGCGGCCAGAATGGGATCAAGATATTGCGCGGCACCCTTCTCGAAAGCGACGATCCCCTCAATCAGCTGCTCCAAATCATCCGGCCGAGCGCTGATGTGGTCTGGAATAGGCATCTGTGTCGCAAGGTTGTGTCGACCGACGAATCCGCCCTCGGTTCTCAGACCTAACCGGATGAAACGCGCATCCCCGATCACCAGATTCTGCAAACGCAGCAGTTCATTGACATCAATCGGCCGGCGCCCAGCCTGAGCGATAGCATGAGCCCACCGATGGATGCGGCTTTGCAAAGGTTGTTCGCCCTCAATGGCGAAACTTGCTTCGGCCTCTTGAAAGAGCAAAGTTGACACCGTGCGTTTCAGCAGCTCGCGCGGCACCAAGGCAAAGGCTTCGTGTGCGCGTGCCTGCAAGTCGCCCTCAATGAAATTTTCCAATTGTTCAGTTCGAAAAACCAGTGGACAAAAGGCTGGTGTGCCAGGGAGATTGTTCTTTATGCGATGCCGAGTCGAGTTTTCAGCGGCGACTGCATATTGCTGATCCGGATTGACGACCGCCGCATAAGGGCCGCTATCGGCATCTGGAAGGTCGAGCCGTTTGCCAGTCAGCCATTCATAGAGAAACCAAACTCGCCGCGCGTAGGCGCTTGTCGGTTTGTTCTTGACCAGATCGGCAATTGCGTCGGGGCCTGTTACTGAAAACAGGCTCTTCAGAATGGCGAGATTCAGACCTTCTCTTTTCAGGGCGAAGGTGATGTGACCCTCCAAAGTGGCGTCGGGTGCGTGGCGCGGCGAATAGATTCGCCAGCCGTCGCGCTCGATGAAGCGGTGTCGTTCACCAATCCCGCTGAGAATTCGGGGAAGCGGCACCTGCAAGCCGTATGCCTCAATCAGCGCAGCATACCCCGCCAGTGTTGCAGCTACGGGAAGATGTCGCTCGCGAAAAACCGTCAGAACGTCTGAAAAACTGTAATTATGGAGACTATTCACTACAATATAGTTATATTTTGTGAATTATATTAATTATTCTCCCTGATTTATGAAAAACAATTACAAATGCAACTTATTATCCGCTGTTCGTAAATCGAAAAATGTGAACGCTTGGCAGACTGAATGAAAATCTCTGCAATAGGATTGATTCGAAAAAAAAATTATCGAAATTCGATTGATTTTTGCAATTTTCTTTCAAGAATCGAAAGAATTGCATCGTTTGCGAATTATCATTATCACATGAGGGGCTCGAATTGATCAGTTCGACGCAATCACCAATAAAAATTATTGACACAGGAGAATTTTGAGCAATGGAAATGAATTCAGGGACGAGGTCAGACTATGGCTGCGAGTGAAACTCAAAGAGTCGAAAACGTGCGCTATCAGCCTGACGAGAAACCACCGATAGCGCTTTCCACAGGACTTGGCATCCAACTCGCGGTTCTTTGCATTGCGGGTGTCGTATTGGGGCCGGCCATCGTGGTGCGGGCGGCCGGAGGGGATGAATCCTATCTGACTTGGGCGGTGTTCGCAGCAGTGTTCGTCAGCGGCATAAGCTCCGTGATTCAGGCGGTTCGGGTCGGTCGAATCGGCGCGGGCTACGTACTTGTGATGGGCACTTCCGGTGCGTTCATCGCAGTCTGTGTTGCTGCAATCGCTCAGGCCGGACCTGCGATGCTCGCCACACTGGTCATCGTTTCATCAGTATTTCAATTCTTGCTTGCCTGGCGGCTGTCGCTGTTTCGTCGAATACTGACTCCTTCTGTAGCCGGTACCGTCATCATGCTGATCCCGGTTACGGTGATGCCCATCGTATTCGACATGCTGAAACAGGTTCCAGAAGACGCCCCCGGCAACTCGGCTTTGATTTCAGCGCTGGTGACAGCTCTGGTCATCTGCGCGATCGCATTGAAAGCCAAAGGCATGCTGAGGCTTTGGGCCCCGGTCATTGGAATCACAGCTGGCACTGTGATCGCCGGGTTCTTTGGAATATACGATTACAAGAGTGTCGCGGATGCGAGCTGGTTTGGATTGCCCAGTGGCTCATGGCCGGGGCTTGATCTGAGTTTCGGTCCTGTATTCTGGGCATTGCTGCCTGCTTTTGTCATCGTGACTCTGGTTGGCGCCATCGAGACGGTTGGCGATGGCGTGGCGATTCAACGCGTTTCCTGGCGCGAGCCGCGCGCGATTGATTTTCGGGCAGTGCAGGGCGCAGTTGGCGCCGATGGACTTGGAAACTTTCTTTCCGGACTGGCGGGAACGGTTCCGAATACAACCTATTCAACGAGCGTGGCGGTGACTGCGCTGACCGGTGTCGGGGCTCGCAGTGTCGGGGTGGCGCTGGGAACGGCCTTCGTTGCGGTGGCATTCTTTCCAAAATTCCTGGCGGTGGTGACTGCAATCCCCGGTCCGGTGGCAGCCGCCTATATGACCGTCCTGCTGGGATTGCTTTTCGTAGTTGGCATGCGAATCATCATTCAGGATGGAACCGATTATCGCAAGAGTCTGGTTGTCGGCATTGCGTTCTGGGCTGGTGTCGGATTTCAAAATGGATTGATTTTTCCAGAGCAGGTCGCAGGATTCGCGGGTGGACTTTTGGAAAACGGGATGACAGGCGGCGGATTGGTGGCGATTCTGCTGACGCTGTTCATGGAACTGACCTCCTCGCGGCGCAGTCGTCTGAAGGCGCCGTTCGAGTTGAGCTCACTGAGGGATATGAGAGCGTTTCTGCACGCATTCGCGTCAAATCGCAAGTGGAGTGAGGCGGTGGCCGAGAGACTTGTCATGGTTGCTGAGGAAGCGCTGATCACACTGCTGGATCATGCGCCGGAGACAGACAGCGACTCAGGCAGGCGGCACCTGTTTCTTACTGTTCAAAAGGAAGGCAATACTGTGATCATGGAAGTGATTGCGGCATCGGGTGAGGTGAATATCGAAGATCGAATGGCGCTGCTGGAAGGACAGACCGATGAAGTTGCAGTTGAAAGGGAGGTTTCATTGCGAATACTGCAGCACTATGCATCCTCCGTTCACCATCAGCAGTATCACGGCACCGACATCATCTCAATCACCGTAGACATTCCTTCCATTGGCAAGTGAGTGAGATTTTGCCGATACTTGCTGGTTCATCAGGCAAAATACTAGCCCAAGTTTAACATCTGGTGACCTAAGCTGCTGAAAATAAAAAACAAAATAATCCCGATGGCACTACAAAGTCGCCTTCGGGGAATATTGTGCAGCCGGCGGGCGCCGGCCGGGAGAGTTCAGATGACGGTCTTCTGCAGGCGCTTGGGCGGCGGTGCGACGCCCATGGCCTCGTAGAGCGCGGCCTGATCGGCGTCGGCGCGGGCGGTCTTGCGCAGGTGCAGCGTGCGCCCGTCTTCGCGCTGGAACGAGGTGGTCGTGCGGGTGATTCCGGCCAGCTCCTGGCGGATGGTCGTCCAGCTGTCGTGCCAGCCCCGGCGGTCCCGCATCCGGGTGCGCAGCACGCAGACCGCCTGGTAGGCCAGCACCGAGATCAGCAGATGGCCGTCGGCGCGGCGTTTTTTCTGGTGAAACACGGGCCGCAGGCCCAGCTCCGACTTCAGGCAACGGAACACCGACTCGACCTGGGTCAGCGTCATGTAGGTGCGCCACAGCGTCTCGGCGTCCCAGGCCAGGATGCTGCTGCGCAGGCAGTAGACCCCCGGGTGCGTGGCCATGGAGCCGTCGGCCGGCTGCCATTCCCATTCTATTTCCCGCACCCGCTCGCCGGCCTCGTCGGTGATGTAGCTGAGCTGGTAGTGGCGCGCCACGCGCGAGTTGCGGGCGCTGAGCCGGCCGACGCGCTTCTCGACCTGCGCCAGCCTGCTGTGCGCCTTCGGCTTTTTCAGGGATTCATTGATCTTTCCAAGGCCCTTCTCGAAGCGCTTGCGGAAGCGGTCGATGATGCCGCTCTCCTTCTCGGCCCGGGCCTCGGAATAGCAGCGCAGATACGCCTCCTGATGGGTGCTGCCGTCGTCGTCCGTCAGCACCAGAACCTCGCGGTAGAAACGCACCTCGGCGCCGCCGGCGCTCAGCAGCGTCTGCGCCCCGTCGCCGGGCTCGAACTCGCGTAGCTTCTCGCGCGACACCACCAGATGCTGGTAGCCGTTCTGTCTCAGCCACTTGAGATTATCCTCGGTGGCGATGCCGCGGTCCATCACCACCACCGCGCCTCGGGCCGCGCCCAGCTCCGCCAGCATCGCGCCCAGGGTCCTGCACTCGCCGATGTTGCCGGCCAGCACCCGGCTCCGCATGACGAAGCCGGCGGCGTCCACCGCCAGCGCCAGGGTCAGCAGCGGGCAGTCGCTGCGCTTCTCCTTGGAGCGGCCGCGCGCGGCGCCCTCCATATCCGCCATGCGGCCCTCGAAGTAGGTGTTGGTGAGATCGTAGAACGCGATGGTGGGGGTGAGGCCGAACAGCTCGCAGGCGCGCCCGTGCACGTGTTCCTCGATGGCGTCCTGATGCCTCAGAAGCTGGTCCGAGGCGCGGTACAGGCCCATCTCGCTCAGGGCCCCGAAGTCGATGTCCAGCATCTCGCCCAGCGCGCTGGCCTTGCGGAGCCACTGGCAGGTCCGGCGCTCCGAGCCCGGCGCCAGCATGCGCGCCGCGATCGAGGCCAGCGCCCAGCATCTCTGGCGGCCGTTGAAGCCGAGTCCGGCGAGCAGCTGCGGCAGCCCCAGCGCCGCCAGTGCCGCCAGCGCGGCGTGCTCGCCGCCGGCGGTGCGCGCGTCGAAATCCTCCGCGGAGTTCACATCCACCGTCTGGAAGTCCTTCGCCGCCGGCTCCTCGGGTGTGGTTCCGCGCCGCTCCAGCAGCCGTTTGGCGATCCGCCGGGCCTCGGACTCGAGCTCCGGGTCGGGCCCCGCGAAGTCGAAGCTGTGCTGCGCCGCCAGCAGCTCCCCGACGCGCTGGCATAAAAGCTTCCATTTTTCTTTTTCAACGCTGAAGCTGGCGCCCAGGTTCAAAAGCGTGCGCTGGCGCACCTTCTCGCCGTCGCGCTCGCTCTGCACCAGCCGGTAGCTGCCGCGCGCCGTGCCGTCCCTGTTGGTGGCGGTCTTGGTCTTTCTGATGAACATGGCCGTCATTTTACAGGACCGGGAGGGGGAATCAGGGCCAATGATGCAAATGTTGGCACTACTTTCTGGAGAACTGCAGATTGACCCCCAAACAGGCGGAAAAAGGGTCGGAAATGGATGGAAAATCGGGAATTCCGGCTCCGATCAGGCCGGAATCACGGTTTTCAAGGTTCGGGCCGCTGCGGAAATGTTAAACTTGGGCTAGGGATAGACATTCATCTGAATGCGATCATCGCAAGACGAATCAACATCATCAATCAGTTCAAAGAACCATGCCTGAACCCGAAGAGTTTTTCGATGTGGTCGATGCCAATGATCAGGTGATCGACTGCAAGTCCCGAGCTGAAGTTCACAGGAAAAACCTGCTGCACCGTTCAGTTCATGCTATCGTCCTGAATGACTCAGGCGAGGTGTTTCTGCAGTTGCGCGGGCCTGATCGCGACAACAATCCAGATCTTTGGGATTCGTCAGTGGCAGGTCACTTGCAGACCGGCGAGGATTATGATGAAGCGATGATTCGGGAAACTGAGGAAGAGATCGGCATCAGACTTGACGGTCCACCGGAAAAACTGTTCAAGCTGAACGCCAGCGAAATCACAGACTACGAGTTCTGCTGGATTTACAGAATCAATCATAATGGACCTTTTGAGATCGACCCGCATGAAGCGGTCGAAGGACGATGGTTCAGCCCGCACCAACTGGACAGCTGGATTCTGGAGAATCCGCAGGAACTGACCAGTGCGTTCAGGCTGATCTGGAAAAGCTACAAGGAGTTCTTACTGAAAAATGACTAAACCGCTTATTGGTGTAACCAGCTATCAGCGAAACGAAGAGGATCGGTTCACTTTGCCGGCGAACTATCTGGATGTTGTCGAACGCGCGGGTGGCATTCCTGTGATCATCGCCCCCACCGAGGACAATATCGCATCGCAGCTGGACCGGCTGGATGGCGTTGTGCTGACGGGCGGCGCGGACGTGGACCCCGGCGAATACGGTGGAGAGCGCAAGGAGGCGGTCTACGGAGTCAATCCGGAGCGGGACCGGTACGAGCTGGAATTGACGCGGCTGGCACTGCGGAAAAAATTGCCGATCATGGCGATATGCAGAGGACTGCAGGTGCTGAACGTTGCGATGGGCGGCACACTGGTTGAGCATGTGCCGGATGAATACGGGGAGACTGTTCTTCATCGGGGCGGTGAGTCCAACAAAGTTGATCATCCAGTCTCAATCGCACCCGGTTCAAAGCTGGCAGAGATTCTTTCTCTCACTGAGATGGAATGCGCTTCCTATCATCACCAGTCAGTCCGACAGCCGGCTCCCGGCTTTGAGGTGGTTGCCTCTGCAGATGATGGCGTCATTGAAGCAATCGAGTCTGACGAATACCCGCAGGTGATTGCGGTGCAGTGGCATCCGGAGTACACTGCCAAGACCGATCCGAATCAGAGGCGATTGTTTGATGTCTTCATTGAGTGGTCGCGCGGTGAGCCATCAGTCAGCAAAGCAAAGTTCTCACGCGAAGAAATCCAGCCCGCGGAAGCGGCGGTCTAGCATCCCGACTGCGCGGCTGCTTTGAGATCAGAGGAGTCGCTGACTTGCCGGTCTGATTCGTCGAACGCCCTGGCAACCTCTTCTGCAATGATCCCGATGCCATCCCGCACCATCGCCTTGTCTCCAGCGTAGCTGACCCGGATGCACTCGCGTCCATGCCGCCAGGGCTCCTGCAATCCGGGAAAGAAATAGCTTCCCGGCACAACATAGACATTCCGCCGCTTGAGTCTCGCATACAGCTCTTCGTCAGTGATTGGCAAGCCCGGAAACCACAGCCAGACAAAGAATGCGCCTTCGGGGTTGTGCAGCATGCAGGGAATGCCGCGGCATTGCTGGTGAATCGCTTCAGCAGCGTGTTCCATGAGATTCTTGTAGTAGGGCCGGATGATCTCATTGCTCAGTTTCAGAATCTCACCGTTTTGAACCGAATTCAAAGTCAGCACTGATCCGAAATTTCCGCTGGCAAGCGTCATGATCGCATTGGCGCAGGTGAACAGCTCAATAATCTCCTCATGGGCGACGATGATGCCGGTTCGGGTGCCGGGCAAACCGAGTTTTGACAGGCTCAGACTCAAGATGATGTCCGGGTTCCACTCAACCGCGGCATCGGTGTAAATCATGTTCGGAAACGGCAGGCCGTAAGCGCCATCGACAATTAATGGAATCTGATGGCGTTTTGCCAGGCTGGCAAGACTGCTCAGCTCCTCGTCTGTGACAACATTGCCGGTTGGATTCGTCGGACGCGAGATGCAGATGGCGCCAATATCATCTGCAATCTCGATTTGCTTGAAATCAATCTCATACTTGAATGTCGTTGCGGAAGTCTTGACGATTTTCGGGCGAATGGAGCGAAATCGAGGCGCTTCCTCATCGGCTTCGTTGTAGCCGATGTACTCCGGCGCCATCGGCAGCAGAATCTGCTTGTTTGCGTGACTGTCATAACGGCCGGAAAACAGGCGAAACAGAATTGTGAACCCCATCTGGCTGCCATTGGTGACCGCGATGTTCTGCGGCCCGATGTCCCAGCCATACGTTCTTCGCAGCAAATCGGCCAGCGCCACCGAATACTGATAAAGCCCTTGCGGACCGGCGTAGTTTCCAATCAGCCTCTCGTATTTCGAGGACCGCATAATGTCAGCCATCTGGTCCCGATAATATCGCTCGATTTCGGGAATCTGCGCCGGATTGCCACCGCCCAGCATATAGAGAGGGCGGCCCTCTTCGGCAGAGGCATTCCCCAGGTCCTTCATCAGACTGATGATGCCGCGCTCGCGATAAATGCGATCGGCCCACATGGAAAGTTTCATATTCGATTGCGTCGAGAAGCTGTTTTTAGATTCGATCAGGAACTTGATTCGGCAATTTCAAGCGTCACCAGGTCAGCCAGAATATTGATTGCCTCGTCGAGAAACACGCTGTCGAACCGATCAGTCGGAACTGCGTCCCTCGAAACCGAATCGGTGGGCTCAAGGCCGAACAGCGAGCGCACTTCATTGATGAAAATCAGCTGTTCAGCCCGGTCACTGTCAAGTCGCTGCTTTCTCATCTCCTCGTTCAGACTGACTACGGATGGTCTGTCTCTGTGAAACGTAAGCCGGTCTCGCTCGACCAGAAAGGCCATCAATGGATTGAGCTCCATGCGGGCGCGGTTCAATTGCCGGATTTCCGGAATTTTGCCGTCGAGCTTAGTCTCTTCCCACCAGACCGTCGGCGTGATCTCAGACTCAGGAAGCGCGTTTTCCAAGGCGCGCTCCCCCGACTCCTGAAGAAACGCATTGGTCGGAAACAGTATGTCAGGAGTCACACCAAGATGCTGCGTGCTGGTGCCGCTGACCCTGAAAAACTGCGCGGTTGACAGTTTCAGCGCGCCGAGGTCGGCATTGTCACTGGCCAGCTGACTGAGCGGCCAGATGGTTTGCAAAGTGCCTTTCCCGAAAGTCGTCTCGCCAACCACGATTCCGCGATTGTAGTCTTGTATTGCGCCGGCAAAAATTTCTGAGGCAGAGGCGCTGCCGCGGTCAACAAGCACGACCAGCGGCCCGTCGTAGATGACTGTGCCGTCGTTGTCCGAATGGACTTCGACTTCCTTGGCGGAATTTTCAACCTGGACAACAGGACCGCTCGGAATGAACATGCTGGTGAGTTCAACTGCTTCGCGAAGAGCTCCGCCGCCATTGCCCCGCAAATCGAAAACCAGGCCATCGACATCCTGCTGCTGAAATTCAATCAGAAACTGTTTCACGTCATCTGCCGAGGAACTCGGAACCGAGTCGCTGTCATCGGATTCCATGAAATTCGAATAGAAAGATGGCAGCTGAATCACGCCGAGCTGAAGAATGTTCCCTTCAGACTCGATTTCGACCGTCGATCTTTTCGCCATCTGATCTTCGAGCTTGACATTCTGCCGCACCAGTTCGACGGTTTCAGTCGGTGCGCCGGGACTGGCGTCCTTGCGCAGAATCCTGAGAAAGACTGTGGTGCCCCTGGGACCTCGAATCAGATCAACGACATCTTCAATGCGCCATCCCACGATGTCCTGAAAGATGCTGCCATCGCCTGTGGAGACTGCGACAATTCGATCACCCTCATGGAGCTGCTTGCTCAGGTGCGCCGGTCCGCCGGTGATGATGCCCTGCACAACGGTATGTTCGCCTTCAGTTCTGAGCATCGCGCCGATTCCCTCAATCTGCTGGGAGATGCTGATGCGAAGATTGCTGGAGCTGTGCGGCGAGAAGAATTCCGAATGCGGGTCAAGTTCCTTGAGGTAGGAATTCAGGAAAATCTCAAGCACATCAAATGAGTTTGACTGAGCGACAGAGCTCTTGAATCGCTCGTATCTTGAGACAAGAATTTCTGGAATCCGCGCCTCGTCCTCACCGTTGAGCCTCAAAGTCAGAATATCGTCCTTGACCAGACTCTTCCACAGCGCATCGCTTTCGGACTGGCTGACCGGCCAGTCCTCGTCGGACCTGCTCAGCTGAATCTGCTCATCAAGCGCGAAGTCAAACGAATATTCGAGCATTCCGATCGCATAGTCAGCCCGATCCTGCACTCGCTGCTGGTAGATTTTGTAGATTGAGAAAACCTCGTCCAGACTTCCTTTCTTGAGGTAGTTGTCAAAATAGAAGCGATTGGACTCGAACTCTCTGATGTCAGATGCCAGAAAGTACGCTTTCTGGGGATCCAACGCTTCCAGATATTCGGTCAGGATCTCTTCCGAGAACTCATTGGTGAGCGGCTTGTTGCGATAATGAAAAACGGCTGCCAGCTCGGTCGTCGCCGTGACGATGGTCTTGTGATGCTCACTGGTCGCGAGCAGACTGTCGGAAGTGGCGTCGGCAACCAGCTGGGTTTCGTTCGGCTGGAAAAAGGCGGCATAGATGACATAAAGCGCCGCCAGTCCGAGCAGCGCCAATCGAGTTGACCATCTCCCTGGGCGGGCAGATTTGTACTGAGCGTCTCTAGCCATTGCGAGCTCTGCTATCTCTCATCAATATTCTTGGCGGCCATCTGGCCCACGCGGTGCAGTTCCTTATCGCGGATGCCGATGGACTCCATCGTGTTCAGAGTTGACAGGACATAGTCAATGTTCGGGCCTCGCTGGCCCTTTGCGCGTGCAACGATGTCTGCTGTCTGACTGGCGCTCAGGTTCTTTACGTAAGAATCGTGGTGACGTTTCACGACAAAGGTGAGCGCCGGCACGCGCCGCGCGTCGTCCAGAACGATGGTCCGAATCGACGGTTCGTAAATGTCATTCAGCATTTCGCGGTCCTGCAGGTAGTCGGCGACCTCGCGTTGCCTTGCGGGTTCAATCTGGTATCCCATTCCCGTGCATGAGCCGCCCCGGTCCAGTCCGAAAACCAGACCTGGCAGCTCGCGGGTGCCGCGGTAGCGGATCGACCGGATGCACAGTGACCGGTGAAACCCGTAAATTCTGGCTCGATGCGATTCAACGTATGGAAAGCCCGGGTCCCACATCAACGATCCGTATCCGAAAACCCATAGATTCTCGCGCGGCAAATCGAATTTTTCGCAGATTGACTGATCAGCTGACACCGATCGCACCCGAAATGCTGTGATCGTACAGTTCCTCGAATCCCTCCCGCGTCATCATCACCGGGTTGGTTGAAGTGGAAGGATCAACCAGCGCCATCTCAGAAAATTTATCGATGTGAGAGTCATTGACGCCCAGCTCGCTCAGTGTGTGCGGAATGCCGATCCGCCGGCGCAGATCGAGCACCCAGCTGATGACGGAGTCCGCTGATGGATTCGGCAGATCAAGATATCTTGCCAGAGCCGCCAGCCGGTCTTCAATGGACTGACAGTTGAAGTCCAGAACGTAAGGCATCACCACCGCGTTGGTTGTGCCGTGATGCGTGCCAAGCACCGAGCCGCAGGGGTGACTCAGGCTGTGCATGGCCCCCAGACCTTTCTGGAAGGCTGTCGCGCCCATGGATGAGGCAACCTGCATCTGCGCTCTGGCCTCAATGTTGCCGCCGTCTTTGCACGCTGATTCCAGCCAGTCTCGGACCAGGCGCATGCCTTCCAGCGCGATGCCCTGAGCCAGCGGATGAAACACCGGACTGCAATAGGCTTCAAGATTGTGAGACAGCGCATCCATGCCCACACCGGCGGTCAGCGCCGGCGGCAGGCCGACTGTGACTTCCGGATCAAGAATGACACAGACGGGCAGCATTTTCGGGTGAAAGATGATCTTCTTGGTCTGATCGGACTCGTCTGTGATGACTGACGCCCGTCCCACTTCGGACCCGGTGCCGGAGGTGGTTGGTATCGCGATGACCGGTGCGATCGCATCAGCATTGGCTCTTGTGTACCAGTCCTCGCGATCTTCGAAATCCCAGATTGGACGAGTCTGACCCACCATCAGCGCAATGGCCTTGGCGACATCCAAGGCGCTTCCGCCGCCCAGCGCTATGACGCCGTCGTGGGCGTTTGTTCGAAATGCGGCAACACCCTCGATCACGTTCGCCTCGATCGGATTGGCCTGCAGACTGGAGAAAAGCGTGCAGTTTTCAAGTCGATTGTGACACTGAGTCAGAATCTGGTCAACCATCGGCAGCGACACCAGTCCGGGGTCAGTAACCAGCAGCGGATTGTTGATTCCATATTCCCTGCACGTTGAAGAGATTTCCTCGATTCGCCCCGCGCCGAAGCGCATGGCAGTCGGATAATGCCAGTTGTTTGTGGATGATTCAGATTTGTAGCTCATCGCTCATATGCACCGGATTGTCAGGCAAACCATTGAAAACAAGTATAAATTAAAGAATGAATCAGGACTGCGCCGACCGTGAGAGCGGCGCGGCGCGCGATTCATTGATTCCGTTTGAATCAAATCAATAAATATATGCGAAACCAATGCGGCGCTTGGCTTGTTTCAACGGAATTTTCACCACATTCTTAAGACTTGAGGATAGGGGGTTCAGCCACTGGCAATTTGCATAAAATGAGAGTGTCTCGACTGGCAATGACATCTTCATCATTTGTACAAGAATGACGTTCTCGCACATACACATTGATCCCGTTGGCGGCATTGCCGGTGACATGTTTGTTGCGGCGATGCTGGACCTTTTTCCCGAATCTCTTGAGGACATGCTGGAGAACCTGCGCTGTGTTCCAGCATTGAAGGATATTGATGCGCGCGTCGAATCACACAGCGATTCGATTCTGGTGGGCAGGCGGTTCAATATCTCGGGTCCGGAACTGGATCATCACCATGCGCATTATCGGGAGCTTTTGAGTGACATCACAGGCTCATCAATGAAAGACGAAGTCAAGAATACGGCGAGTCAAATCCTCAAGAATCTGGCGCGCGCAGAGGCGACAGTCCACGGAATCGAGATTGATCAAGTCACTTTGCATGAGGCGGGCTCACCTGACTCGTTGACAGACATTGTCTGCGCCGCATTCTTGATCTGCACCGCAGGGGTTTCATCCTGGTCGTGCGCGTCGCTGCCTGCGGGCAACGGCACGGTCAAAACGGCCCACGGTGTGCTGCCGCTGCCAGCGCCGGCTGTTGCAGAGCTGCTCAAGGGCTGTCCAGTTCATAATGACGGGAGAGAAGGCGAGCGGGTCACGCCAACCGGCGCGGCAATTCTTCGCACCATCAATCCGCGGTTTGACAGCCGTCGCTCATCCATGACTCTGTCCGGCACAGGTCAGGGTTTCGGGAGCGCGGCTTTTCAGGGCATCAGCAATGTCCTGCGGCTGACTGCATATCAGGAGACGCTGGATGCTGTTCGATATGAGAGAGTCGCGGTGCTGAATTTTGAAGTTGATGATCAGCCGCTTGAGGACTTGAGCATCGGACTTGAGCGACTGCGCGCAAGCCCAGGTGTGCTTGATGTGATCCAGATTCCGGCAATGGGAAAGAAAAGTCGCATGACAGTTCAGGTTCAGGTGCTGGCTGAGCCCGAGCAGATTGACGAAGTCGCGTCGCGATGTGCGCTGGAAACTGCGACGCTCGGTGTGCGGGTGCAGACCACTGACCGATTGGCGCTGCGACGAGACTCTTTGATTCACAATGAAACTGACACTGCCGTGCCACTCAAGGTGGCAGTGCGTCCTGATGGCGGGCATACGGCCAAGGTTGATTCTGATCATCTGGTGAACACCGGAGGATACAGTCAGCGAAAGTCGGTGAAGCAGGCGGCTGAACTCAGTGTTGAGAAAAATCTGCCGAAGGGTTGAGAGTTTATGGGATCAGTGGACGAGCGAATCGCTTTATTTTCCGAGCACGAAGCGCGCGAGTGCCTGCAGAGGCTCCAACAGCTGCTGAGGAGAATTGGATCTTCAGTCATCGCAGTCAGCGGCGGCATCGACAGCACGCTGCTGGCAGTCATTGCAGGCAGAACTGAAGGAGTCGAAGTTGAAATCTTCCACGCCATATCACCTGCAGTGCCGCAGCGGGCAACTCAGAGGGTGCGCGAGCACGCCGAAGCCGAAGGCTGGAATCTGACGATCAGGGATGCGGGTGAGTTTCAGGATGATAGGTATGTGCGCAATCCGATCAACCGCTGCTTTTTCTGCAAACACAATCTTTACTCCTGCATTGCCAGTCGGACCGGCAAGCAAATTCTGTCAGGCACAAATCTTGATGATCTGGGTGATTTTCGCCCGGGTTTGAAAGCAGCCGAGCAGCATTCAGTTCGCCATCCGTATGTGGAAGCAAGAATTTCGAAGCCTGCCATCCGCGCCATTGCAAGGCTGCTGAAGCTCAAGGATCTGGCTTGCCTGCCCGCGTCACCGTGCCTGTCCAGCCGCGTGCAGACCGGCACAGCGATTGATGCGAACTGTCTGCAGGCAATTGATCGGGTGGAAATCGCGGTTCGAGACCGATTGCAGGCCGATGTGGTTCGCTGTCGAATTCGAAGCCAGTCAATTGTGATTGAACTGGACATCGATACGCTTGCGCGGCTTGATTCAGAAAACCGCGCAATTATTTCCGAGTTTGTTGAAAAACAATTTCCAGCACAGATCAACCAATATGCCGTGTCATTCGAACCCTACAGAATGGGCAGCGCCTTTGTTGCGATGACAAGCTGATGTCAGTTTCCGAATTCACACCCGACACCGAGCGCGTGCAGAGAGTCGGCATCGAAGAGGCGGTCTTCTGTGCCGGCAAGACCGCGTCTCAGATTGAATCGATCGTGCTTGACGCCAAAGAGAAAGGGCGCGACCTGTTTTTGACGCGTATGGCGGAAGCCAAGTTTCTTGAACTCGATGATTCTGTCAGGCAGCTGATTGATTTCGATGCGATCTCTCGCACCGGCATCGTCGGTGACCGCTCGCTGTCCGAAAATGCACATAGCGCGGCAATCGTCACCGCAGGGACTTCTGATCTTCCCGTTGCGCGGGAAGCGGAAAGAACGCTGCATTACCACGGCTTCAGGAGTGTTCCGTATTATGATGTGGGCGTCGCGGGTCTCTGGCGAATTCTGAATGTCGAGCAGGAGCTGCGCCATTATGCGGTTGTCATCGTTGTCGCTGGCATGGATGCGGCGCTGGCATCGGTTGTCGGCGGTCTCATTCCATCATTCATCATTGCCGTGCCGACTTCAGTCGGTTACGGTGTTGCAGAAGGCGGCCGGTCAGCGCTTGAGTCGGTATTGTCGAGCTGCGCGCCGGGAGTGGCGACGGTCAACATTGACAATGGCTACGGTGCGGCCTGCGCGGCGATTCGAGTATTCAATGCCTGCAAAGCCAGCTGAGTTCCAATTGTCGGCTGAGCAAGGCAGACCTCGATATTCGCCTGCGGCATTCGCAATGTGTCAAATCTGAAGGGAAAATTCAATGGTTGCGGTCCAGGCTGATTTCGGTTCTCAGAAAATTTCAATCGATGTGCCCGATGATTCGACGGTCATCGAATTTCAGAACCCGCCATTCCTGCAGAATCCGGAAGATGAAGTCGATCGGGCTCTGCAGAATCCGATCGGCAGCCCGCCGCTCGCAGAGCTGGTTCGCCCGGGCATGTCGGTTGCCATCGGATTCGACGACCCGACTCGTCCGCCATTGCCCTGGCAGACCAAACTGCCGCGGGTGATAGAGGTTTTGACCAGAGGCGGGGTCCGGGATTGGGATATTTCGCTGATCTGCGCCAATGGGGCGCATCGCAAGTGGCATCCGCATGAGCTGAAGCGTTTTCTGGGTGATGAGCTGTATGATCGATTCTGGCACATCGGCGGAATCATCAACCACGACTGCCAGAATCCGGACGGTCTGACTGCGCTTGGCAGGACTGCTCGCGGCGGGTATGTAGAGCACAACCGGCGGTTCGTCGAAGCGGATCTTTCAATTTACGTCGGAACTGTCTCGGCAACATACGTGGGCGGCTATTCAGGAACCGGCGCGGTTACCGGACTTGCGTCAGCTGACAGTCTGGCCTCGCATCACGCACACAGATTCTGGCACGATCCAAAATCGACGACCGGTGATCATCGAACAATGATGTATCGGGGGATGAAAGCGGAAATTCACGACTTCATGGAACAGGCGATGGGAAAGCGGATTTTCTATGTCAACTCGGTTGTTGGAACGGGTGGACAGATGGCCGGCGTGTTCGCGGGGTATTCGCCTGAAGTTGAGACGCCCTGCTGGAATCTGGCTGACACATTCAACATCTATCCGTCGCCGCAGGCGGATGTGATGGTGATCGGTCTCAGCAGCTGGTTTGCCTACGGTGAGTCGGACAATACATTGATCGCGGCGATCGGATGTCTCAATCCGCCGCGTATCTGGCTGAATCGTCCGGTGTTGAGAAGAGGGGGTGTTGTGATCGGACTCAATCCCTCATCCGGCACGATCGATCCCAGAATGTATCCTTCCTACCAGGAAGTCATCGATCTTTATGACCGGCACCATGACATCAGCGAGCTGGCAGAGCATGAGCTGGAGATCAGCTCAAGGCCCGATTATCTGAATTTGTATGAGAACGGCAGCTCCTACCATCCGCGGCATCCATTCTGGCTGATGTACATCGGCCACTACACGCTGCAGCAGGCTTCTGCGGTACTCATGGCTAGAACATCGAATCCCGGAGCGTTTCGAAAACTGGGAATCACACCGGCCCGCGATTTCGAGCACGCCTGGCAGATTGCGACAAAAATCGCTGGCGACTCGCCGACGACGGTTGTGGCGCCGACATTCTGGACGCGCCGGCAGTTCAAGTTCAGCGTTGCGGACTCCGGCAAGTGACGGAACTATCCGGTCGCTCAGCCGGCTGACAATGCGAGGCGGTTGCGTGTCACTATCATCCAGCTGCAAACCAGCGCCAGCGAAGCGATCAGCGCGACCAGCTCGATCAATCTCTCGTTGATGAGGTACGAGAAGCCGAGTGCAGTGACTGCCAGAAATCCCCACCGTTCCGTCCAATTCAGATCTCTCAGGAAATAGCCGTAGCAGACTACTGATGAGGTCCATTGCAGCAGAAGGATCAGCAGAATCGGCGGCGCCACTGCCCATGTGAGGTTGGGGAAGGACAGCAGTTCCGGATGATAGACAAAGCCATAGGGGATGATGAACGTTGTCAGCATCAGTTTCATTCCGTCAACCGCGGTGCCGATGAAAGTGCCGCCGGACAGTTTGGCGGCGGCCAGCGCGCTCACTGCGACGGGCGGTGTGAGCGTTGAGAACACTGCGAAGTAGAAGACGAAAAAGTGTGCGAGAATGGCCTCGACGCCACCCTGCTGCAGAAACGGAACGAGGGTGAGAGAGACGACAACATAGGCGACGGGAGTTGGAAGCCCCATGCCCAGGAACAGTGAGACCACCATGGTGCCCAGAAGTAGCAGGAACTGGCTGTCTGGCAGCACCTGGACCAGCACGATCGCCAGGCGGTTGGATAGATTCGTGGTGAGAAATGTCTGCGCCAGCGGACCGATCGCGACCAGCAGCAAGGACAGCAGCGTGACGATGACCAAGCCGTCGACATAGGCATCCAGCAGCTGCTTGAGCTTCGGGCGATACTTGCCCTGCAAGGGGCAAAGTCCCACAGCCAAGGTGATTCCGACAACACCTGCGATGGCAGGGGAGTAGTAGCCAACCAGCAGGATCACCACCGCAGTGAACGATATCAGGAAGGTGGGGAGCATCCGCCAGATTGCCTGATAGTCGACTTCCTCTTTCATCCGCGCCAGTTTCTCATGCTTTGCGCAGACAACGACGCCAAACGTCGTGCCGCTCAGAAACAGCAGTCCCGGAATCAAGGCCGCCAGGGCCACTTCGATGTAGGGCACATTCAGAAACAATGCGATGATGAAGCCCGCCAGCCCTAGAATCGGCGGCATGATCTGTCCCGATGTCGAGGCCACGGCCTCGATCGCGCCGGCCATGTCCTTGCGGTAGCCATGATTTTTCATCATCGGAATGGTGAGCCGTCCGGTCAAAACAACATTCGATACGGCCTGACCCATGACGGAAGCGACGATGCCACTGCCGATTATGGCTGGAAACGCGGCTCCGCCCTGGACGCGCCGGCCGGTCACTTTGCCGAGCTCGATCACCATTCTGAGCATTCCGACACCCAGCAGGACTGCTGCGAATATGACCAGAAAATAGAGCTTGTCGGCGGCCAGCCGGGCGAGCCAGAACATGCCTTCGCTGACACCCAGGCCCAAATAATGGATTACGAATCCAATGTCATATTCCGGCAGGCGGAGAATGGGGTAGGGCACCAGATGGCCGAAGAAGAAATAACTGATGATGATCACGATCAGCGAGGTGAGCAGCCATCCCCAGTGCAGGAAGTTGAGCAGCATCACGCCGGCGATGAGCAGGATGCCGATCGTAATGTCAAATGTTTCGAAAAATGGATGGACCGAGTCGAGTCTTACGGTGTGAATTCGAACGTATCCAGAGCATCCCACCGCAAGCGCGCTGCCGACGATTGCGATGCCAAGCCGCGTTTTCCAGAATCTCCGCCTGGTCTCATTGATGTAGTCATCCAGCAGTTCTTTCAGGGCGTGAAGCGAAGACAGACACATCACCAGAAAGACGAATGTGGCGTAGTAGACTTTCGAGTTGCTGATCAACCCGAAAACGGAAATTCCGATGTACAGCGTGAGGACCGTGCCGAGCGCGACAAACGAGTTGTGGATGACACTGCGAATCTGGGATGCAGGCATCATGGCGGGAAACGCGAACTTTTCAGTTTTGCAGGAGGGTGTGAAAAGTCACACCGGCTGACAGCCTGGCAAGGCGATCAGCCGGTGTGTGGAGCCGAAGTTCAGGTTGAGGCGATTACGATTCCGGATAGGTCACTGGGACGAAATTGAGTCGCTTGTCCCAGATTCCCAGATCCTTGTACGCGCGGATTGCGCCTGGATGCGTATTCTCCTCTGACAGTCCATCGACCATCATGTCTTCCGTCAGAACCTGCCACAACGCGTTCAGCTCGCGCATCTCATCGAGGTGCTTATGGGTTGCCATGACATAGTCGTAGGCGAGCTGTTCCGGAAATTCCGGATGAACTGCCTTGTAGCCGCGGTTGAAACCTGCGAGAAAATCCTCATCCTGGTGCGGCAGTGTGCCGGCCTTGATGGTCATTCCAAGCCAGGTGGTTCCGAATTGCTCATTCATCTTGTCAATCGCCCACTGATCCATCGGAATGTAGTAGATTTTCTTGCCGGAAGCTTCCAGCTTTCGAAGCGGACCGCTCTTCAGATGATAGGACTGTGACGGGTCCGTTCCGTATCCGGTCACGCAGACATCGGTGGTGCCGTCGATCAGCTGCTGGGTCAGTCCGCCAGGATTCAGACGGCGGATATCGGTGTTGGAACTGTCAATTCCATAGGCGTGTTTCAGAAACAGCGCCGGAAACACGCCCCAGTCACTTTGCCCGAGCAGTCCGATCGACACCCGTTTGCCCTTCATATCCTCAATGGTTTTGATGTCGGGGTCGGTGGTGACGAAGAATTTGCCCTGCGACCAGTAAGCCTCGCCGTGAAGCAGCTGAAACTTGATCGGAATCGGTTCTGGAAGGTACTCCTTCACAGCATCCGATCCGCCTTGAAGAGCCAGCTGGATGATGGCGTCCTCAGTGCCGAAAACAGAGTGTTTCCAGCGTCTCGGCTCAGTCATGGCGCGGACATTGTAGATATAGCCAGGGGTTTCCTGGGCGGCGATGAACAGGTTGCTGCCGCTGCGCGCCACGACGTTGCCAAAAATTGTGTTGCCTTCCATCACACCGCACCCGAACGGGCAGGTGAGAATCGAGACAAAGTCCTGGGCCTTGGTGACTGGAACTGCCAGAAAGCTTGATGCAAGCATAGTCAGCGCCAGTGTGCCTCTAAAAATAGTCTTCATTTGACTTCCTCCTTTTTTTATTGAAAAATTAACCAGTCTCAGACTCCGGAATGACGAATCGTCAAGTTTGAATTTGCACTTTCAATCCGGAATCCTCACATGTTCAAACCTTTATCAGAAACAGCGGCTGATCAAATTCTACCAGATCACCGTCATCGGCAAATATGGAAGCAATCTCACCGCTCGCGGTGGATTCTACGGTCGTATAGAGTTTCATGACTTCAATCAGGCAGACCGGATCGCCTTGAGCGACGGCTGATCCGACTTCAACAAATGGCGGCTCATCGGGACTGGGCCGTCGATAGAAAGTTCCCACCATCGGCGCGCGCAGCATCTCGTGTCCTGCCGGGGTTTGAACCTGCTCAGGCTGTGCGGCGCCGGACTCGGCAGGCTGGACAACGGGTTTGTCTGTTGCATCGAATTTCGAGGCGGAATCCAGTTGAGCCGGTGGTGAAGTGGATGATGAGGTGCTGCGTTTTCTGACTGAAAGGCGCAAGCCTTCAATTTCGATATCGATCTCGTCAGCGCTTGATTCATCAATCGCTTTGAGAATTTCGGCAACTTCTTGAAAACTGAGCGCCAAAACCGCCCTCCACAGTCAATTGCTTTTTCGAACTGTATTCTGTGCTGAAAATTCGATTGAACTTCCATCAATTTCAGATTCAATATATATCGTGAATATATCTGGTGGGCAACTATTTCTACCGAATTTTGATTCTGCAGGAAGACGCCATCTGATTCAACCTCACCTCACAGTGAGTCCGTCGACCACTCCGTTCTGTCGATGCCGGGCACACCGAAGCTTCAATGGTCATTCAATCGCTGCATCTTCAATGTAACGAAAAACGGACCCGAAGGCCCGTTTTCTGATATTTTTCGGAAGAGAGGATGGACGGTCAGTCGTAATTCCAGGTAGACGCGCCAGAACCGACTGCGGCTTCCAATTCTTCAGCGCTCAGTTCCCTTTTTGGCGGAAGCACAAGATTCACACCCTCTCTGCCATCCTCATGCACTCTCACCTCAATATTCCCGGGTATGCTGATATCCAATTCTGCCTCTATCGCGCTTTTCGGATCGCGCAGCAGATCCTGACGAAAATCAAAGTCCTCGCTGGCTCTTTCCAGAATTTGGTCGCGCATTTCATTCACACTTGACATCTTAAGTCACCTCCATATTTGACTGTCTGTAACATTCATCAGATATTGTCGTCTACACTTCGTCTGTGGCACGCCTGCCGCTAGTAGCCCCAAGGCCATTGCCCTCCGGCGACGTTAGCCATCTCTTCTTCCGTCAAATGCTTTTTCGGCGGCAAAACCAGATTCACCTCCGCTTGACTGTCCTGATGAACATGCACGGTAACATTGCCCGGCACATTGACTCCCAGTTCAGACTCAATCGCACTTGTGGGATCGTTCACAAGCCGCGCACGAAACTCGTCGTCTTCAGCGGCTCTGGTCAGAATTTGATTGTGGAATTCTTTTGCTGTCGTCATTTCACTTCTCCTATGTCATGATTTCCAGTAAGTCAAGGCAATCGAATCGCGAAATCGTCCCGCTCTCGCTCACCGATCTTGCTTCGGCTTATACAGCATTTGCGGAGAGGTGTCAAGACATTTTGACCGGCGAAATGCGCAGAGTGAGGTGCCGCCGAATTTCTTTGGAAAGGTGCGGCGCGCAATTCATAACAAGCGATCAGGATTTCCATTCTCCGGACGCAAAGCAAGAATTCTGAAACTGTCAAAACCAGGCTGACTGCCCTGTTTCAGCCACAAACGGATTGTTCTCGGTTTCGGATTGACTAGATGATTTGAGTCTGAAAGCATGTCGAAGCCCGATTCCTTCGACGGATGCCAGATATTCCAGACAAGCCGGTGCCCGCTGGACATTCTGTGTCAGAAATTGATCAGCTTCATGCCAGAATGAGCCGCCCGCTGACAAGGCTCCGAATAGTCAGATCAATCCAGCAAAGTGTGCCATACTGAACTCTCAATCATCGCCCAACCTCTGATGAGTCATTGCTGTAACGAAAATCGGACCCGAAGGTCCGATTTCCGAAAACGAATTATTGGGCGCGTGGCCGACGATCAATCATATTGAAAAACATCGTCATCGTAGCCGCCGGTGACACTACCCAGATCCTCTTCTGTCAACTTCTGCTTTGGCGGCAAAACCAGATTCACCTCTGATTCAGCATCCTGATGAATGTTGACCGTGAAATTTTCCGGCATTTTGACCCCCAATTCCGTCTCGATCGCACTTGTGGGATCGCTCATAAGGCGCGCGCGAAAATCGTCATCTTCTGCGGCTTTGGTCAGAATTTTGTTTTGCAAGTCTTTCGCTGTCGTCATCTTCACTACTCCTGTGTCATGATTTCCAGATTGTTGAGGAGATCGAATCGCAACGCTTCCCGCTGTCGCTCACCGATCATGCTCTTTATTCTACTCTATTTGAGACTGTTCATTTTTTCGATTGGGAGAAAACAGCTGACGAAACACAATAAGAACACAAAAACAATGAATTAGTGTCAGCAACCGATGTCACCCATTAAGTGAAGAATCTGAAAAGGCAAGCGGAGCTTCAAACTACTCGAACAAGTGAGCATTCAACAGAAATCACGCGCTGAACTTCCGAGTGGATTTGGTTGTACCCCGGAGGTTGAATCAGCACTTGTGCCTGAACGAACGGGTTGACTGGGCAAAATGCAAAACTTAGCGCAACTTGGTCAATTGAAACCCGCATTTCCACTCTCACTGCAACCGGCGACCTTTGCAAATTCTATGGTTCGTCTTCCAGATACTTCGACACACTCAGCAATTCGTCAGTGCCATTTCGATGGGTCTAGGGCTTTCGAGAGTATGGCAGTTGCAACGCGTCAATGTCAAATGTATAGAATCCATCGAAGCGGTCCATTACTGCACTTGTTTTTGCGGCTTTATGAACAATCAAAGCGTCAGCGAAACCAGCATTTGAAATGCGATATGCTTCCAAGGCTCGGCTTACGACTTCATTGTCTTCAAAATTGATATTTGAATCCTGCAGGAGCATTTCAACAGCCTTGACCAGTCTTTCCTTTTTTGCTTTATATTTACCGCCACCCAAAATCCATAGAGTCTCTGCCAATACTACATCTGTTATGAGAACGCGTGCACTGCTGTCAAAGAGTTTACGTGATTTAGCAGATTGAACCTCATCATCCCCGAGCAAGTATCGGAGTAGAACATTTGTATCAACTGCAATCAATGATCCAAGGCACGTAAACGCCTTTGCTCTATAGTATCCATAAGGGATTCATAGTCAGAGACAGAATCGTCACCAACCAGATCACTAAGGCATCCCGCAGCAATTCCGGGTTCTTGCCGAATGATAGTAATTCGACCATTTGCAACGAAACTTTGGTATTCATCGCCTGGCTTAATACCTACGGCTCTGCATTGCCTGGCTGGCAATGTTATTTGGCGTTTGGAACTTACTTTGGGCATAATCAATGATTATTTTTAGTTGTCTGATGGCAAGGCATTCTGTCATAGAAAAATTATTATTCTTTACATTATTTCAAATTGTAAAGAATAATCGCAAATCATTTTGCTATTCTATTCTCCTCTGCGAGTTTACTGTCATTCGAGCAAGTTCACAGAACAAACAATTCGACATTCATCAAAACTGCCACTTCAAATGCCGAACTTGGAATAATGGTTCATATATTACATTAAGGGAATTCATACAAATTCCGTCCACAAATTCAACTTTCAAATTGTGTTATATTTAATTCAGGTATAGGCAAACAACAATGATGGGAGGCAGTTCAATGGCAAAATTATCTGATGATGGACCCAAAGTCTACGTCACATCGAGAGGGTCACAATACGTTAAAGCAAATGAGCTATTTAAATCGGCAAAAGTGCAAAAAACATTAAACGAAATGGTAGAAATCGAAAAAAGGTCCAAAAATTCCCGAAAACCCTCAGAACCCGTAAAGATTGCCGACTGATCAACGCCGTTACCTATAGTGCTCCAAGGCTTGGGATTTTATATAGTTCCGTTGTTGTGTGGGTACTGGTTTCTTACTCATTGCAATTTCACAAAATACCGCAGCCTCAGAGATTCGGGGTATCACGTCCTTTTTCGTTCCACGATCATGGGACTAGGGCTGTTTGTGCTATCCAATTTAGTGTTGCAAACAGCTGAGGCTGTTTTTCCTGAAATCCCCATCTTTCTCGAATGGGAAAATTGGATACCCATAGAAAACGCAGTCGCTCTTACATTCACCGTTTTCCTTGCTGGAATATCGCCGATTATCTTCAATCATTTCTACAGCGAAAATAAAGCTGCAAGAAATGTTGCGAAACAAAAAGGCAATCATTTTGAACAGTTGATTGACCAATGCATCAATAAAGAGTTGCTAGTAGAACTGTCGTTGTATAACGGGAAGTGTTACATCGGATACGTACTTGAAAGTCAATTAACTTGGCCAAGCGAATTTGACATTCCATTGGTCCCAATTGCAAGTGGGTATCGAAATAAGGACACCCTAGAGTTGGAAATCACAACTCACTATTCTTCGATAATTCAAGAGTTTAAAGAAAAGAACAGAGATGAATTTCGCGTCATTATTCCGATGTCCCAAATCGTATCTGCCCGACAATTTGATCAAGAAGTCTATGCCCGTTTTCAAGACATGAAATTGAGTGAAATCGAGACAGTTCAATAACTGATGGACTAAATGCAAGTGAGTTTTCGAACACCAAAATTCAGGTTAGTCCCAACTTCCGTCGGTGGACGGAACCGCCTTCGGCAAAGGAACAAATTTTGCGATTTCCATAAAATCAGACAGTTACAAGATTAGTTCCTTAAAAGTCCCAAGTTCTGTCGGTGGATCGCATACTGTTTATGTTGAAATCAATGCTTGTATGGAATCGTCTAGTATGCCGTCGAAGTCAGGAAATATTTGGCCCGATTTAGGAAGGTAATTCATGAGCGTACTGACACACATCGTCCTAAAAAATAGATCGCTGCGAAGCGAGCCTGTCGCAACGCTATCGCTCGCCTACATACTAAAGGCGGAAAAGGATATTGCAGGAGCGTTCATCGGAATTTTCAGTGCGGCCGGTATCGAATTTGAGCCCGCCAATATCCAGACAGAGATTGGGCATGAAGACAGTCGTCCGGACCTAACGATTCTTGACGATCAGGGTTATGTGCGGGCTTTCGTCGAGAACAAGTTCTGGGCAGGACTTACCGAGGCGCAACCCGTCGCCTATCTTGAAAACTTACCCGAATATTTACCGGCCGCCCTCCTGTTCATCGTTCCCCAGCAGAGAGTGACCACGGTCTGGAACGAACTCGAGCAACGATGCCAGCATGCGGGGCTCGAATGGGAGAATGGTGGTAACAACGGCAACATAACCTGGTCTCGCATCGGCAACAAGATTCTGCTGATCACGAGTTGGTCACACGTTTTGGAAAGGCTGTTAAACACTGCACTAGACCAGGGACACGAAAGCATTCGCTGCGACATCCTCCAGCTGCGAGACCTGACGAGCCGGATGGATTTAGAGGCATTTCTTCCGATCCGCGCCGACGAGCTCACCGATCAAGAGAAAGCTCGCCGTCTAGTCAACTACAGTGATTTAATCGTTGAAATCACCCAAAATCTCGAAGACAGTGGAATCGCCGACACTAATGGTTTAACATACGCTCACACACTGTACTCCCATGGCCGGTATTTGCGTATGCATGAAAGGTTCGGTCTGTGGCTCGGGATTGACTACGAAGTATGGCGCGCTGCCGGAGTCACGCCTTTGTGGTGGAAATTCCACAACAGCGACTGGACTGGTGTCGCTGGTGGCTTTCAGATAATCCGCGATCACTTCGAAGACGAGCAGTTCTACGAAGACGGGGAGTCCCTGTACATTGCCATCCGCCTCGAAGCCGGAGTCGAACGGGACTCGGTTGTCAGAGAAGCCGTCGCGCAGATGACCCGAATTGCGAATGATTTACTGGAACTGTTTCCGGACGCCCATTAGCACATCGGTCGCTTAACCCATCACTCAAGCCAACGACTACTTAGATGAAATGTGCCTTGGAAAGTCGAGGCCGGATGTGGGAAAGGGAGTCTTGAGCTTCTCACACGCCAGGCATGTCATCTATTATGTAGACCGCGAAAAGAAGATTGTGGGTTTTGCCGTGCTACATTACGCTATGGCGCCAGTTGATTACCTAACTGATCACGGAGTCAGTTGATCGGGATCATAAAGAGCCTTTTTCTTGTTCATTGACAATGACTGTGGAGTAGTGCGTGAATTGTATCCGCTCAAATAACTGCCGATAAATTCTTAACTTGGTTCAATCGTTGATGTATTTCAATGCTTTGGCGACAGTTTTATCATTGACGTTAAGGAGTTCGGCGATTCTGTAGTTGCTCAATCCGAGTTCTTTAAGGTGTAAGGCTTTCTTGGGGATTTTTTGGTAAATCAATTCTTCTGTGATACCTGTGAGAACACACTGGAAAGGAGTCATAGCAATAGTGCGGATTCTTACCGTCCACCTCCGCAATTGATTATTTGAAATCTCGGGAGTGAATGCCGCGCTGGACATTCACTCAAGTAAATTTTGTTCAAGATTCTGATCATTTTCACAACATGGATTGAAAGAAAGCTTTGGTAGAAATCTAAAATGGGTGGCCCGGTACGAATTATTGATGTTACGCTGAGAGATGCTCACCAGTGTCTGTGGGCCACGCGGATGACAACCGCGATGATGAAGGACATCGCTCCGCTGCTTGATCGGGCCGGTTTCGAGGCTATCGACTTGGTTGGCGGGGCAGTGTTCGATGTCTGCGTTCGTTATCTGCGCGAAGACCCTTGGGAGAGAATGCGAATTCTCTCCGGCTGGGTCAAAGAAACGCCGCTGATCATACACACACGCGGCCAGAGTCTTTTCACATTCGAGTTTTTCGCAGACGATGTAGTGGCGCTTTCAGCAGAGCGGTTTGCCGCCAATGGCATGCGATATCACACGCCCTATGATGCAGTCAACGACATCCGCAATCTCGAGGTTGCAATCCGGTCCGCCAGGCAGGTTGGACTGCACACGATTGGCGGACTGGTATTCACGCATAGCCCAGTCCACTCGGATGCATTCTATGCGGACAAGGCGAAAGAACTGATCAAGCTCGGAGTTGATGGCATCTATATCAAGGATGCCAGCGGCTTGCTGCGCCCTGACCGCGCGCTGACTCTGGTTCCCGCCATCAAGCAGGTCATCGGTGACATGCCGCTTCAGCTTCACTCGCACTGCCTGTCAGGGCTTGCGCCGTACACTGCATTGCTGGCTGTGGATTGCGGAGTTGAGGTGGTTCACACAGCGACTTCGACAATGGCGAACGGAGCCTCTCATTCTCCGACTGAACTGTTTGTGAGGAATTGCCGGCGGCGCGGCCATCAGGTTGATCTGGACCTTGAACCGGTGGAAGAGGCGGCGGACCGACTGGCTTATCTGGCCAAGATTACAGGCAAGCCACTGGCGGAGATTGCTGAGTACGATGAGTTTCATTTTCATCATCAGATGCCGGGCGGGATGATCTCGAATCTCAAGTACCAGCTGAGCACAGTTGGGCTTGAAGACCGGCTGGAGGATATTCTGGAAGAAGCGGGGCATGTCCGCGCTGACCTGGGCTATCCTATTGTCGTCAGCCCGTTCGCACAGTACATCATTACCCAAGCCGTGCTGAACATCATGGGTCAGAATCAGGGCAAGCCGCGCTATGAGTCGGTGCCTGACGAGGTCCGATTGTACGTTCGAGGCGGATATGGGGAGGTCGTCGGTGAAATCGACCCTGATCTCTACGACAAGATTGCCCGCGGGGCTGAGCCGATCACTGAGCGGCCGGGCGCGCACGTACCGATGGCATTGGAAAAGCTGCGCCGCTCGCGCGGGCCGTTCGCGTCAGACGATGATCTGCTGCTCGCGGCCTATTATGCAGACAAGGAATATTCGGAATTGAAACGGGCCGGCCCGATTCCGTTGGACACTGATTCAATCGGCGCAACGCCTCTGGTCACTCTGATCAAGCAGCTGGCGTCCAGCCCGTCAATACGATCTTTCAGTCTGAGCGGCGAGGCAGCCTGAATTCAACCTAGAGGAAACCTGACATGAGTGAACCTTGCATCATCACCATTGCGATAACCGGAGCCGTTCCAAAAAAAGAAGACAATCCGGCCGTGCCGGTTGTCCCGGCGGAGCAGATCGAGTCAACGCATGAAGCCTTTGAAGCAGGGGCGTCACTGGTTCATATCCACGTTCGGAATGAGGATCAGAGTCCGGGTTCGGACCCGGAAAAGTTCAAGGAGATTCAGGAAGGGGTCAAGAGGCACTGCCCGGGAATGATCATTCAATTCTCGACTGGCGGACGCGGACGCGGGCTTGAGCAGCGCGGCGCAATGCTGAGCCTCAAGCCGGACATGGCATCGCTGGCGACAGGCTCAGTCAACTTTCCGACTTCAATCTATGAGAATCCACCTCAATTTGTTGAGGAGCTCGCATCAAGCATGCTTGATCTTGATGTCAAGCCGGAAGTTGAGATTTTCGATGTGGCGATGCTCTACAACGCGGCGAATCTGGTCCGAAAGGGCTTGCTCAAGACACCTGTGCATGTTCAGTTTGTGCTGGGAATTCCGAATGCGCTGCCGGCCCGGCGCAAGCTGCTGGATTTCCTGATCGAGGAGTCTCAGGAAGTGCTTCCGGGCTCGACTTGGACTGCTGCCGGCATCGGCCGGCATCAGTTTGAAGTCAACCAGTGGTGTCTGGAACTGGGCGGCCACTGCCGCACCGGACTCGAGGACAACATCAAGTATGACAGAGACCGTCTCGCTGACAGCAACGCGGAGCTGGTCACCAAGATTGTTGATGTCATCGATCAGTTTGACCGCCGTCCGGCTTCGCCGGCTGAGGCTCGGGAGCTGCTGAGCCTGGCGGCATGACGATGGGCAGATAGATGGATCAGTGCTGATCGGCCGCATCGTCAATCGACTGAACAGCGATCACCGCTTCTCACTTCAAACTCAATTCGCAGGATTTTGAACCATGTATGAACTGCTGTATTGGACAACGCCGAACGGGCACAAGATCACGATGTTTCTCGAGGAGATCGGCGCAGATTACAAAGTTGTCCCGATCAATATCGGCAAGGGCGATCAGTTTGATCCCGACTTTCTGAAAATATCTCCCAACAATCGGATTCCGGCATTGATTGACCGCAAGCCGCAGGCGGCAGATGGAGATGTGACCTTGTTCGAGTCCGGCGCCATACTGCTGTATCTCGCAGAAAAACACGGTCAGTTCATACCGGAGGACACGGCCGGCCGCGCCAATGTGCTGCAGTGGCTGTTCTGGCAGATGGCGAATCTGGGTCCGATGGGCGGTCAGAACCATCACTTTGTAACCTATCTGGATTATGAGATCGAGTATGCCGTCAACCGCTATGTGAATGAAGTGTCGCGGCTCTATGCAGTGCTGGACCACCAGCTGGAGAGCAATGAGTACATCTGCGGCGAGTATTCGATTGCGGACATGGCAAGCTATCCGTGGGTGGCTCCCCACAAGCGGCAGCTGCAGAACATCGAGAACTTTCCCAATCTGGTGCGCTGGTTTGAGACGGTGCGAAACCGCCCGGCAACAGTGCGCGCCTATGATGTTGCCAAGGAAGTCAATCCCAACCCATCCGAAATGTCCGAAGAGGAAAAGAAGATTCTGTTCCAGCAGGATGCGAGCACGCTGCAGAAGCTGCGCGAGAACTAGCTGAACCGGATCAGCCGCAGAATGAATGCCACCGCAGCAGGCGCGCCGCTCCACGGCATCACTGTCATCGATTTCACAACCCTGGCGCCCGGGCCGTTCGCCACTCTGATTCTGGCCAACGCCGGTGCTGAGGTGATCAAGGTGGAGCGTCCCGGCATGGGTGATGAGATGCGAGTCTATGACAACGCATTCGGAGACAACGGCGTGACCTTCTCGATTCTGAATTCAGGCAAGCGCAGTGTTACTGCCGATCTTAAGACTTCTGAAGATCGGGATCGAATCAAATCAATGATCAGCGAATGCGATGTCGTGATCGAGCAGTTTCGGCCGGGCGTGATGGCGCGGCTGGGACTCGGATATGAAGAGCTGTGTCAGACGAATCCGGGCTTGATCTACTGTTCGATCACCGGTTTCGGCCAGAGCGGACCGAAGTCGATGATTGCGGCCCATGATCTCAATTATGTTGCTGACACAGGAATGCTGGCCCTTGGAGAGTGCGTCGCGGGCAGGCCGTCAATCCCTCAGCTGCTTGCCGCCGATCTTGCAGGCGGTTCCTATCCGGCAGTCATGAACATCCTGTTGGCATTGCAGCGCCGAAACCGGACCGGACAAGGCGCCTATATCGATGTGTCCATGACTGATTGCCTGTTTCCGCTGATGTTCTGGTGTCTGGGACTGGGATGGGGCAGCGGTGAGTGGCCGCATTCAGGCAATAGCCTTCTGACCGGCGGTTCTCCGCGCTACCAGATCTATCGAACGCTGGACAGTCGCTATCTTGCGGTGGCCGCTTTGGAAGAGCGATTCTGGCAGGTGTTCTGTGACACGATTCAGTACGCGGCTGATGTCGAGCTTGAACGAAGCCAGCCGCAGGCGATGATCGCTGAGATTGCCGAAATCATCGGTTCCAAGTCAGCTGAGGAATGGCGCGATCGGTTTGACGGAAAAGATGCCTGCTCTGTCATTGCAAGCACACTTGAGGAAGCTGTTCAGGATGCGCACTACCGCGCCCGGGGTGTGTTTGAGCGTAAAATCGAGACCGAGTCGGGCGAATTGATCGATGCGCTGCCCATGCCCATCGTCCCGGAGTTGCTGGAACCGATGGAGAAGCCGAATAAAGTGCCGAAACTGGGTGAGCACAACTGAGGGGTGTCCGTGCTTCACCAAGTGAGTGCAAGTCAAAATTCAGAAAGATTTCGATTCAGGGGCTTTTTTCTTGACGACACTGTCGCTGCCCATTTTCCATCTCTATAATGCGCGCAATTCTGGAGATTTCTGCACATGCAATCATTCACCTCAATTGGCATTGTCGGCGCCGGGCTGATCGGTTCGGGGTGGGCGGCCCGCTGTCTGGCAAGGAATATCGATGTCATCGCCTACGATCCATCCCCCGATGGAGAGGGTGTCATCCGATCGCACATTGAGAACGCGTGGCGCGCACTGGAAAAACTCGGCTTCAATCGGAACTCCGCAGGGAATTTCACCTACGTCACCGATCTCGAAGAGGTCTGCAGAACATCAGAATTCATTCAGGAAAACGCACCTGATTCACTGCAGATCAAAAAGGGGCTTCATCAGCAGATGGATCGGCTGGCGCCGTCTGATGTGATCATCGCATCAAGCTCTTCAGGGCTCCTGCCAACTGATATTCAGGCCGGAGCAGATCATCCTGAACGGATCGTCATCGGGCATCCGTTCAACCCCGTCTATATCCTTCCACTCGTTGAAGTCGTCCGCGGTTCAAAGACATCTGTCGAGACGGCTGAGCGCGCGGCTAAGTTTTACGAGCAGATCGGGATGTATCCGCTCATGGTGAGGAAAGAGATCGACGGGTACATTTCCGACCGTCTGCAGGAAGCGGTCTGGCGCGAGTCATTGCACATGATCGCTGACGGTGTTGCGACGACGAAAGACATCGACGATGCGATTGTCTATGGTCCGGGACTGAGGTGGGCGATCATGGGGGTGTGCCTGACCTTTCATCTGGCAGGCGGCGAGCAGGGCATGAAGCACATGCTTGAGCAGTTCGGACCCGCGCTGAAGCTGCCATGGACACATCTTGAAGCCCCGGAACTGACGCAGTCGCTGGCGGAGCGAATGATCGAAGGCACACAATCTCAATCGGAAGGGCACACAGTCAAGGAGCTCGAGCAGCTGCGCGACAGCTGTTTGATTGAAATTCTCGATGTGCTGGCAAAGTATCAGTATTCGGCTGGCGCGACGCAGTTCCGATCGTCCAGTTAAGCCGCACAATTGAACCGCGCTGACTCCAGCTCCCTGAATCGACTGCTGCGCCCGCGCAGTATTGCGATGATCGGCGGAAAGTTTGCCGAGCGCGCGATTCGCCAATGCGATCTTCTGGGATTCAATGGAGAGATCTGGCCGGTCAATCCACTCCGCGAGGAAATGCATGGACATCCTTGCTTCAGCTCTCTGCAAGCACTCCCCGGGGTGCCTGACGCGGCCTTTGTTGCGGTGCCCAGGCAGGAAACCGTCGAACTGGTCAAGGCTCTGTCTGCCATGGGGGCAGGGGGCGCCGTCTGCTATGCGTCAGGGTTTGCAGAACTCGGGGGAGAGGGCATTGAGTACCAAAAGCAGTTGGATGTTGCGATGGGAAACATGCCTCTTATCGGGCCGAACTGTTACGGCGTATTGAATTTTCAGGATGGCGTCGCGCTCTGGCCGGATGAGCAGGGCGGCGGTCGATGCCAGCGCGGTGTCGCGATCATCAGTCAAAGCGGAAACATTACCGTCAGCCTGACCATGCAGCGGCGCGGAGTTCCAATCGCTTTTTTGATTTCAACCGGCAACATGACGGGTGTAAAAACACACGACTACATCCATGCTATGCTGGGCAATCCTGATGTCACCGCGATCGGACTCTATCTGGAAGGTGTGGTTGATGCCCGCGAGTTTTCAGTTGCTGCGATCGAGGCTCTGAGAAAGCGAATTCCGATCGTTGTGCTGGAGTCTGGCCGCTCCGCGCTCGGAGCCCAAGTCACCCGCACACACTCGTACTCGCTGTCATCCACCAGCCAGGTGAGCAGCGCCTTCTACAAACGGTATGGCATCATTCAGGTGCACAGCATTCCGGAACTGCTGGAAACTCTGAAACTGGTTTCGATCATCCCGCCAGATGAGAAACGTACGATTGCCTCGATCAGCTGTTCCGGAGGGGAAGCCGCGCTTATGGCGGATCTCGTTTCGGAGAACGATCTGGAGTTCGCCGAGCTCACTGATTCTCAGAAATCAAGACTCCGGGAGATTCTGGGTGACAAAGTCGCTGTGTCCAATCCATTGGACTATCACACCTATATCTGGGGCGACAGGCAAGCGCAAACCGCCTGTTTTCAAGCGGTGTACGAAGGAACTCAGAATCTGACGATCAATGTCATCGATTTTCCGATGAATGGCATCTGCGACCCGCTTGAATGGGATCGTGCGATTCGTGCAATCACCGACGCGAAAGATGAGAGTGGCGCAACTGTCGTTGCCGTCTCCACACTGCATGAGAACTTTCCATTGGAATCTCAGTCAGTTATGCTGAAGCACAATATTCCACCGATGTTCGGAATGGTTGAGTGTGTCAGGGCAGTTGCCGCATCGGTTGAGTTCGCGGCGAAGGCGAATGACATTGATTCAATGGCGCCGCTGATTGAATCGGAGCGGAGTCAAGGAGCGGAAACGGCATTGTCCGAATTTCAGGGCAAGCAACTGCTGGGGGATGCAGGCTTTCCGGTGGTTGATGGTACATTGGTTCACAATGTGGAGGAGGCTGTTGCAGCGGCATCCGAGCTGGGCTACCCCTTGGTTGCAAAAATGTCTTCAGCCGAAGTGATTCACAAGTCAGATGTCGGCGGTGTCATCCTTGGAATCAATTCTGACAGCGAGCTTGAGGAAGCTTGTGAATTGATTTTCAAGTTGTCCAATGAGGTGCTCATAGAACAGCAGCTGCGGACACCTGCACTCGAAATGCTGGTCGGGTATCGTGTGGATAAGACGTTCGGTCCGATCATGGTGATCGGTGCGGGTGGAAAGCTGGCGAATTTGATTGCGGACACATCGGTGCTGCATTTCCCAATTTCTGAGCCTGAATTGCGCGCATGTTTGGATAATCTGAAAATCGGGCCGCTGTTGCAAGAATTTCGCGGGCAGGCTGGAGATCATAACGCGGTCGTAAAATTCATTTTGGATTTGGCAGACTTTGCTGTCGATGAAAACAATCGGGTTGTTGAGATTGAGGTCAATCCTCTTTATGTTTATTCCCGCGGTGAAGGGATGCAGGTCGTTGATGCAGTCTATCGGCATTCTGAGTGATTTGGAAGTCGACCATTGGGTTCGCTGACGGAATGTCGAATTCGAAATCGTTTCGAGAGGCTGATTTTCCATAAAACCAATTTACAGGTCAAGCAATATGAGTGAAAACAATGTGTTAGTCCGACAGGACGATTCAATTCTCGAAGTGACGATCAATCGGCCCAAGGCGAATGCGATTGATACGGCAACAAGCAAACAGCTGGGTGAGATTTTCTGCGAGTATCGGGACAATGACGAACTCAGAGTCGCGATTGTAACGGGATGCGGCGATAAATTCTTCTCCGCGGGCTGGGACTTGAAAGAGGCGGCAGCAGGGGAAGCTGAACTTGATGGCGACTACGGCCCGGGTGGATTCGCGGGACTCTGTGAACTGCATGATCTGAATAAACCGGTCATCAGTGCGGTCAACGGCTACGCAGTCGGCGGTGGCTTTGAACTCGCGCTGTCCGGTGATCTGATTGTTGCTGCTGAACATGCCCAGTTTTTTCTGCCGGAGATCAAGGTTGGCGTGGTGGCTGATGCCGCCACGTTTCGACTGACTCGCTGGATTCCGAGAGCGGTGGCTATCGAAATGCTGTTGACGGGTCGCAGAATGTCCGCCGAGGAGGCATTGCGCTGGGGTCTGATCAATCGGGTCGTGCCTTCAGAGCAGCTGATGGAGTGTGCGCGCGAACTCGCGTCGACCATTGCCGAAGGTGCGCCTCTGGTCGTTACGGCCGTCAAGGAAATTCTGCGCAAGGCTGAAGACGCCAGTGTCGAGGAATGCTACCGCATGATGCATGCAGGTGAGTTCGAGGGCTACGAAATGATGAAAGCCTCAGCGGATGCAATGGAAGGGCCGAAAGCATTTGCTGAAAAACGGGAAGCGAATTGGAAAGGGCAATGAACTTCAGGCGGAATGTTCGTTACCAAGGTGCAGGGAATGGAATATCCATGTGAATGATGTCTGACGGTCAATCAAATTCGGTGCAGAAGAGCGGGAAACCCAACTGGGCAAACAAAACGTTGTTCGTTGGAGACAATCTCCCCATAATGCGGAGAATGAACGGAAATTCAGTTGATTTGATTTACCTTGATCCACCTTTCAATTCCAATGCCAATTACGCCGCTCCGATCGGGAGTCCTGCTGCCGGTGCTGAGTTCAAAGACACATGGACTTTGAGCGAAATCGACATTGAATGGCTTGATCTGCTTGAAGCAAAACACCCGGCGTTGAATCGCGTTATCCACGCGGCCATGACAGATTCCGATAAGTCATATTTGATCTACATGGCTGTTCGACTGTTGGAAATGCACAGAATATTGAAACCTGGAGGTTCGATATTTTTGCATTGCGATCCGACTATGTCGCACTACCTGAAACTTGCTATGGATGTCATTTTCGGCAGAAGTCGATTTCAATCTGAGATTACTTGGAAAAGAACCTCTGCTCACAATGATCGTGTGTTCAGCAGTGTAGCTGACAAAATTTTGTTTTATGGAGATTCACATCAACGAAGGGATGAGTTGTTCGTTCAACAAAATCCAGAACATATCGAAGAAGATTACGAGCACTCCGATTCGCGGGGACGATACAAAACCGATACTTTGACAGGGTTCAAGCACCCTGTTGGTGAAAGTGGTCAGGCTTGGCAGGGAATTGACCCGACTCTCAAATATAGATGTTGGACTGTTCCGAAGAGAGGAGAATATGCTGAATGGATTGAGAATCACTACATTCCGAATTATCGGCAAATTAAGGGCATACATGACCGGTTGGACGCACTTAACGAAGCTGGATTCATACATTTCCCAAAGTCTTCAGGGGGATTGCCTCAACTGAAGCACTATCTGATGAGTGATGCTGACGTGTTTCCTACCAACATTTGGACTGATATCCCACCTGTTACCAGTTGGGCAAAGGAGCGATCGGGCTACCCCACCCAGAAACCAATAAAGCTGCTCAACAGGATAATTCAGGCCGTCAGCAAAGAGGGTGATATTGTTTTTGATCCGTTTTGCGGTTGTGGAACGACCTGCGTTTCGGCTGAAACATTGAATCTTCAACGACAGTGGGTTGCAATTGACATATCACAGAAGGCAGGAGAACTGGTAGAAAGAAGAATCAGGGACATTCAAGGACTGTTTGAAGAGATTGTCGTAAGAACTGACCTTCCTCAACGGACTGACCTTGGAAAACTACCGAAATACAACAGTCCGGATAACAAAACAAAATTGTATGGGGAACAGGGAGGGTACTGCAACGGGTGCGGAACTCATTTTGAACTGCGACATCTTCAGGTGCATCATGTGATCGCCAAGAAAAAAGGTGGCACCGATCATATAGAGAATCTACAGTTGCTGTGTGGAAACTGCAACTTGGTGAAAGGGGATCGCGGGATGGAATACCTGATGAACAGACTGAAATCGTGACCGCATTTTCGACTAGTTGAACTTTGGAGGGAAGGCATTTTTCTTGCCTTCCTCGTATCCTTTCATTATGTGAGTTCGACAATCATTTTGGTTGAGAACCGGTCAGCATGAAATAATCTCCAGTTTGTGTTCCTGAGCCCTGCTCTGGAGAGAAGTTATCACAAGTGTGCTGAGTTTTTCTGTCTCCGGCAGAAAAAAATTGACTTCAAAATCCACGCGTGAGAAGCAACTGAATTTCAATCAAATAATCTGTTATATAATCAATGATATAGAGAATTTATCTTGCGTCCAGTCGATTGACTTTCGCGCGAGAGCCGAAAACTCTAGATTTTTGGAGGGTCTACAAGATGGCCAGAGCAGATACAAAGCCCCAAATCGCCTTAGCGCCAAGCTCGCAGCAAGAGTTCGAGCCTGCGAGTTTTGATTCGGACAGTGACGAGCGGAATACACCCGAAGGGTATCCGTATAAGATCAGGCTGAAGAGAAAAGAGTACGAAGCTCGAAAGGCAGAACTTCAGGTTGAGCTGGTCAAAGCTCAGAATTGGGTCAAAGACACCGGCCAGAAAGTAGTCATCCTGTTTGAAGGTCGGGATGCAGCAGGCAAGGGCGGCACCATCAAGCGGTTCACCGAGCACCTGAATCCTCGTATCGCCAGAGTGGTGGCATTGCCCAAGCCCGGTGAGAAGGAACGCGGCCAGTGGTATTTCCAGCGCTACGTCCAGCAGCTTCCTACCAGCGGTGAATTGGTGCTGTTCGATCGTTCCTGGTACAACCGCGCGGGCGTGGAAAGGGTGATGGGATTCTGCACGCGTCTCGAGTATCTGGAGTTCATGCGCCAGACCCCCTCCCTTGAGCGAATGCTGGTGGACAGCGGCATCATGCTGTTCAAATATTGGTTTTCAGTCAGCCGCAGCGAGCAGCGGCGACGTTTCGAGGCCCGAGCGGACAGCCCCCTGAAGCGCTGGAAATTGAGTCCGATCGACAAGGAATCGCTGAATCTGTGGCCGGAGTATACCGAAGCGAAAGAAACCATGTTCTTTTACACCGACACTCGCGACGCCCAGTGGACAGTGGTTCGGTCCGATGATAAAAAACGCGCCAGGATCAACTGCATGAGACACTTTCTGAGCAGCATCAACTATCCCGACAAGAACGAAGAAATCGTCATTCCACCAGACCCTCAGATCGTAGGATTGGCGCGGGATATCTTTCTGACTCAGCAGGGTGACCACGAAAGCGGTCAGCTTCGAGAATAACACGCCTGTCAGAGCGTGTACAGCCGCCCGAATTTCGGATTCTGATCCTCTACTCCAGCCAGTCGCAGACAGTGCCACGCCATCGCGTGGTTGCTTGATGTGACAGGCTTGCCCGTCGCATTTTCTATCTCCCGAATAACCGGGGCTATCCTGAGACTAGTGCAGGATACAAATACCAGATCAACGCTGTCATGCGAACCCAGTTCGATGGCGGCATCTCTGATGGAGTCGGTGGTGATTTTCGCGGCGCGATTGTCATCTTCTTCGTTGAATGACCCGAACGCGACGACATTGAAACCCCGCGCTTCAATGTACTCAGTGACCTTGTCGTTGACATCCTGACGATAAGGTGTCAGAACTGCCAGATTCCTGGCGCCAAGCGCATTGAATGCCGCGAAAGCCGCAGTGATCGGTGTAGTGCACTTTGCTTCCGGACGGGTTTCGCGGATTCTTTCAAAAACGCGCTCCTCTCCTATGACCATGGAAGCGGAAGTGCACCCATAGGCAACCACGTCGAGGGGAACGCCTTTCAGTATGACATCTGCACACTGAGGGATTCGCTGTTCCATGTCAGCCAGTGATTCAGGTGTGATCGTCGCGGAGTTCTGAATTCTGCTTTCGTAGAATGCGACGCCCTCAATGTCGAGAAACATGCGAAATTCGTGTTCAATCGTATGATCTGACCCAAGCACAATAACGCCGATCGCCGCTCGATGCGCAACGCCGTCGTCAATTTCAAAGGGAATGTGGGTGCGGTTTATCCGCTCGAACTGCTCAAATGACTGGACTGCCTGCTGCATGGTCTCAACCTGAAAATGGTGGGTCTCGAAGAATGGACTTCAGTGATCTGTGTTCCGCTTCAATCATTCTATCGCGAATTCAACATGGCAGGCCCCATTATGCAGGCTGAAATCCTTGAGCATCGATCTGCGGCTCTCTGCCTTCGATAAGGTCAGCTGCAATTTTTGCAGAGCCGCAGGCCATCGTCCATCCCATGTGCCCCTGGCCGGAGTTGATGAACAGATTCTCAAGCTTGGAAAAACCGATGTAGGGCGAGCCTTGCGGGGTCATTGGCCGCAGGCAGGTTCGGTAGGTTGGCATGCTGTAGTCCGCGGCATTGGGCACAAGCTCCTTGAGCGCACTGACCATGGGCTGAAAATCTTTGGGTTTGTGGCTCAGGTTGTAACCGGCGAACTCCGCAGTCGCAGTTGCGCGGAATGAGTCACCCATCCGCGACAGCGCAACCAGATTGTCTTCATCAACCGTACCAATCGTCGGCGGGTGATTATCAGGCTTGATGGGCAGTGTCAGCGAATAGCCTTTCACAGGGTAAATTGGAATATTCATTCCGATCGGCTTCAAGATCAGCGGTGTGCAGGCGCCTAGCGAAACGACAAACAAATCGGCTTCAAGATCGCCGTCTGAAGTTCTGGCGCAGCGCACCCGGCCGCTGTCTGCAGCTAAAGAATTCACCTTGGTGCTGAACAGGAACTGAACACCTTTTTCACGGCAGACTGAAGCCAGGGTTTTCGCAAACTTTTGGGAATTGCCGGTTTCGTCGGTAGGGCAGTAGACCGCGCCTGCTATTTTTGAACGTTCACCCTGGTATGCCGGCTCAAGGTCAATCACATCATCGGTCGTCAGGATTTCTGTTTGGTGCCCGCGATTCTCAAGCAGTTTCGAATGAGCGACGCCTTTCTGAAAAGTGGACGAATCTCGGAACAGATACAGCAGTCCGCGTTGAATGCGGTCGTACTCAATGCCGTTCTCTTCAACAATTTTCCCAAGGCGTTGTTGAGAGTAAACACAAAGCATGTGCTTGCGAACGGTATTTCGTTCCGCGTCGGCGCTGTTGCATTGCTTGAGAAACAGGGCGGTCCACTTCCAGAATTGAAGATCAAATCGGAGGCGAATTCGAAATGCTTGATCGTTGCGATAGATCGATTTCAACAGAATCCCAGGCACCTTGGGAGATGCCCAGGCATAGGCGTGGCCCGGCGCAATCATCGATGCATTGACGGCGCTGGCTTCGGTCGCGACATCGTCGCTTGAATCAATAACTGTAATGTCGTGCTGGCCGCCGCGGGCCAGTTCATACGCGGTCGTCACACCGATGAGGCCGCCGCCCAATACAACGATTTTCACGACAGCATCCGCACCGCGATCTTCAGGTTTTCGCTGAAAAAAAGACGCAGTCAGTCGAGCGCGGCGGTAACCCCGATCTCCACATTGAACTGAGGAGCTGCGAGTTTGGATTCAACACACGCGCGTGCCGGCTGATCTCCCGGACTGACCCAAGCATCCCAAACCGCGTTCATCTCATCAAAATCACCAATGTCCGACAGCCAGATTGTTGCTGAAAGAAGTTTCGATTTGTCCGTCCCCGCCTTGGCAAGCAAATTGTCAATTCGAGCCAATGTGTTCTTAGTCTGGTCTGTTACGCTCTCACCCGGCGCTCCGAATGCGACCTGACCGGCCAGATAGACAGTGTTGCCGTGAATGACGACTTGGCTCATTCTTTCGTTGGTTTCCATTCGCTGAATCATTGAGGTGATCTCCAAATAAATTGTGGTGAATCGGGTTGGAAAGTTATCAGTTTGCTTGCGCGGGGTGAATGGGGTCAATCAGCCGATCTTTGAACAGCCGCGCAAACATCTGGAAATAGCCTTTATAGTAGAAGTTGCCGTTCGATCTTAAGATTTCATCGCGCCGCTCATTGAACATTCTGCTCACTTCCTGCCAAGGCAGACCGGGATTTTCGTGATGCACCCAGTGGTAATTGTTGTTGAGATAAAGCAGTCGGCTGATGACGGAGCCCTCAACGATGATGGATCTTTCTTCCTCAATGTCTGACCAGCGATGTTCGGTATAGGATCGCAGCAGGGTGAACGATATTCCCGGATAAGCGAAACACAAAAGATATTTCCATACAGGCATTTGGCCGACATAACTTACAAAAAGCATGATTGCGATGCAGCCTGCAATATGCGACAGCCAAGTCACAGCGCATTGGACATCTCCCTCAATGATCTGACGGAGTTGGCCTTTCCACAACAGATAAAGAGTAACGAAAGGCCCGATCAATAATCGTCCAAGCAGAGTGAAGCTGAACCGGTAGACAGACTTGCTTATCTCGCTCAAACTATCCCAGTGCGTCTTTGAGACATACAGTGATTCTGGATCAGTGCTGACATCGGTCAGAGTTTCCACATTGTGGTGTTCAAGATGTGTGCTTCGGTAAGTGACATAGGGGTAGTAGAAGGCAAGCGGTGGATAGACAAGCAGCGTGTTCAGCCAGCCTCTGCGAAAGGGATAGCCGTGCACCGCAATGTGCTGCAAACTGCCGTGCAGGCAGGTTACATAGCCACCGAGCACAAACAGCAATATCAAAGGAATACTGTTGCCATAGATTACCAAAAGAATCCAAGCGACATATATTCCGCAAGCTATTGATAAGTCTTGAAGCAGCCGTCTCATTTGTTTGCTTGTGCAGTATCGGATCAAGTGCGCCCAGGTCAAGGAATAACGATCAGGGACCCTATAAATTTACCAAGTTTCGCAAAAATGTCAATGCTGAATTTTTCTGCTCACTGCGGCACGATACCAGTCTCCTCACTTTGTTCGAATAATCATGGCCGCCATGATGTCTGTTGGTGAGTCACAGTGAGCGAACCTCACACTCGATGTCCTCAGAGATGTCTGTGGAGACCGAAACGCGACCGCCATGCGGCAGCGGTATGAGCGGTGCGACTGAGCCGCACAGAATGATCTGATCCTTGACCAGATGAATCTGCCGCCTGTGAAACTCCGAAGACAGCCACTGGATGGTTTGATTGACGGTCTCAAAAAGATCTTGTCCTGCAACTTTCGCGACTTCTTTATCATCAATGCTGATTGACAAGTACTGCGGGAATCGGATGCACTTCTGGTCAATCTCTCCGTGCAGGAATCCTGCATGGATCGCGTTCCTGGCGATCAGATCTGCGGCGGCTGGCGCTTCCGCAAAAGAATAATTGTGAAGTTCAATGACAGGAAAGACTGCATCAATCACGTCGATCGGTTCAGCGGTTTTGTTTTTCACATCGGCCAAGGGTCGACTCAGTTTCACCGCCAACTCACCTTCAATTGCCAGCCCATCAAACTGATCAAGAGGAAGTGTGCTTGGTGACTTCCAGCATTCGGATGCGAACAGTCGACCGAAGATTGGATGGTGAATTCCGAGACTGCGCTGTATGGTTTCGGAGATGCAGCCAACTTTGAATCCAATAATCCTGTCGCCCCGTTCCACTCGAAGCTGGCAGATGTCTGATTGAATCGCATACGCATTTTCGACTGAATCACCGCGATTCAGTGAATCAGCTGACTGATTCAGCCGGTTGACTTCATCCAGCTTGAGTTTGCCGAGATTCAAATATTCGATGGACATGCTGCAATGGAGTTGCTATTGATATCGTCAGCCAACATTCTCAATATTTTTGGAGGAGGCCATGTTGACCGCTTCGTTCGCGAGTCGCTTGATTTCTCTGAACTCACCCGCTTTGACAAGCGCCGAGTCAGTAATCCACGATCCACTGCAGGCTATGACATTGGGCAGAGTCAGGTAGTTCAGCAGGTTGTTTGGAGTGATGCCGCCGCTGGGCAGAAATCGCATAGCAGGGTAGGGGCCGGCGAGCGCTTTCAAGAAAGACGGGCCGCCACTGGCTTCGGCAGGAAAAAACTTGACAGCATCCAGTCCGAAGCTCATTGCCTGCTCGACACCCGTTGGATTGTTGATCCCCGGAAGGATAGGCATGCCGAGTTCAAGACTGGCCTCGACAACTGCGGAATTGAATCCCGGCGTGACGATGAACTGGCTTCCTGCATCGTGCGCTTCTTGAACTTGATCGACATTCAGAACAGTGCCAGCGCCGACCAGCATATCAGGAAATCGCTCACGCAAAACTTCGATAGATTTCAGCGCCGACTCAGACCTGAAAGTGACTTCGGCCACTGGCAGCCCGCCTGCCATCAGCGTTTCGCCCAGCAGCTGTGTCGCTCCGCTGGATTCCAAAATCAGAACCGGTACGATTCCAGCCATACCGATTCTCTCCAGCACGTGCACAGCAGTTTCATTCATGACGCACAATCCGATGCAGATCGTTGAAAGCCGGAATCATTCTGTATCGCTGTCTGACGGACAGACAATTCATTCAGATTCTGTTGATGATGGCGCCATATTCTCCAACCACCATTGAAGCGGTTTCGTGACCCGAAAGCAGACACTGTCGCTCATTTTCGCCTTGGATGAGCGAAGCCAGATAACTTCCGTTGAAACTGTCACCGGCAGCCGTTGTATCGACGACTTTCGGAGCTGGAGCGAACTCAGGATGCTCCTCGAATTTCAGCCTTGGCGACACCGGTCCGCGCATCCCTCGCTTGATCGCGCAGGCATGCCAGTCCTTTGCGGCAAATCGAGATATCACCGCATCTTCGTCGGCATCGAAATTGATTGAAATTTCGTCCTCGACTGAGGGCAGGGCGATGTCAGCGATTTTCCACATTTCATTGATAACACAACGTGCGGTTCCGGCATTCTCCCAAAGTTGCGGACGGTAGTTCGAATCGAAGGCGACATCGCAGGCATTGCGCTGACGCAGGTCGCGCAAATACTCGATGAGGTCCTGTCGGGCTGATGGCGGAAGGATGGCCAGCGTGATGCCCGAAAGATAAACGACTTGTGCGGCAGGCAGACACTCCAGCGAATCGGCGCTCGAAAACATTCGCCGCGCCGCTGAATTGCTGCGCCAGTAATTTAATTGCCGCTCTCCCGTTTCGTCAGTCGCGGTGGTATAGATTCCGATCTTGAGTTCAGAATCTATCGAGATTGATGCCACATCAATGCTTTCTGCTCGCGCCAAACCCAGAAAGGCTTTGGACAGCGGATCGCGGCCAATTCTCGTAAAGTAGCCGATCTGTGCCGAAGCGCCCATCCGTCTTGCGCAATATACGGCAGTGTTGAAAGTGTCGCCGCCAAATCCAATCCGAAATCCCAGATCAGACGCTTGCCGAATTTCGGCCATGGGCTCGCCGATGGCAAGTAAATCCAGCTTCACAATGCTTTCCGATTCAAGTTGGTCAGTCGCCCAGCGGCTTGGAATCATCCTGATCTCGAGAATGCACCAGATGGTACTTGATGCGCCTGATCGATTCAACCGATTTGGCCTCGCGCAGAATTGCGACTTCGTAGGCAAGAATGTCGATCAGCGCGAGCATGACGTAACGGGCGGGGGTTGGTGTGAGAATATTCTCCGGCTCCTCAATCTGGAACGGTATGGTATCTGCAGCGGCCTGCGATAAAGGAGAGTCGGGTGATGTGATTGCAATGGAATGAGCGCCGTACTGACCGGCCACCTCAGCCGCCTGAATGATCGGTTCGAACTGTCCTGTGATTGACAGCGCCAGCACCACATCTCCAGCTTTCAGTGTTGCCGCCATCATCAGCTGAAGCTGAGAATCGTTGCAGGAGGTCGCATGCAGTCCAAGACGGAAAAGACGGTTTTCCGCTTCAATTGCAGCCATGGAGGAACCGCCGCCACCGCCGAAAATCATGACCCGCTTTGCGCGTGCGATCGACTTCGCCGCCCGCTTCAGCATCTCATCAGAGCATTGCTCAACAAGAGAGTCCAGTGAGCGGTTGATCTGCGAGATGATTTCCGTGACCGCCTCGCTCGCGCCAAGCGGAACGATTCTGGGATGTATGAACCGATCGCCGATGGCAAGGAATTTGGCCAAGTCCAGCTTCAGCTCGCGAAGGCCGTCACAGCCGACGGTTCGACAAAAGCGGGTGATTGAGGCGGCGCTCACGCCCGCCCGCTCCGCGATCTCGGTCGTACGGGCATGCACCGCAAAATCCATTTCCGCCAGAATCAGATCTGCAACGCGCCGCTCGGCCGGGTGCATGGTGGGACCGAGCCTCACAATACGCGAAATCAGATCTTCGGCAATGCCTTTGGCTTTACTTGACAAAACTGCTCCAGAACAACTTTGTAAATATGAAAATAATTTTCACAATACACTATCATCTGTGATAATATTGTATTATGTGAAAATAATTATTACAATGACATTTCGGCTTCGGCCAACTGTGTTTATTGAAAATTCGGCTTTTCAGGAGTAAATCATGATCATCAATCGAACTTCAGGACGCATTATCTCAGTGTTTGCGGCACTGGTGATTGGTTTCCTAACTGCGCTGCCCGGACAGGCGGCAGACACGTTGCGCTACGCGACGATCGGCGAGCCCCCGAGTCTCGACCAGCACGTGGTTACGTCAGATCTGGCAACCACGATTGCACATCACATTTTCGAAGGTCTCTATACCTTTGACGGAAACTATGAGCCTCAGCCGCTTCTGGCTTCGGGCGAGACAGTGGGGGACGATGGGACAATAACCATCAGTCTGCGCCAGGATGTCACTTTTCATGACGGTCAGCCCATGACCTCCGCGGACGTGGTTGCCTCACTCAAGCGATGGGGCGAGCACGGTTCTCGCGGAAAACTGCTGTTTGAGAACGTCTCTGACGTGTCCGCTGTCGATTCGCACAGCGTCAAACTGACTTTCAGCAGCCCCTTCGGACCTTGGAAAAACCTCATGGCATTCATCAATGGCGGACCGGCGATCTATCCGGAGAGAGTCGCCTCTCAAGCCGGCAGCGCGCCGATCGATGTCGCAGACTACATCGGCACCGGACCCTACATGTTTGGAGAATGGGCGCCGAATCGCCATGTCGAACTGGTGAGATATGAAGGCTACAACAGCCCGCCAGGCGAGGCAAGCGGATATGCCGGCGAACGGGTGGCGCACTTTGATCGTCTGCGTTTCATTCCGGTTCCAGACCCGGGAACGCGGGTCAGCGGAGTCAAGGCCGGCGATTATGATTATGCCGAAAGCATGCCCAGTGACCTGATTGATGAGCTTGATCAGGATGAGGCTGCCAACGTGGTGTTGAACGGCGGTCCGATTTTCGGGCTTGTTTTCATGAACTCAAAGGCCGGACCGCTGATGGAGAACTTCACGCTGCGTCAGGCCATTCAGGCCGCATTGAACAAGGAAGATGCGCTGCGAGTCGCCATCGGTCCGGAAAAACTGTGGCGCGCCAACGGCTCTTTTCTGCCGAAAGGAAACGCCTGGTTCTCAGAGTCGGGGACAGAAAACTACAGTGAGGGCAATGCTGAAAAGGCAAACGCGCTCGCAATGGAAGCAGGCTACGACGGCACTCCGATCAAGTTGCTGGTTTCGACCAACTACGCTTTTCACTATGACAAGGCGGTTGTCTATACCCGACAGCTGCTGGAAGCGGGCATCAATGTTCAGATGGTTGTTGTTGACTGGGCGACGCTGATCAAGAAACGAGCTCAGCCGGAAGAGTGGGACATGTTCTTCACGCACCACGGTTTCGTGCCGGACCCCATTCTGATCTCGGTGATGAACGACAATTATCCGGGCTGGTGGACAACGGATGAGAAGCAGGATCTGAAGGCTGCATTCACCGCGACCAATGACCCGGCGGCCCGCAAAGAGACTTGGGCGCAGATTCAGTCGCTGATCTACAGTCAGGTGCCGACTATGAAGACCGGCGATGTTTACACATACAATATTGCTTCGCCTCAGCTTTCGGGCATTGAAGCCACCACACTGATCTGGCCTCATTTCTGGGGTGTCTCTAACTGACATTATGTTGAATGCGGTGTCCTGTCGCGGGCAGGGCGCCGCATTCCGAAAGGCGTTTTCTTCGAGAGGGCATCGTTTGTGTTTTAGTCGGCTGAACTGCCCGCATCACCAATTCGCGAGAGTGACCAGGACTGATTTGTGCCCTCCTATCTGATACGCAGAATTGGTGTGTTCCTGCCAACGCTTCTGGCGGCCTCTTTCCTCATTTTCGCATTCTTACGCCTCATCCCGGGCGATCCGGCCGCAGTCATGCTTGGAGACTTGGCCACGCCCGAGTCGATTGCAGCATTGAGAGTCGAGATGGGTCTTGAGGAGTCTTTGCTCCACCAGTACATTCTCTGGCTGAATGCGGCCATGCACGGCGATCTTGGAAACTCGATTTTCTTTCAGGTTCCCGTTCTGGATTTGATTCTGGACGGTCTTGAGACCAGTGTGCTGCTGGCGCTCATCACCATGCTCTGGATTGTCATTTTCGGACTGCCGATCGGAATTCTGGCGGCCGCGCGTCGGGGAAGCTGGCTGGATCAGAGTCTCTCCGGAATCTCGATGTTCCTAGCTTCCGTTCCGACATTCTGGGTGGGTCTTTATCTGATTTTAATCTTCGCCGCCATTCTGGGGTGGCTGCCGAGTTCCGGTTATCCATCCATTTTCGGCGAAGGCGGACTGGCCAATCTGCGGTATCTGCTTCTGCCCTCAATCGCGCTTGCGGCGCCGAATGCCGCACTGATCATCCGTCTGACCAGGGCAAGCATGCTTGATGTCTACCGCGAAGACTATGTGCGCACCGCGCGGGCCAAGGGAATTCATCCCCTCAGAGTGGTTGTTCGACATGTATTCCGCAATGCGCTGCTTACCGTTGTATCCGCTTTCGGATTCACACTGGCTGCGCTGATTTCTGAAGCTGTGGTAACCGAAATGGTTTTCTCACTCCCCGGAGTGGGACGCATGGTTGTCCAGTCCATCCTGCGACGCGACTACCCCGTCATTCAGGGCACCATTCTGATGATCGTATTGCTCTATCTGACAATCAATCTTGTCGTGGACATTCTCCATGCCTGGCTCGATCCGAGGATCAAGCTGCGATGAATGCACTGGCATTGAGAGTCGGAATGAGCGGGCGAAAAATCGCTGTCGTCGGTCTCGTCATCATTGTCATCTTCGCGTTCTGTGCGATTTTCGCGCCTTGGCTGGCGCCTGCCGATCCGCTCGCAATCGATCCGCTCGCGCGTCTTTCGCCGCCCGGTGCGGGTCACTGGTTTGGTACGGATCACTTCGGCCGGGATACCCTTTCGCGGGTGATCTATGGTTCGCGCATGGCCGCATTCATTGGCTTGGGTGTTGTCGTGATCGCCTTGGGCGGAGGCATCACCTTCGGTGTGCTGTCCGCCATATTTCCCAGAATGGGCCTGTTCCTGATGCGCGTGATCGATGTGATGATGGCTTTTCCAGCTCTGCTTCTCGCACTTGCATTGATTGTGGTTCTGGGGAGAGGCGTGGAAAATTCCATTCTGGCAATCGGCATTGTGTATATGACAACCACCGCGCGGATCGTCTATGGCGTATCCCTTCGTCTGAATTCTGAGACTTGGGTTGACGCGGCGCTTGCCATGGGCGCCCGCACCCCTCGCATCGTGTTTCAGCACATCCTGCCGAATCTGATGTCGCCGCTTTTTGTTCAGGCAAGCTTCGTGTTCGCCTTTGCGCAGCTGCAGGCCGCTTCACTCGATTTTCTTGGACTCGGCGTTCCTCCCGAAACACCGACTTGGGGCAACATGATCAGTGAGTCAAGAATCTACATCACACGCGCGCCCTGGCTTCTGCTCTTTCCAGGTCTGATGATCGCACTGGCAGCGTTTTCGCTGAATCTGGTGGGCGATGCCGCTCGCGATCGGCTTGACCCGCGTTTGCAGGCCGCATTTGGCAGTCGGGGCCGGTCATGAATCCGCTGCTGGCAGTTCACAGCTTGGAACTCGTCGGCAGCACTGCAAGCGGCACGCGCAGTCTTGTCGAAGATCTGTCCATTGAGATTTCTGAAGGTGAGGCGCTCGCGCTGGTGGGCGAGTCGGGAAGCGGCAAGAGCATTACAGCTCTGGCGATCATGGGACTTCTGCCGGAAGACGAGATCAAAGTCGGCAGCGGCGCGATCAGATTCGCAGACACGGACTTGCTGACCATGTCCGCACTCCAGCGTCGGCGAATCACTGGAAAAGACATCGCCATGATCTTTCAGGAACCGATGACCTCACTCAATCCGGTGATGCGAATCGGAGACCAGATTGTTGAAATGATCAACGCGCATGAGAAGGTGAGCAAAAGTGCGGCGATCGCCCGCGCTGTTGAACTGCTCGCCTCAGTGCGAATGCCGGAACCGAGAATGCGGCTTCGGGCCTACCCGCATCAGCTGTCCGGCGGTCAGCGCCAGCGGGTGATGATCGCCATCGCGCTCGCGTGTCGACCGAAGCTGCTGATTGCCGACGAACCGACAACGGCATTGGATGTAACAGTGCAGGCGCAGATACTGGCGCTGTTGAGAGAGCTGCAGCAGGAACTCAGCATGGCCATGCTGTTTATAACGCACGACCTCGGCGTGGTCGCGAACATTGCTGATCGGGTCGCGATCATCTATTGCGGGCAGATTGCGGAGACCGGATCAGTGAAAGATGTTTTCCGCGCGCCCTCGCATCCCTACACTCGCGGCCTGATTGCCTGTATTCCGAGTGCGGACCATGCCAGCGATGAGCTTGTCACGATACCTGGACAGCTGCCTGCTTCATCGGACCGACTTTTCGCATGCCGTTTCGCACCGAGATGCTCACTCGCCGATGACGACTGTCACCGATTGACACCGCCGGTTGAGGAGATCAGAAAGGGGCACGCCGCCCATTGTCACCATCTGGAAGGTGAATTGGGACGATGACAGACGTGCAGAAAACCTCAGCGCCGCTTCTGGAAGTTGACGCTCTCAGCGTAACGTACGCTCTGCCTTCGCAGCGCATGTTTGGAATCGCTCGCAAGTTCGACGCGGTCGATGGCGCGAGTCTGTCCATCGGGCCGGGTGAGTCATTCGGACTTGTCGGTGAAACCGGTTGCGGGAAGTCTTCTCTCAGCAGAGCGATCAGCGGACTGGCGCCGGTATCACGCGGCGTTGTGCGATTCAACGGTGAGAATCTGACTGAGATTGACTGCGCCAAGCGACGAGCCATTCGAAAAGACATTCAGATGATCTTTCAAGACCCCGGTGGCTCGCTCAACCCGAGAATGCGAGTGGGCAGGCTGATTGCGGAGCCATTGGAAATTCACGGTGTCGGAGATCGAAAATCACGATCCGCTAGGGTATTCTCCATGCTTGAAGCCGTCGGACTTTCCGCGGACGATGCCTCCCGCTATCCCCATGAGTTCAGCGGCGGTCAGCGCCAGAGAATCGCAATCGCCCGCGTTGTGGCAATAGAGCCGGCTCTGATACTGGCTGACGAGCCCGTCTCCGCTCTGGACGTATCGCTGCAGGCCCAAATTCTGAATCTGATCGCGCGGCTGCGTCGCGATCTTGGCCTTGCACTGCTGTTTGTATCACATGATCTCAATGTGGTGCGTCATCTTTGCGACAGCATTGCTGTCATGTATCTCGGACGCATTGTGGAGAACGGACCGACGCGCTCGGTGTTTGACGCACCGCATCATCCCTACACCAGGGAGCTGATGGCTTCATCACCGGTTCCAGATCCAGAGCGGCCGATTCGATTGACGGCTTCGCCGGGTGAGCCGCCGAATCCCGCAGCGCCTCCGCCCGGCTGCAGTTACCATCCGCGCTGTCCTTTCGCGACAGACATCTGCGCGTCTGACCGGCCGGAGTTCCGTTCGATTGACGGGCATCGGCATGTTGCCTGCCATCACGCTGAACACATTGCCAAGCAGGAAGGGGCATCGACATGAGACTGTTCGTTGCCTCACTCGCAACCGAAACCAACACTTTCTCACCGGTGTTCACTGATCTGAGAGACTTTCGCGATGGATTCTATTTTCCTCCGGGCGAGCATCCTGAATATCCTTCCTTGTGCAGTGCGCCGTTCATTGCACTTCGCGACTACAGAAAACGCGTGGGGAATTCTTTAGAAGTCATTGAGGGAACTGCAGCATGGGCCGAACCCGGCGGTATTGTCAGCCGCGAAGCCTATCTTCATCTGCGCAATGAAATTCTTGATCAGCTTCGAAATGCACTGCCAGTGGACGGTGTCATTCTCGGCCTGCACGGTGCCATGGTTGCTCAAGGTTTTGATGACTGTGAAGGGGATCTTCTGACTGAAGTCAGGAAGATTGTCGTAAGCGAAACGATCATTGGCGCAACATTCGACCCGCACAGTCACTTTACCCGACAGTGTGCGGCTGCCGCTGATGTGGCAATTGCCTTCAAGGAATTTCCACACACCGACACAATGGAGCGGGCCCGCGAGATTGTGGATATCGTCGCCCGCGCCGCAAACCGCGAGGTGAATCCAAAGATCGCCATGTTCGACTGCAAGATGATCGATGTTTTTCCAACGACTGAAGCTTCAATCCGAGCGTTTGTCGATCGAATTTCAGCTTTGGAACGCGATCTTCCCTATGTTCTGTCAATCTCTGTAGTTCATGGATTTCTTGCAGGAGATGTTCCGGAGCTGGGAACAAAGGTCATAGTTGTCACTGACGATGCTGAAGAAAAAGGGCGGACCTTGGCGCGTGAGCTTGGGCTTGATCTTTACGCGATGCGCGGCACAACGCGAATGCAATTGCTGACACCTGCAGAAGCGCTTGATCAATTGAGTTCGCTTTCCGATAACGGTCCGATTCTCGTTGCCGATGTCTGGGACAACCCAGGCGGTGGGATGGCAGGGGACTCGACCGTTATTCTGCGCGAGATACTGGATCGGCAAATCAGCGGGACGGCAGTTGCTGGAATTTGGGACCCCATTGCGGTGCAGTTCTGTTTCGCCTCGGGCAGCGGAGCCAGAATTCCGCTCAGGTTCGGAGCAAAGTCAGGGCCGGGGTTAGGCGAACCGATCGATGCCACTGCTACAGTCGTTGGCTTGAGCGAGAATGGATTCATGCGCATAGGCGATTCGACTGCAAGACTCGGCCGGTGCGCAGCGATCCGGCTGGATGGAGATGTTGAGGTTGTTCTTTGTGAAAACCGAGTGCAGGCATACACACCTGATATATTCACCTGTGTGGGAATTGATCCAGCCAGCAAACGCGTGCTGGTAGTCAAGTCAACCAACCATTTCAGAGCTGGATTCGCGGATTTGAGCGATCGAATTTTCTATGTGGACAGTGGAGCGCCTTACCCGCATGACCCGCGCCAGACGCGATACGAAAAACTGGATCGCGATATTTGGCCGATAGTCGAAAATCCGGTTCACGACAATTGAAGCAATCAACAGCGGTGCGAATTTGCAGAAGTCAATGAAAGACAGATATGCGATAGAGAATACCGACGAAATCTATTCACCCGGCTTGGTGATATTCGAAGAGCTGGTTCGGGAGAACCTCAAGCTGATGAAAGAAATTGCCGGAGAGGACAGTCGGCTGAGGCCGCACTGCAAGACACACAAGATGCTTGACATGGTCCGATTGGAAGTCGGCATGGGCATCGTCAAGCACAAGTGCGCGACCTTTGCTGAGGCGGAGATGCTCGCGACTGGCGGCGCCGGGGAGATTTTTCTGGCCTACAACCCGGTCGGCCCGAATATCGAGCGCGCAGTGCGCTTTCGGCAGCGATTTCCGAATGTGAGATTTGCGGTTGCCGCCGATCATCCCGGGCCAGTAGAAGCGCTCAATGATGCAATGGCTGCGGCTGGCATTGAAATCGATGTCTTTGTTGACATCAACACTGGCCTCGGACGAACTGGATTGTTGCCCGGCCCCGACAGTCGGAAACTGTATGCTCAGATTGACCAGTTGAGCCATCTCAGGCCGGCAGGGCTTCATGCGTATGACGGGCAGAACCATCAGACTGCGCTGGATGAAAGAAGTGCGGCGGTTGAAGAGATTCGGCGGGCAGTGCTGGAGCTGCGCGATGATTTGGAATCTGCGTCACTTGAAGTGCCGGCAATCGTTGCCGGCGGCACCGGTACGTTTCCTCTGTATGCTCAAATAGAAGACCCTTCGATTGAATTGAGTCCAGGCACATGCGTATTTCACGATGCGGGCTACGAGCAAGATTTCCCTGATATGAATTTCATTCCAGCGGCATTGCTTCTCACGAGAGTGATCAGCCGCCCCTCGCCAGAACGGGTCACCTTTGATCTTGGCTACAAGGCTTGCGCGTCAGACCCGCCTGCGGGGAGTCGATTGCGATTCCCGTCTATTCCGGATGCAAAGGAGGTGTTGCAGAACGAGGAGCATCTCGTGATTGAGACAGCGGAGGCGGCTAAATATCAACCAGGTGACATTGAACTTGCGATTCCGACACACATCTGTCCAACCGTGGCATTGCATTCGCATGCTTCGGTCGCAAGGAATGGCAGTGTGTGTGAGCGCTGGCAGGTTACAGCCAGAGATCGTTAACAGTCTTTAGCGATGAATTCCTGACGAAAATGAAACGAAACATGTCTATTCCGCCTGTTTGAGCCGATTCACAATTCAAGTGCCATTCTGCAGTTCACGAATCTGCTTTGCGGTCAATCCTGTAATGGAACTGATTTTCCGCACTGTCATCCCTTCTTTGATCAGTTTCTTTGCGATTTCCGCAGCCTTTTCATGCTGGGCTTCCCGACAAAATTCTCGTAACATTTCAATATTTCTTTTGACTTGAGGATCTGAAATCCAATCCCATGCTTCTGCAAATATCCACATCGTTCGTTCTCCTGGCATTCGCGATTCTGGCAAAGGCGGCATCGGTGGAGGACCCTTCGTAAGGGCTGGTCGCTCTCCCCTGCGGGCTTGAAGCTCCCAAATTTCTGGTAAGGTGAGATTTGCCATAATTTCAGACTTCCTGACCTCGGCTAAATTGCTGTGTTCGAGTTTTCGGGATAGGTTGACTGATGGTGTCCGTGTGTGGCGCAATTATTTTGTACAAACAACTACCTACTGTTGCATGACGGGATTCAACGATTGATTTGTGTATCATACTTTTTTAGCCACTCTCGAAGCAGCGTAACACTGAATTGCGAAATTTCTTCCAAATAAAGTCAATTGAATGAATATTTTGAAAAATCCAACTCCAAAATCTCAGTTTCTCGATGTCAGGAAGTCTGAATTTTCACCCAGATTATTCAAAGCGACTTCCTGATGAACTCCGATTCACTTGGAATTTCGGGGGATTATAACAATCTCAAGATTGTTATATCGTCATATATTGTCGCATACTATTGACCTCTCAATTCTGATTGCGAAGCTGCCTGATTGGCGGCTCGCCCCGCGACTTCAGAATTTCATTGAACCACCGGTTGCGGATTATTTCCGTGCCCGAATACCATTCGCTGTCGGCGCGAATTCTCCGGCTGCCGCCCAAATCTGAACCGGCCGGATTCCCGACAATCGAGGCAACCGTGCTTGCTCGCAAGCCGATTCTCTGGTACGCAGATTCACGCGTCGGTCCATAAGGCAGCAGGTTGGAAAAAGCGGCCATTCTTTCGGTGCTGGTTGCAAACCCGATGAATTTCTTTGCCATTTCTGTATTGCGCGCCTGTCGATGAATGCCCCAGACGCTCAGTTCCAGAAACTGCCCGTCCGGAATGACTTCAATTGGAAGTCCATGATTGATCTGCGCATCATAGAACCTCCCATAGTACCCGCTGGCCATGACGACTTTGCCATCTCGAAGCAGATCCACTGGCTTCTGTCCGTCCTCCCACCAAACAATATCGTCCTTCAGCTGATTCAGGCGTTTTGTTACCAGCCTGAATCCCCGCTCGGTGCTGAGCAGATCATAGATCTGTCGGACAGGCACGTTGTATGACAGCATCACCCACTCAAGTATCCCTTTCGGTGTGCGCTGGATCGCGCGCTTGCCAGGGAACTTTTCAGTATCAAAAAAATCAGCGACAGAGTTCGGCTTCTCATTCGGAAAGGCGCGGTCATCATAAGCCAATACAGTAGCGTAGCTCAAGTGTGCGATACCGCACTTGAAAAACGCGCCATCAACAAAGTCATTGATCGCCCTTGTTCCGTCAGGAGCCGGCTTCAGGACGGTTTTGTCAAGTTCGCTGATCAGTCTGTTGTCGCAGGCCGCCAATGCGTCCGACTCAGTCAGGTCGATGACATCCCAGCCCGCTTCGCCCGGATTGTCCAGAAATTCGAGGGCTGCAATGCCACCGTTGTACGGTTTCAGATTGATGTGCACATTGTGCTCTTCTGCGAACTGCTCGAAATAGGCTGCCATCTGCGCCTGTTCATACGCTCCGCCCCAGCTGGAAATGATCAGTTCATCAGTCTGAGCCTGCGCTTTTGCAGTCACCAGCAGCGGAACAATCAATGCGAGCAAGCTAAATCGCTTCATTTTCTTCCTGCCTGATAGTATCGGTGATTTCGCGGTATTTCTGAATGACATCACTTTCGTATACAACCCCGAGCAGTTCTTGAGATTGGGTGGATACGATCGGCGCGACCTCATACCTGGACTGCCGAAAGGCTTCCAGCGCTTCGGCAATAGTCGTATTCTCACTGAAACGGATCGTTTCTCGATTCATCACTTCCTCAGCCAGAGTTGTCGGCGGGCGACCTGTGGAATCGCCGACATGCACCACCCCCACAACATGACTGTTGATATCAACAACGACACCTGCAGTCCGGCCGATGTGCGCAAGCTGAAATGTTACGCGCCCAATCTTGTCGTCTGTATTGAAGAGAGGAAACTCAGTACGCATGATCGAGCTGATGCTGTCGTAGCCGATCAGCGCGTTGATTCGGCCGAGCACCAGATCGAATCCTCTGGCGGCCAGCTGCATGTCAAAGAATGAATGCCCCATCAGTCTCGTCGCGAGCAGATTGGAGAATACAACCGCAACCATTGCGGCAATGGTGAGGTCGTAGTTTCTGGTCAGCTCGAACACAATCAGCATCATTGCCAGCGGTGCGCCGATGACTGGTGTTGCCACAGCCATCATTCCGCAGATGGCGTAAGGAACAACGCCTGAATATCCGATGATCTGCAGCTGTTCGAAAATGCCGCCGCACAGGGCGCCGAAGAGAATTCCGATCAGCAGGATAGGGCTGAAGACACCGCCCGCAAATCCGAAGCCGAGACACAGAATGGTAACCAGAAACTTGGCGACGATCAGAAGCGTCAGCTCGCCGATTCCGAATGCTCCGTCAATGGTGGCGAATCGCAGACTTTCCTGACCGATGCCCAGGACATCCGGAATTCCAAGCGCGACAAAACCGAGAATGATTCCGGCCACCATCGGGCGGAAAACCGCCGGGATGTTGCTGCGCTCACCGTAGGCTTGGCAGAACAGAATGCCCTTGGCATAAATGAATGCTACGAACGCGCCCAGTATGCCGATTAGGGCGAAAAATATGAATTCGTGCGTGTACTGAACACCTTCGAAAATCACCAGGAACAGCGGCGGGCGGTCGAAAATGACATTGGCGAAGATGTATCCGATCGCGGCTGCCACCGTTGTCGGGGCGAACGCTTTCACTGAGTAGTGGCGCAAAATCACCTCATGGGCGAACACCATGCCGGCAATCGGCGCATTGAAGGAAACTGATATGGCTGCGGCAACGCCGCTGGCTATGCAGATGGCCTGCAGATTCGGAATTTTCAGCCTCAGAAAGTTGGCGAGCGACCCGATCAGTGTGCCAAGGTATACAAGCGGTCCGTATTGGCCGACTGAGGCGCCGCAGCCGAGCGAGATCATGGCGGCCAGAGTGGACATGATGCCGCTTCCGACCGGCTGCGGTGTTCCCCGCGTCTGGACGACCAGAATGGTGTCAGCCGGTCCGAGAGATCGGCTGACACTGACAAAGTAGTAGAGCATGAAACCGACAATCAGGCCGCCTACCGCAGGAACGCCAACGGTGACCAAGGCCAGCAGTGTCGGTCGAGTCGCGAGCTGAATCCGCTCGTGCGGCGCGATAATGAACTCCGCGTTCAGCCAGCTGATGCCTTCCAGAAACCCAATCGCCAGCAGCGATACAGTGATGCCAATCGCGATGCCAAGCCCAGCCAGCAGCAGAATTGTCGTAACAACTCGATATGGAGCAGGTCTGGCTCTAAACAACTGCACTACAGGACTCCACCTACATCGGCCTTGCTGCTCGACTCAGAGGATTACAATATCTCCAGCACTCGATCAGGTGGACGCCCGATGATTGCTTTCTCATTCGAAACAACAATCGGCCGCTCGATCAATATTGGATTTTCGATCATCTCGGCAATCAAGTCATCGTCACTGAGACCCTCTGAATCCAGATTTTTCGCTCTGAAAGGCGCCTCCTTGCGGCGGATCAGCTCGCCAGGTTTCATGCCGAGCATGGCAAGAATGGCTTGGAGCTGATCAGCGGAAGGCGGAGTTTTCAGGTACTCGATCACTTCAATCTGGCAGTCTGTCCTGCTGTTCAGAATGGACAGGGTGTGTCTGGATTTCGAACAGCGGGGGTTGTGGTAGATTGTGACGGGAGTTTTCGTTTTCATTGAAGAGCCATAGTGATCGTTCGTGGCAGCCGTCCTGGTCGCGCAGTTGTTGCTGTAGACATGTCTGAGCCAGATAACAGGATAAAATTTGTCGCTTGAACCTGACTCAGACTCAATTTTCATTCATTAAATCATACATGACAAGAGATTCAATTGAGCCCCGATTGCGGCACGGTGGAAAAATTCTTGCCGATCAGCTGGCTATCCAGCAGTGTGAGGCGGTGTTCTGTGTGGCTGGAGAGTCTTTTCTGCCGGCACTGGACGGCCTGTATGATCATCCGAGCATCCAGACCGTGACGTGCAGGCACGAAGGCGGCGCCGCGATCATGGCGGAGGCTTATGGAAAAATGACCGGCCGGCCCGCTGTGTGTTTTGTCACCCGGGGGCCTGGGGCAACCAATGCGTCGCTCGGCGCTCACATCGCACTTCAGGATTCCACGCCGATGGTGCTGATGATCGGTCAGGTGGAACGCGGATTCCTGGACCGGGAGGCGTTTCAGGAAGTTGATTTTCGGACCATGTACCGTCCCTTGTCCAAGTGGGTGGCGCAGGTTGAGGATGTCAGAAGAATTCCAGAGTATGTGGGGCGGGCCTGGCAGACCGCGATGTCCGGCCGCCCGGGACCGGTGGTGCTGGTTTTTCCCGAAGATGTTCTGTATGACGAGGCGGAAGTTGATGATCTGGTGACTGTGTCCGTTCCGACAGTCGAGGCTCCATCCCAGTCCGCCGACTGGGTCAATGAGTTTTTCAGCGGCGCTGAACAGCCCCTTGTCATTGTCGGCGGCAGCGGCTGGAGTGAGCGGCTGCGCGTGAGCATCGAAGAATTTGCCGAGCGCAACAATCTGCCGGTCGTCGCTGAATTTCGATGTCAGGACTACATCGATAACGCGCACTACCAATACATCGGTGATCTTGGCATCAGCACCGGACCTTACCTGGCCGACATGATGCGCAAGTGTGATCGGATTCTTTGCATCGGCGCCCGGCTCGGCGAGCTGCCGACAAAGAAGTATTCACTGATAGAGTCTCCGATGCCAGAGACGATGTTCTTTCACGTTCATCCCGATATCAATGAGTTAGGGCGCGTATATCAATCAGATTATGCTGTGAATGCGACCTCAGAGTCCTTCATTTCAAAGATTGAGAATCTGATCATTGATGATCGGAGAAACTGGATTGACTGGACAGTGCGGGCGCGCAAAGCCTATCTGCGCCACTCGACTGAGATCGCCGCCGATGACACATTCACCAACGAGCAGGTCATCAGCTGGCTGCGGCAGAACATGCCTGCTGATACAATCGTCGTCAGCGGGTCCGGTATCAGCACAGGGGTTCTGCATCGGCACTATCACTACGGCGCCAGATATCGAACGCAGCTCGCGCCGATCGCCGGCTCCATGGGCTACAGTGTGCCGGCCGCGATCAGCGCCAAACTATGTGAGCCTGAGCGCAAGGTCGTCTGCATCTGCGGTGACGGCTGTTTCATGATGACCGCTCAGGAACTCGCGACCGCGGCGCTCTTGGATCTTGAATTTCTGGTGATTGTGATCAACAACAGCACACTGGGCACCATACGCAAGCACCAGGAAAATCACTACCCCGGGCGGGTGATTGCCACGGATCTGCTCAATCCGGACTTCGCCAAATTCGCAGAAAGTTTCGGCGGTCTTGGCATGACCGCCCGCTCAATGGAGGAGTTCTGCGAAGCCTATGAGAAGTCGGAGTCTTATCGCGGCATTTCGCTTATTGATGTGCAGGTTGATCGGGAGCGCTATATGGACTCCCTGGTCTCTCCGAAGGAATCGAATTGAGCAGGGCAGGTCACGGTGGCTTCGATTTTTGACTTGAGCGGAAAAACCGCTCTCATCACCGGCGCTTCAAGTGGCATCGGGTCGCATTTTGCAAAGACCCTTATTGATGCCGGTGCCAATGTGGTCCTCGGCGCGAGGCGCACTGAGCGTTTGCGAGCGCGTGCGCAGGAGATCAGGAATGAGAAGTGCGTGGTGAGCTGGGTGCGGCTGGATGTCACCGATCAAGCCAGTGTTGAGGCGGCAATTGCCGAATCCGCTGACAGGCATGGACGGATTGATATTGTTGTCAATAACGCGGGGATTGCGTCTCAAGGCAGCGCGCTGGATATATCGGAGCAGGACTGGGACGATGTCATTGAGACAAACTTGAAAGGCGTGTGGCTGGTTGCGCAGCAGGCCGGCCGGCACATGGCGGCCGATTCCAAAGGTGGCACTATAATCAACATCGCGTCGATCCTAGGCCGGCGAGTGATGGGCGGAGTCGCGCCTTATGCCGCGGCCAAGGCTGCGGTGGAGCACCTGACCCGATTGCTGGCTTATGAGTGGGCGCGCCACTCCATTCGCGTCAATGCAATCGCGCCAGGCTATATCGTTACCGATATGAACAGGGATTATCTTGAATCGCCGCTGGGGGAGAAGGCGAAGCAGAAAATTCCCCAGAAAAGATTCGGGCAGCCTCAAGATCTGGACGGGCCGCTTCTTTTGCTCGCGTCGGACGCCTCATCCTACATGACGGGCACTACCATCGTCGCCGATGGCGGACACCTGCAATCTTCAATGTAAACAGGAATTCTTGCATGGACTACACACTTGACCGCACCGTTCAGGACTATCAGCGCCGCATACGCGAATTTGTGAATTCGCACATCATTCCCGTTGAGTCGCTGCCGGATGCTTATGATGAGGGTGAGAATATTGCCGACAAGTACTTTCTGCCGCTGAGAGAGAAAGCTCGCGCCGAAGGACTGTGGTGCCTGCAGATGCCGAAGGAGCTTGGCGGCGGCGGATTGGACACCGTGGGAATGGCGGCCTGCTATGAGGAAATGGGCCGCTCGATTTTCGGCCCCGTTGTGTTCAACAGCGCGGCTCCGGACGACGGCAATATGATCGTGCTGGAGCGGGTTGGCACACCCGCACAGAAAGAGCGCTGGCTGCAGCCCATCATCGACGGCAAAGTGCGGTCCGCCCTTGCCATGACTGAACCTGCGCCCGGTTCCGGCTCCGACCCGCTCGGAATGATGCTGACAAAAGCCGAGAAGTCCGGTGGCAAGTGGATTGTGCACGGTCATAAATGGTTCATTACGGGCGCTGGAGTGGCGCAGCATTTCATTTTGCTGGCGCGAACTTCCGATCACCCTCGCAAAGGGCTGACCGCATTCATGTTTGATCGCGATGATCCGGGCTGGGAGCTGGTTCGGCGGGTGCCGATCATGGGGCCGGAAGAGCACGGCGGCCACTGCGAGCTCAAGTTTCACGGACTCGAGATTCCAGATGAGAACCGTCTGCTGGAAGTCGGCGACGGCATGAAAGTTGTTCAGATGCGGCTGGGAACTGCGCGACTCACGCATTGCATGCGCTGGCTGGGCCTGTGCCGCCGATGTCTTGAGATCGCCAGTGAGTATGCGGGTGACCGCAAAGCCTTCGGCAAGACACTGACCGATCACGAAGGAGTCCAGTGGATGCTTGGAGAGGCGGCCAGCCAAATTCATGTGGGGCGTCTTCTGACCATGCACGCGGCATGGAAACTGGCGCAGGGGGATTTTGCCCGCAAGGAAGTGTCGATCGCCAAAGTTCGGGTTGCTGACACCCTGCATCATGTCGTTGACACCGCGATCCAGCTGCTCGGGGCGAAAGGCTATTCGAAAGACACGATATTGGAATGGATATATCGCTATCAGCGGCAGGGAAGACTGGTAGACGGCGCGTCGGAAGTCCACAAGATGGTGCTGTCGAAGCACTACATGAAAGAAGGGGATGATTTTTTCCAGTGGGGCGTTTGAGCGATCGCACTCGCGCCTTGCGGAGCATGGATTGATGCTGACCGAAGTTTCGCTAAACGACAAGTACACCAAGGAGTCCGGTCGCGTCTTCATGACCGGAATCCAGGCATTGGTGCGTCTGCCCATGTTGCAGTCAGCGCGCGACCGGAACGCCGGTTTGGACACTGCAGCCTACATCACAGGCTATCGCGGCTCGCCGCTTGGCGGCCTCGACATGCAATACTGGCAGGCTGAGGAATTCCTGAAACCGCACAGCATCGTTTTCCAGCCCGCGATCAATGAGGACCTGGCCGCGACTGCGCTTTGGGGCACGCAGCAGGCTGAACTGGACGGGCAGGGGAAACATGACGGTGTCTTTGGCATCTGGTACGGCAAGGGCCCCGGCGTTGACCGGTCCGGCGATGCGTTCAGACACGCCAATCTCGCCGGCACCTCGAAGCACGGCGGTGTGCTTGCCGCAATGGGCGATGATCATGCGTGCGAATCCTCGACCACTGCGCATCAGAGTGAGTTCGCTCTGGTGGATGCCATGATGCCGATTCTGAATCCCGCCAGTGTTCAGGACATTCTGGATTGCGGCCTGGCGGGCTGGGCCCTGTCGCGTTATTCAGGTTGCTGGGTTGGACTCAAGTGCGTTCACGATACGGTTGAGGCGACTGCGTCTGTGGAACTCGCATCGGCATCTCGGGTCTTTGTGACTCCTGACGATTTTGTGCTTCCACCGGGGGGTCTCAATATTCGCTGGCCCGATACGCCGCTGCAGCAGGAGCAGCGGCTGCATGAGCACAAGCTGCCCGCAGTGCAGGCGTTCTGGCAGGCGAACAGTCTGGACCGCTTGGTTTACGATTCCCCGGATGCCAGAATTGGCATCGCAACCACTGGAAAGTCCTACTCGGATGTGATGCGCGCGCTGACGGAACTGGGCATTGACCGCGGGATGGCGAGGAGACTGGGAATTCGGCTTTACAAGGTCGCGCTCAGCTGGCCGCTTGAAAAATCCGGACTTTACCGGTTTGCCGACAATCTCGAGCGAATCATCGTCATTGAGGAGAAAAGAGCGCTGATTGAGGATCAGATCAAGACGCTGCTTTACGGCCGCTCTTCGGTGCCAGTTGTCGTTGGCAAGCGCGATGAGCTGGGCGAGATTCTGCTGACTTCGACCGCCAGGCTCAATGCCATGCGAATCGCGACGGTCATTGGAGAGCAGCTGCTCCAAATGATGCATTCAGAGCAGCTGGCTGAACGGGTTGAGCAGATCAAACTGCTTGCAGATAAAGATACTGAATTGGCGCCGCTGCAGAGAATGCCGTATTTCTGCGCGGGCTGTCCGCACAATACATCGACCAAAGTTCCTGAGGGCAGCGTGGCGCTGGCTGGCATCGGCTGCCACTACATGGTGCAGTGGATGGATCGCTCGACCGCCCGATTCACGCAGATGGGCGCTGAAGGCGCGAGCTGGATTGGAGAGAGTCTGTTCAGCAAAAGATCGCATGTGTTTCAGAATGTCGGCGACGGCACTTATCTGCATTCCGGTCTGCTGGCGATTCGCGCCGCAGTCGCTGCGAATCCCAACATGACATTCAAATTGCTCTACAATGACGCGGTCGCGATGACAGGCGGACAGCCTTTCGACGGCCCCTTGAGCGTCTCTCAGGTTGCCCATCAGCTTCTGGCCGAAGGCGTCAAAGAGGTTACCGTGGTAACAGATGATGTCGCGGCCTGTCAGTCCAGAAACAAACTGCCAAGCGAAGTGAAGGTTGTTGACCGCCATGAGCTTGATGCAGTTCAGCGCCAGCTGCGGGAGGTGAAGGGCGTGACATCTATCATCTATGACCAGACCTGCGCTGCGGAAAAGCGCCGTCGCAGAAAACGCGGGCAGTACCCTGACCCGCCAAAGCGAGTTTTCATCAACACCGAGGTGTGCGAAGGCTGCGGCGATTGCGGAGTTCAATCCAACTGTGTTGCGATTCTGCCGCATGAGACGGAGCTCGGCCGCAAGCGGCGAATCGATCAGTCCACCTGCAACAAGGACTACACCTGCATTGACGGATTCTGTCCAAGCTTTGTGACGGTGATTGGTGGTTCACCTAGAAAACCGGCAAAGGCCGAGGCCGCATCAAGTATTGATCCGGCAGCATTTCCAGTGCCGGAAATCGCGTCCATTGACAAGGAATACTGCATCGTTGTGACTGGTGTTGGCGGCACCGGTGTCATCACTGTCAGCGCCATACTTGGAATGGCCGCGCACCTTGATGAGCTGGGCTGTTCAGTGCTTGATATGACGGGTCTCGCGCAGAAAGGCGGATCGGTGCTCAGCAATCTTGTCATCGCCCGAAGTCCCGATGAGATTTCATCAACGCACGTTGCCAATGGCGGCGCTGACCTCATCATCGGGTGCGATCTCGTTGTTACGGCATCAGACAAGGCGCTGCTGACTGCAAATCCGGATCGAACAAGAGCCGTCGTCAACAACTATGAGATGATGTCGGGTGACTTCACCCGAATCAGCGATCTTGAGTTTCCCGGCTCTGAACTGCAGTCGATCATTGAGCGATCGGTTGCTTCAGGGCATGCGACATTCGTCAACTCCAATCTCTATGCTGAGCGACTCTTCGGTGACACAATCGCGGCCAATCTCTTCATGATCGGCATCGCGCTGCAGATGGGATACCTGCCGATTTCAATGGAAGCGATCGAGCGCGCCATCGAACTCAACGGGCGATCTGTAGAGATGAACAGGCAGGCGCTTCATCGAGGGCGGCAATTTGCGGTGAATCCGGAGGCGGTCGAACGCGATATCAGCTCCGCATCCATATCCGTGGATTTTGCAGATTCAGGCAAGACATTGACGTTGGATGAGATCATCGAATCGCGATCGAACAGGCTGGTTCAGTATCAGGACAAGCCTTATGCGGCTCTTTATGAAGGTCTTGTTGACCGCGCTCGTCGAGCGGAGGAAGCGAACGCGCCGGGCATGAGCGGCTTTGCTGAAGGTGTCGCGCGATACTATTACAAGCTGCTGGCCTATAAGGACGAATACGAAGTGGCTCGGCTTTTCAGCGCTCCCGAATTCAGAAAGCAGCTTGAGCAGCAGTTCGAGGGCGACTATCGCCTTGCCTTTCACATGGCGCCGCCGATGCTTCCAAGAAAGGATAATGTGACTGGATTGCCGAAAAAGACAACTTTCGGCGGATGGATGGAGCGCGGGCTTTCGCTGCTCGTCAAGCTGAAATTTTTTCGCGGCACACCACTTGATCCATTCGGTTATTCTCGAGATCGGATACTCGATCGCGAATTGATCCGCCAGTATGAAATGATCATGAATGAAGTCATTCCCAACCTTTCGGATGACAATCACCGCCTGGCGGTTGAGCTTGCCAGTTACCCGGAATTCATTCGAGGCTATGGACACGTCAAACGACGGCATGTCGATGAGACGCGGGAGAAAGTCGATGAACTGATGAGTGCCTTTCGCCAACCGGAATCAACCCCGAGTGCCGCCTAGGAGAACGCACGTGCTGAAGGAGATGCCAAACCAATTCTCGTGGTCTGACCCGTTTCTGCTCAATGAGCAGATTGACGAGTCTGAGCGAATGGTTCAGAATTCAGTGCGGCGCTATGCAGAAGAGAGTCTGATGCCGCGCATTCTTGAGGCCAATCGGAAGGAGATTTTCGATCCGGCAATCGCACTGGAGATGGGCGAGCTCGGATTGCTGGGTCCGACGATAGATGGTTATGGCTGCGCAGGCTTGAGCTACGTCAGCTATGGTCTCATTGCCAGAGAGATTGAGCGGATTGACAGCGGCTATCGGTCATTCATGAGTGTGCAGTCTTCCCTGGTCATGTATCCGATCCACCGCTTCGGCAGTGACGCGCAGCGGGAGAAATTCCTTCCTGAATTGGCGAGCGGGCGCAAGATCGGCTGCTTCGGCCTGACGGAGCCCAATCATGGTTCGGACCCCGGCGGCATGACGACTCGGGCGCGTAAAGTTGAATCCGGATTTCGCCTGAATGGCGAGAAGACCTGGATTTCCAACGCGCCGCTGGCTGACCTTTTTCTGGTTTGGGCGAAGGATGACGAGAATGCGATTCGTGGCTTTCTGCTGGAGAAAGGCGCGGATGGGCTAGATGCGCCGAAAATCGAAGGCAAGTTTTCTTTGAGAGCTTCGGCGACAGGTAGCATTGTTATGAACGATGTATTTGTCCCTGATGATATGATTCTGCCCCATGCATCAGGACTCAAGGGACCGTTCGCCTGTTTGACAATGGCACGATATGGTATCAGCTGGGGCGCCATGGGCGCGGCAGAGTTCTGCTGGCACTCGGCGCTTGAGTATGCGATGAATCGAAATCAGTTCGGCCGGCCGATTGCGGCGACACAGCTGGTGCAGAAGAAGCTTGCGGATATGCAGACTGAGATTTCATTGGGCCTGCAGGGCTCGCTACGAGTCGGCCAGATGATGGATTCAGGCAGAGCGCCTCACGAGCTGATCAGTCTGATGAAGCGCAACAACGCGGGCAAGGCTTTGGAAATCGCCCGCATGGCGCGCGACATTCATGGCGGCAATGGTGTCAGCGACGAGTTTCATGTGATTCGCCACTGCATGAATCTGGAAGCCGTCAACACCTATGAGGGAACACATGACATACATGCTTTGATTCTCGGTCGTTCGCAGACCGGAATCCCAGCATTCAATTGATTGGAGAGATTGTAGAAATGATAAAGATGCACATTAAGGATCAGTCGCTTTTTCGTCAGCAATGCTACATTGGCGGCGAATGGGTGAATGCGGACAGCGGTGACACTCTGGATGTTACCAACCCAGCAAGCGGCAGCGTAATCGGAACTGTTCCGAAAATGGGCGCGGCGGAGACGGCCCGCGCAATCGATGCCGCCGAAACCGCGTTTCAGAGCTGGCGCCAGCAGACTGCCAAGCAGCGTTCAGCCTGCCTGAAGAAGCTTGCAGAGCTGATGCTGGAAAACGAAGACGATCTGGCCAAGCTGATGACTATCGAGCAGGGCAAGCCTCTGGCTGAGTCGAGAGGCGAGGTGGCTTATGCCGCTTCGTTCTTTGAATGGTTTGCCGAAGAGGGGAAGCGCATTTATGGAGATGTGATCCCGCACCATCTGCCCGATCGCCGCATAGTGGTTATCAAGGAACCGATCGGAGTCTGCGCCGCAGTGACCCCGTGGAACTTTCCATCGGCGATGATTACGCGTAAAGCAGGACCGGCTCTGGCCTCCGGCTGTACGATTGTGATCAAGCCCGCCAGCAGCACGCCATACTCTGCGCTCGCTCTTTGTGAACTGGCTGAGCGGGCTGGAATACCGGCTGGAGTGATCAATGTCGTTACCGGCGCTTCAGGTCAGATCGGCGGAGAGCTGACATCGAATCCGACGGTGAGAAAACTCTCATTCACCGGATCGACTGAGATCGGCAAAGTCTTGATGAAGCAATGTGCGGAATCTGTCAAGAAGGTTTCCTTGGAACTCGGTGGCAATGCGCCGTTCATCGTCTTTGAGGATGCTGATATTGACGAGGCGGTGACTGGAGCGATGCTGTCGAAGTATCGAAACGCGGGTCAGACCTGTGTCTGCGCCAACAGAATTCTTGTTCACGAAGCGGTCTACGATGAGTTTGCCGAGAAGCTCGGTGCTGCAGTCAGTCAGATGCAAGTGGGGGACGGGCTGGAAGACGGCACCGAAGTCGGCCCGCTGATCGATGTTGCCGCAGTGGAAAAGGTTGAGGCGCATATCAATGACGCAGTGGCCAAAGGCGCAGAAGTCGCGGTTGGCGGCGGACGACATTCGCGCGGCGGCACTTTCTTCGAGCCGACTGTGATCAAGCATGTCAATCTGAACATGGATGTTTCGAACGAAGAGACTTTCGGACCGCTGGCGCCGCTCTTCAAGTTTGGCAGTGACGAAGAGGCCGTCGAGATGGCGAACGCCACTGAATTCGGCTTGGCGGCGTATCTCTACAGCCGCGACATTGGCAGAGTCTGGCGCATGTCCGAGGCGCTTGAATACGGTATCGTCGGCATCAACACTGGCATTATCTCAACTGAAGTTGCGCCGTTTGGCGGAGTGAAAGAGTCTGGAATCGGCCGCGAAGGATCAAAGTACGGTGTCGAGGACTATGTCGAGATCAAGTATCTTTGCATCGCCGGCATCTAGCGTTGCCTGAATCGAGCGGCGCTGAAGTGAGTCTGGATCTACCGTCATTCGACTCAAGCGCTGATCCGTTTGAGCTCTTTGCGAGCTGGTTCAGCGAGGCTGCTAATGCCGGATTCATTGAATCCACTGCGATGACCGTGTGCACAGTCGGGCCGAACAGCAGACCGTCGTCTCGGCAGGTGCTGTTGAAAGAGCACGGTCCGGAAGGTTTTATCTTCTACACCAACTATGGCAGTCGCAAGGCGCAGGAACTTCGCGCCAATCCCTACGCAAGCGCGGTGCTCTGGTGGGACAGACTGTATCGTCAGGTCAGAATCGAGGGTCGAGTCGAAGTGGCATCTGAAGAAGTGTCCGATGCATACTTTTCGAAACGTCCGCGGGGCAGTCAGATCGGTGCCTGGGCCTCTCCGCAGAGTCAGGTTCTGGAACGATTCAGCGATCTTGCCGACTGGGTACGCGAACTTGAGACAAGGTTCGAGGGAAAGCCGGTGCCGCGCCCCGAGGACTGGGGTGGTTACAGGATCATTCCCGATCGAATTGAATTCTGGCAGGGGCGAAAAGACAGGCTTCACGAGCGTTTGTCCTTTGCACTCGAAGATTCAGGCTGGAAGCCGGAAATTCTGGGGCCTTGAAGTTTGCGTAATCAAGTGCCGACTTCCGCGACCAAAGTCAAGCTTGTCAACGCGACACCCATTCCTCTGGCTCTCGGAGTTTTTGTGATTCACCTCGACTACTCAGATAGATTCATATAATCAATAGTGATCTGCCGCAATAACGAGTGTGGCTTCGAGCCACGGCCCTTGGACATGTTGAGTCTCCTATCGCGGCAGATCAGTCAAGCGGAGAATCTTTGTCGAGCGGAATTTTTTCAACTGTCTATGTTTGCAGCTGATTCATTCAGTGGATAGCCAATGTTTCACATTTGCCAGTCCTGCAAAAGTTTTGGTTTTCTATTGCCTGGCATTTGAAAGCGCTGACATCATTTAACGGATTCAGGTCAAGATGGCAAACTGGGAATCCTGCCCGGCAGTGGAAAGAAGGCCGGGAAAAGTCAGCGGAGCCTGGGTGTTTGCAGGAACTCGAATTCCACTCTTCGCTCTGTATGAAAATCTTGCCAGCGGCGCCACAGTCGACGAGTTCGTAGAATGGTTTCCGGGTGTCGATAAGCAGCAGGTTCGCGCAGTGCTGGAGCACGAAGCCCAAGAGCTGAGAAAGGCACTGGTGCGTTGACATTTTTTTCCAATCGATTTGCTCGGCAGATTGATTCTCACACTCTCAACAGCTGCAGCAAAGCAGCACAATTGGCAATTGGTGATCGCAATGCTTATGGACAGCATTGTGTCAAATCCGACAACTTCTTTAACCCTTCATCCGGAATATACAGGTGGCGCCACCGATAGCCGTTGCATCAGATGACTGTGCTGACAGCAAGAAGCCTGCAAGTGTTCTGATGGTTTGAATAACGCACTTGAGTTCAACAGCACAGTGAAATCTCACGCCAGAGTTGTTGTTATCGGCGGTGGCATCGGCGGTGTGTCCACACTTTACCACTTGACCCGCGAAGGCTGGACAGATGTCGTTCTGATGGAGCGGGATGAATTGACATCTGGTTCCACTTGGCATGCCGCCGCTCAGGTAACCCAGTTTGGAACGAACCAGACGATGTTCGCGCTGAAGCGTCACTCAATCAATCTTTACCGAGAGCTTGCTGCCGACGCTGAATTCCCCATCAATTACCACATAACAGGCGGCATGCGCCTGGCGCACACTCCGATGCAGGTGGATATCTACCGACACTACATCGGAACCGCGGCCGGTGTCGGAGTGGAGATGGAATTCATCGATGCGTCTGAAGTCGGCCGCAGGCATCCGCTCCTGCAAACTGAAAACCTGCTGGGCGCGTGGTGGGACCCGCTTGACGGTGACATAGATCCGGCACAACTGGTGTTTTCTCTCTCGCGACGAGCCCGCAAAGCCGGTGCCGAGATCAATCGGTTCAATCCAGTCGAAGCGATCACTCGAAAGCGCAATGGAGAATTCGTAGTTCACACGAAGAACGGTGACATCACCTGTGAAATGGTGGTCAACGCTTCGGGTTACCGAGTCAACGAAGTCGGCTCAATGCTTGGCGTCACTCATCCGGTGGTGTCCATGGAGCACATGTATTTCCTGACTGAACCGATTCCGCAAATCGAAGAGCTGGACTACCGCGTGCCGATCATCCGCGATCCGGGTGACAGCTTTTACAGTCGTCAGGAAAAGACTGGGCTGCTGGTTGGTGTCTATGAGCAGAATTGCAAGCTGTTCGGTGTTGAAGGAATAGATCCAGGGTTTACCAGATCGCTATGCCCTTCAGATCTGGACCGATGTCTTGACAATATGGAACGAATTTTCCAGCGTCTGCCTTGCTTGACAGAAACCGGCATTCACACGGTAGTCAATGGTCCCATCACCTACAGCGCGGACGGCGCGCCGCTTGTCGGACCTGTTCCGGGCATCCCCAATGCGTATGCCTGCCTGGGTCTTCGGGCCGGAATCGGTGAAGGCGGCGGACTTGGAAAAATTCTGGCTGAAATCATGGTGCACGGTGAATCGGAATGGGATGCCTGGTACCTTGACCCCCGCCGATTCACCGACTGGGCAACGATTGATGTCACCTGCCAAAAGGCGATAGAGGAATATCAGCGCGAATTTGATTACCACCTGCCGCATGAGCATCGTCCTGCGGCACGACAGTTGCGTACGACAGCTCTCTATCAGCAATTGAACCGGCAGCATTGCGAGTGGGGCGTGGTGAATGGCTGGGAGAGAGTGCTGTTTTTCAAGCCATCCGCTGAATTTGTAGACGAGCATTCTTACCGCTTCACACCAACAGAGGAAGTGGTGGCTCGGGAAGTGTTACATCTCGCCAGCCATGTTGGACTGATGGAGGTGTCGGGATTCAATCGCTATGAGATCAAGGGCGAAGGCGCGGGTGAGTTTCTTGATCGCATGACTTGCAGCGCAATGCCGAAACACGACGGCAAGGTGTCGCTTTGCTACTTCTTGACAGAGAAAGGTCATATTCTGACTGAAGCAACAATCACACAGCTGGCAAAAGATCATTACTGGTACGGTTCGGCCGCCGCTTCTGAATGGCATGATCGAGACTGGCTTCAGCAGCACATGCCAAGTTCAATCGAACTGACCGAGAAAACATCAAGTCACACGGCGCTTGTGATCGCGGGACCGAAATCCAGAAATCTATTGCAGTCGGTCGGTACCGACTCTGACTGGTCAAACACAGGCTTTCCGCCCATGCACGCGATGCAGGTTCGATTTGGTCAAACGATTGTGCTCGCGATGCGAGTCAGTTATTCGGGTGAGTTGGCTTACGAGCTTCATGTTGACAACAACAACTTGCTTCAGATTTACAGACTCTTGATCGAAGCCGGAAAAAAATTCAATCTGGTGCAGTTTGGCTTGTATGCCAGTGAATCCATGCGGCTTGAAAAAGGATACCTGCACTGGAAGTCTGATTTGATTCATGAATTCAATCCGATAGAGGCTGGACTTGAACGATTCGTCAAATTGGAAAAGAATTCGTTCATCGGCAAACAGGCATTGCAGATTCAGTTCAGGCAGAGTCCTCGAAAGCGGCTCGCGGTACTGACTGTGGAATGTCAGCACGCGCCGGCTCACAGTGGAGATCCAGTCTATTTCGGGAACAGACTTGTGGGTTCGGTAACCTCTGCAGGATTCGGACACAGGGTGCAGGAGAACATAGCCTATGCCTATTTGACTCCCGAATATTCAACTGACAAAATTGATTTGGAAATCGGAATTTTAGGCGAGCGCTATCCCTCCAAGGTGCGAAGGAGGTGTCTATATGATCCGGAAAACACAAGAGTGAGCACCTGAATAACGGCATCCAGATGCTATTTGACTCTCAAAAAAATTCTGAAAAAGATTTTTATCCTGAGAATTGTTTCTATAATCCCAAAAAAGAAAAAGAACTGAGGAGTTCGGAATTTTCAGAATTCGAACCGATTCACCTTTGGAGGATGGTACTTTGCGACACTCAATAAACGTCAAATTTACACTAATCGCCGTCTTTTCAGCTCTGTTTGGATTTGCCGGCAGCGCATACTCAGAAGGGACGCTGAACGTATACAACTGGGCGGAGTATATCGGAGAAGACACAATATCCAATTTCGAAGCAGAATTTGGCATTGACGTCACTTACGACAACTACGACTCAGTCGAAACAGTAGACGCAAAACTTCTCGCTGGAAACTCCGGCTATGATGTTGTCTCCCATTCGGGCTCGCAAGTGGCGAAGCTCATTCCAACCGGCGTGATCACGACATTGGACACATCCAGATTGCCGAACATGAAACACTTGAGTGAGGCCGTCGTATCGCAAATTGCTGAAAAGTGGGACCCCGACAACAATCACTTCATTCCCTATATGTGGGGCACACACGGGGTGACCTATAACGAAGAATTGATTCGCAGTGTTTTTCCGGATGCGCCGATCGGTTCGATGGACTTGATTTTCAAACCGGAGAATATGGAAAAGCTCGCCGAGTGCGGAGTTTCGTTTCTCGACTCCCCAACCGATGTGATTCCAATGGCGCTCTCGTATATGGGTCTGGATCCGAACACAAATGACCGGAAGGACTACAAGGCCGTTCTGGACATGCTGCTGCAGATACGTCCTTACATCAAGACTTTTGACAACTACGCCTACCAGCGAATGGTGGAAAAGGAGTTCTGTCTTGCAGTGACTTGGGGACCGGATGGATTGCTTGCGATTTCAACGGCTGAGGAGGCCGGCGCTGATGTGACGCTCAACTTCTTTCTGCCGCCGGGCGACAGAAAGGCGAACCTGTGGGTTGATGGATGGGTTATTCCTTCGGATGCCAAGAATGTCGACAACGCCTACCTGTTTCTGAACTACATGATGCGTCCGGAAGTGGCGGCTGGAGACAGCGACTACACTTGGTACGCAACTGCCAACGCTGACGCGGTCCCATTGATTGACCCGGCAGTTACCTCAAGTGAGGCAAGTTTCCCCCCACCGGAAGCGGTCGCGAGAATGTACACGCTGGAGGTGCTGCCGCCGAAAGTGCAGCGTGTGATGACCCGCACCTGGACAAACTTCAAAGCAGGCAATTAGCAGTTATCAGGTTGCGCAACAACCTTTCATACGGCTGAGAATTTCTCTCGCTGTCAACGATTTAAACTGAGGAAGCAATCTGATCATGCAGAAGGACGCGGAAAATATATTTGCGGATCAGCCTTGGCTGGACCCCGAAGCGGTTCCATTTGTCAGGATTGAGGCGCTGACCAAGACATTCGGCTCATTCACGGCTGTAGCAAGCGTGGATCTCCAAATCTATGAGGGCGAGCTGTTCTCTTTGCTGGGTGGCTCAGGATGCGGAAAATCCACACTCTTGAGAATGCTGGCTGGATTCGACCCGCCGACTTCTGGAAACATTTTCATTGACGGCACTGATATGGCAGGAGTGCCGCCATATCAGCGCCCGGTCAACATGATGTTCCAATCCTATGCATTGTTCCCGCACATGACTGTCGAGCAGAATATCGGGTACGGCTTGAAGCAGGACCGGGTTGGCAAGAACGAGATTGCCGAGCGTGTTGACAACATGCTGTCGATCGTTGAATTGAGCCAATTCTCTAAGCGCAAGCCGCATCAGCTGTCCGGCGGACAGCGCCAGCGGGTCGCGCTGGCCCGGGCGCTTGTCAAGAACCCCAAGGTGCTGCTGCTCGATGAGCCGCTCGGTGCGCTGGACAAGCGGTTGCGGGAGCACACGCAGTTCGAGCTGATGAACATTCAAGAGCGGCTTGGCATCACTTTCATTGTGGTTACTCACGATCAGGAAGAGGCAATGACACTATCGACCCGCATTGCGGTCATGGATCAGGGGCGTTTTTCACAGATCGGCACTCCGACTGACATTTACGAGTACCCGGAGACGCGGTTCGTGGCGAATTTCATCGGCAGCGCCAACATGTTTGAAGGGCGGGTTGCAGAAAACGGACCCGACTATGTCATCGTGAAAAGCGTCAGGTCGAACGTGTCTTTCTATATCGATCACAGCGCCGCAGTGCGCGAGAACACAGCAGTCTGGGTTGCATTGCGGCCTGAGAAGATCATGGTGTCTGCGACTGCGCCTGAAACGCCCGGCGAGCACAATGCCGTCGAGGGAACTGTGGATGATATCGGCTATTTGGGCAATTTCTCGATTTACAAGATCAGGCTGGACAACGGCAGGATCATTGAGATAACGCATCCCAATCAAGCGCGTCCCAAACATGGCACGCACCTAGTTGCATGGGAAGATAAAGTTTACCTGAGCTGGGCGCCTCACAGTCCTGTTCTGCTAACCAAGTAGGCAGCTAAAGCAGCAGGTCATCAGGCAAATTCAGGCAAGAAACAGGGAACACTGCGTTGCGAAGTTTTTTCAAAGAGTGGATTCAGTCCAGTTCCGCGTGGCAGGCGATCATTGTCGCAATCCCCTATGTCTGGCTGCTGATCTTCTTCCTGATTCCGTTCTTTATTGTTCTCAAGATCAGCTTGGCAGAATATGTTCTGGCGAGCCCGCCGTTTTCCACGCTGTTCCGCGTGGCGGAGTCAGGCGCCTTGTACATGACTTTGATTTTTGATAATTTCATCTATCTTTGGGAAGATGATCTTTATCTCAACACCTATCTGAATTCGCTGCAGATCTCCGTCACTTCAACCATTCTCTGCCTGCTGGTCGGCTATCCGATCGCTTACGGAATTGCCCGCGCCACGCCGACGGCAAAGAAGATTCTGCTGCTGATGGTCATTCTGCCATTCTGGACATCATTCCTGCTGCGTGTGTATGCATGGATCGGGCTGCTTGCTGACCAGGGCACCATCAACAGTTTTCTGATGTGGATTGGCATCATCGATCAGCCGATCAAGATGCTCTATACCGAATTCGCGGTTTACATCGGCATCGTCTACACCTACCTGCCATTCATGATTCTGCCCTTGTTCGCAAGCATTGAGAAGCTTGACCTGACGCTGCATGAGGCGGCTGCAGATCTGGGGTCGCGTCCCTTCACAATCTTCAGAACGATTACGATTCCGCTGACAATGCCGGGCATTGTTGCCGGCTCCCTGCTGGTTTTCATTCCAGCAACGGGTGAGTTTGTCATACCGGATCTTCTGGGCGGCGGCAACGTCCTCATGATCGGCAAGGTGCTGTACAGCGAGTTCAACTCCAATCAGGACTGGCCCATCGCATCAGCGGTTGCAGTCGTGCTTCTGATACTGCTGGTTGTGCCGATGATGATCTATCAGAAGTACCAGGCGAAAGAATCGAGCGGAAACTGAGCCGGCTGCCATGAACTGGAAAAAAACGCCATACACGTTCTCCCTGCTTTGTTTCGGATTTGCATTCCTGTACATTCCGATCTTCCTGCTGATTGTCTATTCTTTCAACTACTCGAAAGTGGTGCCGGTATGGGGTGGATTTTCGGTCCGCTGGTATGTTGAGCTGTTTCAAAGCGAGGAGATCTGGAGGTCAGTTGCGCTCAGTCTCCAGATAGCCGTGATGAATGCCACGTTCGCCACCATGCTGGGCGCCTTGGCAGGCATCGCCATGGCGCGGATCAAGCGTTTTCGGGGCCGCACATTGTTCTCAGGAATGATCTCGGCGCCGCTTGTGATGCCCGAAGTCATCACCGGTCTCTCACTCCTGCTCCTGTTCATCACAATGGCCGAGATCATCGGCTGGCCTTCGCGCGGCATCACAACAATTACGATCGCGCACATCACATTCTCGCTCGCCTATGTTGCCATAATTGTGCAGTCGAGGCTTGTGGGGGTGGATGAGTCTTTGGAAGAGGCCGCGCAGGACCTCGGCGCCAAACCCTACCGCGTATTGTTTGACATTACTGTTCCATTGCTGGCACCGGCGCTGGCAGCCGGCTGGCTGCTCGCTTTCACGCTATCGCTTGACGACCTGGTGATCGCGAGTTTCGTATCCGGCCCTGGCGCAAACACCTTGCCGATGCTGATCTACTCCCGAGTCAAGCTGGGGCTCAAGCCGGATGTCAATGCGCTTGCCACCATCATCATACTGATTGTCGCACTCGGTGTCTGTGTCGCAGGGTGGATACTGTCGCGTCAGGAACGCCAGCGGGTGAAAGACATGCAGATGGCAGAATCTGAAAAATACGATTTCAGAGACGAGGAGCCTGAGAGCGCCCGTTAGTTGCCAGTTCATCATTGACCCTGGCAATCGAGCCGGACCGAGGTTTGTTTTCCAGCTTCGCGACCGGCAGCTGTTCCTGAATCGCGTGATGGTAGGCGCGAACGCCGGTTTCTGCGATTTCGGACAGCGTCCATTTCGGAAAAACAGAAGACTTCAATCCCTCCTGCATAGCGTTCATATAGAAATAGTCTTCGCCGGCGGTGATCATGTTGATGCGCCGGTTCAGATAACGCAATGCTTCAATGCCGCGTCGATTGTCGGGCAGCGCGTAGCATCTGCCAATGACTTCTGTTCGCGTCGGAGTGCAGGGGATGGTCATGTAGATCTCCATCAGTTCCGGATAAAGCGCCAGCACCAGATTCGGAAAGACACCGATGTACAGCCACAGGTCCTGTCGCTCCTCCGACAGGTGCTCGAACTTCGGCATCAGATTCCGGTAGTGCTTGACACTCCAAAGCGTACCGATGCGTTCGTTGAATCGGCCTTTTGAGACCGGTATATCTCCCAAATATGAATCGATGTAGGACTTTCCGTAGAGCTGCTGAAGTGTCGGATGTCCAATGGGCACGTGATAGCCTTCGTTGTCGATATCGTGATAGATCTTCCAGTTCACAGGAAGGCTTTCAGGATTGTCGAAAGCGTAGCGCGCCGGTTCCTGATAGGGCTGCAGTTCATCCAATCGGTATTCCTGGATCTCATGCTCGATCGGTTCCATCTGCTGTTTCATGGAATTTCCGCCTGAAACAAACCGAATGAATATGAACCCATACCAGACTTCTAAATCCAGCGGCTTCAGCGAATAATTTTCTTTGTCCACATCTGGGAAACCTGAACTTCCCGGAACAAACTGAAGCTTGCCGTCAAAGTCGTATCGCCAGCCATGAAACGGGCAGGCGAGCGACTGCCGGCAGCGGCCCTTGCCGGAAAGTATGGTGGAGCCCCGGTGTCTGCAGATGTTATGAAAAGCTTTGAGCTCGCCGCTTCGATTTCGAACCACCAGCGCTCTCTCGCCGAATCCCTGAAAGGTAAGGTATTCGCCTGGCGCTTGAATTTCGCTGATGTGACCGACGAGCATCCAGTTCGGTTTGAACAGCCTTTCGATCTCAAGCTCAAAAAATTCATTGTCTTGGTAGGTCCAGAAGGGCAGCAGATCAGATACCTGATCCGTGTCAGCATCTGATGCGATCTGAAGGTTGCCGGCAGGTGCGAAAAGTGAAACATAAGTCTCGCATTTTTGAATCGCATCAAGAGGGTCAATTGAGTCCGGTGATGCCAGCGCCTGGCGCCAGAATCTATCGATCAAACCCAGCAGTCCGTTCGCCAGCAGCTCAATGTTCTGCGTGGATTGGGACGTGTCATTCAGCATCTCCGTAATGCACTGAATCACCAGCTGAGTTTCAAAACGCTCCATCTTCTCAAGGATGCGCTGGTATTCCTCAATCGCCTGATTCTCGCTCCAGAACGCGTGCCATGCGGCAATCCTATCCGAGTCAAATACCCGTTGATCGAAATTGCAGTGAATGAAACTCTGCAATCGCTGTTCAGCTGATGATGATTGATCTAATTTTGGTTTCAGAATGCTCATCCATTCCTCATCCAGGTAGATCAGTGTATCAAGCAGCAGCTGTGTCTTGGATTTGAAATAGAAATTGACAATGCCAGCGGACAGGCCGCTGTTAGAGGCAATGTTCGCCAGCGTAACGTTTGAAAAACCGTCCTTGGCGATAGTGTGGATGGTCGACAGGATCAGTTCTTTGCGACGATCTTTCTTGACATCTTGATAGGCGGCATTCATGTTTGCACACAAAAATAGTGGTATTGAATGAATAAATAATAATTTTAAACGATAATTCAATTTAGCGGCAAAATTTTTTACAGCAGGCGTTTCGGATGCTTTGAGCGGAACCCGAAGAATTGGGATTGCATAGGCTGGCAGAACAGGAGAAAAAAAGCGGCGATCACCCGCCGCGAGTCATGAAATGAACGGCGGGCGAATTCAGGTCACAATTTTTTTGAAACAGGCCGGGTTCAGTCCAGGATCCTTTGCGGCGCTTCAGACTGCTGCGCTGATTGAGACCGGTGTCAACTCTTCCAGAACTTGGTCAAGCGACTTGCCCAAAGCATCGAAAAGATCGTGCACCTGCTGTTCGGTGATGATCAAGGGCGGACAGATGCCGACTGTATCGCCTGCCGGCAGCGCGCGTAGAATCAGGCTGTTCTCAAGACACTTCTGATATACCTGAAATGCGACCTTCAGTTCGGCTTCATACGGCTGCTTGGTTTTCTTGTCTGCGACGAGTTCAACAGCACCGATCAAGCCAGCTCCGCGCGCCTCGCCAACCAATGGATGAGAATCAAGCGCCGCCAGTCGACTCTGAAATGGCTGCATGACATCTCGGACATGCTCCAGAAGGTTTCGCTCTTCATAAATGGAAAGAGTCTCAAGCGCGACCGCGGCGCCCACCGGATGACCGGTATAGGTGAAACCGGTTCCGAATACGCCGTGCCGATTGCTGGCTTCTGCAATGACCTGATAGATCTCTTCGGAAATCATCGTCGCGCCGATCGGGATGTAGGCTGACGACAGCTGTTTTGCGGTGGTGACCATGTCGGGCTTTTCAATGTTGAAGGTGTCGCAGCCCCATTGATTGCCGGTTCGGCCGAAGCCGTTGATCACTTCGTCCGCAATGAGAAGAATGTCATACTTCCGCAATACTTTCTGAACTTTCTCGAAATAGGTTTTCGGCGGTGGAATGACACCGCCGGCGCCCATGAGCGGTTCTGCGATCAGCGCCGCGATGGTTTCAGGACCTTCCGCCAGAATCAGCTGTTCCAACTCAGCCGCGCGGCGGGATGCGAACTCCTCCTCTGACTCACCCGCGTCGCCACACCGGTAGTAGTGCGGCGTGCCGGTCTGCTTGAATCGGTCAAGCGGCGCATCGAACGCTTCCTGAATGACTGGGATGGCAGTCAGGCTTGTGCAGGCGATCGTAACACCGTGATAGCCTTTCTGGCGGGAGATGATTTTCTTCTTTTCGGGGCGGTTCAATGCATTGTTGTAGTACCAGGCGATTTTGACTGCGGAATCAACAGCCTCTGAACCCGAAGTCACAAAGTACGCCTTTGACATTGGTTCAGGCGCGATCGAGATCAGCTTGTCAGCGAGTTCCGATACAACGGGTGCGGTACGGCCTGCGAAACTGTGGTTGTAGGGCAGGGTTTCCAGCTGCCTTCGGGCCGCGTCGACCAGACGCCGCTCGCTGAATCCCAGCGATGTGCACCAAAGACCCGCCAGTCCCTCAATGTACTTGTTGTCGAATTCATCCCAGATGTATATGCCTTCGCCGCGCACATAAGTTTTCGGGCCGGTCTGCTGATGGGCAATGAAATTGGTGTAAGGATGCAAGTTCGATTTGATATCCTTCTCAGCGATGGATGACAGCTGCATGATGGTAACCTCGGAATTTGGATCGAAAATAGTCAGTCCGCAGTTCTAGACAAATGCGTCTGGAAACGATTCCTTGCGCATTGTAACGAATTCATTGAGTGCCGCATCGATCGATTGATCGATTTCCGGCGGCTGGTAGTCGCTCAGCATTTTCTTCCAGATCGCATTCGCGCGCTGGGTTGCGTCCAGGCTGCCATCGGCTTCCCACTGCTCGAAGCTGTTGTTGTCGGCGGTGGCTGATCGGAAGAAAGCCGTCTCGAAATTGGCCTGAGTGTGAGCGCATCCCAGAAAATGGCTGCCGGGACCGACTTCGCGCAGAGCGCTCAGGGCTTGACCGTTTTCCGACGCGTCGACACCGCCCAGAAATGTCTGGAGAACTCCGGCCTGATCCGCATCGAGAATGAACTTCTCATATCCCATGACCAGACCGCCTTCCAGCCAGCCGGCGGTGTGCAGCATGAAGTTGACTCCGGCCAGCATCGCCGTCTGCAGGGTGTTGGCAGATTCATAAGCTGCCTGAGCATCGGAAATCTTGGACGCGCAAAGCCCGCCGCCGCTTCGAAAGGGCACACCCAGCCGCCGGGCCAGTTCTGCGCACACAAACAGCACCAGAGAGGGTTCAGGCGTTCCAAAGGTGGGTGCGCCGGACTGCATGGAGATCGAACTGCTGAACGTTCCGAAAATGACCGGTGCGCCGGGCCGGATCAGCTGTGCAAAAGCCATGCCGGCCATTGCCTCAGCCAGAATCTGCGTGCAGGTGCCGACTACAGTGACTGGAGACATGGCGCCCGACAGAATGAAGGGCGAGATCACAGTGCCTTGTCCGTGTCTTGCATATACCTTGAGCGCTGCCAGCATGGTGTCATCGAACGTCATCGGTGAATTGACATTGATCAGTGAAAGAATGCAGGCGTTCTGGTCAACGAAGTCGCTGCCGAAGACGATCTTCGCCAAATCCACGGTGTCCTGGGCGCGCTCTCCGCTGGTCACTGAGCCCATGAATGGCTTGTCCGAAAACCTGATATGAGAGTAAACCATGTCCAGGTGGCGCTTGTTCACCGGCAGGTCCACCGGCTCGCAGACCGTGCCGCCGGAATGGTGAAGCGCGGGTGACATATACGTCAGCTTGACAAAGTTTCTGAAGTCTTCGATTGTGGCGTAGCGCCGGCCTTCATCCAGACTGCGGACAAAGGGCGGCCCGTAGGCCGGTGCGAAAACCGCTGTATCTTTTGAGATGTGAACGCTTCTTGCCGGATTTCTGGCATGCTGAATGAAATTCGACGGCGCATGCGACTGAATGATTTCGCGCAGCATTCCCGGTTCGAAGCGCACACGCACACCGTCCAATGATGCGCCAGCTTTTCGCCAGACATCCAGTGCTTCCGTATCATCGCGGAATTCGATGCCGATTTCCGAGAGAATCTGGTCCGCGTTGGATTCGATGAGTTCCAGCGTCTCTTCGGGGGCGACGCTGTAAACAGGCACCTTGCGCTCGATGTAAGGTACCGATTGTATGGATACTCTTGTCCGCTCGGCCTTGCGTGCTGAACGCCCGCCGGACCGAGCCCTTCTTGCACTCATTTTATGGATTCCTTTCTGTGTTCTGAATATTTCGGTCTGGGAAAACTGTTCGATCGGTCATATGGGTAGACATCCTCAAGTATTCCAGCCTGAATGAATTTCTGTTTCTGGCGCCAGAAATCCGCGGTCATCAGGTCACCGTGAATTTCAGCGAAGTGATTGCGGATCAGCGGATGCGTCAGAAAGTACTTCTCGAACTCCTCAGGAAAGACATCTTCCTCACTCACCGAAAACCAAGGTTCATTCGCCATGTCATCATACGGGTTCGAGGATTGCGGAAACTTCCTGATCTTGCACTCATTCAAGTATCGGATCTCATCGTAATCATAGAAGACAACGCGGCGATTCCTGGTCACTCCGAAGTTTTTCAGCAGCATGTCGCCCGGAAAAATGTTGGCAGCGGCCATCTCCTTGATTGCGTCACCGTAGCCCTGCGCAAAGTAGCGCGTCTCCTCTTCGTCATCAAAGTTCTGCAGATACAGATTCAGAGGAATCATTCGATGCTCGATATAGACATGAGTGAGCACCACCACATCGTCTTCAATGATCATCGAGTTCGCGCAGGTTTTCTGAAGACTGGCCAGAAGCTCCTCGTCGAATCGATGAAGCGGCAGAGCCACTTCAGAATATTCCAGCGTATCTGCGAGCCGCCCGACTCTGTCGTGCTGCTTGACAAGATGATACTTTTCAATGACTGTGGACCGAGAGAGCTTTTTCGGCGGCTCGAACGAATCCTTGATGATCTTGAAAACATAATGATAGGATGGCAGTGTGAACACCATCATCACCATGCCTCGGATGCCTGGCGCTTCAACAAAAGAATCCGTCGAGTGGGACAGATGATGCAGAAAATCCCGATAGAACTCGGTCTTGCCCTGCTTGTGAAATCCGATTGCAGAGTAGAGGTCTGCCTTGGATTTGCCGGGCAGAATTCCCAGAAGAAACTGGACTGTAGCGGACGGAACCTGGGTGTTGACCATGAAATAGGCTCGGGAGAAGCCAAAAATGGCGTCGATGTCGGAGGGGTCCAGAATCAGCGCGTCGACGTAGAGTCCGCCTCTTTCGTTGTTGAGAATCGGCACGATGAAGGGGGTGACCTGATAGTCATTGATCACGCGTCCGATCAGGTAGGCGGCCTTGTTTCTGAAAAACAGAGAGGACAGGACATCGATTTGAAAGTTCAGCGATTCCGAGCGCTTGTCTCTTGGCGTTGCTTTGCCGAGATGCACCAGAATCTGCCGTACGTCGTGCGACAGATTTTCGTACTCCGCATTGAATTTGAGGTCCGTGAGAATGTCAATGATCGTGTTTCGAAAGCCGCGCGTTCCCGGGTAGTAGGAGCGATAGATTGGCTGGTCCGCCTGAATGAATTCTGTTGAGACCGATGAGCGCACAAAAATGTGGCTGTTCTTGAAATACCGGCGGTCAAACAGCTTGCAGAACACAGAGTTGTAGAAGCTTTCCGCCAGTTCCGGCTGCCGGTGCTCCAGCAGCATTCGAATGTAGCGAATCTTGACCTCTTCCCAAAGCGGCTTGTTGAGTTCAGCTATGCCCAGATCGGAGCGCAGAATGTCAACGGTTTCCTGGACTCTCCTGTCGTAGAAATGAATGCGCTGCCTGGCCGCTTCGCGAACATCGTGCCACTTTGCCTGCTCGAATCGCTCCTGTGCGCCTGAAGTGATCTCCTGAAATATAGTGAAATGGTTCTCAAAGCCGTCCAGAATGGTTCTGGCAATTTTCTGGGCGCGTTTGGGCTTGATGCGCAAACTTGGAGCGCCCCAGGCTCTTTTGGCGGGAACCGATGCCTGGTCGAAATAAATCGTTTTGGCGGACTTGGCCATTGCAGAGTTCAAGATTGAATTGTTGTCGAATGAAAAATGGAAATCACCGGAAGATGCAGATAAATGTTTGAAAAAATCTGCAAATCATGCCATAAGTTTATTGTAAATTGACGCGCTTGCAAAGGTCGAATCAGCAGGCAATGCCGTGTTGAAATATACTTCAATGCGCAGAATCGGATTTGATGCAAGTTCCAATATTTTATGCAAGAGGCGATACACATGGACAAGCATGCAAGAGTCGTGATCATCGGGGGCGGTGTTGTCGGAGTGGGCACTCTGTACCACTTGGCAAAAAAGGGATGGAGCGACGTTGTTCTATGCGAGAGAACGGAACTGACCGCCGGCTCCACCTGGCATGCGGCAGGACTGCTGCCGCTGTTCAACATGAGTTACGCGGTGGGTCAGCTTCACAAATACTCAGTTGATCTCTACAAGTCCTTGGAAGCGGAGACCGGGCAGAATGTTGGCTTTCATGTGACTGGGAATCTGCGGCTGGCCTGCACCCGAGATCGGATGGACGAGTATCGCAAGTACTGCGGCACCGCCAATACAATCGGAGTTCCGTTCGAGCTGATCACACCATCCGAGGTCAAGGAGCTTTGGCCGCTGATCAATCCGGACGGACTGGTGGGTGCGCTCTATCACCCCGATGACGGACACATCGCTCCGGTGGATGTCACCAATGCAATGGCGAAGGGCGCACGGGACAGGGGCGCCAGAATCTACCAGCAGACCGAAGTCACCGGAATCTCCCGGACATCAGGCGGTGAGTGGAAGGTTTCAACCAGCAAAGGCGACATCGTCTGTGAGCACATCGTGTGCGCGACCGGAAACTATTCCCAAGACACCAGCCGGCTCCTGGGAATCAACATTCCCTCCATTCCGGTTCAGCATCAGTACATCGTGACGGATGTTGTGCCGGAACTCAAAGCGTATCGAGATGGCGGCGGCAGGGAACTTGCGGTACTGCGGGAATCCGATGCCTCTTACTATCTGCGCGAAGAGCGAATGGGCTATATCCTGGGTCCGTACGAAGTCGGAGCGCCGGCAGTATTTGCGGATGGTGTGCCGGAGACATTCGAGAAGGATCTGTTTCCCGGAGACTTGGACCGACTGATGCCGCATGTAGAAGCTGCGATCAACCGAGTGCCGTCGTTTGAGACTGCCGGAATCAAGGACATTGTCAATGGACCGATCGCCTATACACCGGACGGCAGTCCGCTGATCGGTCCGGCTTGGGACCTGCCCAATGTCTGGCTGAATGAGGGGCACAGCTTCGGTGTGACCGCTTCCGGCGGAGCCGGGTGGCAGCTGGCCGAGTGGATCGTGGAGGGCGAGCCGACAATTGATCTTCTGGCGGTTGACCCCCGCCGCTTCGGTGACTACGCCCGCGGTCCGTTCCTGGTGGCCAAGAATGAGGAAGCCTACGAGAATGTTTTCACCGTTCACTACCCTGACGAGGAGCGGCCCGCATGCCGCCCGGCCAAGACAAGTCCCATTCACGACCGGCTGGACAGCATGGGTGCGGTCTGGGGTCAGCGCTACGGCTGGGAAAGGCCGAACTGGTTTGCGCCGGAAGGTGTGGAGGCGGTCGATGACTGGAGCTTTCGACGCTCCAGGTATTTCGAGCATGTTGGCAATGAGCACAACAATATCCGCAGCAATGTCGGCATCATCGACATCACCAGTTTTTCAAAATTCCGCGTGTCTGGGTCAGGTGCGGAGTCCTATCTGGATGCACTGGTTGCCCGAAGACTGCCGAAAGCCCCCGGACGCATTCAGTTGTGTCATGTATTGACAAAGTACGGCGGGGTGAGAAGTGAGTTCACTGTCACCCGCAACGCAGACGGTTCGTTCTATCTCGTCAGTTCCGGCGCCGCGGAGCGATTTGACCTGAGTTTTCTTGAGGCGCATCTGCCGCAGGACAATTCGGTTCGCGTGGAGAATTTGACCACCAGCCATGCGACTCTGGTCGTTGCAGGCCCCAACTCAAGAAAGGTGCTGCAGAAGCTGACGCGGACAGACCTGTCTTCCGAAGCGTTTCCCTGGCTGACTGCACAGGATATCTATGTGGGGGTGGCGCCGCTTCGGGCGATGCGGGTCAATTTCGTCGGCGAGCTGGGCTGGGAACTGCATCATCCCATAGAGTATCAGCGGCATATTTTCGAGCGGGTGATGGACGCGGGGCAGGAGTTTGAGATAGGGCAGTGCGGCATGCGAGCAATGGACTCGCTCAGAATCGAGAAGTCCTATCGCATGTGGGGGCAGGATCTGACGCGCGAATACACCATTCTGGAAGCCGGGCTTGGAATTTTCGTTCATATGAACAAAGGTGACTTCACCGGTCGCGATGCGCTTCAGGCCCAAATGGATAACGGTGTTCCGCAGGAATTCGTTACAGTTTCAGTCGATGGCATAGCCGATGCCGATCCGCTGGGCAATGAGCCATTGTGGGATGGTGACAAGATGATCGGCCGCGCTACGGCAGGGTCTTATGGGCACTATGTCGGACAGAGCCTGGCGCTGGGCTATGTGCAGACTGGATATGGCACGCCGGGCACAAAATTTGAGATTGAAATTTTAGGTGACAGATATAATTGTGCGGTCGTTGCAAACTCGCCTCACGACCCAGAAAACATCAGGCTCAAATCGTAGCCGAATCACATTACTCAAGCATTTCAGCCGAGGAGCGGTATGAAGGTAATTGTTCCTGTCAAGCGCGTCATTGACGCGAATATTAAAGTCAGAGTGAAATCGGACCGCTCTGGCGTTGAGCTCAACAATGTCAAGATGGCAATGAATCCGTTTTGCGAAATTGCGGTCGAAGAGTCGATTCGCATGAAGGAGGCGGGTGCAGTCGAGGAGATCATTGTCGTTGCCGCGGGTCCTACACAGAGTCAGGAAACAATCAAAACGGCATTGGCAATGGGTGCGGACCGGGGCATTCTGATAGAGACGGATGTGCCGCTGGAGCCGCTGGCGATTTCCAAGCTGCTGAAGGCAGTGATCGAGCGGGAGGAGCCTGGGCTCGTAGTGATGGGCAAGCAGGCAGTCGACAATGACAACAATCAGACCGGGCAGATGCTGTCGGCCATGCTGGACTGGTCACTTGGCACTTTCGTATCCAATATCGAGATCAAGGAAGATGGATTCGAGGTGGTCCGAGAGGTGGATGGCGGACTTGAGACAGTGATGCTTTCCAAACCCAGTGTAATCACTGTCGACCTTCGGTTGAATGAGCCAAGATACGCGTCGCTGCCCAATATTATGAAAGCGCGGCGTAAACCCCTTGAAACATTGACGCCCGACGAACTCGGAGTGGACGTTACGCCCAGGGTTGAAGTTGTTGAAGTCAACGAACCACCGAGCCGCCAGGCGGGCGTTCGCGTATCCAGCGCGGCGGAACTGATTGAGAAACTTAAAGATGAAGCGAAGGTGCTGAAATGAGTGTGCTAATTCTGGTTGAACACGACAACGAAGAGATCAAGGCATCGACACTGAACACAGTCACTGCGGCGCGGCAGGTGAGTGATGACTTGCATGCGCTGGTGATCGGCTCCGATTGTGATTCGGTTGCGGCAGCAGCCGCGCAGATTGACGGAATAGGGAAGGTCATCAAGTGCGACGATGAGCATTACCAGTACGGTCTGGTTGAAAATGTCGCCCCGGTGGTTCAAGGCATCGCTGGAAACTACAGTCATGTATTTGCACCAGCTTCGACATTCGGCAAGAATCTGATGCCGCGGGTTGCCGCAATGCTGGATGTTCAGCAGATTTCCGATATCAGTGAGATACTCGGTGAGGACACATTCGTGCGTCCGATCTATGCCGGAAACGCGATGGCGACAGTGCGCTCATTGGATTCAGTCAAGCTGATTACAGTGCGCACGACCGCATTTGATGCCGCAGGTGAAAGTGGCGGAGCCGCCGAGATCGAGGATATCTCATCTGCAGGTGATGCTGGATTGTCAAGTTTCGTCCGGCATGATCTCACCCGAAGCGAGCGGCCGGAATTGACCACTGCTGGCATTGTGATTTCAGGCGGACGAGGCATGCAGAGCGGAGAGAACTTCAACATGCTGGAGCGCGTTGCCGACAAGCTCGGCGCTGCGGTGGGCGCCTCCAGAGCGGCAGTGGACGCGGGTTATGTGCCGAACGACTACCAGGTTGGGCAGACCGGCAAAGTGGTTGCGCCGGACTTATACATCGCGGTTGGAATATCCGGAGCGATTCAGCATCTGGCGGGGATGAAAGACTCCAAGGTGATTGTTGCGATCAACAAGGACGAAGAGGCGCCGATTTTTCAGGTTGCGGATTTCGGCTGGGTGGCAGATTTGTTCACTGCGGTGCCGGAACTTGAAGATGCATTGGAATAATATTCCGAATTGAATTCTTAGCGAACATAACACGTTGGCTTTTTGTGAGTTCATGATCGGCGATTGGTGGCGCATAACTTTCTACGATATGGCTTCAGCCAAGAATTAGGACTCGGTTGTGCACCGAACTAACTTCTCTAATCGATCACCGAGAGACATGAAGCAGATGCACTTTATGTCTTCAATTCACGCTGATACAACCAATTGACCTGCAGGTAAATCGTTCTTGAATATCAGCCGCCCTGATGAATGCTTTTTCAAACTTGCAAGAATTGTGAAAAAATATTTTTGCACAGTTTTGGTTGTTAGCACAACATTGGCTCTCGTTGGCTGTTTGGAATTTACAGTTGGTTTACGCTTGTCTGATATTCGTGCTGTCGCTACTGGTGAAGAAGTTCTGCATACAACTGCCGCCTTCAAAGTACCTTTGGAATCGATTGAAGAATGTTCCGATGTGACCAGCGAGTTAGTAGAGTTAATGGAGGATATAGTCGACAATATTCGGCCAGAAGGTTGTGAGGAAGGCCACCTCTTTCCGTTTGAAGATGATCCGGTTACAATATTATTTGCTAGCACGGAAATTCCATTAGTGAATTCTGTTGTCGAGTGGCAAAAACATAACACGCTCTTTGGTGTTGTCGTTATACCTCAATCAAATGAATCCGAGAGTGCTTCACTTGCAATTAATATTGTTCGAAATCTTTCAAAGTTGAATTTACTGAATGAGCGGTCGGATATTGTGGAGCGCATGATTGTTTCACTTGTAATTGAGAATGACAATAAACTCGACTCAAAACTTCTAGTTGAAAACGCTTATTTTCAAGAAGGATACGAAACTACAGGAACTATATCTGTTCATGAAGATGGAAAGGTTGAGTTTTATTTGGGAGACGATAGTTTAGAGCAGCTGTTTTCTACAGGATCAACTATCGGATTTACCTTGATTAGCGAAGATTAATTGAATTAATCAAGCTGATAGTAATAGTAGAGAACCTGATGCGCCAAAAAAAGTCTATTGAGTTGGCTGGTTGTAATGTTCAGCAATGAACTCATTCTCTCTACAGTGATCAGACCCAGATCCATAGCCTGCCCAGCAACTTCAATGAACAGTTTCGAAAAAAGAGGCGGTGGATCAGCAAATTTCGAGATGTATCCATAAACGTTTGGAATGTCTTCCCGCAGCTCATCCACACGTTCCTGTTCCAATTCACCTAAAGATACCAGTCGCAGCTTCAGCGCAGGAATCGGAACGCGAAAATCACTTGAGACTTGATGCACCTTCTTTTGCAGCCGTCGTTTTGAGAGATCACTCCAACTGCCGAAATATTTGAGTCCATTCTTTGGAAGCAGTATGGTGGCGGCGAATAGATCCGCCATACGATTCAGGTCTGAATTTTCTTCGCTCCTAGCATCTGATCCAGAATACGAATCTCGATACAAGATTCGGAAAAGATGATGCGCGATACTGAAAATCCGCTGTTCAACGGGTGATGATCTGGTGGCGATCATCGCATCAAACTCAGGCAACTGAATAGAGGCGCTTGCAGTAGCTTCGGCAGTGTCAATAACAAGAACTGGAATCGAAAGTTTCTGTTCCAGTGTGTCAACAATCTTCGACGCAGGCAGCAATCCCAATTCAAACTCCTCACCGAATCGTTCACCTGCCCTCACAATATCCTTGTCCGAGAACTGCGGCGATAAGTTCAGTGACTGCCGCATCAGTGGATATTCCCTCTTGATGATGTGACAAAGCCACTGAAAAATTGCAAGGCACCGAGTGGAATCATGTTCCAACTGCTCAATTAGTTTTTCACTGGTATCATCATGCAGCCAAACAAGCTTTTTGTTCATCTGAATCGCAATCGAATTGATGGAAAGATCAATTCCATCGACTCGATTGGGGGAACTTTTCGAAACTCCAGCCACCATCTGTCCTCTGTCGTATTGCTGTGAGAGTGATGGTTGAAACGACTTGAATAGATGCGTGTAGGTAGGTGTCAGAGAGTCAATAGCGCGAATCGCAGCTCAAACAGAGATGAACTGCGAATTCACATGCTTACACCAACAGTTAGTATTCCGTAGTTCTGAGTAATTTTTCAATCAGGATTCAAAGCCCTTCCAAGGATCGCCTGGCAACAGCTCAATGAGTTCCTGGCTAACCTGCTTTGCGGCAGCTTTGATGTCCCAACTCTGTCCAATCCCTAGTAACCGTGTCATATCGTTTTCAAATTCAGGTTCACGCAGTTTAAGGGTGAGATTGCGTTCGAATTGCGAACGACTGATTTGACCGCCATCTCGCTCAATAAAGTACAAAAATGTCGAAATCATACGACTCGGGTCAATTGCCTTTCGATTAAGTGCGATAAATAAGTCGAATAAATCTCTTCCTTTCTTGCGCTGATATAAGGCTCTGAATTTACTGGCGAGTATTTCATCCAAATCAAAGGTTGTAACCATCGCATTGCCTTCAAACCAAGATGATTCTACTGAGAAGGGCACGGATTTCAAACTGTATAACGAATCATGCTCACAGATGTTAATCTCGATTTTCAGGCGCATTTCCACAGAAGGCTGGTCTTCAGCATATTCAGAGTCATATCTGTAGTAAATAGTCACCATTCTTCTTGTTTGCTTCCATTTCGGTTTACCAAGCCAAGGACCCAGCGCCTTTCGTACCGCGCTCATAACGGGACCTATCCGTTCCGGGGACATTTGAACTAGGTCAATGTCTTCAGAATATCGATCAGGAGGTCGAAAAAACAGCTTGTAGATTGCAGTACCGCCCCGAAAGGCAAGGCTGTTGGCAATGACCGGTTGTGAGAAAAGTTCAACAATTGCCCGACTCAATACCAAATCTTGTTCAACTTGACTGGACCGAGTCCAAGGTGCATCAGCTTTCCAAATATTCAATTGCTCTTGCGAAATCAAACCTCAGACTCCACATCAGTGTTAATTGTCAGTCGCCAGTTCGGATCGTGAGGCGCTTCTTTGGCAACAGCTCCATAAGGACTTAGGGAAACGGTTCTGTAGCTTCTGTAGCGAATATATGCTTTGAGTGGAACTGCCTTCTCAGAAGCATCGACTAAATCAAGCAGATGTCCCAATCGTTGTGCCCAAGTAACGGGTGCCGATTCTGCTGCAATGACCAGCTTGTGTGGGTCTATTTTTTCAGCTAGTTCAGCTAATACGGTTGCCGCATAATCGAATCCGCCTATTCGTTTTGCATAGCCGACCAGATCAAGCGCTGTTGCTTCAGGTGTTGAGTACTGAATTGTTCCGAAAGGCGTATTGCGACTTTGCACGGGAACCTGCTCCAGATTCTTTCGGGTCATGAAATAAACTCTCATTCCATGGTCAAGAATAGGCGCTCTCTGTGTAGAGGTTGCCACTTCAAATGCCTGCGGCCTGTGGTGTGCAGCGCCATGATATTCTGCAGCAGAAAGCAAAGCCGCGTAGTATGGGCGATTCTGATATTTCATAAGCTGAGGAATGTAATCTGGCGCGGGCATGCATCCAAATTTCCTGTTATCCGCGGAAACAATTACGTAGAAGCCACGTGCAGGAGAAGCAATCAGGCCTTTCTTGATATGCCGACTGAGGGAGTTTCTGACCGCTGCGGGTGAAACGCCAAGCGCATTTCGCACTTCAGACATTGTAAAGGTACAAGAGCCAAGTCTGTCTTTATCGGATATGAATTCGGCTAAGTTCATAATTTACGAATTTTGTATTTGTAAAGTATCACTGAAAATGATTATATAACACAGATATTCATCTGATTCAAATTTATTCAGATAAATTGAGACTATATATTGAACTGAAATTACATCAATTGACATTGCGAAGATATTTGATTTCAATGTGTTTCTCAGCCAGTAGCGCTCACCAAGGAAAGCGCAAAAAAAAACGCCGGACAAAACTGCCCGGCGCTGTTTTGTTCCGAATTGAGTGCGAAGTTTAGAACTGAGCTGTCTCGGTGGAATCCGCCATGGCAACGGTTGAGCTTTCCAGACCGCCTGTCGTCGCTTCATTGACAGCATCAAAATAACTGACGCCAACTTCGTGCTGGTGTCTAGTCGCGGAGAATCCAAATTCCTCCGCAGCAAACTCAGCCTGCTGCAGTTCAGCATAACCTTCCATGCCCCGCTCAAGATACTTCTTCGCAACATCAAAGCTTGAGTAGTTCACACTGTGAAAGCTCGCCAGTGTCACAAATTGATACTTGTAGCCCATGTCACCGAGCGCTTTCTGGAAATCCGCCAGATTTTCAGCACCCAGGTCTCGCTGCCAGTTGAAGGAAGGCGAGCAGTTGTATGCCAGCATCTTGCCTGGAAATTTTGCATGCACGCCGTCTGCGAACTTCTGTGCATCTTTCAGGTTCGGTGTCGAAGTTTCCATCCAGATCAGGTCAGCATAAGGTGCATAGGCCAGGCCGCGGGCGATGCACATGTCAATGCCGCCAGTGATTCGGAAGAAACCTTCAGCAGTTCGCTCTCCGGTGATGTATGGACGGTCGCGTTCATCAACATCAGAGATGAGCAGGCGGGCCGCTTCCGCATCTGTCCGCGCAATGATGATGGTTGGCACCCCCATGACATCGGCGGCCAGCCGCGCGGAAGTCAGATTGCGTATGCCATTGGCAGTGGAAAGCAGAACTTTTCCACCCAGATGTCCACACTTCTTTTCCGAGGACAGCTGATCCTCATAATGAATGCCGGCCGCGCCTGCCTTGATCATTGCCTTGGTGAGTTCGAACACATTCAGCGGTCCGCCGAATCCAGCTTCGGCATCCGCAACAATCGGCATGAACCAGTCGATATCCGTGGTTTCCTGGCCGCTCAGGCGCTCAAGCGTCTGAATCTGGTCTTGTCGGGTGAACGCATTGTTGATTCGCTCGATGACCTGCGGTACAGAGCTTGCCGGGTAGAGGGATTGATCCGGATAGGTCTGGCCCGCATTGTTCGCATCGGCCGCGACCTGCCAGCCGGACAGATAGATCGCTTTCAGTCCCGCTCGCACCTGCTGGACAGCCTGACAGCCGCTATAGGCGCCGAGACTCGCAACATAGTCGGAGCTGTGCAAAAACTTCCAAAGCTTCTCCGAGCCCATTTCCGCCAGAGTGTTCCTGATTTGTACACTGCCGCGCAATCGCTCCACCTCCGTCCAGTCGTAATCCCGACGAATGCCATCCCATCGGTTCGGCGCGTAGGCGGGGGTTGGAAATTCTTTCAAATCTTCGGTTGGGTTGATGTCCCATGAGTATTTGCCATTCGCTAGTTGAGTCATGCAAGCTGCTCCATTGTCTTGAAAAGTAAATGAATTATTGGAAAATCGCAGTGTTCAAAAGAATTCGGATTAGTATATTGCATTGCAACACGCAGATGGCTGAGATTCTTCGCTCAGTGAGGCTTGCCGAATCCACCGCCGCCCGGAGTCTCGATGACAAACACATCGTTTGTGTTCATCTCTGTCTGATCCGTTGAACCCAGTTCCTCAACAGTTCCGTCCGCACGGACTACCGAATTCCGGCCCGTCCTCCCAGACTCCCCGCCTTCAGCGCCGTAAGGCGGAACGATTCGATGGCCGGAAAGAATCGCCGCGGTCATGGGCTCCAGAAACCGCAGTTTTCGAATGGCTCCGTTTCCACCGTTGTGACGGCCGCTGCCGCCGCTGCCGCGGCGTATTTCGAAACTGTCCAAGCGGATGGGAAATCGCCATTCAAGAATCTCCGGATCGGTCAGCTTGGCGTTGGTCATGTGGGTGTGCACCGCATCGGCGCCGTCGAAGTCCGGACCTGCGCCGGAACCTCCGCAGATGGTTTCGTAATACTGGTACTTCTCGTTGCCGAAAGTGAAATTGTTCATCGTTCCCTGGGCCGCAGCCAGCACCCCCAAGGCGCCGTACAGCGTATCGGTGATGTACTGGGAGGTTTCCACATTGCCGGCCACAACCGCGGCGGGATAGACAGGCTTGAGCATGCATCCGTCGGGAATGATGATCTCAATGGGCTTGAGGCATCCCTCATTCATCGGAATGACATCCTCGACAAGTGTTCGGAAGACATACATGACCGCCGCTCTGGCAACCGAAGAGGGTGCGTTGAAATTGCTCTCCAGCTGATCAGAGGTGCCGGTGAAGTCCACCACCGCAGTCTGGTTTTTGTGATCGACTGAGATGGAGACCTCAATCGCACAGCCGCCATCCATCTCATAGCGAAAGCGTCCATCTTTCAGAGCCTTCAGAACACTCTTCACGGCTCCTTCCGCATTGTCCTGCACATGCTGCATGTAGGCGGTCACAACGTCCAGGCCGAAGTGATCGACCATGGCCCGAAGTTCCTGCACGCCTTTTTCATTGGCCGCGATCTGAGCCTTGATGTCCGCGAGATTCTGATCAACGTTTCGCGTCGGATACCTGGCGCCCAGCAGCACATCCCTGATCTCCTTTTCCAGAAAGCGCCCCTGATCAATCAATTGGACATCGTCGATCAGCACGCCCTCCTCTTCAATGACACAGCTGTCTGGCGGCATGGAGCCTGGGGTTATGCCGCCGACATCCGCATGATGCCCCCGGGAGGCGACAAAAAAGAGAATCCTGCCTTCAATTTGCTCGAAAACCGGCGTGATGACCGTGATATCGGGAAGATGCGTTCCGCCGCTGTACGGATTGTTGAGAATGTAGGCGTCGCCGGGTTTCATCGTGTGTCGGCGATTGCGGATCACGATGTGCACGGACTCACTCATGGAGCCCAGATGCACCGGCATGTGCGGTGCGTTCGCCACAAGATCGCCCTGGGCATCGAATATCGCACAGGAAAAATCCAGCCGTTCCTTGATATTCACCGAATAGGCGGAGTTCTCCAGCGAAGCGCCCATCTGCTCCGCAATTGACATGAACAGATTATTGAACACTTCCAGCATGACTGGATCAGCATCGGTGCCGACCACTTCTAGTTTCGGACGCGGCGTGATTCGTTTAAGAATAAGGTGGTTGTGCCGGGTTGTGTCAAGCGCCCAGCCCTGTTCAACGACGGTGGTTCCAGTCGATTCAATGATGATGGCAGGCCCTTCAATGAAATCACCTGGCTGAAGAGATTCGCGCAGAAACACGTCTGCATTGTGAAACTTGTCCGAAAAATAAACTCTGGCTGTATTGACGGGTTGAATCGGCGCTGTTCTCAGCACAATCGGGTGTTCCTTCTCAACATGCATTTGAGTGCTGCCGATCGCTTCGACAGATATGGATTCGACCATCACTGCCTTTTCCGGCATGATGAATCCATATCGCTGTTTGTGACTGGCTTCGAACTGGCGGCGAATTTTCTCGCGGTCTCCGCTTGCCACTTCAACCGCGGAATCAGTGCCTTCATAGCGGACATGAACCTTTCTCAGCAGTCTGATGTTGCGCGCTTCGATTTCCTGATTAAGCACCTCATCGCTTGCTCGTTTCGAGAGTGTCGCATATCGCGGCTCAAGGGATTCCACCAGCTCGTCCGAAAGGACTTCTTCAACTGCCTCTTCATACATCGTCCGAACGTCCGCCAGACCGATGCCATAGGCAGACAGGACACCTGCGAACGGATGGACAAATACAGTCTCGATGCCCAGTGCGTCGGCCACCAGGCAGGCGTGCTGTCCGCCCGCGCCGCCGAAACTGCAGAGGGTGTATTCGGTTATGTCATAGCCGCGCTGCACCGAGATTTTCTTGATCGCATTGGCCATGTTGTCCACTGCGATCTTGAGGAATCCTTCAGCGACTCCGTGTGCGGAGCGGTCATCGCCGGTCTGCATTCGAATTGAATCCGCCAGCTGCGCGAACTTCTTCTCCACGGTTTCGACATCCAGTGACTGATCACCGCCGGGACCGAAAATTTTCGGAAAGTATTCGGGCTGCAGTTTGCCCAGTATCAGGTTGCAGTCAGTGATGGTCAAGGGACCGTTGCGGCGATAGCAGGCGGGACCTGGATTGGCGCCTGCGGATTCGGGTCCGACTCGGTATTTCAATCCGTCGAACTTGAGAATCGATCCGCCGCCGGCGGCGACAGTATGGATCCGCATGATGGGCGATCGAATGCGAACGCCGGCAACAAAAGTGTCGTAGGCCCGCTCATACTCTCCAGCGTAATGAGAGACATCGGTGGATGTGCCGCCCATGTCAAAAGCGATGATCTTGCTGAAGCTGGCAATCTTGCTGGTTTCAACGGCGCCGACAACTCCGCCGGCCGGACCTGACAGAATGCTGTCTTTGCCCTGAAACTGCCTGGCGTCGGTGAGTCCGCCATTGGATTGCATGAACATCAGGCGCACACCGTTCAATTTGCCGGCTATCTGATTCACGTAGCGCTGAAGCACAGGCGACAGGTAGGCGTCAACGACAGTGGTGTCGCCGCGGCCGATCATTTTCATCAATGGACTGACTTCATGCGAGGTCGAGATCTGTGTGAATCCGATCTCTCGAGCGATTTCAGCGACCTCTTTCTCGTGCTGGTGGTAGCGATAGCCATGCAGAAACACAATCGCGCAGGCTCGGATTCCGAGATCGTAGATGTCCTTCAGGCTTCTGCGGGCCGCATTGTGGTCCAGCTCGACCAGCACTTCTCCGGAAACGCTGTGCCGCTGATCGATTTCGATCACCTCTTCGTAGAGCAGATCAGGCAGCTGGATGTGCCGGGCGAAAAGTTCAGGGCGGGTCTGGTATCCGATTCTGAGCGCGTCCTTGAATCCCCGCGTCGTGATCAGAGCGCAGCGAACTCCGGTTCTCTCAAGCAGTGAATTGGTCGCGACCGTGGTTCCCATTTTGACCGCGCTGATGTGATCGCGGCTGATTGAGGTGCCGCGGCTGTCCAGCAAATCTCGAATGCCCTGTATGGCGGCATCCTGATAGTGTTCAGGATTTTCTGAGAGGAGCTTGTGCGTGTGCAGATTGCCGTCAGGGTCTGCGGCAACAATATCGGTGAAGGTGCCGCCCCTGTCGATCCAGAATTGCCAGCGGTTTGCGTGTTGAGACTGCATGCAAGGAAATGAGAGGGTTCGCGTGACGGAAGGAACTGAGTCGCAACTGATTATAGACAAGTATCGGTGCTGGATTTTCAGCCTTCCCTATTGTCCATTGTTCAGTTCAGAAAGGTCTGAATGTTTGATTTAACACAGTATTTTGGATTGAATCGACTGTAGTGGCGGTTGCCTTCGAACCGAAATTTCATTGAGTCTGCGCGCAGGACGCGTGAATCCATTCAAGCGCGTCCACAAGATCAAAAACAGGCAGGCCGAGCTGGTTTCTGATTTCGGATTTCCAAGGTGACAGATTTGTACATTCCAGGAGCAGGACTCTGACTGCCGGATCGCTTTCGACACACCGACGAGCGGTGTCCAATACATCCAGCCTTGCCAAATGCTCATCCATCTCGCTTCGGTCCTCCATCAGGCACCGATAGAGTTCACCGTTTGGATTCAGCCCGCAAATTGAAATGTTCGAATGTGAGGAGTCGAAGCAGTGGGGAAGGGTAAGCTGACTTGAATCAGCTGTCAGAACGCCGACTCTTGCTGCAGGTCCGAAGATAGTGCGAATCATTGGAAGCAGAACCAGTGAGGAGCTGATCACCGGAATCGAAATGGATTCCCGGAGTCGGTCCTGAATCAAGGACAGGAATCCACAACTGGTCCCAATGACATCTGCACCTCTGTTCTCCAGATCTCTTGCGGCCTGAATCATTGATTCCTGCAACATCGAACTCAACTCGGCACTGGTTACAACTTTGTCAACCGTGGCTTGCGATGCCATTGCATAGATCGGTGCGGTCTTGAAAGTTTCTGGATTGCCAATGTCTCCCTTCAGTCTGGGAAATTTGGTGTTCAACATGATTATTCCGATCATAGGCTCTTGCACCTTGGAAATTCAGATTCAGCCCTTTGTCTCATCAGCAACGATGTTTTATAGTATGTGCATGTCCAGAGTAAAGATTGATATTGATGATAACGCCTGTGCCCGGATCATGCGTCGCTTTCAATTGAAGTCGAGACAGGAAGCAGTGAATCTCGCGTTGCGTAAATTGGCAGGTGAAGCTGTGACTGTTGAAGAAGCCCGGCAGCTTCGCGGATCTGGTTGGGAAGGCAATTTGGAAGCAATGCGAAAGAATCGTAAACTTTCATCCTGATCTCTATTTTGACGCAAGTTCATGCTCTTGATTTGAGTTGCTGAAGTTTCTGTAGCTTGGATATTGAAATAGATTGGCCAATCACAGATTCAATCACTCATGAGGCTGAATCGTAAATCCCAGCTGATTGAAGGTATCGAGCAGATCAGTTCGCCCAACTTTGACGATCGTCCGCCCAGCTCTCAGCCCGAAGTCATTATCGTCCATGCCATAAGTTTGCCACCGGGTAGTTATGGTGGCAGCTATATCGAGAGACTGTTCTGCAATCGACTTGACCACACGGAACATCCCTTTTTCAAAGAACTCAAGGGGCTTAAGGTTTCGGCTCACTTTCTGATTCGTCGTGATGGAGGCATGATTCAATTTGTTTCCACTGAAAAACGGGCTTGGCATGCCGGGGTGTCATTCTGCCTGGGCCGAGAGCGGGTCAACGATTTTTCAATCGGCATCGAGCTTGAAGGGTGTGATGAGGACGAATTTGAAGAGCCTCAGTACGAATCGCTCAATTCACTTATTGACTTTCTGATACATGAATACCCAAAAATAGAGCGCAATCGAATTTTCGGCCATTCCGAGATCGCCCCTGGCCGAAAGACTGACCCCGGACCTTTCTTTGACTGGTCGAGAGTTCGGTAGCGCTCTTGCGCTAAGCTCTGGCCTGTTTTTTCGGCTTGAATTTTTTTCGAGTCCGATCATGTCTCCACAAGATATCAGCGCCGCCTGCCTGCTTGTTCAGATAGCGCGCCACAACGAACAGCAGGTCCGAGAGCCGGTTAAGGTACTGCCTGGAAACTTCTGATACATCCTCTTCGCGGGCCAGCGTATGAACTCGTCGTTCAGCGCGCCGGCAGATGCCTCTGGCAGAATGGCAGATTGCCGCTGCGGGCGTTCCGCCCGGCAGTATGAATTCCTTGAGCGGCTCAAGGTCTTCGTTGAACTTGTCAAGCATCGATTCGAGCGCTTCGACGCGGTCTTGATTGACCATTCGAAATTCCGGAATGCAGAGCTCACCCCCAATGTCGAAAAGAGTGTGCTGAACATCGAACAGGCACTGGTCGACATCCTCGGGGATTTCCAATGCGAGAATCTGACCTATACAGCTGTTCAGCTCGTCAATGGCACCGAGAGCTTCAATTCGATTCGAATCTTTGGGTGCGCGGCTGCCGTCACCGAGTCCGGTGGTGCCGTCATCTCCTGTTCTGGTGTAAATTTTTGATAATCTGTTTCCCATGATTTGCTGTTGTGGAGTGAAATAAAGCCGAGAGAAAGGCCTATGTGTTTTGTACGATGAAAAGTCCACAGAATCAAGAAGAGCGAGATTTGCAGAGACAGCCTAATTTTATCGCACAAGATCGGCCGCCGACTTCATCGGGCCGGTCTGCCTGTCGCTTAGGCACAGCCACTCGCCGCCGCACTCCACAATGTAGTGCAGTCAGCGGTCGACGAAGCGCTTGAAACCTAGATCATGGTGCTCGCGCATCAGCCGGTCCCATCTGGGGAACCCGCTGATGCGCACAAGGCGACTGTCACCTCGCCCGCAGGACTGTCTTTGCCGATAAGATAGCTCGCATGACAGCTCATGCGCCTATGTATACTGGATATGAGCCCAAAAGGCCAGTCACGCAGGCAAGTTAATGATCCCGCTGGGATTTTTAGCCGATTTCAGCTGGTGTGGGATTGTCCCGTCAAAACAATAATCAGATCAAGGTGTCTAGTTCGGTATCACCATTGACCATCATCGAGGAGTTGACCTCCTGCCACTTGTGCCAATTCATCTTCCGCCAGTCTCTTTTTTGGGGGCAGCACCAAATTGACAACATTCTGACCATCCTCGTGTACATTGATTGTCAATTCATCTGGCAGATCGACGTTTAATTCACTTGAGACCGCAGCAACGGGGTCTTCCAGCAGGCTTGCGCGAAAGTCATCATCCTCAGATGCCTTCGCGAGAATCTGATCATGGTATTCCTTTCCTGTCGTCATCTTCACTTCTCCTGTGTCGTGATTTCCATTTTTCTGATTGAACCGAATTGCCACACTTTCTTTGGGGCGAATCTTCGAGATAATCAGGGTTGGATTATACGGGAATGTGTTGTCAAGATATTAAGGATAAATTCTCCATCATCTTCCCCTATGTCGAATAAGTTGCAAGCGCATATCCAGAGAGGTCTGCAATGCATGAGCACACTCAGCTGCAGTCGCTTGGCAGCTAGCCGCGCCTGCCGCGGACAATTCAACTGAAACTCGCAGATAGTGACGAGCCGTCCGGCTAGGAACCATTTTCCCAATTATTCGAATGCTGTATTCGATATATTATTGATTTGAGAACAAGCCAACGATCAATGAGTTTTTCGCAGTTTATCTGTGCATTCGGAAGCCGACTCGCGTGTGACATGGCGAAACCCTATACCGACTAACAGAACCTCTGTGTCTTGAGGTGAACCCTTATGATTACTGGCAGTATTGTTGCAATTGTTACCCCGATGCATGAAGATGGGTCTTTAGACTTGGAAGCCTTGGCGGGACTGGTGGAACATCATGTTCGAGAGGGCACGGATGGGATAGTATCGGTTGGCACCACAGGCGAATCAGCCACCCTGAGTCACGAAGAGCACCATGCCGTCATTGAACATACCATCAAGTCCGCCGCTGGACGGGTGCCTGTCATTGCAGGAACCGGTTCCAACAGCACCGCGGAAGCTTTGGAGCTGACTAAAGTCGCCAGCGAGTTAGGTGCGGATGCCTGTCTGCTGGTCGTTCCATACTACAACAAACCCACCCAGGAAGGTCTGTATCAGCATTTCAAGCTGATTGCCGAATCAGTGCAGATTCCCCAGATTCTCTACAATGTGCCAAGCCGCACCGCGGTCGATCTGCACAACAGCACTGCCATCCGGCTGAGCCATGTTGATAACATTGTCGGCATCAAGGATGCCACCGCTGATATTGAACGCGGCCGACACCTCATTGAAGAGACAGCCGAGGATTTTGTATCCTACTCGGGACAGGACACAGCCGCTCTCGAATTGATGCTGGTGGGCGGCAAGGGAACAATATCCGTCACCGCAAACGTAGCGCCGAAATTGATGCATGAGATGTGCACTGCCGCCGTCGCAGGCGATCATGATCGAGCCAGGGAACTGAACGATATCCTAAGTCCGGTTCACGAAGCGATGTTCATTGAATCCAATCCGATACCCGCCAAATGGGGTGTCTCTCAGCAGGGGCTGATCCAGAACAACCTGCGTCTGCCTCTGGTGCCGCTTACGGAAGAGGCGAAGATCCATGTGCAGGCGGCTCTGGTCACGGCAGGCGTGCTCTGATCATCTCTCACTCACTTCAACTGACACTTTCAATTTTCATCTCCAGGAGATCACTATGAATCAGGGTGCCTTGATGTACTCCGGTAAGGCAAAGTCTATATTTGCGACTGACGACAATGAAACTCTGCTGATGGAGTTCAGGGACGATACATCGGCGTTTGACGGTCGCAAAACTGCGGCGCTGAGTCGCAAAGGTCTGGTGAACAATCATTTCAATGCGTTCATCATGCAGAAACTGGAAGAGGCGGGGGTGAAGACTCATTTTGTCTCAATGGTTGACGACACCAAATCTCTGGTTCGGCATCTTGACATGATTCCCGTCGAATGCGTGGTTCGGAATATCGCCACTGGATCTATCTGCAGGCGATTGGGTGTGCAGGACGGGTTGGAACTGGAAACTCCGACTTTTGAGTTCTTTCTGAAGAATGACGAGCTTCACGATCCGATGATCAACGAGTACCACATTCGCTCATTCAACTGGGCGACTGATGAGGAAGTCAAGGTGATGACTGATTTGACGTTCGCGACCAATTCGGCGCTGGTCCCTTTGTTCAGAGCCGCGAATATCATTCTGGTCGATTTCAAACTGGAATTCGGCCGCTTCGGAGGCGAGTTGTATCTGGGGGATGAGTTCACACCGGACGGATGCAGATTGTGGGATGCGGACACCCGCGAGAAGCTTGATAAGGACCGGTACCGACAGGACCTTGGAAATGTCGTCGAGTCTTATGAAATTGCTGCCCGACGTTTGGGCATCTCAACTATCTGAAAGATTTAGAATCGAACCTGAAGAATTCAATTCATCACAAGAGTCAGGTTGGTTTCCTGATTCTTGAATCTTCCTGAACCATGCTGAGTGCCAATGGCGACATTCGAATTTTATGTGCCATTGGCGCGTCGGCACTCTCACCATTCAAAACCAGTCAGCTTCGAGACAAAATAAGTGAGGCTGTTGGGCTGAAACTGCATTCATTGCAGGCTCACTTCTGCTATTTTCTGTCGACTGATGATCCATCGGGGTTGAACCGGAGTATTGGTTCAATCTTGGGTTTGATTCAAGCGGAGCCCACCGAAGCTGGAAGTTTGTTTGATGAAGATTCTCTTCTGGTTGTGCCGCGATTGGGCACGACTTCAGCGTGGAGCACTAAAGCGACTGAAATTCTTGAACGCTGCGGTTTTCAAGCTGTCAACAGAATTGAGCGGGGTGTCGCTTGGAAATTTTCTTGCGGCCGATCTTTGGATGTGTCACAAAAGCGTCAATTCGAACTTCTGCTGCATGATCGAATGACCGAATCTGTGCTTGATCAGGAGGGCCAGATTGATTTGATTTTTCAGCACAGCAATCCAAAGGAATCGGCCGTCATCGATGTGATGAAGCATGGCATCGAAGCTCTGCAGACGGCAAATCAGAACATGGGCCTGGCGCTTTCCGATACGGAGATGGAATACCTCAACGACTGGTGCATCTCGGAATCGAGAAATCCCACCGAAACTGAAATCATGATGTTCTCGCAGGTCAACTCAGAGCACTGCCGGCACAAGATTTTCAATTCCAGCTGGGAATTCGACGGAATCGCACATCCGCGCTCGATGTTCTCAATGATCCGAGAAACACATCAGCAATCCCCTGGCGGCACGCTTGTTGCCTACAAGGACAACGCCGCAGTCATTTCTGGAAAGCAGGCCAGTCTTTTCGCGCCGTCTGGTCCAGACGGTCAGTATGAGTACTGTTGGGAAGAACCCGCCCACATCGTATTCAAGGCAGAGACGCACAACCATCCAACCGCAATCTCACCCTTTCCAGGCGCCGCAACGGGAGCAGGTGGTGAAATTCGCGATGAAGGCGCGACTGGAATCGGTGGAAAGCCCAAAGCGGGGATATGTGGATTTTCGGTTTCGCATCTCAGGATTCCTGACTTCTCACAGCCGTGGGAAGCGCCGGAGAGTCGTCCATCTCGAATCGCGCCCCCTCTGCAAATCATGCTGGAAGGTCCGATCGGGGCAGCTTCTTTCAACAATGAGTTCGGCAGACCCAACATCGGAGGGTATTTCAGAACATTTGAAGTTGAGAGCGAAGATGAAAATATCCGGCATGGCTATCACAAGCCGATCATGTTTGCCGGCGGGATTGGCAGCATCCGTCCGCAGCATATTGAAAAACGGCAGCTGAATGAAGGTGATGTTCTGATCGTGATCGGCGGCCCGGCCATGCTCATCGGCTTGGGCGGCGGCGCGGCTTCCAGCCTGGGGCAGGGCAGTTCCGACGAGGAGCTGGATTTCGCCTCAGTGCAGAGAAGCAACCCCGAGATGCAGCGCAGGTGCCAGGAAACCATTGACCGCTGCCGCGAACTGGGCGACTGGAATCCAATTCTCTCGATACACGATGTCGGCGCCGGCGGTCTTTCCAATGCATTGCCGGAAATCGTGCACGATGCTGGCCGGGGCGCGAGAATTCGGCTTCAAGATGTTCCTGTTGATGATTCGGGCATGTCACCTATGGAAATCTGGTGCAACGAGGCGCAGGAGCGCTATGTGCTGGCGATTGAAAAGAACTCATTGAATCAGTTTTCCGAGATCTGCCGGCGCGAGAACTGCCCTTGGCAAGTCATTGGCGAAGTCGCTGCCGACAACCGATTCTTGGTCCGATTTGATGCTGATGACTCAGCAGAAGTCGATGTAAGGCTGAGTTTTCTTCTGGGGGACATTCAGCAGCCGGTCCGAAAAGACACTTCCCGACAGCAGACTCCAACTCAATCAGAGCCGGAGCATTCGAGTTTTGCTGACTGTGCCGAACGAACGCTGCGTTTTCCGAGTGTTGCGGACAAGTCCTTCCTGATCACGATCGGTGACCGAACTGTTTCCGGTCTGATTCATCGCGATCAGATGGTCGGCCCGTGGCAGGTTCCGGTTGCTGATGCAGCGGTTACAAATTCAGATTACGTATGGCATGCCGGTGAAGCCATGGCGATTGGCGAGCGATCGCCGATCGCGGTTGTCGATGAAGCGGCAAGTGTCAGGATGGCAGTCGGCGAAGCCATTACCAATCTGAGATCAGCAGGCGTCGCATCATTGGAGGATGTCAGGATTTGCGCCAACTGGATGGCTTCATCCGGTGTCGAAGGGGAGTGCAATTCACTTTACAACGCGGTGCGAAGTGTCGCGCTGGAGCTGTGTCTGGAGCTGGGCATCTCGATTCCCGTCGGCAAGGATTCGCTGTCGATGATGACGGAATGGACTGATACAGAAGGCTCAAATCTTCGTGTTCAGTCTCCTGTTTCACTGGTCGCGAGCGCATTTGCCCCGTTGAATGATGTTCGCAGTTGCCTGACTCCGCAGCTGAGAGATGACTTGGATTCAAAACTGCTGCTTGTTGATCTTGGGGATGGCAGAAATCGCATGGGGATGTCAGTTCTGCATCAGACTCACAAGTGCGCAGGCGGAGCGGTTCCGAACATCGATGATGCCTCAACTGTCTCGAAATTCTTTCATGCGATCGGAGAGTTGATCGAAAGCGATCTGATTCTGGCCTACCATGATCGTTCAGATGGCGGATTGTTCGCAACTTTGTGCGAGATGTCATTCGCGGGCCGAGTGGGTCTGGATATCACTATCGAATGCCGCATAGATCCGATATCGTTCTTCTTCAACGAAGAGTTGGGTGCGGCCATCCAGATAGAAGATCGACATGTCAATGACGTTTTTCAAGTCTTCAAGCGGCATGGAATCGAGTCACTGGTTCAACCGATCGGAAAGATCACCGATCGCAATGAAATCAAGCTGTCCGTTGCAGGTCAGCAGGTCTATGCGGCGCCGCGCAGCGAATTGCACAGAATCTGGTCGGAACTTACGTATCGAATGCAATCGCTCCGTGACAATCCGCTGGATGCTGAGCAGGAATATGAGCTGAAATTGGATGATGCTGATCCTGGATTGTCGTTCGACTCGCGCGCCTGGGACATGAATGATGAGTCTGCGGCGAATTCCAATCCCGCATCTCCGTTAATTGTCATGGGCAGGCCGCCCATGGTGGCGATTCTGCGGGAGCAGGGTGTCAACGGCCATGTAGAGATGGCGGCTGCATTTGATCGCGCAGGTTTTGAATCAGTTGATGTTGTCATGGTTGACCTGATATCCGGAAAATGCAGTCTGTCAGAATTTTCAGGTATCACGATGTGCGGCGGCTTTTCGTTCGGTGATGTATTTGGAGCGGGCCGAGGCTGGGCCAGTCTGATTCTGGAGCAGAATCAACTGAGGGATATGTTTGAGGATTACTTCAATGACACTTCAAAATTCGCATTGGGTGTCTGCAATGGCTGTCAGGTGATGGCGGAGCTTAAGGCAATCATTCCAGGCGCCGCGAACTGGCCGAAATTCGCCCGCAATCGATCAGAGCAGTTTGAGGCGCGTCTGGTGATGACTGAGATTCATTCCGAAAAGTCAGTGCTGACCCAGGGAATGCAGGGATTTGCCATTCCAGTTGCTGTCGCGCATGGCGAGGGCCGCGCGCAATTCGACGAAGAGCAGGATTTCCAGAGGCTCATGGAGAATCAGGAAGTCTGCCTGCGGTATGTTGACAATCGAATGCAGCTTGCACATCTCTATCCGCACAACCCGAACGGCTCATTCGGAGCTGTTGCCGGCGTTACCAATGCAGACGGTCGCATTACGGCCATGATGCCCCATCCGGAGCGTGTGTTTCGAATGGTTCAGTATTCATGGGCGCCTGACACCGATCGGGAGGACAGCCCCTGGATGACGTTGTTTCGAAATGCCAGAAAGTGGCTGCGCTAGATCAGATGGCAGAGCAATGGCGCATCGAATGTTTTTGTATTGAACACTGTGCCTTTCGAACCGCCCGATTCACGCTGATGTCTTCGAAAGTTTCTGAAGAACGGTCAAAGCTTCAGCCAAAGATGTGACGACTGCGTAAGACAGAATTCGAGCTTTTTCTGAAGCCTGCATGGCGCTCGGCATCATCACCGGAATCGCGCCGGCCTCATGCGCTCCGATGATCCCTGCCTCCGCATCTTCGATCACCGCGCAATTGCCGATTGGGTGATTCAGCAGCTGAGCTGCAAGCAAAAACAGATCAGGTGCCGGCTTGCCTTGCTTTACATCGTCACATGTAACCATGATGTCAATTCTGCCGGCAAGGCCGGCTTTTTGAAGTTTGAATTCGGCATGATCTCGATTTGACGACGTTGCGATTGCGGCATCAAGGTCAGACTGCTCAATCCAATCCAGCAGTGCAGCTGCGCCGTTCACCATCGAAATCCCATTTCGGTCCATCTCACCGAAATACAGCACATCCGACTGTTCCAAGTACTGCTCATAGTCAACTCCATCTGGCAGCACAGCTTCGAATATATCGCGGCATTCTGCTACCGGTCGACCGACTACTTTTGAGTAAAGTTCTTCCGAAAATTCGAATCCGAATTCGTCCGCAGCCTTTTGCCAGGCTTTTCGCGCAACCACTTCGGTATCGAGCAGAATGCCATCCAGGTCGAGAATGACCGCTGAAATGGTCACGATTGCGATGTCTTCGGAGTGGCCGCCATTTCAGCAAGCTTGGCCTCGGTCTCCTCAACCTGCTGCAGCCACCACATCTCCGCGAATACGCCATTGTGCTTCAGCAGTTCAGCATGAGTGCCTTCCTCAAGAATTTCGCCACTGTCGAGGACGATGATTCGGTCTGCATCGGCAATGGTGGAGAGCCGATGGGCGATCATCAAAGTGGTGCGGTTCTCGGCAACCTCATCCAGTGCGTTCTGGATGAACTGCTCGGATTTGGAATCGAGTGATGAAGTCGCTTCATCCAAAACCAGAATAGGGGGATCTTTCAGAATGGTCCGGGCAATCGAAACCCGCTGTTTTTCGCCGCCAGACAGCTTGAGACCTCGCTCGCCAACGACGGTATCGTACTTTTTCGGCAGCGATTCAATGAATTCATACAAATTTGCCTGTTCCACCGCGGCCGTGAACTCCGCGCTGGAGCAACCGGGGCGGCCGTAGCAGATGTTGTACTCAATCGAATCATTGAATAGAACGGTATCCTGCGGCACGACTCCGATCGCGGCATGGAGAGATTCCAGTGACACGTCCTTGATGTCCTGTCCGTCTATGGTGATTCGTCCCTCGGTGACATCGTAGAATCGAAACAGCAGACGGACCAGGGTTGATTTCCCTGAGCCGCTCTTTCCAACCACTGCGACGGTCTGTCCAGACGGAATTTCAAAGCTGACATTCTTCAGAATGACGCGTTCTTCTGAATATCCGAAGCTGACATTCTCAAATCGAATTTGAGCGCCTGAAACCAGGAGTGTTGAGGCATTTTCAGGTTCAGGAATGATGTCTTCAACATCCAGCAGGTTGAACATCCGGTTCATGTCGGTCAATGCGTGGCTGATCTCCCGAAAGACTGTGCCCAGGAAATTCAGCGGCAGATAGATCTGCAGCAAAAAGGCGTTGAGCATGATGAAATCGCCGATGGTCAATGATCCATCCACAATGCCTTCAGCAGCCAGATACAGAAGTATGATGACACCAGTGACGATTATCGCGCCTTGTCCGATGTTCAGCAGAGCCAGTGTCTGCTCGCTGATCACTGACTGCTTCTCCCACTCGCGCATGTGATGGTCGAAGCGATTGGCCTCATGCTCTTCATTGCCGAAATACTTGACAGTCTCGTAGTTCAGCAGAGCATCGACACTTGCAGTGTTTGCCTTTGATTCGGCGGCGTTCATTCTGACCCTGAATTTGGTGCGCCATAAAGTGACGTAATAGGTGAACAAGCCATACAGAACCACTGTGCCGAGGGTGATGGCAGCAAAATCAATACCGAGATTGATGGCGAGAATGATGCAGATCAGCGAAATTTCAAAGATCGTCGGCAATATGCTGAACACCACATACCACAGCAGGCTGTTGATGCCGCGGGTGCCGCGTTCAATATCTCTGGAAACGCCGCCCGTCTCCCGGTCCTGATGAAATGAATGGGACAGTCGATGAAGATGCCGAAACACTCGCAGCGCCACATTTCGGACCGCTCGCTGCGAGGCTCTCGAGAACAGCGCATTTCGCAACTCTTCAAACAGCGTCCTGCAAAGACGCAATGATCCATATGCGATGATCAGAAATACAGGAACGATAAGAATCTTTTCGACTTCAGAGGGATTTTCGAATGAGTCGACAATCTCCTTGAGCACAATCGGGACAAAAACATTCGCAACTTTCGCGAGAATCAGGAATGCAAACGCGATAAGGATTCTTACGCGGAACTCCCAAAGGTAGTCGACGAATGTCCTGAGTGTTTTCCAGACATCGCGTTGACATTCCGTCTCTTCAACGGTGTCAATAAGGTGAAAATCGTCTGCTGCCATAGTTCCGGAATCGCATTTCGACAATGTTCAAGATAGTGGTTATTCTCCGAGATGCAAGACAGAAATCGAACATATTTGAAAAGTCGAAAGGCACAATATAACCGCGAAAATGTCCGATCAGAGACAAACGGCGGTCATGTTTGAAAATGTGTGAGTTTAATGCTGTTTGATTCAGTCACAACTGACTCGAATCTAAATCTGGCAATTGCTAGACGCTTAATTTATGGCAGTGATATTTGAATATTTCATGCCCAAAGAGCTGAAATTGGTACCGCCGCCATGTTTTCACCAAAGGGTACGGTATGATTGCCATCGTAGAGCACAATTCCGTAGGCAAAACGCTCTTTGCAAGCGGTGGCCAGCGTTCGAAGACCTGCAAAATCTCGCCATCTGACTGTTGCAGATGCTTTAACTTCGATGCCTGCAATCATGCGATCATCCCTTTCGAGTACGATGTCCACTTTGTGCATTCCCTGGTCTCGAAAGTGGTACGGCGAAAGTTCCAACTCTGTTTCTGAGATTAGTTTCAAAACTTCTGAATACACGAAACTTTCGAGAATTGGATCAAACTCATTGCGGTTTGTTCTGATGCGGTCAAATTTGAGTCCACGCAAAGTCGCAAGCAAACAGGGGTCAAGAAAATGCAGTTTTGGTGTCTTGACAATCCGTTTCAATGCGTTCGTATACCAAGGTCGCAGCACGGAGACTAGAAACACTTGTTCAAGCAATGCTGTGTAACGTTGAGCCGTTTTGTAGCTGACGCCGAAACCGGATCCCAGAGCAGAGTAGTTGAGCAACTTTCCTGAATGCTGTGCCAGCATTCGAACAAATTGAGGAAGTTCCGTCAGCTTCTCAACTCTAGCGATTTCCCTCAAGTCGCCGGACAATATTGAGGACAGATAAGAACGAGCCCAAGCCTGACGCTTGTGTTCAGTGGGTCGTTCGAGAGCTTCTGGAAATCCGCCTCTCAATACTAATTCAATAAGATCACTGCCCACAACTTCCTTGCCATTGAATCTCGGATTTCGGTCAAACAAGCGGTCCAGAAATGTCGGAGCGACTCCGAATGTTTCAGCACGAGACAAAGGCAGCATCCGAATAATTTCGATTCTACCAGCCAAGCTGTCAGGAATTGCAGGCAAATTCATTACATCAGCGGAACCAGTCAACAAAAATCGACCTGGGCGATAATCCTCATCCACTGATTGCTTGATCGCAAGTATCAATTCTGGGACTCGCTGTATTTCATCGATGGTTGCAACATTTAAACTGCGAATCACACCGACAGGATCATATCGCGCTGAGTCCAACGTGATTGAATTGTCTAGTGAAATATAGGTGCGCTTTGGATTTTCGAATTTATGCACCAAAGTGGTTTTACCGACTCGGCGCGGGCCGGTGACCAAAACCACGGGTGTATCTGATAGAGCTTCTCTAATTTGCCGCTCTGCAAAGCGTTCAAACATGCCAAAAACCTTCTCCTTCAATTCCAACTATACGTTATGACAATTAGTATCTAAGCCAATAAAGATTAGAATTATAGTCTATGACTATTAGTAATTATGTTGTTGACAAATAGAAAACTAATGTTGAGTCACTCTTGTAATGTCGGGTAGAGAGTATTCAGCCTGATGCGGAATTCATAATCGGATTCTTGACACAAATTTAAAAGATCAAAAGTTTTTTTGGTACTGTTTCCGACCATTCTCGATTGACTTATCACTAGCCTGTGCCATCTTCGGCAGGCCGAAGCAAAAATCCGCAAATTTTTCGTACCCAGACTACGCTAAAATGAAAAGTTCAGTCGATTAGATTGGAAAAATGGAAAAATCCGATGGGCACGGTTCTTGAAGACATAACTAGTGAAACTATCGATGCGGAGCACATACAGCGACGCGTCAACGATTGGAAAAAACGCGTGAACGAGCTCTTTACCTCGATCAGCAACTGGCTGCCGGATGGATGGGTTGTCCAGTCAAGCACCCCTGTTCGCATGAACGAGGAATTGATGCGCAAGTACGAGGTTGGTGCGACACAGATACCGACGCTTGAACTTAAGGACCGTTCAGGTCATGTTGCCAAGATCGTTCCGCGCGGACTGTGGACTATCGGCGCCAATGGCCGTATCGATCTGAAGTGGCAGGGGCGGCACTACCTGATCGTCGATATGGCCGAGAGATTCGAGGAGCCCGATTGGCAGGCCGCTCGCGCTGAAGAGCGACAAATCCTCGAAGCCGTCAGCGAAGATTGGCTGAGGCGCATCCTGCAGTGACCAATCTTGAAGCAATTACCGCCCTATTTCAGAAATTTGACAATTATCTGGAAGAATTGCGCGAGCAACATGATATGGCTGGACAAGATGATGAGCGCGATCTTGTGGAGCGTCATCAGATACTGAATGAGCAAGCTTTTTATGTGTTGGCGTGGGGACAGTTGGAAGCGAGTATCGATGATGCATGCCGCGAAGCCATCGAACTAGGGAAATCTCACCCGGACTGGCGTCGACGACGGACGTGGAGAGTGTTCCACAAGATAGGCCTCAGACGGCTGAGTTTCGAGAATCGTCTGACGCTTGTTCTCGATAGAGGCAGCACTGAATACCGCGACACTTTAATTCATCACGAAGTCCGCAGCCAGATTGCGCATGGAGATCTTCGCAGCACAATCATAAACCTTCCAATCGTAATCAAGGAGTTCCGCCGAATTCAGTCTTTGCTTTTACAGGAGTTAGCAAGTGAGGAGAATCTGGATGTGGGATAGGAAACAATTATGCTATTGCATTTCTTCTGAGGTGGTGAGTTGGTCGACGTAGGAGGAAGCGTCCCTGCATATCGAACTGACAATTCAACCTGTTGGACTTGCCACAGGGCACCGACAAATTTTTGCTTTATTTTATCTCCTTAACGATTGCCATAGAGTTCTAAACGCGCTCAGTCAGGTGCTTGGACATTGAGTCCCTCACCAACAAAAAAATTCTGCGGAATGCAAAGAAAGATTTTTGGTTCTGGCTTTGCAAGCTCAGGACGGGATGTCGTGACCAATCATGTCGGCTGAAAGATAGGTTCTGGACAGAATTAGAGAGAGGTTTTTACCCCTTTATTATTGTTCGGTTAAGTACCAAACCGCAGTTTTGCAGGCGGCTTCCGCTCACCAGAATGCGGTAAAGGCGTAAATCGAAAATTTCAGAGATAACTTGTGCTAAGTCAATTGAGAATGGTCGGAAACAGTACCAAATTAAACCTTTTGATCTTTTGAATTTGTGTCAAGAATCCGATTATGAATTGCGCATCAGGCTGAATTTTCACTACCCGACATTACAAGAGTGACTTAACACTAGTCTATGACAGATAGTATATTCAACAATGACAAATAAAGTTATAAGCTATGACAATTAATATTTGATCCATTGACAATTAGAATTACTATAGATACAATACATGAGTAATGTATTGTTATCAAAGCATAAGTGTTGCGACACTCGAAATCTCCAATTATCAACCAGGAGATGAATAAAGTCAGTTCAATTCTGTGGTAATATTATGGTAATCATTCAGCCGAAGCGCGATGCGAGGTGAGTAATTTATGCAGACTTAGTCTATGGTTTTTTGGTTGGAAGCCATTGAATTGGAACAGGAGCATGACTGTCGAATGCATTTCGGCAGATTGAATCCAATTGAGTGCGTCTGTCGAGTCAATCACTCGAACAGAAGACGCAATGAAAGGACAGATTTATGCTGGCTTTGCTGAAGTCTTCTGCCGGCTTTTCCAGATGCGGTAGCCGAGCAAAATGGCGAGAATTGTTCCGTAAATCACAGGCTCTGTGATATCCGCTTTCACCTGCAGGTAGAAGTGAAGAATTGCGAGAATCGAAAGCGGGTAAACCAGTTTGTGCAGTTTGACCCAGCGCCGGCCGCCCATCCATTTCACCATGCGATTTGTTGATGTGGCTGCAAGAGGGATCAGCATTGCAAATGCCAGCGAGCCAAACAGGATGTAATACCGCTCGATAATGTCCTCGATGATCCGCTGAAAGTCGAAGAAATGATCGATGACCAGCCAGGTCAGGAAATGCAGCAAGATGTAGAAGAATGCATAGACTCCAAGCATTCTGCGAACAAGAATCAACTGGTTGATGCCAGTGATGGTTCGCAGCGGTGTGATCGCCAGAGTCAGAAGCAGCAGCCGCAATCCCCACTGTCCGGTTTCATTAGTCAGATCCTCAATCGGGTCGCCGCTGATGTTGCCGGTTGCCAGATTGAAGATCAGCACCACGGCAGGAATGCCGCAAAGCACAAAGACAATCGGTTTGGACCGCCTGATCCAGGTAGACCACTGTTTGGATGTCGTCATCTGTTTCTGCTTCACTCGAAAAAATCGCGAATCCAGATTGCTCTGGATTCGCGATTCAAACCTGATAGAAATTGATCTGATTCAGTAATTTACAGCTAGATCCATTCCGCTGTACAGGTCTGCGACCTGATCCGAGTAGCCGTTGAACATCAGCGTGGGGATTCGGCCGAACAATGTGCCGACGCGTCTTTCAGACGCCTGACTCCAGCGCGGATGATCCACATTCGGATTGACGTTGGCATAGAATCCATACTCGTGAGCCGCCTGTTCCTGCCAGGTGTTGAGCGGTTCCTGCTCCGTGAACTTCACGGAGACAATCGACTTGACGCCTTTGAAACCATATTTCCACGGCACAACGAGCCTTACTGGCGCGCCGTTCTGGTTCGGCATATGCTCACCGTACACTCCGATGGCGAAAATGGCCAAGGGATTCATCGCCTCATCGATTCGCAGGCCCTCGCGATAAGGCCAGTTCAGCACCGAGCCGAACAGCCCCGGCTTCTGACCGATCATCTCAGTCGGCCTCACCAGGGTCAGCATCTCGATGTACTTGGCCTTTGATGTGGGCTTGTGAACCTTCAGAAAGTCACCCAGTGAGAATCCAACCCACGGCACAACCATAGACCAGGCTTCAACACAGCGGTGTCGATAGATTCTCTCCTCTGCGGGAAACTGCTTCAGAATGTCTTCAATATCCCAGTCCTTCGGCGCCTCACACTCACCGGAAACCGACAGGCTCCAGGGACGGGTGGTGAGTCTATGAGCCTCTTTCGCGGGACTTCGCTTGTCAGTGCCAAACTCATAGAAGTTGTTGTAGGTGGTGATGTCCTCGAATGACGTGAGGTCATCGTCCACGGTGTAGGAGGTCTTGATCAGATTCTCAAATTTTGTCCCCATCGCGCGCGCGTCGTTGCTTTTGAGCGACAGCAATGGGACTGAACCACCGATTGCCAGCGCAGCGGTGGTTTTCATAAATTTACGGCGGTTGTGATAAACGCTCTCAGGCGTTATCTCACTCGGAAGAATATCGGGTTTTTGTCTGATTAAAATGGCTCTTCTCCTTCAATACTCGTAGTCTGATGAAATTCAACTAGACCTTTAGACAATACAAACTCAGAGAAGTTCAAATGCGGCTGCGATACCCTGTCCGCCGCCGATGCACATCGAGACAATGGCGTGCTTGCCGCCCGTGCGCTTGAGTTCGTGAATCGCTTTCACAGTCAGAATGCAGCCTGTTGCGCCAATCGGGTGACCCAGGGATATGCCACTGCCATTCGGATTGGTCTGCTCTGAAGACAGCCCAAGATCTTTCACAACAGCCAGCGCCTGTGCGGCGAAAGCCTCATTCAGCTCGATCACATCAATATCATCGACACTGAGACCGGTACGCTGCAGCAGCTTCTCAATCGCAGGAACCGGTCCGATGCCCATGTATTCCGGTTCGACACCGGAATGCGTGTAGTCCATCAGCCGGGCAATCGGTTCGTATCCGGCTTTCTCCGCGGCCTTGGCTTCCATCATCACAATCGCCGCCGCCGCGTCATTGATGCCTGATGCGTTACCCGCAGTAACGGTGCCGTCACCTTTGAATACGGTCCGCATTTTCGCAAGCGACTCAACGCTGCAGTCCGCGCGAATGTGCTCGTCGGTCTGGAATACAGTGGTGCCTTTGCGCGATTTGAGCTCAATCGGAATGATCTGATCATCAAATCGGCCTTCTTCATGCGCGCGGGCCGCTCGCTTGTGACTCTCAACCGCAAGCTCATCCTGCTCCTCTCTGGAAATTCCCCACTTTTCAGCGACATTCTCAGCAGTGATGCCCATGTGGCAGCCCTCGAACGGGTCACTCAGCGCACCGACCATGATGTCCACGAATTCAGCATTCCCCATACGCTGTCCCCAGCGCATCCCTGTAGCCCAGTACGGAGCGCCGCTCATTGATTCGGCGCCGCCCGCAATGACTGTGTCTGCATTGCCGAGCTGAACGACTTGAGCGGCGCTGACGACCGCTTGAAGTCCGCTTCCGCACAAGCGGTTGACTGTCAGAGCCGGAGTCTCGATCGGCAGTCCGCCTTCAAGCGCCGCATATCGCGATATGTACATATCGCGTTTATCTGAGTGAAGCACATTGCCGATAACGCAATGTCCGACGCTCGCCGGATCAATGCCGGTTTTTTCCAGCACGCCCTTGACGGCAATTGCGCCAAGTTCGCAAGCAGATTTTGATTTGAGTGAGCCGCCGTAGTCTCCGATTCCGGTTCTGATGCCGTCTAGCACCACTACTTCATTGCCTAACACGTTTCATTCTCCTGATTAGATTGCAGCTGCCCACTGTTCCGCAGCGGGCAAAGGGGTTAATCAATTAGGGGCATTTCGTACAAAAGATAATCTGTGGGATTGAGTCCAAGGGTTTTGTACGTTGATATTGCGCTGGTATTGGATTTATCGACATACAAGCGAATCCCGCAAACATTCGGTTCACAGTTTGCAGATTCCAGCACGAATTCGAACAATTTCGTGAATACACCGATGCCGCGGAATTGCGGGTCGACGTAGACACTCTGCAACCACCATTGTACACCGTTTCGCCAGTCGCTCCATTCGTAGGTGACCATCAGACAGCCAGCAATCTGCCCCTCAATTTCTGCAACCGCATAGAAGCCATATTTGGTGTCAACCATGGCATTTTCAACACCTTGCAGTACGGTTGACGGGTCAAGTTCAGTGTTTTCTGTTTCAAGCGCGATACAGCTCGTGAAGGCTGCGATAACGGGTGCGTCATCCTTTCTGGCAAGGCGTATGCGAATTTGACTGCTCTTTGAATCGAAATTCATGAATTGGCGTCTCAGGGTTGAAGTTTGCTGCTGTGATTATCAAGGTTGATTCGGTCGATTCTGTCTTGATGACATTATGAACCAGATGGTCGATGCGTTGACCTCTGAGCAGTCGCAGGACTCCATTCCAACGTCATCAAGCCATTCAAATGAAATTTGAGTCTTCGAGCAGGCCAAGCCCATTTTCACCAGGTTCAAGCGGTGTCTGCCAATTTCGATTCACTCTATAATTTCGGCTTTCGGCGCTGCCAGCGCAAATATCAAAATACCGCTTGAGATGAGGATTGTTCAATGACTTCCACAACAGATCAGAAATCCCTGAAGACAGCTTACCTCGGACTCGGAGTCATGGGCTATCCAATGGCGGGTCATTTGAGCAAAAACGGCTACCAGGTCTGTGTCTACAATCGAACGGAAGCGAAGGCAGATGCCTGGATCAGGGAATTTGCAGGACAGACCGCGTCGCCGCCAGCCGCCGCCGCGGAAGGTGCGGATGTGGTTTTCGCCTGTGTCGGCAACGATTCTGACATTGAGGAGGTCTGTTGTGGAGACAATGGCGCATTCTCTGCCATGAAAGAGGGTTCGGTGTTTGTCGACCATACCACCGCATCGGCCACCATCGCAAGAAAGCTCGCTGGAATTGCCGCTGAACATGGGATTCACTTCATTGACGCGCCGGTATCGGGCGGACAGGCCGGCGCTGAAAATGGTGTGCTGACAATCATGGCCGGCGGTGAAGCGTCCGCCTTTGAACGAGTCGCCCCAGCGATGTCCAGTTACGGACGCGCAGTTACGCTGATGGGGCCGGTCGGTTCCGGACAGCTGACAAAAATGGTCAATCAGATCTCGATCGCCGGACTGGTGCAGGGGCTGTCCGAGGCGCTTAATTTCGCAACCAAAGTCGGTCTTGATGAGAAGCTGGTGCTGGATGTCATCTCCAAAGGCGCCGCGCAGTCGTGGCAGATGGAGAACCGAGGCGCCACCATGGTGGACGATGAGTTCGAATTCGGCTTCGCAGTCGAATGGATGCGCAAGGATCTGGGAATCTGCCTGGCTGAGGCCAATACAGCCGGCGCCCGTTTGCCAGTCACTGCACTGGTCGATCAGTTTTACGCGGAAGTCGTGGCAATGGGCGGTTCACGCTGGGACACTTCAAGTCTGATCAGGCTGCTCAGAAACCCCTGACGCCGGTGTCGGCTCAGCGCATCTGTGCTGTGGAGTGACTGCTTCAGCGCTTATGTCCGCCGATCAGTTTGACAATATCCTTGTCAATTTCGTCCTGCACTTTTCGAGTGCTGATGCTTGATTCAACGGTCGTGCGGAAAAACCTTCTAAACCGTTTTCGGTCAGGAGCCGGACGGGTGCGAATTCGCCAGAATACCAGCACGGCGTACAGCACGTAGATTGCAGTGAAATACCAGAACAGTGCGTCGTAGCCGAAGACCTGGATCGCAGATGCTGCTACGATAGGTCCGCACACCGCGCCTATGCTGAACGCCGTCAGCATCCCAGCCGAAGCGTAGAGCAGCTTGTCGTCCGGCGTGCAGTCATTGATGTGCGCCAGCGCGATTGGATAGACGGTGAAGCAGAAGGCGCCGAAAAGAGCCGCTGAACCCAGAAAGTAAATCAAGCTCAACTGCGAGCTGATCAGCACGGCGATTGACAGCATGCCGCTGAAAAGGCACATCACTGCGAGCAGCTTGCGTCGGTCCAATCGGTCTGACAGTTTTCCGACCGGCCACTGCAGCACGCCTCCGCCATAAATCATCAGCGCCATGAACAGCGCCGTGGTGGTTGTGGTCATGCCGATCGCCTGCGAGAAAATCGGCGCCAAGCCGTAGAGCGCGGAAAATGCGAGGCCGCAGCAGAAAGCGCCGCTCATTCCGATTTTGGAATAGCGGAAGATTTCCACAAACTTGATCCTCTCGCGCTTCGGCAGACTCGGAGCGCTCTGTCGGGTGATGAGAACGGGCACCAAAGCCAGGCAGTAGCCGATTGCCGCGATTGAAAACAGATGGAAGCTCTTCGGTTCTGCGAATGGAATAAGCAGCTGACCGGAACCCGATGCCAGAACATGGGTGATCATGTAGATCGACAAAATTTTGCCGCGGGTTGTGCGGGTGGCTTTGGAATTGAGCCAGCTTTCTGTTACCATCATCAGACCGGCGACGCAGATTCCGGTGCCGATGCGAATGAACACCCAGACATAGGGCTGAACGGCAATCGCGTGAAGCAAGGCGCAGACTGCGGCGATCGCGGCAAAGACTGCGTAGGCTCGGTTGTGTCCGGATCGGCTGACCAGCATGTCGCAGTACTTGGCGCCGATGAACAGGCCGAGAAAGTACGCCGCGTTGATCAGTCCGATTTCCAGCGTGTGAAAAAGTTCCGACTGCGCGCGCAGGGATACAAGCGTCGACAGCAGCGCGTTTCCTATGAATAGGAATACGTAGCCGAGCAGCAGTGACGAGATGGATGCCAGCGGTTTGAGCAACGCATCAACCAGAAAGAAATGTAGTCTCAGGCATGTTCAGCGAACGAGAGATCAGCCCGCGGAATGACGATGAATCTGCCAGTGAAATGGATCGGGAATGAAAGAATTTTTCGTTCGCATAATTTTATTGCTTTCGAAGTGCGAGAGTGCAAGGGAATGGTTAATTCTCGTAAAATATCATTGAACTTTCAGATGATCTAAATCTCTGGTTTTTCAGGTGTATTGATATTCTCCACCTGCATTTGTGCGGACTTTGAATGATGGCGTGTATTCATAGCTCAGATTCCTTGCCAGAGAAAATTGCCCAGCCCAGTCAATGAAATCAGGCAGCCAGCTTCGCGAGTGGAATTTTCATCCGGTTGTCCAAGGATGGTTTGACGACCACTTTGCCGTCGCAACTGCCTGCCAGCAGTCTGCCTGGCCGTCGGTGCAGAAAAAGCGCGACGTGCTGGTATCGGCGCCAACGGGCTCAGGCAAGACCCTGGCCGCTTTTCTCGCGGTCATTGATGAGATACTGCAATTCGGACTGCACAATGGCGGCCTGCCTGATGCCACTCAGGTGGTTTATGTCTCTCCGCTGAAGGCGCTGTCCTACGATATTGAGCGCAACCTTGAGGTTCCGCTGCAGGGCATCCGCGATCGTCTCGCTGAATCTGGACTGGCGGATATTGAGATTACAACCGGCGTTCGGACCGGCGACACTTCGCAGTGGGAGCGGCAGAAAATGGCCCGCAAGCCGCCGCATATTCTGGTTACCACCCCTGAATCCTTTTATCTGCTCCTGACCTCTGAATCCGGCCGTCGCATGCTGCAGTCTGCAAGGCGGCTGATCGTCGATGAGATTCACGCATTGGCCGGCAACAAGCGCGGCGCGCACTTCAGCCTGTCCATGGCTCGGTTTGAGCGGCTGACTGGACAGGCGCCGGCGAGAATAGGGCTTTCCGCAACCCAGAAGCCGCTGGATCAGATCGCGTCGTTTCTCACCGGCCGGGATTTCCATGACTGTGCGATCGTGGATTCAGGCCATGTTCGCAATTGGGACCTCAATATCAGAGTTCCAGCCACTTCGCTGGAGCCGGTCATGTCGATGGAAGCCTGGGTCGATGTTTACCAGCAGATCGCACAGCTCATTCAGCAGCACCGCACAACTCTCATTTTTGTCAATACCAGACGGCATGTGGAAAGGGCGACGCGGCATCTGTCGGAGATTCTGGGAGAGGAGAATGTCGGCTCGCACCATGGAAGCCTGTCGAAAGAGCATCGGCACAAGGCCGAGCAGGATCTCAAGGCGGGTGAACTGCAGGCTTTGGTCGCAACGGCTTCGCTTGAGCTCGGAATCGACATCGGCGATATTGATCTGGTGTGCCAGATCGGGTCACCGCGCTCGATCGCTGTCTTTCTGCAACGGGTGGGGCGCTCAGGTCACGCTGTGGACCGAACCCCGAAAGGGCGTATTTTCCCGACAACTCGGGATGAGCTGATCGAAAGTGTTGCGCTGCTGAAGTCCGTCAATGATGGTGACCTTGAGACGCTTGAAATCTGCGGTGGCGCAATGGATGTACTGGCTCAGCAGATTGTTGCCGAAGCATGTGTGGAGGATTGCGGCATTGATGAACTCTTTGAACTGTTCAAGTCCGCCTACCCGTATCGCGGCCTGTCTGAGGATGATTATCATGCTGTATTGAAGATGCTCAGCGAGGGATTCACGTTCAGGAGAGGGCGGCGCAATGCCTACATTCATCTCGATGCGGTCAATCGCAGGATCAGAGCGCGGCGGGGTGTTCGGATTGCCGCCGCAACCAATGCCGGGGTGATTCCCGATCTATTCGACTATGATGTCATTCTGGAGCCGGAAGACATTCGCATCGGCACAGTCAATGAGGACTTCGCCTTCGAAAGCCTGGTAGGCGATATTTTTCAGCTGGGAAATGCTTCCTACCGAATACGAAAAGTCCAGAAAGGTGTTGTCAGGGTAGAAGATGCGAAAGGACTGCCACCCAATATTCCTTTCTGGATTGGCGAGGGCCGCGGCCGCAGCGATGTGCTGAGTGAGGCGGTTTCCAGGCTTCGGGAGACCGTGCAGGCGACTCTTGAAAGCTACAGTTTCGAAAGTGCGGTCAAAGTGTTTCGAAATGAGTACAGTGTGCGCGAGACGATCGCAGTGCAGGTGCTGACGTATCTCGATGCCGCTCGGAAAGCGCTGGGTCTGCTGCCGACTCGGAATACGATTGTGTTCGAGCGGTTTTTTGACGAGACCGGTGATGCGCATCTGGTTGTTCACAGTGTCTATGGCTCGCGGCTCAACAAGGCTTGGGGTCTGGCGCTTCGCAAGCGGTTCTGTGTGCGATTCAATTTCGAGCTGCAAGCCGCCGCCCTTGAGGACAGTTTCATTCTTTCACTCGGCCCGACGCATAGCTTCGCACTGCAGGAGGTTCGCGATTACGTCAAGAGCGCCTCCGCTCAGGAAGTCCTGTCGCAAGCTGTGCTGGGCGCGCCGATGTTCGCGACCCGCTGGCGCTGGGTTGCCAACACTGCGCTTTCAGTCTTGCGCTTCAATCTCGGCAGGAAAGTTCCGCCGCCGTTTCAGAGAAATGATTCTGAGGACCTTCTGTCGCTGGTGTTTCCCGATCAGGTTGCCTGTCAGGAAAACATTACCGGGCCGGTTGAAATTCCCAGCCATCCGCTGGTGCAGCAGACCTTGCGCGACTGTCTGCAGGAACTGATGGATGCGAAAGCCTTTATCGAATTGCTCAAGAAAGTCGAGAGCAATCAGGTTGCAGTTGAGTTTCGCGATCTGTCTGAAGCGTCCCCGCTCACACACGAAGTGCTGACCGCCAAACCCTATGCTTTTTTGGATGATGTGCCGGCAGAAGAGAGACGCACACTCGCGGTTCAGACCCGACGCATATCGGGGCAATCCGATATTGCAGAGTACGGCAGGTTTGATTCAGAAATTCTGCAGACCGTCGCAAACCGGGCCCGGCCCAATCCTCGAGATGCTGAGGAACTGCACGATGCGCTGGTCAATGGCGGATATTTCAGTTTCGGAGATGAATCACCGGTCACTTCTGAGGCTGCGCAGCGGTTCGAGCCGGATCGGAATGAAGATCAATGGCGAACCTGTTTTGAGCAGCTGCAGTCTGAGAATCGAGCGACCCAGATCACATCGTCATCGGGTGTGTTGCTGTGGATCGCTGCGGAACGGCTGGATGAAGCGCTGTTGCTGCATCCAGATGCGAAACGCATGCCTGAAATTGAGCCGGTGACCTTTGCCCAATTGCCGGCAGAGGACCCGCACAAGGCATTGATCTCACTGCTGAGAAGCAGACTCGCCATGGTCGGCCCTCAAACGGCGGCTCAGATCGCCGCATCCATTGCACTTTCCGCTGACGCGGTTGAAGCCGCGTTGCTTGCGCTGGAGAGCGAAGGCAGTGTGATGCGAGGTCACTTCAGGGAATCCATTGCGGCGGAGGAGTGGTGTGACCGCAATTTCCTGGCACAGCTTCACAAGGCCACCATCTCAGCCTTGAGAAAACAGATCAAACCTGTGGACAAAAGGCAGCATGCGACGTATCTGATGCAATGGATGAGATTGAGTTCAAGCACCGTCGGTGAAGGTGTCGAGTCCTTAAACCCGATTCTTGAGTCGCTGGAAGGATTCGAGGTGATGGCAGGGCTTTGGGAATCCGATATTCTGTCTTCTCGGGTGTTTGAGTACATGCCTGAACTGCTTGACAGCTTCAATGCCGCGGGGCGTTTCGTCTGGTGCCGGCTGTCGCTGCCGGACAGTTTGACAGGCAACCATAGGGCAAAGCGAATTTATCGTCAGCGCAGTTCGATCAGACAGATTCCTCTGACATTCCTCAAAAGAAATCAGCTGTCAATATGGAAATGTCTGGCTGGCAATCGAGAAAATTCTGAACCGGCGCTGTCAGGACAGTCTCGTTCAGTGCTTGAAGCAATGACTGACTTGGGTCCGCTTTTCTTTGAGGAGATTCAAGATGAGCTCAATCTATTGCCGACGCATGTTGAGCAATGCCTGGTGGAACTGTTCGCACTTGGACTGGCAACCTGTGATCACTATGACGGCATCCGCGCGCTGCTGCTGTCGGAGCGCGAGCGCCACAAACGATCCAGGCTTGGCAGATTCGGCAGTTTCGCGGTGCGAAGTTCAGGACGGTGGTCGCTGCTGGTGCACCCGAGACGAAATCTTGCGGCAAAGGTGTCGGAGGATGACTTGATCGAAACTGCCGGTCAGACGCTGCTGAAACGCTACGGCATCGTTTTTCAGAATCTGCTTGGCCGGGAAGGCCGATTCATGCCGAGCTGGAGACAGCTTCGCAGATACTACACCAGGCTTGAGGATCGGGGTGAGATTCGCGGCGGGCGTTTTGTTGAAGGAGTCGGCGGCGAGCAGTTTGCATTGCCGCACGCAGTTGAGCTGCTGAGAAATGCGCGGCTTGATGCTGGAAGTGGAAACACTCTGATGGTTCACTATGCTGACCCGTTCAACCTCAGCAGCATCTTCACGCCCGCAGAACACCTATCGCCCCAGCCCAATTCGTATCTGGTCTATCGCGACGCTGAATTGAAGGAAACTGTCGACAATGTGCGGAAATTCACCAGGCCGGCGCGTTCGCTTCGACGGCTGTAGTTGGCTCAGCCGCTGAAGCCAAGCAGGTCAAGTGTTGACCGGTGGCCCGGCTCTGCTGGAATGAGGTTTCGAAACTGATGGCCAGCCGTATGAAAGGCTGACAGGATTTCAGCAGTTATTCAACAGGGGTGAAAAGCTGAGATTCCATCTTTGAGTAGAACGCTGCGATATCCTCGATATCCTTGTCGCTCAGATTGACACTGAATCCCACCATGATGGGATTGTTCCGCGCGCCGGAGCGGTAGCTCTTCATCGCATGGACTAGATAGTCGCGGTACTGGCCGGAAATGATGGGGGTGCCGACACCCTGAACCGTGTTGCCCTCGCCGTGGCACGTCAGGCAGAGCGCGGCTTTTTCTTTACCCGCTGCAGCATCACCGGCTAACGTCGGGACTGAAGCAGTCAGAGCCAGAACCGCAATCAGAAAATGAGCAATAATTTGTTTCTTTTTCATTTCAGCTACTCTTTAACCAGCTGTGAGTAATATTCGGCGATGTCTGCGATATCCTGATCAGTCATCTGGGCGATTTGTGCGTGCATGGTGCTATGGATGCGGTCACCGTTTCGATAAGCCTTGAGCGCCGCCTCGAGATAATCTGCTTTCTGACCACCCAGTTTGGGCACCGTATAGCCAGGGTAGGCATTTCGGTAGCCTGGTGAACTGTGGCAGCCGGTGCAGGTGAATGACTTGTCTCGCCCCGCGATAGGGTCAGCGTAGGCGCCGAAACTGAGTGTCGCACTCAGGCAGGCTATTCCAAGCAATATCCGCTTGCTGGGATTCATAACAACCTTGTCTCCGCGTGAAAGAATTGGATTACTGGAATGTTCAGAAAATTTCAGGATCGGCTGGCACAGTGTGTGCAGCAAAAGTGGAATTATATTGAAACCATTCGCACCTGACAGAAGTTTTGGCGAATGGTGGCCAAGCGCTCAGCGACAGCCTGCTCACTGATATTCCACATACAATTCAGCCAGCGGAAGCGGCTGTGACTGCATGTTGACGAGTCTGCGAAAAATTGCTCAGCATCGGCGAACTGAACACCATCGGCCGGATGGCTTATGTCATCAAGAGCGTGATGCCGAACGGCTAAAATACAATGACTTGCTATCCGCAGTGAATGACGGACTGATTTGATCTTGACATAAAGCCATTGAAGTTATGGGAAGCAATCGAAACTGGGAGCACAGCACCATGTTCATTGGTGACAATCTCAAATTCATGCGCGGCATGAATTCAGGTCAGATTGATCTGATTTACCTCGACCCGCCTTTCAATTCCAACCACAATTACGCGGCGCCTATAGGATCGGAGGCGGCAGGGGCCGCTTTCAAGGATACTTGGACATTGCGGGATATTGACAATGCCTGGCACGGATATATCGCAGACCAGCACCCGGCTTTGCATGACGCGATCCAGGCGTCAGGCAGGATTCACAGCGACAGCATGAAGTCCTATCTGATCTACATGGCGATTCGCCTGCTGGAAATGAGGCGGCTCTTGAGACCAGCCGGCTCCATCTATCTTCATTGCGACCCGACAGCTGGCCACTATCTGAAAATCCTGATGGATGCAATTTTTGGCGCGGGCAACTGCAGAAACGAAATTGTCTGGACCTACAAAGGCGGCGCGCTGACCGCAGTGAAAACATACTTTCCGAAGAAGCATGATCTGATTTACTTCTACAGCAAGTCTGACAGCTATCAGTTTCAAAATCCGCGCTTGGATGAATTGTCGAACCAGATGATCAAGCGCTGGGGAAAATATCTTGAGAGTGATGGTCGAACCGTGCTCTATGGTTCGATCAAACACGAAAAATCCGAAGAGAGACGAAGCAGAAAAAGAATTCAAAAGAAGTTTTGCAGACCTCCAAGAGATACTGACATTGCGTTCGTCTGCAAACCGAGTCTTTTGTATACGGTATGGGAAATTCCAGAAGTCAGAAACAATCCGAAGTACAAGGAGTCAACCGGCTATCCCACTCAAAAGCCGCTGAAGCTGCTTGAGCGCATCATCAGGGCCTCTTCAAAAAAAGGGGATACAGTCTTTGACCCATTCTGCGGATGTGCGACTGCCTGCATCGCAGCGGAATCTCTTGAAAGAAAGTGGGTGGGATGTGACACCTCACCGCTGGCAGGTGAACTTGTGGAAAGACGAATATCGAGAGACTTGGGTCGATTGTTCATGGGACAGGTAACAGATAAACCGCCAACTCGTGCAGCAAGCGATCTATCTGTGGAAGAAAATGAACTCTTCACTGACGTTGGAGATGACAATTCCAACTCACTGCACAACAAATGGCATCTCTACGGCGAGCAGATGGGAATCTGCAAAGGGTGCGCGCAAGAATTTCGATTCAAGATGATGAAAGTCGATCACATCGTGCCAGAAGCAAAGTGCGGTTCCGATCACATCAGCAATCTTCAACTACTGTGCTCGAACTGCAGCAGGCGCAAAGGAGACCGGAGCATGGATGAGTTTGTGGACATGGTCATGCTGGAGAGGCAAGAGGAACCTGAGAGAAATCACACTCTGCACTAGATAGCTGCAGGTCAGGCGAATCAGGAAATTCAATCAACAAAATGGAAAGCTTGTATCCCCGCGATCTTGTCGGCTATGGCGCGAATCCGCCGCACCCCCGATGGCCGAATGATGCACGAATTGCCGTGCAGTTTGTTTTGAATTATGAAGAGGGCGGCGAGAACTGCATACTGCACGGTGACGCGGCTTCAGAAGCGTTTCTGTCTGAAATTGTAGGCGCTGATGCCAGAACCGGTGTTCGCCATATCAGCATGGAGTCAATCTACGAATATGGCTCCAGGGCCGGGGCCTGGCGACTGCTTCGCATATTCAAGGAGTATGAAGTTCCGCTGACTGTTTTCGCTGTGGGCATGGCGGTCGAGCGCAATCCTGCCGTGATCGAGGAGATGGTGAGGCATGAGCACGAAATCTGCAGCCACGGCTATCGGTGGATTGACTATCAGCAGGTGCCTGAGGAAGTGGAGCGGGAGCATATCGGTTTGGCAATTGAGGCAATCAGAAAAACCACTGGAGAGCGTCCGCTCGGCTGGTACACCGGGCGCACCAGCCCCAACACCCGCCGGCTGGTTGTTGAAGAGGGGGGATTTCTGTATGATGCGGACGACTACAGTGATGATCTGCCTTTCTGGGATACAGCGCACGGCCGTCCTCACTTGGTGATTCCCTACACTCTGGATGCCAATGACATGCGATTTGCCACACCGCAGGGATTCAATTGCGGTGAGCAGTTCTTCACCTATCTCAAAGATGCGTTCGATTTGCTGTATTCCGAAGGACGGCAAGCACCTAAAATGATGTCTGTTGGCATGCACTGCCGCTTGCTGGGCCGCCCTGGAAGAGCCGCTAGCATCGCCCGATTCTTGGAGTATGCAACCGCATTCGACGATGTCTGGTTCTGCCGGCGCATCGATATCGCCAACCACTGGCATAAGAATTTTCCAACGGCAATGAGTTAGAGACTGTTCCATGGCGAAAGACATTGACTTGACTGGCATGGTGAATCTGGCGCAGCTTTCGCTGGGCGCCGAAGTGCTGTCAGCGACAGATGAGTTTTTCGCTGAAAAGGAAAATCTCCTTAAATCTGAGCCGCCTGTTTTTATCGATGGCAAGTTCACCGAGCGCGGCAAATGGATGGATGGCTGGGAGTCGCGTCGTCGCAGAGCGCCGGGACACGACAGCTGTGTGATTCGTATCTGCCGCGGCGTCATTCACGCGCTCGAAATCAGCACTCAGCACTTCACCGGAAATTATCCCGAGCAGGTCATGGTCGAGGCGACAGACTGCGACACTGACCCCGGCGACGAAACGGAATGGGTTGAAATTCTGCCAATGTCACCGCTCGAAGGCGACGCGCGTAACTTGTTTCAAGTGGAGTCCAACTCCAACTGGAGCCATATTCGGCTGAACATTTATCCGGATGGCGGCGTGGCGCGGTTCCGAGCTTATGGGAAAGTATTCAGGAACTGGGATTCGGTTCCTCAAGGAGAAAGCGTTGAACTGACCGGGCTGGCGAACGGCGGACTGGCGCTGGCTTGCAGTGACATGCACTTCGGCAGCATGTGGAATCTTCTAGGCCCTGGACGGGCTGCCAACATGGGGGATGGCTGGGAGACGGCCAGGCGCAGGGGGCCTGGACACGATTGGGCGGTGATTCAGCTCGGGCGGCCGGGAAAAGTTCAAAAGATTGAAGTAGATACATTGCACTTTAAAGGCAATTACCCAGCCAGCTGCACAGTCCGCGCCACCTATTCACCCGGCGTTGATCCGAAACTCCTGACTGACCCGGATCATGAGTGGAGCACACTTGTCGAAAACAGTCCTCTATATGCAGATGTCAATCACATCTTCGAACAGAATATTGAAGATATCGGCGTGATCAGTCATGTGATGCTTGAAATTTATCCGGACGGCGGTGTGGGCAGATTCCGGGTGCACGGAGAGCCTGTATCGGAATTGCCTGAAACATTGACCGCCGTTCCACTCGTCGCGGAGAAGTTCAAGCTCTACGGTGATGTGATCGAACTGGCCGGACGTTCCTCTCGAACCATTAATTCTGGATACGCGGACCGCTATGAAAATTTGACTGATCTTGATTTGACCGATGGCGGAGAACCTGCGCTAAGCATCTTTCGAGCGCGGCCGATAGCGCTGCCATTCCCCGTAAAGTGCATGGAGAGGCATCCTCGGTCAAGCCAGATGTTCATGCCGAAAGGAAGCGGCAGGTTCCTGGTTTTGGTTGCGGGTGACTCGCAAGAACCTGATCCGGCGAACATGCGACTTTTCATTTCCAACGGACAGCAGGGCGTCAATTACAAACGCGGCGTATGGCATCACTTTCTGATGGCGCTTGACGAGGAGCAGGAGTTCATTGTTGTTGATCGAAGCGATCCGGATGGCAACACTGACGAAGTGGAACTCGACCCGCCTTATCCTATAATCTCATCGTTCTGAACACTGAATCAAAGTCTGAATTTGGAGAGATTGAATGGCGTATACCACTGAGGATATTCGGAATGTCGCATTGCTGGGTCAGGCAGGCGCCGGAAAGACGACTTTGAGCGAAGCACTGCTGCATGTGTCGGGGACAATTCCAAGCAAAGGCGATATTTCACGCGGGAATACAGTCAGTGACCAGGATGTTCTGGAAAAGCAGCACCAGCGCTCCTTGTCGTCGTCAATTCTGTCATTCGATTGCAATTCCACACACTTCAACGTCATCGACACCCCAGGCTATTCCGATTTTGTAGGAACGGCGCTGAGCGCCATCCGCGCGGTTGAAACCGCAGTCATCGTGGTCAACGCGCAGAACGGCGTGGAAACCATGACCCGGCGGTATATGGAGTGGGCCCGAGAAGCCAATGTCTGCATCGCAATCGTAGTCAACAAGATCGATTCTGTGGATGTCGATCTGAATGCGGTTTACACTGGCATTCAGGATGAGTTCGGTTCTGAGTGCCTGGCGGTCAATCTGCCCGCCAACGGGGGAACGGCGGTTGTCGACTGTCTGACCGGTCAGGAAGGAGAGAGCGATTTGGGGTCCGTTGAGGATGCGCACGTTTCCATTGCAGACCAGATTGTGGAAGTCGACGATGATCTGATGGAGGAATATCTCGAAACTGGTGAGCTGGCGGAAGAGAAGATCGGTCCGGTGTTCAAGCAGGCCATGCTGGAAGGGCACCTGATACCGGTGTGCTTCACATCTGCGGATAAGGATACAGGTGTGGGGGAGATGCTCGATTTGATCGCTGAGCGCTTCGCCAATCCCACCGAAGGCAATCTGCCGGAGTTTTTCCGCCAGGAAGGTGAGGCTGAGGAGCCAGTCGATGTTGCTGCTGATGCCGATGGACCGCTGATCGGGCATGTGTTCAAGATTGCTTTTGACCCGTTTATCGGAAAGTTAGGCGCTTTTCGAATCTATCAGGGGCAGTTGAGCAAAGATACACAGGTTTTTGTCGATGATGCCCGGAAAGCAGTCAAATTCAGCAACCTTTATCAGTTGATGGGCAAACAGCACAGTGATGTTGCAGAAGCCATCACCGGCGATATACGCGGAATCGCCAAAGTCGATGAGATTCATCAGGACAGTGCGCTGCTGTCAGAAAGCACTGATGATGCAGTGCAGATGCGGACGCTTCGCACACCTTATCCGATGGTTGGTCTGGCCATCAGTTCAGCCAATCGAGGGGATGAGCAGAAGGTGGCTGAGTCATTGCAGAAAATTGCCGCCGAAGACCCCTGCATCGCGCTGGCCAGAAATCCAGCCGCCAATGAGACGATTCTGCGCGGAATGGGCGATCTTCATCTGCGGGTCGCGCTGGAGCGGATGAAGGAGATCTACAGCGTCGAGGTCACCACATCGATCCCGACAGTCGACTACCGAGAAACAGTAACTCGGTCCGCAGAAGGGCATTGTCGGCACAAGAAGCAGACCGGTGGCGCCGGGCAGTTTGGAGAGGTCTATCTGCGGGTCGAGCCGATGCCCAGAGGTGAAGGATTTGAGTTTGTCGACAATGTGGTTGGCGGCGTAATCCCCTCGCAGTTCATTCCGGCGGTCGAGAAGGGCATCAGGCAGGTTCTGACGGGCGGTGCATTTGCAGGATTTCCTTTGCAGGATATTCGGGTGACGGTTTACGATGGCAAGCACCACTCCGTAGATTCCAAGGAGATCGCTTTCATCACTGCCGGAAAGAAAGCCTTCATCGATGCGGTGTCGAAGGCCGGCCCCATTGTGCTTGAACCGATCGCTGACCTGACGGTTGTTGTACCGAGCGCCAACATGGGAGATGTCGCTGGCGAACTTTCGTCGCGGCGCGGACGGATCAGCGACACCGATTCGCTGCCCTCCGGCGCGGTGAAGCTGACAGGCGCGGCGCCATTGGCAGAAATGGCTGACTTTCAAGCAAGGCTCAATGCGATTTCCGGAGGAGAAGGCACCTTTATGATGGAGTTTGGTTCTTATGAATCCGCGCCGATGGATGTGCAGAAGAAACTGAGTGCAGAATTCCAGCACCCGGAAGACGACTGAACTCGAACATCAATTCCGACTATGAGCGAAACAGCTTCAACTCCACCTGACCGATGTCCGGTTTCCGGCAAGACTGTGCCGCCGGTCGCGCCGGACAGTGATTCAGGAGAGCAGAAAACTCTGGTTTTGACCGGTGCCAGCCAAGGTATCGGTCACGCAACGGCAAAGTTGTTTCAAGAGCACGGCTGGCGTGTTTTGACCTGTTCAAGACGAGCCTTCACGAGTGCCTGTCCCTGGCAGGAAGGGCCGGACGACCATGTTCAGATTGATCTTGGTGATCCGGACCATCGCTCAATCGGGCTGGCGGAACTGAAAAAACGATTGGCCGGTGGCGCGCTGCACGCGTTGGTGAACAATGCGGGCATATCGCCTAAAACGGAAAGCGGCGGCCGGATGGGACCGGCTGACACGGGCATGGCGGTCTGGCGACTGGTATTCGAGGTGAACTTCTTCGCACCGATTGTGCTGGCCAGGGGGCTGATGGAAGAGCTGATCAAGGGGCGCGGCTCCATTGTCAATGTCACATCAATTGCCGGCAGCCGAGTTCATCCGTTTGCGGGTACTGCCTATGCGACATCGAAAGCTGCGCTTGCCGCATTGACGCGTGAAATGGCTTCTGATTTCGGCTCAATGGGCATTCGAGTCAATGCCATTGCTCCGGGGGAGATTGACACTCCGATCTTGTCGCCCGGCACTTCTGACCTGGTGCGAAGCATTCCATTGGACCGGCTTGGCACGCCGGACGAAGTGGCTCAGACCATTTACTTTCTGTGCGCCGACAGCTCAAGCTACGTTACTGGTTCAGAAATACACATCAACGGCGGCGAGCACGTTTGAACGTTCGCAAATTGTGTTGTCGGGCAATGGAATCTGCCCAGCTTGCATGACAGCCCATTCAAGTCTTCTCAGACTTTGGCCATAGAACAGACTTGAGGATCGTGCAGCTCCAATCATCATCGGCAATATTCTCACAATGTGATTTGTTCTGGAAAATAAATAGACTTAATATTACATACTTGAATAGGTTACTTCCAGCTATTGCTCACCTCCTTTCCTGCAACACAATGGCGAAAATCAATGCGACTTTCATAAATTGAATTCAGAATTCGCACCGCGAACTTTGCTGAATAATGGAGCGAAGGCGTCCTAAATACAAGGATAGGAATATCACAATATCAGTGTCGAGTTTGCCTGACAAAGTGCAAGATTTTGAGTTCATTGTCGGTGATCAGCGCAGAGCAATCCGAGATCAGGATTCAATTGATTTTCAGGTAGCCGCGCTGGTAGGGCGGTTGTACGATGCGCTGGCTGACTTTGGGCATAAGGATTGTGACCTTGAGCGATTTCTAGTCAGACTCATTTTCTGCATGTTCGCCGACAGTACTGGAGTGTTTGAGTCGCGGGGCGTGTATTTGAATTTTGTTGAGTCGCGTACTGCTGAGGATGGAGCCGATCTTGGAGAGTGGCTGACTCATCTTTTTCAGACTCTGAACACGCCGGTTGACAGAAGGCCCGCAACACTTCATGAAGATCTGGCGCGTTTCCCCTGTATAGATGGTGATCTTTTCGAAGAGCATCTTCAGAGATTGTCATTCGACACGCAGATGCGTTCTCTGCTGTTGGATGTCTGTCGGCTCGACTGGTCAAGAATTTCGCCGGCAATATTCAGCTCTCTGTTTCAATCGGTGATGGATTCCATTGAACGTCGGGCGCAAGGCGCTCATTACACCACTGAGCAGAATATTCTGAAATTGATCAAGCCGCTGTTTTTTAGACGATTTGTGCTAGGAGCTGAAACATATCAATATTCGAAATGATCAGTGCCGAATCAGCGATCTGCGAAAGTTTCAGGAGAAGTTAGGCCGGATGAAGTTTCTTGATCCTGCTTGCGGATGCGGCAATTTTCTTATCATTTCGTACCGAGAATTGCGAATGTTGGAAATGGAGGTGATTAGAGAAATCAGGAAGCAGACGGCGGACTCTGATCAGAGTGTCGTCGATGTCAGTTTGCTCTCTGTGATTGATGTTGATCAGTTCTATGGCATAGAAATCAATCAGTTTTCGGTGCGAATCGCAGAAACAGCACTGTGGATGATGGATCACCTGATGAATAATCTGCTCAGTTTACAATTCGGCAAGACCTATGCGCGCTTACCGTTTAAAACTGCAACCCACATCATGCATGCGGATGCGCTCAAATTGGACTGGTCAGAGTTGCTGAAGCCAGGAAACTGTTCGTTTGTGTTGGGCAACCCGCCTTTTGTCGGTGCGAAGTTCCAGACAGCACTGCAACTCGAACAGGTGCGAGAGATTGCCGCACTTGGAAAAAATGGAGGAACACTGGATTATGTCGCGGCATGGTTTATTCAAGCTGGAGAGTATTTGGAGGGAGGCAACGCTCGAATCGGTTTCGTTGCAACGAACTCAATAACACAAGGTGAGCATGTTGCTCAGCTTTGGCCGATTCTTTTCGAACGCTGCAGGCTGGCTTTGGCCTTTGCCCACCGCGCATTCGCTTGGGGATCCGATGCGCGAGGAAAGGCTCATGTGCATGTTGTGATTCTCGGTCTTGAAAGACGAACAGCCGTAAGAGAAAACAAAACACTATTCAGTTATCCAGATATCAACGGGGCGCCTGTCGCAAGCCAGCACAAAGTTTTGTCACCTTACTTGTTCGACGCTGATAATCTCACTGATCCAACTTTGGTTGTGCAAGAAGAAAGCTCGCCGATCAATGGAATGGGCCGGTTGATTATCGGTTCAAAACCCATAGACGGTGGAATCTTTATCTTCAGCTCAGAAGAATATGGTGAGTTTATAGAGGAAGAGCCACTGTCCAAACCGTATTTTCGTCCGTTCGTTGGGGTGCGAGAGTTTCTGCACGGCAACTGGCGTTGGATCTTGGCATTGCACGATGCATCACCCGAAGAATTAGCGCAGATGCCGTCTGTTCGGAAGCGTATTTCGGAGGTGCGCAATATCGAGAGGCAAGCAAAAGTTTGCCGACGCAAAGTCTTGCAGCAATGCCGACACTCTATCATGTCAATGTTGTTCCAACTCAGCCCTTCCTGGTCATTCCAGAAACCAGTTCGGAGCGGCGTGACTATGCGCCTATCGGTTGGTTGGAGCCGCCTGCCATTCCAAGAAATGCTCTGAAGATTTTGGAGAACGCCACCTTGGCAGACTTTGCGCTGCTGACTTCAAGCATGCACATGACTTGGCTGCGCTGCGTGGGCGGAAAACTGGAAAGCCGATACCGCTATTCGATAGGATTGGTGTACAACACCTTTCCCATGCCACCTCAAACGGCTGATATTCAAAAGCTGGAATCGCCTGCTCAAGCTGTGCTAGATGCCCGCGCCGCTCATCCTGATGTGACATTGGCCAACCTTTACGATCCTGACCTGATGCCGCCAAATCTTCGTCGCGCGCACACTGCGCTTGATCGTGCAGTGGACAAGTTCTACCGTCGCACTGGATTCAAATCCGAGCGCGAGCGCGTGGAGCATTTGTTTGCGCTGTATGAAAAGATGAACGCTCCGCTGATGGCGAGAAAGCGCGGAAAGAAAAGGTAGGGCTTCAGTTGGCAACTGAAGCTACTCGGTTGGATTGAGACTGTATATACTGAAGTTCTGGACTGAAAGCATCAACTTACATTTATGGAACAAATGTGAAAAATCAGCGAATTGAATTCGATCAAATGCTTTTGCGAGCAGGCGAATGTTTTATGTATCTGCTTTTGGTGGAAAGCGTGATGTGTGATTTCATAGCTTTAAAGGAAGGTGGAAGTGAGATGATTAAAAATTACAATAGAGCGTATGGAAAATCACCTCTCCCCTCAGATTTTTCAACGGCAAGATTGGAACTTGCGACTCATTCGTTTACGAAAATTAAAGATAAATTCTTAGACTTGTGGCCGAACTGGAGTAACAATAGTGATGTGTATGAATCCATGAAACGAGTTGTGATTATGCGAAACGCACTTAGTCATGCCCACGTACAACCATTTAGAAATTTCTTACTGTATAGCCCAACAAACTGGGATTCTATCGACAGATTCATGGTTTGTGGAAAATGTTTGGAAACAGTTGGAAATTGTAGTTGTTCTAGAAGTGATCGTTCGCTGCCCCTATGCATGAAATTGGACATGAATGCTATTTACATGACATTCGCTGATATCAAAAAGATTGATTTGGAGTGTCTGTATCTCACTGCCAAAAAAATGAATATCGAATACCAAGGAGTAGCTTGGCCTGACGAAAAGGGCGAATTTACAATTGCGAAGACTAATTTTCATGTTTAAGGAACTAATTTCGTAACTGTTTGATTTTAAGAAAATCGCGAAATTTATTCCTTCGCCGAAAGCGGTTCCATCCACCGACGGAACTTTTGACTAACCTGAATATGAAATCAATTGAGTGAAAATAATTGTGATGTACTGAATCAATGAAGATTCCGGGCGCAGAGGTCTTTTCACATTGAGCTCTTATAAATTGTGTCGGAAATAACAGTGCTTATTTTCATCAATCAGTTCCCTATGACTCTTGGTGTGCCTGTAGCATTTCCTTATTCGTACGATTACTTTACATCATGAAAAAATCATAAATCTTGAGTTGTGTATTGTTGATCAAACAAACTTGGTTGATCGAGAGGTTTGCCGGTAATTGGGTCGCACATGGTAGGGAGTCTTGGCAGTCTATTGTCAAAGTAGTCACTGAGCGAAAAAAATTGTAATCGGCGATACTGATACCCAGCTACAGTAATTTTCCCCAACTTTAGTGCTTCTCTTTTGGCTTGAGTTGATGTGACAGGATCAAGAGTAATATAAACTCCAAGTGCAGCATTCTCCCTGTTCATTACATGTATAAAATCCCGCAATGCGCTTAATTTGAATGCGCCTGATTTAACTTGTGCTAAAGCCAATTTGGAATAGGTTCTTGGTATCTCTTTTTGTACACCACCTGTAGTAACAATCGGTGGACTCGGTTCATGCTTGAGTTTTCCCCGTCCATCAATTCCGTGATCTCCAACCCGTTTTGTATTTGGATGAAATCCAGGTAGTCTACTAATCGCCCATGACTCAAAATTAAAAGGATTGTCTTGTGCAAGTTGTCTTGCTGACGACATACCGAACGGAATGCCCTCGGTGGGGATGTCCTCATCTTGCAGTCGTCTAACTTTAATCAATTCGATAGCGAATGAAGAAATATCTATTCCAACCCAATTTCGATTCAATCTACGAGCAGCTTCGATAGTTGTCCCGCATCCACAAAATGGATCGAAAACAATGTCATTTTCTTTTGAAGAAGCTTTGATTATCCGCTCCATTAGTGCTACAGATTTCTGAGTAGGGTAACCCAGGCGTTCATCTCCCAATGCGGGGTCAATATCAGTCCAAAGGTTTCCGATTGGCTCGCCTCTGTAGTCATCTGCGTAAGCTCTTCGTTCAAGTTTGCCATCGGGTCGAATAACGAAATTTCCTTTTTGAAATTCCTCTTCCAAACGCTCTCTTGACAATCGCCATCCCGATGGATGTGGATTCGTAAATCCCCTCCATGTGTAACACAGATTGGGACGAGGCCCCATTCCTGGTGTGCTCCAAATGTGTGATGAATCGTCCTTATATCGCCTGCCGTCTTCATCAACAAGAGGAAATTTAGTCACAGTTTCTGCTTCGGTTAATTTTAGAAATGGATCAAGTCTGTAGTCTTTTCCCTTTGTGTAAAAGAAAATTGAATCCGTATTTGCTCCCCAAGTTTTTGGCCAATGCTGATTGCCCTTTGCTAGAGACGTTACCCTTTTCCAGATAACTTCATTTTGGTAGTTTCTAACGCCAAAGATTTCATCCATTAGAAGTTTTAGGTAGTGACTGGCCGTAGCGTCACAATGCAAATATATTGAACCGGAACCCTTTAACAATCGATGCATTTCCTCTAGTCGTTCTGCCATGTAAGTCAGGTAAGCAAGCATTCCTGATTCGCCAATAATTTGACTTAAGCCTACGATTACTTTGTGAGCACGTCTTCCAACTGAATTTTGATACATAACTAATCTATCTGCCGCTGATTCGTCCCAAGTCCACTTATCGGTGAATGCTCTGTATTCGCTGTCAAACTCTTGGTTTGAAAATAGCATGTTGTAATCTGCTTTCGAATTGAAGGGCGGGTCGAGATAAATCAGATCTACAATTTCACTGTTCCACTGTTTCATCCACTCAAGGCAATCCCCGTAATAAAGGGTATTTTCATTCATCGCTCAATCCTCAAACAATAGGTCAAAGCGGTCGGTTGCATCTGTATTAAGTTCTTGTATTTTAATCTCTTGCAGATAGCTTCAACTGAAACTCAGTTCAATTGTTGCTGTTTGTAAATGAGCAAAAATTTGTATTGGTCCGAAAATTTTTGCCTACAGCGATAAAAAAAATTTAACTTCGATTTAGCGGCAATAGATAAATTGGGGATTCGTACCATAGAGTTTTACGGTTTAAAATTGATTAGGAAAGCCGTGATGCCCTCGGTATAGGTCTTGCTGTTTTCCATAAATCCATCTAGGTGACTGCCCGAGAGTTTCAAAAACTGTTTTTCGTCGTTTGCCGCTTCAAATAGCTGCTGTCCATGCGCGTAGGGGACGATCTCATCGTCTGGACTGTGAATGATGAGTATCGGCGCGGAAATCTGAGTGATTCTGTCCAAATTGTCGTACTGCCACCGAAGAATCAGATCGATCGGCAGCCAGCCGTACAAGCTCTTCGCCATGGCTTTCATCGAAGTGAAGCCTGACTCCAGGATCACTGCTGCGGGTTCGGCTTTCGTCGCAACCCACGTTGCCATGGCGGTCCCGAGCGAACGGCCGTGCAGAACGATTCGATCAGGCGCGATGCCCCGTGTTTGCGTCAGATAGTCCCACCCGATTTTCGTATCCTGATACATCGCCTGCTCGGTCAGCTTTCCTTTGCTGGGTCCGAAAGTTCGATAGTCGTAAATGAATACAGAGTGGCCCAACTCATGAATCATTCGCACCGTATCGAGCATGTAGGACTTGTTGCCAGCGTTGCCGCAGAAAATCCAGAACGTGTAATCGGCTTTCGGGTGAGGGATGTGCCAGGCGTGCAGCCGCGCGTTGTCAGGCGTATTGAGATAAAGATCCTCGTAATCCATTCCGTAGTCAAGGGGAGTCTTCACCAGCTGTTCATAAGGAATGTGCACGAGGTGTTTTTGGAAAAAGAACATGAACAGGCAGATCACCGCGTAGATCGATGCTGCGCTCAGAATGGAAATGATCAGTAATTTCATCGGTGTCAGTATTTCTGAGGTCAGGCTGCGGTGATTGTGTCTTGGGCGGCAACTGGTTTTGTATTCAAATGATGTGACTCAAATTCCAGAATTCTAGCGGTTGATTCGAATGTTCCGCGCCTTCAATGTGCAGCGCAAAATCTGCATATAATTATCGGTTCAATTCTGTGTCTGTTCTGGCACATGCATATTTTCTTATCTGTTATATATCCAAAAGATGACCGCAACTTACATAGACGATACTCCGCTGGTCGACGATTTGCGCATCGCATCCATACGCGATGTTGCATTCCCGCGCCAAGTCATGGATGAACTGCCAGCATCACAAAAGGCGATTGATGTAGTTCAATCTGCACGACAGGAAATAAGCGAGATTCTGGCGTCTGAGAGCGATCGGCTGATCGTCATCGTCGGCCCCTGCTCGATCTCTGATCCGAAATCAGCAGCGGAGTATGCAGATCGACTGGCTCAAGTGAAATCACAATTGGCTGAGAATCTGCTGATCATCATGCGGGTTTACTTCGAAAAACCGCGTACGACAATCGGCTGGAAGGGGTTGATCAATGATCCGGACCTGAATGGTTCGTTTGACATCAACAAAGGCTTGCGCCTGGCCAGAAAACTTCTGCTGGACTTCAACGAAATCGGCGTTCCAGCAGGTGTGGAGTTCTTGGATATCATCTCGCCGCAGTATATCGGAGACCTGGTCAGCTGGGGTGCGATCGGGGCGCGGACTACCGAAAGCCAGGTGCATCGACAGCTGGCATCCGGACTTTCGTGTCCAGTGGGTCTGAAAAATGGAACGGACGGAAACATTCAAATCGCAGTCGATGGCGTTCATGCCGCATCGAAGAGCCATCGATTCCTGTCGATAACCAAAGAGGGCCAGACTGCCATTTTTGAAACGACTGGCAATGAAAACTGCCACATCATTCTTCGGGGCGGCCAAAAACCCAACTATGAAGAGCGTCATGTAAGGAAAGTCGCGGAGCTGCTGAAGAGCAGGGAATTGCAACCGAACGTGATGATTGACTTCAGTCACGCAAACAGCAACAAGCAGTTCAAACGTCAGATGAAAGTGGGCCAGTATGTGGCAGATCAGATTGCCGCCGGAAATGACCGGATCAAAGGCGTGATGATTGAAAGTCACCTGAAAGAAGGCCGGCAGGACCTGCAGCCGAATGTCGAGCCCGAGTACGGCAAAAGCATTACCGACGCCTGCATCGGCTGGAAAGACACAGTTGATATTCTGAAAATTTTGGCCGACTCTGTACAGCGTCGAAGAGAGCATTTGCAGTCTGCAGATGCTCCAAAATCCATCGCTGGCTGAAGCAACCGATTCCAAGGAGACACTGATGGTTGGAGCCTATGGGTCAGCCGACCTCGCGCCGTTGTATGTGTTTGATTCAGCGGAGCGCGAGCAACTAACCCGCGAGGCGGACAGTCTGAATTCTGTTGTTGCAGATTCTTCATCTGCAGCAAGTGCGGTCATGCTGGGCGGTGGATACTTCACGCCGCTGACAGGTTTCATGAACAAAGCAGATGCCCTTTCTATCGCCGAATCCATGCGAACGGCCGGCGGCCTGTTCTGGCCGGTGCCGGTGCTGAATCGAGTTTCTAGCAAACCCGATACGCAGCCTGGCGAGCGAATTGCGCTGCTGGATTCAGAGATTGAAGGTCATCCTACGCTGGCGATTCAAACAGTTGCGGGTGTGGACGAATTGACAGAGGATGAGTGTCGATTCATCGCAGAGCAGGTTTACGGCACCGTTGATGAGGCGCATCCTGGGGTGCAGACATTTCTCAGCCAGGGTCGGTTCATCATTTCAGGCGAAATTCAGGTTCTGAATCACAGCTACTTCGAAACCGAGTTTCCTGAAACATTCATGACTGCCTACCAGATCCGCGATGAGATTCAGAGCAGGGGATGGAGCAAGGTTGTGGCATTTCAGACCCGCAATCCGATGCATCGCGCTCACGAGGAGCTTTGCAAGATCGCCCTTGAGCGCACGGAAGCTGACGGAGTGGTGATTCACATGCTCCTTGGCAAACTGAAGCCGGGCGATATACCCGCCAAAGTCCGAGACGATGCCATCCGCAAAATGGTGGAACTCTATTTTCCCGAAAATTCGGTGATCATTTCAGGTTACGGCTTTGACATGCTCTATGCAGGACCTCGCGAAGCGGTGCTGCACGCGATTTTCCGTCAGAATCTGGGCGCGGCGCACATGATTGTCGGGCGCGATCACGCAGGTGTCGGAGATTACTATGGCGCCTTTGATGCACAGGAGATTTTTCGAACGGATGTTCCGTCAGGCACGCTTGAAATTGAAATATTCGAGGCGGATCATACGGCCTGGTCGAAAAAACTGAATCAGGTGGTGATGATGCGTGAGGCGCCCAATCACCAAAAGGAAGATTTTGTATTGCTGTCGGGCACGCGGGTCAGAGAGATGCTGTCTAACGGAGAAGATCTGCCGCCTGAGTTCTCCCGGCCTGAAGTCGCAAAAATTCTAATGGACTATTATCAGTCCGCTTGAACGGAGCGAAAGCTCGAAAGCGGCAATCGCTGTCGCGGAAGATTGGAATTCGCTTTATTAGTCAGGCGAAGTCGAATCCTGCAGCGGAATGCTTCGTCCGTGCAGCATGATTGGAATGCCGGCATCGATTCGATAAATCCGCGTGCCGTTTGCAGTGATCAATCCTTCGACGATGGCTTCCCTGACAAGGGTGCCATCTTCGTAGTGAACTTCACCGGATGAGATTCTGGAGTTGAGTTCCTCGATCCTGTCTTCAGAAACATGTTTCAGCGACTGCTTTGTGAGAGGACAGCGCAGTATTTCCAGCAGTTTCGGATCGATTGCCACAGAGCAGTGCCTGGTTGGGTGTAAATGGGACTGATTTCTGTTTGGAAAATCATTATAAGCGTGATCATTCATCTCGAATTTCACCAAAGTCACTTTGAAAACAGGTTGACCCGAATTTGAAAATCAATCGCATCAGAATCTACAAGACTCATCTGCCCTACGTGGACGGCAGTTATCGATGGGGTGCGGGAAATTCCTTCTCCATTGCCGCAAGCTCAGTGGTGGTGGTCGATACAGACGCGGGAGTTCAGGGCTGCGGTGAATTCACACCCTGCGGTGAGAATTACATGACTGCCCATTCCGAAGGCGTCGAAGCGTTTGCGCGCTTGGCCGCGCCGCGCTTGATCGGTGAGGACCCGCGTCAGGTTGCCAGAATGGAGGCGCTGATGGATCACATCGTGCAGGGACACGGTTACGCCAAGGCGCCATTCGATGTGGCTTGCTGGGACATTCTGGGCAAGGCTTGCGGGCAGCCTCTATGGATGTTGCTGGGTGGCAAATTGACGGATGGTGCGCCGATGTACCGAGTCATTCCCCAGAAGTCGATTCAGGACACGATTGATGAGCTGCAGCGTCACCGTGCCGCTGGCTATGCGCATTTTCAGATCAAAGTCGGTGAGGACTGGGTCATGGATATCGATCGCATTCGAGAGGCTGTGCCCCTGCTTGAGCCAGGCGAAAAAGCGATCGCTGATGCGAATCAAGGATGGAGAGTCGATAACGCGATTCGAGTCGTCCGCGCAACACGCGATTTTGACTACATTCTTGAGCAGCCGTGCAAGACCTATGAGGAATGCCAGCAGGTTCGGCGGCAGACCGATCTGCCTATGAAACTGGATGAATGTCTGACCGATATGAGCATAGCGCAGAGAATCGTCGCAGACCGAGGGGCGGATATCTGCTGTTTGAAAATCAGCAATGTGGGCGGGCTGAGCAAGGCTCGCCGGATTCGGGACTTTCTGATCGACAACCGAATTCCGGTCGTTTCGGAAGATTCCTGGGGCGGTGAGATCACAACGGCCGCGGTCGCGCACTTCGCCGCATCCACGCCTGAAGAGTTTCTGATCAACGCGACCGATCTGATGAACTACAACACGCGAAGCACCGGAATTGGAGGCGCCGCCGTTGCCGACGGCAGACTTTACGCGCCTGACTCGCCTGGACTGGGTGTTGCGCCGCACTTCGAAAACCTCGGTGAGCCCGTCGCGGCATACCAATGAGCCGAATTTTTCGATATTTCAAGAATATATCTGCTATTTGAGTAAAGACTACGGCTAATGGTACGTAAACTCACAAAATTCTGTTCCAGTCAGAGCGGTGCATTACCAATTGTCGATAACAGCGGGTTCCCATCTCTGCATGTAATTTCCCAAATGAAGCGTACAATGCAATGAATATAAAGACTATAGAAATCAACTTTTGATGTCAGAAAAAATAATCACAGTATGAGGAACTCCTGAAATGTTAAATCCCCGAAAAATTGAAATCTCTCTTCTTGATGGGAATCCGAATGGTATCCGTTTTGCACAACTAGATATATTTGCAATTAGGGTGTTCGCTTTTCGACGTAACCAACTCCGAATTGTTTGTAATGAGTTTCCCGAAATGGAGCAACCAGGAGTATACATTTTGATTGGAATCGAGGATTCTGATGAAGAAAGGCCTATCGCTTACATTGGTGAGTCTGAATGCTTGAAAGATCGATTGTATTATCACAATTCGACAGAGAAAGAGGAGACCAAGTTCTGGGAAGACACCATCGTTGTGCTTAGCACTAATCAGAATATCACCGGTAGTCACGCACGGTGTATTGAATCAATGCTAATAAATGACTCAAAGAAAAATCTTCGTTGGTCAGTCTCCAACAAAAAAACACCATCAGATTCCGCTGGCAAACTACCAAATACGGACAGAGCGGTGATGAAAAACTTTGTGGAACAGTCCAAAACTTTGGTCAGTGTGTTGGGATGGGACTTGTTTCGTCCTTTTATTGGTCGCTCTTCTGAACCTGAAATGAACAAAACTGAGTCATCAACTGAATTAGTTGCCCATGATCCAACTTTTCAGTTGGATGGGGAGGGATATTCTGCAAAAATGAAGATCAATCAATCCGGTGAATTTGTGGTTCAAAATGGATCAAAGGTGCGACATAAACCGAAAAAATCCTTTCCAGGCAAAACAAGCAAACTTCGAAAGTCGCTTTTGGATAAAGGTGTTCTTTGTGAAGATGCCGATCAAACGCGCTTCATAACGGACTTCAGTTTTACCTCGGTTTCCTCTGCTGCCTCTATGGTAATGGGAATAAACGCAAATGGACGAGCAAGTTGGAAACTTTTGGATGACCGTACCTATGCAGAGTGGGAAGCTGATCTGACCAAATCTGACTAAGTTTTCTAGAGCCCTACATCCTGTAGCATTGAACTGTGTGCAATCCGTCTTATTTTTTTACCCAATACGTCTCGATTTTCCATTCGACTAAACCGACAGGGCTATCCGTTAAATTGAGTATCATTTAGCGAAATTTTTCAGGTTGATTGCGATTCACGCATCGTTCTTCATTTCAGCATCCACTTAATCGGGAATTCAGTAATGTCGTTGCGGACCGTTGGTCCGCAAGCAGCGTCATGCCCGTTCAGCAAGCAACCGCCGACACAACAGAGGAACTCAGAATGATTTCATCACGATCACTGCGATGTGCGCTGGCACTTGTATTTTTCGCGGCTGCACCCGCCATCTCAAACGCGCAGGAAGGTGCCCTGGACACACAGGAAGGGAAATTCAGCTACGGACTTGGCGTTCAGTTTGGCATGCAGATAATGACGCAGGTTCTGGGTTCAAATTTACCGATTGATGTCGAATCGCTTGCGCTTGGTTTGGTGGATTCCTTGAATGACGATTTGAGACTGACTGAAGAAGAGATTGTGGCTGCAATGACAGCTGTACAACAAGAGGCAATGGCACGGGAGAGTGAGATGCACGAACAGTTCGCTATGCAAGGTGACGAATTCAGAGCCAGTTATGCAAGTCAGGACGGTGTCGCGTCCACAGCAAACGGGGTTCTCTACAGAGTCGTTACAGACGGTGACGGCGCGATGCCGACTTTGGAGAGTTCAGTAACAGTGCACTATCGAGGCGCCCTGATTGACGGTACCGAATTTGACAGTTCGTACAGTCGCGACGAGCCGACCACATTTCCACTCAATTCGATCATTCTGGGCTGGCAGGAAGTGCTTCAGTTGATGAAGGCCGGATCGAAATGGGAAGTCGTCATTCCGCCGCAGCTCGCCTACGGTGAGAACGGCGCGCCGCCCGCGATTCCACCGAATGCCACGCTGGTGTTTGAGATTGAGCTTCTGGAAGTGCTTTAGCTCAGCCGGCAGTTGACCTCGCAATGCTGAACATCGAAGGCGCGGTTCTGCTTTCGTCAACTGAGGAGAATATTCCTCGCTGGACAGCGGAAATACAGAAAAACGCCCCCGGGCTTGACTTGAGGGTGTGGCCGGATGTGGGGCGGGTGGAAGACATTGAGTTCGCCGTTGTCGCCCGGCCGCCTGCCGGAGACCTCGCGAGATACCCCAACCTGCGGGCGATATTCTCGATGTGGGCCGGTGTGGCTGACCTGCTGGCAGACGAAAGCATTGCCCACCTGCCAATCTATCGGATGACAGACCCGGGCTTGACGATCGGAATTGTCACCTACGTGGTTCACCACGTTACCGGACTTCACATTCTGGCCTCAGAATACAGGCCGCGATCGTGGTCTCATCCGTTTCGGGTGGACAACAAGGCGCCGGACTCATCCTGTGTCGGAATTCTGGGGCTTGGAGTGCTGGGCAGAGCCTGCGCGAAAGCCCTGACGGACCTGGAATTTGAGGTCATCGGCTACAGCAGCACCCGGAAGGAATTTCCAAACGTCCAGTCTTACGCCGGAGCGGACGAGCTGAAGCCGTTCCTTGAGAGAACCGACATCTTGGTCTGCATTCTGCCCAATACCACCGCAACGCAAAACTTTCTGAATCGGGAGACACTTGCCTGGTTGAAAGCGGGTGCGAAGATCATCAATTGCGGACGCGGAGAATCGATCGACGATGACGCGCTGCTCGAAGCCTTGAGGTCAGGGCATGTCAGCCGCGCGGTGCTGGATGTGTTTCGCACGGAACCGCTGCCGCCGGAGCATCCCTATTGGGATGAATCGAACGTGCTGGTCACACCCCACTGTGCCAGCAAGCCCGATCCGGGTTCAGGCAGTGTCAGGATTCTCGAGAAGATTGAGCGGTTTTTGCAAGGCGAGCCGATCGAGGGGATTGTTGATCGCGACCGCGCCTACTGAACCAGCCTGAATTCACCTCGCGAAATACCGTTCCAGGAACGTGTCGAAGTCAGTATCGTCAGATTCCTCGATTTCGCGCTGACGAACGAAAGATTCTTCAGCAAATTTGCGATAGCTTTCGATCATCGACTCGTTTAGAGAGTTGTCAACAACTTTCTGCTTCGCCGTCTCAGCCATGCTCATGGCGAGGGTGAAAAACGGACCATTGCTGTCGTGCAGCATTTCGATGATTCTCGCGGATGGCGTCTGGCTTGGGTCCTGAAGTTTGTCTCGCTGCTCGTCCAATGACTGACGGTACAAACTCCCGCCCAGAGAATCATCGAAGACTGATGCGATCGCTTCCAATCTGGAAAGCAGCTCCAGGCCCCAGGTTCGAGGCGAATCCGATCTGCCATTGATCTTGAGCTGCAGGTCAGGCGTGCGTCCGCTCAGAACAACTGCATCATTGTTTGATGCGATGGTTTCCTGCTGTGCGGCGGACATCGGCCCGATCGGATTGAGCAGGCAGTAGGTCAGAAACAGATCCATGAAGCCGGCCTGAGTTTCTGAGATGCCGATCGGATTGAATGGATCGAGGTCCAGACAGCGAACCTCCAGATACTCAACACCGCGGCTGCGCAAGGCTGCGGTGGGTTTTTCCTGAGGTCTGATTCTGCGCTTGGGACGGATGACAGAGTAGTATTCATTCTCAATCTGCAGCAGATTGGAATTGAGCTGCAGATACTCACCGTTCTTCTTGACTCCGAATGCCTGGTATTGCGGGTAGGGCTGATTGATGACATTGCACAGGGTCTTGATGTAGCCGCCAATTGAATTGTGATCGATTCTGATTTCCGATTGAACCGGGTTGCGATACCCGATGTTGCTCATTCGAAGCGATGTTGCGTGCTTTCCGTAGAGTGTGTGCGAATCCACGCTCTCCAAACTGATGGGATTTGACTTTCCAAAGAACGACCGGCATGCCGCAGGCGACGCGCCGAACAGGTAGAACAGGAGCCAGCAGTTGTGAAGAAAGTTGCGCGTGCCGGCCATGTATGCATTGGAAACAGCATCGGAACTTGAGTCAGGGGATGCAATGCCCAGAACCTCCCAGAAAGTTTCGGGCACAGAAAAGTTGTAATGCAAGCCCGCGATGACCTGCATTTTTCTACCATAGCGGATTCCCAGTCCGCGGCGGTAGATGTGCTTCATCTGCCCGATGTTCGAAGAGCCGAATCGGGCGATCGGGATGGACGCTTCGTCACTCAAAAGGCACGGCAGGCTGTTGACCCACAGCATTTCATTCCCAATGTGGTGATAGACAACCTGGTGAAGCTCTGTGAGATGCTGAAGCATCTCCGAAATGGAATGAAAGGTTGGAGTGACCAGCTCCAGCAGAGCCTCGGAGTAATCGGTGGTGATGTAGGGATGTGTCAGCGCTGACCCCAGGAGTCTCGGGTGCGATTGCTGGGACAGGTGACCGTCAGGCGTGATGCGAAGACTTTCCTTCTCAATGCCGCGCTGAATGTATGGAATCACGCAGTCCGCTGAATCGGACAGCAGCCGAAGCCGATCATCAAAAGTCATGATTACCCAGCAAATTCGAGATTGCAGTGCAACGATATAATCAATTGGGTGCCTGAAACCAACTATCTGAAACAATTCAGGTATGGCAAGGATTCGAACTGCAGTCCGCGTTCTTGTTTATGAACTGATTTCAAGTTATTGATATTAAGCGAGAAATAGAGAGTGATTTTCGTGATGGAAAAGTTCAGCCAAACGATTCAGTTCGAGTATGCAACCGCGCGGCCGCTCAACGGCAGCGGCATTGAACTGAAGTAGGCGGGGGTCGGTTCATGCTGTCTTGGCTTGTTGTGTTTCGCCGCGAATTGGCGGACTATTTTTATACACCGATTGCCTATATATTTCTAATCATTTTTCTCACGCTCAGCGGTGTGCTGACGATTTATGTCGGTGGGTTCTTTCTGCTGGAGCAGGCTGATCTCGGCGCGTTTTTCGGTTTTCATCCGTGGCTGTTTCTGGTGCTGGCGCCGGCGCTGGGAATGCGTCTTTGGGCTGAGGAAAGAAAATCTGGAACCATTCAGACATTGCTCACCCTGCCGATCAGCGCCTTCTCTGCGGTGCTGGGCAAGTTTCTGGCGGCGTGGGTGTTCAGCGCATTCGCGCTTGTGCTGACGACTCCGATCTGGCTCACTGTCAACTATCTTGGCAATCCGGACAACGGGGCGATTGTCGCAGCCTACATCGGCAGTCTGCTGATGGCTGGAAGCTATCTGTCAATCAGCTGCTTTTCCTCAGCGCTGACGCAGAACCAGGTTGTCGCGTTTGTGCTCGGAATCGTCATCGGGCTGTTCTTCACAATTGGCGAGGTGACTCTGGTTCAGGATGTGCTGGCGCCGGTGTTGCCGCACACCATGCTTGAGGCAATCGCCGGACTCAGCTTCATCGGCCATTTTGACCAGATGGCAAAGGGGGTCATATCGCTGACCGGTGTCGTGTTCTTCGTTTCGGTAGCCGCTTTGTTCATGTATCTGAATGTCGTGGCCGTCTCTTCGAGAAGGAAGCACTTCACTGTTGATGCTGCTCAACGGTGATCACGCGGATCAAATCTGGACTCTCGGCCCGGCTCAGACTGCCTTCCGCTACAATCACCACATCGCCTTCGCTCAGGTGATTCTGTGCCTTCACCTTGTTCAGAGTGAATTGAATTCGGTCATCCGCGTTGCTGTGACCGCTTTCGTACAGCACGCCTGACACACCCCAGTCCATCGCCAGACGCTGTACGACCGTTCGAAAGGAAGTGACCGCGAATATCGGACACCTGGGGCGATACTTTGAAATCAGGCGGGCGGTCAGACCAGTGTCCGTGAGGGTGAATATTGCAGCGGCCCTCAAGTGGTTGGCCATGGTGATGCACGCCTGGGCGACAGCCTCAGTGATCTCAGCTGAGGGATGAGGCTCGATGCCCTGCAGACGGCCGAAGTCATCAAGTCCGGATTCCGCCTCGAGAGCCAGTCTGGACATGGTGTCTACGGACCTTACCGGATGTGCTCCGCTCGCAGTTTCTCCGGATAGCATCACCGCGGAAGAGCCGTCAAATATGGCATTGGCAACGTCGTTCACCTCTGCGCGGGTTGGCCGGTGGTTCCGCTCCATGGAGTCCAGCATCTGAGTTGCTGTGATGGCATGCTTGCCGCGCAACACGGCGGTTTGTATCAGGTGCTTCTGAACCTTGGGACCTTCGCCGATTCTAAGCGCGATGCCAAGATCGCCCCGCGCCACCATGATTCCATCGGCCTGCTCCACAATTTCATCGATGCTGTGAATGCCTTGCCGGTTCTCAATCTTCGCGATGATGGCGATGTCCGAGTCAGTCTGAGCGAACCCCTCTCGCAGCTCCCGCACTTCGCGGCCGCTTCGGATAAAGGAAGCGGCAAAGTACTCCACCTTGTTCCTGACAGCAAACTCCACTTCCATGGTGTCATCACAGCTGACATCATCCAAGGCGGTGGTGTTGTCCGGCAGACTGATTCCCTTTCGATTCTTCAGCAGACCGCCATAGATCACCCGACAGACCACGGCATTGTCAGCGGCGCCTTTGACCTGCAGTTCGATTTGACCGTCGTCAAGCAGTATCCGGTCACCGGCCCGGGCATGCAGATGAAGCTTGGGGTAGGTGAGGGATACGCCGCGCTTGTCTCCAAGCCGTTCGTCACCGTAGAGTTTGAATTCATCTCCGTTTTCCAGCATTGCGCTGTCGCCAGCCAGCTTGCCGGTTCTGATCTCCCGCCCGCGATTGTCCACCATGATCGCGACGGTGGAGCCTGTGATTTTCGCCGCTTCGCGCACCCGTTCGAGTGTCGCTGTCTGCGAGGCGGCATCACCGTGGGACAGATTGATTCGAGCGACATTCATGCCAGCCAGCATCATTCGGCTGAGGGTGTCGACATCGTCGCAGGCCGGTCCGATAGTGGCGATGACTTTGGTTTTTCGAAGTGAATTAGTCTCGGGCATGAATCTCGCGCTGTCATTCAGTCTGGCAGGCCGCTTGCCTGCTGCACAGTAATATACGATAAAGTCACTGTGCGCTGAAGCGGCGAGCATTGTCGTATTGGATGGTTTGCCAGATTCGTTCAATACTTGAGAAAGGTAGAAATTGCGGTGATGCTATCAAGAATAGTTGACAATAACAGAGTGATTGAATATACTCTTGCCTGAAGTTTGAAGATTGGATAAGAAACTGTCATGCTGCAAAGAAAGCAATCGGAGATAGAAGAATCCAGCTGTGATGAGGTTCTGCGAAGCTTCGAGTGTGAAGCGAGAGCCAGACATCATGTTGAGGCGATCAGGTGGCGATCAGGCAGAGAATGCCCCCGTTGCGGTTCAAAGAGAACGACAGAGGCATCTCACAGAACCATGCCTTACTGGTGCAGGGATTGTCGAAAGTATTTCAGCGTCAAGACCGGCACGCTCATGGAAGGGAGCAATATCGGCATTGGCAAGTGGCTGATGGCAATTCGCCTGCTGGGCGCCTCCTTGAATGGCGCATCCAGCGCCAAACTCGGCAGTGTTCTGGGAATTTCCCAGCAGTCAGCCTGGTTTATGGCACGTCGCATCAGGTCCGCATGGACAAAAAACTTCAGCAGTTTATTTGATGTTTCAGTGAAGCATTGAGGACTTGGCATCCAACACCAATGGGAGATTGAATTGATGGAATGGGTTTCTCCAAAAGACTGCAGAGATGCCATGAATGAGATGGCGGATAACAGCGTGTCACTGATTCTGACTGATCCGCCGTACTTCATTGACGGCATGGGAGATGATTGGAATCACGAGAAGCTGAAGAGAAAAGTCAAGAAATCTGGCGTCATCGGGTCTTTGCCTGTGGGAATGAAATTCGAGCGCGAGCAGGGTGCAAGACTTCAGGAATTTTTGACCCCTATTGCGCAGGATTGGATGAGAATCATTCGACCCGGCGGGTTTCTGTTGTGTTTTTCTCAAAACAGGCTGGTGCATAGAGCTGCAGTCGCGATTGAGGATGCCGGATTTGAGATCAGAGATATTCTGGTTTGGAAATACGAGGGACAGCCCAAGGCGTTCACTCAGGATCACTTCATTCGCAAGAAAGACTTGCCTCAAAAGGAGAAAGACAGACTGATCAGCAAGATCGGAGGTCGCAAAACCCCTCAGCTGAAACCGCAAGGCGAATTGATTGTTCTGGCTCAAGCGCCGAAGGATGGCACCTTTGTTGACAACTGGGATAGATGGGAGACCGGTCTGATTGATACATCAGCGCCATTCATCGAGCCCGATAGATTTCCAGGCACAGTCATTCCGGTTCCGAAAACTAAGGACAGATATGGGCATATCACTGCGAAGCCCGTTGATTTGCTGAGACATTTGATCGGGATATTCAGCTGCGAGAATGCAAAGGTATTCGACCCGTTCGCCGGTTCAGGTTCCACCGGAGTTGCCGCCAGGCTGGAAGGCCGGCAGTTTATTGGGTCTGAAATTGATCAATCAATGGCTGAAACAGCCAACCAGAGAATAGAGGAGTGCTTGAATGGCAATACCGACTTCGGAAGAGCTGCAGGCAGCTTGGGAAGAGCTGCAGACAGTTCATTCCAAACATCTGAAATCACAGGGCGTGATGCTGCCTAGCAATCAATATTTTTCGGATAGCAACAAGAGCATCTGGCTGTCGGTTCTGTATCTGTACAGAGACAGGGAAGTTGACAAGAATGAAATTGCGGATATCACAAGACACTACAACCCCGACGCAGGACGCGACCAGCAAGTACGGCACTTGAAGAGAGACGGATGGAACATCGGTGATAAACCAGGAGTTCATCGCCTGAACCCATTTGTACCATCAGCAGAGTTCATTCGAGATAAAGACCGCCGTCGGGCTGTATTAGGTGCAGGCACATTTGAAGAGATAAAAGAAGCGTTCGACTATCGTTGCGCGACCTGTGGCGCTGAAGAAGGCAAGACAAGTCCAAGATACGGAGACGCTCCTGTCAAGTTGCAAAAGGCGCATCGCGATCCATTCGGTGCGGGCGACAACCCGGACAACATCATTCCTCAGTGTCAATACTGCAATCGGGCATATTTGGACGATTGGGTGTTTGACAAGAAAGGGCGGGCGCATTCAATTGCATCGGTCCGTCCTGTTGCCCGAGCGCGAGAAGTAGTTCAATTAGACGTGCTGAGATGGTTGAAGAACAAGTTCCATGTATCTGGGAACATATATTTTCGATAGCTTTGATCATCAAGTCTTGCACCTGATGAAGATGAACTGCCTGCAAAGATGAGGTTGACATGCCAAGCGACAGCAAATCAGTTGGACGGGCGGTGCCTTCATCCTCAGATAGAAAAAAAGATGCCCGTGCGGCTGATATTCCCGGAATGCACGAATTCGAGTTTGATGATGTTGTCTCAATCCTGCTCGGAGTGAGACCCGATAAACTTGACAAGCGCAAGTATTGAGGGCATTCACACTTTCAGATCGCAGTCAGTGAAGCAATTCACTGCGCTGATTCGCCAATTGTGATTTATTGATTGGATTCTCCATGTCGTTGCGAAATGTTCTGAATGAAGTTTCGATTGCAGCATCTTTGATGCTTGCAATCGTTCTTTTTTTCACCATCAACCTATTCAGTTCTGAACTGCTCGCGCGCTTCAGGCTGGACTTGACGGAAAATCGACTCTACACCATCTCCGATCAGGCTGTCTCGACGTTGAAGTCTCTGAATGAACCGATTTCAATGAATCTTTTCGTCTCTCGGTCGGAACTTCTCAATCTCCCGGGTCTTAGCGCTTACGCGAGCCGCGTTGAGGATCTGCTGCGGGAATTTGAGAGATTGTCCGATGACCGGATCACTTTCAGCATTGTTGACCCAAAGCCTTTCTCTGAGGCGGAAGATCTCGCGGTGGGGCATGGTGTGCAGGGCATTCCGCTGCAGAACGGCAGCAAGCTCTATTTCGGCCTGGTTGCCAGCAACAGCACAGATGGCGTTCAGGTCATTCCACATTTCTTTCTGGAGCGCGAGGAGTTGCTGGAATACGACCTGATCCGACTCATCGTACAGCTGGAAGGCCGAGCGCGAAAGAAAATCGGCCTGATCAGTTCATTGCCGATTCAGGGAGGTGCCGGGGCTGCGGCCGGCTCGCCGCCGCAGAGGCCATGGACATTCTTTCTGCAGATGAATGAGATATTCAATGTTGAGCTGCTGGCTCCATCGATCGATTCGCTGCCGGACGATATTGAGATGCTGTTTCTCCTTCACCCCATCACGCTGTCCGAGAGCCTGCTGTACGAAATTGATCAGTTCGCGCTGCAAGGGCACAGCATACTGCTGGCGATTGATCCTTATTCAGAAGTCACCTCCTCAATTCTGGAATCGGTTCAGATGTCAGAAGTCGATGCAGGTTCCAACCTGAATCAACTGACCCGTCATTGGGGCGCCACCCTGCAGTCTGGAAAAATCGTAGGCGATCTGCCGATTGCCGCACGCGTGATGGAAGGCGGCGATACCTCTGGCCGAAGCATTGACTATCCAGTCTGGATGAACATTCAGCCGCAGCAGCTGAATCCACAGGATGTCGTCACTGCGAAGCTTGGCAATGTGATTTTCGCCACTGCAGGGGTTCTGGACATCAACCCGGAACTGGCAACCGATGTGACACCGCTGATCCGCACTTCAGAATCCGCCAAGCTCTATGATGTCGAGCAGTTCAGCAGTATCGCTTCAGTCCGCGACCTGCTTGAGAATTATGAGGAAGGCGGCGAGCGGTGGCCGATGGCGGCAAGAATCAGTGGCAGAGCAGCCACAGCATTTCCGGACGGTCCTCCAGTCACCGGTGATTCTCAAGAGGCGCTGGGAAGCGGCGGCGAGCATCTGCGGAGCGGAGATGTTGAAGTTGTGGTGATTGCGGACACAGATTTTCTGCATGACCGTTTCTGGGTTCGGACTCAGCAGGCGTTTGGCCAGAGGCTGCTGTTCGCAGAGGCGTCGAATGGAGAGCTGATCAACAATGCCCTGGATAATCTGTCAGGTGACAACAGCCTGATTGGCGTGCGCGCCCGCGGCCGCTCGTATCGCCCCTTCATCGTAACGCAGCGAATCCGCCAGGCCGCGGAGCAGAGGTATCTTGAGCACGAGCAGGCATTGCAGGAAGAGCTGCAGCGGATAGAGGAGTTTCTTGCCAGCTACGCCGAAAGCAGCAGTGATGCTTCCAGCGAAATGATCATCACCGATGAACAGCGGCAGGAAGTCAGGCGGATTCGGGAGAATCAGCTGTCGATCAGACGGCAGCTGCGCGAGGTTCAGCATAATCTTGTCAAGGACATTCAGCAGCTTGAGAGCCGGCTGACATTGCTCAACCTGCTGGCGGTCCCACTGCTGCTGGCGCTGGCAGGCGCCTTGATGTGCACCATCGGTGTTCGATATCGGGACCGCAGACTTGCTCTTCGCATCGCAGAAAGACTCAGTTGAAGTCACTAGTGTCCCAACGTCGAAATTGAATATTTACCTATCTATTTGATAATGAACAAATATCACCCTATAAGAGGGTGTCCGAGACTTCAGCGGGAACGATCGAATTTGACAGCGGTTGAACATCAGGAAAATTTGTTTCCTTAGAGAAAATGTCGTTAAATCAGATATTTGAATAAAGAAATCATTAATATTGTTAACTGAAATTTGAAAATCTCCCTCTCTCCAGCACCAAAATCATTACACTTTTCTACGGATGATCAGTGTGTCTGCACTCCACAAAATCCAATTAATTCAGACACTTGAAATTTCGAATGGCAATCGGCGGATTAACCTCTCATCTAACTTATTGAATTTGTTCAATTAAACGTTGGGACACTAGTGAGTTGAAGTTCCGAATATTCGCAATTCTGTCGCTCATCGTCTTGAGCCTTGCATCAGTCTGGTACTTTTCGATCGATGACGAAAGCCGCATTCAGCAGGAATCTGACTATGGACTGATGTTTCCTGACCTGCTCGATCAGCTCAACGACATCAGGCAGATTCGAATCAGCGCTTATGAAAGCGCCTATTCAGTTGAGCTTGCTGATGGCGCTTGGGGGGTCAGCGAGTTTGATTTCTATCCAACACCTGCCCGCGCGGTTTCGAACTTTCTGGTTGGACTCGCGCAGCTGCGCAAGCTTGAGCCGAAGACCAGTGATCCAGAAAAATTCGAGACGCTCGATCTTATGGGCGCGCATGTCGACGGCTCTCCAACAATTGAAGTTGATCTTCTGGCACAGAATGATCGTGCCTTGGCGAGGCTGCACATTGGAAAAAGACGCCAGTCGGTCCGAAATTTTCAGCTGACTGAGTTTCACATCAGAGAGCCGGACAGTGAGCAGACTTGGCTTGCAGAAGGCGGATTGAGCATTCCAGCGCAGGCGATCGACTGGCTGGACAAGGAGCTTGTCAATCTGGATGAGCGCATCGAGCGGGTGACCATTGAATCCTCAGACAATGAACCTGTCACAGTGGTCCGCAGTTCTCAGGATCCAGAGAATTTTTTGCTCGAAAACACACCTGAAGGTCATAAAATTCGCTACCGATTTCGACTTAACGACATCGGAGAGCTGTTTCGCCGTTTAAAATTTGAGCATGTGACGAGAGTTTCGGACTGGAGCTCCAGAATAAAAGTTAATGCTCTGACCGTCGACGGACTGATCATCACCGCAATGTTCGGTGCGGGTGAGCACAGAAATTTTCTGCGGCTCAAAGCCGAATCCACCCGCAACGCGGCGCCGGCAGTAGCCGCAGAGGTGGAAGAGTTGAATCAGAAATGGGCCGGATGGATGTTCGAGGTTTCTGAGGTCCGCCGGCAGACTGCTGAACTTACAATGCTCGACTTGGTGGAACCGAACGATGGTTCTGCAGCGGCAAACTAAACAGCAACACGCAATCAGGAGAGACTGGCATGGCAAACCTCAACAGAATCAGCGCACGCTTGACACAGACCAAAGCGCAGGGCGCGTCGCAGGCGATGCTGTATGGCACGGGCATGACAGAAGCGGACATGCACAAGCCCCAGGTTGGCATCGCCAGCATCTGGTGGGAAGGCAACACCTGCAACATGCATCTGAACGATCTGGCCGCGGAATCCAAGAGAGGAGTTGATGATGCCGGCTTGCTGGGCATGCGCTTCAACACCATCGGCGTGAGCGACGGCATCTCCATGGGTACCGAAGGCATGAGTTACTCATTGCAATCGCGCGATCTGATCGCGGATTCCATCGAGACTGTGGTTGCCGGCCAGTGGTACGACGGCCTGATCACCATTCCGGGATGCGACAAGAACATGCCAGGCTGTCTCATGGCGATGGGACGGCTGAACCGTCCGTCGCTGATGATCTATGGCGGCACCATCCGGGCGGGATATGCGGGTTCAGCCAAGGTCGATATCGTCTCGGCCTTTCAGAGCTATGGCGAATACATTGCTGGAAGAATCAGCGATGATGAGCGCATGGACATTGTCCGCAACGCCTGCCCGGGCGCTGGAGCCTGCGGAGGGATGTATACCGCCAACACGATGGCCAGCGCCATCGAGGCGATGGGCATGTCGCTGCCTTTCAGTTCCTCGACTCCGGCGAATGATCCGGGCAAGATGAAGGAATGCATCGATTCCGGAGCCGCGCTTCTGAACCTGATGGAGCGGGAGCTGCTGCCCAGTCACATCATGACGCGCGAGGCGTTCGAGAATGCGATGGTGATGGTCAGCGCCCTGGGCGGCTCAACCAATGCGGTTCTGCATCTGATTGCGATGGCGCGCTCGGTTGATGTCACTTTGACGATCGATGACTTTCAGGCGATCAGCGACCGCGTGCCGTTTCTGGCTGACCTGAAACCCAGCGGGCAGTATGTCATGGAAGATCTCCACAATGTCGGCGGAATTCCTGCAGTCATGAAGTTTCTGCTTGATGAGGGCATGATCAATGGAGACTGCCTGACAGTGACCGGCAGGACTGTGGCAGAGAATCTTGAAGAGGCCAGCGCATTGAGTGACGGGCAGGAAATCATCTTCCCATTGGACAGGCCGATCAAACCAACCAGTCACATTCAGATTCTCAAGGGCAATCTTGCCCCGGAAGGATCTGTTGCCAAGATCACCGGCAAAGAGGGCGAGCAGTTCAGCGGTCCGGCCCGAGTGTTCGATTCTGAAGAGGACATGCTCGCCGCTCTGGAGCAGAGCAGGATTCAGAAGGGTGACGTGATTGTGATTCGCTACGAGGGGCCGATGGGCGGTCCCGGAATGCCTGAGATGCTGACACCGACTTCAGCAGTGATGGGCGCTGGAATGGGATCGGATGTGGCGCTGATAACAGACGGACGTTTTTCCGGCGGATCACACGGATTCATTGTCGGGCACATTGTTCCAGAAGCGCAGGAGGGCGGCCCGATCGGATTGCTGGAGGATGGCGATATGATCACCATTGACGCGATCAGCAATCGTATCGATGTTGACTTGAGCGAGCCGGAGTTGGCGGACCGCAAAGACCGATGGGTCAGGCCCGACTATAAAGCCACCAAAGGCACGCTGTACCGCTACATCAAGACTGTGAAGACGGCAAGCGAGGGCTGCGTCACCGACGAGTGAGGCAACTTCAGGAACTTTTCCGCTCTTCAATCAGCCTGTCGATCTCACCCCTGAGCTGGGGCAGAATTTCGTTATACCGAAAGGCGCCGATTTTTTCCTCGCCTTTCTTGAGGTTGACAAAATTCGGCCCGCACCACAGTCCCAGATCGGCATCGTCTGTTTCCCCGGGGCCGTTGACGCGGCAGCCCATCACTGCAATCGTGATGGCCTCGTCCTTGAGATCTTCGGTCAAGTCCTTGACCTGCCTGGCGAGATCAATGAACGCCTCGTTTTCCACCCGCGAACAGCTGGGGCAGGAAATGATGTTCAGGCGGTCCGGATCGAAACGCACCACTGTACGGACGCGTCCGGCCGCAAAATCATCCAGTATCTCTCTGCCAGCGACGACCTCTCTGTACTTTTCCACCTCTGGCAATGTCAGCGAGACTCGGATGGTGTCGCCGATTCCCTCTGCGAACAGCTGCTCGAATGCAATGCGGGTTTTGATAACGCCATCGGGCGGCATGCCGGCTTCTGTCACACCGAGATGCATCGGAACCTCGGGACGCTGGGCGGCGAATTTCTTGTTCGCTTCGATCACCCGATCGGGTCTGGAGCTTTTCAGAGAGACACAGTAGCGGAAAAAGCCGATCTTGTCCAGCATCTCGCTATGCTCCAGCGCGCTGGTCACCATCGGTGATACCGCATCATCCTCATCAAACATGTGCTTCTTCTCGGGGTCCACTGATCCTGAGTTGACACCGACGCGGATGGCGCAGTCGTTTTCACTGGCAATGTCGGCAAGAAATTGAACTTTCTCCTCAACCGGCTTGGTCCGCTCGTGGTGATAAAGATGTCCGGGGTTGTATCGAATCTTGTCAACGAAAGGGGCGACGACTGCGGCAAGCCGATAGTTTTCCTGAAGGTCTACTGTGAGGTTCGCCGCACATCGGTCGCGGATGATTTCAAGCGCTTTCGCATCTTTCTTGCTGTCCACCGCGACCCGCACAATTCCTGCACCGGCATGGTTGAGTTCAGTGGCCTGGCGCGCCGTTTCCTCTGCGTTGCTGGTATGCGTTGTGCACATGCTCTGGACAACGATCGGATGACCGCCGCCGATCTTGGTGTCGCCGATGGCGACTTCGCGGGTTGGATTTCGTTTAACCTTCATTGGTCTGACACTCGAACGTACTGGATTGATTTCGAATCAGGGCCGCTGCATCACTGAGCGGCCGTTGCATCGAAAATTCTCAATCAGAATCAATAAAATAAATTCAAAGACTTCGATTGATGCCGAATTAGTATGCGAGGTTCAATTTTACTACACTGTTTTGAATCAGATAAACCCGTCACAGTGGAAAATCTGTTACAGATTTCGGGGCTTTCGGTTGAGGAAATCGCAGATATCTGTGACTGGCTGATCGAGATCGGCGTGCCGCTCGTCAGAATGCCATCACAACATCTGCGTCTTGCGAGATCAATCATTCCATTGGATATTGATCGAATTCAGCGAGCGGTGTCTGAATTTGATGCAGTCATGGCCAGTCGACTGGAAATTTTCGATGCGATCGACTCCACCAACCAGCATCTGATGAGGCTGCCGCGCTCCCGATTGCGGCACAAGCAGGTCTGTCTTGCTGAATATATGACGGCGGGAAAAGGCCGGCAACGCAAGAAGTGGCATGGCGGCGCCTACGAGAATGTGATGATCTCGATTGCCTGGAATTTCGAATCGGAGATCGGTCGTCTGACTGGTCTCAGTCTCGCCGTTGCTGTGATGGTGGTGAGGTGCCTGCGGCAATTCTGTGATGCGCCATTCAAACTGAAATGGCCGAACGATGTGCTGATCGACGGCCGCAAGCTGAGCGGTATACTGATAGAGCTGAGGGAGACAATGGCGATTGTCGGAATCGGTATCAACTGTCATATGACCGAGACGGAGAAGTCAATGATCGATCAGCCTGTTGCTTCGTTGAATGAGTTTCTTGAACAGCCCATTGATCGCAATCAGCTGGTCCTGACATTGCTCAAGGAGCTGGCATCCGGGCTTGAGCGATTCTCGAGTGCCGGACTTGAGCCGTTTCGAGAGGACTGGATGCGATTGCACGCTCACCAGGGCAGGTGGGTGCGGTCTCTGGGAACGCCTTCCCAGGAAGGCGTTGCGCTTGGAATTGACCATTCGGGATCGCTGCTGGTCAGGCTGAAAAGCGGTGAACTGGCGCCGGTCAGAGCCGGCGAGCTGGAGATTCTGCCGGCTTGAAATCAATCAATTTGCAAATTTTTTGAATTTGGCGAAAGCGCTGAATAGGGCTGGCTGGAGCATCTGACTTGAATATTTTTGCCAAATCGTGGAAAATCTTAACGTCTTCTGATTCGAAGAGCGGCGAAAAAATGAGATTGACCGAAGCTCAAGTTGAGCAGTTTCATCGCGACGGCTACCTGATGCTGCCGGATCTGTTTGATGACATTGAAATTGAGGTGCTGCAGAAAGCGGCTGACACCGTCTATGCGCTGGAGCGGGAGGAGGTGTTCAGGGAAAGCGACGGCAAAACCGCCCGGACCGCCTTTGCGGCTCACACATACAACGAGGCGTTCAGAAGGCTGGGCCGGCATCCGCGATTGATCGGGCCGGTTGAGCAGCTGCTGGATGGCGGGGTCTACATGCATCAGTACAAGGTCAATGCCAAGGCGGCATTCACGGGTGATGTCTGGCAGTGGCATCAGGATTACGGCACCTGGTCGCGCGACGATCACATGCCTGAAGCCCGCGCGATGAATATCGCGCTTTATGTCAATGACGCGGTTGAGTTCAACGGCCCGCTCTGGATGATTCCGAAATCACACAAGCAGGGGGTGTTCGAAGCTGGCCACGACCTCCAGACCACCAGTTATCCGCTGTGGACTCTGGACAGGCAGACGATCACTGACCTGGTGGACAAGGGCGGCATCGTCTCCGCGCATGGAAAGGCTGGCAGCGTGCTCATGTTCTACAGCACCCTTGTGCATTGCTCGCCGCCGAATCTGTCACCCTGGCCGAGAACGGTGGTCTATCTTTCGCTCTGTCATGTGGACAATCACATTCGCCGGTTCAAACGGCCGGAGTGGATCGCGCATCGCGACTTCAAAACGATTGAAAGTCTGTCGGATGACTGCTTGAGGCAGTTGGCTGACCAGTCTGCGGAGCCTGAAGCATGGGTCAGTTTTCCCATATAGATTGACAAAGACCGCGCGCTCGGGGACACAGCAATCTGGTGAGGCGGGCGGCTGATCGCAGTTCCTGAGATTGCACTGGCGCGGTCTGCGATGAATCAAAAGCTTGCGTCGCCGTTGCGGGTTCGATTCACAACCTGCACAGGAATCTCACAGGGTGAGCATCGAGCGCTGATCGTTCTGCAGCGGGAACTGTGAAAGTCTGAACTCATGCCGTCCAGTGATTGATAAAAAGACTGCCGAATTTGTTTTTCGGTTTATCATAATTCACTTGTTCACGCGATCTAGCCCGCATAGCTCAGTTGGTAGAGCAGTTGATTTGTAATCATCAGGTCGGGGGTTCGAATCCCTTTGCGGGCTCCAGATTATCCGAATCCATCGGTGATCGTTGCCGAATCACAACAAACTATTGGAGTAACTGAGATGAAAATGAAATCATTCCTACTGTCCTTTATCGCTTGCGCAATGTTCTCAACCGCCAGCCTTGCCGCAGAAATGAAAACTGAGATCGGCCCCGGCGAGGGGGCCATCGACATTGTGGCATGGCCGGGCTACATCGAGCGCGGTGAGACCATGGCGGAGTTCGACTGGGTCACCAGCTATGAGGAAGCCACGGGCTGCGAGGTGCGGGTGAAGACCGCGAACACCTCCGATGAGATGGTCGCGCTGATGAATGAAGGCGGATTCGATGTGGTTACTGCATCGGGTGACGCTTCGCTTCGCCTGATCGCTGGAAAACGCGTTCAGCCAGTCAACATCGATCTGATTCCCAGCTGGGATACAGTTGACGACCGGCTGAAGAATGCGCCCTGGCATACGGTCGACGGTGTTCACTACGGCACCCCTTACATGTGGGGTCCGAACGTGCTCATGTACAACACCAATGTGTTTCCGGAGCCGCCAACCAGCTGGAACGTTGTGTTCGAAGAGATGATTCTGCCGGATGGCATATCCAACAAAGGGCGCGTGCAAGCTTACGACGGGCCGATTCACGTTGCCGATGCGGCGCTTTACCTGATGTATCACAACCCTGAGCTCGGCATCGTCAATCCGTATGAGCTGAATCAGGAGCAGTATGATGCAGCGTTGAATGTGCTCCGCGGCCAGCGCAAGATTGTCGGCCGCTACTGGCACAATGCATTCATTCAGATGGACGATTTCAGGAACGAGGGCGTTGTTGCCTCCGGTTCATGGCCGTTCCAGGTGAATCTGCTGAAAGCCGACGGTCAGCCGATCGATTCAACCATTCCGGTGGAAGGCGCCACCGGCTGGTCTGACACCACCATGATGCACATTGATTCCGCTCATCCCAACTGCGCGTACATGTGGATGGAGCATACCTTGTCTTCCAACCTGCAGAGCGATCTGTCAGTGTGGTTCGGCGCGGTGCCGCCGGTAATCTCTGCCTGTACAGACGGCCGCGGCATGCAGACAGCAGAAGGCTGCGCGACCAATGGACTGGGTGATTTTGACAAGATCAAGTTCTGGACCACACCGGTGACCCGTTGCCCGAGTCAGGGTGAATGTGTGCCGTACTACCGTTGGGTTTCCGACTATATCGGAGTGATCGGCGGACGCTGATCAATAATCACTAGGCTTTCTGGCACTGCCCGATTCTCCAAGTATCGGGCAGTGCTGATTTTTGAGTAGCGCAAGTTCACTGTCCGATGGTCGTTGCTGTCAAATTTGACAATATCTCGCGTCAATTCGACACCGAACTTGCGGTAAACGGAGTCAATCTCGAAATTCAGGAAGGCGAGTTCTTCTCGATGCTCGGACCTTCCGGCTCCGGCAAGACCACATGTCTTAGGCTGATATCCGGCATCGACCGGCCGACCGAGGGTCACATCGAGATTTTCGGTGTGCGATCGGAGGATATTCCGCCCAATCGTCGCCCGATCAACACCGTTTTCCAGGACTATGCGCTGTTTCCGCACCTGAAAGTGCTGGATAACGTCGCTTACGGTCTGCTCGTTCGAGGCGTGCCCAAAGCCGAGCGGCACGCAGAGGCTGAGTCTCTGCTTGAGATGGTCAAGCTCAAGGGATTCGGACAGCGCATGCCCGCGCAATTGTCAGGCGGCCAGCGTCAGCGCGTCGCTTTGGCGCGGGCGCTCATCAACAAGCCGAAAGTCCTGCTTCTGGATGAGCCATTGGGTGCGCTGGATCTGAAACTTCGCGAGCAGATGCAGGAGGAGCTCAAAGCGCTTCAGCAGTCGCTCGGCATCACATTTGTCTTTGTCACTCACGATCAAGGCGAGGCGCTGTCGATGTCGGACCGGATTGCGATCGTCAATGAGGGCAAGGTGATTCAAGTCGGCTCTCCCAAGGAGATTTACCAAACGCCGCGGACTCAATTTGTCGCAAATTTCGTCGGCTCATCCAATGTCCTCTCTCCAGAGCTGAGCGCCAAGTGCAAGGCCGGCCGAAACTGGTCAAGCTTGAGGCCGGAGGTTGTCACTGTCGGCGAGGCAGGGCAGGGTCGAATCGATGGCACTGTCAAGTCGGTTCGCTATGTCGGCGCTTCCAATTACATCACGGTCTGGGTGGATGAAGAGCAGATTGCCGCGCTCGTGAACGCGACAATCCCGGTCCCGCCCGTGGGGTCGACAGTGTCACTCAACTGGGAAGACGATGCTCAGCACCTGATGGATGAGGAATGACTTCCAGAAGCCTTCAAATGGAGCAAGCTGCGCCTCGCTCTCGGCTGGGTGACATATTCTGGAAAAAACCAGGACTGCTGATATTGTGTCTGCTGCTGCCGCCGCTGCTTTGGCTCGGCGTGATCTACATTGGCTCGCTGTTCACTTTGCTGCTTCACAGTTTCTTTTCCATTGACGAATTTTCGGGACTCGTCCGCTACGAGTTCACGCTGAAAACCTACGCCGAGCTGCTTTCGCCTGCCAACTTCGATGTCATTCTGCGAACCATATTGATGGCCTGCGCGGTTACGCTCACATCGGCAATCATTGCATTTCCGATCGCATACTACGCGGCGCGCTATGCGAATCCCAAGATGAAAGCTCTGTTCTATCTGGGTGTCATGCTGCCGCTCTGGTCGAGCTACCTGGTCAAGATATATGCGTGGAAACTGATTCTGGCGAAACAGGGCATCATCAACTGGATGGTTGAGGAAGCGGGCGCAACCTTTCTTCTGAACTCGGTACTTTCCATTCCCGTGATCGGCGGTAATTCCCTGGCTGTCAGCTACATTGGCACCTACATCGTGCTGGTGTATGTCTGGCTGCCGTTCATGATTCTGCCGATTCAGGCCGCGCTTGAGCGAATTCCGGATTCGCTGCTGGAAGCTTCAGGAGACCTCGGCGCGGCACCGAAGCAGACTTTCAGACTGGTGACCTTGCCGCTTGCGCTGCCGGGGGTCATCGCCGGTTCGATCTTCACGTTTTCGCTGACGATGGGTGATTTCATCGTCCCCCAGATCATCGGCTCTTCAAGAAGGTTCATCGGTCAGGCAGTCTATCAGCATCAGGGCACTGCCGGAAACATCCCGCTGGCTGCTGCGTTTGCAGTCGTGCCGATCGTGGTGATGATGATCTATCTGTACCTTGCGAAGAAACGGGGCGCTTTCGATGCGCTCTAGCAAACGCGCATCCATCGGGCTCAAGATCGCCGCAGTCTGCGGACTGGCTTTTCTGCATCTGCCGATTCTGCTCATCTTTCTTTATGCGTTTACGACTGAAGACAAGAGCTATCAGTTTCCGCCGCCCGGACTGACACTGAAATGGTTTGAAGTGACCTGGAATCGACCCGATGTCTGGGCGGCTCTGCAGCTGTCGCTGGAAGTTGCGGCCATATCCACACTGCTGGCTCTGATACTTGGCACGCTGTGCGCGGCTGCTGTCTCGAGGGCGAAGTTTTTCGGCCGCGAGGCGATTTCACTGCTGGTCATACTGCCGATCGCATTGCCGGGCATCATCACAGGAATCTCGCTTCGTTCGGCTTACAACATCCTTGACATTCCGTTTTCGACATTCACCATCATTCTGGGGCACGCCACATTCTGTGTGGTCGTGGTGTACAACAATGCGATCGCCAGATTCAGGCGCATGGCGGGATCGATGATTGAGGCGTCTTTCGATCTTGGCGCGACTGGATTTCAAACCTTTCGCTATGTGGTGCTGCCCAATCTTGCGACTGCGCTGCTGGCGGGTGGCATGCTGGCCTTCGCACTGTCGTTTGACGAGGTGATCGTGACGACATTCACTGCCGGTCAGCAGCAGACGCTGCCGATCTGGATGCTTGAAGAGCTGGTTCGACCTCGCCAGCGGCCGGTAACTAATGTTGTGGCGATGGTTGTTGTGCTGGTTACATTCCTGCCAATTCTTGGCGCTTATTACCTCACAAGGGAAGGCACAACGACGCGCGGTTCCTGACCGTCTGGTGTAAAATAAAAATATGCGGATTCGGGTTAATCGTGAGAATCCGTTGATGCCAAGCGGTGCCCATTAGCATAAATCAAAAATTTAATAGCTACGGAAAGATTAGCGACCAAGGGCTTTTTGTCAGTCGCTTCCTCGTTGACGAAGTCATTTATCGTCGGTAAAATTTTTAAATGACAGATTAAACCAGTTTCGTGAATTGACGATAGAAATCCTAAGAATCAATAAATTAAGGAGTAATCAGAAATGGTTGAATTTAAGATAAATGATCCTTTGGCTGAGGAGTATCTCGACTTGGCAGAACACGAAAGAATACGCGAAGAAGGACGTCAGTCTGGTTATAACATCTATAGCCCAAATGCTGAGACAGTCAGAGTTTGTCGGGAGAATGAAAAGAAAAAGCCCATTCCGATCCCGGACGATTCTTATGCTTATTTCAAAAAACTCTTGCGAATCAGTGATTAGCCCTGTTTTTCATCAGTATGGCCCGCGTCTTGAAGCGGCGCGTGTCGTTCAAGTCTCACATCATCGTACGTTTACTGCCGATTTGAGCAAATACACTGGTGATGAAAAAGTCTTGCCTAAGATACATACTGTAACCATGTACTTCAAAGAGAAAAACTATTTTGCTCTTGAGTGCGAGTTTAACAACCACGAATTGACACATACTCTGAGGGGATTTAAATCGATTCATCTCTTTCCAAGAACCACAAAAGATGTTGTGATTGTCTATAAGAGTCACAGGGAGGGATTTCATATCGTGTTCCACAGAATTGGCAATCACGATTGGGTTTACAACCCCAATTATGAGAAAATGGACAAAAGAAGACGGATGAAGAAGCGTGGCATTCAAAGAGAGATTGCTAGCGTTGACCTGAGTTGATCTGCCAGTCAACACTTGCAATAAATCAAACGCAATAGAATGACACAAGGAAGAATCGAAAATGGTTGATGTTAAGATGAAAGATCCCTTAGCGGAAGAGTATTTGCAAATGCTAGAGGAAGAGCGTATCCGCGAAGAAGGGCGTCAATCTGGCTATAACATCTATAGTCCGAATGCTGAGACAGTCAGAGTCTGTCTGGAGAACGAAAAGGAAACCCCAATTCCATTTCCAGACGACACTTTGGCTTATTTGAATGAGGTTTTAGGAATTCGTGATTAGGTTTTCCTATGATAATTCGCTACATGAAGCAAAGCGCAGCAAACGTATCGGTCAAGTTTCACGGCATCGTTCATTCACTGCCGATCTGAAAATATATGCAGGCGAGTCAGATGTCTCAGTTCGAATTCACACTGCGATTGATAGTGCTGATTTGAGTTGATTAACACCTATTCACGAATCAGTTTCCGTCAACAAATATTCACTATCCGGGATTGACAGCAGACAATTCTGCGACTGAGAGTGCAGTAGTGATCGATTTGCCACTGACCGAAAATTCCGCCGCCGCAATAAATTGAGTGAAAGACGGGTCGAACCGCGTTCATGACTGAATGAAAGAAAAGCAGAAAACAATGAGGAATTGAAGATGGTGGCTTTAAAAGATAATGTAGTTCGAATAGATGAGTATCTTGAAAAGAAAGAGGATGAACGCATCTATCAGGAAGGGCTTGAAGCTGGCTACAATGTCTTCAGAGCGAATGACGAGACTGTTAGGATCTGTCTGGAGAACGAAAAGAAGACGCCCATCCCCATTCCAGACGATGCTGAAGCTTATTTCAAAAAGCTTTTTCGTATTGAGGATTAGATACTGTCATGTTAATTTGCCTTTGCCTTCTGAGCAAAGTGTATCGTTTAGATTTTGCGATTTAGCTCTTTCAGCGTTGAATCAAGATAATGTATTGGCTCTCGATCCGTTCAAGTGAGTGGTGAATCGACCGACGCGATAATTCCCTGCTTGAAGCAGAAAATTATTCGCCAAATATTTTTGAAATTCAAAAAATTTGGTATAAAATTTGGTGTTTATTTGGATTTGCTCCGGAGGGGTTCCCGAGCGGCCAAAGGGGACAGACTGTAAATCTGTTGGCTCAGCCTTCGGAGGTTCGAATCCTCCCCCCTCCACCGTATGTGTTATGAATCGAATATCGGAGTTGACACCTAGCTTCGCGCGGGCGTAGTTCAAAGGCAGAACCTCAGCCTTCCAAGCTGATGATGTGGGTTCGATTCCCACCGTCCGCTCCAGTGAAACCGACAATGGATCCAAAATAATCGGTGAGAGCCAGACAGCCGGATGCCCACATAGCTCAGTCGGTAGAGCACTTCCTTGGTAAGGAAGAGGTCACCGGTTCAAATCCGGTTGTGGGCTCCATTGCAGAATTGAATTTAATTTGTTTATCAGTCATCTTGTAATTTAGCGAGGGCATAGGAAATTGGCTAAAGAAAAATTTGAACGCACAAAACCGCATGTGAACGTCGGCACTATCGGCCACGTCGATCATGGGAAGACGACCCTGACAGCTGCAATCACTCAGGTTCTGGCAGAAAAGTACGGGGGAGAGGTCAAGGCGTTTGCAGACATTGACAACGCGCCTGAAGAGCGAGAGCGCGGAATTACGATCGCGACCGCTCACGTGGAATATGAATCGGAAAACCGACACTATGCGCACGTTGACTGCCCGGGTCACGCTGACTATGTCAAGAACATGATCACCGGTGCGGCTCAGATGGACGGCGCAGTGCTGGTGGTTTCCGCGGCTGACGGCCCGGAGCCGCAGACCCGAGAGCATGTGCTTCTGGCCCGTCAGGTCGGAGTGCCGTACATTATCGTCTACCTGAACAAAGCCGACATGGTCGATGACGAGGATCTTCTGGAACTGGTCGATCTTGAGGTCCGCGACCTTCTGAGCGAATACGATTTTCCAGGTGACGACACGCCGATCATTGTGGGCAGCGCGCTCAAAGCGCTGGAAGGTGAGGATTCAGAGCTCGGCACGGAGTCAATCACCAAGCTGGCCGAAGCGCTGGATGAGTACATTCCGGAGCCGAAGCGCGCAGTTGACGGTGATTTCCTGATGCCGATTGAGGATGTCTTCTCAATTTCCGGCCGAGGAACGGTGGTGACCGGGCGTGTTGAGCGCGGCATCGTGACGGTTGGAGATTCGGTTGAGATGGTTGGTCTCAGAGAGACCGCCAAGACCGTCGCAACGGGTGTGGAGATGTTCCGCAAACTGCTTGACGAGGGACGCGCCGGCGACAACGTGGGCGTGCTGCTGCGCGGCACCAAGAAAAATGAGGTTGAGCGCGGTCAGGTGCTTTCCAAGCCCGGATCGATCACGCCGCACACTGATTTCGAGGCCGAAGTGTACATCCTGACTGCGAAGGAAGGCGGGCGCAACAAGCACTTCACTTCGGGATACCGTCCTCAGTTCTACTTCCGCACTACGGACGTGACAGGCAGTGTCACCTTGCCTGGCGATGTTCAGGTTGTGCTGCCGGGTGACAATGTGCACATGACGGTCAGCCTGATCAAGCCCATTGCGATGGAAGAGGGATTGCGGTTTGCGATCCGCGAAGGTGGACGAACCATCGGCGCCGGTGTCGTAACCAAGATCGTCAAGTAGTTCCAGGGCAGCGGGTCAACAACAAAGGCATATCGAAGGCCAGTAGCTCAACTTGGCAGAGCAGCGGTCTCCAAAACCGCAGGTTGGGGGTTCGAGTCCCTCCTGGCCTGCCACTTTGATGCAGACAGATTTCAGTGATGGCAAACGCGATTGACAAGGCAAAACTTCTAGGCGCTGTTTTCCTGGTGGTGGCGGGCGTCGCCGCGTTCTACACCTTGGAGAATTCGTCCGACCTTGTGCGCGTCGGTCTGCTGGTATTGAGCATTCTGCTTGCGATCGGAGTGGCGCTGACTTCGGGTCCGGGTCAGGAAGCGTGGTCGTTCGCCAAAGGCGCCAGGTCGGAGTTTCGGAAAATCGTCTGGCCGACTCGCAAAGATACGGTTCAGAGCACTCTGATCGTGATTCTGATGGTCATTCTGATCGGGCTCTTTCTGTGGCTGCTCGATCAGATTTCGTTTTGGGTCATCTATGACCTGTTCTTGCAAATCGGGGCTTGAGCAATGGCAGACGAAGAGACGACAGGCTTTGAGGGGTTTGACGCGTTTGGGCGCGAGGCTGCGGATTCTGAGCCGGCAGACTCTTCTGGCAAACGGAAGTGGTATGTCCTGCATACCTATTCGGGACATGAGAAGCGGGTGAAGAAATCGCTTGAGGATTACATCCGCATCAATGCCAGCGAGGATATGTTCGGTGACATTCTGGTGCCGACCGAAGAGATCGTTGAGATGCGAGGCGGTCAGAAGCGAACGACGGAACGGAACTTTTATCCAGGTTATGTTTTCATTGAAATGGAGATGACCCCGGAATCCTGGCACCTGGTGAACAGCATTCCGCAGGTGTCGAGCTTCATCGGCGGCAAGGAGCCGACTCCGATATCCGATCATGAGGCTCAGACGATCAAGGATCAGGTGCAGGCCGGGGCGAACAATCCGCGGCCGAGGTACTATTTTCAGCCCGGCGAGTTGATCCGGGTGATCGACGGGCCGTTCGAGGATTTCAACGGGATGGTGGAGGACGTGAATTATGAGAAGAGCAAACTGCGCGTATCAGTGGCGATCTTCGGACGCTCGACTCCCGTTGAGCTGGACTTCAGCCAGGTGACGAAGAACTAGTTTTTGACTTGGCAAAATCGAAACAGGAAACAGCAGTTCATGGCAAAGAAAGTTAAAGCGTACATCAAGTTGCAGGTGCCGGCCAAACGCGCGCAGCCGGGTCCGCCCGTCGGTCCGGCGCTGGGGCAGCACGGTCTGAATATCATGGAATTCTGCAACCAGTTCAATGCGAAGACACAGTCGCTTGAGGAAGACATGCCCATTCCGGTGGTGATTACGGTATTTGCGGACAAGAGCTTCTCGTTCATCACCAAAACGCCGCCGGCGTCTTATCTGCTGAAAAAGGCGGCGGGGATCGAGAGCGGCAGCGCGGAACCGAATCGCGACAAAGTTGGCGCGGTCACACGCGCGCAGCTCGAAGAGATTGTCGCGATCAAAACCCCGGACCTTAACAGTTATGAAACCGAGCAGGCGGTGCGCACCATTGCGGGCAGCGCGCGGAGCATGGGCTTGGAGATCAAGGAGAGCTGATTCATGGCAAAGCCAGGCAAAAGAAGCCAGAAAGTGGAATCGCTGGTTGAACGCGGAAAACTCTATCCGCTTGAGGATGCTGTCAATCTGGTCAGGCAGACAGCATCGGCGAAATTTGATGAGACGGTTGAAGCTGCGATATCGCTAGGTGTCGATGCGCGAAAATCAGATCAGAATGTGCGAGGCTCCGCATTGCTGCCGCGCGGGCTGGGGAAAACGGTTCGAGTGGCGGTCTTCGCGTCGGGCGACAAGGCTCAGGAAGCATTGGATGCAGGCGCTGATCTCGTTGGGCTTGAAGACCTGATCGAGGATGTGCAGAACGACAAGATCGAATTTGACGCCTGTATTGCCGAACCCGATGCGATGAAACTCGTTGCGAGAGTCGGTCGAAAGCTGGGACCGAGAGGCTTGATGCCGAATCCCAAGACCGGCACCGTGCGCGCCGACATAGCTCAGGCAGTCAAGGAGACCAAAGCGGGCAAGGTCGACTTTCGCATCGATCGGGCTGGCATCGTCCACTGCGGAATCGGCAAGTCGTCGTTTGAGCCCGATGCGCTGACCGAGAATCTGACTGAGTTGATGCGTGCGCTGAAGCGCGCGCAGCCCGCGGCCGCCAAGGGTCAGTACATCCGCAAGGTTTCGCTGTCGACGACGATGGGGCCGGGCATACGGGTGGATGCGGCTGATTTTGTGCGAATCTGATCGAAATCACTCAACTTTAGACGAATTGGGAAGTTTGGGCCAATGAACGAGAATCTGCAGCGAAAGCATAAGATAGTTGACGAAGTCCACGATGGATTCAAGGCGGCGCACCTGGCTGTTCTGGCGGAATACCGCGGTGTGGACGTTGCCGGCATGAGCGCATTGCGTCGAAACGCGCGCGAGTCCAATGTGCAGATTCAGGTGGTCAAGAACACACTGGCGAAAAGAGCCGTTGAGAATACCGAATTCGAGTGCCTGACTGAGCACTTCATCGGACCGGTTGCCATCGCGTTGTCGGATGACCCCGTCAATGCAGCCAAAACGGTATCCAACTTCGCCAAGGACAACCCGAACTTCAAAGTGCAGACGGGGGCCATGAAAGGCGAGCTGGTCAGCGTTGATCAGATCAAGCGGATGGCTGACCTGCCGGGCCGGGATGAACTGCTGGCACAGCTGGTGGGCACACTGGCCGCTCCGCTGCAGAGTCTTGTGCGCACGCTGAACGCCCTGCCTTCGAATCTGGTTTATGCACTGGCTGCGGTCAGGGATTCGAAGTCTGAGTAAGGCTTCATCAATCGAATAATTATTACGAATTAAATCATTCACTTAACATAACTCGTGAGGGAATATCCATGTCTTTGTCGAGACAAGAAATTATTGATGCAATTTCCGAAATGTCAGTGCTGGACCTGTCCGAGCTGATCAAGGAAATGGAAAGTCATTTCGGTGTGTCAGCCGCCGCACCTGTAGCAGTGGCCGGGCCGGGGGTGGCCGCGGTCGGCGGAGCTGTTGAGGAAGTCGAGGAGCAGACCGAATTCACGGTTTTGCTGACTTCCGTTGGCGAGAAGAAAATCAGCGTCATCAAGGTGGTGCGGGCGGCGGCAGGTCTCGGGCTCAAGGAGTCCAAAGAGCTGACAGAGAATTTACCGGCGACAGTGCTCGAAGACATTTCGAAGGAGGATGCGGAAAATCTGAAAAAGGAAATTGAGGAAGCTGGCGGCTCCGCGGAGCTCAAGTAACTGATTGCCTGGCGCGGTCCAGTAAATCAAATCATCGCTTCTTGCGTTTTATTCCGTCGACGGCTCTGTCACCGATAGAGCTGTTGCACGCGCGTATGTTCAAATTGCATTCAACCGATTAGGCGTCCCGACTTCATGAGCTACAGTTTCACCGAGAAGAAGCGGATTCGGAAAAACTTCGGCAAACGCACCGATGTGCTGCCGGTTCCGTACCTGCTGGAAATCCAGAAAAGTTCTTATCTTAAATTTTTGCAGACCGATGTTCCGCCCGGCGAGCGGCAGAATGTCGGCCTTGAGGCGGCATTCAATTCTGCTTTCCCGATCCCCAGTCAGAATGGGCTGATCGAGCTGCAGTTTGATGAATACCGTCTCGACCCGCCCAAGTTCGATGAGACCGAATGCCGCCGGCGGGGACTGACCTATACCGCCCCGCTGAAGGCCACGCTCAAGCTGGTGAGCTACGACCGCGTTGATTCGGGTGACGCTGAAGACAGCAGAACGGTCAAGGATGTCAAGGAGAGTGAGGCTGTCTACATCGGTGAGATTCCTCTGATGACCGAAAGCAGCTCCTTCATCATCAACGGCACCGAGCGGGTTGTCGTCTCTCAGCTGCACCGATCGCCGGGTGTGTTTCTGGACCACGACAAGGGCAAGAGCCATTCATCCGGCAAGGTGCTGTTCAACTGCCGGATCATTCCGTACTGGGGTTCCTGGCTTGACTTCGAGTTCGATGCGAAAGATCTTCTCTACATGCGAATTGACCGCAAGAAGAAAGAGCCGGCCACCATGCTGCTGAAGGCCATGGGCTTTGATACAAACAGAATCCTGGAGACCTTCTACGACTTCGACACATTCCGGCTCAACGACAACGGCACGGTGACCATGCAGCTGGAGGACCCGGGCAAACTGCGCGGTCTGGTGCTGGATTTCGACATCAAGAACCGCAGCAACAAGGTGGTGATCGAGAAGGGACACCGCATCAACCAGGCTGATGTCCGTCGGCTGAAGACATCTCGGCTGCGCGAGATGGAGGTGCCGGTCACTTTTCTGGAAGGGCGCGCCTGCGCATTCGACATTGTCGCCCCTCACAAGAGCGGATTTGTCGAGACATTCGCACTGCGCAAGGATGGCCAGTACACCATGCTGCTTGAATCTGTGGACCGCCTGATCTACTCATCGTTTGAGTTTGACCTGATCGATCTTTCCAATCAGGTGATTGTGAAGGCGAACACCGATGTGACCATGAGCGATATCGCTCGGATCAAGGAGCTTGGCATAAAACGGGTTCCGGTTCCCGAGAGTTATCTTGAAAGCAAGGTTGTGGCTGAACCGATCATTGACGGCGAAACCGGAGAAGTGCTGCTCAAAGCCGGCGACCGGTATCCGAGCGGCGGCCTGATGATGCCCAGTCTGCTTGATGCGGGCGTTTCCCTGCTCAAGCTGATCAGCGGCTCAGACGAGTTTGCTGAAGGCGAGGTGGTTGCGCCGGCGAATGCGGTGTTTCAGGAAGACGGTGTGCTCTTCAGAAACCTGCGGGTGGCCGGGATCGGGGCGTTCAGAACCATCTACACCAACGAAATCGACCGCGGCTCGTACATATCGGACACACTGAGAATTGATCCGACAATCGATGAGATGGATGCGAAAAAACGCATCTATCGCATGATGCGCCCAGGCGATCCGCCGACCAACGAAGCTGCTGAGTATCTCTTTCAGTCGCTGTTCTTCTCTCCCGCGCGCTACAACCTGTCCACAGTGGGGCGGATGAAGCTGACGCGGCGGCTGAAGCGCGAGACCAGCAGTGACTCGACTGTGCTGGACCACGACGATATCATCGATGTCATGAAACTGCTGATCGACCTCAAGGACGGCAAGGAGACGGTTGACGATATTGACAATCTTGGAAACCGCAGAGTTCGCTCTGTCGGCGAGCTGGTTGAGAACCAGTTTCGCACCGGTCTGGCGAGAGTGGAGCGGGCCGTCAAGGAGCGTCTCAGCCAGCCGGATGTGGATACGCTGACACCGCAGGACCTGATCAACGCCAAGCCCGTGTCTTCCGTGGTGCGGGAGTTCTTCCGCTCCAGCCAGCTGTCTCAGTTCATGGATCAGACCAATCCGCTTTCGGAAGTAACGCATAAACGCAGGGTGACAGCTTTGGGACCCGGCGGGCTGTCGCGCGAGCGCGCTGGATTCGAGGTTCGGGATGTCCATCCGACTCACTACGGGCGCGTCTGCCCGATCGAGACGCCGGAAGGTCCGAATATCGGTCTCATCAACTCGCTGGCCATGTACGCCCGCATCAATGACTATGGATTTCTGGAAACTCCATATCGCAAGGTTGTCAATGGCAAGGTTTCAAAGAATCCGGACGATGTGCATTATCTTTCTGCCATCGAGGAAGGCGATTATGTCATTGCGCCAACCAATGTCACCTCCGGCGACAAAGGCCAGCTGACCAAGGATCTGGTGCCTTGCCGGCAGGGCAATGAGTTCGCGCTGTCCAGTCCCGACAAGATCAACTATGTCGATGTGGCACCGGCGCAGATTGTGTCGATCGCGACGGCCTGCATTCCGTTCCTTGAGCACGACGATGCGAACCGCGCGCTGATGGGCTCCAACATGCAGCGTCAGGCGGTGCCGATCATCGAGACTGAAACGCCGCTGATCGGCACAGGCACCGAGCGCACCGTCGGCGTTGAATCGGGAGTTACGCTTCTGGCGCAAAGAAGCGGCGTGGTTGAGTCGGTCGACAGCGGCAGAATTGTCATCCGCGCCGAGGAGTCGGAGACCAGCAGCCTGGATTCCGGAGTGGATATCTACTCTCTGATCAAGTACCGCCGCTCCAATCAGAGCACCACCATCAATCAGCGTCCGCTGGTCAATGTGGGGGATCGGATTCTGAAAGGCGATACCATCGCTGACGGTCCGGCCACCAATATGGGCGAGCTGGCGCTCGGCCGCAACATACTGGTTGCGTTCATGGCCTGGTGCGGTTACAACTTCGAAGATTCAATCGTGATTTCAGAACGCCTGGTTCAGGACGAGGTGTACACCACCGTTCACATCGAGGAGTTCTCGGTCGAGGCGCGCGACACGCGGCTGGGGCCTGAGGAGATCACCCGGGACATCGCCAATGTCCGGGAGTCCGCGCTGCGCAAGCTGGACGATTCCGGCATCATCTACAACGGCGCCCAGGTGTTTCCTGGAGACGTTCTGGTTGGTAAAGTGTCACCGAAAGGTGACGTGCAGCCCACTCCCGAGCAGAAGCTGATGTTTGCGATCTTCGGCGAGAAGGCATCCGATGTCAAGGACACCTCGCTGAAAATGCCGTCCGGCACTTCGGGCACAGTCATTGATGTGCAGGTGTTCACCCGCGAGGGTGTGGAGCGCGATCAGCGCGCCATTGACAATATCGAGCTTGAGATTGACAACGTTCAGAAAGACCTGGAGGAGAAGAAGCGGATTGAGGAGCGGGCCGCATTCGACCGCATTGAATCGCTGCTGATCGGTCAGGTTGCGGAAGGCGGGCCGAACGGACTCGGCAAGGGTGATGAGATCACCGCGGAGTACCTGGCCGAGCTCAAGCCGAAGGAATGGTTTGAGATCCGCGTGCGCGATGATGAGGTGGCGCGGCAGTTCGAGGCCATCCGAGCGCTGATCGAGAGCAAGAAGGAGCAGTACAACGAGGAGTTCGAGAGCCGCCGCGCGAAGATTCAGGAAGGCGATGATCTCAAGACCGGTGTGCTGAAGCGGGTGAAGGTGTTTGTTGCGATCAAGCGCCGCCTGCAGCCCGGCGACAAGATGGCGGGGCGGCACGGCAACAAGGGTGTGATCTCAAAGATCGTTCCGATCGAGGACATGCCGCATCTTGCTGATGGAACACCGGTGGACATCATCCTGAATCCGCTGGGCGTGCCTTCTCGAATGAATATCGGACAGGTGCTGGAAACGCATCTGGGCTGGGCCTCGAAAGAGATTGGCCGGCAGATCGGTCAGATGATCGATGAGGGCATGAAGAGCCCGCAGATGAAGAAGCATCTGCAGACTTTCTACACCGCACCGTCCGAGCGTTCGCTGCTCAAGTCGATGAATGCGCGCGAGGTGATGGAGCTGGCCGGCAATCTGCGCAACGGACTGCCGATCGCGACACCCGTATTCGACGGCGCGACGGAAGAGGAGGTCAAGGAGATGCTTGAGATCGCGGGCCTGCCGCGCAGCGGTCAGGCGATACTCTATGACGGCCGGACCGGAGAGGCGTTCGATCGGCCGGTTACAGTCGGCTACATGTACATGCTCAAGCTGACACACCTTGTCGATGAGAAGATGCATGCGCGCTCGACAGGCCCCTACAGCCTGGTCACCCAGCAGCCGCTGGGCGGCAAGGCGATGGGCGGCGGTCAGCGTTTCGGCGAAATGGAGGTCTGGGCGCTGGAAGCTTATGGCGCCGCATACACTTTGCAGGAAATGCTGACAGTGAAGTCGGACGACATGTTCGGCCGCTCGAAGATTTACGAGAACATCGTTGCGGGACAGCATCGTATGGAGGCGAATACGCCGGAGTCGTTCAATGTGCTGGTGAAGGAAATTCGCTCGCTGGGGCTCAATGTCGAAATGAGAGATTCCAAGTAAGGGATTGATCTCGAAAGAATAGATTGACAGAATTGAGAGTTGCAATATGAGAAATCTTGATAACTTGATGAAACGGGCAGGGCGGCTCGAGGACTTTGATGAGATCCGCATCGGACTGGCATCGCCGGAAAGAATTCGCAGCTGGTCCTACGGCGAGGTCCGCAAGCCGGAAACGATCAATTACCGAACTTTCAAGCCGGAGCGCGACGGTCTTTTCTGCGCCAAGCTCTTCGGTCCGGTGAAAGACAACGAGTGCCAGTGCGGAAAGTACAAACGCCTGAAGCACCAGGGCGTGGTGTGTGAGAAATGCGGAGTTGAGGTGACCAATTCCAAGGTGCGGCGCGAGCGCATGGGGCACATCGAGCTGGCAAGCCCGGTCGCGCACATCTGGTTTCTGAAGAGCCTGCCGTCCAGGCTCGGACTGCTGCTGGACATGACGGTGCGCCAGATCGAGCTGGTGATGTACTTCGAGGCTTATGTGGTCATCGATCCGGGCGAGAACACCACGCTTGAGCGCGGTCACTGCATGAGTGAGGAAGAGTATCACAAGGCTTATGAGGAGCATGGCAGCGAATTTGAAGTGGGCATGGGCGCCGAGGCGATTCGAACCCTGATCCGCAGCATTGATTTTGATGAGGAAGCTGATCTGCTGCGTATGGAGCTGTCGGAGACCAAATCTGAGACCAAGATCAAGAAGCTGACCAAGCGTCTCAAACTGATTGAGTCCTTCATTCACTCCGGCAACAAGCCCGAATGGATGGTTCTGCAGGTGCTGCCGATACTGCCGCCGGACCTCAGGCCGCTGGTGCCGCTGGATGCGGGGCGGTTCGCAACGTCCGATCTCAATGATCTCTACCGGCGGGTGATCAACCGCAACAACCGGCTGAAGCGGCTGATTGACCTGCATGCGCCCGACATCATCGTCAGAAACGAAAAGCGCATGCTTCAGGAAGCGGTCGATGCATTGCTTGACAACGGGCGGCGCGGCAAGTCGATCACCGGCGCCAACAAGCAGAAGCTCAAGTCTCTCGCCGACTCCATCAAGGGCAAGCAGGGACGTTTCCGGCAGAATCTGCTTGGCAAGAGAGTTGACTACTCCGGACGCTCGGTGATCGTTGTCGGACCGACTTTGAAACTGCACCAGTGCGGACTGCCGAAGCGCATGGCGCTTGAGCTGTTCAAGCCGTTTGTCTTCTGCGAGCTGAACAAGCGCTACCCGCAGCGGTCGAACATCCGCTGGGCGAAGAGCGTCATCGAGAAGGAAGGCCCTGAGGTCTGGGATATCCTGGAAGAGGTGGTGATCCGCGAGCATCCGGTTCTGCTCAACCGCGCGCCGACGCTGCATCGGCTGGGCATCCAGGCATTCGAGCCGATTCTGGTGGAAGGCAAGGCGATTCAGCTGCACCCGCTGGTCTGCACACCCTACAACGCCGACTTTGACGGCGACCAGATGGCAGTGCATATTCCGCTGACTGTCGAGTCCCAGATCGAGGCGCGCACACTGATGATGTCCACCAACAACATTCTGTCTCCGGCCAATGGCGAGCCGATCATCGTGCCGTCGCAGGATATCGTACTGGGTCTCTATTACCTGACACGGGAGGCGAACAATCCCCGAGGTCATGGAAAAGTTTTCGCGGATGTCGCCGAAGTGCGGCGCGCTTATGACATCGGCGCAGTCACTCTTCACGCGGGCATTCGAGTACGGATTGTCGAGCGGGAGAAGGTCAATGGCGAGTGGCGCGAGACGCGCCGTTTCTATGACACGACTGTCGGACGGGCGCTGCTCTCTGAGATACTGCCGAACGGCATGGCGTTCGCACTGATCAACCGAGTGCTCAACAAGCGGGCGATCTCGGAGATCGTCAACGAATGCTACCGTCATGTCGGTCTGAAGGAGACGGTGGTGCTGGCGGACCAGCTGATGTATATCGGCTTTGACTATGCGGCAAAAGGCGGAATTTCCATCTGCGTCGATGACATCGAGATACCGGACGACAAGAAGGAGATTCTGGATCAGGCTGACAAGGAGGTTGAGTTCGTGCAGCGGCAGGCGAATGCCGGCCTGCTGACCGATGGCGAGCGCTACAACAAGGTGGTTGATATATGGGGGCACGCGAGTGACAAGGTTGCCAAGTCCATGATGAACAAGCTCAGTGTCGAGAACGTCATCGATCAGCACGGAAATGAGGTCGAGCAGCGATCTTTCAATCCAGTTCACGTGATGGCGGATTCAGGCGCGCGCGGCTCGCATGCGCAGATCAGGCAGCTGGCGGCGATGCGCGGGCTGATGTCCAAGCCGGATGGCACCATCATCGAGACGCCGATCAAGGCCAACTTCCGCGAAGGTCTTGATGTGCTGCAGTATTTCATATCGACTCACGGCGCCCGCAAAGGTTTGGCGGATACCGCGCTGAAGACCGCCAACTCAGGCTATCTGACGAGACGGCTGATCGATGTCTGCCAGGATCTGGTGGTGACCGAGATCGACTGCGGCACCGACACCGGCATCAAGCTTGAGGCGCTGGTCAAGGGCGGTGAGATTGTGGTGCCGCTGGCCAGCAGAATTCTGGGGCGCTCAACCGCAGAAGGCATCAAGTCGCCCACCACGGGCAAAGTGCTTGTCGAGGCGGGTGAGATGATCACTGAGAGGCTCGTGAGACAGATCGAGCAGCACTCCATTCACCGGGTCAAGGTGCGCTCGCCGGTTACCTGTGAGACAAAGTATGGAATCTGCGCGACTTGCTACGGGCGCGATCTGGGACGCGGTCATCTCGTCAATCGCGGTGAGGCAGTCGGTGTGATCGCGGCGCAGAGCATCGGCGAGCCGGGCACGCAGCTCACCATGCGCACCTTTCACATGGGCGGTGTGGCTGAGCGCGAGCAGTCCTCGACCGGAATCACCGTGAAGACCAAGGGATCGCTTGAGTTCGACCGTATCAACTACATCACGAACTCAAGGGGCAACCTGATTGTCAACACCCGATCCGGCGAGGTGAAGATTCTGGATACCAACGGCATTGTCGCCGAGCGGTATCAGGTGCCGTATGGCGCTGAGCTCTATGTCGGGCATGGAACCTCAGTGCTGCCGGATCAGACAATCGCGAACTGGGACCCGCACATCCATCCGATCATCAACGAAGTCAATGGCATTGTGAAACTGGAGAATTTCGATGATGGCATCACGGTTACCCAGTCAACAGATGATGATTTTGAGGAAACCGATCGGCGGCGTCCATTTTTCACCGTTCTGGATTCGAAGCAGAAGTCGCTTGAGGATCGGCCTGCGATCCGTCTTGTCGACAAGCACGATCAGACGATCATGTTTCCGAAGACCAACCGGGAGGTGAGATATCTGCTGCCGACTGGCGCTCAGATTCTCGTCCAGCACGGAGGCGAGGTTGAGGTTGGTGACGTTCTGGCAAGAATTCCGCATGAGTACGATTCAACCCGCGACATTACGGGCGGTCTGCCGCGTGTTGCGGAGCTGTTCGAGGCGCGGCGCCCCAAAGACCCGGCGGTCTACGCCAGGTATTCGGGCTCTGTCAGTTTCGGTGAGGAGACCAAGGGCAAAGTCCGGCTGATCATCACCGATGAGGACGGACAGGAGCACAAGGAGCTCATCTCGAAGGGACGTTCGTTCATGGTGTTCGATGGCGAGACGGTTGAAAGAGGCGAGCAGATTATTGATGGCGCGCCGGTCTCCGCGGACATTCTGGAACTGAAAGGGGTCGAGGAGCTGACATCTTACATTGTCAAGGAAGTGCAGGAGGTCTATCGGCTGCAGGGTGTCGCGATCAATGACAAGCACATCGAGGTCATTGTCCGTCAGATGCTGCGCAAGGTCCGCGTCGAGGAGCCGGGAACGACGAAGTTTCTGCCCGGCGAGCTGGTTGAGCGCTCGCACTTCGAGCAGGTCAATGAGCAGATTCGGGAGGCCAATGAAAACGGTGAGGAGCCCGAGCAGGAGGAAGCCAAAGCGGTTCGCGTGCTGCTGGGAATCACCAAGGCGTCGCTGATGACGGAGTCATTCATCTCCGCCGCGTCTTTTCAGGAAACAACCCGAGTGCTCACCGACGCCTCAGTGAGCGGCAAGGTGGATCAGCTGCGCGGCCTTAAGGAGAATGTGATCGTAGGACGTCTCATACCGGCTGGTACCGGTCTGGTGCACCATGAGGAGCGCAAGCGCCAGCGTCGTCAGCAACTGCTGTTGCAGACACCGGAGATGGAGTTCGAACAGGGATTTCAGCAGGCCGTGGCGCGTGCACCGAGTGATGACGACAGTGTGATCGATCCAGATCGGCTGTTCCAGACGGGAATGAGCTGATCGCGCACCAGCGCGAGGCGGCAGTTCATGGGAGTTCAGGTCGGGTATTTTTATTTCAAAATCAGGCTTGAATTCCCGCAGAAAATAGTTTAATATTAGTAGGCTTTGTGCTTGGTGTCGGAGCGGCATCAGGCAGACAGACAGATCGATTACGGTCTGTCTTTTTATTATTTGTATTTTTGGTGATTTTCGCCAATTGTTTCAACGATTACCGAGCGGTCATGCCGACAATAAATCAGCTGGTTAACCGGCCTAGGAAGAAACAGACCAAGAAGACGAACGTGCCCGCGCTCGAGGCATGTCCGCAAAAACGCGGCGTCTGCACGCGGGTGTACACCACCACACCGAAGAAACCGAACTCCGCGCTGCGGAAGGTGGCGCGTGTCAGATTGACCAACGGCTATGAGGTCACCACCTACATCGGCGGTGAGTCCCATAATCTGCAGGAGCACTCGGTTGTGCTGATCCGCGGCGGACGGGTGAAGGATCTGCCGGGTGTTCGCTATCACACGGTGCGCGGCGCTCTGGACACCTCCGGCGTGGACGAGCGGCGGCAGGGGCGCTCGAAGTACGGCACCAAGCGGCCGCGTTAGCGCTCGCCCAAGAATTGAACTAGTTAGGACAAGCGGTCGAAGATTATGCCAAGACGACGATTGGTGCCGAAACGGAAGATCATGCCAGATCCCAAGTACAAGCAGATCATGGTGGCGAAGTTCATCAATGCCTTGATGCTGGATGGCAAGAAATCCATTGCCGAGAAAATACTTTACAACGCATTCGATGTGATTGTCTCGCGCGGCGCCGGCGAACCGCTGGAAGTGTTTGAGGCGGCGCTTGAGAATGTCCGGCCGACAGTCGAGGTGAAAAGCCGTCGAGTCGGCGGGGCAACTTATCAGGTGCCGATTGAGGTCCGCGCAACGCGGCGCGATGCACTGGCGATTCGGTGGATTATCGATGCGGCGAGAAAGCGCCGCGAGAAGTCCATGGCGCTGCGGCTGGCAGCGGAGCTGATTGAGGCCTCAAACCGCTCGGGTGAAGCATACAAAAAGTGTGAGAACACGCACAAGATGGCGGAAGCGAACAAAGCGTTTTCGCATTTCAGATACTAAGATCAGACAGGGCAGTCAAGACTGATGGCAAGACAGACGCCAATCAAGAATTACCGCAATATCGGCATCATGGCTCACATTGACGCCGGCAAGACGACGACCACTGAGCGAATTCTGTTCTATGCAGGAATCTCGCACAAGATCGGCGAAGTCCACGACGGCAACGCCGTCATGGACTGGATGGAGCAGGAGCAGGAGCGCGGCATCACGATCACCTCAGCCGCAACGACATGCTTCTGGCAGGGCGCGCGCGCGCCTTTGGGACAGCATCGGGTCAATATCATCGACACTCCCGGACATGTGGATTTCACCATCGAGGTGGAGCGTTCATTGAGAGTGCTGGATGGCGCTGTGACAGTGCTGTGCGCGGTTGGCGGCGTTGAGCCGCAGACTGAGACCGTGTGGCGCCAGGCCGATCGCTACGGCGTGCCTCGGATGATCTTCATCAACAAGATGGACCGAATCGGCGCCGATTTTGAGAATGTCGTCGGTCAGGTCAAGAAATACCTGGGTGCGCGGGCGGTTCCCGTGCAGATTCCCATCGGCGCGGAAGACAGGTTCGCCGGCGTGGTCGATCTGATCACCATGGAAGCCTGGTACTGGGATGACTCGACAATGGGCGCCAAATACACTAGAAAGGAAGTGCCGGACAATCTGATCGAGAAAGCCAGCGCCATGCGCGAGAATCTGGTTGAGGCTGCGGCGGACGCGGATGACGACCTGATGAATGTATGGCTTGAGGAAGGCACGCTGAATGAAGATCAGATTCGCCGGGGACTGCGTATGTTGACCATAGACAACAGCATCGTCCCCGTTTTTTGCGGCTCGGCATTCAAGAACAAGGGCGTTCAGCTGCTGCTGGACGGCGTGCTCGACTTCCTCCCCAATCCGACGGAAGTGCCGCCGGTGGAAGGGCTGGTCGACGCAGACAGGCAAATCTCGGAGATTCGCCGCGCGGATGATGCGGAGAAGTTCGCGGGACTGGCTTTCAAGATCATGACCGATCCATTTGTCGGTCAGCTGGTGTTTCTGAGAGTGTATTCAGGCACTCTGAAATCCGGCGACTCAGTTGTGAATGTCTCCAATGGCAAGAAAGAGCGCATCGGCCGACTCCTGCAGATGCATGCCAACGATCGGGTCGAGATCAAGGAAATCAGGGCTGGTGACATCGTCGCGGCAGTGGGGCTCAAGAATGTATCGACCGGCGACACCATCGCGCCGAAAGGCGCTGAGATCGCACTGGAGCGGATGGAGTTTCCGGAGCCCGTTGTTTCACAGGCCGTCGAGCCGAAAACACGCGCCGATGAGGACCGGCTGTCGCTGGCACTGGCGAAGCTGTCGAAGGAAGACCCCTCATTCAAGGTGCGCACGGATTCAGAATCCGGCCAGACCATTATCTCCGGAATGGGCGAGCTGCACCTGGAGATCATCATTGACCGGCTGAGACGCGAGTTCAGCGTGGATTCCAACATCGGTCAGCCCCAGGTCGCCTATCGGGAGACCATTCGCTCTGCAGTTGAGCAGGAGACGCGCCATGTCCGCCAGACGGGCGGCCGCGGTCAGTTCGCACATGTCGTGATTCAGATTGAGCCCCTGCCGCAGGGCGGTGGGTTTGAGTTCGCGGACAAGATTGTCGGCGGCGCCATCCCGAAAGAATTCATCCCAGCGGTGAGGCGCGGCATTGAGGGTGCGATGGGATCGGGAGTCATCGCCGGCTACCCGGTCGTTGACGTGAAGGCAACCCTGCTGGACGGTTCGTTCCATGAGGTCGACTCGTCCGAGCAGGCGTTCAAGATTGCAGGCACTCAGGCTTTCCGAGATGCGGTGCTGCGCGCCAATCCGCAGCTACTGCAGCCGTTCATGTCGGTGGAGGTGGTCACCCCCAGTGAGTACCTCGGTTCGGTAACCAACGATTTGAACGCCAGGCGCGGAATCATCGAGGAGGTTTCCGATGTCAGCAGCGGAAAGGTCATCAAGGCCAGAGTGCCGCTGGTGAAGATGTTCGGCTATGTGACATCGCTGCGCTCGCTGACCCAGGGGCGCGCCACCTATTCGATGGAATTCGACAATTACGTGCCCGTTTCCGCTGAGGAAGCAGGACTGGCGCTGAAGAAGGCCAGCTGATCTCATTGGATGGCGATGGCAGCCAACGACTGAATACACAAATTAGCACACGAAGAGAGTAACATGGCAAGCCCTGCAGTAAGAGCCATTGACGAACAGAAGGTTCGCATTCGGTTGAAAGCATTTGATCACCGAATGATTGACAGTTCTGCGGCGCAGATCGTCGAGACCGCGCGGCGCACGGGAGCCATCGTGCGCGGGCCGATTCCGTTGCCGACGCGCATCGAGCGGTACACGCTGCTGCGCTCGCCGAATGCCGACAAGAAATCCCGCGATCAGTTTGAGATTCGCACTCACAAGCGGATTATGGACATCGTCGAACCGACGGACAAGACTATCGATGCGCTGATGAAGCTCGATCTGCCGTCGGGTGTGGATGTTGAGATCAAGCTGAAGTAGTGAAGCGCGCGGATTCGGAGCGATTGCCATGTCATTAGGACTCATTGGAACCAAGCTGGGCATGACGCGTGTCTTCAAGGAAGACGGCGATTCAGTTCCGGTCACCGTAGTGGGCGTCGAGCCTCACCGAGTCACGCAGCTGAAGTCCGAGTCCAAGGACGGCTACAGCGCGATCGCAGTCACGACAGGGCGCGTCAAAGAGGAGAAAGTGACGGCGCCGATGCGCGGAGTCTATGAAAAATCAGGCGTTGAGCCAGGCCGCGGCCTGTGGGAGTTCCGAGTTGACAATGCCGAAGCGGATTCCTACAAGGTCGGTGACAGTGTGGATGTCACGCTGTTCAGCGAAGGCCAGAAGGTTGATGTGAAGGGCGTGTCGATCGGCAAGGGCTTCACAGGGGTGGTGAAACGCTGGAAATTCGGCGGCGGCCGCGCCACTCACGGCACCTCCAAGGCTCATCGAAAGCCTGGATCGATCGGCCAGAACCAGACGCCGAGCCGGGTGTTTCCAGGCAAGAAAATGGCCGGGCACTCCGGCAACGCGACCAGTGTGCAGCAGAACCTTGAGATCGTGCGCATTGATCAGGAGCGCAAGCTGCTGCTGATCAAAGGATCGATTCCGGGCTCGCGGCAGTCGGATGTCATTGTCACAAGAGCGGTCAAACAGAAATCCTAGATCAATCTGGAACAGGAACAAACGGAAATGGAACTTGAGGTATTGGACAAAGAGGGCAATCGGCACAAGTCGATCGAAGTCTCCAGTGCCAATTTTGACGCTGAGTTCAACAGCGCTCTGGTGCACCAGGTGGTGGTGGCGTATCGGGCCGCCTATCGCGCTGGCACGCATGCGCAGAAGAATCGTGCGCGGGTGCGCGGCGGCGGTGCGAAACCTTTTCGCCAGAAAGGCACGGGGCGGGCAAGAGCCGGCACTCGCAGCAGTCCACTGTTTCGAAGCGGTGGACAGACCTTTGCGGCAACGCCCCGCGATTACTCGCAGAAGATCAATCGAAAGGCGTATCGGGCCGCAATGCGCTCGACGCTGTCAGAGACCCTTCGCCGCGGCAATCTGATCGTGGTGACCGACTTGGAGTGCGAGGCGCCGAGCACCAGGATGGCAGTGCGGCAGCTTGAGAAGCTGACCTGCCAGACGGCTTTGATCGTGGACGATGATGCCAGCGACAACCTGCATCTGTCCGTGAGAAACATACCGAATGTGCACCTGATCGATCCGTCCATGCTGAATCCGGCTGACATGGTGGACCGAGGCAGGGTGCTGATGACCGAAGGGGCGGTCAGGCGAATTGATGAGTGGCTGCAATGAACGAAGAGCGCATGTACACAATCATTCGCTATCCGATCATTTCGGAGAAGAGCACGCGTGTCGCTGAGCACAGCAAGCAGATTGTGTTCGAGGTTGCCCGCGATGCGACCAAACAGGAAATCAAGGAATCGGTGGAGACGCTTTTCAAGGTTCGGGTTCTTTCGGTGCAGGTGCTGAACATACGCGGCAAGAAGAAAGGCTTCGGTCGAAATCAGGGAAAGCAGAACGACCGGCGCAAAGCCTATGTCCGGCTGCACAAGGATGACGACATTGATTTTTCACAGGCCATCGGCGCCTAGGGGCCCGCAGTTGATATGACACTGGTAAAGCAAAATCCAACGACGCCGGGTCGCCGCGGCATGGTCAAGGTGGAGAACCGGCAGGTTCACCGCGGCGGACCGCACCGCCCGCTGCTGGAGCCGGTGAGCAAGACCGACGGCCGCAACAATGTCGGCCGCATCACGGTCCGCCATCGGGGCGGCGGTCACAAGCGCAGGTATCGGATCATTGACTTTCGACGCAACAAGGACAGCATTCCGGCCCGCGTCGAGCGCATCGAATACGATCCGAACCGCAGCGCGAATATCGCGCTGCTGCTCTACGCAGACGGTGAACGGCGATACATCATCGCTCCGAAAGGCGTGCGTCCGGGCGACACTCTCGAATCCGGCAACAGCGCGCCGATTCGGCCGGGAAACTGCCTGCCGTTGAGCAGAATTCCGCAGGGCACGGTTGTTCACTGCATCGAGATGAAGCCTGGCAAGGGCGCGCAGCTGGCGCGTTCTGCCGGAGCGTCCGCACAGCTGCTTGGCCGGGAGGGGAACTATGCGCTGATGCGTCTTCGCTCCGGTGAGATGCGGAAGATCAATTCCAGCTGCCGGGCGACGATCGGCGAAGTTGGAAACGAGGAGCATGGCTTGCGCAAGCTCGGCAAGGCCGGCGCGAAACGCTGGCGCGGCATTCGTCCGACTGTGCGCGGTGTTGCGATGAACCCGGTTGATCACCCGCACGGCGGCGGCGAAGGGCGAACCTCCGGCGGACGGGATCCGGTATCACCGTGGGGCGTTCCCACCAAGGGCTACAGAACCCGACGGGCGCGGCACACATCGAAAATGATTGTACGCCGAGCAGGCAAGCGCAGATAGGCAGAGAGGAAGAACGTTGAGCAGATCAGTCAAAAAAGGACCGTTTGTTGACCATCACCTGTGGGCGAAAGTGAAAAAGGCCCGCGAGACGAACAGTCGGCAGCCCATCAAAACCTGGTCGAGAAGATCGATGATTCTGCCGGAATTCATCGGCTTGACGATCGCGGTTCACAACGGCCGTCATCATGTGCCGATTCTGATTACTGAGAACATGGTTGGGCACAAACTCGGTGAGTTCGCGCCAACCAGAACTTTCAGGGCGTTCGCCGCTGACAAGAAGGCGCGATAGGAGCGAATGGCAGTGAGAGTCAGATCAGTTTCAAAATACGTGCGCTCGTCGCCGTACAAGTGCCGGCTGGTAGTCGACCAGATCCGGACGCTTCCGGTGGAGCAGGCGCGCGATGTGCTGGCGTTCAGCACCCGGAAGGCGGCGCGGCTGGTGCTGAAGACGCTGGATTCAGCGATTGCCAACGCGGAAGTGAACAATAACGCGAATATCGACGAGCTGTTTGTCAGCGAGGCGTTTGTTGATGAGGCGCCGATGTTCAAGCGCTTTCGGGCCAGGGCGCGCGGCAGAGCCAATCGAATTTGCAAACGCAACAGCCACATCACCGTTGTTGTGTCAGACGAGAAGCGGGGTTAGGAATTATGGGTCAGAAAGTACAGCCAACCGGAATCCGGCTGGGAATCTCCACCGACTGGAAATCTCGATGGTTTGCATCCGGCAAGGACTATGCGCACAATCTGAAGCAGGATCTGGAGGTGCGCGAATTCATTCGCAAGCGGCTGGCGAACGCCTCGATCAGCGACATTCTGATTGAGCGGCCGGCGCAGAATCTGAAGGTGGTGATTCATTCCGCCCGCCCAGGCACTGTGATCGGGAAGAAGGGCGAGGACATCAACAGCCTGCGGACCGAGCTGACCAAGATGAACGGCGCGCCAGTGTCGGTGTCGGTTGAGGAGATTCGAAAACCGGACCTGGACGCGACACTCGTCGCTGAGAGCATCTGCCAGAAGCTTGAGAAGCGCATGATGTTCAGGCGGGCGATGAAGCTGGCAGTCAAGAATTCGATGCGGGTTGGCGCATTGGGTGTGAAGGTGATGATCTCCGGACGTTTGAACGGAGCTGACATTGCCAGAACCGAGTGGTACCGCGAGGGCCGGGTGCCCTTGCATACATTTCGAGCGAAGGTGGACTATGGCTTCGCTGAGGCGATCACCACGTATGGCGTCATCGGTGTGAAAGTCTGGATCTTCACCGGCGAGGTCTACAGGGATTCCAAGAACAACCTGCAAACTTCCAAGAAAGAAGGATAGGACGGGGTATTGAGCAATGCTGCAACCCAAACGCACAAAATTCAGAAAACAGCAGAAAGGTCGCAACCGCGGCCTCGCGACGCGCGGAAACCAGGTGAGTTTCGGTGAGTTCGGGCTCAAGGCGACGACCCGCGGGCGAATCACCGCGCGCGAGATTGAAGCTGGACGCCGGGCGATCAACCGCTATGTCAGAAGAGGCGGCAAGCTGTGGATTCGCATTTTTCCGGACAAGCCGGTTTCCAAGAAGCCGCTTGAGGTGAGAATGGGCAAGGGCAAGGGCAACCCCGAATACTGGGTGTTTGTTGTCAAGCCTGGACACATGCTCTATGAGATTGAGGGTGTGTCGGAAGCCATGGCCCGCGAGGCGTTTCGCCGGGCCAGCGCCAAATTCTCGGTTCAGACCACTTTCGCGAAGCGACAGGGGGTGCTGTGAACAAGGCAGGCGATTTGCGCAGCAGTTCGCCGGAAGAGCTGCGCAAGCAGCTGATTGAGCTGCGACGCTCGCAGTTGGAAACTCGCATCCAGCACAGCACTGGACAGTTCGCTGATGTTGCGAAATTTCGCGAGATGCGAAGGGATATAGCGCGGATCAAGACTGTGCTGAATGAACAGAAACTCAGTGGATAGCATGGAAGAGACAGCAAAAATCAGCAAGGCGCGCACCGTGCCCGGTGTGGTTACCAGCGCCCGGATGGACAAGACGATCACAGTGTCCATCGTCCGCAAGATTCCGCATCCGCTGTATCGGAAGTATGTCAAGCGGATCACCAAACTGCATGCGCATGACGAGAACAACAGCTGCAAGGAAAATGACAAGGTGCTGATCGAGGAGTGCCGGCCGCTGTCGCGCACCAAAAGCTGGCGGCTGGTCAAGATTCTTGAAAGCAGATCGGAATGATATTTGAGGTGGCAGGCAGATGATTCAGATGCAGAGCATGCTCGATGTTGCTGACAACAGCGGAGCGAAACGGGTTCAGTGCATCAAGGTGCTGGGCGGTTCGAAGCGGCGTTATGCTGGCATCGGCGACATCATCCGCATCACGATCAAGGAAGCCATTCCCAACAGCCGCGTGCGCAAGGGTGATGTGTTTTACGCAGTCGTGGTGAGAACCCGAAAGGGCGTTCGACGCAGGGATGGTTCGCTGATCCGCTTTGACCGCAATGCAGTGGTGCTGCTGAATGCGCAGCACATGCCGGTCGGCACCCGCATATTCGGTCCGGTCACCCGCGAGCTCAGAAAAGAGAAGTTCATGCGAATTGTTTCGCTGGCGCCAGAAGTCATTTAGTGAATCAGCAATGAAAAAGATCAAGAAAGGAGACGATGTCATTGTCCTTGCCGGCAAGGACCGCGGTCAGCGCGGCACGGTGCTGAACATCAGCGCAGATGGCAGACGGGCTCTGGTCAATGACATCAATGTGGTGAAGCGCCATACGCGTCCGAATCCAAATGCCAATCAGACCGGCGGCATTCTTTCCAAGGAGGCGCCGATTCAGATTTCGAATCTGGCGATCTTCAACCCGTCGACGGGGAAAGGGGATCGAATCGGATTCAAATTTCTGGCCGACGGCACCAAAGTGCGCTATTTCAAATCGAATGGCGAAGTACTCAACTAGATTTATCAGTGATGAGCAACTCAATTCCAAGGCTTGAGCAGTTCTACAAGGACGAGCTTTTTGATCGTCTGAAGAGCGAATTCAACTATGAAAACGTGATGGAGGTGCCGCGCGTCACGAAAATCACCCTGAACATGGGGCTTGGCAGCGCGGTCGTCAAGAAAGACAAGAACCTGGTCACCAATGCAGTCAGCGATATGCAGCTGATCGCAGGGCAGAAGCCGGTGGTCACCAAGGCTCGCAAGGCAATCGCGGCATTCAAGATCCGCGAGGGATTCGATGTCGGCTGCATGGTGACGCTGCGCAGAAATCGGATGTATGAGTTTCTGGACCGGCTGATCTCGATTGCGATTCCGCGAATCCGCGATTTCCGCGGCCTGCCGGCTAAAGCATTCGACGGGCGCGGCAACTACTCGTTCGGCATCAAAGAGCAGATTGTGTTTCCGGAGATCAATTACGACACCATCGACGCCATCCGAGGCATGAACATCACGATCACAACATCAGCCAAGACTGATGAAGAGGCCAGCGCGTTGCTGCGCGGGTTCAACTTTCCACTCAGGCAGAACTAGCTATGGCGAAAAAATCGATGCTGGCTCGCGAGGTCAAGCGAAAGAAGCTTGCCGCCCGGTACGCCGAGAAGCGGGCCTTGCTGAAAAAACGGGTGATCGACCCCGAACTTACCTTGGAAGAGCGCATGGAAGCGGTCATGGCGCTGCAGAAACTGCCCCGGGACAGCAATCCGAATCGTCAGCGCAATCGCTGCGCGCTGACTGGCCGGCCGCGCGGGTACTACCGCCGCTTCGGACTTGGGCGCAACAAGCTGCGCGAAGTGATTATGAAAGGCGAGGCGCCAGGCGCGACGAAGGCCAGCTGGTAGCGAAGCGCTTACGAGAACGAACAGACGGAGATTTTGATTCATGGCAATGACTGATCCAATTGCGGATATGCTGACCCGAATCCGCAATGCGGCGCGGGCGTCTCACGCGAGCGTGTCCATGCCGGATTCCAGGATAAAGCGCGAGATTGCGCGGGTATTGAAAGAAGAAGGCTATATCAAGGGTTTCTCGTCTGACGATGCTTCCGGCAAGCCGTCCTTGCACATAGAGCTCAAATACTACCAGGGGCGGCCGGTCATCGACTCGCTGCAGCGCGTCAGCAAGCCGGGATGTCGGGTTTACCGAGGTATCGGCAATATGCCGCTGGTCAATGCGGGGCTCGGAGTAACGATCGTCTCAACATCGAAAGGCATCATGACAGCCAGAGCGGCAAAAAAGATGCAGGTCGGCGGCGAAGTGATCTGCACTGTCAGTTAAGCCGGGGGATTTGAAGTGTCACGAATAGCGAAAGAACCGGTCGTGATTCCTGACGGGGTCAGTGTTGATCTTTCGGCCAGGGAGATTACGGTGAAAGGTTCCAAAGGCGAGCTGAACATGCTGATCAATCCGCTGGTGAAGGTTGTGAACGACAATGGAAGCATTGCGGTCACCGCGCGTAATTCCAGTCAGAACTCCAGAGCGATGTCAGGCACCATGCGCTCGCTGATCCAGAACATGGTGACCGGTGTCAGTTCAGGCTTCAGGAAAGAGCTGACTTTGGTGGGCACCGGGTATCGGGCTCAGGTCAATCAGTCGAGAGCGACATTTCAGCTGGGTTATTCCCATCCGATTGAGTATGAGGCGCCGGCTGGGGTTACATTTGAGATCAAGTCGGAGACCAGCACGCAGGTTGAGCTGGTTGTCAATGGATTCGACAAGCAGGTTGTGGGACAGGTGGCTGCCGATATTCGCAGGATGCGCCCGGTGGAGCCCTACAAGGGCAAAGGGGTCCGATATTCGGATGAATGGGTGCGCAGGAAACAGGCAAAGAGCGTAGGATAAATGGCTGGAGAAAAGAAAGCAAAGCGTCTGCAGCGGGCTCGCAGAGCGAGGGCTCGTTTGCGGCTGCATCGGAAAAATCGATTGTGCGTGTATCGCTCTTCACAGCATATCTACGCGCAGATCATCTCGCCCGATGGTGAGCAGACCCTGGCGAGCGCTTCGTCAGTTGAGCCGGAGCTCAGAAAGCAATTGAAGAGCGGCGGCAACACAGAGGCAGCCAGGCTGGTGGGCGCGGCGATCGCTGAGCGCGCGCTGGCGGCGCAGATCGACAACATCGGCTTCGACCGTTCAGGACATCAGTATCACGGGCGGGTCAAGCAGCTGGCTGACTCAGCCCGAGAGGCGGGGCTGGCAATCTAGCGAAACAGGAAATATCGAATATGGCTATAAGTGAACAGCAGGGCGGCCAAGGCGGCGAGGGTTTCAAGGAGCAGCTGATCAAGGTTCGCCGCGTCTCCAAGGTGGTCAAGGGCGGCCGTATTTTCGGATTCTCAGCCCTGACTGTCGTCGGCGACGGCAATGGACGCGTCGGCATCGGAGTTGGCAAGGCCCGGGAGGTGCCGCTGGCGGCGCAGAAATCATTCGACCGGGCGCGCCGCAACATGGTGAAAGTGCATCTCAAGGACGGCACGCTGCAGTATCCGGTTGTCGGCCGGCATGGCGCCGCGAAGGTGATCATGCGGCCCGCGTCGACCGGCACTGGAATCATCGCCGGTGACACGATGCGACTGATTTTCGAGGCCGCCGGCGTGGAAGATGTGCTGGCCAAGGTTGTTGGAACAACCAACGCGATCAACGTCGCCAGAGCGACGGTCAATGGACTTCTGTCGATAAAGAGTCCGCAGGAGATCGCCAGCAAACGGTCTAAACGGCTCTATGAGATTTTTTGAGCGATGAGCGAGCAGACATCTGGAAGACTGCGCGTCAAGCTGGTGCGCAGCACAATCGGGCGGCTGGAAAGTCACAAAGCCTGTGTGCGCGGACTTGGGCTTCGGCGGATCAATCACACCCGCGAGCTGGAGGACACACCCCAGGTGCGCGGAATGATCAACAAGGTTTCCTATATGGTTGAAGTTGAGGAGATTGCCTGATGAGCGCGCAATTGATGCAGGACGAGCAGCGGGACACCCGAATCAGGCTGCAGAGCGCGCCGGGCGCGCGCAAGCGTCGCAGGCGCGTGGGCCGAGGCGCGGGGTCGACGTTCGGAAGCACCTGCGGGCGCGGCGACAAGGGCCAGAATTCGCGTTCAGGCGGCGGTGTGAGAGCCGCATTCGAGGGCGGTCAGATGCCGATCAACCGCCGGCTGCCGAAGCGCGGCTTCAATCCGCTGACCCCCAACGCCTGTGCGGAAGTTCGGTTGCATGAGCTGAATCAGTTCGCCGGTGAGGTCGTTGATCTTGAGAAGCTCAAGGCCAGGAAGATTGTTCCGGCGAAAGCGTCGCGCGCCAAAGTCATCGTTTCCGGCGAGCTTGACGCCAAAGTGACACTGAAAGGAATCGCCGCGTCCGCCGGCGCGAGAGCCGCGATCGAAGCGGCGGAAGGTTCGATAGAAGAGTGATCTGATGGCCGCACCAAGACCTTCACGCCGATTGCCCGGGCTCGGCACCTTGAATGAGCTCAAGATGCGAATTCTTTTCGTGCTCGGCGCCATGGTGGTGTTCCGGCTGGGCACTCATGTCCCGGTGCCGGGTGTTGATCCGGTGGCGGTTGCGGCGCTTTTCGAGCAGACGCGCGGGTCGATTGTTGACATATTCAACGTATTCTCCGGCGGCGCATTGTCAAGGCTGTCCGTGTTCGCGCTGGGTGTGATGCCGTACATCTCCGCTTCGATCATCATGCAGATGATGAGCGCCGTCATTCCGCAGCTGGAGCAGCTGAAAAAAGAAGGAGAGGCCGGACGGCGCAAGATCACTGAGTACACCCGCTATGGAACAGTTCTGCTGGCCACTTTTCAGGGGCTCGGCATTGCCATTGCAATCGAGGGGCAGGTTGCAGGCGGCAGCGCGGTCGTGCTGACTCCGGGCCTGGGTTTCAAGCTGTCCACTGTGGCGGCGCTGGTGACCGGCACCATGTTTCTGGTATGGCTGGGTGAGCAGACAACAGAGCGCGGCATTGGAAACGGCATCTCTCTTTTGATATTCGCCAGCATCGTCGCTGGACTGCCTTCGGCGGTTGCAGGAACTTTGGAGCTGGCCAGGACTGGCGCTTTCACTCCGATCGGCGTGCTGGTGCTTTTCGTCGGTGCTGTTTTCGTCACAGGCTGCGTGGTGTTTTTCGAGAGAGGACAGCGCCGGATAACGGTCAACTATGCGCAGCGCCAGCAGGGACGCAAGATGCTGGCTGGACAGACCAGCCATCTGCCGCTGAAGATCAACATGTCGGGTGTGATTCCGCCGATCTTCGCATCGAGCATCATCCTGTTTCCAGTCAGTCTGGGCAGCTGGTTCGGGCAGTCTGAGGGCATGCGGTGGCTGTCGGACATATCGACTGCAATCGGTCCGGGGCAGCCGATCTACATGCTGCTTTACTCTGCGATGATCGTGTTTTTCTGCTTTTTCTACACGGCGCTGGTTTTCAGCCCGAAGGACATGGCGGACAACTTGAAGAAGTCCGGGGCATTCATTCCAGGTGTCCGTCCGGGATCGCAGACCCTGAAGTACATTGACACGGTGGTTTCGCGGCTGACACTGGCAGGCGCAATCTACTTGGTGATCGTCTGCCTGATTCCAGAATTTCTGGTTGTGCAGTGGAGTGTGCCGTTTTATTTCGGCGGGACGTCATTGCTCATCATTGTTGTGGTCATGCTGGATCTGATCGCGCAGGTGCAGTCGCATCTGATGTCGCGCCAGTACGAGAGCCTGCTGAAGAAATCATCGATCTCGCGCGGATTTGGAATGACCCGGTAGAATCGAAGGGAACTGAAAATGAAAGTAAGGGCATCAGTCAAGAAAATCTGCAGGAACTGTAAGATTTTCAAAAGAAACGGTGTGCTCAGGGTGCATTGCACGTCTGACCCGCGTCACAAGCAGCGGCAGGGCTAGAGCTGACTCGCACACCTGACAGAGACAGACTGCGTCATATTTGAGCAAATTGCCAATTTGGGAGTGAAGTTTTGGCACGTATAGCAGGGGTTAATCTACCCGTACAGAAACACATTCGGATTGCATTGACATCGATATACGGCATCGGTTTGCCGACTGCCGAGTCAATCTGCAGCTCCACGCAGGTCGAACCGACCAAGAAGGTTCGCGATCTGACTGACGCTGAGGCGGAGAAGCTGCGTGCGGAAGTCGCCAAGTATCAGATTGAGGGAGACCTTCGAAGGGAGGTCGCGATGAACATCAAGCGTCTGATGGACCTCGGATGCTATCGGGGCCTGAGACATCGGCGCGGATTGCCTGTGCGGGGGCAGCGGACGTCGACCAATGCCAGAACACGAAAGGGGCCGAGAAAGGCGCCGGTGAAGAAAAAGAAAAAGTAGGTGATTGAACTGTGGCAAAAGGAAAGCAAAGAAAACGCAAGGCGAAGGTCAAACGCACCGTCAGCATGGGTGTCGCGCACATTCATGCGACTTTCAACAACACCATCATCACCATCACTGACAAGCAGGGCAATGTGCTGTGCTGGTCGACTGCTGGCAAGATGGATTTCAAGGGATCGCGGAAAAGCACGCCGTTCGCCGCGCAGATCGCTTCAGAAGACTGTGCGAAGAGCGCATTGAGCATGGGCATGAAATACATCGACGTTGAAGTCTGCGGCCCCGGTCCGGGGCGGGATTCAGCGGTGCGCGCATTGAATGCGGCCGGGCTTGAGGTGTCGCAGATCACCGATGTGACGCCGATTCCCCACAACGGCTGCAGACCGCCGAAACAGCGCAGGCCGTAAAGGAGTTCAGCATGGCAAGATATACAGGTCCGAAATGCAAGCTCGCAAGACGCGAGCAGAGCGATCTGAGCTTGAAGCACCGCGGTGAGTTCAAGCCGATCACAGAGAAGTGCCGATTTGAGAAGCTGCCGGGGCAGAAAGCGGTCTCGCATCGGCCGCGTGTGACGGTTTATGGCCGGTTGCTCAGAGAGAAGCAGAAGCTCAGAAGAACCTATGGTGTGATGGAAAAGCAGTTCCGACGGCATTTCAAGGAAGCTTCCCGGCGGCAGGGGTCGACCGGTGTCAATCTTCTGCAGATTTTGGAATCTCGGCTGGACAATGTTGTCTATCGCATGGGCTTTGGCAGCACAAGAGCCGAATCGCGGCAGCTGGTGAGTCATAACGCGGTGCTGGTCAACGGCGGACGGGTCAACATTCCCTCTTATGAGGTTCAGCCCGGCGATGTCGTCGAGATTCGCGAGAAGAGCCGCAGTCAGGATCGAATCGGCGTTTCACTGGACATCACTGACCGGGTGGGTTTCCCGAACTGGGTTGATGTTGACGTTTCTAACTTTCGCGGGATTTACAAGAATCGCCCCGAACGCGATCAATTGCCAGACGAGATCGACGAAACTCTGGTGATTGGTTACTACTCCAAATAATTCGTTCTTATTTTGTTTGACAGGAATTAAATGTACGATACTGCACAATTTTTGAAGCCTCGCAATATCAAGATTGATCAGAGCGACCCGAAGCGCGCCAAGATCACGCTTGATCCGCTGGAACGCGGATTCGGGCATACCTTGGGCAACGCACTGCGACGCGTTCTTCTGTCGTCCATGCCCGGCGCCGCGATCACTGAGGTGAAAATCAAGGATGCTCTGCACGAGTTCACCGTCATCGAGGGTGTTCGCGAAGAGGTCATCGAGATTTTGATCAATCTGAAGAATCTGGCAGTCAAGATGACTGGCGCCGAGCGCGATGAAGCCACGCTGAAGCTGAACAAAACCGGCCCTTGCGTGGTGACCGCCGCGGACATCCAGCTTCCGCATGATGTTGAGATCATTGATTCCGATCATGTCATCGCGCACCTGCTGGCAGATGCGCAGCTTGAGATGGAGCTTACGGTAACCCGAGGAGTGGGCTATCGCCTGCTGGATGCTGAATCTGCGCCGAAAACAGCTGAAGAGCGGGACAGTATGGAAATCGGCAAGATGAAAGTCGATGCCTACTATACGCCGATACGCAAAGTGTCCTATTCCGTGGAGAATGCCCGCGTCAAGCAGCGCACGGACTTGGACAAGCTGATTCTCAACATCGAGACGAATGGCACCATTGACCCGAGTGAGGCGGTGCGATTCGCCGCCACAATACTGCACACTCAGATCGCGCCTTTCGCCAATCTTGAGGAGACTGAGGAAGTCGTGCATGTCGAGGAAGAGCCGCAGTATGATCCGGTTCTGCTCAAGCCGCTTGATGAACTGGATCTGACGGTGAGATCGGCAAACTGCCTGAAAGCCGAGCAGATTCATTACATCGGCGATCTAGTGCAGCGAACTGAGACAGATTTGCTGAAAACACCGAATCTGGGCAAGAAGTCGCTGACGGAAATCAAGGATGTCTTGGCGGAGCGAGATCTGGCGCTTGGTCAGAAACTGGAGAATTGGCCGCCGCTCCTGCTGCGTCGGGACACACTAGACTTGGATCGTTTGGGAGAATAGTTCAATGCGGCATCGAAAATCCGGCAGACATCTCAATCGCACGTCCAGTCACCGGAAAGCGATGATGCGCAATATGGCGGCTTCACTGTTCCGGCACGAACAGATCAAGACCACTGTGCCCAAGGCCAAGGAGCTGCGGCGGTTTGCTGAACCGCTGATCACCCTGTCCAAAGAGCCCAGCGTGGCGAATCGTCGTCTTGCCTTCGCGCGGCTGCGGGACCGAGAGATGGTGCAGAAACTGTTTGACACATTGGGAGTGCGCTATAAGGACCGCCCGGGCGGGTATCTCAGAATATTGAAGTGCGGCTACCGTGCCGGCGACGCTGCGCCAATGGCCTATGTTCAGTTGGTTGATTCTGACATCATCTGGGATCAGGAGCAGTAAGTCAGCTGACCGCTCAAATTCCTTTTTTCGGAACACTGACACCTGTGGATTGACGATTTGGAACAGGGTGAATCTATATACCCTGCTGTCATCATCTCATTCTTGCGGAAAAAATCGTCGATCCGGCAGTCAAGCCTCAATTCGGAGCCTATTCCTAGTTCGACAACAAGGCACTCTCCACTTGCAGAAGCGTAGGTCGGAATACACTGAATCAACCGCACAATGGAACGATAGTGTGCGGTCTGGCATTTCACCAGTCAGACACCTCTGATAGCGGTTGAATTTCCGATGATCGTTGTTTGCACCGATTATGGAAGCTCGATCTATACCGGCCAGGTGACAGCGAAGATTCTGACAGTTGCGCCGCAGACTGCGATTGTCAATCTGATTGATGACCTGCCAGCGTTCAATGTTCAGGCATCAGCCTATCTTTTAAACGCACTCATGCCCTACACGCCAGAGCAGTGCATTGTTCTGGCGGTTGTTGATCCTGGAGTCGGGACTGACCGCGCACCGATTTGTTTCAAATGCGAATCAAGGTGGTTTATCGGCCCGGATAATGGGCTTTTTTCGAGAATTCTGCATGAACAATCTGATTCAACTGCAATCTATCGGATAATATCAGAGGACTTGAGCGAAAATTCAGCGACATTTCACGGGCGGGATGTTTTCGGGCCGGCAGCTGCACGTCTGGCTTTGGACAAAGGCGATATTCCCAAGTCGTTCATGCGAGAGTCTGTGACGGAAGAGTGTGCGAAGGAGTGGTCAGGCGATTTGGCTGAACTGATTTATTTCGATCATTTCGGGAATGGGTTTACTGGAGTCCGAGCGGATTCAGTTGATGCCGAGAGTAAAGTGGTGGCTGCCGGACAGGAGTTCCGTTCAGCACATAAATTCGCCGATGTCAAAGCGAATGAAGGATTCTGGTATCGCAATTCAATCGGCCTGATCGAGATCGCGGTCAATCAGGGAAACGCTAAAAGCATGTTTTCGCTTGAAGTCGGCATGCCAGTTTCCATTCACTAACGAGCGAAAGGTGAAATTTTGAAATTCGAAGCAGATGCTATTCTGGAGTTCTGGTACGCTGATGACGCTTTGTCCCCTGAAGGGTATGAGACTAGAAATCAACAGTGGTTCACCCCGAATGATGAATTTGACGAAGAGATTCGCAATCGATTCGAGCCGCAGATAGTCCTTGCCGCCAATCTCTGCAATTCCGGTCTCAGCACTGATGTCAGGCAGAATCTGGCAAGGATCATCGCAACTGACCAGTTTCCGCGCAATGTCTACCGCGGCACACCGCAGGCGTTCGCATATGACTCAGCCGCCCTGCAGTCGACGAAGGCCATGATTGAGAATGGCATGCACGAAGATCTGAGTTTCGCTGAACGGGTGTTCGCATATATGCCTTTGCAGCATTCTGAGCGCATCGAGGTGCAACAGTTATCAGTTCAAATGTTTGAATTGCTGCGCGAGTCAGCTGATCATCCTGTGTTTCTAGAGTCAGCCGCCCAATCCGTTGATTACGCGGAACTGCACAGGGAGATTATCGAGAGATTCGGCAGATTTCCACATCGCAATGAAATTCTGGGACGGAAATCCACGCCTGAAGAGATCGCATATCTTGAATCTGGCGCTGAAACATTCGGCCAGATGAAGAAGTGAATCCTCCAGCCAAGGTAAAATAATTGTTGAAGCCAATGCGATCTTTGGAACCGGTTAAAAACGCATAAGGTCATTGTTCACCATTTTTATCAGCTCAATCTACAAAACAGGAAATCAGCCATGAAAAGTCCAGTCAGAGTAACAGTTACCGGTGCGGCAGGACAAATCAGTTACAGTCTTCTCTTCAGACTGGCGGCAGGTGAAATGCTTGGCAAGGACCAGCCTGTCATTCTGCAACTGCTCGAAATTCCACCGGCGATGAATGCGCTCAACGGTGTGGTGATGGAACTGGATGACTGCGCTTTTCCAACACTTGCCGGAATCTTGACCACTGATGATCCGGAACTTGCATTCGGTGATGCAGACTACGTGCTGATGGTTGGCGCCCGCCCGCGAGGTCCGGGCATGGAGCGCAAAGATCTGCTTGAAGCGAATGCCAGAATTTTCACTGCGCAAGGCTCAGTGCTTGACCAGGTTGCCAGCCCTGACGTTCGAGTTCTTGTTGTGGGTAACCCCGCCAACACAAATGCCCTGATCACAACAAGCAAATTGCGACGCTTGAACCCGACACAGGTGACTGCAATGACGCGGCTTGATCACAATCGCGCAATCAGTCAGATCGCCGCGAAGCTGGAACAGCCTTCCACCAGCATCAAAAGAGTGATCATTTGGGGAAATCACTCAGCAACGCAGTATCCTGATATTCATCATGCGGAGGTCAACGGTGCGTCTGTACTGGATGCGGTGGATCAGGAATGGATTGAAACGGAGTTCATACCCACAGTTCAAAAAAGAGGCGCTCAGGTGATCGCGGCACGCGGACTTTCCAGCGCAGCGTCGGCAGGTTCAGCGGCAATGGATCACGTGCGAACATGGATGCAGGGAACTGAAGATGGCAACTGGACAAGCATGGCAATCGCGAGTGATGGATCGTATGGAGTTGCAGAAGGCTTGATCTATTCATTTCCGGTCACCTGCAACTCAGGTCGTTATGAAATTGTTCAAGATCTGGCGATCAATGACTTCAGCAGGGAAAAGATGAAAATCACTGAGCAGGAACTGATCGAAGAGCGCGACGCTATCGCAGATTTGCTCTGAAGTGATTGACTGTTCCGCAATCATTCCCGTTTACAATCGAATAGATCGGATTCACCGCGCCATTGAGTCCGTCATTCAACAGAGCGTACCACCGCGCGAGATCATCGTTGTGGATGACGGTTCGGCTGATGGTGTGTCAGACTTTGTCCGCGCGAACTACCCCGAAGCGATAGTTCTCAGGCAACCCAATAGAGGTGTCAGCGCCGCTCGGAATCTGGGCATCGCTGAAAGCCAGGGTGAATGGGTTGCGTTTCTTGACTCCGACGATGAGTGGCTTCCCTCCAAGCTGGAGAGACAGGCGGAGTGGTTGCAGTCCAATCCCGAAATCAAGATCTGTCACTGCGATGAAATCTGGATTAGGAATCAAATTCGCGTCAATGCCGGCAAAAGACACAAAAAACGCGGTGGTTGGATTTATCTTCACTGCCTGCCGCTTTGCGTCATTTCGCCTTCAGCGGTGCTGATACATCAAGAGGTATTTCGCGAGGTTGGCGTATTTGATGAATCACTGCCAGTGTGTGAAGACTATGATCTGTGGCTGCGCATCACTCAGAAGTTCGAAGTCGGGTATGTGGATGAAGCTTTGCTTAACAAGTACGGCGGCCACGAGGACCAGTTGTCGAAAGCCTATTCAGGGATGGATCGATTTCGCATCGTCGCATTGACCAAGTCTCTGAAGCAATCCACATTGACCCGTGATGAGCGAAAGATGACTTTGAAGATCCTGATCGAGAAAACTGAAGTTTATTTGAATGGTGCGAAGAAGCGGAACAAGCGAAGCGACGTGGAGACGTATGAGTCACTGCTGAATCGATCCGCGGCAGAACTGAAAGAGCTCGGATGAAACATAACGTCACACTTGTTATCGCACTTCATGCCGAGGCGCGGCCGCTGATAGAGCATTTTGAATTGAGCCGCATGCCGCCTTTCGATGGAATCTCAATTTACGAGAATGAACGCATCACACTCGCACTGAGTGGAATCGGCAGCGAAGCTGCGGCTCGCGCTGTGCAGAGCGTCCACAATAGAGACATCGAATGCAAACGCGCCTGGCTCAACATCGGCATTGCCGGACATGGCTCTTTGGATGTCGGGCAAAGTTTTCTGGCCAATCGGATTCAAGACCAGACGACGATGATATCGTGGTATCCGATGTTTGTCTTTGAGACAAATTGCCAGACAGGAATGCTGATGACAGTTGAACAAGTCGAGAAGCATTACGCTGAACCTATCGGTTACGATATGGAAGCTGCTGGGTTCATTTCTGCGGCGATGCGTTTTTCGATTGCTGAACTGGTGCACTCCTACAAAATCGTTTCTGATAATCCTCACAAATCTGTATCCAATCTGACTGGTGAAATGATTTCAGAACTCGTTGAGTCGAAGGTTTTAGAAATCGAGCGAATTATTGACACAGTTGGCAGTCTGGCTGCCGAACTAGACTTGCGTAATTTTTCAGATTCAAAGCTGAACGCATTTCTTCAACGTTGGCGATTCACGGTCGCGCAGCAACATCAACTGAGATCTCTATTGAGAAAAACCAGTGTGTTAGGCATTGATATTGATGTAGATTCTGATCAGATTCGCGGGTGTCTAGATGCAAGATCAGTACTGCGCCGACTGTCAGATGAAATCAAGTCGCACTGGAACAGCAGAGAAACTCTGGATGTATAAATACATTTATGTTGAATCTGAAGTCCGAGATCACCCTCGGGTTGATGAGGTATTGAACCGCTTTCCGGATGCAGATGTCATTGCCTGCAGCCGCTATACAGAAATCTTCAATCGAAAGTCACAGGATTTCCGGCTGCAGAAAAAGCAGCCCCCGCTGATTCTGGCGCGCAAGCACAGCGGATACATCCAGCAAGTTCCATTTGGATATGGGGTAGGGGGCAGCCACAACTTTTACTTCTCCACCATGCTGAACTGCCTGTATGACTGCCGATACTGCTTTCTGCAGGGCATGTACAGATCTGCCAGTCATGTCATCTTCGTCAATCTTGAGGATTTCTCCAATGCCTTGCACCAGACTGCCGCCGAATTTGAAGAGGATCAGCAGATTTGGTTCTTCTCCGGTTATGATTGCGACAGCCTGGCAATGGAGCCCGTAATCGGGATGGCTGAATTCTTTATCGAGGAGGTTGCTTCAAGTCCCAATGTTTGGCTTGAGCTTAGAACCAAGAGCACCCAGATTCGATCCCTGCTGAATCGCAGGTCCGTTCCGAATGTGATTGCAGCATTCAGTTTCACACCGGATGAGATTTCAAGGCAGATCGAGCTTCGGGTTCCCAGCGTTGAGAAGAGATTGGCAGCGATGCTGAAATTGCAGGAACATGGCTGGTCAATCGGACTTCGATTCGATCCGCTGATATTCTCTGCAGATTACCGAAGACAGTATCAGGATCTGTTTCAGCTCTTGTTCTCCGAGTTGGATTCTGCGCTGATTCATTCAGTCAGCCTGGGTGTGTTCCGGTTGCCGAAAGATTTTTTCAAAACTCTGGAACGGCTCTATTCTGACAATGTCTTCATTGCACAGCCTTTTACCACGCAAAATGGGCAGGTGTCTTATCCCTCAGAAATTGAGTCGGAGATGAAAGAGTGGTGCTATACGCAAGTTTTGCAGCATATCGATGCGAGCAAGGTCCACTTCGCTGAAATTTCTGTGCCTGACACAAACACCAAGGATGATGCTGCCACTGCGGTTGCCAGGCGCCAGGAACGCATGAGCCTTTAGCCAGCGCGGTATGCAGTTCCAGCGTTTGGCAGTGCGTTATCGGTAAGGAATTCAGTTCAGAACAACTGGACAATTTGAGATAATGACACTCTGAATCTGAACCTCCAAAGATTGAGTTCAAGTCCCTCCAAGCCCTGAAGAATTACAGTTGACATGTTGCGAATAGGAATTGCAGGCGCGGCTGGCAGAATGGGCAGAACGCTCATACAGGCTGTTCAGTTGACAGATGGCGTTCAGTTGACCCTGGCCCTTGAAAATGAAGGCAATCAATCAGTCGGCAAGGATGCGGGATCATTGGCCGGCATTGAGAACCTTGATGTGCCGGTCTCCGATCAACTGGCAAAGGTTGCATTCGATGTCTTGATTGATTTCACAATTCCAGAAGCGACAGTGTCTCACGTCGAACAGTGCGCTCAAGCCAATAATGCGATAGTGATCGGCACAACGGGATTGACAGAAATCCAATTGGAGACGCTTGAGCAAGCAGCAAGTTCGATCCCCATCGTATTCGCACCCAACATGAGCGTCGGAGTCAACGTCTGTCTCAAATTGCTGCAGACCGCGGCACAGGCTTTTGGAGATTCAGTGGATATAGAAGTTGTGGAAGCCCATCATCGCGCAAAGATCGACGCACCTTCGGGCACCGCGCTCAAAATGGGTGAAGTGGTTGCTGATGCTCTGGGACGCACTCTGCAGGAGGACGGCGTGTTTGCCCGTCACGGCCGAACAGGCGCAAGAGAGCGAAGCACGATTGGATTCTCAACCATCCGCGGCGGCGATATTGTCGGCGATCATACTGTGATGTTTATCGGTGAAGGAGAGCGGGTTGAGATCACGCACCGTTCCAACAGCAGGATGACTTATGCGTCAGGCGCGGTTAGAGCGGCGCAATGGGTGGCTGGACAACCGCCCGGGCTATATGGAATGTCGGATATCTTGAAGCTGGACTGAAGTCAGCGACTCTCTGGCGCTCACCCGAACTGCGGCACTGAGAGAATCATGCTGATATAGCAGAAAGCCAGCTCGATATAGTCCGAGTTTGGGAGTGAGAAGTAGCGCAGAAACTCAGCCGTTGTGATTCGGCCTTCGTTGTAGTAATTCATGAACATTTCGCTGACGGGATGAAGCCGCAGCGGAAAATCACAAAAGTACTGAGCTTCAAGATAGTCCATAACCGTTAAACTTATCAGATTTTTGAATAGAAATCAAATGGAATTTAATCATTCAGCACATCATTGCGGCGATGAATGGTTTGAGATAGAAATAATCGGGAATGTCGCGAGGCGCGTTGAAGATTGACTGAACAAGCGATTCTAGCTCTCGAGAATGGCAGTGTGTTTCGAGGGCGTACATTCGGCTGTCAAGACACTGCCGTAGGGGAGGTGATTTTCAACACTGCGATCACCGGCTATCAAGAAATTGTAACGGACCCCTCATACGCCAGGCAGATCATCACACTGACTCACCCTCAGATCGGCAATGTCGGAGCGAATGGTATAGATATTGAAGCGGATGTCGCGCATGCGTCAGCCTTGGTTGTGAAAAGTCTTCCGAAACGGTTAAGCAGCTGGCGCTCCGAATCTTCACTTTCGACGTTTCTTGAGCAAAAGAAACTGGTCGGAATCTGCGGAATTGACACTCGCAGACTCACCCGCATGCTAAGGACTGAAGGCGCCTTGAACGGCTGTGTGATGCAAGGTGAAGGCGTAGAGGAAGCCGCTGTGGATCAAGCCAAGTCTTTTGCCGGGCTGAAGGGAATGGACTTGGCCAAAGTCGTCTCAACTTCCGAACCATACACTTGGGAGACAGGCTCACACCCAGTCTTCGCTGATGCAGTGAATGCCTCACCTGATGATGACAAAAAAAATCTGAGAGTCATCGCATACGATTTCGGCATCAAGCAGAACATACTTCGAATGCTGGCGGACCGAGGCTGCTCGGTAACGGTTGTGCCGGCTCAAACAGACTTTGCGGCGTTAGACAGATCTTCTGTCGATGGCTTTTTTCTTTCGAACGGTCCGGGTGACCCGGAGCCGTGTGTGTACGCGATTGAAGCCATTCGAAAAATACTTGACAGCGGCGCTCCGACTTTCGGAATCTGCTTGGGACATCAGCTGCTCGGTCTCGCAGCCGGCGCTCAGACAATGAAAATGAAGTTCGGTCATCACGGCGCCAATCACCCGGTGAGAGATTTGTCAACGGGCGAGATCATGATCACCAGTCAGAATCACGGATTCGCAGTGGATGAAGACAGTCTGCCAGGTGATCTCATCGTCACTCATCGATCACTGTTCGATGGCACGATCCAAGGATTAGAGCATGCGCGATTGCCAGCATTCTCTTTTCAAGGCCATCCAGAAGCAAGTCCCGGACCCCGCGACTGTGGCGCTCAGTTTTTCGATCGATTTGTTGACTTGATGCGTCAACACAAGAATCAAAAGTAGATCATCATGCCTAAACGGACCGACCTTGAATCGATTCTGATCATTGGCGCGGGTCCAATCATCATTGGACAGGCGTGCGAATTCGATTACTCTGGAGTGCAAGCCTGCCGGGCCCTGCGTCGCGAAGGCTATCGAGTGATTCTGGTCAATTCGAATCCAGCCACCATCATGACTGATCCGGAGTTCGCGGATTCCACCTATATCGAACCGATTCGCTGGCAGTCAGTCGCCGAGATCATTCGGAACGAAAAACCGGATGCCGTTCTGCCCACCATGGGCGGTCAGACGGGCTTGAACTGCGCATTGGATTTGACTCGAGAAGGGGTTCTCAGAGAATTCGGCGTTGAACTGATCGGCGCAACCAAAGAATCGATTGACAAGGCGGAAGACCGCGAGAAGTTTCGGGAATGCATGGATCAGATTGGGCTTGAGTCCGTACGCGGCACTTTGGCGCACAGCATGGAAGACGCGTACCGGATTCTGGAAGATATCGGATTTCCGGCAATCATTCGCCCTTCGTTCACGCTTGGCGGCACCGGCGGCGGAATCGCTTACAACCGAGATGAGTTTGCCGAGATATGCCTGCGCGGTCTTTCCGCCTCACCAACCAATGAGCTGCTGATCGAGGAAAGCATCGCCGGTTGGAAGGAATATGAAATGGAGGTGGTCCGCGACCGGGCCGACAACTGCATTATTGTCTGTTCGATCGAAAACTTCGATGCCATGGGGGTGCATACGGGCGATTCGATCACAATCGCTCCAGCTCAGACACTCACAGATAAAGAGTATCAGCGCATGCGGGATGCGAGCATCGCCATCATGCGCATCATCGGAGTCGACACGGGCGGCTCCAATGTCCAGTTCGCCGTCAATCCGAAAGACGGCAGAATGGTTGTCATCGAAATGAATCCGAGAGTGTCTCGATCTTCTGCATTGGCTTCAAAAGCAACCGGATTTCCTATTGCGAAAGTCGCGGCCAGGCTGGCTGTCGGCTACACCTTGGATGAGCTCAGAAACGATATCACCGGCGGTGCGACTCCGGCTTCGTTCGAGCCGTCCATTGACTATATCGTGACAAAAATTCCGCGCTTCGATTTTCAGAAGTTTCCGCAATCTGACGCAACGCTGACCACACAGATGAAGTCGGTCGGTGAAGTGATGGCGATCGGCAGAACGTTTCAGGAGTCGCTTCAGAAAGCCATCCGCGGCCTCGAAATCGGCAGCTTCGGATTCGAGCCGAAGATGAGTGAAGAAAGACGCACGCGAGGTGACTTGGAAGACTACTTCCGGGCGCGGCTTAGAATTCCAGGAGCGCAGCGGCTGTGGCATATCGCGGATGCGTTCAGAAGTGGACTCGGTGTTGATGAAGTTTGCAGGCTGACGGGTATTGATCCATGGTTCCTGGCAGAAATTGAGGATCTGATCGAAACTGAAACTGAAATTCAGAATTCCAACAGAGCGGAGGATTGCTCTCGACTGCTGGCTTGGAAACAGAAAGGGTTTTCCGATCGACGAATTGCAGACTTGATTGAAACTGAAGAAAGCTTTGTTCGCAACCTTCGGACCTCGAACAGCATTCATCCGGTGTACAAACGAGTTGACTCCTGTGCCGGCGAGTTCGACACGCCAACCGCGTACATGTATTCCACTTATGAGGAAGAGTGCGAATCCAATCCAACCGACAAGCAAAAAATCATGGTTCTGGGCGGTGGACCCAACCGGATCGGACAGGGCATTGAGTTCGATTACTGCTGCGTTCACGCGGCATTGTCTCTCAGAGAGGATGGCTTTGAAACCATTATGGTCAACTGCAATCCCGAGACGGTGTCAACTGATTACGATGTTTCTGACCGGCTTTACTTCGAGCCGCTCACCATTGAGGATGTACTGGAAATCTGCCGCATAGAGCAGCCGGACGGATTGGTAGTGCAATACGGCGGACAGACACCGCTGAAACTGGCAAAGGAGTTGACTGAGGCGAATGTTCGAATCGTCGGCACTTCAGCTGAGTCGATTCACCAGGCGGAGGACCGGAAGTATTTTCAGTCCCTATTGAATTCGCTGCGCCTTCAGCAACCGCCAAATGCGACCGCGGTGAGCGTGGAAGACGCGCTGTCCGTCGCGAAAAATATCGGTTATCCTTTGGTGGTACGGCCTTCTTATGTATTGGGCGGGCGCGCCATGGAAGTTGTCAGAGACGACGCGCAGCTGAGTCAGTATATGGATGCGGCGATCGATGTATCGCACAACTCACCGGTACTGCTGGACCAATTCCTAAGCGACGCAATTGAAGTTGATGTCGATGCAATCTGTGATGGCAAAGAGGTGTTCATCGGGGGAATCATGCAGCACATCGAGCTTGCCGGCGTGCATTCGGGAGACTCCTCCTGCTCATTGCCCCCCTACAACTTGCCTGAGTCCATTCAGGACGAGATTCGACGTCAAACCACCAAACTGGCTCATGCACTCAATGTGATTGGATTGGTGAATATTCAGTTCGCGGTCAAAGGTGATGAGGTTTACATCCTGGAGGTGAATCCCAGAGCTTCCAGAACTGTACCGTTTGTTTCCAAGGCCACGTCGATTCCCTTGGCAAAGATCGCCGCGCGCTGCATGCTGGGGCGTTCGCTGGCTGAACAGGGAGTCACCCAGGAAGTCATTCCCAACTTCTTCAGCGTGAAAGAGGCTGTCTTTCCATTCGAGAAGTTTCAGGGAGCTGAACCGATACTCGGACCGGAGATGAAGAGCACTGGGGAAGTCATGGGAATAGGGCAGACCTTCGGTGAAGCCTTCTGGAAGGCTTTCCATGCTACTGGCTATACGATACCTGAATCCGGCAACGCGCTATTGAGTGTGTCGGGAGACGATCAAAAAGGTATCGTTGAAGTTGGCAAAGCGCTCCAAAAAAGAGGTTACACACTGTTCGGCACTCGAGGAACTGCGCAACTCCTGCAAAGCCATGGAGTCAGAATTCAACGGGTGAACAAGGTGCGGGAAGGGCGGCCGCATGTTGTTGATATGCTGAAGAACGGCGAAATCAATTTGATTGTCAACGTGCCTCGAAAACGCAAGAGTCTTGCGGATTCGGAGACGATTTTGAAAGAGGCGCTGAAGCGCAAGGTTGCCTATTTCACAACCATCTCCGCAGCCAGGGCGATCTGCGCCGCTTTCAGCGATTCGTCAAAACTAACGACACCTTATCGATTGCAGACGCTGCACAAAGAACAAACCGCCATACAACAGTAGCTGCACAGCGGTTTATCAGTTCCATAGAATCTAAACGAAGATAGATTCTATGCGAGTCTCAAATTTTGATTTTGTTCAGTTTGGGAATTCTTTATGGAGTGCTTCTGTGCTTCAAATTCCCCAAAAAATTGACAAATTCCTTCACCTCAAGCAACGATTCCCGAGTCCAATAATCTACAGTTACTTTCTTTTTGTTCTGTAATTATTGATGTCAAATGGGCGCAGCTGTGGATTTCGCTCGTTTTCCATAAGGATTTCATAAGTTTCGTCATTGACCCGATAAATATCGTACTTCATCTGCAACAGTCTTTCCTTCTCCGGAATGCTGTCGTCTTCGTCCATTTCTACAGGCTCTTCAGCAAAGGGTTCTTTATCTTTGAAATCAGTCATATTTAGTTGCTCCGCTGAAATAATTTCATGTCCTATGCCATCTTTACCATTTGAAGAGTGACTCCACATAGAGCTTCACTCTATCCCAGAGTGAATGTCTCTATCTGTCACCTCTCCGACGCCTTTCTCGAAGTCGTGCTTTATGCTTTTCTTCATAGTCTTCAGCGTAGACTTCATCATGACTGCCGATTCTATAAAACACGACATGATCATCTCTATTATGCTTCTTGTAGACAATTACGACATCTCGCTCACCCTGATAGAACAGATGAACAGCCCTATATCCAGTTAACGGACGACGTAACGCGTGGTCGTTATCTCTTCCTTCTAAGTCAATATCGCTACGATTCTTGAACAAATTTTGGACGATGCTTATTTCTTCAAGAACTGCTTCATCATTGAAAAAATTTTCCATGTCGTAAATATACGATTTATCCTCAGATACTTGACGTTCCTTTATTGCAAGAAACAATCCACGAGCATAAGGGTCGCCCGTCATTTTCTTTTTGTTCTGTAATTGTTGACATCTAAAGGGCGCCACTGTGGATTTCGCTCACTTTCCATAAGGATTTCATAAGTTTCGTCATTGACTCGATAAATGTCGTACTTCATCTGCAACAGTCTTTCCTTTTCTGGAATACTGTCGTCCTCTTCCTTTCCGACATGCTCTTCAGCAATTGGTTCTTTATCTTTGGAATCATTCATCGCGGGTTCCTCCGTGCCATTAGTTATATTTCTTATGCTATCAATGCAACTGGTTGGGTGAATGTCATTGACCCTTCACCCAACCAACCGGAAAATTTCGCTCACATCAGCCAGAAGCACTGGCTGTGAGAGGTTATTCTCTGCCGCCGAAAATTCCGAGAATGTGAATCAGGCTCAGGAACAGATTGTAGATGCTGATAAACAGCGTCACCGTGGCCATGATGTAGTTGGTCTCACCGCCATGGATGATTGCGCTGGTCTGGTACAGAATCAAGCCGGACATAAGTATGATGAACATGCCAGACACTGCGATAGACAGCAGTGGCAAGCTGAAGAAAATCGCGGCCAGCGACATGATGAACGCTGCAAGAATGCCAGCAAACAACATCCCACCCAAAAAGGCGAAGTTCTTTCTTGAGATCAGTGCATACGCAGACAGTCCAAAGAAAATCAGTCCAGTGCCGCCAAAGGCTGTCATCACAATCTGGTCACCATTCGGAAGCACTGTCAGGTAAGTGCTGATTATGGGACCCAATGTCAAGCCCATGAATCCGGTCAAAGCGAATACACATAGCAGTCCAAGTCCTGAATTTCTGAATGCTGAGGTGAGCATCAGCAAACCGAAATAACCGACCAATGTCAAAATCAGTCCGGGATGAGGCCATTGGAATACAACTGACATCCCTGCTACGAAAGCGCAGAACAGCAATGTCATTGACAGCAGAATGTAGGTGTTCCTCAGAACACGGTTGATTTCAACGCTACGCGTGGTGCGTGTTAAAACTTGAGTATCTAGCCTCATTAGTCAAATACCTCTCATGTGATTTAGATTCCTTAATTTTATGCTGACTTAGTCCCTTGCCAATGAAAAGTTGCTGAAATCAACAAATGTTGTTTGGTTCTCGCAATGCCAGCTGAGGCAAAAGTTCAATCAGCAGTCGAATCTGTTCATTTGAATATATGGATATGATTCATAATATTTCAACCGATTCCAGATGAGTCAGAATCGCAACGCCCGCTCTCTTTGGGCGCAGCTTTCTTTTTCCAGTGTTGTATTGAGAGTGTTTCAGCACAACATTTGATTCAAATGCCTAGTGCGATTCTTTCGCAATCGCTGCATTCAACATGCGCGCGGATTCATCCAGTCTCGCGTGATTTCTATTCTAGGTTTGGAGAGGTGGCTGAGTGGACGAAAGCGGCGGTCTTGAAAACCGTTGGGGGGCAACCTCCCGGGGGTTCGAATCCCTCCCTCTCCGCCAGAATTCCTTCAGCTCTCAGGGCGCCAGAAATCCAGCAGGTATTCGTAGGTTATGCCCATTGTGATGTAGTTGCTCGGCCATCCGAATATTCCAATTCTGTTCACAATGTTGCGGCGGTCCCAAATGATGATGTTCCTGAGTTCATAGCCTCTCTTCCTCAATTCCTCAATGAGAGAAACGTGAATTGTGACTCTTCTGTTCTCCCACCACATGTCCGGCACGTTGATCACGCAATGAGCTTTCGGTCGCAGCAATGGCAACAACGCTTCGAAAATCTCCCCCATGTTGTGTGTGTACTGCTCCAGAGGCATGGTGCCCAAATCGCGACTGTCTTGAGAGTATTGCTCCACTTTGCCCAGCTGGCTGTTCTCTCTTTTGCGGCGCGATTTGTTCTTTCGCTTCCGATTGAGCATGTTGGCATAAGGCGGTGACGTGACGATCAAGCTGACGGATTCATCCTTCAGGTACTTTGGGATATTTCTTGCATCGTCCTGCACAACAGTCTGCTGCGCGCCTTTTGAGAACAAATCCTGAGACTCCCACCGAAGTCTTTCCCTGCTGAGTTTGACATAATCGGCTGAAAGATCGAAACCAACAGCGTTTCTTTGAGCGTCGTGTGCCGCCAGCAGAGTTGAGCCGCTGCCATTGAAAGGGTCGACTACCAGCTGACCGGCATGGGTGAACTGTTCAATGACACGACGCGGAAGGGCGATTGGAAACGTGGCGGGGTGAACTGACTTGTCCCGAATATCGCGCTTCTCATAATTGAATTCCCACACTCCAAGCTGATTCTTCAGCCATTCCTTCGCAGTCAGGCAGCATAAGTGATTCGGCTTGCAATCGCAGATTCGCTCTGTACCGATTTCCAGCAGTGATGGTGGGCACTCTGGAATACCATTGTTGAGTAAATTATCTTCTTGCAGTTCTATATCCTGTCTCCAGTCCTGTCTGGTTGTTCGTTGAATAGAAAGCTTCGATGTTCAAATGAGATTCACGCTGCTCATCGTAATCGATCCGATAGTGCGAATCACGCGATCAGCATATTCCGGTCTACCGATTGAATCCAGAGCGATGCGCCCAGCCGGTCATACGCTGTTCCAATCCGGCCATGATCGCATACATTCCAATGCCTTCGACGGCCAATGCGATCAGACAGGCGAAGACCAGCGGCACCTCGAAGTTCGCCTGGGCGGTCAGCATCATGTGTCCGATGCCGGAATTTGCGGCAATGGTTTCAGAAAGCACTGATCCGATGAACGCGAGAGTGATTGCGACTTTCAGCGCTCCGAAGAAATAGGGCAGGGATCGGGGAATTCCAACCTTCACCATCACATCCATTTTCTTGGCGCCTAGCGCCCGCAGCACATCTTCCATCTCAGGCTCGATGGTTGCCAGTCCAGTCGCGACATTCACCACAATTGGAAAGAAAGAAATCAGAAAGGCTGTCAGAACCGCAGGCAGCCAGCCAGCACCAAACCAGAGCACAAGAATCGGAACGACCGCGATTTTTGGGATGGAATTGAAGCCGATCATCAGCGGGTAAAGTCCGGCATAGATCCGCTTGTCCCAGCCAATGAACAGACCCAGCATCAGGCCGAATACGATAGCCATCGCGAATCCAAGCAAGGTCGTCCAAAGTGTTTGAATTGAATTGAACCACAAAGCGCCGGCGAACTCATACATCGCATAAGCGATATGAGACGGAGCCGGCAGGATGTAGTATGGAATTCCGAACAGCCAGACACTGGCTTCCCAAATCGCAAACAGACCAATCGTACAGAGCCAAGGCGCGGCTCTGACCCAGTCTATTGCAAATCGATCAGCGCTTTCAGATGTCATGGCACTATCCCCGGGCTTCCGCAATGTGTCCGCGGAGCTCATGAGTCAGCTCAGCGAACCCAGTTTCGTAGGTCACTTCGATCGGACGGGGCCGCGGAAGCGGAATCTCGCGGCTGACGATGATCTTTCCCGGCCTGGCGCTCATGACGTGAACTGTATCAGCCAGAAACACCGCCTCTCTGAGGTCGTGTGTCACCAGGATTGAGGTGAACTGCTTCTGCTGATGCAAATCTCGAATCACACACCACAACTCCTCGCGCGTGAACGCATCAAGCGCCGCAAACGGCTCATCCAGCAGCAGAAGCTCCGGCTCGTGAATCAGAGCCCGGCAGAGTGACGCTCTCTGCTGCATTCCGCCGGAAAGCTGCCAGGGATACTGATCGCCCGCGTCCGCGAGCCCCACCGAGGCCAGAATCTCATCCGCCTGCTTTCGGTAGGCATTGCGATTCGTGCGGATTTTTTTTCGGTGCGGGTCAACGACCTCCATGGGCAGGAGGACGTTGTCCCGAGTAAGCCGCCAGGGCAGCATGACAGGATTCTGAAATGCCATGCCGGCAATTGAAACCGGGCCGTCAACTTCCTGGCCATCCAAGCGGACCGTTCCAACAGTAGGGAAGTGCAGCCCGGTGGCAAGCTTCATCAATGTTGACTTGCCACACCCGGACGGGCCGACTACCGCAACAAAATCCCCGCGGTTGACCTCCAGGTCAAGGTGCTCTACCGCCAGGGTATCCTGACTGCCGCTTCTACCTTTGTATCGAAGTGTTACGTCCCTGATTTCGACGAAAGCTGTCACCGCGCTTACTGCACCATTCGTTCAGAAGCGTCGGGAAGGAAGCTTGCGTCGAAAATGTCCACAACCATGGGCCGGTTGGTGAATTCGTAAGTGTCCGCGATCTGATCGATGGAACGGCTGAGCCTTTCCAGATCCACACCGCCCAGACCATTCTGCCGCACTTCATCCGTAACGATATTCTGGCTGAGCGCCATGTTCAGCCTTTCCAGCTCAACATCCTCTCGGGCAACGTCATTGTGATTGAGGACGTGCTTCACAGCGCTTGCAGAATCTGCAATTGTTGCCTGGAAACCTTTCACGACCGCTCTCAGGAAACCTCTGACCGCTTCAGGATTCTCCTCGGCGAATGTTGGATTGACCAGAATGACGTTGCCGTACAGGTCCAATCCATGTTCCGCCATCAGCAATACAGAAATGTCGTCTTCCGGAACATTATTGGCTTTGAGATTGATGAAGGACGAAAATGCGTATCCGGTAATCGCATGCACCTTGCCCTGCGCCAGCATGGGCTCCCGCACAGGAAAACCGACATTCTCAATCGTCACTTGGCTTGCATCAATGTCATTGGCCTTGACAAAGGCTTTCCATTGGGCATAAGCGCCGTCTGGGGCCGGTGCGCCCAGAATCTTGCCCTCAAGATCTTTCGGGGTGTTGACACCGAGAGATTTACGTCCGACGATCGCGAACGGGGGTGCGTTGTAAAGCATGAATATCGCTTTCACAGGCAGATCAGGATTCTTGTCTCTGAACTTGATCAGCGAGTTGATATCGGCATTGCCCATCTCATAGGTTCCCGACGCAACTCTGGGAATCGCGTCAAGCGAACCCTTGCCGGTGTCCATCTGAACATCCAATCCTTCCGCCTTGAAATATCCCTCATCCCAGGCAAGCAGCAGCGGAGCCGCCGGACCTTCCCATTTCCAGTCATTCGCAAACTTGATTGATGTTTGAGCAGAGGCAACTGATGCCAGACACAGGCTCGCGATGAGCGCAAAAATTCTGCTTATTTTCATTTTTCTATTCCTCCATATTGATTGAAGTCTCTTGTCGACCTGTTGGATTCAATTGTATTCAAACCAATTGAATGAATTTACTAATTTAACAGCCGATTGGCTCTGCAGGTCAGAATCCGTAGGAAACGCTCACATTGATGTAGCCGTCCTGTCGAGTTGGATACTGCACGATGTCAGCTGGATCAGAGTTCACAAACTCAACCCCCTCAATTTCCAAGGCCCAGTCATCGGTTAGCCTGCGCTTGAATTCGAATGACAGCGTCTGCGAGTCATAGTCCAGGTCTTCCAGCAGACTGACTGTCAATTCGGTTCCGTTGATGTCATTCAGCGCGATGCGGCCAGCCAGGAAAAGCTCATCCTGCAGCGGGCTTGTCGATCTGGCGCCCCGATCATCCCGAATCCATTCCCCGAATATCGTCACATCCAATGCTGACTCGAACACCGAATAGAATGTGTACTCACCGCCCAACAGGTATGCCGAATAGTTTTCCTTCTGCAGCAGAAGATTTGAGGAATCCCTGCGATTCACTGCTTCCAGCTTGAACAGGAATTCTCCGACTGGCATGCCGATGTCCAGCCCGTACTGGCGAATCTGCTCATAGTGTGGGATGAACACCGGCGCGCCGCTGCCATCAGCGCCGAGGCGGATGGAAGGCTCCCGTCCGGTTCCGTCAAACACACTGAAGCCCACATCCGCAGGTCCGATGGTGCGACTGAATCGCACGGCGAAGTCATCGTGGTCATCCCCATCGCTGCTTTCGTAGGTTGCCAGGCTGTTGTCCACTGCCAACAGAGCGCGCAAACGTCCATCAACGCCGGGATAGGTGCGAAGCTCATGTTCTGGCATATAGAACAACTCTGCGACACCCCAATCCCCGGACAAGGTCAGGTGAGTCATCAGCTGTCCGAGCTTGACTTTGCCAAACGGGTCCTCAACCGCATCCCACTGGTTGATGATGTCCACAATATTGGTGACTTCTGCGACACCCCAGAATACGTGATCCACACCGAGACGAATCTCCCATTCGCTGTCTTCCAATTCACCGAACAGCAGAAAATACGCCTCTTTCAGTACAGCATGCTCGCGCTCATCGTCCTGATTGTCGTAGCGATAGTATGGGGCCAGGTTGAAGCTCCAGCCTTTCTCGTTTTCGATATAGAAGCGCGGCTCGATTACAAATCCATTTGCATTCCGAGACTGCCCATAAGCGCCGTCATCGGGAAACCAGCGGCTTTCGAACCGAATCTCACCGGAAAACTCAGAAAAGTATTCACTGTCTGCGGAGACGCTGGCAGAGCCAAGCGCGAAGGCAATGCTGAACAAAGCCAGTAGCAGCAGCCGTCCACTATGGGCTCGAAATTTCTTCAACAGATTCCTCCCAGTCTAGCAGAAGCGGTGTGGATGCAGCCAGGCGTGTTTGAAGTGAATGTCCGATAGACCTGATTCAAAGAAGAATCTGCACCGATGACTTCATATGAACAGTGCAGGACGACTGGATACACTTTCCTATTGCAATTGACTTTAAATCAAGCCATTTAATATTTGAAGTTATTGATTAACTATAAATCGACGAATCAATTCGGAAACCCAAGGTGAAGATGATTCAGAATCATTCAACCGAGGCCACCAGCTTGTCGATGCTGTCTTTGGCATCACCGAAAAGCATGCGATTGTTTTCCTTGTAGAAGAGGGGATTGTCCACACCGGCATAGCCAGATGCCATGCTTCGCTTGAGAACAATGGTGGTTTTCGCATTCCAGACCTCGATGACCGGCATCCCTGCGATCGGACCGTCGTCACTTTCCTGAGCGGACGGATTGACAATATCGTTGGCGCCGATCACCAGAATCACATCAGTGTCTGGCATCTCAGGATTGATTTCATCCATCTCCAGAACGATGTCATAGGGCACCCGCGCTTCGGCAAGCAGCACGTTCATGTGACCGGGCATTCTGCCTGCCACTGGATGAATGGCAAACCGAACATTGATTCCCTTGTCTCGCAGCTTGCGCGTCAGTTCAGCGACTGGATGCTGCGCGTGCGCCACCGCCATGCCGTATCCCGGAACGATGACAACGGAATCGGATGAAGTCAGCAAAGAAGCGGTCTCGTCGGGCAGTATTTCTGATATCTCGCCGCCAGTCTGTGCGCTCTGTGAACTGCCCCCCTTTGTTCCGAATCCACCCATGATCACGCTTACAAAGTGTCTGTTCATGGCGCGGCACATGATGTAACTCAGTATCGCGCCGCTGCTTCCGACCAAGGCGCCAACCAGAATCAGCAAGTCGTTTGAAAGCATAAATCCAGTGGCTGCGGCTGCCCAGCCCGAGTAGCTGTTCAGCATGGATATCACAACCGGCATGTCCGCTCCACCGATCGCGAGCACCAGGTGGAGACCCAGTATGAATGCCAGCAACGTCATGATGAGCAGCACATTGGTGCCGGAAACCAGCGACTCGGCAGCCAGAAACTCAGCGCCCAGCCAGATGCAGACGATGACAATGATGAGATTGAGCCAATGGCGCAGCGGCAGCATCAGCGGCCGGCTGGAAATAATGCCCTGCAGCTTGCCAAACGCAGCGACCGACCCTGTGAATGTGATGGCTCCGATCAGAACGCCGATGTAAATCTCCACTTCGTGAACGATCTTCTCGGTGCCTTCGAACTCGATCAATGGCTCGATGTAGTTGGCGAATCCCACAAATACTGCAGCCAGTCCAACGAGGCTGTGAAGGATCGCAACCAGTTGCGGCATGGCGGTCATTCTCACGCGCATCGTTACGAGAATGCCAACGACTCCGCCGATCGCCATCATGGCGATCACAATGCCGATGCTGCCGAGGGCTTTGGCGGCAATGGTGCCGCCCACCGCGAGAATCATCCCGAGGATGCCAAACACATTTCCGCGCACCGCGGACTCCTGATGACTCAGTCCGCCGAGACTTAGGATGAAGAATATCGATGCGATGATATAGAGTGAGTTGATCAGGCCGTCAAACATTTATTTCTGAAACATCTTAAGCATGCGTCGGGTGATGAAAAATCCACCGAATATATTGACCGACGCGATCAGGATTGAAATGGCCGCGAGCGCCTTGACCCAGGGATTCATCGCGCCGATCTCAAGCAGGGCGCCGACAATGATGATGCCGCTGATGGCGTTGGTCACACTCATCAGCGGTGTGTGCAGGGCAGGCGTGACATTCCAGATCACATGCCAGCCGACAAAAATCGCCAATACGAATACAGTGAAATGCGCCAGAAATGACGGTGGCGCGAACACACCGACACCGACAATTGAAGCCAGCGCCAAGCCGAATGCGTAAGGGGCCAGTGTGAATTTCTTCTTTGGCGCAGCCTGCTTTTCAACCGCGGCGGCAGGCTTGTCTTCTTTCGGCGCTGAAGCGGCTGAGACTTCAACCGGCGGCGGTGGCCAGATCGTTTCGCCGTTCAAGGTTACCGTTGCGCCTCGAATGACATCGTCACTCATGTCCAAGACTAGCTCACCATCATTGTTCGGGCAGAGCTCGTCGATAAAATTCACAATATTGGAAGCGTAGAGCTGACTCGACTGTCCCGGCAATCTGCTCGGCAGATCTGTATAGCCGATGATGCTGACGCCGTTTTCAACCACCACCTGATCAGGCTGTGTCAGCGCGCAGTTCCCGCCTTGCTCGGCTGCCAGATCAACGATGACACTGCCGGGCTTCATGCTTCGCACCATCTCCTCAGTGATCAGCTCAGGTGCGGGGCGGCCGGGAATGAGGGCAGTGGTGATGATGACATCGACTTCCTCGGCCTGCTCGGCAAACAGCTTCATCTCAGCTTCGATGAATTCCTTGCTCATCACCTTGGCGTATCCACCGGCGCCTGAGCCTTCTTCCTCGAATTCAAGATCCAGAAACTCTGCGCCCATGCTCTCAACCTGCTCTTTGACTTCAGGACGGGTGTCAAAGGCCCGCACGATCGCGCCCAGACTGGCTGCCGCGCCGATTGCGGAAAGTCCGGCCACACCGGCTCCGATAATCATGATTTTCGCGGGCGGCACTCGTCCAGCCGCAGTGATCTGCCCGCCGAAGAACCGTCCGAAATGACTGGCGGACTCGACAACCGCGCGGTAGCCGGCAACATTCGCCATGGAGGACAGAGCATCAAGTTTCTGCGCTCTGGAAATCCGCGGGATCGCATCCATTGAGATGGCATTCACTCCGTCACCTGCCAGCCGCTGCAGCAGTTCAGGATTCTGGCCGGGCCAGAGAAATGCAATCAGATGCTGGCCTTCGCGAAGGAGATCGAGCTCGGATTCCTCCGGCGCGCGTACCTTGACGATGACATCCGCTTCCTGATAGACAGATTCCCGGTCCTGAACAACCGAGGCCCCGGCATTCTCATAGGCGGAGTCATTGAAATTCGCCTGCGCGCCGGCACCGGTCTCAACCAGAACATCGAAGCCCATATTCAGTATTTTCGGCACCGTATCGGGTGTCAGCGCGACGCGCCGCTCCCGCGAGTCCAGTTCCTTGATTACGCCGATTTTCATGGATTCTTCAAAACAAAAGGGGAAAGGTTGAATCTAACGATGACGAACGCATTATATATTTTGTCGATTGCCTCAATCTTCACGCGTATTGGCGCGTTCGCGGCCTCTGTGACAAAATACAATAATTGTTCTTTTCGACTTATATGCAGGATGTCAAAATGGAAACAGGCTCAATATTCGATCAATTGACGGAGCTGGATCTTCGGGTTGAATCCTTGTGGAGGTTTCTTTGACGTCGATGCGAAGCAGTCCCGTCTGAGTGAGATCGCGGCGCAGCTGGAAGACCCGGAATCCTGGCAGGATTTCGAGATCAGCCGGACTCTGAATCAGGAGAAGGCCGCCCTGGAAAAATCGCTGCACTTGATCCAGTCACTCAAGTCAGCGATCAGCGACGCTCAGGAGCTTGCTGAGCTGGCCCGCGAGGAAAGCGACGAGGACACTCTCAGCGCGATTGCTGAAGATGTCAGCGACTGCACCCGGCAAGTCGAAGAACTGGAATTCACCAGCATATTCAGCGGACAGATGGATTCCGCCAACGCATTCGTCGACATCAAGCCGGGTTCAGGCGGAACCGAGGCGCAGGACTGGGCCGAGATGCTGTACAAGATGTATCAGCACTGGGCGCTGAAGAAAGGGTTCCAGACTGAGACGGTGGACTACAGTGACGGCGAAGTTGCCGGCATAAAGAGCGCGACCCTGAAGATCATCGGGGAGTTCGCATTCGGCTGGCTGCGGACCGAGAATGGGGTGCACCGACTGGTTCGAAAGTCGCCGTTTGACTCCGGTCAGCGACGCCATACCTCATTCGCCTCGGTTTTCGCGTACCCGGAAGTGGACCAGCAGACCGAAGTCAACATCGATCCCGGAGACCTTAGAATCGACACCTACCGCGCGAGCGGAGCAGGCGGTCAGCACGTGAACAGAACGGATTCCGCAGTGCGGATCACGCACAAGCCGACGGGGGTTGTTGTGCAGTGTCAGAATGATCGCTCACAGCATCGCAACAAGGCTGAAGCGATGGCGATGCTGCGGGCCAGACTGTTTGAGCTGGAGAGGCAGAAAGAGCAGCTCGAACGTCAGAAGCTGGAGGATTCCAAGCCCGATATCTCCTGGGGCAATCAGATTCGATCCTATGTGCTGGATCAGTCGCGCATCAAGGATTTGCGAACGGGAATCGAGACTGGCAATGTCAACGCTGTGCTGGAAGGCGATTTGGATCACTTCATCGAGGCCAGCCTGAAAGCTGGACTGTAGCGGGATATGTCAAGCGAGAGCGAACAGGGCAGAGTCCGCCGCGAGAAGCTGACCCAGCTTCGGCAGTCGGGTCTGGCGTTTCCCAATGATTTCAAGCCGGATGCTGAGGCTGGTGAACTGCAGCAGCGTTTCAAAGATCACTCCGCCGAGGAATTGAAGGCAGTCAGTGTCGCAGTCAGCCTCGCCGGACGGTTGATGAGCCGCCGCAAGATGGGCAAGGTGACCTTTGCGGACTTCACAGACTCCAGCGGCAGAATTCAACTGTTTGTCCGGCAGAATTCGCTGTCCGAAGGTGAATACAGCCTTTTTCAGTCCTACGACATTGGCGACATTGTCGGGGTGGAGGGGTCAGTATTTCGAACGCGGACCGGGGAGCTCAGCATTGCGGTTGACAGCATCAGGCTGCTGACCAAGGCTCTGCAGCCGTTTCCCGAGAAGTTTCATGGACTGGCCAATCAGGAAATCCGCTATCGGCAGCGGTATCTTGATCTGATCATCAATGAGGACGTAAGGAAGACATTCAAGACTCGAAGCGCGGTCATCCGATGCATTCGACGATTCATGGATGAGCATCAGTTTCTGGAAGTTGAGACGCCCATGATGCATTCGATACCGGGCGGCGCACTGGCCAGGCCATTCAAAACCCACCACAATGCGCTTTCGCTGGATATGTATCTCAGAGTCGCGCCGGAGCTTTTTCTCAAGCGTCTGGTGGTTGGCGGATTTGAACGCGTCTATGAGATCAATCGGAATTTCAGAAACGAAGGTGTCAGCACTCAGCACAATCCGGAATTCACGATGCTGGAGTTCTATCAGGCTTATGCGGACTTCAATGACTTCATGACCTTTACGGAGCAGATGTTCGAAAGATTGATTGAGGAGGTCTGTGATTCTTCAGCGATCAATTTTGGGGACCGCGAGATCGATCTGTCACCGCCATTTCGACGCGTGTCGTTGCAGGATGCGGTGTTGGCGCAGAATACCGAACTGACACGCGAAGACTTGGTTCAGGTCGACCGTCTTCGTTCGTATCTTGAAAAGATCGGTGGACAGGTGATGGATCACTGGGGCGCTGGTAAACTGCTGCTTGAAATTTTTGAGAGCACTGTCGAAGAAAATTTGATTGATCCAACCTTCATCACGCATTATCCGCTTGAAGTCTCCCCATTGTCACGCGTTTCTGATTCCGATCCGCTGATTGCCGATCGGTTCGAGTTCTTTGTCGGAGGAATGGAGATCGCGAACGGATTCTCAGAACTCAATGATCCGGAGGACCAGGCAGAAAGATTCAAGCATCAGATCGAGCAAAGGCAGTCTGGCGACGATGAGGCGATGCACTACGATGATGATTACATCCGTGCGCTGGAGTATGGCTTGCCCCCAAGCGCAGGTGAGGGCATCGGCATTGATCGGCTGGTGATGCTGCTGACCAATCAACCGTCCATCCGCGACGTTATTCTGTTCCCCTACATGAAGCCAATCGCTCAACCCGGTGAATGATCCGTCCTTTTGAACTGTTCATCGGGCTGCGATACATTCGCGCCAAGCGGCGCACCCGATTCATCTCCTTCATTACCGCAACCTCGGTGCTGGGCATCATCATCGGTGTCTGGGCTCTGATCTCAGTCCTGTCGGTGATGAACGGTTTCGAGCGGGAGCTGAAGTCAAGAATCCTGACAGTTGCCTCCCATGTCCGCGTCAGCGGCAGCAATGGCTGGCTGCAGGACTGGCAGAGTGTGATGTCGAAGGTCAGTGAGGTGTCTGAAGTGAGCGCGCAGGCGCCCTACATCCTCAGTCACGGCATGCTGAAGTCCAACAACCGCGTCAATCCGGTCATTGTGCGAGGCGTTGAACCCGATTTGGAATCAAACGTGTCCTCAATCTCGGACAATCTCATTTCCGGCAGCATGAATGGACTGCAGTCTGGTGAATTCGGCATGATTCTAGGTGAGGATCTGGCCCGCTCGATGGGCAATTTGGCTGTCGGGGACAAGATTATCTTGATCAGTTCCCGGGGCAAGTCCTCACCGGTGGGAGTGCTGCCCAGACTCAAGCGTTTCACAGTGGTTGGGATTTTCAACCTCAATTTCTATGAGTATGACAGCGGCCTGGCTTTGGTGCATATCGACGATCTTGCCAAACTGCAGAGAGTCGGAGAGTCAGTCTCCGGTCTGCGTCTCAAAACCACAGATGCATTCGATGCACCCTTGATCTCGCGCGATCTCCGTCAATTGCTTGGTCCGGAATTCCGTGTCATGGACTGGACTCGGGAGTACTCAAACTTGTTCGAAGCGCTGAAAATCGAGCGCCGCGTGATGTTCATCATACTGTTTCTGATCATTGCGGTCGCGGCGTTCAATATCGTTTCAACGCTGGTCATGCTGGTGGCCGACAAGAACTCAGACATTGCGGTGCTGCGAACCATCGGTGTAACACCCCGAAGCGTGATGCTGATTTTCATTGTGCATGGTGTTGTCATTGGAATCGTCGGCACGTTTTTCGGAGTCATCACCGGAGTCATCACCGGACTCAACCTGGAAACGCTGATTCCGTGGGCCGAGCAGCTGTTTGGAACACAGTTCTTTCCTGATGAGATCTATGTCATTTCCAAGTTTCCTGCAGAACTGGTCTGGAACGATGTGATCAGAGTCGCGATCGCGTCGCTGGTGATGAGCCTGCTGGCCACCATCTACCCGGCCTGGCGCGCTTCAAAAGTTCATCCGGCAGAGGCGCTGCGCTATGACTGAGATTGTGCTGGAAGCGAAGTCGGTCTCAAAGACCTACCGGCAGGGGTCATTTGAGGTGCCAGTGCTTCACGACATCAATCTCAAGGTCCGCCGCGGCGAGCAGATCGCCATCGTCGGCGCATCCGGCACCGGAAAGAGCACATTGCTGCATCTTCTGGGCGGACTTGATGCGCCAAGCGGCGGGACCGTTTCACTGGACGGGCAGAATCTGGCCGAATTGAATGAGGTGGAGCTCGGCCGCATCAGAAACCGGAAAGTCGGTTTTGTCTACCAGTTCCACTATCTGCTGCCGGAATTCACTGCGCTGGAGAATGTCATGATGCCGCTTATGGTGCGGCGGCTTTCGAATAAGCAGGCTAAAGACAAGGCGGCTGAGCTGCTGAGCCAGGTGGGCCTGGCTCACCGGTTCAATCACAAGCCAGCTGAATTGTCAGGCGGCGAGCGTCAGCGGGCGGCGATCGCCCGAGCGCTGATCATCGATCCGCTGTGCCTGCTGGCTGATGAGCCGACGGGCAATATCGACCGTCAGAACGCCAGAAACATACAGGAACTGATGATGCGGCTGGATCGGGAGTTCCGTGTCAGTCTGATCGTCGCAACGCACGATACGCAATTGGCCTCGTCGATCGATCAGGTGCTGCAGCTTGAAGACGGCAGGTTGAAATGACTGCAGGCGGTTGGTGAAATCACCCGCTCAGCAGTGCACCACCACTTCAGAAAATTCTTCGATTGTCTTCAGCTCGACCTTATTCTCGGTCATTTCGGCAACATTGACAATTTCGAAATCAAGCTGCAGTCGAAACTCGAACTTGGTCAGAAAATCATCAAACATCTCTCCGCCCCTTGTGCCGACTGCGGAAATGGTGTCATCTTCCGCTGAATATTCCATCTGAATCGTTGCGAGCGGTTGCGGAGCCGGCCCGCCCAGCACTTTGGCCCCCAGTTTCGGATCGTACACGCTTCGTTCAGAGCAGCAGTAAATGATCTTTTCCTTCTCCTGTCGGATTCGGTTCTCGTCGAAATAGACCACTTTCGAATGCCGATAGTTCAGAAAGCTGGCGGACTTGGCAGGGTAGGTCATGCGATGCGCGCAGATTGCGGAATATGACACGATTGAACGCGTCGGACCGATGCCACCCAGCCAGGCGTAATCTGAACCGGATTCAGTGGTCAGCGAGTGCGAATTCGGAACAGTTTCGCCCAAGTTGAAGATCATGCAGGGCGTCGTAACATAAGGATAGTGAAAAATGTAGACCTGACCTTCCTCAAAGTCAGCGGCGCGCATCGGTTCGGAATCTCGCATCAGCATGACGCGGTTGTAGAACTGGGTTGGCGCTGACGCACTGGTTGCCGCCGGCTGCATCGCGGCCAGACCGGCGACGTACGAACCGCATACCTTGAAAAAGTTTCGCCGGTTGATCGTGTTCATATTCAGCAAGACTATTCGAATCAGTATTGCTGACTGAGCAAGCCCGCGATTGCCGCGTGTTCGTTTGCGACAGCCCGATCGCGCGCGTTCAGACCGAACCTGTCTCGAATTGCCATCGATGCGTCGCGCTCAAGCAGCAGCTCAACAATAGGCTCGAAGCCGTTCGTAGCTGCATGGTGCAGCGCGGTCGCACCATTTTCATCCTGCGCATCTACATCAGTCTGCGCATGGTTCAGCAGCGCCGCAACGGTCTGGCCATGCCCGGAAAATGTCGCACGCATCAAGGGGGTCCATTCATAAATGTCCCGAACGTTCGCATTCGCACCATATTCAAGCAGCACGGAAACCTGGTCCGTATGCCCCTTCGCCGCTGCCACCATGAGTGCGGTCCAGCCAAACTTCGCATCAAGATTCACCTCAGCTCCATTCTCGAGCAGCAGCGTCAAAGTCTCCTGATCGCCTCTGATCGCGGAGTACATCAGCGCTGTGCCGCCATTGAAGTTGCGGTCGTTGATATCCGCGCCGGCATTCAGAAGCTTTCTGACGATCTCGCTGGAACCCAGCTTGGCAGCCATCATCAATGCAGTCCGCCCGTCTTCAAGTCGCATATTGGCATCATCGATCTGATCAACATACTGACTCATTGACACAACATCCTCGCGTTTCAGCGCCTTGTAGAACCCGTCCGAATCTCCCAGCGCGAGTGTTGCAGGGAATCCGGTAGCAAAGGCAAGGATTCCGAAGACGATGAGCGGAAATCGGCTGATCAAGCGTTTCGAATCAATCATTCAGTGAATCTCAGATGATGAAAGACCGCGATTGGACTCAGCGCCTCGAAACTCATAATGCGACACAACTTCCGTCAGCGCCGCCTGCACGTCATACTTGCCTGTCAATCGGGTCAGGGCATCGTGCTGAGTGGCTTGATCCAGGATATCCTCGAATGCGGCATGCTCAATCGCACCCAGCTGATTCTGCTGTTGATGAATGATCCAATAAGCCGCGTCTGAAAAAAACCAGCGGATCAGCGGCTGCCGGGTCAGGTGCTTGAGCGTTTCAAAATGTGACTCGGTTTCGCCCGGGGTGAGCAGCACTTCTCCGATCAGAGGATCATCATCCCCACGGGTGAAAACTTCCAGTTGAATGACCACCACCGAAGCGCTCTGATGTTTGATGACATCCGTCTCAATCGCAACGGGCACCGCGGCGCCATTGAGGCGCGACAGGCAGCGGCGGTCCAATTTGCTTTCGCTGCCGCCGATCTGAAAGAAGACTGCGGACTCCCAATTTCCAGAATCAATGCTGACCGGCAGGCAGGTGACACTGGAACCCGTGTAATCCATGCTGTTGCGAACAAATTCAGGAAATCGCTTCATTCGGTCATCCGCGTCATTGCGCATTCAGAAAAAAACGCATCTCAAGCCAACTGCCCAAGATGCGCTTTCTTCGCTTCAATTTCAATCAGAATGTCAGGCTGTGGATTCTTGCTCCGCGCCGCTCTGCACAGCTGTGGGATCGTCAGTGTCCTTGACTTCCTCGTACCACAGATCATGGTGCTGCTTCGCCCACTCGACACTGACATGTCCTTTCGACATGGCATCCAGAGAACCCTCTGAGCCTACCGTGCCGATGTAGACGTGCCCGATGAAGACCGCGATCCAAAGCAGCGCCGACACGGCATGCAGAATGTGCATGAACTGGGCGTAGGATCGTGTGAACTCGACACCGAAATACTCCTGCACCCAGCCGATCAGCGCGAATCCGGAGAAGCTGACCACGCCGACTCCAAGCAGAATCACAATCCAGAACCAGACCTTCTCACCGCCGTTTGCTTTTCCGGCGCTCGGATGCCCCTTGCCGATGATTCCGCCGCCTTTGAAGAACCAGGCGACATCAACACCGGTGGGAATGTTGTGGCGAAGCCAGAAAATGAACATCAGAAGCGGGCCGAGCACAAAGAACGGTCCGGCTGTGTTGTGAATGTTGATGGAGATTCCTGCCCAGAAGGAGAATCCTTCAGGTCCCAGCAATGGAATCAGCAGAGCTCTTCCGAACAGCAGGCTCAAACCGGTTATCGACAAGGCAATGAACATTGATGCCGTGTACCAGTGAAGCGCGCGCTCCCAGAAAGTCCAGCGGGCGACTCGCTTGCCCGATTGCGGCTCATCCAGATCAACGCGGCCGCGCAGGGAGTAGAACAGAACAATTGCAATCACAACCAGAAACAGGAACCAGCCGCCGTAGTTTGCGATCAAGCCGTTTCGTATCTGCCGCCAGTTCTGACCCGTGATGTTGTAGAGTGTGTTGGCTTCCGGATTGACAGCGGTTCCAGGAACCGCGCTGTAGCCAGCGCCGCCATCCCGAACCACCCGCCAGAACTCCGATCTCTGGTTCGCATCGCCTGCAGCCTGCTGCGCCTGCGCAGTGACAATCTGCGATTCAGGAAACAGGTATCCTGTCGTCGGCAGAATCATCGCGCAGAGCACGATCAGCACCAGGGTGAGTGTCATTCGCCGCACCCGCTTGGAGCGTACTCTGCCAGAATTTTTTGTGTCTGTGGCCATAAAAGTTAACTCCTATAGGTTAATTCGTTACAACTCATTGCCGCTATCGGACAATGTGTTTCGATGTTTGTTGATGTCGTAATGTTCGTTCATTTCTCTCAGCAGGCTGATGTTCATGGATCAGAATGACGACTATCGGTCTGTCTGGCCGGTCAGTCGGTCGGCGAGTGCGCCGGACTGCGACTTGGCCAGCAGATCGTCTTCAGGTCCCATGTAAACTCCAGGTTCATGAAGCGCGACTTGAAAATCCTCAAGGCAGCCGCTGAGTGATAACGAGCCGAACAGAATGAGAAATATCACAATCAGTTTCTTGTGCATATCCTTAGTTGCTCCAGATTAATTGATCTAATTTTGAAGACTCGAATTTCAGTTGTTCATTGCGAATAGACAAAAGGGGGAGGGCGAGCCTCCCCCTTTTGCATTTCAGTCTATCCAGTTGGATAAGCTGCTTCCCAGCCCCAGGTCTGGGGTCGGGAGCCTCTTTGCAGCACACGCTCCCGGTAGATGTCAGCGATCGTATCGCCATCACCGGCAATGAGCGCCTTGGTGGCGCACATCTCAGCGCAAAGCGGAAGCTTGCCTTCCGAGATGCGGTTACGTCCATACTTGACGTATTCCGCATCGGAATTGTCAGCCAACGGACCGCCTGCACAGAATGTGCACTTGTCCATTTTTCCGCGTACTCCAAACGCTTGCTGCTGCGGATACTGAGGCGCACCGAACGGGCACGCATAGAAGCAGTAGCCGCAGCCAATGCACAGATCCTTGTCATGCAGGACAATGCCGTCGTCGGTTGTGTAGAAACAATCGACGGGGCAGACTGCCGCACAAGGAGCGTCGGTACAATGCATGCAAGCCACTGAGATTGATTTCTCACCGGGCTCGCCATCGCCCAACACGACCACGCGTCGGCGATTGACACCCCATGGAACCTCATTCTCGTTCTTGCACGCAGTAACACATGCATTGCACTCGATACAGCGCTCTGCATCACACAGAAATTTCATTCTAGCCATAGTTCAGACCTCCTATGTGCTCAGTTTGCAGAGAGTGACTTTCGTCTCCTGCATCTGTGTTACTGAATCATACCCATAGGTGAACGCCGTGTTGCAGGCTTCACCTCTGACGTATGGTGCAGTTCCAGCCGGATACTTGTCGATCAGGTCCTTGCCCTGGAACCATCCACCGAAGTGGAACGGTGTGAACACAACGCCAGGCGCGACTCGTTTCGTCACCATCGTCTTGACCAGAATTCTGGCTCCTTCCGGAGTCGAAATCCAGACCATCTGACCGTCTCGAACCGAGTTGTTGTTGGCGTCGACAGGGTTGACCTCGACAAACATATCCTGCTGAAGCTCAGCCAGCCACGGATTCGACCGCTGCTCCTCACCGCCGCCTTCGTACTCAACTAGACGTCCGCTGGTCAGAATCAGCGGATACTCGCCGGAGTAGTCGTCGGCCTGGATGGAGGCGTAGCGAGTCGGCAAACGATAGAACCGCTTGCGATCCGGGTAGGTTGGATAGGCTTCCGCGAGCGCTCTGCTCGGTGTGTACAGCGGCTCTCGATGGATCGGAACTGGATCCGGGAAGGTCCACACAACGGACCGTGCCTTGGCGTTTCCAAACGGTGCGCAACCATGCATGATCGCGACCCGCTGGATGCCGCCGGACAGGTCTGTCTTCCAGTTCTTGCCTTCGGCTGCCGCCTGCTCCTCAGGGGTCAGGTCAGACCACCAGCCAAGCTGCTTGAGCAGCTTGTCGGTGAATTCTGGATAACCGTCCTGAATCTCGGAACCGACCGGGTAGGAGTCTTCGGCGAGGAGATTGACTCCATCGCGTTCGACACCGAACCGGGCGCGGAAACAAAGGCCGCCTTCTGCAACCGGCATTTCAGTGTTGTACAGCACTGGTGTGCCGGGGTGTCCGAATTCCGGAGTTCCCCAGCTCGGCCAAGGCATGCCGTAATAGTCACCGTCCGCCGGGCCGCCTTCGGCCTTCAGCGTGGTGGTGTTGAAGGTTGCCTTGTTCGCCATGTGCATCTTGATGCGCTCAGGACTTTGGCCGGTGTATCCGATCGTCCACATGCCGCGATTGATCTCGCGGGTGATGTCTTCGATCAGCGGCTCGTCATTGTTGACGTTGATATTCTTCGTATACTCCTGATGGAAGCCGAGCTTCTTGGCAAGCTTATACAGAATGGTGTGGTCAGGCAATGACTCCCAAACCGGTTCAATAATCTTGTCGCGCCACTGAAGTGAGCGATTTGACGCGGTCACCGAGCCGTAAGTCTCGAACTGCGTCGCTGCAGGCAGCAGGTAGATGCCGTCGGTGCGGTCATTCATGACTGCCGCATGCGTCGGATGCGGGTCCACAATCACCATCAGGTCAAGCTTCTCCATCGCCTCTTTCATTTCCGGTCCGCGCGACTGGCTGTTCACCGCATGACCCATGTAGATCATGGCGCGAACATTGTCGCGTTGGCCGATGTTGTCCTTGTCCTCAAGAATTCCATCGATCCAGCGGGACACGGGAATGCCCTTGTAGTTCATGGGATGAGTCGGCTTGCCGTTGTCGCCTTCGACTTCGCCGGCGTCAAACTGGCCTTTGACCCACTCGGGATCCAAGTCCCAGACACGCGACCAGTGCTTCCATGCGCCGTTCGACAGCCCGTAGTAGCCTGGCAGTGTGTGAGACAGAACACCCAGATCGGTCGCGCCCTGGACATTGTCATGTCCGCGGAAGATATTGGCGCCGCCACCGGATTTTCCGATGTTGCCGAGAGCCAACTGCAGCACGCAATATGCGCGTGTGTTGTTGTTGCCGATGGTATGCTGAGTTCCACCCATGCACCAGACGATGGTGCCCGGACGGTTCTCATGCATGATCTCGGCGGCTCGTCTGACGACATCAGGCGGTGTGCCGGCCACTCTTTCGACCTCTTCAGGTGTCCACTTGGCGACTTCTGCCCGAATCTCGTCCATCCCGTAAACGCGCTGTCGGATGTACTCGTCATCTTCCCAGCCGTTCTCAAAAATGTGCCACAGCACACCCCAGATCAGTGCGACATCCGCGCCGGGTCGGAAGCGGACGAAGTGATCTGCGTGTGCGGCAGTGCGGGTGAAACGAGGATCGCAGACAATCATCCTGGACCCATTCTCTTTTGCCCTGAGGATATGCTGCATCGCAACCGGATGCGCTTCGGCGGCATTGCTGCCGATGAAGAACATCGCCTTCGACTTGTGCATATCGTTGTAGGAGTTCGTCATCGCGCCATAGCCCCAGGTGTTGGCAACACCTGCAACGGTGGTTGAATGACAGATCCGCGCCTGATGGTCGACGTTGTTGGTTCCCCACATCGCCGCTATCTTGCGGAACATGTACGCCTGCTCATTGTTGTGCTTGGCTGAGCCCAGCCAGTACACTGAATCCGGTCCGGACTGCTCGCGGATCTCCAGCAGCTGGTCGCCGATCTCATCGATGGCTTCATCCCAGCTGAGTCGTTTCCACTTGCCGGCCACCAGTTTCATTGGATAGCGCAAGCGTCTCTCGCCCATTCCGTGCTCGCGGACTGTTGATCCTTTCGAGCAGTGAGCGCCAAGGTTGAACGGAGAGTCGAAGTCCGGCTCCTGGCCGGTCCAGACACCGTTCTGCACCTCTGCGACCACTCCACAACCCACGGAGCAATGCGTGCAGATGCTTTTGCGGATCTCTGTCTGGATTCCCTCTTTCGGTGAAAAGCCGGCCGCAGCCTGCGCTTTTTTCATCAATTGGGGAGCAAACATCGAAGCCGCGGCACCGGCACCCAGAGCAACTCCGGAGCGCTTCAGGAATGTTCGGCGATTGATAGCCTCGCCGGCTGAGGCGATGCCCGCCAGCGCGCCGCTATCAGTGCTTCTAACTAGCTTCATAGTTATTCTCCGATACTTTCCTAGAACCGCGCCCGACGATAATACTCGCGGATGTGGTCGGTTTCACGATAACCGAGACTGGCAGGCGCTTTTTCGCGCACCTCAAGAGCCGCACTGTCAGCGGATGCGGTTGTCGCGGACGACAACGCAGCAGCGCCGCCGAGCACTGCCATTCCCTTGAGAGCATTGCGCCGGGAGTCCCGGTCAACATTATTGCTACGTTTCATAGCTTCTCTCCTATGTGTATGTTTAAAGTGACGTCACATACATACCAAAATCCGCCTGCCTAGACAGGCATCTCAAGGTATTCGGTTTCAAAGTCGACGAACTCGACGCCAAACTCGCCGACTTTGATATAAAAACTTGCTTTTCGCGCATGGGTCAGATCCCTGAAAAACCGTCTTGCCCAGGGCTTGATGTGACGGGTGAACAGGGTCTGCTGCGCCTTGAAGGAAAACTCATCGCCGGATTCGATGACGATGCCCATGATGTCCATCAGCGCGGCAATGTGATCTTCGGGCTCTTTGCTGTTCTCGACGCGCTCGATTCCGAGCGCCTTGAGGTCGTGTCTCAAAAGGCTGAGCGGCTTGTCCATCAGCATGCCGGTGATATACCAGGAACCGTAGGGCACCAGCTCTCCGCGGCCGACACCGATGAAAAGATCGTGGTACTCATCGTCCAGCGCCTCGAAATCGGAAACCTCGCGCGCGGCTGCGGCGAGTGAGTTGAGCTTGATGAGGAAAGGATTGATCGCCTGGGCCTCAGGCACACCCAGTTGTGCGATCTTCTGCAGAGTGTCTGATCGGGGCGGGGCGGATAGCAGAAGCGAAAGCAAATAGTAATAATTTGCCCTGAAACGAAAATCCTCCGGGACTAAATCAACGCTCCCTAGATTCATACATCCTACTCATTCATTCCAAATTTGAAGTGCGAACCATGCCGGGTAGAGCGGGTCTGCACCATTTGGTTTGTTATTCTGGTATTGGTTGTTGGGAAATTCTATTGCACATCGGCGCAATAGTCAAGCGATTCATGCATAAAAATGCCAATATTTCGGTGTTTTCAATTCAAACTTTGCAGAAACGCTTCGACACTGCGCAGAATATTCAAAAAACCGACTCTTTACAGCCGGTCTCTCGGAAATCCGCCTTCCGCGGCAAACATGTCCTTGACCCGGCAATCCTCGCACATTTCCAGACGCATGATCGCGTCCTCATTCTTTTCAAACAATCAAAATTTTTGTTGCTTGCACACTTTCTTTCAAATATTCTCGGGAATTGAATTCAGTCATTCTCTATTCTGACTTACTTTTGCGGACCTGCAACGCCAAGCTATTGTTGTCTTTCATCCAATGGTACAGACAAGCTATTGTTGTCTTTCATCCAATGGTACAGAATATAGTATCAAATTCGAATTTCAAATATGATTGGCAACAATAATATTCCCGCTCACCAACGGGGCACAATAACCGGTTTGCAGCCTGTAACGCTTCGCAATACAGTAAACTGTGATAATCAAACACAAGGGTTTGAGGTCGTTGCACAAACGAGATGACCGTTCGCGGTTGCCTGTGGGTTTGGTACCGCGACTTCGTCGGATTTTGCTTGTGCTTCAAGATGCTAAAGGTCCGCAAGACATCGATGCCCCAGGCTTTCGATTGCATCCACTCAAGGGCAATCGCGCTGGCCAATGGAGCGTTCGCGTTTCAGGCAACTGGCGCGTAGTGTTCCGCTTTGAGAGAGAGGAAGTGGTGGATGTTGATTTGATTGATTATCACTGAATAGAAGAGAGCATTGACCATGAGTGAAACTGATACTAATCGTGTGGGTCCTATGTTGAACCCTCCACACTTAGGCGAACTAGTTCGCGATAACATGGAAGAGTTGGGTTGGAACGTTACTGAGGCTGCGGCTCGGCTAGGTTGCCAGCGCGGCACGCTGTCACGGTTGTTGAACGGAAAAGCAGGAGTTTCCGCGAACATGGCTCTGGCGCTGGAATCCATCGGCTGGGGCAGCGCTGATCATTGGATGCGCATGCAGGCGAGTTACGAACTTGCGCAGAAAAGACGCGAGATGGTTGCTTCAAAATGACGCCAAGGGGGAAGTTTGCAGACATTCACCGCGGTTGAATGATTTGCGTCTGGGAGTCCAGCGAATTATTCGCGTCAATCGCTGAGTTGATCAAAAAACGCCCGCGAGGCTGACCACTCGGAATGCCAACTCAATACAAGGAATGCTTCAGTCAGATCAAGCCGCAACACTCAATTTATCGAGGTCAGCAAGTCTGAAATTCTTGGAAAAATTCACAGTCCAGCTCGATTCAGCTTGGAAAGTGGAGCAAATTCCGTCCAATTACAGCCGGTCTCTCGGAAATCCGCCTTCCGCGGCAAACATGTCCTTGACCCGGCAATCCTCGCACATTTCCAGGCGCATGATCGCGTCCTCATTCTTCTCGAACATCCAGTGCCCCTTGAGCTTCTCTCTCATTTTGTTGAGCATGGCGCTGGTCGCAAACGGCTTGCCGCACATTCGGCAGTGAAACGGCGCATCCTCGTTGAGAGTGCGCGATCGCATCCGCTCGTCTGTATTGAACAGATAGCGCTGGCTGCGGGTGATCGAGCCTTCAGGACACGCGGTCTCACAGAGTCCGCATTGCACACAGTTGTGCTCGATGAAGCTCAGCTTGGGGGTGTCGCCGCCCGCTTCCAAGGCCGACGCGGGGCAGACGGATACACAGCCCATGCACAGTGTGCAGGTATCGGTATCCACGTTGACAATGCCAAACGGTGCGTGAGCGGGCAGGGCAACCGACTCCGGTCTTTGCGGCGCGTGATCATGCAGATGCTCAAGCGCCGTGCGGATGTCAGTGCGTTTCATGCCCGCCGGGGCGTATGATGCCGGCGGAATTTCAAAAAGAGCTTCCGCAAGTGAGTTCAGGTGCTCAGCTGAAAACGGCTGAGCGAGCAGTTCAACGGGTTCCTGAGACTGTCCCAGGCTTTGCAGGAGAGCGTGCAGAATCTCAATCTGCTCTTCAAGCTCGCGCCGCACCGAAGGCGGAGTCTCGTCGGTCAGCAGAATTTTGATGTTCGCGGCCCCGTAGGCGAATGCGCTCAGCAGGACATCCAGCCCCACCGAGCCAACCTCCTCCACTTCAACTGGCAGGCTGTTCTCGCTCAACTGATCGATCTGCCGCTCGAGCAGCGGTCTGCCATTTTCCTTATCGTAAAAAACCAGGACAGGATTCGCTCCGCCAGCCTGACGGTAGTTCTGAAGCAGCTGTTTCAGCATGTCTTCCAAGTTGTCCGCCGGGGGATAGGCGTAGGTGATGGCCCCGGTTGGACAGGCGGCCGCGCAGGAGCCGCCGCCCTGGCACAGATAAGAGTTGACCTCGATCATGTCAGTCGCTGAAATGATCGCGTCAGTCGGACAGGTGTCGATGCAGCGGGTGCAGGCGACGATGCCGCTGCGACTGTGAGCGCAGATATCCGGATCGTAGTTGAAAAACTTCGGCTTCTCGAAATTGCCAACCAATCCCGGAATCTCGCTTATGGCATTGCTGGTTCGAGACTTGCGATCAGCAAAATCGCCGATCCAGTAATAGCCCGGCGGCGGAATTTCCGCCGGTATTGCCGGCTTGTCTGAAAATTCCAGAACCAGATCGAAATTCCCCGATTCCAATCCAGCATAAACGCCCAGGTTCAAGCGTCGGTCATTGGCGGTTGAGATGGCCTGAAAGGCTCCGAGATAGCCTGACAGCTCGTAGGTCTCGGCGTAGAAATCTGCGTTGATCTCGGCGGGCTCATCTCGGTCGTCCGGGCGCGCTTCGGTAACCAGCGAACGGCACTTGACACCCGTGTCTGAAAGTTGCCGCACAGCTCTGGCCACGTTTTTTTCCGGACCGATGACCAGCACCTGTCCAGCCGAGCTGTAGCCGACGACTGATGTTGGCGCGATGTCGACCGAGACAGAATCGATTGCGTCAAGACGCGCTCTGCCGTCTGCGGTCAGTGCTGGCAGCGCCGATGTGAATTCTGGAGCAATCATGCGTGCGCGGGTGAAATCGGTGCCGGACTATGCGGCAGGATCATTAGTTCCTGAACTTTCTTCATCAGAGTCGTCGTCTTCATTCATCGCAACTGCATCTGACTGCGTCTCGTCCAAATCTTCCGCTTCGTCTGTCGGTGCATCACTCGCCAGAGTCTCGGCTTCGGCCTCTGTCGGCATGTCTTCCGCTTCATCAATCTGCTGCTGCTTCAGTTCTTCTTCCGCTTTCTTTCGCCTCTCGTGGAATCTCATGTCAGAGGTGACAATATCGCCGAGCGCCTCAAAGGTTGTGAAGTCATCATCGTAGTCATTGAGACCGTCAACGACATTGAAGAATGGCGATTTGAAAAGCTTGCGAAGCGCCAGCTTTCTGAGACCCTCATCGACTTCGGGAGACATGAAGAGGGAGTAGTCGCTTTCCTCATCGAGCGATTCAATCGAGGGCAGCTCAATCGGCTCTTCTGTTTCCTGTTCAGCCTCTGCAGCCGCCTCAGTTTCAGATTCCGCGAGTTCCGGAACCTCAGCTTCCGGCTCGGCTGGCGGCAAATCCTCTTCAGTGCGCGTTTCGGCCTTTTGCTTGGACCAGCGATGCAGCAGCGAATCTGACATGTCAAACCATCAGGATTCTGATTGAATCGAAGCGAAATGAACCGGCTCCAGCCACAGACAATCCGTCAAGGCTGCTTCGGTGATTCGTTGGGCGGCGGCTGGTTTCTGAGCGATTCCGCATACCAGTTTCTGCGTTTGCGTTTCTTCTTGGTTTGCGGGACAAAGTTATTGACCACAAACTCCTCGGTGGCATCTCGAATGTCCGCCGGCAGAGGTCCGGACAATACCAGGCTGTCCGTTTCCAAGTGAGCGCCTGCCTCATCCTGTGAGACAGTCACAAGATGCGGAACCGGCACTTCGTCCTCGTCGACTGCATCAACCTCACATACGACAAATGCGAATGGAACATCCGACAGCAGATTATACCAGTAGCCTTCAGCCGCATCGACGTGCAGCCGGATTCTCAAGCCCTTCCACAGGTACTGCGACAGCTGCCTGGATTCGCGGATCGCAATCGGGCCCTGCGGCGAATCCGGTCCTTCACTGTCAGAGAGAATGGCGGCCAGCTCCCACTGGTAGCTGGTCCAGGACTTGACTGTCTTCTCCTGTTTTTCCAGTACGACGGATACTTTGAATTCTGGCGATGGTTTCTGCGGCATCTTCGAACATTCGGCAATTCAAACCAACATCAATATAATTCAACTCAGCAAACTGAACAGAAGTTACTGTCCAATCACACCCGATCACCGAAGAACATCCATGATCACTCCGAAACTGTCATCCGCCGGATTGCGTCCCACGCATCCGGTTGAAGCTGTCGATGAATTCGGAGCCGCGCGCGACATGCGGGTGGCCGGCGAGTTTCCTCTGACCATCAAGGTGGACGAGCGGGAGGTGGTCACGCTGATGACGCTCGGCACCTATCCTGAGCTGCTGGCGCTCGGATACCTGCGCAACCAGCGACTGGTGGAGAGCGTCTCCGACATCAAGTCCATCACAGTGGACTGGGAGCGGGAGACCGCGTTCGTCGAGACTCACGCCGGTGAAGGCATCATCGACTGGGAGAACAAGCTGGCGAAACGCACGGTGACCACGGGCTGCGGGCAGGGCACGATGTTCAGCTGCACCTTGGACAAGATTTATGAAAGTCCGCTTCCGAAAGCCGCAATCAAGCAGTCAACCCTGTATGGACTGCTGTCGAATATCGCGAAGTTCAACGAGATTTACAAGCAGGCCGGCGCGGTTCATGGCTGCGCGCTCTGTGAGGACACTGATATTGAGATTTTTGTGGAGGATGTCGGGCGGCACAATGCGGCGGACACCATCGCCGGCCAGATGTGGATGGAAGGCACCTCCGGTGAGGGCAAGATTTTCTACACCACCGGCCGGCTGACTTCGGAAATCGTGATGAAAGTCGCGCACATGGGCATTCCGGTTCTGCTGTCGCGCTCCGGCATCACTTACATGGGGCTGGAGCTCGCGCAGGATTTGCGGGTGACGATGATCGCGCGCGCCAAGGGACGGCATTTTTTTGTCTACAACGGTGTCAGCACAATTGAATACGACCAGGTGCCGCAGCGGCGAAGCGCAACCGCAAATCGTCCGGTTGCAGTCGGATAGGATGTGAAGCCAGAGGACTTTTTTCAGCGCGTCTGGAAAGACCGCAATCTTGTCGCGTGGGGATTGTGGCCGGCCAGCCTGCTCTACAGCACACTTGCCACACTTCGAAGATTCGGATATTCGAGCGGTCTTTTTGCCGTTGAGAAGTTCAGCCTGCCGATCGTTGTCATTGGAAATCTGACAGTCGGCGGCACCGGCAAGACTCCGCTGACGATCTGGGCGGTTGAGTTTCTCAGAAGTGCGGGCTACTCTCCGGGGGTGATCAGCCGCGGCTATGGCAGGCGGTCAACGGAGAATTGCCTGGTGGACTCGGACAGCACTCCGGCTCTGGTGGGTGATGAGCCGCTCGTCATCTGGCGTCGAACCGGCGCGCCGGTTGCCGTCGCCAGGCGCAGGGCCGATGCCGTGCGGCTGCTGATGAGAGCGCATGACTGCAATGTCTTCATCAGTGACGACGGACTGCAGCACCTGTCCATCGCATCGGATCTCAAGGTTCTGCTGATCGATGCCGAGGAACGGTTTGGAAACGGCTTCTGTCTGCCCGCGGGGCCGTTGCGGGAGAGTGTCAGAAACTCGCGGCGATGCGACCTGACCATTGTCAACGGCGCGGGACGGGCAGGCGAGTACTCAATGACGAGCGATATGAATGAGGCGGTCAATCTGTTGGATGGCTCGAAGACACGGCCGCTCGGCAGTTTCGCCGGTCAGGCCGTCTCAGCTTTCGCCGGCATCCGGCACTCCGATCGATTCTTTGAATCGCTTCGCCAGCAGGGCATCCAATCCGACATCTATTCATTCCCAGATCACCATGATTTCAGTGACTCCGACTTCGATGCGATCGGCAAGGCTGGAGAACCTGTATTGATGACGGAGAAAGATGCAGTGAAATGTGCGCGGTTCGCTTCATCCGACTGGTGGTATGTCAGGTTTGACGTGCTGCCTGAGAACGACTTCCAGAAGGCATTCGCCGACAAGGTCGCCGCGATCTCGAGAGCCGTCTGACTATGACTGCAGTTGAGTTCGATGTTGTGATTCCGGCTCGTTACGAGTCGACCCGCTTTCCCGGCAAGCTGCTGGCCGACATCTGTGGAAAATCCATGATTCAGCGCGTCGTCGAATGCGCAATGAAAAGCGCGGCGCGGCATGTGATTGTTGCAGAGGACGATGCGCGCATCGCGATGAATGTGCTGGAAACCACATCAGCGGCCGTCGTATCGACTTCCGAAAATCACGTGTCCGGCTCAGACCGGATTGCGGAAGCTGTAACGCTGTTGCGTCTGCCGGGTCATCGCATCATCGTGAACGTGCAGGGCGACGAGCCGTTGATGAAGCCGGAACTCATTGATCGCGTTGCAGCGGCGCTTCAGTCGGACCGCAGGGCAGTCATGAGCACCGCCGCGGTACCGATGAATCTCGATGATCATGGTCATGATCCCAATCGAGTCAAGTGCGTTGTTGACCGGAACAATCGGGCGCTTTATTTTTCAAGAAGCGCAATTCCCTGGAAGAGGCAGGGCGATCGGAAAGGGCCGCATACAGGATTGCATCACATTGGAATCTATGCCTATACGGTTGACTATCTGGTGCGGTGCCATGCGGCGCGCGAGGTGTCGCCGCTTGAGAAAGATGAAGGTCTGGAGCAGCTTCGGGCTTTGTATCATGGTGACACAATCGCGGTGCATATCGACGAGGATTACCAGGGCATCGGTGTCGACACACAGGATGACCTTGACGAAGTCCGGCGCATCCTCGCGAACTCAAAATGATTCAACTCACAAAGCGCTCATTGCCATGACAGAAAAGAGAGAAGTCGGCGTACTGTTTGTGTGCCTGGGCAACATCTGCCGCTCGCCCACCTCTGAGGGCGTGTTTCGAAAACGCGTCGAGGATGAAGATCTGGATATTCAGATCAACATTGATTCGGCCGGCACCGCCAGCTACCACATCGGACAGCCGCCGGATTCGCGCGCCATCGCAGCCGCTTCGAAACGCGGGGTCAACCTGAGAAACCTGCGAGCCCGCCAAGTCCGCAGATCGGACTTCCAAGAGTTCGATTACATCATCGCCATGGATCATCACAATTATTCAGACCTGACGATGCTGGCGTTGCCTGAACCTGCGGACAATATCTGGCTGTTCATGGATTTTGCGGCAAACTGGTCTCAGCGTGAAATCCCCGATCCATACTACGGCGGACAGCGCGGGTTTGAGAAGGTGCTGGACATGATCAATGACGCGTCGACCGGTCTCATCAAAGACATCAGAAGAAATTTCATCGATCGTTGAAATCGCGATGTATATCGAGGTCAACCTAGAAGAACAGAGATTGACTGCTTTTGATGACAGGGGAAAAATCGTCATGGACACTTCGGTCTCAACAGCCCGAAACGGTCCCGGTGAGATAGAGAACAGCCTCTGCACACCTCGGGGCTGGCACAAGATCCGCGCCAAGATTGGGAAGGGTGCGCCGGAGAACGCCGTATTTCGCGGGCGCCGGTCGACTGGAGAGATCTATTCGCCTGAACTCAAGCAGCAGTTTCCAGAGCGCGATGACTGGATATTAACTCGAATCCTTTGGTTGAGCGGACTGGAGCCCGGACGCAATCGTCATGGCAACGTAGACACAATGAGACGGTATATCTACATACATGGCTGTCCGGATGAGGATCCGATGGGAGTTGAGAGCTCATCCGGCTGCATCAAGATGCGCAACCGGGAGCTGATTGAGCTGTTTGATCAGGTTGAATCCGGAACGCTGGTATACATCACCGAAGGGGAGATGACGTGAGCGGCGAAGCGAAGGCAGTGACATCGGGTCCGATTTTCACTTCGGTTTCCGGTGCAGAGCTTGACAGCGAGGACCGGGAGCGACTGCTAAGCCCGGCGATCGGGGGCGTGGTGCTTTTCGCGCCGAACTGCATTTCGGCGGAGCAGGTCAAGCGCCTCACAGAAGAGATTCATCAGCTGAGAACACCTGAACTGATCGTTGCGATCGATCAGGAAGGCGGCCGGGTGCAGCGTCTGAAGAAAGGTGTGACTCCGCTGCCCGCCCAGCAGCTGTTCGGACGCTTGTATGATGACGATAACGACCGCGGCTGCACAGCCGCTGAGTCTGCGGGCTTTATTATGGCAAGCGAACTTCGCGCGCTGGGTGTTGACATCAGCTTCTCACCGGTGCTGGATGTCGCTACCGTTGATTCGGATGTTATCGGCGATCGATCATTTCACGATGAACCTCATGCCGTTGCGACTCTGGCGGACGCATGGACACGCGGCATGCAAAAGGCAGGCATGAAAGCGGTCGGCAAGCATTTTCCGGGACATGGCGGTGTGACTGAAGATTCGCATACCGAGGTGCCTGAAGACAAGCGTACGATTCAGGAGATTCTCAATTGTGACCTGGTGCCTTACCGGCGTCTTGGCGAACGGCTTTCAGCAGTGATGACCGCGCATGTCCTTTATCCTGAGATCACCACTGCCATTCCAACCTATTCAGCTTTCTGGCTGGAGCACATGCTGCGAGAAATCCTGGTGTTTCACGGGCCGGTATTCAGCGACGACTTGTCCATGAGCGGCGCTGCCGAAGCTGGGGATATGGAGACTCGGGTGCTGACCGCGCTAATGAGCGGCTGCGACTTCGCGCTGATCTGTCAAAGCAGCGCCGACACAGACCGAGCAATAGAATCACTGCTCAAGAATAAGGAACTGTGGCGCTCTCCGGAGTGGCAGCTGGATCAGATACGCCCGGAGGAACCCGCAGAAGTGGGTGATCAAATCGATAAGATTCTTGATTACCTTTACAAGCTGATTGACTAGATTCCTTTCCTGTGTTAATTCGCGAGAAATAATGATTCGGAGTTGCAATCGTGCTCGCTGATTTTCTGGCATTGTATACTTCAATCAGTGGCCTGGCAGTTGGACGGTCAGCTGGCAAAGGAAGTGCCGGCGAGTGCTTCGCGAAGGATGAGACGCTGCCAGAGCTGTTTGTTTCGACGCTGGTTCTTTCTGGATAAGGTTCGAGCAGCGTCGTTGGAGTGACGAACCTGATTACTTGCAATGAAAGGAAAATCCAGATCAACCCCGCAATCGTTGCACAGGCAGCCGGCCCGCCAAGGAAAGGTTCCTGACACCGCAGGCGTAGGTGGTAAGCCGCCTATGCAGAACCTCCTTGATGAGTTGACCGGATTGTTGCAGTCCGAGCAGACGTTCATCTCGGATGGGGCAATCCTGAAGAACGTCGTGATTGAAGCCGCATTAAACATGCAGCCCAATTTACTTCAATTGCTGATGCAGTCCAAGACTATCAAGAAGCATTTCTTTACTCAGATCGGGGGGGGGGCGGACGGAATTCTTATCTTTGACAAGGTAAAATTCCGGGACTTCGTATCCAACAAGGCTTTCCTGCCTGACAGCTACACTGCATTCAAGAACCGTATCGGCCTGACAGATGCGCGTGGCCATTACCTGAGTCAGGCGCGCGATGTGGTGCTGACCTGGCCCTACAAAGACTGTGTGCTGGAAGGCGGGATGACAAATGAAGAGCGTGGACGAAACGAGGTGTTCTGGAACACCACACTGTCCCCAGACGATATCACGAGGCTGTTTGAGCCGAAGGTGTTCACCGGCTGGGAACGATGGGACCGGGAAGCGGTGGCTGAAGATGCGCCGAAGCCGGTTGGAGAAGTCCGAGAGGACGACAACCTGCTGCTAAAGGGCAACAACCTGCTGGTGTTGCATTCATTGAAAGCGCGCTATGCGGGAAAAGTGAAGCTGATCTATATCGACCCTCCGTACAACACCGGCAATGACGGCTTCCGATACAACGACAAGTTCAATCACTCAGCTTGGCTGACGTTCATGCGGAACAGGCTTGAGGTGGCGAAAGAACTGCTGAGCCGAGAAGGGATTATTGTTGTGCAGATCAGCGATGTAGAGCAGGCTTACCTCAAGGTGTTGATGGATGAGGTGTTTGATCGTAATTTTCGAGCGACAATTGCTGTCAAAATGTCTCATCTCAGCGGTGTAAAGATGAGTCACAAGGAACGCAAGGTTCTGAAAACGATGGAGTACTTGCATGTGTTTTCTGCTTCGAACACACAAATTAAAATACGACCGCAGTTTGTCGAAACATCTTGGGAAGAAGCGTTCAACCGCTACAAATCCTTTATAGTTAAGCCTGAAGAGGATCCACACGATGTCTCGAAATGGTCAGTAATTCCGCTACGGACAGCGGTTAAGAATGCTGGCGTGGATGAGGCTGACATAGAAGCATTAACTAATTTTCGAATATCACATGCTGATCGCATCTTTCAGACGACAGCGAACAAAAGCAAGAACTACCCCAAGGAGCCTAAAAATCGCTTTATCGATGTTGGTGGGGTTCTGATACGCAATGGAAGAGAAGTTGAGATTGCCTCGAAGAAAATTCGTGACATTGACGGAGTTCAAGTACCTACAACAGTAGTTGGCGACATCTGGACAGACATCGGCATCAACAACGTTTTCAACGAAGGAGGTAGAGATATTGATCTGCCTTTTGGTAAAAAGCCTGAAATGTTATTGGAACGCATTATCAAAACTTTCACCGACGAAGGTGATCTTGTTGTGGATTTTTTCGCGGGCACAGGAACCACAGCTGCAGTATCGCATAAGCTAAAGCGGAGATGGATAACTATTGAGCAACTTGACTATATTTCAACGCTGACTGTACCTCGACTTAAGCGAGTAATCAACGGGGACACGTCCGGGGTTTCTAGATCCGCAAATTGGGATGGCGGCGGATCATTTGTCTATGCCGAACTCGCTACTTCCAATTCAACGTTCGCCGACCAGATAGCCAACGCTACTGACTTCGCAACCTTGCGGGACATTCGCACTGAAATAGAAGCCAGCGGCTATCTTCGCTACAGTGTGAGTTTTACCGAATTCAGTGCCGAAAAATTTGAGACTCTCTCGCTATCAGACGCTAAGTGCGTATTAATGGACAGTCTTGATGCCAATCACTTTTACGTTAATATTGGTTCACTTACAGATGCAGACTTCGAAATTTCAGACAAAGACGCTCGCACGACGCAGTCATTCTACAGAATCGAAATGTAAGAGATGCCAAGTTTGTTCATGTCGTTGATTGACGCTTAGTTCCTTTGGGCTGACAATCTTGTAATTCGACTTTCGTATCTCTAATGGCGGATTGAACAGCCAAACTAATTCAAAATCACTTCAGGGCACCTCTATTTATTAGTATCCGCGATTATTCGTGACCGTATCAGCAAAAATATTTGAAAAAAAACCGATTAAACGCACATTCCCGATTGTGGTGTGATATCATTGAACCATTGATAAGTGTTTCATTTGATTGAGTTACCGAGGTTTATTTTACCATGCGAGGAGGACATCTTTTCGAACGCGAGATGCAGGATCGGGCGCTGGATGAGTTCGACGACCTGAAGCCGCTCAAAAAACTGGTCGACTGGGAGGGGTTCCGCGAGCCGCTCCAGGAGATTTTCGGCACCGACTCCGCCCGGCAGGGCCCTGGAAGGCCGCCCTGGGACGAGCTGGTGATGTTCCGCGCGCTGCTGCTGGGGGTGATGTACTCGCTGAGCGACCGCAAGCTGCAGCACCTGCTGCTGGACCGGCGCAGCTTCAACCGCTTTGTCGGGCTGGAGAGCGACGACCGGGTGCCGGATGAGAAGACTTTGTGGAAGTACCGCAACCAGCTGAGCGAGAGCGGCCGGATGGAGGAGCTGTTCAAGCTGTTCCGCGAGCAGATCGAGGCGCGCGGCTACGAGCTGACCAGCGGCCGGATCGTGGACTCGACGATGGTCGAGGTGCCGCGCCAGCGCAACAGCCGCGCGGACAATGAGACGGTGAAGTCCGGCGAGGTGCCGGAGGACTGGCAGGAAAAGCCCAATAAACTCAGGCAGAAGGACGTGGATGCGCGCTGGACCAAGAAGAACAATGAGACGTATTACGGCTACAAGAACCATGTGGCGGCGGACCGGGACACCAAGTTCATTGCGGACTACGGGGTGACCGAGGCGAGCCGCAACGATCACAAGGTGTTCGATGAGTTTCTGCCGGAGCATCCGGAGGGCGAGGTGCAGGTGTGGGCGGACAGCGCCTACCGGTCGGAGGATCGGGTGAAGGATCTGAGGGCGCGCGGCTACAAGCCGCGCATCAATTTCAAGGGGACGCGGGCGGCGAAGCTGACGCGGCGGCAGAAGGAGTTGAACCGGTCTTATTCGAGCGTGCGGGCGCGGGTGGAGCATGTGTTCGGCGCCATGCACATGGAGATGCCGGAGCATACGATGCGGTGCATCGGCATCAAGCGGGCGGAGTGCTGGATTGGGCTGCGCAATCTTTGCTACAACATCCGGCGGATGAAGTCCTTGCAGCCGTCGGCGGCGGCGGCGTAGGGGAAGTTGCGCCCGAATGGGCGGAATGAGGGGGTTGAAGGCCCGGAATATGGCGAATTCAGCCGGTTTTCGCCGGATTTTTGTTGGATTTCTCGGAAAATTCGAAAAAATGAGTCGGAATCAGAAAAAAATTCAAATTTCAGTTCGCGTGCCTCTAAATTGGCTCGAAATCAGGGGTAAATAGAGGTGCCCTTCAGAATTTGACGAGGTGTATGGCCGAAGCCAGAGACATATTGAAAAAAACAATTGTTCTCATTATTCTGATACCTTTCTGGTTGAAACTGATTTTAACATCTAACGATCATGCTACATTTGACAGCCGCTAAATGAGTGGTGAGTTTCGATTGGAGAAACCTAAGGCGGAGTTGTGTAATCAATCAATTGCCAAGAACCGATTAAACGCTTCGTTGAAGTCGGTGTTGCCCTGTTCAGACTCATTGAAAAATGGCAGTCCGTACACGGCATAATTGCGTCCTTCAAAGAGAAGCTCGATCTTGCCTACTTCTTCTATATCAATCAAAAAGGCTTCTTTCCAACTATCCTTTTGTTTCAGGTAGTCTCCTTTGGGTTCAATAAATAATTGCAGAACTCTTCTAGCCGTCTCTCCTCTCTTTCGCAGTATCAGAACAAAGTCTGGTTCAAATCCTCTCCCATCACTAAAGCTGTACAACTTTACCGCTTTCTCGTTACGAAGCAGGAAAAAATCATCGTAACGTTGGTGCAGTTGCTCAGTTCGATCATTTAGAAACTTGATAAAGTGCTTTTCTTGATCTGTTCCATAACTATCGTTGTAGACATGCCAATCCTTACTTGCTAAGTCGATCCGATCCAGCCCGGGAATTTGACTTTGAGTCCAGCTTCGTCCGGCTTCACCCTTGGCCGATAATTTCAGGGACTTGTCGGTGAAGCAGTCGCTGATCTTGTGAGGACTGAAGTCTTTAGTCCCTACATACTCTACGTTTCCACGCTTCACGCTGCCCTCTATCTGGTGAAGAACATAACGAGCAATGTCGAGTTTATGACGCGCTGTCAAGTTGTCAAGGTCTTCTGGCATCCCATTAACTGTGACTTTCACTCCACCAAGATAAGCTTTAGATTCCAAAAATTCAGCTGAGCTGGCAAGCTGAGGAAAGTAGGTTCTGAGACTAGCGAAATGGAAGAATTTGTTTGCGTCCATTGCGAACCCGAGGATTTGTCTGCTGAAATCATTAAGTTTCAACTCGCGGGAAATTGGCTCTACTGTAGTATGGTCATTTCTGTCCAAATGATATCCGAAAGTCGAAATCTCTGTAACCAATCCTGTCATCAGTCGGGGATATGTGTAGTGAGCATCGACTTTGTAAAAATTCAGTCCAACTACGTCTTCGTGTGAGTTCTTTATTCGCTCATTCGCCCATACATATCCATTCAGATAGAGAGAAGATTGTTTGAACCGATCTTTCAAGCGCAGTTCCACTACTCTCGAATTCTCATCCAACATTCCCGTTTTTCGAAGAGCACTTTGAATTTCTTGAATGTATCTCGGGTTATGGGAACAGTGGTAATGCAACTGTTCAAGAATGCGCAACCTGTGTGTCACGTCGCTGTCATATTTGCGTTTGTGTGGATCCGCTTCAGGTTGATCAGCAGCAATAAAAGGGTAATAGCGAGCCCCGCGTCCGATCAATTGTGCCTCAGCTATCGTGGTCTTGCCCACTTCGTTTTCCCGCGCGTCACGAGTGTCATACAGGCGTACGATGTCGAACAAATTCAAAACGTCCCACCCTTCATTCAACTTATCCACAGCGAAAATCACACGCAGTTCGTTTGCTCGATCTTCAAGTGTATTTAGTTCAATCTGTCTCTTCGCCAAGTCTTCAGGCTTGTTGACGTTTGCAATCTTGCCGGGATCGAAATCTCCTTTCAATTCAAGTGCAAATGTTTCCGGATCAATGCCGCGTTCATTCATGATAAAGTCAAATGCTTGCGAAAGGGTGTCGTCGCCGTTTTGTGTGGCTGTTGCCCACAGCATTTCCAAATCGTTCCCCGACAATTCCGAAATCATTTCTTTAAACATAACTTCGTGATTGTTGGAGTCGTCAATCTTTTTGGACTTCATTAGAACTACCGGCTTGCAGGGCAGTCCTTGGGATTCCGAAACCTTACGGCGATATTGGCTCAGTACAATGGCTTGCTTCATTCGCTCTAAAGGCAAAAGATCTGCTTGTCTTAGAGCAATATCTTTGGAATAGCCGTCTTCACGGAATTTTTGAAGAGAATAGTCATACAGAATTTTGTTTTTGTATTTTTCCACAATTGCTGGATGTTCAAGGTCTATCGTAGCGGTGAACTCCAGCAATATGTTTTCATTGTTTTGACCAAAGATCGCATTCGCTGTTCCTTCCCAACTTTTTTTTAACTCTATTTCGCCTTGATTTAGGTTGTTTATTGTTTCAACGTTCAAATGGTGTGCTTCGTCAGAAATCATTACCACCTTGTGGTCACGAAAATCTTCGGCGGTTATTGCGTTTTCCCTAGGATCCTGCATTTTTGAATGCAATCCCTGAATTGTTGTGAAGTGAATGTTGATTGTGTCACAGTTTGCCGCGTCGAAAACATCGACCGCGCGGATATCGACGAGTTGGTCGTCTATTCGTAAGAGTGGAGCGAATAAATACTTAGTGGATGACGGATTGAGGAAATTTTCCTTTGTTTTTTCAATGATTTGAGAGGAATTCACAAAGAACATGAAATTTCGGTAGCCCTTTCGGTAGAGATCAAGAATCAAGGTTGCCATCAGTACCGTCTTGCCACTTCCTGTTGCCATGTGAAATAGCAAGTGCGGATTGGACGGACGATTAGAGTATTCGTCCATGTAGTAAAACCAGCGGTTTATGGCTTCTTCCTGGTAGGGGCGTAGCGTGATCGAAGGTGCGAGGTTGTTGGTGATGTGATCTGGTATTTCGTCATTAAGCACTTGATGCTCAACAAGCACATCAATTCGCTGAGCGAGGGTAAGACTCTGCATCATTTTTCAATTTTGTAGAATGAGTGTGTCGCGTCAGTATCTTGATTGGAAATATTGAAGCTGTTGTCGCCAAGAGAGCCGAGATTGACGTAGAAATGATTTGCATCAAGACAGTTCATTAACACACGTTTGGCTTCGTGCGGAGGAAGATTCAAGAATTCACTAATGTCAAACTCACTTAGGTGAGCATCATAGCGCAAGAAGGCAGAATATTGAATGTTCGAATAGACAGCAAGCAGAGCATTTGTGTCAGGCGCGGACTCAATAAGATCAGCAAAATACGAGTTTGATTTCGCAAGTTCGGCGAAGACAAAACCCCCACCACCCTGCCAGTCAATTTTTTTTGAAATTCCTACAGAGTCTCCCATAATCACTTTTTTCAATCTAGGAATTGCCATCTGTTTCATGCTATCCATTTGCTCTATACCAATGTACTGCCTTTGGAGTTTCTGAGCCACCGCAGCTGTGGTTCCAGTGCCGACAAAAAAATCCAGCACAAGATCGCCCTCTTCTGTGGTGCTTTCTATAATCCGCTTAAGAAGTGCTTCTGGTTTTTGTCCTTTAAATTCATCAGTCCCAAGCAATTTCGATACTTTTTCTCCAGAAAACGACATCACTGCGATGCTGTTTAGATTGTCATATATTGAGCAGTTCCAAGTATCTTCAATCGGATACCTGTCAGGCAATCCGATTACTTGTGTAAGCGACAAGAAATCATGAGCATCCTGCGGTGACAACCCCTTCTTTTCAAGATGAGTCAATAGTTCCCTTATTTGATTGTCGTTAAATCGATTGTTGAAATCTTTCTTTTCGATGTAAATCTTGTTGAAACTAAGCCTATCCTTGTTCTTTGCGTAAAACAAAATCGTGTCGTGGTTACGTACAAAATTGTCTTGCTTAGTTTTAAAGCCGGAGACCCAGCCAATCCGCCAAATAATCTCTCTTTGAAAATTTTCCCACCCAAACACCTCATCCATAAGCACTTTGAGATAATGCACCTCATTAAAGTCAATATTGACAAATATCGCTCCATCTTCTCTCAGCAGTTCTTTCGCCACCTCAAGCCTGTTCCGCATGAACGTCAGCCAAGCTGAGTGATTGAACTTGTCGTTGTATCGGAAGCCGTCATTGCCGGTGTTGTACGGAGGGTCGATATAGATCAGCTTCACTTTTCCCGCATAGCGCGCTTTCAATGAATGCAACACCAGCAGGTTGTTGCCCTTTAGCAGCAGGTTGTCGTCCTCTCGGACTTCTCCAACCGGCTTCGGCGCATCTTCAGCCACCGCTTCCCGGTCCCATCGTTCCCAGCCGGTGAACACCTTCGGCTCAAACAGCCTCGTGATATCGTCTGGGGACAGTGTGGTGTTCCAGAACACCTCGTTTCGTCCACGCTCTTCATTTGTCATCCCGCCTTCCAGCACACAGTCTTTGTAGGGCCAGGTCAGCACCACATCGCGCGCCTGACTCAGGTAATGGCCACGCGCATCTGTCAGGCCGATACGGTTCTTGAATGCAGTGTAGCTGTCAGGCAGGAAAGCCTTGTTGGATACGAAGTCCCGGAATTTTACCTTGTCAAAGATAAGAATTCCGTCCGCCCCCCCCCGATCTGAGTAAAGAAATGCTTCTTGATAGTCTTGGACTGCATCAGCAATTGAAGTAAATTGGGCTGCATGTTTAATGCGGCTTCAATCACGACGTTCTTCAGGATTGCCCCATCCGAGATGAACGTCTGCTCGGACTGCAACAATCCGGTCAACTCATCAAGGAGGTTCTGCATAGGCGGCTTACCACCTACGCCTGCGGTGTCAGGAACCTTTCCTTGGCGGGCCGGCTGCCTGTGCAACGATTGCGGGGTTGATCTGGATTTTCCTTTCATTGCAAGTAATCAGGTTCGTCACTCCAACGACGCTGCTCGAACCTTATCCAGAAAGAACCAGCGTCGAAACAAACAGCTCTGGCAGCGTCTCATCCTTCGCGAAGCACTCGCCGGCACTTCCTTTGCCAGCTGACCGTCCAACTGCCAGGCCACTGATTGAAGTATACAATGCCAGAAAATCAGCGAGCACGATTGCAACTCCGAATCATTTTGAAACTGAAAGTTATCCATTTTTTTGCACTAGATTATCGTATGGAAATTTAAGACAACATAATCGAATAATCAATCAGTTCGCCCGTTCAATGTAGGTGCCTGAATCTGTGCTCACTCTGACCGAATCACCTGCGCTGATGAATGTCGGCACGCTGACCCGAAGACCGGTGGAGAGAGTGGCAGGCTTGCTTCCGCCGGCGGCAGTCTGACCTTTGATCGCAGCATCCGTCTCGACAATCTCCAGCACAACACTGTCGGGCAGCTCAACACCGATCGGAGTGCCGTTGTAGAGATTGATCTGAACTTCCAGATCAGGAATCAGATAATCAATCTGATCGCTCAGGTCGTCTGTCGTCAACTCAATCTGCTCGTAGTTCTCAGTGTCCATGAACGTATAGAGATCGTTGTCGCTGTATAGAAACTGCATTTTTCTGAAATCGACATGGGCTTTCTCCAGCTTGTCTTCTGACCTGAATCGGTCATTGCGTTTGGTGCCCGCTGACACGTCCTTGATCTCAAGCTGCACAAAGGCGCCGCCCTTGCCGGGTTTGACGTGAGTTTTGCTGAGCACTCTCCAGAGTGAGCCGTCGAGCTCGATCAGATTGCCGACTTTTGCATCGAATGCAGAGATTTTCATTGCTTTGAGACTCTTGTTGCGAACAAAATTGGCTGTCAGGACAGCCGGAAAATCATCTAATATACAGGATAACAGTTGCTGAAAAATTGTGTTGGTTGAATTCTGTGCTTGGAGGAGAGAATTTTAGTGTACGGGAATACCTGAAGGGCATTCCAACCTCCAGCGGGGTGTACATGATGAAGAGCGCCGATGGAGCGTCTCTTTACATCGGCAAGGCAAAGAACCTTCGCAATCGCGTGCGCTCATATTTCCGTCCGTCCGGGCTTTCGCATCGCATTCAGTCTGTCATGCAGCAGGCTGACTCCATTGAGACAATCATCACCAAATCAGAAACAGAGGCTCTGCTTTTAGAAAACAATCTGATCAAGGAGAACAAACCTTTCTACAACATCAACCTGAGAGATGACAAGAGCTATCCTTACATCCGGTTGCACAATACGCACGAGTTTCCGAAACTGAGCTTTTATCGGGGAAACAGGAAAGAGCCGGGCCGATACTTCGGACCGTTCAGCAGCGCCTCGGCGGTGCGGGAGACATTGTCTCAAATTCAGAAAGTTTTTCCGATCCGGCAATGCCGGGACTCATTCTTCCTGCATCGCTCGCGCCCCTGCCTGCAGTATCAGATTGATCGATGCACTGCCCCCTGTGTGGGGCTGATTGACCGCGATGCCTACATGGAAGATGTGGAGCAGGTGGTGTATTTCCTGACCGGAAAAAGTCAGGACCTGAATCATACATTGATGGCCAAGATGGAAGAGGCTGCGGAGAAGCTTGAATATGAGCAGGCCGCCAAATTCCGAGACCGGATCAGCGCTATCCAGCGGCTTCGGGAGATTCAGTCTGTTGACGGCGCGTCCACTGATTTTGATGTGATCGCAGCAGTCTTCCTGAATGGAATCCTGTGCATTCAGCTGGTGATATTCAGAAGCGGAAGAAACATTGATTACAAGACGATATTTCCGAAAATCAAGGTGGAAGTCGATGTGCGCGAGGCATTGAGCGAATTCATTCCGCGCTACTACCTGGAAAGGGAGGTGCCATCGTCGATTCTGGTCAATCACCCCGTCAACGACAGTGAGATTATCGCAAGTGCCTTGCGCGAGAAGACGGGACGCAGCATCAAGATTCACAATCCAGTGCGCGGCAAGAAACTCAAGCTGATCGAGCTGGCCAAGAACAACGCGCTCAATGCCATTCAGCAGCGGCAGAATCGGCACGACGCCATTCAGCACCGCGTTGCGGCACTGGTTGAAAGTTTACAATTGGATGATGTGCCAGAGCGGATAGAATGTTTTGACATCAGCCATCTGTCCGGTGAGAAGACGGTGGCGTCGTGCGTGGTGTTCGACAGTAACGGACCCGTGAAATCGGAGTATCGCCGGCTGAATATCGAGAATGTCGGAGCGGCGGATGACTATGCGGCGATTCAGCAGGCATTGACCCGGCGCTACCGCAGAGTCAAGGACGGAGATGGCAAGCTGCCCGACATTGTTCTGATCGATGGTGGCAAAGGACAGTTGAGTACAGCAGTTGAGGTCATGGATGAATTGCAGATTGCCGATGTCAGGCTCCTGGCAATCTCGAAGGGCCGGGAGCGAAAAGCAGGGCAGGAGCAGATTTGGGCGGTTGACTGCGAGTCACCTCTCAAAATTCAGCCTGACGGATTGCTGTTTCTGCAGCAGATTCGAGATGAGGCGCATCGCTTCGCTGTTCTGGGCCATCGAAACCGGCGCGACAAGTCGCGCAGGCAATCGGTGCTGGAGGGAATACCGGGAGTCGGTCCGAAACGACGGTCAGCCTTGCTCAGGCAGTTTGGCGGCATGCAGGGGTTGCACCGCGCCAGTACTGAAGATATCAGCAAAGTTCCGGGGATCAGCGCGACACTTGCCGAAAAAATTCACTTTGAACTGCATGGATAGGACGACATTGTGCCGGTGACCATTCCAAATCTGCTGACCCTGGCAAGAATCGCCGCCATTCCGGTATTTGTGATTGTCTATCTGGTGCAGCCGAACTACGGCTGGCCCGCAACTGCGATTTTCCTGCTTGCCGCCGCCACAGACTGGCTGGATGGCTTCCTGGCCCGAAGAATGGGGGTCGAATCAGCATTCGGCGCGTTTCTTGACCCGATCGCGGATAAGCTGCTGGTCTGCACCGCGCTGGTGCTTCTGGTTTCGGATGAGTTCATCACAGGCAGTGTATTGATCAAAACCACTTTCATCATCGCAGTGATCATCATTATCGGCCGCGAGGTCAGTGTCGCCGCACTGCGGGAGTGGATGGCTGAAAAGGGCGGCCGGATGAACGTTGCTTCAACAGTTCTGGGAAAAATAAAGACCGTCGCACAGATGGCCGCAATCGTGCTGCTGCTCTATGGTCAGCCGATCTTGGAGTATTCGACGCTGGTTGTCGGAGAGGCGCTGCTTTATGTCGCCACTGTATTGACAATCTGGTCGATGATTGTTTACTTGAGAATCTCTTGGCCGACGTTGTCAGACAATGACGAAGATTGAATGAGGTTCAAGTCAGCGGTCTGCTTGATATTGAGAAAAATTGATGTGAGTTCTGCTATAAAATTTGCAACCTGTCAATCCAGAGCGGGAATAGCTCAGTTGGTAGAGCGCAACCTTGCCAAGGTTGAGGTCGCGAGTTCGAACCTCGTTTCCCGCTCCAACATTTTTCTGTGGATCAGGGTCGCAGAAAACCGACATCTGAATACATGCCTATCCGTGGCCGGGTGGCAGAGGGGTTATGCAGCGGCCTGCAAAGCCGTCTACGCCGGTTCGAATCCGACCCCGGCCTCCAAACTTACCGATTTCCTGAGCATATCCGACGCGAGCCCGGGTGGCGAAATTTGGCAGACGCAAGGGACTTAAAATCCCTCGGGAGCAATCCCGTGCCGGTTCGAGTCCGGCCCCGGGCACCAGTGCAAATCAGGCTATCCCTATCCCTCTGGAGTGTTCCGCGCCGGCTGGTGATTGGCTCAAGTGCGGAAGAACCGCAGTCAAAACTTTCAGCGGCTGCTGCAGAATTTCATATTGAAACTCAATCTGGATGAGTGACCAACAGCGAACTTCTGTGCTCGTGTCCGACACACCACTGAATCGGCTGAGCCAATTGGATTCATCAACTTTTAATTGAAAAAGATTATTCAACAACAATTTTCGCAAGGATAAGGCATTCCTGACGTACTGCGAGCAGCGGCTTGAATCTTTGATGATTGTGCTTCAGGTTAAACAGCGGAACCAGATTCTCAATGAGATATCTCTCGCATTCGTCCAGCACTTCCGGTTCAAGTTCATACCAACTGACTCGAGCACAGGCGTTCAACCAATCGACGATCTTCTTCTTGTCAGATTTGGAAAACACATATCTCACATGTGTTCTGCCAGCCAAAGATCCGCGTTCCGGTCTGTAGCCCAGTACAGCGCCAATGCTTCGAAAAAAGCTGGAGTCGACCGTTCTTCCACCTAAGTCCTGGTAAAACAGACGGGTCTTGAGACTTCTTTTTGCCTCTCCCACATACAACAGGTTTGTCTCCCGCAGTTCCAGTTCTTCTTTGAAGATAGAATTCGATGGCAGACTGTAAATGGAATCAACAAATATAGAGTACAGACCTGACTTTGCCGGCACAATCTGTTCTGCCGTTTCCAGCCGCAACGATCGTTCTTTATCCGTCAAATGCTGCAAGATATTTTCTAGTTCGATTGGATCGATCATAATTGAAATCTCCGTATTTTTAGCCAGCAGTCAAGTTCTTAGAAGAGATGCTGGCGAATATAAGTGCGGGCGGAAAATCCTGCCACTTGGCACAGAGATGTTGAGCACATCATCAGCAAGATGACGGGCGAAATCCAGCGGCTTTGTCGGTAACATGGTAGTTTTCATAGATATGGTGACCGTGACGATAGAATGTATCTGACCCGCGGATGAACTGGTTGCGCCAGCAAGACACTGAATTGAAGCACTCTTCTCGAATAACATTTTTTTGTTCGCTCAGGCAGGTTGGAACACGCTGTTCATAACTGATTATTCAGTGCTTGAAATTGGACTGGCTCTGGCTATATCATAAACCAATGAGAGGGCTGCAAAGAGCAAACGCTACGACAGCGCCTATAAAATCTCATGAGAATCGGGTCTCCTGAGCGGGAATTTCACTTCGGTAAGCCCGGTTGTTGAATGGGTGAAGGAACCCTAGGAAATGAAAGTGTGTGAGGTGGAACGATCGCTTGAATAGATGCCAAAGCGGGTTGTGTTGATCGGTTGCAGTTGTTATTATTTTTTAACTATTACCTATTGAAGGATACATTATGGCCTCAAGAAACACCTACAAATATCACTTGGAGGTAGATGGAAAAGTTGTGTTGAGCGGCATGACCACTGATCTAAAGCGCCGTCAGCAAGAACATTTGGTGCGGTGGCCGACAGGCCGCGTTGTAAAGGTAGGCAGAGCCACCACGCACAAAGCAGCGTGGTATTGGCAAAAGGAGCAAGAAGAGCAGCGGCTTCAGCGTCTTAAGTCCGCTTCCTGAAGTCTTCGCATGAACTCTCAGTGACAAACTCATACATACTAATAGAGGGATACATTATGGCCTCAAGAAACACCTATAAATATCACTTGGAGGTGGATGGAAAAGTTGTGTTGAGCGGCATCACGTCTGACCTGAAGCGCCGCCAAAAGGAACATTTGGTGCGGTGGCCGACAGGTCGCGTTGTGAAGGTAGGCAGAGCCACCACGCGAGAAGCAGCGTGGTATTGGCGAAAGGAGCAGGAAGAGCAGCGGCTTCAGCGTCTTGAATCCGCTTCCTGAAGTCTTCGCATGAACTATCAATGACGAATTCATACTAACATTTTGGAAAGATACATAATGGCCTCAAGAAACACCTATAAATATCACTTAGAGGTGGATGGGAAAGTTGTGTTGAGCGGCATCACCTCTGATTTGAAGCGCCGCGAACAAGAACATCGGGTGCGCTGGCCAACAGGCCGCGTTGTTAAGGTGGGTAGAGCCACCACGCGTAAAGCAGCGTGGCATTGGGAAAGACAGCAACCGAGCAGCGGGTTACGTCCGCCTCCTGATGTCTTCGCATGAACACTCAGTGACGAATTCGAGCTAACCTATGCTGGCAAAGCTAACACCAAAATATGTTGTGCTGTGTGCAAGTTATTCATTGGTAAGGGAATATAGAAGGGTATACCGTGGCTGCAAGAAACACCTACAAATATCACTTAGAGGTGGATGGAAAAGTTGTGTTGAGCGACATCACCTCTGATCTGAAGCGCCGCCAGCAAGAACATTTGGTGCGGTGGCCGACAGGTCGCGTTATAAAAGTAGGCAGAGCCACCACGCAAAAAGCAGCATGGTATTGGCGAAAGCGGCAACCCAAAGCCATATTACCTCCGCCTCCTGATGTCTTCACATGAACTTTCAGTGACGAATTCGGACTCTGCTCAGATCGATGCCCACAATCATGTCGTTGTCACAGGTGCCGGATTCACCCGTGCTTTTGTACCCGGCGCGCCGTTGCTCGTTGATGATTTCAGCAATGATGCCCTCGAATTCAAGGTTCGCGGCTTGCCGTATGCGAGCCGTTTGCTGGACTGGGAACGAAGCCGCAATCCGGGCGAATACATCAACATCGAACGCTTGATGACGCGTCTTGATTCGTTGATGCCTTACGACTATGCTGAGAACATAGACAATGCAACGAATGAGTACGGGTTTCTCCTTTCGGAACTGAAAAGAGCGTTTCTCAACCGCCTCCATGAAGCTCGCAAGGGGAAGATATATCACGCCGAATTAGAAAAGTTCGCGAATTACTGCAAAACGAATCACTGCTGTTGCATTACCTTCAACTACGACGACTTTCTTGATGAAGCACTGGCAAAGACCGGCAGTTGGAACCCAACCTTGGGTTATGGGTTCCATTGTCAGTCCTCGCAGAGGGCAGTCTCCAGTGTCAGGTCAGAGATACAAGATTCGGCACTTCAACTACTGAAGCTACACGGGTCAATCAATTGGCGGGCGAAACTGGGTTATTCGAACCCGATTGCTGTCGATAACATCACGCACCATCATGACTGGTCCGGCATTGGTTCGGACAATACACAAATCAGCGACCATCTAGAGCCTGAACCTGTAATTGTCCCGCCTGTTCTGTCAAAGTCCAGCCTCGTCGAACAACCAGTCCTTCGGCTTGTTTGGTCGCATGCGTTTGCGAAACTAAAGACAGCCCAAGAGTTAACATTCATTGGTTATTCGTTTCCTACGACGGATATGGCTGTGCGGACATTAATTTTTGAAGCACTGAAGGATCTGTCGCTAGAGAAAATCAATGTCGTCAATCTAAGTGGCGACTATTCAGAATCGGAAGTTACGCGCGAACGATATCGAGAAGTGTTTGGAAGTATTCCCGACAGGCAGTTCCATTTTGATGGCGCTTTGAAATGGATACGTAACCTGCCGTTGTCTTAACACGGCTTTACGACCAAGTGCTAAGGTAACGCTTCAGAGGATTTGACAAAAGCCTAAGCTGGCAGAGCCAGAAGCAAAATTTCGTTTTCTGCACATTATGTTGCGCGCAACATAATGTGCGAGACGCAACATATCTATTTCTGGTTCTGGCGTTGCCAATTTCGGTTAATTTTTATTCAAAATTATTCTCTTCCAATTTTTCTTGTTGACAAGTTAAGAACTAAGTCGAATCGAAATTTTTTCGCCAAATCTCACCACCTTTTGTAGTAATCGTGCATCGAGCAAACTTGCTTAATCTGTGTTCCTTCTTAACTTAGCAAACAATTTTTGGACATATCGGTGCGAGTCTTCATTCATAAACAGTACATTCATTTCTTCAAGCTCATCTTGGCTTATGCCCCAATTCACCTGTGAAATTGGCGTCCACGACAGAATGAAACTATTGAGAATTACAGTTGGGTCTGCCAAGCGTTGCTCGATATTTTTGATGCGCTTATAGAACATAATCTTTTCACTGGCGAGGCCTTCATGCATTAAGCCATGTGGTTCAATGAAAGTAACATATTGCTTATTTTCAACGAGCATCCACAATATGAAATCTGGGTGAAAGTTTCCTGCCTCGAAGAATCCTACACCTTTGCCCCTAGACATGTTCCTAAGCAGAAAGAGTTCAGTTCCTTCCTTCTTCAGGGCGACCTTGTTTTGATCATGCCAGTCCTTCAAGTCGGTGACAAACTGATATTCGCTTTCGTTGAGTGCAACTGGCCGGTTGGTAATTTTTCCTCCGCTGCGTGTGTGAAGTAAAGGCTGGAACAGGTGCTTACCGAAGTAACAGACCTGCAAATCATCAATGTTTGGAAACTCTCCCCTACCTTGCTCAAGCACTCTCTTCAACTGTTCAATTGCCTGAATTAGTTGTTCTTCATCACTATTCACGAATAGTTGGTAATACTCCTCCTGTGGAATGTTCTCATCATCCTCAGTCAACTCCCTCAACTCTAGGCGCGGCTCAATGTACTTCCGTTTGCAATAGTTATAGTAGCGTTCACAGTAGCTCTTCATCAGTTTAGTGGCCACTCTTTGCAATACCAATACGTCATTAAAGCTTTTTGGTTTCATGTAGTCTTCTGGCAAGTAGAGTTGGTACCAGTTTGATTCACTCAGTAATTTTCTTATTCCAGCTTTCGTAAGATTTAGGTTGTGCCATTCTCGATCTTTTTTGTACTTTTCCAACTCGAAAAAGATTTTGTCGTAATTCAGTAAAGCTAGATGCTGAACCTTTAAGGGTGTTTCTTTCTTTTTCGCCTTTGATCGCGGGATGGTATCTGGCGACTCTATAGTCTGAATGCGAGGAAACCAGTCAACGACTATCTTGTGGCTGATCATGTATTCTGACACCTTACCTATAGTGGGTGTAGGTGCGTCTTTCTTGAAATCGTACTCCCTTCCGTCAGACGCTTTCCGCTTTGGCCGTAGAATTTTCAATTCTTTACCAAATTCATAGGTGACATTCAGTGGAATGGTGAAAATTGTGCTTTGCTCATTGCCGGGAAGACCTTCTTCATAAAGATAATCACGAAATTTTTCCATGAAATCAGACTTTATTCCAAACACATTCAGAGTCTCTAACTCTTCAATGAAGGGTGGACGGCTTGGCACTTTGTAATAACGGCTACGCTTCAAACTCCAATCATAACCTTTAAGACGAACACCACGTCCAAAGAGTTGAATTATTTGAGAACCTTCCGATTGACCAACATGCATCAAACCCATTGTGCTAACTCGCCAACAGTCCCAGCCTTCAATAAATTTTTTAGAGCCGATAAGCAAATTGATAGGCGAGGTAGAATTTTTTACAGAGGAAAAAATGGTTTCACTGAAATCACTTTCCTCAACCACGAGAGGAATTTCGCTCTGAATCGCAATTTCAGTTACGTGGCCGCACAAACTTTTTGAATTACCAACGTTGATCAGGCCAAATGGCGTCTCGCTTGCACCCACTCGTAGAATAACTTCGCCGGAAACGCCTTTTACTCGTTCCAACAACAAATGTCCACCAGCGGCATGATTGAACAGTCTAGAGTTTATGTCCCGGTAAAGATCATCAACGGTATCACCCTCGCTAACAACTTGAGCAAGATATGAAAATGCACCTCTAAAGATGTCAAGACCCTTATTGTCCAGCAAGCCTGTTTGCCGTCCATCTCCGAAAATGATGTTTCGAATATGCCGTGTCACCGTTTCCGGATCATTGAGGAATTTGGCAACAAATGTGATTATGCGCGCTACATCCGTAGAAACTAATTTTTTTAATCCCTTTGTTGTAGAGGAAGAAACCGTATTGCCAACAAATACCCACAACGGTTTTTCCAAATTGAACGGATCAAAAGATTTCAAGTTTTCCTCATAAATCCTAAGCTGTTGATAAAACTTCAACAAGCAAGCTGTCATGTAAACGAACTGAAAATCTTCGAAGGATTTTGGGAGGTTCAGAATACGATAATCCTTACCGAAACCATCCTCATAGAACCAGCGGTACGAGTAGTCAAAAATGACGGACTTGGCGTAACTGTTCTCGATTCTTGGACTGCGTGAAGCCTGGACAGCCTGTTCAAATGTGGCTGAATATTCGAATGCAAATCCTTTGGCACATAGTTCGGATCTTCGGGTAAACCAAACGCCTTCTTCATTGCCACTCATTCCGCGATGACCTTCGTCCACTAAAAGCAGGTTCTGGTCTCCAAGACTGCGAGTCGCGATTGTGTTCGGCCCATCCTGCTCAGCAAGCTTAGTGATTTCTAATACGTCCACACACTCAAGCCCTTTAGCAACATCAAATAATCCACCGCGAAATTGCAAAAGACTACCAGTTGAAATGCAGCTTTCCTGAAATTCCGAGATATGCTGATTGGACAAACGTTCGTTGGGTGTCAGCAAAATGACGCGGGAAAGTTCCCCATCTCTCCAATGTTGTTTGGCATATCTTCCGAATTGCAACAGGTTGACATGCATTAATAGTGTTTTGCCACTACCGGTCGCGTTCTGAAGGCAAAGTTTATTCAGATCATCTTCACCGTAGAATGGAACATCAAAATAGTCAGACCAATGTGAATTGAATTTTTCGATGTATACATTGAGATCGTTCTGCAACATTTCGCGATTGCTGAAAAATCTTTCCAGATATATCTCTACAAACAACAAAGTAAACCACTGATAGTACTTCCACACTACAGGTCGACGGCGCTTCTCATTAATTGCTTGAGTATGGCGGACGATGTTTTCTTCATAAGACACAATCTGCTCCTTGTTGAGAGTACACTGATCGTTGCGGAGTAGATTGCTTGTCAACAGCGTATGACAGAAATAGTGAAGATTGTCACTGTCCAGACCCTCAGATGATCGGTGCTTGACATCATCTGCCAACACATGAAAGGGTTGAACACTCCGCCCATACAATTTGTTGTCTGCGAAGGTATCAATGCCAAACAAACTTACTAGCCATTGGTTGAGTAGCAACTTGTTTCGGTAGCTGTGCTTTTTCAAAACCACTTTTTCCCTTTATGCGAATTCATCACTCCACATGCGCTTCATGAACTCTTCTTCAATGAGGTAAACCCGCCAGTTTTCGTCATCAGGCTTAAGATTCAAAAGATTGCTACTACCATTTACGTAAATCGTATCAAACTCAAACTCGCCTCCCTCATAGCAGTTTAAAAACCATTCGTCCAGCATCAAATTGTCCCGCTCAATATCACCGGTGAGTTTACGCCAAATTATCAAAACTCTTTCACGCTGACCATTGTTAGGATTGAACGAATCCTTGGGAATCCAGCCTTCAATTTTTCGGAACCAATAAGGTCCACCGGTATGCTGTTGAATTCCACCTTCAACCACAAGCTTGGCACTCTGGTCGTCTGGAAGTTCAGAATCCGTGATGCGTGTGAAATTTGCTTCGAAAGTTTGAGGTACAGATATATGAACTATCCGCAGACCGATCATAAAATTGAATGTTTCAATTAAATCAACAGATTGAATAGCTTGCTCATCCGATCCTGGCTTTTTGATTTTCAGTGTATAGGCAGTCGGATTGGCGAAGGCTTCAATATTGAGTATAGATTGGCTACCTCGTGTTTCTACATCCAGCATATAGTGGAGCATGTAGTCTTCCTTTAGCTTGAGTTCGGAAGCAATAGCTGATTTTCGTTCAATGTTGTCTTCAAATCGCAGGTTATTGAGTGTATCTTCGTAGGATTCCAAACGGATATATTTGAAGCACTGAGAAACACCAGTCTCGCGAGCAACGGGTTTACCACAATTCCAAGACTCCGAATAAACTGCTTTGGTAATACGAGGTTTTAGAACAGTGTCGAAGTAATTTCCCATTTCTACGAGGATGTATTTTCGCGTTCCATTGTCCTCACGATTAAGATCAATTACGGCATGGCCGGTGGTACCAGACCCAGCAAAGTAGTCAAGAATTACACGGTTTGCTGAATTTGCTACAGAAAGTATGCCACGTATTAGCTCGATGGGCTTCGGATTGCTGAAAGCATTCTTGAATCCCATTAATGATGTTAGTAGGTCGTTAGCTCCTTGATTGTGTCCAAACTGATCGTGATTCCACCAATTTGTGGCACATTGACCCTCTTGCTCTCTTTCAAACTTGTAGTACTTCTTTCTTGGGTCTCCTTCTCCACTCTTTGGAAAATAGATTCTTCCATCGTTTAAAAGTTGCTTGTATGTATCTTCCTCCCCCATCCACCCTTCATCAAGAATTTTTCCTGCAGGGGTTTTTATCTTGTATCGAGAACCGCTTTGGCCGGATCCAACTTTCCAAGGTTTTGAAGCCCATTCTCCTCGTGGGTCATTGTCAGGATTAGAAAAATTGCCGGTGAGGCCCAACTTTCCTACTCCTGCACGTTTATAGGCTTTTTGATTCTTGGCAAAACTGACAATGTACTCAGCTACCATACCAATCATCTTTGTTCTGTCGTTTGGTTGGTTATGCCTTCTGCGCCACGATATCAACCCTTCAAAGTTTCTTTTCCCGAAATGTGACTCCAATAAAATCTTAAGTTGTGCAATTTCGTTGTGGTCGATACTTGAGAAAAATGTAGCGTCATCACTCATGGTTGAAACACTTTGGTGTATTCGGTCGTTCATCAGTGCAATCCATGATGAGCTTTCAAAGCTATCCTTGTAAATGAATCTTCCTTTTTCCCGATCTTGTTTGGTGTTGTATGGGGGGTCGATATAAATACACTTAACTTGCTTGCGGAATCGTTCGCGCAACAAATTCAATGCTTGAAAATTTTCTGAATGAATCAATAATCCATTGCACTGCTCGTCGAAATTATTGATAGTGGCTAACAATCTAGATTTGAAATCTTCATTGAAGAAGCACGTATCCAGTACCAAATTTTTGTTGGCCTTCAGGAAGGCAACTTTCAGAGGACTTGTAAACTTGGATTGTGTGGAATCAGCTTGAATCTCATCAATAGCGAACAAGGTTATCCATTCCTGAATCTGCTGGTCGTTGGTAGCAATTTCTGGATAGAGATCCTCTGGAATACGATCGAGGGTGATACAGTAGTTGGTTTCAACAACAAGCTTTTTCTTCAGCCAAAGTTTTTTCTGAAAATTCTCAAGCTGAGTCAAGAAGTCAATCAATTTTCCGGCGACTTTACGCAGCACTCTGATCTTGTTTAGATAACTGTCCAGGGATGGAGTATTGGAATTTTCAATATCATCGAGGAACATCACCTCGTTTTTGATGTAGAAGTCTAATTCCCGATGCAGAAAACTGCCCAAATCTTTGTGGATGAAGTAATCCATCGTGTTGCGTGCTGTATACCGATTCATATACTTGGACAGTAGAAATCGGTTTTTGTCCTTTTCAGTCGGGGCGGGGGTTTTCAGCAGTTGAAGATACTCTACGACCCGTTGTTGATGCTCTCCACTTTCAACAGCCATAGCTTGCAGAAGCTCTAGTATCACTTCAACCGCTTCAGTGTTGCGTTTGACCCTCCATGTGCTATCCCAATCGCGAGTCGGCTTTTCGGGATCAGGTCGATATTCGAATTTGAGAACCAGTTCGCCGTTTTCAGTTAGAGTGACTGGGCTACTGGCGTGAAGAATAAAGAAGCGTTTACTAGCATCGCTGGCCTTTATATTGCTGTGTTCGCCTTCGTTAGCCTCCACAACATGAAAGTGAACCCTGAGGGGTGGGGGGGGGGTAGAAGGTTCTTCATCAGCGTCAGGCAGAACACCGATCTGGCGCAGATCGTGTACCTCTTTCGCCTGATTCAAATCAAAAGTAAAGTTGGAAAAGTGCTCGGCGCTTTTGATGTAATACTGGTCAGAATTAGCCCAATGTAGTTTTACTTCTTCTCCGTTATAGGGCACGGCGAATGGTGCGGCCTTCGTAGATGTCTCCCGAGTGTAATAACGGCGTGATATAAAGTCTCCATTATCGTAGTAGCGTCCAAAGAAGCGGAAAAGGTGATCATATACTTGGGCTTCGCTATCTGTTGTATCGTTTGCAGCATCCAATGCGGCCTTAGCAATCATTACCGACTCGACCTTTGCAGGATCGCGAGCATTGTAACTCTTCGCAGTTGCAAGTTCCGTTTCGTACGTCGTCCTTAACTTCTTTTTGTGATCCTCACCGATTTCGTCGAACTCAACCGCCACAATTCTAAGCAGATCTTCGTCAATGAATTTTTTCACTTCCTGCGATTTGGCGTGCATGATGCGGTAGAAACCGAAATCAAGGTCTGGTTGATCAAGCTGAAAAAGTTCATGAAGTTTTTTCAGTAAGCGATTACGAAGTTCGTGAACTGAGGGCATTAACTTTCTTCTAATTCAAAGTGGTTCGAGTATTCAGTTTAGTAATACTACTTTGTGGCAATATTTTGCCCAAATATTGTAATTGGTGAGGTCCACAAAATCTTTTCCTATGTTTCTGTCCGCTACATTTTGTTGAAGGCTAATTTGGCAGATGCAAATCGTAAAAAATGACATCCCTGAATCAATAAAGCAAGGCTTGTTCTACTACGTTATGAGAATTTTCATTTCGCGAACCGCATCGTCTTCATTGACGTTGACTATGGGAATTGAGTGTTTAGCTCCACTCAGACCAAAAGCGATTCGGCGCAGGCGCCGTACAGAGCGGCACCATCGAACCACCTCATATGTTGGGAAAAAATTTTGCTGGTTTCTGTGAATCAGCGATTGTTTTCCAATTCTGACTTTGCTTTACCTTATCACTGACTCGAAGTAGGCAAGGGATAAGTCAGAATTTTTTCGGAGATTGCACCAGTATGGTATTACGATTGTAAAGAAGATCGAATCGAACCAACCAAAGCTTCAACATCCTCCTCAACAATCAGAAAACCTAGCCAGTAGGCCGGAATGAACCCTTCATCGCACTGAAAACGAAGTAATTCCAGCAGCCTGTCATAGTATCCATCAGTATTCAATAAACCGACAGGCTTGCCGTGATACCTCAGAACATTCCAGGTAAACGCGGTGAACAACTCTTCCAGTGTCCCCACGCCGCCAGGAATTGCGATAAACCCATCTGACAGCTCAAACATCAGATTCTCCCGCTCTTCAAGTGTTTCGACATAGCGAAGGTCTGTAATGAATTCTGCCCCTATTTCAAGCTCGGCAATCCGATGAGGGATGACACCGATCACTTCGCCGCCGGCATCCATTGCCGCTCTTGCGAGATCACCCATCAATCCGACTGACGCACCGCCGTACACCAGTCCAATGCCAGATTCAGCAAGATAGCGGCCAAGATATTGAGCCTGCTCACTGTACTCAGGCCGATTGCCGCGCTGTGAACCAAGAAACACGCAAATTCTCATAGAAACATCCTACTCAAGATCAAATGAAAAACAGTGCACAGAAAAGTTGAAATGGTAAGATAGTTTCCCTCGTAGTGTGGAGGTTCAACTCATAACCATTACAAATAGACTCAGACCAAGGAGCGGTCCATCAATAACACCGTTTCCTTGTCAGAAACACAGGCTACGATTGAAAATAGCGTTCAACTTCCTCAGATATTTCTTGGTTAAGATTTGGATAATCTTTATCAAGACCATGTTGATGGAATATTTCGTTCAATCCAGTATATTGACCCATCATAAATTGGCCTAACCTCAGATTGTTTAGTTCAACCCTACCGTTACCAACCGAACGCGCTTCAGAGAGACAGAAAGCTATCACCTTGAGGGTAGGTAAATTCAAGTCCATAAAAAAGAAGAAATAAGGAAACTGTTTCGTCAATCGGTTGAAATACTTACAAACTTCTGGAATCTCAAATAGTTCCCTATCGTCATCATCATATCCATGCACCCCGATGTCCACACCTCCACAAAATTGCAGTGCGTTATCCCTAGACGAATTTATTCTTTTTAGAGATTTCAGCATCTCTTCTGTATTCATGGTCTCCACTTCACCGCGTGTTGCCACAAGGGAAATTGAATCTGGTAACAAGTTTGATTGCTTATCTAAATTCACTTGATCGTTTCTCCTGCTCTTTTGGAGCGGATCGAAATATTTTTTCCACACTTAACCCAATGATCTATCAAACAGACACACTTGACAAAAGGGTAGCAGTGATGATTTAATTCTCCGCATGCAGATTGGTCTTCGACAATTCGGCAGTGAGGAGGTCGAGTGGTTTCGGGAGGCGGCTGAAAGCGGCCGGTACAGCCGCTATGCGCTGGCGAAAGCTCTTTGCGATCAGACCGGCTGGCTGAACGCCGGCGGGGATCTGTGCGTCACGCAGGCGTTTGTGGCATTGCCGAAGCTGGCCGCGGAGTGCGGCGTCTCGCTGCCGGAGCTGCGCGGCGCGCGGCCGGCCGAGGCGCCGCTTCCGGTGTTTGCCGACGCCATCCGGCTGCGCGGCGGTCTGGCCCGGCTGGGCGCGGTCTCCATCGAGCCGGTGGCGCCGCAGGAGAGCCGGCAGTGGCGGGCGATGATGCAGACGCATCATCCGCGCGGCGAGCCGCGGCTGCCAGGCGCGGCGATCAAGTACTGGATTGTGAGCGAGCATTGCGGGCGCGTGGGCGGGCTGTCATTCCATGCCGCCAGCTGGCATGAGCGGGCGCGCGACGATTTCATCGGCTGGAGCCAGCGCCAGCGCGCCGAGAATCTGTCTCTGGTGGTCAACAACGCGCGCTTCCTGATCCTGCCCGAGGTGCGGGTGCGCGGGCTGGCGTCGGCGGCGCTGACCGCGGCGCTTGAGCGTCTGCCCGGCGACTGGCTGCGGGCGTACGGCGCGGAGCCGCTGCTGGCGTACACCCACATCGACCGGTCCCACAGCGGCGAGAGCTACCGCGCGGCCGGCTGGGAGCTGGTCGGCGAGACCTCCGGCCGGCGCTGTGCCGGGGGCGAGCGCAAGCAGGTGTTCGTCCGGCCGCTGGCGGAAGGCTGGCGGGAGGGGCTGTGCGCGCAGGCGGCGGCGCGCTTCCGGCCGGCGCGCGAGCCGCATCTGGCGGACGACGCGCACTGGACCGACGTGGAGTACGGCGCCTCGACGCATCCGGACGGCCGGGTGGGCAAAAGGATCCGCGCGATGGGCCGCGCCTGGCAACGCGAGCCGGGCGCCCGCACACCGCAGGTGTTCGCCACCGAGGCCGGCCGCAAGGCCGCCTACCGACTGCTTTCGAGCGATAATGTGACCATGGACGACATTCTGGAATCGCACCGCCAGGCGACGGTGTCGCGCGGCCAGCTGCACGAGGTGGTGCTGGCGGTGCAGGACACCACGGGCCTCAACTACGACACGCTGAAGGGCACCACCCAGGGCCTGATGAAGATCGGCGGCACCGCCCAGGGCATCTACGCGCACGCCAATGTGGCATTCTCGCCGGGCGGCCGGGTGCTGGGCGTGCTGGACATCGACGGCAGCTTCCGGCCGCGCTGCGCGGCCGACGACGATCTGAAGGAGTCGCGGCGCTGGGTGGAGGGGCTTGAGACCGCGGCCGAGCTGTCGGCGGCCTGCGGCGCCAAGACCCGGGTGATCAGCGTGGGCGACCGCGAGTCCGACATCTGGGGGCTGTTCGAGCGCCAGCGGGCGCTGCGCGGCCAAGTCGGTCTGCTGGTGCGGCGCAACGGCTCGCGGCGGCGCAAGGTGGTCGATGAGGACGGCCATGCGGAGGACCTTCGCGCGCATGTGGAGTCGCTGCCGGCCGCGGCCACGCGCACCATCAAGATCGGCGCGCAGGGCGGCAGGCGGGCCCGCGACGCGCGCACCGCCAAGGTGACGCTGCGCATCGCCGAGGTTCAGCTGAAGGCGCCGGGCGCCAGCACCGACAGTGTGCCGGTGACCGCGGTGTCGGTGCTGGAGGAGTCGCCGCCGGCCGGGGTGAAAGAGCCGCTGAACTGGTTCCTGCTGTGCTCCGAGGGCGGCGCCGACGCGGACAACGCGGTGCGCATCTGCGAGTGGTACGAGGCGCGCTGGGGGATCGAGGAGTTCTTCCGGGTGCTCAAGAGCGGCTGCCAGTCGGAGGCGCGCCGCTTCGACGACGCGGAGGACCTGCTCAAGTGCCTGGCCTTCGACGCCATCACCGCCTGGCGGGTGTTCGACCTGCAGCGGCTGGCGAAATGCGAGCCGGACCGGCCCGCGGCCGGGGCGGTGCCCGCCGACGAACTGGAGGCGCGCCAGGTGATGCTGTACGAGATCGACCGCCATAGCCCGCCGCGCGCGCCGCCGGACCTCACGGTCCGCGAGTACGTGGTCGGACTCGGCCGGGCGGTCGGGTTCAGACCGACGAGAAGACAGCCGGTGCCGGGCACCAAGATCTTATGGAGAGCGACTCAGAAACTGATGCACACCGTGCAGGCGATCAACAGCTACAAGGCAAGAGAGAGACAGAAAACCGAAAATGACAGTCAGAACGCTTTGTCAAGTGTGGGGTGTTGATAGCCCAATGATGTTACATAATGCTTGGTAATGAGATTCTCGTTTTGCAGCGTTTTAACTAATTGAAACTATTCACTTCTACTATAGATTCAACTCATTATCAATAATTTGGGGAAATGTTTAGGTTAGGTGATATTATTATAAGCCTTGCTAATGCTTGAATGATTTAAGGGACGTGATGCTGCCGGCAGAGTGCCGGTGCTCAGTTCCTTTTCTTATTATCCGAGTGAGAAAGTATGGCGGAGTCCGCTGAAAACATTGAGAAAATCTACCTGACAGCCGAATCGCTGTTCGAGGATTCGTGCAAGCTGGCAGCCAGTGTGCTGGAGAGCGGCTTCCGCCCAAATTGGCTGGTTGCGCTGTGGCGCGGCGGCACTCCTGTCGGCATCACCATTCAGGAAATGCTGGCCTACTACAATGTCGAGACAGACCATATCGCCATTCGAACCTCACTCTACAAAGGTATCGACAAACGCAGGGGAAACATCCGAATTCATGGAATCGGATACCTGATTGACAATATCAACCGGGATGATTCTCTGCTGATTGTCGACGACATCTTTGACACTGGTTTCACGATCGAAGCGCTGATCGCTGAGATTCACCGCAAAGCGAGAAAGAACACGCCGGAGCAGATTCGGGTCGCGGCTGCATGGTTCAAGCCGAGAAGAAATCTGACTGACCGCATTCCTGATTACTACGTCAATGCCACTGACAGCTGGATTGTGTTTCCGCATGAGCTTCTGGGACTGAGCTTCGATGAAGTTCGGCAGAACAAGCCTTACATCGCCAGGATAATGAGCGATCTGGAAAAAGAGACAACACTTTTTTCCTGTTAAAATCAATTTAATTCAACTCTGATGATACTTGGGTAACTTACTGAAATGACTGAACACGAAAACACAGGATCACCGCCGGACTTTCTGGTTCACGACGATACCGACTCAGTCGGCGTCGTAGTGGTTGAAAGATCGACTGCAGGCGAGACACTGACCGGCTGGGTGATGGATACCAATGAGACAATTACCATTGAGGCGATTGACAATATCCCCCTGGGACACAAGATCGCTTTGAATGATCTGGCCGATGGCGATCACGTCATCAAGTACGGATTTCCGATCGGCCGCACCGTCGCGGCGATTGCCAAAGGCGCGCATCTGCATGTTCACAATACAAAAACGGAAAAATGGTGATGAACGATTCAAGACAAATTTTCGGATACAGGCGGGAGAACGGACGCGTCGGCATCCGCAACCACGTCATTATCCTGCCGCTGGATGATCTGTCCAACGCGGCGAGCGAGGCAGTCGCCAACAACATCAAGGGCACGCTCGCGCTGCCGCATCATTACGGACGGCTGCAGTTCGGTGAGGACCTGGAACTGCACTTTCGAACCCTGATCGGCACCGGCAGCAATCCCAACGTTGCCGCCTGCGTAGTCATCGGAATCGAGCCCGGCTGGACGAAACGCGTCGTTGACGGCATTGCTGAGACAGGCAAGCCGGTAACCGGATTCGCAATCGAGCAGAACGGCGACATCGCCACGATCGCCAGCGCCTCGCGTACCGCCAAGGAGTACCTGCACTGGGCTTCGGAGCTGCGGCGCGAGCCTTGCGATATCGGGGATCTGTGGATTTCCCACAAATGCGGTGAGTCCGATACGACTTCAGGCATCGGCGCCAATCCCGCCGTCGGCAACCTGATCGACAAGCTCGACCCGCTGGGGGTGACCAACTGTTTCGGTGAGACTTCCGAACTGACCGGCGCGGAGCTGCTCTGTCAGGACCGCGCGAGAACACCGGAGATCGGTGAGAAGTTCTTCAACACCTGGAAAGCCTACATGGACGAGGTCATCGAGCCGCACAAGACCAGTGATCTTTCAGAGAGCCAGCCGACCAAAGGCAACATTGCAGGCGGCTTGACGACGATCGAGGAGAAGGCGCTCGGCAACCTGCAGAAGATCGGCAAGAACACTTCGTACATTGATGTGCTGAAACCCGCTGAAGAGCCGAAATCTGGACCGGGGCTGTATTTCATGGACACCTCATCCGCAGCGGCCGAATGCGTCACCTTGCAGGCCGCGGCCGGATTCGTCGTTCACGTTTTCCCGACAGGGCAGGGCAATATCATTGGGCACCCGATTGAGCCGGTCATCAAACTGACAGCCAATCCCCGCACCGTGCGCACCATGGGCGAGCACGTTGATCTTGATGTATCGGGAATTCTGCGACGAGAGATGACAATGGATGAAGCGGGTGACGCTTTGATTGATATGACGATTCGGACTTGCAATGGCCGGTTGACCGCCGCTGAAGCGCTCGGACATCGCGAGTTTGTGATGACCAAGCTCTATCGAAGCGCTTGAGTTTTCCAGCATTGCAATTGAGATTCTGAAATTGAACCAACAGACGAAGACGAGATGACAGTCAATAAAATCAAAGATTCCATCACCAAGAGTGTCGCGCAGGACGCGATCGATGAAGTTCAGCGAACCGTTCGCGAGATGCTTGAGTCAATCAAGGAAGGCGGTGAGCAGAAAGCACTGGAGTATGCTGAAAAACTCGACAGCTGGAGCGGCAGTGTTGTTTTGAGTGAGGAGGAGATCGCAAAGGCCAGCGACTGCCTGAGTGATGAACTGAAGGACGACATAAGCTTTGCGCACAGCAGGGTGAAAGCCTTTGCGGAACATCAGCTTGCGAGCCTCTCTGAATTTGAAACCGAACTTGCACCCGGTGTGATTGCCGGGCAGCGGCTGATTCCGATCAGCACCGCGGGCTGCTATGTGCCGGGCGGACGCTATGCGCACGTGGCTTCTGCAGTCATGAGCATCACCACTGCAAAGACCGCAGGTGTCAAGAATGTGATTGCCTGCTCACCTCCGAAGCCGGGTGTCGGAGTCAATCCAGCGATCGCCTACACCGCATCCCTTTGCGGCGCCGATTCCATTCTTGCACTGGGAGGTGTCCAGGGTGTTGCCGCATTGGCCTACGGATTGTTCACCGGCCATGAGGCCGACATTCTGGTCGGACCCGGCAACCGGTTTGTCGCAGAGGCAAAGCGACTGCTGTTCGGCGGCATTGGAATTGACCTCTTTGCAGGTCCGACTGAAATTCTGGTGATTGCGGATGAGACAGCCGATGCGGACATCGTCGCGTCGGATCTGGTTGGCCAGGCGGAGCACGGTCCGGACTCACCGGCCTGGCTGGTGTCAACATCCATGGAATTGGCGGAGCGTGTGATCGAGCTGATTCCCAGCTGCATTGAACGCCTGCCTGAGCCGAACCGATCAGCGGCTGAGGCAGCCTGGCGGGACTTCGGCGAGGTGGCGGTTGTGGACACCCCGGAAGAGGCGGTGAAGCTGAGTGACAGATATGCCCCTGAACATCTTGAAGTTCATGCGGAAAATCTGGATTGGTGGCTTGACAATCTGTCGAATTACGGCTCGCTGTTTCTGGGTGAGGAGACAACCGTCGCGTATGGCGACAAGTGTTCCGGCACCAATCACATACTGCCGACGAGCGGGGCGGCCCGATACACCGGCGGCCTCAGTGTCGGAAAATTCATCAAGACTGTCACCTATCAGAGAATGAGTGAGGATGCGAATCGAAGTGTCGGCGCGGTGACCGCGAGAATCTCCAGGCTTGAGGGAATGGAAGCTCACGCTCTGACTGGCGACGATCGGCTTCACAAGTACTTTCCGGGTGAGGAGTTTCAGCTGGGTCACAATGCTTGAGCCGGCAGCGAATCTGTTTTTCAGCTGTCTGCTCCTGAACTGCGCATTCAGCGGGCAGACTCAAAGCAGTCTGCCTCTGCCATGCAAATCGCCTAAGCCTTGCAGCGCCGGTTGCTGCAGGACACCGCCAGTGCAGTGGTTTTGACGCAGACCGCAACCTTAAGACTCAACTGTCATTCAGCTGAGAAGAGGCACCCTATGGCAAATCTGAGAATGGGATTCATCCCGTTTGGTATTGTCCGCATGAGCGCCATCTCCATTGCCGGTCGAATCAAGCTGGTTTTTCGGAGGCCCGCCTCGCAGCCTGAGACACAGCGGCAGCTCGCCGATCTTGTCAACAGCTCGATCCGCCATGAAATTCGTCAGGGTTACACGCATCGCTTCATCACGCTGATGTTTGTAACTGTGAATGAGCGGGTGTTCTGCCGCCGCTATTCCTACAGCGAACCCTCATGGTACAGCGCATTTGCCAGCGATCCTGAGGGCCAGCTGAAGCTGGACAAGACGATAGTCGATGTCACCGGACGGATTCCGCCTGATTTGGACGATATCAATCCGCTGGTCGACAGAGCATATCAGGCCAAGCTGCGGCAGCTTGGCGCGAGTTTTATGCTCCAAGGCGCCATCGAGCCCCGCGCGCAGGCCAGCACCTTTGAACTGGCTCTGAATTCTCGAAACTGATGCTGTTTTTCAAACCCAGATTGAACGGAGCTCTGTGTATGAAACCAATTCAGGCACAAGCTGCTCTTCCTGATCTTCCATTTGCCGCCGGCAGCAATGCGGTGCACAATGCGTGAGCCGGCAGCGAATCTGTTCGACGTTGCAGACAGAAATGTCGTCGTAACCGGCGCAAGCTCCGGAATAGGGCTGGCGCTGAGCCAGACGCTGGCTCAGAAGGGCGCCAACGTGGTGCTGGTTGCGAGACGGGCTGATCTGCTGGAAAAGGAATCGGACCAGATCAACGGACAGGGGTTCTCTGCCAGGTGGGTTGAGCTTGATCTGCTGGATCGCCAGGCAACGATGGCATCATCCGAGCCGATCTGTAATTGTTTCGGAGACCCGGAAATCATCATCAACGCGGCAGGCATCAATCTGAGAGAATCCGCTGATGATGTATCTTGGGAAAGCTGGGACCGGACGCTCAGCCTGAACCTGTCCATTCCGTTCTTTTTTTCCAGACTGTTCATCGATGGGATGAAGCAGGCGGGCTGGGGGCGGATCATTAACATCGCATCGCTTCAGTCCTTTCGAGCATTTCCGAATGGCATTGCATACGGCGCCTCAAAAGGGGGTGTCGCGCAGCTGACCCGGGCGATGGCGCAGAGCTGGTCTTCGTTCGGCATCATGTGCAACGCGCTCGCACCTGGATTCTTCGAGACAGCATTGACCGCACCGGTTTTCGACAATGAGCAGGCTTCGCGGAAAATGGCGGATTGCACGGCCATCGGCAGGAACGGTAAAATGGAAGACCTGCAGGGTCCTGTTCTGTTTCTCGCTTCGCGGGCGTCAGATTATGTGACGGGACAGATTCTGTTTGTTGACGGCGGTTTCACAGCCAAGTAACTCTGAAGGTTTATCGATTATGCAAGCACTCGTATACACAGCCCCAAACACGATTGAATTTCGTCAGGAGCCGGCTCCATCCCTGCTGCCCGGAGATTCACTGGTCCAGGTCGATGCGGTCGGAATCTGCGGTTCAGATCTGCATGCCTACCTCGGACACGACAGCCGGCGGGTGCCGCCGCTGATTCTCGGGCATGAAGTCTGTGGCACGGTCGTTGACGGTGAAAGAAAGGGCCGGCAGGTGGTGGTCAATCCATTGATCACTTGCGGAGAATGCGATGACTGCCTGAATGGAATGACCAATTTGTGCTCAGATCGAAAGCTGATCGGCATGAATCGCCCCGGCGCGTTTGCAGAGCAGTTCAGCATGCCGGCAAAGAACCTGGTTGAGGTTGCAGGCGAAGTGAGCGCGGCAAAACTGGCGCTTGCAGAGCCCGCCGCGGTTTCCTTGCATGCCGTCAGGCTGGTGGAGCGAATCGCCATGCGCCCTCTGTCTGAAGGAAAAGGACTGGTGATCGGCGGTGGCGCTGTGGGGCTGCTGTGCGCCATCATTCTTCAGGATTATGGATGCAAAACGATCACCCTCACTGAAACAAACGCACAGCGCCGAAAGGTCATTGAGGCAACCGGTGTTTGCGAGGTTGTTGATCCTGCCAGGACGCCGGTTGAGCCGAATCACTATGACGCGGTGTTCGATGCCGTTGGAATCAGTGCAACTCGCCAGGTTTCAGTCAGTGCGGTGAAGTCAGGCGGCGTGATCATGCACATCGGATTGGGGGATGCATCGGGTGAGATGGATGTTCGCAGAATGACGCTTGCGGAAATCACCTTCATCGGTTCCTACACCTATACAGCCGTGGATTTTCGGGTTGCAGTCGATAAGATTGCGAAAGGGCATTGCGGTTCGCTTGACTGGGTCGACGAGCGGCCGCTGTCCGACGGTTCCCAAGCCTTCCGCGAGCTGATTGAAGGGCAGGTCGCCTCTCCCAAGATCATATTGCGTCCCTGAAAACACCAATCCTGTATCAACCGTGCGCATATCTTTCCAGGCGGCGCGGAATCTCGCACGCGAGGTGTTTCTAGCTCAAGGCGCCGACAGCTTGATCAGCGACAGCGTCGCATCGGCGCTGGTATTGGCCGATGCGGATGGCCAGTCTGCGCATGGCCTTTCTCGAATTCCCTCCTACGTCGAGCAGATGCACAGCCGCAAAGTGGATGGCAGGGCGCACCCCTACATCAAATACAACGCTTACAAATGCATTGAGATTCATGCCAAAGGCGGATTCGCCTATCCAGCATTGAATCTGGCTGTCGAGCAGTTGCTCACCCTATGCGATGTAACCGGCGGCATTGGAATGGCCGCAATTGTCGGATCGCACCATTGCGGCGTGGCCGGTCACCCAGTCGAGAAGCTCGCTCAAGGCGGAATGATTGGACTGATGTTTGCCAACACGCCCAAAGCGATGCATGCGGCCGGAGGGAAAGAACCGCTGTTCGGAACCAATCCTATCGCGTTTGCATGTCCAAGAAAAGCACAGGACCCGATCGTGTTGGATCTTTCCCTGTCGGTCGCGGCGCGCGGCAAAATCGTGCAGGCGGCGGGGCAGGGAAGTTCCATACCAGAGGATTGGGGGGTCGATGCCGAAGGTCAGCCAACCTCTGACCCGAATGAGGTTCTGAAGGGCAGCTTGAATGCGATCGGGGGAGCGAAAGGCGCCGCATTGGCGCTGATGGTTGAAATACTGGCCGGTTCGTTCGTCAGCAGCCAGTTCGGATTTCAGGCGTCGTCATTCTTTGATGGAGAGGGCGGGCCGCCGCGCGTCGGCCAGCTGCTGATCTGCATGAATCCGCTTGAATTCAATGCGGACTTTTATGATCAGATTGAGGTGCTGATCGAGGAGATGCTCAAAGAGCCGGATGTCCGCCTGCCTGGAGCGAACCGGTTCGCAAGCCGCAAGGCTGCGATAGCAGCAGGATTGGAGTTTTCGAGCAGCCTGATCGACACGCTGAAGCAGCTCTCAAAGAGCTCGGAATAGACGCATTTATTGAAACGCGCCAGTCAGCCGCACTGCGGGCAGAACTTTGGGATTGGGCGGAGCGACGAGCTCATCGAATTCCAACAGCACTTCAAGAATTCCAGTTTCCGAGACCAGCATTCGATTCTGCTTGAAACTCGGCATCATGCTGACAATGGATTGCGCAGTCAGACTCGGCGCTGGAATCATGTCGATGCTGTTGAATCTGTATTCGACTGAATTGGGCAGGGCCAGTGTGAAGCCGCCGGGCTCGCTGGGCATTCGTTCAGACAGCCACAGCAGTGAATACAGCAAAGTGCCTTTCTTGCACATCGGGCTGAGCAGAGCCATCAGCTTGATGACATTTTCCCGGTGCAGGTAGTTGAACAGATCCCAGACCAGAATCGCGTCCAGAGGCTGGATGTGCTTGCGTCTGTCCAGCGATTTCAGCTGTTCCCTGAACATGCTGGCAATCACAGTTTCAGAATTTCCTTCATGCTTCTGCTCATTCAGTTTCAGTATCTTCTCCAGCAGGTTGGAAGACGAGTAGTAGATGCCATTGCAGCTGGCGCAGAACTGGATGATGTTGTGATCGGCAGGTGCGATATCCAGAATTCCCGGCTTGAAATCAATGCTTTCCGAAAGGTATTTCGAAATGAGCTGAAAGCCGACCGATTCGAATCGGATGCGTTCGCCTAGATCGTGGGATAAGCTGAAGTCTAGTTTGTTTACTGGCACTTTTTGATAACACCATCTGGGTGTTGAATCAGTTTATCCCGGAAGGGTGGCAAAGTTCATTCATCGGCCGCCATTGAAACGAGCGGCCGATGAATGTTTATCCTTTATGAGTGACACTCAATTGTAATCGTTACAATCGCGTACACCTGCAAGTCTTTTTTGCGGATTTGAAAAAGGACGCGGTTACTTGTTGACCGCGGGGGCGGGGCTGGCTTGCTTCTGCGGAGGCTTGGCTTTCGCCGGTTCCGGCGCCTTGCCTTTCTTCTCTCGAATCATCTCGATAGAGCCATTGAATGTCGATCCTTTGTCGAGAATGACGTTAGTCGCTCGAATATCGCCTTCCACAGCGCCGGATGACATCAGGTGTACGGTATCGATTCCAGTTACATTGCCAATCAGCTTTCCATGGATAGCAACGTTCTTGGCGTTGATCGTGGCTTTCGCGTAACCGGAGTTTTCAATGGTGACAACACTTTGCGGTGATTCAATGGAACCTTGGAAGTTGCCGAAAATTCTGATATCCGACTGCCCGGAAATCTCCCCGCTGATCGTGGTTTGTGCGCTGATTACTGTAGGATCGACTGACATTGATTCTTTTCTCGCTGGTGTGCTGCCTCTATCCAAGGCCGTGTAGCCGGCGCTTCGGGGTTCTTTTTCGCCTCTTTCGGGTTTCACCGACATGGCGGGCTGCTTGGGTTCAGGACGCAATTGAAAATTCTCAGAAGCTTGGGATGGTTGATTGTCTTTTTTCCACATTGTTAAGGGCCTCAATAGAAAGTGGGTATAGAAGCACAACCGGCAAGCCATTGTCTGCAGGTGTGCGAAATTCGGTGCTTAAATTATATGACAGCAAGAATTACTCACTCAGCTATTGCAGGGTGCATGACAGAGAAATTACGGTCTGCACCGCTTGCCGATAACGCCAGCGAACCGCCTGCCGGCAGTTCGAACTCAATTCACGGACTCAAGCGCTCTCCAAGAATCAATGCGACTTTTCCAACCGTTGCTGGATAAAAAAAACCACTTGAAGCGATTGGAAAAACGATTAAGTAAGTTCGATAGCTGTTTGTATTTCAATGAATTCGATACTGCGATTATCTGTCGATGCCGAGAATGTCTTGATGACTCAGCCCAGGTGTCTCAAGAACATATTTTGGACCGTCAGAAGAATTTGCAAACCCCCGCGATGAATGCCGCCTTGATATTTATAAAAATTTACATAATATGCATTATACGAATTAACAACAATCCAAAAGCATCACAACGTAATCCATCGATTGCCGGTCTGAATGACGAATTTACTACCCTGTCATACTCTGTCGGGTATGTAATTCAGGGCAAGATAATCTGGATTCGCAGCAAGTAAAATATAGGAACGAAATATTTTTGATGAACTTGCGTAAAGAAATTCGAATCGTTTCATCGAAATTCAGTTGAAGCAAATCTTTCAATAATTGACCTGTAGAGAGTTCTTGTTATGTTTCTTATTGCTCTTGGACTGTTGGCATCTGTATTTGCTGTCTGGCTGGCATTGGGCGGCCGGCGCAGAAATAACGGCGTGGGCAGTTTTCTGTCCTGTCGGAGAATTGCCGGGCTGGATGGCGGTGACTATCTGATCCGCCGCTACCTGCTGCCTAGAAACACGCTGCTGAACATCTACCTGCACAACTTTCTGGCGAGTGATGATGACCGCGCATTGCATGATCATCCTTGGTACTCTGTCAGTCTGGTATTGAAAGGACGTTTGATTGAACACCGTTCCAATGGTGCCTGCAGGGAGATTCGCCGCGGAAAAATCACAGTTCGAAGCCCGAAGTTCCAGCACCGAATCGAACTGCCGGAAAACGAAGTTGCAACCACGCTGTTCATTACTGGACCCGTCGTAAGAACTTGGGGGTTTGTCTGTCCGAAAGGATGGGTATCGTGGAACGAGTATGGAAAACAAGGCGGTTGTGACTGAAGAAGCCTGGATTCCCCGTGAAGATCACACAATCTGAGATTCCGCTCCCTGCCCCGCTTTTGCACTAATTGTTCATTCAATGACAACCGTAGTTCAGTCAGTATTCGAATTCAGGAACTGGTGTTTTAAAGGGATCGCACATCACAAATCAATTCCTGCAGAAACATCAGAAAAACTGGTTTGTCCAGATGTCTCAATTTGTTCTGAAGTTCGCAATTGCTCAGATAAATCTCTCGAATCGCGTTCAAATAAACAGGAATAAGCATTCAATCCCCTATCCATCTAGAAGCTGTTGAAAATAAGAAAAAGGAGCACCGAATGACAAAAGACACAAAACAACCAGATACACCCGAAAAAGCTGGCTCAGACGACGCGCACGACAATTACTTCAGGTCGCGGTTCAGGTGCAATGCGCATCTCCAGATTCTTTCTAAACTTGTATTCACTGCGCGCCAGCTGTCTTGGTTTGATCTTGACACCTTGCGATTGGAAGACAGCGTCTCCGTGAGTATTGAGGAGCATAAATCAAAAAAAAGAACCACCGACCTGCTGTTGTCGGTGAGTCTCAAACAGGGCGCCGGTCTCGTTAATATCATCGTTGAGCACAAGAGCTATCCAGACAACCAGTTGATTCCTCAGCTTTGGCGCTATCAGGCGCGCTGTTTTGAAAGCGGAGCGGATGAGGTCATCCTGGTGACTGTCTATCACGGCAGGCGGCCGACGTTTTCCAAGTCAAGAACCTTTCGAGACTACAAAAAGAATACACTTCCGGCAGAATTTGTAGATGACTTCTCGCATACCATAGATCACGACGGCGGCGAGCATGAGCTGTCAGTGAATTTTGGAACCGCGCTGATCAATTTGAGAAAGCAGGCGACCAAAGAAATTCTGGCGCAGCTGCCGCTGAGTGCGACGAAATTGGGCTTGGAACTGATAGCCAAAATTTGGGAAGCGACTAAAGATGACCTGCTTGAGATGGTTGATCAGACTGAAAGTTTGGACCCCGAAGACAGCTGGGACCTGATCAGTCATTCAATAATTTACATCAGAGAGGTGCATCCAGACAAATATACTATTGACGAACTGACTAAAGCAGTTAAGGAAAGATACAGAGGAAACGATGTCATGCAGAAACTAATCGAAGAAGGGAGTTGGGTCGCTGAAAGGATAAGAGCGGAAGCCTCGGAGAAGAGAGCCTCAGATATTGCAGAGAAGCTTATAGCCAAGGGAATGACCGTTAAAGAAATCAGCACCATCACAGGTCTAGAAATCAAACAGGTTGACAAGATTCGCAATGGAGGATGAAATTTGCAATTGCTTGTGAAGTTTACTGAAAGTTTCGCCCACCTAAATTTGGAACGCTGACGATGGATTTGGTTGACGATGCGCTTTTTCGACATCTCTCCGGAAACCAGAGAGTAAGTTAACGCGTGATGCTATTGTGCGCTGAAGTTGTCGCAACAGAATCTGAATTGTCCAACTGTAGTTGATATTGGCGGTCAGATCATTCAATCGCGTCTGTATCAAACGCGGTGATTCCAAGTCAGTGTTAAACTGGTGAACGCTGAGAAATTCGATTCAACGTGCCTCACCAGCAAATTTCCGAGAGCATTCCAAGAATACCTTTGTTGCATAGCATAGGAATACCGTGATCAGCTTGATGGTTAACTGAAATGTTCGAGTTGATTATGGAAAGATACAGAGGAAATGATGTCATGCAGAAAAGAATAGAAGAATGGAGTTCCGTTGCCTCTGAATATATCGAGGAAGGCCGCATCGAAGGGTTCGAGAAGGAGTTCAAGAAAGGCACAAAAAATATCTGCTAACGTTGACGGGAATCTAATCGAGAGAGGCATTGCGGTGCGGAAGATAAGCACCATAACCGGTTTGGGTATTCAGCAGATTGAAAATTGTGATTGAGTTCTGAATTTGTTCAAAATCTACTGAAAACCTGATTCAATTTTCTTGACGGTTCACCGGGAATTGAATCAATGCAATTTTTGATGAACCCGACTGCAAGGCTTGGCAACACTCCGCACTTTGGCGCACTAGTCCAACCGAATATTGCATCTCTGATTTTTCTTTGCTGCGCCAATGAAATGTTGACAGTCAATGCGCACTATTCTGGCGTCTGCTGGTTGATGGTGATCAAATCATGGTTCATTAACCCACCTACTGAAGCTATCAATTGAAACTTAAAATCCCTGTGATATTGGAACCGAACTGACAATTTCAATCTGTTGCGACTACTGCAAGTACAGCAATTCCAATCAGTGTTTGCCTGGTAACCTCCAGAAGCTTCTACATTTCCGGATCAAATTGACATCCAAGATTTTCGTTCGAATTGAGTGCCCGCGTCAATGTTCAGACGGAGCAATGAGCACGTTCAGACAATCTGAATTTCCCACCCAAATCAACATTTGATGCCTTCTTTTTCAATTCAAAGTTGGCGTTGATGTTTCGGACTTGAGCTATAGCATTGTCGCAGGATAAAAAAGAATTCGCAGCAACCCAATCCGAAAGTTAAAACCCTCATTTTCTGCAAACACTCAATTTGTTATGTGTAGAATGTTGCCTACGCAATTTTCTTGTAACTAATTTTGGAGGAAATGAGTATGAAAGTAGCGAAAATTGGTCTCATCGCCGTCGCCTTGTCCATTGGCGGTCTGGCAGGAATGGGACAAGATGTGCTGGGGCAGATGAATGCCTGGATGTCTGGAAAAAATCACAACAGAATCATCCAGATTCAGAATGAAGGCGGAACTCGGGATTCAACAGAATCGGTGGAGATCTCCTACTACAGCAATTCATCATTCGGCATCACCTCACCTCGCGGAATAACGATGATTGTCGATCCTTGGCGAAACGATCCGTCTGGCGCCTGGGGCTTGTGGTACCGAATGGACTTTCCCCAGGTTGATGTTGACATCGGTCTTTCGACCCACGCCCACTTCGATCACGATGCGCTGGACCGACTTGACGCGAACATGCTGTTGGACCGCATGGGTGGAACATTTGAGTTGGGTGATGTAAAGATAACCGGTATCGCTGACAAGCATCAATGCGTCGCGCCGGGACTGATTACCTGGACTGAGGCAGCGAAACAGTTCGAAGGTCGAGACGACCCTTGTCCGCCCACCAACTTCAGGCACATGGACAACAGCTTGTACCTGATCGAGACAGGCGGTCTGCGCATGCTGATGTGGGGTGACAACCGTCCGAATCCACCTCAAGAGGTTATGGATAAGATTGGACAGGTTGATATCGTATTCGTACCGGTGGACGGTTCCGAGCATATTCTGAGTTATGAGCAGGCTGATGCTGTCATGGAAGCAACCGGAGCCAAAGTCGGTATTCCGCATCATTATCTGGTGCCTGAAACCACCTTCTACACATCCACCCTGCTGGATGCTTCGGAGTGGACTCAGACTCACCCGCACACCATGCTTGACGGCCCGACAGTTCAAGTCAGCGCGTCTGACATTGCTGATATGAATGGACACGTCATGTATTTCGGTTCACACAATCTTGCAGTCGCGCAAGACGGTTAGAACGAACCATTAGTCAAGACTGAAAAAGCTGCTTGGAATTCCGAATTCCGAGCAGCTTTTTCTCTTTGCGATGAACTGGCCTGTCAGTTTTCAGGATTTTTCTTGAGAGAAGATCGATGCGCTTAGCTTGCTTGCGCATGCTTCTATTTCTGATGTTCGCATTGAGCGGCGTCAGTGCGCATGCTCACTTCAATCTGAATGTGAACATTCGAACCTTTCACGTGGTTCACACGCAGTCCGGACTTGATGTGTATGTACGCATGCCCACCCCCTACTTTCTGGCGGAACTGTTCTATGAATCCCCCGAAACTGGCGAGATCTTCTCCGCGCCATTTACCTACAACCAGTCAGAAGACGATGCGATCTGGCATTTGCTGAACCTGCAGGAACTGCGGAATTATCCTTTTGAGTTTGCAAACATTGCCGCAGATGGCTTGAGGATTGAAGTCGATGGTGTTCCGCTTGCTCAGGAAATCATTGCAGTCCGCGTTCACGATGCGTTGAGTCAGCCGCCATTCGCCACTCTTTCAGAAGCCAAAGCGGCGGTGGAAGGTCAGGTTTTCGATTATCCAACGGAAGAGATATATGTTGGAGACACGGTAACCGACCTGCTGCTGCGCTACAAGTCCGGCAAGCCTGTTGATTCATTTGACATCAGCAGTTCATTCAATCCAAATCTGCCCGAGCAGGAAGAAACTGCCAACTTGGTGATCGATCACTTTCCAGGCAGCTCTCGGGTATTTCGTTTGCGGGGATTGCTGAACGAGCCTGTCAGAATTTCGAACTCAATGATCGCGGCGGCGCTTACCTTTGTCTATCAGGGAATCATTCACATCCTCGAAGGGCTCGATCATCTGCTTTTTGTGATCTGTCTCACCATCGGGGCGGCGAGCCTGATCAATCTTCTATGGCGCGTCACTGGATTCACCATCGGACACACTGTCACTCTGATTGCGGGCTTTTGGGGTTATGTGCCGGCAGGCGCATGGTTCGTGCCGACGGTGGAACTGTGCATCGCGATCTCGATCATCTATGTCGCCCTGATCGCTGTTCGCAAAACTGAGAATCGAAGCGATCGACACGGTTCATTTCTTGTCACGCTGGCGATTGGATTGCTGCATGGACTCGGATTCTCATTTGTGCTTCAAGAACTCTTGCTGCCAGACGGCGCACACTTGTGGAAGTCGCTGCTGGCTTTCAATATCGGTGTTGAAGTAGGACAGGTGATGATCGTGCTGGCTGTATGGATGGCTTTGATTCTGGTGAAAGCACTGAAGAAGGAAATGGCTCTTCATATCATGCGGTGGGCTGTGGCTCTGCCATGCATGATCGTTTCCGCCTATTGGGTGGTTGAGCGCATCAAACCGATCATCGAGGTGTTTTGACAGCTGCCTGCTGATTGAAATTCAGGCCAGCTGGGGAATTCGAAACAGTTTCAGAAAATTCGAGGTGGTGATCTCAGCAAACTCTTCCAGGCTCAAGCCTCTCAATTCAGATAGAAATTCCGCTGTGTATCGCACATAAGCGGGCTGGTTTTCCTTCCCCCTTTTCGGCACGGGCGCCAGATACGGCGCATCGGTCTCAATCAGCATTTTCTCCAATGGAATTTTCTTCGCTACATCAGCCAGATCAGCGGCATTCTTAAAGGTGACTATGCCAGAAAATGAGATAAAGAAATCCTCATCCAAAGCCGCCTTGGCCATCTCGTAGGTCCCGGTAAAGCAGTGCATCACTCCACCCGCTTCCCCTGCTCGATTCTTTCGCATGATCGAAATGGTGTCTTCAGGCGCATTTCGACTATGGACAATGATGGGCTTGCTCACCTGTTTCGCCGCTTCGATATGTGTCGCGAAACGCTCCCGCTGCCAATCCAGCTCGCCTGAACTTCGAAAATAATCCAAGCCGGTCTCTCCGATTGCGACAACTCTATCGTCCGTTCCAAGATCAACCAGTCTGTCGATGCTGGGCTCCTCAACATCGGTCTCATTCGGGTGAACACCAACCGAGGCGTAAATGTGCTCATATTGATCACTCAAGGCCAGTATGTCCGGATACTCCTCAAGATTCACCGCGACACACAGCATGTACTTCACATTCATCTCGTCCGCCAGTTCCAGAATAGAATTGAACTTGTCCTTGAAATTCGGAAAATTGATATGACAATGGCTGTCTGCCAGTTCCATGTTTGTTCCCCTCTTCTTAATTGATAACGCCTTCGATGGCGAGCAATGAATCTTCAATGGCCAATGTCTTGTCCATGCCCCCTGCCCTGATCTGTTTTCTCAGCAGGCCAATATGATCATAGACAGAATACAATTGACGAACATCCATACGTCCGGTCAGCTCGTGCAGCAATGCTTCAGCAGATGCGGAACTCTGATTGCTGTCACTCGCCGCTCTGATCAGTTTGCTGACCAGCAGCTGCAATTCCGCCAGGCACTCCGACTCTCCAAGCTGAATCCCTGATTCAACCAGTGAGAAAACATCCCCTTTTCTGTTGTTTTGCAAGAACTGAAGCACTTCAGCAGAAAAGTTTACGGACTGAATCAACTTGTCGTCATTTGCCAGTCTCAATCCAACCAGAGGCCCTTTTCCCGAATCGAGAATCGCATCAATCTTTTCCGCTCCAAGCTTCTGCAGACGCAGCCATTCCTCGGCGACAGTTCGATCAGGGTCAGATTGAACCATTTCCTGACAGCGGCTGCTGATTGTCGGAAGCAGGTTGTGAGCGCTTTCTGCGATCAGTATGAAATAAGTGTTTTTCGGGGGCTCTTCCAGCACTTTCAAAAGCGAGTTGGCACTTGCAATTGTCATTGAATCGACAGGATCGATCAAAAACACCTTGTTCTCAGATAGATGCGGCTTTACGTTCGCATTCTGTATGAGCGCTCGGATCTGATTGACCACAATTGAAGACCGGGGAACCTTTCTCTTGCTGCGTGCGCTTTCATCTTCCAGGTAACGCTCAGCATACACCGCGATTTCTGCATCCATCAAATCCAGCTTCGCCTCAGAGCTTAGAACATGCAGATCGGGATGCGTCGATGCGCTGAACAGATGGCAGTTCCTGCACTTGGCGCACGGCCGATCATCAGCCGAGTCACAGAGCAGCGCCATCGCCAGCCGCGTCGCGAAGCGGAACTTGCCTGTGCCCTCGGTGCCAGTGATCAGAGTGGCATGAGGCAGTCGTTCCAAAGAATCAACGGCGCGGTCCCAGTTGGTCGATTGCCAAGGATAATGTTCAGGAACGTACATCGAGAGTTCGCTCTATGAAGTCGGAAATGTGAAGCTGAGCTTCGGCCTTCACTTCATCAACATCCTGGGTGGCATCGATTCGCTTGATTCGGTCGGGGTGCAATTCGAGCAATTCGATAAATGCCAAGCGCACGCGAGAATGAAATTCTGCTGTCTCGTTTTCAAAACGGTCAGGCGAGTCTGCCTGCCGGACGCGCCGGCGGGCAGTGTTGATATCCGCATCCAGAAACAAAGTCAGATCAGGTCGGAATCTCTCCTGAGTCCAGTCTTCAATCAACCCGATTCGATCAAAGGCAACCCCCCTTCCCCCGCCTTGATAGGCGTAAGTCGAATCAGTGAAACGATCACAGACAATCCACCGCCCCTCTTTCAGAGCAGGCACAATCACCTCTTCCAAATGCTGAGATCGGGCGGCGAACATCAGAAGAACTTCGGTGTTTGGAAGTATATGACTGTCCTTTGACAGAACCAGCTTCCGAATTTCCTCACCAATCGGTGTGCCGCCGACTTCGCGGGTTGTCATGACCTCAAATCCAGCATTTACGATCGCTTCGACCACAGCATCTGTTGCCACTGTTTTGCCAGCGCCGTCAAGCCCTTCCATGGTGATGAATTTCCCCCGCATTTTCAATCCGTCATCTTGATTGTTCAATGTGTCTGATGACCTGCGGGCTAACCTTGTTTTTCCCGCAGCTTGCGATAGGCTCTCACCGCTTTCAGATGCTCATCTATCGTGTCGGAAAACTGATGAGTCCCATCTCCGCGGGATACAAAATAAAGGTAGGTGGTTTCGGCCGGACGCGCCGCCGCCTGAATGGCAGCCAGTCCGGGCATCGCGATCGGTGTGGGAGGCAGTCCGTAACGGGTGTAGGTGTTATAAGGAGTGTCCCGGTCCAGCTCGGATCTTTTCAGCGGACTGTCGCTGCCGCCCAATCCATAGATGACGGTTGGATCCATCTGCAGGCGCATGCGCTTGTTCAGACGATTCACAATCACGCCGCCGATGATCGGGTACTCCTCATTCACACTCGATTCTTTCTGAATGATCGATGCCGCAATCAGGCCCTCATAAGCCGTCTTGTACGGCAGGTCTGGACTTCGATTCTCCCACTCCCGCTCCAATATCTCTTTCATGGCTGCATTGGCTCTCAGCAGAACTGACACGTCAGACTGCCCCGAGTTGTAGTTGTACGTGTCTGGAAAAAACCAGCCTTCAGGATGGCTTTCTGACATGCCCAGATGTTCCAGAACAGAGTCGGCTTCAATGCCGTCCAGTGTCTGCTCCAGATTCGGCTTGGTTCTGAGCTCAGCCAAGAAATCTTTGAATGTCCAGCCCTCGATAAACTGAATCTGATGATCGATTGACTTGCCATCGACAATTTTCTTCAGCACCTCAAGTACATTCAGCTCAGGATGAAACTGATACTCTCCAGCTTTCAGATAATGCTCGAACTGCCCGGTTCTCGCAACCCAAACCAGAATTCTGGGATGCTCCAGATGCCCCTCACTGTGCAGCATGTTGGCCAGGTCAGTCGCATTCGCTCCGGATTCGAAAACGTAGACCTGGTCGTCCGGAATGTTGAGCGGCCGAGTAACGAGATAAGCGGCATAGGAAGTTGCCGCAAAAACAAAGAATGCGCAGATCGCCGCGAATATCGGCCAGTAGCGCCGAGTTGCTGATTTTCTTTTGACTGCCACAGCTGCAATCAGTCAGGAATTGAAATCGTTGAATCAGACCGCGCCTGCGTCTCTCGAGACAGCCGCAAGCTAGCTGAACTGTCTGAAAGCGAGTGTCCCGTTGGTTCCGCCGAATCCGAAAGAGTTCGACAGCGCGCCGTCAATCTTCATTTCGCGCGCGGTGTGAGGAACATAGTCGAGATCGCATTGCGGGTCCGGATCATCAAGGTTGATGGTTGGCGGCGCCACCTGGTGATGAATCGCCAGAATCGTATAAATCGCTTCAACACCGCCTGCGGCGCCCAGAAGATGTCCAACCATGGACTTCGAGGAGCTCACCGCCAGATCGTACGCATGGTCGCCAAACAGTTTTTTGACAGCCATGGTTTCAGCGATGTCGCCCTGCGGCGTCGATGTGCCATGCGCATTGATGTAGTCAATGTCATCAGGATTGGTCTTTCCACTCCTGAGCGCGTTGGTCATGCACCGAACCGCCCCGTTGCCGTCGGGCGAAGGCGCTGTGACGTGGTGAGCGTCTCCGCTGAGCCCGAATCCGGTCAGTTCAGCGTAAATCCTGGCACCTCGGCGTTTTGCCGACTCCATCTCCTCCAATACGACAACGCCGGCCCCTTCCCCGATCACAAAGCCGTCCCGTCCCAGATCCCAGGGACGGCTGGCCGCTTCAGGATCGTCATTTCGGCGGCTGAGCGCTCGGGCATTGGCGAATCCGGCGACCGAAGTCGGTGTGATCGCCGCTTCGGTTCCGCCTGCCACCATGGCATCCGCATCCCCATATTGAATCAGTCTGGCGGCATCTCCAATCGCATGGGTTCCGGTTGTGCAGGCGGTGGTGACCGCAAGATTCGGACCTCTCAGACCGAAGCTGATGGAGATATTGCCAGCCGCCATGTTGATGATGGACATCGGAATATAGAACGGAGATATCCGCCGGACTCCGTGCTTCTCTTTGTGTATGGTGGTCGCTTCAATCGTCGTCACTCCGCCGATGCCCGCCCCGACATAGACCCCGATCAGGTCCGGGTCGACATCGGAGTCCAGAACACCGGAATCCTCAATCGCCTCGCGGGCGGCATACATGCTGAACTGGATGAACCGGTCCATCCGCCGGGCTTCCTTTTCCGAGATATGATCACCCGGATTGAATGATTTCACCTCGCCGGCAATGCTGACGGAGAATCCAGTCGTGTCAAACAGGGAGATGCGGCCCAGTCCGCTCTTCCCCGCCGTCAGATTGTCCCAATTTTCCTGGACACCATAGCCAATTGGCGATATGGCGCCGAGCCCGGTTACAACTACGCGGCGGCCTTCCATCGGCTGATCGATTGCGGGGAAGCTGGAGAGGACTGATCTATTGAATCAGTGTTTGCTGAATGCGGCTGGCTTGAACCACCATCGACTACCCCTGCTGATAGTTCTTCTCGATGAAATCAACGGCCGCGCCGACAGTGGTGATGTTTTCCTGAATATCGTCCGGGATGTCCAGATCAAATTCCTGTTCCATCTCCATGACCAGCTCTACGGTATCCAGCGAATCCGCGGCCAGATCATTGGTGAACGATGTGTCTCGATTGACTGTTGGAACCGGATCTTTGTCCGCACACAATTTATCAATAACGAGTCGAATGACCCGCTCTTCAATTGTTCCCTGTCCGTTGCCATCCATTAGTGATTACCTCCTCAAAAAAACAATAGGATTGGTTGCTTAATGTTAACACTAACCAAAGAAATTCAGTATATCGAATTGCAAGTTTCGAATATCCAGGGTCAGCGTCGAATCATACCGCCGTCAACGACAATGGTTGAGCCGGTAATGTAAGAACTCTGCGGTGAGGCAAGAAACACGACTGCGCCCGCCACTTCCTGCGGGGTGCCCATCCGCCCCATCGGAATGTTGCTCAGCAGACTCTCCTGCACCCGCTCATTCAGCGAATTCGTCATGTCGGTGTCAATGAACCCCGGCACCACCACGTTCACTGTAACGTTCCGGCTCGCGATCTCCATCGCCAGGGACTTTGAGAATCCCAGGAGCGCCGACTTCGCGGCGGAATAATGCGTCTGCCCGATATTGCCGACACTTCCGACTACCGAGGAAATGTTGATGATGCGGCCGTTTCGCTGCCGCATCATGCCGCGCACACAGATCTTGGACAGTCTGAATACCGAGTTGAGATTGGTGTCGATGATCTCATTCCATTCGGAGTCTTTGATTCTCATCAGCAGGTTGTTCCGAGAGATGCCCGCATTGTTGACCAGCACGCTCACCGCACCGAATTTATTCTCGATATTCGCATGCACCTCTGAAATCGAATCGGGATCGTTGACGTTGAGGCGCATGCCCTCTCCCGAAGCCCCTTCAGCCTGCAGATATTCTGTGATGCGGCCAGCGCCATCGTCGCTTGTGCCTGTGCCGATGACAACACCGCCTTCGGCGGCGAAGGCTGCCGCCACTGCGCGCCCGATGCCGCGGGTTGCCCCGGTTACCAGGCAAACTTTATCTTTCAGGAGTTCCGCCATCACTCAGAACGTCAGATACGCCGCCCCCCAGGTGAAACCGCCGCCGAATCCCTCGATCAGAACATTGTCACCGGATTGAATGCGCCCATCGCGCACCGCGGCATCCATGGCCAATGGAACAGACGCTGCGGAGGTGTTGCCATGCCGGTCGATTGTAACCACCACGTTATCCATTGAGACCCCCAGCCTTCTGGCTGTCGCGGCGATTATTCTGAGATTGGCCTGATGGGGAATGAACCAGTCGACTTGATCGACCGTGGCTTCATTGGCCTCAAGCGCTTCGACCGCGATCTGCTCCATGCACTTCACCGCAACTTTGAACACCTCGCCGCCCTGCATCTGGGTGTACGCCGAGCCATTGATGATCTGATCAAAATTTCTGGAAATTCCGACCGGCACGCTCAAAAGGTCCTTGTATTTGCCATTGGCGCGCAAGTGTGTCGAGTGAATGCCCGGCGAATCCGACGCCTCAATCAGAACAGCCCCCGCTCCGTCTCCAAACAGCACGCAAGTCGTCCTGTCAGTCCAGTCAATGATTCTTGAGAAAGTCTCCGCACCTACAACCAGTGCGCGGGTGGCGCTTTCGGTTCGAATGAACTTGTCGGCAATGTCGAGCGCGTACAGAAAGCCTGCGCAGACTGCCTGAACATCAAACGCGGGTGAGTCCTTTATGCCCAGACGCTCCTGCAGAATGCAGGCGGTGCTCGGAAACACCTGGTCCGCAGTGGTGGTGGCCACAACAATCAGATCAACATCCGAGGCTTGGACGCCGCTCGACTCCAGTGCGGCGCGAACCGCTCTCTCTGCCAGGTCACAGGTTGATTCGTCAGGCTGTGCGATGTGCCGCTCCTCGATGCCAGTTCTGGAATAGATCCAATCGTGGCTCGTTTCCACCATCTTCTCCAAGTCGTGATTGGTGACGACATTGGCTGGCAGATAGCTTCCCGTCGCGGCAATTCGAGAGTAAATCACGCAGACCTCGCTGCCAGGGCAGAAATCTTCTCGTTGATTCTCGCCGGCACGTTGTTGTTGACCTCGCTGACCGCTTTGCGCAAGGCATGTTGAAAAGCAAGCTGATCCGCGGCGCCATGGCTTTTGATGACGGAACCGGTCAGTCCGATCAGCGCCGCGCCGTTATAGACGCGCGGGTCGATTCTGCGCTTTGTCCGTCTGAATGCGGGCCGAGCCGCGAGCGCCGCCAGTTTGCTCATCAGATTTCTTTCGAACTCCTCTCGCAGTGTCTCCTGTATGAAGCGCGAGACTCCGGCGCCCGTCTTGATGACGACATTGCCGGAAAATCCGTCACATACGATCACGTTCACATCTCCTGCGAAAATTCTATCACCTTCTATGTATCCCTGATAGTTTAGTTCACTGGCTTCAAGCAGGGCGGCGGCGTCTTTGATGGTCTGATTGCCCTTGATTGCCTCGACTCCGATGTTCAGCAGTGCGACACTGGGGTTCTCGATGCCTTCCATGTATTTGACGAAAGTGGCGCCCATGACACCGAACTGAAACAGGTCCTGAGATGAGCACTCGACGTTGGCCCCCAGGTCCAGCAGATTGACATGCCCGTCAACTGTGGGAATCTGGGTGATGATGGCCGGCCGATGAATGCCGGGCAGCGGTCTCAGAACGACATGGGCGATTGCGGTGAGGGCGCCGGTATTTCCGGCGCTCACACAGGCGCTGGCTGATCCCGACTTGACTAGATCCATCGCCACCCGCATCGAGGAGTCGCGTTTTCTGCGAAGCGCATAGGTTGGCGAATCATCCATCGACACCGTCTCCGACGCATGATGAACTTTGACTCGGATGGGGTTCGCAGAACGGGCGGCCCGGTCAAGCAGCGGATTCAGTCTTTCCTGATCGCCAACCAGTATGAATTCCGTATCCGTTATGCTGGACGATTCGGCCAAAGTGGCTGGCACAGTGACCTGCGGCCCGACATCCCCACCCATCGCATCGATCGCAATGGACTTCATCGTGCTGAATCAAACGGCGTTGCTGAGACGGCTGGCGCTTTGCCCAGCCAGAGGCACCAGAAGGGAATCTGCTATTCGTCTTCTTCTGGAATCAGCTTCTCAGGCAGGACCCGCCTGCCGCGATAGTAGCCGTCACTGGAAACATGGTGTCGCCGGTGCAGCTCTCCAGTCTCCGGCTCGATGGAAAGAGTTGGATTCGTCAGCGAATCATGCGCGCGACGCATATCGCGTCTGGACTTGGATTTTTTTCTCTGTTGTACAGCCACAGTAGTTCCTCAAACAAGGTGTGATGATCGATCCGCACGCGATTCATGCGGCAAAGCGTAACTTCGGTCTGGCAAATCTGATCTTGAATTGGATATCAGGTGATGATCAACGACTGATTCATTGTTCTCATCCGCGCACCTGACATGATTTTCAGTCAAGAATTACATAAAATTAATGAATTGCATAGACACCGTTTCTGTTCCTGCAGAAGGATAACCCCCTTCTCCGATGCATGCAGCAAACCTGCCTGAGCTCTGCGCACAGGATCAGGTTGGAAGTCAAATATTATATGCTGAATCAAAGGGGTGCAATTCCCGTAAATTGGGTGCCATGCCGCCATGCGCCAACACCGTTCTGATCAAGTTCTTGTGTTCAAACAGCAAATCCACAGGCTGTTATTGTGACAGATAAAGCTTCGATGCACTCTCGGCTTGTACTCGCCTCTTCCTCTGAGGCGAGGCGCAAAGTATTGGCCAAACTCAAGCTGCCTTTTGAGGTTTTCTCACCGAATGTGGATGAATCGCGCATCGCCGGCGAGACGCCCTCGCAGCTGGTTGAGCGCCTGTCGATCAAGAAGGCGAACGCGGCGCGCGAAACCTATCCGAATCACCTGATTATCGGTTCAGATCAGGTTGCGGTTGTGGAGAACCGAATTCTAGGCAAACCCGCACATCGCGATCAGGCGATCTCGCAGCTTGAGCTGATGTCGGGCAGACAGGTCGCGCTGCTCACTGGTCTGGCATTGATCAACACCCGCACCGGCACAGTGCAAAGCGACATTGTGCCTTTCCAAGTTGAGTTTCGAAATCTGAGCCGCCGGGTGATCGAGAGCTACATTGATATCGATCAGCCCTACGATTGCGGTGGAAGCCTGCGCTCCGAAGGTCTGGGAATCGTTCTGCTCAAAGCATTCGACGGGACCGACCCGAATGCCCTGCTCGGACTGCCGCTGATCCGGCTGATTGACATGCTGGCATGCGAAGGCGTCTCGGCGCTGTAGAGAACCGGACTCTACTCTGCTTCGTCGCGCACGATTTCGAACCGATCGTCAACCAGCACAATATTGGAGTCGATCTCGCTGACTTCGATAGCCGGCAGCGACGCACCATAACAGGGACCGTTGACGCAGTTTCCAGTCTGCGGATCGTACAGCGCGCCATGATTGCTGCAGATCAGGTGCTCTTTCGAGGTGTCGAAAAACTCTGCATCGTCCCAATCGAGCTGCAGCATCATGTGCGCGCATCGATTCAGGTAGGCGTGCACCGCACCCTCAAATCGGATCACAAACGCAGGAATCGGCTGCGCTCCGACTGTGATATTGAACTTTACACCGGTGCCGCCCGATTCCAGGGTGTCTGAACTGCAGATGATTTTTGAATTTTCAACACTCATTGATTGACTCCTCTCGCTTGTCCAGCTTCTCGATGACCTCTGTCAGCGCGCTGGGCAGTTTGGATGTGAAAGTGACGGGCTGTGCCGTCTCAGGATGAATGATCGTTGTCCGGCTTGCGTGCAGGAACATGCGTTTGAGCCCCAGTTCCTGCATCTGCCGGTTGAAGTCGCGATCGCCGAATCTCTTGTCACCCGCAATGGGCTGTCTGATCTGACAGGCGTGACGCCTGGCCTGATGCGTCTTGCCCGTATGCAGCTCGATATCGACCAGCACACAGTCCCGGTAGCTGCGAAGGGGTGAGAAGTAGCTGACCGCGGCAGCTGGAGCCTGCTGATCTTTCGATCTTGACTCACTGTCCGCGGGACTGGATTCGACGCAGATTTCTGAAGGATGCCGCCATCTTCCCTTGAGCAGCGCCTGATAACGTTTCTTGAGCGACGGCGCGCTCACCTCGCGGCGCCACTGTGCCTGCAGATTCCGCAGCACGCGCTTGTTTTTTGCGAGCACCAGCACTCCGGATGTATCCTTGTCCAGGCGATGAGCCAGTTCAATGCCGGGTTCATCCTTGCGCTCCAGCTTGAGCGCCTCGATCAGCCCGAGATGATGACGGGTGCCCGAGTGCACGGTCACCCCGGCCGGCTTGTCCAGCACCAGCAGGCCGGAGTCTTCAAAAATCACGCTCTGCATCGCCTCTTTCAGAACGGAACCGACTTTGCCCGTGAATTCCCTGCTCAGAACGGCAACCGGCGGCACCCTCACCCGATCTCCCGATCTGAGCCGTCGACCGGCCTTGGCTCTTCCGCTGTTCACGCGGACCTGTCCGGTCCGGATGAGATTGTAGATATGGCTGTGCGGCACACCCTGCAGGATGCTGATCAGAAAATTGTCCAATCGACGGTCTTCTGCATTCTCATCAACCTCAATCAGGCTGACTGACTTGAACTCGGATTTATGAATCTGATGCATCCTGATCCTTGCAAAGGAAGTTGATACGCGCACACCGAAACTGACTGGACGCTGTTCCATATTATCGGATTTTAAGGCAGTGACGCCTTGCCGAATTTGACAGCAGTGCTCGGCGGTCAGCGGCACTCATTTCAATCAAGACAGCTGAATGCAATGAATCCGCTGCGAATCAGATTTGAAAATCAACTGTCAATTCCTTGTATAATGCGGCTCAGAGTTTGGATATCCCGGCAAAATCCTGGAAAGCCGCCGTCGCAAACAATCATCAGGCGACGTTTCGAATCAGCTGCGGAATCCTACTGAAAGTAAATTGAACAAATTCAACAGCGTACATTGATGTGCCGCGAATTTATCCCCGCAGGCGCGATTGAACGCTGATTCACAAATACATAATTGCGCACCGCACTTCAAATGAAGTCATTGATCAATGATTAGATCTTTTTCCAACTTGAACTTCTCAGATAGCCCCACATTTCCGGTGGGAATGCACACTGCGGTGCCATCAGAGGAAAATTTTGATGAAACGCATGTTATTCAACGCAACTCATCCAGAGGAGTTGCGAGTTGCCATTGTCGACGGGCAGACACTAGTCGACCTTGATATTGAATTTCTGAACAGCGAAAGCAAACGAGGAAACATATACAAAGGAAAAGTAACCAAAGTTGAACCCAGCCTTGAAGCCGTTTTCGTAGACTACGGCTCTCAGCGCCAGGGTTTTCTTTCGCTTAAAGATATCTCCAGAAGCTACTTTTCCAAAAAATACACTGCGTCGACTCCCATGGCGCAGGTCAAAGTCCAGGATGTCATCGAGGTCGGCACCGAGATGATCGTTCAGGTTGAGAAGAATGAGCGGAGCAACAAAGGCGCCGCTCTGACCACTTTCATCAGCCTGGCTGGACGCTGTCTGGTTTTTCTGCCGAACAATCCGCGCGGCGGCGGAATCTCGCGCCAGGTGGAAGGTTCGAATCGTCACGAACTCAAGGAAATTCTCGCCAAACTCGAGCTGCCCGACGCGCACTCCATCATCGCGCGCACCGCGGGTATCGGACAGACTCTGGAAAGCTTCAACGCTGATCTGAACTACCTGCAGAACTTGTGGAATGTCATTGAGTCGACCGCGGCTCAGAACAAATCACCCATGCTGATCTACCAGGAAAGCAGCCTGGTCGTGCGCACCTTGCGGGACTACCTGCGCGATGATGTCAAGCAGATTCTGATCGATGACAAGGATCTGTTCGCAAAGACAGAGAAGTTCGTCAAGGAAGTCATGCCATCCGCCAAGGTTCAGGTGGACTACTACGATGAGACGATTCCGCTTTTTTCGAAGTTTCAGATCGAGCACCAGATCAAGAATGCCTTCGAAAAGGATGTCAGCCTTCCCAACGGCGGTGTGATTGTCATCGAGCAGACCGAGGCGATGGTGACCATCGATGTCAATTCGGCGCGCTCAACCAAGGGCGCAGATATTGAGGAGACCGCTTTGCAGACCAATCTTGAAGCCGTCGATCAGATCGCCAAGCAGCTTCGGGTCCGAGACATCGGCGGACTGATCGTGATCGATTTCATCGATATGAATGCGGCGCGCAATCGGAAGAAAGTCGAGAAGTATTTCGCTCAGGCGGTGGAGACCGACCGCGCTCGAACGCGCATCGGCAAAATCTCGCAGTTCGGATTGCTGGAGATGTCGCGTCAGCGGCTGCGCTCCTCGATCGAGGAGTCGAGTCACGACAAATGCCCCCGCTGCAAAGGACGCGGCTTCATCAGAAGCGTCACCTCCACCGCACTCAGCATTCTGCGGCTGATTGACGAGGATTCAAGAAAAGAAAGCACCGAGCTGGTTCACGCGCATCTGCCAGTCGATGTCGCGACATTTCTGATCAATGAGAAGCGCTATGAGCTCAATATGCTCGAGTCGCACACCGGCACGCGGGTGGTTATCATTCCAACCAGTTCATTGCATACGCCGGACCATCACATCATCCGCTTCACTTCCGCTGAGATCGAAGATAACGACAAGATCAGCTATACACTGGAAAGCTCCAACGGCGCTCCGGAAATCTATAACTTCATTCGCTCAGGCGGAGCATCCAATGCCGCGGCTGTCAGCCAGGAAGATGTCAGAGTTGAATCGAATTCAGACGCAAAGCATTCTCCACCGCTGTTGAAGCGCGTTGTCGACTCGATTTTCGGGCGCAATGGAGAAGCTGCGGAAGAGGCTCCAGCGCCAAAGCCGAAGGAAAAGCCAAAGGAAACCCCTCAGACGCGCAGGAGACCGGCAGCGCAGACCAGACACCGCTCTTCCGGCCGAACCACCGGCGGCCGATCGGGCAGAAAGCCTGCCGCCGCCAAACCGTCGGCAAAGACGGCGGAAAACAAATCAACGCAGTCAAAAAGGAACGCGCCAAACAGAAGAAGACGGCCTTCCGGCAACTCGATCTATTATCAGGACAACAACCCGAACAGCGAGCAGCCTGCCGCCGCCAAGTCAGCCAGCTCAGCCGGCAGCCAGAGAAGCGGCAATCGGTCGAGGCGAGGCTCCAGACGACGCAAGCCCGCTTCGCAAGTCGAGAAAGATACAAAGCGAGTTCAGACAGGTACGGATTGAGCGATCAGACAGCGACTGATCGCGCCGCACTCACAGCCATTTCCAAAAATGGAAATTCAGCTGCTGGATTCGTCCCAGTCGCGGGCGAATTCTGTAAAGTGCTCGATTTGAGATTCAGCCAGGTACTTGTGCGCGATCGCCAGTTCCGCACTGAGCTCGCTTTCTGAAATGGCGCCGCGGATCAGCTCGTATCGCAAGAATATCAGGTAGGTGTTCAAGGCGTCAATTTCGCAGTAGTCGCGAATCTCCTTCAGCTTGCCGTCCAGATACGCTTCAAAGACATTCGCGCCGCCAATCCCAGACTTGCCCGGCAGACCGATCAGTTTGGCAATCTCGTCAAGCGCCGCAAAGCTGCGCGGCTGAAAGCGAGCCAGGATGTCCATGATGTCCAGATGCCTTTTATGATAGCGGCTCTGATAATTACTGAATTTGAAGTCCCGGTCGAAATCACCGGTATCCCAGTAAGGCGTGCTGCGAATCGAATGAATCAGCGCGCGATACTGAAGCACCGGCAGATCAAAGCTGCCGCCATTCCAGGATACAAGCGTCGGCCGCTTTTCAATCGCACGGAAAAAATCAGCAACGATTTCCTTTTCGGTCGATTCCAGATTTCCCAGCGATTTGACAACAAAAGATTCTCGGTCCCAGCGGACTGCCACCGAAATCGCCACCACCTTGTGCTGATGAAGCGGCAGCATCACCGCATCGGGCACCTTGCTTCGGCGGGCCGCCAGCATCGCCTTGGCGGCTTCTTCTGTGCTGAGCCCCGCAAGGTCGTACAGCTTCGCACCGCCATCGGTATCCGGCACCGTCTCTATGTCAAACGCGATAATCATTGTCGAATCCATCCAGCTCAGTTCAGATTCTTCGATTCAGCCTTCTGAGGCGTCACAGCGCTGTCCGCCATATAGACCAGGTTCAATTGAGGCTGCTTTCGATTGTTATATTCATTGACAGTGAGCTGGAATGCAAATCTGTAGTTTTTCTTTTCCGGCAGCTGATCGTGAAAGTTGGAATACCTGAAAAATATACCATCAACCAGGCTTCGCGTCGAGCAGGAGCGAAGCCTGACTTTCAGATGCTCATCTTTCAGAAGCCGCGAGTGAACGACTTCGAACACACCGTCGAATACGGGCATCTCGAATTCCTGTCCCCAGGGGCCGCCCTGACGGATCTGCTCCGCCGCTTCCAAATCAAAATGGCTGATCTCTCCATCGGACAGAATTTCGTTCTCCCACGAGCCACCGTCTGAGAGCCGCATCAGCTCCGCCTGATACAACGCTTCAAACCGCTTGAGCTGTGATTCGCGAAGTGTCATGCCTGCAGCCATTGCATGCCCGCCGAACTGAACGAATATTCCCGGTTCAGCCGCCGCGATGTTCGCCAGCACATCGCGCAGATTCAAGCCTTTCACTGAACGGCCCGATCCCCTGAGACAGCCGTCCTTGTCAGGTGCGAAGATGACGGTTGGCATGCCGGTCACCTCCCGAATCCGCGAGGCGATCAGTCCGACAATGCCCTGGTGCCAGTTGGCGTCATACAGGCAGACCCCTGCCCTCGCCTCACTGAACGATGCTCGGCGCCCTTCAATCTCGCGTTTGGCGCTGTCAACCATTGAGGCTTCCATCTCCCGACGCTCGATATTCAGACGCTCCAGCTTCTTTGCAATGTCCTGCACTTCACTCTCGTCGTCACTCACCAGACACCTGATTCCGTAGCTGATGTCCTCAAGACGGCCCGCCGCATTCAGACGCGGGGCGGCCGCAAAGGCAAGATCCTCTGCAACGATATTGCCGATTGTTCTCCCGCCCTCCTCAAGCAGGCAGCGAATGCCGTATCGACAGTGCATCCGATTGTTGATTCTTTTCAAACCCAGCGACACCAGGGTGCGATTGTTGTCATCCAATGGCACAACATCAGCAACTGTCCCCAATGCAACCAAATCGAGGTAGCCGGCCATGTTGGGCTCACCGATGCCCTGATCTTCAAACCAGCCTTCCTGCCTGAGCCTGCTTCGGACTTTCGACATGACATAGAACATCACCCCGACACCGGCCAGGTTCTTGCTTGGAAACTGATCGCCGGGCAAATTCGGGTTGACGATGGCATCGGCCTGCGGCAGCTCGTCACCTGGCAGGTGATGATCGGTGACGACTACGCTCATGCCGTATTCCTTGGCGCATCGGACTCCCTCAACACTGGAAATCCCGTTGTCAACCGTAATGACCAGATCGGGCTGAGTGGGTGCGAAAAACCTCACAAACTCTTCGCTCAGTCCATAACCGAACTGATGTCGGTCCGGACACAGAAACTGCACCCGCTTGGCGCCGAATGCTGTAAGCGCGAGATACCCAAGCGCCGATCCCGTCGCTCCGTCAGCATCGAAATCACCGGTAATCAGAATGGATGCATCAGCCTGAATGGCGTCAGCAATGATCTCGGCAGCCTCGTCGATGTTCGAGAGCCGGTCCGGCGGCAGCAGACTGCCAAGTGTGTAGGTCAGCTGATCGGGGTGCGTAACATTTCTGTTGCGATAGACATTTTTCAGGACTGGATGGACATGCAGATTGCCCGATGCAATCGACGAAGTTCGGCGAATAATCGTTTGGCTTAAAGTTGTTCTGCCATCGCGCATTGCTAGATTAGGCCAGGGGCTCGATGCGGATGCGGTTGATCTCACCGACAATGGTCTGCAGCGCCTCCATCTCATTCAGCGCGTTCTGCATGTTCTCTTCCAAGGTCTCCTGAGTCACGATGACGACCGGCAAGATTTCCTCATGCTGGCCGGAGCCCTTCTGCAGCAGAGATTCTATGCTGATGCTGTGCTCGCCTAGAATCTGAGTCACCTCGGCCAGAACGCCTGCGCGGTTCAAGGCATTCATTCTGAGGTAGTTGGCAGTTTCTATCCGCTCGAACGGCACGACCGGCAAATCGCTCAACTGCGCCGGCTGGAAACTCAGATGAGGCACACTGGCTCCTGAACCGCCCGACAAAGTGCGAGTCACATCTATCAGATCGGCGATGACAGCCGAAGCGGTTGGTTCGGAACCCGCGCCCGGGCCGTAATAGAGAGTCCGCCCGACGGCATCTCCAGTCACGAAAATTCCGTTCATCACCCCATCCACTTTTGCCAGAAGCCGCTGAGAGGAGATCAGCGAAGGGTGCACTCTGAGTTCAACGCCAGCCTCGCCTCTTCTCGCGACGGCCAGGGGCTTGATCGAAAATCCCAGTTCATCAGCATAGACGATGTCGTCGTAAGTGATCGTGCCAATGCCCTCGCAATGAATCAGATCGATATTCTGCAATGGAATGCCAAACGCGATAGAGGCCAGAATCGTCAGCTTGTGCATTGCATCGATGCCTTCAATATCAAATGTCGGGTCAGCTTCCGCATAGCCGAGCTCCTGCGCGTCCTTGAGCATTTCTTGAAATGAGCACTGCAGATCCTTCATGCCGGACAGGATGTAGTTGCTCGTTCCATTGATGATTCCAACCAGTGAATTGATGCGGTTGCCTGCCAGACCTTCCCGAATCGACTTGATGATGGGGATTCCGCCGCAGACGGATGCTTCGAAGGCAATGGTCTTCCCGGCTCTGTTCGCTTCATCAAACAAGTCGTTGCCGCGCATCGCGAGCAATTCCTTGTTTGCGGTCACAACATGCTTGTCGTTGGCAATCGCGCGGCTGATCACTTCGCAGGCGGGGTCCAAACCGCCGATCAGCTCGACAACAATTTCGATGTCAGGGTCATTCACGACTGAGAATGGATCATCGGTAAAATGCAGATCACCTGCAGCGGAGTCCCTCGGCTTGCTGATGTCCCTGACGGCGACACGGGTGATTTCAAGCTTGCGTCCAGCGCGCCGGCTTATCTCGTCTTCATTTCGGGCCAGCACGGACCAGGCGCCGCGACCCACGGTGCCGAATCCCAGCAATCCAATGCGAACGGGTCTCATCTTGCTATGCTTCCGCGTTCAGGTTTCCATTTTGAAATGGAAGTTGATATAGTTTCGCAACCAGCATTGACAGGTAATTTGAAGTATGGAACTGCACAGATCTGATTCGTCCGGGCTGAATCTTATAAGACCTCGCGGCTTCGGTGAGTTTCTTGTGAACGATGTATTGTATACACAGAGCATAATCGTAACAGCGGATAATGTGATAACCGACTGGCGCGCCGAATCAGTTGCTGACCTGACGGTCGATGATTTCAGAATGCTGGCTGAACTTGATGCGGAAATTCTGATTCTGGGCACCGGCAGAACCCTGATTTTTCCGGATCATCGATTGTTCGAGCCTCTCGTCCAGCAGCGATGCGGGTATGAAGTGATGAATTCGCGCTCCGCCTGCACCACATTCAACCTGCTGCTGGGGGATGATCGAAAGGTGGTTGCCGCCCTGCTCGGCGCCTGATCTTTCCGCCCCCTTCTTCTGCGAACTGCGCCGATGCGTCAGCGGGAGAAATTAGCGGTCAGCCTGCGGGAAGATAGTCAAGCGGATTGACCGGCTTGCCGAATCGGCGAATCTCGAAATGCAGTTTCACCCGCTCCGCGTCGGTGCTGCCCATCTCCGCAATTTTCTGACCCTGCTGCACCGAGTCCCCCTCATTCACCACGATCCGCGAATTGTGCGCATAGACGCTCAGAAACTCCTCGCTGTGCTTGACAATGATGATGCGGCCGAATCCGATCAGTCCGGTGCCGGCATAAACCACCCGTCCGTTGGCAGTTGCTGAGACAGGCGTTCCAGATTCGCCGGCGATCGAGATGCCGTTTTTCTGCTCCTGGGTGGAGAAGCGAGTGATGATCTCACCCTGTGTCGGCCAGATCCACTGAGTCGGATTCGCAGACGCTCGAACGGGAACAGCAGTGGTTTTTGCCGGCGTTGTCTGAGATGGCGCGGCGCTCGGCGGGCGGACTCTCTCATTTGGCGGTGGATAAAGCTTGATCTCCTGTCCGGGATATATCGTGTCGTCCTGGTTCATACTGTTCCACCTGGCGACATCCCGAGTGTCGAAACCGGCTTCAAATGCGATGGAGTAAAGATTGTCGCCCTGCTTGACAATGGTCGTGCGCCCCGTGAATGTGGTCACAGGTTCAGGACGCACATCCGGATTGCTGTCAAACGCGGTTATCGGAGCCGGCGTGGAAGTAGTGCACGCGCCAATCAGCAGCGCCGCCAGAACTGCGCCGCTGCCAAGAACTTTACTGAATGGTCCAGAATACAAAGGCTATCACCAAAACAATGCTGAGCGCCACCATGACAGGGCCGGAAATCTTCTTCATTATGTTGTAGACTGCGTCGCCAAGCAAGAAACAGATGGCCGACACCGCAAAAAAACGAGTGGCTCTGCCGATTGCAGACCCCACCAGAAATGGAAAGAGCGCCATCGCAAACACCCCTGAAGCGATGGTGAAAACCTTGTAGGGAATCGGCAGAAAACCTGAAACCAGCACGATCCAGATGCCATAGTCATCGTACCATTGATCCAGCGCATCGAAATAGCCCGCCAGTCCATAGAACTCAATCACAGGTCTGCCGACAGAGTCATAGAGATACAGCCCGATCAGGTATCCGACAAGGCCGCCCAGCACCGACGCGATTGTAGTCAGCAGTGCATATCGCCAGGCGCTGGACTTTTTTGCGAGCGCCATGGGGATGAGCAGCAGATCAGGCGGAATCGGAAAAATGACCGCTTCCGAGAAGCTGACTCCTGCAAGATACGCTGGCGCATGACGATGCGAAGCCAGCTTCAGCATCCGGTCATACAGCTGACTGGTGTCGATCACGTCAGCAGACCGGTGTTCTTGAATTCATCCTGAATTACCCGACAGGCCGTATCTGGGTTCCAGGCACCTGTTTCGGAAAATAGTCCTCGCAAGAACCCTCGCGCTGCACATCTCCCGTTGAGCAATGCAGACCCCCTCCGAATGAGTAGGCGTTGCGAAACGGAATCGGAATCACCTCGAAGCCTAGCGAGTCCAACTGCTCGATCTGATTGACTTCCGACGCTTCAACACATGCTGTCTTGTGGTCGATCACCAGCAGGTTCATGGACAGCCAGACACTTGAGTAGCAAAGAGGCGGCGGCCGGTCATGGGCCGGCCAGGCTGCATCTATGATCTCCCAGTCGTTTTCCTCGAAAATCCTGCGCTGCTCAGGCGGAAGCGGTCTGACGGGGTTGCAGATGATCAGGCCCGGCCGCAAAGGCACAAAGGTGGCGTCAATGTGAATCGGATTGGGATCATCGGGAAAGTTGATGCAGTGCACCCGATGGTCGGGAAAGTGCCGCTGCAGCCACTCCGCCGCGCGTCGGTTGGTCGTCAGGCCGTGCTGGCAGAACAGATCCTTGCCGAGCCGCAGAACATCCGCGGCATCAAACAGCGGTTCGTGCTCAGTGGTGACGAAGTCCAGGTCACGCACCCGCTGCGCCTGATCCTCCGCGGATAGACCGTCAAAATATCCCAGCTGATAGGAAGCCTCTGTCAGCCGCGGACGCGGAGCCTGCTCCCAGCGGAAATTCGGATCTTCATCAAAATACTGCTGCATCAGCGGGTGATACGCGATGTATTCCCAGAAGCGGCAGCGCATCATCATTGCCGCGCTCAGAATCTCACTGCCGACAGTGAGCAGCACGTCGCGCGGCGGCATGCACGTGAACAGTGTCTGAGTGCTGAAATCCGGAGTGTGCGCGCCTTGATTCCATTGAATCGGGGTTGGCCGGTCGACCCGCACACCCAGCGATTCGAGCACATTGGTGAAGTAGTCCAGCTCCTCGTTGGCCTTTTCGACTGCTTCGAGCGCACGCGGGCCCCACATGCCCCACATGTCGCTGTTTCGCTCGATTTTTGCCTCAATCGCAGGTTCCCAGCCCGGAATGCAGGCGTGATCGGACCGACCGACGATGATGTGCCTCAGCGGATCAAAATCGTTCCAGGAATTGACAGTCGTTGCAGGCATTCAGCAATCCTCCGCTGATACTTGAGTGTCGTGTGCAAGGAAAAGAATGGTCGGGGCGAGAGGATTTGAACCTCCGGCCTCTTGCGCCCCATGCAAGTGCGCTACCAGGCTGCGCTACGCCCCGATATTCGATCAGCTACTCTGATGACAGGATTTTCAGCGCCTTGTTCAAGTGACCGATGGTCTGCTCGACTTCAGCTTCGAATTCGCTGTCATCGCGCAAAGCTTCCTGAGCCTCATTCTTCAACTGTTTCCGCGCGCCGCTGATGGTGAACTCCTTGTTGTAAAGCAAATCAATGATCCGACTGACCAGCTCAACTTCCTGACGTCGGTAATACCGCCGCTTGCCGCGTCGTCGAACTGGATTCAGTTCGGCAAATTCCTGCTCCCAGTATCGAAGCACGTGCGGCTCGACTGCGAACAGTTTGCTGACTTCACCGATGGTGAAATAGTGCTTATTCGGGATTTGCGGCATCCCACTCACCGGAATGCGTGCCATGAGTCAGCTCACACGAATTTCCGGTCAGTCCTGCGGCGCGTCATCGGGGTCGTAATTGACTGTCATCTGGCGTAGTTTGTTGCTGGCGCGGAAGGTAACTACAGACCTCTCCTTGATCACCACATCGATGCCAGTCTTGGGATTGCGCCCCGGGCGGGGAGATTTGTGTCTCACGCTGAAGCGTCCGAAACCCGAAAGCTTGACATCCTCATGCTTCTCAAGCACGCATCGAATCTCTTCGAAAAATTTCTCTACAAAATCTTTCGCTTCACGCTGGTTCAGTCCCACCGTGTTATTGATCTCATTGACGAGATCGGATTTCACAACTACAGATTTATTCATTCCTTCTGCCTATGCTCGTAGCGTAGCGCCGTGTCTCTGATTCAGTTCGCTCAGTATGTTGGATATGCTGGACTCCACTTCGCTGTCTGTCAAGGTTCGAGTGTTTGATCGATAGACCAGCCGATAAGCCACACTCGTAAAGTTGCCTCCCGCATCAAGTTCAGAATATACATCAAACAGCGTCAAAGATTCCAGCGAATTTCCCGCGCACTGCTGGATCGCGGCTGTAATGTCTGACACTCGCTGATTTGCATCGATGACCAGTGACAAATCTCTGGTAACTGAAGGGTAACGGGATATCGCCATGTATTTCGCGACATCACGGCTTGAAATCGCATCGACTTCCATTTCAAACACATAGACCGCTTCATTAGAATTCACTTCATCAAGCGCATTGGGATGAAGCTGTCCCGCCGCGCCGATTTTCTGCCCGTCCAGATAGATACATGCTGAACGCCCGGAATGAAGCCCTTCAACTGCGTCCGGCTTGAATTCCAGACGATCGGTCCGGCCCGTCAGTTCGACCAGCCTCTCAAGATCGCCTTTGACATCGAAGTAATCGACCTGCCGCCGCTCAGAGCCCCATTGGGTGGGTGTGAAATCGCCGTAACTGAGGCCGCCCAGCATATTGGTCTCGCCATCTGGCTGGAACACGCGGCCGATCTCATAGAGTCGGACACTTTGCTTGCTGCGGCGGAAGTTCTCCAAAAACGCGCCGATCAAACCCGGCCACAGGCTGGTTCGCATCACTGACAGGTTGTCAGCGATGGGATTGGACAGCGCGAATCCTGCCTCGCCGGGCCTGATTTTTTTCTGCAGCTGCGGATCAACAAAACTGTAGGTGATCGCCTCGTGGTAGCCCAGTGAGTGAAGCAGGTCGCGAACTGAAGACTGAGCCACAGCCTTCTCACTCAGGATTCTGTGCACACCGGGCATGAAATTCATCCGGCTCGGAACGTTGTCATACCCGTAAATCCGCGCAACCTCCTCAATCTGGTCATGTTCTTCAGCCAGGTCGAATCGATAGGCTGGCGGCACCACCTGCCAGTCGTCATCATGCGCAGTCACTGATTCATTGACTGCTCGCAGAGCTGACTCAACTGACTCAGATTCGATGTTCACGCCCAGAACCCGATTGACCCGGGCGTGTCTCACCAGGCAGGGCTTCTTTGGTTCAACATAAGCATCGAAGCGAATCTCCTGAGTCGGGCCGGGAGTGCCTCCGGCAATCGCCAGGATCAATTCAGTGGCGCGCTCGATTGCCGCGCGCTGTCCAGTGGGGTCAACGCCCCGCTCGAAACGATGCGAAGCATCGGTATGCAAGCCGAATTTTGAGACAGACCGGCGAATCGCATCCGGTGAGAAGAATGCGGCTTCCAGCATGATGGTTGCTGTCTGTTCGCGAATTCCACTGGATTCGCCGCCCATCACGCCAGCCAGGGCGATCGGCCCCCTGCGGTCCGTGATCAGCAGAAATCCAGCGCCAAGATCCAGAGTCTCTCCGTCCAGGAGCACGAGCTTCTCGTCTTCGCGGGAGCGGCGCACGATGATCTCGGACGGATCAATCACCTCGGTGTCAAAAGCATGCATCGGCTGACCGAGTTCCATCATGACATAGTTGGTGACATCCACTATGGGATGAATGCTTCGCAGCCCCACCCTTTCCAGTCTCTGCACCATCCAGTCCGGTGTCTTCGCGTCGCTGCGAACGTTGTCAATCACCCTTCTGCAGAATGCCGGACAGTCTTCAGGATCACTGACCTGAACTGGAATGCTCAGATTGGACTGTGCTGGGATGCTGGACTGCGGATGTGACTGAAGCGCGGACTTGGCCAGAATCGCGATCTCGCGAGCGACGCCGCGGATGCTCAGACAGTCCGCCCGGTTGGGTGTCAGCTCGATGTCGAGTATGCGGTCATCAAGCTTGAGGTATGAGTTCAGGGATTCACCTGCCGGCGCATCGGCATCCAACTCCATCAATCCCTGCGCTGACTCACCCAACCCAAGCTCCGCTGCCGAGCACAGCATGCCGGCGGACATCGCTGAATAGATTTCAACTTCCTCAATCGTTCTGCCGCCCAAAGAGCTGCCAGGCAGCGCGACCGGATACCTGCCGCCCGGCCGGACATTCGGAGCGCCGCAGACGATCTGAATCTCACTTTCCTGTCCCGCGTCGACGCGGCAGATTGAAATGCCTTTTTTCTTATCGTGCGAAGCGACAGACCTGACCTCTCCGACAACCACTCGATGATCACATTGAGCGACCTCAGCTACCGAATCCACCTCCAGTCCCGCCATAGTCAGGTGCCTGGCAAGCTCATCCGCAGAAAAGTCGAACGATACCCACCCGCGCAGCCATTCGGTGTTGACTAGCATGACAAATCAACGCGAATTATTTGAATTGATTGAGCATATCCAGGTCATTTCTGAAAAACAACCTGAGATCATTGACACCGTAACGCAGCATGGTGAATCGTTCCACACCCATTCCGAATGCGTAGCCTATGTAGCGTTCGCTGTCGATGCCGACATCCTTGTAGAGCGCCGGATGAACCATTCCGCAGCCAAGAACCTCAAGCCAGCCACTCTGTTTGCAGACATTGCAGCCGTCGCCATGACAGAAGACGCAGACGATGTCCACTTCTGCTGACGGCTCGGTGAACGGAAAATATGAGGGTCGAAACCGAAGTCCGAGCGGTTCCTCAAAGAACTCTGAGACGAAATACTCAAGCACGCCCTTGAGATCAGCGAAAGTTGTCGTCTCGTCAATGACCAAGCCTTCAAGCTGATGGAACATGGGGGTGTGCGTGATATCCGAATCACAGCGATAGACGCGCCCCGGGGCCACCACGCGGATCGGTGGCTTGTGAGTTTCCATATAGCGGATCTGAACTGGAGAGGTATGCGTTCGCAGAAGCCTTCCGTCCGGAAAGTAGAACGTGTCCTGCATTGCGCGGGCAGGATGATTCTCCGGAATGTTGAGCGCCTCGAAATTGTGATAGTCGTCTTCGATCTCGGGTCCGACAGCCACATCGAATCCGATGCTCAGGAAGATCTCCTGCATCCGATCCAAGGTTCTGGTCAATGGATGAGGCCCGCCTGACAATGCGCGCCGGCCCGGCAGAGTCACGTCGATGCGCTCCGCTTCCAGCCGTTTGGCATGCGCAATCTGCCGCTGCGACTCGCGGCTGGCGCGCAGCGCACTCTCAAGCGCGTCCTTGGCCGAAGTGATTTTCTTGCCCGCTGTCGGACGTTCCTCAACCGGCAGACGGCCGATTGATTTGAGCAGTGAGGTTACGACACCCTTTTTGCCGAGATAGGCGACTCTGACGCGGTCCAATTCGAGTTCATCGTCTGCCGCGTCCATTTCAGCCGTTGCCTGCGCGACGATGTCGTCGAGTGCGTCGATTGAATGGATGTCATTCATCACTGAACTCAAGCGCGTCGGATTCTGCTCATTGACAGGCACATGCAGCAGCGAATGGAAGGTCCGCTACTGGCTTAATTGAAACTTGGCTTTTTCCGCCAGCAGGGAGAATGTCTCCTGATCGTTGACCGCGATTGACGCGAGCGATTTTCGATCAAGATCGACATTGGCGAGCTTGAGTCCTCTGATGAATGTGCTGTAGGTGAGTCCGTTTTCGCGCGCTGCGGCATTGATGCGCATGATCCACAAAGAGCGGAAGTCCCGTTTCTTACGGCGACGGTCGCGATAAGCATACTGTCCCGCTCGGGTGACCGCCTGCTTTGCAACCCGATATACCCTGTTGCGCGCTCCGCGGTAGCCCTTGGCCTGCTTGAGCACCTTCTTGTGGCGAGCCCTGGCGGCAACGCTGCGTTTCACTCTTGGCATAATCTGTCCTCTTCGATCAGGCGTAGGGCAACATGTCGCGGACTCGGCTGGCATCCGAGGCGTGGACCAAAGCCGTTTTTCTCAGTCCGCGTTTTCGCTTGGCTGACTTTTTTGTCAGAATATGAGACGCGTGAGAGTGCCCGCGACTGAACTTGCCGGACCCGGTCGACTTGAATCGCTTGGCAGCGCTCTTGTTGGTTTTCATCTTTGGCATGATTTGCTCTGACGGTTTTTCTGTTTCCTGGTTCTATGATCTGTGCGGACTCAGCAGCATGACCATCTGCCGGCCTTCCATAACCGGTTCCTGTTCAACGGATGCGATATCCTCCAGATCCTGTCTTACCCGATTGAGCATCGTATGGCCCAGCTCGGGATGGTTCATTTCTCGTCCTCGAAACCGCAGTGTGACTTTCGTTTTCTTGCCTGATCCCAGAAACTTCTTCAAGCGTCCCAGTTTTACATCGTAGTCGCCGATATCGGTGCCCGGCCGGAACTTGACTTCCTTGACTATGATCTGTTTCTGCCTTCGCTTTGCATTGTGCTGCTTCTTGCTCGCGGCATAACGGAATTTTCCGTAATCCATCACGCGGCAGACAGGCGGGTCAGCATTCGGTGCGATCTCAACTAAATCAAGCACAGCATTCTCAGCGAATTCCTGTGCTTCCCGCAAACTAACGATTCCAACCTGATTGCCGCTTTCGTCAATCAGGCGGACGCGTTCGGCATCAATTTGAGAATTGATCCGATGTGATTTTTCAGTGGCCGTATCCAGTCCTCCTAAGTTCTAGCTTCAGCATCGCTTTGCTCCATGATCAAATCAATGATCGATTCAAGCGAAAGCGAACCCAAGTCCTCACCGGCCTGAGTTCTCACCGAAACTGTTCCATTCTCAACTTCGCGATTCCCGACAATCAGCAGATAGGGAATCTTCTGAAGCGTCTGCTCTCTGATTTTGAAACCGATTTTCTCATTCCTCACATCGAGAACTGTGCGAACTCCGGCTTTTTTCATCAAGCGGTTTATTTTAACAGAATAATCGTATTGGGATTCAGAAATATTCATGATCGCGGCCTGCACCGGCGCCAGCCAAACTGGGAATTTGCCGGCATGCTCCTCGATCAGGATGCCGATGAATCGTTCCAGCGAGCCAAGAATCGCCCGGTGAATCATGACGGGGGTTTTCTTGGAACCATCGACATCAACATAGGTTGCTCCGAGCCGTCCGGGCATGGAGAAATCAAGCTGTATGGTGCCGCACTGCCAGTCTCTCCCGATACAGTCCTTCAGCACGAAATCGATTTTCGGCCCGTAAAACGCCCCTTCCCCTGGATATGTCGCGAACTGCATGCCGCGTTCATCCAATACAGTCTCAAGCGCCTGCTCTGCCCTGTCCCAGAGCTGATCCGCTCCAACGCGTTTTTCGGGTCGTGTTGAGAGTCCGATCTGGACATCCTGGAACCCAAAGTGGCTGTAAAGTCTCAATGCGATTTCGATCAAGGTGTCGACTTCAGATTTGATCTGATCCTCAGTGCAGAAAACATGCGCGTCATCCTGGGTGAAGCGTCGCACCCGCATCAGTCCATGCAAGGTTCCAGAAGGCTCATAACGATGCACCATGCCAAACTCCGAAATTCGAAGCGGCAGATTCCGATAGCTGCGAAGACCCTGGTTGAACACCTGAACATGTCCTGGGCAGTTCATGGGCTTCAGCGCATAGAACTTGTCCTCGATTTCAGTGGTGAACATGTTCTCCTTGAAGGTTTCCCAGTGTCCGGACTTCTCCCAAAGAGAGCGATCGATCAGCTGCGGCGTATGGACTTCGGTGTAGCCATACTCCTTGAGCAGATTTCGGATATAGGTTTCGACCAGCCGATACAGAGTCCAGCCCTTCTCATGCCAGAACGCCATGCCCGGCGCCTCTTCCTGAAAATGGAAGAGGTCCAGCTCAGCGCCAAGGCGACGATGGTCGCGCGCTTTTGCCTGCTCCAGCCGATCAAGATATTCCTGCAGCTGCGCTTTGGTAGTCCATGCGGTGCCATAGATGCGCTGCAGCATCTCGTTCTGGGAATCCCCGCGCCAGTAGGCTCCGGCCAGCTTGGTCAGTTTGAACGCTTTGAGATGACCGGTGCTGGGAACGTGCGGGCCGCGGCAAAGGTCGACAAAGTCGCCCTGCCGGTAAAGGGTTATGACTTCGTCCTCGTCCAAATCTTCGATGATCTTGGCTTTGTATTCCTCGCCCATCCCTCGAAACAGCGAAACTGCCTCACCTCTGTCGATGACTTCCCGGCTGACCTGCAGGTTTTCTGAGGCGATCTCCTGCATGCATGCCTCGATTCTGGACAGATCATCTTCTGAAAATCCGGGCTCATAAGCGAAATCGTAATAGAAGCCGTCCTCGATAACCGGTCCGATCGTTACCTGAGCGTCAGGAAACAGCCGCTTGACTGCCTGGGCCAGCAGATGGGCGCTGGAATGCCGAATGATTTCGAGTCCGGCATCCTCTCTTCCGGTAATGATTCTGAGCGCGCCCGCCTCGTCAATCCGATAGGATGTGTCGCGAAGCTGACCGTTGAATTCGCCGGCAAGCGCCGCCTTGCGCAAGCCCGCGCCAATGTCCGCCGCAACCGCGTCGATCGTTACGCTGGATGCGTATTCTTTCTTCGAACCATCAGGCAATGAAACAGTCGGCATATCAATCAAATGGACGGTTTTTTCAGAGATTTGTGACACCGAGTGGAAGCAGAGTCGGCTTCACAATAGAAGACGCAACATTATAAGGTCAAGAGAACTTTTGAGTTCCGCTTATTCAGGTCGAATACCAGAAGATGAAACACTGAGAAAAACACGACTGGGAGATCAAATTACCAACAGAAATGATTTACTTTGAATCAGATTTTGTGTACAAACGGACATAATCACAGATAACACTTGAGAGACCTCAAACGAATAAACCAGCGATCAGGCGAAATGTATTGAGTCTCATACAAATTGCCTATCGAGGTGTTCGCAGTGTCGAAAACTTTCATGACTGTACGAACAATTCTGGAGGAGTGGCAGATCGTAAATTGAATATCACCGTATGTGCGTGATAGACCGGTAGAGAACCGGAATTATTGTGGTAATTGTGTGCGATTACATCCGAATTAATTCGACACTGAATCAACTGTTTAGCTGATGTAAGATAATCTAGTTCACTGCCAATCGGAATACTTTCTAGCAGCCAAACAGAGAGTGTTTTCAGTCGGTATTATTTCAATATTAATACTCCAGATTTTTGACCGAATGTTACTGATGCCGCTTTACAAATCTGCTCGATACGACTGTCTTTAAGCTTTGAGTTTGTAAGTGTGTGAATCCACCTTGAACCATCCTTTATGGATGTAGCCTTGTCGAAGTAAGGATGACCGATATCATCTTTGTTTTTGAAGACAAAATCAAGTTGGTCTAATTTGTCATAAGAAATCTGCCTCGCTACACTATCCAAGATGTGAATGTAGGCTTCAGCGTAAGTAGATGTAGTGAATTCTTCGTTAAACAACCAGTAGTTCTTCTGCCGACTTTTTGTTTTTTTTGGTTTATTTGACTTTCCTGTAGAGACGGAAACTTGTGCAGGTGGAATAGTTGTCTTGCGTTCTGAATTTTGCACATTCAAAAACCTTTCTACATCCGTACGTATAGGTGGATACCCACATATTTTTGAAGTTTCATTGATGACTAAATCAACAATTTGTGCATCCTCTCCTGAAGTTAGACTCTTCCAAGCATCTTCAATACTTGATCTGGCTATATCCCTTTGTTTTCTCTGAACACTAATTTCTCTTGCAATTTCAAGTGCTCGGCCCGATTCAATATTTTCATAAGAGAGAAAATCCATCAAAGCAGTTGCAGCACTTTCAACATCATTCGCAATATCTATTGTGCGAACCAACCGTTCTTTATAACTTCCCGGCTCCATTGGAAGGTAGATTCGCCACTCCTTACCATCAGTCAAAATAGCTAGAGGAACCCCTGTGTGATATGCATATTCAAAAAGTTGTTCATCTCCAGCATCAATTTTTCCAATCGCTTTGACTTCAACAATTGATTTCGGCGTTTCGCTAATTCCGGGAATCAACAACGCGTAGTCGACCTTACGGTCTCTAACATAGTATTCAGGAATAACAAATCTTGGATTCCAAGTTTCCCAGCCTAAATTTGTCAAAATCGGCATTACGATTTGCTCTCTAACTGCCTGTTCAGAAGAATAGCTAATGTCAGAACTTTTTAAGTTATGTCGTATAGCTGAAATGATTTTTTCCAGTGAATTCATGTCGATACAGAGGTTGAAAAAGATAGTGTCTACTGATTCTGATTGCCAATATCATACACTTATATTCAATAAACAGCGATGCTGAATTTAGTATTGTCGCTTCGTTCTTCGGCGCAACTGATTATCTGAAATTCAGAAGTAAAGAATCTTAGTACATTGTAATTTCGCAGTGCCGCGTAGGCCGAGTGAGAAACTGCACTGGTTAGCATTCTTACTAAATCTACAGTTGATCAGAGTCAATTTAACAATTCGCAGCGTAGTGCATGGGTAGTGCAGATTAGCATCGAATCAATGGTGCGAAAACGGTAGATTTCTATCACACATTTGTGGTCAAGCAGGTGGTGAAGTCAAGTGCGATAGCATTTTTCTAGATATTTAAGTCTATGATTCAATTCGCTAATGAATAAGAAAAAGTTCAATCGAATTTTAATTGCGGGCGGCGGAATCGGCGGTCTTGCCGCCGCATTAGGACTGGCGCAGAAAGGCTTCCGGTCTTCGGTGCTGGAAAAATCATCGCGGTTTGGGGAGATCGGTGCGGGCATTCAGCTGGGTCCCAATGCCTTTCACGCATTCGATTATCTCGAGGTTGGTGATGCCGCACGGGGTATGGCGGTATACATTGACAGTCTCAGGCTGATGGATGCACTGTCTGGCAAGGAGATCACCCGCATCCCACTCGACGGTGAGTTTCGCCGCCGTTTCAAGAATCCTTACGCAGTCGTTCACCGGGGAGACTTGTACAGCGTATTCTTATCGGCCTGCAGGAATCATGATCTGGTAGAGCTCAGAACCAACAGTAATGTTCAGGGCTATACGCAGGACAAAGACTGTGTTCATGCATTGCTGGACGATGGCGAAACTATCGCAGGATTGGCACTGATTGGTGCAGACGGTCTATGGTCGAACATCCGCGCTCAACTTGTCGGCGATGGCCCGCCCAGAGTTTCGGGACATACCACCTATCGCTCGGTCATTCCAACAGAAAGCATGCCAGCAGATTTGCGCTGGAACGCGGCAACGCTATGGGCCGGTCCGAAGTGTCACATCGTGCACTACCCGCTGTCGGACTGGAAAGCATTCAATCTGGTTGTGACCTTTCATAACGACGCGCCTGAGCCGGTGGCTGGCAAACCGGTTTCGCATGATGAGGTTCGAAAGGGATTTGAGCACATCAATCCAGTTGCGAGCCAGATCATTGAACATGGCAAAGACTGGAAACTCTGGGTGTTGTGTGACAGAGAACCTTCGAACATTTGGGTTGATGGCCGCGTCACTCTGCTTGGAGATGCGGCTCATCCGATGCTGCAGTACTTTGCGCAAGGCGCTTGCATGGCGTTGGAGGACGCAGTCTGTCTTGTGGACGAATTGGAACAGCAAAGCGGTGATATTGAAGCCGCTTTCGAAAACTACAAGCTTCGGCGCTACCTTCGAACAGCCAAGGTTCAACTGATGTCAAGACTGATCGGTGATCATATCTATCACAGCTCTGGAGCACATGCCGATTTGCGCGATCGAATTATGGGTGCCAAATCCGAAAATGACTGGTGTGATACGATTGGCTGGCTATATGGGTCTACCGGACTTGAAGGGACTGTATAACCAAAGCTCCAAGCGATGATTGTTTTTTTGCCTTTGAAGTCTCGTAGAAGAACAAACAAGCTATATCCCGTTCGTCTTGCGGTTTTTCGGTAACCCAAGCGTTCCTTCAAATCAAAAGTCTGAAGTAAACAGTGGGGTCGAATGTTAACCAACAACTAACCAACCCATGGTCATCGAAACGTTTGGATTCATTGAGTGAAACGCTGGTGGGTAAATTTCCGAATTAACGCTCCAATATGAACTTGGGATTTTCATTTCTCAACATCTGAAAAGTATTCAACCAAGTAACACCGAAATCATTACATACATTTGGCAACTTTACTTTCCTTCTTGTATTGAACTAAGCCGCTGCGCGGCAGGGTGATCTCTCCGATCGCCTCGATTCCATCCAAGTGTCCGGATTCCCTCCACCCCGGAGGTTGAAATAGTCTATTGTGTAGGCGGTGGCCGTTCCCGCGGCGCACCGCCTAGATTTTTTTATTTACCAACACAAGGAGACTCGATATGTCCAAGTGTGACGGCCCGAGGCCGAACTCGCCTTTACGGCAGAGAACCATTGATTATATGAATTTGCGCGGCCTTTCGGCGCGCACTCAGGAGTCCTATCTGCGGGAGCTGGATCTGCTGGCCGAGCACCACGGCTGCGGGCCGCAGCTGCTGAGCGCCGGGCAGCTGCGCGGGTATGTGCTGTCGCTGATTGAGCGGGGCCTGGCGGCGCGCACGACCAACCTGACGGTCTCGGCCCTGCGGATGTTCTACGAGCGGGTGCTGGAGCGGCCCGACCTGGTCGGCCAGCTGGCGCTGCGCAAGCTGCCGGACCGGCTGCCGAACACGATCGACGAGGACGCGCTCCAGCGGCTGATCCAGTCGGTCTACGACATCCGCTACCGCACCGCGGTGGAGCTGGCCTACGCGGCCGGGCTGCGCATCTCGGAGGTGGTGGCGCTGCAGGTGGGCGACATCGACTCGGTGCGCGGCTTCGTGCATGTGCGCCGCGGCAAGGGCGGACACGAGCGGCTGGTGCATCTGCCGCAGGCCATGGTGGAGAAGCTCAGGGACTACTGGCGGCAGATCCATCCGAAGCCGTCAACGTGGGTTTTCTACGGCGGCAGCCCGGCGGAGCCGGTCAAGGCCGCGACCCTGCGAAGAGCCTTCAACGACGCGCGCCGGCGCGCCGGGCTGGGCCGGGAGATCAAGTTCCATTCGCTGCGGCATTCGGTGGCCACCCATCTGCTGGAGCGCGGCGCGAGCCGCGACATGGTGCAGGACATCCTGGGCCACAAGTCTCAGGAGAGCACCCGGGTCTACGCCCGCACCACTGCGGCGATGTTCCGCGGGCTGGACCATCCGGCCGAGCGGCTGAGCCGCTGACGGTGTCGGGGACGCGTCCCGGCGCGGCGGAGATCTTCCGCCGGGCCGGCGACCGGTTCTTGGACCGGCACGGCGAGCGGCTGCGCGCCGCCGCGCGCCAGGTGTTGCATGCGATCCGCAGCTGCCGCACCGAATCGATGGGGGTGCGCTGCTACCACTGCGGGCACTGTGACGCCGGTCATGTGGTCTACAACTCGTGCCGCAACCGCCACTGCCCGAACTGCCAGGGCGCGGCCGCGCACCGCTGGCTGGCCAGGCAGCGCGCCAAGCTGCTGCCGGCGCCGTATTTCCATCTGGTCTTCACGCTGCCGCGCGGCCTCGCGCGGCTCGCCATCTGCAACCGCCGGGTGATGTTCAACCTGCTGATGAAGTGCAGCGCCGAGACCGCGCTGACCATCGCCGCCGATCCCGAACGCTTCGGCGCCCGCATCGGCGCCACCGCGGTGCTGCACACCTGGAACCAGCGCCTGGAGTTCCATCCGCACGTCCACCTGCTGGTGCCCAACGGCGGCTTCGACGTCGGCACCGGCCGCTGGCGGCAGGGCAGCGACACCTTCTTCGCGCCGGTCAAGGTGCTGTCGCGGCTGTTCCGCCGGCTCTTCCTTGAAAGACTGGAGGAGGCCCGGCGAAACGGCGAGCTGGAGTTCAAGGGAAAAGCCGCGCCTCTGGAAAGCGACGAGGCGTTCCAGTCTTTGCTGGCCAAGGCCCGCGGCACCGAGTGGAACGTCTACGCCAAACCACCGTTCAAGGGCCCCGACAACCTGCTCAAGTATCTGTCGCGCTACACCCATCGGGTGGCCATCGGCGACAGCCGCATCACCGCCTTCGACGGCGAGACGGTCTGGTTCCGATTCCGAAAGCCGAAGTCCAAGGGGTCTGACAGGACCGAATACGGCGTCATGTCGCTGCCGGCCGTGGAGTTCATCCGCCGCTTCCTGATGCACGCGCTGCCCAGCCGCTTCCACCGCATCCGGCACTTCGGCATCCTGGCCAACTCCTGCGCCAGGAAAACCGTCGCCGAAGTCGCGGCGCAGACCGGCCAGGCGCCCGATCCGCCCGAGGACGGCGCCGAGGGTGAGGGGGCCGCAGTGCCGTGCCCCACCTGCCAGCGGCCCATGAGACTCGTTGGCCGGATGTCGGCCTGGCAGTATGCCGAGTATCTCGAGCGCATGCGGGAATACGCCCGCGCACCGCCGATGGCGGCCGCAGCCTGATGACCCGACACCCCTCAAGCGCAGCTCAATGCCGCAAGGCAGAACGCCGCTCGCCTCAAGCGTCGCATTCCTCACACTGTCTTCGGCAGACTGCCATCCGCAGAGGCGGTATCGCCGCTGGACGGCATGTTCAGGCCGCATGAGGCGTCATTCGCGGCAAGTTTCCACTCTGAACCAAGGATGCAGACGCCTCCGATCAGCTGATCCGGACCGCGGTTCAGTTATACTTTCCCCATAGCCTGCAGCTCCAAGCCGCGCAGCGGCCTAGTTCAAAAAGGTTAGTGATACTGCTTCGCAGCGATCACTAACCTAAATATTTCTTGAGTGACAACTATAAAGCTGTGCACCAATGCGAAACAAACAAGCCAGAAGTCAGCTGAATCAAAAAATTGATCAACTGCTTCTCTTTTGTATCGACCCCAGTACTTCTGTTTGCTCATTTGATCTACAGCATCACGAACTTGGTCATCCGCCTTATTGAAGAAGGTGGAATTTGTTGAAACCCAATGAGATATCGCATCGTCTTGCACCAGCAGTTCATCAGCGACATCAGATATGCTGGCTACTCTGCCTTCTTGGTTGGCTTCAATCAGCCAATCCCAAAATGCAGGACAGAATTCCATGTTGTAATAACGATTGTGCGACTCAATCAGAACATTCGTATCAATGAGATGGCGACTCATTCGTAAATTCCGAATTGACGTACAAGTTCGTTAAATGTATCGGTTCGCTTTATTCCCAGCAATTGAAAGGCATCGCGATATAGTGTTCTATCTTCAAGGGTGCTGACTACAACTGCTTTTGCAAATGTGCGACCGACGCGAACCAAAGTGGATCTGTAAAAATCACCGCCACTCCTTTTTTGTTGTTCGAAGCTCCGCAATTTCTCCAATTCATTTTTCCAAGCCAAATCAAATTCGTCCTTGCCGAGAAAATTCGCGTCAAGCAGACGCTTCATGACTACCAACGTACTTACCCTGTAGAACTTTGCCAGGCGCGTAAGTAAACTCGAAAGAGATTCATTTTCTCGCAGCATTGATTCCAGATGAGCAAGGGGTACGAGAAGCTCCGCAGCTACAGCATTGCACCAAACCTCTTCGCGCGGAAAGCGAGAATCAATTACGATTCCTGAATTTGAAAGACCAGATTTATCTATCCATAAGTGAGCAAGTTCATGAGCCAGAGTAAAAATCTGAGCTGCTTTCGTATCCCTGCCATTTACAAATATTAGTGGCGCTAGCTGGTCAGACAGAGCAAAGCCCCTAAATTCATCAGGGTTGAGTTTGCGTGTTGTGTTGCTACCCACTATTCCACTCACCATGACAAGAATTCCCGCTTTATCAATTTGCCGCACAAGAAATCGAAATGCTTCGGACCATGTAGCACAAGTCCGGCGGTCTTCTATTTGGAAATTGATAGTTTTGGAAATCTGCTCTGCAATGGCAACAGGTGATGTCGAGATGTCAGCACTGCCTATGAATTCGAGTCGCGAAAATTGTTCAAATGCTGCGTATTCTCGATACCAATCCTGACGACGTATGCAGTCGTGCAGGACATCAAATAGATTTGGACTAGGTCGCTCGATTTCTTTATTCAAGTGCGTTCGAAAATCTGAAATTGGAAGAGAGTCGTCGGGTGGTTCACTGAAAAAGAAATAACCAACGGGTAGATTCACCTTCTTAGAAAAATCCTGAATTTGCCTTTTCGTGGGTTCAGTTTTACCAATCTCCCATTCAGGCAATTTACTAAAGCGTCCAGTTAATTCATCAAGCGTATAACCCGCCCTTTCACGCGCCCAAGTGATTATTTTTGGGTTAACAGGCAATCTCGGCGTATGCACGGTCTTGAATCCTACCCTCAGGTATAAGTGCTTCCAATAAATTTGATTCTTTCAATGTGAATTAATATTTCACACTGCCTTCAGCTGATACATGTCAAATTATGCTGTTGAATACATTGTGCCGTTTGGTCAGATAGTAAAGGAACTGACTCTTGAAGCACAGTCATTTATCGAATTTCTGGTCGATTTTTGATCAGATTTTTGCTTTGTCAAATCGGAATGAATGCCGGATATATGGATGCTAACTTTGCTGATACGCATTTTGAAGGAAACTTATAACGTAATGATATTGAAAGTATTTCTAACGTCCCTTTTTTCAAGTCAGTCATCAGTAAAAGTAATTTTTCCAACTAATTTGTCTTGCAATCTCAGGCCGTTTCAATGAATGATGAAGCAATCGATCCTACTACCGGAACGATATGACAGTATGGATTGCAGTTATTTTATGCGGAAATGGTGGGCGCACCTGGGATTGAACCAGGGACCTCTTGCATGTCAAGCAAGTGCTCTCCCCCTGAGCTATGCGCCCTTGAATCAGATTCGTCGCAGTTGAGTTGCGCGACACCTTGACGATTGGGATAGAAAATATAGCATAAACGCACCAAGCTGTGAACACATAAATTCGCCCGCTCAAGCAGGTCAAACTGGGGGCATTTTCCAGCTCAACTCGGACTCAGTCGGGCTAACAATATTTGAAATCAACGCCTGACTGGATGAGAATAAACAGCTCCGCTTGCATCACTGAAAAAAAATTTCAATCTTTCCGATTCTTCACCCTGGCATAGAAGTCGATAGGAACACCATCTCCTTAAGTTCCTTGATCTGATCTCTCACGCGCGCCGCATGCTCGAATTCCAGATTGGATGCATGCGTGTGCATCTGCCGCTCCAGTTTCTTCAGCTCGCGTGAAACCTGTGCCTGATTGTTGAGATCAATATCAACTTTCTCTCTCGAAGCCGCCGGCGAAGGCTGGCGGCTCTTCTGCCCTCTCTTTCTTTTCTGAAATCCGCGCGCCTGCACACCGTCAATGATGTCTTTGACTTCCTTTTCGATGGTTTCTGGGGAGATGCCGTGAACTTCGTTGTGATGAATTTGCTTTGTTCGTCGTCGATTGGTCTCGTCGATTGCGTTTCGCATTGATCTTGTTATTTCATCTGCATACAGAATTGCCTTGCCATTGACGTTTCTGGCCGTCCGTCCGATGGTCTGAATCAGGGATTGCGCAGACCGCAGGAAGCCTTCTTTGTCAGCATCCAGAATCGCAACCAGAGAAACCTCTGGAATGTCCAGCCCCTCCCGCAGAAGATTGATGCCAACCAGCACATCAAATACACCCGCTCTAAGATCGCGAAGGATTTCTACGCGTTCCACCGTATCAATATCAGAATGGAGATACCGAACTCGAACTGAGTGCTCGCTCAGATAGTCAGTCAGGTCCTCTGCCATGCGCTTCGTCAGAGTCGTTACCAGCACCCTCTCGCTGATCAATGCGCGTTTCTGAATTTCTGACAGAAGATCGTCCACTTGAGTTCCTGCTGGACGGATGTCAATTGTCGGATCAACCAAGCCCGTCGGGCGCACCACCTGATCAACGAATACCGGCGACTTTTCCGCTTCGTAGGGACCGGGCGTAGCCGACATGAAAATCACCTGCTTGACCCGCTCCTCAAACTCATCAAATCGCAGCGGCCTATTGTCCATCGCAGACGGCAGGCGAAAGCCGAATTCAACCAAAGTTTCCTTTCGAGAGCGGTCACCCCGATACATCGCCCGCAGCTGTGGAATCGTTACGTGACTTTCATCAATGAACACCAAAGACCCTCTGGGCAGATAATCAATCAGAGTATCCGGCGCTTCCCCCGCCTGCCGTTCCGACAGATGCCGCGAGTAGTTCTCGATTCCGGCGCAGTACCCAAGTTCCTTAATCATCTCAATGTCGTAGTGTGTCCGCTGGGCAAGCCGCTGCGCTTCAACCAGCTTGTTGTGCGCGGTCAATTCCTCCAGGTGAACTTTCAGTTCCGTCTCAATGCGACCGATCGCCTTGTCCAATGTGTCTTGGGCTGTAACGTAGTGAGACTTGGGAAAAATCGTATATCGGACGACCGAATCGTACACCTCGCCGGTCAGCGGATCAAACAGCGACATTCGCTCGATCTCGTCGCCGAAAAGCTCAACACGCACGGCCGCCTTGGCTGAATCTGCGGGGTAGATGTCCAGCACATCCCCCCTCACCCGGAATGTTCCTCTGCGCAGGTCAGTGTCGTTGCGGTTGTACTGCAATTCAGCCAGCCGGCGCAGAATCACTCGCTGATCAACCATCGCACCGACGCGCAAATGCAGAATCATCTTGTTGTATTCGTTTGGATTCCCCAGACCATAGATGGCGGAAACGGTCGCGACGATGATCGTGTCGTTTCTCAGGAGCAGCGCATTGGTTGCCGAAAGCCGCATCTGATCAATGTGATCATTGATGGAAGCGTCTTTTTCTATATAGGTGTCGGAACTCGGAACGTATGCTTCCGGCTGGTAGTAGTCGTAGTACGAAACAAAATATTCGACTGCGTTGCCCGGAAAGAAGTCACGCAGTTCGGAATAGAGCTGAGCCGCCAAAGTCTTGTTGTGCGCCATCACCAGCGCAGGCCGGCCGGACGACGCGATGACGTTCGCCATCGTGAATGTCTTTCCCGTTCCGGTCGCGCCAAGCAGCGTCTGATAAGACGCACCGTTCTCCACACCCTCCAGAAGTTTGCGGATTGCCTCCGGCTGATCACCTGCAGGATGGTAATCTGATACTAAATTAAACTCTCTCAACTTGCTGTCTTTGAATGCTTATTTAAAAATTTTGCCTTGAATGAATTGGCAGATGCTTCTGAAGCGCTGCGGTACAGTGTCGGACAGTGAATGCGGCTTGCTTTGCAGCAACAGACATCAAGCATTGTCTGAATGTGAAAGCACTTCGTCTGACCCTGCTTTGTCTGCTGGCTATATTTTCCCAAAATTGCAGGCAAACATCAACCAAACATGCATGCTTTCTTGCAAGAGATTCTGTTTTGATTTGCGCCGATTGGCAAAGCGCACTTCAAGAGGCATACGCGCCGAAACAATTCGTTTATACTTTTCCAATCATTTCCAAAATAGAAGCGAGGCAATTCCTTTAGTGACAGCAATCCGACTTTCCTCACGCGTCAACGCAATCAAGCCATCCGCAACCATCGCCGTCTCAACTTTAGCGCGCGAACTGCGCGCCGCCGGCCGCGATGTCATCGGACTCGGCGCCGGAGAGCCTGATTTCGATACGCCTGAAAACATCAAGCAGGCGGCAATCGAGGCAATGCAGAAAGGCATGACCAAATACACGCCGGCCGATGGAACACCTGAACTCAAGTCCGCTATCGTCGATAAGTTCGAGCGCGAGAATGACCTGACTTACACGCCCCAGAACATCGTTGTATCTACCGGTGCGAAACAGAGCCTGGTCAATACCCTGACTGCCCTGGTTGATGAAGGCGACGAGGTGATTATTGTCGCGCCATACTGGGTGTCGTATCCGGACATGACTTTGCTCTGCGGCGGCGCTCCGATCATTCTGGACACTGATATCAAGCAGAATTTCAAGCTGCAGCCCGATCAGCTGCGCGAGGCGATCACAGATCGAACCCGCCTGCTCATGCTCAACAGCCCTAGCAATCCTACCGGCGTTTCGTACTCGATGCAGGAATTGCGGAATCTGGCCGAGGTGCTGCTGGAGCATCCCGAAGTCCATGTGGTGACCGACGATATCTATGAGCACATCCTGTGGTCAGGAGATGCATTCTGCAACATCGTGAACGCCTGCCCTGAACTGAAAGACCGGACCGTCGTCGTCAACGGCGTATCGAAAGCCTACGCGATGACCGGCTGGCGGATCGGCTTCGCGGCGGCGAACGAGCAGCTGACCGCAGCAATGCGCAAGATTCAGTCGCAGACCACTTCCAATCCGAACTCCATTGCCCAGGCGGCCGCGGTCGAAGCGCTGAACGGCCCCCAGGATTCAATCAGAATGATGGCTGAGGAATTCAGGAAGCGGCATGATTTCGTCGTTGCCAGCCTGAACGAGATTCCGGGCATGGACTGCCTGGCGGGTGATGGCGCATTCTATGCGTTTCCTCAGTGCAGTGAGATCATCGACTCACTGGCAGATGTCTCCTCTGACGTGGAACTCTCGCAATATATTCTGAACGAAGCTGAGGTTGCCGTTGTGCCCGGCAGTGCATTCGGTGGAAATGGCTACATCCGGCTGTCCTTCGCGACTGGCATGGATACGCTTCGAGAAGCGCTGGACAGGATGAAAAATCTGTTCCAGAACTAGGCCGCAGTCTTATCCAACCGCAATATCAACATAACATTCAATTGCTTGACGGCAGTTTTTCACACTGATTGAGAGGTCAATTCTTGCATCATGTTCGATCCTGAGTGGAGTGACGAAAAAATTATCGACTACCTGAGAAAGCTGGATTGCTGGTCCGGCGGCATTGAAGTCGAACCATTGTACGGCGGGCTTTGCAACCGCAGTTTTGTGGTGACTGACAGCGACGAGCGCGCGGTGGCCAGAATTGGAACGGACATTCTGGTCCACGGCATCATCCAGACCTCCGTTCAGGCTTCAATGATCGCGGCAGCCGATATCGGTGTCAGCCCTGAAATCCGACATTCGGAACAGGGTCTTGCAATCGTGGATTTCATACCGGGCGGCTGCTTGAGAATGGAAGACATGGAAGGCAATCTGGAGAATCTGCAGCAGATCGTGGATTTGCTGAAAAGGATTCATCAGGGCTCGGATCAGGTGCGCGGATCACTCACCTACTTCTGGCCGTTTCAGGTGGTTCGCAACTATGTCGATGTCGGGCTGAAAAAGGAATCCAGACTCATTGACCTGCTGCCGGACATCATTCGCATCAACAATCTGATCGAATCGACAGTTGAACCTTATACACCGGTTTTCACGCACAACGATACGGTGCCTCAGAACTTCATGTTCGATGATGACAACAACATCTGGATGATTGACTGGGACTACGGCGGCTATGGCCATCCCATGTTCGATCTTGTCGGAGTCAGCTGCAACGCAGACATGAGCGACGAGTCTGAATCCAGGATGTTCGAGATGTATTTCGACTCTGTCAGTGATTCGACTTACCGGCAGCTGACCGCTTTCAAGCTGGCTTTGAACCTGCGCGAATACATGTGGGGAATGGTGCAGGAAGTCACCTCGGACCTGGACAGCGATAACGTTGCCGCTTCCATGACCGACCTCTATCCTGATCAGGACCCGGGTTACGAAGGCTATACGAATATGAACCGCACTCGTTTTGAGTCGAACTGGGAGCGATATCGCCACATGTTTGAATAGCCCCGCGGGCAGGCTTCATCAAATGGCATCATTTTTTTAATCCCGAAAATGGTTATCTGACATCCGATTTTCAGTGCATCACAGCAATGCTGAATTTCAAAGCTCAATTGATTGTCTCAACGGTAGGATTGCAGTTCATATAAACTACTCAAAACAACTGCAGCAAAATCCGTCGTTTTGACTGTTAATTTGCCAATATCTATTCTGTATCCAATAAGGAGGAACTTGAAAATGAAAAATATTCTTCGCAGCGCAATATTCGCGGGTACGGTCGCATTGTTCAGCTATGCGCCAGGTGTATCGGCAGAGGTGGAGTCAACCGAGCCGATCAAAATCACATGGCACGATTGGACCGGTCAGTTCATCACCGCAACTTTGGTTGGTGAGGTGGTGAAGTCAATGGGCTACAACATCGAGTATGTTCCAGCTGACTACATCGCTCAGTTTGTCGGATTGGAATCCGGCGATCTGCATGTGGCGGTCGAAATCTGGGAGACAACCGGCAAAGACGCACTTGAGGCTTCCCTGGCCACCGGAAATACGGTAGATCTGGGAGAGACCGGAATGAACGCCATTGAAGAGTGGTGGTATCCGCTTTACATGAAAGAGAAGTGTCCGGGTCTGCCTGACTGGACCGCACTGAACGGCTGTGCGGAGGCGTTTTCCACGCCCGAGACCCATCCGAAAGGCCGCTATCTGGGCGGACCGGTTACCTGGAGCGGCTATGATGACGAGCGGGCCGAATCACTCGGCTTGGATTATGAGGTCGTGCATGCCGGAACCGATGCGGCGCTGTTCGGTGAGATCGAGTCAGCCTATCAGCGCCAGGCGCCTATCCTGGCCTGGGTTTATGCACCGCACTGGGCGCCCGCAAAGTATGAGGGCGAGTGGGTGGATTTTCCGGTCTATACGGATGAATGCTACAACGACCCGGCTTGGGGCATCAACCCTGACATGGCGTATGACTGCGGCAAACCCAGAGGCTGGATCAAGAAAGTCGGCTGGGTCGGCGGCGATGAGATGTGGCCGAAAGCCTTTCAGGCCATCCGCAACGTTGTCATCAATAATGACACAATGGCGGCACTGATCATCAAGGTGGACCTTGAAGGCCAGAGCGTTGAGGACGTGGTTGCCGAATGGATGGCGGAAAACGAATCAACTTGGAAAGCCTGGACGATGTAATCAGGATCGACCTGATCAGAATCGATTGCACCATTGAGCGCGCCAGGGTCTGACAAGGGCACTGGCGCGCTTTCTATTTGAGACTCAGCCCGAAATTCCGGTTCTATGGATTCCAAGCCTGGCCCGATTCTTTCCTGCACCGGAGTTTGGAAGCTGTTTGGCAGGAATGCCGAGCAGTTTCTCGCTGACAACCAAGAAGTCACTGACGAGAATCTGTCCGCGAACAGCCTCATCGGAGCGGTTCGCGATGCCAGCATTGAAGTGGCTGAAGGCGAGATTTTCATCATCATGGGCCTGTCCGGCTCAGGCAAATCAACCCTGCTGCGGTGTCTGGCGCGCCTGATAGAGCCAACTTCGGGCGAGATCATGTTTGAGGGTGAGAACCTGCTCAAACACTCAGAGAACCAGATGATCCAGATTCGCCGCCACAAAATGGGGATGGTGTTCCAGCATTTCGCGTTGATGCCTCATCTGACAGTTCTGGGGAATGTCGCCTTTCCGCTTGAAGTTCAGGGCATCGACCGCGCGAAGCGGGAGCAGCGGGCTCGGGAGGTGATCGAACTGGTTGGACTGCAGGATCGGGAAGCCTACTACCCCAGAGAGCTGTCCGGCGGCCAGCAGCAGCGCGTCGGAATTGCCCGTTCGCTGTCAGTCGAGCCGAAAATATGGTTTCTTGATGAGCCATTCTCCGCGCTGGACCCGCTCATCCGTCGGGAGATGCAGGATGAGTTCATGAGAATCCAGTCCGTGCTGAACAAGACGATCGTCTTCATCACACATGATTTCGATGAAGCCGTTCGCCTGGCCGACAGAATCGCGATCATGAAAGATGGCGCAATCATTCAGATCGGCACGCCGGAAGAGTTGATCATCAATCCAGCGGATGACTACGTCCAGGAATTCACCAACGATCTGTCCCGGGCGAAGGTGCTGTCCGCAAGAACCGTCATGTCTGAGCATGACCCGAGCATCAAGACCGGCGGCCGAGTCGCGGGCGCGACAAAGATTCAGGATCTGGCCGAAGACCTGATCCGAGCTGAGCTGCCATTTGACGTTGTTGACAAGGAAGACAATGTGATCGGGCAGCTGACCCGCGACGCAGTCATTGATGTGCTGGTCAAGCAGCCGTAGCCTGCCCCCGGCAGTCAAGTCATGAAATCTGCTGTCGGCTCAGTCTCGCGGTTCGAGCTTTCCTATTCCTGGCCGCTCGCATGGCTGGCGGCAATCGCCGCAGTCGCGGTCATCTGGATCGGAGGAGACCTCTGGCAGTGGGCGGTCAAAGCGCCGAAGGAGCTGACTTGGAGAATTGAGTCGCTTGGCAGCTGCACAAGCGTGCGCCTGTGCGTGACCGGATTCTTCAAGTTCATGGTCAACAATGAAGCCTACATTTTTCCGTGGACATTCAAGGAATTCACCCGGGCGGTCGCGGCCTGCATAGAGTTTCCATATCAGATCATCCGATCCATGCTGGTGTCCGGCTTCACCATTCCGCTCGGCAGCGGAGAATCCTGGCAGTCGCCGCCGATCTCATGGGTGGGTCTGATGGCTGTGCTGACTGCAGCGGCCTATCGTCTTCGGGACTGGAAGCTTGCATTGATGGTGTTCCTCTGCATCGCTTATCTTGCTGCTTTCGGCAATTGGGAAAGCGCCGCGATCACGCTGTCCTCGATTGCAGTTGCGGTTCCAATCGGCATCATATTCGGCGCAATCATCGGAATTTTCGGGTATCGGTACGAGAGATTCGAGCGCGCCATCACGCCGATTCTGGATCTGATGCAGACGGTTCCGATTTTCGCCTATCTGGTGCCGGTCCTGTTCATGTTCGGATTCGGGCCGGTTTCAGCAATCGCCGCAACAGTGATATACGCCATGCCGCCCATGGTGCGGGTTACCATGCTGGCGTTGAAAACCGTTCCCACCGAGATCAAGGAATTCGGAAAGATGGTCGGCTGCACAAAGCGTCAGATGACCTGGCGGGTGCTCATTCCATCGGCCGCACCCGGACTGATGGTGGGCGTGAACCAGGTCATCATGCTTTCGCTGAACATGGTCATCATCGCTTCGATGATCGGCGCCGGCGGACTTGGATTCGATGTTCTTGCGTCACTCAGAAGACAGGCAATCGGGGACGGGCTTGAAGCGGGCATTGCCATCACTTTGATCGCCATAGTGCTGGATCGACTCACTCAAGCCTGGGCGGCGAAGAGTCCGAAGCTGCATGCAGAGTCCTCGCCGACATTCTTTCAGCGGCATCGAAACTTCTCACTTGCGATCCTGGTACTGGCCGCATCAACCGCGATCAGTTTTGTCGCTCCTTTCTTTGCTCAGTGGCCCGCGCAGTACGAGATTTCAACCGGCCAGTTCTGGAATGACCTGATCAAGTGGATCAACATCAATTTCTTTGATGAGCTTGAGGCCGTCAAAGTTTTTCTGCTGCTGAATGTGCTCAAGCCGGTCAAGGCGTTTCTGCTCGGCTTGCCCTGGCCGGGGGTTCTGCTGTTCCTTGCGCTCGCTGGACTTCAGCTGGGTGGAATCAGACTTGCGATTCTGGTCGTTGCCTGTGCGAGTTTCATATTGATCACCGGACAATGGACGAAAGCGATGATCACCGTCTACCTGTGCGGCATCTCAGTGGTTATCGCAACCATCATCGGTCTGACTGTAGGCATCTCAGCATCCCGTTTTCCGATTCTCAAGCGACCGGTGCTGGTGGTCATTGACACGCTTCAGACACTGCCGAGTTTCGTCTATCTGCTGCCGGTTGTCATGCTGTTCAGAGTCGGTGACTTCTCAGCCATGGTAGCTGTCGTGCTGTATGCCCTGCCCCCGGCTGTGCGCTATACCCTGTACGGAATCGAGCAGATTTCACCATCGCTGGTTGAAGCGGCAAAGACATCCGGCTGCACCAAACGGCAGCTGCTGACAAAAGTTCAGATCCGGCTCGCCTGGCCTGAGATCATGCTGGGTGTCAATCAGACGGTGATGTTCGCGCTTTCGATGCTGGTGATCACCGCGCTGGTTGGAACAAGGGACTTGGGACAGGAGGTCTATATCGCGTTGACCAAGGCCGACACCGGCCGAGGTCTGGTTGCGGGTTTGTCGGTCGCATTCATCGCGATCATCACAGACCGCCTCATCTCTGCAGCCGCAAAGAAGCGCAAGCAGGCTTTGGGTCTCTGATTCGCTGAACGCACATTCTTGATTGACATGATTCCAGAACATTGCAGAATTGTGATCATCGGTGGTGGAATCATCGGCTCCTCCACCGCCTATCACCTGTCACAACTGGGTGAGACTGACTGTGTTGTGCTTGAGCAAGGTGAGTTCACCAACGGCTCCACCTGGCACGCCGCAGGGCTGGTTGGCCAGCTTCGCAGCAATGCGAACATCACGCAACTGCTCAAGTATTCGGTTGAACTCTACGATAGCTTGGAACAGGAGACCGGACAGGCCACTGGCTGGAAGATGAACGGCGGACTGCGGCTTGCCTGCCACCCGGAGCGCGTTCGGGAGATCAAACGCCAGATCACGATGGCGCATTCTTTCGGGCTGGAGATGCATTATTTGACCCCTCGGGAAGCAGCAGATCTGTGCCCGATTCTGGATACTTCAGACTTGTTTGGCGCCGCTTTCCTGCCGACTGACGGACAAGCCAACCCATCTGATCTGACTCGATCACTCATCAAGGGGGCGAAATCAAGAGGTGTCCGATTTGTTGAGAACATACGAGTGACTTCGATTGCAACAGAGAATCAGTCGGTTAAAGCAGTGGTCACGGATCAAGGCACAATCAATTGTGAGATAGTGGTCAACTGCACAGGTCTGTGGTCCAGGGCAGTCGGCGCTTTAGCAGACGTCAATGTACCGATCGTTCCAATGAAGCACCACTACATCGTAACTGGCAAAGTCGATGGCGTTGCCAGCGACATGCCGACTGTTCGAGACCCCGATCGGCTGATTTACTTCAAAGAGGAAGTCGGCGGCTTGGTTTTCGGGGGTTATGAACTGAATCCTCAGCGCTGGGCGGTTGATCATCCCGGGGACAAGTTTGGGTTCACACTGCTCGACTTTGATGTAGACCATTTCGAGCCGCTGATGCAGTCGGGGTTGAATCGGGTGCCGGCGATGGAGTCTGCCAGCATCAAGCAATTGATCTGCGGTCCCGAATCTTTCACACCGGACGGCAATTTCATTCTGGGCGAAGCTCCGGAGCTCCGGAATTTCTATGTTGGAAGCGGGTTCAACGCTTTTGGAATCGCAGGCGCTGGCGGTGCAGGCAAAGCGCTGGCTGAATGGATCGCCAACGGGTCACCTTCCTTGGATCTTGGTGCGGTCGACATCCGGCGATTCGGCAAGGTGCATCGGGACAGCGCTTGGATTGCTGACCGCACTGTTGAGCTTTGTTCCAAGCACTACACAATGGCTTGGCCGAGCGAGGAACATCACAGCGGCCGCCCCCACTTCAAGTCTGAACTTTACGAAGACCTTGAATCAGCCAATGCGTGTTTCGGTGAAAAACTGGGCTGGGAACGACCCAACTGGTATGCTCCAGCAGGTGCGAAAGCCGAAGACATCTATTCGTTCGGCCGTCCCAATTGGTTTGAAGCAGTTGGCGAAGAGCACCGGGCGATTCGCGAGGCTGTTGGCATGATCGACCAGTCCTCATTCGCCAAATATCGTCTGAAAGGCAGACAGGCGCTTGATCTTCTGAATTTGATTTGCTGCAATCGAATGGACCGAGCAGTCGGTTCGGTTGTATATACCGTCATGCTCAATTCAGTCGGTGGAATTGAATGCGATACAACTGTTACAAGACTCGCGGAAGATGAGTTTCTGATTGTTGCTGGCACTGGCTATGCTGTTCATCATTACCACCACATTCTCAATCACATATTCTCCGAATTTAATGACGTATCTCTTGAGGATGTAACAGATCAGTATGCAACGCTTTCTATTTCCGGACCGAATTCACGGGCATTGCTTCAACCATTGATAGATTGCGATCTTTCAAACAAGTCCTTTCCCTTTCTCAAAGCACGATGGGTTAATTTCAATGGACTGGATGCCCTCGCACTGCGAGTTTCCTTCGCTGGTGAACTGGGATGGGAGCTGCATATTCCAGTGGCGAACGCACAGCAGATTTACCGAAAAATCATTCAACACAGTGAGGAGTTTGACCTGAAAAATGTCGGCTATCGCGCGTTGGAATCCTTGCGACTGGAAAAAGGGTTTCGAGCCTTGGGTTCAGATATCGGCCCGGACTATACGCCGCTTGAAGCCGGTATGGAAAAAATCGTGCGTCTGGACAGCGGAATCAGTTTTATCGGCCAGACTGAATTGCTTGAACAGCAACGCGATCCTCTGAAGAAAAAGCTAGCCTGCTTTACAAATTCGAACGAACACGTCACCTTGCACGGAAGGGAGACGATCTACCGGAATGGACAGCGTGTCGGCTGGACTTCAAGCGCCGGATGGGGTTATACCGTAGACAAGAATATTGCCTACGGATATGTAAGAAACACCGATGGTGTAAGCGACGAATTTTTATTTAACGGTGAATATGAGCTTGAGGTCGAGCACTCGAAAATCCCAGTCAGCATCGAACGGGTGAGTTTGTACGACCCAACTTCAGCCAGAATGAGATCGTAATCTGTAAGCCCTTTTTTTCAAATCAGCCCGATAGGTGGGTTGGGTAGACACGCGCCTTGATTTGCTTTTTGCTTTACTTTTACGCCTATGGTCCGAAAATACTTGATGAACAATTTCATTTGATCCCATTATCTATATCGATCGTAAAACGCTTTTATGTCAACCATGGGTTCAAGGCCACCTTTCTTTTCACCTTCGAGAATTTTCTTGACGAATTCTTCGTTATATTCATCTTCGTAGTACTCAATTTCATCTGAATTAGAACTTTCTTGAATCTTCTCTTGTGAAAGAATTTCTTCAGATGTTGTTGGTTTCTTCATTTGTATATCCCTCTTTCTTGACTAACTACGATTGGTAGAAATTACAGAAGCCAAATGAATGTGCTTCTCGCTTTATGGGCAGTTTCTCCATTGCTCGAATATTTTACCTCTCGCAAGACGATTGAAGCCTGAATGCCGGTCAGCATCGAAAGAGCGTTCCTGTATTTTCCAACTTCAGGAAGAACACGGTTATTAGTACGATCAACAGTGTTGTCGACAAGGTGAAAGCTGTTGTCATTGCCGCTAAACACTGTAACTGCAAACGGGAGAATCCGTTATCTATATCTATCGTAAAAGGCTTTGATGTCGTCAATGCGTTCAAGATCCATTCTCTTTGCAGAATCGAGAATTTTCTTGACAAATTCATCGTTGTATTCATCTTCGCAGTATTCATTTTCATCTGAATTTGAATCTTCTTGAACCTTCTCCTGCGAATGAAGTTCTTCGGATGTTGATGGTTTCTTCATTTAAGATCCTCCTTTCAGGCTGAATTCTGGCAATCAATTTCGCAGCGACACAAAGACAGTGGCTGAGACTGCGAAAGCAACTGTTCAACGCAACGCATCACAATAATGACATTCGTTCAATCGAGCGAAACGCCAATCTGACGATGTTGGTGACGATTGTTCAAGAATAAATTGGCTCCCCGGGACGGGATCGAACCGCCGACAAGATGGTTAACAGCCACCTGCTCTACCTAGCTGAGCTACCGGGGATTGAGAGTCTTGGAAGAGACGAAGAGCAATCACTCATCATCAATCAAAATTTTATTCTATTGTCTGCTGATTCTGTGTGAATTAAAATGAAATTTTGGAAATTTTGAGAACCCTTAGCATCAATATTGCTGAACAGCAAATTTATCCAAATTCGTTAAGATAACGGATTTTTTGCAAGATACGAAGTTGCGGAGTAAGCTTTTCGGAATAACTTCCATTCGAATTGACTCATGAATCTGCTTCTTCTTGAGCACATTGAAAACTGACCTGCTTGAATATGCGACTAAACTTGAAATCCTGCTTCGATTGGCGTATTGTCCATCCCCGGAAATTTCGATGTATTGCAGATTCCATCACCATGAAATCCAGCTGAAAGAGCGGGGAAGCGCGAATGGCGGCTGAATCAGAACAATCCGAATCTTCCGGCAATATCCACGATAAAACATTCGGCCTTCAGTTTCGGAGAAGAAGCGAGTACCGGGCGCTGATCAGACTGATCTTCTCCGAAGAGGACCTGTCCTTCTTCGACCTCAGAACTCTGCGTCTGGAGATGAGCAGGTGGACCCTGATCGAAGATGACATGCTTAGAGATCGAGAAGCCGATCTGGTGCTGTCGGTGCGGCTCAAGATAGGCCGGCGGGTGGAGGTGAGAATCATCGTCGAGCACAAGAGCTTTGATGACCGGGACCTGATCCCGCAGCTGTTTTGCTACCAGATCGCCTGTTATCAGCAGGGTGCCGAGGCGGTACTGCCGGTGATTGTGTACCACGGGGAGAAGCCGCTGCCGGTCCGATCAAGAACCTTTCAGGAGTACAAGAAGAGCACGGCGCTGCCGGAGCGGTTTGTGGACCGGTTCTCGGATGTGCTGTTGAATTTCGGCGTGCTGCTGGTCGACCTGACCGACGAGATTACATACGACCGTCTGGACGAGCTGCCGGTGACCTCGAGGCTGACGCTGCAGACGATGGGAAAGATCTGGACTGCCACGCCGCAGACCTGGCTGGAGATAGTGGATCAGTCAGAAGAGCTGGAGCGCGAGGTGCGGTTCGATCTGATCCGGCGCCTGGCTGTTTACATCAGCGAGGTGCATGGCTTATCGTGTACAATCGAGACGATGATCGATTTGGTCAACAAGAGACGGAGAGGAGGACGCAAGATGGCGCACAGAATAGCAGAGGAGTGGAGCTGGGTCACCCGGCATGACCTCAGAGAGCCGGCCCGCTTGGAAGGCTTGGAGGAAGGTCTACAGAAAGGTCTACAGAAAGGTCGTCAGAAAGGTCGTCAGGAGGGCCGTCAGGAAACGGTAATTGCGATTGCGGGAAATCTGATCGCAAAAGGCATGCCGGTGCAAGAGATCAGTGCAGTCACAGGGCTGAGTTCCAAGCAGATTGATGAGCTTCGCAGCGACAGTTGACATTGAACTCATTGCATACTGAATCAATTGTCAATTGCGAAGAGTTTTATGGCTGGATGCAATCGCCTTGATCGAGGATCAGTGATGCTTGGCACTGAGTAAGTACCCAGATCAAATATTTCATAAGTGCCAGAGCGGAAGTGAGGAAATATTTCAACTCTCTCAAGAGAACCTTTTTCAAATATTAGGCGTTTTCTCTTGATGATCAAGCTGAAATTTTGAAAACAACACCCTGTCTCTTGCGGCTGTCGGCATTCGCCAATTCCAATTCATAATCGAAAAACATCACTTCACAATAACTGGCAAATCGGGCATGCATACAAATCTCAGATGCGAGTAGGACTCTCTCAGTGCGGCTTCTGCCTGCGCCGGCGTGTCAGCCATTGAGTAGATGAAGCCCGGATATTTCCCGCCTTCCGGCCAGCGTGTCAGCTTCTCTCCTTCACGAACATCCAATCGAACTTCAAGAACGTTCTCGACAGACTGTGCATCAGTCACACCCTCAACGCGTTTCAGAATGCCATTGTCTGCAACTGGAATCATCAATACCCCGGCAGAATGCTCGAAATTCAAATTTCCTATTGATTGTCCGACTGCTCGACACATCACGTATTCCTCAAGACTTGATTGAGTTGCCAGTTCAAATATTCTGCCGCAATCTCCACCTATTGAACGAGCTGCGATTTCAAGAATCCAGACCCTCCCATTCGAAACCCGAACTTCTGCATGAATCGGTCCCATTGTCAGGCCATGCGCAATGCAGCCGGACAGAACAGACAGCCTGATTGATTCCTGAACAGACTCCGAAAGACGCGACGGCGTCACATAGTATGTCTCTTCGAAATATGGTCCGACAAGAGGATCCGGCTTGTCAAATATGCAGATGACTTCCAATTCACCATTTGACAGATAGCCCTCCAGTGCATGTTCAGTGCCATCAATATAGTCTTCAACCACGGCCTGCTTCGGATCAGGCCGCTCGAACTCCATATTCAGTATTTTCTGAATTCGCTCCAGCGCGTCAAGCAGTTCAGCCGCTTCATTGGCGCGAATCACACCGCGGCTTGCGGACAATTTCAATGGCTTCACGACACACGGATAGCGAACATTTGAAATCTGCTGAACAAGATTGTTCTGCAGATCAATCTGCCTGAAGTCAGGCACTCCGGAAATACCGGCGCGTTTCAGGCTTTCTCGAGAGAGGAATTTATCAGAGGCTGTCTTGAGTGAATGAAGTGAGTTATGCGGCAAGCCGAGTTGAGATGAAATTTCGGCCGCGAATTCAACATACCGCTCATCGGGTGCGATGACCGCCTGCACGTTGTGAGCCGCGAGCTTTTCGCACGCTGCTCGCCTGGCGCTTGTCAGCTCCGAAAAGTCAACCCGAATGCCATCGATGATCCCCGGCACGACATCGGAGCGCCCGTCCGAGATAAACACGACGGAGATGTCGTGTTTTGCGGCTGCCTGGAGATAAACGGCGGCTCGGTAGCTGTGAGCCGGAGCAATTAATCCAACGGAATGGGAGTTTGCCAAGCTGCTGGCTGGCAGGACGACCGCGTTGATCGAACCTACATTGCGGCTCCGCAGCCGCCGCAGGCGCCAGTGCCGCCGACAGATTGGAAGACATTGTGGAAAACGAATGTGGCCTGGATGCCATCGTCAACATAATCAATCTCTGCGCCTGTGAGATACTGCAAGGCGACCACATCGGCATACAGGCGGAAATTCTTCCCTTCCAGAATGCGATCATAGTCGGTCTCCGCCTCAGCGTAAGTCATCCCATAGTTCATGCCGCCGCAGCCGCCCCCGGAAACATAAACGCGGACTCCAATGATGGACTCGTCCGTTGACTCAATGAGTTCCGACATTTTGTCGCCGGCCGCGTCAGTAACGCGAATGTCTGAATCAGAAATTTCTTTTTGGTAAGCTGTTAGTTCCATGTCAATTCCACGAGAATTTTGAAGACAGAAAAATTATATGATGAAGATTCTCAGGCCGGAAGCCACTTTCATCATGACTTGCAGTGTCGGAGCGGCACACATTTTGATATGACGCCATTTTGAAAAATTTAAACCGATGCGCCGCTTATAGAGTGTAATATGAGTGAACCTCACCTGGCATTGCATCATTTCCAAAGAATAATTGCTCTATCAATGGCCCGATTCATAGACTGCGTCGTATTGAAAGAAAAAGCGGAAGCGCTTGATGTCCCGCCCTATCCAGGCGAGCTGGGCATCCGCATTCTTGAAAGCGTTTCCAAAGAAGGCTGGAAACAATGGCTTGAGCGACTGGTCACCATCATCAATGAGAATCAGATGGTCACAGGCGATCCCGCGACCCATGAGCTGATTGAGCGGCACATGCTGGGATTCCTGTTCGGCGAAGGAGACCTGGGGCAGCTGCCAGCTGGTTTTACCACACAGAGAAAGAAATAACTCTCGGTTTCAGCAACGGGTTCTGATCGTCTGTCGGAAAACCTCTCTGCTCCGGTTGGTTTTCCCTTCGCAGAAATACTCGATTGCCCGCCGAAGAAACAGCTGACATTCCTGCCGGTCAACCGGGGATTCAAATTTTTCCTCAGATACCGCCATCAATGCGCCGCCGCTGATCGAGTTCTCAGTGGGATGAGCGGCGGGGATGGGACCGGACTCAAAGTCATAGTGATAGAGCTTGTCATGCCTGATCGGTGTCAAGCTGTCGGCCTCGGTATTCAAAACCAGTTCATAACCAAGCAGTTTGAGCATGTTCTTCTCGAACTTTCTCAAGGTGATGAATTCGCTGTCAAGATCCGCCAGATGTCCGAGTGAATCCTGATAGAGAGAGAACAGCTTCGGATAAGGAATGGACTGCCGCACAAACCGTATGATCAGCTCATTCAGGTAATAGCTGCAATAGACCTGCCGCCCGCTGATTTCAGTCGGACCGGCAATCTGCACCAGTGATGTCATCGTTGGAACTTCGTTCTTCCCAGACCAGCTGACTTGCAGCAGCTGGAATGGACGCACTGATCCTCTGTATCTCGACTTCAGCCGTCGGGCGCCTTTGGCCATCAGACTGTGACGCCCATGGTTTCGGGTGAACACATCGACAATCAAGCTTGATTCCAGAATTGGAATTGTCCGCAGTACAAAGCACTCTTCGTTTCGAACGCGCATCGGCTACTCCTGAACTGAATATCCGAAACTTGAGATCAGCTGCTGATCTTCGGTCCATTGCGAGCGCACTTTCACCCAGAGCTTCACATGCACTTTGGACTCGAATCTCGACTCCAGAATCTGTCGAACCCGGGTGCCGACCTGTTTGAGCTTGCTTCCCCGAGAGCCGATGACAATGCGCTTCTGGCTTTCTGACTCCATCCAGATCAATGCATGCAGGTGCAGCACCTGATCGTTCATCTGGAATTTCTCAATCTGTATGGCGCAGGAATACGGTATTTCCTCGCCATAAAATCGAAATATCTGCTCCCGAATGACTTCCGATGCGAAGAATGCGTCATCCTGATCGGTGATGAACTCAGCGGGAAACAGCGGCGGTCCTTCGGGCAGGTGCTGCGCGATCACAGACTTCAGCCGATCGATGTTCATGGCTTTCTGCGCCGAGACAGGAACAATATCCGTCACTCCGGTAAGCTCGGAAATCTCCTTGATGACGGGCAGCAGCAGTTCCTTGTTTGTGACTCGGTCAATTTTTGAAACGACAATGATACTGTTCAGTTTCTCTGACTGAATCCGTCGCCACACCGGTTCATCCAGTGTGTGCCAGCCGCGGCTCTCCACCATGAACAGCACGAGGTCAACACCGATGATTCCGGAAGCCGCGACCTTGTGAATGGATCGGTCCACCAGCCTCTTTGACTGAGTTGAATACCCGGGCGTGTCAATGAAGGCATACTGGCAGTCGGGTTCGCTCAACACCCCCAATATCCGGTGTCGGGTGGTGTTCGCTTTTCTTGAGGTGATGCTGACCTTGCGGCCGAGCATTCGATTGAGCAGAGTCGACTTGCCGACGTTGGGACGCCCTGCTATGGCAATCATGCCCGAGCGAAATTCTGCGTCAGCAGCTTGGCCTGCAGAGCAATTCATAGGCTCGTCCGGCGGCAACCTGTTCCGCTTCCTTGACTGTCTTGCCGGTGCCGATGACCGGCTCAGTCAGTGAATCGATGTGGCATTGGACAGTGAATTCCGGTTTGTGATTTTGACCTCGAACTTCAACCGTCTCATATCTGGGGATGTCATGAGCCCGGCGTTGCAGATATTCCTGCAGCAGTGATTTGAAATTCGTGTGAGCGGAGGTCTTCAGCTCATCAAGCAGCGGAGTGAAGTGGCGATCGAAAAACTCAGTGGCCTTTTCGATTCCACCTTCCAGGTAGATCGCGCCGATAAGAGCCTCGACCGTGTTGGCCATCAGATTCTGCCAGGCTTTTTCATTGGACTTGGTAAATGACTTGTCAACGATGATGAAGTCGCGAAAGGCCATGTGCTCAGCGACTCTGTACAATGCCTGGCTGTTGTTGACAACACCCGAGCGTCTGACTGTCAGCTCACCTTCAGAAGCATCGGGGAATTCGCGGTATAAATGACTGGATACTATGGTGGAAAGCACGCTGTCGCCAAGAAATTCCAGAGTCTCGTTGTGCCGGTTGCCGACGCTTCGATGCGTCAGCGCGCGTTCAAGCAAACTTCTGTCTTGAAACGAATAGCCGAGTATATCCGTCAGTCTATTGAACTTGTCGGCTTTCACGATGCTGGAGCTGCGGCTATTCGATCGCAGCCGCAATGCGATTCCAGTTCACACCCGAATCCCCGGTCGAATCCCAGCTGAACCAGATGAAAAATGCCCGCCCGATGATGTTCTCCTCCGGCACAAATCCCCAGAATCGGCTGTCATTGCTGTAGTCGCGGTTGTCGCCAAGCACGAAATAGGTGTCTTCCGGCACCTGAAAGACCAGTGTCCGGCTCGCACGCCGGTCGTCATGCAGAATCTGGTGCGATCTGCCATTGATGAAAGTCTCATTCAACAAGCTGGTTTCAGTTTTCCGGTTCGTTCCGGAATCAATGACATATTCGCCCTCCTGGTCTTGCGCCACGACCCTGCCATTGACCTTGACCTGCTTGTTCTGATACACAACGGAGTCGCCGGGCCGGCCAACCACCCGCTTGATGAAGTTCACTGACTCGTTGTGTGGAAATCGGAAAACCATGACATCGCCATAGTCAGGTTCGTTGACAGCATAAATTTTCTTGTTCAGCACCGGCAGTCGGATGCCGTACTCGTACTTGTTGACCAGAATGAAATCGCCGATCTCCAGTGTCGGAAGCATCGAGCCTGAAGGAATTCTGAACGGCTCGACAACAAAGGAACGCAGCACAAAGACGATCAGCAGCACTGGAAAGAACACTCTTGCGTATTCCACCACCCAGCGGAACTGGCCGCGCGACTCTTTTTCGTAGCGCACAGTAATGACGTGCTTTCTCAAGAATCGCCAGAAAATGTCAAGTAACCAGATCGCACCTGTAATGGAAACAGCGATGACAAGTACAAATGAAAAGTCGGTTGGAGTGTTCAAACTCTTTAACTCAGAAAGACAGGAATTCAATCAAACGGCTTCAAAAACCAGAAAAAATCGGCTGGCTGAATCAGGATGCAGGGGCTAGCTTTGAAACTGCTCAAATTATAACTTACTGCGAATCGCTGTTGCCCAATCAAGATGGATGGCCGGCTGATTCTGCCGGCGCTTCTTTCCATGAATTGCGGTGCGATTCGACGGGCTCAAAGCGAATGGTTCAGCTGCGAAGCCCGCAAACTCGCGCTGGACTGCGGAAGGCTCAGAGCAATCGCTCAAGCGAAGCGCAGAAACTCCCAGTCGCGGGTCTGTCAGGATCGCGCTGCAGGATCATTCGCTGGACTTGACTGAAACCGAATCTCCAATTGCAATCACTGTGTCAACTGGAACCTCGCCAAGAACAGTGATCTGGTAACCCTCCACCACCCGTCCGTAGGCGTTTACAGAACCCAGTTGACTGGAGCCGGTGAAAATCCCATTCACCTCAATCTGATCCAATTTCTGCGAGAACAGCGATACTGTTGCCAGATCATCGGAAAAAACCATCTGCTCTTTCTCACCGGACTCAAGCTGGCTTCGAACGTGCTTGATTTTCTTGAATCCATCTGGAATCATGCTCACAGTCAGCGATGAAGCCTCATCCGAAACCCAGACATTGTTCGCCGCGCTGAAGTTCCAGACATAGTCATCGCCAGAAGCGCTGGGCATGAGATCGGATTCATGAATTTGTTCGTTGACGGTTATTTCGACAAACATGTACTTGTCGATGATCTCCAGGTCCTGATTGAGCAGATCGGATCGCAGCGGCAGACCAGATTCCTCATCGATCCAGATATTGGCCCCATAGCGATAGGAGTCTCTCGGCTCGAATTTCAGCCGGTAAGCGGTGCGATCTGCAATTCGGTCCTCTCCGTCAAGTGTTATCAAATAATACTTCTTCAATTCTGGAATCGACTCGGCGCTGATGTCTGGCAGGCGAAAGAAGTCTTTATCCCTGGCTTTGAAAAATCCTTCCTTTCGATCAGGAAAATAGCACCACACGCCTTTCTCGCTGCGTATGATTTCCGATTCATCACCATTCAAGGAGAGAATTCTCGCCTTGAAGCCATCCGGTTCCACACGGTGATAAACCTGCATTGTCTCGGTCTCGAATCCTCGAGAATACATGTACGTGCCCTTGTAGCTGACCGTTTCAGTGGCTTTAGCTGTCTTGCTGAGAAGCTCTGAGACCGAATCCGCGTCAGCCGGCGCGCTTAGAATCCCTGTAAGCAGCGCCATCCCTGCGATACATCTGACCTGCGATGCGAGCATCAGGTTGCTAGACCGATTGAACAAAACAAAAGTCCGAATCGACTAACGGTCGTAGCTGACCATTCTGGCATAGTTCGACAATCCATTGAACCCGGCGGCTTCGCTGTGCGCAAGCAGCGACTCGTTGAGGTAAACGACACTGGAGTCGTCCGCAACTGCAAGATTTGCAGCATTCGTCCATTTGACTGGAACGCCGTTTTCGTGAATGCCGGCTGTGTAAGATCGATCGGACTGTAAAAACTGAAATTCAAACAAAGAGCTCGATACGAACCCGACGGCCGCCGCGACGCCTAATCCGGCCGCCAGTCCGAATCCGCCAACCCAGCTGCCCCACCGCTGACGCAATCTGCTGACAGAATTTTCCCTTCCGGTGCGGCGATAGGTGAATATCGCAGAGGGCTCATCAATCAAATCTGTCAGTTTTTCAGATCTTGCGTAGACTGAATCGAAGTAGGTTCGGGTGCACTCGCCGCGCACCGCGCTTCGCATCAACTGATATTGCTGCCAGCGCTCTATCAGTTCCGGTTTGTGGCAAAGCTCATCGATCAGGTCGACCAGACACTCCTCGTCGATTTCCCGGTCGATCAAAGCTGAAATTTCTTCTGACATCAGTAATCCTCGTCTTGCAGGCCGTCTCGCGCCCACTGCTTCAGTTCAACTCTCACTTTTTCCCGCGCGCGATGGATTTGAGTCTTGACCGTGCCCAATTTCAATCCCGTGCGTTTGGCAATGGCCTCATATCTCATACCTTCGTATTCGCGCAGAATATAAACACTCCTCAAACTGGTTGGCAAACCCTCAACAATCTGACTCATCTTGCGCGTGATCTCCGCCTGAAAAAACTGCTCTTCAGGTGACATCGGATTATGCGCGATTCGATCGACAACCGAACGGCGGTCTGTCTCAGCATCACTCGAGTGCCAGCCTGACTCCTCAAACTCACTGAATGTATGGATGTTTTCGTACCGCTGGTTCCATTTCGAGTAATTGTACAGATGATTTCTGGTGATCGTGTACAGCCAGGTGGACAGCTTGCTGTCTCCGCGGAACGTATGAATGCCCCGCCACGCTTTGACCATCACCTCATTCACAACATCAGGAATATCGACAGCATCCACTTTCAGGTTCAAACTGATCTCATTTGCCCACTTGTGCAGTTTCGGCTCATAAGGAACCATCAACGCGGAGAACGCATTTCGTCTTCTCAATTCATTCTCACCGCCCTGCGCCTCCTTCAGCAGTTTCGCTTCAGACTCGTTTGCAGGGAGTTTCATGAACATTCCATTTGAAAAATTAGACAATCATCGGCTTGTAATGTTCTATCTGAACCCACTTCACATTGAACAAGTCAAATCAACTTCTTGACATTTCAAATGGGCTAACATACAAGCCATAACGGTGCGGGGCGCTGCAGCCCGCGGCAAATTTGAATCCTCGCGAGTCAGGCGCGCGATTCAGAATCAATTATAAGATTTGAAGACATTGTGCAATTCCATGAAAAAGTATTTCAGTGCAGTTGAATCTGCTGTGAGCCGCGCACAGTCACAGATATCATGCTGAGATTGATCGTTCAGTGATCGGACCGCAAGAATAGCCATGCAGAAACAGACAGACCTGATCGTCATTGGCAGCGGCCTGGCCGGGCTCGCGTTCGCGCTCAAGTCAGCTCATGCCGGCTGCCAAGTCGCAGTCATCACAAAAGAGACACTGTCAGAGAACTCCAGCTACTACGCACAGGGTGGAATCGCCGCAGTCTCAAGTCTCGAAGACTCATACGAATCTCATGTTCAGGACACTCTTGACGCGGGCGCCGGGCTGTGCGATAGAAACACTGTTGAATTTGTTGTCGAGCGCGGCCCGAAGTCAATTGAGTGGCTGGTTCAGAATGGCGTCGATTTCAGCCTGCGCGGACACCGGGCGGGAAAACCGGAAGAGTTCCACTTGACCAAGGAAGGCGGACACAGCAGGCGCCGAGTCGTCCACGCGGAAGACGCGACGGGCCGCAAAGTTGAGAGCACCCTCGTTTCGAACATTCAGAACCACCGCAAAATCGAGGTCTTCGAGAACTGCATTGCGATTGAACTGATCACCCAATCGAAGCTGGACCGTTCAGCGCCGAACTGCTGCCTCGGCGCGTACGTTCTCGACATCGCGGCTGAGCAGACCATCACTTTCGTCGCCGATGCAGTGATACTCGCAACTGGCGGCGCCTCTAAATCTTATCTGTATACCAGCAATCCCGACACTTCGACAGGCGATGGCATCGCAATGGCCTGGCGCGCCGGCTGCGAAGTGGCGAATATGGAGTTTGTTCAGTTTCACCCAACCTGCCTCTTCCATCCTCACGCAAAGTCTTTTCTGATTTCCGAAGCCCTGCGGGGTGAAGGTGGAAAGCTCATTCTGCCAGACGGTTCTGACTTCATGTCCAAGTATGACTCGCGCGAGGAACTGGCGCCGCGTGACATTGTTGCCCGCGCCATCGACCATGAGATGAAAGCGGGAGGATACGACTGTGTGTATCTCGATATCTCCATGAAGCCAAAATCCTTTCTGACATCGCATTTTCCGAATATCTATCACAGATGCCAGGATTTCGGCATCAACATTGCGGCCGAACCCATTCCGGTGGTGCCCGCCGCTCACTATACCTGCGGCGGTGTGCAAGTCGACCTGAATGGCGGCACGAGTCTGCCGGGACTTTACTCAATCGGTGAGTGCGCCAGTACCGGACTGCACGGCGCCAACCGCCTGGCCAGCAACTCACTTTTGGAATGCATCGTCTTCGCTGATGCGGCATCCCGGCACATCATGGAAAATCCAGCCCGCTCTGCCATTCGCGCGGAGGAGATACCGCATTGGGATGAGAGTCAGGTGTCCGATCCGAATGAGCTGATTGTGGTATCACACAACTGGGATGAGCTGAGGCGGTTCATGTGGGACTATGTCGGAATTGTCCGCACCACCAAACGACTTCAGCGGGCGCTTCGGAGGGTCATCATGCTGACTGAGGAAGTGCAGGATTTCTACAGTCAGTTTCGGGTCAACCGCGATCTGATCGAGCTCAGGAACCTGGTGCAAGTCGCTGAGCTGATTGTGCGTTCAGCGCTGGCCAGAAAAGAAAGCAGAGGACTGCACTTCAATCTGGATCACCCGCAGACAGACGACCAGGCCGCCGACACCGTTCTGGTCAGATCTCAAGCTCATCCGAATTTTCAGGATTGAGGATTTGCCAGCTTATCAGGCAGCATAATCGGGACACCACATCTTGTCGTCAACCAGCTGCTCGACAGGACAATCGATCTCGCGGCCAGCAAGCTCCTGCTCAACGGCAATGCCTGCGACCGCAATGGCGATCTCCCGGCTGAGGTTTCGAACACTGCCCAGCGGCGGCAGGATTGATGTGCCCAGCCGCTCAACATCAGACTGCGCATTGCCGATCACACCCGCAACCGCGTTCAGCATTTCATCGGTAACCTTTCTGGCTTTAACCGCGATCAGTCCCAGTCCAATGCCGGGGAAGGCATAGGCATTGTTGCATTGCGCGATTTCGTAGCTGACGCCATTGTGGGTCACATCGTCGAATGGACTGCCAGTGGCAACAATCGCCTGCCCGTTCGTCCACCTCAGAATATCCGCCGGAGAGGCTTCGGTTTTCGATGTGGGATTGGACAGTGGAAATATGCACGGCCGCTCGCAGCCATCTGTCATTTCGCGCACGACTTCTTCGGAAAACAGTCGGGGCTGACCGGAAACACCGATCAGCATGTCAGGCCGCGTATTGCGCACCACATCCAGCAGCTGCCAATCCCCTTTCCAATCCCGCAAGCTGTCGGGCGGCTGAACAAAAGGAGCCTGCTGCGGTCGCAGATTGGGTGTCTCGGACCTCAGCAGGCCATGTCGATTGAGCATGTAAATTCTGCGCTTTGCAGCGTCCGCATCCAGACCCTCGCACACCATCTGCGAGACAATCCCATTTGCGATGCCGGTGCCCGCGGCGCCGGCGCCCGCAATGATGACCTTTGAATCTGTCAGTGACTGACCGGTCGCGCGACTGGCGGCAATCAAGGAGCCGACGGTCACCGCGGCAGTTCCCTGAATGTCATCATTGAAGCAGCAGAGCCGGTCCGCGTATTCGTCCAGCAATCGCAGCGAATTGCTGATCCCGAAGTCCTCAAACTGAACCACCGCATGCGGCCACTTCCGATGAATGGAGCTCAGCGCAAGCTCAATGAAGTCATCATAATCCTGGCCCCGAATTCGGGCATGCTTCCAGCCCACGTAGAAATCGCTCTCGAGAAGCCTCTCGTTGTCGGTGCCGACATCCAGCACCACCGGCAGCGCGACATCCGGATCAATGCCGCCCAAGGCTGAGTAAAGACTCAGCTTCCCGATGGGAATCCCCATGCCGCCGACACCCTGATCCCCTATTCCCAGAATCGCCTCGCCGTCCGTGATCACGATGACCTCGACATTGTCCATCGCAACATTGTCGAGAATCTGATCCATGAGATCCCTTTCCGGATAGTTTAGAAACAGCCCGAATGGTTTTCTGTAAATCTCTGAAAACAATTCGCAGGCGTCTCCCACTGTCGGAGTGTAGATGACCGGCAGAATCTCTGCTGCGTTCTGAATGATCAACTCATAGAAGAGAGTCTCGTTCGTTGACTGCAGCTGCCTCAGATAAATGTGCTTCTCAAGATCGGAGTCCTTGCCAGCATAAGCGTTGTAAGCCCGGCTGACCTGCGCGGCAAGCGGCTCCTGGCTGTAGGGAAGCATGCCCAGCAGTCCGTATTCGCTGCGCTCCTCGCGTGTGAATGCGGTGCCTTTGTTGTATTGAGGCAGTTCCAGCAAGAGTCGCCCGCCTGTGAGATCTTTAGGTTGAGATGACATTGGAATATTGCTCAGTCCAGATTTCGTATTGCTTTAACTATATTTGAATATTTATTGTTTTTATGTGGTTCTTTTCCACTGAGCAACCACTCATTAAGCGAATTGTGATCCTGTTCAACAAACTCCTGCAAGGTTTGAATCTCTTCGGCTGTCAGCGAGTCGTAGCGCTTGTCTATGTACCGGTAAAGAAGCAGCTCCAGCTCCCGTGTTCCTCTTCTGCAGCGCCAGAGCAGTCGATTTTTCTGAATGGCGCTGCCAGCTGAAGAATTCGTCACGAGCGAATGGCGATCAGTCGCTTGATTTCTGCGATCGCTTTGCCAGGATTCAAGTGCTTGGGACAGGTATTGGTGCAGTTCATGATCGTATGGCAGCGGTACAGTCTGAAGGGGTCTTCCAGCTCGTCGAGGCGCTCCCCCACCGCCTCGTCGCGGCTGTCGGCGATCCAGCGATAAGCCTGCAGCAGAATCGCAGGACCGAGATACCGGTCACTGTTCCACCAGTAGCTTGGACAGCTGGTGGAGCAGCACGCGCAGAGAATGCACTCGTAGAGGCCGTCCAGCTTGGCGCGCTCGGAGACTGACTGCAGATTCTCCCGCCCGGCCGAAGGCGGCGAGCGTTTCTGAATCCAGGGCTTGATTGACGCATACTGCGCATAGAAGTGTGTCATGTCCGGAACCAGATCCTTCAGCACCGGCAGATGCGGCAGCGGGTAGATGTTGACCGCGGCCTTGATCTCCTCGATCGGCTTGATGCATGCAAGCGTGTTGGTGCCATCGATATTCATGGCGCATGAGCCGCAGATTCCCTCGCGACAGGAGCGGCGGAAGGTCAGCGTCGAATCAATCTCGTTCTTGATCTTGATCAGCGCGTCCAGCACCATTCGCCCGCAGCTGTCCAAATCCACCTCATAGGTATCCATCACCGGATTGGCGTCATCGTCCGGATTCCAGCGATAGATCTTGAATTTCTTCAATCGTGCCGATGGTTGCTCAGCAGAAAACGTGCGCCCTTTGCCAACAACAGAGTTTTTTGGAAGAGATATTTTTGCCATGAATTCAGTAAGTGATCAGTACACGCGCGCTTTAGGCGCAATCAGTTTGACATCCTCGGTCAGGGTGTACAGGTGCACCGGCCGATATTCGATGTCCACCTCACCCGTGTCACTCAGCCAGGTCAATGTGTGTTTCATCCAGTTCTCGTCGTCCCGCTCCGGACAGTCCTCTCTTGCATGTGCGCCTCTGCTCTCCTTTCGATTCGCCGCTGAATGAATTGTAACCAGTGACTGGCGCATCAGGTTGTCAAGTTCAAGTGTTTCTACAAGATCGGTGTTCCAAATGAGGGAGCGGTCAGTCACAGAGACATCCGCCATCTTCCCCCACACTTGTTCGAGCTTTCCCGTGCCTTCATCAAGCAGTTCCTGCGTCCGGAACACCGCGCAGTGACGCTGCATGATCTTCTGCATCTCCAGCCGGATTTCCGCCGTGCGGATAGAGCCTTTGCTGTAGCGAATCGAATCGAACCGATCCAGCGCTCTTTGCTCGATATTTCGAGGCAGTGACCGCCTGCGCTCATCATTCTCAAGCAGTGTCTTGGCTCGCAAAGCCGCGGACCGTCCGAATACGACCAGGTCAAGCAATGAATTGGAACCGAGGCGATTCGCGCCGTGCACCGAGACACAGCCGGTCTCCCCGATCGCCATCAGACCTGGAATGACAAAATCGTTGTCACCCCTCTTTCTGGTAACGACTTCCGCTTTGAAGTTTGTCGGAATGCCGCCCATGTTGTAGTGCACGGTTGGTATGACGGGAATCGGCTCCTGTGTCGAGTCAACGCCTGCGAATATTTTCGCAGTCTCCGTAATGCCGGGAAGCCGCTCCTGTATCACATCAGGACCGAGATGCTCAAGGTGCAGAAAGATATGATCCGCTTCAGAGCCGACACCGCGCCCTGCATTGATCTCCATGGTCATCGAGCGGCTCACCACATCTCTGGATGCGAGGTCCTTGGCGTTTGGCGCATAGCGCTCCATGAACCGCTCGCCATCCGAATTTGTCAGGTAGCCGCCCTCACCTCTCGCGCCTTCCGTAATCAGACAGCCGGAGCCGTAGATTCCAGTTGGATGAAACTGAACGAATTCCATATCCTGCAACGGCAGCCCGGCGCGCAGCACCATCGCGTTGCCGTCGCCTGTGCAGGTGTGCGCGGAAGTGCAGGAAAAATAAGCCCGGCCGTAACCACCGGTGGCAAGTATCACAATCTTCGCCTGAAACCGATGCAGTGTGCCGTCCTCAAGATTCCATGCCAAGACGCCGCGGCACTCGTCGCTGTCCATAAGCAGATCAAGCGCGAAGTACTCAAGATAGAATTCGGCCCGGTGCTTGAGGGCCTGCTGGTAGAGCGTATGCAGCATTGCATGTCCGGTTCGATCAGCCGCCGCGCAGGTGCGCATCGCCTGCCCCTCACCGTAGTGAGTCGTCATGCCGCCGAAAGCGCGCTGGTAGATGCGCCCGTCCTCAGTCCGAGAGAACGGCACGCCGTAATGCTCAAGCTCCACGACTGCATCCGGCGCTTCCCGGCACATATACTCAATCGCATCCTGATCACCCAGCCAGTCTGACCCCTTGACGGTGTCGTACATGTGCCAGCGCCAGTCATCTTCACTCATGTTGCCGAGTGCGGCGCTGATGCCCCCCTGCGCGGCAACAGTGTGACTCCGGGTGGGAAACACTTTGGTTATGCAGGCAGTGGAGAGATTCTCGAAAGCGCAGCCGAATGTTGCCCGCAGCCCTGCTCCACCGGCGCCGACTACGACAACATCGTAGCTATGATCGATGATCTTGTAGGAACTGATGCTCACCTGGGTTTATCCAAGCGCAACTTGCAGAATTGAAATGGCGCTCAAGATCATCAGCATGACTGACAGCGCCTTGACCGTCAGAATCGAGAGAATCTTGAGACCCTCGCTGTGAATGTAATCTTCCAGCACAACCTGAATGCCCAGCTGCGTGTGGTAGAACAGCGAGACAATGAAAGCGATCAACAGCGTTGAAGACACCGGAGAGGCCATCCAGGCATAGATCTCCGCCATGCAGGGGCCGCTCAGTCTGGCAATTGAATAAGTGAACCAAAGCGTCAGCGGCACCAGCGCCAGCGCGGTCAGACGCTGCCACCACCAATGCGCCGATCCTTCCTTCGCGGAACCCAGGCCGATTACCTTTGCCAATGGCGAACGATAGTTCATCGGAACTCTAACCGCAAGCTGTGTAACCAACCGTCCAGACAATGACGGTCAATGCAAGCGAGCCAATGATGACACCCCATCCGCTGCGGTAGACCTGATCCAGTTCAAGACCTCGTCCAGTATCCCAGAGCAAGTGCCGAATCCCGTTGCACAGATGGAAAAACAGCGCGAGCGTCCACAAGAACAGGAACAGCCTGCCCCAGAATCCGGAAAGCAACTGGATAGAAGCCTCAAAAAACTCCCGATCGTAGGCCATCGAACTGAGTCCGACCGTTACAAGAATCGCACCCAGACCCAGCGCCACCCCGGTAATTCTGTGCAGAATCGACAGCACAGAAGTCAGTTGAGGCCGATAGATTTGAATATGGGGAGATACGGGACGGTTGGCGGAGTCCATCTGAAATGCTAATCGAACAGTTGAATGGTTGATCTGCGCAATGAACCGTCAGAAATCAATGCATCGCCCGTTCTTTTCCCAATCGCCATAGCGGGTTGGATCCACGAGCTTCCGCTCGGGCTGATCGGCAGGAGATACGGAATTCCTGTCAGAAGACGGAGTCGCATTTGATTCGACCGCAGTCTTGTCTGTGTCTGTGAATGGCACTGATTTATTCAAAATTCGCACCTTTGTTTCTGCCAGTCATTTTATTTCAGTGCGGGGTGTTTTTGCTGAAAATGGTTGCGCTGATGAATTTGCATGTGGATTCGCACTCTGATTGAAGCCGCGCCGCTCCAATCCTCTTCAAATGTCAGCATTGAAAATCAGGAAAGGATGCCCATATTTTCTTCAGTTCTGCAAATTGCTGGCAGACTATCATAAGCTCATCAAATCAGTCGGCTTTGAACGGCTGGCTGATTCACCACAGTATCAAATCGAATTTGCCAATTGAATGACACTGAAGTGAAATCTCAATCACCATCCTCCGAATTGCAGCGCTTGGACCGATTTGGAGTGATCGAGATATCAGGAGGCGATGCTGCCGATTTCCTGCAGAGGCAGCTGACATCCGATATTTCCGAAATATCCTCCGATCGCGCACAGCTTTCCGCCTATCTGAATCCCAAAGGCAGAGTGATTGCGAACTTTATCATAATCATGCGCAATGACGCCTACCATCTTGTCGTCGCCAAAGAACTGGTTCAGCCGCTGTCAAATCGCTTGAAACTTTATGTAATGAGAGCGAAGGTGGAAATCAAACTGCGCGCGGATCTGGCATTCTGCGGCGGTCAAGTGATTTCTGGAGCCGCTGATTCAGAACTGCCGCAGCTGGAGTTCGGCACCCGATCAATTCAGGATGCGACTGTTGTTCGATTGCCTGGCGCAAGGGTTCGATATGGGATGCTTGCTGATGCGCCCCGTTCTGACGACCTTAGCCAGTCGCTCGGTGCAGTCGATTCAAATGCCTGGCAGTTGCAGGACATCGAAGCTGGGATTCCGTGGATAGCGCAGCAAACCAGTGAGCATCTTCTTGCCCAGGCCATCAATCTTGACCTGATCAATGCAGTCAGCTGGTCCAAAGGATGCTATCCGGGCCAGGAAATCGTCGCGCGACTGCACTATCGCGGCGGCATCAATCGAAGATTGCTGGCCGCAAGAAGCTGTGTGGAATCGCGTGCGGCGCCAGGCGATGAAATTGCCTGCCCGGATTTGCCCGGCAGGCAGACTGGAACAGTCGTCAATGCCTCACCTGATTCGAATGGCAGTGAGGTCAAACTGCTGGTTTCAGTGCCGCTCAAGTTCATTGATCAAAAAAATTTTCTGTTGTCCGGTGAGCATCCGGTGGAACTTCAGCTTGAGAGGCTTCCCTACAGAATTCCAGAACTGGAGACTCAGGCGGCCTGAAATTCCTGATCAGCCAGCGCGGCCGGTTCGACATCAGGAGCGATTGAGTCGTCGCCGAACAATCGGTTCAGTGCAGATCGCTATTCCGATTTTTCAACGACAGGTTTCGAATAGTCCGAGGCATCGTCGGTTTCAACCACCCGATAGAAGACTTCACCTTCCTTGATATAGCCAAGCTCCATTCTGGCTCTTTCCTCCATTGACTCACCCACCGTCTTGAGGTCAACAATCTCAGCGGTCAGCAGTTGATTTCTCTTCCGCAGCTCTTCGAGATGCGCATCTTCAGCTGCGATCAGATTCTGCGTTTCCCTAAGCGTCTCAACTGAATTCTTCCCGAACCAGAAGGTGTATTGCAGAACCGCGGCAACAGCCAGCAGCGAACCAACCACCAATATCTGTTTCTTGCGTCTAGTCATGTCTCAATATCATCTTCCTGAGCCGCCCGCATAAGTCGCCCGATCTCCGAGTTCGGCTTCGATTTTCAAAAGCCGATTGTACTTGGCCGTTCTATCCGATCGGCACGGCGCTCCCGACTTGATCTGCCCGGCTCCTGTCGCAACAGCCAGGTCCGCGATGATGCTGTCTTCCGTCTCGCCTGAACGATGCGAAATCATCACTCCATATTCCGCCTTCTGTGCAACAGACACTGTCTTCAGAGTTTCCGAGACAGTGCCAATCTGATTGAGTTTGATTAGAATCGCATTCGCCACAGACTGATCAATGCCCGACTGCAATATTTCGGGGTCCGTAACGAACAAATCATCACCCACCAGCTGCACTCGGTCACCGAGTCGCTGAGTCAATTCCGCCCAACCGGACCAGTCCTGCTCTGCCATGCCATCCTCAATTGAGATGATCGGGAATCGATCTGCCCAAGTTGCAAGTCGATCGACTAACTGTGATCCAGTCAATTGCATGTCTTCCGAAGCGAAAATATATCCGCTTTCGGCTGCCAGTTCAGAACTCGCAACATCAAGCGCGATGGCAACTTCGCTATTCGGATCGTATCCCGCTTTCTCCACAGCCTGCATCACAAATTCCAGCGCATGCTCATTTGATTCCAGATCAGGCGCGAACCCGCCCTCATCTCCGACAGCAGTACTGAAGCCCTGCTCATCCAGAAGCTTTCTCAACGTGTGATAGACTTCTACGCCCACTCGCACCGCTTCCCGAAAACTGGAAGCATTTCGAGGAACGATCATGAATTCCTGCACGTCGATATTGTTGTTGGCGTGCGCTCCGCCATTGAGAATATTGAAATATGGCACTGGCAATGTCAACGCGCCATCATCACCCAAATGCCGGTACAGGGGAATATTCAATGAACCGGCTGCCGCCCGGGCAACTGCCATGGAAACAGCAAGCACTGAGTTGGCGCCTAAACGGCTCTTGCTGTCCGTCCCATCGAGCTCAATCATTGCGCTGTCGATTACATCCTGCTCAAACGGCGACATGCCTCGCAGCTGATCTGCAATTTCAGAATTGACATTTTCCACCGCCTGCAGTACTCCCTTGCCTGCAAATCGATTCAGGTCGCCATCTCGCAGCTCAAGCGCTTCCCTGATGCCGGTCGACGCGCCGGACGGCACCGCGGCGACACCGCCCGCGCCATCGCTCAGAACGACTTCAGCCTCAATGGTTGGGTTTGCGCGCGAATCGAGAATTTCAATGGCGCGTATGGCGCTGATCACAGTTGAGCCCATGACAGGAAGTGCGGATTGCCTAGATCTGAGTGATTCGATTCTTGACCACAAAGTCAATCGCCTTGAAGTCCTCAAGCAGCGGTTCCAGCTGCGTCAACGGCCAGGAATTCGGTCCGTCGCTTGGCGCGGATTCCGGATCAGGATGCGTTTCCATGAACAGACCCGCAATTCCGCAAGCGATTGCCGCTCTCGCCAAGGTGGGAACAAACTCCCGCTGCCCGCCCGAAGCGCCGTTGCTGCCGCCCGGCAGCTGAACCGAGTGCGTGGCATCAAAAACGACCGGACAGCCAGTTCTTCGCAGAATGCTGAGAGATCGCATGTCCACAACCAAATTGTTGTATCCGTAGCTGGAGCCGCGTTCACAGACCAGTGTTCGATCCTCACCTCCGGCGCTGAGCGCCTTGTCGACAACATGAATCATTTCCTGCGGTGATAGAAACTGAGCCTTCTTGATATTGACCAGTTTTCCGGTTTTCGCGGCAGCGGTGATGAGGTCAGTCTGACGGCACAGGAAGGCTGGAGTCTGAACAACATCAACATAGCTGGCGGCAGCCGATGCCTGTTCCGGTGAGTGAACGTCAGTCAGAACCTGACATTCAATCTCGTCGCGGACTTTGGCAAGAATTTCAAGCCCCTGCTGAAGACCCGGACCTCGAAAAGAATTGATTGATGTGCGGTTGGCCTTGTCGTAGGAAGACTTGTAGACGAACGGAATGTCCAGATTCTTGCAGATGCGACTGATTTCACCTGCAGTGTCGAGGGCGAAACCTTCAGATTCGATCACGCACGGACCGGCAAACAGGAACAGAGGCCGGTCGTTGCCGACTAGAGCATTGGCAATTTTCAAATGATTGCGGCCCGTTTCGGCATTGATGTCGACAGTGTCTTGTATTCCAGCGCCGCTTCAACAAAATGCTTGAACAGCGGATGGCCTTTTCTCGGCGTCGAAGTGAATTCCGGATGAAACTGGCATCCAACGAACCACTTGTGATCTGGAAGCTCGATCATTTCAACCAGATCATCACTTGAAATTCCAGAAAATCTCATGCCCGCGGTTTCGAACTCGCTTCGATAGCTGTTGTTGAACTCGTAGCGATGGCGATGACGTTCCTGAATTGTCTTCTTACCGTAAATGCCGCGTACCAGGGAATTGTCTGCCAATGTCGCTTCCTGAGCGCCGAGCCTCAGCGTTCCGCCAAGATCTTCGTTTTCACTTCGCTTCTCGATTGCTCCGGACAGTGTCTGCCACTCCGTCACCAGAGCAATGACCGGATGCGGTGTATCCGGATCGAATTCGGTACTGTGCGCATCCCTCAATTCGAGAACATTCCGAGCGAATTCGATGACCGCGATCTGCATTCCAAGACAGATTCCCAGATAAGGAATATCGTTCACCCGAGCATATCTGACCGCTGCGATCTTGCCGTCGGTGCCGCGCTGGCCGAACCCGCCGGGCACAACGATGGCGTCAGCGTCATCAAGTATCGAAACACCCTGCTCTTCCACCGCTTCGGCATCGATATAGTGGATGTTTATCCGAGTTCGAGTCCTCATTCCTGCATGGCAGAATGCTTCCGCAAGCGACTTGTAGCAGTCGGCGATCTCCATATACTTGCCGACAAACGCAATATCCAGCGAGTCGGTGACATTCCTGCTTCGATCGACTACATCCTCCCATTCCGAAAGATCGATTGAATCCGCAGAAATTCCAAGCTGATCGACGATCAGCGCGTCGACCTCCTGTTCGTGATACAGCTGAGGAATCGCATAGATGTTGTCAACCGTCGGCGCTGAGATGACAGACTTTTCTGCGACATTGGTGAACAATGCGATCTTGCGTCGCTCTGCGTCGGGAATCTCGATTTCGGTTCGGCACAGAAGAATATCGGGCTGAATTCCGATGCTGCGCAACTCCTTCACAGAATGCTGGGTGGGCTTGGTCTTGATCTCCCCCGCGTAATCCAGTTTTGGCAGCAGTGTCAAGTGAACAAATAATGTGTTTTCGGAACCAAGCTCAATGCGCATCTGCCGGATTGTCTCCAGAAACGGCAGAGACTCGATATCACCGACAGTCCCGCCAATCTCCACAAAAACGACCTCGCAGTCGCCTGCTCCCTCATAGATGCAAGTCTTGATTTCGTCGACAATATGGGGAATGACCTGCACGGTCTTCCCCATGTAGTCGCCCTGACGCTCGCGGCGGATGACGCGCTCGTACACTCTGCCGGTTGTGAAGTTGTTTGCCTGCCGCATGGGAACATTTACAAAGCGCTCATAATGGCCTAAATCCAGATCAGTTTCGGCGCCGTCATACGTGACAAACACCTCGCCATGCTGAAACGGACTCATGGTGCCCGGATCAACATTGATGTATGGATCAAGCTTGATCAGGGTGACGGATACATTGCGAGCCTCAAGCAAAGCGGCAAGGGATGCGGATGCGATGCCCTTGCCAAGAGAAGACACCACACCGCCGGTTACAAAGACAAAATTCGACACTTGGAAATTCGTGTTCAGTCAGGCGAATCAGAGAAAATTGTTTGAAGAAGCGAACCAGAAACTTCACTTCGGACGGAATAATAGGTTATCAGAAAACAGAGACGTTTTCCAGACTATTTTCAATTTTCACTCTCAAAATCTGAAAAAGTTCACCGATTCCTATAGAGGAGTTATAGTTGCATCTTCAATTTACAAAAATCATTTAGATATTCGTTTTATCTTAGTTTAGAAAATTAATTATTGTGTTCAAATGTCAAGAAATATATAGAACTGTATCAATGTGAATATTGGAACTGCAATCGCGAACCAATTCGTTACTGCAATCGCTACATACCCAACATAACCGTATCAATTCGAATAGGTTTGCATCTTTAGTCCGAAGGTAAATGCCATCCGATGTACCCAATTTCAATTGTCAGATTACTGCGGTCTATCCTCAAATGAATTCTTCCACTACTACCGAATCGAGCATGCAATTCGTACAATTTTCTGGTTCCGTCGCTCGACTGGAATATTCTTGCCTCTCGAAATTGGAAGACAGAAAATCTCATTCAGTGGTTTGGCAACTCGCAATTCCAACTTTGAGACTTGACTCTTTGAAAGTGCACTCATACCTTGAGTAATCTCCCCTATCCATCCGAAAAATTCAAACCTATTCGCAACCTGAAGACTTTGGTGATTAAGAACTAATTCACGCATATTCAATCAAGCGGTCTCAAGAGTTCACTCAAGTTTATGTCCTGCTGATCAAAAAATCCTGCAGGCCATGCTGACATTCGACCATCGGAATCAATTTTTGGCGATTCAACTGTCGTACGTCCGCTTTCGCGTTCAAAAAAGTGAATGGCGGCGTCCTCAGAATCCAACAGTCCATTTCTCACAGCGATTCTTATCCCATCCAAAAAATGATCACTATGCGTTTCGACAATAAGTTGCACACCTGACTTTGCAGCTTGTGCGGCAAGAGTCGCAAGCATCGTTTGACCTCGTGGATGCAGATGTGATTCAGGATTTTCTACGAGGCACAAAAATCCTGGCTTTGATAGAAATGCAACTATAACAGGCAGAACATAGGACAACCCAAAACCGACATGTGTCATCCGATAAGGATTGGACCGTACGTCTCCAGCCTGATCAAATGAAGACTCGGCGATAAGGAGGTCGGCTTGGGTGATCTTGTCGATATTCAGATGACATCCTGGACTGACTGCCTGCAACCAACAATTGGCAGTGTCCAACAATTTTCTGCTGGCGACAGCTGAAACACGTGGATCGGAGTTTGGCAAAACTCGATTTTTGAAAGTGTTCAAGTAATTTACTGCAAGTTCCCCTTCAGCTCCAAGAAATTCCTCGCTAGCACTAGTAAAGGACAAAGGGTAAGTTTTTTGCGGTCCGATTCGTCCTGCAGAAATATAAATCAGTTTGTCACCAAATGGAGGAACGTCAGACCATTCATCCCGCGAACCTGAAGAACTTACTTGACTGATCGGAAGTTGGTCATCGTCAAGATATACAGCTGTGTCCAGGCGAAGTTCGAAGGTTGTGTCTTTTTGAAGTTTGAACTCAATTATTTCCTCGTTAGCAAATTCACAAAGAACATCTCGGCCAGTACCCATATCTGTAAAGTGACCGTTCAGTAAAAGAGACCTGCCATCCATAGCCGATGAAAACATAGAATGCGAAGACTGACTCAATACAAGCAGCGCTTGAATAACGCTGCTTTTCCCCGTTCCATTTAGACCGCACAACAAAGTTAGCGGTTTAATCGGAAGCTCTAATTTTTCAAAGCACTTAAAGTTGCTTAAAGAAATATTGGTTAACATTGGCAGAAACGATCAACGAGTTCTTCTACTGTTTCGAATCTTTTGTGTACACGATTGCTATTACCGGTTGAGTATGAAATAGACCACAAAAACTCTTCGTCTTCATCAACGATGACTTCAAATTCTGAAATTAAGCGTTTTTTGCTCCTGATTAATCTTGTCAATTGCTCGTCAGTGCAGTGAGCTAGTGCCACACTCCACGATTCAAACAACGAAACGTTGATTGGCAACCGTTTTGCCGGTTGTGGTGAGGGTTTTCTGAATGCCCTACTACCAAATATGTTGTTTGCGGCTCTCATGGTTCGAACAAAATTAGCGGCTAATTCTGTTCTTTCATTTTCATTGATGGCATTAATCCTCTCCATGGCTTTGCGAAGAAATCCGTCAATATTCTCTGACTTACCATAATTTTTCCAGTCTTGCAAATAAAATGCCAGGTAGCGCAAAACGCACTCTCTATCCGACATTCGCTTTATGCCAATTGAATAGTCAGTTGCGGTCAGAAACTCAGGACTATTTGCCAATTTTTTCAAGAATTCTCTGATCGGGCCGGGATATAGAGCGTGACGAATTTCCTGTCTGTTGAGCGGTTTGCCACCTGTATTGATGCGATGAAAAATATTGAACTTCACTTCATTTGGAGTTCCATGTTTGATGACATGAACGACAAGTTGAGTCTCTAAAATTCGCCTTTGAAAACTTCGAGGAAGAGATTGGAATTCTAGACCGTCAAACTGTGTAAGGTACTCCAAATGCATTAACTTAAATTTATTGTTGATGAAATCTGAAATTGTAGAAAACCGCTGTACTCCGTCCACAACTGCCCACATGTCATGGGCATCAGTAGAAACATAAAATACGGGTATGGGAATCCGCAGAAGTAAAGATTCAATTAGTCGGCTCTTGTCTCCGATCGACCAAATTCCTTGCAGTCTTTGAAAGTCGGGACTTAAATCAATTTCACCTTCATCTATTCGATCTGAAATCAGTTTGATAACTGTATTGTCTGTTCTGACATCAATATTCTCTGGGTTTAATGGCATCCTAATATCAGTAACATTTGAATCAATTTTTTCTACTTCAATTCCATCGATATCTTCTAATTCTGTTGAAATTTCATCGGCAGAATTTGGGATTTCTTTATAGTTCATGTTTTCCACAAAATATCACCAACTGTTCAATTGATATTAATCATCTCCTTGAAATAATGAAATAAACGAATATCTTGGGTCACTATTTTAGATTGTCTACCAAATCAGTGTCTTTCAAATACAGGGAAATTACAATCCCGGGCTCCTCTGGCTCCGCCTTAAACCGATCCGAAACAATCCACGGCACAACAGCGGCCAACTCATTCTGACAATAGATCATTGGCAGTCGGCTTCGCTCCCAAGGCGGAATCAAATCCTGCTGGAACAACTTCTTCAGCGAACTTGAGTGCTCGCGACCCGGCAACGTAATCCGTTCTGAGCCGGTTCGGAACCTGACCGAAACGCTGCCAGTCAGTTTTTCCATACTCAGTCCGGTGCCAGTGACTGTTTTCGGTACCAGTTTCAGTTCCGCGTTCCTTAATTCCAACGGCGACTTCAGGTCCCACTCGACAGAGTTCTGAAGCGCAGCGCGCCTGGCGGACTGGGTCAGATATAGCATGTTCTGATAAAGGTAGATGCAATGATTTGACCAGCACAGCTCAAAGAAGTCCTTGTCGCACTGCAGCGCCTTATAGATGAATTCATCCAGCGCGCGTCGACCGGGCTCACTTTGAACAGATTGACGCGTCCAGTAACGAATCAGGTTGATCTGCCTGGCTTTGTCCAATCGCTTGAGCTCAGTTGCATCCAACTGGCTTCCGATGCTCAAGTATCCACATCCTTCTGTCTGGCAGACTTCCAAATCTGTTCTCGCAAGTGCGTCAATCAACTGGCGCGACTCGGTGAAGTGGTCGATTGCCAGGCTGATCTGATCGGCTGCCCCCGCCCACCTTTGGGAGAAGGCTGGCAATACATCATGCTCCATATAGTTGCGGTCATACGCAGGATCAAAGTTCGCTGGATCGCTGAGATACTCCAGCTCCCAATCATTGGCATGCCAGACAATATAGCTTTTTGAGAAATCCAGCAACGGCCGCAACAGCCACCCGCCTCCGAACTCTCTGATCGCTTGAATTCCGGCAAGCCCCCGCACCCCGGCGCCGCGCATCAAGTTGAGCAGAAAGGTCACCACCTGATCATCCTGATGATGTGCGGTCAAAAGGATATCGTCCCGGTCCATCTGCTCCTCGAACCATACATAGCGGTGACTTCGAGCTTCAGCTTCGCTGACTCTCTTATCAGAATTGCCAAGATCGAGGCAGGTTGATCGGAAATCAATGCCCCGCGAATCACAGAAAGATTGGCAGTGTGATGCCCATTCGCCGGATTCGTAGGCGATACCGTGATCGACATGCAAAGCTGTCAGCCTAAATCCGACTGTCTGCCGCAGCTGATTTGTCAGGTGCAGCAATAAAGTCGAATCGCCGCCGCCGCTGTAGGCCACTCGCACCGTTGAATGCTTGCCAAACCCGGGAACGACACGCAGCCGATCGTGAAGATAATTTTCGTCCAGATCCACCGCGGAAATTCAACTGACGGGCAGAAACTCCCCGTATGAGCGAAGTCTGGCATCGCGCAAATTCAGCAACTCCTCCATCGAGCGATAAGACAGGTTTTCAAGGCTGGTGGTCAGCTGCTGTTTCAGTTTGACCGCCATCTCGTCTAGATTCTGGTGCGCGCCGCCGAGGGGCTCCTTGACTATCACATCGATCAAGCCGTGCTTGGCCAACGATTCTGATGTCAAGCCCAGCACTTCCGCCGCATCCTCCGCTTTGCCTGCATCCTTCCACAGAATCGAAGCGCAGCCCTCTGGTGAGATGACCGAATACACAGAGTATTCCAGCATTATGACCTCATCCGCAACACCAATTGCTAGAGCCCCGCCGGACCCCCCTTCGCCGATCACTGAAGAGACAATCGGACTTCTCGCTCGAATCATCGACAGCATGCTTGAGGCAATGGCCTGGCTCTGGCCGCGCGCTTCCGCATCGAAGCCAGGATGCGCGCCGGGTGTGTCAATGAAGGTGAAAATCGGCAGTGAGAACTGTTCTGCAAGTTTGACCAGCCGCTGGGCCTTGCGGTAGCCTTCAGGCCGCGGCATGCCGAAATTGCGTGAGATTTTTGAGTTAGTATCGCGTCCTTTCTGATGTCCGATCACTGCGACACCCTGCCCGTTGAACCGCGCCAGTCCGGCGACAATCGCGCGATCATCGGCAAACGATCGGTCTCCGTGCAGCTCGTGGAAATCAGTGAATATTCTCTTGATGTAGTCCAGTGTGTACGGCCTCAGAGGGTGCCGAGCCAGCTGGGTGATCTGCCAGGGTGTCAAAGAAGAGAATATCGACTGCTCCAGACTCGCTCTGCGTTTTTCCAAACGGCTGATCTCATCGGAGAAATCAACATCATTCTCTTGATCAAATCGACGAAGCTCCTCGATCTTCGCCGACACTTCGGCCACCGGCCGTTCGAATTCGAGAAACTTCGACAAGTTTCGATCAGAATGATTGACTTGATTCATTTACAGTTTTCGCGTATCAGACTGAAAACTGCACATTCGAGCAATCCACCACCACCGCATCGTCGCCCAGAATCTCGCGCAGTCGAGACACCAGCTCATCCGTGACGGTCACCCGCCAGCTGTCGTTCAGGTGGTAATCAACGGTCGCACCGTCTTCCGATGCATACTCAACATGCACTCTGTGCCGCTCTCCGGATTGATCGGTCATCAGTTTCTTGATCTGCAAAATCGCATCCCGAGTGACTTTGCCCCATTCGAGCTTCAATATCAGTTTAATCGACTTCGAGCGTCGAATGCTGTCAATGCTCCATACCCGAGCGGCGCGCAGTCTTCGATTGACTGTCCCTTTCGATTCATCAAAGCTGCCCGCGACAATCACAATCTGATTATCCTGAACAAGGTCGCGGTAGTCAGAAAAAACATCCGAATACAGCACAACCGACAGTTGCCGGGATGCATCTTCAATCTCAAAAAACATCGACATCTCGCCGCGACGCTCAACTACAGTACGATTGCAGACGCTGCCCGCGACGACGATTCGCTGCTGAGCGCTTATCTCAATCTCAGAAATCTGCTTGACCACACCCAGTGTGCGCATTTCATCGGAATAAAGCTCGATGGGATGTCCGCTGAGGTACAGACCCAGAATTTCGTGCTCACGGGCCAGCAGCTGAGCATTCGACCACAGTCTGCCATCCGCGCTTGGCGGATCGCTTTCTTTTTCTGAAACATCGTCAAACAGACTCTGCTGGCCCAGCTTTTCGTCTTCCAGGCGGCGCTGGGCGATTCCATAATCTCGGACAACCTGGTTGAGCAGCACTCCGCGGCTCGAATTAAGGCAGTCGAAAGCGCCGGCGGAGATCAATGCCTCACAGGCCACTCTGGTCACAACCTGCAGATCGTTTCTCATGCAGAAATCCATCAAGCTCTCGAATTTTCCGCCAGCCTCGCGCGTCTCCTCAATTGACTCGACTACAATCTTGCCGATACGTTTCAGCGCCCCCAATCCATAGAGAATCTGCTTCTCATTCAGCGCCGTGAAGTTGTGGACGCTTCGATTGATGTCGGGCGGCAAAACCTCAATTCCCTGGGCTTTGGCATCGGCGCAGAGCTTGACAATGGTTCTCACGTCCATGTCAACACTCATGAATGCGGCCAGGTAATCAGTTCGATAATGAGTCTTGAGGTACGCCGTGCGGTACGCCAGCATGGCATAGGCGACGGAGTGCGACTTGTTGAATCCATAGCCGCCGAAGCTCTCAATCAGATCGTACACCCCGCCCGCCAGCTTCTGCTCATATCCGATTTCGACCGCGCCGCTGACGAATCGCTGGCGCTGCTCGTGCATTTCCTGCTTGAGTTTTTTCCCCATTGCCTTGCGGAGCGTATCCGCTTCCGCCAGCGTGTATCCGGACATGATCTGAGCAATCTTCATGACCTGCTCCTGATACAGAATCACACCGTGCGACTCGTCCAGCACCTCTTTCAGGTCCGAATGCGGAACCTCATAATCGTGCTTGTTTCGATTCTCAATGTACTGTTGATCCATTTTCTCCTGCAATGGACCGGGTCTGAACAAGGCCAGCAAGGCAACCAGATCACTGAATTCGCTTGGCCGGATGGCATGGATCAGCCGCTGCATCCCGCCCGACTCCAGCTGAAAGATGCCGGCAGTGCGTCCGCTGCTGATGTAATCGTAGGTCGCTTTGTCGTCATCAGGAAGCGTGTCTTCTGTCAGGAGCTCGGAGCCCTCCCGTTTTTCGTTGATCGTCCGCAATGCCAATGCAATGATTGTCAGTGTCTTGAGACCCAGAAAATCAAACTTGACCAGTCCGATGTCCTCAAGATCATCCTTGTCAAAATGCGTTGTATCGCGGCTGCTTTCCGTATCAGCCATCAACGGCGCGAAATCAGTCATTCGGGTCGGGGCTATCACCAGCCCGGCCGGATGTTTGCCGACATTCAGCACCGCGCCTTCAAGCTGCATGGAACTGTCGATCAATTCCTTGATACGGGTCTCCTTTTCGTATCTTTTCCGCAGATCGGTGCTTTTCTCAAGAGCCCTCTCGAGTGTGATATTCAACTCTTCGGGTATGAGTTTCGCAACCTGATCATAGAACAGGTAATCGGGGCGAATCGCGCGCCCGACATTCTTCACCGCAGCCCGAGCCGCCATGGTCTGGTAAGTGATGATCTGAGCGACCTGATCCTTTCCGTATCGCTCGGTCACATGATCGATGACCTTCTCCCGCTCCCAGACACAGAAGTCAATGTCAAAGTCAGGCGGCGATATTCGATCAGGGGTCAGAAATCTTTCGAAAATCAAATCATGCTTGATCGGATCAACCGAAGTGATGTCGAGGCAGAAGGCAACCAGCGATCCAGCGCCTGAGCCGCGGCCGGGACCGACTGACACTCCTTCAGTCTTGGCCCAGCGGATGATCTCAGACACGATCAGAAAATAGCCGGCGAAATTGGTTGCCGATATGATCGAAAGCTCCTGATCGAGCCGGCTCGTGTAGCGACTGTCGAGAATCTTGTCCGGCAGACGTCTCTCCAGCCCTTCATAGCTTGCCTGCTTGAGAATGTCGTTGATGTCCTGATCAGCAGAATCTGCTCGATACGGCGGCATGTGTGTGGTTCGATTCAGATCGAACTGCAGATTGCAGCGCTTGGCTATCTCAACTGTGTTTTCAACCGCGCCTGGAACATCCTTGAATTTTTCCGCCATCTCGTCCGCTGAGCAGAAATACTGCTCTGCTGTGTAGGAGCGCCCGCCTGAGCTGTTGACGCCGCCAGTCTGCTGATCGTGAATGGTTACCTTGAGCTCATGGTATTCGAACTCATCGCGGTTCAGAAAACGAGGCTGATGCGTCGCCACGATCGGCGTGCCGGTCTGCTCGGCAAAGTCAATGGCGGCATCATTGTGAAGGGCTTCAGATGGCTCGTCGATTCTGGAAATCTCAAGATAGAAACGCTGCGGAAATGCAGCCTTGTATCGCTGAAGAACCTCGGATGCCAGATCTTCGCGGTTCTTGATCAGGTGCTGTCCGATTTCACCGTGCAATCCAGCGGAAAGCGCAATAAGACCCCGACAGTCGGATTCGGTCAGCCAGCTCGGTTCGATTGCGATCTGACCGCCGGACTCGACGCGTTGATGCGCCTTGGTCAGCAGCCTGCACATCGCCTGGAAGCCTTCCATTCTCTGGCAGATGAGAACCAGCAGGTGCGGTGACTCCGAATCCGCAGGGTTCTCAACGGCGAGTTCGACTCCGATGATCGGCTTGATGCCATATTGGCGGCAAGCCTTGTAGGCTTTGATCGCGCTGAACGCGTTATGACGTTCAGTAATGCCCACTGCAGGCATGTTGCAGGCCGCCGCGCGGTCCGCCAGGCTTTTGATCTTGATAATGCTGTCCAGCAGCGAATATTCGGTGTGAACCCTTAAATGGACAAAGCTCATCAGGACAGCCTAAAGTTCGATCTCAGTCTGCTCGAGTCTGCTCACTGGAGCGAAAGTTTTTCTGTGAATGGAGGTGACTCCGTACTTTGACAGGGACTCAAGGTGAAGCTTTGTCCCGTACCCGGCATTATGTTCAAATCCATAATCGGGAAAGGCAATCGAATAGTATTCCATCATCGAGTCTCTCGCAACTTTTGCGATGACTGACGCCGCAGAGATGACAGGCTCTTTCAAGTCACCCTTTGGAATCGCTTCGCCCGGACAATTCAACTCGGGCAGATGAGTGCCGTCAACCAGCACCTGAGTCGGCCGGATCGCCAGCGATTCAATGGCTCTTTTCATCGCGACCAGAGTCGCCTGAAGGACATTGATGCGATCAACTTCCGCGGGACTCGCAATCCCAACTGTCCAGCAGGCACATTTTTTCTTGATTTCTGCATCCAGCATCTGCCGCATTTTCGCACTCAGCTGTTTTGAGTCGGTCAGGCCCTCAATGTCTGGCGGTGAATCGAATATGACGGCCGCTGCGACCACCGGTCCCGCCAATGCGCCTCTTCCAGCCTCATCCACCCCGGCAATGACATTTTCATTCATTGTGCGGCAATCCTCATTATTTCGTGCGCAGCCAAATGGTTCGCATTGCACTTCAGCTGACGCGAGATCGCTTCAAACCGCTGCAGCACGCGGTGACGGTAGTCGGAATCACGCATCAGTCTCAACGTCTCAGCCGTTAAATTCTCAACAGTGCATTCATTCTGCATGAACTCCGGGATCACCGGTCCGCCGTCAAAATGATTGAGCATGGAGTAATGGCTGGTCCTGGACAGCATCCGCACCATCCAATATGATAGTTGAGACACCCGATAAGATACAACAACCGGTTTACCGCAAAGCGCCGCCTCAAGCGCTGCGGTGCCTGAGGCGGCTATCACTGCATCTGCAACCTCGATCGCGCCAAGCGATTCGTTGATGACGGTTTTGATTGACAGCTCAAGATTCATTCGGTCCAACTGCTCTTCGAACAAGCCCTTTGTCTCTTCATTCGCGAATGGAGCGATGAACTTGCAGTTCGGCAAGGATTCGGACAGTTTCACAGCTGTCAGCAGGAAAATCGATGTCAGTCTGCTGACTTCGTTGATTCGGCTGCCTGGCATAATCGCGAACACTGTGTCATTGTCATTAAATCCGAATTCAGCGCGATTTGCTGAACCGCTGCGAGCTGCGATCTGGTCGGCAAGCGGATGACCGACATATCTGTATGGAATTCCGACCCGATCGAACAGCGCGCTTTCGTATGGGTAAATTGTCAGAACCTGCTCCGCTGCCCGTCTCAGCTTGCGAATGCGGTATGCGCGCCAAGCCCAGACAGTCGGTGCGACATACTGCAAAGTGGGGATTCCAGCCTTTCGAAGCCGTTCCTCAATTGACAGATTGAAATCCGGCGCGTCGATCCCGACAAATGCGTCTGGCGGATTCACAAGCAGCGAGTTCACGTAATCTTTCCGGATCTTGAGAATTTTTCGCAATCGACGAAGCAATCCTTCAACACCAAGGCTGCTGATGTCATCGATGCTGTAGATTGCCTGTGCGCCTTCTTCAATCATGGCAGGGCCGCAAATTCCAGACACCTCAATGCTGGGGTGAAGCGCGTTCATCTTGCGAATCAGATCAGCTGCGATATTGTCGCCGGAAGGCTCTGCGACGACCATGGCAACGCGCATCAATATTCCACCCGATCTTCAAGTGCGGCGAAGATGTGTATTCGGCATCAGTTTCGCAAAGTCAGGCGGGTTCAGATCCTGTCGATCTGTCCAATCAGCGAAGGGTACCGCGCCGGCTGGCGCCTAGAAATTCAATGAATCTTTGAACGCATTGATTCTGCCTGATGGGCTCGCTCAAGGTCTCAAGCAGATTCTCCAGTTTCAAGTGCTGCCGGCAGTACAGCTTATGGACCCGCTTGAGCGCCGATATGGTTTCCGAGTCGAATCCGCGTCGCTCCAAACCTGTCACATTGACTGACACCACCTTGGCGGGATTGCCATTCACCATCATGTAGGGAGGCGCATCCAGCCGCAAGATGGTGTTGATTCCAGTGATGCAATGGGCGCCGATTCTGCAGTTTTGGTGAACCAAAGTGAATCCGCCCAGAAATGCATAGTCTCCAACGGAAACGTGGCCGGCTAAATTGGTGCCGTTGGCGAAGACACAGTGATCACCGACCTGACAGTCGTGCGCGACATGCGAATATGCCATGATGATGTTGTCATTTCCGATTCGGGTGACTCCGCTTTCGAGTTCAGTGCCGCGGCTGATCGTAACCATCTCGCGAATACTGTTTCCATCGCCAATTTCCAGACGCGTCGACTCACCGCGATAATTGGTTGACTGAGGCTCACCGCCAAGCACGGCAAACTCATGAATGCGATTGCTTCGCCCTAATTTGGTGTGGCTTCGGACAACTGAGTGATTGCCGAGCCAGCAGTCGTCCCCGATTTCGACATCCGCCTCAACAACGACATAGGGGTCAATTCTGACATTTCTGCCGATCTTCGCTTCAGGAGAGACAACAGCTGTCGAATCGATCATTCACAGTTCCTGAAAGGTGAACAGAAAATCGCCGGTGCAGACCACCTGGCCGTCAACCTGTGCCGTGGCTGCAGTTTTCCACAGGCGTTTGACCTTGCGCACGGTTCGAGTTTCGATTTCGATCAGACTGCCGGGCAGCACCGGACGCTTGAACCGGGCCTTGTCCACACCCGCAAAAAGATACAGCCGATTCTCGTCAGCTTTGGCGCCCAGAGCCAAGCTGGCCAGAATGGCCGACGCCTGAACCATGGCTTCCAGAATCAGAACACCCGGAAAGATGGGATGACTCGGAAAGTGTCCTTGAAAGATGAGTTCATTGACAGTAACAGCCTTTGTGGCGCGCAGCCAGTCGTCGGAGTAGTCAACGACCTTGTCAACCATCAGCATTGGATAGCGATGCGGCAGTATCTCCCTTATCTCGTTTATTGAAAGTTCAGGCATGATTTTTCCTCAATTGGAACAATTCTCATTCAGCTGTCCAGCCTGTTGAGTTTCGCCAGTGTGCGGTTCCATTTGTTCGCAGCCCGCGCAGGGACGGCGGATGAATAGGTGCCAGCCAGCGAAATTGATTTCGTCACAACGCTTGCGCCAAGTATGGTAACGCCATCAGCAATGGTAACATTATCCTTGATTGTCGCGTGCCCGCCAATCACGCATTGTCTGCCGATTCTGGCGCTGCCCCCAATGCTGACATTGGCGACGATCAATGAATGCTCGCCGATAACAGCGTTATGTCCGATGTGGCAGTGATTGTCTATCCGGACGCCGCTATGGATCTGAGTCTCGCCGATCGAAGCTCGATCGATCGTTGTGCAGGCGCCGATATCCACGTCATCGCCGATCGTCAGCACACCGATGTTGCGTATGGGCACCCAGCGCGCACCGTCCCACTCGAAACTGAATCCGGAAGCGCCAAGTACTACACCTGCTGAAATTCGGCAGCTGCTGCCTATTGTGGTGCGGCGGCAGATGGCGGCGTTCGCGCCGATCTGGCTGCCTTTTCCAATGATGGCTGAATCCTCAAGCACGGTTCCAGCTTCAATCGAAACGTTGACACCCAACTCAACATCATTTCCGATCACTGCATTCGGCCCGACAGATGCGGAACTGTCGATCCTGCAATTCTTGCCAATGACAGCTGTCGGGTGAATCCCCGTTTCATGCGCGGGCGGCGGATGCAGCAGATCAACAATATGCGAAAATGCCAGGCGCGGGCGTTCGACAATAATGCATTCGCCCTCGTATTCGGTTTGAGTTTGCTTGTCAAGAATGACGATGCCTGCCTGCGTGTCCTTCAGGCCCTGAGCCTGTGCGGCCGATGCACAGTAGCTGATGGAATCTGAATTTGCATCGGTGAGAGTCGCGGCGTGAGTGACCTTTTTTGCGGAATTGCCCCGACTTTCGCCGCTGACAAATTCCGCGAGTTGGGCGAGCGTCCATTCTCCCGTCGATGCACTCGCACTGATCACTGCTGGGAAAGCTCTTCCAATCGCTCCAAAATGGTGCCGGTAATGTCAATTCGCGGACTTGCCCAGACTACGGGGCTTTGCACGATCAGATCAAAACCTTCCTCTCTGGCCATTTTCAGGATCACTTCGCTGATCAAGCCCTGCAGCTCCTGCAGTCGCCTGTTGCGGTCGAAATTGTAATCCTCGTTGAGGTCGGCGGTCCGACGCTCCAGTTCTCTGCCGAGCGCCCTAGCTTCTGTGCGAAGATCTGATCGCTCGATTTCAGACAGTTCCGCACCTTCAGAGTCGGTGAGTCTCTGTTCGATCTCCCTCAGCTGGGTCTGCATTTCGTGTAGCTCTGCCTCTCTTGCGGAGTACTTCTGAGTCAGTTCCTCCAGAGCGATTTTGCCCTGCGGAGCGTTCGATACAACCTCGTTCGCATTGACGTAGCCGATCTTGAGCGGCCGGCCGCCATCGCTTTGCGCCAACGCAAAAGAAGGAAATGCCAAAACGCCAGCAGCAAAAGCCAGGCTCAGCCAGATGAGATGCGTCGATTTAATATTCACTGCAGTCTAATCGAAAAATGTGCCTAAGGTAATCTGGAACCGATCGGTGTCGTCCCCCGATTTCTTTTTGATCGGAATGGCGTAGTGAACACCGAAAGGTCCGATCGGTGAAAGCCATTCGAATCCGATGCCGAACGAGCTTCTCATGTTGCCGAAACTGACATCCTCTCGGGTGCCCAATTCCCCGCTCGCGGTTTCATAGACACCTTCCGTGCGGAGAAATGTGTTGCCGTGATCAACAAAAATAGAGATTCGCTTGTCATCGATTTCCTCATCACCGACGAATGGGAAAAAGAGTTCCGCGCGATTGACGATTCTCAGGTTGCCGCCAAGCGAGCGGACCGAGTCACACGGATAGTACCAGTTTGACACTGGATTGCCGTCATCGTTGACATCAGAATACATCTTGGCAAGCAGCGCATCTGTTTCAGAATTTCGGATTTCCTCGGCGGTTTCATCCACTCCGAGGGTGCCGAAGTCAGGCTGACCCGCACTTCGGCAAAGCTGTCTCGCACCCAGCGCGCCGCTGGAGAATCCGCGTATCTCTGAATTGCCGGTCATGTAGTAGTTCCGATAGAACGGCAAGTCGTCACTCCCGACATCCCATTGTGTGCTCAGGCGCAGTGTCAGTCTGTCTCCCAGTGGAAAATAATGTGCGTAGCTCGCAGTCAGCGCCAGATACTGATCATCACCGGCCGATGCGGCAAGCCCGAGATACAGGTCACTGCCTTCCGATGCGAAGAAAGCTCGATTTCTCGTGTCCCTGCGATAGCTGATTCTGGCGCTTCCGCCATCAGACTCCAACCCGTCGCCAATGTAGTCAAGCACCAGGTAATCCGTAAGCGGAACGTAAGCCGGTGCAATCGTGATCTCTCGCTTGTAACCGTCGAATCCAAGCCCCACGACCCCTTCTTCGGATACTGGATAAGAGAAATTCACCCCGCCAGTCAAGTGATCTGACTGATAGATCAGCGACGTGTCGGACTCCGACGTATCCCGTTCGCGATAGTCAAAATTGAATCCCCTGGCAACTCCATCCAGCGTGTAGTAGGGGTTGGTGTAGTCCAGCTTCAGAGCCTGCTCGATATCTCCATACTCGGCGCCGACTGATATTCTTTTCCCTGTTCCGAAAAGATTGGTCTGCGACAGGCTGAAATTGAAGCTTGCTTTCTCAGATTCACTGTAGCCGATGCCGAACAGCAGCGAACCTGTCAGCCGCTCCTCGACATTCACAACCAGATCCACCTGATCATCTGTACCCGGCACCGGTTCCAGCTGAATGTCAACTGCACCGAATATGCCAAGCCGGTTCAATCGGGCGCGAGACTGCTGAATTTCCTTGGCTGTGTACAAACCGCCTTCAAGCACCCGCATCTCGCGCCGCAGCACCTCATCCGACGTGCTGAAATTGCCTCTGAAGGTGATGGTTCGAACATAGGTCAGTTTGCCCGGCTTGACCACGTAATTCACATCAATGGTCAGATCATCATCGTGAATGGTGGGCAATGCATCAACCTGGGCGCGTCCATAACCCAGGTCTGCGAAAGTGTCGGTTATCCTGTTGCGCGTATCGCTGACTTCCTCAAATGAGTAAATCTCCTCTTCCGGTTCCTCAACAAGCACATTCAGTTCTTCCTGGGTTATCACTTCCTCTGAGCTGGCGATCGACAGTTCGCCAAACTTGTACTGCTCCCCTTCCGACATCGTGATTACGATCAGTATTCCGTCATGATCTTCTGAAAGGAATGTGCGGGCGGAGTTCAGCGAGAATTCAATGAAACCTTGATTCAGATACAAGGAGGAGATACTTTCCAGATCGGCGCGCAGCTGCTCGCGGTTGTAGCGGTTGTTGCGATTCAAAAGGCCAAACGTTTTTTTCGTGCTCAGTTTTATCGCCTTCAGAATCTCCTTGTCAGAAATCCTTTCGTTGCCGATCAACTGAATCTCCCTGATCAGCGCGACCTTGCCTTCGCTGATTGCGAAGCTCAACTCCACCCGATTGCGGTCCAGCGGTGCGACAGACGCATAAATCTGCACGGAGAAATGCCCGACTTCAAAATATGCGCTTTTCAGTTCATCGATGAAACTCTCAACCAGTTCCGGGTTGTATACGTCCCCGCCAGAAAGACCGGCAACTCGCAACGCATTCTCGATCACCTCATCCTTGAGCTTTCGGTTGCCTTCAAACGCGACTTCAGAGATTGTCGGCCTTTCAACAACTGAGATGATGAGCGTGTCTCCATCTCGATACAGCCGTACATCGTCGAAAAATCCGGTTCCGAAAACGGCCTGAATCGACTCCGACGACACCTGATCGTTCATCTCATCCCCGACTCTGACCGGCAGGGCAACAAACACCGCGCCGGGCGTGACCCGCTGCAAGCCTTCGACCTGAATGTCTCCGATGATGAATGTTTCGATTGCGTTGACGGGAAACGCCAGAACAAGCAAAAGCAAAAAAGCGTATCTACGCATCAGGAACTCTAATATAGGTGCTTCGTTTGATGTCAGAAAATTCGAGCTAAATCATTATAGAACGCGAATCCCATCAAACAGATCAGCAGAAAAAGACCGATCTGATTCGCAACGATCAGCATTCTCTCTGTCGGCGGAGACCCTGAAATCGCCTCATAGATATGAAACATCAGGTGTCCCCCGTCCAGCACTGGAATGGGCAGCAGATTCAAGATGCCCAGACTGACGCTCAGCAGCGCCAGAAATGTCAGGTAATTGTTGACTCCGGCTTCGGCGGCCTTTCCAGCATATTCAGCGATTGCAATCGGACCGCCGATTGAGTCCGCCGATTGCTGAAGTGTGACCATGCTGACCAGCATTTTGATTGTCAGAACTGTGGTTGACCACATCGTCTCAAAACCGCGAACCATCGATTCAATCAAGCCATAGCGCACAGTCACGGTTGCATCAGCATCCTGCAGCTGCTTTTCAGCGTTGACCGCGATCCCGATCTGCTTGACCTTGGCGCCGTTTCGCTCGACAATACGCGGTTCGAGCAGCACTTCCTGCTCAAAGCCGTCTCTGGAAAAACGAATGTTCAAATCGGTTTCATGGGTCTGGCTGACCAGGCCAACCAGGTCGTTCCAGCTGTCTACCTGCGTGTTGTTGATGCTGATGATCTCATCGCCTTGCTGAAGCCCGGCGGCTTCAGCCGGATAGCCGGCAATCACCCTGTCAATGATGGGGCGTATTCTCGGCGTCGCTGGATACATTCCCATCACATTATCGATACTGGTGGACTGAAGGTCGACATTGTCGAGTTCGTCAAAGTTCATACGAACCGAACGAACCAGTCCATCATTCTGCACGTTGTAGGTGACCGCTTCGCGGCTGACGATCTTGTCCAGCAGGTAGAAATGATTCTCGTCCCAGCTTCGATTTGATTTTCCATCGATGGTCCTGACTTCATCACCAACCAGCAGCCCCGACTTCGCTGCCAGCCCATTGTCGGCGAGCGCCCCGATGATTGGACGAAGCCCTTCTGTGCCGATCACAAAAATCAGGCCGTAGAGAATTCCCGCCAGCAGAAAGTTTGCCAGCGGTCCGGCAGCCACAATGGCAGAGCGCTTGTACAGCGGCTGCCGATTGAACGCTTCCGGGAGCAGATGCTCCGGCACCTCTTCCTGGTTCTCATCAAGCATCCGGACATAACCCCCCAGGGGAATAGCTGAAATCGCGAATTCAGTAAGCGAGTCCTTGGGTTGATACTTCCAGACAACAGGCCCGAAGCCAACCGAAAATCGCAGCACCGCCACGCCCATCCGCCGCGCAACCCAATAGTGCCCGTATTCATGGAAAGTGATCAGCACGCCGATCGCGACGATGAAAAACAGAATGCTGTTCAGTATTTCAGGCATTGGCGTCTATTCAAAAATTTCAAGGTTGTCTGACTGCACTCTTGAATGGCGATCTCAACTTGACTGCCGACGGCAAAGATCGTTCAGAATTCCAGAGTCGCTGTGCGCACCGGTCCGCTCTGCATCGTCAGAGTAGCACAATTTTACACAGCATTGTTTGCAAATCGTTGCGTTTCGAGCAGTCAAGAGTGAAAATCAGCCTGTCTTTCCGCTCACCCTATTGTCCGGACAGATTCGAGACTTTTCTGTTTGCCGCCTCTCTGGCCAGCCGGTCTGCTTCCATAACCTGTTCAATTGAATCAGCAATGCGGCTGCCCAACCGGTCGACACAGTGCGCAACCACAGTGTAAATGTCGGTGAACTTGACTCTCAAATCTAGAAAAGCCTCCACTGCAACCTCATTGGCGGCATTCATGACTGCAGGCGCTGTTCCTGAGTCTGCAGCCACCTCGCCTGCAAGCTTCAGACAGGGAAATCGCTTGTAGTCCGGCGGCTCGAAGCTCATCTCGGGCATGCTGAATACATCCAGCCGCGGAGCGCCGCTGGATGCACGGCGCGGCCAGAAGAGTCCGAATGTCAGCGGAACCCTCATGTCGGGCGTGCCCATCTGCGCCAGTATCGAGCCGTCCTCATACTCAACCATCGAATGCACAATGCCCTGCGGATGAACGACGACATCAATCTGATCCGCCGGTGTGTCAAACAGCCAGTGCGCCTCGATGATCTCAAGCCCCTTGTTCATCATCGTCGCAGAATCCACAGAAATCTTGGGACCCATATTCCAGACCGGATGAGCGACGGCCTGCTCAGGTGTCACGTCTCTCAATGTGTCCAGTCTGACAGTTCTGAACGGACCTCCGGAACCAGTCAGCAAAATTCGGTGAAGACCGGCGATCGGTGAAAAACACTCATAACGCGATCCTGACCTGGAATTGCAGCACTGGAAAATTGCATTGTGCTCACTGTCAACCGGCACAACAGTGGCGCCGTGCTCGCGCACCTCTTCGCGCAGGATAGACCCGAGCATCACGACCGGTTCCTTATTGGTGATCAGCACCGTGTTTCCGGCCTTGATTGCTTTCAGCGTTGGTCTCAGGCCGGCCGCTCCGACAATCGAGGTGACAACAACATCTGCGCTGTAAACCCTTTCGAGTTCTGATTCTTGATCATCAGCAACTATTTCAGTTGAAGAATCTGCACCTTTGAGTTTCTGACGCAGCTCGGACAATTCCTGAGCATTGCCGACCACGGCGAATTCCGGGCTGAACTCAATGCACAGCCGCGCCAGCGTATCGCTTCCTCGCATGGCAGTCAGCGCGCGAATCTCGAATTCATCCGGGTAGCGGCGCACAACGTCCAGCACCTGCTGTCCGATGCTGCCGGTTGCCCCAAGTATTGTCAGTGATCTTTTCATCAGAATACACGCCGGTCAAGTCAGCATTGTATTGACACAAAGCGCATAGAGCGGTGCGACTGCAAGGGTGCTGTCAATCCGATCGAGAATTCCTCCGTGCCCGGGGAGCAGCGAGCCGCTGTCTTTGACCCCATGAATTCTCTTCTGCAGGCTGATGTACAGATCCCCGACAACAGAAAACAGCGCACACGCGAAACAAACCACTGCAAACAGGAACAGCTGCGAATAATCGTCGCGCCAGATCAAGGCGCCGCATGCCAGCGAGAGCACCCAGACCGAGAGCAGACTTCCAATCAGCCCCTCTCTGGTCTTGCCGGGGCTGATGCGAGGCGCGAGCTTGGTCTTGCCAAAACGCCTGCCGGAGAAGAACGCCGCAGAATCGGCAACGCCCACAAGAATGAACATTCCCGCAAGCCAGTAGGCGCCGTACTGCTGAGTCGCCAGCAGATCAGCAATGGCGTAAACTGCCAGAGAGATTGCAGCGACTGCGATTGATGCAGTGAGCCAGGCGTTTTTCGTTCTGTCTTCGACTGTCCTGAAAATTGTTGTCGCGAGCAGCAGCCACAGCGCGACTCCCGCCAAATTGAACAGCAAAGCGAAATCTCTGTAAACATAAAGAATCAAAGTGCCTGCGATCACAGCCAGCGGAAAGATCACCGATCCGGCCCGGCCGAATGATTCAGACATGCTCGCCCACTCTATCGATCCCGCCGCACCGACGGCTATCAGTATCAGAAAAAACCATATTGGCGGAACGAAGAATATCGCTGCAAAAAGAAAGAGAACCAGGATCAGTCCCGTGATGATGCGTTGCTTGAGCATGAGTGAGAGATTCAGCGATTCGCACTGAAAGAATCAAACTGAATCGGGTAATGCAGACTGCAGCCTGTCTTTTCGCTGAAAGCTCCTGCGGTCAGCCAGCTCAGAATCGGTTCAATGTTCGACATCACTGGTTTCAAGTTCAGGCGCGCCGTGCTCGGCTCCGCCGAATCGCCGCTCTCTTGATGCGAATGACTCCAGAGCAAGGCTGAATTCCTCAGTGCCGAAGTCCGGCCAGTAGGTGTCTGTGAAATAGAGCTCGGAATAGGCCAGCTGCCAGAGCAGAAAGTTGCTCATCCGCTGCTCGCCACCGGTCCGAATGAAAAGGTCTGGATTCGGCAGATCAGCAGTGCTGAGGTGCGCGGCGATCAGCTCTGGAGACACATCATCCGGAATGACCTCTCCTTTCTGCACCGCCAGCAGAATCTTTCTGAAAGCTTGAGTCAAATCCCATTGTCCACCGTAATTCACGGCGATGGACAGCCGTAGCATCTCATTGCGACGAGTCAGTTCACAGGCGCGGTCGATCTTCTTCTGAATGCCCACTGCCAGCGTTGAAATGTCGCCGATGAACTGCAGACGGACACCATTGGCATGAAGAGTCTGGACTTCGCGTTCCAGCGCGCGGTCAAGCAGACGCATCAACCCAGACACTTCCAGCTTGGGGCGCCGCCAGTTCTCACTGCTGAATGCGAACAGGGTCAGATACGGAATCTTGAATCTGACGCAGTTCTCGACCAGTGTGCGGACATTTTCCACGCCGCGGCGATGTCCTTCCAGCCGGCTGTAGCCTCGCTTTCGAGCCCAGCGGCCGTTGCCATCCATGACTACAGCAACGTGAACAGGACGCTCCGAGCGCGAATCCGGCGCATCTGCCGCGGTCATCTCAATTGAACTTCTTTAGTGACTGACTGACTCCGCATCAGACTGTCATGATTTCTTTTTCTTTCTCAGCGACGATTTCGTCCACGGACGCGGTGAACCGATCAGTAAGGTTCTGCACCTGAGTCTGCCCCAGCCGCTCGTCATCTTCGGAAATTTCTTTCTCCTTGGTCCATTCCTTGAGATCACTGTTGCAGGTTCTGCGAATGTTTCGAATCGCAACCTTGCAGCTCTCACCTTCGGAACGGGCAAGCTTGGAAATCTCCCGCCGACGCTCCTCCGTCAGCGGCGGAATGGGCACGCGGATCGTTTCGCTGGCGCTCATCGGATTCAGTCCCAGATCTGATTCCATGATGGCTCTTTCGATGACGGGTATCATAGATTTCTCCCAGGGGCTGATGCTGATTGTCCGCGCCTCACTGACCGTAACTGTGGCGACCTGGTTGAGCGGCGCCGATGTCCCGTAGTAGTCGACGCGAATGTGATCCAGCAGAGCCGTGCTGGCTCGGCCGGTCCGCAGCTTCGAGAGTTCCTGACGCAAATTGGCCAGTGACTTTTTCATCCTCTCTTCGGCATCAGCAACAAGTTCGTCAAGCATCATTCAATCTCCAAGTTCAGACGTGCACCAAAGTGCCCACCTCTCTGCCATGGCCTGCTTCGACGATGTTTCCCGGAACAGTGGCATTGAAGACGCGAATCGGCATCTGATGCTCTCTGCAAAGCGCGATGGATGTCGCATCCATGACCGCCAGATTATCCGCAAGAGCCTGATCAAAAGTCAATGAATCGTACATCCGCGCGGCGCTGTTCTGAGCCGGGTCACTATCGTACACGCCGTCAACATCCGTTGCCTTAAGGAGTATATCTGCTTTGATTTCTATTGCGCGCAGACTTGCTGCAGTATCCGTCGTGAAGTGTGTGCTGCCAGTGCCACCCGCAAATATGACAATAGCGCCATCGTCCATATAGGGTTTGAACGAATCACCATCAAACTGCTGCACCATCGACGGAATCGCCACCGATGACTGCACCACTGCATCCCAAAGCCGGTTTCGCACAGCCTGCTCCAGCGCGATGGCATTGGCGATGGTGAACAGCATGCCCATCTGATGCGCCCGCAACGGCTCGATCGAAAGGGCATCATTGCGCGCGCCGCGGAAAAAATTTCCGCCGCCGATCACAACCGCAACATTGATGTCATCTTCAACAACAGAAATCAGTTCTGAAGCGACTCGGTCCAGTTCCTCCGCATCCAAGCCGATGCCCCGCTTGCCGCCGAGCAGCTCTCCGCTCAGCTTGAACAGGACCGTTCTCAAGCGGGGTATGAATGGATTCTCGACAGGCAAAATATTCTCGCTGGCTGAATTACTTTCCCAAGTCCGTCAGGCAGAACCGAGTGACTGATGCGCCGCTTTCGGAGAGAACCGCGCCAACTGTCCTGTCCTCATCCTCATAATATGGCTGATTGACCAGCGTGTTTTCCTTCGAGAACTTGTTGATCTTGCCATCGACAATTTTCTGCAGGACGAATTCCGGCTTGCCAGTCTCCTGCGCTTGAGCGAGATACATCTTCCTCTCGGAATCAATGATGTCAGACGGAATCTGGTCAATGCCAACCCACTGGGGTTTGGACACGGCGATCTGAACAGCCATGCTGTCTGCAATGCTGTCCGAGTCGCCACCCGAAACCTCGGTCAGAATGCCAAGCCTCTCCCGATGAACATAGCTGCCGATTATTGAACCGGCGGCCGCTTTGAACACGATCACGCGGCGAATCGAGATATTCTCGCTGATCTTCAGCAGCATTTCCTGGCGGGCGTCCTCGACGGTCTTGCCGGATTCATCGAAAGGCAGGCCATTCAGCACGTTCAAATCTTCGCAATCCTCGCCGATTGACAGCGCGATTCCGGCCAATGGCAGAGCAAAGGCTCGAAACACCTCACCTCGGGAGACGAAGTCGGTTTCAGAATTGATTTCAACCAGTGCGCCGCAGTCGCGAGCCGGTGACACCTGACAGACGACAATGCCTTCCGTCGCAGTTCGGCCGGTGCGCGATTCGGCTTTCTCAGCGCCTTTGATGCGCAGCAGTTCCACTGCCTTTTTCTGATCGCCGCCGCATTCGGCCAGCACTTTCTTGCAATCCATGATCCCCGCGCCAGTGCGGTCGCGAAGCTGCTTTACCATGACTGCTGAGATTTCCATTTGAGTTTCCCTCCGAAATGGATGTAGGTTAAATGTTCTTGTTCCAGCGCGCTGCGAATATGAATTTTTGACAGCGCGTCAGGATATCATCAATTTTTAGATTCGAAGACTGTCCGGCCCGCTTCTGATTCTATGGCTGATTGAATCAACCGTGCGGCGGACAGAAAAACTACGAGTCTTCTTTGGCGGACTCTGCCTCAGATTCAGCGGCTTCATCAGATTCGGACTCTTCCTCTGGCTCCTGAGAATCAGCCGCCGCCGCTTCCTGTTCATTGACATCCACAGTCTGTGCCGATTCCGCTGGCGGTTCAGAAGACTCAGCTTCGCTTGCTGCCGCCGTTTCCGGCTCATCAGCCACTTCCTCAACCTCAACCTTCGCACTCAAGGGGCGCACTTGGGTCTCTCCGCTTTCAGAATCCAATTCATCCGCAAGGTCATCGTCATCAGGCGCAACCGCCGCCTTGGCGGATGTCACCCCGGTGTTGGCCATCGCTGCGTAGTCAGTCTCAACTTCATCATCATAAACGAACGGCATGCTCTTAGCGCTCTCATATCCAGCCAAAATCGCGTCAGCCGCATATCTGCAATAGAGTTTGATCGCACTGATCGAATCGTCATTGCCAGGAATGACATGATCGATGCCATCAGGGTCGCAGTTTGTGTCAACAACCGCCACGACAGGAATGCCCAGCTTGTTTGCTTCCTTAATCGCAATGTTCTCGTGCTTGACATCAATGACAAACAATGCTTCCGGCAGACCGTTCATGTGGCGAATGCCGGCGAGATTCCGGTTCAGCCGAAACTTCTCCCGATCGACGCTCATCGCCTCTTTCTTGGACAGATTCGCGAACTCGTCGGAACTGGACAGATCTTCCAACTCTTTCAGACGATCGATCGACTGCCTGACCGTTGAGAAGTTGGTCAGCATGCCACCCAGCCAGCGATGATAAACATACGGGGAGTTGGCGCGCTGCGCCTCCTCCAGAACAATCGGCCCAGCCTGGGTTTTGGTTCCGACAAACATCACTGACCCGCGTTTGCTGGCTACCGCACTGAGATAGTTCATCGCATCATTGAACATTATCAAAGTCTGCTCAAGATTGATGATGTGGATCTTGTTTCGGTGCCCGTAGATATACGGTCCCATTTTTGGGCACCAGAAGCGGGTTTGATGCCCGAAATGCACACCAACTTCCAACAGCTGGCGCATGGTTACGTCAGTCACGATTGATCTCCTTTGATTTGGGTTCAACCACCATGGCACTGCGCTGCCCACCCGTAAGGCACCCTGACAGACAGTGGTGATCCATGTGAGAATTTTGAGTGCGATAGTTTACTACGAATCGGGGGCAAATGCACGAAAAATTTCCAGAAGATTCGAGCTGATTATTGTACTGTCAGCATGCGAACTTTCTAAATTTACTAATGAGTTACAACATGGCAAACGGAAGTTCCATCATTCTTTCAAGCGCTCGAAAATTGTTTGATCGACACATAATCAAAGGTGATTTTTTGCGGGACAGTTTTTCAGTTGATTGAGTTCAGTTTGCTTGAAATCGAGAACTCATTGTCAACTACGATTCGCGGTCCCCAGAGCAAATTCACGAATCCTTGAATGAAAAGCAATCGCAGTCCGTCATCGTAATGACTGACCGCTGAATTAAAATACTCAACTCTTGAAGCCCGCTGGCCATTTGATTTTGATGGCTGCGACAGGCGAACTCCACGGAAACAATGAAAATCAACTGATGACACGAATCAGCATCAAGAATTCGGAAGAAATCGAAAAGATGCGCGTCGCGGGTCGTTTGGCCGCGTCCGTGCTTGATATGATCGAAGATCATGTCAGGGTCGGAGTCACGACAGAAGAACTCGACTTAATTTGTCATGACTTTATTGTCAATGAGTTAGATGCGATTCCTGCACCACTGAATTACCGTGGATTTCCGAAATCCATCTGCACCTCAATCAACAATGTCGTCTGTCACGGAATTCCCGGACCCAGAGCATTGAAGAAGGGAGACATCATCAACATCGATATCACTGTCATCAAGGACGAATTTCATGGTGACACCAGTCGAATGTTTTTTGCCGGAAAACCCTCAATACGAGCGAGTCGCCTGAGCCGGGTCTGCTACGAAGCCATGATGCATGGCATTGAGACGGTCAAGCCGGGAGCTCGACTCGGGGACCTGGGGCACGCTGTTCAGCGGCATGCGGAGTCCCATGGATATTCTATTGTGCGCGAATATTGCGGTCACGGCATCGGCCGTCGCTTTCATGAAGAGCCGCACGTGGTGCACTATGGAAAACCCGGTACCGGGGTTGAACTGGTGCCCGGCATGACCTTCACAGTCGAGCCCATGGTCAATGCCGGAAAAAAGGAGACTCGACTGCAGGCGGACAACTGGACGGTTGTCACCAGTGATGGGAGTCTTTCCGCGCAATGGGAGCACACAGTCTTGGTAACGGAAACCGGTTTTGAAATTCTGACACTATCTGAAAACTCATCCGGGTCCTGAGGACGATTAGTCAGAGATAGTTGCCGCAACCCATACCAGCGTCCTTTTGCCATTCCCAATGAATCACCAAGCTGCAAGAGCGCTGCAGGCTGACGACAGCACACTGCTGTTCCGTCAGCGTGTTGTCGATGGAACCGCGAAACTGAAAGAACTGCACACCAGCAAGGCGAGCGCCGCGCGTCTGGTTCGCTATCGGGTGCAGAATGTCGATTCAATTCTGCAAGATGCCTGGAAGCAGATCATTCCTGAAAGGCTGCGCGATCAGGAAATGGCGCTGGTGGCAGTCGGCGGTTATGGAAGAGAGGAGCTGAACCCCTGCTCCGACATCGACATTCTGCTGCTGACCAATAATCGCGTGCAAAGCGCTGATGCACCGAGGATCGAAGAGTTCATTCGCTTTCTGTGGGACATCGGATTCGAGATCGGGCATAGCACCAGAACATTGGGCGACTGTGTCAAACAGGCTCGAAACGACATCACAGTGATGACGAACCTGCTTGAAGCCCGCTTCTGCGCTGGCTCGGAAAAACTTTTTTCGCAGCTGCAACCTGCTCTGAATCGGAGCAGTGTCTGGCCTGTGCGCAAGTTCTGTCAGGCAAAACTGAGCGAGCAGGAAATCAGGCACCATAAATTCGCCGACACTGCGTTCAATCTTGAACCCAACATCAAAGAAGGTCCGGGCGGGCTCAGGGACATTCACACCATCATGTGGATTGCAATGCGACACTTCGGCAGCCGCAGTCTGCAGGATCTGGTCAAACATGGCTTCCTGGTTGAGGAAGAGTATCAATCACTGATTCGCGGCCGGAATTACCTGTGGAAAATGCGCAACGCACTGCACCTTGTCGCCGGCCATCGCGAAGACCGGCTGCTGTTCGCCCATCAGATTGAAATTGCGAAAAAATTCGGGCTGTTCGATGACGATTCGAACAAGGCTGTCGAGAAGCTCATGAAGCCTTATTTCAGAACAGTCAAGGAACTGCGGCATATCACCACCATGCTCCAGCAGCACTTTGATGAGAGCATATTCGCTCCTAAACGCCACAAAATCAAAACCATAAATGATAATTTCAAGCTGGTGGACGGGTTTCTGGATTTCATTGATGCGAATCAGATTGAGCAGACCCCCGAAATCCTGCTTGAAGCCTGCACCCTGTTTCAGACCGACGCGAAGATTCGGGGACTGCGGTCCAGCGCCTTGCGGGTCATGCGGTCCAGGCGCCGGCTGATCGATCGGCAGCTGCGACTCAGGTCTGATGTTCAGGCCATGCTGCTCAGTGTCTTCAAGAACACCCAGCGCCTGACAGAGACGCTCAAGCTCATGGATGACACCGGCCTTCTAGGCCGACTGATTCCGCAGTTCCGGCAGATTACCGGGCAACTGCAGTACGATCTGTTTCACGTCTATACGGTTGATGCCCATCTGCTGAACGTGATCTGGCATCTGCATCAGATCAGCCGTCCTGAAACCGCTTCAGAATTGCCCACCGCCTGGGAAGCGCTGAAGCGACTTGTCAAACCGGAACGCCTGTTCATCGCTGGACTCTTTCACGACATAGCCAAAGGGCAAGGCGGTGATCACTCAAGACTCGGAGAGTCCCAAGCCTACCGATTCTGCAAAGATGCCGGCATGAGCGAGTACGATGCGCATTTTGTCGCCTGGCTGGTCAGACAGCATCTCGCAATGAGCTTCACGAGCCAAAGAGAAGACCTCAATGACCCAGAGGTGATCTCCCGCTTTGCGACGCGAGTGGGCAACCAGGAGCACCTCGACAATCTGTACCTGCTGACAGTCGCCGATATGCGCGGCACCGGGCCGAATGTCTGGAATGACTGGAAAGGCAAGATGCTTGAGCACCTGTTTCTTGCCACCTCCCGAGCGCTGCTGACCAATACACTGCCACATGAGGAAATCGAGCCGCGCATCCAGGAAGTTCAATATGATTCGCTGGCCCAGCTGAACAGTCTGCCGCGCCTCAAGGAGCCGGCAAAGCAGCTATGGAAACTGCTGGACGACGACTATTTCCTCAGCTACGACGCGAATACAATCGCCTGGCACGTTGAACAGCTGTCGAATGGCAGCGTCATCGACTTCCCCTTGGTTGCTTTCCGCACACATCCTTCGATTGAGGTCGTCCAGGTTCTTGTGCTCGCTACCAATTCGAAAGAACTGTTCACCATCATTGCGGGCGCGCTCGACCGCCAGCACCTCAATGTGGTTGAGGCCAGAACGCATGCCCTGCCGAATGGATTGACTGTGTATGCGTTTGTCGTGCTGACACCCGATTCGCAGGCAACCCGATCAGAGCGGTATCTGAAGCAATGCGAAGCTGAAGTCCACCAGTCGATTATCGATGGAAAGGTTGAGCACAGTCCGCGCTCAGTCGCTCCGCATCGGGTGGCGCGCCATATGCTGTTTCCAACCCGCGTCGTATTCACGCACTCTCCTGCCTGCGACTATACAATGATGGAAATCTCAGCCAGAGACCGGCCGGGGCTTCTGTATCTTGTTGTTCGAACGCTGCTGAAGCACAGAATCAAGCTGCTTTCAGCAAAGATCACAACCAGCGGCGCGAGGGTGCGGGATGTCTTTTTCATTGTTGACAGAGACGGAAATCACCTGGCTGATGAACAGAGTCAGCAAACCATCTCAGACGAAATCAGACAGGCAATTGACGGACCGGCGCAATCGATCAAAAATATCTAAATTCAGCTAAGGAAAATTCATGAGCATTCTCGAATCCACAATCAACGACGCATTTGAACACCGATCGTCCATCAGCCCCGACAGCTGCTCAGCCGATATTCGCGAGGCGATTGATGAAACGGTCGCGGCACTCAATGATGGCAAGATACGAGTGGCGGAAAAACAAAACGGCAGCTGGCAAGTCAATGAATGGGTCAAGAAAGCGGTGCTCCTGTCGTTCCGCGTGAAGGAGAATTCGGTTGTCAGGGATGCCGGCGCGACATACTTTGACAAAGTGGACCGAAAGTTCACCGAATTCAATGAAGCGGACTTCATTGACGGCGGCTACCGGGTCGTTCCGCCTGCCACAGTCAGAGACGGCGTGTTCATCGGACGCAATGTCGTGCTGATGCCAAGTTACGTGAACATCGGCGCCTATGTTGATGATGGCACTATGATTGACACTTGGGCGACAGTCGGATCATGCGCGCAGATTGGAAAGAATGTACACCTCTCGGGGGGCGCTGGCATCGGCGGGGTGCTTGAGCCACTGCAGGCAACTCCAACCATCATCGAGGATGACTGTTTCATTGGCGCAAGAAGCGAGATTGTGGAAGGCGTCATTGTCGGCCAGGGCTCAGTCATATCAATGGGCGTGTACATCGGGCAAAGCACCAAAATATTCAACCGCCAGACTGGTGAGACAACCTACGGCTTTGTTCCACCCGGTTCGGTTGTTGTTTCCGGCTCGCTGCCCTCTTCCGATGGTAGCTGCAGTCTGTACTGTGCAGTGATTGTCAAGCAGGTTGACGAGAAAACGCGCAGCAAAACGTCGTTGAATGAATTGCTGCGGTTCGATTAGCGCATCATTCGTCAACCAATGAAACGGTGCGCGGATTGAGGCTGGTGAATATCTCGTAAGGGATGGTTCCTGCGGCCGCAGCGAGTTCGTCCACCGGCAGCCCCTCTCCAAACAGCTTCACCGGCGTGCCAACTCTGGCATCGGGCATGTTGTCAAGTCTGACTGCGAAGGAATCCATCGACACCCGTCCGATCACATCGGCCCGACGGTTGTTGATCAAGACGCGGGCCGCGTTCGAGGCGCTTCGGTGATAGCCGTCTCCATAACCTGCGGCGACAATACCGACCCGAGTTCGCTCCGCACTCTTCCAGATCTGTCCATAACCAACACCGGCACCGGACTCGACTGTCTTTATCTCAATTATTCTTGAATAAAGATTCATTACCGGTCTGAGCCCGAGTTCAGATGCGGATTTTCTAGGAAAAGGCGAAGCGCCGTAAAGCATGATGCCCGGTCGAACCCACCCAGTCCGACTGTCCGGCCAACGCAGCAATCCAGCTGAATTGGCAAGGCTGACATCACCTTGCCAATCTGCAGCAAGACGCTTGAACCTGTCAATCTGCAATTTTGTGAAATCAGAGTCCAGTTCATCGGCACAGGCAAAATGCGTCATCAACCCCCTGATTTCAAGCGCGGGAATTGCCTGGGCAGCCTTGATTGCGAACTTGTAATTTTCGACCGGAAATCCCAGGCGATTCATACCGGTGTCGAATTTGATCCAAGCGCTCAACTGTTCAAACTTTCCAGCACCGAGAATTTCCAACTGTTCCTTGCAGAAAAGCACCGGGGAAACTGAGTGACTTTCAAGAATGCCGATGTGTTCCGGAGAATAAAACCCTGACAGCAAAATGACCGGCTTGGCAATGGCAGACTGCCTCAGACTGACCGCCTCTTCGATGCTGGCTACGGCAAAACCGTCCACTTGCGCGTCAAGCGCTTTTGCAACCCGAATCAGACCGTGACCATAGGCGTCCTTTTTTACGACAGCCATCAGTTTCGCGGCAGGCGCATACTGGCGCGCAATCGACAAGTTGTGCAATAGCGCAGTTTGGCTGACTGAACCGAATACACGCATCTTTGAAGGGCTCAGCAGAATCGGCTTGGCGGAGGGTGAGTGAATTATTCGTCGTAATCATCCGCAGCGGGATTCTCAAAACGCGTGCACTCTTTCATGAACATCAGCTCGACGGTGCCGGTCTCGCCATTGCGATGTTTGGAAAGAATGATCTCCGCCTTGCCCTGATCCTTGGAATTCGGATCATACACCTCGTCCCGATAGATGAACAGCACAAGGTCAGCGTCCTGCTCGATCGCGCCGGACTCCCGCAAGTCAGCCATTTTCGGACGGGTACGCGTCTCGGCCGCCCGGCTGAGCTGGGACAGGGCAATCACTGGGATATTCAGCTCTTTGGCGAGCGATTTCAACTCGCGCGTGATGTTTGCAACCTCTGTAACGCGATTGGCTTCTTTGCTCTGCATCTGCAGCAACTGCAGATAGTCAACGATCACCAGATCAAGGCCGCCCTTCTCCCGCTGCATGCGCCTTGCACGCGCGGAGATTTCGATGGGCGAGATGCCGGAAGCGTCATCAATATAGATTTCTGCTTCATTCAAGCGGTCATAAGCCCAAGCCAGCCGCTGCCAATTGACTTCTGCCTGCTCGCCTTCACCAAAGTTTCCTTCGCGGATGGATTTTGAATTGATGGCGCTGAGTGAAGAAAGAAAGCGGTTCGACAGTGAGACGCTTGACATTTCCAAGCTGAATATCGCGACGCGCTTCTTCCCGTAGACTGCGGTATTCTCTGCGATGTTGAGCGCGAATGCGGTTTTTCCCATGCTCGGCCGTCCGGCTACAATGATCAGGTCAGATGGCTGAAAACCCAATGTCTTCCTGTCAAGCTTGATGAAGCCTGATGGAAGTCCGGTTATGCCGTCTTTTGCAGGGTTGCTGACCAGCTCCTCGATTTTGGAAAACGCTTCAGCCGTAGATTCCTTGACATGCACCAGGCCGACGTTGGATCTTTCATCCTGGTCAATCTCATAGATCAGATGCTGAGACCTGCTCAGCACTTCCTTGGCCGGCGAATCGCCGGCATTGGAGATCATGTCCTGAATCTGCCGGGTGCATCGAAGCAGTTTGCGGAAGATTGAGCATTCGTAAACGATGTTCGCATACGATTTGATATTGCCGGCGTAGGGTGTCTCATTCGCCAGTTCAAGCAGGTATTCAATGCCACCTGCCTTTGCCAGATCGCCGGATTTCTCCAAGGCAGTTCGAGTGGTTACCAGATCAACATTTTCTAAATTGCTGAATAAATTGATATAGGTGGAATAGATCGCCTGATGTTTCTGCAGGTAGAAGTCTTCGGGCTTGAGAAAACCGGCAATCTTCTCGAACTGGGTGTTGTCAATCAGAATCGCGCCAAGCAGCGCCTGCTCTGCGTACCGGTTGTTCCGCGGTGAGTGCGGACCGGTGAGCTCCTGTTCTTGATCAAAATCAGCCGCCAGGGCTAAGTTGCCAGGACCTTCGCGCTGTAGGCTGTCCAACTCCACTGCCACACTTACTCCGAAGCTTCCTCTGTCTCTGAGGACTGAGCGGAGTCAGAATTTTCTGTCTCCGACTCAGAAGCCTCATCACCAGCTGCCTCTGCCTCGTCCATCACCTGCTCCAGCGACTGCACCTGATCATCGGCAACAACAGTCACATTGATCTCGAATCGCACTTCAGGATGAACAACGACCGGAATGGTGAATTCGCCGGTATTCTTGATGTTTCCCTCAGGCATCAGGATTTCGGAGCGAAGAATTTCGGTATTCAGCTCCTCGGCGGCTTGAACGATGTCATTGGCGGCGACTGAACCGAACAGCCGCCCTTCCTCGTCAATGACGCGCCTTGGGATGGTCAGGGCTTTCACTGCCGATTCCGCGCGTGCCTTGGCGACATCCAATCGCTCCTTCTCCTCCTTGATGAGCTGTGCGCGGCGATTTTCAACTGCCAGCATGGCTTCTGCAGTCGCTCTCACGGCTTTTCGCTGAGGAATCAGATAATTGCGCGCATATCCAGGCTTGACCTCGACTGCGTCTCCCAGCTCGCCAAGTTTGGCAATGGCTTCCAGCAAAATAACTTTCATCGGGCACTCACCTGGTCAATGCGAATCGGTATACGGAATCAGGGAAAGGTAGCGCGCCAGCTTGATCGCTTTGGTCAACTGACGCTGGTACTTGGCCTTGGTTCCTGTGCTGCGGCTGGGATAGATTTTTCCAGACTCTGAAATGAAACTTTCCAGCAGCTCGATATCCTTGTAGTCAATCTCAGTTATTCCATTTGCGGTGAAATAACAGAACCTCTTTTTTCTCGGCCGACGGTTCATGACTTATCCTCCTCTGCCTCTTCAGCATCACTCGATTCGTTGGTTTCCTCTTCTGATTCCGGCTCCACCTCACTGGAATCATCAGACTCGGCTGCGGCCTCGGCATCTGCCTGCTTTTCCGCCGCTTTTTCTTCCTCGGCTGCGGCTTGCTTGGCGGCCAGCTCAGCCTGACGCGCCTCTTCCGCCAAACGAGCCTCTTCCGCGGCTTTCTCAGCCTGCTCCTTCTCTTCGGCTTTCTTCTGGATGATCTGCTTGAGAATCGGCGACTGCTCAGTCACCGGTCCGTCTTTGCGCAGTACCAGACTCCGAATGATTGAGTCGTTGTATCGAAAGACAGTCTCAATCTCATCCTTCACCGAAGCATCGCATTCGACATTCATCAGGAAGTATCCTGCTTTGAACAGCTTGTCGATCGGGTAGGCCAATTTTCGCCGGCCCCAATCCTCACAGCGATGCACTTTGCCGCCGGAATCTTCCACGATCCGCCGGTAGCGGCTGATGATTTCATCTTGCTGCTCACTCTGGTCAGGATGCACCAGAGCGACAATTTCATAATGACGCATAAGAGAATCTCCTCTCGGACATTAGCCCTACTCTACCGGCATTGTCAGGGCAAGGAGTTGAATGGTTCGCCGGTGTGAATAATTTACCAGATTTGCGCCTGAGAAACAAGACGGATTTGATGTCGCAAAGCCCGATTCACAGCTCAAGAGATTCCGTTTATTTGCTCAGCGTGCGCTCAATTGGTGGTGAAAATTGACATAAATATTCGAATGGACTCACTTGAAATCAGCGGGTCTTTTTTCTACAAATGCGCGCACACCCTCGGTGAAATCGTCTGAAATGGCGCAGTCTAGAAAATGCTTCCGCTCAGCTTCAAGCTGAGCATGGAGGTCATGCTGAAGTGACTGTCTGATAAGTCTCTTTGCGTTGGAAACGGCCAATCGTGCGGAATTCGCAACTTGCTTCGCGATCTTGTCAACTGCGGCATCAAGATGTTCATTGTCGACGACTTCGTTGATCAGTCCGATTTCAAGCGCTTCCTCAGCACTATATCGTTTCGTCAGCAGCACGATTTCCATCGCCTTCTTCATGCCGACTGAGCGCGGCAGGTAATATGTGCTGCCGCCATCAGGGGATGTGCCGAGCAGATTGTAGGCAGATGTATAGAAGGAATTCCGGGCGCCGACTGCCAGGTCACAGCCGGCAACCAGGCTGATTCCGAATCCTGCAGCGGCGCCGCGCACCTTGGCGATGACTGGTACCGGCAGATTCGCCAGCTGTTCGACCATTCGATGAACTTCCAATATCAGTTCGTCGAATTGACGTTTCTTTTCTTCTTCGCTGGAATCAAGCAGGCCGTGAAAATAGATGATGTCGCCGCCTGCCATGAAGTTGTCACCCCTGCCTTCAATGACAACACATCGAGCTTGAGCGTCAGTCTGAATTAACGAGACCGCCTCCCTCAAGTGATTCAGCATATCCCAGTTCAAAGCGTTGAACTGTTTGGGGCGCGACAATGTGATGGTGAATACACCGTTCTTCAAATTGGTTTCAACTGGACTCATCAGTCTGACTCTCTTCTGGTTTTCTTGGGTGAAGCTATCTATATCCGAGATATTCTGTTGTTTAACAATGCATGTCCACTATTGTGATAACAATCTCGCGAATGCTCTGACTACTTTATACGAAGCAGTCTTAATGTCTCATTCAGAATAAATTCACGATAAGTGTTGGGTGGGTTCATCACGTTTCCTTCAGTATCCACCGATATGGAGTGGATTATCACTTCATTGCTATTCCTTTGTTTCTCAAAATACAGGATCACGAGTTCTTCTGGCTGCAATACTTTGTCCATCACGCACAATCGGAACCGGTCGACGATATGGTCGCTGTGTGTCTCGATAATGAAGTCATGTGGACTTTGCCCGAAACATCAAGCCCGCCCTTGTCGACAAGCCGCTTCAGGGTGCGACAGACTGTCGACGTACTGAATTCAGGCGCGACATTGCGCCGAATATCCTCTCGCCCGGCACCTGGATGGTCTGCAATGCAGTCAAGAATCGATTGATCTGCAATTGGCATGAAACGATTCCTGATCGATTTGAAACGATTATGTAACTAATATAAAAAGAATATTTCTATTTTCCAAGAGACCGTTTCACAAATTTTGAAACGATTTTCTGAGATTGCTCGCTAACGATGAAGTCAAAATCTGAAATAATGGTGAGAAACTGACTGAAACTCGTACTCCATCTGGAAGTTCGATGAAAATATACTTTGGAAAAATAATCTGATGGCAGAACCATGGACATAATTTGCGATCTGAATAGGCTCCTTCGTGGAAGCTCGATTGAAGTGAGGTCAACTTAATCTTGAGCACATCGCGCAAAGTTCGAATTGACTTCGCCAAGAGATTTTCGAGATTCCCCGCTGGTCGTTATCAGGAAGATGGTGAATTCAACGGAACAGAATTTAGGAAGAATGTTTTAGTGCCAGCCCTTCTCAGATTTGACAAAGTCGAAGTCAATTTCGATGGTGTAGCAGGTTTCGGGACTTCCTTTTTGGACGAGGCGTTTGGTGGATTGGCAAGATGCGAAGAATTTTCTAGAGATCAACTAAACAGCAAACTGAAAATTCTGACATCAGAACCGGAATTGGAAGACGATGTAAGACTGACAAGAAAACTAATCGATGACGCGTTCAAAGGGCCGTAGAGTGCCAAATTCAATAGTGTTTGCATTCACTTCAGATAGACCGCGACCATTGCTAATTTCAGTGAAGTAAAAGAAATGTCCAGATCTGTAACAATTGACAACTGTTTGATTGGATCCGATGCACCCACCTACATCGTGGCTGAAATGTCGGGCAATCACAACGGTGAGATAGAGCGAGCCTTTCATATTCTGGACGCGGCAAAGGCGGCCGGTGCAAACGCCGTGAAAATCCAGACTTATCGCCCCGACACGATCACGATTGATCACTCCGGGCCCGAATTCATCGTTGACGGCGGTCTTTGGGGCGGTCGTCGGCTCTATGAACTTTATGAGGAAGCTCATACCCCATGGGAATGGCACGGGCCAATCTTCGATTATGCGCGCAAGATTGGAATAACCCTGTTTTCATCGCCTTTCGATCCAACTGCGGTGGATTTGCTTGAAAGTCTCGATGCGCCAGCGTACAAGATCGCATCACCGGAACTGATTGACCTTCCCTTGATCCGGTACACAGCTAGAACCGGCAAACCGATCATCATGTCAACCGGCATGGCGAATTTCGAAGAAATCTCCGAGGCGATTGAGGCCGCGCGCAGTGCCGGGGCGAAAGAGATTGCAGTGCTGCACTGCACCTCAGCCTATCCCACCGATCCAAGCGAATCTAATCTTGCGACAATTGCCGAAATTGCAAATCGCTTTGATGTCGTGGCTGGCTTGTCCGATCACACTTCTGGCATCACAGTACCTGCTATCGCTATTTCAATGGGAGCGAACTTTATTGAAAAGCACTTCACCTTGGATCGATCTGAAGGCGGTGTGGACAGCGCATTCTCACTTGAACCGTCAGAACTTCAGGAACTCGTCAGTGCCGCAAAGATCGCAAAAGTCGCAGTGGGACAGCCGACTTTTGAACCCACTTCCTCTGAGAAGACTATTCTCAGCATACGTCGCTCTTTGTATGTCGTTGCACCGATTGCCGAAGGCGAAAAGTTCACCCAATCGAATGTTCGTTCGATCCGCCCTGGACTTGGAATGCGGCCAAAATATCTCGACAGTGTGCTGGGTCGTCGCGCCACACGAGATCTGAATTTTGGCGAACCGCTCGAAGAATCCATGATCGATGGCGGTTTGGAATAGTCATCCCATCAACCTTCAATGTCAATTCAGCCCACCATCTATTGCGATATGGACGGCGTTCTGTGCGATTTCTTTTCTGCCGTTCAAAAACTGACTGATCAATCAATCAAATCGATGTCAGTTTCAAAAATGTGGGCTCTTACACGAAAAACATCCAATTTCTGGGAAGATTTGGAGTGGATGGAAGGCGGACAAGAGATTTGGCGTGTTGTTGACCATTACCAGGGGCACATTCTGTCTTCACTCCCCTATTCCGACCCCAACAGTGAACCCGGCAAGCGCGAGTGGCTGCGCAGAAATGTTCAACTGACCGATCTCGATCGCATTCACCTCGTCAAACGTCGAAATGCAAAACAGGACTTCGCCATGCTGAACGGCGTTTCGAACATTCTGATTGATGACTACATCAAAAACACCGATGAGTGGCAAGCGGCAGGCGGTGTGGCAATCCACAATACTGATGCTGGAATCACACTCCGCCAGCTTCAAGAACTGGGATTTGAGATCCAACCGAATCCAGACTGACTCAGTGGAAGCTCAGACGAACAGCGCCAGGCACAAGCCTGTGTTCAGAAAAGTACCCCGCCCTTGTCTCCAGCGCATACTGAGCATCCAGGCCAGGTGAATAGAAATTGGTTCCGGAGCTGCCATCCGCTCGCGGTTTCATTCGAGTCACTTGAAAGAGATGGCCGTCTGCATCAAAAAAACCAATATCCAATTCAGCATGAACGTTTGACATGTGGAAACTGCGGTTTTCCGCTCTGTCGTATATGAACAGAATCGCACTGAGTTTGATGATTTCAGGACAAATATGCTGAAATCCTGCCGCTCTCTCTCTTGGCTCATCAGCCACCCTGACCCGCAGCTCGGTTTGCTCGCCGCTCTCGCGAATCAATGCAATGCTCGCGTAATGCATCTGATTCCAATGATGGGTTGACAGTCTGCAATCCGCCGCATTCGCCGCAGCACTTATGGCGAGCAGCAGCGCCGCCGTCAGACAACGAAATTCAGTCCAGTGCATTGCGAATCACTCTGCATACCCTATCCACATGAGCATCCGGCATTTCCGGATAGAGCGGCAAAGAAATCACCTCGCTTGAAGCTTGCATCGAGGCCGGAAATTCTTCATCCAAATGACCCAGCCCCTGATAAGGAAGCTGTTTATGGACTGGCATGGGATAGTAGATCTGGTATCCAATATTGTTTGCTTTCAGTGCGGCGGCTATTCTGTCGCGTTTCGGTGTCCGTACAGTGAAAATATTGAAAACATGCCTCCTGTCCGGCAAGTCACTAGGCAAAGTCACATCACAGCTTCGCAACAATCTTCGATAGTGGTTCGCCAGTTCGCGGCGACGCTCAATCGCCTGGTTGACAGATTTGAGCTTCAGACTCAGCAGCACGGCCTTCACAGCATCAAGACGGCTGGTGCACCCGATCAATTGGTGAAGGTTGGGACCGACAATGCCGTGATTCCGCAGGAGCCTGAGCTGTTCGTTATGCTCATCACAGTTGGTGACAATCATCCCCCCATCACCGTACAAACCCAGAACTTTAGTCGGATAGAAGCTGTAGCAGCCGAAATCTCCGATGCCACCGCTGTATATAGCATTGCACCCGCTGCCGAATGCCTGAGCAACATCTTCGATTATCGGAATTCCATATTGATCCCCAATCGCACGAATCTCCACCATGTCCGCCGGCAGGCCATACAAATGAACCGGAATGATCGCCCTCACGCGTTCATCCATAACCTCGCGGATTTTCTCGGGATCGATATTGAAATCATCAAGACTGATGTCAACCAGGCGCGGCTCAGCGCCCACCAGCGACACCGCTTCAACAGAGGCGTAGAATGTGAAATTCGGCACGATTACGACATCGCCATGTTCAACACCTGCAGCGCGCAAGGCAATGACGATGGCATCGGTACCGTTTGCCACTGTTACAACATGCCTGACACCAAGAAAGCCCGCCAACTCAGCTTCAACTTTGCTGACTGCATCTCCGAGAATGAAGCTGCCTGTCTGGCCAAGCTGCCTGATCTCTTCCAGCCAACTCTCGCGATAGTGCGCGAATTGCCGGGTTAAATCAAAGTATGGAATTTTTTCTTCAGACATCATCAATGCAGACCGATATTCTCGCGCACCATCTGCGCAACTTTCAATGTGGAAACCGCAGCCTCACCTGAAACGAATGGTTCACGATCATTAATGACAATATCGACGAAGTGATCGATCTCGTGCTTCAATGTGATCGAGGGAACCGTAACGATCCACTCCTTCACCATGCCAGAATCGTTTTCACTGGATGCTTCCACAGCCTCCTTCTCCAGTGCAACAGACTGCTCAAGCAGATTCAGCTCCAGCACCTGCTGATTCATGTAGATTTTGAAATTCCGAACCTTTTCTTCTGCAACCCGAGATGCGGTAACCTGTGCAACCGCACCGTCTGCGAATTCAAGCCGGGTATTGGCGACATCGACATGCGAGGTAATGACAGACGCGCCCAGAGCGGAAACCGATGTGACAGGCGCATCAATCATGGCCAGTACCAAATCAATATCGTGAATCATCAAGTCGGTGATGACATCGACATCACCGCCTCGGCCGGCAAACTTTCCGTGGCGATTGGCTTCGATAAATTTCGGATTCTCCACCCGATGTGCGATCTCCATGATTGCAGAATTGAAGCGTTCCTGATGTCCGACCAGAAGCTTGGCGGAGTTCTGGCGCGCCAGGTCGACAATGAATTGCGCGTCCGCAACCGTCGGTGCCAGCGGTTTTTCCATCAGCATGTGCACACCTTCCGCAAGAAAGATTTCGGCAACTTCGCGGTGCGCGACTGAGGGAACTGCGATGCTTACCGCATCAATCGAGCCTAGTAATTGGACAGGGTCAGTAAACGCTCGGCAGCCGAGAGATTCCGCAATGGCCTGCGCCTGATCTGAGTCGATGTCTGCGACACCTATCAGTTCCACCTGCTCATTCGCGGCGAAGTGCTGGGCATGCAAGCTGCCAATGTACCCGACACCAGCGACACCGATTCTCAGTTTCTCTGTCACTTGATTGATTGAAATGACGGTCTGTCAGTCTGTGTATTGGAGGTCGTTCAGGTCAGGTAAAAATTTAGCCGTATTTTATGTGAATTGTGTTTACCGCTAACCGATTTGCGGAACTCCTCATTTCGACAAATGAAGTCGTACAGGTTCAAAATCACATTGACACCTGCGACTCGATTGGAAGTGCCAGAATGCTGAGACTCATCAAGTACGAAATCGACAATGTCACATGTCAATTCAAAAGTTTTCCAACTCATTTGGCCTACTTGGAAAACGTTACTGATATTGAGATGTATGAGGGGCTTTATTGACTTCAGAAATGGCACCATCTAGATCAATTCGGTACCGCAAATCGCGATCCCGTCAGAAGAACCAAATTACCCGCTCAATCTGAAACCGTCGATTCACTTTCCATTTCTAGCGACGCGTCCAGAAACACATCTGCCTAACCACCGCATTCAAATCATAACGCACCGATGAGACTCGCCTGCTGTTCAATTGACTCGCAAAACCATATACAGCAGATTGGAGATGATGGCATACTGTTTGATGTGATCGCAGGTATGGAATCGTTAGCTTGAGGAGTCTGTCGTCTTGATTATTGGCTGTTTATGAATAATGGAGCGATAGGCAACCAAAACTTGATTCTTCTCTTGCCAATTGCGATAAACCTGCATGACTTCATGCATCCCCGGCCGAGCAAACGCTGCTTTCAGAATTTCATCATGTGCCTGTTTGCGTTTAGAATGCTTAACTTCTGAAGACATAAATAATCTCTATGTTGATCTCTTTTCGTTACCTTATCATAGTTGAATATTGCGTTGCAAATAAGCACACGATGGAAATCTAATTTTGCTACCGCAAGTCTCTCCAACTCGAAAAGTCACAAGAAACTTGTCTGTGAAAATCAAGAATCAGTCAAATTTGTGCTCAAATTCCAACAGTCAGTCAGTTGAACAACCAAAGCTGACAAGATTGCCTGTGAAATTTCTCGCGCAAATTCCACTTAGAATTATTTTTTCAGTTGAATCTTCTTGCGCCGAATTTTCGAATTAGCTTGACTGTAAACGCCTATGCTGTCTCGACTCAAACAAAGCCTGATTTCAATACTTCTGGTCGAGGATTCGAATACCAGTCAGGAAAGGGCTTGGAACCCTTCATCAGCCGCGACTGCACTGCTCATAGAAACCGCGAAAGCGGATGATCATTTCGACGAGACAGAGCTGGCGCAAATCGAACGCACTCTGGTCGAGGTCCTCAAGATCGACGCATCACAGATCAAACAGTCGCTTCAGCTGGCTGAAGAAGAACTGGGCCAAGCCACGTGCCTGCATGAAATCACCTCGATCATCAACAATGACTGGGATATCAAGGCCAAGCTGGAACTGATCGAAGCGATGTGGAAGGTTGTTTTGAGTGATCAGCACATCGACCCCAACGAGCAGCATCTCATGCGCAAGGTCAAGGGACTGCTGCATATTCCGCAGTCTGAATACATTGCTGCGAAATTAAGAGCCCGCGAAACTCTGGAATCGAGCTCAGCTGACCGCGATATCTAACCCAAGTTTAACATTTCCGCAGCGGCCCGAACCTTGAAAACCGTGATTCCGGCCTGATCGGAGCCGGAATTCCCGATTTTCCATCCATTTCCGACCCTTTTTCCGCCTGTTTGGGGGTCAATCTGCAGTTCTCCAGAAAGTAGTGCCAACATTTGCATCATTGGCCCTGATTCCCCCTCCCGGTCCTGTAAAATGACGGCCATGTTCATCAGAAAGACCAAGACCGCCACCAACAGGGACGGCACGGCGCGCGGCAGCTACCGGCTGGTGCAGAGCGAGCGCGACGGCGAGAAGGTGCGCCAGCGCACGCTTTTGAACCTGGGCGCCAGCTTCAGCGTTGAAAAAGAAAAATGGAAGCTTTTATGCCAGCGCGTCGGGGAGCTGCTGGCGGCGCAGCACAGCTTCGACTTCGCGGGGCCCGACCCGGAGCTCGAGTCCGAGGCCCGGCGGATCGCCAAACGGCTGCTGGAGCGGCGCGGAACCACACCCGAGGAGCCGGCGGCGAAGGACTTCCAGACGGTGGATGTGAACTCCGCGGAGGATTTCGACGCGCGCACCGCCGGCGGCGAGCACGCCGCGCTGGCGGCACTGGCGGCGCTGGGGCTGCCGCAGCTGCTCGCCGGACTCGGCTTCAACGGCCGCCAGAGATGCTGGGCGCTGGCCTCGATCGCGGCGCGCATGCTGGCGCCGGGCTCGGAGCGCCGGACCTGCCAGTGGCTCCGCAAGGCCAGCGCGCTGGGCGAGATGCTGGACATCGACTTCGGGGCCCTGAGCGAGATGGGCCTGTACCGCGCCTCGGACCAGCTTCTGAGGCATCAGGACGCCATCGAGGAACACGTGCACGGGCGCGCCTGCGAGCTGTTCGGCCTCACCCCCACCATCGCGTTCTACGATCTCACCAACACCTACTTCGAGGGCCGCATGGCGGATATGGAGGGCGCCGCGCGCGGCCGCTCCAAGGAGAAGCGCAGCGACTGCCCGCTGCTGACCCTGGCGCTGGCGGTGGACGCCGCCGGCTTCGTCATGCGGAGCCGGGTGCTGGCCGGCAACATCGGCGAGTGCAGGACCCTGGGCGCGATGCTGGCGGAGCTGGGCGCGGCCCGAGGCGCGGTGGTGGTGATGGACCGCGGCATCGCCACCGAGGATAATCTCAAGTGGCTGAGACAGAACGGCTACCAGCATCTGGTGGTGTCGCGCGAGAAGCTACGCGAGTTCGAGCCCGGCGACGGGGCGCAGACGCTGCTGAGCGCCGGCGGCGCCGAGGTGCGTTTCTACCGCGAGGTTCTGGTGCTGACGGACGACGACGGCAGCACCCATCAGGAGGCGTATCTGCGCTGCTATTCCGAGGCCCGGGCCGAGAAGGAGAGCGGCATCATCGACCGCTTCCGCAAGCGCTTCGAGAAGGGCCTTGGAAAGATCAATGAATCCCTGAAAAAGCCGAAGGCGCACAGCAGGCTGGCGCAGGTCGAGAAGCGCGTCGGCCGGCTCAGCGCCCGCAACTCGCGCGTGGCGCGCCACTACCAGCTCAGCTACATCACCGACGAGGCCGGCGAGCGGGTGCGGGAAATAGAATGGGAATGGCAGCCGGCCGACGGCTCCATGGCCACGCACCCGGGGGTCTACTGCCTGCGCAGCAGCATCCTGGCCTGGGACGCCGAGACGCTGTGGCGCACCTACATGACGCTGACCCAGGTCGAGTCGGTGTTCCGTTGCCTGAAGTCGGAGCTGGGCCTGCGGCCCGTGTTTCACCAGAAAAAACGCCGCGCCGACGGCCATCTGCTGATCTCGGTGCTGGCCTACCAGGCGGTCTGCGTGCTGCGCACCCGGATGCGGGACCGCCGGGGCTGGCACGACAGCTGGACGACCATCCGCCAGGAGCTGGCCGGAATCACCCGCACGACCACCTCGTTCCAGCGCGAAGACGGGCGCACGCTGCACCTGCGCAAGACCGCCCGCGCCGACGCCGATCAGGCCGCGCTCTACGAGGCCATGGGCGTCGCACCGCCGCCCAAGCGCCTGCAGAAGACCGTCATCTGAACTCTCCCGGCCGGCGCCCGCCGGCTGCACAATATTCCCCGAAGGCGACTTTGTAGTGCCATCGGGATTATTTTGTTTTTTATTTTCAGCAGCTTAGGTCACCAGATGTTAAACTTGGGCTAATCCGTCACTCAGAAAACCGAGTCACCACGGGATATCGGCTTCAAAGTCGTCATCCATAGAATCTGCGCTATCCGAATCAGCTGGGGAGTCGGATGCATACGATTCAGAGCTGGATCGCGATCCCGAACCCTCCGCACGGTCCAGGAACAGAAAATCGCGGCCGACAACTTCGGTTGTATATCGATCGTTACCACTCTGATCCTGCCACTTCCGGGTCTGCAGTCGACCTTCGATATAGATTCGACTGCCCTTGTGAAAATACCTCACGATCGTTTCTGCGGTATTGCCAAAGAATACCACGCGATGCCATTCGGTCTTCTCTTTGCGCTCATTGCTGTCCCGATCAAACCAACTTTCGGTCGTTGCGACATTGAGATTCGCGATCATCGAACCGCTCTGTGTTCGCCGTCTTTCGGGATCGGCGCCTAAATTTCCAATCAGTGTTACTTTGTTTAATCCACGACCCGCCATTTCTTCAACTCATACTAATCAATAACTAATTGTTGCATATTTATGAACTTCGCTCGTCATCCATTGCTGTGTTTCAAACCTCAATTCGACGGAAAACAACTCTGATGACCAGCCATGCAAGTATAACAATACCTGCAAAGAGAAATACGCCTGTTGACTCATGTCTGGTGTAAACCAGCCCGCCGAACACACCGCCCAAAAATGCGCCGATGAATGTGAAGGAATTGAATATGCCCATTACAGTTCCTCGCAACCGCTCCGGAGCCTGCGTCACAGTCGTTGAGGGAAACAGCGCTTCAAGCGTATTGAATCCGACAAAGAACAGCCACAGACCCACAACCAGCATCGCCGCGGCCGCAGCCGATGAACCGAAAAAAAGCACGCCCTGAGCAACCAGCAGAACCACTCCCGCAAAGATCATCACTTCTTTCGATCGATTTTTACGGGAGCTGAAGCGGATCAAGGGCACCATCACCACCAGTGAGGCCAAGAGCACTGGCACGAAAACTCGCCATATATCCTCGCGTCCGAAACCGGCGATTTCAATAAACCGTATTGGAAATGCCAGAAACAGCGAGGTCATCACCATATGAATCGCCATCGTACCGGTATAGAGCGGAATCAGCTGCCGATCAAACAGACCTTTCCTGCTGACTTCCGTTTTGTCGGTATGGGTCTGGTTCTCCGCGGTTGATTTCGGTACAACAGTCAGAACCATCAATATGCCCAGAATCGCCAGCGCGGCCGCAAGCCAGAACATCCCTCGAATGCCGATCCATCGGTCCAGCAGCGGGCCCAGCATGAGCGACAGCGTGAATGCTGACCCGATTGACACGCCGATGATCGCCATGGACTTGGGTCTTTGAGATTCTCGAACCCGATCCCCGATAAACGCCAGCACGACTGCTGAAATTGTTCCGGCGCCCTGCAGCGCACGGCCAAGAATGACACCGAAAATCGACTCAGACTGGGCCGCGACAACACTGCCGATTGCGAACACGATCAAACCCAGCACAATCAGCGGCCTGCGCCCCCAGCGATCCGAAGCGGCCCCGAAAGGCACCTGAAAAATCGCCTGCGTCAAGCCATAGATGCCGAGTGCGATGCCAATCAGATACGGTGTTGCGTGAACGAATTCATGGGTATAGAGAGCGAGAACTGGCAGAATCATGAACAGCCCGAACATGCGCATCAGGAGAACGGACGAAAGTGTCGCGATGGTCTTTCTTTCGAACTTTGTGAAGCTGTGCTCAGACACGACTAACTCAAGAAACAATGAGACAGCGGCGAACACCATCGTTCGTCACATCACTCAAGATTTGGATGTCCCGGTAGTGAGGGCTTTGGAGCCGGGCAATTGGAACCGAGATCAGTTAAGAAAGCGGCATTTTAATATTTTTGCGAATCTGATTCAGGCAGAGTAACATATTAAGTTTTTGCATCTGTCAGAATTTACATCGTGCAAACAGACAAGATCACCGTTCGAGGCGCCCGGACACACAATCTCAAGAACATCCACGTGGAGCTGCCGCGCAACCGGTTGAATGTCGTCACCGGTCTGTCAGGCTCTGGAAAGTCGTCGCTGGCTTACGACACCATCTATGCCGAAGGACAGCGCCGCTATGTCGAGTCACTGTCCTCGTACGCCCGGCAGTTTCTGTCCCTGATGGATAAACCCGATGTCGATGCGATTGAGGGCCTGTCTCCCGCAATCAGCATTCACCAGCAGGCGACTCGGTTCAGTCCGCGCTCGACTGTGGGCACGGTTACCGAGATCTATGATTACCTCAGACTGCTCTACGCCAGAGTGGGCGAGCCGCGTTGCCCGGAGCACCAGACCGTGCTCGCCGCAAAGCCTGTATCTGACATTGTCGACCTGATTCTGAAAATGCCGGAAGGCACCCGCCTCGCGCTGATCTCGCCTTTGGTCCGCGATCGCAAGGGCGAGCATGAGCACACAATCGCTGATCTCAAGAAGAACGGCTATGTCAGGGTTCGAATTGATGGCGATGTCTATGAGATCGAAAGTGCACCGAAACTCGACAAGAACACCACACACTCAATCGACGTGATTGTGGATCGCATCATCGTTCAGCCGAATGCTAGACAACGCCTAGCTGATTCAATTGAGAACGCGACGCGATTATCCGAAGGATTGGTGACCTGCTGCAAAGTCGCTGAAGACGGTTCAATCGAACTTGACGGGGACATCTACAGCACCCATTTCGGCTGCCCGTATTGCGGCTATGTGCTTGATGAGCTTGAGCCTCGGATATTCTCATTCAACAATCCCCGCGGCGCCTGCGGCAGCTGCAGCGGGCTTGGCTACACGTCCCGATTCGATGAGGAGCGGATCGTCATCGATCCAGACCTGAGCATCTCCATGGGTGCGCTGGCCGAATGGAATGCCCGGCACGCCTATTACTACAGCATGCTGGAATCGCTGGCCAAACACTATCGTTTTGATCTGGATCAGCCATTCGCATCACTGCCGGAACGAATCCGGCACATCATCCTCCATGGCAGCGGACAGCAGAAGATTTCGATGCGATACTTGAGCGACAGCGGCAGGACCTATCGCAGCTCGCGGCCGTTTGAAGGTGTGATTCCGAATCTGGAAAGACGGTTGCAGGAATCGAGTTCAGAGGCGGTGCGGGATGAGCTGTCGAAATATCTCGACACGCGGCCTTGCGCGGAATGCGACGGCAGCCGACTGTCGATCGGCCCTCGGCATGTGTTTGTTGACGGAAAGCCGATTCACCACATCACCCGAATGAATGTCAGCCGGGCGCTTGCCTGGTTTCAATCGGTCCTGTATGAGGATCACAAGAAAACGATCGCCGAAAGGATCATCCGAGACATCCGGGCAAGACTTCACTTCCTGTCCAGTGTGGGTCTGACCTATGTGACGCTGGACCGAGCCACCAACACGCTGTCCGGCGGCGAGCTGCAGCGCATTCGGCTGGCCTCGCAAGTCGGCTCCGGACTGGTCGGTGTGACTTATGTGCTGGATGAACCTTCAATCGGCCTGCACAACCGCGACAATCAGCGTCTGCTTGACACCCTGCATCGTCTCAGGGATATGGGCAATACACTGGTGGTCGTCGAACATGACGAGAACACCATCCGAAGCGCCGACTACGTTATTGATCTAGGGCCCAGGGCCGGTACGCAAGGCGGACATGTGGTGGCTGCAGGCACACCTGAGGAGATCAAAGCCGCGCCGGAATCGCTGACCGGAGCCTATCTCACCGGCAGGAAGAGCATTCCGGTTCCGGTTCTGAGAGCGCCATTCAATGCCAGTCGAGTGCTTCAAGTCGAAGGCGCCCGAGGCAACAATCTCAAACGTCTGAATGTCAATATCCCTCTGGGCGTGTTCTGCTGTGTGACCGGCGTGTCGGGTTCTGGCAAATCCACTCTGATCAATGAAACACTCTATCCGGCAGTCGCATCGAGGCTCAACCGCTCCAAGCTGACAGCCGCGGCGTATGACCGAATTTTCGGACTCGAATTGATTGACAAGATCATCCGCATCGATCAGCAGCCGATCGGTCGAACGCCGCGCTCCAATCCTGCCACCTATACCGGATTATTCGGCAATATCCGCAATCTCTTTGCCAGGACAGTTGAAGCGCGCGCAAGGGGCTACAGTCCGGGTCGATTCTCATTCAATGTCGCAGGCGGCCGGTGTGAATCATGCAAGGGCGACGGTCTGGTGCGGGTTGAGATGCACTTTCTGCCTGACATGTTTGTGCGGTGCAAGGTGTGCAACGGCACCCGATTCAATCGGGAGACGCTTGAGATCACCTACAAGGGTCTCAATATCGCTGAAGTGCTGGCGCTTTCGGTCAGCGACGCACTGGAACTGTTTGAAGCGATCACGCCCGTAGCCCGCCGACTGAAAACACTCAAGAGCGTCGGGCTGGAATATATCAAGCTCGGGCAAAGCGCGACGACACTGTCTGGCGGTGAGGCGCAGCGCGTCAAGCTGTCGCTTGAGCTTTCAAAGAACGATACTGGAAAGACACTTTACCTGCTGGATGAGCCGACGACAGGGCTGCATTTCGAGGATATCAAGCAGCTGCTTTCTGTGCTGATTGAGCTTCGGGATCGGGGCAATACTGTGATTGTAATTGAGCACAACATGGAAGTGATCAAATCGGCCGACTGGATCATCGATCTGGGCCCTGAGGGCGGTGCGGAAGGTGGATACATTGTCGCTGAAGGCGCGCCCGAGGAAGTTGCCCAGCAAAACGCGTCACACACCGGCCGATGTCTGGCTGAGGTGCTGACGAAGTCCGCGCCCCGCGAAGCTTCGCTTGAATTGAGCTGATCGGCAGTCAAATTGAGAATTGAATAGTTGAGGTTTCCTGTATAACTTTGTTGAGTTGACAACCTCGCGGACTGAGCAGCAATGTCTGATACCAATCCTTTGACGGACATCGATCCACTAGAGACTGAAGAATGGCTGGAAGCTCTGTCAAGCGTCATCGAGCGCGAAGGCCATGAACGGGCTCACTTTCTTATCGAGCAGCTGATCGACAGTGCCCGCCGCTCCGGTGTTCACATTCCTCACCGGCCGACGACGGCCTACCTCAACACAATCGGATTGACACAGGAGGAGCGAAGCGCCGGAGATCATGCTCTGGAGTGGCGAATCCGCTCGCTGATCCGCTGGAACGCACTCGCGATTGTCGTCCGCGCGAATCGGGAATCCAGTGAGCTTGGAGGACATATCGCAAGTTTCGCATCATCCGCGACGCTGTACGATGTTGGGTTCAATCACTTCTGGCACGCACCCAGTGAAAATCACGGCGGTGACCTGATCTTCATTCAGGGGCACTCGGCACCCGGAATCTATGCCAGAGCGTTTCTTGAGGGTCGTCTGAGCGAAGACGATCTTGACAGATTCAGACGCGAAGCTGACGGCAACGGCTGGCCGTCCTATCCGCATCCGCGGCTCAAGCCTGATTTCTGGCAGTTCCCTACCGTCTCAATGGGTCTCGGACCCATCATGGCGATTTATCAGGCGCGCTTCATGAAGTACCTGCACAACCGCGGATTCTGCGACACCTCGAATCGCAAAGTCTGGGTGTTTGTGGGCGACGGTGAAATGGACGAGCCTGAATCAATGGGTGCACTTTCCCTCGCCGGCCGCGAAAAGCTGGACAATCTGATATTTGTCGTGAATTGCAATCTGCAGCGATTGGACGGCCCGGTACGGGGCAATGCCAAGATCATTCAGGAACTGGAAGGCGATTTCAGGGGTTCCGGCTGGAACGTGATCAAGCTGATCTGGGGTTCCTATTGGGATCCCCTGCTGATGCGAGACACCAAGGGTCTGCTGAAGCGCCGCATGGAAGAGGCAGTGGACGGCGAGTATCAAGCGTTCAAGGCGAAGGGCGGCGCATACACTCGCGAGCACTTCTTCGGCAAGTACGATGAGCTGCGCGAAATGGTCTCGAACATGACCGACGAGGACATCTGGCGGCTCAATCGCGGCGGGCATGATCCGCATAAAGTCTACGCAGCCTACGCCGCCGCCGTCAAACACACCGGCCAGCCGACTGTGATTCTGGCAAAGACCGTCAAGGGCTATGGTATGGGTGAAGCGGGTGAAGGACAGAACATCACGCACCAGCAGAAGAAAATCGGTGAGGATGCGCTGATTTCGTTTCGAGATCGCTTCAGAATTCCGCTGACCGATGAAGAAGTCGCTTCCGCCCCATTCTACAAACCGCCGGAAGACAGTCCCGAGATTCAGTACATGCTGAAACATCGGAGCAGGCTGGGCGGTTCTTTGCCTGTGCGTCGCGCGATTCCAAGCGCACTCAAGATTCCTGGCATTGACATTTTTTCCACTCAGCTCAAGGGAACCGGTGAACGTGAAATCTCAACGACGATGGGTTTTGTGAGGATTCTGACAAGTCTCATCCGAGATAAGGAAATCGGTCGCAATGTGGTGCCGATCGTACCGGACGAATCCCGAACTTTCGGCATGGAAGGAATGTTCCGCCAGCTTGGCATCTATTCCCCGTTTGGACAGCTGTACGAGCCTGAAGATGCGGATCAGCTGATGTTTTACCGCGAGTCAAAGGAAGGCCAAGTTCTCCAGGAAGGTATCAACGAAGCAGGTGCGATCTGCTCTTGGATTGCGGCTGGCACCGCGGGAAGCAATCACGGAATCCGCATGATTCCGTTCTACATTTTCTATTCCATGTTCGGATTTCAGCGCGTCGGTGATCTTGCCTGGGCAGCCGCTGACAGTCATACACGGGGCTTTCTGATTGGTGGAACAGCGGGTCGAACGACGCTTGCCGGTGAAGGCTTGCAACATCAGGACGGCCACAGCCATGTGCTCGCCTCAACGATTCCGACCTGTGTTTCTTATGATCCGACTTTCGTCTATGAGCTTGCGGTCATCATTCACGACGGCTTGCGCCGCATGTATCAGGAAGATGAGTCGATCTACTACTACATCACCTGCATGAACGAAAACTACGCGCATCCGGAAATGCCGGAAGGTGTTGAGGAAGGAATTGTCAAAGGAATGTATCAATTCAGGCGATCGCCTTCAAAGCGCAAGACTCGGGTGCAGCTCTTGGGCAGCGGCACAATTTTGCGCGAAGTCATTGCTGCTGCTGAGATTCTGGAGTCTGACTATTCGGTTGCGGCGGATATTTGGAGTGTGACCAGTTTCAATGAACTGGCCCGAGATGGACACTCAGCCAATCGCTGGAATCGGCTGCATCCGACAGAGAAAGGACGAAAGAGTTATGTTGAGAGCTGTCTTGAAGATGCAGTCGGTCCGGTTGTTGCGGCCACTGACTACATGCAGGTTTACGCTGATCAGATTCGCGGATTCGTACCCGCAAATTATCATGTTTTGGGCACTGATGGATACGGGCGATCAGACACTCGGGTCAATTTGCGCAAGTTTTTTGAAGTGAACCGGAATCATGTTGTAGCGACTGCGCTGAATGCGCTGAAAGAGGAAGGTCAGATTCCGGCGAAGAAAGTTGAACAGGCATTGAAAACTCTTGAAATTGATCCTGAGAAGCCGGACCCGATTACAATTTGATCTGCAATCCTGAGCAACATTCATATTATTGCTCGCTCTACATTGGGACACCGCTGCCTGTTCAAGAATTGGCGACGCTGCTTACGGTTTCCATCAATTGGGTATAAAAGCCGTTGTTTTCGTGAAACCCGCGGAAGAATTGCTTTATCTTTGAAATCTAATCGAAGGTTTTTATCGTTCGAGCAAAGAATTGTGGCATTGCTTGCGAGCGCAAGCGCCAGAATGTGCCGATCATTTGAGCGGTAGGATCGCTTGCGCAACTTCTTTTCAGCCTCCAAGATTTCTTTCATTGGAATCTTTTTCAAATGCCCACCTTGTTCATATTGACCGAACAGTCGCAAAACTTTGAGATTCTTGCTAACCTCAGTCGAATATCTTCCATAATCGGAATACGCGAGAACACCATGCCGTTTTTCAACCCATGAACAAAACAAGCTTTCTTCAGATTCATCTTTAGGCATCAAGATCGCCAATGAATCGGTATCCACAATCGCGATTACACACATAAAATTGATCCGATTACTTCAGCCCCAGGAGATTTTTAGTCTCGGTCAAAAAGAATTCCCGATATTTGACTGGAGGGTTCAAAATGTTCCCTTCCGAATCAACCGATATATTGTGAATTGTTGTTTCGTTTCCGCTCTCATGACGTTCGAAATACAGAATCATGAGATCTTCCGGCTGCAAAATTTTATTCATAACACACAGCCTAAATCGGTCGACGAGATGATCGCTGTGTGTCTCAATTATGAAGTCATGGGGGCCTTGTGCCATAAATTGTGCGAACTTCGCTTGAACAACCGGATGCACGTGTACTTCAGGCTGCTGCAACAAATAAGTGGTTGGGGTATTGACAGCAGCTATGGAGCGGATTATCGGTAGCAACGAATGCACACCGTAGCCTACGTCCAGCAAATTATGCGACCCTGATGCTGAATTGATAACTACTTCTATATCGCCACTTGCGACACTTTCTTGAAGTTCTACACTATCCCATAAACCTAAGCTGGTCCCAGCATCATTAACTAACGCTAGTTCTTTATCGTCTTCAACTTTAAATGGAGGTTCACTATAGATCCGTTGCCTGGGCATTACTCGAGGGTCTAAAGGCTCTACATGAAAGCAGCGGCGGGACGGCAACGGCATTTCGGAGCGAAAAAAATTTATAAATTTGCCAAAGGCAACAATATCATCCGATGCGACCTGAGATTGTCGGAGCTTTTCGAATATCACTCTATCGGCATTGTAGGGAAGAAATCCCTCGCGCACATTCCGAGAAAGCCAAGTAAATATCGGCAAGTGCGAAATGTCTGCCCAGTCCAAATCGAAAGAAAAATTAGGACCTTGAAACAATAGCTGCACTTTGTCTTTGCTTTTCTTTTTGTCTATAGCAATACTTTTACAAGACTCATTCGCCTCTTTATCAACATAAGAAAACGAAACAGAACTTTCGAGAGGCTGTCCCTCGTCTCCGCGCTCAAAGCAAAATTGGGCAGCCGAATGAATGTGGTTTTCGTACCGCCCTGAAATGGTATAGTTGGATTTATCCGTTCGAGCCACAGTATCGAAATCACCCATCAGAAATGGTGGTGAATCGAAAGGGTTGTAATTGCTCGTCAGGTCAATAAGGTTGGATAAATTACTGAATGCGTTGTAGCATCCCAAGAAAGTGGATTTGCCAACGCTATTTTCTCCGACTAGCAGTGTGATACGACGCAATCGCGCAGTCTGTGTTGAATTGAAACAACGGACATTGCGAATCGCCAGTTCACTTATTCGAGGTGTCACTTTTTCCTCCGAAATTCCAGCAATCGATTCAGAAAGTATATGCATCTGGAAGAAAATCGATGAACAAGGGTTGCATCGACATTTGCTTCATCAGCAGTAGTTTGAAGAAACGGGTATTTGAAGCTATCACCCAAAGAAGTCACTTCTTTGACTGAACAGTGTTCATTACACGCTAAATTTTCCACTGTAAGTCGATTTGGAATCATGCTGTAGTGCTTTCGGCCTCCGCAATCAGGCCACCAGGCATCTGCTATAACGAACCGAATCATTTCGATCACCATGGACGTAGCGAGGTTTGCACTGAATGGGAACACATTCTGATTGCGAGGCACTTGATCAGCATCATTCATATCCCGAATATACGCTGGGTTGTCCAAAGAGCCGTCTACATCAAGAACAACGTCCGAGCTCGTGTACTGGCCATCACATCTGAGGCAACGATACGAATGCCCAACTACCGTGACACCCCACGCAGCTTGGCCTAACGAACCATCGGGTTTGTTGTCGATGAATACACCTCCAGAGAATACGGGAATGCCGTGCGCGTATGCAAGATGATTAAGAATATCCTTGGGACGCGGACGATCTACCGCGGAAAACAATATGTCGCAATCAAGAGCGGCAGCGTAAGCGCTGTCCATTTGAATTGGTGAAGAGTGAGTGATAATCTGAAAATTCGCAGCGGTAGCGGACTTCTTTACAAATCTGGAAACGAGATCGACTTTAAGGTGACCGATGTCCTCGCGGGCTGCATATAGCAGGCGGTCTAAATTGTGAGCTTCGATCCTATCTGGATCGATAAGTGTTAGTTTTTCAACTCCAATTCTAGCTAGCGTTTCAGCAATCACACAGCCGACACTCCCAACCCCAACGATTCCGAAATGAAGGCCAGATAAGTCACGCTGGCATTTGCTCCCCCAAGTATCGATGGTACGACGCAGAAGACGATGTTGCTCACCGAATTTACGATTCTTGAACGTCACATGAAAAGTTCGGCCAACGACACGCACTTTCTCGCACCAATTTCGATTGAATGCATTGCCATCCCAAATCCAGAATCGTGCACTCCAGCTTTGATCCGTTCCCAGAGTAAGTCCAACCAGCGGTAATTCGGTAGCTCGGGCGACTGGGGCGATTCGGTCTCTCTCAGCAATAACATCAGGCTCACTCATGTCTTGCCAGCCACTGGTCAGGTGGTTGTGCAAAAACGCTATGCCAGCATTCTGCGCCACAGCGAGTCGAATGGCACGTGTCAAATAGTCCGGTTCGAAGCTTGTGTTGCCATGCAAATGATGATCGCCCGCAACAGGGGTGATAATCTCGAATACAACAGCGGTAGTCCTATTGGCACCTGTTGATGGACGCCACAAGGCGAAACACAATTCTTCCTGCAAAAGGCCAGCGTTGACATGCTGAAGCAGATGAGTGGAAGCGCGACTGTGAGCCTCTTGAGTAAGAACCGTGTCGTAAATCAAATTTGACTCCAGAATCGAAGAAGATGCCTGTTGACAAATGTTTCCATATTTTTTTGTGGAGCAGGAAGACCATCCCAAAAATCATGGGGCGGTACGCTGAACCCACTCCAATCTCGGTTGTTATGCTCAAAAGTTCTGTGAACTGGTATTTTGGGATTTTGGATATCTGCTACATAGATGAAGTGCGGAGGATAGACAGGATAACCATCCTCTTGAAAACCAATCGCGAACTCAACTGTTTTTCCCTTGAATCTGCCTGTCTGAACTCTCTGTTGCAATACTACGGCAGTATTGCCGATGAATCCATCTGCATTGATCACTTGTGGATCAAAGCCCAATGCGAGGAGCTCTGTACAAATCTTTTCTGCCGCGGTCATGGTAATTAAATGTGTGCCACTGGAGTAGCGCCAGCATGGACTGCCAAGAACTGGTCTTTGTCCTTGATCTCGACTAGGTCAGCGAGGCTTTCGTATTTCTCACCGGTTTCGATGTTTTCCAAAAAGTATCTGTCGATTTGATTCAAATCTATGCTCGCCGCTCTACCGGCAGTCCGAAGGATTTCCTCAACTGTCAGGATGGCTTTGTCAGTTGACAATCGCTCGCCATTGACCTTGTAAGTGATTTTCGGCCTATTGTCACTGTCTCGCCTTTCAGTTGTGAAGTGCTCACCAGCGTGAACTTCAATATTCTGGGCAGGATCAAGGTTAGAAGTGCCGTCGGAGGAAATGAGAATAAATTCATCAACTGACTTGCCGGCCGTTGTGAGAATATCTTTAACTGATAAGATAGACTCATCAGTTTCGAAAATTTGATTGTCTATATAAAATCCGATTGATTCAGTCATATTCACGCTTCATTCCAATTCGCCGATTGCTGTAATTTTATCAATATGGACATTGCGCCATCCGCATTCAAAAGCTATTTTCAAATGTAGTTCATCACGGTGGTATTGACTTGCCAAGCGATAATCTGATCAGTTTATTGTGTTCCTTCGACTCCGATCTTGAATCGGTTACCCTCAATCACTTTACCAAGCTACCTGAAACCATTGGTAAATGCCAGTTACGCTTCTTGTCGCAAAGTTATTCACACTTTCGTAGCGGATACATCACCCTTTCTTCAACAACGAGATTCGACAGAACAACTGAATGGTCAAAGTTAAATTCTTTTGTCGAGTCCGAATTGCGTATCTACCTGTCTCCTACCGGCTGATATAGCGTATCTTGAGTAACAGGAGTTTCAAACGGGCGTAAAAGTTCTTTCAATTTCTCATCATTCAATCTCTCATCCTTTAACTTCCTGGCAAACTTGATCAACTCTTCTTTCTCTGTCTCGCTGATCTTCTTATCAAACAAAGGCGGATGTGACCACTCCGATCTCGGTATGTTCCACAGTGTGTATTTAGCTTCATTCATTGACATAATTCCTCTCCTAATGTTGTCCGAATATTCAAATTCAAGATAAAGTGATCAGCGGCGCATTGGCTCCATTCAACAGTTCAGAATGATCGATGAATTGAGAAAGATGAACTGCTGACGGAAAACACCAAACCAAGTCGGATGTATTTAAGATGTTCCTGTCGTTGGTTCCATATCCAAAAAAATTTTTAGCCAGACGAAGTCGTTCCCCGCCTGGATTTCAGAAACTCAATGTACTGCAAAATCGACTCCGCTTCTTGATCCGTTAGGCCGCTAAGATCGGCAGAATTTTCAGAGCTTCTCTTTTCCTGAACTTCCGAACTCCCAATCAGTGAAGATGAAGCTTCGATGGACTCACCAGGCAAATAGCCTGCGTGTTCCAAGAGTTCCAGATACGAAGCTTCGTAGTAGTCTGCCAGAGCCTGCAACTTGGTTGGAGCCGGGTTCTCTGCGACACCCCGCTCGAGTTGGGAAAGGTATGGATTCGAAACTCCAGTTTCTGCCTGAACCTTCCGTAAACTGGCACCCTTCTGCCGGCGCAAACGTCGCAATTCAGGCCCGAGACGATTGACCATATTCGTGCTAACGATTTTTTCTGATTTATCGCTGACATAAGAAATCAACGACTGAATTTATACTCGATTATGCTTGACATATCAAGCGTATTTTTCACGCAATTTTGAATCGTTTCAAAAACAACGATATATACCCGCCTTAGATTCATATTGCATCTAGAGTTATGGCCTTTCTTTGCTTGATATAATTTTCAGATCATTCTACTCTCAAGAAGATTGAATGAGTGCATTAAACCGGTCACTATAGAAATGTGAGATCATCATTGCGTGGAACAGGCGAACGCAGGTCAGGCAGATTATTGAATTCTTTCAACAGCTGCCCTTCCTCCAACTCTTTATCTTCCATCATCAAAATGAAAAATACACCGATAATCGACAGCAAGATAGACCATTCGCAAACCCAGAATCCAATAAGTTTGTACGAGAAACGAATTGCGACCCTGAAAGAATATGCAAAAGAAGATGGTTTCGATTTGAATGAGGACTCTTACGCCAATTTCGTTAACTTCTTGGAGAAATATTCAGGACTGGCCCGCGCTGGACTAGTGTTGCTTGACAACGGTAATCTTCGAGCGATTTGGCAAGGGAAAAATGATGCTCAAGTCGGACTTGAGTTTCTAACAGATTCAAGCATTGAATATGTGATGTTGAATGAGTCTGGCGCTCGGAAAACTACATCGAAACCGTATGGTAGAGGTGGATTCGAAGAGACTATGAACCAAATAAGAAATTTTGGTCTTTACGACATCATGTTTGAATGACAGTGGAAATCTGCTAGAAGCACAGCAGGTAATTCGATTCGTTGAGCCATCATTGACCCGCCCAGATGGCACCGTTGAAGTTTGTACACTTGTACTGAATATTGGGTAATCCGAAGTTTCAGCACATTGAAATACTGCGTTGGAATTCATGAATTCATCAAGGCTCATTGCAAGATCCGTGAGTATCCAACAATTGAATCTCCATGTGAAGGACGTAATTGCATTCAAATTTGATCAATACATTTGTGCATGAAAGTGTGAATGATATAGTTCGTACACCAGAATTCGAACTTAATTCTCGCAACTTCACCTAAATTGGGAGATTTCGTAACTGGAGAAAAAATACCCATAATGATCAATCAATTATAAAATACTGAATGGCTACAGAATAAATCAACATAAACTCGGATGAGAATCAGATATGAAAAGAAAACCAACAGTAGGCAGAACAGACTCTACACCGAAAGTTAGTGATGCCGCCCCAAAGCCAATAACGATCCCTGCACATGAAATAGGATTGTCACTTAGAATAAGTGATGAAGCATTGAAAGAGTTCGATGAAGTTCAAGAAAGCACTAACAATGCCGCCGAAGAGATACGGAAATATTCGTGGCGATAAGTATTCAACGCAATGTGTAATCTTTAGCTTTCACTCACATCTATTGATCAGCAGGTGGAAATTACCCATTCGGTCGAGTTGCTGAACAATTCCGAGGCTTGGTCGCATCTGGAGCAATTGCTCGGAGGTGCACATCACGCTGTAGTTCAGAATACGATCCAACATCTTCGAAAGCTCAATGTTAAATCTTTCGTTTTGGAAGATCCGTACATTGATCGCGACTACTCGTCGGATTATTCTCATTTTTACGCTCGCACCTTCCGTAGTCACACTCGACATTGCAAGCGCATCCACTTTTTCTCAGAGGACATCTCACTCTTTTTTGAACGACCAATAACGACAGGTCAGATGAATGGCCTGAGCGACTTAGAGAGTGGTTCTTACTGTGGCTTTTGCGTTACACGTCCTTTGTCAAATGCACCAGTCGGCAGAACTACCCTGTCAGCTCGAATCGAAACTGGACTTGGTATAGAAGCTACTGTAACTTGCCGTGCAGATAACGATGTACATATTCTCGGAACTCAGTTAAGGGTTACAGGTACTGCTTTCATCCAGCAAGATGCCCGTGTTGGCGCTTGTGCCCAAGTCGCTATCTGGGTAGGGATGCGCCATATGCATGCCAGACATTACTACAATTGGGTGTCTGTCGCTGATATTACAAGGCTCGCAGGTCCGCCCTCTCTGAGCGAGGCCTTCTCAATTCCGAACTCATCGGATTGTCTGTCTACCGATGCAATGGTAAGAGCGATTTCGAACGCTGGGTATCAACCCCTCTGTATTCGTGGTCCAGAATTTGCAAGCGCAATGCTGCCTTATGTCGAGTCCGGCATTCCTGTAATTCTTGGTCTCAGCATTGGCGGTACTGTTGGTCACACTGTCGCCGTTATTGGTTGTGTATTCGCTAAACAGGTAAAACCGACTAACCGAGCTATCGATTATGTGCCTGCATTTATTGTTCACGATGACCAAAGCGGACCATATATGTGGCTTCCTACAGACGAACAAGCTAGCACCACATTTTCATTCAGCCATAACACCATCAAACGCGACTTGCCTGATCGCCCCATAGAACTCAACATAAAGCATCATGCAGTTTTTGGCGTGGCTCTCATGTCCACAAGGGTCTTCTCAACAGCTGCTCGCGCCGAACTCAACGCCAAGAGCCTTATCGATCAAAACTTAAACGCTTTGCCAGCTGCGCGTAAAGATCTTACCAAACTCAAAATTTCAGTTAACGACAAGTTGGTTGACGAACTATTAGCTGCCCACAGTTCCGACGAGCTTATTCTACGAACTTATTTGACATCCGCCGCGGGTTATCGGCGACATCTCGCTCAATGCTCCGCAAGCGACAATCTGAAAGATGCTCTTCTCCACATCCACCTGCCCCATTTCACATGGATTACCGAATTTTTCACCCTTGACACCTTCAATCAAACCGCTCCGGAAAAGCGGCGTATATATGGCCACACAGTTCTGGATGCAACATCAATTACCGAACGCAAGGACAGTCTGCTAGTATTTCATCTTCCTGGACTTCTTCTCACAAGAGACCCTGATTCAAGAGATCAAGACAAGGCGACAATCATTGAAGATGATCGGTTATACGAAGCGCGCCAAAAGCGTTTCTAGCGTGCTCTATCGGAAGGGACTGTCCAGCAGATAATCCCATGAAGCAGTAACCATTTTTCGGGATAAAGCGCAGGTCAAATTGAACTAAGTCAGACAGTCCATAAAGTTTGAATATGGAGGATCAAGCATGTTTAGTTTCGAAGCCTTTGCGTTCAAAGAAGAACCTTTTCCGATAAACGCTTCATCACGTTCTTTTACTCAAGAGCACAGATTAGACAGTTTTTGATATTTTTACGATTGCTAATGCTCCAATGCTTCTCTTTCCATCGAAAAAAAAGAAAAGTGGACCGCAAGATTGATCATTTGAAAAGCCAGAGTCAACTACGTTTGTACGAGAAACAAATAGAGACCCTGAAAGAATATGCAAGAGATGACGGATATGATTTACACGAGGATTCTTACGCCAATTTCATTAAATTCTTTGCAAATTATTCGCAATTGGTTCGCGCAGATGTAGTATTGCTTGACAACGGAAATCTTCGAGCAATTTGGAAAGGGAAGAACGGTGGTGAAATAGGACTTCAGTTTCTAACCGATTCACATGTTCAATATGTGCTATTCAGCGAATCTGGGCCGAAAGACACGACTTCGAAACCGTATGGCCGGGGCGGATTCGAAGAGACTATGAAGGAAATCAAAAACTTCGGTCTTTACAACATCATGTTTGAATCACAGCACGAAGATAATCTGATGAACATCATGTGATTCGATACGAGAAGCCTTTCATTAATCTGCACAGATGGTACTGTCGATAGACGTGCCTTTTCGCTGAGAAGTGGAGATTCCGGAGTTTCAGTAAATTGGTTGGAGTCGTTTCCACACATCAGTCAATACTGCAGCAAAGAATTAAAGCGAGTTATTATTTTTCGATTTGGAACTGAAGTGAGGCTGTCCAGTATTCTTCATAGACACATCCTCATTTTGGAGGATTTAAGTGTGGTACAAGGTGAGATGTCGTTGCTCCTCTTCGGCTATTATGGTATCCGCAATAATTGAAACACTATTCTGAATCGGCAAAATGAAAACATCAAGGCAGTCCGGATTATTAAAATTTTCGAATCTGAATGGTCACTTGCGACCTGAAAGACCAAATGACTGAAGCGGTATTCCTCTCGGCCAGTGTTCCCGATCCGAAGCGCGGTCCTCAATACGCGGCAACAGCCGATTCAGTCGCAATTGCTTCGGCAATTTCCGCATTGATTCATGTAACTCTAGGCCGTCGTATTCTTGTATGGGGAGGGCATCCAGCAATCACACCAATGATTTGGCTTATGGCGGAAGACTTCGGCGTTGATTACGAAAGTTGGGTCCACCTCTATCAATCCAAACACTTCTCTGATCAATTTCCCGAAGATAATGAACGCTTTGAAAATGTAACGTTTACAGAAAAGATTGGGAACGATCGGAACAAAAGCCTATATTCCATGAGAAAACGTATGCTTTCCGACTATCGATTCTCGGCTGCTGTGTTCATCGGCGGTATGGATGGTGTCCTTGAAGAATTTGACATGTTGCGCCGATTGCAGCCTGATGCCGTTGTGGTTCCTGTCGCTTCCACTGGAGGCGCTGCAATTGAACTGGCAAATCGCTTGCCGCGCATCAATCCAGATCTCAGAACAGACTCTGACCACATTGCAGTATTTCATCGTCATTTGAATATCCCTGTCGTGGAAGATCGATTAACTCGCCCGGCTGATTGACCCAATTCGACGTAGCAAATTTTTTTCGGGTACTGAATGCTGAATTCTGTCTCAGGCATTCACCCCAACTTTCTGCCAGCCGCCAAGAAATATTTCATTTCGGAGGTAATAAACTTGGCAAAAGTCAAATTCAGTCTGGTCAAGAATTTTGAATCTGCAGCTTTCTCAACTCAATCCACTGTCGTAGGCAATCATGGAATCTGGATATTGCCACAAGTTAATTTTGGAAACAACTCTACACCAGCATCCCTATGAACTATGAACAACATTGACTCAGACGATGTTCTGGCTGGAGATTGAATGATTGCTCTTGAGTTATGACTATAAAATTGTGAGTTCAGTGAGCAGCGCATTCATGGATTGAACAAAAGATGAGTCGAGAAGAAAAGGTACACCTCCCGGACATCGGTGATTTCACCGATGTTGAAGTTATTGAAATCCATGTATCTGTCGGTGATGTCCTCTCTCCTGAAGACCCAATACTGACACTGGAAAGCGACAAGGCGACTATGGATGTGCCTTCCCCTGTCGCAGGAAAAATTACTGAATTGGCAGTTTCGATCGGCGACAAGATATCAGAAGGCGATCACCTTCTTTCGGTCGTGTCCGAATCTGAAACCGATTCTTCTGAACAGAAACAGCCACACCCTCCGGCATCCCCACAGACAGCCAATGGATCCAGCGAACCCGTTTCGCAGATCAGTGCAAGCCAGAGTTTGCAAAAGGTGCTGCTGCCAGACATTGGAGACTTCTCTGATGTCGAAATTATCGAAATTCATGTATCGGTTGGTGATCAGCTGGCCGGCGAAGACTCGATATTGACGCTGGAAAGTGACAAAGCGACAATGGATGTGCCTTCTCCCGTTGCAGGCAAGGTCGCGGAATTGGCAGTCAAGGTTGGCGACCGAGTTTCACAGAATGATCACCTGTTGACTGTTGAAGCTGGCGGGACGGAATCTGCTAGTCAGGAAAGTGTTCAGTCCATTTCACAAACAGAGCAAGCAGGTCCGGCGCGTGCTCAAGCAGACACTGAGGTCAGTGAACCGTCAACTCCAAAGACAATAGGCACAGATGTACCAAAGCCTCCACCTACCCTGCCGCCGCCGGTTGAACGGTCAAAAGGAATGACGCCGCATGCCAGTCCCTCTGTACGTCGTTTTGCACGCGAGTTAGGCGCTGATCTGTCTCAAATTCGAGGCACCGGAGCGAAGGGACGAATACTTAAGGAAGATGTTGTCAAGTACATCAAAGGTGTATTGGAAGACATTCCGACTCATCAAGGAACACAGCTGTTCGGTCCGCCGCCGATTCCAGAAGTTGACTTTTCCAAATTTGGTGAATTCGAAACTGTCAAGCTAAGCAAAATCAAGAAAATCACCGGTGACCGACTTCATCGATCCTGGCTCGATATACCGCACGTTACCAATCACGATGAAGCCGATATCACTGAGCTTGATCTTTTCAGGAAAGAGATTGACACGGAGCAGAGAGTTTCAGGCACACGCGTTACTATCCTCTCCTTCATCTGCAAGGCAATCGTCAACGCGCTGCAGGAATTTCCAACATTCAATTCCTCTCTTTCGACTGATACACAAAGCCTCATTCTGAAAAAATACATCAATATCGGTGTCGCAGTCGACACGCCTAACGGACTTGTTGTGCCAGTCATCAAGAATATCCAGAATCTGGGTGTGCTGGACATTGCAAAGTCACTGCAGCAAATGAGCGCCGCGGCCAGAGATGGCAAATTGACACCGTCAGACTTTCAAGGAGGATGTTTCACGATTTCGAGTCTTGGCGGTATCGGCGGAAGGTTCTTCACTCCGATCATCAATCCACCCGAGGTCGCGATTCTGGGAGTCAGCCGTCACAAGCTGCAGCCCTACCCGGGTGAAGGCGAGATTGTCTGGAAAACAATGCTGCCGCTTTCACTTTCCTATGATCATCGAGTCATCGACGGTGCGGAAGCCGCTCGATTCCTGAAGTTTGTCTGCGGGTTGCTGTACGATTCAAGACGCATCCTTCTCTAGCCCCTTGCAGAATTTTCCCATCGTACCTGCGCGCTGATTTCAGAGGTCGATTCAAGACATGAATATTGATACGGATGTCGTTGTCCTGGGCTCCGGGCCCGGAGGCTATACCGCAGCGTTTCGAGCCGCCGATCTTGGAAAAAAGACGGTGCTTGTCGAACGTTATCCGACATTGGGCGGTGTTTGTCTCAATGTCGGCTGCATACCCTCCAAAGCTTTGCTTCACGTTGCCAAGGTGATCTGCGAGGCTGATGAGGTTGAAGAATGCGGTGTGCTGTTTCAGAAGCCTGAAGTGGACTCGAAGCAACTTCGAAAGTGGGTGGAGAAGGTCGTCGGACAACTGACCGGCGGATTGAGCGCATTGGCAAAGCAAAGAGGTGTTCAAGTCGTCACCGGTAATGCCCAGTTTATGGATTCGGAAACAATCAGCGTCATACAAGATGACACTGTTACCAGAGTGTCGTTTCGAAATGCAATCATTGCCGCAGGCTCGCGTTCTGCATCATTGCCGTTTCTGCCAGACGATCCCAGAATCGTAGATTCAACCGGCGCACTGTCTCTGAAGCAGATCCCCGATCGCCTGCTGATCATTGGGGGCGGAATCATAGGACTGGAACTTGGCACGGTGTACCATGAACTGGGTTCCAAAGTCACTGTCGTCGAGGTTCTTGACAGTCTGATTGCGGAGGCAGACAGTGACATCACGCGGCCTTTGACACAGAGAGTCAAGAAACTGTATGAGAAGATTCTCTTGAAAACTCGAGTTGTTTCTGTCCGCGCGGACAAGGATAAACTGACCGTCGAATTCGAGAGCGACAAGGGCTCAACCACTGAAGAGTTCGATATGATTCTCACTGCAGTCGGACGCACGCCGAATGGCAGTCTGATCAATGCAAGCTCCGCAGGTGTGCAAGTCGACAATCGGGGTTTCATTGCTGTTGATCGACAGCAGCGCACCAACGTCGAAGGAATCTATGCCATCGGAGATATTACCGGTCAGCCCATGCTGGCGCATAAAGCGACGCATGAAGGGAAAGTGGCGGCGGAAGTGATTGCGGGAATGAAGTCTGGATTCGACGCTTCAGTCATCCCGTCGGTTGCGTATACCGATCCAGAAATCGCCTGGGTGGGATTGACCGAAAAGGATGCGAAGCGAAACAGCACACCCTACGAGAAAGGCGTGTTTCCCTGGCGCGCCAGCGGTCGCGCCCTATCCATGTCACGATCTGAAGGGCTGACCAAACTTCTGTTTGACCCAGAATCTAAACGACTGCTGGGCGCTGGTATTGTCGGCGTGAACGCAGGAGAGTTGATTGCAGAAGCGGCGCTTGCAATCGAAATGGGTGCCGATGCCGCTGACCTTGCGCTGACCATTCATCCGCATCCCACCCTGTCCGAAACGATCTGTTTCGCGGCAGAGGCTTACGAAGGCACCATCACAGATCTGTATCTGCCCAAGAAGTCACGCCGCGGCTGACGCTGAAAACTCAGTCACCTCGGCTGACTCACTGCGGGGCTTCAATTGATGACAGTCCGTTCATGTAGGGCTGAAGCACTTCTGGAACATCGATGCCGCAATCTTCGCGCTGGTAATTCTCCATCACTGCGATGAAGGTCCGGCCCACAGCAAGTCCTGAGCCGTTCAGGGTGTGCAATGGCTCCAGCTTCCTGGTTTCAGATTTGCGGACCCGCGCTTTCATTCTGCGAGCCTGAAAGCCCTCGCAATTGCTGCAGGACGAAATTTCTCGGTACTTCTGCTGACCTGGCAGCCACACCTCGATATCGTAGGTCTTGGCCGCACTGAATCCCATATCACCCGTGCAAAGAACGATCACCCGATACGGCAGATTCAGGAGCTGAAGTATCTTCTCGGCATTGGCGGTCAATTCTTCCAGTGTCTGATAGGACTCTTCCGGATTGACGATGTGCACCAGCTCAACCTTCTCAAACTGATGCTGCCGAATCATGCCGCGGGTGTCTTTCCCATAAGAGCCCGCCTCCTTTCTGAAACAGGGTGTGTGCGCAACAAACTTCATCGGCAGGTCGCTCTCATCAACGATGCAGTCCTTGACGATATTGGTCAGCGGAACCTCGGCTGTTGGAATCAGGTAGAAATCTCGCGAGTCTTCCAAGTGAAACTGATCGTCCTGGAATTTGGGCAGCTGGCCTGTACCGTACAGAATATTGGCATTGACGATGAATGGCAGATTGATCTCCTCGTAGCCATGCTCGCGCGTGTGAACATCGATCATCAACTGAGCGATCGCTCGATGCAGAGCCGCCAGCTCCCGCCTCATCAACACAAATCTTGCGCCTGACAATTTGCTGGCCAGCTCGAAATCCAGCAGTCCCGATCCCTCACCTAGCGCAACATGATCTTTCGGCTCGAATTCGAACTGCCGGACTTCGCCGACTCGACGGACTTCCAGGTTGTCATCTTCCGAATCGCCGATCGGTACGCTTTCGTGAGCTACGTTGGGTATGCTCGACATGAAGTCGTGGAACTCACTCTGAACAGCTGAGAATTCCTTTTCCAGCCCAGTGAGTTTCAGGCCAACCTGCTCCACTTCCAACATCAAGTCGGATGCATCCTCGCCTTTGGATTTCAGTCGGCCAATCTGCTTGGACAGTTCATTTTTTCGGTTGCGAGCAGCTTCCGTATCGGATTGAACTGATCTTCTTCGAGACTCAAGGTCTTCGTAGTACGCAATGTCGAAGTCGTACCCTCTTGGTACGAGTTTTTCCGCAATAGTCTTGTATTCGTTTCGCAGAAAATGTTGATCAAGCATTTTTATCTCTGGTCATAATGTCGGGATCTGAATTCAGTCAAACTGCTGAAAGCAGCCGTCTGTATTTGCTGTCAATTTATTTCGTGAATACGTAATATGGCCTATTTTTCTTCATTAGAGCACCTGAGAATGAAACACTATTTTCTCCTCTTCCTCCGGGCGAATGCATTTGCGGATGATGTTCGAGTTTGCAGCGAATTTTTCTTTTGCACTAAGAAAGGCTTCGATCTCTTTATCAAAAAAATCCTTAACTTCCCCGTCGTGAATAACAACAAACTTCCCGTAATGAGTCTGAGCGAGTCTCTGTTGGTTCTCAACAAAGTAAGTGTATGATTTTTCGAATGATTCATCTTCCATTTGGAATCGAATTCTCCTCATCGCCAAACTGCAAATGCATAGGTGAGGTTCCGTGTCTCCCTAGCGACAATGGGTCAACTGCAAACCAAATCGGTTATGATTCACACTGACTAGCCGATGGGAGTGCGAACTTTGAAAAACACACTATCCGGGTCTGGAGAACATGTCTGAATTAGAAAAGTGCCCAATTCATGCTCTCTCACGGACTGTTCAAGAGCTTCAGATTCACCTTTGAAAATTCCAACAACTTCTTTGTTTTTGATAGCCAACACCTTTCTAGCGCATTTTTTTTGCCAGCTTCGTCTGATTTTCCAAATAGTAGTGAAATTCATCCTTCAACATAGACTTTTTTTATTTCAAAGGAATTATGACACTTCAGAAACCTTCAATTGGAAACAAAGGTCTTCTTTTCCTCTTCTGCATGTTCAATGTAGTGTGCAATTTCGCGAATCAACAATGGCTCGTCGGCACACTGAATCTCAATGTGCTTCTGCACCAATTCTGCTCCTCGACATCGAGTCAGTCCACCGAATGATTCCTCTAGAAATGATGTCGGAAAGCCGAAAGGCGCTCCGTCCATATCAACAATCAAGGTGTCCCCTGCCTTCACTGCACTATCGAATGCTTGAATCAAATGACTGTCTCTGAATTCCTCACCAGATCCCGGACCTTGGCTTGCAAAACGAGGTCCAGGATTTACCTGCTTCAATTTGTCCATTACCCGAAGTTTCTTCATGCTATCGAAATTCATCTGAGGATACTGACCAAGCAAAATGGATGGGAGTCTTCTGAAAAACTCACTATCTGTTTATGAGAAAGCGCGTGCTAATGCTACAACCGTAGAACCAAATGCACTCAGCATCGCCACAATACTGACAATGAAAATTCCAATAAGCCAACGCTGCATGGAGGCTTCCCGTTCCAAGATTACTTTTTCTACTATTTTGACATCTTCTTTTGTTGCCAAATTATCCAACTTAGCTTCAATCGAAGAATCTCGACCGTTAGAATCTTTTCCATTTCCGCCGCCACCATCTGAAGCTCCATGCTGTGGTGGAATTCTCCGAAATTCATAAACATCAGCTGTCACGATTGCACCTTTTCAACCTTGCGGAGCCAATTCGAAATTTCTGCTGGATTGAACTCGCTGTAAGCACTCAATTCAACAACAATTCCCTGAACACTACGGCAATTCCAGTTCTATGGTGCCGGACTCTCGGCTTGTCACTGTTCGAACCTCGTGCCGAATTTTGCTTTAAATGACCTTATTGTGCTTTCCAGTTTTTTTGCTTCAAATCCTTTGTGATTCAGACAATCCACTGCTCAATAAGTTCAATTCCTATGGCTCACCTCCTCAAATTTGAGCAGCAGCCAGCGTTTGATTTCAGGAATTCCCAGCTTTAAATTCTCATCGGGTTCAGCGCAATAGTCTTCCCACATTGAAGCAATATGTTCCTCAACCACTTCCCTCAACTCGGACGGGCTATATCCTCCCAATGAATGCCCAATTTCTGGGATTTCAGCGATTAGCAATCCTTTCTTGCTGACTTTTGCTATTGCGAGCAAAAATGGCTGGTTTCTTGGCTTCAATTGCCTGCCAGAATTCAGTTCAATGATACTCAACTCAATTCTATCTGAAGATTCGGATGTCAGCATCATTTGGAATATCCACTATTGGAGACAATTTTACCTGGCAACCGACTTCCTCTATGTCAGCTACAGTCAGTTTATACCAACCCAAAAATCTTTTCCCAGTTGATTCGCGTTTTGATTGCCTATCTCCGCCAATTAATCCGAGGATGCCATATCCATGCGATTAACAGAAATATCGTTAGAATGCTCTGGCGGCTTTAACTTCGAGACAGGCACTCGCTTTGCTACGTAAACTCAAGCCGCAAACAGCGCGTTCAGCGTTGCTCTGCGACGATTCTTACCTTCCGAGTGTTACAGTGTTCGGTATCGAACAAGGTAGATTTTTATCTGCTGTTTTGCTCCACTACCCTATTCCCACTCTTCTCAATGCCGCAATTCCGCCATTATTGAGCAAATCTGAAGCATCGTTCATCCGGAGTCTTCCCCGTGAGTTCTCGGTGCGTTCGTAAAGCGCTCCGGCTCCATCTTGCTCAATTACAAACATGACACCGCTCTTGCGTTCAGGAATCCGAAAGTCAATCACAACACATCTCTCTTCCATTGGGTACACATCCGGCCGATCCGAAACATGGCGAGACACTTCCCTCAGAAATTGTTCAGCTTTCTGAAATGCAATATCCGAGGGCCCCTCTATGCCATCGTCCCGCGCGAGTGTGGGACACTCAGCCAATTCACTGATCAATTCATTCAGCCACTTCTCTGGCAGGGGTGATGTGGATGACAGTCCGATACGGGGAGATTGTGGAGCTTCATACATGAAGGATTTCAATTGCGAATGAATTCCTGAACCAGGAGTTTCGAAATCTGGATGAGATTTTCCATTCCTGGCATGATGATCGAATACGGGGTTTTGATGACAATCATCTTTGAGGGGCCGCACAGTTCTGCTGATCTGCTGTTCCTTTAACTTCGCTTACTTATCCAGACTATTCCACAACTTCCAGCCATTCCCACAGCGCACTCGGAGCAAATCCGGTGTATGCCCCACTGAGTTTGAAAACTGCGCCTCGAATGCCCTTTTCTTTCTGAGTCTTGGTTAAACCAGAAGCTCGTGCTATTTGGCTTGAGAGATCCTCGCTGGCAACTAGGACCACGCCATCATGTATTTTGAAATGATCTTTATATGACTTCTTGAGAAGCGAACTTCCTTTTTCCGCTTCACTCGTAAATACCACAGCATAGATTTTGGGCGACACCTCTGCTCTCCTTAACCAATTGAATTTTGATTGATGAGTTTCTTACCTACCATACCACAAACAATATACGCCATCTGAGGTTCTGTTTCGTTAGAACGGATACTATACCGTCCCGTGAATACCTGAAAAATTGGTTCAAGTTTTCAGCAAAATTTGGTATTTGTTGTGATCTCCCGCGAAAACTGCGGTCTTCTGGTTGTCGGATCAGTCATCCGTGGAGTCATTTGTTTGAAGCAGTCAATTCAGCGACTGATGTGCAATAGTCGATGGAGCACCATACACAGTCTGGTCAACTGCAAGGAACGCTTACAGAATTACCCCCTTTACGTCGCTCTGCATTTTCCAGTTCCCGCCTTTTCTTCGCAAGTTCGTAACTCGCTTGCATGCGCTTCCAATGATCGCCGCTGCCCCAGCCAATGGACTCCAGTGCCAATGCTAAATTCGTGGATACTCCTGCCTTTCCGTTCAACACTTGCGAAAGCGTACCGCGCTGGCAGCCTAACGTCGCAGCCGTCTCAGTAACGCTCCAGTCCACTTCTTCAATGTTGTCGCGAACTGATTCGCCCGAGTGCGGTGGGTTCAACATGGGACCTACACGATTTTCTGCGGTTTCACTCATGTTTGCCACCCTCTATGATTCGGTGATGATCAGTCAAATCAATATCCACCGCTTCTCATCTCTCGAAACGGAACACCACGCGCCAGTTGCCTGAAGCTCGAACGCTCCACTGACCAGCGCGACTGCCCTTGAGTGGATGCAATCGATTTCCATGTTCTAATCTGATCGTGTCGGGGGAGTTGGAGTTTACGAACTGAAAGTGTTTTAATTTAGCCCAATCATCTGTCCAAACGATGCAATTCGACCAAAAAACAAGGCAAAGAAAGTTCCTCGCAGTGAGCGCCAAATCCAGCTATTCTGGCACTCATATAATATTTCAGTTAGTGAATACTGCTTCGCAGCGATCACTTTTAAGGAACTAACTTTGTAACTGTTTGATTTTATGAAATTCGCAAAATTTGCTCCTTTGCCGAAGGCGGTTCCGTCCACCGAAGGAACTTGCGACTAACCTGAATATTGGTGGGTCGCAAACTGCGTTTCATTCAAACCTGAGAAGTCGAATTATGACATCACTTGATCCTGTGAACGACATTGAAGTAGACAGCGATAACGCCGTTCTTTTCTTGGCAGCAAGCAGTTTTGAACCGCGATCAGTGCAGGTTGCGGAACTAATCAATGGCAACATTGAAAGAGCCGTAATTTTTAACTACAGCGATACACTGAATACCGAAGTGGGACGGCGGCATGTCAGAAAACTCGAAACTGTCCTGCGTGAAAAATCTAATTCCGTGGAAGTTCTGGGCTGCCAGGTCGCCGAACCGTTTGGAGCCGTACGCGCATTCCATACATATATTACGAAGGAATGGCTCGTTGGGAGTGTTCGATCTGTCGTTTTAGATGCAACGTGTTTCACGAAACTGCATATGCTGCTGTTATTGCAGTTCCTTCGGAAGTGGCTTAGTATCGAAACTCTGCAAGTCTGTTACACTAAGCCGCTCATCTATGGAACAGCACTCGGGAGAGAACTCAGCTTCGGCATTCGAGAAACTGTGTATCTGCCCTACTGTCCACTGGAACCGCTGGCTCCTCGAACGGGATTCATTGCACTTCTTGGGCACGAAACGTATCGCCTCGAACACCTCTTACAAGAGATTGAGCCGGACCTTTGCATGGTGTTGCTTGGCGAACCAGGGTACACGGACGATATGGCAGAGTACAGCCAAACAGTCAATCAGCGCTTGATTCGACGAGTGGAATATGACCGTCTTTATCGACTTGAGACTGTGCCTGCAGACGACATAGTGCGCTGCCATGAATTGCTTGTTGAAATACTTGCCGACTTACGTCAGAAAGATTGCGGACATGTCTACATCGCACCGCTCGGCACTAAACTTCAAGCACTGGCCGTAGACGCACTAAGTCAAGACAGTGCTGGAACAAAGCTGTCGCTGGCTTACGCAATTCCTAAACGATATGAATACAGCAATTATTCCCGCGGTTTTCGGGAAACGGTGTTATTCACGCTGGACGGACAGACAAAGGAACCAACATCCGACATCGATCCAATTCCGGCCGGCGGTGCTGTCGTTACGCAAGAAGACGTGAACAAAATACGTAATGAACTGGGAATCTGAATGATCCGTCTGCTTGATGTGTGTGTTCTGATCAGCCTGCCCGATGCCAATCACGAGGACCATTTGAGAGTAAAGGACTGCTAGGGCCGCAATGAAGACGCTTGGGCGCCTTGCCCGACCACTCAGAATGGGTATTTGCGAGTTGTGACAATGTCTGCTTACCCAAACCAACTCAGCATTGCAGCGGCAATTCAGAAACTAACCGATACAGTTTCGAAAACGAAACACAAATTTTTGCACGAAGACAGCTCTTTGCTTGATGAGCAACATTTCCTACACCGGCATATTCAAGGGCACAAGCAGATGACCGAGATCTATCTTTTGGCATTATCAATCAGGCACGGCGGTCAACTCGTAACTACAGATCAGGGCATAACGACAGACGCTGTGATAAATGCGACAGAAGGGTCATTGCACTTGATTTAGGTCCTGTCAGAAATTAATTTTCATCAGCGAGTTTCGATTTCAGAATCGGAAGTCGAAATGGTAGAATTCATTCCTGTAGAAATCAATCGTTAAAATTGGGATGCTGATATGTTTTTCAAAAAGTCAAAAAGATCTTCGGATGGCTCGTTAGAATACCCCAAAAGAGCGGAATACAAAGTAGGGTATACGCCCAAACCCAAGAATGCTGTCAAACCGCCGCCGCCGCCACCACCACCGCCGAAAAAATATGTTATCCAGGTGCGGATAAGTGATTCTGACAGTCATTCTTCTTGATTGCAGTTGCTTTCAGAGTATTCTCGACAGTCCCTTGTCTCTTGTTTGAGTATGTCCACCGCCGTGCCGTTGAGGTGTCCAACCCGCAATGGCATTCGATAAGTGAAACAGATCGTATTCGCTCCAGAATACGGTATTTGTTCATTGACTGATTGGTGCTAATCAGTGCTTTAGCAGACTGTTGTGGTAGAGAAGTCGATTGCCGGTCCTCGCTAAGAATCGCCCGTACACATCAACGCCTGCGACTCCAGCCTATAGTGATTGACAGCAAACCGAGCTTCTCGCCACAGGTGAATTATTTTGACGGGCGGCCGAAGGCCACGGCGATATTGTCCAGACTTTCCCAGTTGAACTGACCTCTTTGAGACCTACTGCGCTGAACCTTTATCCAAAGACACTTGATTGCCGATACATGCAGCAGAGAGCGATCTGAAACTGATCGTTACTACAAAGCATCTCAACCTTCTGCGAGTTACCTGCCCTATTCATTGGGCTACATCATAAGCATTGCCACGCCTGCGCTGTATCAGTTGCCAGCACTGGAAACATACCATAGAGTCATCCGCATAACGAGCCATCACTACCCGCCCCGCACCTGACACAGGTGTCGGTTTCAAAAAAATTTTCTTCTAGATGCCAAGCCGTGTTTCAACAAGATTCTCCATGCGGTCTTTTACTTCTGATCCATGAATCCAGTCAGAAACTTCAAAATCAGCTATTCGCAGCGTTGGAAGAAACCCATATTCCGAAGGCAATATGTCTGTCAATGAATCACGAAACGCGCGCTGAAGATGACGTCCGTGCTTGCCGGCAAACAGAGGCGGTTTTGGTTTTCCAAAACCTACACCTGCCAGTTCAGTATTTTTATTGCACTTTTCCACCCAAAGATCAATCGAGAATCCGACTGACAGGTTCTCAGGATACAAACTGAGCGTTTTCGAACGATAAGCATTGAAATGCAATTTTCCATCCACTTCGAGAATAAAGAGACCGCCTTTTGTTTGGAACACGCCACCAACCATTCTCCGCTCATTTGAAGGCATTGCGTCAGGTAGTGTACATCCTGTAAGCTCGCGGTAAATTTCCTGTATGAGGGGCCAATAACTTCCACACTCAATTCGTCCTGGACGCATTAGCCAATCTGGAGTACCTTTGTCTTCGCCATATATCGCTGTCAATACACGCTGGGTTGCTCGTTTGATCTCTCTTGCCAAAATTCTTACTTCCTGAATTTTCTGATTTCATTATTGGTGTGCTCTTCCAACTAATATTCCGATTATGTTTGAGACAGCTACAGAAATCATCAAGAACTGGTTGCATAAGGTTTGAAAATTTCCGGTAATATTCCAAGATAGAATTACCCAGCGAATGGTTCCCAACTTCTATGCAAAGTATGTCTGCATATGCTTATCTGAATATAGACGATCCAATGTGTGCGTGGGCAACGTATCGCGATGTACTTGTTCCACGTCCTGATGCTAAAGGGTTTGTATCCGTCTGGCTTGCGGGAATACTTCAGTCTGAAAAGTGGAATCGGTATTTAATTGAACAAAGACTGGAATCTGTTCGCGAACAAAATTACCCCAGTTGTGTTTCTAGATTGCAGGGCATGTTCTGCTTTATTGACTTGGAAAGTGCAAAGTTAGCTGCTAAATCTTGGGGCGGTGACAATTCGAATCATTTTTCCACTTCATACTTGGCGGAATTGGAATTGTCCAGTGCTATAGACAGTCTTCAGCAATTTGACGCCAACTGGATTACATGGGCTCACGAAAATCCGAAATATTCTCTCAGGAATGATTCTTGGATAGACAAATATTGGAGTGGACAGCCCTACCCTGAAAAGGAGCCAATTTGGGAATCACTTTATGCGGAAGAAATGATTGTCCTTGGTACTGAGTTACGAGAAAGAGCGTATGAACGAGTAAAAAATGAGTTTCCGGATTGTCTGGCATTGCTTGAAATTGCTCGCATTTCCGCTTTGCTCGGGTCGACTCTTGGCTTGATAAATGGATTCATTTCGAACACCTCCGATGGAGCAGAACTAAAGTACTGCATGGATATGCAAGATGCCGAAAATCTGAACTTTTTGAAAGAACTTGAAGAGTTCAGGCAGTCTGGGCAACCTGTAAATCGCAAAGATCTACAGCAACATTTTTCTAACCCAAGTTTAACATTTCCGCAGTCGCCCGAACCTTGAAAACCGCGATTCCGGCCTGATCCGAGCCGGAATTCCCGTTTTTCCATCCATTTCCGACCCTTTTTCCGCCCGTTTCGGGGTCAATCTGCGGTTTTCCAGATTGTAGTGCCATCATTTTCACCATTGGTCTTGATTCCTCGCTCCGATGCCTTAAAATAACGGCCATGTTCATCAGAAAGACCAAGACCGCCACCAACAGGGACGGCACGGCGCGCGGCAGCTACCGGCTGGTGCAGAGCGAGCGCGACGGCGAGAAGGTGCGCCAGCGCACGCTTTTGAACCTGGGCGCCAGCTTCGGAGTTGAAAAAGAAAAATGGAAGCTTTTATGCCAGCGCGTTGAGGAGCTGCTGTCGGCGCAGCACCATTTCAGCTTCGCGGGCCCCGATCTTGAGCTCGAGTCCGAGGCCCGGCGCATCGCCAAGCGGCTGCTGGAAAGACAGGGGCAGGCGCCCGAGGAGCCTGGGGAGAAGGACTACCAGACGGTGGATGTGAACTCCGCGGAGGACTCCGACGCGCGCACCGCCGGCGGCGAGCACGCCGCGCTGGCGGCCCTGGCGGCGCTGGGGCTGCCGCAGCTGCTCGCCGAGCTCGGCTTCAACGGCCGCCAGAGATGCTGGGCGCTGGCCTCGATCGCGGCGCGCATGCTGGCGCCGGGCTCGGAGCGCCAGACCTGCCAGTGGCTCAGGAAGACCAGCGCGCTGGGTGAGATGCTGGGCGTCGACTTCGGGTCCCTGAGCGAGATGGGCCTGTACCGCGCCTCGGACCAGCTTCTGAGGCATCAGGACGCCATCGAGGAACACGTCCACGGCCGCGCCTGCGAGCTGTTCGGCCTCACCCCGACCATCGCGTTCTACGATCTCACCAACACCTACTTCGAGGGCCGCATGGGGGGCATGGAGGAGGCGAAGCGCGGCCGCTCCAAGGAGAAGCGCAGCGACTGTCCGCTGCTGACCCTGGCGCTGGCCGTGGACGCGGCCGGCTTCGTCATGAGGAGCCGGGTGCTGGCCGGCAACATCGGCGAGTGCAGGACCCTGGGCGCGATGCTGGCGGAGCTGGGCGCGGCCCGAGGCGCGGTGGTGGTGATGGACCGCGGCATCGCCACCGAGGATAATCTCAAGTGGCTGAGACAGAACGGCTACCAGCATCTGGTGGTGTCGCGCGAGAAGCGGCGCGAGTTCGAGCCCGGCGACGGGGCGCAGACGCTGCTGAGCGCCGGCGGCGCCGAGGTGCGCTTCTACCGCGAGGTCATCGAGCTGGCGGACGACGACGGCGGCACCCATCAGGAGGCGTATCTGCGCTGCTATTCCGAGGCCCGGGCCGAGAAGGAGAGCGGCATCATCGACCGCTTCCGCAAGCGCTTCGAGAAGGGCCTTGGAAAGATCAATGAATCCCTGAAAAAGCCGAAGGCGCACAGCAAACTGGCGCAGGTCGAGAAGCGCGTCGGCCGGCTCAGCGCCCGCAACTCGCGCGTGGCGCGCCACTGCCAGCTCAGCTACATCACCGACGAGGCCGGCGAGCGGGTGCGGGAAATAGACTGGGAATGGCAGCCGCAGGACGGCTCCATGGCCACGCACCCGGGGGTCTACTGCCTGCGCAGCAGCATCCTGGCCTGGGACGCCGAGACGCTGTGGCGCACCTACATGACGCTGACCCAGGTCGAGTCGGTGTTCCGCTGCCTGAAGTCGGAGCTGGGCCTGCGGCCCGTGTTTCACCAGAAAAAACGCCGCGCCGACGGCCATCTGCTGATCTCGGTGCTGGCCTACCAGGCGGTCTGCGTGCTACGCACCCGGATGCGGGACCGCCGGGGCTGGCACGACAGCTGGACGACCGTCCGCCAGGAGCTGGCCGGAATCACCCGCACGACCACCTCGTTCCAGCGCGAAGACGGGCGCACGCTGCACCTGCGCAAGACCGCCCGCGCCGACGCCGATCAGGCCGCGCTCTACGAGGCCATGGGTGTCGCACCGCCGCCCAAGCGCCTGCAGAAGACTGTCATCTGAACTCTCCCGGCCGGCGCCCGCCGGCTGCACAATATTCCCCGAAGGCGACTTTGTAGTGCCATCGGGATTTTTTTGTTTTTTATTTTCAGCAGCTTAGGTCATCAGATGTTAAACTTGGGCTAAGGATTCTTTTGGTCATGTACCTGATCTCAGGCCATACGGTCACACTTGGAAATTTTGATCGAAGATAAGATTCCTCCACTACCTTCTGTACTTCACCCAAGATAACTTCAGCGGGTTAAATCCATGGCCCTGGGAGGCAGTGCGAACGCTTCACGGGCGGATGCCGATTCTCCTCAACAATCGAATATATTGACTCTCGGAGTGAAAATTGCAATGTGCGTTTTGGATCAATTGGAAGGGCAAATTAGGAACGATCGGTTGTTCGCGCTTACAATAGCAGTGTCTACGTTGAGTTCCCAACAATTGCGCTTTTGTCGATGGATGATTGTCTTCATGTAGCGGTTTGCGCTCGAAATGAAGGATCGCGGGGTAAGTTGATCAGCTTTTGAAAGCCAATCTGCAGCGAAGTAAAGATTTGGAGGAGAAATTCAATTGAAACGTTCGACTGAATTAATCATTCCCAGCTTGGAGGAAGATGCCGCTATTACGGCGGCTGCGCTCAAGGACCCCGACAATCCGCCGTTGACTCATGCTGATTTCGAACGCATGCCCCGTGTTGATGGGCAACACTTCGGTGTTCACGGTTTATTTCGGAACAGTACTAACAAGATTCAGGTTGGTGACCGCTCGAAGCAGGAACAGCAACCTGAATAACTCCAGCACTCAAGCCAAGTGAAGTCGCCAGAATTATTGAACTACCCGGTAACTCACTGGACGGGAATATCCTGACTTCGCTCACGAGTTCACTCGATAACTGACTGCGTAAATCCTGCAACTTGGAGTTTATCAGTTGTTCAAAACTAATATAGTCTTTGAGATTGTGTTCGCCACTTGCCACCAGCCAAAATACATAGCTCTTGTCTTCAGGCAGATTTACTGATTAGCGAAACTTGGAACTCAATCGGCAAACCAACAGCATAGACCCGTATGCTTCGAATCAGTTTTCCGGTTTAATCAGTTTCTTGAAAAATTGCGTTTGATGCGAATCGATCAAACAGACGAATTCAAATTGGCGTTTGGCAAATGCCCTTCTAAGCAGCGTTTCCTCACTAAATATGATTGATTAATTCCTCAGCAAAAAATAGTCACAACAACTACACGTATCCAATCCCACATCAATTCTCATTTCCTTATTGTTTTCGGCACTGTCCATGCGATAGGCTTGAAGTCCTTCATCAAGAACTCTGCCTGCAATGCGAATGGGTTCCGAGTATTCTTCAAAACAGGTCATAAACCTTCTACATATAGATCAGAGAAGGGTTTGACTAATTCATCCTTGATTGCCGAAATCTTGTCTTCAAAATTGCTGTTAGCATTCCCAACGTTCGCGGGCAACTGATTGAGAGCGATGTACTCCCGATTGTCGAGATTTTTGCTTGCGTGCACATCCACCCACTTCAGGATATCAATGCTGTGTGTGGCAATGACGACATGCACACCGTTCTTCGCCAATTCAAACAGGGTTTCCGCCATAACCACCTGCCAGGCGGGATGCAAGTGAGCTTCGGGCTCATCAATGAATATGAATGACTTTTCGTCCAAAAGCTTGCGTTCAATCAGCAAAGCCAGGAATCCGACATTGGCGACTCCGGTCGCAGTTTGCGTCAAAGAAATGCTGCGTTGATTTTCCAGAAAAGATAAATTTCCATCTTCGGAAATCGCCAATTTTCCTCCCAATACACTTTCACTGGTCAGCTTCCTATACAAATCAGGAAAGGCAATGTCCCCGGTGTATTCGAATCTGAGTGAGCAAGCCAAATCGTGAAAATACTGTGGAATTCCAGTGATTGGCTCTCGATCAATCCAAGGGGTGCGAAAAGAATTCCAGCTTTCTTCCAACGCCGTCTTCAGTTTCCAGTAAATTCAGACTTCCTGACCTCGGCTAAACTGCCATGTTGGATTATGACGCATTCTGCGGTGCGGATTGCGTCGATCAGGCGGCCGGCGCCAGTTCGTAGAACAGGGTGAGATCGGTGTCGGGGAACTGGGTTTCGGTGGCGTTGAGCTCGTCGATGAGCGCCAGCAGCGGCCGCTCGACGGAGTTGCTGCCGAGGCCGAGGAACTGCACCCGCAGTCTTTTGCTCTCCGGCTCCGGTATCAGGTTCGCGTCGCTCTGGAACAGCCTGCTGAGCAGCTTGCGGGCATTGGGCTTCTGGCCCTGCGCCTGCATGACGGCCGGCATCATGGCGGTCTCGGCGCGGTAGACGATCATGCGGATGGCGTCCAGCAGCTGACGCGGCGCGCGCGCCAGCGCGTCCGGCCGCAGGTGTTCGGGCAGGTCTCCGACCCGGACATGCTTCTTGAACTTCGCGCGCTCGGCCTTGGCCTGCTCCAGCTGGGCCCCGAGGGCCGCCTCGAGGGCCGCGTAATGGGCGGTCTTCTTGGCGTTGCCGCGGTCTTGGAAGCGCTGCCGCCGCACCGCGGCCTGCTGGCGCTTGGCGGTCAGGTTGCGCACCTGCCGCTCGCGCTCGCGCCATTCGGGGTTGACCACCTCGAGGTTCTCGTCCACCGCCTCCAGCTGATGGACCGCCAGCGCGTCGAAGTTGAAGTCGTGGCGCATGGTCTTGAAGAAATTCTCCTGCGACCAGCGCGAGAACATGGCGCCGGCCACCTTGGCGGTTGGCATCGTCGGATGGGTGGTGACCACCGCGGCCTGGCGGCCGTTGTCGAGCAGGCGCCGGATCTGGCGCACCTCGAGGCCGTTGCCGAGCGTCACCCGGTCCTCCGCCAGCATCACCTCGCGGCGGGTGGCCGAGGCCGGCCCGGCCAGCTCCACCTCGGTGCGGGCGAATTTTTCTTCCGGCCAGTCGGGTCCGGCGTGCCCCTTGTGCCAGGTGATGACCGCGACGCCCTGGCGGGCCAGGCGCCGGAACAGGTCCGGGCTCCAGCCCTCGCGGTCGAACACCAGGTTCAGGATCGGCTCCGAGTCGGTCCGGGTCAGGTCCGGCGCGTTCTCGACCGGCAGGCCGAGCGCCTTGAGCTGCGGCACCAGGTCGCGCTCCAGCGCCTGGCACATTTTCGGATCGATCTGCTCGTGCACGCACAGGAGCGGCAGGCCGCCCAAGGCATTGATCCAGTAGCTGGCGGCCGCCGGCAGGCACAGCTTCTGGCGGGAGATGAAGTGGTTGGGCAGCTTGCCCTTGCGGCCGGCGTACACCTTCACATGGCCGTCGACCGCCAGCGTGGCGCAGCCGCCCGGCTCCTCGGCCAGCCACGGCGCGGTCAGCCGCGCCTGCCAGTCCCGCACCGAATCGGCGCACCCGCTGAGCGCCTTGAGCTTGCGGCGCAGGGTTTTCGCCTCGGGCGCCCGGTCCAGCCCCGGCAGCCGGCCCCACTCGCCGGGCGCCAGATAGCGCAGGGACTCGGCGTTGCGCACCCGGGCCGCGAACATCAGCGCGAACAGCAGCAGCACGGAGTTCAGCCCGTAGTAGCCTCTCGGCAGCTTGAGCAGCCCGGGCGCATGGCGCAGCAGGCCGTTGGCCAGCAGTGTCGGCAGCGCCGCCAGCGCGCCGCCGAAGGGCACCGAAAGCGCCGGGGCCTTGAACTCCGGCTTCGCTTCCCCGCCCGGTCCGACGCTCGCATCCATGCGCGCCGCCACCGCATGCGCGGCGCGCCCCATCGGCGCGCTTTTGTCGTGCCGGTCGCGCGAGCTGCGCTCTGCCGCGATGCCGTTTGTCGCAGGCCCGGCGGCCGCCTCCGGCCGCACGATGGCGCCGGCCCGGCAGTGCTCGCTGAAGGTGCTGGGCGCGATGCCGAGCTCGCGCGCCGCCTGCCGCCCGCTGCAGCCCGCGGCCAAAAGCCGCTCGGCCTTCGAGATCGTCTCGTCGTCCAGCTTGGTGCGCCCGCGGCCGCGGCGCGGCTCGAAAAAGACGCGCCCGCCATGCTCGCGGTAGCGCGCCAGAAGCCGGCTCACAGTCATGAGCGAGACCCCGAAGGCCGCCGCGATCTCAGCCTGGCTGGCAACCTTCATATCGGCGAACCTGGCGATCCTCAGTCTGCGCTCGGCGGCGTCGCCGGCGGGATGCCGGTCGATGACGTCCAGATACAGGAAGTAGGTGGTGACGCCGTCTTTGGTCTGCATCGAATGGCGCGCGCCGATGGGGATGGCGTCCGGCTGGGCGAGGGCGATGGGCTGCTGCATGGGCTTCTCCTGCGGTGAAAACTATAATATATTATTATAGCCACTGGAAAACCGCCGTTTCAACTTTTTTGCATTTTTTTCAGAAAAAAAACGAATAGAATGAGTGTCTTGCCCGGATCAGGCGGAAACACTCATTCTGCCGAGGTCAGGAAGTCTGAAATTGGAGATTCAATAAAGATCAGCCTCGAAAAGGGCAGCACGCTCTCGCGCCAGGTGTCGCACAGGTGCATGGTGGTTTCGCCATCTGAGATTATGAATCTCCCGATATTTTCAATATCGATCACGGTCGGCTGACTTTCGTCATGAGCCAACTGAGAAATACTGGCTGTCTGAAAGTTTCCCCTGAATTTCTTTTCAATCTCGACCTTTATCCCGCGAAAGATTATTTCGCTCATGCTCAGTTCGGTGAGATGTTTTCTCGTTTGAGTCAATGAAGGCACAAGTTTCTGAATACTTGAATTTTTTCTGCTCTTTCTTCGTTTGTTTTCTCTCAGTTCTGGGCGATTCTGCTCAGCAACTTCCAAAAGTTCGTCGATATGGCTGACAATTCTCGAAACAGTGATATCCAGCTCTTCCGAATTTCCATCGGAACAGCTGGCAATCAAAGATTTTATTGCCTTCAATGTTTCGAATACAAAGTTCTCAATCGAATCATCAGTCAGATCTAAATATTGCAGACTTAACATTGTCCATTCCATTTCAAGTTTCGAAATTTGCTGGGAAAGATAGGACCTGGCGTGATCAGCTCTCAACGCCTTGAAAATGGAATAAAGAATTTTTGATACGAAGCTCTTTCCGGTGTTGTTCGGTCCAGCCAGAACAGTGAAGTTGCTGATTGAAAACTCTTCGTTTTTCAACTTACTGCAATTCTGAATTTTTACTTGAAATTTCATGTGAAGATGCTGACTGTGGGGAGGTGGAATTTCATCTGACTGATTCGATTATAAGTAGTCTTCTTTGTCACGAAAATCATTCGTTGCCCCGAGCGGAAATTCTACATTTACGGCTTCGATTTCATTGCTGACTCCTGTGCGTTGAAAAAAATGACGAATGGTCGGCGCGAAGTCTCCGCGAGGCAATCTGGATCGGTTAAGACGGAGCGCGCAATCTGGCATCGACCGCTGCTTCTGATCGGTGACCGCACTCAGCACACGTATTCACTGCCGAAGCACTCATACCGTTTGAACAGGTCCAGGGTCAGCAGTGTGAGGACATTCTCGCTGCGGCCGAAGTTGTGCTTGATGTAGCAGCATCGATTCTTGAAAGGATTGAACGTCTTGTCAGTTGCGAAGATAATTTCCTTGGCAACCCGGTCTGTTATTGTTTACATTTGCAGTGTGCCGCGACCTTTCGGCGTTGAGGGGTGGCAGACAAAGAGACTACGCGATGTGGATTGATAATGGTGAGAATTATGCTTTGGTTGGCCTTGAGGTAAAGCTCGAAGGGGAATTGCCACCGGAAAATATCGCACCTAATCTTCAGGTCCTCACCGAAACGACATTTGATGTCCCGTCGGAATGGTGGAATTGGATCGGCAGTATTCGTACCGATCAGATACAAGACAGCAACCTATTCCTTGTCAGTAAACTGAAATCAACGACACCCGATGTTCCGGATGGCGAATGCCATTTGCTGCAACTGCGTGTCCAGCATTTCTACATCGGACTCCTGCTCTCAGCGACGTTTTCGCCCTCCCATGCACCGATCATGCTGACGGGTTCAAGAAAGGATGACAACATCGATATCCAGCAACAGATGGATCTGGCACTTCCCGTACCCCAAGTCTTCCGGCCCTACCCGCCACTCACTTCCGCCGAAATTCGACTCGCAGCGCAACTCGCACAGCATCTCGAAGCAATGCAACTCGACACGGAGCCCATCCATCTGTTGCGCTTGCTGCGAACGATGAACATATATGTGGAAGCAAGAGCGAACGCGGGATTGCTCGATCGGATCCACCAGTATTGCCGTTGCATCGATGGGTTAATCCTACCCGCCATCGGAAAGACAAAGCGACAGTTCAAGAGCCGGACGGAATTGTTCATCGGGCCGAAACATCATAATTTGATGGAGGACCTGTACAACATTAGAAGCAAAGTCGAACACCTCCATGAAAATCAATATCTGGAGACATTCGACCGCGAGATTCGGCTCGATTTGGTGAAGAAAGAAGCGACTGTCGAATATATCGCACGATCGGCTCTGGCGCGGATTGTCTGCAATAAGTCGCTATGGTCACATTTCGGAAATACGGGAGCACTGGAAGAATATTGGTCTCTATCTCTAGACGAACGGCGCGGTATATGGGGCGACCCAATCGAACCTCTGGAAGCTATTAAAGAGTTTGACCCTAAGTATCTTCACGATGGGCATCTCCAGAATGACTTACTTGGATTCTGAAGAATGCGAGCTCTGACTTTCATGATCGGGAACGGATTGATTGGGGATTGGGAGGAAGGACTCGCAGATTGTGATCATCACCTCCGCGTTGACTGGGAAACAAAGCCGTTCCCAACGAAGCCGCCAACACGCGTTCCAGCGCAGAAAATCATTGACTTCAAGGCCAGTCGCGACATAGGTGAAAAGCGCTTCAGAAAATTATTCCTCAATAAACACAAGCACTTTTATCGCTAGTTCGTGGTCAGTTTGAAGACTGTTGTAAGAACCAGCGCGAGCAGTATAACAAGCTCCGTCACATAGTGCCGCGTCATGTTCGCTGTGTCGAACTTCACCGTCTAGGTGAGTAGATGGAGAATGGTGAACGATGCCCATCGCTACCGTAGGAATCCGGATTACAACAGATCACTGTACGGTTCAAGATAGCGCGCTAAAACTTCATACAGACAACGGGTGTGGTACTGGCGCTATGGCTTGATAGAACCGGCAACTAATGAACCAATCTGTTCTTCCAGTGGGTCAACGTAAGATACGAAAATAAAGCCATGTCTCTCACCTTCAACCGCCGCTTTTCGTAATTGGGTGAGGTGCTTGGCGATCCGGTGGTCGTCACCACACTACTGGACGATTCTTGCACCATGCAGTGGTGATTTGCATAGAAAGCACTGACAACTGATCGCAGGGGCATGGCGGTCTGAATGCCCGCAACCCAACTATACCTCCACGCCGAGCGGCAGGAAATCGCGCAGTAGAGTGAAAAAAATCAAATGGAAATGGCAATCTATAATTGCGGTTGAACACTGCACTGCCTCGAAGTAGGTATCTTTATCCATTGCTCTGGCAACAATTAAACCGTTTTCTTCACCGGTAGGCATACCAAGATTGAAACTTACATTCCCCATTGGAACTTGGGCATAAAGATAAAGGAAAACAACTTTGAGTGATGTAGACTGGCCTCCACCAAGAATACCGCGCGCTCCACGTGAAGTGGAACAGGCCGCCAGCGAAGGAAATTTGGTGATTTTTGTAGGTGCCGGCGTATCTCGGCTGATGGGATGTCCATCATGGAATGAATTCGCAAATGGAGCACTCCGACAATTGGCTGATCAGGAGATCATAACATTCGCGGATGTCGAACAATTATCTAACTTATCCGCCAAGCAACGGCTCTCGATTGCGGTTCAGGTATCTGAATCAAATTCAGTGTCATTGAACTATGAAAAGTTGATTTTGCCTAACAAAAACTGCAAGTCCAAGGTTTACGAACATTTACTAAACATCGGTTGTATCTACGTCACAACAAACTACGACAGGTTCCTAGATTCGAAACCTGGAAAGATGTCAACAGGCGAACTTGGTAAAGCGGAGGACTTCGTTGATAAAGATGAACCGGAGATAATTTATCAACCAAAGCATCTCCGAATTGGTCAGTTGCGAAGTCCTGGCACAGTGATTCACCTGCATGGGAGCATAAATCATCCCGAATCAATGATTATGACTACACCGCAGTATCTGAAATTCTATGATCAAAAACTGGTGCTAGATTTCCTCAAAGAGATGTTTGATCACTATACGATCCTGTTTCTTGGGTATGGGTTGGAAGAATGGGAGGTGCTCGAGCATATTCTGCGGAAGGGAGGGCAGTCAATTTCCCAACAACATAAACGGTCCGCTCCCCAGCAGCAAAAACGGTTTATGCTGACCGCCTTTTATTCTCATCAGAAAGAGACGTTTCGTCATCTGAACAATTACTATGTCAATTCATTTGGCGTACGCTTGATCCATTACAGTTTGGACCACATGCATTATCGTCAATTGGAAAAGATTGTGGAAGACTGGGCTCAGAAGCTGGAAGTTGGTCATCCGCTACTGGCCGACGATCTGAAATTTGTGCTTGAGGTGGCTGATGAATAACCTTTCCAACCGTCAGATGGATGCTCTCGATAGGATTCAGAGTAAACCTGCTTTACAACCATTTTTCTTTAGAAAGTTGAAAGGTCTGAAGTGGTTTGACGAGTTGAAAGAAAGGGGGTTTTTGGATCCTGAGCGAAATCCTGAACCAGAACCGTCCGATAAGGAAGGATTATTTAGAGTTCCGACTTGGCCCATCATGGACTATCTGGAACAGACGGCGCCGGAACTGCTACAACCTGAGAATTACGAATATTCAGACAAATTTCTGAATGTAATTCGCGAGGTTACCCAATATGCCGAGAAAATTGGATTTCACAACTACCGAACATGGTGGTACTTCGCCAAGATAATTCGCTTCATTCCAATTAAAAAAATTTCCGTTGACGATGTCGAACAGTTCAAATTCTGGCTCAAAGATCCTTTTGACCGTTCGCTGATTGGGACTGAACTTGGTGAAATTCTTGGGCGTTTTCTGAATAGCGACTCTGAACATGCATACAAACTGTCCGTAGTTTTGATTGAAGCGTTAACCACGCCAAAGTGGCAAGCAAAAAAGTGGGTGAATTCGGGCAAGTCGGAGGCGATATTACCCGTAGATTCTTATTGTTCAAGGGAGATATTCAGTTCATATGGAAAAAAAATTGGGGAGAGATTAGAACATAGGGGTGTCGATATTTTCCGCAATCGTATTAGCGAGATAGTTAGCGAGTCAAATAAGGACAAGCTTTCAACTCTCTGGCGACCCGCTATTGAGGATCACAAACAGAATTGGAATGCAGATGATGCGACAGATATTTTAATCAGCGCAATGCGCGACGCACTTCTAGGGTATGTTGATAGGCGCGCTTCTGCTGCAGATGATTACGTAGATAAACTGCTCTCCGATGATAAAGTGATCTTCAAACGGATAGCGATTTACGTCATTAACGTAAACAGAAGGCCACTAAGTCAACTAGCTAAAAAACTCCTTGACCGCCAATACTTCACGTATGACTACCAGCATGAAATGTATCTCTTTCTCAAGAATTGGTTTACTGATTTTAGTGATTGCGATAAGCAAAAGACCATTGAAATAATTGGAAATGTCGCAGCGCGAAATATAGATTCTGATCAGACTCAAGATATACGGGAAAGGCACCACGCCTACATCTGGCTGACATGGTTATCCGCTGTCAGAGGGAAAGGGAGTCAAAGGGTGGATGAGGTATATGAAAAATATCTTGCGATTGCGAAAGTAGAACCTGAACATCCAGAATTCTCCAGTTATATCGGGGATTTCGAGGTCGCTAAGGATGTTTCTCCCTATAACGTAAACGAGTTGCTGAGTTGCGACTTTAGCAACATGATCAATCTATTGAAATCCTTCAAGGAAGATAATCATTGGAATACACCGTCACGTCGTGGACTCGCACTAACACTAAAGGAAGCCCTTAAGCTCAGCCCCGAGTCGTTCACAGGCAAACTAACCAAGTTTATTGACCTCCATTGTGAATATAAAGTCCACCTGATTGAGGGCTACAAGGAACTCTGGAAAGAAAAGCAATATGACAATTGGGAGGAACTGCTAGAATTTTGTTGGAACTTGTTACAGTCTAAAGATTTTTGGCCGGAAGGTGCATCTGGGGCACAAGGATTTGGGGAGCATTCGCACCGTCGGATTGTTGAGTCAATTTGTGAACTCATCAGAGATGGCGTTATTGACGACAGAAAGGCTTTTGCTCCGCCGTTGTTACCTGAAGCGAGAAAAATAATTGAAAACATTCTTAGTAATCAAAGTGGCGATTCCTTCACAGGAACACATGATGCCGCATTAGTTGCTGTCAATAGTCCCCGTGGCAAGTGTGTGCAAGCACTAATAAGTTACGCTTTACGGATTTGCAGGCTGGCTGAAAAGAACAACACAGGACATGATGAGCAATGGAAAAATGAGTTGCTACCAATATTCGATAAACAGGTTGGAGACGTTGAAAACTACGAATTCGTGACATTGTTCGCTAAGCATCTGCCAAATTTTCTCTTTATGAGCCAATCTTGGACGATGAAACAGCTACCAATAATTTTTAACAAAGAAAATCGTATTCGGTGGTTTTGTGCTATGCAAGGATATACCTATGTCGATAATTTGTATCCCGAGGTGTACAAGTTTCTCCTTACGAATGGTCATTTGCATAACGCCTTAGATTCTAAAGAGATTGGAGACATAAGTAAAGAAAAGATCATTCAGAATATTGTTGTAGCTTATCTTTGGGAAATAGAGCGACTTGATAGTCAAGTTGAAACAATACATTGGCTGATTGAACGGTGGGTGCCTGATGAGCTTCATCATCTGATATGGTTCATTTGGAGTCTACGGGACAGTAAATCAGATTTTCGCGAAAAGCTTTTTCCTCTCTGGACAGTGATCAGCAGGCGAGTGGATACAAAAAATGAGGCAGATAAACGCGTTTTGTCAGAGTTGTGCCTGTGGAGTTCGTTTGTTGATGATTTAAATGAGCAAACAATGGATTTGCTATTGCAGTCTGCACCATTTTCTGATTTAGCGCACAATGCATATATCGTGATACGAGAGTTAAGACGTCTCGTTGAATCTTATCCTGACCAAGTTGCGGATGTATTCATCAGTATGTTGGAAGTATTTGCACCTACCTATAACCTAGAAGATATCGAATACGTAATATTTAAACTTTCCGAGAAAGAAGGCGAAATTCGTATGAAAGCCAATAGAATTCGTGACAGTTTTATCGAGCATGGCATTCAACTTTCTGACGAGCAAACGAACTAACAATTGAAGCGGCCAGTAGTGTCAAGTTATTTATCTAACCCAAGTTTAACATTTCCGCAGCGGCCCGAACCTTGAAAACCGTGATTCCGGCCTGATCGGAGCCGGAATTCCCGATTTTCCATCCATTTCCGACCCTTTTTCCGCCTGTTTGGGGGTCAATCTGCAGTTCTCCAGAAAGTAGTGCCAACATTTGCATCATTGGCCCTGATTCCCCCTCCCGGTCCTGTAAAATGACGGCCATGTTCATCAGAAAGACCAAGACCGCCACCAACAGGGACGGCACGGCGCGCGGCAGCTACCGGCTGGTGCAGAGCGAGCGCGACGGCGAGAAGGTGCGCCAGCGCACGCTTTTGAACCTGGGCGCCAGCTTCAGCGTTGAAAAAGAAAAATGGAAGCTTTTATGCCAGCGCGTCGGGGAGCTGCTGGCGGCGCAGCACAGCTTCGACTTCGCGGGGCCCGACCCGGAGCTCGAGTCCGAGGCCCGGCGGATCGCCAAACGGCTGCTGGAGCGGCGCGGAACCACACCCGAGGAGCCGGCGGCGAAGGACTTCCAGACGGTGGATGTGAACTCCGCGGAGGATTTCGACGCGCGCACCGCCGGCGGCGAGCACGCCGCGCTGGCGGCACTGGCGGCGCTGGGGCTGCCGCAGCTGCTCGCCGGACTCGGCTTCAACGGCCGCCAGAGATGCTGGGCGCTGGCCTCGATCGCGGCGCGCATGCTGGCGCCGGGCTCGGAGCGCCGGACCTGCCAGTGGCTCCGCAAGGCCAGCGCGCTGGGCGAGATGCTGGACATCGACTTCGGGGCCCTGAGCGAGATGGGCCTGTACCGCGCCTCGGACCAGCTTCTGAGGCATCAGGACGCCATCGAGGAACACGTGCACGGGCGCGCCTGCGAGCTGTTCGGCCTCACCCCCACCATCGCGTTCTACGATCTCACCAACACCTACTTCGAGGGCCGCATGGCGGATATGGAGGGCGCCGCGCGCGGCCGCTCCAAGGAGAAGCGCAGCGACTGCCCGCTGCTGACCCTGGCGCTGGCGGTGGACGCCGCCGGCTTCGTCATGCGGAGCCGGGTGCTGGCCGGCAACATCGGCGAGTGCAGGACCCTGGGCGCGATGCTGGCGGAGCTGGGCGCGGCCCGAGGCGCGGTGGTGGTGATGGACCGCGGCATCGCCACCGAGGATAATCTCAAGTGGCTGAGACAGAACGGCTACCAGCATCTGGTGGTGTCGCGCGAGAAGCTACGCGAGTTCGAGCCCGGCGACGGGGCGCAGACGCTGCTGAGCGCCGGCGGCGCCGAGGTGCGTTTCTACCGCGAGGTTCTGGTGCTGACGGACGACGACGGCAGCACCCATCAGGAGGCGTATCTGCGCTGCTATTCCGAGGCCCGGGCCGAGAAGGAGAGCGGCATCATCGACCGCTTCCGCAAGCGCTTCGAGAAGGGCCTTGGAAAGATCAATGAATCCCTGAAAAAGCCGAAGGCGCACAGCAGGCTGGCGCAGGTCGAGAAGCGCGTCGGCCGGCTCAGCGCCCGCAACTCGCGCGTGGCGCGCCACTACCAGCTCAGCTACATCACCGACGAGGCCGGCGAGCGGGTGCGGGAAATAGAATGGGAATGGCAGCCGGCCGACGGCTCCATGGCCACGCACCCGGGGGTCTACTGCCTGCGCAGCAGCATCCTGGCCTGGGACGCCGAGACGCTGTGGCGCACCTACATGACGCTGACCCAGGTCGAGTCGGTGTTCCGTTGCCTGAAGTCGGAGCTGGGCCTGCGGCCCGTGTTTCACCAGAAAAAACGCCGCGCCGACGGCCATCTGCTGATCTCGGTGCTGGCCTACCAGGCGGTCTGCGTGCTGCGCACCCGGATGCGGGACCGCCGGGGCTGGCACGACAGCTGGACGACCATCCGCCAGGAGCTGGCCGGAATCACCCGCACGACCACCTCGTTCCAGCGCGAAGACGGGCGCACGCTGCACCTGCGCAAGACCGCCCGCGCCGACGCCGATCAGGCCGCGCTCTACGAGGCCATGGGCGTCGCACCGCCGCCCAAGCGCCTGCAGAAGACCGTCATCTGAACTCTCCCGGCCGGCGCCCGCCGGCTGCACAATATTCCCCGAAGGCGACTTTGTAGTGCCATCGGGATTATTTTGTTTTTTATTTTCAGCAGCTTAGGTCACCAGATGTTAAACTTGGGCTAATATCGGATAGTGGTGTTTCAACTTGATTCTGGCATCTTGCGCAGTGAACTGTTGACTCACCTTGAAATTCATGAAAAACTTTCACTCCAGAAAACTGGATTGTTCGAACCCAAATAGTGAGCGGCATCTCGCATCCGCCATAGATCAAGGTTCGGCATTATCCAGACTATGACTTTAGGTGTTTTTTCTGGACGCTTGTCGTTTTGTACAACTATCTTGTACAACTATCCGTTCGTAAGTGTTTGAATTGGCATCAAACCAGTTCTTGAAGGATTTTTAGTAGGTTCGGATGGAATCCATTTTGTCCGCTACAAACATACTTTCAAACCAGTTTAAAATATCTCTGTATCTGGAATTAATCTACTCATATTCCAAACTAACGTATGCAGACCAGCTTAACCTCCCAATGCAGTTCGTAAGTCATGGCCCTGACATTCCCGATGAACTCCTGCAGGTGCATGAAGAAGGCCGTGCTGTATTCTTTTGTGGAGCGGGCATTTCCTACCCTGCCGGATTACCAGACTTTAGTGGGCTAGTAGACGAAATCTACAAGCGACTCGGTACAACTCCTACTGATTTCGAAGAACGAGCCTACGAGCACAATCAGTACGACATTACTCTTAACTTACTGGAGCATAGATATCCCGGAGGGCGATTCGCTGTTCGAGGAGCAATAGCAGAATTACTGCAACCAAAAATGCGGCGCCTCCACGCTTCCATTATCCACACCGCTCTACTACATTTGGCACGTGACCGGAACGGATCACTGCGGCTTGTCACCACCAACTTCGATCGAATTTTCGAACTGGTTCGCAAAAGAATCAAACAGTCGCACGAATTTTACGCCGCACCAACGCTCCCAATTCCAAAGGCTAGTCGTTGGAACGGGCTTGTTTATCTGCACGGCTTATTGCCGCTTCAACCTGACGAAAGTGCATTGAACAGGCTTGTAGTTACAAGTGGCGATTTTGGCCTAGCATACCTGACCGAGCGTTGGGCAGCTCGCTTCGTTAGCGATTTGTTTCGTAACTATGTGGTCTGTTTCGTTGGATATAGTATCAATGATCCTGTGTTGCGCTACATTATGGATGCACTGGCCGCAGACCGGATCTTAGGCGAATCTACACCGCAGACTTACGCCTTGGGTGGATGTGAACTTGGACAAGAAATGACTGAATCTATCGAGTGGAAAGCTAAGGGAGTCACACCAATCCTCTACACTCTAAATCAAGGTAGAAACGCCCATTCCGCACTGCATCAGACATTGAAAGTTTGGGCGGAAACCTACCGCGATGGAGTTTACGGCAAACAACAAATTGTAACTAAGAATGCTAGTGCTCGGCCTTCAGAGAGCACCTTACAGGATAACTTCGTAGGGCGTATGCTCTGGGCACTTTCAGACAAGTCAGGACTTCCAGCCAAGCGTTTCTCAGAACTCAATCCAGCACCGCCACTAGAGTGGCTGACGGCATTCTCTAAAAATCATTTCCGGTTTAGCGACTTGAGCCGTTTTGGCATCACACCCCACCCATCAGATACAGACGACCTGCAATTTAGTCTCATCAACCGTCCTGCACCCTACAACCGTACTCCAAGGATGGCATTGATTGGAAGCCAACTCGGTACCGAATGGGATAGGCTGATGGGTCACATTGCTTATTGGTTGACTCGACACTTGAACGATCCGCAGTTGATTTATTGGTTGTTGGAAAATGGTATAGAACCGCATGACCGATTGTCTGAATTGATCAAATTTAGACTTGAGCATTTTGCTAGATTGGAACGTGAAGGGGAAACTAGCGATTTGAACGATATTCGTATCAATTCACCAAATGCCATCCCCGACAAGAATATGCGGTTGCTGTGGCACTTGCTTTTGAGTGGCCGAGTGAAGTCAAATTGGAACGAAGTTACTTTGTTCAATTGGAAAATTCAATTTGCACACAACGGCATGAGTTCGTTGCTGCGTATGGAGTTGCGCGAATTGCTCACGCCCGTAATTGAGTTGGGAAAGCCAGATCTATGGCTCGAAGACGATGCGGCCACTGAATCCCCTGAGCACTTGGGACAACTTGTTAGCGCAAACCTTGCACTTAGAGCAAATCATGTCCATGCAGAAATTGGAAATTGGACGAATGAGTATTGGCGGGACGCTTTGCCTGAACTGCTGGATGATCTTCAGCAGTTGCTGAACGACGCATTGGATCTTCTGCAAGAACTGGGTAAAGCAGACAATCTGCGTGACTACTCGTATCTATATCTTCCTTCTATCAGCCCACACTGGCAGAATCGGGGATTTAACGATTGGATAATACTCATTGAACTTCTGCGCGATGCTTGGTTGGCCGTGCGGAGTGATAACCCAAAAAAGGTGACTCGAATTGCTGAGCATTGGTTCAAACGCCCATATCCCACATTCAAACGTCTCGCATTCTTTGCCGCGAGCCATGAGAATTGCATCATCTCCGATGGCTGGGTAGATTGGTTGTTGTGTGATGATGGTTGGTGGCTCTGGTCTATAGACACGCAGCGTGAAGTTTTGCGGTTACTGGCACTTCAAGGTCGTGGACTTTCGTCATCCCAAAGCCGACTCGAAACTGCGATTCTGGCTGGTCCTCCCAAACGAATGTTTAATCCAAATATTGAGGATGAGGACTGGCAGAAAATCGTCGATCATTCGGTGTGGCTCCGTCTGGTGAAACTGGACGCATCCGGGCTAAACTTGGGAATTGCGGCACGTAATCGCTTGAACGCAATCTCTACGACTAACCCCTCATTGAAACTAGAACCTTACGAACGAGAAGAGTTCCCATCTTGGATGAGTGGTACCGGAGACCCTGACTACGAAGATAACTTGGAAATCGATATTGCACCTCGGAAACGACACGAATTGGTACCGTGGCTAAAGAATACCGAGTACCCTTTGAATCCATTCAAGGAGGACAATTGGCGTGAAACATGTCGTACTCGTTTTTTTCATTGTCTTTTTGCTTTGTGTGATTTAGCCAACGAAAATGAATGGTCCGTTGTCCGCTGGCGAGAGGCATTACAGGAGTGGAGCAAGGAAGACCAAATACAAAGGTCGTGGCACTTTGCAGCTCCTTTGGTTGAGACTATGCCGGATGGTATTCTGCTGAAAATCGCACATGGTGTTGCCTGGTGGTTGCGCAATGCATCCAACTATGACGAGAAGCATGAAGATATCCTGTTAAACTTGTGCCTACGTCTCCTAGATTTGCACATCGATCTAGAATCAGGTGAAATTCAGGAAGATGAGCCAGATCAGAATCCTATCACTGCAGCAATCAACCATCCAGTCGGCCTAGTTACCGAGGCGTTGTTAAATCTGTTGTTCAAGCAAAATCGTCACGACGACGAAAGGTTACCTGAAAAGATTGAAGGTCAATTTACAATTTTGTGCGATACCAAGATAGCGCTGTACCGATACGGCAGAGTAGTATTGGCGTCAAGATTGATTGCGTTGTTTCGCATAGATCAACCGTGGACCGAAAAAAACTTGTTGCCACTTTTCCGATGGTCAAACAACACAGTGGAAGCCCAAAACGCATGGCGAGGTTTTCTTTGGTCTCCACGCATATTTCGACCTTCACTGGATTCCTTGTTGCCAGATTTTCTCGAAACCGCAAGCCACTACAACGAGTTGGGGATTCACGGACAACAGTATGCGGGTATTCTCACATACACGGCACTGGAATATATCAACGAAGACGAGTCAATCGAGTTTAAGCAAGCATTTGAAGCATTGCCGAAAATGGGATTGCAGGAAGCAGCAAAAACTCTAGCGCGTGCATTGGAAAGTTCCGGTGAACAACGTGAGAACTACTGGACAAACCGAATTCGGCCTTTTTGGCATACCGTATGGCCACAATCTATTGATCGGATCACCAGCAGTATCTCGGAGTCACTTGCCCTGACTTGCATCGCCGCCGGGGGAAAGTTTTCAGAGGCGTTGGATTTGTTCTTTCACTGGCTCCAACCGATACAGCGCCAACACTACGTGACCCATCAACTGCAAGAAAGCCATCTATGTGAAAAAGAACCAGTTGAAGCACTGAGGTTGTTGAACAGAATCATTGATGTTTCGTTATGGCCACCTCAAGAATTGCTGCAGTGTCTAAAGTCCATTTCGCAGGCTATGCCAGAAATGAATAACGATGGTGACTATCAGCGGTTAGTAAACTATGCGAATCGGAACGATCAGCATTGAGCGTAGGCAGAGTTTTGACGACACGATGCGATACTCATTACAGGTCCTCCTCTGCATCATCATTTGGAAATGGGAAATTATTGATTTTTTTAACTGCCGTGATTTTAGATGGAATAAGAATGGGGAACTATAAATCCATCATTGGGTCTGTTGAATCTACCTCAATTTGGTAGTGACGTGTAGACTATTCATGCATACATGGTATTGCCTTGAAACCCAGTGCCACCCGCCGCAATCTGTCAACTTGCGACTGCTTCTTTCGTCAAGGCCGGAACGAACGCGCTTTCATTCTTTTTGCGGCGACAATGCATTTCAAGGCGACAGTTCAGCAGATTTGAAATCATTATTGCGCCTACTACAATCCGTACAGTTGGTGAACTACGATTCTGAACCCACTTTTCGGCGTAGTTTCTCCATATAGTCCTTTATCCGCTTCTCCACGCCTCGATCTACAGGTCTGTAGTAAACCTTTCTATCCATCCCCTGAGGAAAATAGTCCTCATCAGATGCATAGCCGCCCGGCTCGTCGTGAGCATATCGATAGTTCGCTCCGTATCCCAATTTCTTCATCATGCGGGTCGGAGCGTTCCTCAAGTGCAATGGAACTTCCAGACTTCCGTGAAGCCTGGCATCCTCGGCTGCCTGGTTGAACGCTGTGTAGACTGCGTTGCTCTTGGGACAGCAAGCCAAATACACAACTGCCTGTGCGATCGCCAACTCTCCTTCGGGAGTTCCCAATCGCTGATAAGTCTCCCAAGCGTTCAAAGCTACGTTGAGAGCATTGGGATCAGCGTTTCCAATGTCCTCACTTGCAATTCGCACCACTCGTCTGGCTACATAGAGCGGATCACAGCCACCTACGAACATTCGGGCAAGCCAGTACAGCGAAGCATCTGGATCAGAGCCTCGAACTGATTTGTGCAATGCCGAAATCAGTTCGAAAAAAACATCGCCGCGCTTGTCGAATCTCGACAAGGGCTGTCCGACGACTTCTGCAGCGAGAGCTTCTGAAACAACATTTGATTCCTGGGTTCTGACTAAACCCGCAGCAACTTCTATGAAGTTCAGCACTCTGCGGGCATCGCCCGCGGCACTCTGGGTGAATATCTCTCGAGCCTCGTTTGAAATCTCAAAGCCAGACGGCAGACTTGCAGATCCGATATCCATGCATCGATCGATGACTTTGTGCAAATCGCTTGGATTCAGCTGCTTCAGCACATAGACTTTGAGTCGAGACAGCAGTGCGCTGTTCAGTTCAAAGCTCGGATTTTCGGTTGTGGCTCCGATGAATATCAAATCTCCGCGCTCAATGTGAGGCAGGAACGCATCCTGCTGCACTTTGTTGAATCGATGGACTTCGTCGACAAAGAGCACAGCGGCTTTACTCTCCGCTCTCGCCTTCTGCCCTTCGGCAACAGCCTTTCGAATTTCCTTTATGCCGCTGTCTACGGCGGACAATGTCAGCAGCCGGGCATCGAACTCGCTGGATATGATTCGAGCCAGGGTTGTCTTTCCACTGCCCGGGGGACCCCAGAACACCATGGAATGCGGAATCTTGCTGGTGACTGCGACTCGAAGCGGCTTGCCGGCTGCCAGCAGATGGTCCTGGCCGAATATCTCATCCAGAGCTGCAGGCCGCATCAACTCCGCAAGCGGAGTCAGCGAAACTTCCTGTTGGGTGCTGGAGTTGTGCAAAGTTGATCGGCTGGCAGGAGTTGAGCTGAATCAGTTTGATTTGTCTGCGCTTTCCCGCGAGTCGATCAAATCGACTCCTTCCGGCACTGAAAACTCAAACACCTTGTCCTGAAACTCACTGCCAAGGACAACGTCGTTCATCTGGATTCTGGTCGTATCGCCGAGTGTATCCAGAATCTCCATGATCCGCAAAGTGACATCATCGAATCCCAGACGCAGTGACTCAAACTGAGATGTGTCCTGATTCAGGGGGGTTATCGAAACCCAAGTCAGAACCCCCTGAATTCCCAGGTCCTCAACCGCGTAGCTGTCTTCGATATTTCCTGATCCGGACAATATCTCTGCTGCGCTCTGGTCAAGAACTCCGGACAGGTCCCTGACACTTGCCTGCTCCAGTTCAGAATCGTAGACCCAGACATCCGTGCCGTCACTTATGACTGTCTGCTCGAATGGCTCGAAATACTCCCATCGGAAACGATTGGGACGGGAGAGCCACATCAATCCGGCGCTCTCTTCCACGAGGTGCAGTCCCTCATCAAGAATGACCTGGTTGAATTCTGCGAAGTAGGTGCTCTGATTCGCGAAAAACTCTGACATCCTTTCCAGTGCATTGGATGCTGACGCAGCCAATGGAAGTGCGAGAAAGCACAGTGCGGCGGCAACAGCGCTGATTGGTTTCTGAATCTGGTGCATCTCAGCGCTCAGGGGGTGAGATCAGAACGGTTCGAGTTCCGCCGCTCTGCGGAGCGCTGATGATGCCGTCAGACTCCATCGCTTCGATGATGCGGGCCGCCCTGTTGTAGCCTATCCGCAATTCGCGCTGAATCTTTGATATGGAGGTTGTCTTCGAACGGCGGACAACATCCATGGCCTGCTCATACAGATCATCCACATCGTCGTTTCCATCAGCGCCGAATTCCAAGGGTCCGGACTCTCCGCTCAAGGCCTGAGTGACACTGTCATCATAGTCTGTCTGACTCTGCTGCTTGAGATGATCAACCACGCGCTTGACCTCGTCATCCGATACAAATGCGCCATGCACCCGCATGACAGCGGCGCTGCCCGGCGGAATGAACAGCATATCCCCTTTTCCAAGCAGGTGCTCTGCGCCGGTCTGGTCAAGAATGGTTCTTGAATCGGCGTTCGACGCCACTCGGAATGCGATTCTGGTGGGAATGTTCGCCTTCAGCACCCCGCGAATGACATCGGTAGAAGGCCGCTGCGTTGCGACGATCAGATGAATGCCTGCGGCACGCGCTCGCTGGGCGATCCGAATGATCAGCTCCTCAGCTTTCTTGCCCATCACCATGATCAAGTCAGACAGCTCGTCAATGACAAATACGATGTAGGGAAAGCGTTTCAGAGGCTCCGCGTGTTCCGGGTCACTCGCAGTTGGATCTAAAACAGGCTGCTTGGCGTTTGAGATGAATTCGTTGTAGTTCTCCATGTTCCGCACACCGAGCCCTGCCATCAGCGCGAATCTGCGCTCCATTTCCGAAATGCACCAATGCAATGCATTGTTCGTCTTGTTCATGTCCGTGACGACTGGAGCCAGCAGATGAGGTATTCCCTCATATACGGAGAACTCAAGCATTTTGGGATCGACCATGAGCAGACGAAGCTCATCCGGACTGGACTTGAAAAGAAAACTGAGCAGGATGGCGTTGAGGCAGACTGACTTTCCGGCGCCGGTTGTGCCGGCGATGAGCAGGTGCGGCATGGCTGAGAGATTTGAGACGACGGTCTTGCCCCGTATATCCTTGCCCAGCACAATCGTCAGCGGGTGATCGGAATTCCTGTATGCATCCGATTCAAGCCCATCGACCAGTCTGACCGTCTCGCGGTACTTGTTGGGCACTTCCAAGCCAACGAACGGAGTGCCGGGAATGTTGTCGACAACTCGGACGCTCTGCACGGTCAGTGTGCGCGCCAGGTCATTGGCCAGGTTGATGACTTGGTTCGCCTTGACACCGGCGGCCGGCTCGATCTCAAACTGGGTGATCACGGGACCCGGCTGTGCATTGCGAACGGTTACATCGACGTTGAACTCACTCAGCATTGTCCTGATCTTCTCGCCCATCTCGATTATCTCTTCCCGCGAATAGGCGTAATTGGACGCTTCAGACGGGTCAAGCATTGCGGTGTCTGGAAAATCGGAGCTGGCGGCAGGGAGTGGAATTTTCGCCTGTCGGTTATCTTGCTGGGATGGTTTTCGACTCGTCGCTTTCTGGCTCGATTTGCTTCGAGGTTTGGACGCGGTTCGCTCACCACTCGTACTGATCGGTATGATGACGGGTTCTTTTCGGTGACCGCCAATCGGCTTGGGACGCTTTGCTGAGGCAGATTTCTTGGCGGATTTTCCTGATCCTTTGACCTCGACATCGTCCCTTCGGAACGGGCTCAGAAGAATACGCCTGACTGAATTGGATTTCTTCTGCTCCGCTGGTTTTTGGGATGGTTTGGACTGCTGTTTGTTTCCAGCGAAGAACGAACTGGGAACTGAAAATATCAATTTGCCCGTGTATTCAAATATTCTGATCCAGGGGATCAGATTGCAGAGCGTTGAGCCAAGGACGAAAAAAACTACCAGCAACGTTGTCACATACTGGGTGTCAAGGAATCTGACCAGAAGACCCGCCAGCTCAAAACCGGCAATGCCGCCGCGGTGATCCTGCGTCTCATAGGTGCCATAGAGACTCTCGAGTCCGCTGCCGCTCAGCAGGGTGAACACAATTCCGAGAACAAAAACAACGAATGCATAGTTTCGAGTGGTTTCATTCTTGAGCAGCATTCTGAGCCAGTTCCAGCCGGCCAGGGCGATCACGATGGGCAGCAGGAATATTGTGAATCCGAAGGCGGATATGCCGATGTCGGCAATGATTGCGCCGGGCCGTCCGCCTAAATTGGAGATGACCGTCTCAGTCGAGGTCGAGCTCCAGCCCGGGTCGGAAGACGAGTAGGTTACGAGCGCCAGAAGCAGCCATCCTGCAGCCAGCCAGAGCAGAATGGTGCCAAGCACACCGGTGACCAAGGCCAGTCTGTTGGCTTTTTCAAATGCAGGGGATTTCAAGATTTAACAGCGATTCTTTCGCATAATTTTGTTGGAATATGAAGACATTAATCAAGTTCTTTTCACTTGAAAATTCAGTGAGAAAAATTATTCATCAGCACAAATGCACAGGTAAATATTTGTTCAATCAATTGGTAAGTAAAGTAGTTTAAGATTCTATAGAATCGTCAATTAACCACTTTGAATAAGCCTGCACATCAATCATAGGAACAGTTCCACTGAATTGAAGATGTGAAATCAATTGCAAAAGGAATGCCGTTGCCGATTTGTCGCAATACACATACTCGAATTCGCTGGAATCTCGATTCAGAAAAAAATACCCATGAGTTGCAAAACATCCGATGTCAAGCACTTCCTCATCTGTTCTATCTTCCATAAGTTCAAACTTTCTGACCTCGGCTTATTCGCTGTGTTAGTGTTTTCGGCATAGATTGACTGACGGTGTCCGTCTGGGGCGCAGTCTTGTGTACTAACGGCTATCGACAGTTGCGCGATGGGGCTCGAACGATTGATTTTTGTATTAGACTCTTTTAGCCACTCTCGAAATAGTGTAAGGCTGAGTCTCGAATTTTTTCCGAATAAAGTCAATTGAATAAAATAAAGCCAATAAATCTCAGCTTATCGATGTCAGGAGGTCTGAACTTGGACTTATGCAACAGAATTTGTAGACCAACACTTTCGACTTGAAATTTTTACTTCATACTTTGCTGTCGCCAAGAGCGGATTGATTCGGAAATATCGGACTTGGACTCCATCTCGCTCCACCGATCCCAAAATTCTACGGTTTGACTATTCGGCTTCTGTGATGGTTCAGAAATTCGTACTCGTGTGGGCAATAGACTAGCGTCACCCACAACTAATGCTTCGCCGACATCCAGAATTGGTAGAAGATCTCCAAACCCGCCGAGACTATCAGGCAACAGTCGCCGAATAACACTTTGGTCATTGCCGTTGGTCAAACGCATTGCGATCACATTGTTACATTGACTTAGCACTGTCCTGTTCACTTCAGACGGACGCTGGCTGATTACCACAAGTCCAATTCCATACTTTCGACCTTCCTTGGCGATGCGCTCAAATATCTCGACTGCCACAGTGTCTGCACTGTCAGCTTGCGTACGTTCTGGTATGTACAGGTGTGCTTCATCGCACAGAATCGCGATTGGGTGCCGTTTATAATTTTGGGTCCATTGACTTGCTGAAAAAACAATCTGTGCTAGAAGACTAACCATCAACGGTAATATGTCCGACGGTACAGCAGAAAAGTCAATAATTTTGATGCCACCAGACTGATCATTCTGTGCCGCACGACCCGCTGAGATGATGTAAACCATGCGTTCTAGCCATTCCATATCCATACACTCTTCTGGTGGTTGGAATAAGAACGCAAGTCGACGATCATTTTGTTTGGCTTCCAATCTACCAATTAATCGGCTCAATTTACCATGGTAAGGCCCCTGCTTTTCCTTATTGTTTGCGCCAGGCACCATCTGCTCATTGAGTCTGTTAAGTTTAGAAAGTACATCAAGGATTTTGAATGGAACAGGACTGTCGATCGTGAAATTATCCAATATTTCTTTATGTTCAACGGGATCTAGCATCGCCTTCTTCTTATCCACGATTGTCCGTGTCATGATCATGGATTGATTTGGAGCATTCTGATCGCTACGATCTACGAACATAGAGATCAGTGCTTCGTACCCTAGTAACCAGTAAGGCAAATGCAACACGCCGTCCTCCAATCCTCGATGTTTCTCAATATCGGATGGCCCAGCTATTCTCAAGTGTCTAAATTCCTCACTATCCAGAGGACCGTACTCCCCATGAATGTCGAAAAGTATCACATTAGCCTGCGGTAACTTCGCGATCTGATCCAACAATCGGGCTGTGGTCCAAGACTTTCCAGACCCGGTACTACCGACAACAATTGCATGTCTTTGAAACAGCTTATTGCCATTGAGATAGGCCACCGCTTCATCATCAAGTGTGAATTTGCCCAAAGACAGCTTTGCTCCCTCGGCTTCTACTTCAGATATGACCTGCATAAACTGGGTTAATTTTTCCCCTTCTAGGGAAAAACAGTTTGCATCAATTTCCGGCACGGTTTCTAAGGTGCGACGAAACACATTTTGATCATTACCTACGCGATCTAGCAATGTTCCGATAAGTGTAACTTTCACCAAGTTATTTTCACTGATGACGATTTCTTCGTCAACCAATTCAGTTCCATTGATATCTTGGTTGTTTGGTCTGCGGGTGATTCTAACAACAATACCGATCAGATGTTGACCGGGCTTGCTACTGTGGAGAACTACTAAGCGATTGACTTGTAAACGCTTCAATCGTTCAAGATCATCCACTCGAACCGTAACTGTTGCTGTATCAACAGAAATTACATTTCCGAGTGCTTCTTTATCCATATAGTTGAAAATCGACATGCGTAGCACTTTTCACTTTAAATAATTAACTCAATGATTTAGTATATCAAGTCCAAACTTTTGAGCACCGATGACAATTTCTATATTAATCGAATATTCTCGATGGATAAGACACTTTCTACCGCAAAATCAGGCGCGGATTCTGACAAAACCATTACCGAACCAAGTTGTCGCAATTTTGCACTAGAATATGTTGGTAAGGGGCTATAGAACTAGTTCGTTAAAACCGGATAGTGACCATAAGTTTTTTTCTGTTGTCTGAACACCATTGGGATTATCTGGTGTGTAGATCTTGCTTCCATTATCTGACTCTTCGATTCCCAAGTAGCTTGATCCAGCGTTGTTTTCTAGAAACTCCTTTGCCTCTTTCGTCAACTTCCGAGCAAGAACAACGATAGGTGTGTTTTTCTCCCGACATTTTTCAATAACTTTCGGTTGGATATGTTTATCTCGAAATCCAAAACCTATACAGAGAAAGGCTGAAGCATTTCTAAGCGCATTATCTGCCCCGTTGATTGTGGTACGAAAAGGATCTTGGTATGTTTTTTCATATTTGTTGAGACCCGGTGTCACAATGAGAGGGATAAATTTGTCGAATGGTAAATCAAAAACGGGTAGCCCGACTATTCTATCGTCAGTCGTTCGAAACCAATCCAACGATCCGTGGACTTTCCAAATTTTCACAACTCTGGATTTTCTGTGTCTGTTAAAGAACTTTACTTGCTCACTACTTTCCCAGTGTTGAACATAACCAGGTGCAAAACCAGTTTGAAATAGTATACCCATCGCATTGCAAGCATATTCTGCTACTCTATCATAATTGGTAGTAACTACATTCAACTCGGATTGGGTGCTATTGAACATACCTGATAAGAGTTGGCCAAGTGCTATTTCACGATTGTTCGATGCAACAACATACATGAGTGCCATATCCTTCTCGTTTACGCATTTCCAGACTAAAACCACAATTTGTTCAAGCAGACAAAGAGGAAGAGTTTTGCCTTCTAGTGCGGATTCCAGATCAGCACCCATCGATAGAGATTCATTTACTGAACTCCAAGCGGTTCTTTCCTCATTATTTTGAATTTTCAGATTTTTGCAGAGATAAGCTCTCAAATCACTCATGCTGGGAATGCCATACGGCATTGATGCACCGCTTCCAAGTACTATAGTTGGGCAACTTTGAAAACAAGTTTGGGCAACTTTAGCAATTTGTTCCGTTTTCATATCAGTAGCTTTCACTTCCAAAGAAAATCCGTCAACGATTTGGTAGCATGTACACGATTTTATATGAACGTTATTGATCCAATCTCGTGAGCTTAAGCAATACAATTCAGACACACCTTGATATTGTCTGCTTCGTTTACGTCAATTTACCACTCAATTTACTAAGACGAGAGACTTCCCAATTAATCTCCGAATTCTAGCCAGAAAATTCTTCGGGCAAGCCTGATACTTGATGGTAAGAACCTTCATCCTTGCCTTGAGGGAATGCTTGATATTGTTTCGAAAGAATTACATCTTTCCACTCAAGTAACAGAGTCTTCATATCTTCGCGAAGTCGCCAATAAGTTTCGTTGAATATCCTTCTCCTCTATCAAAATCAACCAGTTTTTGACGAATGATGTCACCGGTATCAATTCCGGCATCAACTTCGAGACTAATTTCATTCAATGCAGTTTATTGGTAGAGACGTTTCCGCCAACTGAATGCCTCATTGAAATTAGCAATATTTACTTGGACTGAAGCAGCAGACATATCGTATTGCGATGGAAACATGGAACCAAACATTCATTATCGGTGTTCAGCCAATCACCCCCGGCCGATGAAATGAGTTGAAAAACCGCCGCTTTGAAGCGGCGTTCTTGATATGCTGAATCCGGAGGCCGGAGCGTGGTCGTTTTTTCTACTGGTGGGGAGGGTGTGACCCCTCATCCCCGTAACCAAACTGATCCGGGCGGATCGGCACCGAACCCCACAGTGTCTCCGGTTCCGTTTCGGACCGTTAACGAAAGACAAACTGACAGCATCTGTATGTCCAACAGTTCATCCGCCTTTCGGCCTCTGAACCTTGTGCATCAACCCCTCTCTTACAAGGGTGACACAATGATAAATGATGATTTGCATAATGTCCACGCCCACGCCGAGCGTTTGGAGGTTCACAAGATGAAAATCACAAACAGCATTTGCGAGAACGGCCGCGATGCGCGTTCCGATAGCCGCGAATTCAGCGCCCTGCCGTCCTGTCTGGAGGTACTAAACGCGGCCGGCATTGCGGTGAAGCTTTTTGTGATGCGCTGCATATCAAGCAGATCTACGCGTTCGACAAGCACACGCCTTTTCCCAATCTTTACGCATTGGTGCCAACGCTTGGCACTGCATTGGTCATTACATGTGCAACCGACGGGACTCTTGTCAATCGCTAATCATGATCTTTGAATTTTGGTCAGAAGGCACCCTTATTCAATCGTCAAACTCTCCAAATTCATCAGAATAAGTACCTTGTTGAAGCGCGTCGTACTCTCTGAGGAAATGAGACACAGTTTCCTGAGCATCTGCAGGCACCTTACCATCATCCTGCAAACTGCGCAGTCTTCTTGCACATGCCGAAATATCAATATATTTTTCCAACTTGGTAATGTAAATTCGGGGTTGCGATTGGACCGCATGATCACCAAAGGTCTGGGATATTGTGTGGCTGAGGAATGCTTGAAGAAAACTTAGAAGCCCTTCATCAGATTCTGTTGTTTGATCACACCAAGACTTCACCTCGCTTTCATTTCCCCAATCTCGCCAAGCATAAAGGATTCTTGGCAACTCTGGATCATGAACAAAGCCTACCTTTTCAGAGTACGACTGAATTTTGTCCAACCAGACCATTTTCAAGCCTTCAACCTCTTCTTCGGTCAACAACTGAATTTCAACTGGTGCATTGGACAACTTCTGCAAAAGGCACAACTGAGTAGCGACAGCGGCACCTGAAGTTATCGCCTCCATTAACGCGTCAGCACGATCATAAGTTTCCACGCGTTTCAACAAGAGAAATCCAAGATGGGCAACAAGATACAAATTGTCGAATTGAAACATGCCTCTTTCAAATTCAGAGTCACCCAATAAATCTCCAACCTCAAAAATTGCCTTTATTGCTGATGTGAAATGATCATTCGGAATGTCCTGCACTACATGCTCTATCAGCAACTCAATCATCATTCGAGCTTTTGATGAACCATCCGAGTTCCTAAAATTCTTGGCCTCAACGAGAGCGCGACCGAACTTTTCAGGTGACTTCGTTAACTCAACCAACTCCATCATCTCAGCACGACTTGCTACAGCTAACGGTAAGGCAAATTTGAAATATATCTGGAACATATCGGGATGGCAAACTCTCAGATTTCGTCGAAACTCCTCTATCTCGAACAATTCAACATCTGAAGATACAATTGCTGGAAAGATTCGAATCAAAACTCGTTGGATGCTTGGACGAATTTCTTCCGGAACTTCGCTTAGGGCATATTCGAGAATCTCCATATGGGATTTTGAACCATCGGGAAGATCAGATTGGCTTTCGCCGCAAAATTTACCAGGATTTTTTCGAATCACGTTGTAGACATGTGATTGGAACACGCGTAACGACTCAAGGGCAATGAAATCCACCGGGTTCACCTCGCCTCGCAATGGAGGGTAGGTAACTGCCAGTGTGTTCGCTAAACGAATGACATCACGCGGCACCTGAATCAGCTTGTCGATTCCGTCAAAATACACATTCGTCCAGTATGACTGATCAATCAACTTTTCGGAGGGATTGGCCAGGATGATGTCGAGTCGACTGGTCAATTCATTTCGCAAGACCAAGCGATCAACAGTTGGCATTTCAATTGGCACTTGAATGATCTTGTCCAAGAATCTCTCGCCCGGCAGTCCACTCTGCTCTTCGATAGCCTCAACAGCAACTTTACGGTCGAAAGCCAAAAAGTAAATGATGTTTGGAAAATCTGCCAACGCTCTGATCACTGTGAACAGCTGCCCTGTTTCCTCTGGATTGAGCCGGTCTATGTCATCAATGACGACCAGTATTTTTTTGGTTTCCCGCTCCAGAATTCCCGCGATCGATTGCTTGATGTCCTGCACACTCTTGGGCTTTCGCCTGATGCGCTGGAGCAGATTTCCAAACCATCCACCGAAGCCAGCTGAAATACCTGCTAAATCAGCAATCCTGCCAATTTCACCGGCATAATCGAGAAGTAAATCACCCACTTCATTGAATTTTTCGCTCTTTCCCAGAAGCGCGGATTGCAATTGACCGAGGAACGTGAGAGCCAGATTATTCTGACCCGAGAACCACCAGGGATTGAATTTGACCTGAATTGGGGGTTCCGGGCAATCCTCAAGATAATGCTGCACATAGTTCAATACAGTGGTCTTGCCCGACCCCCAAGAGCCATGGAGAGCAAGCACCAAGCAGTCCTTTTCCGAATATTGACAAACGCTTTCAGCTATGTTTTCCGCGAAAGACGCATAGCCGAACTTATCTTCTTTCGGATCGGAAAGAGGGCAGTCTGCGGATAAGTTAGTCATTTCAGATTTTTCATAAGTTGGAAGGATAGTCCTCAAGTGGACATCCACAATGTGCATAGGCAAAGGTAAAATTGCCTCACGCTAACCAAGGCTGAGCAATTCGAAAGGAATCTGTGCTACAACCTGTTTGCTGGCTTTATCAAACTGGAGGAACTCAAGGCTCAACTGGAATTCGATCGCCAAAAATTGTTAGCATTCCAGTACGAAAGGCAAGATAATTCCGTATCAGAATTGAGTGGAAAAATTATAAATCAGTGATGACCCAAGGGTTTTCATCAAGGCTTCTCGTTGTTGCCAATTTCAATAGCGTAAAAAAGTAGATATTGCCTGTCAGCGACGTACTGCACCTTGATTCTGATTATGTCGAGCAGATTCATGGCATAGTGAATCTTGTTTTTGATGCAAGTACATCCAACTGGTTTGACTGTTTACAAGTTCAAGATAATCTTCAAGTCCAACCAAATATTTTCAAACACGTTATCAAATAATTTTCCGTGATGATTGGAAGAACTATCCTATGCTGACTTATTGCATTCGATGCATCATGCCATCGACAAAACCTGACCTTTATATTGATGAGACAGGTGTGTGCTCGGCTTGCCAGAACTTCGAGGACCGTACTGAGATTGACTGGGAAGAACGCCAACATTCACTGTTAAAAGTACTTGAACGGTACCGTGCCACAGAGAGCAGTAACTATGACTGTATTATTCCCGTCAGTGGCGGCAAAGATAGCCATTTCCAAGTAATCAAACTTCTTCAACTTGGTTTCAACCCACTTTGCGTGACTGCAACTACAGACAGTCTCAGTGAAATTGGCCGTCGCAACATTGAAAACCTTAAACTTCGCGGAGTCGACTTTTTTGAAGTTACAACGAATCCAGTAGTTCGCCGACGAATCAACAAATTTGCTTTGACTCAAATTGGCGATATTTCTTGGCCAGAGCATGTCACTATCTTTACCATCCCAGTTCGTATTGCGGTGCAGCTGAATATTCCCTTAATTATCTGGGGCGAAAATCCACAGAATGAATATGGCGGACCTGCTGCAGCAGGAAAGAACCGCGTGTTGAACAGAAGTTGGCTAGAGGAGTTTGGAGGGTTGCTAGGTCTACGAGTCTCTGATCTTATAGGGCAAGAGGGTATAGAAGCCAAGGACCTTATTCAATTTCGCTATCCTAGCGAAGAGGACCTCCAGCGTGTTGGTGTGACTGGATTGTTCTTGGGATATTTTGTGCCTTGGGACGGCTATAGAAATTCTCTGCGTGCTCAAGGATATGGATTTGAAACCTATAGCAAATATGTTGAGGGTTCGCTTGCAAATTACGAAAATCTTGACAATTACCAGACCGGCATCCACGACTATTTCAAGTTCCTGAAATACGGATTTGGTCGAGCAACCGACATTGCCTGCATGCACATCCGCCGGGGGCGTCTGACCCGCGACGAAGGAATGGCTTTAGCACACCTGCATGATGGAAAGTTTCCTTGGGAATATCTCGGCCGCGGACTTAAAGACATTTTGGCGGAAATCGACATGACAGTAGACGAATTTGTTGAGGTCTGTGATCGTTTCACCAATAGGAAGGTGTTTCGCACAAATAACCGCGGCGAACTCATTAAAGGTTCTGATGGAAGCTTGACCAAAATCAATTACGACAACAAATGAACGAAGTTGCTATTGTCGATTTTGGCTTGTGCAACCTAGATTCGATTGTCCGCGCAGTTGAACAGTGTGGAGGACGGGCGAAGGTGGCCACGGAACATTCACTGTTGAGCGGAGTTGACAGCATAATATTGCCTGGCGTTGGCACTTTCAGCGATGCCATGCGCAATCTCAGCGAGCGCGGGTTAGATCAAGCACTTACTGAACAGGTGATCTGCAAAAAAATTCCATTCCTTGGGATCTGTCTTGGCATGCAATTACTCGCTGTCAAGGGAACTGAGCAAGGCAATCACAATGGTTTAGGCTGGATGAATGGAAAAGTTGTGAAGTTAGAACAACGCAGGTCTGCTGAGCGAACCCTGCACATCGGCTGGAACGAAGTCCATTATTCTCAGGAGTCAGATCTGTTCGATGGAATTGGCGACAAGACCGATTTCTACTTTATGCACAGCTATCACCTTGCGTGTGAAGACATGAAAGAAGTGGTGGCTACGACACCGTACTGTGGTGACTTCAATTCGGCCGTCAGCCTAGGGCATATCTTTGGCGTACAATTTCATCCGGAGAAAAGTCAGAAAGCTGGCTTCCAGGTGCTGCGCAACTTTCTCTCATTTTAGAGTCCGTATGCTTAAAACTCGCATCATGCCAACCTTGCTGCACAAAGATGTCGGTCTTGTCAAAGGAAAAAGGTTTGACTCATGGCGTCAAGTTGGCTCAGCCATGCAGGCGGTTAAGGTTTACAACCTGCGCGAAGTTGATGAATTGGCATTTCTTGACATTTCTGCAACACCGGGCAGACGCGAACCAGACTACGATCTCATTGACAATCTTGCTGACGAATGCTTCATGCCACTAGCCGTGGGCGGTGGGGTACGAACTGCAGAGCATATTCGTCGTCTTCTCTCTGTCGGTGCTGACAAGGTGTGCATCAATACAGCAGCGGTTGAAAACTTGGATCTTATCGAAGAAGTTGCCCAGCAATTTGGGTCCCAGTGCATCACTATCTCAATAGATGCACACGTCGACTCATCTGGTCGTTACGAAGTGGTCACATGTTGTGGAAAGACCCCTACTATGCTGAATCCAGTCGATCATGCCAGGAATGTCGAGGCGCAAGGTGCTGGAGAAATTCTTCTGACTTCCATCGACCGCGATGGAACCATGACAGGGTACGATATCGCACTGACGAGGCAAGTGTCGGATGCCGTTTCCATTCCTGTCATTGCATCAGGTGGAGCTGGTCACTATGATCACATGTTGGAAGCTTTGACAAAGGGCGGCGCGTCCGCTGTCGCCGCAGCCAGCATCTTTCATTTCACTGAACAAACACCTCTGGAAGCAAAGCGATTTCTGCATGCAAACGGAATTCCGGTTCGTCCAGTTTAGGCGCAAGACAAGCAGACATGAATAACCAAAATTCCGAGACTCATCAAAGCTCGTTTTGGCGAAGCGAATTCGGTGATGCTTACACCGAACGCAATGAAATCTCACCTGAATTCCTGAGCGCCCGCATCGAATTATGGAAAAGAATCTACGATGCTTTCGAGGCGGTACCACCTACAAGCATTCTCGAAGTGGGTGCGAATTTGGGCATCAATCTTCAGGCACTTGGGCACCTAACAGAAGCTGAGTTGTTCGCTGTTGAACCCAATGCACTGGCACGAGCACAGCTATTGGAAAACCAGGTCGTGCCTGCTGACAACATACTCGACTGCCTGGCCCATAACTTGAGATTCTCGGACAGGTCTTTTGACCTAGTGTTCACGAGTGGAGTGTTAATTCACATTCATCCTGACAATTTGCTGTCATCCTGTTCAGAGATCTACAGGGTCGCACGCCGCTACATAGTCTCTATTGAGTACTTTTCTGACAAACCTGAAGAAATTGCTTACAGAGATTTTGACGGAATGCTATTCAAACGCGATTTTGGAAGCTTTTGGCTAGACAATTTTCCCGATCTGGAAACCAGGGATTATGGTTTCGTTTGGAAACGGGTTACCGGATTGGACAACCTGACATGGTGGGTATTCGAAAAGCCTACCTGACTGCTGACATAATGCCCAAGTGATTTCGGTTATGGAAACCAATAGGTACTCAGACTGGACATTGTGATACTTGGGCACCGAGAAAACCATCATCATTTACGAAATAGATCGAGCTGCACTTACTACCATCCGTAGTGAATTGAATTTTTATCTCACTTCCGAAAGAAAACATTCAATCTATTGAACTCAGGATCGCGATTGACCAAGTTCAGCAGTAGAAGTCATTTCACAAGGCAGTTGATTTTTTGGAATTTGTATGAGTTTTTTCGGAGTGGTTGAACCTCGTTGTAAGCGAATCGAAATAAATTTAGGTGCCCCGGGTGTCAACAACACAAACTGACTCAGTTGAGCATGAACAGTTGCACATACTTGCTTTTAGTACGGCAAATCAAACATTGCAAGCAATTACTGCTCAGCTGAAAATGCAACTACCCAAATCCGCCAGACTAATCGTAGCAGGAAAAAAAGGTACAGACATCGTCATGTCTGGATTAATCCGGGTAAAGAGACGAGGAAAAAATGTCAAGTATTGGTGGCGAGAAGAATACAAAGGGATTGCTGACGAATCAAATGTAAGCAGTTCATTTGAAGTAGATACGTTGGAAGTCATTGATCATCTCCAGCGAAGATCCAAAGACTTTACCTGGTCTCATCATAATCTCTTGAGCATTTACGAATGTAAGCATTACTACCATATCGTGACGGATGTAATTGCCAATTTTTTGATGCGGGAGAAAATAAATTTGGTTTTGTTTTTTGATATTCCTCACTTGTTTTATGACAATATCGCTTACCAAGTCGCGAAAGCGAAGGGAATAGAAACTCTTATATTCTGCGACTCAATATTCCCACACCATTTCGCCTCGTTTAGGTCAATTGGAGATCATGGCAGATTACCAGAACATTTCGCAGACGAAAAAATGACGAATTTCATTATTGATCCAGATGAAACGCCGGATTGGCATTTCTTAAGAGGAGTTCGGCAATATCGAGGGAAACTTGGGAAGTTGAACTGGCAAGGCATTCTTTTGCTATCTGCCCATATGTTCAAAAATGAATCGTCGAAACTGCTGAATCTCAAATACTGGACTCAGTCCATACATCGGATGAAAATTATTTCTGAGGGATTTCCAGAGTGGCGCTACCCTTTCAATAGATATTTTCAAATTAGACACTTGTGTTTTTTTGAAAGAATTTTGGAATACGAAAATTCGGAAGTTGATCTTGACCGCAAGTTTGTCTACTTTCCTTTGCATTTACAACCCGAAATGAGTACATCAACACTAGGTGGAATTTACTCGGATCAGTTATCAGCGATTGAAACGCTTGCCCGAATTATTCCAGATGACTACTTCATCTACATTAAGGAAAACCCCAAACAACGAGGTCAAATGAGAGGCAAGCAGTTTTTCAGTCGACTAGACCGAATACGTAAAGTTAAAGTGCTTCCGTCCTATGTTGATACTCATGAGTTAATTCGACAAGCGCGCTATGTTGCTACGATCACAGGTACTGCAGGATATGAGGCAATTTGCAAAGGCAAAAATGTTTTGTATTTCGGCATGCCTTGGTATCGTGACTTGGAAGGTGCAATCGCGTATAGCAATGACATTTCGCATGAAGAAATCATTTGTCACAAATTCAATCATGCCAGTTTAGAACGAAGTGCGGGCTTTTTCAAAAATCGATTGCATGAGGGGGCGGTAATTGACATAAGCGAAGCGTCAGATGGACGACACAATGTCGAATCGAATGCCAAAATAGTTGTTCATTCGATATTGCGTTTGATCAGGAAAGAAATCGATACTACTTTTGTAGCTATTGAGTAGTTGTGTTAACTTCTATTTCCAGAAATTGGACTCAAAAATTTTGGCGGCAACAATAGCTGAATGACCCTGCCAAAAAAATTCTGATCACAGATTTCTATGTAAAGACCCTCACAAGTGAGTAACAAGAGCTACACAATTCTCTTTGTCGGAAAGTCTCATATTAGCGACGAAGTAGTCAAGCATTTGGAAGCCGCTTCGCAACAAAATTTCGCTCAAATTTTGTACTTCGATAACTCAGGTATAGCCGCGGAAGAAATATTTGAAGCTAATTTCGATTCCAATCAAGGAAACGAGAAACTGAATCACAAAAAAAATTTGCCAATTGACGATCATGAAAAGAGAATCAACCTCCCTCTAGGGCAGCAATTGGCCACTGCATTAATTCAAGAATATGAACATCGAGATAAAGAGTGCCCCCTGCTCTTTCACGACAAATTACATGCAAACCACATGCTTTGGAATCTGGTTCAAAACTATCTCAATGAAAATCGCATAGATTCCGTACTCTTTTTTCGCCGTCCAGAAAATTTAATTGAAAACATTGTCTATCAGGTAGCAGAAACTCATGGTTTGAATTTGTTGATACTGCAGCAATCTATATTTGACGGCAGATTTTTTTCCTATCGATCACTGTCTGATTTTGGAAATTTTCCAACAAACTTAAATATGAAATCCCAAGATTGTCGAGCCGACGCTCATGATTATTTCTTGAATGGATCTACCGAAACGCATTCCAGGTGCGAGAGCGCCAATAGAAGTGATGTTTTCAAAATCCTTCGATTTTTGCTCCGCGCGCGATCATTAAGACTATTTGATCCCTTGTACATACTTAGACGGGCTAGTCATATGCATGATGCGCCATCTGAAATTGAGAATTGGCGAGATGAATTTGCAAAGTTTTTTTTCTGCAGTCGCACCGCCTACTTTGAGTTTCTTACGTGCGATCGTGATGAAGACTTATTCAATCAACAGTTTGTATTTTTCCCTTTGCAATCGCTACGCGAACTCAATCCCGAATTATTGATCAACCGTTATGCTGACCAACTGCTGGCAATCGAACAACTGTCGAAACTACTACCAGCAGATTGCAAGATAATCGTTAAGGGAGCCCTTAACTCCGAACCGGATTACCTCACCCCAATGTTTTTTCATCGAATTCGACGAATATCAAACGTTGTTCGTGTTCCGAGTTGTGTGAATTCAATGCATCTGATAGAAAGGTGTGAATTTCTAGCCACCGTAAACAGTTCCCAAGGTTGGGACGCATTGACTCACGGGAAAAAGGTATTGGTATTCGGCATTCCGTGGTATCGAAACTTACCTGGTGTAATTTCATATTACAACGACATTCAGAACGACAAAATTTCTGCAACTAAATGTAATCTTTCGGAATTGGAATTTAAACTTCAAGAATTACTTTCCCGGTCTCATTCTGGTGTTTTGTTTCCAAATTCCGAGCACAATGCGCTGAACCGTCACAAGAAAGAGAATGCCGAAAAAGTCGCAAATGCAATTTATGATTTAATGTTCAATCGAACCGATACAACTTTCTGCAAATCAAATTTGTTCAACTAATTGATTTACAACAGCTTCATAATTGTGGATTGTAACAACTGAAAGATCACCGGTCAATTACCTGACTTGGCAAATCCAGAATCAAATTGCACTTGTTGTAGCTGGCACTACTTTTCACTGGTAAGGAACTACTGTATGCGAATTCTTATTCAGGCACTAGAATTCTCGTTGTGCCAAGCCAAATCTCGACATTCATGAAAAAAAATTCACTAAGAATTCTTATTGTTGGACAGGTGGGATCAGATACTTCACTAGAACGCCAACTTAAACAGAAAGCACAAGACAATTTCTCACAAGTCTCATTCTTTGACAAGAATCAATTTCCGATTGATGATGTGTTTAATTCTTCATATTCCCATGAGTTTCATGTCAACAACTTTTCTCCCGAAACTGTTTTTAACGCTGACTCCGGTCAACAATTGGCTAGTGCCTTAATTCAAGAATATGAGCGACGAAACGAATCACACACACTACTGTTTCACGACAACTTACACACAAATCAGATTCTGTGGAGCTTTATTCAGAATTATCTGACTGAAAATCGAATCGATACAGTTGTGTTTCTGCACCCTCCTCAAGAGCTTATTGAGGTCGTCTTGTATCAAGTGAGTCAAGCTCTGGACAAGGAAACTTTCATTCTGAGACAAACGATATTCAATAATCGATTCTTTTCCTACCGAGCATTGAATGAATTCGGCAACTATGAGAATCCGATTCAATCAACAGGTATTGGTAATCAAGACATTGAATCCAATTTTCAGTTACATAACCACCCTGAAGAAAGCGTAAATTCCCAAGAAATCAGCTTGCACAAACTTACGAAAGTAATTCTATTTCTGTTGAAAATAAGGTCGGTTAGACTCTTCAACCCAATGTACATTGTCAGAAGTGCTCGAAATTTACATCACGCCCCGGAAAATGTTAGTGACTGGCGTGACCCTTTCGCAAAATTTTTTTCTAGTCAAAAAATTGCTTACTTTGAGTATCTAACCTTTCGTTTGGAATATAGGTCAATTCTGAAGCAAAGATTCATCTATTTTCCTTTGCAATCATTTAAGGAACTTTCTATGGAGAGCCTTTTCAATAGGTATTCGGATCAATTGCTTGCGATAGAACAACTAGCTAGACTAATTCCAAATGACTGCAAAATTGTTGTCAGAGATGACTGCACAGGACATCCAGACTATCTCACTCCCATGTTTTTTCACCGAATTAATCGAATTTCCAAAGTAGTACGAGTCCCTCGTGATGTTGATTCGGAAGAATTGCTAAGTCAATGTGTGATGTTCGCAACCATAAATAGTCATCAAGGGTGGAACGCGTTGAAGTTGGGGAAGAAATGTTTAGTATTTGGAAAACCTTGGTACTGGAAATTACCTGGAGTCTGCTTTTATCGAAATTCTCTCTCGTATGAGGAAATTTTGGAATCGAATTATGATAGTCTGGCCCTCAACGATCAGTTTAATGTATTGTTTTCAAGGTCGCATGTTGGCAGACTGCCTATACATTCCAATTCTTGCTACGACAATGACGATGAGAACGCAAAGAACGTAGCACAAACTATTTGTGATCTTGTGTTCAACAGAGTCAGTACTACCTTCTGAATCTCAATAGCACCCTGCCGATTCTGGTTTTCTTTGAATTTCGTCAAGTTGAATTCTAACTTGGCTTTGCAGGCAGCGAAACATGATCCAATCTACCAGATCTGACAAGACCCCAAATCGAATTTTGGTCTTTGGGGCTTCAGATATTCGGATGCAAGCCATTGTCGACGAGATTAGAACTCGATTACCCTCAGGTTCAAAGCTTATCGTTACAGGCAACAAGCAAGACATAGGGTTGACAAATCTTGTCAGGATGGAGAAGAGGGCGGGGAAAATAAAGAAACTATTGCAAAACGACAAATTTTCAGAAAATCAATTTGATTTGATTTCCTGTGCGTGGCAGAGCGAAGCATTAATGACGGGACTTGACCACTTGGAGCGCAAATCTGAAAGTTTTGTTTGGAGGCACCACAAATTACATTCTTTTTCTGATAGTATCCATTACTACAACGTTGCCGTTGATTTTTTGTCAAACTTCCTGCTGAATGAACGCATAAATTTAATTCTATTTTTTGAAGTCCCGCATTTGTTCGTTGACACCCTTTCCTATCAAATTGCCAGAGCTCAAGGTATCAATACTTTAATACTTACACCTTCAATATTTCCTGACAGGTTCTTCTCGCTCCGAGTAATTGATGACAATGGACAATTTTTTCCTACATCAGCTAAATTTGACTCTAAGACATTCATCATTGATTCTCAAGACCAATTTGATTGGTCTTATATGCAAGGCATCTCACAACATCGGGGGGAATTAGGGGCTTTGAATTGGCAAGGAATCTTGATGTTATTTGTGCACCTAGTGACAGTCAGCCCTTCAAAGATTGTTCGATCATTCGAAATTGGAAGATACCTTCGAAGAATGCAACGGATATCGTCACTTCTTCCGAAGTGGCGATATCCGTTTTCAAGGTATTTTGACATTCGTCATCTCAACTATTTCGAATATCTCATTGAGTTCGAAGACACCGAAATTGACCTAGATTGCAAATTTGTCTACTTCCCTCTCCACTTGCAACCTGAAATGACGACTTCTGCACTGGGTGGAACATTTTCAGATCAACTACTTGCCTTAGAAAAACTTTCTCAAATTCTGCCTGATGACTGTTCGATTTATGTCAAGGAAAATCCAAAACAAGGTGGACAGATGCGAGGGGCTCAATTTTTTCACAGAATTAATCGAATAAGAAACGTACACTGGCTACCATCGTACGCGAATACGTATGAACTAATTCAAAATTGTCAATTTGTTGCAGTTGTTACAGGTACTGCAGGATGGGAAGCAATATGTATGAAAAAGAAGGCATTAGTATTTGGTCGTCCCTGGTTTAGAAATTTTCCAGGGATAATTCAGTTTCATAATGGAATGACTTATGAATACATTTGCAACTACAACTTCGATCACGACACCTTGGAAAGACAGGTCGGACAACTGTTCTCTCGAGCTCATGTAGGTAACATTGTTCCACTTAAACGGCGAATGAGCAGTGTCGGCTATGATCTGAAATCCAATGCCGATTTAGTTGCAAATTCAGTCATTGATTTGATTGAGGGAAAAAATGAAACCACGTTTTTGTCTTAAGAATCAACAGCTTCTCTGACTTTTATTTCAATCAATTAGTAAATTGCATTGATGCTATCCATGCAAAATTTCTAACTCGCTAGAATTTCCGTCAATTCACTACAAATTAGTCGTTGCTCGTCGTCAGATAAATCGAAATACATTGGCAGGCTGAGTTCATTTGCATAAAACCACTCCGAAACCGGGAAGTCTCCTTCCCTAAATCCTCTCAGCTTGAAGCATGGTTGGGTGTGGATTGGGATGAAATGCACATTCGCCCTTACCCCTTTATCAAGCAGAGAATAATAAACCTGCTCTCTGGTCAACTCTGTTTTTCGAGAGTCAATAAGAATCGGATAGAGATGCCAGGCGGACTCACCAATAGGTTCGATGGGTGGCAATATTAATGGCAGTCCGTTTAGCTGATCATCGTATTGTTGAGCGAGTTGACATCGTCGAGAGACGAACGAATCTAGGCGTTCTAGTTGAGAGAGCCCCAATGCAGCTTGCAATTCTGTCATCCGATAATTGAGTCCGAGTTCGAGTTGTTCGAATTCCCAAGGGTGCGGATTCTCTTTCACCATGTCAGACGGGTTTCGAGATATGCCGTGCGTTCTTATCCGTTTCATGCGAGTGGCAATTGTTGGATTGTTGGTGGTTGCGATCCCACCTTCTGCCGTTGTCATTATCTTGACTGGATGAAAACTGAATACAGTTATATCGCTAAATTGGCAACATCCAATCGAATTTCCTGAATAACTTCCTCCGGTAGCATGTGCGGCGTCTTCAATAATTCGAACTCCATATCGGGTTGCAGCATCTCCAATCTCCTTCATATTCGCACTGCGTCCTGAGTAATGAACCACCACGATCGCTTTGGGCAATTCGCCTCCGGAATGAGCTAAACTTAATTTAGCTTCCAGTGCATCGACATCCATGCAGTAACTCGTCGAATCAATATCAACGAAATCAACATCAGCACCACAAAGTAATCCGCAGTTTGCTGAAGCTACAAATGAATTAGGAACTGTCCAAAGCCGGTCACCCGGGCCCAATCCTAGCGCCAAACAGGCAACATGCAGTGACGATGTAGCTGAATTTGTTGCTACAGCAAATGAAGCGGAGACGTGTTCCGCGAATGCTTGCTCAAATTGAGGAACCAGCGGTCCTTGAGTCAGAAAATCTGACTCCAGTGCTTTTACAACCGCCTCAATATCGCTCTGAGTGATATTTTGGCGTGCATACTGAATCAACTAAAAGTAACCAATAATGTTGCGATTATTTTCGATCCATTTGGACAGTTCTTCAACTTTCATCCAAGAATCGTTTGAATCTGAAGTGTATTTGAAGCCGCTATTTACTAGTTTGCCATTTGATGATGATTGGCCTGAAGACGCATCGATTGACGGCATGATCTTAAAATACTGTTTAAAATTGTAGGTGAATGGTGATTCATCCTCGCCTACCAATTGTTCACTTAACTTTTCACCAGGTCGAATTCCGATGATTTTGTGCGTTGAATTTGGAGCACAGGCTTCTGCGATGTCCAATATATTCATTGAAGGAACCTTTCGAATATAGATTTCTCCACCTGACATATCGGAAAACGCATGGAAAACTAGGTTCACTGCCTGTTCAAGTTTAATCATGAACCGTGTCATTCGTATATCAGTTATCGGAAGTTCTGCGTTTTGAGCCAATGACAAAAAATAGGGAATAACTGATCCCCTTGACCCCATAACATTACCGTACCGAACTACAGAAAACCGACATCGTGAAGCACCAGAATAAGAATTTGCTGCTACAAACAATTTTTCTGAAGCGAGTTTTGTAGCTCCGTAAAGATTTACTGGGCTGGACGCTTTGTCGGTTGAAAGAGCGATACATCGCTTAACACCCACATCCAAACAGGCATCAATAACGTTCACAGCTCCATTGATGTTGGTTTTTATACACTCGAAAGGGTTGTACTCTGCAATTGGAATGATTTTCAGTGCTGCTGCATGAACAACATATTCGATGCCGACCATTGCTCTGTAGAGACGTTCTTTATCGCGCACATCTCCGAGAAAAAACCGGACGCGATTGTCATCTTGGTATGATTTCGCCATTTCCCATTGCTTCATTTCATCTCTAGAATAAATGACGAGGCGAAAAGGGTTGTATTTTTCCAAAACCATTGGAACAAATCGAGAGCCAAAAGACCCAGTACCACCGGTTAGAAGAATTGAGGAGTTTTTGTCCATTAATCGTAAATGCGCGCTGATGTTTAGGGGGGAAGCAATCAGCTCCCAAGATAAGCAATAATTTTATTCGGATAGGTGCGTCAGTTTCGCTGCTTTATCATTTGATGCAATATGTACGATAACAGGCAAGTCTTAATACTGGCAGATTAGTCTGGCTATCGGTTTCTCACATCGCACCAGGAATTTACAATATGAATGATCTAATGCAGAACCCGTTTCCAGTAGTAGGCAGATGTATGAATCACCTGTTCGTACTTGTGTTGTCTTACATTCGGATAAACTAAACAAATGTATGCACCTGTTCTATTGTTCAAAAATAATAGGTTTGCCAGAACCCACAATGAAAGGTGTAATGCAACGAATTCTCTGGATTCACTGAGTCACATTAACCGAAAAGTGCGCGCCACATTGACTGGAATTTGTAGATGGAAAGCATTCATGTAAGAGAAGTTGATTTCACTGACATCGAAATCATTTTCGAGTGGGCGAACGATCCAGAAACACGCCAAAACTCACATTCAACCGATGCGATAGAGTGGGCAGAACATAAGAAATGGTTTTCAGAATCTCTTCGTAATTCCAATCGATGTTTGTTGATGTGTTGTCTTGCTGATAGCAGTGTGAAGGTGGGTTTGGTTCGATTTGATATTGATAATGAATCTGCGTCAATCAGTTACACTATCGCTCCTGCTATGCGAAAGAAGGGTCTGGCAAAAGTGTGTTTAAATTATGCGATTCAATGCTTTAAAGAACAAAACGCTGCCATAGCGCGAATCAACGCTGAAATCAAGTCAACCAACGTGGCAAGCCAAAAGGCTATGGAAGGGGTTGGATTTGAATTTATCCGAGACGAGGGTGAAATAGGATTCTACTCACTTACTTTCGATTGATTCTGAAATGTTTCTCTGCATAGACTGATTGATGCTGACAAGAAATTACAAGTTCAATGCTGTGCGTACAATTCGAGCAATCGATCTCAGTGCTGGGAATGCAGTTTCTGTCCTTGTTAGTACAACATCGAAACTGATGATGATCAAAATCGGAGTTCTTTGAGTAAACTTCTATCAACCTAACTCCTGAATTTTGCGGACTACCCTGCCCAGACCTTTGCCATCAACTGCCTGACTGCAACGCTCAACAGAACGCAGATAAGCGGAGCGATTGTTCCTGAGCTCATCCACCAAAGGCACGAGTTTTCTCTCAATGGCGCGCGAGTCAAGAATCCCCGCAAATCGCTTGTTCCGAAGATATTTCACGGCTTTAGATTGATTGGTTTCTGTAACCAGATTCACTGAAGGCAGTCCCAGACAAAACCGCTCCCAGGTGCTCACGCCGAAGGCTCCAATCCCGATATCGGCATTGGCAATTCGTTTCGCCATATCCTTGACATCTGAACTGATGGTGGTTTTCATCGGCAATGAATCGCGTAACCTTTCTATACTCTCTCTGTGCGCAAACCCGCGCCCGACAACAACATTGATCCTGGTTTCTCCAATCCATTCCAATTGTTGCTGCAGTTGCTCCAGTACAGCACCTGTCAAATTGTCCTGATCAACACCGCCTAAAGAAATCAGAATTCTCTTGATGGTCTTGATATTTCGCTTTCGATCAAGCGAATAATCTCGCAACTCCAAAAACTCCGGGCGCAGCAATGCATAATCTGAACCCAGCAGCAACTCGCAATCTTGCGTGACTATTTCTTGATAATCAGTGCGTTTACGACCGTACACGCAGTCCAGCAAGTAGTCACAGGCATGATGTCGATTGGCCAGATCATCAATGACCAGCACTCGTCGTGCAAGTCCGCGTATCGCTGATTCCCACTGCCAGTCCAGTCCGTAGTGGTCGACGATTATCCAATCATGAATCGATTTCTTGAGGACATGCTTCGTTCGATGAACGTCATCCGTCCACTCGCCTATACTAACAGGTGGAATCTGGTTTTGCTCAATTTTCTTGGCACCGCCTCTCAATGATTTGACAGGAGGAAGTCTTGTGAGTGTTGTTCTGCATTCGAATCCTCTTTCCAGAATTAAATCCACCCATTTTTGTTCCACGTCAGAAGTGACGAAAAGCACCTCTGCCCCGCCCTTTTTCAATTGTTCAGCCAACGTCAGGCAACGCATCAGGTGGCCGCTTCCGATCGCAGTTGAAGCGTCGGTGCGAATTGCGACTTTCACTTTGTATTGTCAGCAGAAAGTGAATGATTTGCTTGATAGAGCCGACTCTCTACGTGCCCAGTCTTCCGACGTGTCAATATCAGCCACCCTAATTGGCTTGCCGCAAAATTCTCGGATATTCTTTCTTGGAATGCGTTTACTGCCATCGCGGGCAGGAATAATCCCCACCGTATTAATTACCTTGGTTTCCTGTTTCAATGTTTTCCAAAACGACATAAGTGGTGTCAAAGAATTGAAAGGAAATTCAAGACTTTGTGGCTGGAATGCGCAATTCGAACAGAGGAACAAATGGCTTCGGATAACCGTATTTGCTGCTCCGAACTGAAGTAATCGAATACAAAAGAGCCAGCTTTCGACTTTCGACGAACATGACTCTGTTGACTCTTTCGCACTGAAAAGGCAGTAAAGAAGCACTTGAGGCAGGCGGCATCTTTCCGCACCACTGCAACTGAGTTAGCATAAAAAAAATAACGCACCTAAACCTCTGCTAATGCATGCCAACTTAATTCCGAATTCTATGTATGACAGTTTGATCGAAGTGCAACTCCCGTGGGCGTTGAAAATGCACCTAAGTCAAAAAACCAGTTGCAGTTTACATGTCCATTGCGAAAGGTCTGACAAGGCTGAAATCCAAGAGCGAGACGAAAAACTGGTAGATACGTTCGTTCGCTAAAGGCATTAGAACAATTGGATTGCTTGGCTGAGTGTAGCTTTGTTCGCCATAATCTTATTGCTGTTCTATTGCCCCACACTGATAAATGCAGAGGCCCAATTGTTCTGTGTTACTCGTCGTTTCTTAGCGCGTCCCCATTATTAGATTAAGGTCAATTTCATAACCGGCTGACTTCAACTCTTGTGCTAGTTTTTGTCGCCATCCTCCTCCATCGTCATATTGTATGTATAAAATTCCAGTAAAGTCCGAAGGAATTTCGATGCTCCCTTGCTTTAGAGCAACAACTCTTTCACGACTGAGGTGCCCAAGAAAGTATCCTAACTCAAGAACAACATTTTGTCGTGCGCGTGGTTTCAATTTATCGTCTGACTTTCCCTTTCCTAAATCATCTGGTGTAAGCAATACAACAGCGAATCCAACATCATCATTGGCGATAAGTTTATCCATAATCGACATACCACGATTGGATTGCTCATGCAGAATTACTGGCTCTAATTCCAATTGAGCAATGAATCTAGCTACGGATTCCCTGATTGCTTCATCCTGTCCATGAACAACGAATACTCGATTTAGATCTTTCGGCGCTGATTTAGACATCTTCGGACGCGTCGTATTTCTTTCCACATAGATTGTGAAATCTCTAGCAAAGGGGACAATTACGGAATCTGTTAATTTACGTATTGAAACAAGGAATTTCGTCCCACCGTAGTAATACTTTAAGGCAAAATCATTAAACCAATTAGGATCCTTAGCCCAAGTTTAACATCTGGTGACCTAAGTTGCTGAAAATAAAAAACAAAAAAATCCCGATGGCACTACAAAGTCGCCTTCGGGGAATATTGTGCAGCCGGCGGGCGCCGGCCGGGATAGTTCAGATGACGGTCTTCTGCAGGCGCTTGGGCGGCGGTGCGACACCCATGGCCTCGTAGAGCGCGGCCTGATCGGCGTCGGCGCGGGCGGTCTTGTGCAGGTGCAGCGTGCGCCCGTCTTCGCGCTGGAACGAGGTGGTCGTGCGGGTGATTCCGGCCAGCTCCTGGCGGACGGTCGTCCAGCTGTCGTGCCAGCCCCGGCGGTCCCGCATCCGCGTGCGCAGCACGCAGACCGCCTGGTAGGCCAGCACCGAGATCAGCAGATGGCCGTCGGCGCGGCGTTTTTTCTGGTGAAACACGGGCCTCAGGCCCAGCTCCGACTTCAGGCAGCGGAACACCGACTCGACCTGGGTCAGCGTCATGTAGGTGCGCCACAGCGTCTCGGCGTCCCAGGCCAGGATGCTGCTGCGCAGGCAGTAGACCCCCGGGTGCGTGGCCATGGAGCCGTCGGCCGGCTGCCATTCCCAGTCTATTTCCCGCACCCGCTCGCCGGCCTCGTCGGTGATGTAGCTGAGCTGGTAGTGGCGCGCCACGCGCGAGTTGCGGGCGCTGAGCCGGCCGACGCGCTTCTCGACCTGCGCCAGTTTGCTGTGCGCCTTCGGCTTTTTCAGGGATTCATTGATCTTTCCAAGGCCCTTCTCGAAGCGCTTGCGGAAGCGGTCGATGATGCCGCTCTCCTTCTCGGCCCGGGCCTCGGAATAGCAGCGCAGATACGCCTCCTGATGCGTGCCGCCGCCGTCGTCCGCCAGCTCGATGACCTCGCGGTAGAAGCGCACCTCGGCGCCGCCGGCGCTCAGCAGCGTCTCCGCCCCGTCGCCGGGCTCGAACTCGCGCCGCTTCTCGCGCGACACCACCAGATGCTGGTAGCCGTTCTGTCTCAGCCACTTCAGGTTGTCCTCGGTGGCGATGCCGCGGTCCATCACCACCACCGCGCCCCGGGCCGCGCCCAGCTCCGCCAGCATCGCGCCCAGGGTCCTGCACTCGCCGATGTTGCCGGCCAGCACCCGGCTCCTCATGACGAAGCCGGCCGCGTCCACGGCCAGCGCCAGGGTCAGCAGCGGGCAGTCGCTGCGCTTCTCCTTGGAGCGGCCGCGCGCGGCGCCCTCCATATCCGCCATGCGGCCCTCGAAGTAGGTGTTGGTGAGATCGTAGAACGCGATCGTCGGGGTGAGGCCGAACAGCTCGCAGGCGCGCCCGTGGACGTGTTCCTCGATGGCGTCCTGATGCCTCAGAAGCTGGTCCGAGGCGCGGTACAGGCCCATCTCGCTCAGGGCCCCGAAGTCGATGTCCAGCATCTCGCCCAGCGCGCTGGCCTTGCGGAGCCACTGGCAGGTCTGGCGCTCCGAGCCCGGCGCCAGCATGCGCGCCGCGATCGAGGCCAGCGCCCAGCATCTCTGGCGGCCGTTGAAGCCGAGCTCGGCGAGCAGCTGCGGCAGCCCCAGCGCCGCCAGGGCCGCCAGCGCGGCGTGCTCGCCGCCGGCGGTGCGCGCGTCGAAATCCTCCGCGGAGTTCACATCCACCGTCTGGAAGTCCTTCGCCGCCGGCTCCTCGGGCGCGGTTCCGCGCCGCTCCAGCAGCCGTTTGGCGATCCGCCGGGCCTCGGACTCGAGCTCCGGGTCGGGCCCCGCGAAGTCGAAGCTGTGCTGCGCCGCCAGCAGCTCTCCGACGCGCTGGCATAAAAGCTTCCATTTTTCTTTTTCAACGCTGAAGCTGGCGCCCAGGTTCAAAAGCGTGCGCTGGCGCACCTTCTCGCCGTCGCGCTCGCTCTCCACCAGCCGGTAGCTGCCGCGCGCCGTGCCGTCCCTGTTGGTGGCGGTCTTGGTCTTTCTGATGAACATGGCCGTCATTTTACAGGACTGGGAGGGGGAGTCAGGGCCAATGATGAAAATGTTGGCACTACTTTCTGGAGAACTGCAGATTGACCCCGAAACGGGCGGAAAAAGGCTCGGAAATGGATGGAAAATCGGGAATTCCGGCACCGATCAGGCCGGAATCGCGGTTTTCAAGGTTCGGGCCGCTGCGGAAATGTTAAACTTGGGTTAGCTCCTTTTTCGATGAGTAATATTGTCAGTCCCAATTCTTTTTCTTGTTCAGTTGGCCAAATTAGTCTAGCAGAACCCATCATGCCTCTGCCCGGATGTGCATTTGCAAGAAATTCATCAAAGTTCACACCAGACTTTAGTTTCTCAGTGATTGAGTTTAGTTCGTCAGAGTTCAATATTTCCGACACTTTTCTTAGGGGGCGTTCGTAAGTGTTGAAATCGGATGATTCCAAATCTGAAACGGCATTATTTAAATTCTGAAGCGCATAAATTATTGTCACTGGTTGAAACCTCTGTTAAATCTTGTTGCAATGAACTTTTTCAAGAGTTTCCCTGCGTATGGATTTTCAAAATGATTTCGAAAAGAATCATAGATTCATTTCGAACAAGGATTCAAAATTATGGAAAGAGAATTGCAGTGCTAACTCGTAAAGTCAAAGTTTTAGTCCCTTACCAATGAAAAGTTGTGTTGGAAACAACAAATTTTGTTTGGTTCTGGCTTTGCCAGCTTAGGAATAACGTGAATTGAGCTCGACACTTACAAATTTGCCACATGTCTCCGTAATTTCTCCTTTCAACTCATCAATCAGCACTGGCTTATTGAATTCCCTTCTTTCTGGCTCAAATTCAACTATCCGGGATACTTGTTAACGGAACTTCACATTCGAACGATGTCAAATTCGATTCACTATGATTCGGTTCAACATACGTTTGGCCATACTCGGTTTAACTCGTTCTCGCAATAAATTGATTTTTGATCTATGGCAGTTTCGGAGCAGTATTCCGCTGCCACATGGACAAGAAAGATGACCCTTTGCGACTGGTAAAGAGAGCACCTTCAAATGTGCTTTCACGGTCTCAAACTCTTCTGGAACTCCAAGTATTTCAGCGTAGCTCTCAATAAGACCGCGTGAGTAATGTGCTCTCTCTCCGTATGGCCACTCACCCTTGATTTCAAACCACGATTGACTTACAAAATAATCCGTTAGCGGTCCTTTCAAGAATTTACTAAAACTGGGGTTAGGCACTTTCAGTATCCACTCCTCCCAGATTCCCAAACAGCAAGTTCCAGTTCCTGGATTCACATGATAATCAGCAGATTTAGGAATACGGTCACCAATTTCGTAAACCGACGGTTCCGTCTGTGGAAAATCTGGGAACACCTGAATCTTGACATCATAGGTATCGATTGCACCCTTCGGACTAGTCAGTACAAAACACCCCTCAAGTTCGATGTGCTCGCTGAAATTTGAGATTTGCAGCGTTGGCTGGTAATCTGCAACGGCTTTCGAAATTTGATTCCTTAGTTCATTTATTTTTTTCGATTTGACCAAGGCTTAGTTCCTGCCCCACTCTGCCTACGTGGATTAACCACCGATTCCAAACGCGTAATTTTCTCCTGAGAAGTAAGCGCTGAGTTTTGCCCTGCAACCGTAGGTGCAGCTGCACGTTTCTGTCCCAACGTGGGAGTATACGTTCCGAATCCAGCTGAGGCATCGAACGATTCGGAAACTGCAAAATTATCAAAATAGCTGTGATGAAATACCTTATTCCACGCTTCGCATGCTGAAGCTTGCGTATTTCCCTCATATTCAAGCTGTTCAAGCTCGAAAACTGAATCTTCAGCTGTCTCGATCAGTCTTCGGATTCGTGCAGTATCTTTATCGTCGGAAATATCTACACCGTTAGCATAAACCGGAGAGTACTCATCACGGCAGGAGATGTTCTGCAGTGTCTTATAGAACGCTTCATCGTCATTTCCTAGCACCGGATCATAAGCCTCGATGAACAGGGCAGTCGCCAAAAGACCACTTGGAAACTTCAGGTTTTGACGGGCCGAGTGTGTTTTGCAGTAGTACTTTCCGAGACGAATAATTCGACGTAGCTGATAGTTGCCAAAATGTTCAGGACTCTTCTCAGCAACTTGTGATTCAACCCACTTGTTCATCGATTTTGGGTCAGACTGTACCCATTCATCGCCAGACGAGAGTTCATAATCAAATTCGAATCCATCCCAGCTACGGCGAAACACTGGAAAATCACACTGATATCCATCGGCGTAAATCACACGGACGCAATTCTTCTTGGATTCTGGATCGTTCTTCAAATTTGTCCCTTGATTGGCGATCGCATCTCGCACCCAGCCACGAGTCGTTCGCGCTCCAACAGCATCATCTGCTTCAAACACAACCCCAAGATCAATGTCGTATCGGCTGTCTACATCTGGCTCAGGTGGCTGAACCATAGTTTTCTGTGCATATCCACCCTGATTGATGGCTTCTACAATTTGAGGTTTTTTCAGATTATTGAGTCCATTCTTGATACGTTTATGGTTAGCTTCACGCCTTTCCTTCATGTTGGCGCGTTGACCATTCGTCAATCGAACGTGATCATTGTGAAATTTGGTTAATTCTTTCGAAAAATCGTACATGGTGTAGGTCCCTCTAATTCAGTCCTCGCGATATGATGTGGTATATATGGTGTCTGGTCTATCTGAATCAAGAGCTAATTTTCAACTTCAACGCAGAGATTAGTGTCATGTACAAGTTGCTCCCGTGGAAGAAAAGCATCACAACAATTTTGTTTATCGTCATTGGCATTGCTGTCTATATCGATGAAATCACAGCGTATACAGGAATCAGCATTCCGGATAATCTGATAGTCAGATATTCTCCGGTATTTTTGCTTGCAATTCTTACCGTCATCTTCGGTCCTTCAGGTCGATGGTCTCCCTGGCGCTGGATATGGAGAAAGTTTCCATTGCTCAACAATATCTTTCCTGACATAAACGGCGTCTGGTGTGGATACACCAGTTCAAACTGGCCGATCATTAAGGAAGTTCTTGATGCTGCGAAATCCGATTTCGCATTGCGGCAGGAACATTTGCACTTGACTTCCCTTCAGAAGGATGCTTTGGCAATAGAAATCAAGTCGACTTTGTTCAAGATTGAGATCGCTTCCAGCCTAACCTCGACTGACTCAAAGTCACACTCGCTAATTGTCTGCCCTCAAAGGAGAATATATGACTGCGTCCGGCTAACGTATGTCTATAACCAAGACACACCAAATCCGTCAATCACAGATGTGGATAACCACCTCGGTGCTGCGAATTTGGATTTCGATCTGCACAGCTTGAACAAAGCCGACGGCGTTTATTGGACTCGACGCAATTGGAAACAGGGACTAAACACTGCTGGACTCCTTGAACTTCAGCGAGTAAAACTGTGGAGAGAGAAAGGAAAGTCGCTAAGTGACTACGCGACAGACGACCAATATTTCCAAAAGTGAAGCATTACGAAATTTAACTGACGGCTGGGCAACAACAAGATTCGTCATTGAAACAAACTATCCCGCTAGTTGTTCAATGAATCGCTGTCTGATAGATTCGTGCAAAGCGCGCAGGCAATGCTAACAAGCCATTCTGCTTCACACCTTTCAATAATCTGGCTTTCTCGAACATGGTGAACTCGGTCTGACGCCTAGCCCTATAGTTTTTCAACCGCGGAATCTAGCGTTTTCAGAAGATTAAGATCGAGAATGACCTGACCAAGAGTGCGGTTAGATTAACCCATCAAATCACGTGCAGTCGCTTCCAAAGCGACCATCGCATGTTGAATGGCACCCGTGACATCTGGTTCAGGACGACGAGAAATGTGTATTAGAGCTTGTTATTTTTCGAAAAAAAATAACAGCGGCATGCTCGAAACATGCCATGCCATTCATGGCGGGCGATTCTGCGCGGCAAATGCCGAATCTGACCGATAATGAGCGCGCAGAAAATTCACCAGTGCACTGATTCACAAGTTCAGGGGATGACTGCCTCGGCTTATTCTGACATCGAAATCAGAGCATGGAATACACCTGCAATTGCACTGTGCAATGCTTCGGCGCTGTCATATAATGTGTAGAACTACTGTATTTTGGTCCAGTAAAGGAGAATCTACTATGCCCTGCCGAGTTGGTATCACTAGAGACCCGTCACGCCGAAAACAAGAATGGGAGAACGAAGTTGTTGGCCTGTGCAACTGGCGACAAGAATACGTCGGTTCAAAGTCTGAAGCACAAAAAAGAGAGAACAGTAAAGTCGATTCGTGTGAGCGATTGGGAAATCGCGGAACTTGTCATGCTTACCATGGTGGAGGAGACCCTGATAAATATGGTTGGTACGTTTATGAATTTGATTATGTTCGAGAAAGATAACCAAGTGTCATGTGATTGAGCAAATTTGCCACGCAGTTCCTGACAAATTCTCTCACCAATCGTAATTTCTATATTTTGACCGCCGATTGTCGAATGGCGGTACCGTTCTTACTAGATTGTCAACTACAACTTAGTTAAAGCTGCGTGTTTCGATGAATCCAGAGTGGAAATCGGAATTATGTTTACCATCTGCATTGTCCAACGACACACAAATTCTTCGCTTTGCGTCATTCACTTGTAAGTGTATGATGTGAATGTTGTAGTGGAAGGTTTAGTGTGCTTTAATTTGGAGCACCTACCGGCATTCAGATAGACAAATTTATTCTTTCATCGCCTGCTCAATCTATACATATAACAGGAGATTTGAAATCAAATGCCATTGAGCATGAAAGCAGAAATAGCGTTCGAGCAATCCGAATGAGTTTTCCTGTGCTCTGCCAAACGCATTGAAGTGCCGTTCTCCAATAGCCACGTTGACTCAACTACGTATGGTGAAAGTCAATTAAAAATCTCCGGCACCTTTCGCAGTGAGAAGAACACAGATTTATACTGCTGCATCTCCAACCATCTTCAATCTACAGCCTTTTTGTAGTACAACTTATTTTTCACCTCAGATCGCACTAAATGGCAATTTAGTCGATGTAGTAGCATCATCAGAAAAATTCATCACAAATTGACTTTCTTTTCGCCCGTCTTAAATCAGGTTGTTCGTACTTACCAAAAATTAACAAAATCCTCACTCCGCCTAACTTAAAATTTACTATATTCCGATAACGGTACAGTCTATTGCTTGTTGTCATTGTGTTCTATCGTTACTTTGAAAAGTGTCAAGCTTTTTAGATATGCATCAGGATTTGTGGGCGAGTCGGGAAATTGCTTTTCGGTGCCGATTGCTGGTAAATTACGGACCGATAGACTCGAGCATAGTTGCTCAATAAAATCTGGTTTGTAAAAGCGGGAGAATTACCATGGGACTACCAAGAACATTCGTTGGGTTTAGCAGTACTGATATTCATTATTACCGGTTGATGCAAGCCTGGAAGGCTAACAACAAAATTGATTTCAATTTTGCTGATTGCCAACTGCAAAGTGAAATCAATTCAGAAAATGAAGACTACATAAAAAGGATATGCCGGAAACGAATAAATATGGCAGGAAAGTACGTTCTTCTGATCGGCGAGAATACCAAGAGTAAGCATAAGTACGTCAGATGGGAAGCGGAAGTTGCCATTGAAAAAGGATGCACAATTATCGGAGTAAACCTTGATGGCTCAAGGTCTATAGAAACACGTACCTGCCCTCCCATAATTCGAGATATTGGTGCAATTTTTGTTTCGTTCTCGCCAAAAATTGTTGCGCTTGCAATTGAAAATTACAAAATGCGCAATGACAATGGAAACTATCGTTACCCAGACTCGGTTTACAAAGATTTAGGTTATTGACTGGTAATGGAAATGGAGGAAATTGATTTTCCAGCTTTATATCGTACTGCAGATGCCGCTTCGTTATCCGCTCAAAAAAACTACTTCTGTGCTTTGAAGCTTTATCTGTATCTATTGGTTACGGCAGCCATTGTTGCTTTCGGTTGGGCCCACAGCGATTATGGAGCTCTTTTGTCAGCGACATTATTCCTGATTACTACTAGTATTTTGTTGTATTTGAAAGTAAATAAACCAGAAGAAGTTTGGTACAGCGCTCGGGCGGTTGCGGAATCCGTGAAATCTCGCACATGGCGCTGGATAATGAAGTCGAAACCATATGATGAGGAAGTGACTGAGGAGCAAGCACAAAGGGTATTACTTTCAGATTTAAAAACTATACTTCAACAAAACCGCTCATTGTTGGGTGCGCTTGAATGGACACCTGAAGTTGGGGAGGCAATTCCACCGAAAATGATCGCCATCCGCGAATTACCTTGGCGAGAAAAGCTAACTATCTATAAGCGAGACAGAATTGATAATCAATCGACTTGGTATTCTAAAAAATCAAAACTCAATAAGAGACGGGCAAGTCAATGGCTTTTCGCATCAATTGTCCTTCACTTTGCAGCTGTTCTTATGTTGCTATACAGAATTAAAGAACCTGAAACAACATTCCCGGTCGTAGTTGTAGCTGTCGCCGCAAGTGCAATTTTAACTTGGGTTCAAGCAAAAAAATACAATGAACTCAATACCAGTTACTCATTGGCAGCACACGAAATCGTATTAATTAAAGGCGAATGCGTATCTGTGCAAAGTGAGTCTCAATTTTCAGAATTTGTTGTAGATTGTGAATCGGCGTTCTCTAGAGAACACACACAGTGGGTTGCCAGCAAACTCGGGTAACTGAGCGGATTTTGGGCGACAATTTTTGGAATTTCGAGCTTCATAGATCGATTCCGAAGTTCCCTAAGGCCCGAAGTTAGAAAGTCCTATCGATGCACAGCTGCATACTGTCAAGTCATCTGCAAGTTTGCTCAAATAACTTGGCTGTTTCGAATTCCATTCGAAACTTGATTCAGGAGCAAAGTATCTATGGATACTTTGCCTTGAAATGTAGTGCCGCCGCAAAAGAAAACATGAAAGCCCGTTCGTTCCTGCCTCAATACTAGAAGCATTCGCAAGTTGACAGCTTGAAGCAGATTGCGGCGACGCTGCGTTTCAAGACAAATAGAGGCGCCCTTGAGCAATTGCCGGGATCTCCCGGCAGAGAAGATAATCGCCTCTTATGCCCGGGAAAAGCATTCACTTCGACCGGCATACGGTATCGGATGCCGGTAAGCCGACAATCTGACAGAAACATCAGTTGCTGATCCTGATACTTCGCGGGGATTGGGGGTGCTAAGCCCTCATTCAAAAAACAAGATCTGCGCACCATGCAGAAATCGCTTATTTTTCTGAAGTCACCTTGATTGCCTGCGAGATGCCCTGATTCCTGAACCTGAAAACCCCATTCGGCCAAATCTGCACCAACCGATTGCCAACTCTGATTGTATTCTTGTCACACCATGGATGCTCTCCTAATCAAGTTCTGATGGCGACCGAGTAAGCCAAGCAGTGAAAGTATCCATTCCATTAGTTGCAATTTTTTTGTATAGCTTGAAATTTACCAGTGTGTCCTTATGTAATGAGGATAGCAAACAAAGGGAGACTTCTTCAATGGCCAATATTCAAATTCACGTATTTATTAGTCATTCTTGGACGTACCATTCGCATTACGACAAGTTGTCATCTTGGATATTTGAAACCAAATGGAAAGAAGGAATAAATCCGATCATATTTTGTGATTATTCCGTTCCTAAAGATGATCCAATTCACAAGGTGAGTTCATCTTCACAGTTGAAAAATAAAATTTATGCACAAATTGCTTGATGTCATGTAGTCGTAATTCCAACTGGATTGTACGTTAACTATAGCAATTGGATACAGAAGGAAATTGACGGCGCTAAGCAAATGAATAAACCAATTCTCGCAGTAGATCCATGGGGACAGAAGCGAGTATCGTCTGTCGTGTCCGATGCAGCAGACAAAGCGGTCGGATGGAACAAGCAATCTGTAGTCGATGGAATCTGGGCTCTTTACGATAGAAATCGCGGATGAGCGAGCAACTTGAGATCTATAAGGTTTTTGTCAATACAATTACTGCCAATGAAGGACGGAGGCAGAAAATATCGACAGCCTATATCGGAATGATAGCAGCAATTACTACGGCAACCGCTGCAATTCCAGAGTTGCCTTCAATCGTTTCTGCAACCGTAATATTGGCAATTTCAATAACTTGGTTCTTAACCGTGGTTTATTTTCGAAATTTAGCCCAGGCGAAATTCACTGTCATAAATGAAATCGAGGAATCTTTATCTGTACCTGCGTTTGCGCTTGAATGGCGTCATTTTAAAAAAGGCTCGATGTTTGGCTGGCTGAGTCTTACAAAGCTGGAAATGGTGATTCCTGCACTTACCGCATTAGTTTCGTCAATTTGGGTCATCAGATTTGTTGCTCATCGAATTGTGGAAAATTGTTGAGTTCAATGCAGAGAATTACAAAAATTACGCACTTCTGTCCCTTTCTCTATAGCGCATCTATCTACTCCCAATTTCGAACTCATTCAAACGCTCGCGAACTGAAATTTCAACTTTTTGACAAATTCAACTCAGTATTTGAATGTTTCTGGGAAAGTCAACAAAATTCTGGCGAAAATCGGCTGATTTCGCTATATTTTGGACACTCCCGCCCCTCATTCCGCTCATTCGGGCGCAACTTTCTCTACGCCGTCGATGTCGACGACTGCAATGACTTCAGCCGCCGGATGTTGTCGCAAAGAATTCGCATCCTAATTCAGGCCCTCGCCCGCTTGGTCCCGATGCAGCGCATCATGTGCTCCGGCATCTCCATTTGCATCGTGTCGAACACATGCTCCACCCACTCCCGCACGCTCGAATAGGACCGGTTCAGCTTCTTCTGCCGTCGAGTTATTTTCGCCACCCGCGTACCCTTGTAATTGATGCGCGTCTTGTATCCGCGCTTCCTTAGATCTTTCACCTGCACGTCAGAGCGGTAGACGCTGTTCTTCCACACCTGTACCTCGCCCTCGGAATGCTCCGGCAGTGCATTAATTTTGAAAAATAACAGGGAGCCGCTTCGTCCGCCCCGATTCGAGAATCGGAACCGACGCGCACCTCCACGGATGAGAATCCGGCTTGACCAAGGGGATCAAGCATAAATCAATCCTAGACTGGAAATCGCACCGGCACACGCCATGGACCGCAGAATCTGGATCAAAATGACCGTCAACCTCAACCTCATAACTGGGGGTGAAAACGCGTTCAGCAAGAACTGAAAAAGCACTGAGAAGAGCGCCGGGAACGCCAAGAAACGCGAGAATGTTCAGATAAACAGGAATTAGCAATGAAGTGGGATTGGGCAAGACAATTGAGTCAGTCTATATCTGGAATGAATTGCAGGCTCGGCATGATGCCAGGCGTCTGCTGATTGTCTGCCCCGCAATGCTTTGCGAAAAATGGAAAGACGACCTGGCAATCCGATTCAACATCACTGCGGAAATTGTCAATCCAAAGAAGCTGCTGTCCAATTTCGACAATGTTCTGAAAAGAGGGATCACTGAATCATATATTTCGATCATCAGCCTGGAAGACTTGAGGGGCTATATTGACTAGCCGGTTGCCAAGCGTCTTGATGAGAGAGTTCACCGCCCTCCGACAACCCCTCGATTGATCTCACCAACATTGACGAGGCGCACTATCTCCGCAATGCCGCAACCGCAAGCAACCGAATGGATCGATTGCTGAGAGATGCTTCACAGCATCTATGGATACTGTGAGCGTCAGGAACGTATGCCCAATTCTGTAGCGAGAATTCAAGACCCGGAGTCGATTCACAATTTTAAAGACACGCGTCAGCTCGTTCGAATAATCACCGACTAAGTCAGGAGTCTCTGTACCATTCTCTCTCAATAGGTCATCAGTCTCAAATACACTTCTGAGGTGATTCAGAATGCCGGTCAATTTGACTGCTAACTTTTCCGTCAGTGATTTCTCAATGAGATCAATTCGAGACCTGATTTCATTTTGCGGTTCAACAAATGTGCTTGTAAACCTTAGAACAATAACAGTGATAATGGGAAGAATCGTAATCAGCTGGACTGGAAAACTATTCAGATCCATTTGCTAAGATTCTATGAATGCGTGAATTTGCGAATAGACAGTTTGGGAGGGGTATCTTTCATACACGTACTTCAACAGCGCTCTCAGGGGGACGGACTCCAGACGAGAACGAAATGCCTTCAAATGCTTAGTCTGGCTGTTTGTCAGTTCAGGATACAGCTTGCTCATTACAAATTGGCAGCCTTTCTCTGTCAGCCAAAACTTTTCTTCTTGATATTCTGAGTAGAGATCATTTTCGCTGTCAGGACTGGATGACGACAGCCACAAGGCCCACTCAGCAGCAGATTCAGGAGTTGTGTCCTCATCTGATTCGTCTGTGCGTATGAAATTGCGCAACTCAAAAAATTTCAAATCATCGTAAATTTCTGAAGAAAACGGACCGAAATTCCATGGGAAAAATGAATAGAAATTTTCTTCGGTGATTTCTGTCCCGCGACGAAACTCATTCAATGCTTCTTCCATAAAAAGGAACAACATTTTGACGAGTTTGGTGCGCCCAGCTATAGGCTGATTGAATTCCCCGCTTCTTCCTGGTGAATAAAGAAGCAACAATAATATGTCGCGTCTGTTGTCAATTGCCATGTATTACTCCATTCGCGACAAATATTCGTCGAGTTTTTGTATTTGAACTAAGCCGCTGCGCGGCAGGGTGATCTCGCCGATCGCCTCGATTCCATCCAAGTTTCCGGATTCCTTCCGCACCGGATGTTGAAATAGTCTATTGTGTAGGCGGTGGCCGTGCCAGCGGCGCACCGCCTTATATTTTTTAAACTCAACACAAGGAGACTCGATATGTCCAAGTGTGATGGCCAGAGGCCAACCCTGCCTTTACAGCAGAGTACCATTGATTATATGAATTTGCGCGGGCTTTTCAGTTCTGAAATAAATCCCTAAATTCTTGGAGTGAAGGCTTTGCCTGCCTGCCAGTTAATGGCAGGCAGGCAAAGTCTGAAAATTTGCCCTGTCTATTTGGACCCTATCTACAAATCCACGAGGGCACAACAATGATAACACAGAGAGAATATTCTTGATTCACAGATTCAGAGCCGATGGACTTTCCACAACTGAAATCGCACGCCGGCTCAACCTTGACCGCAATACGTTCCGCAAGTACATCCGCACGTTCGAGGCTTTTGGCGGCTCACTGCCCAGATACTAATTGACCACAGGAAGACCGCGCGTGGCGGTCGACGAGTCGATTTGACTCCAGAGTATAAAACCTGACATGCGTTCTGTTTTTGGCAGGACTGCTAAGTGTGCCCTCGGCGGTGTTTGCTGAAGCCAGTTGGTACGGCTCGCTGCGGGTTGGTGTTCAGTCTTCCGATTCCGACATCAGCGTCAGAGACGGCTTCTCCCGCTGGGGGATCAGAGGCTCAGTCGAGGCGGGCGAAGGGCTGACGGGTGTTTACCGGTTTGAAAACAAAATAGGCGGCGCTGATGCTACCTCACCCGGCGGACGTCTGTCCTATGTGGGTCTATCGGGCGGATTCGGTTCGGTGACTCTTGGTCAGATCTGGAGCGCCAGCTTCAACGCCACCGGTGCGATGACCGACAACTCGGCCTTGTATGGTGATGCTGAAACCACTTATCGACATGGCAATGTTATCTCTTATGCGTTTTCCAATGACATGATGAGCCTGCAGGCCGATGCGGTTTACGCTGACGGAGTTGAAGGAATGACTGCTGACGCAGGTGAGGACCTGGAAAGATTTGAGTTCGGTCTGACGGTCAATGTCGGAGAGATTGGCGCTGTAGCGGTTTCCCACATGGATGACAAGTATGAATTGAATACCGGCGATAATGGGGGCATTGACGCTGGCGGTATATCAAGTGACTATTCTGTTGATGACAGTTCATGGCGAACGAAAACCACGATCGTGGCCGGTCAGATGTCCGTGGCTGGAATGACAGTCTACGCGGGCTCCGGCAAGGTCAAGTCTGTGAACACTACTCCTGCCGATGCTGGCGGAACTGGTGGGACAGTAGCGGATTCTGAGTCCAAGACCAAGTTCTTCGGTGCGCGTGGCAGTCTAGGCGACACCGGACTGAGCTATGTCTTCCAGTGGCGCGACAAGGACACCTACAAGCCTTGGATTCTGGGGCTGAGTAAGGGCCTCGGTGATGCGACGCTGATTTTTGAGCATGCCGACAATGATGACAATAGCGATGATGCGACCGCATTGGCCTTGAAAATTGACTTCTAACTTTTGAGGTTAGAATTGGTTCAACAATTGCGACGGGGTGTAGATTTACACCCCGTCGTCTTCTAAGAAATCAAATTCGAAGTTCAGAAACTGATAATCAGTCCCACAAGCGAAGCATCGTCAGAATCACCGTCGTTGTTCGCGTGCTCCATCACCAGAGTTGCACTTCCGAGACTCTTGGCAAGAGATACATTCCAGGGCTTGTAGGTGTCCTTGTCGCGCCACTGGAAGACATAGCTCAGCCCGGTGTCGCCGATGCTGCCGCGCGCACCGAAGTAAGTTGTTTTGCTTTCTGGCCTTACGGCGGTAGCGCCGACAGCGTTTGCAACGGCATCGGTAACATTCGTGTATTTCGTTTTGCCGCTGCCCGCGTAGACTGTCAGCCCACTCACCGACATTTGGCCGACGACAACAGTCTGCTTGGTTCTCCAGTCAGTGTCAGCATCCACCGAAGTGCCGTTTGCGTCGAGGAAGTCCATTGTGTCATCATCGTTATTGAGCACTCTGGTGAACTTGTCGTCCCTGTGCGAGATTGCCACTGCACCGAGGTCTCCGACATTTATGGTCAGACCGAACTCAAAACGCTCCAGATCTTTCGGACCCATGTCATCACCATAAGCGGCATCTGCCTGCAGGCTCATCAAGTCATTCGAGAACGCATACGAAATGGCGTTGCCATGCCGGCTCGTCACCTCGCTGGCACCGTACCACCACGCATTGCTGGTCATCGCACCGGTTGAGTTGCCACTCGCGGCATTGAGTTGGCCTAAAGTTATGGAGCCAAAGCCGCCGGAAAGACCCACATATCCGAGGCGTCCGGAACCAAAACTACCAGTCGGCGCATCGATTCCGTGTTCAAACTGGTAGACGCCGGTCAGCCCTTCGCCCGCATCTACAGAGCCTCTGATACCCCACCGGGACAGAATGTCGATTACGTTGATCTGAGAATCGGAAGATTCCACACCGACGCGCAGAGAGCCGTACCAAAAGGCTCCAGCTTCCTCCATGACTTCCTCCTCCATGGCCTCAGATTCCTCTGCGGCCTCCTCGTCCTGCGCGAGCAACGCGGAGGGCACCCACAGCAGTCCTGCCAAAAACAGAACGCATGTCAGTTTTCTTTGTCAGAAATAATTGATGTGAATTTGATTGGCAACGAGTTGCTATGCTTCAATTTACGGTGTTGAAAAAATTCGATTTTGCCGCCGATTGCCAAGAGCAAATCTGTACTAATGAGGCTCAACTGAAGAAGACAGAATCAGTGTAATTCTTTACTCAACTCACCTTGCACTGGTAGAAGCACATAAATCCCTCGAATTCAAAAGATTTCTATGCGATCTGGTGAATTTGTCAGTCGCAAGTGAATAAACTTTTCCTCGCGGTTGATTGATGTGATCTTTGTTTTTGAAATCTTTGATCAGATCCTTGTCGAACGTACACAACAAACGAGCTTGGCTCGCTTGGGCTAGGGCGATTACGTGCACATCATTGCTTCGAATATTATGCTTCACCAAGTTATTCAAAGCATCTGCCACTCTTTCGTCAGAAATCGGAATAATTTTACCGGCATCGTTTAGCTCTTCAAATGCCGCAGTAAAGCGGGAACTTTTTTGCAACTCCTCCCGTAGACGTCCGCCTACCACCAAACGCTTAGACCCCGAAATCCACTCTCGGAGCTTATCTCCAGCGGGTGTTGTGGATTTTCCAAAGATTTTGTCAATTGCATTTACATCGATGATCACACACATTATGAAAACAATTTTCTTTCAACTTCGTTAAGAAAAAATCTTCGGTAATTCGGCGGTGGATCTTGAATTTCACCATATTCATTAAAATCAAGAGAATGAATTCGGGCGGCATCACCATCACGCTCAAAGTATAGAATTGTAATGTCCGACATAGACAAATCACAGTTTCCATCCCTGACATCCATTATCACACGGTCCATCAATTTGTCACTATGTGTTTCGATTACGATCTGATGATTCCAACTTGCTGCTTTGCATGCGAGACTGCCTAATGCAGCTTGAGCAGATGGATGCAGGTGTACTTCGGGTTGCTGGATGAGAGAGAGTGGGGCATGATCTTCTCGGATCAATTCATAAACAATTGGTAATGTTTGACTGACGCCGTATCCGACATCTATCAAGTTTCTCCACGGTTCTTTTGAATTGCCTGTTCCCTTGCGAACTTGAATTTGGAATGGACCAATTTCAAAATTGCCAAACTGCTTAACTCTTAGTTCGTCGAACAAACCAGAATCTTGGCCGAATTTTTCAAGCGGTTTTCTTACCTCTTCCCACTTGTGTCTATCTCCGGCAGACAAATTCGCAAGTAACGACGGAAAATTGTTTCCTTCAGAGTCAATAGAAATCGTTCCCGGATCATAGGTTCTGTGAGGTTTAGACCGAACCGGAGCTATGGCGAACGGAACTCTTCCTTTTCCACCGCCTGTCAAGTTATCCATCACTCTGATTGCAGGTAAATTTTTGTGATAATCAATAAGATTGGATTCCAACACACTTGGAATTTCATCAGGGTCCAATTCCTTATTACGTATTTTTTCAGAAGTTAATTCTATGATTTTGTTTAATATTAAATACTGAATGGAATCAAATAAATTGACCGCGGGACGTGCTACAGAAAAATTTGCATCAAATTTGAGATTTAATCCATCATGCTGAAACTGAAGCGTACCTTTCTTCGACTTGTCGAATGAACTTTCAATTGATATTTTGTCAGCGTTGATCTTCAGCAAGGATAAGTAAGGAAAGGCTCCAGATTGACGAAATTCAGCATTTATCACATAGTCGTTGTAGTTATATAACTCCTTTTGAGATTCATTATTTCCCTCACCTGCCTCAAATTTCCATTCTGCTCCTATCCGGAAAGCTTCACTTCGTTGACTATTTCCTTGATTGTGTGCTATTTCCTCGAAACTGCCTAAATCGAACGGTTCTTGTTTGAAATTTTCCACTGATCCGGTGCTTGAAAGTTCCCATAAACACCTCAATAGAGCCAAAAATGAAGTTTTGCCAGTGCTGTTTTCACCAATCAAAATAGTCAGTGGTGAAAGTGGAACAACTTGCTTCTCGCGAAAGCAACGAAAGTTTTCTAGTATTACTCTTCTCACTTGTGGGCCAGCGTGGGGAATTCCGCATATTTCTGATTATGCGACAGAATTTCGCATTACCGATTTGAATGTTTCTTGATTGAAACCCGATTAAATTCGTCAACAAACAACTAAGTTATTTCGGTAAACTGTAGATTCAATGCACTCCAGCTAGATATGATTTTTCAGAGTTTCGTCTCAATTTCAAAGCCTTATATGCGTTTTAATTAGATGTCGAATGCAGAATTAGCCAACTCTTTTGGATGACATGATTGTTTATTGAAGCTTAATTTCGAAAGCCTGCAAAATAAAGTTCCATCCACTATTTGGGAATTGAAAAATCATTGTGATAAACCACAGAAGCTAATTCAATTGCACCATTTTCACCTTCCCAATAGTGAAGGTGAAACTCATAATCAATATCACGCCTTTGGGCTTTATCGGAATTTCGCATAAGGTTCGGACTGCCCCCTGCTTTCGCCACCCGAATTCGATGAACTGCACTCATATTCGTAAACCTTACCGTCTCGACAATTGCTCGCAAAACTTTTTGAGCTAACGATTCAGCTTGATCCCTAAGACAATCTCGTACTGAATCATGAAACTTCCATCCAATTTTCAGATTAGTCAAACCGCCCCAATTTGGTTCTTCATCATTGTTGATTGATTCCTGATTTAGAGCAATTTGAATAGCTAAATTTACTTCTTCATCATTTTGCGCATTGATCAAAATGAGCGAAGGGTTGATCTGTTTTATCAATCCTCGAAAATCTCGACAAGCTACAACATTGCTTTCAAGGTAATCTGGTGGTTTTGGCAGTTCAGGAATGTCTGTTCTATAGTGTTCAATGTCATGGATTTGGAGTCTCACATTTATTTCTTGATTTGGCGCTTTCCAAAAAACTACAGAATGGTTGACGAAAATACTTGGGCAATATTTGCGTAATATCGCAATCAAGCCGATGCTACGAATGAGATTGGATTGAATAATGCTACTCCTTAGTTGTTGCAAAATTTCAGAATCAGAGCTGAAGTTTTCGTAGTAAATATCTTCGATTTTATAGTGTTCTTCAAATGATGGGGTAATGCTGAGTAAATGATCCGTAAGTCTGCAGATATCATTCACACTGAATTCAATGATTCCCTGAGATCGAAAAATCTCGTTCAAAACATTCCTAAGTGGGTAGAATCCATTTTCAACTAAAAATTTTGATACTTCTCTATGCAGATAGACTTTAATCCATGATTTGTCAAGCAGTTGACTCCAATCTAACAACGAGTCTAGGAGATTGTAAATATCGTCTCTAGTGTATAGATTCGGAGAGATCGCTAACACACTGGCATCAACTGTAACGCTAGGTAGATTGATGTTCACTTCTTGCTTGCTTCTGTTTGCGTTTGTTTACTGCGGCCTTGAGAATAGCTTCAGCCTGTTGTTGCGATTGATCGAAAAATCCTTCTGGCCAATTTGTAATTGCACCATACTCGTTTACATTCACTTCACAAAAGGTCGAACTCTGTGATTGGTTATCGACAAAATATATCTTCGCTTTATCAGTTAGATCGTTTTCCATAGGTGTTGCTGCTATGCGAAAGCGGAGGCGATCAATTAAATATTCGCTATGTGTTTCAACCAAACATTGTTTATTGCAAAGAGCCATCGATAGGAAAAAGTCACCTAGCAAAGACTGAACTCTCGGATGCAAATGCAATTCTGGCTGCTCAAAAACCAGAGTCGAATCCCGATCTGCTAACAGACACATAACCAAAATTGGCAGTACCTGACTAACCCCAACGCCAACATGAGTAAGATCATGGCTATCATTTGAATTGAGTGAACTAACCTTTAGTTCATGCCCAAGTTTACCCTGATCTTGACTGGCCACTGAGTCTGCCACACCCAAATATTTCAACCAATCTATAACTGCATCTTCGAGACTTTGAGACACTACCGACTGCTCAATTCTAGATTTCTGAAAATTCTTGGATGGAATATACTCAACTTCCTTGTTTTTGTGTAAATCAAGGATTAAAGCCGTATGTTCACCGCGAAGTCCAATATCGTTTGGGTCTGCTGCTGATACAAGCGGGTAAAGTGGTTTGGGTTCAACTCGTAAAGGTCCAAGATACCTCAATGCTAGTCCAAAATACTTTTCAAGATAGTTCCCAGCTGCCGAAATCATTCCGGGGGGCGACACGGTAACGAAATTATTTGAATCCAAATCCAATTCTGCAGAATCTTTGAGAGCGAGATAGATTCTGTCGTATAAATCATCCACCTCGAGAAATCTACGTCGAATTAAATTTTGGTCCTCCGGTTCTTGCTTTTCGATTTGCCATAACAGGTAGTCTGAAGTAAACTCCCTAAGTTCAACTTCCGACATTGAGATTTGTTCGAAAGAGAAATCAAAGACTTTGTCGAAATCGATTACATCTTTGAGTATTTCATGCAATTCTGAGAGAAGCGATTTAGTTAGTTCAATATTGTGTCCAAAAATACGGCGAGAGTATTTTGTTCGAAATGACCCTGCCTGAAGCAAAGAGGTCAAGAAGATCGCTTCCTCCATTTTTGGGTCAATTTCGCAAATTATTTCTTCAGGGACAAAATGATGAAGTGTACAACCTGCAATCTTGGCTGAAGGATATTCCTCTTTGATTTCGCTCATTGAATCTTCGTCCAATTCCACTGACAACTGGAGTCCGGAATTCAATTTATCGCTTCGTTCACCGAACTCATCATGTAAACTCAAATCACGCGCAACTCTATCCTTTCGATGAACAGAAATTAGCGATGTATGAGTGTCTCCATTTTTGCCTTCAGATACACAGGACAACCTAGTCAAGTACAACTGAGGTTGTATTTGAAAATAGTCGCGTTGAACACTTGTAGAATCGGCGCCAAAAGAAATGTTACAGGAAATTTCCTTCAGGTGATTAAAGCGTCGGTTGTAAAAGAGTGTTTGCTTTGGGAGCCTGATCCTGTTGAATCTTGAGTCAATCGAATTTTGAACAGGACAACAAGTGAATTCAATTTGAATTTGATCTGAATCACTCCCGTTTGATTTCAGATCATCAAACTGGCCTAAACTTGAGAACGCTCCGTTCAATACAATGGGGCGGGTTCTAACTTTGTGGGTTAATGTCTGAGCGACCAAAAGCACTGACTGTAATACAGAACTTTTTCCACTGCTGTTGGCTCCAGCAAAAATTGTGAGTGGAGCAAATTTCAGTTCGGTTTCTTTTCGAATCGACTTAAAGTTGCAAATTTTCCACTTGGTAATCATTGTCTGTTAATGTATTTGATTGCTCTGCTTAATAAATTGCTGAGAATATTGTTAGCGGCAGAGGCTGAGGAAAGATAAAAAGCCTCGACTCCGACATTACCTGATATTGCAAGCAAAGAGAAATCGCTTTAGGCCTGATTAATTTGGCATAATGTCATTATTGTACGATTAAGTGTGAACTTACAATTCATCGAAATTGTATTCTGGAATAAGAATATTAATGAACTTAACTGACTGCTTTTCAGCCGGTATGCCAGCGTCATTTGCCAAATTTGGGTGATTACAGGCATAGATGCAGGGGATATCTAGCCACTTCAGAGTTGATTATTTGTGCAGACTGATGAGGAATCTGACTCGCATTGCTCATGATTCAGACTACGCACGTCCCAGTCGAACTCGCGGAATCGACTGGAATCTTCAACTAACCACTGGCAGCGGCTGAGTTAAATCAGGATTCAGTTCCAAGTCAGGAAGATCGCTAGTTCGAAATTCGCACGGATTTCAGCACTGAGCCCAATCGTCCACCACAGGTACCACTGTTGGCTTGCACGCCCATCGCATACGGATTGCGACAGAATTGTCGCTTTCCAGTTGCTTCCCCGCCCGATTGGTAGAATCGTGTACAGTTTGAAATGAGCGGCATTGGTTTTAGCGGACCGCACGGCAAATGCGTAAACCATAAAGTCGACTCACAACTTTTTAATCTCACTATTCGAGTAATGTTGAATTCAAATCAAATCGGAAAATATACATTCAACGCTCGGGCTGGCAGACTCATATTCTGTCTCATGGCAGGGTCAACTATAGCTGAATGAAAGCCTTGTTAAATCCGAGTAGATCCGGCGCGATCGACTCGTGTTTGTAAAATACTAATTCGGGCTTCAGTTCTTAACTTTCCGTTGCACTTCATCGTTGGAAATGTGCTATTTCAGCTTTTGTGCCGATAAAGTTGGTGCCAGAGGAATATTACAAACAGAAAAACCTTTTTTCAACTAGAGAGTTCAGATAGTAAAATATCGCCCAATTAATGATGCAGTTCTGTTTGATTGTTGCAACAGCTCCCCGTTTAGCGCCAGTCTTGAATCCAGTGTGCTGTTACTAAATTTTGGAAGCAGCATAATCTAAGCTTTTGAAGATGACATAAGGTAGATAAAACAAATGATGACTGACAGCCAATTTGCCAAGGAATTTTCGAAGTTAGTTGCCTTTCTGGTAGTTCTAACTGTCGTGTTGATTACACTTGGTGTTGTTATCGGCGGCTCACTCGATGATAAGCTAAGAGCGCAGTCTGAGGAATACACGCAGCTCGTTATCGCGAGCAGAACGGAACCAGTCGGACAGTTGAATGTCGGTGAGATTCAGGAATTGATGCAAACCTTGGAAGCTCAGCAAGCCACTCAGGTTGCTGCGATTGAAGCCAACCAAGGAAAGTCGGTCTACGATACAGCCTGCTACATTTGCCACGCGACTGGAGTGACTGGCGCTCCGAAACCTGGCGATGTCGCGAACTGGAATCCAAGAATTGAGAAAGGAGTTGATCTTCTCTACAAGAATGCAATTGAAGGATATCAAGGTCAGTCAGGCATCATGCCCCCGAAAGGTGGCAACCTACTGCTAACTGATGATGACGTGAGAACCGCGGTAGACTATCTGGTCGAACTAGTACAGTAATCGATCGAAGGTCATTCGTTATCGGTGAGTTCTGGAAGATACAGAGTCAATTGAACAGCTTGCTCACTTGATTGCAAATCAGGCAGACTTTGTAAAACCTGAAAAAATTTCTTGGTTCTGATCCAACTTTATCGTCTTATTGATTGCGAGTCTAACGCCAAGGCGAACTCAAAATCTGCCTGCTTTAGATTGTCTGCGAAGTAAAGCACCTGTCTCAATTCTTTACGCTAATCTGCACATTGAATCAGAAAAGACTGCAGCACTGATTGAACTGTCATGATGAAGTTCGACAGTGCATAACGATTGTGACAATCATTTCCGGTCAGATTATCAAGATTTCAATAGTAAGTCTGGTGTGGGTGAGAGGTTCAAGGCCACAGAAATGGCGCTCTCGCTATAAGAAACTGAAACATTTCAGGTGACTATCCCGAAACAATTCTCGGTTTACCAGTCAAATCTCATAACGCTTCATTCCAAATGTCAATAACAAAGTCAGACGTGCAAACCATTGCCTCTCTTGCGCAACTTGATGTAGACGGGGATATGCTGGATCACTATGCAAAGGAACTTTCGCATATTTTCGAGATGATTCAAGAAATGCAGACAGTTGACACTGAAGCAATAGATCCAATGCCGCATCCGCAGGACATTGTGCTCCGCCTTAGAGCTGATGAGGTTACGGAAACGGAAGAGCGAGACTCACTGCAAGCGATCGCCCCGCAAACGTCAGAATTTTATTATTTAGTACCCAAAGTATTGAAATAAATAAGTAAATTATGTGTGTCATAGCTTGCTGGATGTAACTGTAAATGTAGCACAACAGTTTCCTGATGGCCTTTCTTTGAAAGCTTACTGAGTAATCTTTCTGAATTGCAGGCGTTGACACCACGTAATTGAGTACTGTAAAGGCGTAGAGTTCAAATTTACTCCGACCGAATGACCGGGTAAGCACCCAACCAAACAGGTGAAATAAACAGGATAAACTGATGGCGATTTCAATTTACTGCTTGACATTTCCTCGGATTGCGAGAATTAAAGAAGGCTGAATCACGATCAGTGCTGGGATACATCACGTAGTCATGAGCAATTGTAGTTGCCGTGTTTTAAGAAATTGATATTATTAGTGTAATTTCTTGACTAGGGGTATTATTTCAATTGCCAAATGATAGGTAAGAAAATGTATCCAACTGGAAATTCGGTTAGTTCCTTACCAACGAAATCTATAGAAGAATGCAAAAAGTAATTGAATTCATTATTTCTGGCTTTTTGCGAATCGGGTGTGACTCATCGATGATCCCTTACTAATGCAAAGTTGTGCGTGATACAACAATTTCATTTGGTTCTGTCTCTGCCAGCTTAGGTCTCACTCTCTCATAAACGGAAATTTAGAGGAATTTTCAATGGAACTAGAATTGCTAACCGTTGCAAAGAATTTTATTAGCGAAAATTGGCTTTTGACGAGTGGAGGAACAATTGCGACAATTGCGACTCTAGGAACTGCTGTATTTACCTATGTCCGACGTCCTAAGTCTGAAACAACCAAGAATGACGCGTACTTCATTGAAAATTCTCTACTGTCCCCGCCTCTAGCAAGACCAGCGTATAGCGACAGGATGGCATATGTTCTAGCGGAAATGTCTGATCTTGCCTACTACCAATTCGAGGGACAGCGCGGATTTATAGATGACGCAGTGGAAAATGCTCAATTTCTTGATTTGACAGACAACATAAATGTTCGAGAATTTCTCGAGCAGTTCTCAACAGAGCTAATGAGCGGTCGACGATTGCAATTGGATTCAATGAAGAAACTGCTGTCAAATTCTGGATTCTCACTCTTGGACGTGATCAATATCAGAGAGACGCAGGGCTTCGTGTGTCGACGCGATGTAGAAAATGAACCTCCCTATCTGGTGCTTGCCTTCCGTGGAACTGAAAAAAAGATATCTGACTGGCTGACGGACGCTCGTTGCGTTCCGAAAGTGGAGGGAAAATCCAAGGTTCATTCCGGTTTTCACGAAGCTTTCACAATAAATCAGGACGACAAAGGAAAAACTGTCAACGATGCGATAGAACAAATACTCGCACAACCGACAGCCAAAGATGTCAATGGCGAATCGCTGCCATTATTTATCACTGGTCACTCTCTTGGTGGGGCGCTGGCATTACTTGCGACAAAGTTAGTGGCACAAAATATAAATGGAGCTTGCTATACCTTTGGTGCTCCCAGAATAGGAAACTATGAGTATTTCCGTTATCTGAAAACCCCAGTGTATCGCGTTGTGAATTCCAGCGATATCGTGCCACGAGTTCCCCCTGGAGCACTCATGACTGTATTTGTATTGCTCATTCGAGGACTTTCTTGGCTAACGAGTTTCGCTCCTCCTATTTCTGCCTTTTTGAACAAAATTGAAGAATTCCTTGACAAACTGAACGGTTACCGACATTATGGCGATCTTCGCTACTTGAGCGATGTCACCGAAGGAAGATTTGATACAGTGCGCCTATTGACTAATCCACCAACCATTGACAGGGTGACCTGGATGTGGAAGCGAATAGCGAAGAGCTTTTTCGTACCGGTTAGGAGCCATAGTATGAAAATCTATCGGAAGAAACTCCTGCAGATTGCGATTAATCGCAACAACTCTTGAACTTACTCAGCACTCCGCGCTGTCGTTGGACGTTACCGTCTTCACCAAAGGGTCGGGTCAGGCGAAACACAGATGAAGAGCATAAACTTCATCGTGGGGATTGGTTGACCAAGTGACGGACTCAGTCCGCCATTTGTCAGTGATTAAAAATCTCGATTGGCAGTTCCGTTCGCTACTCCTTAATGACCATTACTGCTGACACTTTCATCAACCCCGTTTAGAAGACAAAATTGTTTTCAATTGAAAAGTTCGGTGTGCCTAACTTGGTTCGTTTGTAGTTCGAACCTCCGCTCGGAGGGGAAGCTATCGTCGATGATGCACATAATTTTGATGTTGAATATCAAAGACTAAAAAATTCTATTTTAGAAAAAGAATTAATTTTCGTCAAACACAATATGTAGATATGCAAATTCCGAGTCTTTCGAAACTCCCAATTTTTCATTCCCGAAATAATGATGTTACTTAGTGCTGATATAACTCAGGTTAGTGGCGAACTTCAAAGCGGAGGGATTACTGCTGTCGAATTGTGTGAGGAGCACTTTCGCCGGATTTCTGAGTGGGATGAACTCAACGCGTTCATTACCTTGGACTATGAAGGAGCATTGGAGCAGGCGCGGCAAGTCGATCAATGTCGCAACAATTCAACACTTGATCCGCTGGCTGGCGTTCCAATTGCCCATAAAGATATCTTCTGCACGAAAAATCTTCTGACCACATGCGGATCAAAAATACTGTCAAACTTTGTTGCGCCTTACGACGCAACACTGGTTTCCAGGCTCAAAGATAAAGAGACAGTACTGCTTGGCAAGACAAATATGGATGAATTCGCGATGGGGTCGTCCAGTGAGCACTCTTATTTCAAGCCAGTGAGAAATCCCTGGAACACTACACTTGTTCCAGGCGGCAGCTCCGGAGGGTCTGCTGCGGCAGTCGCGGCAGGTTTGGTTGCCGCGGCGACGGGAACAGACACTGGTGGGTCTGTGCGGCAGCCAGCCGCATTTTGCGGAGTGACTGGAATCAAGCCGAGTTACGGACGGGTTTCGAGATTTGGAATGATTGCATTTGCGTCGTCTTTAGATCAAGCCGGCATTTTTGCCAGAAGCGCGAAAGACGCTGCGATTCTGCTAGACGCGATTAGCGGCTTCGATGAAAGGGATTCAACATCACTGAATGTCGATTCGCCAAACTGTCTTCGCAGTATTGATGAGCCTGTGCAGAATCTGACGATTGGAGTGCCGGAAGAATATTTTGCGGAAGGTCTTGATTCGTCTGTGGGTGATGTTGTTCAGGCCGCCTTGTCAGAGTTCGAAGCACTGGGCGCTCGATTGGTGAGTCTGCGAATGCCAAACAGCAAAGCCGCGATACCTTGCTACTATGTCATTGCGCCTGCAGAGGCGTCATCCAATCTTTCAAGATTTGATGGGGTTCGATATGGCTTTCGCAGTGAAGCCGGCCATAGTCTTCAAGACATGTACAGGAAGACTAGAAGTGAGGGATTCGGTGCTGAGGTACAGAGGCGGATCATGACAGGGACTTATGTTCTCTCACACGGTTATTACGATGCATACTACCTGAAGGCGCAAAAGGTCAGAAGACTGATTTTCGAAGACTACAGCGAGGCGTTCAAGAAGTGCGACTTGATCATGGGTCCGACAACACCTACGACAGCATTCCCAATCGGGGCGAAAATGGATGATCCAGTACTCATGTATCTCAATGACATCTATACTGCATCAGTCAATCTGGCCGGACTGCCAGCCGCATCGATTCCGGCGGGTTTTGACGACGCGGGTCTGCCGGTTGGATTGCATATCGTTGCGCCATACTTGCAGGATGCGAATCTGCTGCGCGTCGCGCATCTGTTTCAGAAGCACACAGATCATCATTTCAAATCGCCGGTGAGAAGCCAATGACTCAGTGGGAAACTGTCATCGGCTTGGAAGCCCATATTCAGCTGCTGACGGACAGCAAGATTTTTTCCGGAGCTTCAACTCAATTTGGCTCTCAGCCAAACGTACAAGCCTGCTTGATTGATGTCGCTTTGCCGGGTGTGCTGCCCGTCTGCAATCTGGAAGCGGTGCGTATGGCGGTGAAGTTTGGTTTGGCGGTGGGTGCGACGATCAATCGAAAGTCAATATTCGAGAGGAAAAATTACTTCTATCCAGATTTGCCTAAAGGCTATCAGATCAGCCAGTATGAGATTCCGATTGTGTCCGGCGGTTCGCTTGAGACGAAAGTTGATGGTGAGGTTCGCGTGGTTGGACTCACTCGCGCACATCTTGAAGAAGATGCCGGCAAATCGCTGCATGATCAGTTTGATGACGCAACTGGCATTGACTTGAATCGCGCTGGAACGCCATTATTGGAAATCGTTTCAGAGCCGGATATTCGCTCGGCGGCACAGGCAGCAGATTACATGCGTAAACTGCACAGTCTTGTCACTTACCTTGGAATATGCGACGGCAACATGCAGGAAGGGTCACTTCGATGTGATGCCAATGTTTCAGTGCGACCGGCTGGACAGAAAGAACTGGGCACGCGGACAGAGCTTAAGAATATCAATTCGTTTCGATTCGTCGAGAAAGGGATCGAAGTTGAAGTTGATCGGCAAATCGAGCTTTTGGAATCCGGCGGTACAGTTGTTCAGGAAACGCGCCTTTTTGATACAAAGCGAAATGTTACCCGTCCGATGCGCAGCAAAGAGGATGCTCAGGACTATCGCTACTTTCCGGACCCGGACTTGCCGCCCCTGGTTGTGTCAGAGGATTTTATCAGTGCAGTTCGACAGGAGTTGCCTGAACTGCCAAATGCACGGAAGCAAAGATTCGTTGAAGAACTTGGTCTCAGAAATGACACCGCGGAGCAACTTGTACAATCTCGAGAATATGCGAATTTCTTTGAGACAGCACTGGAGCAAGCACCTGGAAATGCAAAAGAAGTAGCAAATAGGATGAATGTCGATCTTACGAGTTTATTGAACAGATCAGGCATAGACATTCAGGATTCCAATGTTAGTGCCGATGCTCTGGGAAAAATTGTAATGCTAGATTCCGATGGAACAATTTCCAGTGCGGGCGGCAAGGTTATCTTGCAATCCTTGTGGGATGATCCCAGCACCTCTATTGAAATAATCATTGAAGAACAGGGGTTGAGGCAGACAGGTGATCTCTCAGAAATTGAACAATATGTTGACCAGGTTATGAATGACAATCCTGAGCAGGTGCAGAAGATCAAGGACGGAAATTATAAGGTTCTCGGTTTTCTGGTGGGTCAAGTGATGAAACTGTCGAAAGGGCAATCGAATCCGAAATCAGTCAGTGAACTACTGAAGCGAAAATTGGAGATATGATCAACGTTGGAACAAGATTATTGACGACGATTTTCACGATGTCAAAGAACCGTCAATCATTCCAAACGAAATCACCGCAAACAGGCAAAGACAATGGGTGACGCAGCATTTACTGGAACAAACAAAGATTCGATGGGGCAGGAATCGACGTACGCCGGAGCGCTCAGCTTCCTTAGACGCCCCTATTCGAAAGATGTCAACGAGTTTGACGTGATTGTAAGCGGAGTGCCTTACGATCTGGCGGTTACCAATCGGCCTGGCGCTCGTTTCGGGCCTCGAGGCATACGTTCAGCGTCGTCACATGTTGCCTGGGATGGCAGCAACTGGCCTTGGGCTAGCAATCCATTCAAACATCTGAAAGTCAGCGATTACGGTGACTGCTACATTGATCACGGCTACCCCGGCAAGATTCCAGATCAGATTGAGTCTCACACCCGACATCTATTATCTGGCGGCGCTATACCCATAACAATGGGCGGCGATCATTTCATCACCTACCCAATACTCAAAGCGATTCACGAAGTTCACGGGCCTGTCTCATTGGTTCATTTTGACGCTCACTGCGACACTTGGGAAGAGCTTGATGAGCGAATCGATCATGGCACCATGTTTTTCCACGCGTCCCGCCACGGACTGGTTGTTCCTGAACAGTCTGTGCAGATCGGGATGCGCACCTGGAATACAGACTCACATGGCTTCAACATCATGGACGCGAACTTTGTACACCGCAACGGGGTTGATGCTGTTATCGAGGAAGCACTTCGGATCGTGGGATCGAACAAGGCATACTTGACCTTCGACATTGACTGTTTGGATCCATCGGTTGCGCCCGGCACGGGAACGCCAGTCGTTGGTGGATTATCAACCTGGCAAGCACAGACGATTATCAGAGGGCTTGGGGGTATTGAATTTGTTGGCTTTGACCTGGTGGAAGTTGCTCCGGCTTATGATGTTGGAGACATCACTTCGCTTGCGGGGGCAAGTATAATTTTGGACTACATCAGCTTGCTAGCCGCTTAGAAGAACCTTGAGTCGTAAAGCCGCAAACTATTTGTTGAACTCTTGATGGTTTGAACCGACTTAGCTTCATCAAGGCAAAAATTATTCCGCAAGCGATCACCTACGCGCCCGTAGCTCAGTTGGATTAGAGTACCAGGCTTCGAACCTGGGTGTCGGGGGTTCGAGTCCCTCCGGGCGTGCCATTTTTCTCTACACTGTAGTTTTTGATTGCCTCTATGGATGTGAACAAGAGCCTGTCGAATGCACATTGAATCTGTCACAATTTCTAACTTCCGTTGCTTCGGACCTGAGCCCACAAAAATTACGCTTAGCCCGGATATTACGGCATTAATTGGCTCCAATGGTACTGGGAAGAGTTCGTTTATCGAGGCACTTCGAAGAGTATTTGGAATCTCAAGAGAAGAACGAGCGCTAACGAGAGCAGACGTACACTTCGGTCCCGATGAAAACCCTGAAGACGTGCTTGAGCGTCAGATTTTCATTGACATAGTATTTGCGTTTTCAGAACTTGAAGATGACAATCCTGACGCGATCCGCACTATACCAGAAGTTTTCCGCGCTTTGACAGCTTCCGGTCCCGGTGAATCACTAAAATCACGTTTACGACTCGAAGCTTTGTGGCGCCACGGCGAAAGTTTCGTCGATGATATTGAGTCGACAAATTATTGGATATCGCATCTCGATGATGTTGACTTCGGCGAGGATGCAGGTGGTGGATTGGATAAGCAGAGAGTTCACGCAACTGACCGGGGCAAAATTCAATTGATTTACGTGCCAGCAACGCGTGATAGCACAGCGGTAACTCGGCGAGTCTTGCGCTCTTTGTTGAGTCGTCTCGAAAGAAGCGGTGATTTTGGAACAAAAACAGAATCTGAAATTCAGCAGATAAGCGAGAACCTTCAAAATAAGATTTCTGATCTAACCTCTGTTGATTGGATAACGGAAAAACTTCAAGCACATTGGGATTGTCTTCATGATGCTGAACATCTTAAATCCGCTCGGTTTGTCGTTCTGTCGCGAGAATTTACGCAAATTTTACGCAGTCTATCTGTCAAGCTGTCCCCATCGCCGGAGGGCCGAGAACGAAGTATTGACGAACTTAGCGAAGGTCAGACATCACTATTATTTTTGACTTTGGAAGCAACTCTTGCCGATCTTGAAACTGAATTGACTCGCGATCAACCACCCAGTGGATTTAAGAATTTGGACACCACACCACCAGTGCTGAAAATTTACGCCGTTGAGGAACCAGAAAATCACCTTGCACCATTTTTCTTATCCCGCTTAATGCAATTGCTGTCCGAACTTTGTTCAGGAGTTCAAGCGACTGGACTGATAACCAGTCACTCTCCAAGTGTGCTAAGACGTTTGCAACCAGAGGCTGTGCGTCACTTTCGGCTAGACACAAATAAAATGATCTCGCACGTTAACAATGTTCGACTACCGCTTAACGACCAAGTTGCGAACAAGTTTGTTCGTCAAGCTTTCTTAGCGCAGCCAGAAATTTACTTTGCGAAGCTGGTAATTCTTGGAGAAGGAGATAGTGAGGCTGTTGTTTTACCTCGTGTAGCAAGGGCTTTAGATATTGATTTGGATCCATCATTTGTTGCTTTCGCTCCATTAGGCGGTCGACATGTAAATCATTTTTGGAAACTCTTAAGTGATCTTGACATTCCATATTTGACACTACTAGATTTTGATCTCGGCCGACGCAATGCTGGACAATTGCGCTTGAAGTACGCTTACGAACAACTAAATCACTTTGACAAATTTAATCCACCTGAGGGGACAACTGGTGACCTGAGTAATATCGAGTATTGGAAGGCGCTAAGCCACACGGAAATTGAATCTTGGCTTCAGTGCTTGGAGGACAAAAATGTTTACTTCTGTTATCCAATGGATCTCGACATGACTATGCTGCATGCTTATCCAGAGGCATACGGAGTGTGCGAGGAACAGGCACCAGATGATGATGTCAGTCTTAGGAAACTAGGGAAATCAGTATTTGGACAAGGACCCGGTCTTGAATCGTTCGAACAATTTTCCGCCAGCGAGAACATTCCAGCATATCAGGAACTGCTGACTTATGACACACTTTTCAAGAAGCGAAGCAAGCCTGTATCGCATTTGCAAGCGCTGGCACTTCTGGAAGATGATGATATCGCTGACAACTGTCCAAAGGTTCTGAATCAACTCATTGAAACCGCTGGCAATTTTCTACATTGAACGATTACTGGAACATCAACGAGAATTGAGTATGACTTCGCTCACCAAACCGGGAGATTGGCAAACTTCTGGAAATATACATCTTGAACATACCGCTGAGCGCGTAGTGAAGTCAGACTACAACACTTGTGTCATTGCCGGTCCCGGTGCAGGCAAAACAGAGTTGCTCGCCCAGCGCGCGCTTTACCTACTGCAAACGGGAATTTGCAGACAACCGCAACGTATTCTGGCAATTAGCTTTAAACGAGATGCATCGAAAGCCTTGAGAGATAGGGTTGCCGCACGTTGCAGCATTGATCAAGCGCGTAGATTCGATTCTTTCACATTTGATGCATTTTGCAAGCATCTGCTTGATAGATTCGTCGCACTTACTCCTGATTGGTGCCGTCCACCTCGCAATTATCAGATCATATTTCCTAAACGCTATGATTGGAGTGACTTTTTGCGAGGATTGGAACCACCTCCTGTGCTGGGTTCCAAGGAAAGTGTAATGGCACTTCGGCAAAGTAGAGTCGAAGGATGGGGGCCGTTACCGCTTGAAGTTGGGGAAATTCGGGACATTCACGGCTGGGTGGCAATACAGTGGTGGCACCATTGTCTGTCGCTATCGCAACCTGGATTGACATTTGCGATGATTAACCGTCTGACAGAGGCCATTCTCTGTCACAATGCTGACGTTTTGCATGCGCTTCGTCTTACTTATTCCCATATTTTTCTCGATGAATTTCAAGATACTACACGGTCGCAGTACGCACTGACTAATCTCGCCTTTGGTGGATCGCCCTCAGTGCTAACTGCTGTCGGAGATACAAAACAGCGGATTATGACTTGGGCAGGAGCTGAGACGGAAGTGTTTTCTTGGTTCGAGCAAAGTTTTCAGGCGCGCCGAGCAATGCTCCTGATGAATCATCGTTCGAACGCTAGAATTGTTCAAATCATTAATGATCTAGTTAAAGAGATTGAACCCCAAGCGGTGGAAACGATTTGCTCACGCTCAGATTCAAAAATCCCTGACGATGCGTCTGAGTTTTGGTTGTTTCACACGGACGAAGAAGAAGCCAAATACCTTGCTGAATTTATTGCGGATGACATAGCAACACACAGCACGGAAGGACGTGTACCAGAAGATTTCGTTCTTTTGGTACGCATGAAAGCGGATGAAATTGAAGTTAGGATGAAAGAAGCATTTGCTGCAAGTGGTTTGCGAATCCGAAATGAGGCTAGATCGATATCCGGAGTAGCTATTCAGGATATTCTTGCAGAGGAACTTACAGCACTGGTTATCGGGGTTCTGAGACTAACTCTCGGAATTAGGGGGTGGGAAGTTTATCGACCTGTGCAGGAAACATTGGCCGCAATATTGGGAACTGATTTTGGAAGTAGTCGTGACACGAAGCGTCTGGATGAATTAGTTCGACGCGTTGTCGCGAGAGTCAAGAATCTGACTGATCAAAATCCAGTGAACGTTGACATGCAATTGTTGGTCAGCACGATTGTGGAGACATTCGGAGAAGTACCTTTGCAGCGAACTTTTCGTCAATATGAAAATGATCAATACTTTCGCACTCTTCAAACAGCGCTTTCACAACTTTTTTCAGAGTCTGTGACAAATGTCAATAACTGGGGTGAACTGATTGACGCTGTAGAAGGAAAGGGACAGGTTCGCCTGATGACAATCCACAAGAGTAAAGGATTAGAATTTCATACTGTAATTTTTGTCGGACTTCATCAGAAAGCCTTTTGGGGGTACAAAGACAATCAAATTGAAGAGACAAACAATTTTTTTGTGGCACTTTCTCGAGCGCGTGAGCGCGTATACTTCTCGAGATCCGAAGAAAGTGGATCTACAAACCAAATACAAGGGCTTGTAAACCTCCTCGACAAAGCGAAGGTTCCACATATTGAATTCAGGTAGCATAAAGGACAGAAAAATTAAATCGGCACCGTAACTCCACACGCCCTCCTTCAGGGGGTGTGGAGTTAGATTTCAAGTCAGCCAGCATTGAACCAGCAACAATCGTTTATCTTGCCGATGGATTTGCTGTTTCCAATATGAAAACTGACATCTCATGAGCGAGAGACTGCTAACGATAGAAAAATCTGCTACTTTTCCGGTTCAAGCAGGTTTCTGCCCAATCAATTGAGGTTATCTACAAGAACAGACAGAAACGAACACAGACATCGGTTAAATTTTTTTTGACAATTGAAACTATTCCTTTTCTGTTCCTGTCAAGGTATCTTTTTGCGTGGATTTAACATTAGTCGGATTGGCATCTCCCATCTTCTTTCTTGCCAAATTAACAACATCTCCAGAAAACCCTGGAACACTTTTCATAGCCTGTTTCACAATATTTGAGGATGCGAGTTCATGCCACGGACTCCCGTGACTTTCAATCTCAACAAGGCGGAGTGGAAGCTCGTCTAGTCTTCTCAACGCTGATTTTAGCAACTCAGCCTCCATGTCTGTATCAATCCTAGCGGCCTCGCGCCGAAAACCTTCATAGGTGCTTGACACTGCGGCTTTGAATGCATAGTCTTCAGAAAGTCGGAATCGTTGCCCTATCTGCTTGGTTGCTAACCACGCGAACCATACAGGTGCACCGACTGAAAATATAGTCACCGCGATATTCAGAGCAATCGCTGATGTGTCAACTGTGTTGTCTCGGAACAGATCTGACAGTATGCTCAATTGGCTCGTACCAAGATAACCACCTGCTGCAAGAGCAAGAATTAGCCCCAAAGTCCAGACCCACATCGACTTCGATAGTTTTTTCGACCTGTCAATGAAAGCAGAGGCTAAACCAACGCTCGTTGCTGCCGAATAGGCGGTTCGACAGCGTTCGAGTATGTCATCGGCCTCTTCAACAGTCAAATTTAATTTTTTGCTGATCTGTCTCGCGTCTTCTTGAATATCCATTAACCTACCTTGATCTTGAGTTGCCTCATGAACCAGTTTGTCCATTCTGCTTCGACCTTCGGAAAGTTCCTCTAGATCTGTAGGAAGTCGGTCCGCCGCTTCATAAGCCTTCTCAATTCGTTTCACCATCTCATCTAAATTTGCAGAGCGAGGCTGTAATTCATTGAGCCTTGATTCCATACCTTTGACTTGGCTGGTTGCATTTCGAATCTTTCTTTGGATTTCCTCGCGCTTGTCAATTTTCAAGACTGGAGCAAGTGCTTTTCGAAGACCATCCAAAGTCATCAGATACGCTGGCACCGCCTTTCCCGCACCACCCCAAATATTTGGAACTGTCTGTGAAGTAAGGTGCTCTAACCGTCGAGGGTAATCGGCAATAAGTCGCTCATATTCTCCGAGATCTTCTGTTTCGAATCCTTCGATGTTGTCAATGATTGACTGGGCTTTCTGAATAAGATCTTCCTTTGATAAATTTGGCATAGCCCAGTTATTGTGGGCAACTCCAAATGGCTCTTCGCTTGGAACATCTGAATTTAATTTTTCAATCACTTGTACCAAGTGATCTCGAATCTGAATTAATGATTGGTGCATTTTTTCTCTATGGATATTAATTGAGTTGCCACGCCAGTTAATTTTCTCAAATCCGGCGAATTTGGATTCTGGTCAGATGAAGTTAGCTTTGCTGATTTGCTAAGGGGTAGTCGCCATGAATGCCCTTGAACTGAAGAAGCAGATTTCTTTCAAGTGATCTCGGATTGTCGCAAACGATACAAGAAACTGTCGCATGATCTATCTGCCCGATCTGCCTGTTGCCTTGATGATTGTTGGCTTTTCCAACCTCAAAACGAACCAGCTGTGTTATCCGTTCTCGCAGTCTGTTTCTTTTGCTAAAGCACACAATATCAGTTGGACAACAAGCAATGACATTTTCCCGTTTCTTCTCAAGTTCCTATGCTGGCAAAGCCAGAACCAAAATGAGTTTTTTGCATCCCGCACAAGTTTTCATTGGTAAGGGACTATATGAAGACTGGGTCTTAGTGTTTGGCTTCACCCGCTGGATTAGAAAAGGATAAAGTGTACATCCCATCGAAATGAACAAGATAGATCCCTGATTTGTCCGAAATGTCAGTCCATGTTGTCCGATTTAGGCATGAGACCCTTATGCCCAGTGCTCCGAGAATAAAGTGACTAACATAAAAATCAGAAAATCCATTGAACTATAGCCGCTGCGCGGCAGGGTGATTTCCCCGATCGCCTCGATTCCATCCAAGTTTCCGGATTCCCTCCACACCGGATGTTGATATAGTTTTTGTGTAGGCGGTGGCCGTGCCAGCGGCTCACCGCCTTATTTTTTTCAACTCAACACAAGGAGACTGGATATGTCCAAGTATGATGGCCAGAGGCCGAACTCGCCTTTACGGCAGAGAACCATTGATTATATGAATTTGCGCGGTCTTTCGGCGCGCACTCTGAAGTCCTCTCTGCGGGAGCTGGATCAACTGATCGAGTACCACGGCTGCGCGCCGCAACTGACCGAGGCCTCGCTGCCCGGCGAACCGGTGGGTGCGCGGCTCACCGAGATCGGTCCCGTCTCGCTGCGCCTAGTGTCGGATGATCGGGAGAAGGATGAGTGGAACGAGCCGGTGGAGTACTGTCACTATCTGGGCTACCGCCAGCCGGTGAGCGCGCATCTGCGCTATTTCATTGTCGACGGTTCCGGCCAATGGCTGGGTTGCCTGATGTTCCAGCGGGCGGCGGTGCGTCTGAGGAGTAGATTGAAAAAACGCCGGCGGCGCGGTGGCGGTGGGCATCAAGACCCCCACGGGCCGGTGGTGGAGACGCCGATGAAGCGCGGGCTGGCGGTTTACTCGATCAATCGCTGTTATTTTTTTTTGAAAATTAACACTGCTCAAGTGTCTAGCCTTTGACGCCATCTCCGCCTGGAGGGTGTTCGACCTGTAGTGGCTGGCGAAACACAAGCCGGACCGGCCCGCGGCCGAGGCGGTGCCCGCCGACGAGCTGGAGGCGCGCCAGGTGATGCTGTATGAAATCAACCGCCATAGCACGCCGCGCTCCGCCGGACCTGACGGTCCGCGATCGGATTCGGCTAGGCCGTCGGATTCAGGCCGACAAGAAGACAGCCGGTGCCGGGCACCAAATTTTTTTGGAGAGCGACACAGAAACTGATGCACACAGTACAGGCGATCAACAGCTACAAGGCAAGGGAGAATCAGAAGACCGAAAACGACAGTTAGAACGCTTTGTTAAGTGCGGGATGTTGATAGATGCTTAGTGCTGTCCAGTTAGAAACACAGTCTGCAATTTGCTCAATAAATTTTCGACGCTCTTCCAGGGTTAAGTGGATGTATGCGTCCGTCTTCGCATAATTTTTTTGGTTTGCCTGTAAGCATCGAGTGTTGTTTGAATTTTGAAGTCGGAGGAGCTCTCTATTTCGGTATCTACGAACTTCCGACAACCGTTGTCTACGGCTGAGATCATTGAAGTTTCCAATGCGAGATTGCTCCAAGTAGTTTCTAAGTATCCACTCTGTATGTATCTCTGCCTCCTCAAGACCGAACTGTCGCTTGATTGCTGTAATATCGCGATCCGCACCCTTCAATGCCAGATTGGCAATGAAAGCCCAGCGAGGACGAAAATAGAGGTGTTGCCCGGAATATCGGGAGTTCCAGACTCATCAATATAGCAAAGATACATGAACGCCTTTTTTTCCAAAAAAAAAGCGACTGAGCTCTTAGGGCTAATAGACCCTAATGCGAGACGCTTGGCGACTCATCTCAGACGCGAGAGAAATTTTAAGGGATTGCAAATCAAAAGTCGAATTTTTTTCTATGACCGCTGTGTAGCAGGAAACTTCGCCCGCAATGGCGCTATCAACTGAATACGCATGAATAAGATTCTTCGCAGATTCCCGCTGCCGCCATCCAAAGTTGTCAATTCGATCTCCGCCAGATGAGCGAAACTGTTGCGTGAGGAACCGAGTGCGTAAAGGCACACGCTTGAGTCTGTGAACGGAGAGGAGTGGAAATTCTCTCTCCTTCTCGGCGAAGAAAGTAACTGAAAAAAGTCTCAGAAAAATGTGATTTGGTGCCGAGGAGAGGACTTGAACCTCCACGGGGTTTACCCCCACTAGCACCTGAAGCTAGCGCGTCTGCCAATTTCGCCACCTCGGCCCTTGGTGCGGGTTAAATTATATGCAACAGATCAATCTGCAAAGTGAGATGGTTTTCGATTTTTTTTCCGAAATTTGCTAACTCCGGAAAACGCATTTGAACGGGATGTTCACACAATTTGAACAGAGTTGTGCTGTCCTTGTTAAATCGTGCGGCAAATCAACCTGCTGGTCAATGGTGCACTCGACTAATCGAAATGAGAAATTCACCCCATTCGCTAGCCCAATTGGTGTAAAGAGGGATAGGTACGAATCTTTCACATCTCCAAACAGCGATTACGAAGTTGCAGAACTGCAACATTCAAATCGTAATTGTCTGCTATCTCGGTAGATTCATCAGTTAACCAGTAATGGTGACCGAGTCAATTGATAACATTATCCCTCGAAATGCGAAGTTAACTTCGTTGAACTAAATATTCATGAATTTATTTAGAGGATTAATATTATGAAAAAACTGACATGCGTTCTGTTTTTGGCAGGCGCGCTGAGTGTTCCCTCGGCGGTGTTCGCTGAAGCTAGTTGGTACGGTTCGCTGCGGGTCGGTGTGCAGTCTTCCGATTCCAACATCAGCATTGCTGACGGCGCGTCCCGCTGGGGCATCAGGGGCTCCGTTGAGGCCGGCGAAGGACTGACCGGGGTCTACCGGTTCGAGACCAAGATTGGCGCCAACAACGCCACCTCGCCCGGCGGCCGCCTGTCCTACGTGGGACTGTCCGGCGGCTTCGGCACGGTGACTCTGGGCCAGGTCTGGAGCGCCAGCTTCAACGCCACCGGTGCGATGACGGACAACTCGAACTACTACGGTGACTCTGAGACCACCTATCGGCACGGCAACGCCATCTCATATGCGTTCTCCAATGACGCGATGAGCCTGCAGGCCGATGCGACTTACGGTGCCGACGGAGGTCCGAAAGATCTGGAGCGTTTCGAATTCGGCCTGACTGTAAATGTCGGAGACATCGGCGCAGTCGCGGTTTCATATATGGATGATAAGCACGCAACTACTCTGGAGGACGTAGATGATGACGATACCACCCCAGACGTGTCGACGGATTGGCGAACCAAAACCACTGTAGTGACAGGTCAGATGTCTGTGGCTGGAATGACAGTCTACGTAGGTTCTGGCAAGGATAAGTACACGAATATTACTGCAGATGACGGAGACGGTGACCCAAATGTTGGGGCTGATGGATTTGCAAAACCCGATGACAAGACCACATTCTTCGGTGCGCGCGGCGGGCTTGGCGACACTGGCATGAGCTATGTCTTCCAGTGGCGTGACAAGGACACTCACAAGCCTTGGGTGCTGGCGCTGAACAAGAGCCTAGGTGATGCCACACTCATTGTTGAGCACGGCAATGGAGATGATGCGGCTCCCGACAAGACTCAAGTGGGCCTGAAAATCAGCTTCTAACTTTCGCAGTTAGATTTGCTTCTATTGTGACGGGGTGAATTCTCACCCCGTCGCTGTTTGTGGCGCACTCTGCTTGTCACACCACAAAAAACGGGGTGCAAATGCACCCCGTCATCAGTTGAAAATTTGAAATCTTGGCGGATCAGAAACTGACCACCAGCGCGACATTTGTTGTGCCGTCATTGCCGTCGTTGCCATGCTCAAGATAGGTCGTCGCTCCGCCGCCCAGGCTCTTGCTCACACCAACCGTCCATGGATTGGACTTCATGCCGGCCGCATTCTTGTTGTTTCTTGACCAGGCACCCCAGTTCACCCCGGTGTCCCCCAAGCTTCCGCTCACGCCGAGAAATGAGGTTCTATCCTTGCCCATCTGACCGTTAGTCTTGGTTTGAGAGTGTCCCAGCGCGACAGTGAGCGCACCCAATCCGAACTGTGCCGAAAGGTGATTCGCCTTGTAGCCAGGAACGGCAACTGCAGTCGTTGCCGGTACTGTGGTCACTGCCGATGCGAGTCGTACGGCTTCTACTATGTTGGGCGCAGAATCTACACCCGTAGAAGTCACTGTCGTTTGCAAATAAGCGATTGCCGTCACGCAGTCCGAGTCGGCATCAGCAGCGCCATCAGCCTGAGGATTACAACTCCCGCCACCAGGAAATGCAGTGTACATTCCATCGGCTGCAACCCATGCAGTATCGGCGACGTCTATTGCTTCTCCATCAGAGTTTACGTTGCCCCGGTTGGTGGTCACCATGATCTGCATGACCTCTACGGAATCGTCCGTGGTGTTGTTGGTTGTATCGAGGTCAAAGAGATACATCAGCGGAACCGGTGCGAGTGTGTCTTTGGAGTTCACATGGGCGAAGGCAACACTGCCAAGATCGCCCAAGTCAACGCTCATGCCGAATTCCAACTGATCGACCGCACCTCCTGTGTCTCTGCCGCCATCCATGATCGCATCAAGCTGCAAGCTCATGGCTCCGGCCGCAAGCGCATATGAAAGAGCATTCCCCACCCTTGCGCTTGTGTCTGGGGAAGTGTGCCAACTGGGAAAGTCGCGGATCACTCCCGCGTGATTGTAGCTGGCGCTCCAGATCTGACCCATCGTAAGCGAGCCGAAACCGCCGGAGAGCCCGACAAAGGCCAGGCGTCCGCCAGGCTGGCTGGCATTTCTGGTCGAGATGTGGGACTCGAATTGATAAACCGCGGTCAGACCCTCACCCGCCTCAGCGGTACCTCTGATGCCCCAGCGCGATGCACCGTCATAGAGTCTGGTGTCACCATCTGAGAACTCAATGCCGGCGCGCAGCGAACCATACCAGACGGTTGAGTCATACCAAGGCGTCGCCTCTTCCTCCTCCGCCATGACTTCGGCTTCCTCTGCGGCCTCCTCGTCCTGCGCGAGCAGCGCAGAGGGCACCCACAGCAGTCCCGCCAAAAACAGAACGCATGTCAGGTTGTTCAGAATTGAATTCTCGACCGCGCTCGCCGGTCAGAATCCAAAAAGTCATGTCTCGCTAAGAGCACCTGCCTTGATACAGACCCATTCCTTCAATTCAGGACAGGCCAAATCCTGAATGTATGCAATATCCGCAACATCAGAAGTTTCAGCTTTTCATTTGCTGAATCGCATGTATGCCGACAAGAAAGAACAGTTTCTTCAGATTTCAGGAAACGCTCAACCCACCTGACCTGACCATAACTGTCTGCCATGCTTAAAGAATTCAATCTTTGCTTAGATTTACCATCGGGTTGAGCAATGCCTTGTACCGTAAATTCCCCACCCACCGAAAATCAATAACTCTTTCTCCAGTATGACCACTGTCACCTTCAGTCTATTTTTCTGGAGCCGGAGTGAATTGTCCTGTCGGCATATAGGCACCTCCCACACATTACCAGAAAATAGAGAGTCGCGAGTATGGCGCCTGACAGGAAGTCCGTTTGCCCAATCTCGGATTAGGAACCCGCGAATCCTGGAATCTGCTACGCGATAAATAAATTCACAGCATGGCAGTATAATACCCATCGAAGTGAAATGTGACATTTCTTGTCGGAATACAAAAAATCCTTCAGCGAAACAGATTTTTTCAATTGGTAGATTTCACGCCTGACCTGAATGACACCGCACTGTTCTTTTGAACTCAACTCAAAAAATCGAATCAGTTGAAATCGCCGCTTCTGCGAGTGTTCTTCATAAGACTGCCAGTTTCAGAAACTGGTGGCATCGCAAATTTGGCAGAAAATCCAACATAGGCAGATTGGAGCCTGCAAGCGCCATGGAATCGATCTTCAAAGCAGATCAGAAAACAAGAATTTCTGCGTCAATATTTCCTCAGCAATTCAAATACGTCAAACTGGAAAAAATATTCATCAAATTGGATAGTTCACCTTGTCCTCAAGGATTTTCTGTAAACTTCGAACTGGATGTGAGACGCACTGATGAGATAGAGATAACACTTATCTTCGCTTATGCGGATAGGTGGGAAAGTTCACTCAACTATGAGTTCTATTTCACTATTGACGCTTCAGATGCTACCGGAAAGTTGGCGGATCGCAAGGACAAGCCTAAGGTGCACTTATATGAGAGCATGGTAGCATTCGCTTATATTAGTCAGATAAGGTCAAAGCACGATCAAGATCATTGGAGTATTGAGGGAAAGGAAGATGAATTGTTTGAGAACGCATCAAAGTCCTTGGAAAGAATGATCAAACGAAATTAATCGAATTCGCTCGGTTTCGCGAGATCGAATCGAAAATTGACACTTCATTCATTGCTTTGCAACCCCCTCACCTACTGAGTGCCTGCAGAATGCCCAAACAAGTTCAACTATTCGATGGTGCTCTGTCTCAATGACGAGTTCAATCTTGACACTTGGATATGAGCAGTCTCCTTGTGCTGACAAATAAAATAATCTTGGCTTTGTGCCGCGGCTGCGTCCACCGCCAGCACAATTGACTGTTTCATCTCCTGTTCTGGAAATTCTCTGAGGAATTGGATGGAATGGAAGCGGCCAGATAGATCGCGTTGCCGCATGGCGGAATGATTTGAGTCAATTGAAGGAGATGTCAAGACACTTGTAAAATCAGTATTCGAAAAACGCGACAGGCAGCAAAATAAACGGATTGAAGATCTGAGCAAAGAGATTCAGCTTTATCGCGCCTTGAGCGCCGTAGGAATTGCAACTGCCGTTTTCGCGCATAAGTTAAGCCGCCCAATTCAGCTAGTCTCGTAATCAATTCACACGATTCGTCTTGGAGCGCAAATCTAATTTCGTTGGAACATGACAAGAAATTTGCCAAACCGATAAAGAGGACAATATCTTCGCTGGAAGTGAACAGCGTTCCGAGCAATGCGACATTGAGTTTGATCAAGTTCGATAAACGGCGGTTCACACGAATTGACATTCACGGATTTCCGAAAAACACAAAGGAACTCTATGCCTCATTTTGTCCGACAGAAACACAGAATCAGAGCTAGGATATTTGTTCCGGCAATCTGTGTTTGAGAGGAAGTGTTGCTGCATCTGAGTCAATTGTGACAAATATTCAGGTCAGTGATCGCTGCGAAACAGTGTCTCTGACCTGAATATTATGAAAACCCAGTAGAATAAACTGCTGAATTCTGAAAAAGCTATCGTTCGCAGGAGAATATTTAGAAAGAATGACTGATTGGAAACCTTTCAATGGTTGGATGGAACTAACGAATTTGGATGTACGCGAAGGGCTCACAAGTTGCTTTACAATTGGTTATAGAATTACTGGTGATAGAACAGACAATTGGACGTCTCGATTCAATAGGTTCAAATTTGATCAATCAGTAAATTCGACAGCATTCTATGGCGCAATTAATTTAATGGAGGTTTCGGTTCCAATTCTTGTAGATGAATTAGGGCTTGGAAGTTCTGAAACGGTTTTCGTACCCGCACTTTCGTCAGGAGAAACAATCGCATCTGAGAATGGAGTCATCTCGTGTTTGACACGCCACTGTGCGAGGGCATTAAGTTTACGTTTCAAACAGGATACGATTACGAAAGAAGTACATGACCCCTTGCATCGATATTTAAGAGCGGATAAAAGACGCGAAATTCTGGATAAAGCGAACTACAAATCCAAGCGTATACGAACCAATAACATCCTGATTTTTGATGACTTTATCACAAGGGGGGACACGTTGTCTCACATTGCTCAAGCGATTCACGACAAAAACCCGACAGTTTGTGTATACGGCATAGCGCTTGGCAAGACAGACCGGCGCGAGTTTCACAAAAAATGGTACGACAAAGAACTATCAAATGACCATATCCCTGGGAGATGGGAGACTCTCTGGAAACAGGGCGAAGAGGGCTTAGATCATGACTAATAAGACAACTTCGTCAACTGCAATCTGGCTTCTCGCACTGATGAATTTAAAGGGAATAGGTCGACGATCAGCCTTGAAGGCTGTGGATAAATCGATCAGAGAGGAAGATGAAGTTGATTGTCCCGCTGCTTTTGTATCGCATGTCTCGCGAGTGTATCAGGATTCAGGTTCAGAGCGTATGCTTCGAGATGCATGGGCGAAGACAGAAGAGCAACTCAATCGAACTAATAACTTCGACATTCAGATTTTTTCAATTTATGATCAAGCATATCCGCAGCGTTTGCGGACAATTCCAGATCCGCCTGCTGTACTGTTTGTGAAAGGAAGTTTAGACGCACTTGACGCGCCTAAGAGTTTGGCCATAGTCGGTACCCGGCAGCCAACCTCATTCGGTGAGCAAGTTGCGCAAAAATCAGCCCGATCTGCTGTCGAACGTAATTTTGTTGTTGTAAGTGGGTTAGCCCATGGGTGTGACGCTATCGCTCACATGAGTTGTATCGAATCTAGTGGCATTGGTGTTGCGGTACTGGCTCATGGTCTTGACAAGGTCTACCCAGTTGCAAACCGCGATCTAGCTTTTGGTCTTCTTGACAGAGGAGGCTGCTTAGTTAGTGAGTATCCGGTTGGTATGAAGCCCATGCGATCAACATTTGTTGAACGCGACAGAATCCAGAGTGGCCTTTCTCATGCCGTTTTGGTAATTGAAACTGATCAGAAGGGTGGAACTATGTATACGGTGAAATTTGCTCGCGAACAAAGACGCCGAATTGCTTGTATTGATCATCCGTCACATTTACGATCAGAGAACAAAGCGCGAGGAAATCGAAAGCTTATAAATGATGGTTGGGCGGAGCCAGTCTCAGACAGTAAATCTTTCACGCAATTTCTGAATGGGCTGGAAACACATGCTGACACATTGGACAAGCCGGAAAATTTTGCTAGCAAACAACAAGAAATATCGTTTTCGTTTGTAGATTGATTATTTTCGACTTCGATCTCACACTCGTTGATACTCGTCCGGTCGAGGCGCTTCGGGCAGCACGAAACTGGAAAGAAGTTATGCGCCAAGCACCGGATCTGGAAGTTTATGCCGGTATAAACGAACTGCTTAGAGAATTGCAAGCAAAAGGCCAAGCACTTGCCATTGTTACGATGAGCCCGGACATGATTCCGCGGGCTTTAATCAAGCAACACAATTGGCCAATCGAAATTGTTGTTGGATATCACCAAGTAAAGAGCCACAAGCCTGACCCGGAGAGTCTGATTTTGGCTATGGAAGAGGCTGGTGCGACTGCGCGGGGCACTTTCCACATTGGCGATAAACCAGAGGATACGCAAGCTTCACGCGCAGCCAATGTCACTGCTATCGGCGCAGGATGGGGGCTCACTGATATACGACCTCTTGAAACATCAGAGCCAGACCATCTTTTTACGTCGGTATTGGAGTTGCAAGAATTTTTCAGAGAAGAGCTCTGACCATATAGAGGCAACTTGTTGAAAAATATCCTGAATTCGACGGTTTATTACGCTAAGTCTTTGATGTAATGAATCTTCAGTCCGTCTGAGTGAAACAACAGATTGAAGCGCATTTTCACGGCCCAGATGTGACTTCCAAGTGCTGAAGATTGTAAGCGTCTATTGCAGCATCATCAACCCTGACAGCTGTCTTGTTTTGATGAAACTGAAAAACTTGTGAGATGAGTCTTGCTGATGAGCGGTGAGTTGCATCAATCAAATGTCGACTGAATCCCCCGCCATGCCGATCGGCTTCTCACGTCCAGTCATCGTCGTATGAATAAAACTGGAACAGTCTTCTGTGCTCATCAGTTATCTTCACATTGCTGCCGAAATAGCTGACTTCTGAAATGCCAGCGAATATTCGCTCCAGGCGAAGCTTCAGTCCGGAATCCGGGCAAAGATAGCAGATCACATCCCACCTGCCCTGCTTTCTGGAATGAAGATGGGAGGCCATGATCTTCGGATAGCGTCTCTTGCTCTTCACAGTGCGCTCAACCTCGATCGCCGCGGATATGCCGTCAGGACGCGTCGCCACTGCATCAGGACGGATCTGGGTTTTATGGTAGAAGCTGCTGCCGTACCTTCTCCAGTCAGTCCAGCCGTTTCGCTCAGCCGATATCCGAAGCCGCTGGATGTCCAGATGATGCGTGAACGACACCGGATTGACGTTGCGCTTGCTGAACGCCATTCCGCTTGCTTCAATTCTGAACCTCTCCTGAGTGATCCCAACACCCTGTTTGGAGATACCCCAGACATCCGCAGTCTTGGTCTCCAGCACCGTCACTTCCGCGCTTCGCACCATCTTCCCGTCAGACAGTTCTTTCAGAACACTCCTTATCTGCCTTGCTGTCATATTCGGAAACAGCTCTTCAAGAATTTCAATATGTGTCCAGGTCTCGCCATAGAGGTAAAGCAATATAGCCTCTTTCGGATCTCCGCTCCAGTCGATGTCTGGCAGGCACGGGAGTTCATCCGAATCGACTGTGCGTTCCACTGAACGGGTCAGCAGATCAACACCCGAATCGACCGCAGGCTCTGCCATCTCAATTGTCGGCGCGATCTTCTCGACTCGGATCGCCTCAGCGAATGCCAGTCTGGGAAAGCCGGCTCCGATGCATACCGCACAGCTTTTCGGCAGGGTCATCACGGCATTCACATCGATCAGATTCCGCGTAGTCTCTCCAACGGTTCGCGAGGCGGACAGCGATTCAGACAGCTCAAGATTCCTTTCGGCCTGCACCGTCTGCGTCGCAACCACAATCTCTCCCGTCTGCTTGGAAATCCACGCCGCCGTATCGTAGTCGGCCGGCCGGTAGAGCCATTTGATCGGCGTGGAGTCAAGAACGGTTGCTCGAACCGCAGCCTCGCTCAGATCCGCACCGCAGCTGGCGAAGTCCCCCAGCGACTGGTGAGCCAGAAGAATGTTGCAGCCCTTGTCCCGGATCGACCCCAGCGCGTTCAGCGCAGGCAGACTGAGAAGATACTTGAACTCATCCAGGAATATCGAGCAGTGCCGCTCGCGGTCTCTTGATCTTTCGATCAGCTGGATCAGCCGGACAAACAGCATTTTCTGCAAGGTGATGATCGGCTCATTCCGCATCGAGCCGACAATGTAGACGCATCCGCCCTCCTCAATTCTCTCACCCAGATCAATTCCCGCTTGAGTCTGCACACACTTGAGTTCACTGACTTCCTCGAGTTCAGCGAAGAATGCCTTGGCTCCAGCCATCAGTTCATTGTCCGTAGAGCTTCTGGCTTGGCTTCCGATCTTACTGAGCGTCATCTCGGACTCGGTGGCGAATGATGCCGCCAGCCTGGCTGCCTTGCGGTCGTGCAGCCTGTAGAAGTCCGCAGCACTGCCCTGCCGCCCCAATCCAAAACTCGCATACAGCATCTCCTCCACTTCTTCGGATGAGGCGTTGAGAATCGGATTGATCTGCGGATGCGACTGGCGCAGGTCAATGAAGACGAATGGAACATTCGCTCTTCGGCAGGCCGCCATGTAGACGCTCGGGCCCCATTCATCATCTTTCGGATCGAACACAATGACTGCGTCACCGTAGAGCAGAGACTGAGCCAGAGTCACGCCGGCCTGAATGCCCTTCCCCGTCCCCGGCGGACCCATGATCTGCACATGGCTGGTTTTCCACCGCTGACGATCGATTGTCACCGCCCGGCCTGCTTCATCCTGACCGAGGTAAACCGTATCGCCAGCTATCGCATCCGCAAATTCCTTTCTCAAGTTCACCGGCAGGCGAGGTAATTTCTGCGGGTCAGTAGCCCTGATGTCCGTCAACCGATCATCCAGCCCGGCAGATCGGGTCTTGCGAGCCAGAAATCCCACGACTCTCGGTTCTGCTGAGCGGCCCAGCGCATATGCGGCTGCAAACCCCAGACATAGTCCGATTGATACAGCAATCACCGTAGCGGTGAAATTCGGCCGCCATCCCAATGCATGCCAAGAGCCGAATGTCAGGAACACAATCGCAATCAGGCAGATGGCAAGCGGAAGCAGACCGCAGAAAAACCGAATTCCGCAGGTGATCCAGCTGGGATGATCGCGGAACATCAGTGTGACGCGCACACTGACAATCAGAACAAATGCGAGGACCGACAGTGTCAGGTGGTAAGTGAAATCGCCCGCGGCGAATACCGAGACGAGAAATCTTTCAATATCAGCGGCTGTGCCCATTGCAATGCATCAAGCAGATTCCGCATGATTCAGCAGCGGATTATTCTGAACTGTCAGATCAGATTCCACTGCACCCTGACTTGATACCGGACTGCGTCAACGCCTTCCTTTCAGTCTCTGGAATTATTGAAAGCATTCGGTGAGCAATTTGACTGTAAAACTGCCGGATTTCCAAATTCAGAGCCGGAACCCAAACAGGCGTTCAAACGATGATCAAGACGCTTCTGACCCTCTGACCCGCATTCACAGCTTGATCGAGTCGAAAAAGTCCTTTGCTCGCTGCACACCTCAATTCCAGACATTGAGAACATCGACAAACAGAACTCGAAAGAAGAACAGCAATGCGATGCATCCGAACAGAAGTCGAACCGTATCTCGCTCGCCCTCTGCATTGCGATAGGTCAGCGCGTGATAGGCCACGGCGCCGGTTATGATCAGGAATGCGATATCCAAGCCCATCTTCTGTCTCTTTCGGTTAGTAGCAGGGTGGAAACATGCACGGCAGAACCCAGAACTGAACGGCAACCTCGGCGATCAGAACCAGCAGGCCCATCGTGATCAGCAGCATCACAAAGTACCGCAGTCCCGCTCTCACTGATTGCGGTGTCGCATCGGGCAGTTTGGAAATCCCCAGCTCCTCTTTGTCAAGAATACCCTGAGACTGCAGATCAACTATCATCCGGCAGTAGTCCCGCACCCAGTGAGGAACAATCTTGTTGAACATGTACCGGACAAAATGCCGCTCCAGAATCTGATAGTTCGGCGCCTGCCCGAACCACCAGCGATAGGCCAGATCAAAGAAGTCGTACTCCCGAACCTCCAGCATCGCAGTCACCTCAAGCACGTCCTCAATGTCATCCGGCAGGTCTTCGTCCATATGACGAATCCTCTGGATGCTGAGATTGTTCAGTTCCTCCTGCGACTGCTCTCCGGAATACGACCGCTTGAGATTCCAGATCAGTCGCGCGGCGAAGCGCAGAACAACCGCGAAAACCCGCTTTAGAATCAACATTAGACCGTCAGCCTTCCTGATTTATCCCCCGACTGTCAATGTTAATTGTAAACTCGATTCCAGTTGCCAGAATTTGATGATAATTCCGCCTTCTCGCATCGCTGATTCAATCTGCCGCTTCGAACAGCATCTCAGATTTCACGTCATGGCAGGATATTCGGAATCCAATCTTTTGCATAGATCGACAGAATAACGTTGGCGACAGGCCGTCATTCTCAAGATTTCTGAGAATTTTGCGCCAACAAAATGATTCGAATCTGATAAATTGATTCAGAACTGAGTGAAGAGTTGATCTCACTCGAGAGGAATCAAGTTCCAAATATGCATGGACAATCACCGCTTGTTTTTTTGACCATCAGACAGTTCAGGGGTTACAGATCAGATCATGCCGAATGCGTACTGGATCGCCCGGGTATCCGTTACCGATATGGATAGATACCAGCGATATGTTGAATCCGCGCCGCCGGCTTTCTCAAAATATGGCGCGAAAGTTCTGGCCCGAGGCGGGCGATGCGAAACTGTGGAGGGCGAAGGACGGCCTCGCAATGTCGTAATTGAGTTTTCGTCACTTGAGGATGCCCTCGCCTGCTACCATTCCGAAGAGTACCAGCAGGCCAGAGCTCATCGGATAGATGCAGGCATCGCCGACATCACAATTGTTGAAGGTGTCTGATCAGAAAATCCTGCAGCACTGGTGATCTGAATTGGACATGCTGTATTTCGTGTGTTCAGATTCGCTGGTCACCAGATAACCACACTGTTGGAATCGCCGATTATGCCCGAAGGTAAAGTCATCAATATATTCATCGCTCCGGAACCCGAAAGGGAAATGAACGCCGTCGATTCGGTGATTGCGGTCAGAGGCCGCGGCCTCATCGGAGACCGGTACTACTCACTCTCTGGCAGTTTTTCCAAGCCTGAGATTGAGCCGGATCAGGAGATAACCCTGATCGAAGTTGAAGCGTTTGAGGAACTGCTTGAGACACATGGGATTCATCTGGAGCATGCTCAGTCAAGAAGAAACGTGCTCACTCAGGGAGTTGATCTCAACAGTCTGGTTGGCAGAACGTTTCAGGTTGGGAGCGTCTCGCTCAGAGGAATTCGATTATGCGAGCCCTGCACCTATCTGAGCGGCTTGACCGGCCATCCGAAGCTGGTGAAACTATGGAGAGGACGGGCAGGACTGCGGGCGCAGATCAACGTTGGTGGTACGATCTCCATAGGCGACAGAATTGACACATAGCTTATGTTCGTCAGAAAACCAGACTCGTGTTAAATTGGTCAATGTAAACAACTGAATAGATATGATCTGCCGGTGCCGAAGATTTCTTGAAATGGCCGACTCTCCGCCAGATCACGCTGAATACCCTTGATTGACACCAATTAGCCAGAATCTTCAGGTAACCGCCATGCGAAAAATCGAATCCCAGCAGTGCGAGGTGGGCGCCCCGTTCATCTCCGATGTCTTCATCGATCCGAAGTCCCGGGACGACATCCCTGCACTGCTGACCGGACTCAAGCACCTGTACACAGACTCGCAAACCCGAACCCAACTGTTCGCGCTGCTGGAGGCTGAGGTCAATCCCGGGGCGCGCAAGAACACCGGCCGGCCGGGGATGGAACTCTGGCGCATCCTGGTGCTGGCGGTCCTCAAGCAGGGACTGGACTGCGATTTCGACCGGCTCACCCATTTCGCGAACTACGACAGTCTGGTTCGGCAGATGATGGGGCACGGTGTCCTTGTCGAGCACAGCTATGAGCGACAGACCGTGATTGATAACGTCCAGCTGCTGAGCCCCGCGCTGCTGGCGAAGGTCTGCCAGCTTCTGGTCGAGACCGGCCACAAGGTGGTGAGAAAGAAAGCCTGGCGAAACATTGCGCGGGCGCGCTGACTCGTTCTATGCCAAGACTGACTTGCACTTCCCCGCCAATATCAGTCTGCTTTGGAATGCGCAAGTGCGTGAAACTTACTGTATCGCTGGCGACACCGCTCGTGTTGGTAGCTGCATCATCACAATCTGAAAGTTTTCAAGAAAGTTTCCAACCGCGTGCGCAAGACCGCTGCATAAATTGAGCAGCAGAAGGTGGCTGAGTACCCTGCCCTCTGCCAGCATACAGATCGAATCAGAATTCACGCGCGATTTGGTAATGAGTGCATTGCCAATTAACTCGTTATCTGCTGAATGTCATTGCTGCGCGACTGTTCGTTACAGTTGTGCATTCGGATCAACTGGTGGAGAGTTTTCCGGGGAAATTCGACCGGAAACACCAGACCTGAATTCACTGAAATACTTCATTGCTTCATCGGCAACTTCACCATGTTCATACAGTTCCTCATCAGAAAGATTTCGCGCTCTCAATTGCCCTTTATGCTCTGGACTGGAATGCAGAATTGCCATTTGCAATGGCGGTGCAACACCTATCGGTGCCATTTCGCACCCCAGTTTCAACACGAGAGTGGCGGCAAATATTCCTTCTTGACAATTCGGAACAGAATCGCCCCAGAACACAGCGCGAACGAATCCAAGTTGTGGATCTGCGATCAACTGACCAGTACCCATTGAAGCGTACCAGTTTGATTCAGTTTTAACTTCAGGTTGGAGATCAGCCAATTGAAACTCAATCAACTCAGCGGATCTTGAATTGGTAGAGCGACTAGTGCTCCGTATTGGCCAGCTGGCACTCCTGTATTCGCAAAATCAGAAATCGCTTGTTTGCAGATTATGCGACCAGCATCAATAATTTGCTTCCCCTTGAGGTGATGTCCGCTCCAAAGACTTCTTATCGAATCTGTAAATCTTTGTCCAAGTCCAATATATCCAGTACTCGCGACAATTATTCGTTCCTCAACTATGACAATTTTCTCTTTGTATCGTTGTTCAATTGTAAGCTGACTTGGGGAAGAGCCACAAGTGTCATCTCACTATCGGTGCCTATAACGACTCCGTCAGTACATCTGATGCCAAAACTATGAGTGTCACTACCTCAATCCTGAAACACGCTGTTGACTCGCATATCGGGATAATTCTCGTATATGAAAGACATTAACTGAGAAAATGACAATTGCAACAACCACTGAACTAATTGCTGAGAGTGTTCTTTTGACTTGTTGGGAAGCTCTTCAAAATGGGAACGGCCGGTCTCAAGTCCCTTGTTCGTGAGCTGATATGTGCGTCTGGTATGCCAGCTACGCCCATGAATTTTGACATAGCCTTCTTGACAAAGAGAATCCATAATACGATAGATTTTCTTGTCAAACGGTCCGTAATCATATGGAACGAAATCAAAGAGTGGACCGCCAACCGACGAAGATATTTTGTCATCCAATAGAAACAGCAACTTCTGAACTTGGACGGGTGTGAAAGACTTAAAGCCAGCCACTGACAGTGTAGCCAAGATAAAGTTTACTTTTTTCATGATGAAACCTTGAAAAATATAACATTTGGAAATTTTATTGATTATGAGACTATATGTGCAATAAATTTACCGACTAGCGAGGCGTTGCCTCGAACCGTCAAGTCATATACAAGCGACATTCGATCTGATCTGTCAGTTCCGAAATAAATTCCCCAAAGCAACCGGTTCATGTTTCCCAATTACTTGAATTGAAAGTCGCACCCAATACGGGGATTATCGCCATTGTCTTCATCTTTCTCACTCCGTAGTATGGAGGAGTTGCCAAAACGGCATCAAGACAGTTAATTGACTGAAACATCCTCAAAGTTGATTCAGTACTTGGGTCTCGAATCTTCCAATCTCGATAGACCACGCAGAATCAGCACTATCGCCTGATCGATATGAGGTGTTCTTGCCAGAGTGGCATTTTCCTCATCCGAAAGCCCATTGTTCAGACTCGAAGCGGAAAAACTGCTGAACAGCTCTCTTCCACGCCAAGAGTTTCGAGCGAATTCTCGTTCCTCAACCAATCCAATTGTTTCAGCAATGTCCCGCGAGCACCCTCCGAAGCCACCTGCAACAAACAGTGGTTGCTGAGCCTTCAGCGAAAGCAATGCCTCTTCTGCGATTCCTGGCATCGCACCCTTGTATCCTTCGACGCGGCCGCCCAATACAATTCGAGCATCAGTCTGCTTCAGCATGCGCCGACGCATCGCGGTAAGCCCTTGACACCATTCGTCCTCATCAGGTTCTACATTCTGTCTGGTTCTGCGCTCTTCCAGCGTCATCGGTTCTCCGTCAATATCAAGGCAGATAAGCCGCGCCGCCCCAGAGAGTTCATCTGCAGCATATTCAATTTTTTCGATAGGCAATTGAATGTGTACTGGCCAGGCCAGATAATTGGTGACTCCGAATTTGTCTTCGGTTAGATTTCTGACTGATGTGTATCGAGCTACCAGTTCAAACAACTGATCACTGAAACCGTACTGACGTAAATCTCCACTATAAAACAGTTGAACACCCTTCCACAGAAGATAACAGGCAATTCCAACTCTCGCGTCCCGCAAGTGTCCCTCGCTCAATCCCAGGACTGACATGTCAGGACTGTCAGAAATGGAGACAGCGATCGCCTGTTCTCGTGGCGACTGTCTGAAGTTCATGGGAAAAACTTCACCGTCCATTCCATCATGCTGAACAAGCTGATTTGAGGAGCAACTTTCTTCAACAATTGCTCTTCCTCATCACTTATTTGCGTTTATGAATTAACGATTACCGATTCTTGATCACTTAGTTGTTCTGGCAAATTTGCTAGCGAATTAAGTACCGGCATACGAGGCACAAATATCGCATCGTTTGTAGTCTCGGATTTGTACTTATTGACCTGACAGCGACAAAGAAAATCGCGAAATACTTCATCCATCATGTGATCTCCAGTGCATGTCGCACCTTAAGGAGCCAGGTCTGGATGCCATCAATTCCAGGATGCCAATCTGACCAGTATCTTGACCATCGTTGCCAGAATGTTCCAGAGTGGCGTTGGCTGACATTTGCTGAATTGAGCCAGTCGGAACAACCGCGAATTCTGATCCATGGATAAACATGGAACATATTCGGGGCTGCGTCGGGGTAGCCATTTGACAATAGGAGCAAGAGAGCTACTTCATCGTGATCGTATTTATCTGGGGGAAGTGTCCAAGGGTCGATCACAACGGCTGCGGTGCCGTTGTCGAAACTCTCACTGAACGCAAGGCTTTTCTCATTCAGATAGTTTCGACAGCGGCGCGGAAGGTGACTCATCGCGACTCACCATCCGTAATTTCATTCTTCGCCGAAAAGATGAATCTCAAGACCTCTGTCATTCAGTTCTCAAGGTCTGTGCGCGAGCATGCAGATATTCAGCAAATCGACTAAGCTCTGCGCGATCATGCTCTGATAATTCTTCGACCGAAGTAGCGAGGTGGGCGATGTCTCTGGCGGCATCTTCCGCAAAGGAAATCTCACCCGTAAAGTATGAAACTGGCTGTTTATAGAGTTCAGCGATCTTTTTCAATACAAGTGCGTCGAATTTTCGGCGCCCGTTCTCGAATTGCGACAGTGCTGTTCTAGAAATTCCCACATGTTGAGCCACAGCATCCTGGGAAAGATTGATGTATTGACGTGCCTCCCGTAATCGCATGCCCAATTTGACTCGATCAATATCACTTTCTTCGGAAATGCGATTTGTAGATTCATTATCTTGTTTATTCATATCAATTACTTATCGGCATATTTCTGCTGATTTATCTTGAATTTCGGCAGTAGGTCTTCACTCAACTGCTCACTGCTCTTGTACCCACCAGCTTCGATCAACGAAACTGGCGGCTCATATCCACAAATAGTTTCAAGCTAAACAAATAGATTTACTGCTGTCAGAGAGTTCAAATTGCGCTGGTGCAGAGGCTTTGGAATCAATGACTACAGCAGCGTATGATCGATTCAAGTGTGCATCAGCGGATGATTAGTCACTGTTTTTGTTAGTTCACGAAGCTTTTCGTGGCGAAAATCGGAACTCAAATACAGCTTCCCGATTTTTCTTTATGTCTGCGATAATCTTCGGAATCGTTTCTTCTTTCATTACTGTTTTGTACTTTTCCAAGAGTTCAGGTTCAACAGGTTTCGTATTGCATTTTTCGAGATAGGCTTTTAACCCCTCATTCATATTATTACCCCTTGCATTTGCTCAATCAATCTTTTGGAATAGAATTTGTTGCTACGCTCTTACCGGTCCAAGATTTGGCTCGACTTGTCCCATCGGAAAATCTATTGGACGCTTAAGGTCCAAAATTTCAGGATGGCGGTTCACAAACAGAGGCTCGGTTGCGCGTCACGGTGATTTCCTGTACGACCGAATAAAAATCGCAGCAATCGGTGAGCCGGTGCGCGGCTAGATTCGATACAACTTGACTTTGCTGCACCAACTGCACCACTGTAGTTCTGTGTTAATGCTCTCAGATACATTTCTGAATTCCCCAATTTGAACCGCACCCAAATTGTAAGATGGTTCGAGAGCTCGCATGTAAACGATGTCGCCGGAGTTTCTGTTCGATAGCTTGCGCGGAATCCGTCTGGTCATAGCGAATCCACTAAATCCGCTGTTCGAAGAACGGCAACGCCCCGTACCTGCCAGTAAGGTAGGAACGCTCAAGATTTTCCAACCCCTTGCGAGGACTGAAATCCGTAAGTGGGTACAAACGAGTCTCTTGCTTCTCGTTGCGCTCGCAGAACCAAATCTGATCGCGACGAAATACGTCTTGGTTTAGAATTGATGTGTTGTGAGTCGTGAAGACTAGCTGAGCACCTCTCCCGTTCAGTCGAGGGTCGTGGAACTGATCAACAAGAAATCTCACCAGCGCAGGATGAAGACTGGAATGCAAATCATCGAAGACGACTACGTTTCCATTTTTCAAGCTATCGAACCATAAACCGGCCAGAGCGAAAATTCGCTGAGTTCCGGCCGATTCATCTCTGAGTGGCAATTCACTCGGAACTCTTGTTCCGGTATCGTGCCTTAGTCGCAAATCGAATTTATTTTCAGCCAATTTTTCCACCACATACTGCATCAAATCTGGGTCTGAGTCTCCCTGAAACTGTTGCGGATGAATCTCTTTCTCCGAAATACGAATGTCCGCGATTCCTAAATCAGCCGCATTCAGAAAGTCAATGATCTCATGCTTGCGTTGGCCAAGGCATAAGGCTATTGATAATGCATTTGTCCATACTTGAGTGTCAGCCACCCTCAACCTCTGATTGAACCAATTGTAGACCGGTCGCAACTGTGCGCTCTTAAGTGAGACCGCGGTTGACAGAAACAGCGCATTGGGTCGAGTCGCGCGTTGCCAGACTTTCTTGTCTCCTGTCAGCTTGGGACCAAACTTCCATGTGTTCTCTGTGCGCTCAAACCAAACTTGGAGACGCCCGCGCGGCCAAGCGAAAAGCCATTCGTCAGTGACCTGATCGCAAGTTGCCCTGAATCCGTACTGGTACCTCACTCCTTCAGCAATGCACAAAACCCCCAGCATTGCCGCCTCATCTTCGTCATCAATGTCCAGAAGGAACGGGATTACCGGCAACTCAGCAAGGTGTACGGTGGAATGAGTGATAACGTACTTCATCACACCCAGCGCATTGACCAAATTGCTCTTTCCAGCACCGTTCGGTCCGTATATGGCAACAGAGCGTACGAACGATTCATTGTGCACATCTCCCGAAAGTTCGGGCTTGATCAAGTGTGTGTCGTTTCTCTCATCTCCGCGACCTGCAACCAGACTCAGCCGCGCCTCGTCGCGAATGGATTTAAATTTTTTGACTGAAAACTCCAGAAGCATTCAAAAGCCAATATGGTAACCAATAACGACATTTTATGACATAATTCGATTATGATTTCGATAGTCGTGCTTTCTGCGAAGCGATATCTCTAATTTGGATTTTTTTTGCGATCAATCAGAAGATCGATGCATCATGGAAATTAATCCCACAATACCCTTCCGGTTGGCAGCCGCACTACTACTCGCGCGCGGAGAGATTTCGCTCAGAGACATAAGATCGTTGCCTTTCGTTGAAAACGATGATTGTGCGTTGGAAATTGCTTATGAGTTAAAACACCATTTCGAGGTCGAACACTATGAACGCGTTTGCAATGAGTCAGATTTCCAGATTGACAATGTCATTCGAATTGTTGAACCGACAGGTAAAACTCGAAGGCAGCGAGTTGCTGCAACTGACGAAACTGAATTCCCGTTGCCAGCGCCAGAGAATTTAGCGAAATCAATTCGAGAAAAGTTTGCTCCGCTCGGTGGAGTGGAGCTTGACTTAGATCTTCGATAGTCGGTCCGCGTTCCATGTTGCGCGCTCAACTTTTTTCTTTCAATGGTAGACAAGAGCTGACACATAATCCCGTTCAACAATCCGTGCCGATACACCATCACGCGCCGCCTGTTGGGTTATCTCTCCCTGAATGCTCACTGATGGGTCACGGCCAGCAGTTCGTCAACAGTTCTTGACCAGCGCATTCGCCATTTACGATCCCGCCAGATCATGGGATCATCAGTTCCAGGCTCAAGATCAAGGTCCGCTGTGATGGGTTTGATAGGCTCAAGTTCACCGCAGATTGGTTCCAATGCCAAAGCATCCGCAAGTGAACCCAATCGTCTCAACGCTGCTCCCCAACCCAATTGAACAGCGTAGTTTGTGAGGGTATCTGCATTCAGTTCAGATGCAGCAGCGGTGAATGCTTCCGCAAGCACCTCGATTCCACCGGAAATCAGAGGACGTTGTGCGGCATCCAAAACTGCACGATGGCGATCGGAAATGTAAGACGCTCCCAGCGGCACGCGCCCTACTTCAAGTTGAACAGGCGTTTCGACTACAGCTTTCAGTGGCCAGTTGGAGAGCCTCTCACTGCGAACTCGACGGCTGGTTGCCACCTGAATTGACCGTGGCGCATGAACCAACAAGCTGTGCTCGTGAAGGGCACTTCGATAGGCGATTCGATGTGGTACGCTGCACAGTGCCGCTCCAACTGCCAATGCAATGTCCTCGGCGGCAGCGGGTGTTCCAAGTACACCTAATTGACGCACAACATAATGTCCCTGACGCACACGGTAAATCAGACCAGAGATCTCCATGCGTTTGAGAAGGTTTGCGGTGGCTGTTTTTGACTTGCCGAGACGCTTGACCAATTCGTCAAAGGTGAACGTCAATTGACCTTCCGCAACCAACTCGTTCGCAAGAGCTAAGCTTTGCTGTTGTGGATTGAAGTACATAAATCTACGATTGATTGAGATTCGATCTGTTTTACATTATGAGTGATATTAATCGCGTTATTCACTTATTCAGTGAATAATTGACATATATCAACAAAAAAACCAATCCATTATTGACCCAATGCTATTGCCGCAAGCATTCAACTGCTTGGTGTAGTCGTTGATCTGCTCATTACAGTCGCAATTGATCAATAGCTGAATCGATCGCAATATCCGGTCCGATGTGACACACCCATTTCGACTTTATGTGACACGGCGATTCCAGTGAATATAACACGCCGCGCTCTGCATTCAATCAGTCGCCCGATGAGGGATGTTATTTTCATTTTTTTCCAAGAAACATTGAACATTCAATCTGATATGCCAGCAACCTCTATCCATTCGGGGCTTCTGACTCGCAGAGTTTGCAATTCTCATTTCAATCCGCTGTATTGGAAGCATCTCCAGTTCACGTCTCAATGGCGCATTAGGGCAGAACTAGAGAATTTCATCCGTGCCAAATGCATCGAAATTTCAAGCCATAGTCATCAGAACAGACACTGGAGGACGAAGATTTCGTTTATCATAATGATTGTCGGGTTGGCAGAGCAGAGCAGCCATTTCTCACCAGTGCTTGGTGTTGGCAAGCACAACAGAACACTGATGCTGAAAAACACCCCGAGCAATTTTGTTGCAGTGCGAATCAAGTTGAATGTGCACATTCGTTTGATGATTTCAGACGCTGTTTCACCAAGAGGATTGACTTCTGAACCATTGCTCAAACCCATTGGCAGACTGCACCTCTCCCGGGTCAAAATAACTTCGTTTTCAAATTCTCAGAACATCATGTTGTCCATGAGCCTTCTCAATTGCTCGGATAATGTTTAGCGAATTCACATTCGACCGCGGGAGATAAAGGAATTGACTGCTCAGCAAAATATCACCGCTGTAGATTTGTTCTGCGGTGTTGGTGGGCTGACTCATGGACTTCGCAGAGCCGGTGTTGATGTTCGTCTTGGTGTTGATATCGACCCTGCTTGCGAATATCCTTATGTAAGCAACAACGCCGCCGAATTTCTGTTGAAACCTGTTGAAAGCTTGAAATTCAAAGAACTTCACCCCTATTTTCAAAAAGACGAGGTGAAGCTTCTGGCAGGCTGTGCGCCGTGCCAGGCATTTTCAACATACAACCAGAAATCCAATGAATCGGTGGATGATCGCTGGTGGCATCTGCTTAACTTCTCGCGGCTTGTAAGTGAGTTGAATCCTGAACTGGTGACCATGGAGAATGTGCCTCGCCTGATTAAGCAGAAAGTGTTTTCAGAATTCGTCAGAAATCTTAAGACTTGTGGATATCACTTGAACAATTACCACTCAACGGTGAATTGTGTCGAATACGGGATTCCTCAACAACGAAGCAGACTGGTGCTCATGGCATTCAAACTGGGTCCGATAGAACTTTTATCACCATCGGAATTCGGTCGCAAACCAAAGTCCGTCAAACAGGTGATTGGCCGACTTCCGCACTTGGCTGCTGGCGAGATTGATTCCAATGATCCGCTTCACCAATGCTCAACCCTTTCGAATATTAACTTGCGCCGTATTCAATTCTCAAAGCCCGGAGGAACTTGGCGAGACTGGCCGACAGAACTGGTTGCCAATTGCCATAAAAAAACAACCGGTAAAACCTATTCCAGCGTTTATGGTCGTATGACCTGGCACGATCCTGCTCCAACAATTACGACTCAATTCTTTGGTTTCGGCAACGGACGTTTCGGTCATCCAGAGCAAGATCGCGCCATTTCACTGAGAGAGGGGGCAGTTCTTCAGAGATTTCCGGAAAATTACGAACTCACAAGACCGAAAGAATTGATTCACAAGAAAGTGATCGGTCGATTGATCGGAAATGCGGTGCCTGTAACGCTAGGCGAAGCGATCGGCGCTTCTTTTCTTTCTCATGTGTCAGAATCAGCTAGCTAGTTGAATGGATTCGAAATATAGATTTGCCGTGGAAAACGTGTCGGAATTGAAGAATGTATCTTCGGTTTCGTCTTCGCCAATTTAGAGCAAACTTCCCAGTCAAATCTGCAGCTACCTCGCCAACCAAATAACTTTACTAATGATCAATGAGGCCAATTTTGAGGATACAGAGGACGACAGTATTTTCAAATTGACTCTGAACGTCAATGTCATTCATCATCCGGAATATAGACCAATGAAATGCCATACTCAATAGAATGGCACTGACTTATATTTTGTTAATCATAGAAGCGAATTATGCCCAAACACTGCAAACTGCTCATTCTCGGCTCCGGCCCTGCCGGCTATACAGCCGCTGTCTATGCCGCGCGTTCCAATCTTTCACCCGTCCTGGTCACAGGCATCGAAATGGGCGGACAACTGTCAAAAACCACGGACGTAGACAATTGGCCGGGTGATGACAAAGGTGTTCAAGGGCCGGAATTGATGGACCGCATGTGGCATCACGCCGCAAGATTCGATACTGACATCATCAATGATCATATCCACACTGCGGATTTGGGCAGCGCTCCGTTCAGACTGGCAGGCGATCAGGATGAATACACCTGCGACGCACTGATCGTCTCAACCGGTGCCTCAGCCCGATATTTGGGACTTGAATCTGAGGATCGCTATAAAGGCAAAGGCGTTTCTGCTTGTGCGACCTGTGACGGCTTCTTCTACAGAAATCAAAGTGTTGCTGTAATTGGCGGCGGCAATACAGCAGTTGAAGAAGCTCTGTATCTGTCAAATATCGCAAATTCAGTAACACTGGTGCATCGGCGCGATCAACTGAGAGCCGAAGCGATTCTTGCAGATAGAATATTGAGCCGCAGCGCTGAGAACGGCGGCAATATTACCATCCTCTGGAATCATGTTGTCAATGAAATGCTGGGGGACGATATGGGTCTTACAGGTCTTCGACTGTCAAATGTCCAGACAGGTGAAGAAAGGAAGATTGACGTGCATGGTGTGTTCATTGCGATCGGTCACATACCCAACACTGAGTTGTTCGAGGGGCAACTGGATATGAACGATGGATACATCGTCACAACCAGCGGACTGAATGGCGGCGCAACGGCTACCAGTGTGCCGGGTGTATTTGCCGCCGGCGATGTCTCTGACCATGTTTATCGCCAGGCTGTAACCTCAGCTGGAACAGGCTGCATGGCCGCTCTTGACGCGCAGAAGTTTCTCGAATCTTGACGTAAGACTACTTTCCCGTTATGTCAGCCAGCGATCAGTTCAGAAAGCAGATGGAGTCGTTGGGTGTTACACCAATGGGTGAATCACACAAGATCAAACCTGATAAACCTCTGCCCGTCGCCAACAGCGACAATTCCACCAGGGCAAAGAAACAGGTGCTGGTTGAATCGGTGTCGACTGATCCGCGTCGTTCAAAGCACGCTGCTGAATCCGGAGAAGAGTTGAGAAAGTCGGGCCTCTCAAATCGGGACTTCAAAAGGTTGAGGCAAGGAAAGTTTCATCGAGAAAGCGAACTGTATCTCCGAGGGTACACAGTCGAATCTGCAATGGAGCAATTGAAGCAGTTCATCAATCAGTCAACCCGATCCGGATTTCGCTGCATCAAGATCATTCATGGCAAAGGCATGAACTCACCGGATGGGATTTCACAGGTCAAGCTGGAATGCCAGCACCATCTGGCGTTGAACAAGTTTGTATTGGGATACAGTCGGGCACTGCCCAATGATGGCGGCGCAGGTGCGAAATATGTTCTGCTGAAGAGGCGAAAGAACTAATTCTCAGCGATCAAAGCCACAACAGCCCAGGCAGCGATCCCCTCTTCCCGTCCGACAAATCCAAGTGACTCCGTCGTTGTCGCTTTTATGTTGACCTGCCCCTCTGAAACGCTTAAATCGGAAGCAATGTTCTGCTTCATTGCTGGAGAGTGAGGCTGAATTTTTGGGGCTTGAGCAACCACAGTCACATCGATATTGGAAATATTCCAGCTTTCCGCTGTCACTAAACCGCCAATGGTTCGCAGTAGATTTCTGCTGTCGATGTCTTTGAATTGTGGATCTGAATCAGGAAAGTGCTGACCAATATCACCCAGTGCGGCAGCGCCAAGCAAAGCGTCAACTACTGCGTGAATCACCACATCCGCATCGGAATGCCCTTTCAAACCCGCTGAGTGAGGAATATCGACACCTCCCAATACAAGACGACGCCCTGCTTCGAATTCGTGCACATCAAATCCAAGTCCAACTCGAACATTCACACCGTCACCTCTCGTTCAATCAGATTCATGATCTGCAGAATGCTCTGGCCCGATTATCGACTCAGCAAACTTAAGATCCGACGGTGTTGTGATCTTTATGTTCGTTGCGCTTCCCATAACCAGTTTTGGACGATAGCCCAAGCGTTCCATTGCTTGTGATTCATCTGTCACCTCAATGCCTTCCCTCTTGCAATGAGCGAGCGCATCATGCAATAGACCCAGCTTGAACATCTGCGGAGTGAGCGCTCTATAGCAGTTGGCCCGATCCATCGTTTTTTCTATTCTTCCACCTGCACCGGATTTCAGCGTATCGAATACTGGCAAGCTTACAATTCCACCGTTTTGATCATCTCCGACTGCATCAATCAGTCTTGTCACTTCATCTAACGTCAGTAGAGGCCGATTCGCATCATGCACAAGCAACCAGTCATCTAGAGAAAGTCCATTTTCCAAAAGATATCGACATCCGTTCTGTACTGTTTCTGATCTGGAATTTCCACCCCTGAAAACTTCCATTACTTTAGGATGCACTGATCTGATCCAGTGACTATTCTCATCTGTTCCAGACAAGCCAATGTACAAACCATCAATTTTCTCATGACTGGCGAGAGCAAGAATTGTCCATTCAATGAGTGTCTTGTTCTTGATTTTCAGATACTGCTTGGGTATTGAAGCGCCCATTCGGTGACCCGCGCCCGCAGCTGGAATTAACCCCCAATAATTTGGCATCGAATGACTCAATTCAGAATCGCAATTTCCACAGGACTAAATCGGTTTCAGATTTAACACCCAACGGGTGCTGTTTTGAAATCAAATCTCCTATACCATTTAGCACAGGATCCATATCGATATCGAATGGGTTCTTAGATTGTGGGACAATAGTCCAATTGGCAACTTTAGTAATTTGATTTGCCATATGTTCCAGTCATTGTTTAATCAATCGCAGGCAAGAGTGAATTCAATATCCATTTGTTCCTAAAATGCCACATAAATACAGCAAAAGGCGATTCCGTTGGGAATTTGAGGACTTACAAACATTCGCCGCAGATTATGCCCGCGGTATCAACAACCGCATCTAATTCTTTTCGTGCTGATAAAAGAAACCATCAGGCCAAGAATACAACTGTCCATCCGAATCTACTTCAAGAGTAGTGATCTCAGACTTCCCATCAATGCGTTCAAAACACTTGAAGTTCGCCAGACTAATTCTTTTCAACATGACAAGTATTCTTCTAACGCGCTCAATAGAATTAAGTCACTGGCATTTCGCTGCAGTGAACCAGTTGAATTTATGAATTTGACAAAGTCTTTGGAGCTGTCGCCAATTCTTGATTGTCCTTACGTGAGCGTTCAGCCTTGCTCGCTATGCAGTCGTTGTTCTCAAATATTTCAGAATCTGATCTGCAGGGTGCCATTCCAATGCTTGGCACTGACCGAACAGGCATTATTTCCATTTAAGATTATCCGGTTTACAGGTCAATGATGAATCAAAAGATAAGCAAGCCTACCGTAATCAGAAGTGATTGCAACTCCACCTTGCATCAACCTTCGGACAGCCAAGGGAAGCAATCTGAAAAATCATCGTCGCTTGGGAAGAAATATCTTGCTGGAATGTCTCGCGGTTCAGTTGCAAGTTTTGCGATAACGAATTCGAACCTTTGTTTCTGATGTTCTAACGCCGTGCGTACTGTCCAACTTGAATGTTCCCTCAGGTCAGCGAGCACGCGTGTCATACATCTTGTGAAGTAATGTTGGGCATGATCAACCAATTCCGAAACAAACGGTGGGGTCATTCCTTGGTGTACAGTCAGATTTCGCGCGCGATAAATTCTTTCAAGATGCCAACTTAGATTCTGTCGCGAAGCGACCAAATCGCGCTTTACAGTTTTCGAGTTATGAAATCTTTGCCAAGCATTGCATATTCTATATCGCAACAAAGGATGGTCCGATATATCCTGTAGCAATGGCACAACAAGGTCGTTTTCTTTATGCCCAGTGACCGCATCCAGAATATCGCGCGGTGAGAAATAGTAGAAAGAAGATCGTGTAAACGGCTGACTTGGATGCCGAATTTTGGATTTATAGTATTCGTGGCAACAGACTGCAAGATAGCGAGTAATTTTTTCTACCCGACGCAAAGTGATAATCGGTGCAATCCAATCCACAATACGTTTCACATTCGAAGCCCGCTTATCGCTTCCCACGAGACACTCGAATGCAGTCCAAATTCCAACCAAGCTCGCTTTTTGTTCGGTGCTGGACAGTGCTAGTGAATGTTGCTCAAGTGAGTTTTCCAAACCTGAGTCAAGATTTTCAAATTGAATGTTGTCCAGTGCTTTGCGTGTGAGTTGTTTTACCGACCGGCTCGGCTGTGTAGCAAGTGATTGTTCTATGTGTCGGGATACTATCTCGGTCCTCCGACCATCAGCAACTAGGATTTCTGCATCTAGTTCGATGCCAGCCCTGTTCTGGTACAGGTTGAACATGTCGATGATGCGTCTACATGCTTTAACGGTACGAGACGCGGCGTCAATGTGAGAGACCGCTTCAGTTTCATAGCGGAAAGCAGTTTCTAGAGAAATCGAATTTTTGAATTTCTGACCGGTATCGTCAAGTGGAAAATCCTGCTTTTTGACTTTCTGAAAGCCATTGCTTGAGAATAATGAGTGGATATTTGAGGAGTCGCCACGTAGGTGAACTACACAATGAAATGGTCGAATATCCACTTCAATTAGTTCTTGAAGGTGATCGGCGATTTCCGTTTGGTTCTCCAAATTCATCTCAGATAAATTTAGGGTGACATCTGAGGACGTAAGCCCGCGCCTGATCGCCTGTGTTCCCAGCAGCCTTAAAACTGCGAGCGAATTCTTCTTGTTTTTCGGCAGAGTTGTCAATTCACGGTGCAAGCATTCACAGAGTTGAGTGACATGGTTCGGTGAAGTATCGACAAACAGAACTGCTAAATCCTGAATCTGAGCGACATCGCTGGCACAGCAAATATTCTCAATAACTCCTTTAGACCAGGAATTATTCACAAGCCAAATTTTTTCGGCACCCGCTACCCATTTGAGTTCTGCTTGGACAAGTTTTATATGGTGTACCCACCGCTCGTCCTGCAACGCCAACTCAGCCAAAAATGCGAGTTCCTCCACCAAGCCTAACGAGTCATACAGTCTCGGAAGAAACGAATTCGGGGTCGTTGGATCAAACAGTTCTTGCCATGCCAGAGCTACAAACGCGGCATTTTCATTAACAGCTTCTAGCTCAGCGGTATGCGTAAATAACATTGATATGGGGAGGTCGGGTGACCGACTCGCGCGACACTTAAAGTCTATCGAGATTTAAGATTCGCCAAGCGGCCACCGTCCCTATATTCGGTGGCTGGGAGATGGGTTAAGTTGAACCTCAAATTTTTCAACATCAAATCTTTAGATGCGCAATCACACTGATGTTGCACGTCACAGTCTTACAAGTATTGTGAAAGCCCTGCTGTTCTCGAACGGTTGAAGTTCAATTAATTGTTTCAAAAATTTCCGTGAATCTAACCCTTTTCTCAAATTCCAGTTTGTAGTATCTATTGTACCTGATTCATTGCATTTGTTCAGTCCAATATTCAGCTCTCAATTCAGCTTTCCGTGAGAAATAGTCGGTTCGAATTTCGAAGCGACCCAATCACAAAACGAGTGTTTGCCTACTGCCCTACCTTCAATTCGAATCAGAAGAACAAATTTGAGTCCAGTTACCAGAATGAAGGGTGTGATTGACATCAGGCCTTAATTCTTCATCCAAACAAAACTCAGAATCTTGTTCTACTTATGCACGAGATTCATCACCTCTTGATTCGAAAGAAACTAAGCGATGAACAAGGTTTCTCATCATTCATCGCCGGATTTCATCTCCTGTATGATAATTTTGTTTACCTCAGAGATGACTGACTTGAAGTGCTCAGTAACCAATTTGACTGTTGGTTCACTCCATTCGCAAGCGGTAATTCGGTCAGTGTGTGCTTCATAGTCACACAAAAGCACACTACAGTATGATCCGAAATTCTAACGGATAACTTAATCGACACATAAGAATTTTAGTGATCAGTTAAGCAATGTTCAGTGTTCTCTATGAATGCGGTAGTAGCCTATTTGCCTTATCCAATTGATCCAGCGCGATCGAGATTGACCTTCTATCAGAAATTCTTAGCTTGCGCTGGCTTGCAGTTTCATCTCCAGGCCAATTTCTCAGAACCCTTTCAACATTCGGTTCAGCTCCATCATCTTCCAATAGCCAATCTACTGTTGCTAGCAATTCCATACCGAAGGGGGATTGAAAACCATCAATTGTGAAGTATGCCCAATCTAGAGCACTGGCATAGACCTTTCCTTCGCATGAGTCCAGATATGCGCTTAGCCTGTCTCTTTTGTCGCTATTGAACCAGATCAAATCAGTTGGTCCAGCATCGGTGAGACGTTTATCGCAGTGCAAGTAACTGCCATCCAACGCGTCAAGGAGATTCTGAAGGTTATGAGAATAAGGTCCGTATTTGTCTGCTACGAAATCGAAATTCAAGGGGTCGTCTACTTTCAATTTCTTTACACCTCGTCCAATAAACCAGGCGATTTTCTGCACCTCAAGAATCGAGCAAATCGTGCCGAATATGCAGTACCGACGCACCATCTCCGCAACAAGTGCCCGTGCAGGAGTTAACTTATCGACACCATTGCGCTTTATGACGTTCTTATATTCGGCTGTAGGTTCATACACCACTGCATCGAGTTCAGGAACTTTTTCCAATACGGCGACTAGAAGCGGTCTGACATCACTCCACCGAAGACCACCATTTCCACAGCCAAGCGGTGGAATAGCTATCGAGGCAATCTGTTTGTCCCGAATAACTTGGACAAGGTCTTGGAGACCTTCCTCAATCCATTCAAGTCTGGTATTCACACGCCAATGTGTTTTGGTGGGGAAGTTTACAATCCATTTTGGACCGAATAATTCCCAATTCTCACTGACAAACATTTTCCCTATGCGTACCTCCTTGTTTTCACACGCTATTTTATAGGCTTTGAAATTATCAGAGAACCGTTCCTTAAACATCAAGGCAATACCTTTACCCATTATGCCAATCGTATTTACAGTGTTGACCAGTACCTCAACATCGGCTTCGAGTAGATTGCCGTTTGTGAATCTAATCATTAGAAGTACCAGTTTGGGCGGACTTTGATTGTCACTTGCTTGCGAAAAATTCTTACTTGCTTTCGGAGAATTTCCCGTTCTTTCTCACCGAAGCAAACTATCTCGGTCAATTGCTCCACCTCTAAGTGCTCATGCACTAAAGCACCATTTGACAATAGAACTGTTTCCCTCTGCAACGAGAAATTCGATGACCTCAATTGCATATTCCAAATGTTAGCACATTCGTTGTCTTTAGCGATTCCAATCTGACATTTTTTGTCTGATGGTTGATTTGGATCAGTTTGTCGCAGATATAATCGAAACAGCACTGGTCTGGCACTCGCCAGTTTCATGTCACTCGACATTCTTTTCAACTCTTCACCGCTCAAATTCAAGCAATATCAATTGTGAATTTTCACTTGTCCGTAGACCCTAATCTCAGCTCAAACAAGTCAGAATCAGAGATCTGGAGCGGATTGCGCGGCAGTGCGGGCGCACTCAAGATCGCTCAATTTGCTGTACAACGCAATGAGCTTGCAGTTGTTGTGGCGAGTAACAGCAAAGAAGCAGAGATTCTGACCGAGTCCCTCAAGTTCTACACAAGCGGATTCGAAGACTTTCCAGTTTTCATGTTTCCTAGCTGGGAGTGTCTGCCCTACGATACGTTCAGCCCGCATCAAGCGATTCTGTCTCAGCGAATTCTTCTTCTAAGCCTGTTGCCAACCTTGGCCAAAGGTTTGCTGGTCGTCTCTGTCGACACGCTGATGCAGCGTCTGCCTCCGACTGACTACATTGAATTCAACAGCTTCTCTTTCGAAGCAGGCGCCTTCCTCAATATCGAAGCGTTTCAGGAAAAGATGACTCGAATATCCTATCGGAATGTACAGCAGGTCGAAAATCCGGGCGAGTATGTCATTCGCGGCGGGGTCATTGATGTGTTCACAATGGGCGCATCCTCCCCTATCCGAATTGAGCTATTCGGTGACCAGATCGACACGATAAGGCACTTTGATCCAGAAACACAACTGTCTACGGGAAAAACGGAAGAGTTTCGGATCTTGCCCGGAAGCGAAATTTGTGTGACCGAGGAGGCCATTCGCCTGTTCCGTCAAGGCATTCGGCAGCATATTGATGGCGATCCGCGCAAGAATATCATCTACAACGAGATAGACTCTGGGGAGATTCCCAATGGCGCTGAATACTACCTGCCATTGTTTTTCCAGAAGACCAGCAATCTGCTTGACTACTTGACTGCGCCTTCGCATTTGTTCCTGTCAGAGTCAGTTGATCAGAGTGCTGAACAGTTTTGGGGCCAGGTTAACGAACGATTTGCCAATGCCGCTGAACTGATTGAAAGACCGCCGCTGGCACCGGAGTTGCTCTACTGCTCACCAAGAGATCTCCAAATCATCTTGGATTCAAAATCCAGCACCCGAATCCAGTCTCGCCCTGTGCCAGATTCAGTTCAATTCAAATCAGGGGAACCAATTGAACTGTCCATTCAGAATCGCTCAGCCGAGACTCTGAGTCAGATAAGACAAATTTTCAATTCGACACCGAATCGAAACCTGATCAGCGTCGACACTCCAGGTCAGAAACAGATCATCGAGAACCTGTTCAACGACTCCAACATTGACTTCTCAGAGGCAAGCTCCTGGCGGGAGTTTGCTGAAGGCTCAGCAATGAATGCTGTCTGTATCTCCAGCCTTCCAGTCGGATTGCATTTGCCGGACAACCGGCTCAGAGTGGTTGCGGGCCCGGAGCTTTTCGGGAGCAGAGCCAAGCCTCGCAAGAAATCCACTCAGCTGCGCAATCCCGAGAGCCTGATTTCCTCGATGGAGGAATTGCAGATCGACGATCTCGTCGTCCATGAACAATACGGCATCGGACTGTACAAGGGACTGATCACGATGAACGTGTCAGGCTCGGATGGGGAATTTCTGTCAGTCCGATACAAGGACGAGCAGACTCTGTATGTGCCCGTCTATGCAATCGACACTTTAAGCCGCTACATCGGCGCACAGCCAAAAGATGTGGTGCTCAGCAACTTGAGTTCGAGAAACTGGGACAAGTCCAAGGCAAAAGCGAAAGACTACGCATTCGATCTTGCCGCAGAACTGCTTGATGTTCAGATTGAGCGCGAGACCCGGCAAGGCAATGCAATGCCCGTTCCGGAAGCCGATTACCAGATGCTGGTCTCTAGATTCCCATACCGCGAAACACCCGATCAGCAGACCGCAATTTCAGCAGTGCTTGATGATCTGTCTTCGATTCGCCCCATGGATCGTCTTGTCTGCGGCGACGTGGGTTTCGGAAAAACAGAGGTGGCCCTGCGAGGGGCTCTCGTCGCAGTCGCCAATGGCTACCAGGTCGCCGTCATCGTTCCCACCACGCTGCTTGCCCAGCAGCACTTTGTTGTCTTTCAGGACCGCTTTGCCGAATTCGGCATCGATGTAAAACTCATCTCGCGAATGATCAAATCCAGAGAAGCCAAAGACATCATCGCACAGCTGAAAACAGGAGACGCTGACCTTGTGATCGGCACGCACCGTCTGCTGCAGTCCGATATTGAGTTTCATAACCTTGGACTGATCATCATTGACGAAGAGCATCGTTTTGGAGTGCGTCAGAAGGAGCATCTCAAGAGACTTCGAGCTGAAGTTGACATACTGACGATGACAGCAACCCCCATCCCCCGCACATTGAGCATGGTGCTGAACGAAATTCGCGACATCTCAATCATCGCCACCCCACCCGACAATCGCCTCAGCATCAGAACCTTTGTCAGAAATTGGGATGCAGGCATCATCCGAGAAGCCTGTCTTCGGGAGCTCGGACGCGGCGGGCAGATATTCTACGTGCACAATGAAGTGCAATCCATTCAGTACGCCGCCAAAGAAATCGCGAGAGTCGTGCCGGAAGCGAACATCGCGGTCGCGCATGGCCAGATGCCCAAGCTTCAGCTTGAGCGCGTGATGAAGAATTTCTACCTGCAGAAGCACGATTTGCTTGTGTGCTCCACAATTATCGAAAGCGGCATAGACATTCCAACTGCCAACACCATCATTATCGACAAGGCTTCCAAATTCGGGCTTGCGCAGCTGCACCAGCTGAGAGGAAGAGTTGGGCGCTCACATCATCAGGCTTATGCCTATCTGCTCGTTCCCAGCAAAGAGCATCTTCCGAACAACGCCAGACGCAGACTGGAGGCGATCGAAAAATTTGATGAGCTGGGGATGGGCTATGTGATTGCCACCCATGATCTCGAAATCCGAGGCGCCGGAGCCTTGCTGGGTGAGGAGCAAAGCGGAACAATCAATGAAGTCGGCTATTCCATGTATTCGCAAATTCTGAAAGATGCGATAAGAACCCTGAAGAATTCGCAGTGGAAATCATCGGACAGCGCCTTCACAATCGAAAAACGCGTCAGCGCAGAAATCAATTTGAACGTATCAGCGCTGTTCCCCGACACCTGGATTTCCAATGTCAATCTGAGACTCAAGCTGTACCGGCGAATTGCTTCAGCCGAGAGCAGATCAGACCTCAGCCGCATCAAAAGTGAAATGATCGATCGCTTTGGCAGGCTGCCTGAAGAAGTCGAGAATCTATTCGATGTTCACCATCTCAGGCACTGGTGTGAGCAGATCGGAGTCTCAAGATTGACTATCAGCTCCAGGCACGGAAAAATTGTGTTCAGAAAAGAACCGAACATCTGCTTGGAGGGATTGAAAATTCTGATCAGCGACTATGAAGGCAGCGCGAAGCTCAATCATGCTGACTCCTCGCTGCACCTGATGCACTCACCGAAGAGCAAGGATGCCAGAATTGCAACTGCCTATCGCGTCTTGGAACAGCTGACACCGAAAGCCGAAGAGACGCTCAATACTGTCGCCGCAGCTTAGTCGGATACTGTCTGCACAGGACAACTCGACGCGAAATTTACCAATTGATCCTCAAACCCGAAGTTGCGCATGTCTTCGATTCGCATCGGGTAGAGGATTCCATCAAGGTGATCGCATTCATGCTGGACTACACGCGCATGAAACCCATCAACCGTCCGATCAATTGAACTGCCATCCAATGCCAGACCTCGATATCTGAGATTCAGAGCCCGGCTGACCAATCCCCTCATTCCGGGAACACTCAAACACCCTTCCCAGCCGTACTGGATTTCATCATCCAGAAACTCCAGTTCCGGATTGATCAGTACAGTAAACGGGACACAGCCTGCGTCGGGATATCGATCATTTGACTCGAAGCCGAAAATCACAACCCGTTTCATCACACCAATCTGGGGCGCCGCCAATCCTGCGCCTTCAGCCGCATGCATTGTATCGATCATGTCGCGAACCAAATTCTCAAGATTGCATATCTCAGATTCAGCAACCGGATTGGAGACCTCAAACAACCGAGGATCACCCATTTTCAAAATCTCTCTTACAGCCACTCTGCAATTACCCCTTTAAACGAACCGTGCGCTCAATTGTTTTGCAAATTATCTATTGAATATCAGATATTCAAGTCTTCTTTCTAAACCACAATATGATCAATAAATCAATAGGGTTCATCTGCCGCCGAGTCCTCATCTGAATCACCCGCAACTGAAGTCATTGAGTTCAATCACCACCGATTGCGAATCAAGTCCGCTACACATTCGCATATTCTGGAAAGATGTCAGGTCGCGGATAAAGTTCGCTCATGGGCACTGATCGACCGTTGGACTGAACAATGCGAACATGATCCCGATTCATCAGTCGAGGCCGCACAACACCGCACGAATGTGAAATCACCTGAACTTCGTAGATCACCTGCTTTGCATAGTTGCACACCCTGACCGCCTTGTCTTGCGGGTCTAGCCCTTTCTGCAAGCGCGGGTTATGCGTGGTTATCCCTGTCGGACAGGTGTTCTTGTTGCACTTCAAAGACTGGATGCAGCCAAGCGCGAACATGAACCCTCGCGCCGATGTAACAAAATCCGCGCCTGTTGCAATCGCCCAACCCACTTCTGATGGATTGACCAGTTTGCCAGAGGCAATCATTCGGATTCGCTCCCGCAGATCGTACTTGTGCAAAACATCGGATGCCAGCGGCAGTGACTCCTTGACGGGCAAGCCGACATTATCCATCAGCGGCATTGGCGCAGCGCCTGTTCCACCATCACCGCTGTCCACGACAATAAAATCTGGCGCCGATTCTATTCCCCGCCGATACACTTCGGCGCAAAGCTCATCCAGCCACTCGAAACTGCCGAATACCGACTTGAAACCAACCGGCTTCCCAGAAATCTCTCGAATCTGCTCAATCATGTCGAGCAGCTCTGGAATGCTGTTGATTTCGGGGTGGCGATTGGGTGAAATGGATGCCTCACCTTCAGGAATACCGCGAATCGCCGCAATTTCAGCCGTGACTTTGTTTCCTGGCAGGATTCCACCCTTCCCCGGCTTGGCTCCCTGACTGAGCTTGAGCTCGAACATCTTGACCTGCTCGTGACTGGCGACTTCGCGGAGCTTGTCTGGATTCAAGGCGCCGTTCTCGTCGCGCACTCCATATTTGGCAGTTCCGATCTGAAAGACGATGTCGCAGCCGCCTTCAAGATGGTAGCGGGACAGTCCGCCCTCACCTGTGTTGTACCAGATTCCAGCCATTTTTGCGCCGTGCGACAAAGCGCGCACCGCTGGAGTGGAAAGAGCGCCGTAACTCATTCCCGAAATGTTGAAAAAGGATGGTGCGTTGTACGGATGCCTGCAATGTTGACCGATCAGCATTGGAAGCATGGCAACCGCATCTTCAGTCAATGTTGGAAAGGGGTAGTTCACAAATATCGGAGTTCCGATCGGAGACAGGCTGCGAGTTGATCCGAAGGCAACCGTGTTGTCTACCTTTTTGGATGAGCGATCGATCCATTCTCTCTCAGCCCGATTGAATGGCATCTCTTCGCGATCCATTGCAAAGAAGTATTGCCGAAAGAATTCCCCAAGCATTGAGAAAAGGTAGCGAAACCTTCCAATGACCGGATAATTTCGTCGGACCGCATCACGAGTCTGACGGACATCGATGATGAAAATAACAATCCCAATCGCAACCAGTGTTCCGATCACGAAAGTGAACAAGGTTGACAGGAACTGAAGACTTCCCATCAAGATTTCATCCAGAACCATAACAACTCCTGATCCGATTCAGTTCACACACAGGGATTGACTGTGCCAACAGCGCCGCGCATGAATTCACTCGTCTCCGGACGAAAAAAGAACGGCAAAGGTTCGCAGTTCTTCACTGAATCCGCACGATTTTTTTGTAATGATTTACTCATATAATATTGATTATACGCTTCAAATTTGAACCTATAGAACTGCAGCATGCCACTCGCGAAACGAGAATTTCGAATTCAAATGAGTTTCATTGAATACTTCTCAGTCCACCGATTTTACACGAGTGGTTCTTCGTCCAAAAACATCACCTTTCGACATCTGAAAGGCATTTTTGTTCTAGTGCTGTTCTTGTTTTCGATCACTCCAGCATTCGCAGCTCCTGTTCATGTGGAGGTGATTGTTTTCTCTCACAGCGCAACGGAAACAGAATTTGAGTGGTTTCTGAAGCCGAATGAAGTCATCAAGGTGGAAGAATCCATAGATGAAGATGTTACGCTCTCAGAGTCGTCAACAACCGAAGCTGACAGTTCCGAAACTGTTTCATTGCGGAATTTGGAGACTACCGGGCCTGTGCCCGTAGAAGCTTATGTGTTGACGGAATTTGCAGATGCTATCGACGAAAATCCAGATTTCGAACTGCTGAACTATGTCAGCTGGGTTCAGGAACCAGTGCCGAAGTCAAGAACCAAACCAATCTCACTGGATATTCCGCATGTTGATTCGTTCCTGTCAGACGAGTTGTTGCTGGCCGGCGAAACGACAGTTTACGAAATCGCCCAGTTGCTCCAATTTGAAATTCATGTAACATACAAGCCTTTAGCTGACACCGAAGCAGATTCAGTCAGCTTGCCAGAGATAGTCAAACGATATACATCTGAAGTGTCGTATCTGCTGGAAGAGCGCCGACAGATTCAAATCGACGACATTCACTACTTTGACCATCCCAAGTTTGGTGTTGTCTTCACTATCATTCGCCCCCAGCAACCGGAAATATTTGCTCAGTAGCTTCTCAATATTTAGCCAACAAATTGCAATTCGCACGGAGGCGATGCATCTTGATTCGTCATCTTCTGACATCGCACTCAAAACTAAATTCCTGATGAATTCTATTGTGGAATTTCCTGTCCGGTAAGCAATAGCTCCATCTCATTGACTCAAAGAGAGTTGTCAATTTCATTTGAGATGTCCACCCAATCATTATGTAAGGCAATCGCGACATCATCAAAATCCGTTGGGTAGAGCCCTGAATCATCTTGTTTGATCTCCGTGATTGTTGACCCATTGCGATTCCCATTGGATTGAAATTGCCATGTTCCAACCTGATCTGGATGCAGGCAAATGCTCTCATCAGCAGAGTTTGACTGCGAAGGATCAGCAATCTCAGATCGCCTGACAATATTTGCCAGTTCCTCAAGCATCCACTCGCTATGTGTTGTAAGGATTACATTGATGCCGGAGTTAACCATTTTCGCAAACTGCCTCGTCAATTCCACTTGCTTTTCCGGATGCAGGTGGGATTCCGGCTCCTCAATGATCAGCGTGCTCCCGGGATAAACCACATTTCTTAAGAACAGCACTACAGGAGCAAGTTCTGAAACCATTGAAGAAGCGCTCATCAAGGGTAAATCGCGGGACCATCCTTTGGGTTTGAAGGTGAAGCGTGGACAATCGATGTCGGTAGATTCACTGATATTCACTTCGCCATCAAGAACTGACTCTTCGATTCCATTACCAAGAGATTGCAACACTTTGTCGAATGTTTCATACTTTCCGCTTTGAATACGAATGATCTGCCTCAAGAAATCAGATACCACACCCGAAAATACTGGAGTCTCTGCAACTGGCTGTAAACCGGTCAACGCGGAATTATCGAGTAAGGAACTCCAGGCGAGACTGTGCGCATGCATTGCGCTTGTCCGGTCTGCAGGCAGATAGAATGCGGAAGTGTTGAATTGACCTGCCAATTGTTCAATCGCAAGGCTCAAAACTGCACAAAAATACAGTTGAGTATGGGGGGCGAACCTGTCATTGAATCGAATATCCGAATAATCCATAAATTCGAGAATTTCTTCCATTTGATTGATGTCAATCTGAAATTGAAGATCGTCTGGAACCAACGTTTCAAATTTTGAGCCATTCGGAGAGAACGTCAATTTGTGCTGGAAGGGATTGAGTGTTTCGACAGTTCGGGAACGTAAAACTGCTCGCGCGCTATCGCCACTCGATTTCCGAATTAACTGATTTACGGAATTAAATCCAAAACAACGTTGTATTTCAATGCCGAGAGCCTTGCCAAGACTGCCGTAATACTGTCGAATTAATTCACTTGCCTCTCTGGGTATGGAAATTGAAGTTGGCTCTGAGATCGACTCGTTAGTTTCAATCGCTTCATATATCTGCTGAGCTTCTCCAACCAAGTTGCCAAACGAAGAAGCATCTTGGGGTTTGTGAATTAGGTTTTCCAGCAGAGATGCGAATCCCTGCTCGTAATCTGTAAAAAATCGATGGAAGGCATAAACCAACATCGCAAGATAAGACTTGCCAGTATTGCTGGGACCGACAAGAACTGTGAGAGGGCGCAGTTGAACCTTGCCCTTTTCGATCGGGCCGAAGTTTTCAACTTCCAGTTCGAAAAAACTTGCTTTTGGATGATTAGGCACTGGACTGAGTTGCCGATCTAATTTGGTATTCGGATCTTTGAGGCTTCGAATTGAATGTTGTAAATCAACTGATTTATCGTCAACTGCAAGCGATTAGCTGAATCCGCAATCTCAATATTTTTTACATACATGTTTATTTCGACTTTTGACTCGAATCTAGGCTTCCATAATATGCGAATTGAGAGCCATCGGACGTTGTTTGAAATTGGCAACTAACCGGATCGATTCATTCAGCAATCGTTCCAGATTTTTGTAACCTTTATCCCAGGCTTCCCGAATCTCATCCATTGTGATCTCTTGACTACCGCGTCCAGCTGCCGGGTTGACAATTAAGTTCACACTGACATAGCAAATCCGCTTTTCGGCTGCCAGCGCCGTTTCCGGCATTCCAGTCATACCCACCACATCACCGCCATCCCTTTCAATTCGATCAATCTCAGCGGCCGTCTCGAATCTCGGTCCCTGAGTCGATGCATATACACCGTCATCAGACAGAGACACCTTCACTCGCTCAGCCGCACGAAGAACCAATGCTCTCAATTCGGTGCAGTAAGGACTCGCAATTTCCAAATGCCCGAGGCCACCGCCATCCTCACCATCAAAAAATGTAGACTCGCGCCCCCAGGTGTAATCAATTATCTGTGAAGGCAACATCAAGTCGCCAGGCTTCAGATCGCTTCGAATTCCGCCAACCGTTGCAATGGCAATTGCCGCGTCACACCCCAGTTCAGCTAAAGCCCAGATGTTGGCGCGGTAGTTGATCCGATGCGGAGGAATGGTGTGGTCATCACCATGCCGATTCAAAAAATAGACTGTGAGTCCATGAATTTCCGATACAGATACGGGGGCGGATGGCTTGCCAAACGGCGTGTCGACCTCGATTCGATCTCGATGCTCAATATCAGGCAGCAGTTTTGAAGCGCCGGAACCGCAAATGACAGCAAGCGGCCGAGAGTCGTCAGCCATTTTCACAAGCGGCTGAGCGCCTTTGCCTAGGCGGGCTTCGTGTCAACAGAAATCTGAGAGGGCCGCAGGTTGACAAATGAATTCCACCCTCGGCAGCTGGGGCATTGCCAATGCAGAGTCTTGACCGTATAGCCGCAGCGCTGACACTGGTAGTTTCGAGTCGGATTGCTTTCCTTGCGGATCATCGCCTCAATCAAATCATAATCGCCCGATTTTGTGCTTTCTGAATCCTTCAGCTGAAGCAGAATCAGTCGGTGCAGACAATGAAGTGACGGTTTTTTTCGAATCCACTGAGTCAAATATTCTTTGGCTTTCATGTCCTCGTCCAGCGATACCAGCAAGTCGACATAGTCGATCGCCAGCTGCGAATCCTCCTCTGTCTCCGCAGTATGCCTCAAGAACTCAGCCAGTTTGCGCGGCTCCTGCAAGGATTTATAGCTTTCCATGACCAGGTTGGCGGTTTCAGAAATATATCTTGGATTGGTTGCCTCAATCGTCCGCCAGGTATCAATTGCAGCCTTGTGGTCTCCGCGTATCGCCTTGAGCCGACCTGACTGCAGAGTGGCCCGCACACAATTCCTCTCAGTCTCAAGCGCAGCTCCGACATACTCTTCTGCCATATCATAGCGGCCAACCCGGATCGCTTCCTCAGCCTGCTCACATTGGTACTGGGCTAGCAGCGACGAATAGTCTCGCGAAGAGATCCGATTCAAGCTGTTGGTGATTCTGATGCAGTTGTCCCACTCCCGTTCCTGCTCATAAATCTCCCGCAGCAGATCATGCGCCTGCTCTCGGTAGCGGCTGCTCTGCATCAGTTCCTTGAACACCTGCTCGGCCCGATCCAGAATGCCGGCGGCGTAGTAGTCATGCCCCAGCTCAAAAAATGCCTGATTTCGCTGCTCACCGGGCAGATCATCGCGCTCGATCAGCTGCTTGTGAATGGATGTCGCCCTTTCAATCTCACCGCGCTGTCGATAGAGGTTGCCTAGAGTGAGATGAATCTCGATGGTCTTGCTGTCAACATCCAGATCACCGAAAAAAAGCTCCAGCGCCTTGTCGTGCTGATCGTTGAGCAGATAATTGATGCCCTGCAGATAGACGGGCGGGACGGTGTCGCGGATCGGCCACTGAAATCGCGAGATGGTGGCGGCCACCCATCCCGAAACCGCCGCGACCGGCAGCAAAAGCAAAAGCCAGATCGGATCCATCATGTCAATTCAGCCTGACTCTTTCTTCTGTCGCTGTTGGATGTGAATCTTCTCTTAAGCGACGACATGAAGCAGAGCAGCATGCCCGCCAGCATGCCCGATGTCAAAGCGATGATAATCAGCCAAGATAACGGACCCTGCCAATTGATGCCGAAATAATATGTCAGTTCAACAACCTGTGCGTTCTTGATAGTGAATGTAACCCCGAACAGCAAAGCTGCGGCACAGACAATCACCAATGCGATTTTTTTGAACAAACTGTCAGACTTTCCTAAAGCATCTCTAGATCAATCCATTGAAATTCAAATTTGATCCGGATGCAAGCTGCGAATGAACTCCGAGTCATCGACACGCTGCCGAAGCTGTCGCCCGGGTTTGAAATGCGGGAAATACTTGCCTTTGACCGGAACCGAAGATCCAGTGCGGGGGTTCCGACCCTGGCGCGGCTTTCGATACCGCAATCTCAAACTTCCGAATCCGCGGAATTCAACTCGTTTTCCATCCGCCAATCCCTTTGCAATGGTGTTCAAAATGACATCGACAGCCATGTGCACATCTTCTTTCGAAAGTTCCGGATGCTTGTCTGCCAGCGATGTGATCAGTTCTTGCTTAGTCATAGCTAATTCAAAATTTCTGTTGGTTTAGGATTATTCTTGGGTGGAAGAAAATATTTTCTCCTTGAGTTTCTGGCCGAGCGTCAAAGCCGGAGAAGCAGTGTCGCTGCCATACTCTTCGATAGCATGGCCTTCCTCCTCCACTTCCAGCGCCTTGATGGACAATGAAATCTTCCGGTTCTTCCGATCGATGCTTAGAATCTTTGATTGTACCTCTTGCCCCGCGGACAGTGCGGACTTTGCTTCCTTCGGCTTGTTCTTCGCAACTTCGGCGTTTCGGATCATGCCGAACACACCATCTGCAAGCTTCACCTGCACGCCTTTGTCATCCATGCCGTCAACGACACCTTCAACAACGGCGCCTTTGCCTGATTTCGCAACAAATCCAAGAAACGGATCACCGTGAATCTGCTTGATGCCGAGCGAAATTCGCTCCCGCTCTGCGTCGATTGTCAGAATCTCGACTTCAAGATCATCGCCCTTGATGTAGTTCTTGATCTCTTCCTCGCCATTGCCATGCCACGTGATGTCGTTCAAATGAACCAGGCCATCGATGCCATTCTCCAGTGAGACGAATATTCCAAAATCCGTCAGCGACTTGATCTGACCCGTGATGCGCTCGCCTTTCTTGTGATTGACGGCGAATTCAATCCAAGGATTGGGCTTGCACTGCTTGATGCCAAGCGAGATTCGATGCCGCTCAAGATCGATCGACAGAATCATCACCTCAACCTCATCGCCGATATTGCAGACCTGCGATGGATGAATGTTTCTCGAAACCCAGTCCATCTCTGAAACATGAACGAGTCCCTTGATGCCTTCTTCGATCTCAACGAACGCACCGTACTCGGTGATGCTTGCGACCTTGCCAAACAGGCGGTCGCCCCGCTTGTACCGTCGCTCGATATTCTGCCAGGGATCCTCAGTCAGCTGCTTGAGTCCCAGGGAAATTCTGGAGCGCTCCTTGTCGCACTTCAGCACTTTGACTGTGATGCTCTCGCCGATCTCCAAGAGTTCAGACGGATGCTTGATCCGGCGCCAGGCCAAATCTGTGATGTGCAGGAGTCCATCCATTCCGCCCAGATTGATGAATGCCCCATAGTCTGTGAGATTCTTGACGACGCCTTCGATGACCTGACCGACTTCCAAACTGGCAATCAGCGCCTCGCGTTCTTTGGACAGCTCTTTTTCCAGAACCGCTTTGCGCGAGATGACAACATTGTTTCTCGCCCGGTCCAGTTTGATGATCTTGAATTCCAGCGGTTCCTTTTCGAACTCAAAACCTTCCTCTGTCTGAGTGATGCGGGTGCCATACAGGGAGCCTGGCAGAAACGCGCGAACATTCTCGATCGAAACGGAGAAGCCGCCTTTCACACGACTGGTGATGACACCCTCGATGACAGTCTGATCTTCAAACGCCTTCTCGATCTTCTCCCAAGCTCTCGCTCGGCAGGCTTTTTCCCTGGACAGCCGGGTTCGGCCATGGCCGTCCTCGACAGTCTCAATCTCAACTTCCACTTCATCGCCAACATTGACATCAAAGTTGCCTCGCATGTCCTTGAATTGCCAAAGCGGAATTTCAGCTTCAGATTTCAGGCCGGCGCTCACGATCACATTTTCGTTGCCGACGTGCATGACTTTGCCGAGAACGACTTCGCCAACACGCATTTCGGTGTTTTTGATGCTTTCCTCAAACAGTTCGGTGAATGATTCATTCATTGTGTTAATACTTGTCTCCAAGTTCCGGTTAATTTTTAAAATCCATAGTTATTGAGCCTCCATTTCAATAGTATTCAACTTTGATTGAATATGACCAAGCACCAGCTGCAGCACCTCATCGACACTGAGCGTCGACGTATCTACAACCAGCGCACCTTCGGGAGTTATCAAAGGGGCGTGACTGCGCGTTGAATCTCGCCGGTCACGGTTCTCAATCTCTTTGTATATCTTATCATATCTCAACGATAAATCTTTTTCTTTCAACTGCTTGAATTTTCTTTGTGAGCGGATTTGCAAGCTGGCTGTCAGAAAAACTTTGAGCAACGCATCCGGAAACACGATGCTGCCCATATCCCGGCCGTCCGCAATCAAGCCGGGAGCCTGACAATAGCTGCGCTGAATATCCAGCAATGCATGCCGCAAGTCCTTGCTGGTTGCCAGCTGCGACGCCATCCGGCCGCAGGCTGCGGTGCGAATCGATTCACTGATATCCTCTCCGTTCACCAGCACGCGGGCTTCGCCACCATCCTTATTCGGTATGGACTCAAAAACCATCGTATTGAGATGTTCGAGCAGCCGGTCTGTTTCGGCAGCCGTCAGATTGTTTTGAACTGCTATAAAAGCGCAGCTTCGGTACAGCGCGCCGCTGTCAAGAAAACGCCAGCCCAGTCGAACCGCGAGCCGCTGTCCGACCGTGCCTTTGCCTGAGCCGGCAGGTCCATCAAGCGTAACAACCCTGTTGCTCATGCTGAGGCAGTTTCCACAACTTCAAGATCAATGCCACTTCGACGGGCCGTATCTGCAAACTCAGGAAATGAAGTATTCACACAATCACAGTTCAGTATTTCAACTTCAGAACTTGCGACCGCACCCGCAATCGAAAATGCCATCGCGATACGGTGGTCTCCGAAGCTGTCGACCTGCCCGCCGCTGAACGACCCGCCTTCAATGATCATGCCATCCGGTTTTTCTTGAACTCGAACTCCCAAAGCTTCAAGCCCCCTCGCAATCGAACGAATTCGGTCACTCTCCTTGACCCGCAGCTCCTTACAGCCTGATATCACAGTGCGTCCCTTCGCAACGGCGGCCGCGATTGCCAGAATCGGTATCTCATCAATCATCAACGGCACCAGTTTCTTCGACAATTCGACGCCTTTCAGCTGCCCTTTCGCGGATACTCGTATGTCTGCGACGGGTTCCTCGCCAATGTTGTCTAGGTTATTGACTTCAACCGATGCGCCCATATGCTTGAGCGCCGTCAGAAGACCGGTCCGAGTCGGATTCACTCCAACACGTTCCACTGCGACTTCCGAATTGGAAACAATCAATCCAGCAACAATGAAGAAAGCCGCAGACGAAAAATCTGCAGGAATTCGAACCTGCTGTCCTCTAAGTTCAGATCTTCCTTCAACCGTTATAGTCTGATCGGTCTGCTCGACATCGCAGCCGAACTGCCTGAGCATCTTCTCCGTGTGATCGCGCGTCGCTCCGTATTCGATAACCCGCGTCGGCCCGTGCGCCTGCATTCCGGCCAAGAGAATCGCAGACTTGACCTGCGCGCTGGCGACGAACATCTTCCACTTGATCGGAATCAGCTGCTCGACTGGCTTGATGTGAACGGGCGGCGTGTCACCTTCCGCGAGCGAAATATCCGCACCCATCCGGCGCAGCGGTTTGGCCACGCGAAACATGGGGCGGTTCGACAGGGATTCATCGCCTGTGAAAATGGTTTCAAATTGCTGACCGGCGAATATCCCCGTCAGCAGCCGCATGCTGGTCCCGGAATTGCCCAGGTACATATCAGAAGCTGGTGCCTCAAGTCCGTCTATTCCAACTCCCTCAATAACCAGAGAGCTGTCCTGATGTTCAATATTCACACCGCATGCGCGGAACACCTGAATGGTGCGCTTTACATCGTCCCCCTCAAGCAGACCCTGTATGCGCGTTGTTCCATTGGCAACAGACCCCAAAATCACAGAGCGATGCGACATCGACTTGTCGCCCGGAACTTTCAGCTGACCGTAAACAGGACCGCTTTTTCGAATTTTGAAATGAATCACTGGATCAGTGTCTTGAAGAAACGGCTACTTCGTCCACCTTTTCAGGTGGTAGTCTCGAGAGGCTTTTGCCGCATTCATGAACTCATGGATGGCATTGCCGTGGCCTTGCGAGATTTCAGAAGCAAGGGTCTCAAGTCTTTCGATATAACCTTTCAGTTCGCGGACGATCGCACCTGAGTTCGCCAGGCTGATATCGCGCCACATAGTCGGATCGCTGGATGCGATTCGGGTGAAATCATAGAATCCGGAGGCGGCCAGATCAAAACAGTCCCTGCCTCTTGAATGATTCGCAATGTAGTTGACCAGACCGAATGCAACAAGATGCGGCAGATGGCTGCTTGCCGAAACCAGCTCATCGTGCGTTGTTGAGTCCATTTCGGTGATGTACGCGCCGGCCGCGGTCCATAAGTTTCGAACCGTTTCGATCGCGTTAGAGCCGCTCTGGGCGCTGGGTGTGATAATGGTGCGCTGACCGCGATACAGATCTTCGGTCGCGGCGCTCACACCCGAGTTCTCGCGTCCCGCTATCGGATGCGCGGCGACGAATCCCTCGAATTCCTGACCGAAGTGCAGCATGGCAGACTCGACAATGTAACCCTTGACGCTGCCGGCATCTGTGATGACACAATTTCGATAATTCGACTGTGAGATTTTCTGGAATACTGCATCAGTTGCCAGCACCGGCGTCGATACGAAAATCACGTCGCTGGATTCAATTTCCTCAGAAAAGTCTTGAGTGCAGCGGTCGATCACACCCAGTTCGACCCCCTTTTCCAGATTCTGCAGCGACCGGCCCGCACCGACGATCTCCCGCACCAGACCCGCCTTGCGCACGGCCAGCGCGAACGATCCGCCGATCAGTCCGACACCGATGATCAGCAAACGGTTTATTTTGAAATCGGCCAACGTCAGATCACTCTTTGTTCTCGAAGCCGCTGAATCTCAGCCAAACCCCTCTGGTTTTCAGACTCCAGCCCCACTGAGACGCGCAGATGATTCGGCATCCCATAGCCTCCGATCGGCCGGGCGATCACCCCGCTTCGCAAAAGCTCCTCATGAATCGGAACAGCCGGCTTGCCCATGTCGACGCACACGAAATTGCCGACTGATTCGACGGTCGCGAGCCCAAGCTCCTCAAATCCTTCGCAAAGAAACGCCATCTGCTCTTCATTCAATTGGCGGGATCGCTCGCAATGGGCTTCATCCTGAAGGGCTTCGGCAGCTGCCGCCAGACCCAGGCTGCTGCAATTGAACGGCTGTCGGGCTCGATTCATCAGATCGCTGATCTCGGGGCTCGACAATGAGTAACCAACTCTCAAGCCAGCCAATCCGAAAATCTTCGAAAATGTGCGAGTCACAACAAGATTCGGATATTCATCGAGCCACAGCGAGCAATCCGGATAGTCCGGCTCGGTGACGTACTCAGCATAAGCCTCATCGACAACCACGATGCACGACTGCGGAACCTTGTTCAGCAGCGCCCGAAGCTCGGCTTTCGCAGACCACGTGCCAGTTGGATTGTTGGGATTGGCAACGTACAGAATTCGAGTCTCCTCGTCGACTGCGCTGGCCATTGCGGCAAGGTCATGTCCGTAATCGATCGCATCGACAATCTCGATTCTGGCATGCACATAAGTCAGAGACAGAAAATAGACGATGAAAGCGTGCTGCGAGATGACGCCCTTCTGACCTGGAGCGACAAACACCCGCGCCAGCATGTCGAGGACATCGTTCGACCCGTTGCCCAGACAGATCTGATTCATGTCAACACCGTGCCGGGCAGCAATCGCTTGCTTCAGCTCATACCCTGAACCGTCGGGGTAGCGATGCAAATCCTTGGCGCGCGACTGAATCAGGCGCACCGCGCCTTCAGGCGGGCCCAAAGGATTCTCATTGGATGCGACCTTGACCGCATCGCGGATGCTGAAACGCCGCTCGATCTCCTCGATCGGCAAACCGGGATCGTAAGGCGCAAGCTGGCGTATTCCCGAGACAGCCAGCGCGTAAGCGTCGAATTGGCTGGGCATCAAACGGCGTTTTTGGGGTAGGAACCAAGCAGTTTGAACAAAGGAGCCTCTCTTCTGAGCTCCTCAAACAGCGCAACCACTTCCGCGTCTTCGGCATGGCCGTCGAAGTCGACAAAAAACACATACTCCCAGTTGCCTCTCTGGCTGGGATGTGATTCGATTTTTGTCATATTGATGCCGTGCCGCGCGAAAGGCTCAAGCAGTTTCAACAGGGAGCCGGGCTCGCTCTTCTTGGACATCAGGATGCTTGTCTTGTCGCTGCCGGTGGGAGCAAGCTTGTCTTTTCCAATGACAAGAAACCGAGTGACATTGGCAGCAAAATCCTCGATGTTCGAGCTCAGCACATTGACACCATACAGCATTGCCGCATCTTCACTCGCGATTGCGGCTTTCGATGAATCATCCCGACTTTTCAAGATGGCGTCAACGTTGCTGGAAGTCGATTCCAGCACCGCATGCGGCAGGTTTCGGGTCAGCCACCTGCGGCATTGGGCCAGCGCCTGCTCATGCGCCATTACCATCTTGACATGCTCCAATTCAACGGCGTTCGTAATCAGCGCATGATGGACGGTCAGTTCAATCTCACCGCATAATCGAAGATCTGAATCCATCAGGCAATCCAGGGTGCTGTCCACCACACCCTGATTGGAATTTTCAACTGGAACCACCCCGTAGTGCCCCCGGTCCAGCTCCACAGCAAGAAAAACATCGGCAATGGTGGGGCGGAATACGGCTTCGAATTTGTGACCGAACTGCTGGAGCGCCGCAGCATGTGTGAAGGTCCCTTCCGGACCCAGGATTGAGATTTTCAGCAGCTGCTCGACAGAACGGGTGAGCGAGATGATCTCGCGGAATATTCTTACAACGCTTTCATCGGATAAATTCCCCTTGTTCCGCTTGCGGACACAGTCCAGTACCTGCGCCTCGCGTTCCAGGACAATGATCTTCGCTTCTTCCTGCTCGCGCTTGAGATCACCAACCTGCCTGCCGATTTCGGCACGCTGCTCGATCAGTTCCTGCAACTGAATGTCAATCGCATCAATCTGACCTCTCAGTTGCTGGAGACTCATATCAGAGCGCGCCGTTCGATTCGTCACTCTCAGCCTCGACACTCGATGACTCTTCACCGGGCTACGCTCCATTCTCGCTGATCGTTGCGACCCCTACCAGCCGCTGATTCTCATCAAGATTGATCAGCCGGACTCCAGCTGCGGTTCGAGAATACTTGGAAATGCTGCTCACTTCGGTTCGAATCAGCGTGCCGCCGTCCGTGATCAGCATGATCTGATCATCCTCAGCAACCAGATGCGCATCAATCATCTCCGTCGTCTCCCGCTTGTTCGCAGGCAGAACGAACACACCGCCAATCCCCCTGCCTTTGAGAGGGAATTCGCGGACATCGGTGCGCTTGCCGAATCCATCGGCGCTCACCAGCAGAGCGGTGCTATCAGATTGATCGGGCTCGATCCGAATCATTGAGATGACGTGATGATCTTCATCCAGCCTGATGCCTCTGACACCCATGGACGTTCGACCGGACGGCCGCACCTGAGTCTCATCGAATCGAACCAGCCGTCCGAAATTGCTGATCAGGATTATGTCAGTCTCTCCGCTGGTGAATCCGACATTGACCAGTTCATCACCTTCGCGAAGACCGATCGCTATAAGACCATTGGATCTGGGACGGGAGAATTTGTCAACGCTACACTTTTTGACCAGTCCCTTTCGAGTGGCCATGAACAGATACTTTCCCGCCGCATCCTGCATCGGCAGCACCGCTGTCACTTTCTCTTCCTTGACCAGTGATGGAATCACATTGACCAGCGGCTTGCCGCGCGCTGTGCGTCCGGCCCGCTCCAGGCAATACACTTTGGTCCAGTAAACCTTGCCGAGATTGGTGAAGCACAGCAGCGTGTCATGCGTGTTCGCAGAGAACATCTGGCTGACAAAATCGTCGGTCTTATGGGTGGTCGCAGTCTTCCCCTTGCCGCCGCGAATCTGTGCGCGGTATTCGTAAAGCGGCTGCTGCTTGGCATACCCTTCGTGAGAGATGGTTACGACAACTTCCTCGCGCTCAATCAGGTCTTCGTTGGTAATATTCATCTCACTTTCAACAATCTCGGTACGCCGTGCATCCTTTTTTCCGTACTGCTCCCGCAACTCTTTCAATTCATTCGAAATTTCTTCCATCAGCAGGATCGGCGACGCCAGTATTCTGCGAGTTCTGGCGATTTCAGCCAGAATCTCCCGAAACTCGCGAAAGACTTTTTCCTGCTCCAGACCTGCCAGGCTCTGCAGCGGCATCTTCAGAATCTCATCAGTCTGCTTCTCGGTCAGCCAATAGCCATCCCTGAATCGATCTTCACCGTTTCTCGATTCCTGACTGGTGACACTTTCGGCCCCGCTCTCGCGTAGCAGCTCTCGAACAACACTAGGATCCCACGCTGTTGCCATCAGGTCAGCTTTGGCCTGCTGTCGGTCAGGAGCGGCGCGAATCAATGCGATGATTCGGTCGATGTTTGACAGCGCGACTGCCAGGCCCTCAAGGGTCTCGGCCCGCGCCAGCGCTTTTCTGAGCTCGAACTCAAGCTTGCGGGTGACAACTTCCCGACGGTGCTGCAGAAAGGATTTAAGAATTTCCTTGAGGGTGAAAAGACGCGGCTTGTTGTTCTGAATGACAACCAGATTGATGCCGTAGCTGATCTCCAGATTCGTCCTGCTGTACAGGAGGTTTTCAATCAACTCTGCGTTGGCATTGTTCTTGAGTTCAATGACGACGCGCATGCCGGACTTGTCCGACTCGTCGCGCACCATCGAAATGCCTTCAAGCGAGCCTTCCTTGGCCAAGTGAGCGATTTTTTCAATCCAGTCCGCCTTGTTGACCTGGTAAGGCAATTCCGAAACAATGATCGCCTGGCGCTTCGAATTCTCTGGGGCTTCGATTGAAGCTCTGCCGCGCAGACGAATGGAGCCAGTTCCGGTGCTGTAGGCTTGCCAGATTCCCATTCGTCCATTGATGATGCCGCCGGTTGGAAAGTCGGGGCCAGGAATATGTTCCAGCAGTTGCGGCACTGACAGATCATCGTTCTCAATCAGCGCCAGGCATGCATTCAAAGTTTCTGTGAGGTTATGCGGCGGGACTTTGGTAGACATGCCCACAGCAATGCCTTCCGAACCATTGAGCAACAGGTTTGGCAGCCGAGTTGGCAAGACCACCGGCTGCAATTCGGTCTCATCGTAGTTGGGGACGAAGTCGACCGTCTCCTTCTCGATATCTGTCAGCAGCTCATGCGCGAGTTTTGAAAGACGCACTTCGGTATAACGCATCGCGGCGGCTTTATCGCCGTCAACAGATCCAAAATTCCCCTGGCCGTCCACCAAGGGATAGCGCATTGAGAATTCCTGCGCCATTCGCACGATGGCGTCATAGATTGCAGTATCGCCGTGCGGGTGATATTTACCGATGACATCACCGGTAACTCTGGCTGATTTCTTGTAGGGTTTATCGTACGCGTTGCCGAGCTTCAGCATCGCGTAAAGGATGCGTCGATGGACCGGTTTCAGACCGTCTCGCACGTCGGGTAGAGCGCGTCCCAGGATGACGCTCATTGCGTAATCCAGATAGGATTGACGCATTTCTTTTTCCAGATCCGCGGTCAGTGTTTTCTTGGCGATCAGAGACACGGGGGGAGCTTGAGAATTGACGGTCAGACTATAAAAGAAAAGCGCTGAAATGATTAACTAACCACTGGCGCTTTTGAGGTAAATTCACAGTGCCAATTTTACTACAGATGGGTTCGCTCAGCGACACCAACTTGGAGAAAATTTTCAAATGAATTGACACTCCATTGTGAGCTTCTGACAGGGGCGATTCGAGATTGACAATGGATGCAGTTTATGTTCAATTTACAAGTAGTCCTTATTCCGATACAGTGAGATGATTCGGCTCTAATTTTCTGATATTAAAAGCATTCTCAAAGTCATATCAGGAATTACAAATATATATTTGAAGGCACTAATGATCGAATCCGTGAAAAGTTTGGCATGCGTCTTCGTATCAGCGATACAAGCCAGCTAATACCTTTCAGTTATTGAACTGTCTACACTCACCAAAGTATGTGATTTATGACCATTGAATGAGCGGTGTGTCGCGTCTTTGAATTCGCTCAATTCGGTGCAAAATTAGCCTCTCGACTCGACGACTGAACCAGTCAACCAGTCATCACATTGAACCTAAAGTCGCACTGCCTCTAAGAGCAAATTATCGTCATGTCAAAATGAGATGAACTATCCGTGCCAAGTAATCAGCTATCTTGAGCAAATTTCAGCACATTCGATTAATTTGAACAGATTTGCAGTTGAGTCGTAATTGGACCAGCGTAGCCGCCAAGCATCCTCATCTAAGAGACTCCAGTTAGTACTATTCGAATGGGAGCGTGAAGGATGTCGGCAATCTAGTCCTCCGGGAATGGAAAACCCACATTGATCGGTAAGCAAATAGCGATCGTGCATAGATTCAGAGTTTTCTTTAGACTCCCAAAGGTAAACCCAAAACTCATGTTTGTCCTTATGGATCAAGTGCCGAAGCCTTTTTCTCCATTCACTCAAACACTCATCCACACTATGGAAATTCGTTTGATATTTCATGTCGCTATGAATTTCAATTCGTCCTACCAATCTGTTGTGACCTCTGTTTCCGAGTAAATGCGAACAGATTGATATGGTATCAATATATCGATCGACGCATTTCATATAAGGATCAATCAATGCCAATTTTCTTGCATATCGAAGAATTGGAACTAAATTGGTCCTGTAGTCGGCGCTGGACTTGTTTAGCGTCAGCGTTGTTCTTCTGCTGTCTTCCCATTGCGATGAATCCAATGTGGTGGAAAATTCCACGAATTCGTTGCATTCATATCCGCAATTCTCGATTAATGTCTTGCTCAGAATTATTGCATGGAACGGAATCCTCTCGTGAGACTCAAGCGCCAGTTTCAACCAATCACAATCCGTATTTGGATCTATCGCCATAGACTTTGGATGCCTGACGAGGCGATTGAGATCGTATAGGGTTGAAAGGCACTTCAAGACCTTATCCCTCAAATCCGGGGATAAAGAATTTGCTCTGTTCCTCACACTTCGATACCAGCCGTTCTTGTTTAAGTTGGCCAATACTCCAAATCGTGCCAATCCGCGCAGAATTTCGATTAGGATGACTCCATTTGGATCGCAAGAATTCAAAAATTTGGAATCAAATAAATCCGGTGTCATTGCATACTCATTAAGCAAAATTCAGCCTCCATCATTCAAATCTCTCTCGATACCCCTCTTCGAAAAATCCGCCGGGCCATGCATCCAGTAAACGCCCTTCTTCATCCAGTTTCATTTGGCGTACAACTGACGACGACCCCATGGGTTGCACAAACAATATACAGACATCCTTCGGTGTGACTTTCGGAAACCCCTCAGGCAGTTCATCGTCACCAGTTTGACGCATCCTCCGCATAATCCGAAGGAGCAAATGTTCGCTGTGACTCTCTATCAAAAAATGATTCTTGGATTCACCCAGTGCTGATTGAATGAACACGTCTCCTAGGTCAGCCTGCAGCGCTGGATGCAGGTGAATTTCTGGTTGCTCAACTGCGATAATTTGGTTCTGAGATGCATACGCCTCCACAAGTACAGGCAAAACTTGGCTTACTCCAATTCCGATATCTCTGTGACTGACGAGCGTATTCGATCTTCGATCAATCATGATCAGTTCATTAAGTTTGTCAATATCCGAATCCCGAATATGTTCACATAACTTTGCGGCTTCTGCTTCCAAGTTGTTGATTACAGGATATTCCCCCGTAGGAACTGCAACTCGCTTACCAAGATCAACATCAAATTCAGAATCGTAATCGACTTCCAAATCGATCTCCACCTCTTCAAGACCTGAAGTTAAAGGTTCTTCCAATTCATCAATCCCAACTAACTCGCGAACTACCAACTCGTATGGTGTTTGCAGACGATTGGGGTAAGACAACCACTCATTAATCAGCTTACGTACTTGAGAATTGCTTCGGACTACATCCCAAGCATAACCACCGCCAGCGCGCCAATTTGGATCGTGGTGCTGTGAGAACACAAGAGATCTCGGAGGATAGGAACGCAAAGGGCCTAAGTATTTCAACCGGCTTAGTTCTGCATAGATAGTTCCAGTTATTTCAGATAGCAAACTATCGACAACGAAATGAGCATGCTGTCCAATCGCTAATTCTAAATTTTCATTTCGAGAGCCTTGATCCAAATCATATTCAATTTTTCGAAAATCTTCTTTTTGAACGATTAAGTCCTCTAGCCTTTCCGGTAAAAATTTTCCAGTAGAAGCTACTATTTTTGGCACAATCTGTTCTATTGCATGGTTCAGACTATTGAAACTGAGCGAACTCGACATGTCGGAGAAAAAATCATCAATAAGTGTTTTCAAGAGAATTTGAAATACTTGGTTTTCATGATTTAATCGGTCTAATTGCAGTTTACCGTCAGATCGCCTGCTGAATCGCATCAGGCTTAGTTTGTTCGTAAATATCTCAAAAGAGTTAACTTCAGGTTGTACGTCTGTGAGTGGAGACTGTTGCTTACCAAGGGCAATTCCTACCGAAAACGCAACCGACATACTTGTTTCTGGAATGGAAATATCCATAAGCTGATCTGTAAACGAACCTGGACTCAGTTCAATAACCCAATTTACGCTCAAATTAGCGTCTCGTCGATGAATGAACTGCCTGAATCCACCAAGATCTACCGCCTCACCACCTACATTAGTTCGATGTACGTCAATGTTTCCGGTTTCTTGGGCATGGTGAGCAAGAATCAAACTATGGAGAATGCTCGACTTTCCCGAACTATTCGCACCATAAATTAGAGTCAATGGTCGAATGGGTATGCTCTGCGGTTCCGCGAATGCTTTAAAATTTCCGATACGTATTGAATTCAGCATGGGTATCGCTTCCTCTCTATTGACGCGCTTTTCTTCGCCTGCAATCGGTGATCAACGTATGGTCAATCAAGCGCGATCAATTCGGAGCTCAGTTTGAATGTTTTCGAGCCAGACTTGATTCCATTAGCTCAATGTTAATATCCCGTCTCGGAACACTATAACTCACCGAAATTTCGTAATCACTTTGAAATTGAGTTATGAGTTGCTGCAAGTGCTTCCACATCGTCTTTGAGTTGCATTGGCTGGAATTTTCGAGAATTTTCTGTGAGTTTGCCGGAAAAGCCATGCTGAAGAGTAATGTTATAAATCCGTTGAATTTTCTCTTCCAGCACAGCTTGCTTGTTGTGAATCTCTGAAAGGTTTCCGATTACCTTTGCAAATTCTTTCTGCCTCGGAATTGGTGGAATTGGGACTTTTAGATTCGACAATTCCTTCAATCGAATGTGTGGAACATTGGATGGTGACTTACGTATCTCAATATATCTTTTGAAATAATCGGTTTTCGTTATTGCAAATACATACCAAGGAATTACGTATTCAGAATTGAGCTTAACTCGAACCAAATTTCGTTCAAATACACAGATTCCATCTTGTCTGTGATGCATATAAGTTCTTCCCACATGACCTGAAGTTGCAAACAGAATGTCTCCAGGAATCAACTGATATGTAATCCAATTGTCCATTTCCAAAGAGACAACATCGAAACTGTTCAGACGGCCTTCTGAGGTTAGGTCCGAACTGCGTACATAACGTGGCATTCCATCTGTCCAGTGAGTTACTTTCGCATTGATTCCTGACTGAAGACTTTCAGCTGATATTTCTTCAAGGGACATAGTTCGCCAGCCTTTCGGATTTATGGCTGGATCACCGAAGTCTTTGTAGAACATTGCAAGAACTATTCGAAAATACTTTTCGCCAGCTTTCATACTATTGATGCGCAATTCATTAGCTTCATCAAGAATCTCTGCAATCTTCCTTTGTTCGAATAATGCAGGAAGTGGCAATTCTATCTGCTTTATCTCTCGTTCAGAAACTCGTGATAGACTTCCCGGTCGCGCTTTACGAGCAAGTAGACTGGCGAATTGCTTGGATGTTGTAAAGTGGAAGAGATATCTCCTCTCGATAAATTCGGTATTGGGTCGCAATATACAAAGATCTGCAGAAGCTGCTTGACCATCCAGCTCTGGCGGCACAATTGCGACAATGTTGAGATGAGGTCGAATGGTTGATACCAAAATATCACCCTCTCGAATTTCATGCAGTGATTGATTTGGCTTCTCAGAACCGGCAATTTCTTTGCTAGAAATCACGACATTTCGGCTGCCGTCAATTGAAGATGTATCAACATATTTGGATTGCTGCTTTTGCCTTGCTCTTGCATTTTCTTGTGCAATTGGCAAGCAAACCTGATCAATTGTTTTTGTATCCCAAATCATTAGTCGTCCGCTACTTTTCGGAGCAGTTGCTCCAAACCTAATGAAATATCGCGTTCAATTGCAAGTGTCTCCTTGATCAGTTCGGCGGGGTTGTCCTCGGAAAAACTCTCAACAATTTGAGGCTTGTAACGATTTGCAACTAAGTTGTAATCGTTCTCTTCAATTGTCTTCACAGTTGCCCACCAACATCTAGGCTCCAAACTTCCGCCAGACAATACAGCTTCACCTTCAATACCAGTCGGTTCCTGAAATCCAGAATTTTTGTATTTGTGCCACTGCACCAGCAGATCCGGAATATCGCTTTCATCCGAAGGAGTTTGTCGATTGCCTAGCACAGTATTTTTCTGTTCAGAACCAACTGTGCGAACATCATAAAACCAAACCCTTCTGTTTTGTTCCATCATGCCGGCCGATTTGGCATGATCAGTTGGTCGTTGAAGAACCAGCACACTGTTCTTTATCGGATTGTTGTTTACCAATACACCGAATGGAAGTGAAACCACTGCCAACACGTTGTAAATGTCAACTAGTTTTCGTCGGAGATTGTAGTGAGCCTGTGTCGAGCCATATAACAAGCTCTCAGGCACTATAACCGCGCATTGCCCACCTGGTGCCAGCGAACTTATCATTCCTTCCAAAAACAGAAGCTCAACTCGCCCTGACCTAGACGGCACGCGTCTGAAAATTGAGTTTTCTGAGTGAGCTGCCCTGCCGATCGGCGGGTTGGAGAGGATTACTTTGAACTTGCCTGCGACATCGTTATTGAACCCTTCCATTTCAGCAACAGAATCAGTACGCTTTATGTTGGCATGGCGAATGTTGTGCAGCATCAAATTAGTCATAGCAATTCGCACCATAGACCAGGAAATATCGGCTCCAAAAATTGATTGTTCTAAGGTTTCCCAGTTTGTGATGTTGTCACCTTTTTCACCGCAATGTGTTTGTGGGTTCGGAATTTCTTTTCTAACTTCTTCAACGGAATATTCTCGTTGATCAAGCATCTTTCGACCAAAGACAGGAACTTCCTGAGAATTAGTCGAACTTCTAGCTAGAATGTACTCTACAGCGTCAATCAAGAACCCACCGGTACCACAAGCCGGATCGTAAATCGTGTCCCCAAAATCTGGACTCACCATTTCCACCATTAATTTGCGAATTTGGGGTGGAGTTCTGTATAAATCAATATCCTCCGACTGTGCAAAATGAGTGAGCAGATGCTCAATGATTCCGCTCTTGACTTCAATATCCAACTTAGCAAACGAGATCGAATCAATTTCATTCACTAGCTTCTGGAAAACTCCTGGATCCTCGATTTTGAGTTGAGCATCTCTGAAATAATTTGCAATTCGCGGCTCTTCCCTGACTAATGATGCCATATACAGGAGGACATCATTTCGAACGAACTCAAGTAATTCGTTACCGTTCCTGCTCCTCCAATTCGACCATCGATAACGTTTAGATTGTCCGATGAATAGTGATTCAGCTATGAAACCCTTGCTTTGTACTGACTCATTGGTCTTTAATTCTCTCTCGCCCTCTTCCTCATCTATAATTTTCAGAAAAACAAGGTGGCACACCTGTTCAGTATTTGCAATGGGATTCGATTCGCCATCCTCCTGCAGAATACAAACGATTCTTTCCAGTCTTTTGCGAATTTCAAAATTCATCAGGCAATTCTCTCAGGTGGGCGCTCGTCCACGAGATGACCGTTTCCAAAGTCGAACGATGAACTGATGGTCATTTTCGATCAATTCTGGTTCTGTTCCGTTATGTTTTTGCATCGATTCGATGATTCCGTTATGCACACCGGCGCGCCGACTTTCAATGCGGTCGTAGTCGCGGAGTATCTCTTTAAGGAGTTTGTTGCGCGCCAACCGAACGACACCTTCTCTCATCTTCTTCAATGTCACACCGTTTGGAAGCCGGCCTGGTGAGATGATTTCCATTCGATCGCAGTACATTGAGACCTCAATGTCAGTTCCTTGGTACGCATAATCGCGATGAGATACTGCGTTGATAATCGCTTCCCTTACCGCATCAATGGGGTAGTCTTTCTTTTGGCACCTACGACCCCCTTCAAGCCAAGCAACACCCCTCATATTCCGCTTCACAAAGTCTAGGGCGCGGTCGATTACTCCTTTATCGACAACTGTGCCGCGCTCCGAATAACGCGAGGTCAGAGGCCCCCGAATCCACTCTTCATCGACTGTATTGTATTCCTTCTCAAATTCGGGGAACGATACTGCTGTCACTCCTGCCTGAGGTAATTGTCGATTTGGGTCATCTCCAAACAGCAAGCACCCTGCTACTGATGCACCAAGTCTGTCCCCGAATTCTACAAGCAAATCCGAGTTAAGCAAGATGCTCTGCCATTCTTCAAGATCAGCCTGATCTGGCACTGAACGGTTCAGAATAACTTGGTAATAGTTCTGAATTCTATCCATGTCGAATCCGTCCAGCCCAGTGTTCGATACCATTTCAAACTCAAATCGTTTTGGGTGATCTGCCAGATATAGTTGCCTTTCTTCCCCGCGTGTCGCCATTCGTACAGCACTGCCTTCCCGAGTAAATGTCACCCACCACTCTTCTTGTCTTGCCTTATATGGCTTGCCCGTTCGGTCGGCATTCAGTTCAATCACACCGACTTCCTTGCCACACTCCAATTTGAAGCAGGTCCAATGAGGAAAAATAATCGGTTGGATTTTCTCGCGAACACAGTTCATTACCCATTCCCCCACCGTCCGACGACCTCTTGTCAGCCCGGAAATCTGTCCGTCGTCATCCACCCCGAGCAGAATGACACCGCCCTCATCATTCATCAACGCGGCCATTGTCGCTGCGAGCGCATCGGAATCGCAGTCATCGCGCTCAAACTCTGTCCGAGAATTCTCGCCTTGGACAATGCGTTCGAACAACTCTGCCGTGTTCATTGTTCAAATTCCGCTATTTTGACTGTTCATTCCACAAAAGCTAACCAGACTCGCTACGGTCTTCGAAAAGTTCCAAATAAGAACTGAAAGCGAACAATCGATTACGACTTTGGCCTGTGATTTCTCTGAGCACATTTGATACGCACATCAATTCAACCAGTTCATTGGCAGGCCGATAGTTGGTTTGACATATCTCAGCCGCCTGCTTCACATCAATGATCGGTTGCTTGAACAATGCTTGCAGCAAATCAATTGCACGAAAAGCGCGTCTATCGTATGTGCGGTAAATGTGGCCTTCGACTTTCTGCCTTAATTCCATTATTTTAGATAGAGTTGCTGCTGCTTCAGTTGCAATCTTCTCTATGCCAACCAAGAAGTACTTCAACCACTGCAACATATCTCCATGCGTTCTGACACGGGTCAAATTGTCGTAATAGAGACCTCTATCGTTTTCAAAATATGTGGAAAAATAGAGCAATGGCTGATCAAGCAGGCTTCTGCTAACCAAGTACAGCGGAATCAACAATCGCCCTATTCTTCCATTTCCATCCAGAAACGGGTGAATGGTTTCAAACTGATAATTTGCAATCGCTATCCGCACAAGAGTTGGAATCTGAAGGTCTGGATTGTTCAGGAATTTTTCCAGATCACTCATCAGCTCAGGAACATGCTCCTGAGATGGTGGAATGAACACCGCATCTGCCAGGCTGTTACCACCAATCCAATTCTGACTGGTTCTGAACTCACCCGGATTCCTGTGTTGTCCGCGTACGCCTTCCATCAACACTCCATGTGCATTTCTCAGCAAACGTGAAGAAATCGGCAGGGTTTGCAACTTCTGCAACGACTCATTCATCGCATTCACATAATTTTTAACTTCCCGCCAATCGTCACGTCTTTCTGGTGTGATCTGCTCCTCCCGCAACCACATCTCATTGATGTTGGTTTTAGTGCCTTCAATTCGACTGGAAACAAGCGCTTCCTTGGTCACATGCAACTGAATAAACAGGTCAATATCCGGGATCAAATGGGCGTAGGAGTTCAATTCTCCGAGACGAATTGCTGCTGTTTCAAGCAACTGGTTGATCAATGGACTTTCCCAACTCCATTGATCATTGATATGATTGGGCAGAAAATACCGATACTGATGTCCCTGTCGGAACAATCCAGGTTGAAATTTTTCTAACTGCAGCGCCATTTCCATCATTTTTATGTTCCAAAAGTGAAATAACATTTTCGTTATTTCACTTTAGACAGTTAAAAATGAAATATAGCAAAAAAACTTCTCACAATAATCCTTATTTTTGACAAAGAATGATTTCCGAATTTCAACTGCGAATTTCATTCAGAGTTTCTGATGACCGCTCAGCAACTTTTTCGGATGTCAAAGAATGATCCGAATCTGGCATTGGGCGAGTGCCCATCAGGCATCTTGACTGCAGTCTGACTGCCCTGCGACTGCTTATAATTCACCAGTATTCAACAGCCGTTTCCAGCGCGCAATTTACGAAGGACCGAGCCGCAATGCCTCAATTGGATGTGATTCAACTGACACCCGCAATCGGTGCGGAAATTTCCGGCATTGATCTGTCGGCACCACTGACGGACGAAATTTCTGACACAATCTATCAGCTTCTGCTAGATCATCAAGTCCTGTTCTTTCGGAATCAGGACATTACGCCGGCAGCGCACGTGGCGCTCGCCAAGAGCCTGGGTGAGACTGAAGAGCCGCATCCGATCTATCCCCACTTCCCCGACTACCCTGGGGTCATGGTCTTGGACTTCGACGGCGACAATCCCCAGGACACCAACGTCTGGCATACCGACCTCACATTCAAAAGCAACGGCCCTTTCTGCAGCATTCTGTACAGCCGAAAAATCCCTCCGGTCGGCGGCGATACACTTTGGGCCTCACTGACCGCAGCTTATGAGTCTTTGCCCGACGGGATAAAGGAAGAAGTTGCTGATCTGCGCGCCGTCAATGACATGGGAGATTTTCGCAACAACTTCATAGTTGGTGAGCCGGATGGAAACGCTGAGAAACTGAATCAAGCCTATTCAAGATTGGGCAGCGCAATTCATCCGCTGGTCAGACTGCATCCGGTCACAGGCGCTCCATTCCTGTTTTGCAATCCCGCATTCACTGTTCATATTGAAGGTCTGAAGGCAACCGACTCGGCAAGGCTTCTCGCATACCTGTTCGATCACATCACCCAGCCGGAGTATCAGGTGCGTTTTCGCTGGGAGAAGAATGCAGTTGCCATGTGGGATAATCGATGCACCATGCACTATGCGCTTTATGATTACGCGCCGCACCGCCGAATCATGCATCGAGTGACTGTCACGAATGATCGAAGAGCTGACGATCTCAAGTCAGAACTCAAGCGCGTCGGCTAGTTTTCGATCGGACCGCGAGAACAGCCTGTATCGCAACTGAAACAGTAACAATTCTGCGATAACTCTAAAGCCAGCAACCTTTGCCTGAACCTATCAATTCAAAGCTATTGACATGAGTACAGTCGATACTGTCATAAACGCGCGCTGGGTCATTCCCGTCGACTTATCTGACAGCGTGCTTGAACATCACAGCATCGCGCTGTCCGTAAATCGGATTCATTCGATCTTGCCGACAAGTGATGCCAAGCGTCGATTTGAAGATGCCGAACAGGTGCAGCTGACCACACATGCTGTCATTCCCGGATTTGTCAATGCACATACTCACGCCGCCATGTTACTTTTTCGCGGTGTTGCTGAAGATTTACCGCTTCAGTCGTGGTTGCATGACAAAATCTGGCCGCTCGAAAGCAAATGGGTATCTCAGATTTTTGTTCGCGACGGTACACTGCTGGCAGTTGCTGAAATGATCCGATGCGGCACAACTTGCATGAACGATATGTACATGTTTCCAGAAGCGGCAGGCTGGGTTGCCAGAGCTACTGGAATGAGAGCATGTCTAGGAATGATTGTGTTGGAATTTCCGACTGCCTGGGCAGACTCGGCAGAAGAATACCTTGATAATGGCATGCGTCTTCGAGAAAAATTCAACGATGATCCTCGGATTTCTACAAATCTCGCGCCTCACGCCCCGTACACCGTCTTTGACCAGACTTTTGGAAGAATCGCTGAAATTTCTGCGGAACACAACCTTCCAGTCCATATGCATGTACACGAAACTGCCGATGAAGTCGATAATTCGATGAAGGAACACGGTGTTCGTCCGATCGAGCGTCTCCGCCGGCTTGGCCTGATCAACTCCAAGCTGCTTGCAGTTCATGCAACCCAACTGACAGAAAATGAAATCTCACTTCTGTCTGAAGCGCAAAGTTCTGTAGTGCACTGCCCCAAGTCCAATCTCAAGCTGGCAAGCGGCATCTGCCCGGTTGCAGATTTGCTCGAAAATAATGTCAACGTAGCGATCGGCACTGACGGTGCGGCAAGCAACAACAGTCTCAACATGATTGAAGAGATGCGCTTTGCCGGTCTTCTCGCAAAAGGTTCGAGCGGCGACGCTTCCCGCGTATCGGTGCACGAACTGCTTCGCATGTCTACAATCAATGGGGCAAGATGTCTGGGGTTGGAGTCAAAAATCGGTTCTCTGGAGCCGGGCAAATGCGCTGACATCACTGCAATTGATCTCGAAGACCTGAACAGCGCTCCAGTGTATGACCCCGTTGCGCAAATTGTCTATGCAGCCACACGCAACCAGGTATCTGATGTCTGGATTGACGGACAGCGTGTGCTTCACAATCATAAGCTGACCAGAATCAATGAATCGGAGTGTTTGGAAATCGCGAAACGCTGGGGCGAAAAAATCGCTCTCGGTGTTGATGAATGACGCTGTCACGGAATTTTAAATCAATGAACACCGTCAATATAGATCAGGCAGAAGTCCGCAAGTTCTCAAAGTCAGCTGACGAATGGTGGGACTTGAACGGGGATTTTCGCACTCTGCACACACTCAATCCGCTTCGGGTCAGGTATATTCAGGACAGTTCGCCGATCGCATCCAAGCGTGTGCTGGATGTCGGCTGCGGCGGCGGCATTCTATCCGAAGCGCTGGCCCGGGAAGGTGCGATGGTTACCGGAATCGATGCCAGTGAGCGCGCCATCGATGCGGCAAGAGAACATCAGCAAATTGGCGATCTGAATATCAGCTATCGCTGCACCACCGCGGAGCAGTTTGCCGAAGAGCATGCAAGTGAGTTTGATGTCGTTACCTGCATGGAGCTGCTGGAGCATGTCCCAGATCCATCATCCCTGATTCAGGCTTGCGCTCGAATGCTGAAAAAAGACGGGCATCTTTACCTTTCAACTCTCAATCGAACACCCAAAAGCTGGGCTTTGGCTATCGTTGCCGCCGAGCACCTGCTCAATCTCATCCCGCGCGGCACACATCAGCACCGAAATTTCATTCGTCCGTCTGAACTTTATGACTGGTGCGAAAACGCAAACTTAAGAATGCAGGACATCACTGGACTTCATTACAATCCCCTCTCGAATTCATTCCGCCTGGGACCGGGCGTTGATGTCAATTACTTCGCCCGATGCCAGCGGAACTGAATCTCTGCAGACTGGTTCTGTTTGATTTCGACGGCACGCTGGCCGACACCGCGCGCGACATGATCAACGCCTTGAACATGCTGCTCAAGAATGCATCCCGGCCGCCTGTCAATTACGAGGAGCTTCGCGCCTTCGTTTCGAACGGAACACCCGCATTGCTGAAGAAAGGGTTCGACTGCTCGCCGGGAGACGCTGAATTCGAACCGCTCAGAAAGCAGTTTCTACGGACTTACGAAGACAATGTCTGTGTGCACACGACACTCTATCCGGGTACTGAAGAAATTCTGGAGAAGTGCCGGAATTCAGGAATTGCCTGGGGCATCGTCACCAACAAACCGGAGTACCTGACATTGGAGATCGTTGAGAAGCTGGGACTCAGCGACAAAGTTGCCTGCGTCGTCGGCGGGGATACATTGGCCAAGCGAAAACCGGACCCGGAACCCGTGATTCACGCCTGCGCTCTTGCTGGTGTGGCGCCTCAAGATGCTGTTTTCGTCGGCGATTCCTCGCGTGACATTGAAGCGGGTCGCCGTGCTGGACTGATTACGGTTGGAGTGACTTACGGCTATATTCCCCCGGATGATGATCCGCAGACATGGGAAGCTGACCATGTCATTGACTCGATGGAGGAAATCGCTGGATATTTGTGGTCAAGTCAGCCGGTCCCGAGTTCAACGGTCCAGTAAGTTCACAAATCCCTGAACTTCTGAATCTGCCGGTCGTCAAGCTCGATCCACTGTCCCGCCTTCAATTGCTGCGGCAATCGATAGTGGCCGTACCGTATCCGCTTCAGCCGGCTGACCTCGCATCCCAGGACTTTCCACGCGCGCCGGATTTCCCGATTCTTGCCGCCTGCAAGAATGATCCGAAACCATTGATTGCCGCCACCGCGCTCAAGCGGGTGAATCGCCTTGAATCTCAGCAGATCTCGTCCACAACGCACCCCTTCACACAATCGAGTCAGTTCATCGGCTGATACTGTTCCGAATACGCGGCAAAGATATTCTCTTTCAATCTCACTCGAAGGGTGCATCAGCCTGTGCACCAGATCACCGTCGTTTGAGAAGAGAAGCAATCCGGTGGTGCTGATGTCGAGCCTTCCGACAGAAAGCCATCGTCCTTCATCAATGGCTGGCAGCGAATCAAAAACCCGGCGGCGATTGCCTGGATCCTTATGTGAGCAGATTTCACCTTCCACCTTGTGGTAGGCAAGCAGTCGAATATTCTGGCTGACCCCCTGCACGATGACTTTTTGACCGTTGACGTACAGAACCTCGCCGGCTGAAACCCGATCACCGAGATTCAGTGTCCGCTGAGTCGTCGCAATGCCGCCCGCCGAAAGCCACCTCTCGATTTCGCGCCGGGAACCGTAGCCGGCACGCGCCAGGTATTTCTGAACGCGCTCACTCACGGCGGCACTGTGCGGACCCGCCGACGATGCTATTCGTCGCTATCAGAATCTTCAATGGTTTCTGACTCTTCGGATGCCTGCCGCTCCAGCAGGTCCAGCGCCGGCAGGTCATCCAGCGATTCCATATTGAAGTATTCAAGAAACTTGGTGGTTGTTCGAAACAGCGCAGGCCGGCCCGGCACCTCCTTGCGACCCGCCTGCTCGATCCACTCGTTGCTCAGCAGTGTTCGCATAATTTCTGTCGAAACTGACACGCCGCGAATGTTCTCTATGTCACCACGCGTCACTGGCTGACGAAAGGCGATGATCGACAGCGTTTCCATGAGCGCCCTGGAATAGCGCCGCGGTCTGATTTCCGACAGCTTGCAGAGCCACTTCGCATATTCGGGCCGGGACTGAAAACGATAGCTGTCACCGATTTTCTTAAGTTCAAACCCGCGCTCATCGCAGTCTCTTTCAATTTCCAGAAGCACGCGCTCAACTTCGAGCTTCTCCGGCGCATCATCACTTGGAAAGAGGCTCAGAATCTGCTTGACGGAGACTGGCACTTCCGAAGTCAGAACAGCCGCTTCAACAATGTTCTTGAGTTCCTGGAACTTGACGGCCATCACTGATTCAAGTGAATGTGGATCGGCGAATTCGCCGAAGCCTGCACCGCGTAGATGTGATTCGAGTTGATCAGCTCAAGCAATGCCAGAAAGGTCACGACGAGTCCCGCGCGGCCTTCGTTCCTGTCAAACAGCTGATCAAAGCGGAGCGGGCCGGCCGCCTCCAGCTTCTCTCGAATCAGCTTGATCCGATCCTTGACGGAGAGCGGCTCCCGCCTAAGCTGTATCGGCGCGCTGAGTTCCACGATTCGAAGCACATTCTTGAAGGCGTCGATCAGATCGACCAAACCAACCGCCTTAAAAACGATTTGCTGCGGCACCGGCGGACCCGTCGCATTCCCAATGAAAATCTCCCGCCCCACTCTCGGTCGGGCTTCTAGCATGGCAGCGATCTGCCTGATCCGGTCATATTCCTCAAGCCGCCGGGCCAGCTCCGCGCGCGGGTCGTCCTCTTCCTCGTCGTCCTCGTCGCCGGGTTTCGGTGGCAGCAGCAGCCGAGACTTGATGTGAGTGAGCGTGGCGGCCATCGCCAGATACTCACCCGCCAGCTCCAGCTGAATGCTCTGCATCAGATCGATATACCTGGCGTACTGCTCGGCAATTTCCGCCACCGGAATATCCAGCACATTGAACTTGTTTTTCCGAATCAGATACAGAAGCAGATCAAGCGGTCCCTCGAATGCCTGTGTGATGACCTCCAGAGCGTCCGCCGGGATGTAAACATCGCCGGGAATGGGAAAGGCTTCAGCCGCACCTTCGGACCCCTGACGGATACTGACTACATCACCGTCCAAGATTAGCGATAGCCTCCCGTTCCGACATAATGCCGGACATCGTTCATGGTCTCTTCGGCAACCGCACCCGCGCGCTCGCACCCATCCGCAATGACGCGGGTCAGGTAACCCCGATCCTCCAGATATGGACGAGCCCGTTCCTTGTGCTGTTTCTGCTCGTCCAATATATGCTCAATCAACGGGCCCTTGCAGTCCAGACAGCCGATCCCAGCTGTAGTGCAGCCCGTTCGAACCCAGTTCTTCTGTTCGTCATCCGAGTATATTTTGTGCAGTTCCCATACCGGACACTTTTCCGGATCGCCCGGATCGTTGCGGCGGATTCGGGCCGGGTCTGTCGGCATCGAACGCACCAGCTTTGTGATCCGATCCGGATCGTCGCGCAGGAAGATCGCGTTGCCATAAGACTTTGACATTTTCTGTCCATCTGTGCCCGGAACCTTGGATGCCTCAACCACATGGTGCGCGGGCTCAACCAGAATCTGCCGTCCGCTGCCATCCAGATACCCCGTCAGCCGCTCCCGATCACCGCGCGAGAGATTCGCCATTGACGCAATAAACTCTCTCGCGGCCGCCAGTGCATTGGGATCGCCGCGCTCCGTATAGGCCGTTCGCAATCGTCGATACTGCGCGCCGCTTTTCCGGCCCAGTTTTCTGATCGCATTCTCAGCCTTCTCCTCAAATCCCTCCTCTTTTCCGAAAATCGAGTTGAACCGGCGGGCGATCTCCCGAGTCAGTTCGACGTGAGGAATCTGATCCTGACCGACGGGAACCAGCGATGCGCGGTACATCAGAATGTCCGCGCTCTGCAGAACCGGATAGCCCAGAAAGCCATAAGACGACAAATCCCTGTTCTTCAGTTTCTCCTGCTGGTCTTTGAAACTGGGTACGCGTTCAAGCCAGCCAAGCGGAGTGATCATGGAAAGAAGAAGAAAAAGCTCCGCGTGCTCCGGCACTCTCGATTGAATGAAAATCGTTGCCAGTTCAGGGTCGACACCGCTGGCCAGCCAGTCAACAATCATATTCACGACATTGTCTCTCATGGCGCTCTCCGACACGATGTCATAATCCGTTGTCAGAGCATGCCAGTCTGCAACAAAATAGAAGCACTCATGCTCATGCTGCAGTTCGACCCATGGCTTGATCACGCCGTGATAGTGTCCCAAATGCAAGGGGCCCGTCGGCCGCATGCCCGAAAGGACGCGGCTAGGCTGTCCGGGTGTGTTCATTGTTTAATTGTTCTCCATCAATTGAATCGAGATTGTAGATTGTCGTTCATCTCTCAGATTTTCGCAACTTGCTGATCAATGCATGCGAACAGAAAATCAACTCCCCTGCCCCGATTCGGAATGACGATGCCTGGCGCGATCTCCAGCAACGGCTCCAGCACGAAAAGGCGCTCGTGCATTCGCGGATGCGGCAGAATCAGTTCCGCACTGTCATACACTTCGTTCTCATAGAGCAACAGATCAAGATCGATCACGCGAGGGCCATTGGCCGGACCGGTTCTCACCCGACCGAGTTCATCTTCAATTTCCAGAAGCAATCTTAAAAATTCCAAAGGCTCAAGGAATGTTGCCACCTCACAGACGGCGTTGAGGAAATCCGGCTGGTCCGCATATCCAATCGGCGCGGAGCGGTAAAGCGAGGATCGCTCCACAACTTCGCACTTGTCGTGCTCATTCAAAATATGCGCCGCATCCAAAATGTGTGCGGAAGGTTTATCCATATTGCTGCCGAAGCCGACAAACGCGTATTGCCAATCATCTGCCATCAGCGCCACCTCGCCCGTCTTCTGCGCCTGGTTCTGCGCGGTTGGGACTGCCCCTCCTGCCGGTCGCGCAGTTCAACCCATGCCCGACAGCTCGACTCTTCCACCTCGCCGAATGTTGAGCGCAGCTCCAGCAGCCGCACCGCTGAGCGAAAGCTTCTGTGTGTCGCGAGGCTGGCATTGCTCTTCGATATGCCGGATTCTAGCTGTCTTTGCAGCAGCCAGATGTCTTCGACGCGATGCCTGATGATGCCAGACAGGAACGTCCGCTCACTTTGCTGGCTGAGTATGCCCTGCGCGATTCGAAAGTAAGCGGGACGCCTGCGCTTTGAACGTTTGCTTATCGCATCATTGAACTTCGGCCACAGAATCGCCGCGAACGTGAATGCCACACTGGTGTGATGATCGCTCTGTATTCGCTCATCGGTCTCTGCAAGCAGCAGACGCATCCAGTCGACCAGTCCATGGTTGTCGGGCAATCCCGAATGCAGCCAGTGGTATGGCGGAAAGAGTATCTGAAAGATTTCGAGACGGTGCAAGTGCTCGAAACTCGCTTGGGCGCGCCCATTGAACAGAATCTTGCTCAATTCATCAATCAGCCTGAATTTCGAGACATCGGCCAGAAAGCGGGCATTCGGAGCGATCTCCCGCTCGGTTGCCGCATCGAACTCGAAATCAGGCAATGAAGCGAATCGAACCGCGCGCAGCATTCGAACCGGGTCTTCCCGAAAGCGCTCCGCGGGGCTGCCTATGACCCTCACGATGCCGTTTCGGGCATCCTCATATCCTCCGGTGTAATCAATGACCCGCATGTCTGAGGGATGCAGATACAGGGAGTTGATGGTCAGGTCTCTGCGAAATGCGTCCTCTTTGATATTGCCGAAAAGATTGTCCTTGAGGATCTTTCCGTTGGCTGAAATGTTTTTCGAGCGTCGGAAACGTCGGGAATGATTCGGCGCCCGGCGGTAAGTCGCAACCTGAATGCACTCGCGCTTCACGCGCACCTCGGCAATCTGAAATCTTCGGCCGAACACTTCGCAACGACGAAACAGGGTGCGCACCTGCTCCGGACGGGCGCTGGTTGCGACATCGAAATCTTTAGGCCGCCGTCCTGCCAGCAGATCCCGCACACTGCCGCCAACCACCTCAGCGGTGAATCCTGCAGATTTGAGGCGGTCGACAACCGCGATGGCATTCGCGCTGACTGCAGACCGGTCAATGCCATGCACTGACTGAGGGATTATTCTTGAATTCGCGTCTGTGTGCGGCATTGTCGCAGCTATTGAATTCTAAAATGTGAGATACTATCTACTGAGATCATGGTTGCCTAAAGCTCCGCTCCCTTCGTCTAGCGGTTAGGACATCGGCCTCTCAAGCCGGCAACAGGGGTTCGATCCCCCTAGGGAGCGCCAGATTCATTCTCTGCCAAGAGGTCCTTCGTGGTTCAACTGATAAACCCCAATCCTGATTCCAGCAGTCCGAAAGCCGATATTATGGATGTTGGCGCTGACAACTTCCTTGAAGAAGTTGTTGAGAAATCCAGCGCCCTGCCGGTGCTGGTAGACTTCTGGGCGCCATGGTGCGGGCCTTGCAAGAACCTGATGCCGATTCTGGAAAGCCTCGCGACGAAGCACGCAGACTCTTTCCGACTGGTCAAGGTCAACATCGACGAGCAGCAGGAACTCGCAATGCAATTCCAGGTGCGCAGTGTGCCGACTGTATATCTGGTTAAAGATGGCGCAGTTGTTGACGGATTCATGGGAGCTCAGCCTGAAGGCGCCGTTGAAGAGTTTCTCTCAAAACACATCGCGTTAGCCAACGGAGAAGCGCAGCCGCAAGCCGCCGACGCGATCCAGACGCTGATCAATCGCGGCCGGGAGTCTGAAGCCATCGCCGCGCTTGAGAAAGACGACTCCGACGAGAGCCGGTTTCGTCTCGCCCGCCTGTATCTGAACCGAAACGATTTCGATGCTGTTCGAAGCGTGCTTGACAAGCTGAAGGACAAGTCCGCGACGCCTGAGTACCGTTTCATCGCATCTGCCGCGCATTTCGCCGAATTGACCTACTCCAGCGATTCGGAAGCCGAATTGCGACAGGCGATCGAACGCGACAATACAGACTGGGATGCTCACTACAGGCTCGCGGCGTTCAGCATGTCAATCGGCGACTACACCGAGGCGCTGGAACTGCTTCTGCACATCGTCAGAAATGATCGAAGTTTCAGTGAGGATGCCGGACGCAAAGGCATGGTGATGGCTTTTGACATGATTGGCGGTGATCACGAGCTGGTGTCCAAATATCGAAGTCTGCTGGCGCGCATCCTGCACTAGCCGCGCGGGTGATGCTCCTTCAGCAGATTGGACAGTCTCTGCCTCGATACATGGGTGTAAATCTGGGTGGTCGACAGGTCGCTGTGTCCCAAAAGCTGCTGAATCGTTCGTATATCCGTTCCATGATCCAGCAGATGCGTCGCGAAAGAGTGGCGCAATGAGTGCGGTGTGATTTCACTCGCAATGCCTGCCGCGGCCGCATATTTGCGAATATTGATCCAGAATGCCTGTCGGGTCATCTGACTGCCGCGGGCGGTCAGATAAAGATCGTTGCTGCGCCTGTTTTTCAAAAGCGAAGGCCGCGCATGCTCAAGATATTCATTGATCCAGTGAACAGCGTGCTCGCCCAGCGGGATCAGCCTTTCCCGAGAGCCTTTGCCGGTCAGTCTCACCCATCCATCCGCGCGGTTGACGGCTCCCAATTGCAAGCTGACGAGTTCAGACACCCGAAGCCCCGCACCGTATAGCGTTTCCAGCATAGACCGGTCGCGCAATCCAGTATTCCGACTGAGGTCAGGCGCTTTCAATAGAGCTTCCACTTCAGTCTCCGATAAGGCCTTGGGAAGACTTCGGCCGATCAGAGGGGACATGATCTCATCCGTCGGGCAGACTTCAACCAGCGACTGGGCGATGCAGAATCGATAGAACCGCCGAAATGCGCTCAGCTGTCGGACAATGGTGCGCGCGCCGTAGCCTGACTTGCTCGCCAGGTAGCGCATGATGTCCGTGCGTTCAGCCTCAAGAAGCCCTCTTTTCTGGGTGCCGAGCCACTGCGACAGCGAATTCAAATCCAGTCGATAGGATTCCAGCGTCTGTTTCGACAGCCCCGACTCCGCCCAAATCGTATCCGTGAACTCGTCGATCAGGCGACGGTTCTCCGCGGTTGCCTCGGTTGATGGCTGCTTCGTCATTGAGAGCCAGCTGATGCAGAGTTCGGCAGACTGTTCAGGCGATTGGCAACCAATGCCCGAGTTCGAGGGTCGATCGCATCTTCATGCAGTTGCGTGTAGACAGCTCTCGCATCGTCGATAAAACCCGCTTCGGCCATTTCATCACCGGCCTTGAGGCGCGCGGACAGCCCCCATTCATCGTTCCAATCGCCCCCCAGTTCGGCAGACCGGATCAGACGCTCGATTGAGTTCGCGTGCTTGCCCTGTGCCGAGTAGGACTCGCTGATCCAGCGCAGTATCTCTCTTTGAATCTGTACGTCCGCGGTTTTCCTGTAGAGCTTCACATAAAACGCGATCGCAAGTGCATGCTGCTGACTGTCGTGCAGGTCGAAAACCGCCTGCATGATCCTGTCAACAGCGGCCTGCTCCGCCGGCTGAGACAACAAGTCGATTGCTTCGTTCAGCAGCTGTTCGCTTCGGTCAAACTCTGAGATCGAGATGGCAATTCGGGCCTGCGTGAGCAGCCATGACTCCAGCTTTTCCGGTTCCTGCGGTCTTTCCATTACATTGATCACTGCCAATGCGCTCGCGAAGTCCTTCTCCCGCAAGGCCGAATTGGCAAGCTGAGTCTGGATTGCATGCGGCGCTTTCGACACGTCCAGCGAATCGGTACGAACGAACAGAGTGTCGAGCAGCTGATGCAGATCCGCTTCAAACAGCAAACCGGCCAGTGCGGCCGTACTGTGCTCCCGAGTCTCGGTACCGTAAGCATGTCGCGCCAGATAAGCGTGCACAGAGCGGGCGGTGATCGGCGAGGTGATCTCGAATTCCTGCGCCAGCTGAAACCAGCTGGCATCATCACCGACGATCAATCCGATGTCATTGCCGATATACAGCGCGAACTCATCATAAAGCTCAAGAAGCTGTGCCTCTGTGTGCAACGGCACCACTGGCAGGTGTTCCCAATTCGAAAGGCTTGGGTAGTTGATGGACAGCGCCGACTCGATTGCTTCTGTCTGCATCTCGAAGTCGTTGTACGACCGCGCCGCGGACTCAATCAGCGCCCAAAGCTCTGCGAGCAGCACTTCATCATCCCTGAACCTCGGCTCCATCTCCAGACCGCGAGCGACTGTGTCCAATGGGCTCAGCGCATCCAATTGAAACTGGGCATGCAGGTCGAGCAATTGCGCTTCCAGTGTTTGAAGCGGCGCCAGACGCGCGACAGCCTCATCAAGCCTTTCGCTGCGGAACAAAACCCGTATGTAGCGGTGCTCCCAGTCAGGATCACTCGGCCGGTAGTCGCGGTCAAACAGAGTGAGCGCGATCTCAGCATTCTCCAACTCCCCCTGCTCCAGATAAATTTGCGCGATCAGCCTTCTGAGATCGATCAACGATTCGCGGTCATCCGGCCGCTGCAAGATCAGCTCTCGAGCGCTTTCCAGCGCACTCTCATACTGATTCAGACGAATCTGCGCTTCAACCGCGTAGGTCTGCGCAACACGATAAAGCCTGGTTCCAGTCAGCTGCGCGGCTCTTTCGATGAGCTCGTCCCACAAGCCCAGTTGCTGACCCAGTTCGAAATAGAGTGTTTCCCATTCAAGCCAGTCGGACGCATGCTCGTATGAAGGCCGCGCATCAGCCACCAGACTGTAAGCCAGCTGCTGCGCGCCCAACTCGACCAGACTGCGAATCCGCTCAAGCGACAGCGTCTCGTCATAATCCGCAGCTGGAAGAGCTGCGGCTTCCGCAGTTGAATCCTGCGATAAGATCGATCCAGCGCTGTCTGCCGCTGCATGCTCCTGCGAGCTGTCTGTTGACTGCGCGAAAAGCGGCGCGAATGCGATGAGGCATCCAAACGCAAACGAAATGCATACCGAAGCGACAGTTTGCCGGCGCGTGCGGCTGCAATCCTGGCAGAAACTACTTCTCAATGCAAGCACAGGCGCGCGCATCCATCGCCGGATAAAATGAACTGGGCGCCTGAAGAGTTAATTCAGAAACACCGAAACAACGCCTCGCTGGCGAGGGCTGAGGTTCTAAATCGAAAGCCGATGTGTTTATTTGATCTTTTCTTTGATTCTTGCGGACTTGCCAGTTCGATCGCGCAGATAGTACAGTTTCGCGCGTCGAACCGCACCTCGCCGCTTGACTGTGACGCTCTGAATCAGCGGACTGTGTGTTTGAAATACCCGCTCCACGCCTTCACCGTAGGAAACCTTCCGCACTGTGAATGATGAATTCAGACCGCGGTTGCGCTTGGCGATAACAACGCCTTCGAACGCCTGCTGCCGCTGGCGCTCGCCTTCCCGAATCAGAATCTCAACACGAACGGTATCGCCCGGCGAAAACTCCGGAAGATCGTCTCTCAGCTGTTCGGATTCAATTTCTCGTATTAGCTTGCCGCTCATGTTTTCCTCTGTTGTCGATATTCGGTTTTGAATTCTGATAAAGCCCGCTGCTGTTCATCGTTGAGTTCCAGTTCATTCAGCAGATCAGGGCGCCGCAGCCAGGTGCGGCCGACGGATTGTTTCAAGCGCCAGTAATCGATCGCCTCGTGATCCCCGGACACCAGCACCTCTGGGACCGACTCGCCTCGAACCGTCTGCGGCCGAGTGTAATGGATACAGTCGAGCAAACCGTTGGCAAACGACTCATTCTCCTTGGACTGCTCGTTTCCCAAAGCTCCTGGAAACTGACGCACGATGGAGTCGATCAGCACCATGGCGGCCAGCTCTCCGCCGGTCAGCACATAGTCACCGATTGACCATTCCTGAGCCTCAATTATATCCAATGCGCGCTGATCTATTCCTTCATAACGCCCGCAGAGAATGATCAGACGCGGCATTTCAGCGAACTGGAACACATCGTCCTGAGTGATTCGCCGCCCTTGCGGACTCATGTAGATGACCGGGGTTTCTTCCTGCAGATCGCGTCGCAAATCTGCGACACAGCTGATCACCGGCTCGGCGAGCATCACCATTCCAGGCCCGCCGCCGAATGGACGATCATCCAGCTGCCGGTGCGCCCCCTGTCCGTAATCCCTCAGATCAACCGCACTGAAGTCCAGCAGGCCGCGCTGCACGGCGCGGCTGGTGATCCCGAAGTCGGTCAGAGCGCCAAACATCGTTGGAAAAATTGTGATGGCGCGAATTTGCATGCCTGATACTCTCTTGCGATTCGTCAGAAATCGGTGTACCAGTCAACGCGAATCACACCAGCATCCAAATCGACATTCTTGATTACATCCGGAATGTACGGAATCAGGCAAGTTGCTTCGCCCTCGACAACCAGAACATCGTTGGCGCCGGTCTGCATGACCCTGTCCACTTGGCCATAAACCGATTCATCAACATCGATCACTTCGAGTCCCAGCAATTGGAAGTGATAATACTCACCCTTCGGCAATTCAGGAAAGTCTTTGGTGTCAACCAGCACGTCGGAACCTTTGAGCTCAAGCGCCTGATCGCGTGTGTCAACCCCGCAGAGTTTTGAGACGATGAACTTTCCATGCGGCTTGCTGGAATCAACTTTGTACCAGCCGCGAACTGCGTTTCGCCTTGTCAGATTCCAACGCGGAAAATCCAGAAGACTGTATAGGCTCTCGGTGAATGGGCGAACTTTCAGATCACCTCTGACACCATGAGCATCGACGACACGACCAACAATCACCCGATCGTTAAGTTTCTTGGAAGTCAAGCTTTTGCAGGTGAATTCCAGACAATCCGAAATCAGCTCAGAACTTCAAACTGTCAATTCGGCGCAGGTTTTTTCGGTGAATAAAGAAAGCCATCCACCAAGCATTCTAGGCAGGATTCAGACTTTCTTCGGTCTCGGCAGATTTGATCAGCGAACGGACTCTGTCAGACATTTTGGCGCCGTTGGACACCCAGTATTCCACGCGGTCCAGATCAATCTTCAATCCTTCTTCGGATTCTGTCGCGATGGGATTGAAATAACCGATCCGCTCGATGAACTTGCCAGTCGGCGCGCGCCGACTGTCAGCAACCACGATGGAATAGAAAGGCCTTTTCTTGGCCCCGCCACGCGCTAAACGAATTACGACCATAGGTCAAACAACTCCGTCAAAGTCAGATAAAAGAGCGAATTATATTCAAAATAGGAATCTGTTCTTGAATTTCGAAAATCTGCGTTTTCAGAAAAAATGTCGGACAATGCTGCTCATCTCAGAATGTATCGCTATAAATTATATTATTTCAATAACTTGATTTAATTCATTCGCACCAGCTCAGCGAACATGCAACTTTCAATCTGCAAAGAAAACTTCTAATGACGATGCTAGGAACTTGCGTACCTTTGCTCCAGGACCCTGTAAGCTTCGACCGCACACCTTACATTCAGCTTCTTGTCAACTCCAATTCCAGCTGCATCGGTTTCCACTGCAATCTCATGCAGCTTCAATTTCAACTGGCAGATTTTTCTTTGAATCGCTTTATCACACATCCCACCAATCTCGACTGCGTGCCATAAATCTCTATATTCGTTTTCCATTCTGTTGCATTCCCGACTCGCCCGCGAAAGCACACTCGCTCAATTTCCAAAGTCGAACATCATGTCCAGCATGACTGCAATCGCGACTACTCCACCCATTATCATTTCCACAAAATTCGGAAGCAAATCAAGCAAGATTGAGAGACCAGTCAGCAGTGGGAGAAGCAAAATCAACCTGAAAACAATACGAAAACCAGCATTGCGATTTGCCAACGCGTCGCAATACCGTGCAAGGCGTGCAACATCCAAATATTCCTGCCACACTTCGTTTCGAATGAGTTGACTGACCATCAATCTACTGTTCCACTGAAGAATGAATTTCGGTCAGTATCCCGCGGCCGTATGCGCGATCGGTTCGCGACGCCCATAGAACTGAATTCGATCAGGATCAGAAAACCGAACGCCCGGCGAATCGAAGTAGGAAAGAACCGCAACAATTCTAAGGCGGTTTCCGACCACTGTCGAGACCCGATGCGCTGAATGCTTGCCTCTGAACACCGTAAGCGTGCCAGGGTCGATGTGATACGAGCGCACTGCGGCATCGTTTCCATTGAGAAGATTCGCGACACCTTCATAATTTGGATTCCCATCGCTTCGCAAGTTCCGGCGAATCTGAAACACGCCGCCTGCTTCAGGCTTCTGCAGCAGCATAGTGATGGTGAACTCTGCCCGGTCAAAATGCCAGTTGGTGATGTCGCCATCGCGAAATGACTTGACATTGAGACCTGCCAGAGGATCATCCATGGGATAAAGCCGAGATTTGCCAACGACTGCAGCCAGAAAATCAATCATCGGCTGCCAATGGTAGATTCTTGACAGTATCGATGACTCAATCTGATCACCGCACACGGTCTGACTGGTGGTATGCATTCGCGCCAGAGCCGGATGATCAGATGAAACTCCGTCAAAGCTGTCGTCGAAATAGATGTTGTGCTCGCGATTGTGCACAAAGGAACTTCGTTCAATGACGGGAGCCAACTGTTCCACGCATCGTTCAACTGCCGAGGAACGCAAGAATCCGGGCAAGATCAGGATGCCGCTTGCGGTCAATTCCGAACAGCATCGCCCTGCAAGCTCGAAGCCCTCTTCGCTATCCAGGTGCCTGATGGGATACTTGACTAGATCGATGGACTGCGTCGCGTTCATCATAGATCAGTTGTCCGTCAATAATACAATTTCATTGGAAAGCCGATTGCCCGATCAACGCTACTGCACCGCGCTGGCAACCGCGGCAGCACAGCAGCTAACTCGGAAATCGGTCTCTCAGCTGCTCCATGCCGGGAATTTCCTCCAAGCCGGGGATTTGCATCTTGCTGTTCTTGCTCCTCAGTTTCCGCATCATCTTCTGCATCTTCTCGAATTTTCGCAGCAGCTGGCTGACGTGCCGCACCTCCACACCGGACCCAGCCGCGATCCGCGCCCTTCGACTGGCGCGGACGATTGCCGGACGCTGCCTTTCATGCGGCGTCATGGAATTGATGATTGCGATCTCCCGGCGAACCGTCGCATCCGCATCGCTCAAGCCCGTCAGCTTTTCCGGCGACAGGCCGGGAATCATCTTGACGAAACTGGAAGCGCCGCCCATGTCCTGAGACATCTGAATCTGATCGCGGTAGTCTGCCAGGTCCCACCGCTGGCCTTTGCGAATTTTCTGTTCGAACCGCTTGACTTTATCCTGGTCAGCTTTCTGCTGCACCGATTCAATCAGCGTCTGAACATCACCCATTCCAATGATTCTCGACGCAATCCGGTCCGGGTGAAACTGCTCCAGCGAATCAATGCCCTCCCCCACTCCGATGAACTTGACAGGCTTGCCGGTGACCTGCCTCACCGACATCAGCGCGCCGCCGCGCGTGTCGCTGTCGAGTTTGGTCACGATCACGCCCGTCAACTCCAATGTCTCATCAAAGGCCGACGCGCTGTTGACCGCATCCTGGCCGATCATCGCATCAATGACAAAAAGCGTCTCATGCGGTGAGATTGCGCGATGGACACCCTGAATCTCATCCATCATCTGAGTGTCGACATGCAGCCGACCCGCCGAGTCGACAATGACGATGTCAATAGCAGACTTCTTCGCATGTGAGACTGCGGCTTTCGCAATATCCTCCGGTTTCTGACTGGCGTCCGTCTCCCAGAAGTGCGCACCCGCGGTTTCCGCCAGCGTTCGAAGCTGGTCTATTGCGGCGGGACGGTAAACGTCAACACTGGCCAGCAGCACGCGTTTCTGGCTTCTCTGCTTGAAATGCTGCGCCAGCTTCGCGGCGGTCGTCGTTTTGCCCGAACCTTGGAGACCGGCAATCAGAATCACAGTCGGACCGCTCGGCGCCTGATTGATCGGCACGTTGGATTCGCCAAGGAGCAGCGTCAGCTCCTCGTATACAATGCTGATGATCGTCTGGGCGGGTGACAGGCTTTCAAGCACTTCAGCATTCACAGTGCGCTGCCTGACCAGTTCAGTGAACTCGCGCGCCACCGGCAGCGCCACATCAGCCTCCAGCAGCGCCCGCCGAACCTGACGGAGCGTATCTTCGACGGCGGCCTCGGTCAGTTTTCTGTTTCCGCGCAGCGAGCCAAGCGCCTTGGTGATTCGTTCTCGAAGTGTATCCAGCATTCAAAAAACCTGTACAGTGAAAAAATTTACGAAAATCATATTGGAATTATCATGCAATTTCCAATACACTTAACAATATTCGACTGACCAACCGAACACTCAATTGGACGACATCCCTGTCGGCATACTATTTGCCTCGCTTGCAGTGCTGATCTGCCTGTCAGCATTCTTCTCTGCATCCGAAACTGCCACGATGGCGCTGAACCGCTATCGCCTTGCCGATCAGGCGAGCAAGAAGAACCGCCGCGCCATCATGCTGCAGAAGCTTCTTGACGAGCCGGATCGTCTGCTGGGGACTATTTTACTTGGCAATAATCTGGTCAACAACGCTGCGGTCGCCATCACCACGATGCTGGCGTGGAAGTTCTACGGTGAGACCGGCGTCGCGGTCGCAACCGCTTTCATCACCATTGTCATACTTGTGCTGGCCGAGATTCCGCCGAAGACGCTGGCCGCAATCTATCCAGAGCGAATTGCTTTCTTTGCCGCAATCATTCTCAATCTGCTGCAGCGGCTCCTGTATCCGGTGGTGTGGCTGATGAGCTCAGTGGTTACGCTGATCAGAAAGATTCCGAGCCTCAACCAACATGCGAATACGCAATCACTTGATTCTGACGAGCTCAAGCACGCGGTCAGAGCGTCAGAGCAGCACTTCGAGCACGATCATCTGGAGCTGCTGCTTGGCATTCTGGAGCTGGGGTCGCAATCGGTTGAAAGCGTGATGGTTCCGCGCTCCGAAATCCAAGCCATCGATCTGGATGATGAACTGTCGGATATCATCGAACAGATTCTCAAGGAAACGCACGCCCGCTTGCCGGTTTATGACAAATCATTTCAGTCCATCAAGGGCGAGCTCGATATCCGCGAGTTGCTGCAGCGGCACCGAATTGAGGATGTCACCAAGCAAACTATTCTTGAGTCGCTTAAAGAGCCGATCTATCTGCCAGAAGACGCCCGACTGGTGGAGCAGATTCAGCGGCTTCAGAGCACTGAGCGCAATATGGGAATCGTTATCGACGAATATGGAGAAGTCATGGGGCTATTCACGCTTCACGAACTGCTTTCAAAGTTCGCGGGTGTGATCGCCGGGCCGATTCAGGACAAGATTCCGGGCATTGTGCCTGAAGAGCAGGGAAGCTTTCTGGTGAGCGCATCCATGAACGTCCGAGACCTCAATCGGCTGATGAGGTGGAACCTGCCGACTGCAGGGCCGCACACGCTGAACGGGCTGATCATCGAGCGAAATGAGGACATTCCTCAGCCTGGGATGACCTTTGACATCAACGGGCATAAGATTGAGACAGTGCGGGTTCGCGGCACCGCCGTCGATGTCGCCCGAGTTCACCCGATTGAAATGACGGAAGATCAGCAGAGCAGTTCAGGTTCAACGGCCCAGGCTTGAAACTGCGGCTTAAACCAATCTACGCGCTGAAGTAAGGAGAGTGATAGCTGGGAATCGCCAGCTCCGCATCCCGGCCCTGACCCTTTGCCAGCTCAACCGCGCCCAGATGGGCTATCTCGGCGGCATGCGGTTTCTGCTCTTCGTCCCACCCCTGCACTCGAATCCTGCTGACCGCCAGAATCTCATCGGAATATCTGTCCCAGCCGCTGCCGGCGCCGCTCCAGCCATCCCCCGGAACACTCAGCTCGGCGATCGAAGTCAGCTGCTCCTCGCCGTCCAATTCCATCCATCCTTCCGCGTTTCGAACATACCGCCCCCAATAGACCTTTGAGTGCCTGGCATCCATCGCGACAAGCACTTTGCCACCCGCCTGCTTCTGTGCGATTGCGGCCATGCAGGACACCGGCACTGTCGGCACCTGAACACCGAATGCGATACCCTGCGCAACTCCGGCGGCGATTCTGAGGCCGGTGAATGAGCCTGGACCGACACCGAACGCGACAGCATCCAACTGATTGAGCCGAAAATCAGCTTCGGTCAGTAATTTGTCGATCAGCGCCAGCACTGACTCGTTGTGATTGCGTTCGGCGCGCAGCTGATCATGCGTGATCTGATCGTCGCGATTCAGCGCGACAGACAGCATATCGTCGGAAGTGTTGACTGCAAGAATGTTCATCTGGAGAAGAATTCACTGACTCTTTTCAGTGAGTCAGTGCGCGGCATCGGCGGAAGGCTGTCCAAGAACGTCCTGCCATATGACTTCTGATTGATGCGCGGGTCGCAAAGAACAAGCATGCCTCGATCTGAAACGTCTCTGATCAAACGGCCCGATCCTTGTTTCAGAGTCAGCACCGCATTCGGAATCTGCCAGTCGAAAAAGAAACTCTCCTCATTCGACTCCATCAACTCTCGCCTGGCGTTCTCTTTCGGATTGTCAAAAGGCGCAAAGGGCAGCTTGTCAATGATGACACAGGCCAGCGCATCCCCCTTTATGTCAACGCCTTCCCAGAATCCCATCGTGCCCAGCAAAACCGCGTTCCCATCCTGCTTGAAATCCTCCAGCAATTGAGCGTTCGACCGTTCGTATTGACAGAGCAGCGTGTAGTCGATCCTCTCCGCAAGATAATCCCTGGCGGATTTCATCGATGCGACACTGGTGAAAAGCGCCAGCACCCGGCCGTGTGTCAATGGCACAATCTCTTCAACGACTTCCGCAACGCGTCGATCAAATTCTTTCCGGGTTGCGGCAACCGGCAATGGCATGTTGGCAGGAAAGTAAAGCAGCGTCTGATTTTCGAAGTCGAACGGACTCTCCCAGCGATCATGGATTGAGTCGCTGAAACCCATATTGCTCTCGAAAAGCGAGAAGTCATCCCCTACTGCAATTGTTGCTGAAGTGAATATCCAGCTGCCCGGAAATTCTGTGATCGCCGGTCCGAACACTTTCCCAGGTTGAAGCGGCAGTCGGTTCAATGAGAAGCCGCGTCTCGTTGTCTCGCACCAGCTCGCGACTTCAACATTGTCCCGCTCAAAAATCTGATTGGCGTCTTCAATGATGTTGAGCGCCATATCGCGGCACATCTCAATCTCGCGCGATGACTCGATGAAGGGTTCAAGCTGCTGGACTGCATTGTCAAGAATTTGGACGATTTTCCTGTATCCTTGAACAAGGTTCCGATACTCCTCAAATCGTTCCAGCGACATCGCAGTGTAGGCGGCGCCTTTATCCTCACCGCTCTCGGCACTGAGTTCCCGACTGAGTCTTTCCGCGACATCAGTAAGGCTCGATGTGATCGAAGCAACCAGCCGCACATCCAAATCTCCGAGTTTCGAAACACTTTCCAGGTTCGTGCAGAACTCCTCCAAGCGTTCCTTCGAAACCGTCACACCCAGCGACTCGCATGCAATTTCGGGAAACCGATGCGCTTCATCAACAATCACCACCTCGAAGCCATGAATTGTTGACCGATCGTCCTCTGAGCCACCGCGGGCCATCTCAAGGCTCAGCAGGTTGTGATTGATTACCAGAACGTCCGCCTGCCTTGCGTCCTGCCGCGCGCGATTCGCAAAGCAAGGGTTCCAGAATTCACAATCACGGCCAACGCAGGTGCGAGATGTTGCAGTCATCTGCCTGTGCTCTTCGGCTGACAGTCCATACTCCGAAATATCACCGTCATCGTGCTCCATGACCCAGTTGTACACCCGGTCGAATTTTCGGCTGAAGCCAAGCAGATCAGGATTTTTCTGCGCGTGCTCGTGGCGCAGCAGACAGAGGTAGTTCGAGCGCCCTTTCAGCAGTCGGACATTCGGCTTGAGATCAAGAACCTCGCAGACGACCGGAATGTCTTTCTGAAACAGCTGCTCCTGCAGGTGCTTGGTGCGGGTGGAGATGACTGTCTTCTTGCCGCTGAGCAGCGGCGGCACCAGATAGGCGAATGTTTTTCCTGTTCCGGTTCCGGATTCCAGCAGTGCGATCTGTTCAGTGTCGATTGCCGACTCGATCGCGTCCGCCATCTCCATCTGGCAATCCCGGACTGCAAACCAGTCCAGATCTCGTGCGAACGGACCTTGAGGACCTAAAACACTCGCACTGGCTGACATGTCGGCACCGAATGACGCTGCGCGAAAGGGCTGAACTCAGTCAGGCCGATAAGCTCGGCTCTACGCGGCGAGCCGGTCCCAGAAGGACTTGATTCGCTGCGTCCAGTTGTTCTGGTTGGGTGAATGCCGGGCGCCGCCCTTTGTGATGAGATCATCAAACTCCTTCAGCAGGGCTTTCTGCTTGCCGGTAAGACCGACAGGCGTCTCCACCACCAACTTGCAGTACAGATCACCGATGTCGTGAGGCGATCGCACATTTCGAACCCCCTTGCCGCGCAGGCGCATGACCTTGCCGGATTGTGTCTCCGGACGAACTTTCAGGTTGGCGCGCCCGTCAAGTGTCGGAACCTCGACTGTGCCACCCAGTGTCGCGACTCCGATGCTGATGGGAATTTCGCAATAGATGTCGCTGCCGTCACGCTCGAATATTGAATGCGGGCGAATGCGAATCTGGACGAACAGATCGCCCGGCGCCATGCCGGAGCGGCCCGCCTCTCCTTTGCCGGCAATTCTGATCTGGTTGCCGTGATCAATGCCGGCTGGAATCTGCACTGCCAGCCGCGTCGTCTGATGCACCCGTCCCTGCCCGTCGCAGCTGGGACAGGGATCCGTGATGACAGAGCCGTGACCGTGACACTTCGGACAGGTTTGCTGAAGTGTGAAACCGAGCTGCTGCATGCGCACCTTGCCATGCCCGCCGCAGGTGCCGCAGGTTTCCGGACGCGAGCCTCTGCGCGCGCCGGAGCCGTCACAGCTGTCGCAGCCAACCATGCGCGGCACGCTGATCTCTGTTTCAGTGCCATGCACCGCATCCTCAAGATCGATTTCCAGCGTGTACTTGAGGCTGGCGCCCTGCGCCTGCCGGCTGCTCTGTCTGCCCGCGCCGAAAATATCGCTGAAAAGGTCACCGAAAATATCGCCGAATCCGGAATCCCCGGCACCGCCGAAGCCGCTGCCCATGAATCCCTCAAGCCCTTCGTGCCCGAATCGATCATAGCGGGCGCGGGCGTCGGAGTCCATCAGAACTTCATAAGCCTCTTTCGCTTCTTTGAATTTCGCCTCAGCTTCCTCGAGATTGTCCTGATTGCGATCCGGGTGAAATTTCATGGCCAAACGGCGATAGGCGCGCTTGATATCTGCTTCTGCAGCATCTTTCTGGACACCCAGAACCTGGTAGTAATCGCGTTTGGACATGAATGTTGTTCAATGATTGGAAGCAAATTTGGCGGTTTAACCAAATATTTCAAAACCCGAAAAACTCATCGTCTGGAACCGGATGACCATATCGTTTCCTGGATTCCTTGACATCTCTTTTGATCTCATTTTGAAATTCGCGATCATACTTCGCATCTTCATTATTGAATGCATCGTGAAGTGTCCAGTACCGAATCTCTTCATCTTCCAATACATCGATTTCATCGTGGACCTCATAGACACCTTCCTGAATCAATGCTCTATCCAACTCTTCCCATTCTTCCGGGGACAACTTGATTTCATCATCCATTTTGATCATCCTGCACACATTTGCCGGCTCTTGCCTGTAATCCCTCAATGGAGTCCTTGCTTTTGCGACGGCTGTTCTTTGTGTAACTTTCAGTCCTCCAATCAGCAGAATCGCCAATTTCACTTCTGTGCGACGCTCATCGTCTGTTATCGTGGTCGTCTTTCACCTCTTCGAAATCGGCATCGACAACGTCACTGTCAGCCGAGCCGGTGTCCGGGCTTGCGCTACCTGCCGGCTGCTCCGTCTGCGCCTGATTGTAGGCTTTCATGGCAAGCGAGTGGCTCGCCTCCCCAAGCGCTTCAGTCTTAGCCTTGATCTCATCGGTGCCTGCATCAGAATCAAGCGCTGACTGGAGATCGCTGATCGCCGATTCCACCGCTGCCTTCTCTGACTCATCCACTTGATCGCCCAGGTCTTTCACAGTTTTGCGAACGGAGTGAATGAGACCCTCAGCGGCATTCTTGGCATCGATCTTCTCGCGCTGCTCGCGATCCTCATCCGCGTGCTCCTCGGCCTCTCGAACCATGCGCTCGATCTCACTCTCATCCAGTCCGGAACTGGACTTGATCTCGATTCGGTTCTCCTTGCCGGTTGCCTTGTCTTTTGCCGAAACATGCATGATTCCATTGGCGTCAATATCGAAAGTGACCTCGATCTGCGGCACGCCGCGTGGCGCAGGCGGAATATCCGACAGATCGAATCTGCCGAGTGACTTGTTAGGCTGGGCCATCTCGCGCTCGCCCTGCAGAACATGAACCGTCACCGCTGTCTGATTGTCATCCGCGGTCGAGAACACCTGAGTCTCCTTGGTTGGAATCGTGGTGTTTTTCTTGATCAGCTTGGTCATCACACCGCCAAGCGTCTCGATACCGAGCGACAGCGGCGTCACATCGAGCAGCAGCACATCCTTGACATCGCCGCCAAGCACTCCGCCCTGGATTGCAGCGCCTGCGGCAACCGCCTCATCCGGATTCACATCCTTGCGCGCTTCCTGCCCGAAAATCCTGGCGACGGTCTCCTGAACCTTCGGCATGCGGGTCTGTCCGCCAACCAGAATCACGTCATCGATTTCCGATGCCGCAAGTCCGGCGTCTTTCAACGCGATCTTGCAAGGCTCGACGGTCCGTCCGATCAGGTCATCAACCAGAGATTCCAGCTTGGCTCGCGTCACTTTGTAATTCAGGTGCTTGGGACCCGACTGATCCGCGGTGATGTAGGGCAGATTGACTTCCGTCTGGCTGCTTGAGGACAGCTCGATCTTGGCTTTCTCCGCACCTTCCTTGAGTCTTTGCATGGCGAGCGGATCGCCGCGCAGGTCCATTCCCTGGTCTTTCCTGAACTCATCGGCCAAATAGTCAATCAGCCGCCGATCGAAATCCTCACCGCCGAGGAACGTGTCACCGTTGGTCGACAGCACCTCGAACTGGTGCTCGCCGTCCACTTCAGCAATCTCAATGATCGAGATATCGAATGTGCCGCCGCCAAGATCATAGACGGCGATTTTCCGATCGCCCTGCTGCTTGTCAAGTCCGTATGCCAGTGCAGCCGCCGTCGGCTCATTGATGATCCGCTTGACCTCAAGCCCTGCGATCTTACCGGCATCCTTGGTTGCCTGGCGCTGTGAGTCATTGAAGTACGCCGGCACTGTAATGACCGCGCCGGTCACCGTGCCGCCGAGATAGTCTTCCGCAGTCTGCTTGAGTTTCTGAAGAATTCGGGCGGCAACCTCCGGCGGAGCCAGATCTTTGCTGCCGACTTTCACCCAGGCATCGCCGTTGGCGGCTTTGATGATCTTGTAGGGCATCAAGTCCAGATCCTGCTGAACGACTTTTTCATTGAACTTGCGTCCAATCAGTCGCTTGACTGCGAACAGGGTGTTATGCGGATTGGTTACTGCCTGGCGTTTCGCAGACTGTCCGACCAAGACCTCATCATCGGTGTACGCGACAATCGACGGCGTCGTTCGGTCACCTTCCTGATTCTCAATAATTTTCGCATTACCGCTTCCTTCGAATACCGCCACACAAGAGTTGGTGGTTCCCAAGTCAATGCCAATAATTTTGCTCATATTCCGCTCCCAAATTCAAAAGCAAAAATAAATGTTTATAGAAAAATGTCTCTAGCTGATTAGATAAGGTCTAGTCACTTAAGTTCAAGCGTCTTCTGAACCTTCGCTCTCAGCTTCACCAGAGGAGTCCGGTTTCTCCGCCTTTTGCGGTTCTGCGGAAACAATGACCATTGCCGCACGCAGCAGGCGATCGTGGATCATATAGCCCGGCCGGAAAACCTCAACCACGCGGTTGGGCGGCAGATCAGCCGTCGGAACCATGGTCATCGCCTCCTGTTCATTCACGTTGAAGGAATCGCCCGGATTGACTTCGATCTTCTTGATTGACGCCCTCTCAAAAACGCTCAGCAGCTGTTTACGGGTCAGCTCAACACCTTCCCGCATCGCTGTGATATCAGTGGCGTCATCCAGCTCACAAGCCTTGTCCAGGCTTTCCATCACCTCCAGCAAGGATTTCGCGAAACTGTCGATGGCGTACTTGCGCGCCTTCTCAAGTTCCGCCGCATTGCGCTTGCGAAGATTCTGAAGCTCTGCCGCGGCCCGAAGATAGGATTCGTTCAACTCGGCCAGCTCCTGACTGGCGTTCAGGACTTCTTCACGAAGCCGATCCTCAATGCTGCCGGACTGCTGTTCAGATGCGCTCGGCTTCTCACCGAGATCAGGGCTTTCCTGGTCGTCGGATTCGACAATGATCTCAATAGATTCGGGATTGACTTCTGCTTTTTCAGATTTCTTTTTGGACATCAGAATTCCTGTGCAAGTTGGAGTTTCGGGCGCGCCGCGATCTGAGAGACAAAATAAGTCCCCGAATCAGGAATTCAAGAAAAATTTGCTGACTTTTTCAGTTCTGGTTCAACTGCGTCAGGGCGTTTCCCAGCATTTTCGCAGTGACATCCACAACGGGAATGACGCGGTCATAAGGCATCCGCTTGGGACCGATGACTCCGATGGCCCCCAGACTCTGGCCGTCAACTTCATACGGTGCGGCAATCACGCTGCAGTCATCGAGTTCCTCGTAACCTGACTCGCTGCCGATGAAAATCGACACGCCGCGGGCGCGGACGCTCAAATCAAGCAGATTCAGCAGCGCCTGACGCTTTCTGAAAGTATCGAATATTTTCTTGATCGTGTCCACCGCCGCGAAGTCCGGCACGTTCAGCAGATTGGCCTCACCGCTCAATACCAGGTCCTCGTCGGAGCGCTCGTCGCGATCGAACACCTGCCCCGCAATGGAAATTGCGGTCTGCATCAGTGCATCAATCTGCTCTCGGTCGCGCTTCATCTCCAGCACCAGGGTTTCTTTCACCGATGCCAGGGGTTTGCCGCGAAAGACCTCATTGAAGTAGTTGGCAGCTTCGGTCAGCTCAGACGGCGAGTAGTCCTGATTGTTGTGAATGACACGGTTCTGCACCGTGCCGTCCTCAGTAACAAGAATGACCAGGATTCGATTGCTGGTCAGGCTGACAAACTCAATCAGCCGAAACTTGGATGCCGAGGAGTCCGGCAGAAAGACAATGCCGGCAAACTGCGTCACTTCGGAGAGCAGGTTGGAGGTTGCGGTCATCAGCTCCTTCGCATCAGTCTCCTCATTCAGCCGATACTGGATTTCCTGCTCTTTCGCAGCCCGGAGCGGCTGCACAGTGAGCAGGTAGTCAATGAACATCCGGTATCCCATTGCCGTCGGCACTCGCCCGGCGGAGGTATGGGGCGATTTGATGAGTCCCATTTCCTCAAGGTCTGCCATCACGTTTCTGATGGTCGCCGCGCTCAGGGTGAGTCCGGGCTCGTGCGACAGTGTGCGCGATCCTACCGGATGCCCATCGTCGATGAATCGGGCGATCAGCAGCCGCAACAGTGTCTCTGATCGCTCATTGAGCTTGAAATCGGTCACATTGGTTCCTTACGCAGTCACTTCTGAACTGCTGATTTTAGACTTCTCCGATTGAGATGAACTGAATTCACTCAGCGATAACAAGTATAACCCGATTGACAGAAATTGGACACCCTGCTGAATTGAAGTTCGATCAGCAGACCGATGGCATCTTCCGCAACTTTTCGGCGCTGGTGTCATTTTATTCATGTATGGTTTGCTAATCATGACAACAATGCGATGAAGACAGTTGCAATTATTCCCGCCCGCGGCGGCAGCAAACGCATTCCAAGAAAAAATATCCGAGAGTTCTGCGGCAAGCCGATTGTTTCCTATTCGATTCAGGCTGCGATCGATTCGGAACTTTTCGATGACGTTCTTGTTTCGACTGACGATGAAGAGATCGCAGATGTATCCGTCAAGTATGGAGCTACGGTTGACGGTCTGCGGCCGCAAGAAATATCAGATGACAAGACCGGTGTGGTTGATGTCCTTGTACACGAACTGCGGCGACTTGCAGACCACAAGTTGACCCCTTCCGAAGTGTGCTTGATCTACGCCACCGCACCGATGATTCGCATCAACGATCTCGAAAGCAGTTATCAAGTGTTCAATGCGTCGAACGCTGATTTCGTATTTTCCGCCGCGGAGTTTGCAGCGCCTATATTTCGCGCATTCACAATTCTGTCGAGCGGCCGTGCAAGAATGTTTCAGCCTGAGCACTACCGCACCAATTCTCAAGACCTGCCCCGGGCCTATCACGATGCGGCGCAGTTCTGCTGGGGGCGGGCCGAAGCATTTCTTGAACCTGACAGCGTTGTTTTTTCCGAGCGCTCCATACCATTCGTACTTCCAGCCAACAGAGTGGCTGATATTGACACCCCGGAAGACTGGGCGCTTGCAGAATGGCTCTATCAGGCGCATCAATCGCTTTCCTCTGACAAGAATAAGTGAAAACTGCGAGTCAGACCGGAACATATTGAGCCAATACGAAAGTGGCGAAATACCCACATCGATGTGTTGCGATAATCCTTCGAAAGACTTTGTCAGACTGAACGCAGCTGGCGCATTCACGGTGCGGGTATTGACTGGTCCCCACCGTCACATGAACGCAAACGACAGCCATGACGCAACGGCGCACATCAGCAGTCTGGACAACTTGCCAAACGTTCTCCAAGAACAGTTTCCAATGCGAAAATAAAAAATGCACACAATCAATTCATTGAATTGGTTCCTTGCCCGTCAATTCCCCTTCGAGGCGGATAAAGGGGTACCAAACACAAATGGAACATCGGCGCTCTCATGTAAAATCTTTTTTGAGGGTATCGCACCTTGAGTTCATGAGATTCGATGCCCAATCGAACACCTGTGATAATTTGCGGGCATTCAACCAGATTCCGAATCAAGTCGATCTTCAATTGTCTGTACAGCCTCACCTGCACATTGAACAATTGTGCATCTCGCATCTCAAAATTCGTGCTGTGAAGACAGTTGAACCGCGAACTTGAACCAATAACGTCTGTAGTGACTAACTTCAAGAACATCGGTCTTTTCGGCAACTTCGAATCCGACGCAGTCGCTTCTGTGTCGGACGAAATCGCGCGCATGCTGGACGAGTTCGACATTGCCTACCAGAGATACGCGGCTCCTTTCGGCGATGGCGTGCATACGGACGGCATTGACAACCAGAATCTTGACCTTGCCATTGTGATCGGCGGCGACGGCACATTCATGAACATTGCGCGTCTTCGCGCAGCCCACGATGCCCCGCTGCTCGGTGTCAATCTTGGCCGGCGTGGATTTCTGACAGATGTCGCAGTGCGTGAAATTCGAGAGTCCTTTGAACTTCTGCTCAATGGAAAATTCCGTACTGAATCTCGGGTTCTGCTTGAAGCGGCGATCATTTCAGACTCACCGGGCGCGGAACCGGCAGTGTTCACTGCGCTCAATGACATAGTCGTGCACAAAACCAACTTCGGACGCTTGCTGGATTTCAACATCACCATCGACAAAGAGTTTGTCACAGCGCTTCGCGCAGACGGAGTCATAGTCGCCACACCCACTGGCGCCACCGCTTACGCGCTTTCTGCCGGCGGACCGGTTCTATATCCCAGTCTGTCCGCTATTGAGCTGGTTCCAATCGCACCGCACACACTGACACAGCGTCCAGTTGTAATCAGTGATTCGAGCGTGATCGACATTGATGTTTCGAGCAACGAACCCGGCAACGCCAGCCTCGTCGTTGACGGTCACATCCGCAAGTCGCTCGTCGGCAACGAAAGAATCACGGTGCGCCGTTCGGAGCTGACCATCGATTTTGTCAGAATTCAGGGGCACACGTTCTTCAATGCGCTTCGCCACAAACTGGGCTGGGGTGTGTAGCGAGGTCTCGCGACTCTGACATGATCAAGACACTTCACATCAGGAACTACCTGCTGATTGAAGAGATTGAGTTGGACTTTGAAGCCGGTCTCACTGTGATCACCGGAGAGACCGGTGCTGGAAAGTCGCTCATCATCGATTCACTGGAGCTCGCGCTCGGCTCCCGCGCGGAGCCAGCGGTCGTGCGCCGCGGCTGCGATCGGGCAGAGATTTTCCTGACATTGGATGCCGAGCATCCTGCCATCAGGGAATGGCTGGAATTGAAAGAACTGCTGGACGGAAGCGAGGCCATTCTGCAAAGAACGATATACCGCGACCGCCCTTCCCGAGCGTATATAAACGGACGGCCCTCGACCTTGAATCACATCAAGGAACTCGCGGCCAGAGTCATCGCTGTTCACGGCCAAAGCGAACATCAGACTCTGCTCAAGGCGGTAACTCAGCGCTATATACTTGATGGTTTTGCCGGAGTTCTGCCGAAAGTCCAGCAGCTGACTGAACTGGCTTCTGACATTCGCAGAATCGAAACCGATCGAGCGGACCGCGAGGCGCGCCAGAGCAGACTGAATGATGAGTTGGCTCTGCTTGAGCACCAGCATCAAGAACTGGCTCAGCTGCAGCCGCAGGAAAATGAGTTTTCCGAGCTCAAGCAGGAATTGCGCAAGATGTCTCACGCGAGCGACCTTGCGGCAACCTTGGGTCAGATTTCACATCAGCTGTTCTATGGCGACGAGAACACTCTGAGCGCTCAGCTGTCCGACAGCATCCGCAGTCTTGACAAATTGTCCGATGTGGACGATTCACTCGCACAGTTTTCAGAGCTACTCAGCGAAGCGCAGCTGCGAATCGACGATGCCGCCAGAGAGCTCAACTCGATTTCAGAACGAACCGAGTATGATCCCGCTCGAATCGCAGCAATTGAGGAGCGCATGGCGGCATTGCAGCGGCAGGCGAGAATTCACGCTGGCAATGCAGACGAACTGCCCAGTGTCATCGAAAATCTTGAACAGCAGATCAGTGAGTTGCAGAACAGCATTGGAAATTTGGTGGACGCTGATCAGCGGCTGGATGAACTGAAGTCGAATCACCGCGCAATCTCTGCAGAGGTATCCGAGGCCCGAGAGAGGGCCGCAACCGGACTGGCCGATGCAGTGACTCAGAATATGCAGAATCTGGGCATGGAAGGCGGCCGGTTCAGCGTTGAGTTGAACGGCATTGACATTGAGGCGTTCGCTGGATTCGGTCACGAGAATGTCAGTTTTGTCGTATCGACAGCGCCGGGACAGGAACCTGGCCCGCTATCTTCAGTCGCGTCCGGCGGCGAGCTGTCGAGGCTCAGCCTGTCCATTCAGGTTGTGGCCGCCAACCTGACTCAGGTGCCTTCCATCGTTTTCGATGAGATTGATGTTGGAATCGGCGGAAAAGTGGCAGAAAGAGTGGGTCATCTGCTTCGCACACTTGGAAAGTCTGTTCAGATTTTCTGCATTACGCATCTGCCTCAAGTGGCTGCGAAAGGTGACCAGCAGATCAATGTAAGCAAAATTCAGGACAGCGCTTCAAGCATTCGCATTCAGCGGCTGAACGATCAGCAACGCGTGTTGGAGATAGCCAGAATGCTCTCAGGTGCTAAAATAACAGACCGTACTACTGAACACGCCAAGGAACTGCTGGCACAAAATTCAATATGATTTATCAGCTAAAACAGCCTCAGCTTGCGCCGGTGGTGCGCGACGCAACCATCGAGGACGTGGACAGCATCTATTGGATGATGCAGACCTATTCGGCGCGCGGCATTCTGCTGCCCAGATCCAGGTCAGATATCTGCGACAGCCTGCTGAAGTTCAGCGTCATCGAATACAACCATGAGATCGTCGCCTGCGCGGCGCTGGAGATTTTCACTTCGGAACTGTGCGAGGTCCGAAGCCTGGTGGTTGCAGAGCACATGAAGAAAAGTGGATTGGGTCGCATTCTGGTCGAAGAGCTGATCGAAAAAGCGCGATCCCTCGGGCTTCAGCGCATCATGGCGCTGACCTATGTGCCGGAATTCTTTCACAAACTCGGATTCATCACGGTTCGCAAGGAGATTTTTCCGGAGAAAGTCTGGGGAGTCTGCGTCAAGTGCTGCAAATTCAACGACTGCGACGAGATTGCCGTTGTGAAGGCGTTGAACTGATTTCGCTGGAGAATTTGATTTGGCTCGTAAAATGACACTTCAGTCTGTTCGCTCCTTTGCGATATGCGCATGCCTCGGCATTGTCTTGGTCGCGGGATGCACTGTGTATCGCCCGGAACTGCACCAGGGGCAGACTTTGGATACTGAGGATATCGAGAAGATCACCGTCGGCATGAGCGCGCAGGAGGTGCTTCAAACACTTGGCACACCCTTGGTTACGGATGTGTTCAACAATCAGCGCTGGGATTATGTGTACATTGCCTATGACCGGGACCGAGTCCAGACCGAGCGCTCAAGAGTGAGCATATTCTTCGCAGACGGCGCGGTTGCAAGAATTGAATCAGAATCCGAAATGAATCCGGTTGAGAATCAGGCTGAAGCAGAGCCGCCTGAAGCGGAGGGTGACGGCTGGTTCAGTGCAGTGAAGTCCAAATTCTCAGGGTTCTGGAAGAAAGATTCGTCGGATTCATCTGAAGAGGAAGACGAATCGAACTGAATTCCATTTCAGGTGCCGGAGTTCAGACGGCTGATTCACTTGTCAGAGTCACCCCATTCTCTGCATCCGCCGCCCGCCCATCAGGTGCATGTGCAGATGGAAGACTTCCTGACCGCCCTCGGAATTGCAATTCACGGTTAATCGATAACCGCGTTCATCAACACCGCTTTCGCTGGCCAGTTTGGCCGCCACGACGAACATATGTCCCAGCACCGCCTCGTCTTCAGGCAGCACATCATTCACGGTTGGAATCAGTTTTTTGGGAATGATCAGGATGTGAACTGGCGCCTGGGGTGAAATGTCCTTGAATGCCAGCACAGTTTCGTCTTCATAAACGATGTCCGCGGGGATTTCCTTGCGGATAATTTTGCTGAAAATTGTCTCTTCTGCCACTTTTTCCTCCAGACTGTATAGAAATCGGCACGTATGAAGCCAAAAATTATAAAACTCGCCTTCTCTCCGGCTTCCGCAAATGATTGCGACGATTGATGACTGAAGATTTCCAACCGAGTATGCTATAAATTCTTATGTCCACCCAATACATACCAGCCAGAAAGGGCTTCACGCGCACAATTCAATGGAGAGATTGATGCAAGATTTTCGCAGTTTCCGCATTCACATGAATGAAGACAAAAGCATTTCGGCAGGATTTGCCGAACTCGGCGTTGATGATCTGACAGACGGTGATGTCGTCATCAAGGTCTCACACTCATCCATCAATTACAAGGATGCGCTGGCTGCCACCGGCAAAGGCAGAATCCTGAGAAAGTACCCGCTGAACGGCGGAATCGATTTGGCAGGCCAGGTGGTTCAATCGGGTGATTCCCGACATAAGGAAGGCGACTCGGTTCTGGTCGTGGGCTGCGGACTGTCCGAGGTTCTTGACGGTGGATACTCAGAATATGCAAGAATTCCCGGAAACTGTGTCGTGCCCATGCCTTCCGGACTCAGCGAGTACGAAGCCATGGCTTTCGGGACTGCTGGATTCACTGCGGCAATTGCAGTGATTCGCATGGAAGACAACGGCCAGATTCCGTCCCGCGGACCCATTCTGGTTACCGGAGCTACCGGCGGAGTCGGCAGTTTCGCCATCAGCATGTTCGCCAATCTCGGCTATGATGTCGTCGCGCTGACCGGCAAAAAAGATCACGAAGCATATCTGAAAGAGCTTGGCGCCTCAGATCTGGTAGATCGCCATTCCCTGGAAATGGGAAGCCGCCCGCTTGAAAAAGCGGTCTGGGGCGGCGCAGTCGACAACGTGGGCGGCGATACCCTTGGATGGCTGACTCGCACTGTAGTCCCGTGGGGCAACATCGGCTCCGTCGGACTCGCCGGCGGCGTCAAGCTGGAATCAACGGTCATGCCGTTCATCCTTCGAGGCGTTTCCCTGCTTGGCATCAATTCGCTGGAGATGCCTGTTGAAGTGCGCGACAAGGCTTGGGAAAGAATGTGCAGCGACCTGAAACCCAAGAACATGGATGCGATCGTCAAGCAGGTGGTCAGCTTTGACGAGCTGCCTGATGCTTTCGATCAGTTCATGAGCGGTTCGATCGTCGGACGCGTCGTGGTGAAGATCGGTTAGGTGAAGAATTCCAGTTAACAGGAAATTTCCCGCCAGCGATCAGGGCATTTTGAAGCCTGCTTCAGCAAGCGAATTCATTAGATTTTTCTGATCTGCTGCGCCAAGAGAAACGAGCGGCGGCCGAAGCCGGTCCCAGTTTTCATCGGAGCGAAGATTCGCGTGAACGGCTTTGAGCGCCGGCGCCAGCGGATACTCGAAGACGATGGAGCGGATGGTTTCCGCGTCTTTCTGCGCATCATCAGCAGATACGCCGCGGTTCCATAAATCGATGACGCGGCGGATGCCGTGTGGATTGATGTCCGCAGTTGCCGTGATTGTACCGACACCGCCGGACTGCAGTCCTTTCAGCAGCAGCGCATCTGTGCCCGGAAAGATTGACAGATTCGGATATCGCTGAATGTATTCGCGAACACTTTGCCACTCTCCGCTTGAATCCTTGAGTCCTTCGATCATGTCGCCGTGGGATTCGATCAGCGCATTGATCAGTTCATGCGAAATCGGAACAGCGCTCAGTCTCGGAAAGTGATACAGCAGAACCTTGAGTTCGGGGCAGTCAAGCTCATCCAGAACGTGTCGGTAATACGCGGCAAGACCCGCAGCCGACGGTTCTTTGAAGTAAAACGGCGGCACCATGAGAACCGCCCTGCATCCCAGTGCGACAGCATGCTTGGACACTAGAAGCGTATCGCTCAATGCTGTGAATCCATTCCCCACTATGATGCTCGATGGTGAGATGCCATCGGATATCAGCGCTTCCAGAGCTTGCATCCGCTCCGAAGCTGAAAACGAAGGCGCCTCGCCCGTTGTGCCGAACAGCACAATTCCGTGGCAGCCATTGGACAAGAGCCACTGAACATGCTGCAAAAGACGCGCGTTGTCAATCGAAAGATCGCTGTGAACAGGTGTCAGGCACGGCGCCCACAAGCCGCTCAGACCTGAGCCTGCAGCTGATCGCGCTGAAATTTCATTCTGCTCGGCAATCAGCGGTTCGCGAGTTTCACCCATTGTCCAATCAGTCATTGAAAAAGCCCTAAAATCTGTTCAGCAAGATAACTGTCAAATCGACAATCCGTCGATTCAATTGAAGCGGATTCGGTATATTATCGCTTTTTTGGATTGACCTTATGCGACTTGGGATCGATACAGGCGGAACCTTCACGGACGCAGTTCTCTACGACAGCGAATCGGGGCTGCTTAGAACCGCTAAATCATTGACCACACATTACGATCTGGCCGTCGGAATCCGCGATGTCATTGGAAAAATTGACACGGATTCCAGCGCTCCCCTTTCAGAACTGGTTCAGGTCACTTCGATTTCGACCACGCTTGCAACCAACGCGATCGTCGAAGGCCGCGGCGGAACTGTCTGCCTGATCCTGATCGGCTACAAGCCTGACGCGCTGCAAATTGCGGACCTCGGACAGGCGATTCGCGATGACCCGGTCGAGTTCATTCAGGGCGGGCACAGCGCGACAGGAGACGAGTTCCAGCCCCTTGATCTGGATGCGGCGAAAGCGGCAATTCTTCGTCATGCGCCTTCAGTCACCGCATTCACTGTAGCCGCAATCTTCTCAGTTCGCAACACGGAGCATGAGATTGCTGTCAGAAACCTGGTGCTCGAACTGACCGACAAGCCGGTAACCTGCACCTTCGAGCTGACTGCAAACCTCAATGCCCCGCGTCGCGCCATGACTGCGGTCTTGAATGCACGGCTGATCGCGCCGATCTCACAGCTGATCAGAACCGTTCGATCAGAACTCGCCGCCAAGAATGTCGAAGCCCCCCTGATGGTTGTCAAGGGTGATGGATCCATGATGGGCGCGGACGTGGCAATGGTGCGGCCTGTCGAAACGATTCTGTCAGGACCGGCGGCCAGCATTGTCGGGGCGGTTCATCTGGCTGAATCCCCGGTTGCTGTAGTTTCCGATATTGGCGGAACCACGACTGATATTGCGGTTCTAAGCGATGGCAATCCAACAATCGCACGCGATGGCGCGATGGTTGGCGGATTCAGGACTTTTGTTGAGGCTGTGGACGTTTACACCGTTGGATTGGGCGGCGACAGCCAAGTGTCCATGGAATTGCCTCTGAGTGTGGGGCCGAATCGGGTATTGCCTCTATCCTGCCTTGGACAGCAGAATCCTGCGATTCTGAAGATGCTGGAAGAGCAGTTGAGCGCCAATCATCAGGAATTTCAGGGGTGCTTTCTGCTGCGGCGCAAGGAGTCGGAAGACCTCAATTCGCTCAGCAGAAACGACCGAAAGCTATGGAACGAACTTGAGAAGGGTCCGGTTCGCTGCGACGAACTCTTCAAAGAACCCCTGATGGTGCGCGCATTCAAGCGCATGCGAAGGCTTGATCTTGTCCACATGGCCGGATTCACACCGACGGATGCATTGCATGTGCTTGAGAAAATGCACCGGTGGTCAGAAGACGCCGCCTGCCTGGGGGCGGATATCTGGATGAGGCATATTTCCGGCTGGAATTCCGACAGCTTGTTTGCGGATCGGATTGAGTTTGCTGAGGCTGTGATCGAAGCCGCTGTTCAAGCATCCAGCTTGAGCGTGATCAAAGCTCTGGCGACTTCGGAGCAGTCAGAAACGGTCAGTACCGGTCTGGGAGATTTCCTGCTTGATCGCGCGATAGGAGCGAAATGTTCCGAACTGCTCGATGTTCAGCTGCATTTGCAAGGTGCCTTGACTGTTGTCGGCGCTCCTGCGCAGTCGATCTATCCCCAAGTTGCAGAGCGATTGAATGCCGAACTGATCATTTCCAAGCACCACGAAATCGGCAATGCAGTCGGTGCGGCGATCGGCACCGTACAGCAGCGCGTCTCCAGTCTGATCACCTCTCCCGCAGAAGGAATCTACCGCGCGCATACCCCGAGCGGGATTCAGGATTTCAATGATCTGGAAGATGCCGCGGCCGCAGCCACTAAGGAATTGGAAGAGCTGGCGAACGAAAGAGCTCGGGCATCACAAGCCGTCAATTCCGAAACCTCCGCCCGACGCAAGGATATCGTCGTCAAAGGAATCGGCGGATATCCCATATTCATTGAATCCAGAATCACAGTGACCGTGCAAGGCGAAGTCAATGTGAGCGTGCAGCCTGCGTGATACTGGAATCATTCATGTCCGGCTCTCTGAACAGTCGGAAGAGGTCAGAACCGGAGAGAATTCGAGATGTTCAGCCAATTGGTTTGACAACCTGACCAGGTCGATTGCCGGTCCACTCGCGATCGCGGTAGATCAGCTCGCCGTTTGTGTAAACGGATTCGATGCCATCAGCCGCCTGAATCGGATTCTCAAAGTTCGCCCGATCAATGATCGTATTCGGATCGAAGATCACGATGTCTGCGCTCATGCCCTTTCGGATGAATCCGCGATCTGTCATACCGAATGTTCTTGCGGTATTTCCGGTCATTCGAGCGACTGCTTCCTCGACTGGAAAAAGACCCAGATCGCGCCCATAGTGTCCGATCACTCTCGGAAACGTTCCCCAGAGCCGAGGGTGAGGAAACCGATCGCTTGGCAGCCCGTCGGAACCGATCATCGCGCCCGGAAATTTCAGAACCCGCTGCAGATCTGATTCATCCATCTGAAAGTAGATCGCGCCGGCTGGCGACAGCATCTCAACGGCCTGCTCCCTGCTGACTCCCCAATCCTCGCACATGACGCTCAATTCGGTGCCTGTCAGTTCCGGATAGGGGTCAGACCAGGTAACCAGAATCCGGTCCGCATGACGCAGGTATTGAGGCAGCAGTGAAGTCGAGCTCGCGATATACGGGTACACATCAAAATTCAGATTGACCGACTGCTGCGCCTGCTTGATCTGCGGCAGTGTTTTCTGAGTCCTGCCCCAGTTTTTCTTGCCGCAGGTCTTGTGATGCGAGATGACGGTGCGGATTCCGGCCCCTTCCGCGACACGTATCGTCTCGTCGATTGAAAGATCGATGTCATCGCTTTCGTTGCGCATGTGTGTGGTGTAGACTCCGCCCGCAGCCGATGCGCGCTTGGCAAGCCGCAGCACCTCATCCTCAGAAGACGCTATGGCCGGAGGATACTCAAGTCCGGTACTGAAGCCGGAGCATCCGGCATCCATTGCCGCATCCACCAGACGCTCCATTTCGAGGATTTCCTTGCTTGTCGCCGGTCGATCCAGACGGTTCATGCAAGCGACGCGCAAAGTTGTGTGTCCAACCAGCGGGATGCTGTTGACCGCAGCTGGAGATTTTTCGAGCTCATCGATATATGAGTCAGTCGAAGCGAAGCGATACCAGTCCCGGCCACCCAGAAGATTGAGCGGCGGCGGTGGATCGCGATCTGACAATGGTGCGAGACTGACTCCGCAATTCCCAGTTACGACGGTCGTCACACCTTGACTGATTTTGGGCAGCATGTCTGGATTGGACAGCAGAATCCGATCATCGTGCGTGTGCGCGTCGATAAATCCAGGCGCGACACATTTGCCCTTTGCCGATACTGAAACGTTCGAATCCCAATGCTCAAGATCGCCGATCGCAGTGATCTGACCCTTCGCAACCGCGACATCTGCGAGAAACGAAGCTTCACCGCTGCCATCAACGACCTGACCGCCTCGGATGATGAGTTCAGCGTTCATCCTTTGATTTCATCGGCTATCTTCTGCGCCGCCTGCGGCGCTCCGGAACTTCCGCCTGTGCTGTATTCCTGGCGGGCAGTGTCACAGCCTCACTCAAATGAGGATATTCCGCTGATTTGTGCGGTATGGCCATGGCCTCGACAAAGTGCTTCTGGAAACTTGGTTCCACTGCGGTTTCCACCTTTTCGATATTGCGCACAATCTGCCGAATCTCCGCTCTGGACTGTCTGTCGAGCAAGGCAATCCGAGCGCCCGTTCCCGCCGCGTTGCCGGCTGATGTGACATCGCTCAGACTGCAGTCGGGGATCAGCCCCAGAATCATGGCGTACTTGACATCGACATGACTGCCGAATGCGCCTGCCAGCCGAATCGCATCAACCTGAGCCGCATCCATTCTTTCCATCAGCAGTTTGACACCGGCATAGAGCGCCGCCTTGGCCAGCTGGATCGCTCGAACATCGTTCTGAGTGATCAGAATTTTCGGATTGGAATCGTTCAGCACATAAGAGTAGGTCCTGCCGTCGGGTATCACGCGGTCACTGATTTCTGCATTGCTTCCCAGAATCACCCCGTTTGCATCAATCACGCCGGAAAGATACATTTCCGCAACAACCTCGATAATTCCTGATCCGCAGATTCCGGTCACACCGACACCTGAAACCGCGTCGCTGAATCCCTCTTCAGTTGACCAGAGATCACAGCCGATCACCTTGAACCTGGGAATCAGCGTTTGCCTGTCGATGCGAACCCGCTCAATGGCGCCCGGAGCCGCCCGCTGTCCACCCGAAATCTGCGCGCCTTCAAAGGCCGGACCGGTGGGGCTGGATGCAGCCAGCATTCGATGGCGATTGCCGAGCACGATTTCTGCATTCGTGCCGATATCAACCAGCAGCGTCAGCTCGTCGCGCGAATACGGATGTTCAGACAGAACCATTCCGGCAGTATCGGCGCCGACGTGCCCGGCGATGCACGGCAGCACGAAGGCCCGCGCATTGGGATGAAGAGCCAGATCCAGCTCATTCGCCCAGATGCTGACCGACTCATCCGTGGCGAGTGCGAATGGCGCTCCGCCCAACTCAATCGGACTGATGCCGAGCAGCAGGTGCTGCATGACGGGGTTGCCGACAAAAACCACGTCCAGAATTTCCGCGACTTCAATTCCGCAGGATGCGGCAACATCCTCGCACAGCCTCTGTATCGCCTTGCGAACCTCGCGGGTGAGCGTTTCCTCCTTGCCGGGATTCATCATCAGATAGGACACCCGGCTCATCAGGTCCTCGCCAAACCTGATCTGCGGATTCATGATGCCTGCCGACTCCACAACCTCCCCGCTTGAGAGATCGCAAAGATGCGCGGCTATCGTTGTCGACCCCACATCGATGGCCAGCCCGTAAGCCTGATCCTTGAAGCCTGGCCAGACTGCGACGATCTGCGAGCCGTCGTGCACGGCGACGGTCACTTTCCACTCGCCGTCCCGCAGCGCTGTCTGCAGTTTCTGAATCTGTCTCAGATCGCACGACAGACCCTCCAGCCGCCACTCGAACTCCAAGGCATCCTTGAGACGCTGCAGGTCTCCGGAAGGATCGTACATGTTGGGTTCCTGAACTTCGACATAGTACATGCGAATCACAGGATCAAGCGCGATGTCGTGCACCTCGGCGCGTTTTCTGACAACCTGCCGATGCACCTGACTCTCCGGCGGCACGTCGATGATGACATCACCCAGAATCTTGACTGAACAGCCAAGACGCCGTCCATCGATCAGATCGTGAGCCTTGGAATAGTTGATCTCAAGCGGACTGAATTCTGACAGGTGCGCCGCGCGCGATTCGACTCCGTGCTTGGCGAACGATCCGGTGCTGAGCTCAATCTGGCACCGTCCGCACATGGCCCGGCCGCCGCAGACCGAATCCAGGTCCACCCCGAGAGCTCTGGCAGCCTGCAGCACAGTCGTGCCCTTGGTGAACCGGCCGCGTCTGCCAGACGGTGTGAACACAACCATGGCATCCGCAATTTCAGTCATTGATCTCGCACAGGTTGCAGAGGATCAAGCGCAAAAGCGATATTCAGTCACGCAACTGACAGACATCGACTGAGAAAGCGACGGTCAAACGCCGACCGGCCGCCTTCTTCTGGAACGGTTTCTGCGACCTGCCCGTTCGCCTTCGGCCGATTCAGCGGCGGGCTCGCGAAATTTCGAAATCCAGCGCCGGCATTCCCGGTCGGTCCCCATCATCACGTCGGCTGCCATGACTGCATGCATGATCTCGGTGTGCAGCGGGCTGGTGATCGCCGAAGTCATGCCTGCACCGATCGCCATCGCGAGAAAAGCTGAATTGAGGCCGTTCCGATTGGGCAGCCCGAAGCTGATGTTGGATGCCCCGCAAGTGGTGTTCACCTTCAGCTCTTCGCGCAGCCGGTGAACGATTCGGAACACCTGCCGGCCGGCCAGTCCAATCGCCCCGATCGGCATGACCAGCGGGTCGACGACAACATCATTTCTGGAGATTCCGTGATCTTCCGCGCGTTCGACAATCTTCTTCGCCACCTCGTAACGGACATCGGGGTCCTCAGAGATGCCGGATTCGTCGTTTGAAATCGCCACCACTGCGGCGTCATATTTCTTGACCAGCGGCAGCACGCTTTCCAGACGCTCCTCCTCTCCGGTCACGGAATTCACCAGCGGGCGTCCCTTGTAGACTTCGAGTCCGGCCTCAAGCGCTTCCACGATGGAGGAGTCAATCGACAATGGCACATCGGTCAAAGACTGCACCAGCTGAATGCACTCCGCAAGAATTCTCGGCTCATCGGCAAGCGGTATGCCTGCGTTGACATCCAGCATATGCGCGCCGGCCGCAACTTGCGCGAGCGCATCGGATTCAACTCGGCTGTAGTTTCCGATCGCCATCTCTGCAGCCAGCAGTTTTCGACCGGTGGGGTTGATCCTCTCGCCGATCACGCAGAACGGGCGCTCATAACCGATGACGACCGTCTTGGTTTGCGAGGCTACAACGGTTTCAGTCACCGAAATTCACTTTTTGGAAAAATGGGGAACCGCGAAAACTTGAACTGCGCGGACTACGCAGAGCCTCTCATCTCAGCGATCAGCGACTTGCAGGTCTCAACCGCGACGGCGGCATCGCGGCAGTATGCATTCGCGCCGATCGCAGTGCCGAACTCCTCATTCAGCGGCGCGCCGCCGACAACTACAATGTAATCATCTCGAATGCCCTGCTCCACCAGGGTGTCAATCACCACTTTCATGTATGGCATGGTTGTGGTCAGCAATGCCGACATGCCAAGCAGTTCGGGCTTGTGCTCCTCAAGAGCGGACAGATAGTTCTCAACCGGATTGTTGATGCCAAGGTTGATCACTTCAAAACCAGCGCCTTCCAGCATCATGGCAACCAGGTTCTTTCCGATATCGTGGATATCACCTTTGACAGTCCCGATCACCATCTTGCCGATGGTGGGCGCGCCCGTCTCAGCCAGCAGCGGCCGCAGAATCGCCATGCCGCCCTTCATTGCATTAGCTGACATCAGCACTTCAGGAACAAACAGAATTCCATCTCGGAAATCGATGCCGACGATCCGCATTCCCTCGACAAGCGCATCCTGCAGTACGTCGTAGGGCTCCCAGCCTCTTTCGAGCAGAATGTTTGTGCCTTCCTCGATTTCCTCTTTCAGACCATCGTACAGGTCATCATGCATCTGCTCCACCAGCTCGTCGTCAGACAGGGCTGAAAGATCAATATCTTCTACTTCATAATCCATTGGGCGAAATCCACGGGTTTGTGATCACCTGCGAACAGGGCGGTTCAAGTAAAAAATTTTGCGTATTTTATCTTTTGCTGTTTGAATTGCAATCGAAAATTTTGCTTATAGATAAAAGAATTTCGAACTTGCAGATTATACAGATACGGCAGTTTTCGAAATTCGGATTCGCGCGTCTGAATTCGAGCTGCAAACGCAGTTGGCAACAAGGGGGAAACGCGATTCAAGCGGTGAATTGGACTGGCTCGTTTTGCCTGCGTCGTCGGCGTTTCAAGCGGTACTTCAAGATGCGGATTCAGGTGATATCTGTCAATATCCGAAGTCAGCTGGCAGCAGAAATTTTTTCGGTTCCGAGCCTTTCCGGCATGGAATTGTTTTCGACTTCAGCCAGTCAGTCTCGTGCGGCGCAATGCCTGGCTGAGGCAGTGAATGCCTCCGCCGCCCAGCGTGAACATCGAAAGATCCAGCTCTTCCACAGTGAATCCATGATCTCTCAACTTTGCGCTGGATTCAGGAGAGCCGGTCATTGCCAGAACTCTCCTGTCCCCGAGACACATCAGGTTGACACCGAGATTCCGCGCCTCAGCAAAGCCGACATCGATGATTTCAAACCCCTTGTCCTCAAGCCACTTCACCAACCAGGGCTCAAGTGCATCGCAACACGCAATCAGAAGATTTTCTGCCACTGGCACAACCAGCCCGTCCATGTGAACGAATTCTCTGGATATTGGCGCGGTCATCGCTTCCCAGCCTTCTGCGCGCACAAATTCCGCAACCTGCTCTGAACCTTCTTTTTCGGAACGCTCACCGCAATAGCCGATCAATACCAGCCCCGGTCGCAGGATGACGAAATCACCGCCCTCGAAGTGACCGGCGGTGGCGAACTTCCAGATTGGAATCCGGTTCTCCTGGTAGAACTTGATGACGGTCGCATAGTCCGCCCGACGGCATTTGAGCTGCATGTGACAAATCAGCGCGCCCCAAGGCGTCATCGCAGAGTTGTCCCGCGCGAAGAAATTTCGATGAAGCGCCTCATCGGCTTCAAGAAAATGACACTTCACACCGTATTCCTCGTACTTGCGCACCATTTCGGCATGCTGACGCTGAGCCAGATCATAGTCGAACTTGATTCCAGTCCGAGCGGCGTTGTCCATTGTGCGCCGAATAAGCGGACCGGCATCGACCCACCGATAGTAGCGAGGCCGGCCCAGCAGAACATCTGAAAGTGCGGTGTATTCGTTGTCAATCCCCCAGTAATCGTGCGCGAAGGCGGTTGTCGGCTCAATGGCGCCGAGTTTTTCTCTCAACATAGGATTGCCTCTGGTTGGTTTCGCGATGTGCGGAAAGTGAACAGTCGAATTATCAGATATGCAATTTCAGATCTGATGTTCAATCCGCGAATGATAAATGAGAATCCTGACACAAAACAATGATTTTACGAATTTTTTCAAGTATCCGAAAAATGATTCCAAGATTCGAGATGACTTGCTGAGATGCGTTGATTCAATTCGATTTGAACTGCATGCCTTGTCTCTCCAGTGAATTCGGAATTCTGTCCGCCGATGTTCTGCTGATGCCGTCAGCATAGTGCCGGGTGGACAATACTTTCGTTTATCTTCCTCAATTGAAATAGAATGGATTTGTTTACGAACGAAATCTCGGCAATCGTTGTGCTCCGCTCCATTCAGTCCAGCCTGACACCCGCATTCAAATGCCTGTCTTTTGTCGCAGCGCTCTTCGCTTTGGCGGTGACATTTCCAGTCGCATCGGACCAGAATGACCCCAAGCTCGATGAATTGTTTCAGCAGCTCCTTACCGTTCAAGATCAGCAGACCGGGGACAGTCTGACCGATGAGATTTGGGCGATCTGGCGGGATTCCGGCAATCCGGACATCAACGCCTTGATGAGTGAAGGAATCACCGCCATGCAATCCGGCCGGCTGAATGAAGCAGTGCGGGTGTTTGATCAGATTGTCGAAATGGCGCCTGATTTTGCAGAAGGCTGGAACAAGCGCGCGACCGTCTACTTCTTTCTCAGTGAATACGAAAGATCGGCCGCTGATGTTAGAGAGACACTTCTCCTTGAGCCGCGCCATTTCGGCGCTACCGCTGGGCTGGGACTGATTTTCCTTGAGATTCAGCATTTTGAAGGGGCGCTTGAAGCCTTTGAACGCGCTCTGGAAATCAATCCGCACCTGATCGGTCCGAAAATGCAGATAAGACGGATCAAGCAGCTTCTGCTTGATGATCCGGCGTAAGCATTTTTCAGAACTGCGCGCTGCGGAAAACAACAAGGTCAAGTGCATGCTTGACGCTTTTGAGTCCTGAATCGCATCCTGTTGCAGTTGATGTGCGGGCCAGCAACCGCTGGTGTCGAAAATCAGTCTTCGTGAGGTAATGCGATCACTTTACGCGACTTGCATCGCTCAGTGAGCCAGATGCCGATATCGTCAATCTCTTCAGGCGAGACTGAATGAGGGATCGGATAGTTTTTTGATTGCACTCGATAACCGAGATCAGAAAGAACCCGGCGCGAGCGCTCGGCGGTTCCAACAGCGATGAGGGGGTCCAAAGAACCGTGCAGATAAAGTATCGGTGTGTCCTTGTTCGCCGCACTCGCTTCTGTCTGAGTCGCATCAATCTTTGGCAAGTAGGTGGAAAGAGCCATGATGCCAGCCAACTCTTCAGCATACCGCAGACCCAGATAGAGCGCGATCGCGCCGCCCTGCGAGAATCCCGCCAATACAATCCGATCTGTGCAGATGCCCTGTTCGTTCTCATGTCGGATCAGTTCGGACACCTGATCACAGGATTCATTGATTCCTTCCACATCTTCAACTGGGCTGCCCAGAACTGGATTCAAGATGTCGTACCAGGCTCGCATTCGCATGCCCATGTTGATCGTTACTGAGCGGTGCGGCGCATGTGGAAAAACGAATCGAATGCGATACTCGGAAGGAATTCCCAGCAATGGCACAACACTTTCGAAATCGTGTCCGTCGGCGCCGAGTCCGTGCATCCAGATGACCGAAAGCTGCGGTGTTCCTATAGGATCGATTTGAACAGTGTCAAGCATGGAGAATTCGATCTTTCGTCGGTTTGAATGATAAATGACCTACTCAACGCGAACAATATGAATCGACATTCCAAGCGGTTTCTTCTTGCCTCCATTCTGCATAAATATTCCCGCTAATTCATTAGATCAGGGTTTTACTGCTTAACGTCATCGACTCTCGCATGCTTACTGAAATTTCCCACTTAAAACCAACCGCGCCCCAACACATCGTGCTCTTCGTCTCCAATATCACTAAGCATTCGTTTAACATGCAACAGAAAGCGCTCAAACGCAACTGGTGCTAACGGATGATCCGTCAAATGTCGCTCCATAAGTCGTCGATTCTCAGATCGACCGCTTGCTGTTGAAAACCTCTGGCGAACATCTGCTGAAAGCCTCTTCGCCTTGCGCAAAATTATGACTTCTTCCATTGCCGTAACAGCAGCACTTATGGGAGTCATGTCCAGCCACTCACACAGCAAAAGATATCGCGAGTTCGGTACCGCAGCCTTGAGGTCATAAGCTGTTGCACTTGCTTCTTGGAACATTGTCTTGTCCAGATTCGTTTTGATCTCGGTAGCAAAATAGGCAAGATTTGTCTTTGTATCCTTGAATTCGCTGAAATCTTCAGTGTGGGAAGCCTTGAGAAACAGCGGGCGAGCAAGAATAAAGTCATGGTCCTTTGAACGCACCACCATTCCACCTCCCTGAATAGTGTTCAGTAGGCTTGACTCGAACCGCATCTGCGCGAACGAATTGCCGGGGCCAATGTATAAATCAGTGGCTGTAAGATGCTCTTCAAACTCACAACTTACAAGCCACGGTAGAAATTCTTCCAAGATCGAACTGTCTAACTTCAACTGTCCTCTTTGCCTGTAAAGAAAATTCTCACTGCTGTCAAAAATCAATTCTAGATCAATCGAAGTCTTGTACTGATTGAGTGATTCCACAAGTCTGACGATCTGTTTCTCTCTAGTTGCTCGCATTTCGCTCAATTGGTCGATCCATGCCTCATACCGATCAATTGCTGCTAGCACACGCGGCTTGTCTGAGTCTGGCAGTCTATTGTTTCTCAAGAGAGCTCGAAGCTTATTGCCATGAGGGGCTGTAAGGATTTTTGTCATGAACGCTAGGTTCTGTTCATTTTTGACATGAGTATAGGAGAAGGGCTAACTGAAGATAGTTTAGATAAGGCATCCTCAATCGACGATTTTTGACAATCCGTTGATGCGAAACTTTGAGCAATAGAAAGTACATCTCCTGCGATTCTTCGCGCCACATCAATACAAAATTCTTTCGTGGGCATATTATGAGTCGTGCGAAAATGCAAAATATCCTCGTAAATCTCTTTTCCATATCGATTCCGAAATACGCGTTCTTGACGACGCTCCAATTCCATTCCAACTGCATTAACAGCAACTTCTGCCACTATCTCTCCATTGAAGAATCGTAACCCGCTTACAGTTGACTCGCGCCCAAGGACAAGAATTGACAGAGTGCCCGGACGCGTTGTGCGCGAAATTTCGCGAAGTGCGAGGGCGATATCTAGCGAATATTGGATTACAGTAAGTAAACGATTTCCGCGATTCTTTCTGTTGGAGCCAATTTCGGATGGAGCGATTGCAAGAACATCAACCGCAAGAGATTCGATGGACCGTCGGTACTGCTGGTGATAGTTGTGAACATTAATATAAGGCGGAGACGTTAGGACGAAGTCGATTGTGTTTTCTGGAATAGGTAGTAATCTTGCATCTGCGTGGTAAATCTGCAGTGGCTTTATGCAGTGTGGGAAATTCAGAATAACTTTACGTAGACGATCCCAAGTAGAGTGAACAGTGTTCGCATCCATCCTTCGCTTGTGAAAATCGCACAAAACAATGAGTGCTGCTGCCAAATTCTTGGCAGAATCTATAGATGAATTTCGCCATAAATCAACAAGTGATTTTTCTAGTGTGGAGCGGTCATTTGGGAAATTCATCTGCTCGCTGAACAATGGCATAGTAAATGGGGCGAGAATTGAGAAAATTTGACTGTCAAGTTTTTCGATGACTCGCTTCCGCTCCTTAATGTCTTGATTCGCTAAACGATAGACATTTGAGAGAACAACTGCGGCAGGATTGATTTCAGCACCGCTTGCTGCGATTCCTAGTCTCGCTGCTTCGATGACTGATGTGCCACTGCCAACGAATGGATCAAGTAGCACTCCATTCCGAGGGGCAAATCTATCAATAAGTGTCTCCACAAGTTGAGGGGAGAACTGCCCAGTCCATGGAAAGGGGTTTGTGCGAACGCGCTGGGCGATATCAAGATCATTTTGGGTTAAGGACTTACGGTCCAATTCGACATTGGCTAGGACTTGATGCAACATCAAACTTGACTCCCAAATTTAGTTGTGCGGTGCTATGCGTCGAACCGATTATATAACTCGCAGTGAAGGGTCTTTTGCCCATGCAGAGCATCTAGTCAACTTACAGAAGCACCGAATTCGGTTGTACAATAATTCCAAGATTCAGCGATTGTTTGTCTGGATTTGGAAACACTTCAAGCGTTGCAAATTTTTCGAGAATCGCGTTATCCAAAACATCAAATTTGTTTTTTGCAACATCAGCGCTAAGGGGGCTGTTATGGCAGGATATGTAGTCGTACAGGTGGATATTCACGATCCAGAAGGATTTGCAGTTTACCGAGATATGGTGCCGCCAACTCTCGAAGTTTACGGAGGCCAATATTTGGTTCGAGGCGGAGACTTTGAATGTCTTGAGGGTGAGTGGGACCCGCAGAGGCTGGTCATTATCGAATTTGAAAGCTACGAACGTGCCAAAGCTTGGTGGGAATCTGAAGAGTATGCTCCAGCCAAGCGTTTGAGAGAAAAGACAGCCCGTTCAAAGTTGATTGTCATCAAGGGTTTGGCGGATTGACTTGATATGTGTGCAAACACCCACGAAAAAAATTTTTGATAATCGTTTATTTGTTATCGTGAATTTCTTTCGTTGATTTCAGGTAACTTCAGTTTCTTGAATTGAACCTTTAAGCAAAGAATCGAATTTTCATTCGTTCATTCATACAGCACTTCACAAGCCCAAGGATTTGTGCGCAAAATATCGACAAAATTTTACGATATCAATCAGTTGAATCATTGGCTTCTTATTGGGCAAACTATAATTGAACCCAACTCCCTAAAATTCGTACCAAGAATTACTTTTTTGATTACTTTAACCAAAATTTTGAAATCAATTAGGCTGTCTCTTTCGAAAAAAGCATTTATCGCTTTAATGAAATGAATTTGGAACAAACCCTACGATCTGCGAGAGAAAGGCTGGGCTCTGGCTTCCTGACCAACGAAGCTCAAGTAAAGCAAGCTGTAATTCTTCCAATTCTTCGAAGATTAGGCTGGGATGATTCTAATCCTCTAGAGTTTAAGCCCGAATATCAAGTTGATAATGGACGGGTAGACTACGCTCTGCTCAATCAAGGAATGCCACAAGTATTTGTAGAAGCAAAGAATCAAGATGGATTGGATATTCAAGCCGAAGACCAACTTTTTCGTTATGCGAATAACCAAGGAATCCCTCTGCTGATATTGACTGATGGCAATCGGTGGGACTTTTATTTGAGTATGGCAGCTGGAGTGCCTACGGAACGTCGTTTTTATCGCCTTCAATTGGATCATGAGCATAAAATCCTAGACTATGTCGAGTTTCTTACTCTTCATCTTGAAAGAGACTGTGTTATTTCAGGAAAAGCAAAGCTAAACGCAGAATCTTTACATGCAAGTAATCTCGCACGCCAAAAGGCGCAGAAAGCAATTCCTCTTGCGTGGTATGCATTATTGAGTGAACCCGACGAGTTTTTGCGAGATTTGTTGGTTGAGAAAGTGGAAGTTGAATGCGGAACAAAACCTGAAATCGAAGATGTAGAGAATTATCTTCGAAACAATATCACTCCACCGAAGCCGCCCAAACCGCCCAAACCACCGAAGCCACCAGGTCCAGACAATTCTAGAACCAAAATCGTTGGGTTCCAGCTATTTGAAGAAAAACAACAAACTGGCACGGCAATCAATACACTCATTGCAATTCTAAATGCTTTTAATCGAAGAAATCCCAGCTTTTTCGAAAAGTACTCTCTTCAAACTGTAAGTAGAAAGAGAAAGCTAATCGCTCGGGATCCAAATGACTTATACACACAGCCCAGATTAGTCAAAGAACATTCCAAACCGTTAGATTCTGGATGGTGGATTGGCTCTAACCTAAGCACACGAGACATTAAGCGTCACATTAGGACTGCCTGTGCAGTCGCTGGGGTGGGATACGGCACTCAGTTGGAGTTGATTCTAGTATCTTCCCGATGATAATCTGGAGCAAAACACAACACTTCATCTTGAGTTCTGTCATTGATTTTTTTTAATTCTCAAAGATTGGAATACACAGTAAGCGACAAGATGATTGTTTTGGAAAATCACTTTGGGTACGACTCTGTAGCACTATGGCCGAAATTGGAATCCTTGTCGAGTGAGTGACTCAACTAATGATGTTTACACACTTCCGAGAGGAACGCCTTGTGTTTCATCTGGAAAATGCGGTGCAAGTTACTTGGCTGAACGAATCGCAAGACTTGAAGAAAGAGTGGACTATCTGCCTCCTTTTGAACAGTTTCAAGAGGTCAATGCAAACCTTGAACAATTGCGAGAGGAAACTATCGCCAATCTGAATAGGTTGCGTGGAGAACTGAAATTTCTAAAGCGGTTTGGAGGAATGGTAGCCATGGGATTCATTATTGTGTTACTAAACTTGCAAATCTAGAAATTTTCATTTGTTATACCCGTCTTACGCTATCGCTATAATTTTCTTTTTGACAGTCAGCATTTCTATGAGCAATGCTCTTTCAATTCACCCCTTACCCACATTCTAAATCCGAACAAGGTGAACCGTGCCATGACAACAACAAAATTTGTTTCCATTGATAAACGATTTGCGATTGTCATTGCAATCGCGGCTGCCCTTTTCCTGTCAACCTCTGCATTTGCCCAGAATGCGACTCCGGTTGCCGTTGACACTGTTCAGGCGGAAGCTGTGAGCGAGACGGTTGCGGTTTTCGGTGAGATCGTATCTCGCCAGTCAGGTCCTGTGCAGGTTGCAATCAGCGCACCCGTCAGCACTGTGCATGTTCGAGTGGGAGATCGAGTCGAACAGGGTGACTTGATCGCGACCCTTGATTCAACCATGCTTGAGCTGCAGAAGAATACAGTACAGGCTCGGATTGCGATGGCGGAGTGGGCTTCAAGACGCGCAGAAACTCAGTTGGAGCTTTCTAAACAGCAGGAAGAGCGGTTCCGTCAGTTGCGCCATTCGGCAGCGACTTCTGAAGCGCAGCTTGAAGACGCTGAGCTGGCGCTGAAAATATCCCAGCACGCACTCGGAGAGTCAAGAGCTGCGATCGACCAGATCCAGCAGGAACTGGCGATCTCAGAACACAATATCTCACTGACAACTATCACCGCACCTTACAGCGGCGTGATTGTCGAGCGAAACATAGAAATCGGCCAGTACATGCGCACCGGAGACCGCATTGTTCGAATCGTGGGCGACCATGATCTGGAAATCGAGGCATATATTCCTTACCGCTATATCGACACTCTGCAAGTGGGGGAAACGGTGACCGCAGAGTTCGATAACGGGACTACTTTCGAAACCAGATTGCGGGCCTTCATTCCTGAAGAGCACGTCAGCACCCGAACGCGCGCCGTTCGATTTGAATTCGATCAGAACATGATTGACGATTTGCTGGCGATCAACCAGAATGTGATCCTGAACATTCCCGTCTCTGCGCAGAAAGAAGCGCTTGCGGTACACAAAGATGCGGTGCTCGCCCAGCAAGGCGGGTATATCGTCTATGTGATTCAGGAAGACACTGCCTCACCTCAGCCCATCGAAATCGGTGAGGCGATTGGCAGCCGCTACGAAGTTCTCTCCGGCCTGAGTGCCGGGGACCGAGTGGTCATTCGGGGCAATGAGCGGCTGACTCCGAATCAGAAGGTAACGGTGATCAACTGAGCTGCTGGAGTCAGGTGCCGGTTTAAGCAGAGAAAACCGACTCTATTTTCGCATCCGCGCCCGTTTTTCCTGAACACGCTGCCGGTGTTTCTCAACACCGATGATCACGCGGTCGTGAATGCCTTCGCCGACGAGCTCTTCTGAATCTCGAACTTCACAGGCAAACCGAACCCGGCGCTTTTCGATTTCTTCAATCCTCACCCGGACCGTGACAACTTCGTCCTGCGGTGTCGCAGCGAGGTGCCTGATATCAACAAGCGCGCCGACTGAATCCCAGCCCTCAGGCAGATTCTCGAAAAGAAGATCGCGGCAGGTGTATTCAATGTCCGCGATCATGGATGGCGTCTCATAAACCTGCAGGTCCTTGCCCATAAACGTGATCACCCGGTCCTCACCAACCGTGATCTGTCGCTCAAGAGTCAATCCCTCGGCAACAGTGCCTAAATCAAAAGAAGACGCTGTCAAGTTGATGCACCCGTAGCTGAACCTGCTGGCTGAACTCAGTTTGCCTGGTGGAGCGGAGGAGGATCGAACTCCCGACCTTAGCATTGCGAACGCTACGCTCTCCCAACTGAGCTACCGCCCCACTCGCCGTCGCGTAAATATATCAAATCTGCACTGCCCCGTTATCATCGGCTTTGACCAAATTCATCATTTCAGTCGCTGGCAGAGGCCAGGTAGTCGACCACATCGATGTCCGGCATTGAACTGTTGGGGATGCCCGATTGAGTCAGCATCGCATGAATCTGACCGCGGTGATGCGTTTGATGATTGAACAGCGTGATCAGCACTTCCCACACTGTGTCTTCGCCTGTCTGTCCTGACATGCGGGTATAGGCAACTGAATCTTTGAGATCTTCCTCCGACAGCTCCTGGACATATTCGGTCAGCTCTCGATCAATTTTGACCCGCGCGTCAGCAAGCGCACTCAGGTCGTCGTAAAGAATCTGACCCAGCGATTGAATGTAGTGAACTTTCTCACCTTTCAGCCTGGCCAGCCACAGAATGTCAACCAGCAGGATGTGGTTCAGTGTGTTGTGTATCGATCCGAAGAACGCGCCCGTATCCTGTCGATACGCATGATCATCCAAATCTGCGCAGAGGTTGAAAATTCGCGCATTGACCCAAGTGTTATAATTTGCCATGACTGAAAAACTTTGCATACTGTGTCTCCATCTCAGGGATTTCATCAGAAAATCCAAATTTATCACACTCGCCCAGTTCATGGAGCAACAAGAATTACAGGTGTCCTCCTGGGACGCGATCCGAGAGATTTTTGAAGACTCAGTCCCCTTTCACAGATTTCTCAATCTCAAGATTCAAGATCTTGAGACCGGCTGCCCGAAACTCAATGTGAAGATGCGGGATGTCTTTGTCGGCAACTTCGTTCGCGGCAACCTGCACGGCGGTGTGATCTCTTCGCTGCTGGATGTCATCGGGGGCATCGTCGCATTTGTCGATGTGGTCGGAAGGCGCGATCTGAAGACGACGAAGGAAAAACTTGAATTCTTCTCGCGCACCGGAACAATCGACATTCGAGTCGACTATTTGCGCCCGGGATTCGGCGATGAGTTTATCGCCAGCGCGTATGTTCTGCGCACCGGAAACAAAGTGGCGGTGACACGCATGGAATTGCACAATAACGATGATTTGCTGATCGCAGTCGGCACAGGCGCGTATGTGATTGGCTGAGGGCTCGGGCCGGAGGCAGTTTTGGAAAATCAAGCCAACGAAAACCGGTTGTACACCCTGTTTGAGCAGGGTCCCGATTATGAAGGGGAAGACGGCCCGACGATTCAGTTCGATCTTTCCACCGGCCGGCGACTCGCCGAAGCGCGCAAACAGCTGAACATGACCGTCGAGGATGTCGCCGAAAACCTGTTTCTGTCGGAAGACATCATCAATGCGATCGAGACGCGAAGCTACTCGTCACTGCCAAGCGTCGCCTACGCGACGGGCTACGTCAGAGCCTATGCCAAATACGTCAATCTTGATCCGAATCAGCTGATCAGGGCCGACCCTGATCTCGGACTGCTGGCAATAGACAACGAAGTCAAGTCGAATCTGGAACTCACCGGCCCTCAAGTGCTGGACCGCGGCGGCTCAGCCAGCTGGAAGTGGATTGGAATTGCGATCAAAGGCGCCGCGCTCCTGATCGTTCTTTCGGCACTCTTTTTTGGCTGGACATACAGAGATGACATCAGCGCCTGGTGGACTGAAAAAGTCATATCCGATAGATTCAATCAGATCGAGGAGGAAACCGATCCTCAAAGCCTCGAACCGCTTCAGCCACTGAACCGGCCGACATAAGCGGCTCAAGAGGCTATCGCATCATCCCTGAGACGCGGATCGCTCACCCGGTCGAATCTGGGCGCGCAATGATCAGACGGCTTCAGAGACAGGCTGACGCACTGATTTCTGCCGGCGGCTTTCCAGAGGGATCACCAGAATTGCTGTCAGCGGCGGCACGATGAACAGCGTCAGAAGCGCAGACATGGAAAGTCCGCCGACAACAACAGAGCCCAGCCCTCGATAAAGCTCAGAGCCAGCCCCCGGGAACAGCACCAGCGGCATCATTCCACAGACACTGGTCAGGGTCGACATGAAAATCGGCCTGATCCGATTTCTGGTTGCGGTCAGAATTGCGGTCACATTGTCCAGATGGTCCTCGCGCAAGTGATGAAGAGACTGGTGCACAAGCAGAATCGCATTGTTCACCACGATCCCGATCAGAATGACAAATCCCAGCAGTGTGAGCATGTCCAGCGGCTGATGCACCCACAGGTTCAGCACGGCGAGCCCGGCGACACCGCCGGCGGCCGCCACCGGCACTGCCAGCAGTATGATCAGCGGGTAGATGAAGCTCTCGAACAGAATGGCCATTACAAGATAGACGATGATCAGTGCAACCAGCAGCTGCACGACCATGGCATTCCAAGTGGTTTTGAGTGAGTCTGCGGTTCCGGACAGGCTGAACCGAACACCCGGCGGAACACCTTCCTGTCTGATCGGCGCCACCACCTCCGATTCAATCAGCTCGATCGCCTCCTCCATTGTCAGATCAGGTGATGGCCGCACTTCCAGGGTGATGGTTCGCAATCGCTCCCGATGTCTGATCGCGGTCGGACCTGCAGTGATCTCTATATCCGCGACAGAGTTGACTGGCACGATTCGACCGTTCGGGGTGACTACCGGAAGACTCTCGATTCCCTGAGTTTCCGAGATGATGTTCTTCGGCCCGATCAGGGTGATATCTGTGTTCTTGCCCTCAAACATGGTTTCATCGACACGCAGCCCGTCATTGAAGACATCCACCGCCAATCCGAGCTCCAGCGGCGACAGTCCGTTGTCTGCGAGACGCAGGCGGTCAGGAATGATACGAACCTCCGGCGCACCCAGTTCCAATCCCGGATTGGGCCTGAACTGATGGCCGTCCGAGCGCGGAAGCAGCGCGATGATTTTCTGCGCTGAGCGTCCGGCAACCAGCAGAATCTCCTCAAGCGTGCCGCCGGATATGTCAAGCTCGATCTTCCGTCCCGCACCGATGCCGCGGCCGAAAATCGATGGCTGACTGATGAACCCGTAGGTGCCCGGTTCGCTGAACACCGGCTTTTGAAGCACCGGTATCAGCTCCGTGACCCGGCTGGCATCATTCGAGATCGCGCCGACAAACATCATCGAACGGGTTGACACGAAGAAAAATCTGGACATTTTGGGCGGCGCGGCAGGATCAGGCTCCTCATCCGGATCGCTCACCCAGGTCGGTCGCACCGCCTCTTCGATGTTGCCGGCAATTTCGGTCATCGTATCAAGATTGTAGCCGGGCGGCGGCACGATCAGGCCGAAGACCAGATTGTTGTTGCCTTCCGGCAGATACTCAAGGGAAGGCAGATACTTGGCGGCGAAAAACAGCGCAGTTCCTGTAATCAGCGCGACCCAGACGAATGCGAGCATCCAGCGGCGAACCAGTTTTTCAGTCAACCAGAGCGCGAGCTGCGCGAAGCGCGCCGCCAGATCATCCACAATCGGAATTCGCATTCTAGTCAGACTGCGGCCATCACCGGCACCAGGGCCGAGCAGTTTGCGCGACAGCGCGGGAATGACCGTGACAGACACCAGCAGTGACAGAACAACCGCAACTGAAATCGCGACGGCGATATCGCGAAACAGCTGCCCCACTTCCAATTTGGTTGTCAGCACTGGAATGAACACCATGATGGTCGTCAGAGCGGACACCAGCACCGCGCCCCAGACCTGCTTTGCGCCTTCAATCGCAGCCTCGCGCCCCGATCTGCCAGATTCGCGCATTCGAAATATGTTCTCCAGAATCACAATGGCCGCGTCGACCACCATGCCGACTGCAAATGCGAGTCCGGCCAGTGAGATCACATTGATCGAGCGGCCCAGAGCCGCCATCGCAACAAAGGCGCCCACGATTGAGACAGGAATCGCAATTGAGATTGTCAGGGTCGCGCGGAATGACCGCAGGAAAAGCAGCATCACGAACGCCGCCAGAATGCCGCCAACCCAGATGTTCTGCTGCACAAGCTGAATCGAGGAGTCAATGTACACCGTCTCGTCGTACACCTGGCGCAGAATGAGCCCGCTGCCCGGCATGACTGTTCTGTTCAGGTCCGCAATGACTTCGCGTATCCCTTCCATCGTCTCAATGACATTGGCGCCAACCTCCCGAGTCGCGTTGAACGGAATCGAAGGCTGCCCCTGCGCCCGAATGATCGCGGTGGGCTCTTTGTAGGCCAGTTCAACGGTCGCGATATCGCTCAGCCTGATTCTGCCCGAGCGGTTCAGACTCACATCCGCGGTTGAGCGCACGATGATGTCCTGCACCGCTTCGACCGAATTCAGCTCACCTTCGGATCTGACCAGATAGCGGCGTTTTCCTTCCTCGACATCACCGACTGACAGTGACACATTGGCTTCGCGCAGGGATTGCAGAATCTCACCTACGGTCAGCTGCAGCCGCGCAAGCTCCTCAGGCTGCACGATGATCTGAATTTCGGGATCGGCGCCGCCGTAGACCGTCACCTCGCCAACGCCGGGCACCCGCTCAATCCGCTCCTTGATGACCTCCTCGACGAATCGACCATAGTGGTGGATCGGTGTGGTGTTTCCGGGCTGACGATAGACATAAAACCAAGCAATTGCCTTGTCTTCGCTTCCAGATGTGCTCAGCTGCGGGGAGCCTGCTTCATCGGGATAGTCCGACACCCGATCGAGGCGATTGGAGACGAGGAGCATCGCCTTGTCCATATCAGTTCCGACATCGAATTCCATGGTGATGCGGGAACGGCCGAGCTGGGCGTTGCCGGTGATGTTGACAAGATTTTCCAGGCCGGCAAACTCCTCTTCCTGTGGATTCATGATCTCGCGCTCGACCTCAGCGGGCGCCGCTCCGGGCCAGTAAGTCGTAACGGTGATGACAGGACGGTTGACATCCGGCGCGAGCTGAATCGGAATGTTCTGCAGCGCGACGATGCCAAACAGCACAATCATCAGCACCAGTGACACCACCGCAATGGGCCGGTCAACAGCCGCTGATATCAGATTGGAAGATGAATTCTGCACGTCAAACTGAGGGAGGCAATGATGATCTACAGCGAATCAATCGGCATTCAATTGAGACAGGATTCTTGTCTAGATGGTTCGCATGTTGTCTGCGATCAGGCAGAGTATCTCAAACATGACTGAGTTGGCGACCAATGAGGTCATCTGGTTGGGGTGATCCTTGGTTGGCATCAGGCAGACGACATCTCCGCCGATCACATTCTTTCCGCGAATGCAGCGGATCAGGTCCATCACCTGATTGATCTTGAATCCTTCAATGCCAACCTCAAGATTGGCGACTCCGGGCGCCACCGTCGGGTCCAGGCAATCCAGATCAAACGTCACATACACCGGACGATCGCCGATCCTGTCATTGATGATTTCCTTGCATGCCTCAGCGCCGATTTCCTCGTACCGTTCGATTGTGATGACCTCATAACCGAGATCGTAGCTGGGTTCCAGCCAGTCAAGGGTGCGCACATTGCCTCGTATTCCAACTTGAACCGAATGATGCGGATCGACATGTCCATCCCGCACCAGGTAGCTCGCCCAATGCGCCGCGGACTTGACGGCCCCCAGGAAATGGTCAAGCATGTGATAGGCATCCGTGTGTGCGTCAAAATGGAGCAGCACCGCCTTCTCGCCATCGGTGAGGCGCGCATTCTCACCGGCGATCGCCTGCAGAATGCCGCCGGTGATCGCGTGATCGCCGCCAATCGAGACCGGACGGGTGCCCGCCGCATCAATCACATCGAAAAATTCCTTGATATCCTTGATGCTGCGTTCGTTGTTGTTGCCTTCAGGAAGCGGCACATCGCCCAGATCAGCAATCTTGAATTCCTTCCAGGGGTCCAGATGAAACTGCTTGTGACAGCGTCGGCCCAATGCGGATATGTTGCGTACAGCCCGCGGCCCCATGTGCTGATCGCGCTCGGTCGTACCATTGCCTGTGGAATGCGGCACGCCAACCAGACCGATATCGCATTCACTCGGATCTTTGGCGATCGGACAGCGAAAGAATGTGGGTATGCCCCACCAATAGAGACCCTCGACCATGGACATGTGTCTTTTCACTGTGAATACCTCACTTGCTTCTGATGCCTGATGAAACTTGAAATGCCATGAACGAGCTGGGAAGTGTCAACTTCCGACAACTCGAATTGTCACACGCCGACTGCATTATTCGTTTGCTGCCGGCACATTCAAGGTGAATTCGGTCAAGAGGAGTTCAAGACGCGCCGGCAGCGCCGCTAGATCGCGCCGGGATACCTGGCGATTATCGCGCGTTGGATGAATGGCGCTCTTTCGTCAGCATTCAGTGAACCTGCCTCAATATGAACATCAATCACTGACTCGATCACCGAACCAAGGAAAGCCGCATCGTTCTCTGGGTCGACATCCAGCTTCAAAACAGTATCTCCGCCGTAAGTCGGAATCGCGCCGTTTCCTGACTGCTGCAGCGTTGCTATTGATTTGCCCTGATCAATGCGCTTGATATCTCGTCGCAGCCTGGAGCGCAGCAGTGCGACTCCTTCATCTGTGGTTCCCAGATACTCCCGTTTATGGACATTCATAGCCCCCTGACTGGTCCAAGCTTCCCAATCGCCCGGATTGCTCTGGCGCTCTTCGTAACTTCGATGCGCCGTCTGCCCGTAGAAGTCAACCTTCTCCCAGCCAACCGACTCGCGGTCACCTTGCCGAAGCACCTCATCAGCGTCGTTGAAGTGCCGCCAGCCGAATTTCCGGCTGTTCACATCGTCAAGCGGCGTCACCCACTTGGTCAGGCTGGTGCGTCCAAACGCCTTGGGACTGTCCATGACCTGGAACATTCCCCCATTCTGCGCAAGGTTGGGAAACAGGTAATCGTGAAGCCGCAGTCGCACAAGATTGTCACCGGCGCTGCGCCGCGCATGTGCGTAAACAATCCCCCCATCGCGTTCGCGGTACCTGACCACGGGCAAATCCAGAAAGTGCTCCAATCCTGGGAATTGAGGTCCGCTGATTCGACCATGAAGAAATACGCTATGGAACGGATCAATCGCATTCTCTGTTTCCTGAAGCCAATTGTTGGGAGAGTGAATCGAGTACGGAACCAGTTCGTGCCCCTCGATTTCCATTGAGTCAAGCTGCGGAAAATCGGGCTGCTCGTCTGTGGGTCCCATATAACAGAACACAAGACCCTTGAATTCTCTCGCTGGATAGGCGCCCTGACAGATTCGGTGCCGTATCTGACTGTCTTCAGGCTCGCCCGGCGTTTCCAGGATTGTTCCATCGACATCGAAGTGCCAGCCGTGATAGCAGCAGCGTATGCCCTGGTTCTCGATTCGACCGTATTCCAGCGAGGCGCGCCGGTGGGCGCAGTGCTTGTGCAGGACACCGACTCTCCCACTCAGATCGCGGAATGCAACCAGATCTTCACACAGCGCCTTTATGAGAACCGGTTTGCCTTGATCCAATTGTGAAGACATCGCCACCGGATGCCAGAATCTTCTCAGATACTCACCGGTTGGCGTTGCCGGCCCTACTTCAAGAAACTCGACATCCGGCTGCAATTCCCGCCGAATGGCATAGCCATCGTAGCTGCGTGTCGCCCATCGAACTTCTTTCATAATCTGAATCCGCTCCAGTAATATGCAAGTGTTTCAAACTGCTTATTTTATGTTCAATTCGACCTTGAATATTGTGATTCAGAGCCGCGCTGAAGCTCATGTATGGACAATCTGAGACGATTGATGAGTTCATCGATTTCAGACACCGTAATGATCAAGGGCGGAGCAAGCACAATCGTGTTGCCTATAGCGCGGATGAACAGCCCGTTTCGTTCAGCAATATCCATCAGCGAATTTCCCGCCGGACCTGCGATGTCAGAGTCCAATCCAACCAGATCGAAACCGGCCATCAATCCGACACCCCGAGGGTTCTCTATCCCGTCAAACTCCTCCAGATTTTGAATTTCGCGCTGAAAATTCTGCCCCACATCCCGCACGTGACCGACAATATCCCGCTCTTCCAGAATGGCCAGGGTTTCCAGTCCGACAGCGGCGCCGACCGGATGTCCGGAATACGTGAATCCATGACTGAACACCCCTTTCTGTGCAGTCGCATCAACCAGAGTCTGGTAAATTTCAGATCTGACGAGCGCTGCCGAAATCGGAAAGTACGCGGAAGACAAGCCCTTTGCGACAGTCAGAATATCAGGGCTCAAGCCAAACGTCATCGACCCGAACATATTGCCGGTTCGACCGAATCCGCACACCACCTCATCGGCAATGAGCAGCACATCATGCCGCCTCAGCACTTGCTGAACCTTCTCGAAATAGGATGCCGGCGGAACGATGACGCCGCCAACCCCCATTACAGGTTCCGCAATGAACGCGGCGACAGTATCGGCACCCGCGGACAGTATCTGTTCCTCAAGCTCGTCTGCCAGCCGCTCCGAGAATTCCGTCTCGCTTTCTCCTTCCATGGCGCCTTCGCAGTACTGAGGCGCCTTTGCATAGATGATCTCAGGAAATTCTGCGCTGGTGAACTCATGCATCTGCGGCATGCCCGATAGCCGCGTCGCGAAAATCGTGGAACCGTGATACCCATTCATTCTTGTGATGATCTTTCGCTTCTCTGGATGTCCTCTGAATTTGTGATAGGACCACGCAATCTTGATTGCTGATTCATTGGCTTCCGATCCAGAGCTGGCAAAAAACACTTTGCCCAATCCTTCCGGCGCAATCTCGATCAGCCGCTCGGCAAGCTGAATGAGCTTCTCGCTGCTGCGGCCGCGGAATGTATGGCTGTACGGCAGCCTCGACATCTGCTCGCGAGCCGCCTCGATCAGTCGAGACTCGCTGTATCCGAGCGTCGCGCACCAGAGGCTTGACATCGCATCCAGGTATTGTCTGCCAGCCGCGTCGAAGAGATAAATCCCCTCGCCCCGCTCAATGACGACCGAGCGCTGCCGTTCAAACTCACTCAGATGCGTGAAACCATGCAGGTGATACCTGTGATTGAGTCTGTCGAGATCAAATTCCGAATTGCTCATTCTTATAATGCGAATCGATAATTCTTTATTTTCCCAGATGTTCGTCCGCGAACGTCGTCACTCTTGAGTCGTGATTGAGATCAGCAGGCGAATCATAATGCACTTGATTTCGTTCGTATGTGATTTCAAACGATGCGGTTTTCCATCTGCTGATTGTCATCTGCCGGCTATCGGCAGGCGCTGAATCCAACCCCTCTGCATCCAACCGCATCAAAATCGATGGAAGCTCGCAAGCCAATCGTATCACAGAACAGCCCCGCCGCTGTTGAGCTTGTCGATGTCTGGAAGATTTTCGGCTCGAAAATCGATGACGCGATGTCAGCCATACTCACCGGCAATCTGTCCAAAGCGCAGGTGCTGGAGCAATTCGGCTGTGTAGTCGGGGTGCAGGATGCCAATTTTTCGGTCCGAGAAGGCGAGGTTTTCTGCATTATGGGGCTTTCCGGAAGCGGAAAGTCAACTTTGGTCAGGCACATCAACCGACTGCTGGAGCCCACCCGCGGTCAGATCTTCATTCAGGGCGAAGACATCATGCTGCACGATGAAAAGCAGCTGCGCATGCTGCGCGCGGAGAAGATCGGCATGGTCTTTCAGAATATCGCCCTCATGCCGCATCGCACAGTCCTGGACAATGTCGCGCTGCCGCTGGACGTGAAGCGGATCAACCGCCGCCAGCGCAGGGAGACTGCCGAGCGCGTGCTGGCGATGGTGGAGCTGGCAGGCTGGGAATATCACTACGCGCATGAACTGTCCGGCGGCATGCAGCAGCGCGTCGGCTTGGCCCGGGCCATGGCCGCTGATCCTGACATCCTGCTGATGGATGAGCCGTTCAGCGCGCTTGACCCTCTGATCCGCCGACAGCTGCAGGACGAATTCATCAAACTGTCCGATCTCACCAGCAAAACCACCATCTTCATCACACACGACCTGGACGAGGCCATCCGCATCGGACATCGAATCGCCATTATGAACGATGGAAAGCTGGTGCAGATCGGCACACCCGAGGAAATCGTAACAAACCCGATTGATGACTATGTCCGCGCATTTGTGGCGAACATCTCGCGACTGAAGCTGGTCAGCGCTTCGGGAGTCATGCATCCGATCGCGGACTATCCGGGCGATCGCGCATCACTCGCGGATGCGCCGCGAATGGCAGACAGCGCCGATCTTGATCATCTGATCGACACGTCGCTGCAGCATCGAAAACCGATTGTGATCATCGGTTCCGACGGCAACGATATCGGCTATGTCGATCAGGAGCTTCTGCTTCGCAGCATCAAAGGCAACAGGAGTAATTCAGCATGAGTGAAACCACCATCGAGTCTGAGAAAAATACTATGCAACGCAATGCGGCCATCGCGGAATTCGTCGGTTCCGGCGAAGACTACTATGTCCGGCAATTCGATCGGCTGGACGAATCGGCGAAAGCGGTGCTGAGCTTCAACTCGGCAGCGGCAGCCTTCGGTCCGATCTGGTGGGCTGCCCGGCACTTGTGGCTGTGTTTCTGGGTCTTTCTGTTCATTGAATGCCTTGCATTTGTGCAGATTTTCCGCGGGCTGTTCGCGGAACTGGGCGGCGATGAGTTCGCACGGGCAGAACGGTTGTCGAACATGGCTCAGATTCGGCAGGAAGAGGCGAATGAGGCGCTGGCAAGCGGTGCAGATAACGTCAATACTTTGCAGGAGTCCGCGTCGGCGCTTGAGGCGGCCAGCCGCAGAGCCTGGGAGCAGGCGGAACAGATCGCCGCGCAGGCGCCGCTGCTGGTCACGCTTGGAATCATGACCGTTGTCACCGTCAAGGTCATCCAGGGACTCATCGCGAACAAACTGCTGAAGTTCCGGTTTCAGAAATGGCGCGCGGATCAATCCATGCCGAGCGGAATCAACTGGATTCAGACCGCGATGACCGGCGTGTTCTCTCTGATTGTCCTTTGCACCTCCGTCTACCGATTCTCGGCGGTCAATGTTCCGAGCTGGCTGAAGGAGGTGCCCGCGGAGACCAGCTGGCGGCGCAGCGCGGAATCGCTGATCGACAACTCAGTGCAGTGGCTGACCGAATCCTTTGCGGCCTTTTTCGGGGGAGTCACTCTTGCGATCCGACAGCTGCTGGATTTTCTGGAGATCATCATGCTCGGCACGCCCTGGGTCATTGTGATGTCGGTCATTGTGCTCATCTCGGCGAAGGCGGCGGGCACCCGCGTGGCGATCTACACGGCCGCCGCGCTGTTCTATCTTGGAATTTTCGGATTCTGGGAGAAGAGCATGCTGACGGTTGCGCTGCTGGGCACCGCGTGTCTGATCTGCGTCGTCATCGGCATTCCGCTCGGAATTCTCTGCCAGCGGAAAGCCAAAATTCGCTCGGTGGTCTGGCCGATCCTGGATCTGATGCAGACAATGCCCTCTTTCGTGTACCTGATTCCTGTCATTGCCTTTTTCGGCATTGGAAAGCCGCCCGGAATCATTGCGACAATCATATTCGGCATGCCGCCGGTTGTGCGATTGACGGTGCTCGGCTTGCAGGGTGTGCCGGATCACATCCGGGAAGCGGCCACGGCATTCGGGGCATCCAAGCTCTATCTTCTGCTGCGGGTGGACTTGCCGCTCGCCAAGCCATCCATCATGGCGGGCATCAATCAAACCATACTGATGTGCCTGTCGATGGTCGTGATCGCATCTCTCATCGGGGCCAAAGGACTGGGTGAGGACGTGCTGGATGCGCTGACCTATGCCCATGAGGGAAAAGGAATACTGGCTGGAATCGCGATACTGTTCTGTGCTATGATTCTTGACCGAATAGTTCAAAGCAGAAAATAACAATTTCTAATCCACAACAAATCATTCCCACCTTTATGGAGTTACAAATGTTCAATAAATCCAGATGCCTGCTATTTGCAGGCGCACTGGCATTCAGTGCGATTGCAACCTCCGTTGCCCATGCGGACAAGATCATCATCGGGCAGCTCAACTGGGGCTATGCAAAGATCATGACCAATGTCATCAAGAATGTCGCAGAAGACAACTACGGGGTTCAAG